>CP070692.1:2324614-2335834 GCA_020353215.1 Deltaproteobacteria bacterium
GACGTTATCGGTAAATTTCATCCCCACGGGGATACTGCTGTCTACGATGCACTTGTGCGCATGGCTCAGGGTTTCTCAATGCGCTATGCTCTCGTTGATGGTCAGGGGAACTTTGGTTCGGTGGATGGAGATCCACCAGCGGCCATGCGATACACTGAAGTTCGCCAGAGCAAGCTCGCTCATGAGTTTCTCACTGATCTGGCCAAAGAGACGGTCGATTTTGTCGCCAACTACGACTCTTCCCTGGAGGAACCGGCCGTACTGCCGACCCTTGTGCCCAATCTCCTCATCAATGGATCATCTGGTATAGCAGTTGGCATGGCCAGCAATATTCCACCTCATAATCTTTCCGAAGTCATCGATGCACTAATCGCCACCATTGACAACCCGCAAATAGACCTTGGCAGTCTTCTCGGTCTTATACCCGGGCCAGACTTTCCCACAGCAGGCTTAATCCACGGTGCCGCAGGCATCCGAGAGGCTTATGCCACGGGAAAGGGGCTTATCAAAGTGCGTGCTCGGGTGGAGGTGGAACAAGAGGATGGAGACCAGCAGCGCATAGTCATTGGAGAACTACCCTATCAGGTGAACAAGGCTCGATTGCTTGAGCGCATTGCGGAACTGGTCAAGCAAAAAAAGATTGAAGGAATTCGGGACATTCGGGATGAGTCGGACCGCCAGGGAATGAGGGTGGCCATCGACCTGAAGCGAGGCGAGCATGCTGAAGTCATTCTGAACAACCTCTATAAATATACTCAGATGGAGATCACCTTCGGCATCAACATGCTGGCCATTGTTCACAACCGCCCGGAAACTCTTCCCCTGAAAGACATTTTGGACCACTTTTTGGAGCATCGCCGCACAGTGGTGTTGCGCCGGACAGCATTCGATTTGCGGCGAACTGAGGAGCGTGCCCATATTCTTGAAGGTTTGAAAATCGCCCTGGAAAATCTGGATGCAATCATCGAGCTCATCAAGAAAGCTCCTAACCCCAAAGAGGCGAAAACTCAGTTGATGGAAGGATACGCATTGACTGCTAAGCAAGCACAGGCCATCTTGGAGATGCGTTTGCAGAGACTCACAGGGCTTGAGCGAGAACGTATACTCGAGGAACACCGCACTATTATGGAAGAGATCGCCCGCCTGCGTGAGATACTTGGTGATGAGAGCCTTTTGATGAGAGTGGTACGCCAGGAACTCCTGGAACTGAAAGAGAGGTATGGTGACAGCAGGCGTACAGAAATTGTCCATGATGTTAGCGAGCTAGATCTGGCAGATTACATTACCGAAGAGGACATGGTGGTCACTGTCTCCCACGCCGGATATATCAAAAGAAGTCCTGTGCAAATTTACCGAAGTCAACGCAGGGGCGGCAAGGGGAGGACTGGTACAAGACCGCGGGAAGCAGATTTTGTTGAACTCCTTTTCGTAGCTTCAACACATGATTATCTCCTTTTCTTTACGAACCTGGGCCGCATCCACTGGCTGAAAGTATACGAGTTGCCTGAAGCCAGTCCATTGGCCCGAGGTAAGGCCATTGTTAACCTGCTGCAACTCCAGGAGGCGGAACGAGTCGCCACCATTCTGCCGGTGCGAGAGTTCGAAACCGATATTTACGTGGTGATGGCTACCAGAAAAGGTGTGGTGAAGAAAACCGATCTTATGGCTTTTGGCAAACCGCGATCGGGCGGCATTATCGCCCTGAAAATCGACGAAGATGACGAATTGATTAATGCTCGGCTCACCGATGGCGGCCAGCAACTCTTCTTTACCACACAGGCGGGGAAAGCCCTGCGTACTCAGGAAACCGGAATTCGGCCCATGGGACGCGTGGCTCGGGGTGTGAGGGGAATGAAAGTCAATGGCAGCTCGCTGGTGGGCATGGAGGTGGTGAGTGAGGAAGCCACCATTCTAACGGTGAGCGCAAATGGTTACGGCAAACGGACTAACACCCGGGAATATCCGCTCCGGCGCCGGGGAGGCAAGGGGGTTTTGAGCATGAGAACCACCAAGAGAAATGGGCCGGTGGTGGGTTTTCTTCAGGTGGAAGACAATGACGAGATCATGCTCATAACTGACACCGGTCGCATCATTCGGATGAAGGTCAATGAGATTTCGGTAATCGGGCGGGTTACCCAGGGAGTGCGCCTCATTGACATCGAGCAAGATGAGAGAGTAGTGGATATGACCCTTTTGGCAGAGTCGGAGGAGGAAGAGGAGGAAGCATCAGGCATCGGACAGCAGGCAGATGACAGCAAATAGAAGCTTCACCCAGGTGCGAGGCAGAAACGTAGGCCTCGAAAGAATTCCTTTATTTTCAATCAGTTGTAGAATTTCCGAGACGCTTTAACTAGTGGGTGTGTGGGAAGATATAATGGACAAGCAAGATCAACAAGAGGCACTGCTAGAGCCAGTGGGAGTGATAGGTGGGGGCAGCTGGGGAACCGCCCTAGCCAATTTGTTGGCCGCAAAGTCCGTTCCGGTTTCCCTGTGGGTTTTCGAAACCGACCTTTGCCAAGAAATGCAAAAGACCCGGGAGAATTCCCTCTACCTGCCAGGAGTTCAGCTCTCACCACTTCTGCACCCAGACAGCAATCTGGAGGCGGTCATGGCCGGCAAGAGGATCTTGTTGATGGCGGTTCCATCCCATGTGCATCGACGCGTTGCCTTGCAGATGTTGGAATTCTTGGAAGGGCCGATTATTTTGGTGAGTGCCACTAAAGGGATAGAAAACGAATCCTTGAAAACCATGTCCGGGATCTGGAACGAGCTCATGCCTGCAAGCATGGACTGGGAGTATGGTGTTCTCTCGGGTCCCAGCTTTGCCTCTGAGGTAATCAAAAGGGTACCTACTGCGGTCACGGCTGCCTCTGATTCGAGAGAAGTGGCTCGGGAAATCCAAACGCTCTTTTCGACGGAGTATTTCCGGGTCTACACTAGCAATGATGTGATCGGGGTGGAAATGGGGGGTGCCCTGAAGAACATCGTTGCTCTGGCAGCCGGCATTATTGACGGCCTCGGCCTGGGTCACAATACTCGGGCAGCACTGATCACCCGCGGACTGGCTGAGATGAGTCGATTGGGAACGAGCATGGGTGCCAATCCGCTAACCTTTCTCGGATTGGCTGGAGTGGGAGACCTCGTCCTTACCTGCACGGGGGACCTCAGCCGTAACCGGACCGTTGGATATCAACTTGGACAGGGTAAGAAACTGACGGACATTCTCGGTGAGATGAAGATGGTGGCAGAAGGCGTCAAGACCACCCGCTCAGTGTACCACCTGGCCCTTCAACGGGGAGTTGAGATGCCCATCTGCGAGCAAATGCACAGAATTCTGTACGAGGATTTGTCACCAGAATATGCAGTGGCAGAGTTGATGCAACGAGAACTCAAACACGAATTGGACACTTTCTTGCCTAGCCCCAATACTGTCTAATTCGGCGGCAGAACCCACCAATCTCTTCACTGTTGTTTTGTCACCATGGCTTCACCTTGCTCGGTCCCATATCTCCGCTTCGGATCATCTGTCCAGGATGAAGTCCGTAATATAAGGATTGGTTTCCATTTCACGCGCCAGCGTGGACGTGGGCTGATCACCATAGTCGTGTCCGGGCCAAATTACCGTCTCTTCCGGGAGGGGGAGTAGCTTTTCCTCAATGGACCTGAGCAGTGTTTCCATGGAGCCTCCCGGCAGGTCAGTGCGCCCAACGGCTCCCACAAAAAGGGTGTCACCGGTGAAGAGGTTGTCTTCTACCAGGACACAGACAGCCCCCGGAGTATGACCCGGTGTGTGGATGAACTCTAAGGTCAGTTTGCCCAGGGCGAGTCGATCGCCGTCCGTTATCCGGATATCCACCGGCGGGGCAGCCGTAAGCCCGAATGCCGCGGCCCACGCCTTAGCATCCTCCGTTGTGAACAAGTCGTCGTCCAGTTCATGCATCACCGTCCTGGCGCCGGTGTGGCTGGCTAATAGCTGGTTTCCGTACGTGTGATCAGCATGACCATGAGTATTAATGATGTAAGAAAGGTGTAGATCCTTTTCCTCGAGAACCGCAATAATCCTCTCTAGGTCATCTTTGTCGCCTGCCGGATCAATGGCTGCTGCCTCTCGGCTCTCTTCGCAAGCAATTACGTAACAGAATACCTCCATCTCGCCCACGGTGATCTGTGCAATGATCATACGAAATCCTCCCTCGATATAAATCTTCGGAATAACGCCAACATTCTTCAATCGATGAGAGCCAACGTACCTATGGACTCACGAGCTTTCTTCTCTTGAGTCATTCCTACCCCCATGATTACTGTCTTTGGAGAAAGCAGGAAATTGTTGGACGATTGACGAGCTTTGAGATCCGCAGAACCATTGTATCCGCAGACTCATGATTGGTGCCAGACGCGGCAACCTTTACATAGTTGATTGCCCCTGTCAACCGGCCCAAGGGCCACCCTAAGCTCGTCCTGAGCTTCGCGTGCCCGCCTCATAAATCTTGACAGCCAAGCCCCGGCCACTTATGATGACCACCTGGTCACTTTTCGTCAAAAGCAGGAGACACGAGCAAGCTATATGGAAGAGACTACTTACATCCGCCCAACCTTTGCCAAACTACCTTCCGACAAACAGGAACGCATTATGGATGCGGCCATTGAGGAGTTTGCTCGTTGGGGCTACGAGAAGGCCAGCATCAACAGAATGGTGGGACGGCTTGGTATCGCCAAGGGCTCGATTTTCCAGTACTTCGGTAGTAAGAGGAATCTGTATTTTTACGTCTTTGATCACGCCGTCGTCCTGGTGAAGCGGAGTCTCAAGCAGGTGAAGGCCCATTCCGAGGGGGAAGATTTCTTCGTTCGTCTTGCCAAGTCATTGCAGGCTGGCATCCACTTTATTCGAAGGCATCCAAGGATCTATCAAGTCTACCTCAAGATGCTCTTCCAGGAGGATTTTCCCTTTCGGACCGATCTACTAAAAATGATCAGATTGTTTTCCATTGACTATTTACGGCCTCTAGTTGAGGAAGGAATGGGGCGGGGTGAGTTGCGCCAGGATTTGGATCCGGAGCTGGCAGCCTTCTTCTTGGATGCTATGTTGGACCGCTTCCTCCAGGCCTACTGTGTGGCTTATATGGATTCTGGAGTGGGACTCTTCCAGGCGAGTGATGAGAACGTGCAAGGGCGGATTAGGGACTGCATCGCAATACTGCGTCATGGAATGGCAAGCGGTGGTCTATCCCATTGGTTGTCGTAAGAAGAAAGCCGGCATAGGCTTACGTAGTGGCTAGTGCAGCGCCAAGATGCAGAGCAAGCAGACGCAGAGGATATGGCGAGACGAACAATGGGCTCAAGTCGAAAAATAGAATACAGTGAACTTGATGTGCGAGGGTTTAGTCCTGCCTCCATCGGAGAACAGTGGGTCAAGCGGAGTGATCTGGGTGATATCTACGAAAAGGTTGTGGCCGGTAGTCGTCTCTCCAGAGAAGACGGAGTGCGTCTGTTTGAAACTCAGGATTTACTGGCCCTTGGATTCATGGCCAATTTAGTTCGGGAGCGGCTTCACGGGCAAGACACCTATTGGGTTTTTAATCAACACATTAACTATTCCAATATCTGCGCCAACGATTGCAGCTTCTGCGCGTTCAGCAGGAGTCCAGGCGAGCAAGGGGGGTTCGTCCTGACTGTGGAGGAGGTGGCAGCTAAAGCCAGGGAGCGTCTGCATGAACCCATCACTGAATATCATGTGGTGGGTGGTTGCCATCCCGGCTTGCCCTTGTCGTACTATGTAGACCTCGTTCGTGAAATTAAACAGGTCCGTCCCGAGGCCCTCATAAAGGCGTTTACCACCGTGGAAATTGCTCACATGGCCCAGGAGGCCAAATTGTCCGTCTCAGAAGTCCTCACAGAGTTGGCTGATGCAGGGGTGGTTGCCTTGCCAGGAGGGGGAGCCGAAGTATTCAGTCATCGCATTCGTCAACTTCTCTGTCCTGAGAAGCTGAGTAGTGAAGGTTGGTTGGAAATTGCCAAGGAGGCCCATAAACTTGGGATTCGCTCCAATGCCACGCTTCTTTATGGCCACTTGGAGACGCCGGCGGAGCGAGTTGACCACTTGCTGGCGCTCCGACAAGCCCAGGACGAAACCGGTGGGTTTATCACCTTCATTCCTCTGGCCTTCCAGCCCTCGAACACGGGCCTCTCACACCTGTCAGCAAGAACCGGTTTTACGGATCTGAAAACCATAGCGGTTGCCCGATTGCTACTGGATAATTTCCCTCATATCAAGGCTTACTGGATCATGCTGGGTGTGAAGATGGCCCAAGTCGCCCTTTATTTTGGTGCCGATGACCTCGATGGCACCGTCATGGAAGAGCAAATCGGCCACATGGCCGGAGCTTCCAGTGCAGAGGCGCTCACCCCGAACGAGTTGGAAGCCTTGATTCGCGCGGCAGGGAGGCGACCGGTGGAGAGGGACACTTTTTTCAGGCCGGTTCGACCCCGGGCCGACACGAAGACGCGGTGACACGGCTGGTAAGGAACGAATTAAGCTATGCTCTCCGAAGCTGAAAGAATTGCTGCAAAAGCCTGGTCCGGGAAGCGTCTCACCAGGGAAGAAGCTCTGATCTTGTGGGAAAAAGCGGATTTCTACACCCTAGCTGCGCTTGCCAATCACCGCCGCCTCATACTGCATCCGGAGCCAGTGGTGACCTATGTTGTCGATCGAAATATCAACTACACCAATATTTGCATCTCTGGTTGTCGCTTCTGCGCCTTCTACAAGTCTCCGGGGGCTGAAGAAGGCTATGTGCTCAGCAACCAAGAGTTGGCCGACAAAATCGAGGAAACCCTTTCCTTGGGAGGGACACAGATACTACTCCAAGGAGGTCTCCATCCTGACTTGGCTCTGAGTTTCTATGAGGAAATGCTCCGTTTCATGAAAGAACGCTTTTCCATTCATATCCACGGCTTCTCACCTCCCGAGATTGTCCATATGGCGCGGTCTGAAGGATTGGAAATCGAAGAAGTTCTGGTGCGACTGCAGCGGAGTGGCCTCGATTCGATTCCAGGTGGAGGAGCAGAGATTCTGGTGGAGGAGGTTCGTAGATCCATTTCTCCGCACAAATGTACTGCTGCCCAATGGTTAGCGGTAATGGAATCTGCTCACGGTCTTGGTCTGAGAACGACCGCTACCATGATGTTCGGGCATATCGAAACCTTTGAGCACCGTCTAGAGCATCTCCTGCGACTCCGACAGCTTCAGGACCGGACTAGCGGCTTTACCGCCTTCATCCCCTGGAGTTTTCAGCCGGAAAACACGGCTCTTCAGACCTCTCAAGCGACTGCGGTGGAATACTTGAAGACCTTGGCAATCAGCAGACTGGTGCTGGATAACATCCGCAATATTCAAGTCTCCTGGGTCACCATGGGATCAGGCGTAGCGCAGGTGGCTCTTCAATTTGGGGCCAATGACTTCGGTAGTACCATGATCGAGGAAAACGTGGTGGCCGCTGCCGGAGTGAGGCACAGGCTGTCAGTGGAGGAGATCAAAAGAACTATTGTAGAGGCTGGTTACGAACCAAGACAACGGAATATGTACTATGAGCTAGTCGATCGGGAAGGCGGCACAGCCTGAGGGGCGAGACTAGGCTGGCTGACACCCGAGGACGCCCAGAACGACGACCATATCCGGGGCGCAGCAAGCAATTGATGAATCATCCGGGTTAAGAGAGGACCGAAGGATATTCCGATATGACCAACGAAAAGCACTTTGGTGTTCCTCCGCGTCGTCGCGTCCCCGCGTCTCCAAGTCGGCTTAAGTTCCTGCGTCCTATACTACACCGGGCTAGTTTCGTGTTCCCCATAACTCGACCGCCCATTGAAGATGGTGCAGTGCTGGTTGCCGAAGGGGTTATCGAAGACGTGGGACCTTTTCGGTTGCTCCGGCGCCAATGGCCCTCGGCTCAGGTGTGTGAGCACCAAGATGGCGCCTTGCTCCCAGCTCTGGTCAACGCCCATACTCACCTGGATTTGAGCGGCCTAGCAGGGAAAGTTCCAGCCCAAGGGGGCATGGCCCAGTGGATCCGCAGACTGCTGGCCGCAAAGGAGCGGATGAACGGGCTTCAGCTTGAACTGGCACACCAACGTGCCTTGACTTCGATGCGTTCGTTTGGCACCGGAATCGTGGCCGACATTAACTCGTCCGCCCGCTTCGCCGAGCGAATCGTTGAGGGAACACCGATTACCCGGACCTTTCTGGAGGTGCTAGGCCTGCAGACCGACAGTTTGGAGCAAGCTCTTAACAGATTTCCTGAAAGAGCGCAGCAGATACTGGCGGACGGCCAAGAAGAGATCAGCCTTTCGGCTCATGCTCCTTACACGACCTCAGCGGCTCTCCTGAGAGAAGTCAAGGCATGGAGCGGGGTTCGGGAAAAGACCGTCCCCGTGCACGTCGCGGAATCAGAGGAGGAAATCATGTTCCTCCAAAGTGGCCGAGGTCCTCTCCGAGACCTCTTGGAGGAGCGCGGCCTGGAGCCTGACAGGTGGTCACCTCCCGGATGTGGCCCGGTGACATACTTAGACCGGCTCGGTTGTCTCGATCGACGCACTCTCTGTATCCATGCCGTAAAAGTGAGCAAAGAGGAGATTGAACTACTTAGCCGTACAGAAGCTGGTGTCTGCCTGTGCCCCAGAAGCAATCTCTTTCTCGGACATGGTCTGCCACCAGTGGGGCGGTTTCTGGATGCGGGCGTTTCCTGCGGTCTTGGAACCGACAGTCTGGCCAGCAACGATGATCTGAACCTTTTCAACGAAATGGCTGTTCTTGTGGAGCGGTGTGGGATTGATCCTGAAACGGTGCTTTCTATGGCTACTCTTCATGGCGCCCGCAATCTGGGACTAGTGCAACGTTACGGCAGCCTCGAAAAGGGGAAACGGTGGCTGGCGATTCGAGTTGGCGCTACTGATGGAGAATCAATTGTTGCGGCAGGGTGTCGGGGAGAGGTTGAATGGGTGACATGAGTAGTCAGGCAAGATGCCAGCCCCATCGGAGGTTTTGATGGCAGTGACGGGCTCTTCTTTGTCATTTAGCGATTGAAGTGCAGTTGAAATTTCAGCTTCGGAATTTCACAATCGGGAGGCCAACAAGATCACCCCGCAACTAAAGATCGAGAGAACAACCGTGAGCAGCGACAAAAAGAATCCCGCAGACCGTCTGAGAGTAGGCAAGGTGGACTTCATCAACACCTTACCCATATTCTATCCGCTGGAAAGCGGGGCGGTTGGTCACGATTTCCTGATTGTCGACGGAACCCCGACCGTTCTGAATGCACTGTTGGCCGCCGCCGAGTTGGATCTGGGGCTGGTTTCGTCTTTAGAGTATGCGCGCCGTTTCGAAGAATATGTGCTGCTACCAGACCTCTCAATTAGTTGCAGGAGCCAGGTCTGCTCGGTTTTGCTACTCTCCACGGTGCCTTTGAAAGAGCTTGCAGTCAAAGAGATCATCCTGACACCCAAGTCTGAAACCTCCATAGCCTTGCTGAAACTGCTGTTCTCCAAGAGATTCGAGGTGGAGCCCCGCTATCGGGTCGCAGACTATCACTCTTCTGGACCGGGGTGGCCGGATGGGGCCTCGGCAGTACTCGCCATAGGTGACGACGCCTTGAGGCTACAGAAAAGCCCAGAGGTAAGGATCGCGCTGGATCTTGGTGCTGCCTGGCATGAGTGGACTGGATGCTCCTTTGTTTTTGCTGTCTGGGCCTTACGCCGTGAAGCCCTAGCCAACAGAGACGGGTTGGTGCATCAAGCACACACAACGCTCCTTGAGGCCAGGGAATATGGTCTGCGTCATCTGGAGGAGATCGCCGCTACTGCGGGCCAATGCTCTTGGTTTTCCAAAGGAGAGTGTGTCCAATATCTGCAGACCATCGAGTATGATCTGGACGCGGACAAACAGGCAGGCCTAAGACTATTTTTCGACATGCTCCATGAGGTGGGTGAACTCAGCCAGAGGGTACCCCTGCATTTCTTGAGATAGTAGGCAGTAAGCGGCAAAAGGTAAGCACGTAATCTGGGGCTGCGGACAGGTTCAGGACCGGACTATGTGGAATAAGTTCAAGCTGATTTTAAGAATGATAAAGATAGAACACACGGTGTTCGCTTTGCCATTTGCCTTTATGGGCGCATTTTTGGCTGCTCACGGCTGGCCATCCAAGCGACAAGTTTTCTGGATTCTCGTCGCCATGGTAGGGATTCGCAGCGCAGCCATGGCCTTTAACCGTTTAGTGGACGCAGAAATAGACGCTGCCAATCAAAGGACCCGCAATCGGGAAATCCCACGGGGAACGCTGAAAAAGAAAGAGGTGTGGTTGTTCGTCCTACTTGCTTCAGCGGTATTCATTACAGCTGCCCATGAGCTGAATCGGATCTGTTTCATTCTCTCTCCCGTAGCCTTGGCAGTCACCTTCTTGTATTCGTTCACGAAAAGGTTCACCTGGCTAAGTCACCTGTTTCTGGGCGGGGCTATAGGTCTCGCCCCCGTAGGGGGCTGGTTGGCAGTTTCAGGTAGTTTCCATCCCATAGCCTTCATTCTCGGCGCGGCGGTGCTGTTTTGGATTGCTGGTTTCGACATTGTCTACGCATGTCAGGATTATGAATTTGATCGTAGTTTCGTGCTCAAGTCCATCCCCCAGCGATGGGGCATTGGTATGGCGCTGAGAATTTCAGAGCTCTGCCACCTGATTGCCTTCGGGCTCCTGGCTGCAGTGGGTGTGATGGCCAGGTTAGGACCTGCCTACTATCTTGGACTGTTGCTGATACTCGCCTTCCTGGTGGCCCAGCACCTTATTGTCTCTCCGGAAGATCTTTCCAGAGTCAACTTGAGCTTCTTTACCATGAACGGTGTAATCAGCGTGGTCATTTTCGTGGCGACGCTCTTTAGTCTGTAATTTGAAACCTTTCGAAATTTGTACAACTAAACGAATTTAAGAGAGATTTTTCGGGTTCTTCCCAGTTTTGCTTAGGTGCCACACAGAAGTCTCGTACGGCCAGGATAAGCTGTTCGACAAAGCAGCATAGTCGCGTCTGTTAATGCTGCAGTCCTTGATGTGTCGGAATGGTTGTGCGCCAGTCCTTCGACAAGCTCAGGACTGGCAACCAACTCGACGTACCAGACAACCAGGAGGAAAATGGTTGCTCCGAATGCTCTTTGTCTCGCAGCTCACCCTGTCCTAGAGTGAA
>CP070692.1:2335934-2347132 GCA_020353215.1 Deltaproteobacteria bacterium
AGTTTCTACTATTCACTTCATCGTTGCGGCTGTGGTGAGTTTTGGTATGATACATGCATTTATCGAGGCCGTCGTCTGTGGTGAGATAATGACCGTTGTCGCGAGTTGGGTGGTCTCACCTTTTGCTTGCGCAGTAACCGCCGGGGGCATTTGCTATCTTGTTAAAGAGAGGATCTTCAAATCAGACGCAGCTAGAGTAGTTGAAATGCGATGGTCCCTCCATCGGATAGAATCTTTGCTAGTGATATTTGTCTTCTTTTTATATAGTCTTCTTGTGTCTCCCGATTTCATCTGTGTAATGGTGACAATTTGAGTTACTAGTAAACTAGGTGTCTGCAATTAAGGAGACTTGATATGCCATCTCGTCTAGAAGAAAGCCTGCAACGGGATATCGACCAAATTCGCTCAAGGGTTATCAAAATGGGTACGATGGCAGAGGGCGCGCTTAGGGCAAGCCTACATGCGCTCACACAGGCAGACCGTCAGTTGGCCTATTCCGTAATCTTGAGGGATCGGTATATCGACGAGTTAGAAATGGAGCTAGACCGGCTTTGCCAGCAATTTCTTGTACGACAGCACCCCGCTGCGGGCCATTTGCGCTTCGTCTATGCTGTAATCAAAATTAACAATGAATTGGAGCGGATTGGGGATTACGCGGAGAGCATTGCGCGACATTTACTAAGACTACGTTCCGTAGATCCACAGCCTTCCTACGAAAAAATCGAAGACATTGCTAAGAACTCGATTCCGATGCTGCGTAATGCCATGCGGTCTTTTGCCGAGCAAAACCCGGAATTGGCAAGGGCAACCATGGATATGGAGGACAAGGTTGATGACATTCGTTGGGATATTCACCATGAATTGATCCGCCTTAATGAAGATGGCAAGCTACCGTCAGAAGGTCTTCCGTCACTCATGACCATCGTCACTCGCTTTGAGCGGGTGGCGGATCGAGCCTGCAATATTTGTGAAGAAGTGCTTTACATGTGCACAGGTGAGGGTATCAAACATAAAGGTAAAGAGATCTTCCGAGTACTTTTCGTGGATGAGCGCGACGCCTGTCGAGGCCAGATTGCTGCTGGTATTGGCAACTCTCTGGGGTTGGAAAGGTTCAAGTTCAGCAGTGCAGGAGTTGCTCCCCGCCCTGTGGATCTGAAAACTGTGGACTTTCTGGCAGAAAAGGGTATAGACATTTCTGAGCAGACTTCCAAATATCTTGAGCAAATTATAGACTTTGAAAATTACCAGATCGTTGTCTCGCTTTGCAGAGAAGCAGAGATAGCTTGTCCATTACCACCATCGAAGACCGTATCACTTCGCTGGGAGTTAGAAAACCCTTCAAGGGTAGAAGGCTCTGAAGAGGAGATCCGAGCTGCTTATGAAAAGACTTATCAGATATTAGAGTCGCACATCCGAGAACTGGTTGAGGCAATAATCGGGAATGACTTTTTGAAGAAGGAGAAAACCTAATGTCTAGCAAATCACACTTCAAATCAAAAACGTTCTTAGTCATCTGTCTCACACTAGCGTTCTCCATTCTTCAGACTGGGTGCGGCCAGAAAACCGAAGAGGCCACCACCTCGCCATCGGGAAAAGCGGTTATTCAGAATATGGGTTCTGATACGATGGTAAATTTGGCGCAAGCATGGGCAGAAGAATATGCCAAAATCAACTCTTTGGTCTCAGTAGAAGTCTCAGGAGGGGGATCCGGCACAGGTATCGCTGCTCTGATCAACGGCACTGTTGACATTGCCAATTGTAGCCGCCAAATGAAAGCGGAGGAAATAGCGAGGGCAAAGAAGAACACCGGCCAAGAGCCCCAGCAATTTGTAGTCGGCTATGACGCCTTGGCGGTCTATATCCACAAAGATAATCCCCTGGATCAAATTACCGTCGAGCAACTCGCTGACATCTATGGTGAGGGCGGCAAGCTCACCAGGTGGTCTCAACTTGGCATAAACAATGCTGCCTGCGTAAATGATGAAATTATTCGTGTGAGTCGACAGTCCAACTCCGGTACTTACCACTATTTCCGCGAGGCGTTACTGGGCAAGCAGAGGGACTTTAAATTGGGATCCCGAGACCTTCATGGCTCAAAGGATGTAGTGGAATTAGTGGAAAGAACTCCCTGCGCCATTGGCTACAGTGGTATGGGCTACGCTACAGAACGGGTAAAAAAACTGAAGGTTGCTAAGAAATCTGGCGACCCTGTGTACGGGCCCAGCGTCGAAACCGCTCTAAATGGCACTTATCCGATTGCCCGACCTCTGTACATGTATTCCCTTGGCGAACCAGCTGGAGAAGTAAATAAGTATCTTGAGTGGATTTATTCCGATGTAGGTCAGGGAATTGTACAACAGAGTGGGTACGTACCTTTGCCCAAACAAGAGCGCGTTATGGCCAAGAAACAGTAGAGGGTTCTGCGTAGATGATTAACAGACATCGCCTGGAGACGCTTTCCGAGCCTGTGCTTGAATGGGTAATTCGGTTATGTGGAATCAGTGCAATTATCTTTGTTTTTGGCATTTTCTTCTTTGTCTTCCGGGAAGGAGCAGATTTCCTTTTTCGGGGTCTAGACCTCGTAGAGTTCTTCACCAGTCCTGAATGGTATCCTACCTCTGTCAGCCACAAGCGATATGGTGTTCTTGCTTTGATTGCTGGAACCGCCAGCGTGACGGTTTTGGCCATGGTCATTGCAGTCCCTTTCGGTTTAGGGGCAGCTATTTTTGTGTCAGAATTTTGCGGTCCCAAACTCAAAGAAACATTTAAGATCATCATCGAACTTCTGGCCGCCATACCCTCAGTTGTATGGGGATTTATTGGCCTGACCATAATGAATGAGATGATCATTGACTTGTTCAATGCCCCTATCGGACTTACGGTGCTGAACGGCGGTATCATTCTCGCCTTAATGAGCGTTCCTATTATTGTTTCTATAGGAGAAGATGCTCTCAAAGCTGTTCCCGATTCTTATCGCGAAGCCGCCGAAGCCCTTGGTGCAAGCCGCTGGCAGGTGATTTACCGAGTGCTTCTGCCAGCGGCGAAAAACGGGTTATTGGCCGCTGTTCTGTTGGGAGTTGCTCGAGCAATTGGTGAGACAATGGCCGTACTCATGGCAACCGGCCATGCCGTCAAAATCCCACACAGTCTACTCGATTCTGTCAGAACTCTCACGGCTACCATCGCTGCTGAACTCGGTGAGGCTCCAGTGCATTCAGATCACTATCAAGTCCTTTTTATCATTGGAGTTTTACTTTTTTCCATCACTTTTGCGGTGAATCTTACGGCCGATTTAGTTGTCAAGGGAATTCGGCAAAAATAGGTAATGGGTACAATGACTGGAAAACAGGAGACCGTTTCCCTCTTCAAGCCCAAGTTAGGCGGAGCAGACACCGGTTTGCAGAAAGAACTCGCCACCGGCAATGAGAGTTTCTTTACGACAACGCCATTCGACCGCAAGAAGAGACTAACTGAAATCGTGGCCAAAAGCGTTCTCCTTCTCATGACGCTTTTGATGGTTATTCCCCTGATTCTCATTGTTTGTTATCTCCTCTACAAAGCCTTTCCGGTTCTATCTCTTGACTTCTTGTTCACCAATCCAACACGCGGCATGCGAGCCGGCGGGATTTGGGCGGCCCTGCTGGGTACCATGTACCTGGTTGTGATCTCTCTGCTCGTTTCCGCTCCTATTGGAGTGCTAGCAGCGATATACCTCAGTGAGTATGCGGGAGATAACTGGCTGACACGTATCATCAACCTTGCTGTGGTTAATCTTGCCGGTGTTCCCAGTATTGTTCACGCACTGTTCGGGGTTGGCGCTTTCGTATTGTTTGCTAGGATGGGGCGCTCTATTCTGGCTGCCTCGCTCACCCTGGCGATTATGACCTTGCCGGTAATCATTGCCGCAACTAATGAAGCGCTTCGCGCGGTGCCCATGGCCTTCCGCGAGGCTTGCTGGAATGTTGGTGCAACCCGCTGGCAAACAATCCGTAGCATTGTACTGCCGAATTCAATCAGCGGCATCTTGACCGGCATCATCCTTCAGGTATCACGAGCAGCCGGAGAGACTGCGCCGATTATGTTTACTGGCGCAGTGTTTTATAAAGCTATCTCTGAAGGTGATCCTTTTGCTTACGGCCTCTTTGATCAGTGCATGGCCCTTTCTATGCATTTATTCACCATTTCCACCCAAGTTCCCGGCGTTCCCGAGGCTGTACCCTATGGAACCGCAGTTGTTCTTCTGGGTACTGTCTTGTTGGTTAACATGCTGGCAATCGTATTAAGAATGTATCTACGTTCTCGAAAAAAGTGGTAATCGCCATGCGAGATGACGACAAAAAAATAGAAATTTCCAACCTCAGGGTCACATATGGTGAAAAAGAAGCACTAAAGGGAATTTCTCTGGACGTCTACGAGAACGAAATCTTAAGTATCATCGGGCCGGCACAATCTGGCAAGACTACCCTGCTTAAGGTCATCAATCGCACTATAGACTTGGTTCCGGACGCTAAGGTTCAAGGAACAGCGAAGGTTGATGGTGAGAATGTGAGGGACGTCAAGAGCGTCTATCAACTGCGCCGGAAGATCGGGATGGTATTTCCGCTGCCGGTGGGATTGCCTTTGTCTATTTACGACAATGTAGCCTTCGCCCCCCGAGCTGCCGGGATCCGCAATCGTAAGGACCTTGATGCAATTGTCGAGCACTGCCTTCAGCAGGCAGCACTTTGGGATGAAGTAAAAGACCGTCTAGACAGTCTTGGAACGAGGCTATCCGGAGGTCAACAACAACGCCTCACTATTGCCCGCGCCCTTTCTCACCAACCAGAGATCCTCTGCCTAGATGAATTTTCCATTGCGGTCGACCCCGTTACCACCATGAGGATTGAAGACGTCCTTAAAGAACTGCGCTCGCAGGTAACGATTATCCTTGTCACCAATCTGGTTCAACAGGCAAGGAGATTAGCAGACCGAACCGCCTTTTTGCTCAACGGCGAACTGATCGAAATCGACATTAACGAGGTGATATTCTCAGATTCACCAGCGAACCAAATGACCTACGACTACGTGAGTGGAACCTTTGGTTGAGAGAGCAAACAACTACAGCATCGAAACCGACAAACTGAACTTATTGTACGGCGACTTCCAAGCCCTGGTCAATGTCAGTATAGGAGTTGCGGAAGGGTTGATTACAGGGCTGATCGGTCCTTCGGGCTGTGGGAAAACTACCTTGCTGCGTTGTTTCAATCGCGGGAACGAACGATACGGCAACGTCTCTACGACAGGACAGATCAAAATTCTGGGGAAGAATATATACGATCCGGATGTTTCTCTGCATGAGCTGCGCAAATTGGTGGGTATGGTTTTTCAGCGTCCCAATCCATTGCCGATTTCTGTATACGAGAACATTCTCTTCGGCTTACGTGTTCATTCCAGACGGGGCTCTTTAGAAAAATCGGTAGCTGACGAAATTGTGGAAAAATCCTTGAGGGAAGTCTTTCTTTGGGATGACTTGAAAGACAAATTGAAAATGAAAGCCACTACCCTGCAACTTGAACAGCAGCAGAAATTGTGCATAGCTCGCCTACTACCTCTGAAACCAGAAGTCATCCTTATGGATGAGCCTTGCTCAGCCCTCGACGCTGAGTCCACCCGCGGCGTAGAGGACCTAATGCTTAACCTTGCTGGACGTTATACAATCGTTGTGGTTACGCATAATATGGCACAAGCGCGCCGCGTAAGTGACGAGTGTATTTTTATGCTCCTAGGGGAAATCGTCGAGCACAGCCAGACCGCGGATCTATTTATTACACCTAAGGATCAAAGGACTGCTGATTATATTGAAGGGAGATATGGATGATGATTACTTATCCACATTAGGTAGATCCAAGTGGACTATTTCTCACCGGTCGTACCGGTGCACTCTCTCACCGTTGGAAGTGGGTCACTTTCTCCCCGGCCGTAATAGCGTGCAACTGAAATAATCTGACGTTGCTCTACCAGGCTAATCACCTGCTTTGCTCCATGTGCTGCATCATATTTAGATGATTGAATAATTAGATCAGGATGCTCAGGTATTTCATAGGGAGCGGAGATGCCAGTGAAATCCCGTATTAAGAGCTTTTCTCAAACACTTAGGGCGGGTCCCAGCACCCGCCCTAAGTGATCACGATCTGTAGCTATACACCATGCGCTCTGTTTTTACGACTGGCAGTGGTGCTTGATATCGACTCCTTCGACAATGAAAATCACTGCCTCGGCTATGTTGGTGGCGAGGTCGGCGCAGCGTTCAAGGCAGCGAGAGATGATGATCGTGTTCACTGCCCGATCCACTGATCTGACTTCATCAATTATATAATCGATGAAATGTTTGAGAATCTTCAAGTTAAGCTCATCTGCCGTGTCATCCGTCTGGCAAACTTCGGAGGCCTGGCTGGTATTTCCATTGTTGAAAGCTGATGCGGTCCTCTTCAGCATATCCATTGACGTAGCCGCCAGTTGTTCCATGAGGGGTTGGTGAGGCAGCGGTGGCCGCTGATTGAGATAAAGAGCTCTCTCGGCGATATTGACCGCCTGATCAGCAATACGTTCAAGGTTTATACAGACCCGCATACAACCGATAATGAAACGCAGGTCTCTGCCCATGGGCTGGTCCAACGCCAGCATTCTTAGGCAGCGCCGGTCAATCTCCACTTCGAGCAAATCAATTTCTTGGTCCCCTTCAACCACTTGTTCCGCTATATCTGAGTCGCGCTCAAACAATGCTTGCAGGGCCTTACCTAGTGCACTTTCGGCCAATGCAGCCATCCGTAGGACTTCGAGTTTGAGATCTTCTAGCTCCTGACTGAAACGCCGTCTGATTTCCATATCTTGATTTCCTTAGTGCTTCTTTCTTCGGTACAGGTCTCCAACGTTAGGGTTTATTTGTTTACTAAGCAAAGGCGACTTTTTCCTCTGATTTGATCAAAGCTATTCGTGAGTAAGCGGCAAGGAGAAGAAGAAAGCTGATCCCTTGGTCTCTCCCTGAGGGGGACTCTCCACCCAGATCTGACCACCATGGTTTTGGATGATGTGACGGCATATGGCTAGGCCGAGCCCGGTGCTTCCGGTTTGGTCGCTTCGGTCCCTTTCAACACGGTAGAAACGTTCGAAGATCCTCTGTTGATCTTGTCTAGGTATTCCAGGCCCTTCATCACGCACCTGAAATATTGCCAGATCGGACCTGAGGTTACAGGAAACGCTCAGGCTCCCCTCCGCCGGACTATATCTGATACCATTCTCAAGTAAGTTGCGAAATACCTGGATGAGCTGTTCGGAATCGGCTTGAACAAAGACACCATCCGGCGACAAAAAATTCTCCAAGCTTATGTTTTTTTCACTAGCGATGGAACCGCAGGACTTCCAGGCTGAATGCAGGGTGTCCGCTGCATTGATGGAAACAGCATCTGGCAGCCGCTGACGGGCGTCAAGCCTGGCCAATTGAAGCAGATCATCCACCATCTTATTCATATGGTCTGCGTGCTTCTGGATTATCTGTAGGAATGAGCGAGACGTGTCAGAGTTGTCGTGGGCTTCAGCCAGCAGGGTCTCTGTATAACCCTTGATTGACGTGAGCGGTGTCCGCAGTTCATGAGAGACATTGGCGACGAAGTCCTGTCTCACCTTCTCAAGCCGTTTGAGTTGACTGATGTCATGGAAGACAACAATAGCGCCAATACCCGCTCGCTGATCATGTAGCCGCACAATGTTGACGTTGAACACACGTGCTTCCTCCAAATTGATCTCCAAGTTGTGGGGCTGGGTTTGAGGTTTATCCGAGTCAGCCAGCACTTGATCGCATGCCTCCTGCAGCTCGGCACTCCTCATCACCTCAAGGGGGCGCCTGCCAATACTGGCTGGGGGAT
Source organism: Deltaproteobacteria bacterium (assembly GCA_020353215.1). Taxonomy (GTDB): domain Bacteria; phylum Desulfobacterota; class Syntrophobacteria; order BM002; family BM002. The sequence continues at coordinate 2,343,836 of CP070692.1, forward strand.
GAGTGACGAGTTTCTCCAAGGCTGGATTGATAGTCTGAATCTTTCCCTTGACGTCGAGCACCATCACACCTTCGCTCATGCCGTTCAAAATCGCTTGCAGCTGTTCTTTCTGCTCTGTGATGGTTTGAATGTGTGTCTCAATGCTCTCTGCCATTTGATTAATGGCTTGAGCAAGGGGCGAAAATTCCTGGCCTGGATACGCCCAGATACGCTGGCCATAGTCGCCACTTCCGATAGCTTCTGCCGCACTGATCATGCCGCGTATTGGGGCCTCCAATTGCCGAACCAACGGATAACTAATAAGAATGGTAGCCAGCAGGGTTGCGAGGACGATCAAAACAAAGTCCTTCGTCAACCGATCCAGCCGGCTTTTAACCTCAGAAAAGGGAACCGCCACCCGAATCACTCCTGTTGGGATTGAACCCCGACGATCGATCCTTTTGGCGGCGTAGATCAGATGTTTTTCAAGAGTCGTGCTGTAGCGAGTGCTCGTCCCCACTTCTTGTTTACAGGCCTGAATAATTTCCGGGCGGTTGGCATGGTTATCCATCTGTGGAACCCTGTAAAAGGGAACCTGAGAATCAGCGATTACCGTTCCACCTGCAGCAACAAAGGTAATGCGTATGCCCAGGTGTTCACCAACACTCTCGCACCATTCCTGTAACGATGCAGCATCAGAAAATGGCTGTTCCTGGGAAACAAGCCAGTAGGCAAAACTGAGTTGACGTATGGCACGCGAGCGAGTGTCTGCTTCGATGTCTTCGCTAAGGGTTTGGCGGAAATAGAGAGATGGAAGGAGCAAGGCCAGCAAAAGTACTCCCCAGAAAGAAAGGAGGAGGCGACTTCTGAAAGAAAGGTTCTTCAACATGATTTAATCTCGAAATCGGTAGCCAACACCCCGCACGGTTTCAAGCCAATCGGCGTAGGGACCGAGCTTCTGGCGAAGCCTTCGAATGTGCGTGTCCACTGTACGAGCATATCCATCGAACTGATAACCCCATACTTTGTCAAGTAATTGGTCTCTTGTCAAAACTTTGCCCATCTTTCTGATTAACTCCGTCAGCAACCGAAACTCTGTGGCAGTGAGATCAATTTCTTTATCATCCACTATGACCCGATGTGCCTCCAGGTCCACCTCCAGCCCATCTCTATGCCACCGGGTGATGGGCCGCTCTTCTGGAGCGAAACGCCTCAGGATCGCCCGAACACGCAAGATCAATTCTCTTGGACTGAAAGGCTTTACCACATAGTCGTCAGCCCCCAGTTCCAGACCGACAATACGGTCCACCTCCTCGCCCCGGGCTGTGAGCATGAGTACGGGTATTTTCTGAGTTACCGGACTTCGCTTCAATTCTTTACAGACTTCAAAACCATCACGGCCGGGGAGCATTAAATCAAGGACGATGAGATCGGGAAGATGATTTCTGGCGAGAGATAGGGCCTGGTAGCCATCCTGTGCGGTCAAGACGTCAAAGTCAGCAACCTTGAGATTGTGGGCCACCAATTGAAGGATGTCTGTATCGTCTTCGACCACTAATATCTTCGGTTTCGTCACTTGTGACTCCAAAAATAGAAGTAAAGTACAATATAACAACTCTGTGACAGATTGATGATCGTTTTGTTACAGGATTGTGACATACTCGCCCGAGCAGATGTCCAATCTTCTTTTTGCCCAACTTCCGCATATATGCAATTGCCTCTCTGCTCACTCAGAAAAACACCTCTTGAGAACAGGATCAACTGGCCATCAAGTCGACGCAACCTATTGGATTAATTGGATGAAGATTCTGTGGTCCGAGATGTCGGGGTTAGTTCTTTCGATAGGGTCATTAAATTCTCTAGCCAAGAAGTGAACGTTCCAAAAAGGTGCCATGTGAATGACATATACTTACTGATTTGCAGTGTTGCGCACCTCATTTCTGAGCGAAGATCTACTATTGTAGTTTGGGGTCGCAGCAGGTGATTCATGAAGTTTCCGGGCTAGAAGACCTTGAAAAGGTGGATCCTGTAGCGCATTGAGGTTGTTTCCTAAAGAAGGACGGGGAGGGTTATCCGGTAGGTAGCCTCTTGCTTTCCTGGATTCTCCGCCGAAGGCGGACTTCGCGACTTCCGGAATGGCGGATTTGGTGCTTGTGCTTCAAACCTTGTATTTTTCAGCACCGTCTTGATGACCGGTATTAATTACCAGCAACGGACTACGGACGGCGGGCAACTGACTATAGTTTGGGCCATTGCCCAACTGTTTCCACCGCTTTACCGTCTCCGAAATGCGCGGTGAAGATACGGAAGTAGTAAAGCTCTTCTTTGCTTCGAATCAAAGGGTATTTGGATTGGGCCTCCCTCAGGTCTTCAGCACCAATTACCTCTTCAAAGTGCTCCGGAAGCAGAGCCGCTGAGCCTGAACCCTGAGAAAACTCCTGCTTCACTCGCTGGGTTATTACCCCCGGCAGGACCGATTCAAAGGCTTTTCGAAAAATCCATTTCTCGACTTTTTCGTCACCCTCCTGTTTCTGTTTGTATTCGGAAGGAATGGCCAACGTATAGCGGAACAGCTCCCCGGATATCAGCGGAGCCACGACCCGGATGGAATTGCAGTGGTTCATGCGGTCTAGTCGCAATGAAGCATTGTTGTGCAAAAAGCCAATACATTCCATCTGGCGGGCAAACAGCTCTTCAGGTGGAAAATCTTTAAGATAGATATAGCCGCAAAAAATCTCATCGCCCCCTTCTCCGGAAAGAAGCAGGTCGATTCCGTGCTCTCTCGCGCACTTGGAAATGAGGTAGTTGGATACTGAACCTCTTACCAGGGACGGGTCAAAGGATTCCAAGTAGTAAATAACCTCAGGCAGAACCACAAGTAGTTGGTCGAGATCCACGATGAGCTCGTGATGGTCTGAATCAATTTGTTTGGCCATTATGCGAGCATTTTCGATGTCCTCGCTTTCTCCCACGCCCACAGCAAAAGTTTTCAATCTGGCATGGTTCCCGAACCTTTCTCTACAAATCTCGCTTGCCAGGTAATTGATTACACTACTGTCCATACCGCCGCTGAGCAAACCCGCCGTTGGCACACTGAAGTCCACCCGGTTACGCAGACTCCTCATGATGATTTCACTGATATCCTTTACCATTTGCTCTAGGTCTGTGTGCAAGACCTCCGGTGGCGCTTTGGGTAACTCCGCAAAACGGATAAGGTTGCCGTCCCTGTCCATGTAATGTCCCGGTGGAAATTCATGGATGTCATCAGTTACGCTAACGAGACTCTTGAGCTCTGTCGCAAAATAAAGAGTTTGATCT
>CP070692.1:2347232-2358367 GCA_020353215.1 Deltaproteobacteria bacterium
GGGAGGGGGCGCCTTCCCCCACGCACAGCTGCGCTAGAAGTGACCAGGCCGGCAGCCTTGGAACCACAGAAAATACTTCATGATCCGTACCTGATCAAAATGCAGACTACTTAGTGCTCTCCGTAGTATGTGGTGAGTGAGGTGCAACTGCAGGATCACAAACCGGTTCTGCTCAAGGAGGTTATTCGACACCTGCGTTGCACTCCGGGGCAGTGCTTTCTTGATGGTACAGTGGGTGCCGGTGGTCACGCCCGTGCCATCCTCGAAAAGACGGGACCTGATGGCCTATTAATTGGCATCGATCGGGATGAAGATGCGTTGGCAGTGGCTCGTCTTAATCTGCAGCCGTTTGGAGACAGGGTCGTTCTGGTTCGCGACAACTTCGCTCGGATGGGCTCGGTCCTGACTCGAATGCAGGTTCAGCGAGCGGACGGTATCTTGCTCGATCTTGGTCTCTCTTCTTTTCAAGTGGATGTAGCTGAACGAGGTTTTAGCTTTAACCAGCCCGGGCCGCTTGATATGCGGATGGATACGAGGGAGGAGATTACCGCAGCTCATCTGATCAACACTTTGAGTGAGGCGGAGCTGGCCGATCTCATACGCCGCTACGGTGAAGAGCGCTGGCACAAGAGAATTGCTCGCAGTGCTGTCAGGGCCAGAGCGAAAGAGCGCATCGAGACCACCGAGCGGTTGGTGGAAGTGGTGTTGGCAGCAATTCCACCATCTAAGCGGCCACGACAGATCCACCCGGCAACTCGCACCTTCCAGGCGCTGCGGCTGGCGGTAAACAAGGAGCTTGAAAATTTGCACGCTTTTCTTCAAGGAGCACTCGATTGGCTTCGGCCCGGTGGCCGTCTGGCGATCATCTCTTTTCATTCCCTGGAGGACAGGTTGGTCAAACAGACCTTTGCCACATGGGCGCGGACTTGTCGGTGTCCAGTTAATTTGCCCGTGTGCCACTGCGAAGGAGTTCCCTTGGCGAGGTTAGTGTTTAAGAAACCTGTGTTGCCGGGAGCCGAGGAAGTAGAAGCAAATCCCAGAGCCAGAAGTGGCCGCCTGCGGGTGGTCGAAAAGATAGGTCCTGCAAGTGACGAGCAAGAGGAAAACCGGTAAAAGGTCGAAACGCGGTTGGGCACGGTACCGGATACCTGCCACCATAGCGGTTTTTTCGTGGTTCTTGTTGACGGCTTTCGCCTATGTCTGGTGCCGGGTCCAGGTAGTTCATCTAGGGTACATGTTGTCCAAAACTCACCGGGTTCACTCCCAGTTGCTGGATGACAACAAAAAACTGCATTTGGAGCTTGCCCGGCTTAAAGCTCCGGAGCGAGTCGAGCGGATTGCCATCCAGCAGTTAGGACTGACCCATCCGAGTAAGGACCAGATTGTGGTACTACCATGAGATCCGAGTCTCATACTGACAAACAAAGGGATCGCTGGGTGCGATTCCGTATCCTATTGGTAGCCCTGGGACTGGTCCTCGGCTTCGTGCTGCTGGCCGCCCGAAGCGTGCAGGTCCAGCTCTTTCAGCGTGAGACTTGGGCAACCTTTGCCAACAAACAGGTGCAGCGAAGTCTTCGCTTAGAAGCGAGGAGGGGAGACATCTATGATAGGAACGGCCAGGCGCTGGCAGTCAGTATCAAGATGGATTCCCTGGCTGCAAACCCGCGAGTTGTCCAAGATCCGGCGCAAACAGCCCGCCAGCTTGCCGAAGTCATCGACAGTCCCGTCGCCGTCCTTGAGACAAGGCTCCGACAGCCGCGTGCCTTTGTATGGTTAAAAAACTATCTTACCCCAAAAGAGGCCGACGCTGTCCGGGCTCTAGGCCTAAAGGGAGTTCACTTCGTCAAGGAGAACCGTCGTTACTACCCGAATGTGGAACTGGCCGGTCATGTTCTTGGATTCGTAGGCCGTGACCACTACGGACTGGAAGGTCTTGAGATCTCGCAGGACACCATATTGAGCGGCGAGTCAGGCACTCATCCTGGAGCCAAGGACGCTCGGGGCCAGATCATTTATACCCATGGTCTGCCCGCTGATTCAGGGCCCCAGGGATATAGCCTGAGACTCACCTTGGACAAACGCATTCAGCACATAGCCGAAAAAGAACTGCAGACCAGTGTGAGCACATTTGAGGCCAAGAGCGGCATGGCAGTGGTAATGGCGCCGGAAACAGGTGAGATTCTCGCCATGGCCGTCTCCCCCTCGTTCAATCCCAACGCCTTTTCCAGCTACCGACCATCAGCCTGGCGCAACCGCACTGTAACCGACGCCTTTGAACCGGGATCCACCTTCAAGATCTTCCTGTTGGCAGCGGCACTGGAGGAGGGTCTGGTTCACCCTGATGACCTTTTTTACTGCGAGCAGGGTCGCTACCGCGTCCTAAATCACACGATCCATGATATGCGCAAATTTGGCTGGCTTTCCCTGGCTCAGATCCTTCGGCTTTCCAGTAATATCGGGGCTGTCAAAGTAGGAGAGAAATTGGGAGCGAACCGCTTTTACAGTTACATTCATGCCTTCGGTTTTGGCTCACCAACCGGTCTTGGCCTCCCCGGCGAAACTTCCGGCTTGATCCGTCGGCCTGACGACTGGTCCTCGGTGGATTTGGCCGCCGCCAGTTTCGGTCAGAGTCTATCGGTTTCTGCTGTTCAGCTTACCATGGCCTTGGGCGCGGTGGCCAATGATGGTCTTCTGATGGAGCCGTTGTTAATTAGAGAGGTGCTCGACGCCCGTGGGCAAGTCATCAGACGAAACAAACCGCGCGTGGTCCGCCGGGTACTCAGCAAGGCCACCGCTCAGGTGCTGAAGCAATTGCTCGCAGATGTCCTTACGCAAGGGGGCACGGGAACGCAGGCCGCTCTTGATCAGTACCTTGCGGCGGGCAAGACCGGGACCGCCCAAAAGAGCAGTCGCCTCGGTTCTGGGTACGCCATCGACCGGTATACTGCATCCTTCGTGGGTTTCGTGCCAGCGGAAAACCCCAGAATTGTTGTGGTCGTGGTAATAAACGAACCTCAGAAGGGCCGGTACGGTGGACTGGTGGCTGCTCCCGCCTTCCGCCGCATCTCCCGCCAAACACTGCACTGCCTCAAAGTGACACCGGAAGAGACCAGCACCGAAGCGAAGAATGAATCACCGCCGGACAGTACAGACCCTCTCACCGAGCCCCCTCCAATAGTGCTGCAGCCAGTGGCCTTTGGCCAATCCGACTACGACCATGGCACCGTGATGCCAGACCTCACCGGCCTGAGCTTGAGGGCCGCGCTCGACCGAATCAAGAATTTCTCCGGCCTGTTGAGCATTCATGGGAGCGGACGGGTAGTTGGGCAGAGTCCTGAACCTGGTAGAAATTTCGACTCAGTTGGCTCCTGTTGCCTTATCTTGACAGCGGAGTAGTAGAGGGAATCCATGCACCTGAAGGAGCTGATCCAGGACCTTGCTATTCATCAGCTTGAGGGTGAAACGGAACGCAAGGTGTCGGCTCTTACCTACCACAGTGCGAACGTTGTGGAAGGGAGCATCTTCGTGGCCATCAAAGGCACTCGATTTGACGGGCATGAGTTCGTTCGGCAAGCCATCGACCGAGGCGCCACGTGCGTTGTCGTCGAGAAACCGCTGGAATCCGTCCAAGGGGCGACCGTTATACAGGTGAACAATACTAGGGCTGCCCTCGCCCATCTCGCGAGCCGGTTCTACGGTCGTCCCTCTCAGAAGCTCACAGTTATCGGCATCACAGGGACCAACGGAAAGACAACCACTACCTACTTGCTGGAGTCAATCCTTGCAGCCTGCGGTCACCGAGTAGGGGTTATAGGCACCGTCAATGTTCGTTATCCGGGTCACGTCGAAACTGCAACGGTTACCACCCCTGAGTCCTTGGATCTACAGCGAACCCTGAGGGAAATGTTGGATGCCGGAGTCACGCACGTGGTGCTGGAGGTTACGTCGCACGCCCTCGACCTGCATCGAGTCGACGGAACCCGGTTTGCTGTTGGCCTGTTCACCAATCTCTCCCAGGACCACCTGGATTTCCACGGGAGCATGCAACACTATTTTGCCGCCAAAAGCCGCCTGTTTTCTCGCATCCTTCGAAGACCGGAAGATTCTCCTGCCCTGGCCGTTATCAATGGAGACGATTCGTGGTGTCGACAGCTCCTGCCTAAGATTAACGGCCCGGTGCTCAGCTATGGCCTGGCACCCGACGCCCAGATTCGAGCCCGCAAGGTAAAGTGCGACTCCACCGGCATCAGCGCCTTGCTGCATACTCCCAGTGGCGAAATTCAACTGCACTCCCCTCTGCTTGGACGGCTGAATCTGTACAATCTGCTGTCCGCCACAGCCGTAGCCGTGGGCCTGGGGCTACCCCTGGAACAAATTGGTGCCGGACAGCAGTCCCTGAGTCGGGTTCCCGGACGGTTGGAGAGTGTTCCGAGCGATTTGGGCTTCCAGGTACTGGTCGACTATGCCCACACTCCAGATGCGTTAGAGAAGGCCCTGGACTCCCTGCGGGAGCTCAATTTTCAAAGAATCATTTGCGTCTTTGGCTGCGGGGGAGATCGAGATCGCTCCAAACGCCCACTTATGGGAAAAGCAGCAGCCGAACGTGCCGACTGCGTGGTTATTACCTCGGATAATCCCAGGAGCGAAGCGCCCGAAGCGATCATGGCTGACATCGAGGCAGGCATTCGACCACTGGGCTTTCCGCGTCTCTCGTCCCTGGGCGAATGCGCAGGAAATCACCAGCGCGGCTACGTGCTCATGGCCGACCGCGGTCAAGCAATCCGCTTGGCTATAGAGTGCGCCCTCCCGGGAGATCTGGTTTATATCGGCGGCAAGGGCCATGAGGACTATCAGATTCTCGCCGACAACCGTATTGACTTCGATGATCGAGTGATTGCGGCCCAAGCCCTCGCGGAGAGGAAGGAGAGAGCGCAGTAGAAAGTAGGAAAAAGAGAGGTAAGGGGAAGAGGTAAGAGGTAAGAGGTAAAAGGTAAAAGGTAAGCAGTCAATGACGAATGACAAATCACAAGACCGTTGGACCTTGAACATGGTCCTGGAAGCAACTGAGGGCCGGCTGCTGGGTCACGAGATTGAGCAGCCCATCGGCGGAATATCCACCGACAGCCGCAGGCTGAATCCGGGCGATCTATTTGTTGCCCTGAAGGGCGAACACTTTGATGGTCATCGGTTCATCACTCAGGCGATAACCGGAGGGGCAACCGCTGTTGTCATTGCCCTGGACAGAGCCGACCGGGTTGACCTTGGGAAGCTGCAGATTCCCGTGGTGGGGGTGACGGATACTCTCCGCGCCTTTGGAGACCTCGCTCGGTACTGGCGCCGCCGCTACAGGATCCCTGCGGTGGCGATCACCGGTTCCAACGGCAAAACCACAACTAAGGAAATGGTAGCGACCATTGTCAGCCGGACCAGGAAGGTTCTCAAAAACCAGGGTACGTTTAACAACCTCATAGGACTCCCCCTTACCTTGTTCCAACTTGACCGCACTCACCAGGCGGCAGTACTGGAGCTGGGAATGAACCAACCTGGAGAAATTGCACGGTTGGCAGAAATTCTTCGTCCTGATCTAGGGCTGATTACCAATATCCAGCCGGCCCACCTGGCGGGGTTGGGAACGCTGGAGGGAATCCAGGCGGCGAAGGGCGAACTCTTTGCGGGCATGCCATCCTCGGCGACCATTGTTGTCAACCGCGACGATCCCAGAGTAGTGGCTTTGGCCTCCACCTTTTCTGGACGTCAGGTGGGTTACTCGGCCACCGGCAACCTCGCTGAGGTGGTCCTGGATAGAGTAGTGGGCATGGACGCCAACGGCAGTCGCTTCCTCCTGAAATTGGGCCGAGGAACTCAGGAGATTCAACTCCCGATGATCGGTCGCCACCAACTGAACAATGCAGTGGCAGCCGCAGCAGTTGCCTGGAGTCTAGGTATTCCGGGAAATACCATCGCCGAGGCCCTGTTGTCATTCCAGCCTGTGGAAAAACGGATGCAGGTTCTCACGCTCCCAGGTGACATATGGGTAATAAATGACTCCTACAATGCCAACCCAGGCTCGATGATCGCTGCCCTGGAGACACTGAACCACTTGAAACAAGAGGCTAGAGCCGTCGCCATTCTGGGGGACATGCTGGAGTTGGGAGATGAAAGTGCAGCTTTACATCGAGAAGTGGGACGGGTCGTAGCCAAACAAGGAACCGATCACCTGATGGCCATGGGAGAAAGAGCTGTGGATCTGCTTGCCGGGGCCGTCGAGTCCGGGATGTCCGATGAGTGTATCACTCGCGGCAACACCCACGCCGACCTTGCACTTCAAGTGCACCGGTTTGCGTCTTCCGGGGATTGGGTGCTGGTCAAGGGTTCCCGGAAAATGCAGATGGAGAAGGTAGTCGAGCATCTTATCGAAATCAGAAAGGGATCCCCGGGAAAAGAAAAGGGAACTTGAAGCTAGTACCGACAGATTAGGCTCCAAGTCATCCGCTCACTAGGTCGCTAGATGAGTCGCTCGCTAGAACAGGACTCCGCTGTCACCAGTGATCCCTGATTTCAACGAGCTAATGACCGCGAAAGCCAAATGACCCAGTGACAGCGAAGCGTCATGGCCCGATGAGCATTTCGCCAACGACCTACTCAAAGTCTTTGTCGACGACAGAATGAGATCCATGGAAGAGCTGAAAAAGAAACAAATACTCGTCGTTGGCCTGGCCCGGACCGGTCTTGCGGTAGCGAATTTCTTGCGCCAGCAGGGTGCCAGCGTCACCCTCACGGACTGTCTCTCGGAAACGGACTTGGGTTCTGCAGTGGAAGCGGCACGTGCATTAGGGTGTGCTTTAGCCTTGGGGGAACACCCCGAGGAAGTATTCACCAAGGCGGACCTTATCGTGGTCAGCCCCGGCGTGCCTCTGAACCTACCACCCTTGCAGGCCGCCAGGAGCATAGGTGTACCGATCATTGGTGAATTGGAACTCGCAAGTGGGCACCTGAAGTCGCCAATCGTGGCCATAAGCGGCACCAATGGTAAGACCACAACCACGGCATTGGTTGGTGACATGCTTGAGCGTAGTGGCCGAAGTGTCTTTGTGGGCGGTAACATCGGCAACCCGGTGTTGAACGTATTGCAGGACAAAGAAACTCCCGAGGTAATGGTGGTCGAGGTGAGCAGCTTTCAGCTTGACACCATGTGGAGCTTTCATCCTCAGATCGCAGTGCTCTTGAATATCAGCGCCGACCACTTGGACCGCTATGACTCTTTTGACAGCTACGTTGCGAGCAAGTGTCGACTCTTCGCCAACCAAACCGAAAACGATATTGCCATAGTTCCGGCTGACGATCCTTCTGTCACTACGAGCTGTGAGATCCGAGGCCGCCTTTTGCGTTTTAGCCGAACAGCCTCAATGGCGGCAGCCCATATCCAAGGGAACCACCTCGTTTGTCGGGTAGAACAGGCGCCGGACCAGCGCTACCATCTGGGTCGGTGGCAACTTCAGGGCCGCCACAACCAGGAAAATCTTTTGGCTGCGGTCCTTGCAGCCACTTGCACGGGAGCAGTCCCCGAAGCTATTCAGCAGACAATTCAGAGCTTCAAGCCGCTGCCGCATCGTCTGGAGTTGTTCCACGTCTGGCGGGGCATCCGTTTCTATAATGATTCCAAGGCAACCAACGTGGATTCGGTTGTCCGCTCCCTGGAGAGTTTCAATGCACCCGTTGTTCTCATTGCGGGCGGCCGGGACAAGGAAGGCTCATACGCTCCACTTGCAGTTCCGATTCGGAAGCGGGTGAAACTGCTCGTGCTCGTTGGTGAAGCTCGCTTTCGCTTGGCCAAGGAGTTGGGACAGCTAACCCACACAATTGTCGTTGACACCCTGGAGGCAGCGGTTCCAGTGGCCGTCGATGCTGCGGTCCCCGGTGATGTGGTGCTATTGTCTCCCGCTTGCTCCAGTTTTGATCTCTACGAGAATTACCAGGCCCGGGGTGACCATTTTCGCTCTCTGGTCACGGGTTTGACTGCTGGAGGACGGCAGGGAGTGATGTAGGCTGCAGAGTTTAGATTTCGGGTTTTCGATTGACACAAGTGTCAACCTGCAACCGGCCCTCTTAGGCGAACATATCCGTGGTCGCAGTCACGCCTAGGCGTGATTCATGAAACATCCGGGTTAGGTTCCAATGAAAAGGGTGTCTTACCCATGGCAGAGAAAGGTGAACAAAAGAGCAGCTACGATCTGGCCCTGCTTTTAATCACCCTGGCTCTTGTAGGGATTGGGCTGGTTATGCTCTACAGCTCCAGTTCCATCGTGGCCCAGCAGCGCTTCGGCGACAGCGCCTACTTCGTCAAGAAGCAGATTCTCTTTGCCCTTTTAGGTCTGGCCGCGTTGATTGTGAGCAAGAATGTTCCCTACACCCTGTACCGACGGCTGGTTTACGTAATCCTCGGTTTGAGTCTGCTGAGCCTGGTCCTTGTGCTCTTACCTAAATTGGGGCATCGGGTTGGAGGTGCCAGGCGCTGGCTACGATTTGGCCTTCTGTCTCTGCAGCCTGCTGAGTTCGCCAAGTTGGCCCTGGTCATCTATATTTCCTATTCTCTGGCGAAAAAGGAAGAACGAGTGCGCGAGTTCTCCATCGGCTACCTCCCTCACCTCCTGGTTGCTACGCTCTTCGTAGGCCTGGTCGCCGTGCAGCCGGATCTGGGAACTGCGGTTACCTTCGTAGTTCTTGTTTCTGTCCTCCTTTTTGTCGCCGGGGTTCGGGTGCGCTATCTCGTTGTTACGGCTCTTGCCCTCGTTCCTCTTTTGGCTATTGCCATCTTTCGTGTGGGTTACCGCTGGGAACGGCTGCTCGCCTTTCTAAACCCGTGGCGGGATCCTAGTAACACCAGTTTTCAACTACTTCACTCGCTTCTGGCCCTTGGATCAGGCGGTCTTACGGGAGCTGGTCTCGGCTCGGGCCAACAAAAACTCTTCTACCTACCCGAAGCACATACCGATTTCATTCTGGCAGTTATAGGCGAGGAGACCGGGCTGGTGGGAATTTGCGTGGTTCTATTGCTGTATGCCCTGTTGGTATGCAAGGGGATCAAAATTGCGCTAAAGGCGCCGGACCACTACGGCACTTACCTCGCCTTGGGGCTGACCCTGATCATCGGACTCCAAGCCATTATCAACGCTGCAGTGGTCATGGGGCTGCTGCCGACAAAGGGGCTGCCGCTACCCCTCATAAGCTACGGCGGCAGCTCGCTGCTCACCAACTTGGCAGCCCTGGGAATTCTCATGAACATAAGCGGCCAGAGCAGGGCGAGCCCGCAAGGTTTTCAGTCATGGATAATGTCGCAGGGCAGCAGACCGGGCGACGCCATGGCGCGGCGACGCGAGGATGGTAAACCCAGACGAGTTCAGCGCAGATCATCTAAAACACTGGTGGCAAGGAGTGTTGGCCAGAAATGAGAGTGACCGCTTTGGAAATGCAAACCGTTCTCGCCGCGTCACCGCGTGATTTCGTCACCGGGTCGGAATGCACCGGTGTCGGCCTTTTTGGGCCAGACTGGTCCTTGATGGAAAAGTAAGGGACTTTAGACACGTGTACAAGCGATCATATCATATTCACTTCATTGGTATCGGCGGCATAGGCATGAGCGGTATTGCTGAACTGCTCCTGAATCTTGGCCATGAGGTAAGCGGCTCCGACATTAAGGAAACTGAAATCACCCGCCGACTCAAGACCCTGGGAGCGACAATCCACTACGGCCACCAGCCTGAGAACGTTGCCGGAGCCGATGTGGCGGTGTTCTCATCCGCCATTGGCCCCGACAACCCGGAAGTGGTAGCTGCCGACAGGGTTCACCAAATCCAAGTGATCCGCCGGGCTGAGATGCTCGCCGAACTCATGCGGCTCAAGTATGCCGTTCTGGTGGCCGGGGCCCACGGGAAGACAACCACCACGTCCATGGTGGGCACGGTTATGGCGGAGAGCGGCCTCGATCCGACAGTGGTTATCGGCGGTCGGTTGAATGCCTGGGGAACGAATGCCAAGTTGGGCCAAGGCGACTTTCTGGTAGCGGAAGCAGATGAAAGCGACGGGACATTTCTGTTGTATTCCCCAACCATATCGGTGGTCACCAACATAGACACGGAGCACCTCGATTTTTTCTCAGATCTGGACGAGATCAAGGAGACCTTCCTTGAATTCATCAACAAGGTCCCGTTCTATGGGCTCAATATTCTTTGTCTGGAGGACGAAAACATTCAGAGCCTCCTGCCGCGGATCAAAAAACGACTGGTAACTTACGGTTTTTCAACCCAAGCTGACTTCCAAGCCCGTGATGTGGCTTTCGATGGGCTCAGCGGTTCCTACCGCGCGTATCACCTCGGGCAAGAATTAGGGATCGTCACCCTCCCAATACCCGGTTGGCACAACGTGCTGAACTCCCTTGCCGCGGTGGCTGTAGGGCACGAGTTGGACATCCCGTTCGAAGCTGTCCGCCGGGGACTCCAGGGAATGACCGGAGTGCAGCGTCGCTTTCAGATCAAGGGAGAGATAAACAATATAACCGTAATCGACGACTATGGGCACCATCCCACCGAGATCAAGGCGGTGTTGAAGACCATGGCTGACTCCTATCCTGCACGGAGACGCTGGGTGCTTTTTCAGCCACACAGATACACCCGCACCGAGGCTCTCTTCGAGGACTTCACCACCTCTTTCTACCAGTCGGACGTTCTCATCGTCACTGACATTTACGCTGCAAGTGAGCCCCCAATCCCTGGTGTCCATGCAGAAGAGCTCGCCGCTGCCATTCAGGTGCACGGACACGGCAACACCAGGTACATTGCGAATCTTGAGGACCTGGTGCCGTTGTTGCTGGAGGAAGTGACAGCGGGAGATGTGGTCTTGACCCTCGGAGCAGGCAACATTTGGCAAACGGGCGAGGAACTACTCCAACAGCTCCGGGGAACACAGGAGGGAACGTAGGTTTATAGGACCCAACGCAGTACCCAAAGTCACTATGCTAAGCCCGGATATTTCATGAATTGCCGTCGCGAGAACGCGAAGATGGGCGTGCCACCTGGCAACCGTCCCGCGGTACCGCGGGATGGGTTCCGAGGCGTACCTGAACGGTACGTCGCAGGGGC
>CP070692.1:2358467-2369513 GCA_020353215.1 Deltaproteobacteria bacterium
GATTAGCAGGATGACCACTCACTGTCAAAGCAATTTTTGCGGCAATGGCTTGAAAGAAGGCAGCATAAAGTCATTACGTTTTGTTCGGAATCCGTTAGGTCTCGAAAGGTTACTCTCCAACTCTTGTTTCGTTCTGCTTAATCCTCAAGAATGAGTTGGTCGGAAACAGCCACGGATGGACTTTGGGGTGAAATTGCTCTGACATCGAAACCTGGTCTCCCCCCCTCCTGGCGGGATCTTCGCTGGGTCAGGATTCTTTACTTGCGCCAGAATTCGGGCACAAACAAGACGAAAACCGTATATATCTCCAGGCGACCTAAAAGCATGCAAAGAATTAACAACCATTTGGCGAGCATCGGTAGATGGGCGTAGTTGTCTGTAGGGCCAACCCCCCCAAGCCCCGGGCCAATGTTACCGATGCTGGCAGCGACTGCTGCAAAGGAGGTGACCACATCAACTCCCATGGCAGCCAGCAGGAACGAACAAACGATAAATAGACCCAAATAGAGGAAGAAGAATCCCCAGATGCCGTTCAGAACTTCCGGCGGCACGGTCTGTCCTCCCAGTTTTACCTGGCGTATGGCCCGCGGATGGATCAGACGCAGCAGTTCTCGGTAGGTGTGTTTGAGCATGAGCATAATACGCATACACTTCATGCCTCCACCGGTTGATCCTGCAGATGCACCCAGAAACATGCAGAAAACGAGAATTGTCTGCGCAAGGGGAGTCCATTTTTCGTAATCGGCAGTGACATAACCAGTTGTGGTCACGATAGAAATTACTTGAAATGCACTGAAGCGCAACGCTTCGACAAAACTGCCATACACGGTATGAAATACGCTTACCGTTGAAACCGCTGTGAAAACAAAAACAACCGCCAGAAAGAAACGAAATTCTGGATTTCGCCAGTACGCGGAGAGTTTGCCGCCCAGAACTTGGTAGTGTAAGGAAAAATTGATTCCGGCTAAAAGCATAAAGAAGATGATAACCGTGTCAACGTAACCGCTGTTGTAATACCCTATGGACGCGTTTTTGGTTGAAAAGCCTCCAGTCGCCATGGTGCCAAACGTATGGCAAAGGGCCTCGAATAGATCCATGTCCCCGAACATCAGTAGGACAGTTTCGGCGACGGAAAGAAGTACATAGACCTTCCATAAGGTCATGGCAGTATCTTTCATCCTCGGCTTCAACTTGTCGGGAACGGGGCCGGGCACTTCAGCCTTGTACAGCTGCATGCCCGCTACCCCGAGAAATGGTAGGATGGCGAGCGAGAGAACGATAATGCCCATGCCTCCGAGCCAGTGGGTAAGGCTGCGCCACATGAGAATCCCACGTGGAAGTCTCTCTATATTGGTCAGAACAGAGGCCCCCGTTGTGGTAAAGCCAGAAAGCGATTCAAAATAACAGTCAACGAGGGAATCAAATACGCCACCGAAAAAGAAAGGTAGTGCGCCAACGGCCCCAACCGCAGCCCAACCCAGGGCTACTGTGGCCATTCCCTCCCGGTGAGTCATGGTTGCGGTATCCGGTCTTTTGAAAGCGAGGATTGAGACTCCCCCTAGGATCAGAGTCACGAAGATCGCCTTGAGCAGGTGTAAGGAAGCACCGTCCTGAAAGTAGAGGGCAAAAAAGAGGGGAAGAAGCATGGCAAGACCAGTGCAGAAGATCAGTAGCCCTACCACGTGCAGAACGAAACGCCAGCGCATCTAGAAGTACTCCAGGTTCACCATTAGTGCCTTCTCCACCCAGGGCATATTTTTGCGCGAGGAGATAATGATGACACGATCCTGAGGGAGCACAATGCTCTCCCCGGTGGGAACAATGACTTTATCACCCCTGAGAATGGCTAAAACGATGATACCTGTGGGGAAACGGAGATTCTTCAAGGGCTTGCTCACAAGATCCGAGGTTTCCAGAGCGACCGCTTCCAGTACTTCAACCTCTTCACCTTTGAGGGAAAGGGTTGTGATCACCTTGCCGCGCCGAATATATTGCAAAATCGTATCGATGGCAGAAAGTCGCGGGCTGACGATATGATCGAGGCCTATAGCCTCGACCAGCGGCACGTAGGCGAACTTGTTGATGCGAGTTATCGTTCTCTCAGCGCCCAATCGTTTTGCAAGGAGCGAAGCCAAAACATTGGTTTCTTCGTCTTCTGTGACAGTAATCACCAGGTCCATTTCACCGATGTTCTCCTGTTCCAGGAGTTCCTGATCAGTACCGTCTCCGTGAATGATAAGAGTATGATTGAGCCGCTCCGACAGAGAATGACAACAGACGGAATCCTTTTCGATGAGTTTAGCGCGCACCGCTTCTTTCTCCAGAGTGGCAGCGAGACGACGACCAATATGTCCTCCGCCAATAATCATGACATCGCGGATTGGTTTTGGGTACTGTCCGAAAATATTCAAGACATGGTCTAGGTGTTCTTTTTCGCAGACAAAATAGACGAGGTCACCCGCTTCCAAACGATTTCTCCCCGTGGGGACGATTAACCGATTCTCTCGAATGATCGCCCCGATGACAAGTCCGGTTTCCCCGATTTTCTGGCGAAGTTCCAAGAGGCGAGTTCCAGCCAGAGGACTTTCGCCAGCGACTTTGATTCCTATCAGCTTGACCCTGCCCTGAGCAAACTCCCCGATGTC
Source organism: Deltaproteobacteria bacterium (assembly GCA_020353215.1). Classification (GTDB taxonomy): domain Bacteria; phylum Desulfobacterota; class Syntrophobacteria; order BM002; family BM002. The sequence goes on from CP070692.1 coordinate 2,361,113, forward strand.
CACCGCACCCGGCACGCTCATCAATCGTTGGATGGTTTTGACCACTTCCACTTCCGGATTGATCACCAAGCTGATCTTCAAAATATCCTTCTCAAGCAGGTGCTGGTAATTGCTGTATTTCTCGTCTCTTATCCTGGCGACTTTGATAACACCCGGAGCCAGAAAATTAGCAAAAAGACAGGCGATGAGATTGGTGTCATCGCTGTCGGTAACGGCCAGGAGTATTTCGGCTCCTGCAATTCCGGCATCTTCGAGGATTCCAGGGCTACTTCCTGAACCTTGAACGACTTGTACGTCCAGGACTTCACTCAATTGCTTCAGTTGTTCCGGACTCCGGTCTATGACAACCACTTCTTTGTCCTCAGAGGCCAAACGCTGGGCTATGTTGAACCCGACTTCTCCAGCCCCGACAATAATGATCTTCAAGGTTCAGACTCCTTGTGGTCAAGAATTACCCTGGTCACAAAACGCAGACCATATCGAGCAATGGGTCTACCGGCGTTGGTCGACTTGAGAGACTCCACATCGGCAAACTATCCGCGGGAGATGAGCGAACAGAAAACGGGCTCCCGTGAGACGGGTATTTTACAACCATTTCGCAAAAGCTACAATGACAGTGTGCTCGGGGGTACCTGGGAAGCACGATAAAAGCGGGGATTTCATGGAGCGATAGGTGAAAAAGAGGCCTTTGCATGAAAAGTTGTGAGACAACTTGCACCTGAGTACTTCTATTCTCAAATACTACGAGGTATCTGACCGGCTGGGGATGATCCCTTCGATCCCGTGTCGGCCAAAGGCTTGAACGATCCGTGAGGCCCGAAGAGACCCACGAGGAAGGCCATATCTCCGAATGCAGCACACGACTCGTGAACAATACGGGCGATTTTTCGGACAGAGCCAACCCCGTTGTTTTTACCGCCTCCGGGCAAAAGCAGTTGAATAATGTTATGATATATTTGGGGTCGAAGATACTTCTATAAATATGCCAGTCCGGACGAATCGAGTGTGGCCGGCCTTCTCGGATTGATCGCGATAGCATTCGTCCTGATATTCAAACTGACACTCAAGCCTCCCAACAAGAATGACTAGCCGACAACTCTTTTGTTGGTACCGGAAGTTCCGCGCTCGAACCTAGCATTCTTGTTTCAGCATTGGAGACGGGATGTTCGAGCTTATCAAAGCCGCGAGAAAACGGATACAAGGCTATGCCAACCGCACCCCAATTATGACTTCACGAACACTGAACGAGCTGGTAGGTGCCGAAGTCTTTCTGAAGTGTGAGAACTTCCAGAGGGTTGGCGCTTTCAAGTTTCGCGGGGCATTTAACGCTATCTCGCAACTTACGGACGAACAGAGAAGTCGAGGTATTATTACTTACTCCTCCGGGAACCATGCACAGGCGGTGGCGCTGGTTGGTCGATTGTTGGGTGTCCGGACCAAGGTAGTGATGCCCACTGATGCGCCTTTGACCAAGAGAAAAGCCACTGAAGGCTATGGTGCAACAGTAATTGATTATGACCCGGAAGAGACTGAGCGAGAAGAGATGGCAAAGGTCCTCAAATCTGAACATGGTTACACATTAATCCCACCGTACGATCATAGAGATATCATTGCCGGACAAGGAACTGCTGCCCTGGAAGTGTTCGAGGAATTGAAAACGCTCGATATGATGCTGGTTCCGTGTGGGGGAGGCGGCTTGCTGAGCGGCTCGGCTATTGCATGCAAAGGTATGGAACCAGCCTGCAGAATAGTCGGCATCGAACCAGAACTCGCGGATGACGCTACCAGATCTTTTCATACCAAGACTCTTCATTCCGTCAAGAATCCATCAACCATAGCTGATGGGACTCGAACGCCTTCCTTGGGCAAACTCACATTTCCACTAGTGTTGCAGTATGTCGATGCTATGAAAACAGTGTCAGAAGCCGCCATTGTGAAAGCGGTCCAGTTCTTGTTCTACCGCATGAAACTAGTAGTGGAGCCCTCAGGGGCGTTGGGTTTGGCAGCACTGTTAAGTGGGGCAGTTCCTGCGGCGGGGAGAGTTGGAGTTATTGTCAGCGGGGGCAATATCGACGGGGCTACACTGTGGAGTATTCTGAACACAGGCTCTGAGAAGGAATCTGCTTAGGTGTCAAAGAACGTGATTATTGAGCAAGGGCAGCGTCCAACGGCGATGCCAAAACGTATCGTAATAAATTGGCGACAGCCCCGCAGTGGCGGGATGGCTCTTCCGGTAACAATTGCCGTGGGGTGTTGGAAGACTGGAACATTGGAATAACGGGTTTGGCGGGATCAGGCCATTTAGATACTGGCGGCGGGTGGTTTGTTTGTAAAATCGGAGTCATTCTTTATCTCCCCCCTTCTTCTTGCCTGTTTTTGGGTTGTCTACTCCTTTCTAATCTCCCGGACCAAGCCTCTTAGAGATTTCTTAGCGAGTCCCACCCTGATGGATGAGGACAAAATCATGCGTCCACCCGATTGTCTTGGTCTAAAAAGCCAGCTAGAGTGTAAAGTGCATAATTGAGATAGGAATGAATACCTGCGAGTCCGAGCTGTAGTGACCGTCCGACCTGCTCTGGCCCGGATAATTCACGAATCAGCTGCTCCAACCGTGGATATGATCGGCCTTCCAGACATCCTCCGGTTATATTTCGTTCGGCTCCTTGCGACTATGCTCCCCGCGGCAAGTTTGGGCCATCCCGGACAGGCAGGACAAGTTCACTCTGCGACGCACGGCCAAAATACACCTCGGAATCTAGGCCCGACGGTTGTTCGGTGGCAAGCTCATCTTCTTCTCATTGGCTCCGCTTCGCTCAGTCCCCACCCCTTTGGGGCGAGTGCCGGTTACCCGGTCTCGGGATATCAATTGGTGAATCATTCGACCAGGACACTGTTTGGTGGAACGTCTCCACTTTTCACCCTGGTTTAGATAGTTGCGAATTATAGGATGCAACTCGCGATCAAAGGAGTCACTTACAATGTTCGCTAATTGCTCGCAGTGCGGTATGCCATTGACCGGCAGTAACACGGTTACTCGGATCCGAGATGAAGACCTCTATTTGTTCTGCTGCGTCAGATGCAGAAACCAGTGGGCCTTTCAACATTTCCGTTACCAACCAAGAGTTCTGAGGCATGTAGCTAAAAGCGGCACATAGGCAGGCGCAGGATTGAGGCCTTCCATGTCAATTCGAAGCTATGGGTGATAGCAAGCGCTAAGTGTAAGCTTGGTATGTGGTCAACTCTGGTTAAGCCCAAGTTTTCCCCTTTTTTGCCGACTCGAACTGCGGACTGAGTCCATATCCCGCCTTTGGTGCCAAGAGTAGAGTTTTATTGGTTCTTCCGGAATTTGTTGACCTGGGAAACAACACCGCTGGCGTGGCCAGAGCAACCTGCGAGACCAAGAGCATATTCGTGCCAATTACAGTTCAGTCCACTGGTTTGCAAGCCAGTCTGTCGCCGACGCAGGCCACCCCCTTCCGGCCGGCAAAGGCAAGACAACGGTGGCTCAGGTGCTCTTTGTCTCACAGCTCCTTCCGGCCTGGCAGGAACAAGGTAGAAAATGTTTGGCAAATCGATGATCATCCAAGCAAGTGACGGGTGAACCGTTTGATTACTACGTTGCAGTCAGTTCCGCTGGGCGCGGATTCTTCACTACTTTGTTTTCTTTTTCCAACCATCCCTCTATCCCCCTAAAAAGGTTGATAAATATCAGTATTCAAAGAGTTGAAAGAAGTCGGATTTCCCCTGCAGGACAAAGACAGAACCAATTTAGTGCGAATTTGAAAGGTAATGAAAGATAAATCTATGTATGTGGCAGAGATCACATTGTTGATAACGCGTTTATGATAAGGATATTTCTCCATTTCTCATGCAGACGAAGAATGTGTAACCATTTTCTCATCTTGTGGACCGTCCACGGTATTTCCGCGGTATTTCCAATAAGTTGTTCTATGTGAATAAACTTGGTGAGGTACAGTCGTTTTTGCAGGCTAACCAAGTTTGACCAAGTGGGAGATAATAGGCTAAGCAAAAGGCCAAGGTTTGGAGAGACGGCCTCAATCCAGGGCACCGGTTTACAGCGAGCTGCAATCTGTCAAGAACAAGGAGGAGCCTGCCTTGATGCTCACCTGCGTCCAGTGTAAGAAGACATTTATGAACGATGACCCTATTGCGGTGCTTTGTAGCGACGATGGGATCTATTTCTTTTGCGATAATACGTGCAAATGCAAATGGCTGAGTCCCATTGTGGCAGAGGAGAACGGCATCGAGCGCGGCCGTGACCGTGAGCCACTTCGGGCAAATTGAGGTATCAAAGGGCCCTAGGTGTTATCGGTTGCATCCAATCGTTCGCCCTTAAGTGAGGGGCAAGGGTTCAGAGTGGCAATATCACTCCTACCCATCAGTAGGTTCCGCACGGACAATGCTTTCCGCCTAGATAAAAGGCAAATTTCTTCTAGATTACCCTGATATTGCAGACCTACACCGGGGAAAAAGCGCCGGGCTGCGGTAGATGTGGGTGAGCACAGGCTCGGACAGGTTGAAGCGTACTTGACCGTACGTGAGGTCTCGTCCAAGGCGAGCACCGAGCGGCCAGAACTTTTCACTGCCGAGGGCAATCGCAGACAGGGTGCTATCGATTGAACCTCGCCCTCTTGGCCGGTGAACGAGTTGCAGTATAAGCGCCTATGTTAAGATCGAAAACCTGGTCCTTCCCCTATAGTCGGATCTTCAATAGGACCGGGATATTTTTTGTCTCGGCTCTAATCGTTTACAGCCTGCCGCACAGAAGGCAATTTGCGAGTTTCGATTTTGAGAAGAAGCAGCGAGTCTTGTCACATTCTTCTGAGGGATTCCGCTCAACGAGGCGGGCGTATTTTCCGACTCGTTTGAGTCGTACCGGCTGAACCTTCTATCCGAATCTCTTCAACTCAAGTTTCCCTAATCTCCGAGCCTAGTCCGCTTAGACGATTCCTAGAAATAGTCTGGTCCTAAGATTAGAGTAAAACCAAACTTCCACCCGATTGTCCGTTTCTAAACAGAAAGGTAAACTGCGGACCTAGAAAAAGGCAAGTATTGAGGTTAGTGTGGGTCGCTACTACACAGATTTATCGTCCCTGGGTTGGGCAATCTCCCGGCCTTGCAATCATCAACCCCGGAGCCTCCAGATATGAAGCATGCTTTCTCTAAAGTAGGATTACCAATAGTAGTCTTCCTTATGCTCACCATCCTTCCTGTTCCAGTTAATGCGATTTCCGGGCCCACAGCGATACTCCTGCTCGGTTCTGTTCTCATCTGCTCGGCGGGATTCTGGAAAAAGTTGAAGGGGTATTCATAGAATGAGTTCATTTCGTACTTCGGTCGACGACAAGGATCGAAAGATCGACCTAAGATGGTATTGCCCCGACTGTGGAGAGCCGCTCCGACACTGGAGTAGCCTAAGCTGGTGCGACCTATGTAAGTGGCACTCTGTCGGGTAGAACTGAAGTCTTTCGGAATTTCACCAGTCGCCGCAAGAAACCGGGTTCTTCCGGAATTTGCCTGGACGACCATTGGTGTGCCATATACCTCCCACCTAGCCTCTATCAGGCCAGAGAGAGCTGCGAGACAAAGAGCACCTGAACCAGTGGTGTTATTTCCCAGGTCAGCAAATTCCGGAAGAACCTTTTTTTGTACTTTGTTCTCTTTGTGGTTTCGTTCTCGGCAACAAACTTGTTCCTAGCCCCTTCACGAATTATCTACCGCGACCGCGGATATGGCCGTCCTTCCGTCCATCCTCAGGTCTCACACCCTGCGACGTACTGTTCAAGTACGTCTGGGGTCCAAGCCCCGCGTTACTGCGGGACGGTTAACCGGTGGGAGGCCCCTCTCCCCCGTTTCACGGTCCAGTCTCGTGAATAATGCGAGTCAGCCTGGCCACCGTCCCGCTGGCCGGACCCTGACTCAGGTGTCCAGAGTTTTTGCTTTCCAGGGTTGGTGGATTTCTGGTAAAATAGTTTGTTAAGCATACCTATTCGCTCAGGGTCCTGAGCGGAGTTGAGGGACTGAAGGCTAGCCCAGAGCCTGTCAAAAGCAGGTGCACGACCAAGTGGTCCATAAGAGCCAAATGCTTCAGTCTAGGCACCTTCCGGTTCTGGGCCAAGAAAACCTGACCGGAGAAAGAGGGGGGCACCCAATGGCTGATCCGTACGGACAACGACGCCATCCCAGAATTCCCGTAAACTGGCCTGTTGTGGTGCAAACGCCCCAGGGTTCCATGGAGGCAAAGACCAGGAACATCAGTCCTGACGGTGCATTCATAGAGTACTCGGATAGGCCTGAACTGGAGAAGAGTTTCCAAATCGTCTTTAAACCTTCCGATCGGCAGCCCATATTAGTGACCGGAGAAAAGGTCTGGTCAGGCTCATTTAACATTGACGGAAAGACGGTATTTAGCGGAATGGGGGTCAGGTTTGCGGCGATATCGTCAGAGGACCGAGAACTCATCGCTTCACTAGTAAATGATTACTCTAAAACCACAAGCGTTGAGCGGAAAGAAGATATATCTGAGTAACGAAGCTTCTAGAAAAAGAGGCACGCCCTCAATATTTAGAGTTTCATTAGATCCTTGAGTGAGCAGTGCTTTTCGCGTGCCATCTGTTCGGCGCGGCGCACAACAAGACTCACCGCCACCACCCACTGACAGTGCCAACTTCTGGGACACGGCCGTCATCGTAAGGTTCAATTCACCTACCGCCCAATAACACAGAAGACTTGGGGCTTGAACACGCTGGCGAGCTTTACCCGGTGCCAAAACCTCCTCCGGTGTCATCTCTGCCGGTTCGGCCACCGCCCGCACGAGCTGATCCAGATCAACTCCTGCGTGCTGCCAGAGAATACTTGCGCTGCATAGCCTCTTCAGCGCTGGCCCGTACGTTTTCGACAAGCTCACTGTCACCGAAAATGTGCTCATCACTTCTGTAAAAGGCTCCGCTCTTGCACAAGGCCTTGATTTCCTTGGTATGCTAGAAAATATTTCTATATTTCTAGAAATATAGTTGACAGATAGTCTGTGCTGCGCTATCTTTTGGTCATGAAACTTGACAGTGATACCGCCGCGATGATGTTCGGTCAACTCGGAAACGCGACCCGCCTTAATATTGTGCGGTTGCTGGTTCGTGCTGGCCGAGAGGGTTTGCCGGTAGGTGAGATCCAGCGCCATCTAATGATTCCCGGCTCGACGCTTTCTCATCACCTGACACACTTGCGGAGTGTGGGGCTTATCTGGCAGGAACGAGAGGGAGCTGTGCTTCGTTGTTGTCTTGACTATAAGAAGCTGGAGGGCCTCGCCGCTTTCTTAATGGAGGAGTGTTGCACAGGTGTTGTCACTTCAGCGAAGGCAATAGAACAGGGGTGAAGCAGGTCATTTTTTTTGGCCATTTATTTCGAATAGTCTAGAAATATAGAAATTATGGAGGGTGAAGATGAAAACGCTGACCAAGTCGCTTGTCATCCATGAACTGCCCGAGCCGTTTGCACGGTTTCTTGGTGATCGAATCGTCATTACGTTGATTCTGGCATTTATTGCAATTGCTACTATTGATCGAGTGCAGGCTTATCAAAGTTTCGGTTTTACCCTCAAATCACTGCTGACAATCGCACCATTTTTTCTGCTCGCTATTGCATTTGCAGGCTATGCGAAGGCGACGGGAGTTGACGGGCTCATTGCCCGGGCTTTTTCCGGCAAGCCTGTGATGACAATTGCTACTGCATCCTTGGCAGGCGCTCTTTCGCCGTTCTGTTCCTGTGGCGTCATACCGTTGATTGCGGCGATGCTGGTCAGTGGGGTGCCTCTTGGACCGGTGATGGCGTTTTGTGTCTCATCGCCGATTATGGATCCCGAGATGTTCATCCTGACGGCGGCAGGTATCAGTCTCAACTTCGCTATTGCTAAGACTATAGCGGCGGTCGGCATGGGGTTGATGGCGGGTTTCACGATGCTTGGCCTTGAGAAGGCTGGTTTTCTTCACAATCCTTTGAAAATGAAGGACTACTGCAGTGGTTGTGGCCCCATCTTCAACGCCAATGCGAAAGTAGAAGTTACATGGCGTTTTTGGCGGCAACCGGATGGGCTCCAGCGTTTCATAGAAGAAGCTCGCAGTACAGGCTGGTTTCTGGGCAAGTGGTTGACCTTGGCGTTTTTCCTGGAAAGCCTGATGGTGGCCTACGTTTCTCCAGAGTGGATCGGTGCCCTTGTTGGCGGTGAAAGTGGTTTCGCCATTCCACTGGCGGCGATTGTTGGCATTCCTTCGTACCTCAATGGTTATGCCGCCATTCCTTTGATTGCGAATCTCTTGGACATGGGAATGTCGCCTGGTGCAGCCATGACCTTCATTACTTCTGGAGCTGTGTCGTCGATTCCTGC
>CP070692.1:2369613-2380624 GCA_020353215.1 Deltaproteobacteria bacterium
ATCCTATCAGCTGACTTATGAGCTGACCTCAGCCCTGAAAGATAAATTTGACCTGAGGAAATCTCTGCCGGGGGACTTCTATACTCTGCTGGCCACTCAGGACTCCATCCTGCGCTTCGAATATCAGAAGGGAATGAGTGAGAAATGCCGGGTGACCAAAGAGAACGGTCAGATGAAGACCGTGGTAGAACCGGTCGAATTCAACTGCATCGTAAAATCACTTCAAGGGGAGATCGGAAGTTCTCTTTGGCTCTCCATGATCGGCCTGTGCGAAAGCCCGGAGCTGATCATGAAGTTGACCGAGGTGTTCGAGTGGGAGATAGACTTCCTGACCGAACCGCGAAAGGGCGACAGGTTCAGGGTGATGTTCGAGGAGTACCACAAGGACGGCGGTTTTGTCAGATACGGCAACATTCTGGTTGCGGAATACAGTTCAGACAACGGGACTCATCAGGCAGTGTTATATCACCCTCCTTATGGGCGCAAGGGACATTTCGACCCTTCCGGTAAGTCGGTAAGGAAGACCTTCTTGAAATCACCTTTAAGTTACAGGCGGATTAGCTCCCGATTCTCTTACAGCCGGTTGCATCCGATCTTCAAAAGATATCGACCGCACCTTGGGGTAGACTATGCCGCTCCCCGGGGCACCCCGGTGGTGGCCTCCGGCGACGGAGTGATATCATACGCCGGTTGGAAAAAAGGCTTTGGGAAGCTCGTGGAGATCCGTCATCCCAACGGCTTCGTCACCTCCTACGGTCACCTTTCTCGCTTCGCCAGGGGAATCACCAGGGGTGCGGCGGTAAAGCAGAAAGACCTGATAGGATATGTGGGGAGCACAGGCTGTTCCACCGGGCCTCACTTGGACTATAGAGTAAGGGCGGACGGAAGATTCGTAAATCCTCTCAGGATGGTTGCGCCTCCCACCGATCCGGTGAGAAAAGAGTATCTGGAGGATTTTCGGAAACATTGTGATAATCTTCTCTATGCCCTGGATCTCCTTACCCACCCGCCCGTTCTCGCCTATTCGGCTTTGAACGAATAACGCAAATCGAAGCCCATCGCCAGTTGTTCGGGAGATCAAAGCTCTTTCCTTCGTGACAGCACGCTAATCCCTGAGCGACAACTTGCCGAAACATCTGTTGAGATCATGCTTGGCCTCATTCCGAACGAATCGGTAATCTCACACGGAGGGCAGGGCCGGGATTTCAACCAACCCGTTTCCATCAAACGTCAGTGCGGGGTCATCCGTTTAACTAAGCACTATTGGCTATATTTGCCTTTGACTGTGCGATCATGAGTAAACCTGTTAAGATTAGACCAGTTGCGTGGTTTCTCGGTGGCTGGCTGGCCGTTTTTGCAGTCCTGTTCCCGCAAGGCGTGGTTGTGTGCATCGGCGAACCTCCGCATGTAGAGTTGGGAATTCTCGGCAGCGCGTGCTGCGACGAGGATTCACACTTGGCAACTGCTCTGGCAGGTGTGTCAGCAGGTCCACCCAACAACGCCTGTACTGATTGCAGCCACATTCTGGCCACAACCTGGCATTATTACTTCAATCGTCAACCCGGCAAGAGTTTCGGCCGAAACGTGAATGTCCAGAGCCAGCCTGCTCGCGTTTTTGCTGCGACATTCGACAATCTCAACAAAGACGTTAGCAGCGCCTGGCTTGCAGTTGCCGATCCAATTCCACCCTTGCTCCTGGAACATCTTTCTACGTCGATCCTTATCTGTTAATTTTCCCTCCATCACATAGTACTGGAATTCCACAGCAGAAGACCTGATACCTGCCTCTGGGCCAACCCAGTGGCTGAGATATTACCTATCCGCGCCATGTGAGCGTTGATACGGGCGTGGGAACGAGCACCGTGGTTCAAACATTACCCGTTTACGTCAGGAGAGGAGTATGAAAAAACCTAACCTAAATCAGACAACCGTGCTTTTGTGTATGAGTATCCTGTTGGCTGCCTTGCCCGCAGCGCAGTCTCAGGAGTTGGAGAAGCAGTGGAAGGACCCCTTTCCTTCCAGAATGGACACTTCGACCGTCAACTCCGACTCCTTGACTCTCGATATGGTACTTCGACTGGTGGCGCAGGGTAATTCGTCTCTGCGGGCCAACCGGATGCAGCGCGAGGCGGCCCATGGATTGGTCAGGCAGGCAAACCTCCGACCCAACCCAGAACTGGAGTTTGAAGCTGAAGATGTCGGCGGTGATCTGACGGGCTTCCGCGAGTCGGAAATGACAATCGTGCTTTCTCAAGAGCTTGAATTGTGGGGGCAGAGAAGAACACGCCGGAAAGTCGCACTTGGTGATGCGGAGAGGGTGGAATGGGAAACCAGGGTGGAGGATTTTGATACGTATGTAGAGGCCAAGTTGCGATTTTACGCGCTACTTCATGCTCAGAAGAAACTCGAACTTGCAGAAGAGGCTGCCAGGCTTGCCTTTGAGGTGGCGGAAGCCACCGGCATTCGGGTGCAAAAGGGAGCAGCACTTCACTCCGAGCTGTTGCTTGGCCAGCTAGGATTTGAGCGAGCCCGGGCAGAGGTGATGCTGGCAGAAACGGAAGTCGGAAACGCCCGGCGAAATCTGGCTGGACTCTGGAGAGGAGGCCGGAAGGATTTCAAGGTCGTCGAATCTGATCCGGTTGGTGCAACGTTGCCCGATTTGACTATTCTGAAATCGTACTTGCCGGAAAGTCGTGAGGTAGTTGGTTGGAGCTTTGAGGAAGCAAACGTCAACGCACAGCTGAATCTGGAAAAGACCAACAGGCTTCCCACCCCGACTCTAAGCGGCGGCTACAAACGCTCCGAGGTTGACCGGACAAATACGTACTTGGTTGGGCTTGGGATACCGCTTCCACTGTTCAACCGGAATCAGGGCGCCATCAGTTCCCTGCGCCTTCAGTCAGAGGCAGTGAAATCCGCACGAGAACAGGCGCTGGTGAATACCGAAGTCGAGCTTGAAGCCGCTCATCAGAGGCTAAGCACACTTCTTTCAAGTCGCGCATCACTCGAGAATCTGATCCTGCCGAAGGCTGAGGAAGCTTACCAGTCACTAAAACGCGCCTATGAGCTGGGAAGAATACCTTACGCCACCTTGCTCGAAGGGGAGCGGAGCCTGATCGAAGTGCGCTTCGAGCTCAACGACCTGGATTTGGCCACTAGACAAGAGATCGTCGCTCTGGAGCGTTTACTGGGAATCGATCTGAGATATATAACCAACAACTAAGAAAGGGAGTAGTCATGTTTATCAATTACAGGTCCAAGAGGCACGTCCCCTCTCAGATCCTGATCTTTGTCGCGCTGCTTTGCTGGCTCTGCCTGCCTATCAGCGCGCGGGGAGAAGTAGGGCACAAACATGAGGAGACAAAGAAAGTCGAAAGTGAGCAACATGAAAACATTGACGGTAGCGAACAGTTGGGAGATCAGGCGAATGAGCATGATCACGAAGAACACCAAGATGTCGTCCACCTGAGCGACGCTGAAATGGAGGAATTCGGAATCGAGATCGACGTCGCCGGTCCCGGTAAACTGCGCTTAGAGATAGCCGTTCCCGGGGAAGTTGTGGTCAATTATGATCGACTGGCTCACATTGGTCCCCGTTTTCCCGGCGTGGTGACAGAAGTCAGGAAACATATCGGCGACTATGTCAGAAGGGGGGAAGTGCTGGCCGTTATCGAGAGTAATGAAGGATTGGTGCCGTATCAAATGAAATCCTTCATAAATGGAACCGTGATCGAAAAGCACATGACTCTGGGTGAGGTTCATTCCGAAGACGTTGATGCTTTTGTAATAGCTGACCTGGATACGGTCTGGATAAATCTCAGTATTTATCAAATGCATCTGCCAAAGGTGGCGGTGGGGCAGAAGGTAGTCATTTCGGCGGGGCAGGGAGTGCCCGACGCGAACGGAGTCGTCTCGTACATCTCACCCTCCGTTGATGAACATACCAGGACCGCCACGGCGAGAGTCGTGCTATCCAATCGCGGAGGACAATGGCGACCCGGCCTCTTCGTCGAAGGGAGAATAACGATAAAGGAGATTGAGGCAGCCGTCTTGGTGCCCAAGTCGGCTTTGCAGACCATGGATGGCCGGACCGTTGTTTTTGTTGATGAGCATGAGGATTTCCTGGCGCAACCCGTGGAGATCGGACGCTCCAACGAGGCCTGGGCCGAAGTGCTCTCTGGGCTTGAGTCCGGGCAAGAGTATGTCTGCAAAGGCGGCTTTGTGCTTAAAGCCGAACTGCTAAAAGGTGCCTTCGTGGATGAGCACGGTCATTAAAGCAGGAGGTATGGTGAAATGATGGACAGTACGATACACTTTGTTCTTCGTAACCGCCTCCTGTTGTTGGTCATTGGGGTGCTGGTGATTGGCGGCGGATACTTGAGTTATACCAGGCTTCCAGTGGACGCCTTTCCCGATGTTTCACCGAACTTAGTTCAGGTCTACACCGTCACCGAGGGTCTGGCTCCGGAGGAAATAGAGAAGTACGTTACCTATCCCATTGAGGCCGCAATGAATGGTCTCCCTGGAATAGTGAAGATTCGCTCCGTGTCGAACTTCGGCCTGTCGGTGTTAAGCATCTACTTCGAGGATGGAATGGATATCTATTTTGCCCGCCGTCTTGTGGAGGAGAGGCTTCAGGAAGCGCGGGAGCAGATCCCGGAGGGGTTTGGCGAGCCTCAACTGGGTCCCATTTCAACCGGCATGGGACTGGTGCTCTTCTACTACCTCGAGGATGAGACCGGAAAGCGAACGCTGGAGGAAATAAGAAGCATCCAGGACTGGCTGGTCAAGTTCCATCTTCAAACCGTTCCCGGCGTAACGGAGGTGTTGGGCATCGGCGGCTACGAAAAGCAGTACCAGGTGATCGTCCATCCCGAGGACCTGCTGCGCTATGATCTCTCGCTGGCAGAGGTAATCGAAAAGATCAAAGCTAATAACTTAAATGTGGGCGCGCAGTTCATCACCAAGAACTCCGAGGAATTCGTGGTCCGTTCAGTCGGGCTTGCATCCACGATTGAAGATCTGGAGAACATCGTAATCAAATCTGAAAGCGGCACACCGGTTTTTCTGGGGCAGTTGGCTGACATTGAGGTCGGGGGAGCCATTCGCCGTGGTCTTCAGACCCGGGATGGCATCCAAGAGGTCGTCGCCGGTACCGTGATCAAGTTGTTCGGCACCAACTCATCGGCCGTGATAGGGCGGGTGGAAGAGAAGATGGAGGAAATAAACAAAATCCTGCCGGATGGGGTCAGGATCGTTCCGTACTACCAGCAGCGAACACTTGTGGAAGCATGCGCAGCAACAGTCAGAAACGCGCTTGTCGCCGGCATCTTCTTGGTGGTGCTGATTCTAATGATCTTCTTAGGAGCTTTTCGTCCAAGTGTGGTGGTGGCCGTCGCCATCCCTTTTTCTGTCTTGTTCGCCGCAATCTGGATGAAGCAGCTGGGTATCTCTGCAAACTTGATGTCGTTGGGCGGGCTGGCTATCGCCATCGGAATGATGGTAGACGGAAGTATAGTCATTGTTGAGAATTTGGACCGCATGTCCAGAATATCCAACCCTTCCGAACCGTTCATTCACCTGGTGGCACGCGCGTGCGTTGAAGTGGTTCGACCCATCGTCTTCGCAATCTCCATCATCATCATTGTTTTTCTTCCACTCTTCACGTTGCAGGGTGTTGAGGGCAAAACCTTTCGTCCACTCGCTTCTACCCTGGCCCTGGCCATGTTTGGATCTCTCATCTTCGGCGTTCTGCTGGCTCCTGTATTATCCTCACTACTCATGCGAAGACCCAAGATTAAAGAACCACAGGGCGACGTGAAACAAATATGGCTGCTGCGCTGGCTATCGAGGCTTTATCGTCCACTGGTTACCTTCTTCGTTACCCGCAGGCACCTGGCATTGCTCCTTGTGCTGGTGTTGATCTTATTAGGTGTGGCAATCTTTCCTCAGTTGGGTTCCGAGTTCACTCCAACGCTTCAGGAAGGCACCATCACCCTGCGGCTGGCTATGGCACCGTCGATCTCCATCGACGAGAGCAAGCGTATGACCATGATTGTTGAGCGGCGGCTGATGAAAATCGATGAGGTGACCGGCGTGGTTTCCCGGGTAGGTAGGGGTGAGGTCGGCGCTCATTCTCATCCGGTAAACAGCGTAGAGACATTCATATCCTTAAAGCCGCGAGACCGGTGGGTTAACGCCAGGACGCAGGAGGGATTGACCGACTACATTCGTGACCAGTTGGGTAACGTCCCCGGGGTTCTTATCAACTTCACCCAGCCGATTAAAATGACGGTTGACGAACTACTGGAGGGTGTCCGCGCCGAGCTGGCGATCAAGCTTTTCGGCGACGACCTGGATGCCCTCAAGAGAAAGGCAGATGAGATTGCCGGAGCCATACGCACCGTGCCGGGAGCAGTAGATGTCCAGGCAGACCAGGTTACCGGAAGCCCACAATTGCTGATTCGCGTGGACCGCCAGGCAATTGCGCGCTACGGAATCAACGTAAGCGACGTCCAGGAGGTCATTCATGCGGCGGTCGGTGGCGAGACGGCAGGGCAGATCTTCGAGGGAATCAAACGCTATGACATCTTGGTTCGTTTTGACCAGGCGCACCGGGACACCCCCGAAGCGATTGGCCAGATCCTGGTGCAAACGCCCACGGGTGCATGGGTGCCGCTTCAGGAGCTCGCGACAATTCAAGAAACAGTCGGACCCAGGCAGATAACCCGCGAAAACAACCAGCGTTTTATCACCATCCAGTGCAACGTTTCCGGCCGTGATATCGGTTCGTTCGTGAAGGAGGCGCAGCGAGCAATCGACAGCGAAATTCAATTGCCACCCGGTTATTTTGTTACCTGGGGCGGACAGTTCCGGCTTCAGCAGGAGGCGAACAAGCGCCTGGCAGTGGTCATTCCGATCACCCTGTTATTGGTCTTCATCCTGCTGTTCTCCACTTTCGGCTCGCTCAAGAATTCGCTGCTGATTCTTCTGAATGTTCCTTTAGCACTGGTTGGTGGTGTGGCGGCACTCTGGTTCTCCGGGCAGAATCTCTCTGTCCCGGCTTCAGTTGGGTTCATCGCGCTCTTCGGCATAGCACTGGGGAACGGGATGGTTTTGGTCACATACATAAATCAGTTGGTGCGAGAGGGAATGTCCGTTGATGATGCATCGGTTAAGGGCGCCTCCTTGCGGCTAAGACCGGTCCTGATGACCGCACTCACTACGGCCCTGGGATTATTGCCGCTGTTATTTTCCCATGGCGTCGGGAGTGAGGTGCAGCGACCGTTGGCCACGGTGGTCGTCGGCGGTCTGATAACCTCCACTGTCCTAACCCTCTTGGTGATCCCGGCCATTTACAGGTGGTTTGCCGACATTCCTGAAAAAGAGACCGTCTCGAACATTAAGGAGGCTTGAAGATGAAGGAAATCAAGGCATACATAAAACCTCACAAACTCCCTGAGGTGACGTTGGGTCTCCATCAGATGGAGGGCCTGACCGGCATGAGCGTTATAGACGTGCGCGGATTTGGGCATACCAGAACCGTGGATCCTCATCACCGAACCATCGATGATCTGGAAGATTATGCTCCCCATATGAAGATTGAAATCGTATGCAAAGACGAACTGGTCGAGAAGATTGTGTCCACCATTGAAAAAGCCGCCCACACCGGTCTTCACGGGGATGGCAAGATATATGTTTCCGACATAAGGGATGCTATTCGCATCAGTACGGGGGAAAGGGGTGAGAAAGCGGTCTGAAACTTCGATCCAGGCCACTAATCCACACGCTCTGCTCCGTCCGACGGAGTCTTGCTGGAAGTCAGGAGCAGTTCCCGTTCTCTGAGACTTCTTTGCCACTCGCGGGCTAACCTGATAGGGCTGCAACAGAGCTTCGATGATTCGGACCTGCCGGCTTCGCGGTTTCTCTCAACGCCTGGAGGCACACACTGCCCGAAAGTCCTCGTGAATTGAGTCGCTCGGGGCCGTTTAGCCCCGTAAATGAGGCACCATCTCCCAATAGTCAGGATCTCTCCAATTTACACTTGATATTTAACTTCTTTTCCCGTAATTTCAGTTCAAGGGATTTAGATGACCTAAGAGAGGTGCGACTTGGACCATAGACCGTACGTGGTGGCGCTAAGGGAGAAAGCAAGGGTTGGACCCAAAACGTTTCAGCAGCTTCTTCTGAGTTTTGGCTCGCCGGAGAACGTGTATCAAGCCTCGGTCGAAGAGCTTTCTTCTCTTCCCCGGATTAGCCCCGAAAAGGCGAAAGAGATACTTGAGTCCGAAGAGCTGTTACCCGAGATACAGGAACACTTGCTCTATCTGGAGCAACGGGGCATTGGCGTCTCCACGATATTGGACGATGACTATCCCCCAATGCTTAAACAGATAAGTGACCCACCACCTCTTCTTTACTTTAAGGGGGAGTTTCCCGTTCCGGCGCAGGCCTTTGTGGCTGTGATCGGAACCCATCGGGGATACACCACGCCCGGGATTGAGCTTGCGGTTCAGGTCGGAAAGGACTTGGCTCAGCGAAATGTGCTGGTAGTTAGCGGGCTTGCGGAGGGAATCGACGCTGCGGCTCACTTAGGAGCGCTTTCCGGGGGAGGAAAGACCTATGCAGTGCTGGGGACCGGACTGGACAAAACCTTTCCTGCCGATAACGTGGCCTTAGCGAGTCAGGTCTCCGAAAGCGGAGCGCTGATCTCAGAATACGATCTGGGCGTCGCGGCTAAGGCAGGACAGCTAATAGCCAGAAACAGAATTGTGGTAGGATTGTCTCAGGCAGTGGTAGTGGTGGAAATGGATGAGGAGAGCCCGGGCACCATGGATGCGGCCAGCCTGGCCATCAAACAGGGAAAGC
Source organism: Deltaproteobacteria bacterium (assembly GCA_020353215.1). Taxonomy (GTDB): domain Bacteria; phylum Desulfobacterota; class Syntrophobacteria; order BM002; family BM002. The sequence goes on from CP070692.1 coordinate 2,378,482, forward strand.
CCCTTTTTGTGATGAGAAAGGAGGGCTCCCGGAAGGTGGACGAGATGGTGGCTGACGGTGCAGTTCTCCTGGAGGGAGTGAAACGCTTGGATCTGGTAACGGACTATCTCTAGACAGGTTCTCACATTCTGCGCTGAACGTTCGGAACTACGGGACGACATAAAGAGAGCTATGACCAAGTATCTTGACCACGACAAGGCGGTGAAAAAGCTACAGAAGCTGGTGGATGAGGCATGTGAGAAGATAAGAAACGGCAAACTCACCTTGGGCGAGGCCCGAAAAGAAGCGGCTTTGGTGAGATTGAAGGCGGAGAAGTTGATTCCCTTTGACATGGATAAGTTTGACCTTATCTATGCGCCCAGATTCAAAAGACTGATCGATCAGTTCCTGAGGCCCAAGCTGAAAGATGATTCGTCGAAATGATCTCCAATCCTTCGGATGAATACCTGACCATAAAAAGCTCAGTCCGGGCCAAGACAAAAGTGGAGGGCTCGATATTCATAGCTACTGCTATCCCGGTAGATTCGGAGGAGAAGGCCAAGAGTTCGATCCAGGATATCTGCAAGGAGTTTTTTGATGCTGCACACAACTGCTTCGCCTTCCGCTTCAAGAGCGGTGACGGAGAGAGCGAGAGATTCAGCGATGCGGGAGAACCGAGGGGCACAGCAGGAAGTCCAATACTCTCCGCCATCCAATCGGAGAATCTCTTCAACCTTCTGGTCGTGGTAACCCGCTACTTCGGGGGAGTAAAGCTGGGAACCGGGGGACTCTCTCGTGCTTATCGACAGAGCGCCCTGAGTGTACTGCAAAAGGCTGACAAAGCGACCGGGTGGATCACATCGGAGATGACTTTGTCGTATCCTCCGGGCGCTACCGGAAAGGTAAATCAGATCTTCTCCCGGTACAATGTCCGGATCGAGGAACAAGGTTACGAAGAGAGTCCAACCGCGCGGATTGAGGTAAGAACGAGTCTGGTAGACAAAGTGAAGAAAGCTCTCGTAGAGGCCACCAATGGTCAGGTGGAATTCAAATCGTAATATGGGCTATGATTGCCTGGGTCTGGGTGTGAACGCTGTAGACCAGCTTTGCATCCTGGACCCGTATCCCGATCTTGACGACAAGGTGGACGTGAAAAGATCTTCGATCCAGGGTGGCGGTCCGGTGCCCACCGCTATGGTGACCTTGGCCAAGCTGGGTGCCAAGGTTTGCTACGTTGGAAAGGTGGGAGATGACCCGGACGGCGAGTTCGTGAGATCCCAGTTGCAGAAGGAAGGAGTAGATGCTCGATATCTCGTGGTAGATAAAAAGATAAAGACCTCAAAAGCTTCCATCTGGATAGATAAGGGGTCGGGAAAGAGGACGGTGGCCTTGGACAGAGACAGAAAGAATCATCTTAAGAGAGCTGAACTCAAATTCTTGAATTCGATTTCAACTCGATTCTTGCACCTCGACGCGCGTGAAGTTGAAATCAGCGTATGGTTGGCTCGGTGGGCAAGAAAGCAGAAGGCTCAGGTATGCCTGGATGTAGGGAGCCTGAGAGATGGTGTGGAGAAGGTCTTTCCGTTCGTTGACCACCTGATCGTATCGAAAAGGTTTGCCTGTGGATTCGTCAAGACATCCGATCCCTTCGAAGCATGCCGGGAGTTGATGAGTAGACGATTCAGAACTGTCGTCGTGACCGTGGGCGAAGAGGGCTGCGTCTGCTGCGCGAGGAATGCCTTCTTTCATTCGCCGGGCTTTCGCGTGAAGGTAATCGATACCACCGGCGCAGGGGATGTTTTTCACGGCGCTTTCATCTATGGGCTTCTCAAGAGGTGGTCCTTGAAAAGAACCGCCAGGTTTGCCAATGCCTGCGCTGCGATGAAGTGCCGCAAGCTGGGTGGCAGAGCAGGCATTCCCACGTCGAAGGAAGTTGAGGGTTTCATGAACAACTTTAGCTGAGGGCTGTAATTATAAGTGGGGGAGAGACTTAACTCTCCTGCGTGATGAGGGAGTCTCATGTTTTGCTCACTGCTTGAAAGCCTTGTTGAATTGGATACATACCTGTTTCTTATTCTCAATTACAAGGCGCAGAACGTGGTTCTCGACTCCTTGATGCCCATCCTGACCAATCTGGACTACTGGCGCGTCCCCATAGGCCTGT
>CP070692.1:2380724-2391733 GCA_020353215.1 Deltaproteobacteria bacterium
GAGGGGGCGCCTTCCCCCGCGCACAGCTGCGCTAGAAGTGGCCAGGCGGGCAGCCTTCAAACCACAGAAAAGACTTCATGATCCGTACCTGATCAAAAAGCAAACTATTTAGTGCTCTTCGAAGTAACAACGTTTGTCAGAGCGGCTTTTTTTCCAGCGACCGAGGTTACTGTAGTTGGTGGTGGGGCTAAGGTGGCGCAAAGGCCTGAAGTGCAACTGGTCTGATAATGCGGTTCTTCAGGCCTTGCTAGCCGAGGGAAACTAGCCTGAATCATCGGAAAGGAGTTTCCCCATGGAATTTGATCTCGACGAGGGTCTCTACGTATTCGAAATTACTCTTGGCTATAAAATCGCAGATCAAGACCAGATGACAGTCCCCTTCGTCCTTAAGGCGGATGATATCGAAGAGGCGGAGGAATTGGTTCTGGAGTACTTGGAGTTGATCCAACTTGCTGGCAGTTTTTGGGTTGCCGAAATCGTCGGCCCGTATGATCCGAATGAGTACCAGCACCTCGTTGAGGAGGGGGAAAAAGAAGGCTGGGACCGCCTGGAAGATTACAGTGCTGAGGACTTCCTGGAGATTCTCCACTCCGACGAGTTGTGACAGATTGTCGCGGAGGGCAGAGCTTGGCTCCGCTTTTGGAATATTGGCATAATGGAGTGGTGGAAGATTAGGTTAAGATAAAGTAGCCCAAATTGCAGAAGAAAGATCCTGAGCATATTCGTACAATTCTAAACAGGTTCCTGCGTGACCGAGATTGGGAAGAAAGACTGCAAGCTTCCCTTACGCTGTCTCGCTGGCAGGAGGCAGTGGGACCCACAATTGCCAGACAGTGCCAGCCTGAGTTCTTGACCAAGGGCGTCCTCCAGGTGAGGGTGGAAAACTCCGTATGGCTCACCCATCTCCGCTTCCTGAGAGAAGAACTGAGACACAAATTGAACCACGAGTTCCCTTCTCTAGATATCAGGGAGATCCGTTTCCGCCAAGGCCCCCTAGAGTCGCTGGCGTCACCTCCGAGTCCGACCATTGACAGGTCCACCCGCCCTCGAACAGCCAAGGACAACCCTGTCCCCCCCTTGACTCCTGAACAGCAGAGCCTGCTCAAGAGAATCCCAGATCGCGACTTGCGCCGGAGACTGAAGTCTCTGCTCAGGAAACAGCAGAAGCATCACCGTACATAGCCGCCATCTCAGCAGTATAACTGCCATCCATCTGGTAGACTGCAAAGGGCTTGCTAACCTGCAGCTCTTCTCCTCCTCCCTTCACCGACTCCAGGTGCGCAAGCTTTGCCGGAGTCTCTAAATTGGTGTGGATAAGAGTGAGCTGCCTTGGTGCAAAACCTCCTTGACTGACTTCACTCAGCAGGTGCGGCAGACGACGAGCAGGATAGATGAGCGCCAATCGACCTCTGTGGGCCAGGAGGCGAGAGGCTGCTCGAACCACATCGGTCAGATTGGCCAGTACTTCGTGGCGAGCCACCGCCTTTTCCTTGTCGGGGTTCAGACGCCCACTTCGCAATTCTCGGTAGGGAGGATTGCTTACGACCAGTGTAATTGGACTGCCCACGACCCCTTTGGGCATCGTTCTGAGGTCCCCGTGAATAATGCGTACCAAGTGCGACAGGCCGTTGAGGTTCACGTTCCTGCGGGCTATGGAAACAAGGGATTCTTGAATCTCAATACCCGTTACATGGGCTACTTGATGCTGAATGGCCAGCAACAGTGGAATCACGCCACACCCTGTGCCGAGGTCCATTACACGATCCTGTGGGCTGGTCCGGGTTAACCCTGTCACCAACACAGAGTCCATTGAGAAACGATAGCCCTTTTTTGGCTGCATAAGCTTAATACGCCCGTCTAAGATAATGTCCAATGTTTCCCCATCACGGGGTAAGCTGTCGTCAGTCAGAGACATTTTCCTCTGGTTCCAACAGGTTGAGAACCGAGCCATCGATTACTTTCGGGTAGAAATAGGTTGATTTGTGCGGCATGATCAAGCCGGAACTCGCCACTGCTTCCACCTGCTCTACTCTGGTGTGGTTTAACAGGAACGCCACCTGGAAGAGTCCATGGTCCACCTGTTCTATTGCCTCACGGGAATCGTGACGATAGGTGATCCGAGTCTCATCATTAAGCATCAACTCATCCACTTTGAGAAGCCGCTTGAGAATAAAGTCGGTGAGTACGACCACATCCAGCTCCTGCAGGGACTGGGGTAAATCGCCCCGCCAGAATTCGTGATCCACATCAAGCCGCAGCTTCAACAGCACGAACTGATCAGAGCGGGCCGCATAGACGCCGATGAAATTTCGATCACCGGCAGAGCGCAGCGCGTGGAGAAACTCTTCCAATACCTGGTTCCGGGTAGTAGCATTGAACGGGAAACGCGCCACTTCGAAGTATTCGGCCGTCCGTGCCAGAAAAGAGGTCATATTGAACTGGTGCAAATGAACAAACATCCGGTGAGTGGGAAGAATGGACAATCCCGACTGGTGCATGTTGGACAGATACATGAGAACGTAGTTGAAAGAAGCCCGACTTCCCCTCTGTGGGTACTTCTGTTGCATCAAATGCTGGTAGTTGAGAGCGGTTTCATAACGATGATGACCGTCGGCAATATAGAGTGTTTTGTCCTTCATGGATGCCACGATCCTTTGGAGTGCATCCTCTCTGTTTACTCTCCACATACGATGGCGAATACCGGTTCTATCGACAAAATCAAAAACCTCCGTTCCCTCTCGTCCCTGCTGCAGATGGTGACTGACTAGATGAGCCGGATCAGAGTAGAGAGCGAAAACTTGGCTGAGGTTAGCATTGCAGGCACACATGAGTTTCAGTCGATCAGACTTGGTCTCCTCGTAGGTACGCTCATGAGGACGTACCGATCCAAGTGAAAAGTCCTGCAACCGTACCAGGCAGATAAAGCCAAGCCGAGTCTTCGGCTGAGTCGAAGGCTCTCGGTAATCGATCTCATAATCGTAGATTGCGGGTTTGGGGTCACGGATGAGCACCCCTTCACGCTGCCAGGTCTGAAAAGTCTCAGCCGCGCTCTGGTACCAGCTATTGTGGGGAGTGTTCTCCGGATCCTGCGGTCCCAAAATCAGGCGAATCATGTTGTAGGGATGACGCTGATGATACATCCCCTGTTCCTCGGGAGAGATCACATCATAGGGCGGGGTGATTACCGCATCCAAATTAGGAACCAACTTTCGATTATAGAGAAGCCCTTTGAATGGAGCGATGTCGGCCATATTCCGTTTTCCTCTTCAGCGACCGGTTCTCAAACAATTCTTAGATTCCATTACTCCAGTATTCCATCTTTCCGGTATTTCATATCGAACCGCCAACCGTTTACTGCTCACGGCATACCGTGCGCTGGGCGCTTCCCCTTCTGAGAATGCGTGCTCTTAGCGCTGTCCCCATTTCAACTTGGTTCTGAGGATGGTGAAATAGTCCTCCTGCCGAGCTTTGACAAGTCTGATAGGGTGTAACGCCTTCCTGACCCGCACCAAATCTCCGGGCCACAACTCACAACCTACTTGACCATCACAAGTCTGAGTTACATCGGTTGCCTTGGCGCCCACCCCGATTTCCACTCGAGCTTCCCCAGGCAGAACTATTGAACGATTGGTCAAGGAGAACTCACATATGGGAGTCAGGATGATGACTTTCGCCGTGGGATAGACAATGGGTCCCCCAGCGGAGAGGTTGTAGGCGGTCGAGCCGGTAGCGGTTGCTATTATGAGCCCGTCGGCCCTATACGTTGTCAACGGGAGGCGATCAATGGTTACTTCCAGATCGACGATTCTAGCAAGGGCGGCTTTGTTGATCACCACGTCATTGAGAACAATACTCTCTGCAACACACTCCCCCCGCCTGTAGACCGAAGCGTGAAGCCGCATGCGTTCTTCCACTTCAAACTGCTCCGCCAAAATGTCTTCGAAAAAGCGGTAGCGATCCTCCATGCTCACTTCGGTCAGGAATCCCATCCCGCCAATGTTCACCCCTAGGATGGGAATGGGATAATCTTCCAGTTGTCTGGCAACACTGAGCAATGTCCCGTCGCCCCCGAGAACGACCACAGCCAAGCTGTCGGGTGGTATCTGCAAGATACCCTCTTCAGGACTAGTCAGGCGCCCGTGGTGGGCAATATTTTCACAAAGAAAAACGCTCGCTCCTCGCCGCTCAAACCACTGCTTCATTTCCAGGCCCAGCTCTGCTGCTAGACCCGTTCCTTGCTTGTATATCAGGGTGATCTTGCCCATGGGTCTCCTTCTTAATCACCACACACGGAAACACCTACTACCGGAGTAACTTTAAAGAAGGCCAGCCCTGCCCACTGTTCCACGGTCACGGTCAGGTCCTTACCCAGGCCGGCGCCGCAGAGTATGACAGACAGGCCGGGAAAAACCTAACACTGAAAAGGTCGAGATAAGTTTCCCACTCACTCGAATAGTAGCAGCTTGCAGCCGGGCTAAGCATTCCGTCATCTCTTAGCAGAATACATCGTCCTGGGTCAACCGCTTGGTCCCTGATCCGCCAGTATTATTGGTGAATCGCTGTAAAAAACGGAGTTGTAAAATGATCAATTCTGGGCTATATCTCTACGACTTGTCCCGTTTGGCGGCATCACTTTGTAAATCCTCTGCCATATAACAGGAAAAGCATGGACAAAGAAACAGAATCTCCACATTCCGTGCTTTCTGTGGATGACGACGCCGAGATGCTGGTCTTGCTGCACCAAGTGGTCAGCCGTCTTGGGCACAGCAGCGTCACTGCAGTTGATGGAGTCGATGCTCTGGATAAGATATCAACAAGACGTTTTGATATCGTTATCACTGACATCAACATGCCCAGAATGGACGGACTTGAGCTGTTAAAACGCATCAAAGACGACTTCGAAGATATAGATGTGGTTGCTGTCACCGGATACCACGCTGAATACAAGTATACTGACGTCATCGACCTCGGTGCCAGCGACTTCATTTCCAAGCCCTTCCACTTCAATGAACTGGAAGCAAAGATCAACCGGATCATCCGTGAACGCGAATTGCGGGCAGAACTCAAGAGACTCTCGGTACGCGACGGACTCACCGGGCTTTACAATCGTCGCTACTTTGATGAAAATCTGAAGCGTGAAGCAATCCGGGCTTCCCGGCAACACTACGGTCTTTTTCTTCTCTTGATAGATATCGACAATTTCAAAGAATACAACGACAGATTCGGTCACCAACAGGGAGATGAGTTGCTGAAGGAACTAGCTAGAATAATGCTTCTTTTCAGCCGGGAGAACGTTGACTCGGTCTACCGATACGGGGGTGATGAGTTTGCAGTCATTATTCCCCACGCGGATAAAGAGCAGGCCAGGATGGTGGCAAGAAGGCTGCGCAGAAGATTCAACGAAGCTAAACTGGGGCCCACATCCCTAAGCATGGGGATAGCAAAGTTAGAGGGCGGAGTGGAATCTCTGGAGCAGAACATTGAGAACCTGCTTCGAACGGCCGATCAATACCTCTACCTCGCCAAACACAATGGCGGAAATCAGGTCCGCGCAGCCAGCGAAAGTTCCCGCCCGGAAAATTCACCGGTGGACAAATCCACCTACCAGTAAAGAATCCAGCTCCAGAAAACTTAGCTACCAAGCCTCAACAAAAAGTACTTGACAAAACGAATTCGAACAATTATAAAAGCGTTCTTTACTAAACTTTTAGTTTAGTGTTTGTAAACAATGGAAACGACTCTGAACATCGGCGAAAAGCTCAAAAGGTTGCGAAAAGCTAGCAATCTCACCCAGGAGGAGTTGGCCAACCGGGCCTATTTGACCAAGGGATTTATTAGCCAGTTGGAACGGGATCTGACGTCACCTTCGATCGTTACCTTGAAGGGCATTCTGGATGTGTTGGGAGAAGAGCTGGCTGATTTTTTCCGAGATGTCAAACATGAACGAGTTCTCTTTCACAGAAATGCCAGGGTCCTCAGCTCCACTTCTACCGAAACAATTACGGTAGAACTGCTCGTACCAAGTGCTCAAAGCCGGCTTATGGATCCCGTCCTGGTCAGCCTTGAACCGGGGACCTTCAGCGAATCCCACCGTGGCCCTGAGGGAGAGGAGTTGGGTTTCTTGCTGCAGGGAAAGGTAACGCTCTGGCTGGATAAGGTACCTTACCGCATGAGCAAAGGGGACTCTTTTTATTTTGCCGCTGATCAAGAACATCGGGTCCAGAATAGCGGCAAAACTCCAGCAAAGCTGTTGTGGATTGTCTCCCCTCCGGTTTTTTGAGCGGACTCCGGCAGAACTGTTGCTTCCGTAACCGACCGCCGCGGCCAATAACCTGACCTCATCGAGGCTGCCAGTGCGGTGGGCTGGCGACTGACACCAGTCGTCGGTAAAGATTGAGAAACAAGGAGGTGGCCAAGTTGAAAAAGCCTGAATACGGTTTTGGCATGCATCTGATGGTGGATGGGTACGACTGTGATCGCCACCGACTAGAGGACCTTTCCCTGATTTACAGCTTCTTGAGCGACTATCCTGCCAAATTGGAAATGACCAAAATCATGCCTCCTTATGTATTCCGTTATGACGCCAAAAACCCAGATGACTGGGGCGTTTCGGGCTTTGTCCTGATCGCTGAGAGCCACATAAGTATTCACACCTTTCCCGAAAAGAACTATCTGAGCCTGGATATTTTCTCCTGCAAGGACTTCGATGCGAACAGCGCCATTTCGCACGTAAACGAGTTGTTCGCCGTGCAGAGGCATGAAGTAAAACTCCTGGACCGAGGCCTCGAGTTCCCCAAGAACATTAGAAAATCGGCCCATCTCGTCCAGGATGAACGTCACCGCCTGAAGCACTGATGGAGCAAGCCCGGATTTCACCTCAATGAGCGCAGCACAAAACAATGAGCGGCTTTCTGTCGAACCGCTTATGGGAGCAGCACTATCTTTCGGTGGACGTGATGCCGCCGCTCCGGACTTAGAGAGCGCTCAGGTTGCCATCATTCCTGTTCCATACGATTCTACGACCACATACCTTCCCGGCACTCGTCACGGGCCCATAGCTATCTTGCGTGCCTCGCAACAACTGGAACTCTTCGATGAAGAAACCAGCCAGGAAATTCTCCCCAAAGGAATCGGTACTCTGGAGGAATTAGAGGTTGACGTGGGCAGCCCACGGGCCATGGTAGACAGGGTTCGGTCCTTAGCGGAAAAGATACTGGATTACGGATTGTTTCCATTGATGCTCGGAGGAGAACACCTTTTGTCGCTGGGAATGATCCAAGCGACTGCTGAGCGGCTAGACGACCTTTCCATCCTGCAACTTGACGCCCACGCTGATCTCCGCGAGACCTATCAAGGTACACGCTTCAGCAACGCGTGCGCCATGAGGTTGGCAAGTGGCCACGGGAATCTGATCTCGGTGGGCGTGCGCTCAATTAGTGCGGAAGAGCACCGCTGGGCCCGTGATCACCGAGTACCGATCTACTATGCCACAGATCTGCGTGAACAGCCAAATTGGCAAGAGGAAGTAGTTGCTCGGTTGGGACCTCGAGTTTACATAACCATTGATCTGGATGTGTTTGATCCGGCAATCATGCCGGCAGTGGGCACGCCTGAACCTGGCGGCCTAGGCTGGTACGAGGTTCTCGATCTTCTCCGCCTCGTGAGTCGCGATCGACGGGTCGTGGGAGCTGACATCATGGAGCTGTGTCCCCACCCAGGAAATATAGCGCCTGACTTTTTTGCGGCCAAACTTGCCCTCAAGCTTCTGGTTTACTGCTTTCAGCAAACTGACGGGCAGCTCTAACAAGCGCTGACAATATATTTGACAAAGTGAAGACGAGACTGTTAGTATTGACATATTCGAGCGCACTGCGGCAAGTTAGCCGTTTTGGTTTCGGGCGAGGTCAGAGCAAAGGAACTTTCCCTTGCAGATAAGGAGATTCTAGCTCCCTTGGAAGAAGGACCTGAAACAGGTTTATGGCGCAAGATCCTCACCCTCCTGAAATCTTGGCACCGTAAGAAATCCTCTCACTCCGATATTGAAAGAGAAATACAACAACTAATTGGCGCCGGTGAGGAGAAGGGACTTATCAGTGAAGACGAAGGAGAGATGCTCCAGAGCATCTTATCCTTCCGCGACACTGTGGTTCGAGAAATCATGGTACCTCGCACCGATGCAGTGGCTGTCGGTGCTGAAATCTCGGTCGAAAATCTTCTCCAGCTAATCATCAAAGAAGGGCACTCAAGAATCCCCGTCTACGCGGACAACATCGACAACATTATCGGCATCCTTCATGTCAAAGATCTCCTCTCCTTCTGGGGTCGGGAACAGATAGATCTGAAGAACATTCTTCGCACACCCTATTTCATCCCCGAAACCAAGAAGATTAGTCATCTACTCAAGGAGCTGCGGGATAAGAAGTCGCACATGGCCGTGGTAATTGACGAGTATGGTGGCACTGCAGGACTGGTCACCATTGAAGACATCATAGAGGAGATTATCGGCGAAATACACGACGAGTACGACGCCGAGGAAGCCCTGATGGTTTCCACTGCTGAGGGTGATCTTTTAGTGGATGCCAGGCTCGAGATTGAAAAACTGGCCGAATACTACAACATCCGGGTCCCCGAAGGAAAATTCGAGTCCGTGGGAGGGTTCATCACCAGCCTTTTGGGTCGGGTCCCCCTACCCCAAGAAACGGTAACTTATGCCCCGCTCGAAATGGTAATCGAAGCGGCCGACGCCAGAAAGATTCGAAAAGTCAGAATAAGAGTGCGCGACGAGGCTCTCCACCCTGCCGAAACTCCCGCCGATGTATAAGCCCCGTCCTTCCGCTCGCGCCCGCAGAAACAAAGAATCCACGGTCAAATAAGTGACTTTGATCCACCGCCACACGGGTTGGTCGTGCCAGCTCCTTCAGCGTACTTTGGAAAAGAAGTCAGCAGCCAGTAGGCAGAATGTGAGAATCTGAACGAAAACCTTATGAACCTGATGGTTCTTCATGAGGAGAAGTCGCGTTCAACTCGCTGCTAATCTGAATTCTGACTCCTGGATTCTCCAACCGAGTCTTTTCAGTAAGAACTGCGAACACCCTATCAGCTCCACCAGACGTGGCTTCCATGAATTGAGTGAATATGGAGAATTTTCATGCTAGAATGCGCTGTTTTCCGATTCGCTCGATGAATTAACCCATTGAAATAAGTAGCCCGGATGTTACGTGAATAGACCTCAGCTTTTCGATGTAAACCCGCGACATTGGTTGGTTGCCGCCTTTTCTGGTTTACTCCTCACCCTATGCTTTCCGCGATATGGTCACCCACTAGTTGCCTGGATCGCCCTGCTCCCCCTGCTCTATCTGGCGACTGTAAGCAGGCCCTCGAGTGCTCTGGCTTTGGGCTGGGTTGCCGGAGTCGCCCATGGCCTGAGTCTGCTCTACTGGATCAGTTACGTGGTCAATCACTACGGCAACCTCTCGTTGCCCGTCAGCCTTGGTGTTTGTTTCTTGCTGGTCGCCTATCTGGCCGTTTTCCCTGGCCTGTTTTGTGCGGGATTGAGCTGGTTGGGGCAACGAGACCTACCGTGGCTCGTGTTTGCTCCCTTTCTGTGGGTTGCGTGCGAGTTAGGAAAGAGCACCCTGCTGACGGGATTTCCCTGGGAGAATCTGGGATACAGCCAGTACCGTTGGCTACCTTTCATACAAGTAGCCGACCTCACGGGCGTCTATGGTATTTCTTTCCTGCTGGTTCTTGTCAACTCCGTGCTCTTCTACCTACTCTTCGTCCGCAACAGCGGAACAAGATCATTCAAGGGGCCAGTTCTTTTAATCCTCACCATTGCTTTTGTCCTTACCGTATACGGGTACGGGCGCTGGCGACTGGACAGCGTGGATGGACGCTCTGGTCCATCCTTCAACCTTGCTCTTGTCCAGGGCAATATAGACCAGGATGTCAAGTGGAATCCTGCCTTTCAGAAGACAACCATAGAGCGATATGCACGGCTTACCAGAGAAGTTGTCGGGCAGCAGACCCATTTGGTTGTATGGCCGGAAACCGCCGCCCCGTTTTATTTTCTGGCCGATTCCAAGAACAGCAGGGTCCTTATCAAGGAAGTTCAGAGGTTGCGAAAACCTCTGCTATTCGGCAGTCCAGCCTATCGCCGGGACGGTGAGCGACTAAGTTTTTTCAACCGGGCCTACCTTGTCGATGGTCAGGGTCGGGTCAAAGGCCGCTACGACAAGATCCATCTCGTACCCTTCGGTGAATATGTCCCCTATCAACGCTTACTGTTTTTTGTAAACAGACTGGTACAGGCCGCCGGTGACTTCGCGGCTGGTGACCGCTCTGTGGTGATGGACGTGCCGCCGGCACGAGTGGGCGTATTGATTTGCTACGAGGCCATCTTCCCGCAACTCAGCCGGAAGCTGACTCTCGCTGGTGCGAATCTGTTGATCAACATCACCAACGACGCCTGGTTCGGTCGGAGTAGCGCCCCCTATCAACACCTTTCCATGGCTGTACTGCGTGCCGTTGAGAATAGAGTACCCTTGGCCCGCTCAGCAAATACGGGAATAAGCGCGTTTATCGACGCGGGGGGTCGCATTCTCCAAACATCCAACTTGTTTGAGGAAGCAACCATGAAGAACACTCTGCGCTTGGGACAGGGCACCACCATCTATTGCCGCTATGGTGACTGGTTTGCCTGGAGTTGTCTGTTCATTTCGCTCGCAGCATTTGTTTATTCCATGGTGTGGAGGGGAAAGCAGTTATTAATGAGAGCATAATATTGTTTGCAGAGAGCAACGGGACCCATGTTGATGGAGGATCATGAAGTCTTTTCCAAGGTGACTGGCGGGAGGCCTGTGTTCACTTCCGCAGCTGTGGGTGGGGGAGCCCCTGCCCCGGTCCGCAGGAACGGGGAACAGGGAGGGAGCGCCTTCCCCCACGCACAGCTGCGCTAGAAGTGACCAGGCCGGCAGCCTTGGAACCACAGAAAATACTTCATGATCCGT
>CP070692.1:2391833-2402822 GCA_020353215.1 Deltaproteobacteria bacterium
TCTGGGTCAGAACTTCGCCAAGGCGTTTGATGTCATGTTTCAAAACCGGCAGGGCGAGCAGGAATGGGTGTATGCCACCAGTTGGGGAATGAGCACCCGAATGATTGGTGCTCTGATCATGACCCATGGCGACGATCAGGGACTGGTTCTGCCACCTCGGCTCGCGCCTGTGGCTGTTGTCTTCATTCCTATTTTTAAGGGTAAAGAAGGTCATGGGGAGATCCTCGAGTACATAGAGCGGATCTCGGACTCCCTAAACGGAGAAATTTCCTGTCGCATCGACTCCAGAGAGGAGTACACCCCCGGGTGGAAATTCAATGAGTGGGAGCGTGCAGGCGTTCCAATTCGTGTCGAAGTGGGTCCCCGTGATATGGATCGCGGCGAAGTCGTTGTCGTCCGGCGAGACACCGGCGACAAGATTTCCTTGGCCAAGGACGCCTTGAAGCAAAAGGTCAGAGAGCTGCTGGACGAAATTCAGACCTCGCTTTACCAACGAGCACTTAGATTCCGCGACGAGAACACATTCCAGGTGGACGATTACCCCACATTAAAGGAAATCATCGCGGAACGAGGTGGTATTGTTTATGCCGGCTGGTGTGGCGAGGCCGAATGTGAGGATCAAATCAAGCAAGAAACGATGGCTACGATTCGCTGTATCCCCATGGAGACCGACGGGGTGGAGGGTACTTGCGTGCGCTGTGATAGGTCCTCTCGGGAACGGGTTTACTTTGCCAAAGCTTACTGAGCGGTTCGTGTCTTTGGCAAATCACTTGGCGTCTTTGCATGATCGTCGATGGTTGTCTGTCAAACGTCGCTGCCAGCACTTATATTTGGTTGGTTATGACTGATTATGACTGATAAGGAATAACCAATACCGATGCCCAAGGTAGTTATGATTCGTCTAAACGACATAGTTGATGAGGTTCTCTCCTACCACGCTGAAGCGGATGTTGGCCTCATCGAGAAGGCCTATGTATACTCGGCGAAAGCACACGCGGGACAGGTGCGTCTTTCAGGAGAGCCTTACCTCATGCATCCGTTGGAGGTGGCTGGAATCCTTACCAAGATGAAACTTGATGTATTCAGCATTGCTTCAGCACTTCTTCACGACACTCTGGAGGACACCGACACTCAACGGGAGGATCTGTTGCGGCTCTTTGGCAATGAAGTGAGCCAAATAGTCGATGGGGTAACCAAGATCGGCAGATTCGAATTTAGCAGCTACGCTGAGCATCAGGCCGAGAACATGCGTAAGATGATCCTGGCCATGGCAAACGACATCCGGGTGATCCTGATCAAACTCGCCGACAGACTTCACAACATGCGAACCCTTGAGTACCACGCTGTCGAAAAACAGCGACTCATTGCCCAAGAAACGCTGGACCTCTATGCGCCACTGGCCAGCAGGCTGGGTATTGACTGGATAAAGACCGAGTTGGAAGACCTGTCATTTTCCTATCTAGATGAGGATATATACGAGGAGATCGTTCGAGGTCTGAAAAACAATGAGGCGGAGCGTGACCGGTACATCAAGGAAGTTAGGGAGATCATTCAGCAGAACCTGGCGCAATTCGGTTTGCAGGGAATTGTGAGCGGCCGACCCAAGCACATCTATAGCATCTATAAAAAGATGGTGAACCAGAATCTTGACCTGGAGCAAATCTACGACATCATCGCTTTTCGGATTCTCCTCGAAAATGTTCGCGAGTGTTACGAGGCCTTGGGAGTGATCCACTCGCTGTGGAAACCTATACCGGGCCGGTTCAAAGACTACATCGGTATGCCCAAAGCCAACATGTACCAGTCACTGCATACCACGGTGATCGGTCCTTATGGCGAGAGGGTTGAGATTCAGATACGAACGGAAAAGATGCACCGTATCGCCATCGAAGGTATTGCAGCGCACTGGGTATATAAAGAGGGCAGTAGAGTCCCGGAAAGCGACAGCAAGCGTTTCGGCTGGCTACGTCAGCTTTTGGAATGGCAACAGGACCTCAAGGATCCCCGAGAGTTTCTCGAAACCGTCCGAGTTGATCTTTTCCCGGATGAGGTGTACGTCTTCACCCCAAACGGGGAGGTAAGGGCATTCCCCAGCGGCTCAACTCCAATTGACTTTGCTTATAGTATCCACACTGAAGTAGGCCACCAATGCACCGGCGCCAAGGTAAATGGCAGATTGGTTCCACTCAAGAGGGAACTGCGAAACGGAGACATCGTTGAAATCATTACATCGGCAAACCATGTGCCAAGCAAAGACTGGCTGAAGATAGTCAAGACTTCGCGGGCTCGCACTCGGATCCGTCACTGGTTCAAGACTGAAGAGCGTCAGAGGAGTATCACCCTGGGGCGCGAAATTTGTGAGCGGGAATTTCGCAAGAATGGCCTTAACCTAAACAAATACCTCCATTCGGATGAACTTCTCCAGGTTGCCAAGGCGTTCTCCTTGCAAAAGGTGGACGATTTGCTCGCCAGCATCGGTTACGGTAAGATATCCGCCCTGCAGGCCATTGGCAAACTCACCAGCCTGCTAGAGCCGGAAGCGAAACGGGAAAGGATTCCCACGGAGCGCATAGAGCGCAAAGACAGGCCGTCGCAAAGGGGTGGGGTACGTGTCAAGGGGGCGGAGGACATCTTGGTGCGCTTCGCCAAATGCTGCAATCCTTTGCCTGGCGACGAGATTGGCGGATACATTACTCGGGGTCGGGGAGTCTCTGTCCACCGGGGGGACTGCCCTAGCTTGCTTGCCAGCGGTTTTGAACGACGTATTGAGGTAGACTGGGATCGAGCCGGTGAAGATGTTCACCCGGTAGGCTTGGTGGTGATCTGTGCCAACGTGAAAGGCTTGCTGGCTGCTATTAGCGGCACTCTGAGTAACCATGATATCAACATCTTGGAAGCCAATATTCGCACGCGAGTGGACAATCGAGCTGAATGCAAGTTCGTTGTGGAAGTCAGGGACACCGTCCATTTTCAGCGAGCCATGGCCGCGGTGCGCAAGATCAAAAATGTACTTGACGTACAGCGTTCCTCTGTTCTGGAAGTGCACTGATCAAGGCTAAATCAAGAAAACAAGGGATTAAAGAATCTAAGGGCCGGACAAGACAGGGTGGGGTAGTCCCTGGAACCTCTGACAAGTCGCAATTCCTCAACTCGAAACTAAGCCGGCTTTAGTACCCGACCGGTTCGCAAACAGCGGGTACAGATCCGCAAGTATCGCACAGTTCCGTTCTGCACGGCCCGTACACGCTGCAAATTGGGATACCAGCGCCGTTTCGTCTTATTGTTGGCGTGGCTTACATTATGGCCCGACTGTGGGCGCTTACCACATATTTGGCAAACCCTGGCCATGTTTTCCACCTCCGTCAGTCGGTAATGAAAATTAAAGCAACTACCGGAAGCAACAATCGCTCCGATCGGAAGATTCGAGATGATTGACTCATACAAAGGGACTGCCCTCTGTAACACATCCGTTGGAGTTTGACAACACATTTTCTCGATTTCAATCATTACAGCCCCGTCCTTCTCCGCATAGCGGCATCTCCGACGGACGTGGTCGTGGGTTAATTGCTTTATCCACCAATGTGCGAGCCAACTGGTGTTGGAGTATTGGAGTACTCACGACTGTGGATTTTAGACTGCAGATTTCAAATGGGAACAGGTTGCGGGCGGCGACGACCGGGCTATTCAAAAACAACTGGAGGGGCGTCTTCCGAGCGGCTGTGTATAGTGCCGATATGGGAAGCTTCCTCACCGAGGCCTGTCAAAAGTCCGAGCGCTTCTTCCAAACTCGCGGCAGGCACCACAACAACAAACCCTATGCCGTTGTTGAAAACCCGACTCATTTCGTGGTCAGAAATCTTTCCTTTTTCCTGGAGGAAAGAGAAAATACCCGGTACCGGCCAACTCCCTGAGCGGATTTTAGCTTGGCATGACTTGGGGACAATCCTTGGCAGGTTATCGTACAGACCGCCGCCGCTGATATGCGCCATTCCAGAGATCTGGAAATCGCGCAGCAGGATTTGGACGGTTTCTGCGTAGATGCGTGTGGGTCGCAACAATTCTTCAGCAACCGTGCAGCCACATTCGGAAAGTGCATCACCTGGGGAGAGGCCGAGATCCTGAAAAATAATCCGTCGGACCAAAGAATAGCCGTTGCTGTGCAGGCCGTTAGAGGCGAGACCAATGATTTCGTCACCCACACGGATGTCTGAGCCGTCGATTATGGCATCGTTTTCGACGATACCAACTGCAAAACCCGCAAGATCGTACTCGCGCTCTGCATAAAAATCCGGCATCTCGGCTGTTTCTCCTCCAATAAGCGAGCATTTGGCTTGCCGACATCCCTCGGCGATACCAGAAACGATCGTACTAACTAGGTCTAGGTCCATCCGCCCGATGGCTAAGTAGTCAAGGAAAAAAAGTGGCCGAGCACCCTGAACCAAAATATCGTTTACGCTCATTGCGACCAAGTCTACGCCCACCGTGTCATGTTGATTCGCCAGGAAAGCAACCTTGAGTTTGCTGCCGACGCCGTCCGTGGAACTCACCAGGACTGGCTGCTTGTAGTCCAGGTTGCCGAGCGAGTAGAGGCCACCGAACCCGCCGACATTGGTGATGACGCTGGCGTGAAAAGTTGATTTTGCCAGAGGTCTAATTCGATCTACCAGTTCATTGGCAGCATCCAAATCCACACCTGCTTCCCTGTACCTGTCTGTTCGCTCCATCCAGCCTCCATCGCGCCGACTGTCCCACAGCCCTCATTGCTGGTTCATGAGATCACGGTCGACAATATGGCCCGAGTGTCAGGTCGTGTCACCCTGGCAACACGGTGGTTTCGGACTTTGTTTCATCAGTGCTCTGAACTGTCAGCTTCTTCCAAACTCGTTTCATTCTAGAAATGGATTGGACTGGTGTCAACTGCTTTGCCCAGGAGGAAAAACTTTTTGACAAGGATACTGGCTTGCTGTATTTTTACAAAAACTCAGCAGATATAGGATGGTGACAATGACCGAGTCAATTATAAAATACAGTCGAATGAGGCGTTTACCCCCTTATGTTTTTGCCCAAGTTAACGAGCTAAAAATGCAGCTCAGATGGGCTGGGGAAGACATTGTTGATCTGGGCATGGGAAACCCTGACCTGCCGACACCCAAGCATATTGTCGACAAGTTGGTGGAAGCCGCTCGGAAGCCTCAAAACCACCGTTATTCTGCCTCCCGGGGGATCACCAAACTCCGAGAGGCGATATCCAGTTGGTACAAGCGCCGCTACGACGTGGACATCGATCCTGATACTGAGGCGGTGGTGACAATCGGCGCAAAGGAAGGCCTGTCACATCTGGTTCTTTCTCTGATCAGCCCTGGTGATGTGGTTTTTGCCCCCAATCCAACCTATCCTATCCACCCCTATTCGGTCATCATTGCAGGCGGTGACCTGAGAAGCATTCCCATCGAAAAAGATAGAGATTTCTTTGAGGATCTGCAGGTGGCCACCAAGCAGACCTGGCCTCAGCCGAAGATGTTGATCATTTCATTTCCACATAACCCGACCACTGAGGTGGTGGACCTCGAGTTCTTTCGGAAGATATGCGCCTTCGCCAAAGAGCACGAAATTCTTGTAGTGCATGACCTAGCTTATGCCGATCTAGTCTTTGACGGCACCATGGCTCCCAGCTTTTTACAGGTAGAGGGAGCCAAGGACATCGGGGTGGAGTTCTTTTCGTTGTCCAAGAGCTACTCCATGCCGGGATGGCGGGTTGGTTTCTGCGTGGGCAACGCTGAACTTATTGGTGCCCTGACCAGAATAAAGAGTTACCTCGACTACGGTATCTTTCAGCCAGTCCAGATCGCTTCAATTATTGCCCTGAATGAAGATCAGTCATGTGTAGGGGAAATAGTCGAAACCTACCGCTCTCGGCGCGATGTTCTGGTTGAAGGGTTGAATCGGGTGGGATGGCCAACCGCCAGCCCCAAGGCCACCATGTTTGTCTGGTCAAGAATTCCTGAGAGGTTTAGGCATCTGGGCTCGGTGGAGTACGCCAAGTTCTTAATTCGTGAGGCTCGTGTTGCCGTTGCTCCGGGAAAGGGTTTCGGCGAGTATGGGGACGACTATGTTCGTTTCGCCCTGGTGGAAAACGAGGAGAGGACTCGCCAAGCAATACGGGGCTTTCGGCGCGTCCTGCGCTGAGGGGCAGTACACTCGACCAACAATAGATGATCGCCTTTCGTGAACGACACCAGAAGGGAGCGAGGTTCTACTTTCTGGTGTATTTTTGTCTCTGGCAAAGGCGCAGCGTCTGGCGCATTGTACGACGTTGAAAAATCAGTGCTCTGTGAACCGAAGAATGACGCACCCGTTTTCGTAATGCCTGCCGGTCGGAAGACTCCTTTTTTCCTCTCCCGTGGCAGATCCCGCCTGCGAGGGTGGGTTGAGATAATGGTATTTCGGTATGTGCAGTCATGTTCTTGACGCCCGACGATTCTTGCGCCGATTTCCGCAAGTAACTTCTAGCTGACTTGCTTATTTCGCTTGGCGCGCGGTGGTCAATGATGTCGGTTGGAAGAACACTATCGGGTTCGAGTGTTCCAGAGACTTGAGGATAGGTGATGCGAGAGATACAGGTAGGCTTGATCGGGTTGGGCACTGTTGGCTGTGGTCTCGTAAAGGTTCTTGAGGACAACGGTGAGTTACTCCAACAACGGTTGGGTGTGCCACTGAGGCTCAAGAAAGTCGTTGATATCGACCTGGATCGGCCTAGACCGGTCAACATCCCCAGGGAAGTGCTTTCAACACAAGTGCAACACATCCTGGAGGACAACGAGATTCAGATCGTGGTGGAACTCATCGGCGGGATGGAGCCTGCCAAAACATTTCTGCTGGATGCCATGAAACGGGGCAAACACGTCGTTACCGCGAATAAAGCTCTCTTAGCGATGCATGGCAGTGAGCTGTTTGCCGCCGCCCGTGAGCACGGGGTAAACATTGCTTTCGAAGCGGCCGTAGGTGGCGGCATTCCCCTCATACGTGCTGTGCGTGAGGGATTGGTGGCTAATCGTATCGGACGCATTTACGGAATTCTTAATGGCACGGCCAATTACATTCTCACCAGAATGAGTCAAGAAGGGACTACTTTTGCAGAAGCACTCAGCGGGGCGCAAAAACTCGGCTATGCCGAGGCCGACCCTACGCTAGATGTGGAAGGGGTGGATGCGGCTCACAAAATTGCCGTACTGAGTTCTCTTGCTTATTGCTGCGAAGTCGATTTCAATCACATCTACGTGGAAGGTATTACTCATATCGATCCGTTGGACATTCAGTTTGCCAAAGACTTCGGATACCAGATAAAACTGTTGGCCATATCCCGAAGTGACGGAAAGAGAATCGAGGTCAGGGTGCACCCGACGATGATTCCTCAGGAGCATATGCTGGCCAAGGTCGAGGGCGCTTATAACGCCATCCACATTTCCGGAGACTCGGTCGGCGATGTGATGCTTTATGGATTGGGTGCCGGCATGATGCCAACGGGCAGTGCTGTGGCCAGCGATCTTGTGGATCTCGGGCGTGACCTAGTGGCCGGCAGCGGCATAAGGATAGCGTCGTTGGCCAGCGAGGAGCGGGCTGTGGCCTGCCGCCAGGTTAAACCCATGGATGAGCTGGTCATCAAATATTATTTCCGGTTTGTCGCGGTTGATCGGCCCGGGGTGCTGTCAAAGATCTCCGGCATCCTTGGCAGCCACGATATTAGCATTGCTTCCGTGATTCAGAAAGGCCGGCAAGTGAAGGGGTCGGTACCTATAGTAATGATGACCCACGAGGCACGCGAGAGGGATGTCCGCATGGCTTTGGCTGAGATCGACGACCTCCCGGTGGTGACCTCCACCACGAGGTTTATCCGGGTGAAGAAGAACGAGTCTGTTGAAGAATCTCAATCCTAAGATTGCAAACCTGTGCTGAGGGACTATGGACGGTTCCAAGACGAAATACTTGATCCTTGTGGGAGATGGAATGGCCGATGAGGCCCAGGAAGAGTTAGACGGCCGAACGCCCTTGGAAGCGGCACATACGCCGCACATGGACGAGATTGCCTCCCGAGGAATCCTGGGACTGACAGAAACAATCGGTCCCGGCCAGCAGCCCGGCAGTGACGTGGCCAACATGGCAATCCTCGGCTATGACCCTGAACAGTTCCTTACCGGTCGTGCACCGTTGGAAGCAGCGAGTATGGGCATAAAACTCGGCGGCGACGAGGTAGCTTTCAGGTGTAACCTGGTAAGCCTGGACGAGGAAAGTGACGGCCTAATCCTCACAGATTATTCGGCAGGCCACATTTCCAGCGATGAGGGACGGTCGCTCATTTTGGCACTGCAGGAGAGTCTAGGGAATGAAGACTTTCATTTCTATCCTGGAGTGAGTTACCGACATCTCTTGGTATGGCGGGGCGGGATGTCGGACCTGAATGTAACACCGCCCCACGATGTTACAGGTCAGCCGGTTGCGGAATACTGGGCAGTGTACGATAAGGTGCCGCCACTTAAGATGCTGGTTGATTCTGCCAGGAGACTGCTTCCCAAACACGAGGTGAATAAGCGGCGAATCAAGGCGGGAAAAGCGCCTGGTAATGCAATCTGGCTCTGGGGTCAAGGGCGAGCACCGAGTATGCCCAGTTTGGGTGAACGGTTTGGCATCGATGGGGTGGTGATTTCCGCGGTAGATCTCCTCAAAGGACTTGGTATCTGTGTCGGTCTGAAGGCCGTAGCAGTTGCCGGGGCTACAGGATACCTGGATACCAACTATGCTGGCAAGGTTGACGCCGCTCTGGAGGCATTGCGGGAACGGGATTTCGTTTACTTGCACGTTGAGGCACCCGACGAAGCCTCTCATCAAGGGGATTTGAAACTCAAAATTGAAGCCATTGAGGCTTTTGATTCTCATGTCGTGGGTCCTGTCTGGCGCGGATGCGAAGATATGGAGAGGGTCGACCTGATGCTTATCACTGATCATCTCACTCCAGTTCGAATTCGGACTCACGCTAAAGGACTTGTTCCCTTTGCCGCCTGCGAGCTGCCAATCCGTCAACGCAGCTACGAGAGGTCGTTTTGCGAACCGAGTGCCGCGACTACCGGAATAGTGATTCGGCCTGGATATTCGCTCATGGAGGAGTTTTTGAAGGGAAGACTTGCGCAAAGGCGATAGAACTCGGCTGGAAGCTCGCTTAGTGTCAAAGAATTGGGACGAATAAAAAGAAGATTAACTACCCAGCTGCCAAGATCTTGTTCGGCGGGCAACTCGATACACACCGATAATGGAAGATGAGGATTTTCGATGTGGGATCTGAGATAGGAATTCGAAAAGCAGTGGCACATAGCCATATGACTGCGCACGTAGCAAATGTCACATCCCACATCACAGACCATTTTCAACCTTGAAACCTTGAAACTGGAATTATGGGTGCTTCGTTTGTAGCTGAGCAAAGGGTTCTCTATGGCGATACTGACGCCATGGGGATAGCTTATTATGCCAATTACCTCAAGTGGTTTGAAATAGGACGCACGGAGCTCTTCAGACTGGTGGGAAGCAGTTATCAAGAGGTGGAAGTGCGGGGCTGTTTCTTGCCGGTCTACGAGGCGTACTGTCGTTATCTAAAGCCTGCGCGATATGATGACATTATTCATATAGAGACTCGGTTCTCGTTCGAGGGCAAAGCCAGAATGCGTTTCTACTACCGGCTCTTTCACAAGCAGAGTGGCTTTCTCCTGGCAGAAGGCTACACCGTGCATGTGTGCACGGACGAGGAGGGTCGTCCGCTCAAGCCTCCGGTGTATTTGAAGGAAATGCTCCAACAAATGGAAAGAGTACAAGGCGGCAACAGTAGCAGTTAGGGTTCAGTCAGTAAACGGAGATGATTTCCTAGGAAGTCTTCTTGTTCGTGTCAGCAACCCTGTGTCAATAAATCTGGTCATTCGCGAGCTACTTCTTCTCTGTCGATTGACAACCGCTCACTGCTGACCGCTTACCGCTTACGGTCTGGCGTTCTGCAATCGGCGGTCGACAAAGGACCGGCAAACAAGGCAGAGAGAGCGATATAGATGTTGATCATTCCTGCCATTGACCTGAAAGAAGGCAAATGTGTTCGGCTTGAACGTGGAGTAATGTCTACCGCCACAGTCTATTCCGATGACCCGGCAACGACAGCCCAACGTTGGCAGGCCGACGGTGCTCAATGGCTCCACGTTGTAGATCTGGATGGTGCATTTGCGAAGCAGCCTAAGAATCGGGAGGCAATAGCCACCATTGTCCGCTCGGTGGAGATTCCCGTCCAAGTCGGTGGGGGCGTGCGTACCCTTGAGACCATTTCAACCTACTTGGACCTCGGAGTGCAACGGGTAATTCTGGGCACGGTCGCTCATAGTCAGCCGGACCTGCTGATCCAAGCTTGCGAGAGATTTGCAGGCCAGATAGTACTTGGTATCGACAGTCGGCAGGGTCGGGTGGCTGTGGAAGGCTGGAGTCAGACAACCAAAATACGTTCGGCTGAACTTGCCAGCAGATTCGACGGTTTGCCGCTGGCGGCAATCATCTACACGGATATTTCGCGAGATGGCATGGAGACAGGACCGAATGTGGAGGCCACGTGGCAGCTCGCGAAAGCGGTAAGTATTCCTGTAATAGCCTCAGGTGGAGTGGGTCGAATCCAGCACATACAAGCACTGCTCCAGCTTGAACCTGATGGTGTGGTGGGGGTGATAGTTGGACGTGCGCTCTACGCCGGCAGCTTTGAGTTGGCTGAGGCGATTGCAGTGGCGGGGTAGGTAACCATGCTCAGCCGTTGAAGTTGACCTAGATTCACCGTCAAAAAAAGTAAGAAACCTCGTTGTGCTTGATAAATCAAGCAGATAGAATGCGTTTTTGGGAACGAATCTATCATCAACGAGGTGAACCTACTATGGCACAAGGAGTACTTCCATTCAAGTACGAACAAGAGGCGAGTAG
>CP070692.1:2402922-2413898 GCA_020353215.1 Deltaproteobacteria bacterium
AATACCCCGACTCATAAACCAGATTTGTGAGCGGGCGCTCAACCAAGCTTACCACCAGGGTAAAAAGAAGGTAGGTGGGTCGGTGGTGAAACAGTTGGCGAAAGATCCCCTGTACCGGCCCTTGTTTGACCTCGAGGTGAAACCCTGGTGGCAGAAACCGTCTTTCCTCGGACCGGCTTTGATCCTCTGCGTCGGTATGATTCTCGGCCTCTGGTATTTCGAGTTCAATAACAAACCCGTGCCAACCTCTCTCGAAGAGACCGGACAGGTTCCAGTTGAGGGGCGACTCAATGACTCCAGTTCGATGGTCGCGTCACCAATTTCCGGAGTGAGGGGGGACGAGCCCGGGAGTCCGGGACCGGTGAAAGGGACGGTAACTTCGCCGGCTCCAAGGTCGGAAGGGGTGGAAGAACTACGGGCAGATTCCCAACTCCCGCCTGGAGAGGTAAACCCGGTGGTCTTGCAGCAGGAGCCAGAACGATCAGAGGTGCGTGTCGGTGAAGACGTGTTGGCAAAGGCCCGAGGACTGGAGACTGCCGCCGGCTCCAGCACCCAGTCGGCACAGAAGAGATTCGCCTACAGTACAGAGGTTTCAAAAGGTGCGGAGCTACCTGGGCACACCATCAGTGCCATCGCCTGGGACGAAGACCCGAGCAAAAGGATAGTTGTTTTGAACGACCGGATCGTCCACGAAGGAGATCTCTTAGGCGATACAACGATTTTGAAAATTAACCCGGATCACGTTGTCCTGCTGCACCAAAACGAACACTACATTGAGAGGATGCCTACAATAGAAGATGATTCCCGGAGTTCAGACACGCCGGGTACGCAACCGAGCGAGAAAGAACATATAGACGACGCCAAGAAAACAAGCGACAAGAATCATGTTGAACAACGGTTCTCATCAAGCGATTTCAGGCAGACTGTCAATTTCGGTTATAAGACCTCGAAACTGCCGCCCGAAGCCTTCGACGAGCTGGATAGACTCGTTACAATCGCAAAGAAGAATCCTAATCAGAAGATAATTGTGCGGGGATATACTGATACCATTGGCACCTATGAATACAACCAGAAGCTTTCGGAGTCGCGAGCAAAAATAGTCCAGGGCTATTTGGTGGGGAAGGGAATTGACGTCGAAAGGATAAGCACTTTTGGGCTGGGAGCGGAAAACCCCCTGAAGTCCAATACAACCGCGGAAGGTAGAGCCGCGAATCGGAGGGTGGAGATCGAGTTGGTTCGGGTGGGCGACTGATACTGCAAACATGACTCAGTGGAGGATAAAGGGTGGAAATGCTGACAAGGGAAATTCGTTGTGCTCGTAATGGACGTTCTACTGTACGACCTGGAGAACAATCCCGCTTGGGTGAGATCCGTTCTCCAGTAAATCTGATTTCAGGCATCACTCTCCGACGTATTCGCGCGGATTGCGGTTTCACGTTGATCGAGATCATGGTGGTCATCATCATCCTCGGTATCCTGGCAGGACTGATCGTGCCGCGACTCATGGAGGAACCGGAGAAAGCAAGGGTCGTCAAGGCGAAAATGCAGATTGAGAGTATATCTACTGCATTAAAGCGGTACAAATTGGACCATGGCTACTACCCCTCGACCGAACAAGGGTTGCAGGCACTGGTTGAGAAACCCAGCTTTGGAAAAATACCAGAGAGGTATCCCGACAAGGGTTACATACCCAAGATTCCCAAGGACCCGTGGGGTTACGAGTATGTGTATCTTAGCCCAGGTGATCATGGAGACTTCGACCTCATCTCATACGGCGCCGATGGGGAGGAAGGCGGTGAAGGTAAGGACCAGGACGTGCAGAGTTGGGAGATCGAATAAGGGGAACGGTTTCACCTTACTGGAATTGGTCGTTGTGATGCTGATTCTAACTGCGGTTCTCGGGCTGGTGGTGCCAGAGGTATCCTCAGTCTTCCTGCGCAGTGATCTCAAGGCGAGTTCGAGGAGATTGGCAGGAGCTGTTGCTTATGCCAGGAGCCAGGCAATGGTGGAAGGTCGTCTTTGGGAACTAACACTGGACCTGGACGAAAGCACCTTTTGGACCGACCCCGCTATCGGCGGAACTGGCGATTCCGAGGAATCCGACTTGGAGGAGGACACAGCAAAGAAAAGATCTCTTGAGGGGGAAGTCCGTTTTCTGGATATACAGAAGCTGCCGGATGAGCCAAGGAACACTGGACAGGTGACTCTCCGCTTCCAACCCAAAGGGCTGGTAGAGCCCGCGTTGATTCATCTGGCCGGTCCCGGGAACAAAGTCCAGACACTATTCATCAAGCCATTTAACGGCCGAGTTGTGGTTCGTGACGGCTATATGGAAGGAAGAGACGAGGAGATCGGGTAACACGGTTAGCCCAGGTACGAAGTGGTCAGGCGGAGACACGAATAGCCGAGGCGTCTTGCCTCGGCAGGATGAGAGGCCTGCAGGCGGCAGCCCCGCGACCGGCTCAGAACGGGCGGGCAGTCGTGCTGACGGATTTGTTGACCGCTTGCTGTTTACTCGCACGGTCGGATAGCAACCCGGGCTGAGTTGACGATCCTCAGCTAACGAGCAAGATATGACTCGTCCAATAGTAAAGTGTGTGCAAGGGTTTACCTTGCTTGAGGTTATGGTGGCGGTGGCCATTCTTGCTATGGCTCTGGTAGCCATTCTCAAGGCCAATGTGCAGAGCCTCGAGGCACTGACCACAACCCGAGAGGCCACCACAGCTTCTCTCCTGGCAGCAAGCAAACTAGCAGAGATCGAGGCGGTTGGTGCTGCCGACTGGAATCAGTTTCAGGGGGACTTTGGCGAAGACTACCCTGGCTTTACCTGGTTGGTGGAGACCTCATCCTCCGAAGTAGAAGGACTTGTGCAGGTGTCGGTGACCGTCCAACAAGAAGGACAAGGTGCTGGACGCACCATAAGAATAGAAGAATTACTATTGGCTCGATGATGACGGATATGAAACGAAAGAACGGTTTTACTCTAATGTTGCAGACCTCCAACCGGCTAAAAGCGGTACGCTCGCGCCATAGTCCCGCCTTTTGCGAGACGACTGTGCTCGCCTCGGACAGGATCTCCCCTACGGTCAAGTACGCTTCGACCTGTCCGAGCCTGTGCGCAGCCATCCCGCCGTTGGCGGGACACCCTGGCCGCGTTTTTCCTCGGTGCAGGTCTGCAACATTGGGGTTTACTCTGCTGGAGATCGTCATCGCCCTAGCCATTCTTGCCATCGTGTTTACCAGCCTCTATGGTGCCTACAGTGGCACGTTGGAGGCCACCGAGCGGGTGGAAAACGAGCGAAACGTAGAGCAAGCGGCGCGGCTGGCCCTGATGCAGATTGCTGATGATCTTAAATCTCTTTACTATCAAGAGGTTGAAGAAGATCAGCAGTCTGAAGAAAATCTCGAAGAGTCGCCTTATCGCTTTGCGGGAGCAGATACAGAGGTGCTGGAAGGAGGGAGACCGGTTCTGGAGTTTGCCACTGCAGCGCACCTGGGTTTCGATGGGGTCTTTCCCAATCTACACATTAACAGAGTCCGGTATCAGTTGGAAATACAGTCGGATACGAAAAATCACTATCGGCTGATGCGTCTGGAACTTCCCTTCGTCGACTTGGGGGGAGAGCGGCAAGAGAACGAGATTGAGTTGGCGGATGGCGTAGAGAAGCTTGAAATTGGTTACACTGATGCCAATGGGGTCACCGTATCGGATTGGGACAGCAGCACACTGGAACCTGGCAGTCGGATGCCACGATTGGTCACAATCCGTCTCCAGATGGCGTCGGAAGAAACCGGACGGTCTCGCCTGTTTACAGCCATAGTCGCTCCGATGGCATGGGAGAAGCCAGCAAAGGAGTAAGGGG
Source organism: Deltaproteobacteria bacterium (assembly GCA_020353215.1). Taxonomy (GTDB): domain Bacteria; phylum Desulfobacterota; class Syntrophobacteria; order BM002; family BM002. The sequence continues at coordinate 2,406,786 of CP070692.1, forward strand.
TAAGGGGTCAGAGGTCAGAGGTCAGAGGTAAGAGGTGAGGGGTAAGAGGTGAGCAGTAGATGGTAAGCGGTAAGCAGTGAGCGGGAAGACACAGAAGATTGCTTACTGTTTAAGGGTAACCAGGTGGTTCTAAATGACCCAATCCAATCGTTTCAACAACCTGTTGCGATCTGACCAGTCAGGCGCAGCCCTCATTCTGACCCTGCTGATTATCACGGTCCTTGTTGTGCTCGTGCTGGAAACCCTTCGTGCAATGCAAGTGGAAGGAGCCGCCGCACGTCATTTCCAGGACAGCATCCAGGCGGAGGCCCTGGCCAAGTCGGGAGTAAACGTGGCTATTGCCTTGCTGGTGCAGGACCTGGAAGAGGACCTGAAAGACGGCGCCCCGAAACAAGACATCGTTGATTACCCGGGAGAGCCGTGGGCTCTGGTAACGGATCCGGACTCCATTCCCACCGAACTATCCAAACTTGGAACTTTGGAAGGAAAGGTGACTGATGAGTCGGGTAAGTTTCCTATAAACCACCTGGTGTCCGGCGAAGAGGATGCGTTGCAGCAGAACCACAGGGAGGTGTTGGAGCGTTTGCTCATCAATGCTCCTTTCCTCATGGAACAGGAAGATGCCAAGGGATTGATAAATGCCATCAAGGATTGGCTGGACTCTGACGACGAACCAACCGGCGAGCTTGGGGCTGAGACGGACTACTATGAAATCCTGGAACAGCCATACCCTTGCAAGAACGGACCCCTGACGTCACTGGATGAACTTCTGCTCATTCGCGGTATGGGCCCGGAGCTCTACTTCGGCAACGAAGGTAGCCCGGGCCTGAAGGATCTGCTGACTATTTATGGTGAAGGCAGCATTAACATCAATACTGCAGAGTTGCTGGTGCTTCAGGCGCTCCCAAACGTGGCGCAGGACACGGCACTAGACTGGGCGGAGAGCGTCATCGCTTACCGGGAGGAGCCCATGCACTGGGATTTTCTCAAAGAATCGGACTGGTATCGAAACCGGGTGGCAGGGTTCGCTGACATCAACCTGCCGGCGAAGTTAATCACCCTTCGAAGTTCGCACTTTTCGGTTCAGATGACCGGCAAAGTCGGGGTGGGAAGGAAATCGGTCTTTGCCTACCTTGAACGGCAGACATCGGAAGATGACAAAGAGCCTGGTGTGACAGTAGGAGTGCGCTTTTGGCAGGTCTATTAGGCAGAGCGATAAGTCTGTGAGCAAGACCGGCAGTGGAGACGGTATATGTCAGAAACAATCCTTGGCATTGACATCGGCAGCGATACACTGAAAGTTGTCCAGGTCCAACGCAGCCTGCGCGCAGTCGAGATATCTGGTTATGCTAGTGCCCATCTCCCGGCTGATTCTGACTCCTCCCAGGTGGCTCGAACCCTCAAGGATCTAGTCTCGGAACATAACCTGGAAAGCGACCGGTATGTTCTCTCGGTAGGGACACAGGAAGCGTTCCTGCGTCGACTCTCTTTTCCGTTTGCCTCACAACGAAAAATAGCTGAGGTGATAAAGTTTGAATTGGAGGCCGGCTTACCCCTGGGAATTGAAAAGGTAATGATTGACTTCGTCAAGACCGAAACGCTACCTGATGGCAGCCAAGGCGTGCTCGCAGCCGCACTACCCAAGCAAGTGCTTGATGCTTTGCTGCCAGCGCTCGGTGAAGTCGGCATCGAAGTCGAGGTGGTTGATCTGGACGGGAGCGGGCTGAGCGTCATTGCCGGTGAAATCAGTCAATACCTTCCGGAGCGAGCACTGATCCTGGACATCGGCCACAGCAAGACGAATCTGCTTTATCGGCAGCAGGGCCAAACCGTGTATCTCCGAGCGCTGCTATTCGGCTGCAGTAGGTTGGCCAGGGCCGTAGCAGGTGTTCTTAAGCTTCCAGTTGAAGAAGGTTTGAAACTTGTTCTTTCGCTAGGGCTGGACGGACCCATACGAACCACAGAGGACGAACGAGCCCGGGAGGTAATCCTGCGAGAAATTGGATTGTTGGCCCGGGAGATAGAGGTGTCGGTACTGGCCACCAAGCATCAGGAACACCAGTCCGGGCCCGAATTGCTCGTCCTGTCCGGTGGCGGTTCGCTCATTGGCGGACTGGCGCCAGAGCTTCAGAAGAGTTTGGACTTGCAGGTCATCTGTCTGGCTGATCTTGAAGATGTAGGTCTGCTGAACCACTTTAGAGACCGACCCTCGGTTTTGGCACAGTGCGCGATTGCCACCGGGCTGTCGCTTAGGCACAGCCGTCGGGCGCCAGGGTTTAATTTTCAGGCGGAAGAGTACCGCAGCCGAGGTCCGCTGGATCGGTTGCGACAGCACTGGCGCTATGCGATTGTAGCAATCTCTTTGGTGGTCCTAAGTTGGCTGGGCTCGGTTTGGATGGATATCTATACGAAAAAACAGCACCTTGCGCAGCTCGATAAGTCCATTGAAGCAGTGTTCCGGCGAGCAGTGCCGGAAGTTAAAGGCTCCATGAGTTCGTCGCAGTACGCCAGTGTTCTCAAATCAAGAATCGACGATCTCAGCCAGTCGGTGGCTCTTTTCGGAACAGAATCCAAACAACATCTGACGGTGGAGTTACTGCGCAGTATTAGTCAAGCGGTCCCCGCGAATTTGGATGTAACCATAAACATGCTGACAGCGGACGGGCAGCGCGTCAGAGTTAACGGGAAAGCGGATGCTTTTGATACGGTGGACAACTTGAAGAACCGGCTGATCACGTCGGGCAGTTTTGCGTCGGTCACCATTAGCGGCGCCAAGGCGGCGGCCGATGGTGAGGGGGTGCAATTCAGCCTGGAGCTGCTGCGCGGTACCGAGTCAGGAGAGAATTCATGAATCGTCTCGGGAAACGGCAATTGCTGATCATCGTAGCAGGCCTGATGGTCGTTCTGGCTGTGGGCCAGTGGGTCGTAGGACCCATCCTCGGGCACCGAAAAGAATTGGCTGCAAGAATTCAACGGAGCGAACGGCGCCTCAAAGATATGCTTCACTTGGAACAGACTTACCGGCAGGCCCGGCTTGAGAACGGCATACTTGAACAATCCCTGCGATCGCGTCGGCAAGACTTCACCCTGTTTGCATTTCTAGAAGGATTGGCCAGAAAGGATGGGCTCAAGAAGCAAATCGAATACATGCGGCCGTCAGTGAAATCACTGAGTGAGACGTTTCAGGAAGAACAGGTGGAGATGCGCCTCACCGGTGTAGCCCTTGGAACTCTTATTCCTTATCTTTATCATCTTGAGACAGCACCGGAGCAGGTCCGAATCAAACGGTTGACCATTCGTCCCCAATCGCGGAACAAATCTCTTCTGGAGGTAAACCTTCTGGTGGTAACGCAGCGATTCGTGAAAGGGTCACGCGCGGCTGACAGCAAGGCTGGTCGCAAAGGTTTCCGTTCGTAGATAAGACCGTCATCTTGTAGGGCGAGAAATGGCGAAAGATAGAGAAGCGAGCTCCCGCTCACTGTTATTCGTTATCTGTAATTGGTACGGTAAAAACCCATTCCGACGTCGGGAGGATACAGTTCAGCCCCGCTCGTGCAGTAAGTTTGATGCAATGATCTTGGGTAAGTTGAACGCGCAGCAAAGTCCCCCTCGACTACTCTACCGCTAACCTAAAACCCATAACCGATAACCCCCAGCAACAAGACGGAATGGTTATAACAACATGAACCGGAAACTGGCCCTGCAGGTCTCGGCCTATGCGCTCTATGCGTTGGTTCTCGCCGGTATTCTCTTGGTGTGGAAATTCCCCTATCAGAGTCTACAGAAGAGACTCCAGTCTGTTGCCAGTGATCGTTTGGGCCTTCGGTTGGAGATGGCAGTTTTGTCACCCACATTTCCCCCAGGGGTCAATTTTCGCAGGTTCTCTGTCAGGCCGTTGCAGTCAGACAGCCCTTCCTTGTTTGAGGCTGGCGAGGGACAGGTACGAATCAAGATACTGCAATTGCTGCGCCGAAGACTTGATTTGACCATCCGCACCTTCGCTTACGGCGGGTCTGTGGACGGCAAGGTTCTGCTGGAGCCGTACCACAATGAGCCGTCCTTCCAGCTGAGCATGAGCTGGGACGCGGTAAGGCTGCACGAGCATCCGGCAATCGCCAACCTGGCTGGACGGGAGCTGTCCGGGAAGATCTCCGGTGAGCTTCAATTGGAGGGGTTCCTGAATAAAGTACGGGAATCCACCGGCAAAGGGAATCTATTGCTCGAGGAGGGGATCTTTCCAGTAAATTCTGCTTATCTCAAAACAGATACCTTGGATGAAGTTCAAGTCGTCGCGGAAACTGAGTTTGCCAATGGGAAGCTAGAAATTCGGCACTGTCAGTTCGAAGCACGTGGCTTTCAGGGTGACTTGAGCGGCGTGGTAACCCTGCACCCAAACCTATCCGAAAGCACTCTCAACCTGGCGGGAAAGGGCAAGATGGAATCAGGTTTGTTGAACCTTAGCACTAACAACAGCAGAGTAGCGGTGACCTTTTTGAAACAAGACAAGCCCCTTCCTTTTCACCTGCGGGGAACACTGACCTCGCCGCGGTTCAGCCTCTTTTGACAAACCCCTCCAACGCCCAATATTTCTGGTTCTGGTAGAATTTGCCTTGCTGCTGCACAGGAGGGTTGTGCGGTGGTTGGCTTATCCGGGGAGTAGCCCGCGCAATTCATGAATTATCTACTGCGATCGCGGATATGGCCGTCCTTCCGGACGTCCTCAGGTCTCACACCCTGCGACGTACTGTACAAGTACGTCTCGGGTCCGAGCCCCTGCGATTGCCCGGTGGCACACCCATCTCCGCGGTCTCGCTACGGCAATTCATGAAATACGCGGGCTAGGTCAGTTCCGAAAGAACACGTTTTTCTGCTCGCTGCTTACCGCTTACGTTATCGATATCCAAACTCTCTCAGAGCCCTCGGATCCTTCCGCCATTTTTTCTGAATCCGCACCCACAAGTCCAAAAAGACCTTAGCGCCGAGAAGTTTTTCCATATCCAGACGGGCCTGTTTACCAATCTCGCGCAGCATGGAGCCCCGGCTACCAATAATTATACCCTTCTGAGACGACCTCTCCACGTGGATATCCGCCTGAATCCGAACTAGATTCTTTTCGTCATCCTCCTTGAAAGAGCCTATGGTCACCGCTACTGCGTATGGAATTTCCTCGGAGGTGAGATGCAAGATCTTCTCTCTGATGATTTCCGCGCAGAGGAAGCGCTCCGGCAGATCTGTCAAGGTGTCTTCCGGGTAGTAGGCCGGACCGTTAGGCAGCAATGTCGCTATTTGGGCCAACAAGTCCTCAATGCCTGTGCCGTAGACAGCGGAAATACAGGACGAGCCTGTGGGCTGATACAAGCTTTCAAAATGTTCAACGCGATGCTTCAGAGATGCCTCCTGCACGAGATCTATCTTATTTACCACCAAGAGTGTGCTGGTTCTTACTCTTCGGAGACTCTCGATTATCTGCAGATTATCTTGGGTGCGGGGCGAATGTGCTTCCACCATAAACAGAATCAAATCAACGGTTGCCAGCGTCGCGAGTGCTGTACTCACCATGGCAAGGTTGAGTCCTCCCCGGGCCTGATGAATTCCAGGAGTGTCCAAAAAAATCATCTGATAGTTGGGAGTAGTCTTAACGCCGAGTAGTCGGTTGCGGGTTGTCTGCGGTTTCGGAGACGTGATGGCGATCTTTTCCCCCACAAGCTGATTCAGTAGCGTGGACTTTCCCACATTCGGAGCACCGATAATGGAGACAAACCCCGATTTAAACAATGATTCGGCCATAGAAGTCCTTCGTTACGAGTTCACCATGTACTGATTACTGGGTACTCATAGCTATTTCTAAACAGCATTCTAGCAGTACGAGCATCACCGATCAATGGTATCGTTTTTGCATATTTCGGAGAGACCATCAGGCGACCCCATGAAACAATTGTGGACCGTTGTGAGGGAAAAACAGTCGCAGAAAGTGCACATTTCTATGTCGGGTTCCGCAGTAGAAGTATTGGAAGACGAAGGACTACGATGAGCAACACAATAAATGTGAAGGACGTACCCTATTTTATCAAGGTTTCAGGCTGCAACAACTGTCAGGTATTCAAGTCTTACACCTCTCTTACCGGCACTGAGTACGGCGAAGATCATGCTCTTCACGCAAAATGTGTGCACATGAGCTGCGATCGTTACGCTCACAATATTCTGGCGCCCTTCATAACACCAAAGGAATACCTTCGAATAGGCCTGAATACCGGGCTACGAAGACAAGCAATTGATAAGGCCAAGAAGGTCATAGCCCGATTCAACGAGTTTTATGACGAGTGCGGCGGTCTGAAGACCTGGGTGGCGGAAGCGATAGCAGACGTGAGTGTCGAGGGAAAATGACGCCACTGAAGGTTCTCAAGCTGTAGTAAATTGAAATATCAGGCATTTCTGGCATCTGTCCTCGGCTATGTTGGCAGCACATTTGATCATCAACAACGTACGACACGAGGCTATTTTTGGCCATGAATGAAGAGGGCGTATTTCAGGTCATTACGAGAGATCTTGTCAATACGATTAGTGAGCGTTTGCAGCACATCTACCTGGACATGCGACGTCTGGTGCCAAATACTGGTGAACACGACCTGATGATGGAATGCGTTCGGGAAGCAATTACTCCCCATTTGCCTTTCACTGCGGAAAAACTGGAAACGGTAGTGGATGAGGCCTACGCACTTTACTTGACCTTTCTAGCAGTAGAAAGGTCGAAGTAATCGCAGGTGCGAGGTGCAGAAATACAAAAGTCGAAGTCATAACTGGGCAGGAGAGTTCCACGCTCACGTCTCTGCCGCGACAAGCGCCGGAGAGTATGAATCCAAAAGACGCGGTCCCGTCACTCCTCCTCGACGGCTTAGTTGGCCCAAGAACATGGACGCAACGGATCCTATTGAATAGAACCTAGATTCGCGGATTTTCCATGAGAGTGTTTTCTGCAGGACTCACAGACGTCGGCAAAAAGAGAAAGAACAACGAGGACACGTTTTACGGTGACGATAAGGTTGGCCTCTACGTTGTTGCCGACGGAATGGGAGGCCACAGGGCCGGAGAGGTGGCCAGCAGTACTGTGGTCAG
>CP070692.1:2413998-2424932 GCA_020353215.1 Deltaproteobacteria bacterium
CATATACACGGCTTTTGGGGGTAGGTCTTTCTGAAATGGCACTGTATAGTGACTTGCTTTGAGAATGCTCCACGCCGCAGGCCAGTTCGCAGCTGTGACACCCCATACATCGATTCAGCCTGACAAATATCTCCTTGGGCTGATCCATAACCATCTCCTTTTCTATGAACTAAGGAAAGTCTTATTGCTTTGTCAAAGCAGAACGTTGACAAGCTCGTTGGCCTTCTGCTAGAGACCCAAGCCGGCCCTCCGCTCGTCAATGGCGTTCAATAATTTATCCGCCGCAGATTCCGGGTCCAAATCCACAATAAAATACCCACCGGTCAGATCCTTTACCTTGTCTGTCAACACCTGGGTCACCAGAGGACTCCCCAACACGGGAAGCATAACGCCCACATGTGTCGGCAAACCGGCAGCCACAGCATAGGCCCCGATGGAGACAGCTTTTTCCGACACAGCCTCAGCAGCGGACGCCACCACCGGAAGCTTGTCCGTGTCTACACCCAGATAATCGGCCACCGCCACTGCTAAAGCCACAGCCCGTGCGTTGTCCACGCAGGAGCCCAGGTGCAAGACGGGCGGCAGCGGCCCTCCCAACTCATTTGCTTCCCCGATGGCCGTCAGTACTGCTTTCAACCCGTCGCCACACATGTCATCCACATTGGTCGGGTCCATGAATCCGTGACGCATGAGGGCACCGGCCCCGCAACCGGTAGCCACTAGCAGGACATTTTCCTCGAGAAGCTTGCGCGCCATGATGGTAAAGTTGCGATCCTGCGGTACCTTGACGTTATTACACCCGGCAAAAAGACAGACCCCTCTGATATTACCTGCCTTGATGTTGTCGACAACAGGTTTAAGGGGCTCTTCAGCATCCACTTTGGCCAGTGCCCCAACTATTGCTTCCACTGAAAACCCAGCAACAACCGGGGTTCTTATATCTGGGATATCCACACCATTTCCCTTGCGGCGGGTGAAGTTTTGAATGGCAATATCGATGGCCTCTTTCGCTTTCTCAGAGGCGGCTTCCTCCGAAAACTCGATATGGGTGGCACCGGAAATCTTGCACAGGTCCATGGTCGTTACAATTGTAGTTCCCATGCACTCGGCTACATTGACCAGTGCCGGCATTATGCACTGATAATCCACCACCATGGCATCGAGCGCTCCAGTCATAATAGCCATTTCCTGGCTGACAGAGTGAGTACAGGACGGAATACCGTGACGCATCATCACTTCATTGCCGGTGCAGCATATCCCCACCATGTTGATACCCGAAGCACCTGCCGAAACTGCTGCTTCTTTCTTATCTTGTGCCACCGTCACCATTAAATCGGACAATACGGGATTGTGACCATGAACTGCAATGTTAACCGCATCGGCCTTCAGCGTTCCTAAATTGGCTTCAGTGACCACAGGTGTGGGGGTGCCGAAAAGTATGTCCGCTAAATCTGTTCCCATATAACAGCCGGCCAAATCAGCCACACCGCACCGCAGCCCGGCCAGCAGTAAATTGACTGGGTCAGCATCTACGCCATAAAGTGTGCGGTGCATGATTTCCGAAATTTCATAATCAATGCCCTTAGGTACCAGCCCCAGATCCGTCAGAACTCTGGCCCGATCCTTTGTGACCACTGAGGCCGCCCACATAACCGGAGTGTCTTTTTCGTTAAAATCAGCCAAGGCCGCTGTGGCCAAATCCAAAGCAATGTCATTATCAGAGCGGCCCTCAACCGGGATATTCATCCTCGTTGCCACAGTCCTCAGTTTGGCTCCGTCCTTGACGGAATAATCCTTTGCCTTGCCCTCAGCCATTTTTAGCATGGTATGCGCCAGGTGTCTGGCGTGGCCGGAATGTGCTGCAGTGCCTGCGGCAATCGCGCGATCCAGACCTCTAGCCACCATTACATCCGCAGAAGCACCACAAATCGCTTTATCAGGGCCGTCCCCAAATGGATCAATGCGGCATGGACCCTGCAGGCAGTGGCGGCAGCACAGGCCGGTATCACCGAAGCCGCATTGAGGCTGCATGGCCTCATATCGATCCCATACTGTGAATACATTCATACTCTCGGCCTTGGCGATCATCTCCTGGACCGCCGGGTCGGTACTTCTGTTTGACTTGCCATTGTCGCCCGCCATAATCATTCCTCCTTGTGAGATTGAAAGGGTAGTAAGGCTATCGGTTCATACCATTTGACATTGCGCGGTAGTCGTCGCTGGTTGCTACACAAGCGCCGAAGCTAACAAGTCTTCATCCGAAAACCCATTAACTCCACCCTTTGTTGCAGATCCCGCTTTTAGCAGTGACGGGAGAGGACAAAGGTGGGGGTGGAAGATTGAGTATAAGTTCGCGCACTTCCCATATCTCCCGCCCCTCGATCCCCGCCAGCCAGTCGAAGATCCAGAGATCTTCTCGGGGGAAAGGGGACGGGGTCTTTCCGGATGGACACTAACGAATGCATCAGTTTTCAAGGGGATGAGTTTCTTGACCTGATAAGCCACCACTGAGTCGGTCTTTGCCAGGTTTTAGGTTGTGGAAGCGGACGTACCGACGCGCAGCCGCAGAGCCAGATCGCAAATGCTAAAGGTGCCGAAAACAAGCAGGGTAGTCGGGAACGCCTTCTCTGCGAAAGAGCCGAGTGATATTTTCAGGCATGTGTTCATTGTCAGAACGAAATCTTCTTACGCCTGGACAATCCTGTAATCCCACCAATGCCATATACTTTTGAAACTCTAGCACAAAGTGGATAAATTGGTCAAAGAGGATTTACGGTCATCAAAGAGGAAGGCCCACGTAAAGCGGCCGGTCATGAAAAGACGCAATTCTTTTAGCAACCGTTTAAGAACCGTATAATTTCATGACCGTGCCTAGTTTCCCTTTTTCCCAGGACTTTCCCCAAAATGTCATTAGCGACCCAGAATTAGGGGAAGGCTACTCCACAACGAGCAATTCGCACCATTTTAAACCAATGTCCCATTTAACAAGGCACCAAATCTTCATGCATGGACTAGCCAGGCTGAGATCGTAAAGGCAGGTTGCTCAGATGCTCGTTGTTTAGCAGCCATCCCCTATGCTTTTCTTGGTATCTCTTCGAAGTGACCAGACCGTGAGCAACGGAACGACAGAACAGACACCAGGAAAGCATTTTCATTTTGAAATCAGGGCAAACTACCTCGTGACCTCAGTTGACAAAGATCAACGATCATTTTTTGGGGAAACTGCTGTTTCCCTTTTTCCCTGTTGACTCTGAGCTTGTTTCCGATTAAAATTGTAGGGATTTTAAAAATGGGAGATATTCTTTTTGACTCGCCAAAAATTCGGCAAGATAATCATAGCGTTGATCGTCACCTGCATGCTGGGTGTGGGAGCAATTCCGGCCAAGGCCGGCTGTACGGCCGAATGTTGTGTAAAGCCGAAGTTGCACAGCCAACATGACCAGGCCAATAACGCAGCCTCCGCTATGTCGACGGGTTGCTGTTTGGGGTTGAAGGCAGCTCCCTGTCCTTATATGGTGGACAGTGCTCCCGAAATGACAGAGTACGTCGTTTCTGAGGGCTCCGGAGTAGAAAAGCCTGTCGCCGTCAGACTTGCTCACCTTTCCGGCGACAACTTCTTGATTTCTTCTTGTGATCGGCACTTGACTGGTCCCAAGGGCCCTCCTATCAGGCGCCCGAATGTGCCGCTTTACCTCACCAACCTTTCCCTTCTGATCTAAGCACACCTGACAGTTGAATCCGGACCTGGTCTTCTGGCCTATGCGGGAGTGGTGTTGCTGCAAGGGCTATTAATGGCACGGCAGCGGCCTCTTTTGCCAATCCAGGTTGGATACCGGCGGTGGAACCCTAATCCCCTAATTCTACATTTCTTTAAATTAAAGACCGGCGAGAGTCGTGCCTTAAACCGGCTGACTCAATCACTCAAGTAACTGGAGTTTACCATGGCCAAGAAAAAGCGTCCCTCATCCACAGAAAAACGCGCCGCAAAGAAAGCGGCAGTACTCGAGACCAAAAGAAAGAAGAAGTCTTCGCTGGCGAATCTCGTCGTGGTGTTGCTCCTCGTTGGCGGCGGACTGATCTTTTACCTGTTACAAACAGGGTTTGAGTTCGCTCCCAAGACGTCCGCAGTTAAACCGACGGTCAGCGCCACGGAAGTCTCCTTCCCTGTGCAAGGCTTCAATGACGGGCAGGCACGTCATTTTCAGTTTCCCACGGGTAACAACATTACGGTCCGGTTCTTCATCCTCAAAAGCTCAGACGGAATTGTCCGGGCGGCCTACGACGCCTGTGACGTGTGCTGGCGCGAAGGTAAGGGGTACTACCAGGACGGCGACTTCATGGTTTGTCGCAACTGTGGTCAGCGTTTCGCCTCGGTTAAGGTGAATGAAATAAAGGGTGGCTGCAACCCCGCACCGCTGGACAGACAGGTCGTAGGCGACAAGCTGGTAATCAAGATTGCCGATATTCTCAAGGGTAGTAGATACTTCGAATCCACCAAGGAGAGCTAGAAATGACACTCAAGGATATCGCCCTGCGCAATATCAGGCGACGTAAAGCCAAAGCCGCTTTTGTCCTCTCCGGACTCCTCATCGCGGTCTCTACGGCAGTCGCCCTTCTTGGTCTTGTGGACGCCATGAACCTGGACATCCAGAAAAAGCTGGAGGAGTACGGAGCAAACATACTGATATTACCCCGAACTGAGAATCTCTCTCTCACGTACGGCGGGCTCGCCCTGGGGGGGGTCTCATTCGAGATGGAAGAAATCCGCCAGGTTGACCTGGGAAGAGTGAATTCCATTACAAACGCAGCCAACATAGCCGCAATGGGTCCCGTGGTTCTGGGAGCCATCAAGGTGGGCGACCAGAAGGTGCTCTTGGCCGGGGTAGATTTCGAAGCCGTGCGCGTTCTGAAACCCTGGTGGAAAGTCGGAGGGACAATACCAGGACAAGACAACGTTTTGTTGGGCTCGGAGGCAGCAAGTGTTCTGGGCCTGGGTTCCGGAAGCCTTCTCCAGACCAACGGTCGGAGACTTCAAGTTTCCGGCGTACTGGCGCCTACCGGCTCCCAAGACGATCAACTCGTATTTGCCCGGCTCAGTACGGCTCAGTCGGTGCTTGCCAAGGAGGGCCGAGTCTCGATGGTGGAAGTCGCAGCCCTCTGCAATGCTTGTCCCATCGAGGCCATGGTAAGTCAAATCTCAGGGGCGCTTCCCGGTACCAAGGTGATGGCCATCCAGCAGGTGGTGCAGGGCCGAATGGAGACTCTGGCCCATTTCAGAAAGTTCTCTTACGGCGTCTCAGTGGTGCTCTTGGTGGTGGGCAGCCTGGTAGTTCTGGTGACGATGCTGGGCAGTGTGAGGGACAGGACCGGGGAGATCGGTATCTTTCGAGCGATAGGCTTCCGGAAGAGCCACGTGATTCGCATTGTGCTTTTGGAAGCAGGACTGCTCTCCGCGGCGGCCGGGATCCTGGGATATATCGCGGGCTTCGGGGCCACCAAAGCGACGCTTCCCCTATTTTCCGGAACCAATGGAATAGCGGTGCCTTTCGACCCTCTGCTGGCCGGAGGAGCCATCACTCTGGCCGTATTGATGGGCCTGGCCTCGAGCGCTTATCCTGCCCTTCTGGCGGCCAAAATCGACCCGACTGACGCCCTTCGGGCCCTCTAAATGGAGGTTGCCATGAGTTACATTCAAGCAGAGAATCTCGTCAAGCAATACGGTAGTGGAGACGCTGCGGTGACGGCGGTTGGGGGCATGAGTTTCGACATCGAAGTCGGCGAATTTGTGGTCGTGATGGGAGAATCGGGTTCGGGGAAGTCAACACTGCTCTCAATGATGGGAGCCCTGAATACTCCCACCTCGGGTAGCTACTGGGTGGATGGACTTAAAGTCTACCAGTTGGAGTCGGATCGTCGGGCCGATTTTCGCAGGGAGTTCTTGGGCTTCGTGTTCCAGAGCTTTCATTTAGTCCCATACCTCACTCTCATAGAGAACGTCATGCTTCCCCTGGTTACCTTGAAGACGAGCAGCCAGAAGAAGAGGACCATGGCGGAAGAGGCCCTGTCTCGAGTGGACCTCGACTCAAAGGTCCACCGACTGCCCGGGGAGATCTCCGGGGGAGAGCAAGAACGCGTGGCCATTGCCAGAGCCATTGTGAATGAGCCCCCGATCCTTCTGGCAGACGAACCGTCGGGTAATCTGGATACCAAGACCAGTCGGGAGATCATGAATCTTTTTCGGACGCTCAACGATGACGGAATGACCATCGTCATGGTGACTCACAGCGGTGATTGCGCCAGCTACGCGCGCAGGATGTTGCGAGTGGCGGACGGTCTTTTGGTCGAAGACGTACGGCAGGGAGAGCAAAACAGTGTTGCGGGAGACGGCGTCCTGGGATCATCGATGGATTCCATGGCAGCTCAATTGGATCTGTGGACGGTAAATCGTGGATAGATGGAGTAAATCAAAATGGCAAAGAAGAGAAAGAAAGCGAGGCAACAGAAAGAATCCGTTCCCGAGAAAAAAGAGTCGTCCTTCTGGATGATTACGGCAATCGTTGCGATCGTATTGTTGGTCGGCGTTACCATGAAGACAATGTTCCCCTCGCGTTCGGGTCCAGACACTACGCAACCCACTCTGATCCAGCCGGTATCATCACCGAGATCAACATCTGTGGCGACAAGTGGTTTGCAGGGCCAAGTGTACCAGGTGGCCTCGCAGTTCAAATGTGCCTGCGGTGGCTGTGGAGAACTTCCGCTGGCTGAATGCGAATGCGACATGCCTAAAGGAGCAAAGGAAGAGAAAACCTTCATCCGTGCGAAGCTGATGGAGGGCTTAAGTGTGCCCGAGGTGATCGACCTGGTGGAAAAGAAGTACGGGTACAAGGCTACCTGATTAAGTGCAGATGGGAAGTGTCAAACCTTCACTTTAGTAGTACGTTCAAAGCCGCTCCCGATATCGCATGAGAAAGTGAAATCGGGGCGCTAGTGATATGTTGTCTAATGTCCCTTCTTACGTCGGTTCTTACCTAAAACACTACCCTTTCAGTTTACTCGTCGTCCATTTGCTGAAGGGTTTCTGTGGTGCCGTGGGTCGCGAGTGTATCGCCGGATTGTCCAAGAACAAATGTATCGTAGCTATTGATCAGTCTCTCTCCCAGACTGCTGGCTAGACATTTGAAAAATATCACTCCATTGGCCGTGTCTTCTTCCACGATCCTTTGGAACTCTTCTCGGTCAATTCTAAACAATTCAGAGGGCACGACACACTCTGCCGATGCTGAATAGACATCGCGGCCGACAAGACTCGACCAGCCAAAAGCTTCCCCTAGATCACTGATGGTGTAAACCACGCGGCCAGTCTTGCCGATGCTCAGTCTGATCTGTCCTTTCACTAAAATATAGAAGTGTCTGGCTTCATCCCCCTCCCGAAACAGAACCTCTCCTTCCCGGTGTGTTTCCTTCACCGAGATACCGGTGATGTTCATCACGAAATCCCTGCTGAGTCCCCGTAAAAGATCTCCTGGTTTGATAATCACGGTCGCTCCTTTCTACTGCAAGTACTTGTAAAACATATCTGGGACACAAGTTGTACTTTTTTACCCGAGCCAACGTGTAATCCCCTCGCACTTCATTTCAAGAAAACGGGGATCTCCACCGCATCATCATGCTCCGAGAGGCCGGTGGGATTGTCTTTCTTGAACGTGAGCGTCCCCCGGTCACCAGACCTCGGCTTCTTGAACTCGAGAGTTCCTTCAAAGGGAACGAATTTCTCGGTCATCCATTCTCCTTTCGCGGTGACAAATCCTTTCGCGATGATTTTGCCCTTTGTATCCGTGAGAACAAGGGGGAAATCTCCCTCGAAAAACCAGGTGCCCCTGGCCTTGCCGCTGACTCTGAGGGGCGAAGTCACGAGCGCCCCCGGCGTTGGCGCATCTACGACAATGTGCCCGCTTCTGCAATTCCCTTTCGGCAGCAAACGTACCAGCTGCGTTGCAAAGACCCCCCCCTCGTACTGCGTACCAAAGCCATCGTTGGGCCGCACCGTGTAGTTGCCCGCAAGGACCATAAAGAGGGGGGTATACGACTTCGAATTGGGCAACGCCTGCCGATACGCTGCCGTGATCTCCTTCAAAGCTGGTGAATTTCCCAGGATCCAAAGATCCGTCTTCCGGGAACACGGGAGAAACGATCGCACCTCATGACCGATGGTAACCCACCCTTCCAGCACTTGCTCGCCTTCCCCGAGAGGCTGAATTACTGCCAATACACCATCATTGAGGCTCAGGTATTTTGACTTGCCGAGTGACGGCCGAGCGGCCATCGGCTCTTCTGGTCTCCGGTCTGCATAGTTGGCGACAACCAAGCCGTTTCGGATTTCCACCCCATGCGGAGCGACCCGGTCGCCGAGCAGCACCCCATGGGTCCCACGATATGTGCCTTTTTCGTTGCGTGCGACTGCTACGTAATAAAAGGTTCCACTACCGCCGGGGTCGTAGACCAGAAGCAACGCCGCGTCCTCGTCGCCGTCATCATCCAGGTCGCCAAACACCGGCTCGCCAAAAACGGAGGCCATGATCTTCGTTGCGGAGCTGGGCGCAGCTTCCATCTCGGAACGACCATTGAGCAAGCTTATTTCCTGGCGCTCGATTGTATAAGTGGCATTCAGGGGGTCAACCGCAGATTCCTTCTCCGTTACCGGCAAACTTTCGTTGCCTGCCTGGATGAACTTTATCCCGGCTCGTGGAATTACTGCCAGTGCCATGGCCACCCTGTCTTCAATGGGCATCGCGGATCTGGTCTCGATAGCAATAACCTCCGCGACGCCATCCTCAAGCATGATCTTTGAGATGGAGGTACGGTTATAAAAGTCTACGTTGCGAAAAAAGACGACGAAGTGGCTGCTGAAGTCCACCTCAGGCACCTTCTCGTCGGGTTTGAATACCTGCCAAACCTCAGCGAACTCCTTCGTTTCACCGATGTACCCAAGGCGCGACTCGTGTTGGCCTTCCGGAAGTTGATCGAGTTGAGCCACCGGATAGTCGCCGCTCCACTTCTTGAGCACAGGAAGCTCCTTCCCCTCTCTGTTTTGGGAGGCTGTTTTCGTGCAGCAGGCCAATAGGCAAGCAGACGCGATCAACAGCAAGAACGTAATGACTGACTTCGATGAGTTCATTGACTCCTCTCGGTACACCTCTGCAACGGCAGGGTTAACCCATCGCGGCGCCTCGCCACCGACTCCTCCTGGACTCTGACTCCTGGCTCCTAAATGCTTCTCACTCAAGAGCAGACTCAGAAAGTCTGTTGTGGGGTCAGATCAAAGCCGAGTTCTCTGACCTCGGATTCTTTACTTCCTGTTCAGCTTCTCAAGTTCAGTGGCACACATTGCCAAGTCCGGCCGCCTGTTGATATCTGAGACATAGATGAATCTTAAGATTCCTCCTTTGTCAACGATGAAAAGTGCTCTTTCAGCAAGTCCATCCGACCGAAGGACGCCATACCTCGCTGCCACAGCACCATGAGGCCAGAAATCAGATAGCACATGGAACCACAGTTCTCCCATTTGGTTCGTCCATGCATGGAGCGTTGGGAGGTTGTCCACCGTAATTCCAAGGAGCACGGCATCGCTTTCATCAAAAATGTCTCTTACGATGTTGTATCCAGGCCACTGCTCGGAACACACAGGGGTCCACGCTGCCGGCACGAATGATATGACAACATTCTTTTTGCCCTGGAACTGGGTGAGAGAGATTCTCTTTCCGGATAGAGAAGGGAGAGTAAAGTCCGGGGCTCGTTCTCCAACCTTTACTTTCAAGACACTGTCTATGGGTTTTAACCTCCCCGGATCATAGATGCTGGCCTTGAGCGTGTCGGACCAAAGCAAATTTGGACTAATGAAATAAACCAGCAAGATTGCTAAGGCCACACAGATATTGGAGACCCTTCTCATGAAAACCGCCGATCATTATGAGGTGTGAACTTCGAAGTCGCAGATCAGGGGGACATGGTCAGAGAACTTAACCTGTGGTAGGTAAAAACCCTTTGTTCGTATTTCGGGACTGTGGAAAATATAGTCAAGCTGTCTTCTCGGCGCCCGGCTGGGATGAGACGGTTCCCCTCTGCAATTCGCATTTTGGAGTCCAGTGGCAGCAAGAAACAGCTGCAGTTCCCGATCACCCCAGAATACGTTGAAATCTCCCGCCACAATGACCGGCTTTTCTACACTTTCCACCATCATATGAAGGTCTTGGAGCTGATACTGTCGATGGCGGAATTTTAGCGACAGGTGAACCAGGAAAACAGCAAAATCCTCCAGATCTAACTCGATCACCAATCGTTTGACGCCTTCGCGAAAGTAACGAAACCTGTGCGATTTAATGTCCTGGTTAGTTAAGAAGGCATTCCCCTGTTTATTCACCAGCGGGACCTTCTGCGCTACGGAATCAGTCGGATACTTGGACTGATAAACGTGATAATGTTCTATTTCTCTGGCGATGGCTTCAGCTTGATTGCTCTTTTCGGAGCGGTAGGAACCGCTGTCCACCTCGAGTAAACCGATAAGGTCGGGATTCACTAGCTTTACGAAATCGACTATCTGACGCAGATTACCATTGGTCCGCTTGAAATAACCACTGTACGGAACCGGGAGGTGAAAACGTTTCCCTATTCCCGCAGCATATCGGATGTTGTACAGCAAAAATCGCATCTTGCCTCACTCACTCGCCGCCCGGTGTGCCCCGAATGATATACCTAGCCCGCATATTTCATGAATTGCCGTCGCGAGACCGCGAAGATGGGCGTGTCACCTGGCAACCACAGGGTGTTGGTTCCGAGGCGTACCTGGACGGTACGTCGCAGGGGCCGACACCCGAGGACGCCAGGAAGGACGGCCATATCCGCGGTCGCAGTAGATAATTCATGAAATATGCGGGCTA
>CP070692.1:2425032-2435955 GCA_020353215.1 Deltaproteobacteria bacterium
GATCAACTGCAGAGATCGGAGGATGTTTTCCCTCCGATTATCCCCCCTGACTATTGCAACATCAGACACCATCTTGGCACCCTTTCAAGAGCAGAGTCCTGCAAACTGTCAACGGTTTTTCCACTTCACTTATCACCCCTCATTTGATCCAGGTGACTGCCGCTTCCGTAAGCCTCAACTTATTGTAAACTAGTCTGAAGAGAGCTTAAACAGATCTTTTTCGCAGGACTTTCCCCAAAAAATGATAGTTGATCTGTGTGAACTGAGGTAACGACCCAGTTTGCCCAGATTTTGAAACAGGAATGCTTTCCTGGTGTCTCTTCTGTCGTTCCAAAGCTCATCCGCTGCGGCGGAGTCACTTCAAGCCCGGCGGTGGCCGGAAGAGTGGCACAGACCTGCCCCACGGAGGGAGGATTTCTTGGCCCGTCAACCCTCAACTCATCAGTGGTTTACGCGTTGTCACCAGTCCTGGTCCATTCATCCACATACTTCTTTGCCGTGCGTCGATCCAACTTTAATCTGCGTGCTACTTCTTCATATGTTCCATGGCGCTGATAAAGAAGGTAACAGTACCCGGCTAGCAGTTGTTGCATCTCCATGTTTCCGTTTTGAATGCCTTGAACCAGTCGCGAGCACAAATCGGGTGTACTCGCCTCTCTTTCGCCTTCATAACGCTGGTTGAGCAGCACAGATCGGACGCATTGTTCCAGTTCCCTTACGTTTCCCGGCCACGGATAATCCTTTCCCAGGCTTCGTTCAACGACGGTACGTACCATCCGTGCCACATCTGGGGAGGGTTGGCCGACCATTCGTTCCACAAGAAGCGCCAACAGATCGTCCAGTTCAGTCCCATCTTCCCGAATCCTCTGCCTCAAGGGCGGTACGGTGATGATGTCCGAACACAAGCGATAGTAGAAGTCATGTCGCATCATCTTCTCACGGCGTAACTCGTCTATTGGACGGTTGGTGGCAGCGATAACCCTACCATTGAAGCGATGCTTGTCATGGCTACCCACTGAACTGAACACCCTTTCCTGGAGAACCTGAAGAAGCTTGATCTGCACCGGAATAGATACCTCGCCGATTTCATCCAAAAATATCGCTCCGTTGGGACTACAGCGGTCAAAAACCCCTTCATAATCTTCGACAGCGCCGGTAAAGGCGCCTTTCTTGTGCCCGAACAATTCCGACTCAATCAGGTTCTCGGGAAACTGGGAGAGATTCAAAGCCAAGAAAGATCGGGTGAAGCTTTCTACGAAGCGGACTTTCTTTTCATCAAATGGTATGAAACCGGACCGTCCAATGGCTGCCGCAGCGGCACCTTTTCCTGTTCCTGTTTCACCCAATACAAGAGTTGAGAAATCTTCCATCCGATCCCACAGGTAGTTGTTGTAAAGGTTGAGGTCATGAGTAAAGACGTTGTTCCAGAGCTTGCGACGAAGCTCTTTCATACTGGAACTTCGCCCCACCAAGCTGCGGTCAATGAAAAAATATGCACGCCGAAGTTGGAAGGTCAGTTCAAAATACCTGCGGGCCGCCTCGTCGCTGAAGCCTCTCCTATTCAAGTGCGAGAAGGCTTGCCGCGTAAACGGCACGGTCAGCGGCTTGTCACCCGTATCGATTTGATCCAGAATGAACTGGTCGAACTTTTCCAGGAACTGGTGAAAGAAATCGAACAGAAACGATGTTTCCACCAGAAGTCGGTCGTGCCCGGAAAACAGGTTGATATTCCCTCGTCCTTCCGTTTCCAGTTGCTGGACCTTCTTACCTACCACTTCCCTGAGTTTCTCAATCCTCGCAAGTTCTGTGACCTTCGATGGCATACCCGTAATCTTTGCATCAAGGTTCACCCGCTCATCAGTGAAAGGATTGGTAAAGACGGCTTGACTCACCATTGAGAAGAATTCCCGTTCTTCGGCTGTTAGCCTTCTTAGCTTTGCCATTGTTCTACCTTTCGGTCACACGGACACTGAGGTTCTGCAATCTCGGGTAACCGATTGTCCGGGAGGTCGCACCCACCTAAACCAGACTTCATATACATTATAAGAACATACCATATGCAATTATTGTATATCTATAACGTTATCACAGAATAAGAAATATGAGAACGATATACTAATGTATAATTATATTAAATACTTATGCATGTTGGAGGAGGATGGCACATTTCTTGGTCAACGGAAGGGCAGACGGGGAGAATAAATACTCCGGCTGGTGTAAGGACTGAGCGAGAGCGTTGTCGGGTTTTCCCGGGTAAGAACGAAATGGCTCGTTATGAAAGGAGAAAACAATGAAGACAAGGCTAAGAATCATCAGCGCTAGCAAGAACATGTGCCTGAAAGCTATGGCTTTCGCACTGGTCGCTCTGCTCTTCGGGATGTTCGCGGATCAATCGCAAGCTGCCGGACTGCTCATCGCAGATGGGGGCTTCGGCGGCGTGTTGGAGATCGAGGAGCACGACGTTCGGGTAACGATCAACAATGGGGTCGCCGTCACCCGTGTTGCTCAAGTATTCAGAAACACAGAGAACCGCCAGGTGGAAGCGCTCTACACCTTCCCGGTTCCCAAGGGTGCGTCGGTTGCCAATTTCAGCATGTGGATCAACGGGAAAGAAATGGTCGGTGAGGTTTTGGAAAAGAAGCGAGCCCGGGAGATTTACAATAGCTACAAGACAACCCGGCGAGACCCGGGTCTGCTGGAACAGCGGGACTACAAGACTTTCGAAATGCGGGTATTTCCGATCAATGGAGGTGCTGAACAGAAAGTGGAGATCGTTTATTACCAGGAGCTAAATGTGGACCATGACCGGGCCACGTATGTGTATCCGTTGGCTACGGTCAGCCGCAGAGATGTTGATTCACGCACCACAGGCAAATTCGCCATAAACGTGGAAATCAAGTCTGCCATACCGATCACCACCATCGAAAGCCCAAGCCACGGGAATGGTTTTGTCGTTGTTAACCATTCCGATACCTACGCCCAGGCGAGTCTTGAAACCACGAGCGGAAGTCTTGCTTCGGACGTGGTCGTTCATTACGAACTCGCCCGTCCGAAAACCGGATTGGACCTAATTACTTCCAGGCAGTCTGGTGAGGACGGGCACTTCCTATTGACCCTGACAGCCGGGAAGGAGTTCTCTGAACAGGACGAGGGCATGGATTACGTGTTTGTGCTGGATATCTCAGGCAGCATGGGTAATGACAGCAAACTGGTGATGTCGAAAAACTCGGTGGAAGCCTTTATCACAGAACTGGGGAGCGCAGATCGTTTCGAGGTGATGACGTTTAACGTAAGACCAAACATGCTCTTCGGCGAGTTGAGCGCCGCCACGGACGAGATGAAAGAGACGGCCAAAGATTTCATGAGTTCACAGCAGGCCCGTGGAGGTACCGTTCTCACGCCGGCCATGACTACGGCCTATAAATACAGCGATGCGGATAGGACATTGAACGTGGTTATACTGAGCGACGGTATGACCGAACAGAAGGAACGCAGGACCCTGCTGCAGCTCATTCAGTCACGACCACGGAATTCCAGAGTGTTCTGCATCGGGGTGGGCAATGAGGTCAACCGCCCGTTGCTGGAACAGATGGCAGACGATTCCGGTGGGTTGGCAGCGTTTATTTCTCGCGGCGACAATTTCAAACGGCAGGCCAAAACGTTCAGACGGAAGTTGATGCGCCCGGCGGCTTCCGACGTCCAACTCAGTATAGAGGGTGTCCAGGTCTATGACGTGGAGCCCCCAATTCTCCCCAACCTGTACCACGGATCATCTGTTCGCATCTACGGTAGATTCAGGGGCAGCGGTGAGGGCAAGGTCTCAGTAAGGGCCAATGTCCAAGGAGTCGAAATGACTCAGATCGCGAATCTGCTATTTCCTGAAACGGATCTGAACAATCCCGAGATAGAGCGGATGTGGGCTTGGAAGAGAGTTGATCAACTACTCAAAAAGGCGGATCGTACCGGCTCTCGAGGACAAGTCATCGATGACATCATCCGTCTGGGCCAAGGCTACTCGATAGTAACGGAGTACACCTCCTTCCTGGTGCTGGAAAACGGTGCCGAGTATAAGAGATGGAAAATCGAGAGGAGCAACGCACGACGTATCGCCCGTGATCGGAAAGCGCAGGTAGCTCGCCAAAACCAACTGGAAGCCATCCGTCGCAAGGCCGTGGCCGATATCGGCCCGCAGCCGGCAAGCTTGGCCAGACCACAGCCGGTTCCGGCGCCGACTTCAAGCAGCAAATCGTCTGTACCGACCAGCTCCACTCCGGTGACTACGTCGCCGCCCTCCCGTTCGCAGAGCCGGGATCTTGGCTTCAGTCCAGGATCAGGTCCTGTGGGGCCATTATTCTTGGGCCTGGCATACTGGCTTACAAGACGAAAAAAACGACCCTAGGCGGCAAGGCAAGGGGATAGAGGTTCGAGCTCTATCCCCTAATTGAATTGAATCGCCCCGGTAGCAAAGTGTCCTGAAAGGACGATTGGGTATGGCACAGATCCTCCTCAGCAAACAGGCGTCCAGTGTGTGGGCAATTCGGAAGTGTCTTCATACCATCAAGGCCAAGTTCGTTGCCAACAGACCGGGGACGGATACATTGATCCTTCTTTTCCTCGTCATGGGGTTGAATATCCATCTTCTGGGAGTTGGCTCTGGTTACTCGACCATTTTTGTTCCCTCAGCCGTTAGAGCCGGAGAGTGGTGGCGGTTGTTTACCCACCCGTTTGTCCACGCCACCTGGTACCATTTGATCTTAGATGCTGGTGCGTTCTTCATTCTGTATGCGGAGCTGAACAACCGAAGTGTTCTTTCGAGAATACTGTGCATTTCCATATGCGCGGGCGCGGGTCTGGCCGCCGGGATCTTCTTCTCGCCGCTGATGGAAGTACAAGGTCTGTGCGGACTCTCGGGAACGGCGCACGGTCTGATGGCCTACTCTGGGCTCGCAACGATGAAAGAGGGCAAACACGGTTGGATGGGCTTTATTTCCTTCCTGTTGGTGGTAGCGAAGAGTATTTACGAGTTATTCACCGGGGTGGTTTTTTTCGATTTCTTGCACATGGGTCTGTGCGGTACTCCAGTGGCTGCTTGTCACTTTGGTGGGGTCAGCGGCGGCATTGTCTCATTTGTGATTTTGGCAAGAAAACGTCCCTGAAGTGGAAACCCCTCTTTCCTCGCACAGTGGTATCTCGGGTGGGCATAGTCATCGGTTTACTTCGACGCCAGCATGTAACCCTTCCTGGCCATATGACGCGTCAGCAATCCATCGAAACCATTGTATAACACCAGTACAAACAGAGCCACGATGAGGGTTTCCTGGCTGGAGCTCAACAGGGCCAGTATCACAAATACCCACACAACCACTGACCCCACCAACTCCAACGTCCCGAGAAATCTGTGGCCTAAATAGAGATCTCCCAAGCCCGGCAGCAACAAGGACCTGAAAAACGCAGTCGTTGGCCTTTTGAAGGTGGCTTCGCACTTGGGGCACTGGGGGAGGTTTTCTGGAAGTGCGAGGAAGCAGGAGGGACAGAGATTTTCAGCCACGGCCGCAGTTGGCTTTGCCGACCTGACCCGTTGCTGTCTTTCCTGGATGAAATGCTTTAGCTCTCTGGCCAAATAATTCTTCATCCCAATGAAGGTGCGACGTTTACCGCTGGCCCGGCGTAGTACGAGACTTCTGCCGAACAGACCTCTCTTAACCTTCTTTATACTCCCGTAGGGCAGCTGAAAATAGTAATGGGTTGGTTTCGAGATTTTCGGATTGACATTGATCAAAAGCAGTCTTCGGTTGGTGCCAACTACCGCGTAATGGTTGTACAAGGTCGTCAAGTAGCCGTTTCCGAAAATAATTTCGGCCGGATAATAGGCCGTAGCCTTACCGATCCGCATCACTCTCTCACCAGGGCGCAGCATTCTGTCCAGAAGCTGATGCACTGCTTTGATAATTTTCAGTTTATAATTATTCTTCCTATTCTTAAACGTCCCATGTTTTCCCGGAGAGAAGATTTCCGCCAGGTCCAACTTCTCGCAGGCAATTCCTTTCAGTTCTGGATATTCCTGTATCAAAGTCAACTCCGACGCGGACCAATTCCTCGGCTGCTGAACAAAGCCCTTTGCTCCACTTGCATCCGATGCTACAGAAGCAACCTGGGACCCAATCTGTCCATCTAGAACAACTTCACCATCCGCTTTGGGCTCGACGACAATCATTCCTCCGCATTTCTTACAAACCGTCTGAACGACCTGTTGAGACAGCTTGTCACCTGAAATCTTGTACTGAGCATTGCATACGGGACAGACAGTTCGCATTGCTTTCCCCTTTGGCTCTAGATCGTCAAATTCGTTTTGGTACCGGCGGGCCAGAGTGTCAGATGGGTGTGCCCACGACCCGTTGAAGAGGTGCAAAGCGTGTGCCGCGAGACCGTGTAACCGTGGCCCCGCCCCAAAGGGGTGAGGACTGAGCGAGGCGGAGCGAGTGCGGAGAAGACGGGCCGGCCGCTGGTTCAGTACCTGGAACACTTACCTGTTCTTTTTCTGTTGGTTCTGAGTGATAATGGTGATCATCTGGATTTGCGTCTATTCAGTTTGAAACGGTGGCCCACATAGGAGCAAGCCCATGGAGGGTGAAGCAACCATTCCCTTGTTTCCCCTTGAAGTAGTTTTAATGCCCTCGATGCCTTTGCCGTTGCACATCTTTGAAGACAGATACAAATCGATGATCGGAGAGTGCTTAGAGCAAAAAAAGGAGTTTGGAGTAGTGTGTCAAGAGGGCGGTGGAATGAAGAAAATCGGCTGTACGACCAGAATAGCACAAATCCTAAGACGATTTGATGATGGGCGACTAGACATAATGACGCAGGGAGAGAGCCGTTTTGTAATCCAGAGCATCCATGAGGACAAAACCTATTTGC
Organism: Deltaproteobacteria bacterium; assembly: GCA_020353215.1. Classification (GTDB taxonomy): domain Bacteria; phylum Desulfobacterota; class Syntrophobacteria; order BM002; family BM002. The sequence goes on from CP070692.1 coordinate 2,431,948, forward strand.
AGGCCAGGGTGAGTTATTTCGATGACGAACCTGAGGAGATGACGGATGAGACCAACAGGTTGATCAGTGATGGTATCAAGCTGCTGGAGCAATTTGATATCATGACAGGCACGAAGAGGGATTACTCGCTACTGTCAAGATTGGATCAAAAGACCATATCGTTTGTGATTTCTTATAATGATGAATTTACCTTGGAACAAAAACAAAAATTCCTTGAGATGACTTCAACCATTCAACGTATTACAGAGAGCGTGCAATTTCTCGAGAGACTAGTTCAAAAAGCAAAACTCGTGCAGGAGATCAAAGAAATTATTGGTGGCAACGGCAATCTCAGGAGAGATGTCACGAAAAGACTGAACCAATAGATCTATTGAAACCAGACGATGCTGATCTATCTGGCAATTTACAATGCCATCAGCCTCAGCAAACTCATCCCTGCTCTTGTCACGCACGTCTGGTCTTCTTATATTTCAGGTAGCGTGATTGAGCTGAACGGAAACCAGCATTGGAGACTTCGTGGCTCATTCCAAGCTGCTATGTCTGAAGTGTAAAAAGCGTCTGTCTATCCACAGATCCTGAGAGCGAGTAGAGTTGTGCTGCAGGTCGTGCGGCGCATCGTATCCCTTGGAAAGATTTGTAGAAGCAATAGATGATGAGTTTGAAGTCGAAGTTTCGAACATCCGGTGTGACAGATTCTAGGGGGCAATCGATAACATTTTACAGGGGGTGCCGAACTTTCCACTGACTTTCTTCCTTCACTAAAAATGACACCTTGGTAACCTAATTCACTCATACTCACGGACAGTTCGAACTTGTGCGGCGGGGAGCTTATCACTCTTTCCCATCGAAGGAAGGCAAGACAGCAAACACGTTCGACGCTTTCATTTGGGAGGCTCAGCTATCATCCACCTCTGGAATATCCGGGCTCAAACAATTACGCTTTGAGGTAATTACTCATGATCTTATTTACTCAAATAAAGGTTATTCTTTGGCAGGTAAGAACGACCTTTTTCAGGAGGGACCGATATGGCAAAACTTGTCGCAATCGGAGACAGTCTGACGCAAGGATTTCAATCTCTGGCTATCCACAAAACCAACTTATCCTATCCAGCCATGATAGCGGAATGTCTGGGGGAGAGAATTCCAGATTTTCGAGTTCCTAATTTCTTGGGGAAAGGCGGATTGCCGCTTAACCTTGAATGGCTTTCCCGTATTCTAGAGGAAGAATATGGGAGAGACATTAACCTCTTTGAGTGGGCCTTCGCCATGGATTCTATCGTTGAACTGATTGACGAGGTGGAGGATTACTGGGAAAGGGGGAAGGGCGTTCAAGAGACCAAGGATATCCTCTATCACAATCTCGCGGTATGGGGGTTCGAAGTTGCCGACGCCTACAATATTGCGGCGAAGCTTTGTAGCGAAAAGCTAAATGACACTAAAGAAGACTGGTTCCAACTGCCATCAGAGCCAAGGCTGCGGACAGCCTACCGGGTATTGAATCCTTCCCGATCACAAGAAAGAAATGAAGACACGCAGATAAGAATCGCCCAGAAAATAAAACAACAGGACGGCGAAATCGAAAACCTCATCGTCTGGCTTGGGGCCAACAATTGTCTGGGGACTGTCATCCGCCTCAAGATTAAAGAAACCGGCGATACACCTCCGGGTCCAAACTCATCTTTTACTCTTTGGACACCGTCTGCCTTCAGAGCAGAGTATAATGAACTGGCCGATCAGATAGAGAGTATCGGTGCGAAAAACGTCTACGTTGCTACGGTTCCTCACGTAACCATCCCTCCTGTTTCACGCGGGATTATGAAAAACCGGGGACGCCTGCCCAACAACCGGCGCTATTATGATTATTACACCCATTTCTTCATTAAAGACAAAAGTTTCGATCCGGACAAAGACCCTCACCTGACAAGAGAAGATGCCGAAAAAATCGACGGCTATATTGATCAATACAATGATGTCATCCACTCACACGCGATGGATAAAGGTTGGGATATCGTCGATACATGCTCGGTTCTGGACCGTCTTGCTGTCAGAAGAAACCACGGCAGTCCCAAGTACAGGCTGCCAGATGAACTTAAGGACCTAGGAGTCAGATTCTTCGAAATCGATAAAAGCGGAAATATTGCTAATGGCGGCCTGATTTCACTCGACGGGATCCACCCGACCACGTGTGGATACGCTATCGTTGCCCAGGAATTTATCGATGTCATGAGAAAAAAGAACCCCGAAATCCGGGACATCGATTTTGCAGAAGTTCGGTACTGGGATTCACTTGTCACCAAGCCGCCCCGGACACTGGACGATATTTTCGGTATGCTGAAGACATTAGAGAAGTGGTTTCATGTTTCCAGGGTCCTAGCGGGCAAGTCGTGAGAATCTGTGATGAAGCAGGTTGTCTTTTACTCGTTCCGAACCGCTGCACTCTGACGCAATACCCTGCGATTCCCAGGTGGCACGCCCATCTCCACGGTCTCGCCACAGCAATTCATGAAATATCCGGGCTAGGCGTTAATTTGTCTCACCATAAGAACCGAACGCCCATGCCACGCGGTGCCTTCTCGTCATCAGGTCCAGAAGCATTTGACCAGACAACCTCGGCCGATACATCCAAGGGGAAGCCATCAGGCAGTTCGATGATCAAAGGAAGGATTTCTTTCGGCGTTGGGGGCTTCTGACACCGGATAAAGGCACCATCTCCACTCAGATCTTTCGTCTCTCCTTGAATGGTACCATCAGAGGTGATAACCGTAACCGGACATCTGACCGTGAATCTGGTGCGTGCACGTCTCTCCTCCATGGTGCCCATGTCCCCTTCAAAGAAGTTCTACGTGTCGGTCAACTCCCGTTTCTCACAGCAGACTCTAGTCTATTGGAGAGGTCCGGAAGATCGAAAGGCTTAGCAACAAAATCGTCAACTCCCGCTTCAAGGGCTTCTGCCTCCTTGGAAGATAACCCCGTAATTATGATAATCGGGATAGACCGTGTTCGCTCTTCCGCCTTGAACCTTCGGCAAAGCTCGATTCCACTGATCCCTGGCATCTTTAGGTCGAGGAGAATCAAATCGGGATTTTCTCGTTCAACTTTCCCTATCGCTTCGTCGCCGCTTGCCGCTGCAATTACCTCGTATCCTTCATCCTTGAGAAAGTCGGCCAGCAATTCTCTGACTACAGACTCATCGTCCACTATTAGAACCTTTTCAGCCATGGTGCCCCTCACGTCACGTCTTTTCTGCGCCGAAATTGCCTGGATGAAACGGGTTCCTGTTGCCAGGTGCGTGGATCGGGAAGAATCATTGTGGAGATCAACGGCTCTGGTCACAGCGTCCGTCTGCATCTCGTAGGCAGATTCAAACTTCCCTCCCAAAGGAAAAGCCCGTCTCCAAGGCTTCACTGTCACCTTAAGAGTAAAAAGATGGCAACCATTCCAGCCAGCGTAACAAGACGTCTATTGAAATGTCGATCCATATACTTATTCCTCCTTCCCCTCACCGATGGGTCGGGCCCAATCGCATCAGAAATCTCCCGTCCTAAAATAAAGATTGCAACTCAATTTGCTGCATCCTTAGCGGGCAGTGCTCAGTCGGACTTAGACGCAGTGTTGCGAACGCTGATCAAATGGGGAAAGGCCGGGTAGCAAGTTAAGGAAGCATTTACTCGTGCCCCGCATAATAGTGCCTCCTTGAAGATCGATCCTTGTGGTGGTAGGTCCTGACAAAGCGATGGGAATGGGCCGCCACTCGCTACCATGATTGCGCCACAGTCAGATATGTTAGGACTGACAATAGGCTACAGAATTGCGAAGAGAAGATCAAGCAAAAATGCCCCTAGTGACTGCGGCAATGGCCGATGGGGGCGCGTATATAATGTTCCCAATCATTATCACACTAGTCGCTGAGGAGTAGGGCAGAGACAGGGAGGGTCTCACTGTTCATTCCAGCGCGGGAACGGTGACCGGACGGTCCTTGCCCCGTGTTTTGACTTGGGCGAACCCAGC
>CP070692.1:2436055-2446972 GCA_020353215.1 Deltaproteobacteria bacterium
ATAGGCGTAGTTGGACGTAACGCCGTCAACTGTTTCGGTCTTGGCAGTAATCCTTCCGGCATCATCTCTGGTTACACTGAAGGAGGTGACACCTTGTCCTCCTACGATGACGTCTTGACCATCTATCTCGCCGAAGCCATTAAGAGTCCGGTTCAAAGTCAATCCACCGCCTGTGACCGCCTCTGGCAGGCCATTTTCTCCATTGCGGCTGATGGTAAAGATTCCGGCACCGGTTAAAAGACCGTCACTGTCATAGGCATAATTAACCGTGCCGCCGGCATAGCTAAAACTCGTCAGATTGAAATCGTTGTTGTAGCTGTGGCCCAAGGATTGACTGAGGGTCCCGCCCAGGCTCTCCGATGTGACCAGAGAACCATCGTATTCGAAAGTGATCGATTCCGTTTCCCTGGTAAACGAGCCAAGCTTTGTGCCGCAAAGATAGCTGAGATCAATATTTCCTTCCGGAGTTTGGATCTGGACAAGCCTGGTCTTGTCATAGATATTGTTGATCAGTTTCCCTGACGGAAAACCGACCTGGATAAGTCTTCTGTCCTTGTCATACGTGTAGCTGTAACTTCCGCTTAGAGGCGTCTGATAGGAGCTGTTCATATTGACGGTGTTGTAGCCAAAGCCGTGGGTTACGGTCGCTGGGTTGGTAAGCACGGTCATGTTGCCGTTCTTATCATAGGTAAATCCTACAGCACTCCCATCCGGCCGGCTGATCCCGGTCCTGCGGCCCACCGCATCGTAAGAGTAGGTTGTAGTGAAGTTTTCGGGATCGGTGATGGATGCGAGGTTCCCCTGCGTGTCGTAATCGAAGGTAGTCTGCCGCGTTTGAGTGTTGATGGATGTCAACCGCCCCTTCGTGTCGTAACCATACGTTGTCTCGTGAAGACCAGGAATGGTGAGACTTGTTGTCAGCAGGGTATTGGGCTCATAAAGAGTCGTTACGACCCGTCCTGCCGCTGAGGTGATGGTCTTGTTCGCCTGAAGGGTATCGGTCACAAGGGCTATGGCCTTTCCGTTTACCTTAACCGTTTCTGTGATCCGATCCATCACGCCGTCCGTATCCGTATCCTGCCGGCTTGTTTCCCTGAGGGTGAGTTTCTGCAATCCGGCTGGCGTTCTCTCTATCGCTTCCCTTACATACTGGAACTTATAATGCTGGTCGATCCCGTATTTTGACAACAGCTCCATGCCGCAGGGAAGTGACTGGTTTACGGTGAGCCCGTCACCCGAACGGCTAAAGAACGTCTGAGCGCCTGAGGGGTCAGTTACGTAAGAGGTATACGCGCCGGTTGAGTCGGTGGTGTCCAAAAAGGTGGTGAGATTACCCTCCCCGGTGAGCACTTCGGTCTCAATACCCCCGCTCGCAAGCGTGCTCCTGGTATAGGTCCAGTGTCCCCCTTGCTGATCCGTTGCGTGTGTCAACCTGCCCACCTGGTCAAAAATGTGCTCGAACCGGTTCCCCTCCGGTTCCGACTTGGCAGTCATCAACCCATCGGGGGTGTAATCGAAGCTGTAGGTTCCCCCGTCAGGGTAAATGACCTGGGTGAGATGATTGTTATCGTCTATGGTGAGGGTTGTTATGACCTCATCCGGGGAGATAATAGCTCTGGGCACACCGTTTGTGTTTCTTTCAATTACAGTCTGGCTGCCAAAGCGGTCAGTGATAGACACCAATTGATCCTGCCCGTTGTAGCCAAATTGATATAAGACAGCTGCCGTATCCAGGTCGAGGGTTCTTTCGTGCCTTCCATCCGCTTTGAAGATATGAGCCAGACCGTTTTCCTCCGCAAAGGCGACTTCGCCCTCAGCCATGGCTTCCAATGAGATGTTCTGGGAAGATACACTCCGGATCCGCTGATTGTTGGTATCGGCGAAGTATAGGTTCCCCTCCGCATCCAAGGCCACGCCCCGGGGTGCAAAAAGCTGAGCTCGTGTGGCTGCACGTCCCTCGCCAGCATAGCCTGCGATACCACTGCCCGCCACCGTGGTGATAAACCCTGCCGTAGCAACCTTCCGGATGCGGTGTTGATAGGCATCAGTTATGTATAGGTTGCCAGCTGCATCCACCGCCAAGCCATAGGGACTATCCAGACGGGCGTCGATGGCCGGGCCGCCATCGCCCAATCCGTCCACAGGACTACCCCCTCCAGCAAAGGTGGTAATAATGCCGCTGGTGTCCACCTTGCGGATGCGTGGTCCCGTGGCGATGTAGAGATTGCCTGATTCATCCGCGGCCAGGCCCAGTGGGGCGCTCATCTTGGCCGCTGTGGCGGGACCGCCATCGCCACTGTAGCCGGTGTATCCATTTCCTGCCACAGTAGTGATGATCCCTGCGGTATCAACCTTCCGGACGCGGTAATGACCGCTATCGGCAATATAAAGATTGCCCGCCGTATCAACGGCTACGCTCAGAATATTCTTGAGTCCCGCCTCGGTCGCTGGACCGCCGTCTCGGAGAGGTCCCGCGGCGCCACTGCCGGCAACGGTAGTGATGATCCCGCTTGAATCTACTTTCCGCACCACATTATAAGTGGAAATGTAGAGGTTGCCCGTCGCATCAACCGCTATACCTTTAGGACTATCAATCGCGGCCTGGGTGGCAGGGCCCCCGTCACCGCCGCCGCCCTGAGCTCCAGTTCCCGCTATGGTGGTAATGATTCCATTGGGATCCACCTTCCGGATGCGATGATTGGAGGTATCTGCGATATAGACGTTACCAGCCGCATCCACGGCGACGCCATCCGGGTACTTGAGCCGTGCCAAGGTGGCCTGACCGCCGTCCCCACCATAAGCCGCAGTTCCTGTGCCTGCAAAGCTGTCGATGACACTGCCATATTTCTTGATGATGGCGCCGTCTCCCCTGCGCAAAGTGGAAAGATCCCTGGGGCTGAAGTGGTGGTGGTTGGACAGAGCCCAGCCCTCGCTGAAGGAGCTTTCTTCCGAGGTCAGATTGATGACCATCATGCTGCGTTTCAAAGTGGGCCTAAACATGAACTCTCGGGTCACTGTTCTGCCTTGCCCACCACTTCCTCCAGTTGTTGGTGAGCTTGGCGCATTGCCGAATGCCATTGGAACGTTTTCATTTGGCAAGGCATAGAGACTCTGGTAGATGAACCAAATGTCGACAATCGCAATTGCCTTGTCTAACACCGGCCTTCCGAGATGATCCAGTCCGTCCCAGAGAAACTCAGCCTTTTGATGGGGCAGGCCGTCAAGGATCTCGTCGAACACGCGGCCTGCCACTCTGACCGCGACCCTGATGTGTTCAAGCACGCCGGGGACTGTTGGGCCACTTGCAGGAACCGTAATTTTATACCGATACCCTTTCGTCCTGTTGCTGCTGTAGTGGAGAGTCATATCCGTTCCAGGAATGGGAATGTCCTCATGGAAGATTCTGTCTCGTTGCTTGACATAAGAGTTCATGCACAAAGTGTCATCCGGCGTAGAGATGAGTTCATGCGGCCTTGCTTGAGCAATCTCGGGCGGCCCTGTTGGATTCGGATCACTGGCTCCGGAAGGCTCAATCCAGGGCCAGTTCAAATCCAACGCGCTGAAGTGAGTTACCTCAACACGCCAAAACGTAGATCCCGGCTGGTACCTTACGGTGTCATCCAGACCAAGCACCTCGTCACTGAAAAGACCATTACCATTGAGATCATCAGCCAGGTCGTCTCCATCAGCATCCAGAGCGTCCACGATCCCGTCTGCGTCCTCATCCAAAAGCCTTACCACCACCCCGTTATCAGATGGCACCCACACTCCTCGATCCCGGTCGTAGTATCCGACGGGAACGATCTCACCCACGTCAAAGCCCAGGAAATTATCCACCCAGGTTACAACCAACTTATCGAATTTCACCCGTTCAACCCCTTCCACGCTGAGCTCAACACAGTATGTATAGGCAGAGGCCGGAGGCAGGACAGCCGGCATGGATTCCAGGGTGGCATACTCGGTTGCCGTGGTGGTGATGGTGGTTAGTTCTTGAATCACAGTTCCCTGTGCATCCACCTCATAGGCCCGGTTGTCCCCGGTAAAGACCATGGTACAGGAGCGACTGCCGGACTCACCCAGAACCTCAGTGCTCTCGTGGGTGATTACGGTCGCCGGATTTCCGTCAAAGCTTAGGGTGGTGGAGGCCGGGTCCTGAGGGATCATCTGTATGGTTTCAGCGATGGCTATGTCATTCCAGGGAACCTCGACCTTTCTGTGTGAGGTGAGCAAGCCCTCTTTCTCGTACATAACGGTGATGATTGCTCCACCTTCCACCGGAATTGAGAATCGCCCCTCGGCATCTGTCAAAGCACTGCCGTACTCCGAATGTTCATGGATACTGACAGACACATCGGCTATGGGCAGATCGTTCTGATCCCGGACAAGACCGGTGATCAGAGCGAAGCGTTTGGGCTCATATGATCCAACTGTTGCATCAGGCGGGATCAGATCCTCGTACTGGGCCCCAAAATAACCCTTGGGTTGGGGCAGCACATCGGCCTTTACTGTCACCACCGCTTGAGCGCTCGCTGTGCCACCCGCGCCTGAGGCGGTGATGGTATAGGTGGTTGTCCGAAGCGGTGTGACTGTATGCGAGTCTGCTAAAGCAACCGCCCCGATACCATGGTCGATGACTAAAGTGTCCGCATTGGTTGAGGTCCAGGACAGGGTGGACGACTCCCCATATAGGATTGTTTCTGGAGTTGCGGAAAGACTAACCGTGGGAGAATAGATGACCGTGACGGTAGCGCTGCTTGTAGCAGTACCGCCCGGACCTGTGACCGTTATGGTATAGGTTGTTGTTTCAGTGGGTGAAACAGGCGTAGATCCAGTTAGCGGCACAGCCCCGATGCCCTCTATGTTGGCGGACTCAGCGTGGGTTGAATCCCAGGAGAGGGTCGCCGAGTTACCATAGATGATGGTTGTCGGGGTAGTAAATATGCTCACAATGGGTGCAGGATGCGTGACAGAAACCGTCGCGCTGTCCGTTGCTGTCCCACTGGGACCTGTCGCCGTGATGGTATAGGTCGTGGTCTCTGTCGGGGATACCGGAATCGAATCTTCTAGATTAACCTCACCGATACCCTGATCTATGGTGACCGTGTCAGCATCGGTTGAACTCCAGGAAAGGGTTGCAGATTGTCCGACTTCGATTGATTCAGGGTTTGCAGAAAAGGTTACCGTCGGCTCAGGTTGTTCGCCAAATCCGCTCTTGAGTAGGATCTGGGCGTTCTGCCCGACTTTTACATCTTTTCCAATGAAAGCCCCTTCTGCAACGGCTCCCTTTCTTATCCAGATGGTTCCATGGGGTGCGTAGATATTCGCCCTCAACGTGCTGTTCTGGCCCACAACTACAGCCTTGGGCGTTGACCTCAGTGTCCCTTTCTTGCCGTTGTTGCCGTTAACGTAGATGCGAATGTCTTTTGCACTGATGCTTGACCCCTCCTCCGGACCAATGAAGGCTTGTTTTCCCAATCCCAGACGGTTGTTAATAATCAATTCGGTGGGTGCTTGGAACAGGATTCTTGCGCGGGGATGTCCAAGTTCCAGGTTCTCGATATGATAGGTCCCGCCGGGCAGAACCAGAGACCCTTTTGCTCTCACTATGATGTCACCGTAGTAGTCGGGACTAAGGGTAAGGGTTTCGCCCCGGGGGATTTGATGAGTTGCCGCCCCTGGACTAGGGAGGGGAAACTCTGGCAGGGATACATCGAGGGGTAGTCCAAGGGGGGTATGCTCATTTGCTCTGATAGTCCCGTTGTTGGCCAACTCGTTATAATGAGCGTCAAAGACTGAAGCCCCCTTATTGATCTTGACAGAGTCTCCATAGATGGATACACCATCGCCGACATAAACATTCCCTCCAATTGTTACCTCTGCCTTGGAGTTAAGACATGGTCCCGGACTGGCATCTATGACACCTAGATTCCCACCAGTAGCCGTGGCTCCTTGACGAACCCAAATGCTATTGAATGCAAGAATTGAAAAGGAAGACACTTCCGTGGTGGCGTGAGAGTGCTGCGCCAAGACAGAAATGATCACAAAGACCACAAGAACGTGGACGGCTTTTTTCAACATGGTGCCCCTCCCAGTTGACCTCTACTATTAAATTGTCATAAATAAAAACAAATACTTATGCAGTTACACTCCTTCCTTGCGCCTGAGGACGGGAGAAGCTACTCCCAATAGATAGCAGACTATTTAATCCTACAACGACATTTATATTATTTAGAGGGTTTTCATAAGCCTTTTCTTCCTGTGTGAGAGATAGGCAAGATGGTTTCTTCGCTGAATCCATTGAACTAGCTTGAGAGCTGCTGTAATGTCGTAAGTCCTCAAGGGCAGTACAACTTCTAGTAACGTCCTAAGCTGCGACACTGTAATAGCAGGTGCTTTTTTTTCCCAGCCGTATTTTCAGATGCCAGAGAAAGAAGTGTGCCAGCATGCAGGTGAGAATATGGTGATTCCAACCTGGGTATTTCCTCACTTCATATTGATCCATGCCGAGGTCGCCTTTGGTCTCTTCAAAGCACTGCTCGATAGCCCAGCGCATGCCGCTCAACCACACGAAGGTTTTCAAGCGGGTGCTCACCGGTGCGTTGCTGATGTAGTAGGAGTAAATGGGGTTGTTTCCTACGATTCTTTTTATGATCAGCCAGACAGTTTTCTCGGGCAATCCTTTGTTGGCGATAATGACCTGCCGTTTGGTAAACTCATAGTCGATGGGGCCCTTGGTTCCTTCAGAAACCGTGCGCCTGTACCAAAAATAGTCGTTTATGTTCTCGGCCAACGTCTTAACCGAAATGGGCTTTTTCTCGGTCTTGTCGACGACAGTTTTCGTGCGCAGTTCACCTTTGTATCGGTAGCTTTTCTGCCTGGTGATCGGCCTGTTGAGCCAACACAGGGTATCAGAGGGGATGGAGACGAAATAACTCACCCCGAGACAGTTCTCCACAGCCTCGATGAATGCAGGGCTATTGCCGTAGATGGTATCAGCCACAACGTACTTAAACGGAAGGTTTTGCTGCTTGTGCAGTGCCTCAAGTATCTCTACGGCCAACTGGGGTTTACTCTTGAATTGTCTGGGCTCGGGTACCTTGCATTTCTTTCTTCTTGCACCATAGTGGTCAGTAAACCATTCTTCCGGAATAAAGAGGCGCTTGTCTACAAGGGCATATCCATGGGGCGAGGCATAGGCAGCAAAAACACCGACCTGGCAATTCTCCACCTTGCCCACAGTGCCACAGTACTGTTTGCCAACCCCTACGGAATCGTTGCCCTTCTTCACAAACGCCGTTTCATCAAAAATCACAACACCTGAGCGATGACCCATGTCTTCGTTTACCATACTACGATATTTGGTTAAGATTTCATTGTCGTCCCATGGGGCATCGCTTATGGCTCGCTGCATCGACCTTACGCGCCCACCCTCAACTGAAAGAGCGATTGGTTCGATTGACTTCCTTTCCAACTCGCTAAATTGGCCCACCATGTACCGGAAGAAATTCTCGCGCGGTTCACTTCGAGAAAAACAGTCTCTGAACTCTCCGTGGAATGCCTTTAATTCGTTAAGAAAACCCTCGACATCCCCCTTCTCTATGGAAAACTTCGGGATGGCGAACACATCACCGTTGGTGCGACACTCTGGTAACATAATCTGCCTCCTTTCGTTCTGTTACCAGAGCTATAGCAGATTATGTGTCGTAGTGCAACTATAAATAAATTTAAGTGTCGTTGTAGGATTAATGCCCCCCGCAGTATTCGGTTGTACCGCAATCGTTCATTCAAGCTTAAGGTCCGTCGAATGAAAAGGAGAGATGCCGCCCCGGTTCCAGGAAAAGGCTAGCGCCAAGGCGAGACCCTGCCTCCATGTTCCTGTCCCACATCCCTCGTATCCGACAGACTAACCCATGCGTAAAGATCGGCTGCTCGCGCTCGTGGAGGTGAACATTTCGTCTATCATTCGACTCCAACCGAGTGAGATAGAGATAACTAGCCAGGATAACTCATGAATCTGTGTTGCGAGACCGTAAAGATGGCCTTGCCACCGGACAACCGTCCCGCGGGATTGGACCCGAACCGTACCTGACAAGGCTGTCATCAGGTCATTTGGGCTAACCGCCCGTCATCAAGTCATTCGGTCGCTTCGATAAATCCATCACCAGGAATGGCACAGCCATGATTTCGTGATTTTGGCTTAAGACGACACAGTGACCTAGTGACTATGAGTAACAGCGAAGCGTAATGACAAGTAAAACGGTCGCAGTCACGCCAAGGGTGAATTCCTGAATTATTCAGGCTAGACTTATCCTGATCAGAGATGTGTGTGCGCCGCGGAGGAAACCCGGGCGAGGGGCGTTTTTCTTCACAGGTGCCCCGAGCCGTATGCTGATCTATGGAAAACACCACCTCGCCGGGTCAGACTGTTTACTCTTCCATCTCTAGCCGCACGGTAAGATATTCGTACGCCTTCTGTAGGACCAGAACTGCTTTTGGAAGATCGTTTACCTCCAGGCTGCTTGTGGTCTTCAGGTTGCCCTCCCTGTCTCGGTAGAGCTTCTGAAAAGAGACCCGCTTCACCGTGAAGTTCTGGCCGTTCTTCTCATGCTCGTTGGCAAAGATGGCCGCCTTGAGCGCGCCGTGCTGGAAGACTTTCTCAGGTTGGTTTGACATGGTTGCCCCTTTCCTGTAGGTGAACCAGCCGGGATGCCCCTGCAGCATACGGAGGGGGCAGTTCTCGTTGTGCCTCGATGCCTGACTCTCAACCGCAAATCAGACAATCTGCACCGAATGCAGTCTTCAAGGACATCCCGGAGGCCCACCTGGTGGTGACGGTGCCCCTAGCCCCCTCAACGAGACCTCAACGCAGGGCAGTTACTCAATTAAGCCGCCGTGCGTGGGCCAGCAGATCTACCAGTTGAGCACACGCGAGTATCAAAGTACTCCCGGCATTAAGCCCACTGGTAGTGCGCTTTGCTTTTAGTCGCAGTAATCCGTTCTTGAAAGTAAAGTGTGGTAGGTACGGTGCCCCTAGCTTGATCACGGCTTGTGACGAGCGAGGGTTTAATTTATTTCCTATAACACAGGAGTCTAAATTAGACGGGATTCTTCTGTCAAGAAAAAAATCGTCAAGAGTTTCCCCAAGAATGATGTTTCAGGAAAGACTGTCGTTGCGCCAGCAGGAAAAGCTGCCGCAAATTCTTCGTTCCCCGCCGATTATGCTTTAATCACGTTCGGATTGGCATCGCGGTAAACACCCCGAGTGTCTACGATCAGCGGCGCGTGCGCACCAATGAATTCATACGGAAAGGCGTCGTGGTCAGTGATCAGCAGCACGCAATCTACGCTTTCTAGCGCTTCCCTGCTTAGCTCCACTGATACCAGTTCAAAATGGTGTCGACGCATCGGGGGAAATACAGGAACATGGGGGTCACTGTAGCTGACCTCGACGCCCTTACTGCGAAGAATTTCCATGATTTCCATGGCCGGGGATTCTCGAGGATCGTCAACGTTCTTCTTGTACGCCAGACCCAAGACCAATATCTTGGCTCCCTTAAGCGGTTGTCCCCTTTCATTCAGAGCGTCAGTCACCTTGCCCACCACCCAATGGGGCATGGCCGTGTTCACCTCACCTGCCAGCTCGATGAAGCGGGTATTGATGCCGTACTCCCGGGCCTTCCAGGTCAGGTAGAAGGGATCTATGGGAATGCAGTGTCCTCCGAGCCCGGGCCCGGGATAGAACGGCGTAAACCCGAACGGCTTGGTGGCGGCAGCATCGATGACTTCACGAATATCTATACCCATGCGATCGGCCACAATCTTGAGTTCGTTCACCAGACCAATGTTCACCGCCCGATAGATGTTTTCCAACAGTTTGACCAGTTCGGCCGCCCGTGTCGATGAAAGTGGCACCACCTCGACAACCACTTCTCTGTAAAGGGCCTGGCCAATTTCAAGACAATCGTTGGTCGAACCACCGCAGACTTTCGGGATGGTGCTCGTCGTGTAATTGGGGTTTCCCGGATCTTCACGCTCAGGCGAATAGACCAGGAAGATATCCTTGCCGATAACAAAGCCGCGTGCTTCGATTCTGGACCGCAATTCCTCTTCGGTTGTGCCAGGGTAGGTGGTACTCTCCAGGCTGATCACCTGCCCACGACGAAGATACGGCAGCAATGAATCTGTGGTGCTCCGGACATAGGATAGATCTGGTTCGCGATGCATGTTGAGGGGGGTGGGAACGCAGAGAATGAGCGCATCCGTCTCAGCGGCACGACTGTAGTCTTTGGTCGCAAAGAACATAGGCATGGAAGAACCATCTTCGAACTGGACTACCTGCTTTCTCCTCTCCGCAATCTCTGTTGAAGTTATATGCCCGATATAGCTTTCACCCTGGTTGAGCTTTTTCACCTTGGCGTCGTCAACGTCGAATCCCACAACGGGAAACCCGGTTTCGGTGAAGCGCAGCATGAGGGGAAGCCCCACGTAACCGAGTCCTACGATCCCGATCACCGCCTGCTGACTCTCTATCTTTTGGAGCAGTTGTTGTTTCATGCAAGACCTCTCTTCCCTCGGCTCTGCGCATGAAGCTTACGGCGCATAGCGAAATCGAAAATTGCAACTCTGAAAACCCGTTGACCATCGCCAAGCAAATTTAATGCCGCCTGCCATTTCTCTCTCCAGGATCTCCGCGCGATCTTTCGCGCCTCTCTCGCCTTTCTCGCCCTCAGTTGGTTGGCAGGAGTCCCGTCAACTGCCGTGAAAACCCAGGACTTTCCCCAAAAATTGATCGTTGATCTTTGTCACCTGAGGTCACGAGGTAGTTTGCCCAGATTTTGAAATGAAAATGCTTTCCTAGTGTCGCTTCTGTCGTTCCAGAGCTCACGGTCTGGTCACTTCAAGCCCGGCTGTGGCCGG
>CP070692.1:2447072-2457847 GCA_020353215.1 Deltaproteobacteria bacterium
CAGCCCCTCGTTGTACTGCCGCTCGATCTCGCGAATGTCGTCCGATGCCCGGTGGATAATATCATGCTTGCGTGTCGGGATGACCATATCGGCAACCGCTATGGAAACACCTGACTGAGTGGCGTACTTGTAGCCAATATCCTTGATCCGATCGGCCAGTATGACCGTGTTCTTGACGCCAGCCTTCCGGTAGCTGTGATCGAACAGCTCAGCAAGGGCCCGTTTGTTCATGACCTTGTTGATGTGTGCAAACGAAATCTGAGGCGGTACCACCTCAGCAAGGAGCACTCGGCCAGTGGTGGTTTGCACCCGGTTGCCGTTCATACGTACGGATATCCTGGCATGGAGATCCAGTGCCCCTGCATCATAGGCACACCTTACTTCCTCAGCGTTGGCAAAGACCTTGTTTTCGCCTTTGGCAAAAGGCTTCTCTCTGGTCATGTAGTAAATGCCGAGCACAATGTCCTGGCTGGGAACAATAATGGGCTCTCCATGTGCTGGGCTCAGGATGTTATTGGTACTCATCATCAGCACCCGCGCCTCTATTTGAGCCTCAATGGAGAGGGGAACGTGCACCGCCATTTGATCGCCGTCGAAATCGGCGTTGAACGCAGCACAAACCAAGGGGTGTATCTGAATGGCCTTACCTTCAATGAGAATGGGTTCGAAGGCCTGGATACCTAAACGGTGGAGGGTCGGGGCCCGGTTCAGCATCACCGGATACTCCTTGACCACTTCGTCTAGGCAGTCCCACACCTCCGGTGTTTCTTTCTCCACCATCTTCTTGGCACTCTTGATGGTGGTCACGTAGCCCCGCTCTTCCAGCTTGTTGTAGATGAAGGGTTTGAAAAGCTCTAACGCCATCTTCTTGGGCAGACCACACTGATGCAACCGCAAATTCGGACCGATGACAATCACGGAACGACCTGAGTAGTCTACCCGTTTGCCCAACAGGTTCTGGCGAAAGCGCCCTTGTTTGCCCTTCAGCATGTCGGAAAGCGACTTCAACGGCCGCTTGTTGGGTCCAGTGATGGTTTTGCCTCTCCTGCCGTTGTCAAACAAAACGTCTACGGCTTCTTGCAGCATTCTTTTCTCGTTGCGAATGATGATCTCTGGCGCATTGAGCTCTTGGAGACGCCGCAATCGATTATTGCGATTGATCACTCGTCGATAGAGATCGTTGAGGTCGCTGGTAGCGAAACGACCCCCATCCAACGGCACCAAGGGACGCAGATCCGGGGGAAGCACCGGGATCACCGTGAGGATCATCCACTCAGGTCGATTTCCCGACTCCCGGAACGCGTTGACCACCTTGAGACGCTTGGCCAATTTCTTCCGTTTGGCCACCGAGTTCGTCTTGCTAATGTCTTGGCGAAGCTCCTCTGCAAGCTGCTCCAACTCCAGACTTCCCATGAGTTCCTTTACGGCTTCTGCGCCTATGCCAACCTTGAAGCGACTGCCGTGCTCCTCACGCATCTGCCGGTAGCGGTCCTCACCCAGAAGTTCGTATTTGCTGAGCGGGGTGTCACCTGGATCGATTACAATGTAGCTGTCAAAGTAGAGAACTTTTTCAAGCTCCTTCAGGGTGAGATCCAAGAGGTTTCCCACCTTGCTGGGCAAACTCTTCAGGAACCATATGTGCGCCACAGGAGCCGCCAGTTCAATGTGGCCCATTCGTTCTCGTCGGACCTTGGATTGAATTACCTCAACGCCACACTTCTCACAGACGACTCCGCGGTGCTTCATGCGCTTGTATTTGCCGCAGTTGCACTCGTAATCCTTGGTGGGGCCGAAAAGCTTGGCACAGAACAGACCATCCCGCTCGGGTTTGAAAGTCCGATAGTTAATGGTCTCTGGCTTCTTGATTTCTCCGTAAGACCATTCCCGGATTTTTTCCGGTGAAGCCAGGGATATGCGCACCGCATCGAAGCTCAGAGGATCTTTGGGACGAACGAAAAGGTTGTACAGTTCCTTCACTGCAACCTCCCTGAGGAGAATACTTTCCTCACTCCAGATTATTGTTTGGCAAACTCGATGGCCGGATATCCAAATCCGAAATGAGCCCAGAACGATTGATATGGGCTGTCAGATGTGCGATGTGTGAACAGCAAAAGCGCCTTCCAATGAGATCGCACCTCTCACTTCCTGATCGAGCTATTCTTCAACGTCTTCCAGGAGGCGCACGTCCAGGCTGAGCGCCTGGAGCTCCTTTACCAGCACGTTGAATGATTCCGGCAATCCTGCCTCGAGAGTGTTTTCACCTTTTACGATCTTCTCGTACATACGAGTTCTTCCGGCAACGTCGTCGGATTTCACCGTGAGGAACTCCTGCAAGGCATAGGCGGCACCGTAGGCCTCCATAGCCCAGACTTCCATCTCACCCAGACGCTGCCCGCCAAACTGCGCCTTGCCGCCCAATGGTTGCTGCGTCACTAACGAGTAAGGACCGATGGAACGAGCGTGCAGCTTGTCGTCTACCAGGTGATGTAGTTTCATCATATACATAATGCCTACGGTGACCTTGCTGTCAAACTGCTCACCCGTGCGACCATCATAGAGAGTGGCCTGTCCCAACTCGGGAAGGCCACTCTCTGCCAGAAACCCGCGAATCTCTGCTTCATCAGCACCATCAAAAACCGGACTGGCCACGTGGAAGCCCTCCCGGTAGTGGGGGATGAGACTCTTCAATTCCTCAGCGTCCGCGTTGGCAAAATACGCCTCGAACTCCCGCTGTGAGTAAAGGCGCCGCAGTTTTCCCTCCACACTTTTACGACTCTTGTACTCTTCCAGCAACTTGGTGAGTTGCTCGCCGAGTCCCTTGGCGGCCCAGCCCAGGTGCGTTTCGAGCACCTGTCCCACGTTCATGCGAGAAGGTACGCCCAAGGGGTTCAGGACAATATCGACCGGGGTGCCGTCTTCAAAATAGGGCAAATCCTCCTCTGGCAACACTCGGCTCACCACCCCCTTGTTGCCATGACGGCCGGCCATCTTATCCCCGACTGAGAGCTTACGCTTCACGGCCAGGTATACTTTTACCATCTTGATGACCCCTGGCGGAAGTTCGTCGCCCTTTTTGAGTTTGGCAATCTTGTCTTCAAAAACCATCTGCACCAATTCGATCTGTTCGTGGTAGTTCTCCCAGATGGCCCGAACCTGTCCAGTTGTGTCCGGTTCTTCATCAACTATTATCTCCGTCCACTGACCAGGAGTTAACCGGGCAAGCATTTCAGCGCCCAAGGTACCGCCTTTTCTGACCAGGGTCTTCTTGCCCTCTTTGATCGCCTCTCCCGCCTTTTTCCCCTGCAACAGTCGCTCGAGCTTGTTCAAGGCGCTCTTCTTGATGATCATGATCTCATCACGTTGATCCTTCAACAGCCGCGCCATTTCCTCGTCTTCGATGGATTTTGTCCGCTCGTCCTTGTCAACTCCCTTGCGAGAAAATACCTTGGCGTCAATTACGATACCCTCTACTCCGGGAGGAACCCGAAGGGAAGTGTCTTTCACGTCACCCGCCTTTTCACCGAAGATGGCTCGAAGCAGCTTTTCCTCTGGTGTGAGCTGGGTCTCACCCTTCGGAGTTACCTTGCCCACCAGGATATCACCGGTTCCAATGGTGGCGCCGACGCGAATGATTCCGCTTTCGTCCAAATTTCTTAGGGCTTCCTCGCCGATATTCGGAATGTCGCGAGTGATCTCTTCTTTTCCCAACTTTGTATCTCGGGCCACCAGCTCGAATTCCTCGATGTGAATGGAGGTGAAGATATCCTCTTTTACCACCCTCTCACTCACCAGAATTGAATCTTCAAAGTTATAACCACCCCAGCTCATGAAAGCTACGGTAACATTACGACCCAGAGCCAGTTCACCCATTTCCGTGGCCGGACCGTCAGCGATGATCTGACCTGCTTTTACTACCTGACCGCGACGCACGATAGGCTTCTGGTTAAAGCAGGTATTCTGGTTTGACCGCTGGAATTTGGTCACCTTGTAAAGGTCTACTGCCGACGCCAGTGACTCGTCATCATGATCATCCTGAAAGGCCCGCACCACGATGCGAGAAGCATCCACGTCTTCCACAATCCCTTCGCGGCGGGCAATTACCGCAACCCCCGAGTCCTTGGCCACGACCTTCTCTATGCCCGTGCCCACCAGCGGTGCCTTGGCTTGCAACAGGGGCACAGCTTGGCGCTGCATGTTGGATCCCATCAGGGCCCTGTTCGCGTCATCGTTCTCAAGAAATGGGATGAGGGAAGCCGCCACGCTCACCAACTGGTTCGGACTCACATCCATGAATTCAACCTCTTCAGGGAGTGCAGTAACAAACTCGCCCTCCCGCCGAGCCGAAACCAGATCCCGAACGAAATTGCCACTCTCGTCGAGAGGAGCATTGGCCTGCGCAAAAGAGTGCCTTTGCTCATCCATGGCGCTCAGAAACATTACGCTGTCGGAGACTTTGCCGGTGGAAACCTCCCGGTAGGGAGTCTCAATGAAGCCGAATTCGTTCACTCGAGCGTAGGTGCTCAAAGAGACAATGAGACCAATGTTGGGACCTTCAGGGGTTTCTATGGGACAGATGCGACCGTAGTGGGTTGGATGGACGTCGCGCACCTCGAAGCCCGCACGCTCCCGAGTGAGACCGCCGGGGCCAAGGGCGCTGAGTCTCCTCTTGTGGGTTATCTCGCTGAGTGGATTGGTCTGATCCATGAACTGGCTGAGTTGACTGGTACCGAAAAACTCCTTGACCACAGCTGAGACCGGCTTGGCGTTGATCAGGTCATGAGGCATTAGGGTCTCTATCTCCTGGAGACTCATGCGTTCCTTGATTGCCCGCTCCATCCGGACCAACCCAATGCGGTATTGGTTTTCCAGTAACTCCCCGACCGCGCGCACTCGACGATTGCCCAAGTTATCAATGTCGTCCACCGCGCCTTGGGTCTCCTTGATTTCGATCAGTTGTCGCACTGCCGTCAAAATGTCATCTTTAGTCAGCGTCCGCTGACTGAGCGGTAAGTCGGGGCTGCCAAGTTGCTGATTGAGTTTCAATCGGCCCACTTCGGACAAATCATATTGTTCGGGGCTGAAAAAGAGGTTGCTGAAAAAGTCGGCGGCCACTTCCGGAGTGGGAGGATTGCTTGGCCGCAGCTTGCGATAGATTTCCAGTGTGGCTGCCTCAGAGTCCTCCACCTTGTCCATGAGCAGGGTATTGCGGAAGGATGGACTCACATCAGCACCATCCATGAACAACAAATCCACCGACTTAATCCCATGCGCTCGGAGAGTGACCAAGTGCTCCTCGTTCAGTTCTTCGTTGCACTGGATGAGGACCTCGCCGGTATTTTCATCCACCACATCATGGCTCAATACTCGGCCCACCAGGTTTTCATCCGGAAATGGGAGGCTGGTAATATTGGAGTCTATTAACTGCTGGATGAGTTTGAGCCCGAGCTTTCTTCCCTTCTTGGCCAGGACCTTCCCGCTCTCTGGGTGGCTTATATCCACAGGGGCGCGACTGCCCACGAGGAAATCCTTCTCCAGAGGCTTCGCAACACCCTCTTCCTCCAAGTAGACGCTCTCGGTTCGGTAGAAGTAGTTGAGCAACTCCTCGGTGCTGTAGCCTAGGGCTTTGAGAAGGATGGTGACTGGAAACTTTCGCCTTCGATCGATGCGCACATAAAGAATGTCTTTGGCGTCAAATTCGAGATCGATCCAAGACCCGCGCAAGGGGATGATTCGAGCCGAATAAAGTAGCTTGCCGGTCGAGTGAGTCTTACCCTTGTCGTGGTCGAAGAAAATGCCGGGGGAGCGGTGCAACTGGCTGACCACCACCCGTTCCGTGCCATTGATGATGAAGGTACCGTTTTCGGTCATCAATGGTATGGTCCCAAAGTAAATCTCCTGCTCCTTGATGTCCCGAATGTTCCTGACACCACTCTCTTTGTCTACATCGTACACCACCAGACGCACAGTGATTTTCAGCGGCGCCTCGAAGGTCATCCCCCGCTGCAAACACTCGTCCACGTCGTATTTGCCTTCACCTATGGTGTAACGGACAAACTCCAGGGATGCCGTGCCGCTGAAATCGCGAATGGGAAAGACTCCTTGGAAGACGCCCTGCAAACCCGTAACGATGCGTTGGTCAGGATCGACTTCCTTCTGCAGAAACCGTTCATAGGACTGCCTCTGCATGTCTATCAAATTGGGAATCGCTACTACCTGTTTTATCTTGCCGAAATTCTTCCGCACGCGATAATCATGGGCCAATAAGGTTGCCATGTTCTCTCCCCTCCCGCCGTCACTTGCCCTTTCATGCAGCCGCTTCCGGATCAACCCGGCTCGGTGACGGAGGGGGTGTCCCCATACCAACGGCGGAAACGCCAGGGTATGGAGATCACCACATTTGGCTTACCAAACGTCTCAAGAATCCCCGCTGTTCGTCGGACAGCAGGTTAGATGCAACGCAAAATCCAAACACGATTATGCTCACCCGAGTGGCTACCGTCTTGGTAATCTGCGGTGAGCGCTCTACTTCACTTCGACGGAAGCGCCAGCCTCTTCCAACTGTTGCACAACACCGTCCGCCTCTTCTTTGGATACACCTTCTTTCACATTACCTGGCAATTCATCCACCAGTGCTTTAGCCTCCTTGAGGCCCAGACCGGTAATGGCGCGCACCACCTTGATAACCTGAATCTTCTTATCGCCCACCGCGGTGATCACCACATCAAACTCGGTCTTTTCTTCCTCGGCAGCAGCGTCGCCGGCGCCCGCCGCGGCTCCGGCTGGCATGGCCATGGGCATTGCCGCCATTGGTGCCGCTGCGGAAACTCCGAGTTCTTCCTCTAGCTCCTTGATCAACTCGGCCAGCTCGAACACCGGCATGTTTTTGATATATTCCTTGACATCATCCTTGGTAATTTTCGCCATCCTTTCACTCCTTAGTCGCTCTTTGTATCTATCTCCAGAGGCATGCTGAATTAGCAGATCAAGATGCCGGTGCCTTTTCTTGCCCGATGGCCTTTAGCAGACCCAAAAGGTTCCTCGGCACGGCGGCCAGTACATTGACAAAGTCTTGGGGAACACCGTTCATAACACCCAATAGTCTACTGGGCAACGAGCCCATGGCTCCTAACAGCTGGGACTGGAGTTCTGCCTTGGGGGGAAGGTTGATCACCTTCTTCATATCCTCCTGCAGCATGAGCCTGCCTGCAATCACCCCCGCCCTAACTTCAAGTTTGTCATTTGTCTTGGCGTAGTCCAGCAACAATCTCGCTGGTGTCACGTCATCGTCGTAGCTGAAGGCGAGGGCGCAGGGTCCGGTCAAATGATCCAGTAACGGAGCGGCCACCGTACTCTGAGCTGCCAGCCGAGTCAGCGTGTTTTTTACCACCCGGTATTCTACCCCCGCGTCCTTGAGCTTTTGGCGCAGATCAGTAATCTGCGTCACTTTAAGACCGCGGTAGTCTGTAACTACCGTAGCCTTTGACCGCTCCAACTTCTCGCGGAGTTCGGCCACCAGTGCTTCTTTCTCTTGTCGGTTCAAATCGTCTCTTCCCTCCTTTCCTTTGCCAGCGCGCTTGGATGGTGCTCTGACAACATCAGGGAAGTGCCGAGTTCTGAGGAACGGATCGCATGTCTCAGTCTCGGTAGGCTGACTCCCAGTCAATTATCCTCTGGCCAACCCCAAAGCTAAAGCCGACTGACTGCTGCACCTTTGGAAACTCAGCTCTTGGGGCGGCCAGGGCACCTACTGTCTTTGACCAATCAAAGCATCGCCGCGGCGGTCACGTTCTATTGTTTGTAGTCCCAAGGTCGAATCTAGAGTTGCAAATCTCTGGCGTGCGCGTGACGACAGATGATTTCGAACCTGAGCTCTGAACTTGGAACCCTTCTGGATTTATGACAACAAAACCTTAACATTGGCCGGATCGATCTTTATTCCAGGTCCCATCGTGGTAGAGACGGCAATGCCGCGTATATAGGTACCTTTGCTGGCCGCCGGCTTCAACCGCACGATGGTGTCAATGAATGTGGCGATGTTTTCCAGCAACTTGTCCATGCCGAATGAAACCCTCCCGACCGTGGCATGGACAATCCCGGATTTCTCTACTCTGAAATCGATCTTCCCTGCCTTGATTTCCTTGACAACCTTGGCAAGATCGAAAGTAACCGTGCCGAGTTTGGCATTGGGCATGAGACCTCGGGGTCCCAGTATCCTGCCAATCTTACCCACAGATCCCATCATGTCCGGAGTTGCGACGGATTTGTCGAACTCAAGCCATCCACCTTTAATCTTCTCGATAAGTTCATCGGCACCAGCGTAATCCGCGCCGGCGTCAAGCGCTTCTTTTTCCTTCTCTCCCTTGGCGAACGCCAAAACCCGCACTGATTTCCCAGTGCCGTTGGGAAGGACCACCGTACCCCGCACCATCTGATCCGCCCGACGCGGGTCAACCCCGAGACGTATGGCCACGTCAACGCTTTCGTCGAAGCGGGCGTAGGCACACTCCAAGGCGAGTTGCACTGCTTCGGCAAAATCGTATCGGCGGAAAAACTCAACACGCTCTCTGGCCTTCCTGTGTCTTCTTGCTGTCTTGGCCATATCCGTTCTCCAACCTTACTCCACCACTATTCCCATACTCCTGGCGGTACCTTCTATCGTTCGAATCGCTGCCTCCAGGGTTGCGGTATTTAAATCCTCCATTTTCAAGCGGGCGATTTCCTCCACTTGCCGCATCGAAACCCTACCCACCTTCTCACGGTTGGGCTCACCAGACCCTTTGGCAATTTTGGCCGCCTTCTTGAGCAGGACCGAGGCGGGAGGCGTTTTCGTCACGTACGTAAAGGAACGATCCGCATACACCGTGATGACCACAGGAATGATCATACCCTCCTCGCCTTGGGTCTTGGCGTTGAAGGACTTACAGAATTCCATGATGTTCACCCCGTGCTGCCCCAAGGCCGGTCCTATAGGGGGAGAAGGGTTTGCCTGACCCGCTGGAACCTGCAGCTTGATATTCGCAATTACCTTCTTCGCCATCTTTCGTGTCTCCTCGTTACTCCTCGGGCCGACTTTCGCCGCTATGCCCGCTTGTTCAAACCCCAGAGGACGCCACGGCCACAAAGGTCACCACGGTAACCTGGACGAAACTATCTCCTATTGCCTCCAGGCTCTTTGTGTTCTTTGAGGTGACTTTCCGTCTTCTCTGTCTCCTCAGACTTTGGCCCAGCAAAACGGCAAAAGAATCCGACTATATTCTGGCAACCTGGACGAAATCCAACTCCACCGGGGTCGAACGGCCGAATATGCTCACCAGGACGCGCACTTTTCCCTTCTCAGGGTTCACTTCGTCTACCAGGCCGTTGAAGTTGGAAAACGGGCCATCAATTACCCGCACTTCATCACCCCGCTCGAAGAGATACTTGGGCTTTGGTTTCAGTGCGCCTTCGGTCATCTGAGCGATGATTTTCTCCGCCTCCTCATCACTGAGCGGAGTCGGTTTGTCCTTGCCGCCGATAAACCCGGTCACCTTCGGAGTATCTTTAACAATGTGCCAGGTTTCATCGTTGAGTTCCATTCGCACCAGAATGTAACCAGGATAGAACTTGCGCGCCGAGGTTTTCCTCTCACCCTTGACAAGTTCCACCACCTTTTCCGTGGGCACGAGGATCTTCTCAAAGAGCTCCTCTTTCCCCAAAGTCTTGATGCGCTCTTCCAGTGCGCCTTTTACTTTTTGCTCGTACCCCGAGTAAGTATGAACAATGAACCATTCCATGGTATTCAGCGACTTCTCCGTTCTTACTGAACCACCCGAATTGGACAAGGCCGGTGCGCGGTCATTCTATTTTGGATCCAAGTCGAGTGGCTAGCTGCATCAGCTGAGCAGAATCCGCATAAGCCTCGATAGACCTAGATCAACGATGCCCAAGAAGGCGGCTATCAATATGACGATAACCAGCACCACCGAGGTTGATGCAATCGTGTCCTTGCGCGTAGGCCATGTAACCTTGGACAGTTCCACCTTAACCTCGCGGAGGAATTGGGTGACCGTGTCCACCATGCCTTGGGTTCGGCCTTTGACGCTGACTCTGCTCTCCGCCTTGCGCTTTTTTGTAGGTGCGCTCTCAGCACCTGCCCCACTTCTGCCTTTGCCAGTAGCAGCCTTCGAGGCAGCGGGTGATTTCTTCTTTTTCTTGGAACTTTTCATAGTCTCCAAAAAGAAATGGCAGGCCAGGAGGGATTCGAACCCCCAACCCCCGGATTTGGAGTCCGGCGCTCTAGCCGTTCGAGCTACTGGCCTGCAGGAACAGTGATCTAAAACATCAGTCGCAGTATCAATATTCGCCAAATGGCCTCATCCCGGCCACTTAGATCCATCAGCTTCAACCCTGCTCTCATTGGGTGGTCCCGTCACCGGACGCACAAATCTACCCATCGTGCCACTAATAGTTTCCAACGCCACCTATTTGGTCTCTCGGTGCAGGGTATGATGTCCACAATATCGGCAATACTTCCGAAACCCGAGTTTGTCCGGAGTGGTTCTCTTGTTCTTGGTCGTCGTATAGTTACGTCGTTTGCACTCTGTGCAAGCCAAGGTCACGATTATGCGCATACTCTACCCTACTGTCTTTTGGTGGGTACCAGGAGGGAATCCCAATGAGTCTTGATTTGCTCCACCTTACTCGATGATATCACTGATCACCCCAGCACCCACGGTGCGACCTCCCTCACGAATGGCAAACCGCAACTCCTTCTCCATCGCTATCGGCGTGATCAA
>CP070692.1:2457947-2468541 GCA_020353215.1 Deltaproteobacteria bacterium
AAGGAACAACTTTAGGGTGGGTATCAAGGGCATGTACATCCGGGATATCGCTAGGACCCTATATGAGCTGAAGAAAAAGCTGGAAGAACTGGAGCGGGCCTATGACGCCGAGGAGTCAGGTGACCGACGGGACTCCATTGAGCTAGAGTTGGCCAAGGCCAGATATGAGCATGAAAAGGTGCGTTGCATTCTGGAAGGAGCGAAAGGGTCTGATTGAGCCGAACGGAGATAGAACGATGACCCACTTACCCACAAAAGAGGCTCCAACAAACGTTGTTCCACCTGGTTGTTCCCGAACCACCGTTCTTCCCCCGGTGTCATGACAACACCGTCAAATCCGCCACCTGGCTGGGTTACTAGGCCCGTCCGGTAGGCCCAACGAAATAGCTTTTCAAGGGCCGACCGTGATGGTTCACGCTCATTGGAGCCATTTCTAATTTAACATGACTGCGCTTCTTCGCCAAGAAATTTTTTGAAGATACTCTGCAAGAAAACAATTCTGCAATAATCTGTCTGGCTGCCACAGGGATGGGTTTTCTGCGGACACAGGTTCACTCACTGAGAAGATTGTATGGGCCCCAGCCGACCACGGCGACGGCCAAACTCCCATTGCTTTTCCACATAGTAGAGGATGGGCACGGTCATGCGCGACAGTAACAGGGATGCCACCTCACCTGCCATCAGAGAAATTGCCAGGCCTTGAAAGATCGGATCGAAGAGAATTACCGATGCGCCCACAACCACTGCCGCGGCTGTAAGCATCATGGGCCGGAAACGGACTGCCCCCGCATCGATCACGGCTTGATCCAGGGGCATCCCTTGAGCTAGGCGCAGTTCTATAAAATCCACCAAGATAATTGAATTCCGTACCACAATGCCAGCGCCAGCGATGAAACCGATCATTGAGGTGGCAGTGAAAAACGCGCCCAGAATCCCGTGCGCGGGAAGGATTCCAATAAGCGAAAAGGGGATGGCGGCCATGATGGTCAACGGTGTGGTGAGAGATTGGAACCAGCCTACCACTAGAATGAAGATGAGCACCAGAACCACGCCAAAGGCAATGGAGAGATCTCGGAAGACCTCGTAGGTGATGTGCCATTCACCATCCCATTTGAGAGCAAAGTTCCAATCGCTTTCTGGAATGCGGGAAGTGTACTGGGTCATTTTGTAGCCCTCAGGCAGAACAATGGCATCAATTTCCCGCCGCATCTCGAGTATGGCGTACACGGGGCTTTCCTTTACCCCAGCGACATCACCAGTCACGTACACCACCGGCATCAGGTTCTTGTGGTAAATACTCCGGTCAATACTGGTGTGCTGAACCGAAACCAAAGCAGAAAGTGGGACCAGCCGACCATCAACCGAGTGTACTTTGACGGCAAGCAGCCTCTGGATTCCTGCTCTGTCCGCCACCGGCAGCCGGAGAACAATGGGTACATCCTCTTTTTCGAGCGGTTGGTGAAGCAGGCCCACCGACAGCCCTTGCAAGGCAAGTTGCAGAGTCTGGTTGACCCGGGCTGTGCTAATCCCATGCAGGGCGGCCTTCTCCTTGTCCACGACAAGATTTGCTCGGAGCTGATCTTCCTCCATGTACCAGTCAGTATCCACTACTCCTGGCGTATTATCGAAAATTTCAAGCACCTTGCGAGCAATTGTCCTTTGGCGTTCGTAGTCGGGTCCGTAAATCTCGGCCACTAGGGTAGAGAGCACCGGCGGTCCAGGCGGAACCTCGGCCACTTTGATGCGAGCCTGATAGCGCTCGGCGATTCGCTCGAGTTCTGGACGCACTCTCTTGGCGATCTCGTGGCTCTGAGCCTTGCGGTGGTGTTTGCCCGCCAAGTTCACTTGGATGTCTGCAACGTTGGGACCGCTCCGCAGGTAGTAGTGCCGTACCAAACCATTGAAGTTGAATGGAGCGGCCGCGCCGACGTAGATCTCGTAATCGGTGACTTCATTGACGGTCTTGAGATAATCACCCATCTCCAGAGCCGCAGCGGCGGTCTGTTCCAGAGTGGCATGCTCCGGCATGTCAAGAATCGCCTGAAACTCACTCTTGTTGTCGAACGGCAGCATCTTCACCCGCACCCAGCCAAGGGCGATAAGGGCGCAGGAGGCCATGAGCAGGAGCACCACGCCAACCAAAAAGAGCCAGCGCCAGAGAGGAATCTCGATGAGGGGACTCATGATGCGGCGATAGAGACGAGTACTCCAGTCTTCCCTATGTTCGTGGACCTTGTCGTCGCTACTGCTCTTGGATCCAAGCAGGTGCATGGAGGCCCAAGGAGTGACAACAAAGGCAACCAAGAGGGAGAAGATCATTGCAGCCGAGGCTCCCACCGGTATGGGCCTCATGTACGGGCCCATGAGACCACCCACAAAGGCCATGGGGAGAATGGCAGCAATCACCGTGAGGGTGGCGAGAATAGTGGGATTACCCACCTCGTCCACGGCCTCAATGGCCACCTCAGAAAAGTAGCGGCCCTTGTTTTCCGGCAGATGGAAATGACGGACAATGTTTTCCACCACCACAATGGCGTCGTCAACCAGTATGCCAATGGAAAAGATGAGGGCAAAGAGGGTAATACGGTTGAGGGTGTAGCCATAAAGGTAAAACACGGTGAGGGTTAAGGCCAGGGTCACGGGTATGGCAATGGCCACTACCCCTGATTCGCGCCGACCCAAGGTAAACCAAATCAGCAGTGTGACAGAGAAGACTGCGATTAACATGTGGAAAAGCAGTTCATCGGATTTTTCCTTGGCTGTTTCACCATAGTTACGGGAAACGGTGAAGTGAATATTATCTGGAATCACCACACCGCGACTCTCCTCCACCCGCCTTAAAACACGTTCAGCTACGGTGATGGCGTTGGCACCTTTGCGCTTGGCGATCGTCAGGGTCACTGCAGGGTAGCGACCCATCCTGGATTCGGGTGGGGATATCTCGCTCTTTTCTCCAACTGGTCCCCAGCCCAGAAAGACATACTGGTCCGGCTCGGCGGGCCCGTCTACGATGGCAGCCACATCTCGCAGATAAACGGGGCGGTTTCCAGCCACTCCCACCACCACCGCACCGATATCTTTTGCACTGCCAAGGAAACCGCCCGTATGCACCAGAATTTCTCCCTCCACAGAGGGAAAGCTACCGAGGTCTGCTTCCTGATTGGCTCCTCTCAACATGTTGACAATGGCGGAAACGTCCAGGCTGAAGCCTGCCAATCGGGTAGGGCTCAACCGCACTTCCACCTGGCGATGATGTCCGCCGATAATGGTGGTAAGGGACACACTGTCCTCTCGCTTCACCAAGTCCTCCACTTCGGCCACCACTCTTCGCAAGGTGTAGTGGTCCACCTCTCCGCTCCAAAAGGTCAAGGCGAGAATGGGCACGTCGTCGATGTAACGCGGTTTGACCAGAGGCTCAGAAGCACCGTGCGGGATACGGTCGAAGTTGGCCAGCAATTTGGACTGTAGCCGGACAATTGCCTCCTCTTCGTTTTCCCCTACGAAAAAGCGGACCACAGCCATAGACATTCCTGGTCTGGAGGTGGAATAGATGTATTCCACTCCGGGGATTTCCCACAGCAGCTTTTCCATGGGGCTGGTAACCCGTTCTTCCACCTCTTTGGCACTGGCCCCCGGCATGCGGACGAAAATATCTATCATCGGGACGATGATCTGAGGCTCTTCTTCTCTGGGGAGCACGTAGATGGCGCCCAGACCCATCAGAATGGACGCCAGGATAATGAGAGGCGTTAGCTTGGAATCGATGAAAAAGCGGGCTATCTTACCGGCCGGTCCCAGTTCCTGCCTCATGGGACCGCCTCCACTTTTGCGCCGTCAACCAGAGTTGGCGGCGGCTCCACCACGTAGCGGTCGCCTTGTGTGAGCCCGGCAAGTATTTCCACAGACTCCTGGGAAATCCCACCCAGACGAACCAGGCGAAAGTGAGCAATGGACTCCGCGTCCACCAAAAAGAGACCAGTAAGTTGACCATGGCTGACAACTGCGGTGAGCGGCACCAAAAGCTTGTCGTTCCGATCCAAGGGGATCCGGACCCTAGCAAACACCCCCGATTTCACTGGAGCGTCTGCAGGAAGGGTTGCTTTGACGAGAAAAGAACGGCTGGCAGGATCAGCAGCCGGTGAAATGGTATTCACGGTTCCTTCCAAGTTGGCGAGATTCAGCGCGGGGACGTTCGCCAGCACCTTCTGACCGAGTCGGACGTGGTCTATGTGCACCTCAGGCACCACCAGATCGAGACGGTACCCATCGGTTGTCTCCAAGGTTAGTAGGGTGTGGCCCGGGGAGGCAAGATCGCCCTCGTCCACCAGTTTCGCGGTGATCACTCCGGCATGAGGAGCGGTGATCAGGGTGTCGTTCACTGCCACGCGGGCCACCGCAACAGCGGCCTGTGCCTGTGTAACCCGGGAGGCGGCAGCAGAGACCATGGCCCTCGCCTGTTGCACGGCAGCCTGCGCCTGTCGGTGGCGCGCCTCCATTTCGTCGAACTCCTGGAGACTCACCGAATCCTCTCGTTTCAGCGCTTCATAGCGTTCGTAGGTTGTGCGTGCAAGTTCCGCTGACGTAGCTGCTGCGTCACGAGCGGAGATCGCTGCGGTGAGTGCTTGCTTTGCTTCGGAAAGCCCGGCCTGAGCCTGACGAAGTTTGGCGGCCATCTGGCGTCGATCGAGCACTATAAGCGTGTCGCCGGTCTTAACCCTGTCACCTTCCCGCACGGTAATCCTCTTCACAGTGGACATGACCTTGGAGGCCAAGTTACTGGTAATGCCGGCTTGCACAGTCCCGACCGCTTCGTACAAGTGTTGTTTGCTGACCATTTGCGCAGTGTCGATCCGCACCCCGGTTAACACAGGTAGTTCAGTTTTCGACGTACCTGGTTCGATCTTTTCTCCACAACCGAAAACGATCAAAAGTAAGGCGGCAACCAATAGAGGTTGGAGTCGAAGTTTCATGGAACACTCCAAGCAGTCTACCTTATCAGCGAAAATTTTCGTCCAAGGTGCCTGCAGCGAGAGCCAATTTTGCCCTGGCTACCGAGTGGTCGTGGAGAGAACGGGAGTAGTTGGTACGGGCTCGCTGAAGCGCGACCTCCGCATCAAGCAGGTTAACAATGGTATACAACCCAATTTCATATCGGTTGCGAACAATGCGCAATCCTTCTTCTGCCTGGGCGACTGCACCCTGGGCTACCCGAATTCTCTGCAAGGCACTCTGGGTCTGCAAGAAAGCCTGTTTGGTCTCCACGGCGATGCCGAGTTTCAGTTGCTGGCGCATGGCCTGAACCTGACGGAGGTTGGCCCTTGCCTCCGATACCCGTGACTGCAGGTTGTAACCGCTGAAGAGATTGAGACTCAAGACGGCCCCCACCGTGTAGTTGTCGGCCGTCTTGCTGAAGTCCTCGGTGTTGATCTGGTAATTTCCCGAGAGAAAAAGGCTGGGCAGGTGGGCCGATTTGGTTTTCGTGACCTCCTTCTGGGCCAGCTCTTGCCGATAGTTCACCTGGGCCAGATCAGGACGGTGCTGTAGGGCTTTTCTGGTCCACTCACTCAGAGAGCCCGGGAGTTCCGGGCCCTGTTCTAGGGGGGTGGTCAGTCGAAAAACTTGATCAATTTCCAATCCCATGGTTGCGTTGAGGGAGGCGCCCGCGATCTCTAACTGGCTCTGAGCCTGCAGACGTTCCTGTTCCAGTTCAGCAACGCGCACTTCGGCCCGGAGAAGATCGCTCTTCACCACCAGTCCACTCCGGAGCCGGGACGCAGCCAGATCAAGGTGGGCCCTCGCCGTTTGCAGTGCCTGTTCCACGACGAGGACGTTCTCTTGGGCCAATTGTACGCCGGTGTATGCGAACACGGTGGCGGCGATGACCTGCTGCCTAGTGCGAACCATAGCGCTGTTAACGGCTTCGTGATTCAGCTTGGCCTGGTTGAAACCGATCCAGGTCTGGCGGCTGTTGAAAACAGGCACCGTAAGGTTAAAGTTGGTGGCAAAGTTGTTTATCGGGTCCGGGTTGTTGAGGGTGTTTACGTCAAAGTCTTGTTGGGTAAAGGTACCTTGATTCAGTTTGGCACTGAAAACACCAGTTGGACTTGTGGTCCGAGTGAAATCTTCACTGAAATCGAGCTGGGGGAGCAAACCGGAACGCGCCTGGTCGATTCGTGCGTCGGAAACCTCCAGCTGGGATTGGACCGCTGCAATCGTTGGATTCTTGGCAACGGCCGTCTGGATGGCTTCAGCCAAGCTGAGGTGTTTTGCACTAGTTTCCGTCCAGCCAGCAACTCCGGGACGGACTATCATTAGTTGTAGGAGCACGATGATTACACCTACCCCGAACCGGATACTGGGAATAATCGACGACATGGAACACTCCCTTGCCGTCAAGACACACGCGACGATATTGAACTGAGCCAGCGAGCGCATTCCACTTCCCTCTCTGAGTTGCTGGACCGCTAGGTTAACGAGCGGATACGATAAAAAAGGCATAATCCCTTACGGTTGAATCCGCCTCAGGCGAACTGGTGTGACTCGACTTGAGGACTTCGAGTGAGCCTCCGTTCGGCCCGCCTTCGACATGAGCTCAGGCCGAATGTAGCTCACGGCCGAGTCCAGTCGAACTCCTCATCGACAAGTCCTGTCGGAGCGAAGCGGAGATCCCATTTTCGCGGGCCTGCAAGGGGCTTCAACTGTCGCGTAAGGGCGGCCGATCATTCACCGGATATCCGGGAAAGTACAAATTGGACCGCGGTGGGCGATCGACTGCCCATTATACGGCCTGAAACGGATTTGTAAAGTAACTAGGAAGCGCGTCTTTTCATGTTTTGATAAAACACGGGCTGACACCTCCAGTGGTAGCTAAAGAAAAAGTCGTCGGCACGAAGAACACACCGCGTTGATCTGACTCCAGGGGGGGATTAATAAAGCAATGAATAATTTCGAGATTCCCAAAGCTCATAGATCCCGGTACCGTGCGCCGACATTCAAGTACTCCGGTACGTCATAACCCATCATTTTCGCAGTACATTTTGCGCTTGATCGGTAACGAAATCGCGTGTAAAGTAGCAAAAAAAGGCTGGCGAGAGGTGAAGCGGTCTATGCGAGCAGAAGGGGGCGAACGCAAGGTTCAGTGGAGGAACCGTATCGACGTCATCCTAAGATGGCTGGCAAGGAATCGTGCCTACACCGTGCTCGCTGCGGTCTTTTTGGTTTTGACCTTGAGCTCCGTGGGGGTACTGGTCTTTGAACAACGCACCAACCAGGGGTTTCGCAATCTAGGTGACGCCATCTGGTGGACCCTGGTTACCGCTGCCACGGTAGGCTACGGTGACAAAGTGCCGCTGACTGCCGGGGGGCGGTTGGTGGGCATTCTGGTGATGCTCTTTGGTGTGGCTCTTTTGGGCATCATCACCGGAAGGATCGCATCCTGGCTGGTGGAATGGAAGATCAAGGAGGGGAGCGGCTTGGCCACCCAAAAGAAGGCAAAGAAACACTTTGTTGTTTGCGGCTGGAAAAATGAGATGGTCTCGGTGCTTGAGGACATACTCAAGGTGAACCCGGACCTCACAGGGGAAGACATCGTAGTTGTGAGCATGGTGGAGCCGGGGGAAGTGGAGAATATCCGCTCGCGCCCCGAACTCCATAACATCCGCTTTGTCCGAGGCGACTATGTGGATGAGAATGTTCTGCTGCGCGCCAACATAAAACAAGCTGCAAAGGTACTTGTCCTGGCGGACAGCAGCATCCAGGCATCCGCCCAGGAGGTTGATTCGCGGACAGTGATGACTGTACTGACCATCAAGACCATGTCTAAAGACATTTACACCTGTGTGGAGCTGATAGATTCCAAATTCAAACGGTACCTGGAAATTGTCCACTGTGATGAAATTATTCGGAGCCGCGAATACAATCGGATTCTTCTTGCCAATTCTACTGCGGCGTCAGGGATTGCCCACATTGTTCACGACCTGCTCGACGTGGACGGAGGCCGGTTGGTCGCCAAGAATTTCCCGGCTCGCTTCGTGGGAGACACCTTTGCAAATCTTAGCGAACACTTCATGGAAGTTGAAAAGGGTATTCTCATCGGCATGCTGGAAAATACCGGAAACATTTTTCAGCGAAAGCGAGAAGCTCTGAGAGACGCGCAGAAGACCCCCGACATCTCCCGTTTGGTGGCCAATCTTCAGGGGGTGAAGGAACTGAGAGGAAATCTTCCGGTGTTCAACCCTGGTCCGGACTACCGAGTCAAATCGCACTCCCGGGCAATTCTGATTCAATCCTGAAAAGGAAGTAAGCAGTTAGTTAAGAGGACGGGTTTGAGTTCAGAGTAAGATATTAATGAGAGCATACTATTTAGTATGGTGTGGGACTACAATCGTGGAACCGAGCAATGGCCGAGCAGAACATTCTTGACAAACTGAAGAAAATTGAGCTCTTCCGAAGCATCAGAGATGATGAGCAAAGTCTGGCGAAGCTGACACGGATCGTCTCCTGGCAACAGTGCAAGGCTGGGGATCAGGTGATCACGGAAGGGGAAGAAGGCAGTGAGCTGTACATCCTTCATAGGGGTGTCGTAAGTATCCTCAAGAGGACTCTCGAGCAGGAGTCATATACCATCGAGACCCTCAAGGACGATGAGGACGTATTTTTTGGTGAGTTGGCCCTGATGGACAAGGAAGTTCGATCGGCTTCAGTGATTGCCAATACCGACTGTGAGTTTCTGGTGATAAATCGGGAAGATTTCACCCGGCTGGGTGAGGAGGACCCGAGGCTTGGCCTACTGGTGACTCGAGCGATTGGTGGAGAACTTTCAAAAAGGCTGCGCAAAGCGAATAAGGACATGATCATCTTGTTTGAAGCGCTGGTCGGTCAGGTGGCAGAGAGCGGCGGTCTCGAGCCCAGTTCGGGATGAAAGTAACGCGGCTTGCGGCTCCCGTTATTGAAGTTGGTCAGGGCGGGAGCACCAAGGGCATCTCATGCTTCCTTTACTTAACATCGAAAGTTTGATGCGACTTCTTGCGCCTTTCCTTTGAATCAAATAGATCCTGCTCAAATTTACCACAAGTGCTTGTTCCGAAGGTCCCCAACATGTTACAGTTCCGAGCTTTCCTTACGAACGTTTTCCGACTGCCGGTAACCTCGAGCATAAGCGAGATGAAACAGGCCGATTCTTGGAGATGCCATGGACCTAATAGTAACAAGCACCAGTGAGCAACGTAACGCTATCGAAACGGATGCCCGGGCCAAAAGCCACCTTTGCTGGACCTGCGGTACGTGTGACAACGAATGTCCAGTCAACCTTGCCACCAGCCGCCTTTCCCCCCGGAAGATTGTGAGGTTGGCGAGTTTTGGGCTCTTGGATGAATTGCTCCGCATGCCAGAAATCTGGTACTGTCTTACTTGTCAGCGCTGCGTAGAGGTGTGTCCGAATGGAGTGCAGCCTGCGGAAGTGATTCGATTCATCAGAGAAGAGTCTTTGCGGCGTCAAATCGTGAAGTGGGACATGCTGCTGGACTACGAGAAACTCTTCGGCCGTTTTCAGCGTGTCCGCTTGCATGCCACCATCCGCTCCATGAATGGGAAACTGGACACGGTTTCCGACGAACAGTGGTATGGTTGGCTGGACGCTCCGGTTGAACCACCGGGGACTGAGATAACTCCCCGAACCTCATCCGAACGGAAAGTGTATTTCCGCCAGGTGACAGGTACCAATATCACACTGTGCCTGACCTGCAGCGAATGCACCAACTGTTGTCCGGTGTTTTATGAACGATCGGTTTTTGACCCCCAGGCTACGATTCGAATGGTGAATTTGGGACTTACAGAAGAACTCCTGCTTTCACCATCCATCTGGCTCTGTATCGGTTGCGGTCGCTGCAGCAACGCCTGTACCCAAACGGTCAAGGGACGCGAGATTATCGCCCGTCTGCGCCGGATGGCAATCGACGGCGGATGGGTTAACTCGAGACTTCCTTACCGACTAAAAGACGCCGAGAAACTGATTTATCCGAGACTGTTGGACGAAATAGATGCGTGCCTGGGAGTTTCCAGCGGGAGGACCCTCAGTTCCGATATCGGTTGAGTCGTTGAACCTCGATTGCATCAGCTGTTTTCTAGTCGAAGACCAAATGGTTCCAGAAGACTAGGAAGGGACGTTTCTGGCACTGGAGCCAAGAAGGGACGTCCCCGACATTTTGATTCTGTTCAGGTTGACTTACCGTGCCTGTAGCAGCCGAAAGACTTTTCCGCTGGTGAACAGTCTCCGTGGTGGGGTTTGACGGCAGGACTTAGGCCTGTTTGACACCCCCTTTGCTTCTCTAAGATCTTCCTCCAAACGATGGCAGTCCCATTCCTCTGTACCCTTCGGCTTCGCTCAGGGTCCTGAGCCTGTCGAAGGATAGTTTTCCCTCCCCTGTCCCGGTTTCTAGAGCGGAATGTTCAACAAGGCGGACCGACTTGTGGGGTTTGCGTCTGGACACTGGCCGGAGGTAACTCAACTAACCTCTGATTTCGTCAAGTTGTTGGTTGAAATTGATCAGCTGGTTGTTATAGGCTTTGTTCGAGTTTTCTGATGGCATGCCATCAG
>CP070692.1:2468641-2479228 GCA_020353215.1 Deltaproteobacteria bacterium
AGCATAAAATCATAGACGTCCCCAATTGACAATTGACGAATTGGCCTGTTCTATCTACTCCTTCGTCTCTTCGTTTTCTGTGTTGACTTTTTTTGCACCGGTATCGCCGGATGGCGTTGACCCCAGTATGACAGCTATCCACCGTGTATCTTCATTACTCTCCAGCGCAATCTGAACAATCATGGTCAGCGGTACGGAAAGGAGCATGCCAACAGGACCCAAGATCCATCCCCAAAAAACGAGAGAAAGGAAGACGACAAGTGTTGACAAACCGAGGCCACGCCCCATGAACCTAGGTTCAATCAAACTGCCGAGCACAGTGTTTACTACCAGATACGCCAGACCGGTTAATAGGGCAGAGCCTGTTCCGAGCTGCAGTAGAGCCAGAAACACGGCTGGGATTGCGGCAATAATTGAGCCTATGTTGGGTACATAGTTCAGCAGAAAGGCCAGCAAGCCCCACA
Organism: Deltaproteobacteria bacterium; assembly: GCA_020353215.1. Lineage (GTDB taxonomy): Bacteria > Desulfobacterota > Syntrophobacteria > BM002 > BM002. Next base: position 2,469,106 of record CP070692.1, read on the forward strand.
GAAATGCAAAATCAACCCCAAGGATTGAGAGCCAAAGCCATATCACCACACCTGTCAAAGCGCTGAAAAGGGTTTTTATTGCCAAGTACCGATTGACTCTGTCAATCAGTTGATCGAAGCTGGCCAGGGACTCCTCAGGATGGCTCAGAGCTGCGTAAAGCTTTTTGGGGAAACTCGAGGCCTCGAGCATAATGAAAATAACGGTGAGCAGAATCAGGAACACATTGGTGAGCACCCCTTGCAACCCCGTCAGCATATTGGCGACCATTCTCATGGCCTTTTGCGGGTTAAAATAGTCGGTCAGAAGCTGATCGGAGACATCGACTCCAAGACCTTGCAGCCAGCCTACAAGCGCGGCCGTCATGTCGGCTAGACGTTCTTGATAAAGGGGCAAAGCGCTGGTGAGACCATCGAGAGACCTGGCGATGAAGGCGGCAAGAAGCAGTCCAACGGCCATAATGGATATTAGGATGGACAAGACAGCCACTGCTTTGGGAAGCCCCCTCCGCTGCATCCAGAACAAGAGTGGACTGCAAATTATTGCAATAAAAGCAGATAGAAGAAACGGCACCAGAAGCGAGCTGGACGCCCGCATGCCGGCCACCAGAATAACGAAGCTCGCCGCGGTGATCAGGAAGCGAGCAAGTTTGGAAAATTTGCCTAGGTCGTCCATAGAGTCTTCCCTCAATACAACCTACGTGTCTCTGCAAATAGCTGCTTTTTTTGTATGCACTAAATCTTCCTCGAATACTATCTCTTTTTTTGCCCGCTACCCGAGGATCTGCCTCCGAACATACACTCACCACGAGGTGATCCGCAGCGTTACTTTTCGAGACTGCTCAGGTTTAGAAACGATGGACAAGAGACTTGCCCTTGGCCTTCTTCTTGCAGAGACTTAAGGGACGCTGGGATCTTTGTAACGGCTTAATGAAAAAGAGTTCGAAAGGTAACAACTCAATGGTCGGACTGCGATTCATATCTACTTGATGCCAAGTCATCAGCATCATCTCTAGGAAGATAACGTAACACAAGCTAAAGGCGCCAAGTTGCTGCTCCAAATAGATCCAACTAAAATACGAACACAGCTTTCAAACAAGAAACATGATAAAGACTAGTTTTGCTTGTCACCAACATTCTTTATTTGGGTTACTGCGTGCAGCCACTCGAGTTATTCTTTTTGTCTTCTTCATAAACGGTACACAGATCTGGGCAAAGGGCAGTAATTTCGAAGACAGACTAGTCGTTCTTATCGAGAGTGTGAAGTCCAGCGTTGTTGCTATCGGCACCTATAACCTCAAACAGACTCCCAAACAAAACTACTACGGCACTGGGTTTATTGTAGGCGACGGCAAGTTGATCATCACCTGCGCTCATACGATACTGACTCTGGAGGAAGAGAAAAGAACAAAGCAACTTCGCATCTTTCACCGGGCCCTTCAGCCACAGGGACTAAAAGTCATCCCGGTTGCAACGGATGAACAGCACGACCTGATCCTGCTCAGATTAGAAGCGGGAGAGTTCCCCCCACTGAAACTAGGGGATTCCAGCAAGGTTCGGGAAGGCCACGCGGTGGCCTTCACAGGCTATCCTGTCGGCCTTGTCTTCGGCCTGAACCCTGCGACAAATTCCGGGATTATTTCGACGATAACTCCCATTGTCCTTCCCAGTCCAACCGCACGTGCAATCAAGAAGGAAATAATCGCGACCCTGCGCCAGCCATACGACGTACTCCAAATTGATGCCACTGCCTATCCGGGCAACAGTGGTAGCCCGGTGTTCAGAATCTCGACCGGTGAGGTTGTCGGTATTCTGAATAAGGTGTTTGTAAAAAGTAAAAAGGAGCATCTTCTCAAAGACCCAAGCGGGATCAGCTATGCAATACCGTCGAATTTTGCCCGTTCTTTGATTGCCGCACATCGTCGGGGGCAAAAATAATCAAGGAGAAACTTAACCCGAAGAAAGCAGGAATCCATATCCTGAGGCCGCGTAACCGGGGCTCCACCCCAAAAGGCTGGGGAATGCGCGGCGCAAGCGCGAAGAAGATGAACATGCCTCGAAATCGTGAATTATCTTGGCTGAGACGATGGAAGATATGCGTCAGGCGGGGGGAGTCAATGGGTCGACGGTACTCGTTCACACTTCAGGCACGGGCTTTTCTCGTGATCCAAGAGAGACCTCCTGAAAGTACTCCCTGACTGCACAGGTCAAGAAATGGATGTACTCTTGATCATATTTGAATCAGAGTAGCGCTTCCTGACCAGTAGAAGACGGGCGCAGGAAATGGTCCTCCAGGTGACGAGAAGTGCCACCATTCCCAGGAACACCACCACGGGTGTCGCCATCAACCACTCAACCCAGCCCCATTGCGACAACGGCAGCTCCATCACATATCCAACCCACAAAATCACAGTGGCTGGTAGCACCGCCTGGACGGCAAGGGCAAGGTATTTTAGTACCAAGGTAAGGTCCACTGAGTTGCTCCATTCTCGAGCCGGTACTGCCATTCACAGAGTTTCACCTCTAATTGAGGAGGCAGTATTGTCAATTCTTCACTGTCAGATAGGAAAAGCAAGATACGTGCCCAAGAGATTCGCAGTCGATCAATCAGTTATGAGAGAATGCGACAGAGTGGCGTGGTCATCAGGCTAGGACGCCACGGCAGGCAATATTTCGTGATGCTTGAGATAGCAATATCGGAAGTATATGGCACACCGATGCTCATTCCAGCAACTTCCGGAAGAACCTATCTAGTGTGGATTGGGCTATACTCCTCCAGAGCTTAGAGGCGATTAAGCTGTTACGGGGTGGGTGTGCTATATGAGATATGCTGGTGTTTGGTATGCTTCTTTATCTCACCGTGCTGAGGGTCGTTCAGTTCAACATGCTCGGCAGCGATGACGATCAGGCACCCAGGTTCGATTCAATTGGCAAGCTCCATTCCCTCTCAATTCTCCTCCAGCCGTTCCTTCTCTCGACTGGACTTCGTCGCTTCTGACCCATCCGACGTTCGACGCCACCATTCAGAAAGTATTCCAGGTCGTAGACCTGACGGCGATTTCTCGCCGCACGCCTGTCGTGCCCAGATCTCCTGAGCATTGAAAGTTCCGACGAATTCATCCCGACGAGGTTATATGCCAGGACCTTGTCTCGACCCAATCTCTTTACCCTGCGCAGGGCTTTATCTGCATTCGACAATAACTCATCGATATTGGGGGTTATCTCTTTGTGATGAGATACACCTATACTGACCGAGACGTTACATGATTTCTTGATTTGTATTCTTATTCGTTCGCTAACGATTAATGTATTGTGAAGTGTCGTATCTGGAATGATTACAACGAACTCATCTCCACCATACCTATAGATATACATTTCGTCATAACTGCGCAATATACGTTTCAAGCACTTTACAACTTCTTTTAATATGCGATCACCTTCCAAATGACCAACAAGATCGTTGATTTTCTTGAAGTGGTCGATATCAATTATAAGAAGGCCACATCCTTTGGTACGCCGTTCTGAGATCGAAGCTAACAGATGAATATCTTGGTTCAACTTTCTTCTGTTATATACCCCAGTCAAAGGATCTTTATCGATTAAAGTGGAAATGAAATTCTGTTCTTCAGCTGTGAGTTTTCTTAATATTTCCTGCAAATCCATCGACTCTTGCACCGCTCTTTCTAGTTTGTTCTATCCTCGCTCCTACGGCCGCGGAATGGGCTTTCAAGGCCACAGGCTTATTGGCAGCCGGCCAGATAGAATGATTATGGGAGGATCTGTCATTTCTCGAGCAATAGGTCTTCCTGAGTTAAGAAACATTTGAATCGCAAGCCGACACCCACAAAGTCTCTGGTTATTAATAGGCGTGTTACGTCAGAGTCCAACTCCATCGGCTCCATTGAACCCGGAGTTCTCACGGCCAATGCAAAGGGAAAATCGTGCAGGTCCTTGACAAGGTGAAACCACTGATCGTTTACGTACTCTGTGTAAGCTCCTCCGACACCAATATTCTTCACAATAACGTCGTGCTCTACAGTGTTTTCGCCTTGGCTGATCCTCCACCGCGCCGGGAGAACAATCTTCGCCCTGTGGTGAAGCCTTCTTTCTTGCTGGATTGACCGCGGGGGTGAGTAGCCTTCAAGGGAATCCAAAAACGTTTGGATGAGTTGCCCAAGCAAGGAAGATGTGGTGCGTTGTTGTTTTTCAGCAACCGTTTGAAGCTCCCCCTTTAGTCGGTCCTCGATTCTCAAGCTAATTGTCGATGTCTTTCTCCCTGAGATCATGGCTCTCCGTTTCTGAGAACTCCTAAAGTTCTGGTTGTTTTCTGATCCTCTGGACTACCAGCAGACTTCATTTTTGGGACTTGGTGAATGCTGCAGTCGATCGTAATACTCTGTGTTACAAGAAAAAACCATGCCATAAGTATGTCCTAAATTTTTTACCATTAAATCTAATTACTTACATTCCTGACTGCGGGAAGAACGGGGGTCGGATTGTATTACATGATAAAGAATTCCGACAATGTCCGACCGCAACTCAGCCCAGCCCAAACTATAAACAGTAATCAAATAAGCTAGTTAAACAGAAAAGAGTTCGATGGCCCGGTGTAAGGAAGTCTGACAATGTATTAAGGCGCAGACAGGATATGCTCCCAGATTGAAGACTGGTCTGGTGGGGCAAGGTGGAAAATGTACGGCAAATCGATGGTCATACAAGCGAATTCCAAGAGAACCTGCATTATTTCGTCGAAGAACTCCTGGTCCTGGAACCTAGACCAGTATCGTCCGTTAGTACTCCAGCAGTCCGTTGCATGAACCCTAACGTTGCATACCTATACCGAGGAAAAACGCGCCAGGGTGGGCCAGATGTGGCCTCGCGCAGTCTCGGGTAGGTCGAAGCGTACTTAACCGTACGTGAGATCCTGGACGAGGCGAGCAAGGCCGTCCCGCACAATTATAGGCGGGACTCTGGTGCGAGTTTACCGGTTTTGGCCGGTAACAGGTTTGCAACGTTAGGGTGAAGTCCAGATTCTGCGCTCCCCCCTCCGGAGTGATCAAAGCCGTGACGGAGATGAATTCTTACTCAATCCCGAGGCCGGGCGCAGAAACAGGCCAGAGTTCTTCCCAGGCTATCTCGAGGCACCTGATCAACCGTTTGACGGTTTGAGGCAAGGCAGGTGTCCCGTCTTCTCGCGCCTGATGTATTCCCAAGCGATATGCAAAATTGCCGCCCACGTTGCCGTGCCCGAAGGGGTGCTGGTGCACTCTCTGCAGGCTTAGGCAGAATCCAGTGGGTCCATTAAGCCGATTGGCTTCATCCAGCCAACACCTCAAATACTCATCGCCAAGGCTGCCACCACTGACGAACAGGCCTATAAAAAAGTGCTGTTCCAGCCCAGGGCTGATGCCATGGTGAGATTGGCCGGCGCAACAGCCGTAGGTTCTGATCCAAGGCTCAGTATTAATAAGTCGGATTAGCCGTCTGAGGGGCGGGTCAATTTCCTCATAGTCTATTTCATCAGGCTCCAGAAAAATGCCGCCGCCAACTATTTCTGCTTTGTTCACGCCTTCCCCCTTTGCCCAACCATAGCAAGTCACTACAATCCCGTCCAGGTCATTTACCCATCAAATAATTTGCAGAGGTTGTGAAAGTCCACTTGATTCTCTTTCCTCTTGTAATCTAGCAGTGGGAGAGTTAATTTAGACTGGGTGTCTTTTGGTGCCAGGTACCCATCATCTTGCGAAATCAAGCTGTAGCATACGGCTGAACATTGTGGAGGTTGTCACATGTGGGTTTACACGGAAAAGGTGAAAGAACTCTTCAATAACCCAAAGAATGTTGGGGAGGTAGTAGAGCCGGATGGTGTGGGCGAGGTGGGGTCCCTTTCCTGCGGTGACGCGCTCAGGCTCACTTTTAAACTCGATGCTGAAGGAAGGATCGACGAGGCCAAGTTCCAGACCTTTGGATGTGCCAGTGCGATTGCCTCTTCTTCAGCACTCACGGAGATGATTGTCGGCAAAACTCTTGACGAGGCGGAGACGATTACCAACCAGGACATTGTGGAGTACCTGGGGGGGCTGCCGGACAAGAAAATGCACTGCTCCGTTATGGGTCAGGAAGCCCTCAGGTCTGCCATAGCTAATTATCGGGGTCATAAACTCGCCAAAGAGGAGTCTGAGATTGTTTGTGAATGTTTCGGGGTGACGGAGAAGGAGATCGAGGAAGCGATCCTCCATAATAAGCTGTCCACCTTGGAACAGGTGACCGACTATACCAAGGCGGGGGGTGGTTGTGGGAGCTGTCATGAACGCATCGAAACCATCCTGGATCGGTTGCTTGTTCAAGCCGGTGCAGAACCGCAACGGGAGCCGCCCACGCAAACGCGTCTGAGCAACATTCAGAAAATGAAACGTATAGAACAGACACTGGAGCAAGAGATAAATCCTACCCTGGCCAAAGATGGTGGCAGCATTGAGCTCATAGACATAGTCGGTGATAGGGTTTTGGTCTCCCTCAAGGGGGCTTGTGCCACGTGTGCGGCCTCGGGCGTTACCCTGAAGCATTACGTGGAGAACAAATTGCGCGAACTCGTCACGGATACCCTGGTGGTTGAGGAGATTACACAATGAAGGTCATTTATGTGGACAACAACGCGACGACTAGGGTGGCTCCAGAAGTGGTGGAGGAGATGCGCCCATACTTTGGTGACTTGTACGGCAATCCTTCCAGCATGCACTTCTTCGGGGGGCAGGTTCAGGGGAAGGTGGAGGAAGCGAGAGAGCGTGTGGCAAAGCTAATCGGGGCCCGACCGGAAGAGATCATTTTTACTAGCTGCGGAACAGAAAGCGACAACACAGCCATTATGAGTAGTTTGGCCGCCAACTCCGACAAGGGAGGAGTGGTTACCACCAGGGTGGAACACCCTGCGGTGAAAAACGTTGTGGCCAATCTGAGGCGCCAGGGTTATCGCGTAATCGAGTTGCCGGTGGACCGGGATGGTAACCTGTCCATGGAAGACGTGGCCAAGGCGATAACGGAAGATACTGTGATCGTTAGCGTGATGTGGGCCAATAATGAGACCGGCGTTCTTTTTCCGGTGGAGGAGATAGCTGCCTTGGCCAAAAGCCGGGGAGTACTTTTCCACACGGACGCGGTCCAGGCGGTGGGTAAGATCCCTATCGATCTAGCCGAGAGTCAAATAGATATGCTAAGCCTTTCAGGACATAAACTTCATGCACCCAAGGGAGTTGGTGCTCTTTATGTGCGACGGGGCACGCGCTTCGCTCCGTTTATCATTGGTGGTCACCAGGAGAAAGGACGCCGTGGGGGCACTGAAAACGTTCCCTATATCGTCGGCCTGGGCAAGGCGTGTGAGCTGGCGTATCGGGACCTGGAAGACCAATTACAGCGGGTGAAAGGAATGCGTGACAGGCTGGAACAGGGGCTATTGGAGCGAATTCCTAACAGCATTGTCAATGGTGACCGCGATCAAAGGTTGCCCAATACTCTGAATATCAGCTTTGAGTATGTTGAAGGTGAGTCCATCTTGCTGAAGCTGGGTGATAAGGGAATATGCGCTTCTTCAGGCTCGGCCTGTACCTCCGGTTCGCTCGAGCCATCCCACGTGCTGCGTGCCATGGGAGTTCCGTTTACAGCTGCCCACGGCTCCATTCGTTTCAGTTTGAGTGTATACAATACACAAGAAGAGATCGACTACATCCTGGAGGTTACCCCTCCCATTATCGAAGGTCTCCGCGAGATTTCCCCATTCTGGACGGGAGAGATGGCAAAGAGTTGCACTGCGTCATAGATGTGAGATATGGGTCTGAGATGTGGGTCGGGCTCGTGGGTTGTCCCTACATCTGACATCCCACATCAGCCCATACCTCTTGCTTGCCTATAAAGCTCCTCTGCTCGATAGGAACTCCTGACATAAGGGTCGGAAGCTACACCCAGGAAGCCGAGGGTCTCAGCCTCTCTTGCATATGCTCGAAAGAGGTCGGGGTGGATATACTCCAGAACAGGATGATGTGCTTTTGAGGGACGGAGGTATTGACCGATGGTAACCAGGTCGCAGCCCACTTTCTTAAGATCTCGCAGAAGCACGGTTACTTCGGCCGCCGTTTCCCCAAGTCCTACCATGAAGCCGCTCTTGGTGACAATTTCAGGGTTCTGTTGCTTTACTTTTGCCAAAAGCCTTAACGACCTATCATAATGAGCTTGAGGTCGAACCGCTGCATACAGTCTGGGCACAGTCTCTACGTTATGGTTGAGAACAGAGGGTTGGGCGTCCAAAACTAGTGCAATGGACGACCTTGATCCTTGGAAATCAGGCACCAGGACCTCTACGAGAGTGTCGGGCTTAAGCAAATGGATTGCCTCGATTGTAGCGGCAAAATGAGCGGCACCACCATCTGCGAGGTCGTCACGGGTGACAGAGGTTATTACCACATAGCCCAGGCCCAAGCGATAGACTGCCTCAGCGACCCATCGGGGCTCGTCCGGATTAGGTGGACGCTGGACTCCATGGGCCACAGCGCAAAAGGTGCAGTCGCGACTGCACCGATCACCCAGAATCATGAAGGTGGCGGTGCTTTTAGAAAAACATTCCGCCTGGTTCGGACATCGGGCCTCCTGGCACACCGTATGAAGACCCAGATCGTCGATCAATCTGCTGACGTCTTTTGTCGAAGATTTGGTTATCAGTCGACGTTTGAGCCATGGCGGCTTTGGCTTGCGGTCCACCGGTATACTCCGTCCAAGTGTTGCTAGCCTGAAAATATCGCTGAAATCCTCCAGCTTCTTGCCAAAAAGCCAGAAGTCAGTTCAATTATAGACTAAATTGACGGATTGGTCCCGTGGAATGGCCCAGTCTTTTATATGCAATAGATAGGACTCCTGTATCTGTATACCTTGACGTCGAGAGATTTTTTGGATAGGGTGCTTGAGCTATGAAGGATAAGCATGAATGCCGATTTCATCGGGAGCGAAATGCCGTAATTTATTGTGACAAACGCGAATACGGTTACTGTCAAGACTGCCTGGAAAGCTGTCAGTCTTGTACTGACCCCGAACTCTACTGCAAATTCCGCACTCGCTGCATTATCTGGGAAAACTGCCGCGACGAAATGAGGAGGAGGCGCGATCTTGCAAGAGTGGGCAAGGTCGGTTGAGTAGACAGGCGGAGAGGGATTGCCGATTTCGGGGAAAAAGGAGACCGTCACTGAATGGTCCGGCTGTTACCGGCAACAACTGAACAGCCTTTCCGCATTACTCAGGAGTTCGAACAATGAACGTGGTGGGTGAGCATAGTATAGTGACTGGAACCATTGCCTGCGACAAAGACCTATTCGTTGCTGGCCGCTTCGAAGGGACCATCGTCACCAAGGGCGCTCTCTACGTTTATCCGGAGGGGATGGTCAAGGGGAGGATAATTGCCAGAGACCTTACCGTCGCCGGCCGTGTTCAGGGGGAGATTGAGGTAAGTAACCGCCTCAAGGTCAAGCATTCGGCGAATCTTGAAGCTCGTATAAGTACACGTTTTCTTGATTGGGAAGAAGGTGCCAAGCTGGAGGGCGAGGTTCATACCTTCTTCTGATCCGAACACAGCCTGGTGGGAATTGAACCGGGGATCCGGTGTTAACAATGGCTGGAGATTCTAAGTCTTGGCCGATAGCATTTTGCCGAGGTGTTGGTGAGCCGTGAGCATTGAACCACAGCTGAGTCTTTAGATTGAAAAAGCAAAAGGGCCCGGAGTCGAGTCAACTCCGGGCCCTTTTGCTTTTTGAAAGGGTTGTAGAAGATGGCGAGTTGTCCGCCGCTGTCTCTCATCTTGTCCGTTTAGGTTTAATGCAAGGCCGCCCCGCAACGGGATTCAAACAGATCGAGTTCCTCCCAAATATGCGCTTCCTCTCCGGAAGAGGTCAGACTTATCTGGATATCCAGTTCATGATGAAAATCAAAAAGTCGTGGTTCGTCCAACAGACCGCCAGAAACCTCAATATACCCATCTTCATAAAGACTGGCCAACAAAACGTTGATCACCAGCTTCTCAGCAGTTTGTTCCAGGTAACCATCCTGCATCACAGGCCCTTGGGAGTTATCCAAAGCCATTACCAGATGT
>CP070692.1:2479328-2489898 GCA_020353215.1 Deltaproteobacteria bacterium
TACGGGGGCCCCCTTTGTCTCGGAATTATCGATGAGTACGTTTACATCGTACTTGCGAAAAGCCACTTCTTTAGGAGGCACGGGAAAAGGAGTGGCTTGCTGCTGCTGCTCCTGTTTCTTCTTGAAATCGTCTATGTTCTCCAGTATGTCCTCCTGAGCCTGTTTAAGGTAATCCAGCACGTCTTGCTCATCCTTGAACTGCTCTTCCAAGGTCTCCATCAGATGACCGACAACGTACATGGCAATTTCTGCATCCAGCTTGCTGTGCTTTTCCCGGAACGCTGCTTCCGCCTTCCGGATCTCCTTGATGGCATCGTTCATTTCTTTCTGCAGCTGGTCACTCTTTTCCCGTAGCGCTGTCTTTTCCTCTTCAGGAAGCTGAGCGAGCGCCTCCTGCGACATGGGCTGGCCCTCTTCTGCCGCGGGAACGATAACCATTCCCACCTGTGAGAATTGGAGGATGAAGCCCTCCTCTTTGGCTCTACTGGACAGCGCGTCGATAATCTCGCGCCGCTTGCCTTCGAATGCTTGATGGACCTCGGCTTCCTTTGCACTGTAGTCTTCGCTTTCAAACACCTCAGGAATCTTGGCCTGGAGAGTCTGGACAAATTGCTCCATGTTTTTTTTCAGCTCTTTGCCTCTGCCTGAGGACAAACTGATGCACTTGGGGGAATCCGGTTCGCCGAAGTTGTAAACATAGCACCAGTCGGGGGGGGTTGGCTCTTCTTTGGCCGCCTTTGCCAGAAAAGTCTTGGCGATGTAAGTCAAGCCGGTCTTGGGTTGTCCTGCAACGAAAATGTTGTAGTCGATATCCTTCATACCCATTCCAAACTTGATCGCTTGGATGGCCCGATCCTGGGCCACCACTCCTTCCTCGGGCGGACATAGGCTTTCTGTGGTTTCAAAACCGAGCGAATCGGGATCAATTCTGGCACAGAGCTCCTCTACGGGCACTTCCTTGACCTTGTTCGCCATTATGCTCCTCCTTGAAGTCTCGGCGGGGATATTCGTTTTTCCTTTCTATCCATCTGTCCGCGACGCCGCCATTTGGCAAGTCACGGTAACTTACGTATGCAGTAAAGAATAGAGAAGGGGAAGAGTACTTATCAAGCTCTCAGTCTCTCTACCGGTACCGTCCAAAACTATATTGCTCTGGAATCAGGGGAAAACAACCTCAGTACCCACGGTGGGTATCCGGTTGCCAGCGGGAAGAGTCTAGCCCATAACCTCAAGCACCACCCTCTTTTTCTGGCTTGCACCTGCGGCATTGAGAATGGTGCGGATGGCATTTATCGTACGGCCCTCTTTGCCAATCACCTTGCCGATGTCCTCCTTGGCCACGGCCAGCTCAATAATGGTTGTATTGCGGCCACTCCTTTCGGCTATCAGGATTTGATCCGGATGGTCAACCAGCGCCTTGACGATGTACTCCACCAGCGTTTTCATTGATCTTTCCTCCGCTGACTCCACTGCTTGCCTCTTGAGGCCTCACTGGTTTCTCGGTTAATCCAGCCGCCAATGTCGCGCCAAATGGGGGGCGAGCATCTGCCGGTCCAATCTATCAGATCCATCCCTCGTGCCTGCTGTTTGCTATAGGAGCCGTCCGAAGGAGTCAGTCCCGTGCCATGCCCTAGTCCTTCCAGGGCCAGAGTTTTTCTAGATTCTCGAGGCTGCTCCAGAGCGAGGCCTCTTCGTGAGGTTCCAGAGTGAGCACAGGCCGGATTCCCTTGTCTGAGAGGTACTGAAACAGTTCCTCAAAAGGGACTCTACCGCTACCAACGGGACCATGCGTATCGCCCTGCCCATGGTTGTCATGGAGGTGAACTTCTTTGAGATAGGGCCCCAGGGTATCGAGCCATTCCAACAAAGGAGCGTCCGCAAAAGCCTGCATGTGGCCCACGTCAAGGCAAAAGCCAATCCGGTCCGAGGATATTTTTTCTATTAAACTTAGAATCATCTTCGGAGTTCTCTCATATACGTTCTCCAGGTGGATTTCAACGCCTTTTTCCTCCGCCTGCTCGGCGATAGGCCCCCATGTGGCAACACTGCTGGCTAACCACTCCTGCCTGTGGGCGTGATAGCGACGGTCATCGTAGCCGGCATGGAACACGACACTTCCGGGGTGGAACAGCGGGACAAGTTCCATGGTTCGCTGCAGTCGCAGGCTGCTCACCTCCCTAATTCGATCATCCACACCCCCGGGAGCAAGATCCATGAAAGGCCCGTGAAATGTGACTCTCCTGCCCTTTTCCGACAGGAGGTGGGCTACCCGTGTCATGGCCTCCATATCCCATTCTTCCAGCACCGCCGCATCGAATCCAATCTCTGGATGGATGCCGTAATGTAGAAACAGATCCAGATATCGATCCACCAGAAGCCGGTAAGGTGCATTCACCTGTACTCGGTCCAGCAATTCGGCAGAAATTTTCTCCTGCTCCAGCCCCTGGTCAGTTTCTCTCTGCCTATCCCTTATCCTCAACCTGTTCAGCACAGTTCTCTTGCTAACAACTCCTCAGCACGTATGATTCAACATAGGTAACAATGTCCAAGCAGCGCCAGGTGATCAACGTCTATACGTCTCGTCTACTTCACCGGTTTGAATCTTCTTGGGACAATACGAGTGGCAGTGTCGAGATACGTTCTCTTGTGTTACCATGAAAGCATTCTAGCTAAAGGCTTGATGAAAAGCCAGCAAAAAGGTTTTACATTTGGCTTCCGTGAAGCTAAGGTGAAGACCCACAACCTCTATCACCACTAGCCCGAATAATTCAATAGTTGGTGGAGCCAACCCCGCAGTGAGCGCTTCTTGAATAATGCGGGTGAGAGAGTGATCTGGTATGTCACTGTACATTGTACCGAGGAGCTATGAAACAGTACGTAATTGACCAACTGAGAGAAGAGGATTTTCAGAGGCTGGAACGTCACCTGACAAGTCGCGCGGAAGCCGGGGAGCTGCCCGGAATCTACTGGCTCACCGTACCGGAGTCACTGTACGAGGAACAGCAGCAGGAGCACAAGGACTGTCAGCCCTTCTACTTTGCCATCAATCTGGATCGTCAGGCCATCAGCTTTGAGTTGCTCATTCGAACACGCAAGCGTCTGCGTTGTAGTTGCATCAAGTATGCTGACCAAAAGCAACGCGACTACATCCTGACTTACGCGGACGGACTCTTTGAAGAACTGAAGCTCATCACGTAGTGAGCCGTTAGCGGCGAGCAGCACGCCGTATAAAACAGTAGCTGGCGATCGGCAGCTGACAGCAGGCAGGAATGAGTTGTCCAGATGACCGAGTTCGGCAGTGGCTTTCAAAAAAGGCGCAACGTGCGAGAACGGCGCGAAATGCTAAGGGATTACCGCTTACCTGATCGCCCGTTGCTGCATTAGCATATCGGCCAAAACCAACCGTACCATTGCGCCGCACACTGGTACGATTCGGGGAATGGCTGAGACGTCATGCCTTCCCTTTACAGAAAGAGTGGTTGGGTCCCCGCTTGCCTTGATGGTTTGTTGTTCCCGTTCAATAGAAGGAATTGGTTTTACGGCCACTCGTGCCACGATCTCTTCGCCATTGGAGATGCCTCCGAGAATCCCTCCCGCGTTGTTGGACAGAAAGCCACTTGGGGTGAGAGCGTCATTGTGTTCTGAACCAAGCATTGCTGTTGCTGCGAAACCACTCCCAATCTCTACGCCTTTCACCGCTCCAATTCCCATTAACGCCGAGGCAACCATGGCATCAAGCTTCGCGAACACGGGTTCACCAAGGCCCGCAGGGCAGCCTTGAGCCCTGATTTCCACAATCCCCCCGACCGAGTCTCCGGCTGCCTTTACTTCCTGTAAACGGGCAAGCATCTTCGGAACCGTGTCGGGATCCGGACAGAACAGGGAATTATCGTGGATAGCTTCAAAGTTCAACTTCTGAGCTTTTACGCCTCCCAAGGCCAGCGTATAGGCCAGGATCTTAATTCCTTCTTGCTCCAAAAGCTTCTTGGCTACTGCCCCGGCAGCCACCCGAGCAACCGTCTCCCGCCCCGAGGCTCGACCGCCTCCACGCCAGTCACGAATCCCATATTTGTGCCAATAAGTGTAGTCTGCGTGCCCAGGCCTGAACAGATCCTTAAGATCTGCGTAGGCACTGCTGACAACGTCTCGATTATGGATGATCATGCTGATGGGTGTCCCGGTGGTGCGGTCTTCAAAAACACCCGAGAGGATTTCCACTTGATCCGGTTCTCGCCGCGAAGTACTGACGCGGTCATCGCGAGAACGTCTCCAGGCCAACTCACTATCTATGTCATCCGCCGTCAGTGTCAAACCGGGAGGGCAGCCATCAACCACAGCACCCAGGGCTGGCCCATGGGACTCACCCCAAGTGGTGACGCGAAACATGCTACCAAAGGTGTTTCCTGGCATGAGTTAGTTCCCTTTCTTCGCCGACCGCACGGCGCGTAGCGTCATCGATTACATAATCATTACGCCTAACTGTCAGTTGTGGTCTCCCATCTTATTACCCATGACGGCCCAAACCCAACTGACTATTCGCTGCCTCCTGCCCGACTGTCCCGAACTCATCGCGGGGCTGCTAGCTACCACCTTGTAGTTCGGTATCCAGCCATGCCAAAACGTGCTGGGCCACTGCTTCCAAAGACAGGTCGTCTGTTCCCACTTGCAGATGCATGGTCTGCTGGTACAGGGGCAGTCTTTCTGCCAGTACCTCCTCGACCTCGGCAAACGAGTCACTGCCAAGTAGAGGGGGCCGTTGCGCAACGGTGTTGCTATCCGCCGCCATCCGTTTGGCGATGGTACCCGGACCGGCATGCAGCCAAACGGCCCTGCCGCTGGCACGCATTATGGCGATATTCTCCGGGGCAGTGACCACACCCCCGCCTGTAGCGATCACCTGCCTTGTAGCTTGGCTGAGTCGCTCGAGCAACTGGCCTTCGAGCTCCCTGAAGTATTGCCAGCCCCGACTGGCAACAATCTCCTGCGTGGACATGCCCTCCTCCACCTCCAATTCATAATCCATATCCACGAACACCCATTCCAGAGCCTCTGCGAGCTTCCGACCGACACTAGTCTTGCCGGTACACCGATAACCCACGAGATAAAGGTTCACCAGTCGCTCCCTGAACCAGTCTTCTTAAGTTGGCTTATTCCGGAATTCGCTTGGATGACCATCGATTTGCCGTACTTGTTCCAACTTACCCCTACTAACGAGACAAAGAGGGCCCGGTCCACCGGTGCCTTTCCTTTGCAGGCTGTAAGGCCGTGGCCTGCGTCGGCGGCAGACCAGTTTCCAAGGCAGTGGACTGCATCCCAATTGGCGCCAATATGCTCTTTGTTGAGCAGGTTGCTCTGGCCACACTGGTGGTTTTGTTTCCCATCTCAGCAATTTCCGGAAGAACCTAAAGTCGACGACGATTTCCAATGGTAGCAAGGTGATGGGATATTTGCAAACAGCCGGTCTGGCAGTGACACTGTTGAGGGCGGTCGGCGCGTTTGTTACACGCTGCCGCTTTTGTTTGCTTGGCTTGAACGGATAAGAAACCTGCGGGAGGGCTTCTTATGTCTCGGCGCTCGCTTCGCTCCGCTCAGCCCCAACGTCGTTGGGTCCCAGGTTACATGGAGTTGCGGAAGGGGGAACCCCCTGGCCCGCAGAAGCGCAGTAGAGACGGGAACAGAAAAGAGTGGAGGCATGACCAGCCCGGGAGACTCGGAACCAAAGAGAAGATTTCATGACCCGTACATCTTCAAAATGCAGACTATTTAGTGCTCTCCGTAGTAAAAAATCTCTCGGCGTTCGGAACCACCGAGAGATTTTTTGTTGGGTCTTAAGCTGCAAGTCGGACGGCCTTTTCCGTTGCCTCCCGTATTTCATGCGGGGTGAAGGGCTTGGGTAGGTAAGAGACGGCTCCCCATCGCGCAGTCTCCTTTGCAGTCTCTATGCTAGCGTATCCGGTAATAATAATCACTAAGGTCTCTGGTCTCTTCTCACGAATTGCCCGCAGAAGCTCCAAACCTTTAACCCCGGGAATTTTCAAGTCTAATAGAACTAGCTTATAAGCTCTCTCTCCGATTTTTTGCAGAGCCTCTACCTTCGTTACGGCCTGGTCTACCTGATAACCCTTCTTGGAAAGAATCTTCCTGATATTGTTGTTTACGGCTACCTCGTCGTCGATGACCAGTATGTCTTGCCGGGCAGCAGTCTCGATGATTTCAGCTGCAATTGACGCGGGTTCAGGCTCCGTTGCCAGAAATCGAGCGGCGTTTTTCTTGAGTTCCTCATAAGGCAGGAAGGCATATCCGTCACGGTCGACGTACTGAACGTACTCTGGCCCGGTTATCGCCACCACCTCATCGTAATCAAAGGGCATATCGATGCCAATGAGCTGGTTGGCATCGAACTCTTGTCTTTTCCCGGCCGCCTTTTTCCTTTTCGCTTCTACCTGAGGACATTTCCCGGTCTTTGTCCCCCCTTTACAGATACCTCCTACCTTCTCGAAAATCTCGCAGACCCTCGTCCCTAATTCACAGTAGTGTTCCAAAAGCTCTGGACTAGGAACTCCGACAATCGGAATATCCGAACGGCTGACACTCTTCGCATAATCCTCACCCGTGTATTTCGCCACCTCATCTTGGTCAAAAGGGCTGTCAATATCGATGATATTCATACCCTCTACCTCTTGTTCCGATGCTGAGGCTTCGGGCAATTCCCCTGCCAGAGCCAACTCCACGGGCAGTCTCAACTCATCTGGAGTGAACGGCTTGGGGATGTAGTCCAACGCCCCCAGTCGTATTGCCTTCACCGCCGTATCAGTGGATGCGTAAGCGGTGAACAGGATGACTTTGGTGAGTGGCCATTGATTCTTAACGAGTTTCAGAAATTCGAGGCCGTTCATCCCCGGCATGATAATGTCGGAAATCAGAAGCGCATACGATTCCTTGGCCATTTTTTCCAAAGCTTCGTTCGCACTCAAAGCATAGCTCACATCATAATCATCTTTAGATAGGATTTTTTCCACGTTTCGACAGATCTTCTCTTCATCGTCCACTACAAGAATTTTGTTTTTTGCTTCCATCTTCTCCCCCATAATCAAATCTAATCTTGTGTTGGTCACCTAAAACACGACTTAAAGCTCTAACACTTACTAATCAGGAAAAACTACTCCATCTCCTAGCAGGGTATATGCCAAAACCGTCCAAGTTATCTAAGTAGTTGAACTTACAACTATAACTTGATGCGAAGAGTGAGAGTGACGAAATGAGTGTATAAGAAAACCATACACCTACTCAGGTGAAACGCCGTCCTGAAATGACGTCATCTGTAAAACTACGTAGCAGTCTTTAACATACTGATATTACCAAACAAAAATTCGAGTAGCTCCCTAAAACGCAGCCGTAGATCAAGCTGAACGCATAGAGTGTATAGGGTGTATATGATTTGAATACAGAGTATAGGTTTTTCTGGTTCTACCCAGAGGAAGGCTGTAACAATCTTGGTTAATCGATCTTTCTGGAAGAGCCTAAGCTTCTTTTCTACCCGACTTATCCCGCCGCTGAAGCTTAATTCCATGTTTTTTCATCAGACTCTGAAAATTAGTGCGCTGGAGCCCTACTTTTCTTGCGGCCTGTGTCACGTTCCAATCGTTCAAGACCAGGGCGTTGAGAACGAAATTCTTCTCAACCTCACCAACGGCCTTTTGCCTGATTTCTTTCTTGATTCTCTTTAGTTCCTCATTGGTTGACGGTACGCGCTCTATTAATTGTTCGAAGTCATCTGTGAATGGCAGTTCCTTTAGGCTTATCTGCTCTTTCTCACAGAGGATGACCGCTCTTTCGATGGCGTTTTTCAACTGCCTCACGTTTCCGGGCCAGTCATACTGTGTCAACTTATTCACCGCAGTGTCATCGAGGCCCGCGATGTTCTTCCCTAGACGACTATTAAACTGCTCCAAGAAATGATATGCGATGGGCAAGACATCCTCTTTTCGCTCTCTCAAGGGAGGCATCATTACGGGGTACACAAAAATCCTATAATAGAAATCTTCCCTGAAAGAACCCTCGGAGACCATCTTTTTCAGATCCTGGTTGGTGGCGAGGATGAGGCGGACGTCTACTTTTTGTGGGGTTGTGGAACCCAAAGGCAGGAATTCACGGACCTCCAGGAACCGAAGGAGTTTGGCTTGTACTTCCAAGGAAATATTCCCTATCTCATCTAAGAAAACGGTCCCTCCACTTGCTACTCCGAAAATACCGGGCTTGTCCTGATGGGCCCCAGTAAATGCACCCTTGCTATGACCGAAAAGCTCACTCTCCAGTAAGGTATCCGAAATGGTCCCGCAGTCCACGGCAAAAAAGGATGAGTCGCTCCGATTGCTATTGGCATGTATGGCCCGGGCGATCAACTCTTTTCCGGTGCCGCTCTCACCAGAAATAAGAACCGTTGCATCTGTTGGGGCAACTTTCCGCACCATCTCAATCACTTTCTTTATCTTGGGACTATCACCAATGAGTTGGTGAGAAAACGTACGCAGCTCCTTTTCTTGTTGTCTAAGTTTTTGGTTTTGGACCAATATGGCTCTTTCGGCTACGGCCTGGCGGACAACACCGCGGAGTTCATTTGGGGTGAACGGTTTCGGAAGGTAGTCAAACGCCCCCAACTTCATCACCTCTACCGCGGAAGAAACGCTGGCGTAACCGGTGATCACGACAACCATCGTGTCAGGGTGGGCCGCTTTCACCCGTCTGAGAACTTCCATGCCACCTAGGCTCGTCATTTTTAGGTCAGTTATGACTAGGTCAAACGGTTTCTCCTCCATCATCCTCAAGGCATCGTACCCGTTCAGGGCATATTGCACTTCACATTCAATTTTGGACAGTATCTTTGTACAGTTTTGACAGATGGACAGCTCATCGTCTATGACCAAGATACGAGGACTACGATCAATGGCCATCGTTGTCTCCGTGGTCAAGCGGCAATTCGATGGTAAAGCTCGTTCCTTGGCCGAGTTGGCTGTTCACCTCTATAGTCCCGCCGTGCTGTTCGATGATGCCTTGCGTTATGGCTAATCCTAGCCCGGTTCCACTTTCCCGAGTGGTAAAGAATGGATCAAATATCCTATCCATATCTTCCCCTGAAATACCCTTGCCCGAGTCGCTGACCGTGAGTTTAATCTTATCGGCTTCGGGAACAAGACTGGTACTAATAGTGACTTTTCCTCCGGGATCAGTTGCTTCTATTGCATTGAGTATCAAGTTAATTAAGACTTGTTCAAGCTGATCTTTGTCCATATTATTGGGTGGTAGATGCTCCGAAAGTCTCTGCTCTAAAGTAATATCGTTAAACGCCGCCTGTTTCCTGGTCAACATAACACTTTCCGCAACCACATCATTTAGTTGATGGGATCTTTTGATTGGCCTACTCTGGCGTGCAAAATCCAGCAGACTACTTACTATCTTACGACAGCGTAAAGCTTCGTCAGCTATGGTCTGCAATTCCTGGTAATTTGGATGTCCAGGGTCGGTATCCTCTTGGATTAACATAGCGCTGGTCAAAATTGTGGTCAATGGATTATTGATTTCATGGGCTACACCTGCTGCCAAGCGACCAATGGAAGCCATTTTGTCGTGTTGCATCATAACCTTCTGAATATCGATATCCTTCGTGATGTCTCTAGCTATTTCTATCGCCCCCACCACCTCACCATTGTCAATGAGAGGGTAGCAGGAAATTGAGTAGAAAAGCTCCCTATCACCCTTGTCGAAATGAACATGAGTCACACGAAATGGTTTCCCCGTCTTGACGGTTTGGACAAGCGGACAGGGATGATCTTCGCCGGAACATGGGGCACTTTCGCGATGTAAGAGTTGGTAACAGTATCGACCAATAGCATCCTTTCTTTCAATACCCATTTTCTTTGCCAGGGTCTCATTGATGTCTAGAACTCGGTAATTAGACGCCATAACTATAACGTCTTCCTGAATGAGTTCATTTATCAGGACATTGTAAATCGCCCGTGTTTCTTGCAGTTTCTTTCTTGCTTTTTGCTCAATCCTGGAAGAGAGGGTAAATTCCCAGAACAGCGTTGCAGTCTTGTGGTTAATGGCCCGAACTGATTCTTTTTTCTTCAACAAAATATCATCGTATACAGCCTGATTACCCGTCAGTTCTACTATTAGATCTATATCATCTCTATCAAAAATATCATTATAATCGCTTGTAACGAAAAGATGTTTTTCTCTTGCCTTGACCAGACCGGGAGCATCCTCCTTCGAATCCGCTACAGCCACGACTTTGGGAGATATCTCTCG
This sequence comes from Deltaproteobacteria bacterium, assembly GCA_020353215.1. Classification (GTDB taxonomy): domain Bacteria; phylum Desulfobacterota; class Syntrophobacteria; order BM002; family BM002. Next base: position 2,489,637 of record CP070692.1, read on the forward strand.
AAAAGAGTGTTTATCGATCGAATCCATTAGGATACGACACCGAGTACCTCCACCTACCACTGCAATATTCATGTCGAATCTCCAGACGGTTGCCGCATCTTCCTTTGCGGCTCAGCAAGGGTACCCATCGCGGTGTATCCCGGCGCAGGCCGCGGAGAGCTCATTGGCAAGTCGATCTTGGCTTAGTATACTTCATTTCTCAAGAATCGTCACGAGAGCTAACCAGGCGCGAAACGGGGGATGAGAACCACTGAATCCTGCC
>CP070692.1:2489998-2500554 GCA_020353215.1 Deltaproteobacteria bacterium
CGTTGGCGGGACACCCTGGCGCGTTTTTCCTCGGTACAGGTCTGCAACGTTAGGGTAAAGTCCGGTTCATTCCATATGACTGGCGTCTCAACGACCGAAACATAACCGGCTAAGTCGAGGTTCAAAGTGCGCCGAGATTTTCTTGACATTGACACCGCCTGGCATTAAGTTGGGGTCGCCCATGTCGGAGAGGCCCTACAATTTTTAATAGTGAGAGCGTTGATGGAGAATCACAAGTCGGTCAACTCCGAAATGCCGGAGCCCATACAACCTCAACCTTCAGGGGCGGGACTGATAAGTGGTTTCATCGGGACTGCCAAGGCAGTGATCCTGAGCCCACGAGTATTCTTCCCGGCAATGCCGATTGAAGGCGGCCTTCTGGGTCCCTACGTCTTCTTTTTGCTATGCACGTTTCTGTATCTTGTCGTATCCGTGGTTTTGAACGTCGGATCAGCCAGGAGCTTGGATCCCCGATTCTTTCTCATGATTCTCGTAGCCTTGGCGATGCCTTTTTTGAGTGCATTGCTCCTGTACACTTTCCTCGCCAAACTTTGGAGGACCGGCGCATCCTACGAGGCCACTTTCAGAGTGGTGTGCTACGCCAGTGCGGTGAACCTAGTGAGTTGGATTCCTATCCTTGGGATTTTCTTTCAGTTCTACGAAATCTACCTTTCCACCTTGGGTCTGAGTATTGTGCATCGAACTACCATGGGTCGGGCCCTGCTGGCAGTGGTCGCCACAGCGCTTACCCTGTTTCTCGCGGTATTCATGAGTGTACAATCCTTCTTTATTCCTTAACCCGAATAATTCATGAATTCACGCCCTGGCGTGACTGCAACCGTTTTACTTGTCATCACGCTTCGCTGTCACTTATAGTCACTAGGTCACCGAATCACCCTATTGTGGCTTTGGAGTAAAGGGTGATCATTTACTGAACGGTTTCTGGGTGTAAGATGATCAACGGGCTAAACGGACTGGGGCTGGATAGACCTTTCCGGGCTTCCGGCGACCTTCTCTGTTCTCCAGCCGATCTCGCGCCAATGCCGGAGGGCGAACTTCCGGGAAGAGAATTTCCATGATCAGAATGTACTCCCGAGGGCGATTTTTTCTTAGATAACGGAGGCGATCCGCAAGCTGTCGCTTACCCTTTACCTGGATTGGAGTCCTGGACAGCTTTGTCCGGACCTTGCGCGCTGCTTCAGGATTCCTGGTTTCCAGCCGCCGCAGCCGGGAGACAAAAGACTCGGTTCGGTTGATCTGTGGCTCTGTGCGGGACATATATTGGATATAACGGTGGGGGTGCTCATTTCTCTGCTTGAGCAACCGTTGTAGGGTGCGGTACAGGTCCTGTTTCGAAGGTCCAGATTGCTCAAGGTTGCGCTCCACAGGAGCCCCCCGTATCTGCGTGGCAATGCCATCGTCAGAGGATGGGGATACTGACTGCGGCTGCTCAGGGGGCCTCTCGAGTTTGTCCACGAGCTTTACTTCTGCTTCCAGACGGATATGATAGCGGAGTGTGTCCTTTTCCATCTCGTCCACCAAGATCTTTTTGTTTGAGATAACGCCACTGACCCGACTGCTGATCTCATCGGACGTCACTTGAAAATCTTTCACCGTGGTGTGTGACTCCAGATAGGAATATGAACCCTGTTCAATCGCATTTCGCTCGGCCTCAGCCAGGGCTCGCTCGCGGGCCGTCTTGATGGTATCGTTGTCTCCAAGGTAGCTGTACCCATCGACTGTAACGCTTACCGTCCGATCGTCTGCAACAGATGTGTTCACCGCAAAGAAGAGACGGATGGCTAGGAGGGCCAGAATAATCGGGGCTACCCGGTACATGTTAAGTTCTCCTGCGTTGGCTGGAATTGAGCCAAGAAAAAAGCAATTCTCGTGCCGGAGAGAAAGTAGCAACTGGGTACTGGGAACTAGGCGTAAAGACTACTCACTGTGCACTTGACAACAGGCACCACCGAGTAAAGCATCTCCCCGACTTCGGGTTGTACGTCCATAAGTTGACCCGAACGCGTGTTACCCCCATAGGAGGCGAGAACTCCACCGCACTATCCGAGAAAAGCTTGCGTCCGCCCGATCACTGATTGGTTTTCGGGTGACGCGCTGGAATCCATAACTCAACAAGAACGGGTTCTCCTGCTCCTCCAACTTTGGGGAAGAGGGCAAGGGTGAGGGGTCATCCCCCATACGTATTCACGCCTCAGCTCAATCCTTTCCCCTTGAGGGCTGAGGGTGCCTATTCGTCCGAACCAGGTTGCACGGTTTGACCTCTGTCATGGATCGCAACGGCGGCAAACTACTCTCACGAGTAAATTCTGACTATACCCTAACGCTGCAAACCTGTACAGAGACAAAACGCGCCAGGATGTCCCGCCAACAGCGGGATGGCCTGACGCAGTCTCGGGTAGGTCGAAGCACACTTGACCGTACGCGAGATCCTGGACGAGGCGAGCAAGTCCGTCCCGCCAAGGGCGGGACTCTGCTGCCAGTTTACCGGTTTTGGCCGGTAACAGGTTTGCTAGGTTAGGGCTATACCCAACCGACGTCCGGAGGGGTTTTGAACCCACCAAATAATGGTACCTATTAATGGTACCTAGTATTTACTGTCTAGTGTTTGGTCATCTATGGTGCTAATCGCCTACCGAACAGGGTTTCAAATTCGTGAGTCGAAGTCACGAAATACCCTGGGTTAAGCAAATTAAGGAGGTTGCCATGAACGTGACTATCAACGGCAAACAGCTGGTGCTCCTACAAGGGGATATCACGGAGATGGACACAGACGCCATCGTTAATGCAGCGAACACGAACCTGATTCTGGGAGCAGGTGTGGCCGGGGCAATACGCACAAAGGGAGGTCCGACCATCCAGGAGGAATGTAACCGGATAGGCGGAGCACCTGTGGGAGGTGCTGCGATTACCACAGGAGGCAAGCTGAAGGCTAAGTATGTGATCCATGCTGTTGGCCCGAGAATGGGAGAAGGCGACGAGGATCGAAAGCTGGCAGATGCCACCCGGAGCAGTCTCAACCTGGCAAACGACAGCGGACTGGTAAGTATCGCCTTCCCCGCCGTAAGCACAGGGATTTTCGGATTTCCTAAGGATCGCTGTGCGCGGATAATGCTGGCAGCTGTCGCCGAAACGCTGAAAAGTAAGCCTACTTCTGTATCAAAAGTGGTGTTCTGTCTCTGGGGCGAGGAAACGTTGCAGATATTCCAGGCTGCGGCTGAGGAATTGTTCCCAAGTGAAGATGGGTGAGGTGAGATATGGGATCACGTAACACTTTCCAGAACCCGGAGTTGTCCCAAAACAAGTATTGTACTGTAGAAGGGACTACCCGCTGAGACCGGTGAGCTCCGCGAACTTTTCTCTGGAGATGGAAGAGAAGGATTCTCCAATGCTAAATCGGAGCGACGATTCCGTCTCCGGCTCAAATACCTTTCCGACTTGAATTATCGGCTCCTTGAGCCAGAGGAAGTAGTCGTCAAAGAAGCAGAGGACGATGTCTACATCTTCAGACTCATTCAGCATTTCAGCAAAAGCGAAGTTGTAGACGAGACCTCTTCCTCTCAGCTGCTTCCTTCCCCGCTTATCCAACCAGATTTCAAAAGTGGCATCACGAATCCCCAGGCGATTTCTACTAGCATCCACTATGTAGGCCTGATCCACTTCGTAAAGGCCTTCCGGTAGGTCCATCATGGGTGTGTATCCAGTCGGAGTGTGGATAAAATAAGCTTTCCGTCTCAACCTATTGGGTAGTCGATCATAGCACAGTCAGAAGGCGGATACTACGTAGGAGTAAGCAGTAAACGGTGAGCCGTAAGCAGTAGTGACGTCATCGGTTGTTGGTCATTAACGACTGTTCAAGACAGAGGATTCTGTGACAGAGCCGAATAACCATTAACGAGTAACTGGATAACCTGCCCATTTCGCTGTATATTGCCATGCGAGACTCTAGCCCGGATATTTCATGAATCACTTGCTGCGACCGCGGATAAGGCGTCCTTCCTGGCGTCCTCGGGTGTCAGACCCTGCGACGTACCGTTCAGGTACGCCTCGGGATCAATCCCGCGGTACCGCGGGACGGTTGCCAGGTGGCACCCCCATCTCCACGGTCTCGCGACAGCAATTCATTAAATATCCGGGCTAGGCACGTCGTTTGGAAACATTGCCGCCGAAGACGTTCTGAATGATCCCAAGCAGGAAGCCCTGAATAGCAGGGTTGCCGGCAATTACGTCACCGACCCAGATGTGGTCGTCACCGCCTCCGAAGTCTGATACAAGTCCCCCTGCCTCCGTTACAAGCAAGTGTCCGGCTGCAATATCCCAGGGACTGAGGCCCAGTTCCCAAAACCCTTCACAACGGCCGCAAGCCACGTAGGCGAGGTCCAGCGCTGCTGAGCCGGTCCTCCGGACGTCGCTTACCTGATCGAAGACCCGATTGAATCCTTCGAGATATCGTTTCAGAATAGATTTCTCTCGAAAAGGGAAGGCAGTGGCCACGAGCGCTTCTTGCGGCTCTTGGCGGGAGGAGACCGCTATGGAAACGCCGTTTAGAGTGGCACCGCGGTCTTTTTCCGCGAGAAAAAGTTCTCCGCGGCAGGGATCGTAAACCGCCCCGAGGACTATGACCCCCTGCCTCTCCAGGGCAACACTCACTGCAAACGTGGGGAAGCCGTGAATGAAGTTGGTAGTTCCGTCGAGAGGATCGACCAACCAGCGGCTCTCATTGCGGCCTGAAGAACCTTTATCCTCTTCAGCCAGAATGTCATGTGCGGGGTGGCGACTACGAATCAGCCGGATAATCGCTTCTTGGGCGGCCAAATCGGCCTCGGTCACGTAGTCGGAGAGCCCCTTGGTACGCACGCGTAGGTTCCGAAGGCTCTGGTGGTAGTCCAGAAGAATGGAACCGGCTTCCCGTACGCACCTGACGGCCGTTTCTCTCAGTTGTTCGCTCATGGTCGCCTCCCGGCAGAGGATATCGCACAGCATAGTACTGCACGACTGAATCACTGACAATTGTTTTCCAACACAGTACGGATCTCATCTAATTGAATCAATATGCAAGGCAATCCACTGTGGCCTAGCCCGCATATTTCATCAATGGCCTAGTGCGACCGTTTTACTTGTCATCACGCTTCGCTGTAGGTCACTATGTCGTCTTATGCCAAAATCACGAAATCATGGCTTTGCCATTCCTGGTGATGGGTTTTTCAAAGCGACCGAATGACTTGATGACGGGCGTTTGCCCAAATGACCTGATGACAGCTTTGTCAGGTACGGTTCGGGTCCGATTCCTGCGGTTGATCGGTTACACGCCCATCTTCTTCGCGCTCGCTTCGCTCCGCTCAAGCCGAATGTAGCTAACGGCCGAGTCCAGCCGAACTCCTCGTCGACACGTCTTCTTGGAGCGACACGGAAATCCCTCTTCAGCGGGGCTGCAGGGAGCTTCAACCCCAGGCTGCTGCTAAGCTGGGGGATCTTTGCTCCAAGTGTCCGGCGCGAAACCACCAACAACCTCCGACAGACAAAGTCCAATGAAGTTGATCTTTTCTCCGATAATGTGGTAAAGTCCAACCGTGAGTCCGTATTACTAACGAAATGGCGTCGCGACACGGTTTCGTGACTAATGCGGCCCGGGAGCAGTGAAGCAGGTAGCTTGGTTTTATCTTGATCAACGGAGGAGGCAGATAACAATTATGATCGTCTTTGACCTTCGGTGCGCAAATGGCCATTGTTTCGAAGGTTGGTTCGACAGTAGCGAGGACTGTGAACTTCAGTTGGCTCAGGGACAAATCACCTGTCCCAACTGCGATCAGGCCCAGGTTGAGAGGGTTCCCTCCGCGGTGGCTATTAAGAGAAAAGCGTTACCAGCCAAGGATACTGAGAGTGCTCACAGGACATGGAGGGAATTCTGTCAATATGTTCAGGCGAACTTTGAAGACGTTGGCCACAACTTCGCCCAGGAAGCCCTCAAGCTTCACCACGGACTGGTGGACGAGCGCAACATAAGGGGGGTAACCAGCGAAGCAGAAGAAAAAATGCTAAAAAAGGAGGGTGTCTCCTTCGTCAAGATTCCCATGCCGCAGCAAATGGATAGCTGATCCGGCAGGTCAAATTACCTTGTGTGGACGTGGCCGAAGGCGGTCGGCCAGTGGCCCCGACATATTAGAGTATGTGATGATAGGAAAGCCGCAGGAGTTGTTACTCCTCTCGTTGATACAGTTTTCTATGGGTTGATTCATGGAAAGCGTGCTCCTGCTCAATGCCACCTATGAACCTTTACGGGTAATTACCTGGAAGAGGGCAGTTACCCTCCTTACCCTCGGTAAGGTGGAAGTGCTCGAGACCTACGAGCGGGAGGTGAGATCTGTAACCTTGGCCATCCGCCTCCCTGCCGTTGTCAGGCTTCTACATTTTGTCCGTCTGCGGAACCATACCATCCGTTTCTCCCGGCAAAACATATATATACGCGACAAATATCAGTGCCAGTACTGCGGAAAGACCATGGACAGCTGTGATCTCACTTACGACCACGTGGTTCCCAAGTCCATGGGCGGCAAGACCGCATGGGAGAATATCGTCACCTGCTGCCTGCCATGTAACAAGAAAAAGGGGGGACGCACTCCGGAGCAGGCAAGAATGCATCTGGTTCGGAAGGCGAAGAGACCCAGCTTACACCCGATGTTGTTGATCACTCTGAGAATCAGCACCACACCGGATACATGGCGGGATTACCTGTTCTGGCATTCGGGGTGAGAGGCAGTGGGCACAGCTCTCAGCTACCAGCTTTCAGCGCTCAGTGAATATGCTGAACTGGTCGGGTCCCTATGATCATCGATTGCCATACCCACATCTTCCCTCCTCAGGTTCGCAATGATCGCGAGCCTTTCCTCAAGTCAGACCAGGCGTTTCGGCTACTCTACAACTCTGCCAAAGCAAGGATCATAGGTGCTGCCGCAATGGTAGAACAAATGGACCGTAACGGAGTGGACCGGGCCGTGGTGTTCGGATTCCCCTGGAGCGATCCGGATGTCATGAGTCGGCACAACGATTACGTGGGGGAAGCGGCCAGCCGTTTCTCCGGTAGACTGCTACCGTTTGTGTGCGTCAATCCTCTGCTTCCGTCGGCCGCACAGGAGGTGGACCGTTGTCTTGCCGGTGGAATGCGCGGCGCGGGGGAACTGGCCTTCTACACCGAACCGTTGGACTCCGGGGTTGTGGAAATCCTCGAACCCATTGCCTCCTGTTGCCGCACCTACCAGGTACCGCTCATGCTCCATACCAATGAGCGGGTGGGGCACCGGTACCCCGGGAAAGCAGAGGCTTCACTAAAGGCGATCTATGAAATAGTCAGAGCCTATCCTGAGAATCGATTCATTCTGGCTCATTGGGGTGGAGGCATCTTTGTCTACGAACTGCTGAAAAAGGAGGCCCGGGAGGTTCTGTCCCGCGTGGCATACGATACCGCGGCGTCCCCGTTTCTGTATGATCCCATGATCTATTCGGTAGCGGTTCAGATCATTGGGCCGAAGCGCATTCTGTTTGGCAGCGACTACCCTCTGATTTCGCCAGATCGTTATTTTCAGGAAATGGCTGCGGCAGGACTCACGGAAGAAGACCAAAGTCGGATCAAAGGACGCTCTGCCATCGACTGGCTAAATCTCCAGAATGGTTAGTATCGTGGAGTAATTTACCTGGGGCTTGATGTTTCGATCTGCAAATAATAAGACGTGTTTTCAGAAGTAAGAGCTGTGCGATTGATCGTTCAGCCCTGAGTCCTGAGTGAATAGATTGGTCGTCGAACTTATGAGTCGAAGCGCTTAAGGAGGGTATACCATGGAATCTTTGAAACGCAGCCTCAAAGGAGCGCTCGAGCAGGAACTGGCCCAAATTCCCAAGGTCTTTCGGCAGGGGGCGGTGGTTCATCAGACCATCAAGTGTGTTCTCTATGTAGTGGTGAAAGAAGCAGATCTTTGGCCGGTGCCGGATTTCAGGCCCCCGCGTTTGAGGGACGGATTTGTGGATCTTATAGGAGTTGACTCCAACGATGCGGTGAAATGTGCTTTTGCCATCGGTCCTGTGGTGGAGCTCAAAGGTGTAAAAAGCCTGGAAGCCCTGGATACTGAGGAGAAGTGGATGATCACCTATTCAAACTTGAGCAAAAAGGTGAAGGAAAGCACTTTCTTCCTGAAACCGGGCATCAAACATCTGCATCTGGAGCAAGAATAGGACGAATCACCTTCCCGGATCGAACCGCTTTTTATCAGCCATTTCGTCCTCTTACAAACCGCAGAATATCGAACGTCGAAGTGAATACTTCATCATTCTGCGGTTCCTTGTTCTACAATGGATATTCAACGTTTCAAGTTAGAAGGCCGGAATTCGAATGGTGGAAAGAGGAACCAAGTAATGTTAACACCTTAGACTTTGTTAAAATCTTGACAAGCTGAAAATAAAGGTTTTTCTCCTTGACTTTGGCAGAGGTTTATGAAATACAGGATCAATACGCGCCCTATTCAACGATCTTTTTTGAGATTTCAACACCATCACTCCACTGAATTCGGACCAGGAAAAATCTTTGTCTCTACCCGTTGTCCACGCAACTAACGGAATGATAAACTCAGGAGTAGTTTTTACGTTTCTAGGCGCAGGCAATGAGCACGCGCCAACTTAGCGTCACATTGAGCGGGAAGGGGGGTGATAAGGAAGTCCGTTGAAGGCAGGCAGTTCCTGACGGACTGCCGCTCGACTGGTACCATTCCCTCGGCGAGACTATTTCTTATTTCCTCGAGTGAAAGCTGGTTCCGATCTCGCGATTCTGGGTCGGTCTGATTTTTGTAATCATGAAATTTTGTTAACGGTGGATGTTGCCGAAAGGCGGCCTCGCCAAGGCAATGGAAGAGGGCATCAGGGTGCAGCAAACCTGACCGGTTTGTGGACGAGAAACCCAGCACACCGGATGTTTCAGGGGAAAAAGCCGACTCTTCCAGGTGCCTGTTTCTTCCTTACCTGAGGTTATTTCTTGATTCCTGGCTTCGACACGAGTGTTTACAGAAGCTTCAGGGTTCATAACCAGACCGAGGGCGAGAATGGACCAAACCTCGAGGTAATGGTTCCGAGGATGGTGCCAGAGGCTACAAGGACTTGCACATGCACATGTAAGGAGGAAACATTATGACCATTGGTATTGGAAAGTATGCGGTAGGATACAATCAACCGGTGGACAAGCTTCCCGGACGAGCGTGGCTCACCATTGCCGCTGGTACGACGATCAACCTCTGTCTGGGTTGCCTGTACGCCTGGTCCGTCTGGCTCAAGTACCTCACCGACGAGGCCTACATGACGGCTCACGGCTGGGCCGGAGCGCTCACCGCGGAGCAGGCCTCCAATCCCAAATCCCTCTGTATTCTCATCTTCGCCCTGCTCATGATCCCAGGCGGGAAGATCCAGGATAAATACGGTCCCACAGCTTCCGCCACCATCGGCGCCATTGCCATGGGTATTGGTATGATCATCGCCGGTACGGCGAAATCATATGGCGGTATCCTTTGGGGATTTGGCGTAGGCGGCGGTATCGCCATGGGCGTGGCCTATGCCGCTCCGGTTCCGGCCACGGGCAAATGGGTCGGGCCGCACCAGAGGGGGTTCACGTTGGGTCTTACGGTCGCGGGTTACGGAGGTGCGGCGTTCTACGTGGCTCCACTCGTTAAGTATATGATCGTAAACCAGTCATTGTCCTCTTCGTTTACGGTACTGGGTGTCGCCTACCTGATCGTCATCTTCTTCTGTGGACTGCTGTTGAAGTGGCCGGAGCCGGGATACGAGCCTCCCAAACCGCCTGAGGCTTGGCAAAAGGCGGCGGCGGCGAAGGGGACGGCGACCTTGGTGGATTGGACGGCAGGCGAGATGGCCAAGACGTGGCAGATGTATGCGCTGATTCTTCTCTTCTGCCTGAACACCCAGGCCGGTCTTCTCATCATCGGCCACGCCGCCAAGTTCATCAAGCCCATGCTGGCTTCAGGCTTCATCCTGGTGTCCGCCGGCGGTGCGTTGAACGCCCTCGGCCGTGTTGGCACCGGTAAGTACTCTGACGCCATCGGCAGGGACAGGGCCTACATGGTCAATGCGGCAGCGGCTGCCATCTGCATGTTCGCGCTGCCATCGGTCATCGCGGCCAAGTCGCTGTTCCTGGCGTTCTTGTTCTGCATGATCGCCTACTGGGTATACGGCGGTGGCCTCGCTCTGATGCCCTCTTATACTCTCGATTTCTACGGCCCCAAGAACCTGGGCTTCAACTACGGCCTGGTGTTCATCGGTTGGGGTCTGGGAGCGTTCATGCCCAAGCTGGGCGGCTACATCAGGGACGTAACCGGGCATTATGACAACGCCTTCTACATTGCTGGCGCTCTGCTCATCGTCGCAATCCTGATTGCCCTGGTGACCAAGAGGCCGGCCAAGGCACAAGCATAGATCCCAATAATCCTTAACTATTGACTGAAAGGGCGAGGAGGGTAAACCCTCCCCGCCCTTTTTCTCTGAGCGCC
>CP070692.1:2500654-2511186 GCA_020353215.1 Deltaproteobacteria bacterium
CTCTTTTTTTGGCCTCTCTCTTGAGCCGGGCCACCTCGTGTACACCATCCGTATCTTGGGGTGCAAACGTGGTTTGCGAGACTACGGTGACGTAGAGATCTTTGCCGGGCTGGATGCTGCCCTCTATGGTTACGGTATCACCAACCTTGTATTCGCTGGCGGAGATTTTTGCTGCTGCCAGGGTGGTGTTGGGAACCGCCATCATGAGAGCAATTCCGACGGTCAAGGCAGTTAATACGAACGATACTTTTTTCACTGTTTCCTCCTTAATTATGTAATAGCGAAGTGAAAAAGAAATATATTTAAGATTGACACCCCTTTCTTTTAATAATATTTATTCATTTCTTTGATTTAGTTTGAAGTACTTAATGGCTAGAAGAATACCCAATTCTGTGCAGGCAACGCCAACGATCAGATACATAAATAATTGGTAGAAGGTGAGAATATATTCTCCAACCCAATACAGAAAAAATACGTTTAGAATTGCAAATGTGAACAAGACATACACCACAGCTACAATCAAAGCAGTTGCGTGTTTGTGTCTCAGCTCATCCTTTGTCTTATCTAGCAGGTAATATCCTGCGATGAGACCGTTGAGAGCTATTACAAGAGGTGTTAATCTTGCGACCTTGAATATATGTAAGAAAGTTGACAGGAATCCGACAATCAGAGTAGTTCCGACTACGCCAACTAAGATAGAGTATGAGATCTTGATTAGTATGTTGTATTTCTCTGGTAGTAGTTTCACTGCACTTGTCATGGGATATCAAAGGATGTCAGTCTAGTTTGAGATTCTTCACTTTGGTTTCAAGCAACTCTATGTCAATGGGTTTAATCAGGTAATCGTCAGCGCCTTGCGCTAAGGCTTCACTGGCTAATTCCTTAAAGGTGTATCGACTGAGCACGATAATCTTGAGGTCTTTGTTTAATGCCTTTAGTTTCTTCCAGGCTTGATTGTCGGTACCTCTTGATCCCAGGCTGACGATGGCGAGGTCCACCGGGTTGGTACGCACCCAAGCGAGAGCCTCTTGCTCTTCAGCGAAGGCAGCCACGTCATGGCCCTTTTCCAGGAGCACCCTCTTGATCAGTTCACGACAATCAGATTTTTCCTGCAATAAGAGCGATTTGGCCACGGCTATAGTGGGATCTGAGTTCCAATCAACTCCTTGTCCTTGTGAGCTTAGTGATGTGGCGCACCCCTAGCCCGCATATTTCATAAATTATCTACTGCGACCGGGGATATGGCCGTCCTTCCGTCCTCAGGTCTCACGCCCTGCGACGTAGTGTGCAAGTACGTCTCGGGTCCGAGCCCCAGCGATTGCGCGGTGGCACAACCATCTCCACGGTCTCGCTACTCCAATTCATGAAATATCCGGGCTAGAGCAAAGGCTATGCCAGAAGAAACAGTAAAGAGTCGAAAATATAAGTTGTTAAGATTGTTGATAATTACTTGGATATGAAGGGGTAGTGGGATTTTTGCAGGAAGAGAGTTGGATGGATAGGCTGCAGGGAAATTAATGCAGAATTAGGATGGCAACAGAGTTTCAATTTTAGAAACGGCAGGTTAAAGAGGAGAACAAAAACAGATGCAGTGCAAAAAAAAGATTGCACTATTATGCCCCCACGGATATTTCATGAATTGCCTGCTACGACTTTGAATATGTCTGTCCTTCTCTCCGAGCTGTAGGCCCTACGAGCCGGAAGCCGGGCGTCCTCGAGTGTTGGGACTAGATGCTTTCCTAGTGTTCCTCGCCAACCGCTATAAACATGTCATACTCAGCCTTGGTCATCAGTTCATCAAGTTCTGAACCGTCTTTTACGGATAGAACAGCGATCCAACCCTTGGCAAAAGTGTCTTGATTTATCAGGTCAGGCGTATCTTCCAACTCCTCATTCACCTCAGTCACTCTTCCTGAGATAGGTGCAGTGAGCTCTACACTGGCCTTGCCGGATTCGACTGCTGCAAAGGGCTCGCCCCTGGTGACCTCATTACCAACTTCGGGCAGTTCTACATAGATGATCGTACCGAGGGCCTCAGCTGCAAAGTCGGAAATACCTACCCGTGCCTCCCCGTCTTGAGGTTGCACCCATACGTGATCTTCACTTATTTTCAAAGCTCCACTCGACATGATCCCCCCTGTCTACGTTCATTAGTCATTGGCGTTCAGGTTCTGTAGGAGTGGCTTTCCAGCCACGATCTTCTTTCTTTTTGGATCAGCATCATATATATCCCGGCTAGAAAGCCTCTCCCACGGAGAAAAGCAATGGAAATTTCAGACTATCCTTGTATGCTTCTAAGGTGGTAAATCTCCTCATCTATCGCAATTTCGCGCAGCAGCTCGTCCGCACTCAGTGTCCGCCACTCCCCAGGAAGGAGTTCGATAAAACTACTCAGCAGCTTGCTGGTCACCTCGGCCATGCTGACCGGTTCTCCCAAAAGACTTGCCATTGAGGTCACTTGCTCATGCCCGAGGTCGCAGGGATTGATATGGCAATAGTGGTCCAGGTTGGGGGAGACGTTCAGGGCAAAGCCGTGAAAGCTCACCCAACGTCTAATAGCCACGCCCAGGGCAGCCACTTTAAGGTCCTCAACCCATACGCCTCGATGTTGCGGTTCATGACCGGCTCTAATATCAAAGTCCTCAAGGGTCTGTATAAGTGTTTCTTCTAGCATATGAACATACGTGCTGAGCGAAAGCTTCCTCTGGGTTAGATGGATAATTGGGTAGCCTACCAACTGCCCGGGGCCATGGTAAGTAACGTCCCCTCCCCGCTCAACTCTTTGAATCTGTATCCCCTGCGAAGCGAGCTCTTCGGCAGTTGAAAGAATGTTGTCAGCGCGCCCGAGCCGGCCCAATGTTATGACCGGTTCGTGCTCCACCAACAGCAGGGTGTCAGGAACTAGGTTCTGTTGACGCAGTTCAACCAGTCGTCTCTGCAGGTCGAGTACCTCGAGATACTTGGCCTGCCCGAGGTTTACCAGCCAGCATTCCTGCAACTTATCCAACGTGTTCAAGATATTCCTAACGTGGTTCAAGACACCCGGCCAACTAGGCACTAGGCAGTATGCACTAAGCACTACTGCCGATGCCCCGGTGCCTAGTAAGCTAAAGGCCCAGATCCAATTTATGAATCGAGAGACCCCTCGCGTCCTCCACCGCTTCCCACAGAGCTTCGGCTACAGTGGGGTGGGCATGAATAGTTCTGGCCATCTCACTGAGGGTCACGCCATAGTTCACGGCCACCGCACATGCAGCAATCAAAGTGCTGGCGTCCGGGCCAATGATGTGTATACCAAGTATTCGATCGTCATTTTTGTCTGCAATGACCTTAATAAAACCATCAATTTCACCAATGGCGTGAGATTTCCCGAGTGCCCTGAAGGGAAAAGTGCCATCTTGGTACGCAATCCCGCGCTCTTCACACTGTTGGCTGCTGAGTCCAACGCTGGCAATTTCAGGACTGGTGAAAATGGCAACGGGCACTGCATGCTCGTGAACTTCCGCTTTCTCTTGACCCAACCCGTGCTCAACTGCGACTAGTCCCTGGTGGGAGGCGAAATGGGCCAGTTCCTTTTTGCCTGTAACATCTCCAATGGCATATACACCCGACAGGTTTGTCTGGCAGTGTTGATTTACCCGGACATAATCGTTTTTCAGTTCAAGGCCAATCCGGTTTAATCCTATCCTTTGGGAGACAGGAGAGCGCCCCACAGTGACAAGGACCATTTCTGTTTCAATCTGCTTACCTGATTGAAGCGTTATCCTTACCCCTGATTCGGTGTGAGCGGCAGCCTCGGGGGGATCTCCAAGATGCAATTTGACTTTTCGTTTCTTAAGCGCTCGTATCAGTCCTCTGTTAATGTCCCGATCAAGTCCTTTTATGGGCTCCCTGGTGCGCTTGCTCATGTGAATGGTGGAGCCTAGTGCACTGAATAGAATGGCAAATTCACACCCCGAGACACCACCGCCCACAATGAACAGGCTTTCGGGGATTTTCTTCAATTCAAGGATGCTGCGAGTATTGAATACTCTCCCATGGTCCCAGGGCAAAAAATCCAGGGGAAGGGGTTCCGACCCGGTTGCTATGATGAGTTGGTTGCCGCGAATCCTCCGGATTTGTCCATCCTTCGTCTCAACCTCAACCTCGCCTAGGTCTCGCACCTTTCCCCTGCCCAAGATCAGGTGGACTTTGTGTTTCTTGAACAATCGTTCAACTCCTTCACGGAGCTCTGCCACGATCCGCTGGTTTCGACCGACTATCTTGTCCAAATGGGCAACAGGTTGTTCGCAACTCAGGCCAAATGCTTCCGCGTGGCACATTTGTTCAAATAAGACGGCGGATTTGTACATGGCCTTGGTAGGAATACAACCCCAGTTTAGACAGGTTCCTCCCACCAGTTCCTTTTCAATAATGCAGACTTTGGCTTGCAGTTGGGCGGCCCGAATAGCTGCCACATAACCACCGGGTCCCGCCCCCAGAATCACCGTATCATATTGAAACATAGACAAAAGTCTCCCCCACAACCCTATTGGAAGGGCATCCTGCCTCGATCATCGTGGCCAGAACCACTCCCACAGGGTGGGCACCACCTACAGACTACTAGGCGCTTGAGCAGTCTTAGCATGGAGCATGGAGAGTAGAGCATGGGATAAATGAGAAACAACATCTCTCCCTTTGTGGCCGATGCCCTATGCACGGTGGGCTACTGCATACTCCCTATGCACTAAACAGAAATTGCTTGTTACTGCGAAATGCCCCAATCTTAAATCTACAATCTGCAATCTAGAATTTATAACTATGGGAGGGGCTTTTAGCCGCGATTAAACAACGGCACCGCATAGCGGCAAGGGCATAGCTGCTTAAATTTTCCTTCGCTTCTCGCTATGCGCTTTGCGCCATGCGCACCGTTCTAGTTGCGGAAATCTTGAGATTTGAGGCCGTAGCGTCTCAGTATTTGCTGGAGGGCCTGTCGTTCCAGTCCACATTCGCGGGCTGAGTGGGTAACATTGCCGTTGTTGCGCCTCAGAAGTTCTATCAAATACTCCGCGTGGAAACGACGCAGTACCTCTTCCTTCGCCTCTTTGTAACGCATTCCGTGAAGCTCCCTTCCTACCAGACAGCTATTAGGCAACTCGGCAGTCCAGCCTATCTCGTGAGGCTCGATAGCATCCCCGGTTGAAAGGAGAATCGCTCGGTTGATTATGTTCTGCAGTTCTCTAACGTTGCCCTCCCAATTACTCCGCAAAAGTAAATCCATGAGCTCCGAGGACAAGGATTTGAGTGGTTTACCGAACTCTTCACAGTAATACTTGAGGAAGTGTTCAGCCAAGAGTGGAATGTCATCCTTCCGTTCTCGCAAGGGAGGCATGTGAACGGTTAGCACATTCAATCGGTAAAAGAGATCTTCCCGAAATTCCTGCTTGCGAATCTTTTCTTTGAGGGCACGATTAGTGGAGGCGATAACTCTGACATCCACTTTGATTGATTTGGTCTGTCCCAGGGGTTTGATCTCCTTTTCCTGCAGCACCCGCAATAATTTGGTCTGAATAGTTGGAGCAATATCTCCTATTTCATCAAGATAGATGGTGCCACCCCGGGCCTCCTCAAACAGTCCAATCTTGTCACTGCTGGCGTCGGTAAATGCTCCTTTCTTGTAGCCAAAGAGTTCACTTTCCAGAATGTTCTCCGGCAGGGTGGGACAGTTCACCGTTACGTAAGGCTGGTCATAGCGATGGCTGAGGGAATGGATTGCCCTGGCCGCTAGATCCTTTCCAGTACCAGATTCACCGGTGATGAGAACAGTAACATCGGTCTTGGCTATCATCTGGATGGTTTGGTAGACTCGCTCCATGGCTGGGCTGGAACCGACCAGATTCTCAAAGGGCTCTTGCTCCTTGATCCGACGCTGCAGATTCAGGTTTTCCCTGAGTAGCTGACTGCGTTCCAATGCCTTCCGCAGTAGGTGAATGAGCTCCTCATGATCAAACGGCTTGGTAATGAAATCGTAAGCGCCCTTCTTGATGGATTTTACCGCCAACTCCACCACACCATGTGCGGTCATCATCACGACAGTCATCCAGGGGTTGATCTGCTTAATGCGCTCCAAGAGTTCAAGGCCATCCAGCCCTGGCATGCGTACATCCAACAAAGCCAGGTCATAGTTTCTTGCCTCAAGTAGTCTCAGCGCTTCAGTACCTGAAGCAGCAGTATCAATCTCACAATCTAGGTCTTGGCCGATGCTGCGCTCTAGTAGACGAAGCATGTCAACTTCGTCATCAACAATAAGAAGTCTATCTTTCACCATAACGGTTCAGGTCACCTTCATCACAGAACAGTTGGTCGACCGTCTTCTAAACCCTCCTGCTCAACAAGCCTCATCCTGATCGTCAACGGAGACGGAAAAGGTAACAATAAATGTGCTTCCCTCTCCTGGTGTACTTTGGACATGGATGTCGCCGAGGTGATCCTTGATGATACCATAGCTTACTGACAAGCCCAAACCAGTACCCTGCCCGGTGGGTTTCGTCGTAAAAAAGGGATCGAAGATCTTTTCTAAAACTTCAGGAGGTATGCCGGAGCCAGTATCCGCCACAGTAACGGTTACCTGGTCGCGGGAAGAATCGTGTTCAGTAATAATCTGGATTTGGCCCCCCTCTTCAATGGCCTGTTTGGCGTTCATCAACAGATTCATGAACACCTGTTTCAATTTTTCGCCGTCAGCGCATAGCATGGGAACAGAGGTGCCAAGGTGAGTCTTTATGGTGACATTGTCCAGTTTGAACTGGTGCTCCACCACCGAGACGACCTCGCGGAGGAGGTCGTTGACATTGAGCACCCCCTTCTGGGTTTCTGAGCTCCGAGCAAAGTTGAGTAAGTCCTCCACAATCGCTTTACAGTTGCGCGCGTGTTTTTCTATGATTTTTAGATCCTGAAAGTCTTGGGTACCCTCTGGCTCACTACGCAGCAAAAGTTGGGTATAACCGAGTATCATGCCCAGGGGGTTATTGACCTCGTGGGCCACACCTGCTGAGAGTTCTCCCAGCGAGGCTAAACGGTCCGCCTGAAGGAGCTGCTCCTCCATTTTCTTTCGATGGGTTATATCCTTGGCAATGCCCTCGAATCCTGTTAGCTTCCCGTCGGTCTTTCTCCTGGCCGTCAAACTGAAAAGCCAGGTTCGGCTCCCCCCGTCACGGTTTCGCACGTTACATTCCAGATCTTTACGGAAGCCGGCTGTAGCGGTCTCTTTTAGTAAATTTCGCGGATCTTGATGAGAATCCAACAAGTCAGCAAAGGTTGTGCTAGAGGCCAGCTCATCCTTTGAAGCATATCCGAGGATGCTGAGGCCGGCCTGGTTTATATCCAAGAATCTGCCTTGCGAGTCGAGAACGAGGATAATGTCCATGGAACCTTCAAAAATGCGGCGATACTTTTCTTCGGACTTGCTAAGTTGGTCAGTCCGCTGGCGCACCATGTCTTCCAGATTCCGGTTGAGCCACATGAGTTCTTCACTCGCCTTTTCGATGGCCTTTTTGTCATTCAGGATTTGGAGATTAATCCTGTTAACTCTCTGGAAGAAGAGGGTAATGCTACCCACAATGACGAACATCAAGCTGTTAACGGAGCCGCTAAAAGGTCTGAGTTTCACCCAGATGTCGGCTTGTCCAGACAGAAGGAGCAACCGTTTTGCAATGTGCCCTACTGAACGTGATACCGAAAAAAGAGCCAATGCCAAACAGAGCCAAAGCAGATAAGTCCAGATGACGTTGTCTTTGTCGGTGCGACGGAGTAATTGAGCGTACCGGACACAGACGAAGGAGATGATGATCATCAGAGCAGAGCCCAGCATGTCAACTAGCCAGACTGGGAAAAGGGGCAGGGTACTAATCATTTTGTGCAAGCCGTTCTGTACCCGCTTGTTCATAGAGATGGCGGAGACCTAATAAGAGGAAGAGAATAGCGGGCACACAAAGTAAATGATCAAATTTGCCCAAATAATAGATCCAGCTGCGCCAGCCTCCGGTCATAGCAAGCTTTTTGGACCAGTCTAGCCCAGTGGTAATGAACATCTCTTTTGTCATCGTGTGTTCGAGCCAGTGAACCGTGAAAGTGTCCACATTCCACAAAATAAACATGAAACAGGAGATTTGGATAAGACGCCAGCCTCGCTCGCTGACGAGTCCGGTGGTTTGCAGCCAGTAGGTGAATATGCCTAAGGTTGCGATGAAAAACAGGTGTGCCAGCATGTGGGCATAAAGTCCCTCTGGTGCAGGGTGGGTTTGGAGGGCATGGGCTGCTTGGGGCCAACAGATGAGTGCTAATGTAGCCAGTAGAACCTTACTAACCATGTAGTTCTTATGTCTGAGCTTACTCGTCATTTTCAATAGTTACCCAAAAATCGAATGGGGAAACGGGTGAGGATGAACCCACCCCTACAAATGATTCTACTTCTATCAGGTTGCGGGGGGGCAGGGTTTACCCCCGCCCGAAAGTAATGTGACAGTAGGGCGGGGGTCCGTACCCGTCACAAACAGGTCAGAAACAACAAAGCGTTTCTGGCCGGCACGCTGGTTGGCCCTAAGTGATAATTAATGGCCTATACGTAGGTTAATTCATATTCCCTGCTACCCAATTCCAACTCTTCCGCATAACCTAACTGGATGGACCAGTCGATGTGAGGGTAGACGCCACGGAACTTGTCCTCACCTGGCCCTCTGTTGTTCTCAAGGCAGCAGTCAGTCAGGGCCGGCTGTGCATTGACGAGATCCACAGAAGCCTGATCGATGGCCACCGGATCCTTGCTTGCCAGAATGCCCAGGTCTTTCACTAGAGGAACATCGCTAAAGCCGTAACAGTCGCACTGCGGGGTCACTCGGCTGACGAAACTGAGGTAGAGGGCACTATCCTTCTTGCCCTTGACGACTCCTACAGTGTACTCTACCATCTTTTTCTGAAAACGAGCCGTGTCGCTATCCCAGGGAATGGAGACAGCTTCTTCCGGGCACACCGCGATGCACTCGCCGCAGCCAATGCACTTGTCGGCATCCTTTTTGGCCTTCTTCTTAAGCAGTTCGATGGCGTCAGCAGGACAGTGGGCCACGCATTCACCGCAGCCGATACACTTCTTGGCGTCGAACTCGGGTGAAATCTCGCAATGCTGGGCAAGTTTTCCTTTTCTGGAGGCACAGCCCATGCCGAGGTTCTTAATAGTACCTCCAAAACCCGCAAGTTCGTGACCTTTGAAATGGGCAGCGCTGATGAGGCCGTCTGCATGGACCAAATCTGAGCCGATGTAAACTTCTTTATAGATCGGCAGATTTACTTCCACCGCCACCTCAGAGTTGCCTCTAAGACCGTCAGCAATGGTGAGAGGAGCACCGGCGACAGCATAAGCGAAACCGTTTTCGATCGCTGTGGTTAGATGATCCACGCTGTTGGTCCTGGTTCCTACATAGAGAGTGTTTGTGTCAGTCAAAAAGGGCTTACCTCCCAAGTTCTGGACTCGATTGACCAAATGGCGCAAGTGAGTGGGGGGGACATAGGCGGTATTGCCCTTCTCTCCAAAATGAAGCTTGATGGCGATCAGGTGTCTTTCCTTGATAATTTGGTCGAGACCAGCAGCATCCAATAACCGATCCAGCTTGGCGTAGAGGTTTTCCTGTAAACTAGCCCGCAAATCCATGGCGAAGACATCACTTGGCATGGTTTCCCCCTTTTTTAGATTTTAGAAATCAGAATGCAGATTTCAGATTGTGGGTTCCCAATAAAATGACACATCTCAAGCCTTCCTTCTCAAATCTCAAGTCTGCAATCCAAAATCCGCAATCGTTACTCACTCTAGATGGATTTGATTGACCCTGTCAAGAGAATCACAGCTTGCACAATTACCTTGGACAGATCATGATGCAATTTTTTTTATGCAGTGCAATTCCACCCTTTCACAACCCACAGTCTCAATAGTTTAACTTATAGGGAAGATTAAAGCAGCGATTTGGTGCAAAGAAAAATATGCGTCTTTTATTCGCTATGGCCGGGTCATAATTTGTATAATACAAAATACCTAATATTATCAAATGTTTATTCTTTGGCACCCCCGGGCCGTTCTTGGGGCACCAAATTTGCTTGACCACATGACTCACTTGTGGCGCTGGAAATTTTGAGACTTTCGCCTGCAATCCTAGACATTGTCAAAGAGGTCTACCATTTTGCGCTTAATTTCCAGAAGCACTTCAGAATTCCGTGCGGTTGAAATAGCTCACGCGCTTGTGGTTCATCCACCAGCATAAGTCGTATAAAAGAAGAAGAATCAAATCACCCAAGGAGGATAGTATGCGGAAAGAGGTATACAGCATATGTTTCATGTGCTCCATCAGGTGTCCCATCAAGGTCACGGTGGAGGATGGTGCTGTCAGATGGATTGAAGGCAACCCTCACCAGCTCAATGGAGCCCTTTGCGCCAAAGGAAGTGCAGGCACTGCTCTGTTACAAGACAGCGAGAGGCTGCGCTATCCCATGATCCGTGAGGGTACTCG
>CP070692.1:2511286-2521733 GCA_020353215.1 Deltaproteobacteria bacterium
CGCGTATGGCACGCATTACGAAAATATGAAGGTTGGACAAGAGTTTGATTTGAAGCTTGTCTACACGTTGGTTAGCAACCAAGATGATTGGGATAGGTATGAAGGGTTGCAGTGGTATGCAGCGGATGAGTGGGCGAGTAAGAATCCGGACGATTCTGATGTGGAAGAAGTATTGAAACGAGTACGTGAGGATAGGGAAAATTACCTGAGGTGGGGACGAGAGACGTTTGGGTGGGCGATCTATTTGTTCAAGAAAGAAGTTATTAAAAGATAGTGCAGGCCCAACCAGGCGCTTGTTCGGACGCAAACTGCGCTGCGCTTTGTTTGCGCCGCACAGCTTTAACGTTACCGCGCCAACTGAAGCTTGGTGCATCTTGCGGGGTGAGGCTTCGACTGAGCTCAGCCGAAGTCAAGTCCCCTGTCGTCAATTCCCCGATTCAGGCGGCTAGTATATCCGGGACACAGGAGGTAATGAACCGTGGGGTGCTCGGAAATAAAATTCACGGCTGCCCAGTCTTTTGACTGCGGAATGAATCAGTGAATGATGGCAGCGATGGCCGGACAAAGAAAAGCCCCATCGACCTGAAGTGCCCCTATTTTGGTCTGCGCGGTTGGCCGATGGGGGTCTGAAAATAGAAGCATTATGGCGCGGGATGTTCTCACCGTAGTTGTTACAGTACGGGATATGCTCACCGCATTACTGCGTTAGTGCAAACCAAATGCAAACAAATAGGCGGAGCCGGTGACTCCGCCTATTCTATTCAAAAAAGGTCCATCCTGAAGAAGTATTTAGCTGGTTTACCTATTTACTCATCCAGTTCTCGGTTGCACTTCCAGAGCGACTGGCTCCATTTTGTTGTCTCTGTGCTGCTCTTGGACGCCGGCTGCTTTCTGCTCTTCCTGCTGCTCGCCTTTTTGGTTAATGGCGACCGTTATTGCAGCCACTCCAACTGCAATACCCCAGCCAATCAAAATAGCCGATCCAACAAAGGCATGCGCCGATGAAGGACTACAGAAAGTGAAGAGCATTATTCCGGCCAAAACAAAAATGATGGCTTTATTGTTCATTGTAACCTCCTATTTTCTTCAGGCTGATGATTGACGGCTTGTAAGAAGGTCATCCCGAGCCCTACGAAATTCCCTTCGCCACCCAAAACCACCAGCGATTAAATACCAGGTAACATGTAAAACATATGACCGATAGATCAGAAGTCAATAGGAAAAACTACTACTGTGAGAATGGGGACATCCCTCAATCCACACTCCACTGAAATTCACGCTGGCACAATATATATCGCTCGTCAACGCTTCACTGTGATTTAGGCAGCGTCCACCCACAAATCGGGCAGATCTTGGGGCTGAGTTCAAACAAGAAACGGTCTTTGTCACCCGGCTGGAATGGCTGCTGTTCGCGGAAGAGTAAGACGCAATGAAGTGTCGCAACTACACGAGATTTCTGGCATGAAGAAGTTGTGGAAATCTCAAAAACTCAAAATTGGGAAGGGGGTTGGGGATCTGGTTTTGCAGAAAACGTTTAGGGAACCTAGATGGTACCTTACGCTGGATAAAGGCTTAAACTTCAACCGCAAGAGCAATAAAGCATCCGGGCCCATCGAAGATCCCACTATGGGGGGAAGGCCAGGGCTGTTAGACTCAAATGGAACTTGCCTAAACTGTAATAGTGTTGTAATAAACCTCGTTGCTCGATAATTCTTCGGTGGACGGACAGGATAAAGCAAATGATTGCATTGTTGGATTACGGCGCTGGCAACGTCAGGAGTGTCATCAACGCCATCGAAAGTCTGGGGCATAGGGTTCAAGTTGTCGCTACGGAAGAGGACATCCTCTCTGCCGAAAAGGTGGTTTTTCCCGGAGTGGGCGCTTTCGGCAGTATGATGAATATCCTCGAAAGGAAGAACTACGTTGAGCCTCTAAGAGCATATCTCCGGTCAGGGCGTCCGTTTCTGGGAATCTGCCTGGGCTTGCAGGCCTTGTTCGATCGAAGTGAGGAGGCGCCTGGCGTCGAAGGGTTGGGCTTTATTTCGGGCTTGGTGGAAAGGTTCACCATTGATCTGTCGGTGCCGCACATAGGCTGGAACGGGCTCAACATCAAGCAACCCTCGCGGATCTTTAGCCAGATTCGGGAAGATGAAAAATTCTACTTCGTTCACTCATACCACGTGGTTCCCGAGGATAAGGAGGTTGTTCTGACCACAACTGACTATGGGTGCGAATTTGTCAGCAGCATTCAAAAAGGCAGCGTCATCGCCACGCAGTTTCACCCGGAGAAGAGCGGTAATGCCGGCCTCCAGATTCTGAAGAATTTTCTCGACCCCACCACCGCCTCGGCACGACCTGTCCAGGTTTCAGAAGGCACCAGGCTGGCCAAGCGGATCATCGCTTGCCTAGATGTTCGAGCCAACGACCAAGGAGATCTGGTGGTCACCAAGGGAGATCAATACGACGTCAGGGAAAGAGGGTTGGTCAGAAACTTAGGCAAACCGGTTGAGCTTGCAAGACGATACTATCAAGACGGGGCCGACGAGATCACCTTCCTCAATATCACGGGATTCAGGGATTTTCCCCTCGAAGACATGCCCATGCTCGAAGTACTCAGACAGACCTCAGAGAACGTCTTTGTACCGCTTACCATTGGGGGAGGAATCAGAGATTACACCGACAAGAACGGCCGGAAGTACAAGGCCCTAGAGGTCGCCTCCGAGTACTTCAGGTCCGGCGCGGACAAGGTTTCCATTGGAAGCGATGCAGTCCTGATTGTGGAGGAATTCTTGGCAAGCGGGCGGAAGAGCGGCCGAAGTTCCATTGAGGAGATTTCCAGGGTTTACGGTAATCAGGCCGTGGTCATTTCCATTGATCCGAGGAGAGTGTATGTAAATTCACGGGATGAGGTCAAGCACCAAGTGATTGAAACCGCCATCCCGGGTCCTAATGGTGAAAGGTACTGTTGGTATCAGTGCACCATCAAGGGAGGCCGGGAAGGCCGGAACCTGGATGCGGTTACCCTGGCGCAGGTCTGCGAAAAACTGGGCGCAGGCGAAATTTTGTTGAATTGTATAGACAGAGACGGGACCAATCAGGGTTTCGATCTCGAACTGATCGATGCCGTCTCCCAGGCAGTTTCAATCCCGGTTATCGCCTCCAGCGGCGCCGGGGGGGTGCAACACTTCTACGAGGTCTTCACTGAAACCGAAGCCGAATCGGCATTGGCTGCAGGCATTTTCCACCGCAGAGAAGTTCCTATTGCTGAGGTGAAGAGCTATTTGAAGGGCAACGTGGAGATCAGGCTCTGAAACACGGAAGTTCCAGGAGATGGGCTTGGGGTTTCTTGTGGGTGAAAAGTATCACTGCAAGTATTCGGAAGGCCGAAAACAGCAACCCCCACCGACGCTCTTATAACGCCGCTGGGGGTTGGAAGGAAGAGGGTAATAAGGGAGCAATATGCTCACCTTGATATTCTATCTTTGCAAGATTGGGGCCAATGATGGACAGAGTTGAGCCTGCTATTCACGCCACTTTCATTTGAAGACTAGGTACCAGGGCGCGTAGTTCTTCCTGGGTCATATCTTCTGAACTGTAAACTAGCACCTGCTCCTCAAGCCGCCTGATTACGCCTTGTTTCCCCCGCTCCCACTGAACGTTGTCTTCCACATCAAACCACATGCCGGGTTCTTTCAAGTTGTCGCCTCTGTGAAAGCACATCAGGCAGAGCATGCGCTGGCCCTCCGGCACCCTTTGATTGCATTCTTCTCTGGCACAAACGCGGTTGGTTAACTCAGGATAAACGAAGTCATTTTTGCACGTTACGCTACAGAAGAAATGCATCCATTCTTCTCCGGAGCTGAGAAGGTCCAGATCATCATTGGCATACGGATTCTTACACTGTAAACAAATCAGTTCCATTGCTTAAGCCTCCCCTAGTAAAGGTCAACCTGTCGACATACGACCGCCTCAAAGAACCCCGGTGGGCTGAGATAAGAGTGAAACCTTCCGCCGGGTATGAAAGCGTAGCTTTCTACTCCTGCTGCGAGGATTAAGGAGGCGACTGCAAGAGCGACCTTGAAACTTTGAATCCATGGTTGACCATTTCATGTGTTGAGACCTGCGAAGCATCCCTTGATTCTGGCTTCAACCTCAGATAATGAAAAATGTATGCCACTGGCGTCATTCTGACGTTAGCTGTCTATTTTCAAGTAGTTAAAGTCTGTCCAGTTCTGTTGGCTCTCGGAATTTTTGAAAACTGAGGCCATAGATTGTCACCAAAGCTGCCACTTTTGGGTCAGGTGCTGGATGATACGAAGCGTGGAACTTCCGATTGGTAATTCTAGCGTAGCGGTCCAGTTTTTGTCTGACCGACTACCTGAACAGAATGGATTGGCTGGTGTCTATCCAAAAACCCCACGATTCCCTCGCCCATGTCCCATAGGCGCTGACCTAAGACTACTTCTTGTTACGCGGTTCGGAATGGTTCTACCGGTTCTTATGGCTCTGCAATGTCGAACATCGAACAAGGAGTAATGAATGAGAATAACGGTTGGTTTCCGTTTCGTCACACGGGCTAAATGACCCAGTTTCACCAAACCCTTTATTCCAACGCCCCAAGGCAATTGCTACCAGCAGAGCCAATTATTTCTCACCTGCCCCAGAGGACCGGCATTTCGATGTCACAAAAAAACCCCACGCCCGAATGTTACCGAGGTGGGGTAGCAGTAAATTGAGTAGGCAGTAGAAGGCTTTGTAAGCCTTACCCACCGCTGAAAAAATATAACTCACGAACTAGCGTGAGGCAAGTTGGCTTGAGGTCAAAATATCTCAACTCAGAACACGTTCTGTAATCTTCCCTCGACTCAAGGTGCTTTAGTGGCTCTTGCCGCCGTAGCACGCAGGCCAGCCGATTGCGGATTAGTGACCTCCCCTTCCACGAGAATCTGCACTGGTCTGACCTCCTGGCCGTAATAAGCATTATTCCACTTCTCCCGAGACGCAACCACCGCACCCTCCAGCGAAAACCCGACAAAGGCCCCCTTGGACCGTGCAAAGGAGAGGTAATCGGCGCTCAGGTTCAGCGGGGTTGCACCCTCCACACGAGTTCCCACTGGACCGACGGCGACACTAGCATCGATGCCCAGCTTGAGAGTTGTTGTGTAGAGAGGCTCGATACCCTTTCTCGTCGTCACCATTAGCACCAGTTCCGAAGCCTGGCCGCCGAATTGCAGACCGAAGCTCGCCGACCCTACAGTATAGAACGCTGGCTGACTCCAATCACCTGTCTTCTCATCCCGAACAAGCAGGACACCACTTCCACCCGATCCGCCGAAGAAAAAGGCAGCCTTCAACATTTGTGGTACGATGAGAAGACCGTGGGCGTCCTTCACGTGGTCTCGGAACCATGGCATGTTCGGATCGGCCAGAAAGCTATCGAGGGTAATCCGTGCTTGGTCCACGAGGTTCTGCTGCTTGTTGGCATCCGCGGCCAACCCTGGAGCAGACATAGCGAGCACTATTAAACCGATGAGGATTCTCCGCACGTTATTCATGTCGCACTCCTCTAAGAATACAGTTTCCTGTCTTCATCCGGATTTGAGCAAGTCTTGAAGCTTCCTGCAATCCCGCTTGGGCGGGACTCGAGTCTATGGAATTCTCTTGACTATCAAATCGGCTCGCTGACCCCGTCCCGCTGAAGCGAGACCAGGGTGGCACGAGCTCAGCGCCAGCTGGTTCTTCTCAACGAGCCTCGCCGGCTCAGGTCCTAATGCGCCACTCGAGAAAGCAGCAGAATAGTCTGTCTCGTGGTGCATCGGGCTCAGCCGACGGTTGTGCTTCTCCTTGCAGGCCCTCACTCTGCCCCGATGTTGTCCCCGCCCCAAAACAGACCAGCATCACCTGGGCGAGGACACAAACACCCCTTTTATATGGGTATCCAAACTTACGCAAAGTGGGAGAAAGTTGCAAGGGGGAAGTTGGTCCACTCGGACAATCCGCACGGGGGGATCCGGACGATGCATCTACTGAAAAAGTATTATCTGACCCGTTCTATTCCATGGTGGTTTCTTAGATATCCTGCATCCTGATCGTAATAACAAAACCATGCCTTTTCCCGATTGCCCGTACTGGACTGCAACGGTATGGTGTGAACCCGAAAATAGGTAACACCAAAGAAGATGTCAGCCAAGAACCTCTTATCCAAATACATCAGAGAAATGACCAAGGATTTGAAAGATGTCAAACCCTCAAGAAAAACGCCGATTTTGTAGAAGCGAAATCGCATGGCCGGTTACTCTGATGACTAGCATGGGCCCTATGGACGGCAAAATCCAGAATCTTGGCGTCGACGGTGCATTTATCAGATGTTCAGGCGTACCAGATCTTGACGAGTGTTTCCGTCTTATCATCAGACCCGGCGAACGGCAGCTCTTATTAGCCAACGCTGAGATGGTTTGGTCGGAGACATTTTCCAGCGACGATCCCATGTTTTATGGGATGGGAGTATGCTTCAGATATATTGTTGATGATGATCGGAAGTTCATCAGCGATACGCTTCTGAAGCACGCCTAGGAAAGGTTCGTGGTCTGACAAGCTTCACTTGTCCATCAAGGTTGGTCTTTGGCAACAGCAGCCGTCCCGCGAGACGGGAGGTAGGCCTGACAATCGGCTTAAGTACAAGCCCTCCAAGCAAGGGTATGCAAATGACTTCTGAGATCGAAAAACGTCGTCATCCCAGAATTACGGCAGATTGGCCCGTTATCGTGCTCGCTTCGAGGCAATCCATCGGAGGCACGGTAAAGAACATCAGCATCAGTGGTGCGTCTATCTATTGTCTAACTGATCCAGGGTTGGATGAACCTTTCCGCATAGTCATCAAAGCTCCCCCTCGTGAGCAAGCTTTAATCGTCACAGCAGAACCGACTTGGGCACGAACTTCAAACGGTACCGGTAACATTTCTTCTTGTGAAATAGGGGTGCGCTTCTCACGGTACTCCAGTGGCGACCTCCATTTTCTCTTCAAGGCAGTGATAGATCATCTCAAATCAACCTAGGCCGTGGTTAGCCCTGCAGAGATTGCCCGCCTTAAGCCCTTCGGCAAACTCAGCCTCCTTCGGAGGAGGTGGCTGCAATCATTCTCCAGAGGAGATTCGTGACGTTTGCCATCTCCCGAGTATTTCACGGAATTCTCTCTTTTTGGGTTCTTCCGGAATTTGTTTGGACGACCGTCGATTTGCCATACGGTTTCCACCTTGCCCCTACCGGGCCAGAGGCAGCTGCGAGAAAAAGAGCACCTGAGCCACCGGTGTGTCGCCTTCGCTGGCTGCAAGGCCGTGGCCTGCGTCGGCGACAGCCCACCTTACAAGGCTGTAAACCGAACTCCAATTGGCGCGAATATGCCCTTGGTCTCGCAGGTTTCTTTGGCCATACTGGAGGTATTGTTTCCCATGTCAGCAAATTCCGGAAGAACCTTTCTTTTTCAGATTTTCTCGCTGGCTACGTAGCTCTATTTAAGCGAGGCGGGGTTAGTGCTCGCTGGTTTAGATAATGAACCACATGTGTTATGGTTATGGTAAACTGCGTGTTGGTCAAACCCTACTAGCGGAAGAGTCCTTGGAACCTGACTTTTCATATCGCTGTCCCGTTCGGGGTAGTAGGTAATGTTAGCAACAATTGATTTCGCTTCAGATTGGCATCATGTTCCGTTCTGAAAAGAAAAAGAAACGAGAGTCTTCTTCGTCTTCCGGCACAGGGTTTTTCTCCTGGATGGGCAATCTTACCCTGTTTTTCGTCATCATATTGGCCTTGATCAGCATCCCGTTCCTTATCCTGGTGGCTGTTCTGTCGATCCGCACTATCCAAGACTACTGGGTGTGGATCCTTAGCGGAATTCTGGCCACCGTCGGGACGGCGGTGTTCCTTTTAGTGCGAAGCAGAAAACGGATTCGAAAGCGCTTCGAAAAACAGAAAGAAGATATCATCGAAATAATCCAAGTGGCCGCCCGGGAAGGCCACAATGTGAACATCTCCGTCATGCACGGATTGATTCGTCTTGACCTTCAAGGGAGGAACGACGACCTGCGGTTGCTCGAGGGACCAGTATCAGGCCAGCGAAAGGCGTTGCCTTTGAGTCCTGGTGGTGATAATCCTGACGGCGTGTTAGTCGATGACCCCTTAAATCCTTCCAACTTTCGACCCCCAAGCGTTTCTGCAGAACTGGAAAGGCTTTCTCGCCTAATGGAAAAGGGGTTAGTTACTGAGGCCGAGTTTCAGCAACTAAAGGCTCGGCTCCTCAAAACCAGCTAGCCCTAGCCCGTATCATTTACGAACCTCCTGTTTCCAGCGGAGACATGGGCCTGTTTCCGAACGTCCTCCCTGCGCCCTGCAATGTACCATTCAAGTACGCCTTCCGCGTCCCTGTAATCGGTGCAGGGCCGTCTCCACGGGTTTGCGACACCGTTGCCTGCATATTGTGGACTGAGGAGAATCAGCCCTGGCATAGTTCATGCAATCACACATGAGAGACCAGTTCAGTACTGATATTGTTTGGGAGATTCGACACATGACCATTCTAAGCTACATATTGATCTTCGTCTTGGGAGGAACTCTCGGTTTTTTGCTTGCTTGCACTTTGGCGGCTGAGGCGACCGAAGGATCTAACGACAGAGGACATCAAAGGACCGAGTTAGGTGAACTCCCTGAAGAATCAGATTCCCTTACTGGAACCGATGGGTAGGGAGCTTGGCAAACCTCAGCTCCTAGGGCATCGGTCATACCGAACTCAACCCTGACGGTGCAAAAGCACACCTGGCAAAATCGCTAAGCTTACGCCATAGTCCCGTCTTGGCGGGACGCGCTCGAGCGCGTTTTCACCCGGTGTGGGTCTGTAACGTTAGGGTTAACGTTGCTATTTCGCAGATCATTGTCTGCTCCGGTGAAATCCCGCTGTGGCTGCTGCCTTAGAAGTGAATTCGCTCAAGTCAGTACTGAAACAAGTGCCAGTGTCGCTTGGCGGGTTTGCGCCGTCAACGAATACCAGCGTAGGGCTTCCTGATGCCTGACGGGTAAACACTCAAATGGCGAACAAACAGCGGAATGGTGTAGAGACAAGACCTCAAGTTTTACACCCACCCGGTATCGGCATGGGGAAAGATGATTTCCCTTGCTCTCAATGCATCCGTTCTATATCCTGCTTCAGTAATTCATACGAATCCTGACCCAATAACCTTCGTACCCTTATGGTTGAGAAAGGGCGGCCTTGGCTGCAGCAGAGCTTGACCTTTTTTATTGTTGAATCGATGAAAAAGGAGCGTGGATTGACGTCCCGGTTTGCCATTAACTCAATCAGTCAAAGCTCCTTCCTCCGGGCGTGGATTGTTCAGCTCGTAGACCCACAGCGCCTCATAGTGGATCTTAATCCCACCTCATTCACCGCGGCGCTTGAGTAAGAAGGGGACTATGGCGGAGAAAGTCCTAGTCGTTGACGATGAGCAGGAAATACGTAATTTACTCGAGACTATCCTGACGGGCGATGGGTACGAAGTTATTAAGGCGTCCGATGGAGCGGAGGCAATTGAGTTCGCCGAAAGAGAGAATCCGGATTTGATTTTAATGGACATCACAATGCCTGGAATGGATGGGATAGAAGCATGCAAGCGGCTAAAAGGCGCTGACAACACCCGACTTATCCCGATTATTATCGTGACCGGGTATGCAGACAACAAAATGCAGGCGCTCGAGGTGGGAGCTGATGATTTCGTTAATAAACCTTTTGATATGGTGGAATTATCTTTCAGGGTGAAATCAGTACTTCGTATCCGACATCTGACGGCCGAACTGGACCGGGCGGTGGCTTATATTGAGGAACTGCAGAAGAATCTTCCCAAGCTTTGACACTCGCCGATGCGTTGGGGGAGAAAGGATTCTGCAGAGAGTCTAACCTCCAAGGAAGACACGAGGGCAATCGGTCATGTCACTGCTTAAAACCGTGGGAGAGGAAGTCTTTCTGAAAAGGGCACAGGAGATAACAGCGTCGCAACCACTCTATTCCTGGTTAGGTGCAAGAGTTGCTGAGGTAAGCGAAGGTTTTTGTGAGTTACAGCTTGGACTCAGGGATGAATTCTTCAACGACCGCAACACCCTGCAAGCCAAGGTGATTTTTGCCCTTCTTGACGCGGCTACTTTCGTGGCCTCTCGCACTCTGGCCCGGGATCGAAATGAGGTAGATTTTCATCAGGAAATAAAACTCAACTTCATCAGTGCGGTCCGCGAGGTGAACCAGACCATCATCGCCAAAGGGCGCGCACTCCACCGCGGACGTTCAACGGCTGTGGTTGAAGGGGAAGTCTATGATCAGTCGGGCAAGCTCGTTGCCAAGGCCCTGGGCACCATCGCTATCCTGAAGCCCCCTCCAGCGAACTCTCATTCAACGGTATTTAAGTAGTGT
>CP070692.1:2521833-2532271 GCA_020353215.1 Deltaproteobacteria bacterium
GTGGACGTGCGGATCATCGCAGCCACCAACAAGGATCTGAAGCAAGAAATGGACGAGGGATGGTTTCGAGAAGATCTATACTATCGTCTGAACGTCATACCTGTCCATGTTCCGCCTCTGCGAGAGCGCACGGAGGACATTCCATTATTGGTGGAGGATTTCGTTGAGGAACTCGCCGGTGACAGCGGTGTGGCCAGAAAATCCGTGGCACAGGAGGTCATCCCCGTTCTGCAACGCCAGCCCTGGCCTGGCAACGTCCGCGAGCTGAAGAACTTCATTGAGCGTTTGGTTATCCTGGTACCAGATGCTGTTATAGACCTATGCCATCTCCCGGAGTCCTTTCTGCAATCCACTCCCCAGGCAACCGGCAGCCGGGCTATGGAACAAACCACTTTTAAGGAAGCAAAAGCTCAGTTTGAAAAGGACTACTTGCGCAAGAAACTAGAAGAGAACAATTGGAATATTTCGCAAACTGCTGGGGTTATCGGTCTGGAGAGGAGTCACTTGCACCGTAAGCTCAAAGCATATGGTGTGGAACAGCCGAAAGGAGAGGAGTAAGGCTCTGCGTCCAGGAATGTGGCTTCAAGCAGCATGGTCGAAGATCCTGAGATCGTCAGAAAGAACCATAAGGGAAAGCCGCCAGCAAGCGCAGAGTCGGAATCACATCTTCATTTGTCATTTAATATCCTAACGACCTTTTCTCTTATCTTTTTGTCTGCGTCCATATAACTTCCAGCTCTTTTAAGCGCCCCGCTTACGCTTGTATATCCCACTCCGAAGACACGCCCAATATCTCGGTGGGTGAAAACGCCAAGGTGGCACAGTATATAGATGGCCAGGTCTCTGTCCGGCCTCTTCTCTCCCCTGAGTGGTTTCAGAAGCGAAGTCCCATCCTCTACCCTGAGCTTCGAAAGCACCGTCTCAACGACTGAAGAAATGTTCTGATCCTTCAACACCGCCCGAACCTGGGGCTTTTCCCGGTGAGCTTCCTCCTGCAACCTTTCTTTCCACTCTTCCACGAACCGCTCCTCACCAAGGATAAGTCCATATCTGAGTTCGTCCAGAAGACTGCTTTCCACATCAGAATAGGCCGTTTGTGCCTCCACAAACCTTTTCCGACTGCCGCCATGCATCCCCAAAACAAGCGTTGTGGTTAGCCAGGGCTCGTTTTTCTCCTTCTTAGGATTCGCATAGGCGTGATAACTGCTCCAAGGATAATCCAACAAATTTTTTACCATCCCAGCGCGGATCGGATTCCGATGGATGTATAAACACATAGCGGCAAAATACTTATCATTTTCGATTACGAAGCTTTTGAAACGTCCTTGAAATAGGTGACCGCTCCTGTTGTGACGCAGGTTAAACCAAATCGAATAGGTAAGGCCCAACCATTGCATCGCTCTAGACAGATTCGCACAGCGAGTACGTATGAGGAGATGGTAATGATTGCTCATCAATACATAGCCATGCACCTCCAATTCAAACCGTTCCACCATTCTGGCTATTGTCTGTTTGAACTTCTTGTAGTCCTTTTCCATACGAAAAATCTCTTTCCTCTCGTTACCCCGGGACAGGACATGGTAAAAGGTATCTGGATGATTCATTCTTACCGGCCGCGCCATCTCGTACCCTCTCACTCTTAGTTTTTGCAGTGTCTGTAGCTAAATGACAAATGAAGATCTGACCCCATCAAGATACTTGACTAGGTAGGCACTTGACAAGTACTATTCGTGACCAGCGTTTGGACGATCCTCTCTACAGAAGTACCCTACTTGTGCTGAGTTACTATGGCATTTCCTTCAGCCGGAAAGGGGTATTTCACATGGCATAATCCCAGATTCAGTATCTAACGCCCGTCGCCGAGTAAGACTGACCCCAACCAGAGATAAACGGCAACCGTCTCGAAACCTGTATCACCTATACAGTGAATTTCATCGAGCAGGAGACAAGGTATGAGAAGAGCACGAGTGATCATGGTGTTGGTGTTGGCACTGACCCTGCTATCGCCAGTTACCGCACCGGCCGGACCAGTCCTCGATCGCATCTTGAAAAGGGGAGAGTTGGTGGTTGGTACATCCGCCAACCAGCCCCCCCTGACCGCGAAGAACAAGCAGGGCGAGGTAATCGGCCTTGATGCCGACCTTGCCACCTTGATAGCCACCGCCATGGGCGTAAAACCCAGGTTCGAGACGATGCCCTTCGCCGAGCTGTTGCCCGCGCTAGAGGCCGGCAGGGTGGACATCATTCTCTCCGGCATGACCGTCACGCCCAAGCGAAACATGCGGGCAGCTTTCGTCGGTCCCTATTATATTACCGGCAAGGGCATTCTAACTAAAGATCAAACAGTTGCATCTTTTAAAAACCCGGCTCAAATCAACTCCGCCGAATTTACCCTTGTGGCGCTGAATGGCTCCACCAGCCAGATGTTTGTGGAAAAACTCTTGCTTAAGGCAAGACTCATCACCACCGCTACTGTAGATGAAGCCGTGGGCCAGTTGATCGACGGTAAGGTTGACGCTCTGGTGGCCGACTTTCCCACCTTTGCCTTAGCCGCCTTTCGCCACCTGGACAAAGGATTGGCAGTAGGGGCAGCCCGTTTTACCTTTGAACCCATAGGTATCGGCTTACCCGCAAACGACCCACTGCTGGTGAAACTGGTTCAGAACTTCCTTTCGCTGCTCACCGGCACTTGGTGATCTGGAAAAGCTGACCAAGCGCTGGTTCGAGAATACTTCTTGGGTAAAGGAACTACCGTAAGGCATCGAGTCGAGTATCCGTTCATGTACAGGAAACCTGAGGAGGGGATATATCTATGACGAGGTTGCTAAAATACGCGATCTTTGCTGTGGTAGTGTCACTGTCCACATACTTCTGTGGAGCCACGGAGCTGACGCACATCTGGAAAGAAGACGCATACACTGGGGCGCCGTACTCCAGTGTACTTGTCATCGGGGTGACCGACGAGGAGGCTGTCAGACGCTCGTTTGAAAACCGGTTTGTGAGAAAGCTGAAAGGCAAGGGAATAGAGGCATTTTCCAGTGCAGCGGTGATTTCGTCTGAGAAGCGCTTGAAAAAAGAGGTTATAATAGCTGCAATACAAGAACTAGGGGCCGATGCCGTGCTCGTGACCCACCTGGTTGGC
Source organism: Deltaproteobacteria bacterium (assembly GCA_020353215.1). Taxonomy (GTDB): domain Bacteria; phylum Desulfobacterota; class Syntrophobacteria; order BM002; family BM002. The sequence goes on from CP070692.1 coordinate 2,524,976, forward strand.
GTGGAGGAAGAGGACGTACGCAGTCCGTCCACCGGCTTCGCTGTGGGAGATAGTTATCAGGGTGAATACTATCAGGACTACCATGCCGCGTACGATCATGTTCACGGGCCGCGATACTACACTACCCACGTAAAAGTCCGCCTGGAAACAAATCTATATGACGCCAGGACGGAGAAAAAGATATGGACAGCCCAGTCTCAAACCGTGAATCCGCAATCAGACGCGGAGCTGTTTAATGCGGTGATTGACGCGGTCATCAGGAATCTTCGCAAGAACAAGCTGCTCTCGTGAAATTCGCCTGACAGAAGATTTTCTCTGGGATTCTTGGCATTATCCTGGTCAGCTTCCTCCATGTTCCAGGTAGCTGACCCTGGGTTGTTCGTGCCATCAGCGCATTCGCCACAGGGTATAGTATAGTATTATTTGGAAGAGAGTCGCCAATAGTGCAACCGAACTAAAATGAACTTGAGAAATTTTCGCAAGGAGTAACCGATGTTCCGCCATCCCTTTAGATCAATGGTATTTTGTGCGCTCGCCTTATGTGTCAGTTTTGTTTTGACTCAGCCGGGGTGGGCAGTAACTCCTCAACAAATGAAGGCGGCCACAGCTCAAAAGAGTGGTGACAGAGACACAGCCGGCAATGAGGCCCATCTCCCCGCGCAGCTCAGCAGCGACCAAGTCGATTCCTATCTGGCAACTTTGAGCGATAAGGAGGTGAGACAGCTTCTGGCCCAAAAACTGAAACAGGAAACAGCGGGAGACCAGACCTCAATGGCCGAGAGGGAAACACCAGATGTGGAACGGGAACGCGGCCTTGACTCATTTTTTTATCGTCTGCAGCGGGAAACTGCAGCCGCCCTGGACCGGATTGCTTTCGCTTTAGCAGGAAAGACGGTGGGTGAGCGGGGATGGGCCGTAGCGCTTGACAGAATGTCGTATGGCAAGGGAACCGGCTATCTGTTTTTTCTGCTGTTCATCGGTTTTGTCCTCATTGGATGCGGCCTTTTGGTGGAGCGACTGCTGCTGCGTTTTAGCGAGGATCTTCGCAAGCAACTATTGAACACCGTCGCCTTGGGCAAACTCCAAAAGCTGGGTCGATTCATTTCCCGATTGTTGCTCGATGCTCTGGGGGTCACGGCATACATACTCACCACCTTTATTCTGTTTGTTTTGTTCTATAAACGGGGGGAGGCAGGCTTTGGCATCGTCTCAGCACTGATTATCTCGAGTTACTATGTTAGGATTATCATGTTTGCAGCCAAGGTAACTCTAGCACCTGCTGCGCCAAGATTGCGTGTATTACCGCTGCAAGATAGAGACGCCAAGTTCCTCTATCGCTGGATTATCGGCATTTCATTGGTCGCAGCCCTATTCGCCGCGCCCGCTGCTATGTTTCTGCATGTGGGCAAGAACGAAGAACTCTTCCTATTGTTTTTCAGTGCGGCAGGGGTAAGTGTGACCCTATTCCTCATCGGTATGGTCTGGCAGAGCAGACAGAGGGTGGCGGAGGCAATCTGCCCTGACTTGTCAGGTGGAACGGATGCAGCACAATCCTTGCGGGCGAAGTTTGCCAGAACCTGGCACTTCTTCGCAATCCTCTATCTGTTAGGCACGGGTTCGTTTTGGTTAATTAGTGTGCTGAGCGGAGGTGGAGTGCGAATAATCAAATTGATTGCAAGCCTATTCCTGATTCCGCTTTTTATCGGCCTGGATCAATGGGGGCGGCGTTTGTTGAAAATAGCCTCAGGTGAACTCCCTGAGACGGTCGATCTGAGTGGCGACGAAGAACCCGAAACAGCTGACGAATTACCGATCGACACTGACAGAAAGATGTATGTGCAGCAATACGTTCCTTTGATCAAGGGTGCTTTCCGAGCGGTGTTGGTGGCCTTGTTGTTCTTCCTGGTTCTCCGATTTTGGGGCATTGATCTACAAATAGGCCGGTTTTTTACTAGCCATGTTCTGGAGATCATCGTAACTCTGATGCTCGGGTTTTTCCTCTGGGAGTTTACCAAAGCGAGAATCGATCGAAAAATCAGAGAAGAGATGCCGGAGCAAGATGAAGAAGCAGAAGAGGGCGGCGCCGGGGGCTCCCGGAGTGTAACCCTGCTGCTGCTTTTGCGCAAGTTTTTGCTTGCGACCATGTTTGTGATTGTCTCCCTTATCGTCCTGTCATCCATCGGGGTCAATATCGGGCCGTTGATTGCCGGCGCCGGGGTGGTCGGACTTGCCATCGGTTTCGGGGCCCAGACACTAGTGAAAGACATCATATCCGGTGTGTTCTTCCTGATTGATGATGCCTTCCGGGTCGGCGATTACGTGGAAGCCGCAGGCACCAAAGGCACGGTGGAGCAAATATCGTTGCGCTCCTTGAAACTCAGGCACCCGCGGGGGATGGTATATACGATTCCATTCGGTGACATGACATCCGTGCAGAACTTCAGTCGCGACTATATCATTACCAAACTTGAAATACGGGTTCGCTACGATACCGACGTTGATAAGGTCAGAAAGATCATCAAGAAAATAAACGAAACCTTCGTAAAGGATGAAGAAATGGGGCCTGTTTTGCTTGGAAAGATCAAGTCTCAAGGTGTCAAGGCAATGGATGACTCCGCTATGGTGATGCGGGTGAAATTCAAGACCATCCCGGGCCAGCAGTTTATTGTTCGTCGCGAGGTGTACCGCCGCATTCAAGAGGATTTCAGGGCCAACGGTATCGAATTTGCCCATCGCAATGTCACCGTCTACTTGCCGCCGGAACCCGCCGCACCTGAATCCACCGTGGAGCAGAACAAGACTGTCCCACCTGCTGATACATCCGAGGCGAAATTACTGCAGGCCGGGGCTGCTGCAGCAGCAGCCATCGCGGCGGAACAGGAGGAGCAAGCTGCAAAGGAACCGGAGAAGTAGTGGACCGATCAATCCATGATCTCAAGGTGTGAACAATTGGCCTCACTAGCAATTTTCGACTTCCGGGAGGTAACATTACCGGGTGGATTGAAAAACACCGAATTGAAGCTCCCTGCAGCCCTGCTGAAGGGGGGTCTCCGCTTCGTTCCGACAAGCTGCGGTCCGCCTTAGGTGGACTCGACTGTAAGGAATTAGCCTAATTTACAGGGTTCAATCGCTAACCCCGCGGTCCCGCTCACAGAGCGGGACGGGGAACGCGCTCGCTGGTTCAGTTCACTGATCCTCAGGGACGAGTCGAAAATCAGAGCGAATCGTCGAAGGAGAAGCCGTGCGGTTGTTCAGAAAACCTGAGACAAGAGCCCTCGGAGAGTACATCAAGATCTTCGGGCCCGCCATGTTGCTCACCCTTGCCGGGTTTGTCGTCGCCTACCAGTTTGTGGATCCGGCCCCTCCAGATCATATTGTGATAGGCACGGGTTCCGAGTCCGGTGCCTATTACAAATTTGGCCAAGCCTACAGGGAAATACTGAAACAAAACGGGGTGGAGTTGGAGGTGCGGCTCACTGCCGGGTCCGTTGAGAATATTCGGCTGCTTGAAGCCAAATCCGGTGGCGTTGAAGTGGCTTTTGTGCAGGGTGGTACCGGCGCCTTGGCGCAATCAGATGATATCGTTTCCCTTGGCAGTCTTTTTTTCGAACCATCGTGGATTTTTCATCGCCCAGACATCGCAGTAAGCCGGCTCTCCGATCTGCAGGGGCTGCGGGTGGCCGTCGGCGCAGAGGGCAGTGGCACCAGAGTTTTGGCCATGCACTTGCTTGGGCTAAACGGTATCACCGCCAACAACACACAAATTCTTCCGTACGGCTCGCAGCAAGCAGTGGATATGCTATTAAATGGCGACCTGGACGTGGCCATTTTTGTCGCCACTCACCGGGCACCGTATATATTGACGCTTATGGACTCAAAATCGGTTCGGTTGGTGGGCCTTGAGCGAGCTGAAGCGTACGCGCTGCGATACCATTACCTACATGTTCAAAAACTTCCCGAAGGTGTGATCGATTTTGAGGCAAATATCCCACCGCGTGACATGAACCTAGTCGCCCCGGCAACCCAGCTCGCCGCACGAACCGATCTTCATCCGGCCTTAGTCGATCTACTTCTGCAAGCGGCCACAGAAGTCCATGGAGCAGGGGGAGGATTTGAAGGCGAAGGTGAGTTTCCGGCGCCCAAATATCTCGACTTTCCGTTGAGCAAGGAAGCCCGTCAATACTACAAATCGGGAACTCCTTTCCTGCAACGCTATCTGCCTTTCTGGGTGGCCAACTTCCTTGCCCGCATGAAAGTCTTGCTGTTGCCCTTGTTGGCGTTAATGTTTCCTCTGTTCAAACTCATGCCGCCGTTGTACAGGTGGAGGATTCGATCGCGAATATACCGCTGGTATTCGGAACTGGAAGCCGTCGACCCTGAGAAACAAAAGGATCAGGTGGAAAAACGTTTGGATGAATATATTGCTGAACTCGATCGGATAGAAGACAAAGTATCGAGAGTGTCCATACCACTGGCGTATTCAGAAGAGCTTTACGACCTTCGCCTCCATATTGACATGTTGCGAAATAAGCTTATCAGGGCCGGACAGAAAGAATGAACGCTCTGTCACCTAATTGTTGGTCAGCGACTCTGTGCATGGCGCATTAATCGATGCAACTGTCTTTTCACGCCGTCTCCATCCGCAGACGTGGGCTTTATTCCCACTCGGCGGGCCCAATTCGGTAGGTTTTCGGGCGAGAATAAATCCCGTCCCTACACCTCGATTGGAAAAGCATGCGCAATTAATTATGCCGCTGTGTATGGGAACAGGCAATTCATAGGATTCTGCCATCAACAAGCTGAAATAACCAAAACACCAGCACTCCAAGAGGTTTCGTTCAAGCCGAGGCCACCTCCAGCAAGGTCCTCAAAACCGGGCTCTCTGCAGGATAAAAAAAGCGGGGATAAACCCCGCCAGCAACTCCATCGTCTTCTGTTTTTTCTTACTCTTGATCTTCTTTGCTGAGCTTCTCGCAGACGCGAGCCGGGCAGACGCCCTGATCCACGTGACTCTCAAATTCCGAGCGAAAATGTTTGAGAGCGGCCACCACCGGCGCGCTGGTGGTTCGGGCAAAGTCACAATAAGGGGTGTCTTGCATTGCGCGGCACACCAACTCCACCCGAGAGAGATCCTCGGGGTTGCCCTCCCCCTGAATGATCTTGTCAAGTATTTCTCTCAGCTCCACCGACCCCACCCGACAGGGTACACACTTGCCGCAGGAAACGCCCTCCTCGAATTCAAGAAAATAGCGCGCCACCTGCACCATGCAGAAGCTATCATCAATGGTGGCTATGAAGCCCGAGCGGTCGTAAAGAATACGCCCGGAGGTGGCTTTCAAAGGATCAATATGGAGTAAATCAAACAGAATGTGACCTTTTTCCAGCGTCCCGGTCACCACCTCTCTGGCTCGTTCCGGACTGACCTGCCGATAGAAGAATCCTCTTTGAGGAAAACCCACCAGGGGCCCCAAAGGACAGTCTCCATTGCAGCCGACTTTCAACTGGCCGACACTCAGGTCCAGGTTTTTGGCACTGATTTCCTCTTCCAGAACGCGGCGAACTCCTTCACAGTCACAGCTACATTCGGGCGAAGGAGAACAGATGGTCACGCATGGTCGCTGGTCCTCGGCCCGACAAAATGTCGGGGCCACTGAGACCGTCTTATCCCGCTTGGGAATTTCCGCCGGGACCTTCCTTGTCAACGTGCTTGAAGCCATTCAAGTTTCCTTCAATAGAAAATGTCTAGAACCATCTAAAGTGCCCAAAATCAACCGCGCCTTGTTGCCTCGCTCCAGTCACCCACTTTCTAGGCTCTCGTGCTCGCCTTCCGACTTTCTCTAATCTTAGTGCACTTTAGCTCACCGCAAAACCGGCTCACATTAGTATTCGCGCGGCGGCGCGAGCCACCTCGAGCAAATGGTGTGGGAATATTCCGAACACCACCATAACCGTGACCAACGCCCCGGCCAGAAGCTTGGTGGGCATGGATACCGCGAGTCGGTCCATCTCCTCGTCGGGCTCCAGAAGGTACGCCGCCTTCACCACGAGAATATAATAGTACAGAGAAATGGTGGCATTGATCATGGCGATAATAACCAGAGTAACGTAGCCTTTCTCCATAGCTGCGGCAAATACCAGAAATTTCCCGGTGAACCCGATGGTGGGAGGAATTCCGGCTAGGCCGAAAACCGCCAGCATCAGTGCCATGGCTAGCATGGGAGAGCGGCGATGCAGCCCCGCCAACTGGGCAATCTTCAGATCGCTGCCGTCGTACGCCACCTTCACCACCACAAGAAAACAACAGAGATTCATAACCAGATAGGCCAGGGCGTAAAAGATGGCGCTGGCGTAACCGGTTTGGCTCATGCTGAGAATTCCGATGAGCACGTAACCCGCATGAGAGATGCTCGAATACGCCAGGAGCCGCTTCATGTCCTTTTGCACGATCGCCACCAGGTTGCCCAGGGTCATGGAGGCGATGGAGAGCGTCACCAGTACGTGGACAAGATAGGTGCTGCCACCTCCACTCAGGGCCACCATCCGCATGATGATGGCGACGGCCGCAACCTTGGAGGCGGTGGCAATGTAAGCGGTCACCTGGTTGGCAGCACCTTGGTACACGTCCGGAGCCCAGAAATGGAAGGGAAAGACGGCCAGCTTGAAGAAGAATCCGCTGAGGGTGAGAACCAGCCCGACGATGGCCGCTGGTGTTGTAATCACTCCCGGTAGCACTCTGATAAGTTCCACTATATAGGTGGTGTGGGTGACCCCAAAGATGTACGACAGGCCAAACAGCATCACTGCCGAAGCGGAGGCGCCAACCATGAGGTACTTGACACCAGCCTCCACATCGATGCCGTGTCCCCGCCGCAGGGGAACCAAAATGTACAGCGAGTAGCTGGAGAGCTCTAGGGCAACGTAGATGGTCAAAAGCTCAACGCTGCTCACCAGCATCATCATCGCCAAGGTACAGGTGGTGAGAAAGAGGTAGAACTCCGGGTGGTGCCGTTCCTCAATACCGTTTAGCTCGGTGCAAAGACATACGACTAGAAAGAGGCCCATTCCCAGCATGACCTTGAAGACCTGGGAGAACAGGTCCACCCGGTAGGCCTCAAAAAAGAGGGTACCTTCCAGCCGCACACACGCCAGACACACCACAATGGACACGCCAGTCAAGAACAGGGCGGCAAAGTAGTCCCGTCTGGGGTTGGGACGCCCAATCATAGCCAAGCCGAAGAAAACGGCGGCCATCAGTAAACAGTAGAGTTCAGGAAGGAAAAGAATCCATTTCATCAT
>CP070692.1:2532371-2542796 GCA_020353215.1 Deltaproteobacteria bacterium
ATCCCCCGTCTTTTTCGTCATAGCGCCAGTCCCGAAGGTCTCTCGACCATGATCTTTTTTCTCCTTTTGGCCAAAACCTCATTTTACTATCATCTTTTGATGCACACTTTCGGCTCCCCTCTCGACCTCTTCCAAAATGATTTCTGCCCATTGCTGAGCCTCGGGTTCCCAGACAATTTTTGCCAGCCTACGAGCGAAACCACCGATTACGGTAAAACGGTTTCGAACTATATGTGCCACCCTATCTGCAATTTCCTTCCTGTCATCCTGGACCTCCTGAATTCTTCGCAACAAAATGAAGCGCTCGAGTATCTCGCTGATCAGCATCCCAACAACTTGGAGGTAATGGGAATCTCTATCTTCAATGGGTTCAGGTGAATCGCCAGCATCCACCACTAGGGCCCCGACAGTCTGTTTTACATCATTGGAAATATGCAAGACCGGCAAGAGAATGACCGCCTTGATAGCAACAGGCTCGGGAAGGGTGCGAGGCCTTTTTTCTTGTTTGTTGACTTCTGTCAGATTCACCGCTTTTCCTTGTCGAAAGACCTCCCAGACTGCGCTCCTCGGATGCACCTTGAGGCCAGTCTCTGTCCAGCACGCATAGGTCCCTACGTAATCTTCCAAGATCAACTCTTCCCCTTTGCGAACAAAAAGGTGAGCTCTGAGGTGCAACTGTTGCCAGATGTGCTCCAGACAGCGATGGATGGCCTGGAAGGGAGCTGTTTGAACAGAGGGCTCCTCCAATAAGCGATCGTGAACCGATTGGCTACCGGCAGATGTCATTGTTTGATATCCTTCCATGCTAAATGCTGAAGCATGGGACCTGGAACAGGCGGATTCACCTCTATTACCCTAAGTTTGGTCTAGAGGCAGTTTCCCTCAAGCGGTTATTCTTAATAACCAAAGCGATCCTTCTCTCGAGGCCCATAGCTAGCCTCGACAATAGGCTCACTACTTGGCTCCGGGAATCCTTTCACCTGCGTTGCCAGATTCTTTTTGATAAAAGTCAGTGCCCTTTCTGCGTCCTCACCCTGGTTAATGGCCAGTATTTCCTGGACTTCAGAATAGTCCAACTCGACGACAAGCTTTTTCAAATTCGTAGTTTTTAACCTTTCTTCAAGTTGCTGAGATGCTGTGATAAAACGTGAGACCGAGAACTATGCCCCCTAGTTTTCACAACCCGCTAATGCTTTCCCTCCAGCTGCAGCAAGATTGCGCACGGAAGACCGGCGTATTCCACAAAACATCTGGGTATTTCGAATCCCTGACCGTTCTCCCCTTGGCCGCCTACATTGTCAGGAAATAACTTCTTTGAAGAAATCGGTATCCACCGCTGGCGGAAATTTCACCACTAGGACGCTGGAATCCGTCCAGGCAGAGACTTCCAGAGGCAGGCTCCCCCTCAGCCTTCGGGACAAATCGTGTCTCAAACTCGCCCCCATAACTATTACGGATTGATCTCTCGCCTCCTGGAGGATCATGTCCAAGGGACTCGGCCCTGCTAACTCAAACAAGCCGCCAGGCTTGGCGCAGCTATCCAGCCAGGTACGTGCCTGCCGTACACATTCATCGCCAGCACGGACTTCCTCCTCACTTGCCCAGGGTACCTGCACCCAGATTAAATCCACCGGCGTCCGCACCGCAGGCAAGAGCTGCTTGAGAATCGGAAGTCCACGATAAGCTGAGGGCGAACCGTCAACACAAATCAAAAAACGGCTATCTATATCACCGCCCCGCACCACGAGCACTGACGAATTTAGGTTGAGGACAAGACGTCGACCGATGTCTCCTCCCACAAATCTTTTCAAGGGACCTATTCGTGGTAGGGCAATCACCACCAGGCTGCGCCAGTCGCCAGCCATCTCGTGATTTAGAACCTCAATGAGGTCGCCATAACGCACATAAAAGGGAACCTGGCCGCCTGAAGGTGCGGAAGCAAAAAAGAGGTAGCCACTTTCAACCTCTAGAATATTGATGCTTGGTTGCGATACGAGGAACCCCAGTTCGGTAAGAAGTCCCATTGCATGGGTGAGAATATGGATTTCGGTTGGTAGACAATTCCATTCTACCTGTGGGATGTCCTCACCCAACAGAGGTGGCTCGTCGATGAGGCAGGACCCAGGGCATACGGTAATGACTACGATTTCAGTGCCTAAACGTTCTGCCAGAATAGCGCCAAAGCGTAACGCGGCCGCGGCAGCAGGGCTGCCATCTGTATAGATGAGGATCTTTAACATTGTTGTCACTCGAATAATGTCTGCCCGCTTAAAAGCGACATCGTATATAATCTACTTCTCTCTCTTCTTTCAGCAACAGATCGAGAATCTAGGTGCAGATATCCCCGCTTTAGGTATGTAGGTGCATCCGACATGAATTATTCTCTCAAATGTGTTCCTTGACCTCGAGACAGAGGTATTCTGGATCCAGTTCTCCCAAGGCCTCTTGCATCATCTTGCTCACCTTACCGAAATCCTTCAAGCAATCGCAGAAGATCTCGTCGTCTTTGCGATCATCCCCCTGCTGCCGCGCATACGCCAGCAGGGTGTACTAGGCAGACAGCAATTGAGCGGAGGTCAAATGGATGAGTCCAGTTTCCAGATCCTTGACGTCAACGAAAAGTTCTTTCAATCTGACTACCGTTCATGGAGAATTCCTCCCTCAGTGCAACAAGTCTGTCAGCTTTTCGCGTGTAAGCTCTAAGTCGACCGGCAGATAAACGCTTTTCATAATCGGGCTGCCACTTGTCGTCTCCAATCCCATAGGCCCGAAAATATTTCGCAGATATCAGAATCAGGACTTCTTTATGCTAGGGTGGAAGTGATTATTCGCTCTTCATCAGGCACTCATGGCAAAGTCTATCTTCATTTAGAAAGATGTTGTCGGGTGTTATCTCTTCCCAGTCATGCTCCTTTATATGATTGGGGCATTTAATTATATCTCCTACCAATAAGGCCTTGATTTCATTTAGCTTGAACCTATGAGCTGAACCGCAACCGATGCAATGAAACATCGCTTCCTTTTCTGTAAATTCCCACCACCCCGCTGTCTTGTGAATTTTTCTTTTTGGCACTTGCATCTTCTGCCTGTTCAATGATAACGTGCAGGAACCTGATCGACTGCGAGTCAGATGACCTTGTTTTTATCGACGAGGGCTGTCTGCCGATGGCCACGATCTTTACGCCAGGCTCTATTCCTTACATCCCCGCCCTCTCCCTGAGATGGTCCACCTTGTCAGTGTGCTCCCAGGTGTAATTTGGATCATCGCGGCCAAAGTGCCCGTAGCAAGCCGAACAATAAGTTCTAAAGATCTTGCTGTTGGGCATGGATAACTCCCTCGGCTTGTACCAATGCTGAAAAGTCACTCTGCTTTAATTAGAGACGCCACTCTTCAACGCTGTATCATTTGCCAGGCTCGAGCGACAATGGAGATTTCTTCCTCAGTCAGCTCCTTTACTATCAGCGTTGTGTTAGGAGTTACTCTGCCAGCTATGGTTCCAGCTAAGCTCGCTAAATTCGTTAGAAAATCAGTTGTGTTAGTGCATGAGAACTCGACTTTTTCAAACATGAGAGAGGCGGTTTCTCCTTCTTTGTAAGAATAGCCAATGCGGACATACAGATTTTCTTGTCCTGCAATGTTGTTATGAACCACCTTTCCAACTTCTATTTTCCTGATCTCTCTTAGTTGGTGCCTCATTTCTTCCATCCTTCATATCTATCCTTACAATTGGTTTTGCGTGACCGGTGTCACATTTGACTCAGACTAGTACAACAACGCACCATTCAGTGCCTAGTTTAAGAATCGATTATTATTTGTTGAAATTCCATATTGCATCCAATAACGTATGGTTTTTTGGCTTTATCCTAATGTACTTCTCTTTTGCGATCATGGTGCCTTCCAGATGACATCTCTATCAGCATCTGACAAGACAATGACCGGATTGTCACCGGGCATCAGTCCAACAAGAATGCGTAGCTCTCCATCTTTCCCGTAGAAGCGCAAGTCTGGAGCAATTGGCAAAAATGGTTCCTTTCCTGGACGTCCACCCAAAATCGCAATGGTTTTGCCGTTATCGTCCACCAAGCGAAACTCTCTTGCCACCACCTTCTGAGGTTCAAATTTATCTCCAGCAAGAGCAAGGTCAACAACGCAGAATCTACTGGATACTACTCCCCCCACTAGCCCGGTCAGTAATGCCAGCGTTAGCATTAGACCATACTGTTTCCATTTCATCTTCTTCCTCCCTTTTTCGCTCAAAATCATCCCCACTTACCCTTATTGGGAGATTTTCATAGCCTGGTGGCTCTGGCTTGGAGCTTCTTGAGAGCCTCATCGGGACCCAATATGAAGAGTGCATCGCTATCCTTTACCTTGAAGCTTCCAGTGGGAATCAGTATCAGGCTCTCTGGAATAATCTCTTTAACGGCAATCACCTGTATACCAAACCGGTTGATCAGATCTAAATCTTTGAGCGAGTTGCCCACGAACTCTTTCGAAGGCGCCAGTTCCATGATGCTGTACCCATTGATAAAGGGCAGGTAGTCCAAGATATTCGGATTGTCTAGCCGGCTTGCGACATTAATGGCGAGATCTCGTTCCGGGAAGACAATCTCGTCGGCGCCGATCTTAGTGAGTATGCGGCCATGCTCTTCGCTCACAGCCTTTGCGAGAATACGCTTGACCCCAAGCTCTTTTAGGTGGAGTGTGGCCAAAATGCTCGCCTGCATCCTCGTGCCGATTGAAACCACCGCCGCATCCACCTCGGTAATACCCAGTGACTCCAGAGCCTCCCTGTCAGTGCCATCCGCAACCACTGCCTGGCTTACAGAATCTTTAATCCTTTGCACCTCGGCCTGATTAATATCGAAAGCGACAACCTCATGGCCTTTCTCAAACAAATGGCGGGCAAGGTAATAGCCAAACTTCCCTATACCAACTATGGCAAACTGTCCCATTTATTAAGGAGAGCACTAAATAGTTTGCTTTTTGATCAGGTACGGATTATGAAGTCTTCTCTGTGGTTCCAAGGCTTCCGGCCTGGTCACTTCTAGCGCAACTGTGCGTGGGGGAAGGCGCCCCCTCCCTGTTCCCCGTTCCTGCAGAACGGGGCCAGGGGCTCCCCCACCCACAGCTGCGGAAGTGAACACAGGCCTCCCGCCAGTCACCTTGGAAAAGACTTCATGATCCTCCATCAACATCGCTGCCGTTGTTCTCTGCAAACAATATTATGCTCTCATTAATAAATACAACAATCATGCCGGGTTGCAAAGCAAAAGTTATGTAAAAAAAACCTAGTGTTTATTTACACTTGTTTGAATTGTGTTTCGGTTACTTTTCAGTATCATTGAAGCCTAAGACGCGTATCAACCATCACTTTACTGTAAAGGAGTAGGACTATGAAAAGGAACAAACTGAAAACGTTGCTTCTAGTAGGATGTTTATTGACTATGACATGTGCGGCAATAGTGTACGCCAGCAAGGGAAGTCAACTCAGTTTGTGGCCTGCCCCCGCAAACCCAGTGAAAAACGGGGTGGTTACTCTTTCCGGGAATCTTACCCAGACAAAGGTTCTGTATGGCGGCGATGGAACCGTCGCCCTTTCGCTCACCATGGTTGCCGATGAGATTTTTGATCCAGATAGCGAAGCCGCCCGGCAGGTGGATATGGTAATCGTCTTGGACCGAAGCGGTTCCATGCGAGGCGCCAAAATCCAGGCTGCCAGAGGGGCTGCCCTGAATCTCTTGTCCAACTTGTCTCCTAGGGACCGGTTCGGGCTGGTTACCTACTCTGACACAGTGCGAAGACATGCCGATCTGGTGACAGTGACACAGGCCAGTCGAAAGCGGCTCGAGTCGATCATTACAGGGATATCGACTGGTGGGGCGACTAATCTCGGTGCTGGTCTCCGGGAAGGAATCAATGTTCTGCTGACAGCGCCAACAAATGGCAATGCGCGCAAGGTCATTCTCATCTCCGACGGGCTCGCCAACAGGGGAATTACCGACCCGATTTCCCTTGGTAACATGGCCTCCATATCTGTGGAGAAAGAGTTAGCAGTGAGCACTGTCGGGGTAGGGACGGATTTCAACGAGAACTTGATGACCCGAATCGCGGACCGGGGAGCAGGCAACTACTACTATCTGGCGAATCCCAGTGCCTTCGCTGAGGTATTCCAGAAAGAGTTTCACCACACCAGGGCTGCAGTGGCCACCTCGGTGGAGGTTCGGATACCCGTGGAAAGTGGTATCTCGGTTGCGGATGCCTCCGGTTATCCCATCCAGATCAAGAACAAGCAAGCGATCATCCACCCCGGGGATCTGCTGTCGGGTCAAACCAGGAAACTGTTTCTGAACCTGACCCTGCCCACCACCGAGGAACAGAACTTCGAGATAACCGGAATCAATGCCCACTATCTCCACGAGGGACAGCGCTACACCGTTACTCTAGGCGAAAGGTTTCAGATTGCCTGCGTGAAAGACCGAGACGAAGTACTGGGTTCCATCGATAAAAACGAGTGGAAGGAAAAAGTGCTCAAGGATGATTTCAACAGGCTCCGGGAAGAAGTGGCAGCGGACATCAAGACAGGGAAGAAGAAGCAAGCCCTGAAACGTATCGACAGGTATTACGGGGAGCAGCAGTCAGTAAATTCTGTTGTGGGTTCGAGCGAAGTGGCAGCGAGTCTGGAAAGCGAACTCGATGATCTGCGTGAGACAGTGAACAATACCTTTAAGGGCAGGCCACAGGAGGTAGAGGTCAAACAGAAGAAGAACTCCAAGGCCCTCCAATACGAAGGCTATTGGGGAAGACGATTTAGATAGTGAGCAGTAAGTAGTGAGCGGTAAGCAGTGAGCAGTAAGCAGTAAGCAGTAAGCAGTAAGCAGTAAGCAGTAAGTGGTCGCAGTCACGCCGAGGCGTGATGAAACATCCGGGTTAAGCCTTGCGTCCAACGGTTTATTTGCTGAGTGCAAATTGCGGAAAGCATATATAGGGAGCAAAAAATGGGCATCATGACAAGATGTATGAGGTTATTCAAGGCGGACATTCACGGCGTAATGGATCAACTGGAGGACAAGGGCCTCCTCCTCAAACAGCACCTTCGAGACATGGAAGAAGCACTTGCTTGCAAGGAGACCAGAGTGAGAAAGCTCGTGGCTTCTCGGGATCAGGCCCAGCGGGATTACGAGAAGTACACTCGGGAATGCGAAAAAATGGATCAGGACGTGGTGGCTGCAATTGAAAAGAACAAAGACGATATCGCCAGACAGTTGATCAAGAAGCTCAAACCTTTATCTTACCTTCGGGACGAGCTTGGGCGTCACATCGAGGCTCTGAAACTGGAGATCATACAGCTTCGGGAAGATGTGGATCACCAGCGGCTTCAATATGAGCAGATTCGCCTCAGATCAAGGGATTACTTCCAAAGAGTGGAGCGCGAACAGTGGACCACTGTCGTCTCGGCAACAATACCGGTGGATATCGCAGCTGACCCCACTGAGGAAGAAGTGGAACTGGAGCTTCTGAAGCGGAAAGACCTGGTTAACCCGCAGTAGAGAATGCGGGTCACACCTATCTCCGGTCGCAACAGACGATACTTGAGTATTGCGGGTTAAGGGAGGTGCAAGCATATGAAGATCACAAAACGACCAACGCTAGTGACGATCATATATGGGCTCATGTGTGGGATTTCATTCTTGCCGATCGTGACGGCAATGAGTTACCTTTTCCACTGGCCTCTGGCCTTTCGTTTAACCATGTGGCTGTATCTGGCAGGCTATTTGGTCTTCTTGACCCGGTGGAGCAAGGTGGGTTTGCGCTCCAGTCTCTTCCCGCTCCTACTGCTTCTTATCCTGGTTTTCTGGGGGAATTCAAATACCGCCTTTCTGGTTATCGGCCTGGGTATCCTTGGCTGGATTCGAAGCGGTATTTGTTTTCAAAGAGGGTTGCTAAAGACACTGGTCGCAGAGCTGGTCATTTGCCTGGGTGGAACCGCTCTTGTAGCCTGTTTCACCCCTCACTCGTTGGTTACCTGGTCTTTGGCTGTTTGGATGTTCTTCCTGGTGCAGTCTCTCTATTTTGTTTTCTTCAGCCATATCCACAGTCCGGATGAGGACAGGTTGGAACTGGATCCTTTTGAACAGGCCAAGAGTCAAGCAGAAAGCATACTGGCAGATAGCTCGCTGTGAGTAAAGAATCCACCCCGACGCCGAAGGGGGCTTTGGTCCATGAGCCAACCCGAACGCGTGGCACCCCCGTAGGGGGGCGATTCAGAAATCCACGTTTTGTGGTCGGACCAAAGACGTGCCTGTGAACGAAATCCCCCCAACCCCGTTCGGCTGAGCTCACGGCCGAAGCCCCTTTACGAAAGGGGGCAGCAAAGTGGACTATCACACATGCAACAACTCATCTTCCCCCTTTGACAAAGGGGGATCGAGGGGGATTTTGCTGCGCGTTGGTCTTCCAGAAAATCACCGCAGCATACTTACTCTACAAGCAAAGCTTAACTATACCCTCCCGGCGTCGAGAGGGATTTTGAATGTACCAAGAGACGAAGTCGCACAAGTTTGAGACAACTGGGCAGTAACCAGTGACGAAAAAGAAACCCAATAAGACCAGGATTTTCCCCAAAAATTCTGTTTCGGAAGGGGCTGTCTTCGTGCCAGCAGGGAAAGCGACTCCACAACGAGCAATTCGCGCCATTTCACGGCAATGTCCCGCTTAACAAAGCACCACATCTTCATGCATGGACTGGCGGGACTGAGATAGTAAAGGCAGGTTGCTCAGATGCTCGTTGTTTCGCAGCTTCCCCTGCAAGGGGTGTGTTTTTACTTAAGGATCTACGCAACCCGTGGGTGGATAGTACATTACGGGTTTCAGCGTCGTCTTTTTGGGAAAACTCCTGAAATAAGACCGGTTGGATTTCACCGCATTGATGTTATTATTCGGAAGCGAGGCAAGTGGTGTCCGGGTGAACGTATGGGGCAGAGGACTTTCATATGGACCTGAGAGATGTGTGGAGAAACCTCGAGAAAACAGCCTCTGCAATGGAAAGAGGAGAAGGGGACTGGAACCAGCAAGTTCTGATGATGCAAGCAGCCATCCGGCAGTTGGTCAACTTTTCGCCTGAGGACATCCTCTCCGAGGCCGAGCAATCTCGCTACCCTACAAAAGCCATGGTCAAGTTTCTGGTCTACGAGGGGCAAAGGATCGAAGGGGTAAGCGTGGTAAAGCTTCAGGGAATATGCGATTATTGGAATGAAACCATGGCAGCGGAGCAAGGACTCGTCACCTTTCCAGTGACCATGTAGGATCTGGGCGCGTTGTAAAAGGGGGCAGGCCGTCGTCTGAGTCCTACGGTTAACAGCTAGCTTCGCGCCCGTTTTGAAACGAGATGATCAGAAAGAGCAGCGGTACTAGATGCTTGACCTAGATGGCACAGTTAGCCAAGTAATTCGGAACTGCAGCATATCCGACGCACGCCATGCCGGTATCTACTCTATCTGTGGTCTGGCCTTGCGCCTCCGTGACCTGTACAAATGGGAGAAGGGGTTGGACCCGTGGAAAGAAGAGGAGTCCTCCGAGTTGCTGGAATGGATTGAGGGCAAGGAGGAAGAATGGGATGGTCTGAGAGAGGAGGACTACTCCGATATAACGATTCACGGCGCCAGGTACGATCCATTCGATACGAGAGGTATCAATGGGGTGTTGAACCCACATGGTTTCTTCTATGGAGCCGGGTATGTCCACAGCCTAAAGCCATCGTTCTTCCTGGCGATTCTTGAGGATGAAAGGGAAGTCGACGGGTATGGGGTATACACTGTGAATCGCGAGTTGGCCCGCGATCTCTTGACCATACCGGCGCTGTCACAAGATCGTTCAATCGTTCTGCGACAGGAATCTGCGAAGCTTTTTCTCTGGGACCAAATACTGTTCATAAAGAAATCCGGGCGACGCGCTCTCAGATTTGGGCTGGAAAACTATGGGTTGACCACTGAAGATCCCGAGTCGATACGCCGCAATCTGGCCAGGATAATAGCAGCTGAAATAGAGACATACATCTACCACGAGTTAGGTGAATTGAAGGATACGGCATTCCAGCCGGACCTCTGGCGGGAAATCATTGCCACCTTCCCACACACGCCCATCGAATTCCTCGCCCGGGCCGTCAAAGATCTCCTCGCTGATACAACTGAACACGGTAGGCTTCCGCACATAGTGGGTAAACGAAAGGCAGCGTCATTGGGTTTCTATGTCGCCTTCTTCGATGGTATAAGAAAAGAATTATTCCCCGAACTCCCAAAGGCTTTCGACGAGTTCAGCCGTACGTACAGGTGGCAGGTTATTGAGCAGGCCATCTCTAATGGTTATGACACTGCCAAAAACTATGCTGAGGCAATGAGCGATATCTTTCAGCGGGGTAAAGCAAA
>CP070692.1:2542896-2553247 GCA_020353215.1 Deltaproteobacteria bacterium
CGTGGCTGGACCGACCAACGGAACACTTAGCGGTACGCTGCCCAACCTGACCTACACACCGAACGGCGATTTCAACGGTGGGGACAGTTTCACTTTCAAGGCGAGCGATGGAATCGCCGCCAGCGCCGTTGCGACCGTTTCCATAAATGTCGAAACTGTGGATCCATCACCGGTCAGCCCTTACACTCTTCTGGTGAGCTTGTCTTCGACTCGGTCCGCGCCGGTACCTCTTGAGGGAGCGCTTCTGTCGGGGGACATTTTCGTGTTCAGCAGCCCCGACACCGATGTCGACCGAGTGAAGTTCTTCCTCGACGACCCAACCATGAGTGAGTCTGCCGTACAAAAAGAGCGAAGTGCCCCCTATGACTTTGCCGGGGGTACGGCGGCGAGTGCGAACCCCTTCGATACCACGGAAGTTCAGGACGGGTTGCACACCATCACCGCCCTGATCGAACTCCACGGCGGTGACTCAATGGTGGTGCACGCTACTTTCACGGTCGGAATCCCGGACGGTAGCTGACGACACCTCGTCTAAAGTGAGTGGGGCTAGCTACATTCAGGTCAGGCACGAACACAGGACAATGTGAGACCGGACTCCGAAGTCACGTGGTGCAGCAGGGAGGTGAACCGATCCTCCCTGCTTCCCTGAACAGCTTGGCGCGCGCCAGACAGTCTACTCGACACCGCTCCCTGGCTCTGAGTCCGGAGGGTGGGTGATTGTTCAGTGTTTCTCTTGGTTGGCGTCCTTCCCTCCACAGACTCCGCAGAAGAAAATCCTTCTTTGTTCGCCTGCTTCTTCCGGCGCCTTCGGTCGGGCCACAATAAACATCCGGGCTAGACGAGGAGCAAAATTTTCAAGATATTTCTCTCCCGTTCCCTCCTATACTCCATGGCATTCCTCACATGACGTACAACTTGAATCCCGAGCCCGTTTTCGATTCGATCAAGTGGAGACTTGGAGCGATCAGGCGGAGGCACTAAAAGCGGATTGAACTCTTTTCCATCATCTTCAATGGTGACCGTTACCCCCTCGTTTTCAACCTCGATCTGAACCTCAATCTCATGTGCCCCTTCGTCCTCGTATCCGTATTTGATGATGTTCAAAAGAATCTCTTCTGTGACAAGGCTTACGGCGTACATGAGCTTGCTCGGCAGGTTTCGCGGTTCCAGAAACACGTTGACCACCTGTAGTACGTTAGCCAACTCCTTCATATCGTTTTGAAGGGAAAGGGTAAGTGTGCTGCCCACAAGTGTCCTCCATCTCGAAGCCTTGCCCGGATAATTCATGAATTGTCCGGGCTGAATCAGATCAAACCACTCGCGCTGGCCGGGAATTCTTGGATAGACTGCGCTGAGGCTCCGAAACCCAGGAGTCAGTGTGCAGTGGGCGTAAGACTCAGGGCATAAGGCTCAAGGCCTTGGATCATGAACTTGTCCGGGCTAGGCCTTGCGCTTTGTGCCTTGCGCCGAGTGAATCCTGTCTGCCGCCTTCTTCCACAGCCTCCTCTAAGGAGCAGGGACCGCGAAGCCCGTTAGAGCCTGGATCAAAGCCACGTGCTCCGGCGTAATTTCTTCCTTATCTGACACGAAATTCGAAGTACGTACTCTCTTTGGATTCGGCGTGGGCGAGAACCTCGCTAAAGGGGCTATCTTTCCGCGCTTCCGCAAACCCGGCGCTAATCCAAAAATCAACACCAAAGTCTGAATCCCTTTCCAAAATATCTCTAGCCGTCAAGTCCCTGGCGAGTTTACCGCAGAAATTCCGGGCCCTCTCCATATCTGCATTGTGGAGCACCAGCATAAGCTTGTTCAGACCATGGCGGGCGCAGGTATCGGTGATCCGGAGACGTTGTTGCAGTTGATTGGCAAAGTTCTTTAGAGCGGTCTGACCAGCCGTATGCCCCAGCTCTTTACTGATCTCATCCAGGTTTTCCACGGTAAGGACAATAACGGAAAAAGTGATCTGTTCGTCATGCAACCGGGCCATCGCTTCTTGAAATCTTCTCTCGCCTTGTACCTGGGTGGGCATTCCGGTGAGATCATCGCTTGGCCTTTCCAGACCCTGTACGAATTGTTGCACTACCGGATCCGAAACGCGCTGGATTTCTTCAGGGCTGCCTTCGAACCGGATCCTGCCTTCATCGATCATGGCAAGCCGCTGGGAGATGAAGAAGATATCTGGGATTTCGTGGCTGATCACCACCCCGGTGAAGCCCAACTTCTCCTGGTATTCGGAAATCATGGTGAGCACGGCACTCTTGCGGATTGGATCCAACCCGGTGGTTGGCTCGTCAAAAAGGACAATCTCCGGGTCCGTGACCAGGGCTCGAGCCAGGGCCACCCGTTTCTTCATTCCCCCGGAAAGCTGGGAAGGGTATTTTCCGTCGATATCATGAAGATCGAAAAGTTGCATCTTCTCCCGGACCCGCTCCCGGATTTTCGCTTTCGGCATGGATGTACCCTCACTTATAGGCAGGGCGATATTTTCAAACACTGTCATGGAGTCGAAGAGTGCAGAGTCCTGGAACACGTAGCTGAACTTTTCCCTCAGAACCTCCATTTCGGCTTTCTTCAGCTTGGATACAGCTTGTCCATTAATGATGATCTCGCCCGAGTCGGGTTCCATCAGCCCGATAATATGCTTGAGTAGCACGCTTTTCCCCGCGCCGCTCTTACCTATGATGGTAGTGATTTCCCCCCTAAAAATACTGAGATCAGCGCCTCTCAGGACCCTGTTGGCTCCGAAGCTCTTAAACACGTTACTAAATTGGATCAGCGGCTGATTCATTCCGGTCTCAAGAACAAAACGCGTCTCAATCTGTTCCTTACCGCCACCCCCTCGGGGACTGTGCATAGGTTCATGGCTTTGCCTGGAATCACTTAGGAGTCAGAAGCCAAGGTGCAGTAGACGTAAGACTCAAGGCAGTGATCGGTCATTACGCTTCGCAGTCATTCATAGTCAATGGGTCAGCAGGTCTCTAGGTTACCGGATCACCGGTATTGCAGCTTCGCTGTCACCGGTGATCATTTATTGCGTCGACCGAATGACAGCGGAGCGCAATGACGGCGAAGCCCTATGACCCAATGGTCCCTAGTGCCGGTTGCCTTCTGGCTTCTTCCACCTATGTCTTCCCCACCTTTTTCCTCAGTATTTCTAGCATCTCTTCGGGCGATTTGCGTGCAAGAATCTCTTTGAACTGGGAACGGTAGTTTTTGATCAGGCTCACACCTTCTACGATTACGTCGTACACCCGCCACTCACCGTTCTTCAAAATCACCCGGTAATGCATTTTTATCTCGGCTGAGGCCGTAATGACGTTGCACTGAATCTCCGCCTTTCTTTCCGAGAGCATGTTTTCCTTCTGAAAGACTACTTGCTCGTCCTTGTACTGAAGGATTCTTTTCGTATATGTCTTCTCAAGAAGTTCTCGATAAAGATCAATGAATTCTTCACGCTGGTCCGGATCCAGTTTTTTCCAATTACGGCCCAATGTTCGCCTGGAAATCTCCTTGAAATCAAACATAGTGTCCGCAATGGAGCGGAGTTTTTCTTTCTTTGCTGCCTCGGCCGATTCGGCCTTTAGCGACGGATCGCGCAAAACGTCAATCACTTGGTTCACTTGCGCTTGCACGGTGTCGAGTGGCACACCCGCAAATGCTAGACTCGAGAGAATCAAGATAGCAACAAGATTGAATCCGACAAGCAGCTTTTTCATGACTAACCCCACTTAGTTCATTGGTGTTCTCGCGCTTCGGGTCCTTTGGGCGTGGAATCTGTAGGCTAGAGTCCTGACCCCAGGGTGAAATGGCTGACCATGGTTCTGCCAGAACAGATACTACTTCTCGACTTCACCAAAGGCATACTTGCCGATAAGTTCCTCTATGTCTACGGCCGTTTGGGTATCCGTGATGGTTCCTCGCGGCTTTAGGATGTCGTCCGCGCCACCGGGGTCGATTTGGATGAATTTGTCGCCGATCAAACCGGCCGTTTTTATCGACGCAATAGCATCACCGAAAACCTGGACGCCTGGTTCAATCCTCATTTCAACCACCGCCATCTGGTCTTCCTGGTCCATGGTCAGGCTCTCTACCCTTCCAATTTCTATGCCGAGCATCTCCACGGAGCTACCCACTCTCAGGCCGGACACCGTGGTGAACTTGGCAAAGAGTGGGTAGGTGCCGTCGCCGAGAAAAGAAAAATTTCCTAGCTTCGCAGTCATATATCCCACGCCGAGCAGACCGATAACCACGAAAATACCAACAGTTGTTTCCATTGCATACTTCTTCATCCTGCCTTACCTCCGCGATTTGCACTACGATCGTGCCATCGTTTCCATCGACATCTGTAAAGCCGTGGAAATCGGCGAATTTCCTTTCAATCTACTGCGGGGGGAATAATAACGGGTTGCATCCATTCCTGCCCATAGCAATTCAACAAAAGGCCTGAGCGTTCATCACCTCTTCGTTTCATTCGATCAAGGCACAAAAGGCTTTTCCTTCTGTCTTCAATCCTGGTGTCTCGGCTGGCTCTCAACTACACCAGGAAAGAGGTTACAACGTAGTCGGCAATGAGCACGCACACGCAGGAGAGCACAACTGCGGATGTGGTGGACAGGCTGACGCTCTTGGCGCCATAACTGTCTGTACGCATGTGCGTGAAATAGCCCTGGTAGCAGCAGATGGTGGATACGATCACAGCGAACACCAGCGATTTGATGAAACCGCCGGTGATGTCATCCAGATCCACGCTGCTCTGAACCCGGTAAAAATACGCGCCCGAATTTACACCGAGCAGCACAACGGCGGAGAGATAGCCGCCAACGATGCCGACGAGATCGCACAGTGCGGTGAGCAAGGGAAAACTGATGATTGAGGCAGCTATTTTCGGGCTTATCAGGTAGCCGATAGGATCTATGCGCATAGTCTCGAGGGCGTCTATCTGCTCAGAGATCCGTTGGATACCAATTTCCGCGGTCATGGCGGAGCCTGCCCTGGCCGTAATCATGATTGCGGTGAGCACCGGCCCAAGCTCCCTCACCAGTGAGAGAACTACCAGCGCACCAATGGCGCCCTCCGCGCCGAACTTGACCAGCGAATGGTACGATTGCAGCCCGAGGACCATGCCCGTGAACAGACTGACCAGCATGACAATGGTTGTTGACTTGGCCCCGATAAAATACGTTTGCTGAACGATTCTGCCCGCCTGCCGGGGCTGAAATATCATCAATACCGACTTGCTGAGAAAGATGGCTGCGGCACCAAGATGGTTGATCCAGCCGACTGCTTTTTGACCCAGGAAGGCAAAAGGCAGTATGAAAGCTGGAACCTGTTGGCGGGCCGCCTCGTTCTCAGAGGGATCTTGAATTGTAGATTTCAACTCCACGAAAGCAAGTCCTTTTGCCTTAAACCGGATAGGTCAAACCCTGACCGCTGGACTTGATAAGTTTCCTTATGTAAGGACACCCTGAATGTTTGGGAGGGATTGAAGCACTACAGAGCCCAGGCGGCATACTGCCCCGAGTTATTAATCATAAGTACCAAACAAAGTAAAGAGTATCTGCTGAAATGTTGTCGTTTCTAAACAAAAAGCACGCTCGTGAAGATGCTCACAGGATTATAGTCTGCCATAAAGCACCGAGCTTGGAAAGACTTTTTGAAAGGGACAACGTTGTCCATGCTTACACGGGCGGCTGGCAGCTAACAAATGGCGGAGCTGAATAGAATAGGGGCGGAAATTGTCCCCATGATCGGCCTAACCCGGATTTTTCATGAACGGCCTACTGCGACCGTTTGTTTCGCTGGCTGTTTCGGATTATAGTATGGTAGGGAAGTGTGGAAAAATTCCATCAGCGACTTGGCTGGACAAGTTAACCCTAAGGTTGAAAAGCTGTTACCGGCCAAAACCAGTAAACTCGCGCCGGAATCCCGCCCTTGGCGGGACGGACTTGCTCGCCTCGTCCAGGATCTCAAGGACGGTGAAGTGCGCTTCGACCTACCCGAGACTGCGCGAGGCCATCCGGCCGTTGGCGGGACACCCTGGGGCGTTTTTCCTCGGTACCGGTTTGCAGCGTTAGGGTAAAGAGACTGGGAAGAACGTTTCGCTGCGAGTTGAAAGCCGATGAAAGCTGCCCTGATCGTTGTTGCCAAGAAACCCGAGCCCGGGCTTACCAAGACTCGTCTCTGTCCACCTTTTACACCCGAGGAAGCAGCCCAATTCTACAGTTGCCTCATGCTGGACACGCTCGCTCTTGCTGCCCGTCTCGACTGCGCCGACCACATCTTGGCCTACACACCCGCTGGGGCCAAGTCTTATTTCGAAACACTCGCACCGGACGGCTTCAGGCTGGTAGCCCAGCAGGGGAAAGATCTGGGAGAACGGTTGGCAAATGCGCTTGCGCATCACTTTGAACTAGGTTACCAGCGGGTGGTTATCATGAATAGCGACGGGCCGAC
The DNA here is from genome assembly GCA_020353215.1 of Deltaproteobacteria bacterium. Classification (GTDB taxonomy): domain Bacteria; phylum Desulfobacterota; class Syntrophobacteria; order BM002; family BM002. The sequence continues at coordinate 2,549,350 of CP070692.1, forward strand.
ACTGCCACTGATTTATCTGAATCAGGCATTTGCAGGGTTAGACCACGACGACATCACCCTGGGGATGGGCCACGATGGAGGTTACTACCTGATTGGTATGAAGCGTTTGCAGGCCAGTTTATTCCGGGGGATTTCCTGGAGTACCGGTCGGGTCATTGCCCAAACACTCGAAGCCTGCCGAAGCCTGGAGCTGAAAGTTCACAAGTTGCCCGAATGGTACGATGTGGACGTGGCTGCAGACCTCGACCGGTTGCGATGTGATTTGGCACAAGATCAGGCAGCCGCGCCACGAACTCGTGCTTTTTTGCAGAGCTCGAACAAGATCCGATTGCCTGCAGACTAGCCGACAAGGGGAGGGGAGGAGAATGGTTTCCGTTAAGACGGGAGCGAGGGCCCACCGGTTTGTCCTGATTCGTGTCTCCGTGCCGCCAACACCAGTCCCAATACGCTCATGCTGTCCATAATCTCGCCCTTGAGGGCCATGTCCAGTGCCCGTTGGAACGGAAAAACGCGCCGCTGGAGGAACTCGGTATCATCGGGCTGGGCTTCAGCGGGCGTCAGCTTCTTTCCGACGTAAAGATGGGCTGTTTCATCGCAAATGCACTTGGAAGTATAGTAGCTGCTGATGTGGGTCAATAGGTTCGCCCGGTATCCAGCTTCTTCGGTCAATTCCCGCTGCGCGGCCTGCTCCAACGTTTCCCCCTCCTTGACACCGCCAGTGGGGATTTCCCACCGGTGGTTCTCACCCTGTACGTATCTGTACTGGCGCACCAGCAACACGTGGTCGTCGTCTACGAAGGGTACCACCCCGACACAGTCGCCAAAAACAACTACGCCGTAAGTGGTGGTCTGCCGGTTGGGCATTTCGGCCACGTCCTCTCGCAGACGCATCCAGGGATTCTCGTACACTAGTTTACTGGAGAGAGTTTTCCAGGGTTTCGGCTTCATCGACGCCTCCGCAAAATAGCACAATAGGCAAGTGTATCTCCGGGCTCCGAGCGGTTCTACCTGAGGAACTTTGGTCAGGATGCTAAGGGTCTTACGGTTTCACCACGCCGCAACTATTATCAGCATTTCGACGACGGGAGCAAGATGAAAAGAAAACTAGGAGTTCCCGCCCAAATTCTGCTTCGATGATACTTGCTTCGGAGGGCATAAGAAGAGATACTGAACGGGCAAGGGTGAGACAACGTCATGGTAGGAAAACGGATCCCAATACGCGGCAGAGGAGCTGCCAAAAATCCCGCCAATCGGTTCGAGACTCTGCATTACGAAAGAAACCTCGGCCGGATGGACGCCGCCGATCCTGCCCCGAAGACGCAGTTTCTGAAAGATTCCCCCCGCTCCATCATTACTTATAACCAGAGTCCAGATCTGGGCTATGAGGCGAGTGTTAACCCCTACCGAGGTTGCGAACACGGCTGCAGCTATTGTTACGCCAGGCCGTACCACGAGTATCTCGGGTTTTCTGCCGGTCTTGATTTCGAGACCAAAATTCTGGTCAAAGAAAGCGCACCCGAATTGTTACGGCGTGAGCTGTCCTCACCTGGCTGGAAGCCGCAGGTGCTGACGCTGAGTGGCGTTACCGATCCCTACCAGCCGGTGGAACGAACACTCCAGCTGACCAGACGGTGTCTGGAGGTCGTTGCAGAGTTTCGCAACCCGGTACAGATTGTTACCAAGAACCATCTGATAAGGCGGGATCTGGATCTGTTGGCTGAACTGGCTAAAATAGAGGCCGCTGCTGTTTGCCTTTCCCTGGTGACCCTGGACTCCAGTTTGAGTCGGACCATGGAGCCCCGCACCTCGACACCGACTCGTCGCCTAGCTGCGATAGAGGACTTGTCCGGGGCAGGTGTGCCGACAGGTGTCCTGGTGGCGCCGGTGATCCCGGGACTCACGGAGCATGAACTGCCCGCCATCCTCGAGGCAGCGGCAAAGGCGGGGGCTCGATTTGCTGAGTACATTTTGCTCCGCTTGCCCCTGGCTGTTGGGCCCTTGTTCGAAGATTGGCTGCAGCGAAACGTTCCCCAAAGGAAGGACAAGATACTCAACCGGATAAAGGAGATTCGAGGGGGAAGGCTTTATGATTCGCGTTTTTGCAGCCGGTTAAAAGGGAAAGGCATATTCGCGGAGCAGATATCCAGACTCTTCACGGTCGCCCGGAAGAAAGAGGGCATATCCGAAGGGTGGCCGCAACTTTCCACAGCTGCATTTCGAACAGCCCGGCCACAACAGCGCTCGCTGTTTGATTAGAGGCAAGGGGTTCGGTAAGCGGTGAACCGCGAGCAGAGTCAGCATGGTGCATGGTGGAGGACCAGCTTTGCATTGTTCGGTCATTGGATCGTTGCACGGTCTGGTCGCGCCAAAATCGCGAAACAATTAGTTCTAAACCAGGACTTTCCCCGAAAAATTAGTTAGCGACCCGGGCTTCGGGAAGGCTACTCCACAACGAGCCATTCGCGCCATTTTATGGCAGTGTCCCGGTTAACAAAGCACCAAATCTTCATGCAGGCCCTAGCCGAACTGAGTAGGCAATGGCAGGTTGCTCAGATGCTCCTTGTTTCGCAGCCTGCCCCGACGCCCTCTGTGGTGTATCTACCGAGTGAGAAACCGCAGAAAAGACACCAGCAATGCATTTTCACTTACAAATCACCCGCTGGCTCGCGAACGGCCTCAAGGTATGAACATCAAACGTAGGATTTTGGGGAAAGTCCTAGTTCTAAACGGCTCACTGCTTACTGCTTACCGTTTTCCGAGTTGAGCGTTAGCGAGCCTCCAACAGCTCGAAACACGGAATACAGATAGTTTTGCCTCTGAAGCGGCGGGTACGGGTTTCCATCACGCCTTCGTTACAGGACTCGCAGGTAAGGCTCTCCATGATCCTCGCTTGCTGGGGGAGTTCTCTCGGTGGTTTCTTGAATTCGAATAGCTTTTCCAGGGGGGCTTCCAGGATCTGCTGAGTCCTGACTCGGTGCAACTCCTCAAAGCGCTGTCGTTCTTCAGGAGCAAGCTCTTCGGTTCTCTGTTTGTCTCGAAGGGTTTCCCATTCGGGATCAGGTGGATCGAGCCCCTCCGGCCTGGTCACAATGCGGATTCCCTTCCCATCCGAGCGCCGATAGAAGGTGAAGGCGTTCTTGCCGTAGTCGAGGTGGATAAGGTTTCCTTTACCGAAGGTGCACCCGGTGAGAAACTGGATGGCATCCACCCCGCACATGTCCGTTTCCACCAACGCCACCACCTCCTCATCCTGGGCGTGGGGTCCGATGTCGCGAAGCGCCGCCTGAGCGACGCGGATACCAATAGCAAGTCCCGGACACATGTGGCCGTGAAAAGCCCGGACCTCCTTGATCGTGTCTTCGCTGATTGACGTATGTTGCATCTTCTTGCTCCGCACTGTTTCTGGCAAGGTTATCTAGTCCGGACACCATTGTACCACAAGGACCTTCTTGCCACTGCCCAATCGGTTCTTCGGACCTCCTGTAGAGGGTCATGAGCTAGGTCTCAAGCTTCGCAAGGAGACCATTGTCATCATCGGGGCCCCTGTACCGCATCTAGCCCGTCTGAACCCCATCAGGCGCATGTTCATATCTTGGCTATACCGCGAACTTTTCGCTTTTGAGAGCGTAAGCGATAACTATGCCCACCCCGAAAGCCACCCCCAGATTGGAAGCCAAGGCAATGCCAAGCATGAACAGGGCGACAAACAGGTCTCGGCGGTCCCGGAGATCTTGAATCATGAGAGCCAATTGTAGGCCGGCGAACACCAGCAGAACTCCCAGAAGCGAGAAGGGCAGCAATCTAAGTATGGCGACAATATTTTCGCCGAAGATTAGCGCCAACAAGACGAAGATTCCACCAATTATCAGATTAGAGCCGGCGGTGCGGGCTCCAAAGC
>CP070692.1:2553347-2563599 GCA_020353215.1 Deltaproteobacteria bacterium
AAGAAGGAGACAATGTGTTATTAAGCTTTCTTCTGCAAGTCAGAGCAAAGCTGACTTGCTGCAACACGGAATCCCAAAAAGGAAAGGAACTTAAGATGAAAACAGTTCTCCGATTTTGTTGCGTTTTTCTCTCGCTCTTTGCGTTTGTGGATTGCGGCAGCGTACCATTGGACCGAGAGACGGGATCGTCGGTTTTTTATGACTTTGAGGAGAGCGTGGGGCCCGCATGGTCAGTGGGTCCAACTTACAGAATCGATGAAAATCGAGTCTTGGGTTTGTTCAACGATGAGAACAGGAAGTTCTCCCCAACATGCAGCTTGATTCTGAGCGATCTTCCTCCTGATCAACAGATCCGCCTTTCCTTTGACCTTTATCTCATTGGTACCTGGGACAGCGGAGGAAAACTGGCAGATCGTTGGGAACTGAGAATCAAAGACGGAGACAGCCTGATTGCAATGACTCAATTCCCAAACAAATTCAAGGATCCCAAAGAGAAGATTCCGGATGGCAACGACGGCTTTGTCAAGGTATATCGTCGCCCTAGAGCTTACTGGCGCGTCAACCTGGAGACGGTTATCACTGCCGACAAAATCCGCGGAGATCAGCTGGTGCTCGTTTTTTACGGCGATCTCACAGGCAGGAAGACCGAGTTTTGGGCTCTGGACAATGTCCACATACGTTCCCTCACCCCTTGAGGTCTACTCTGAAGCGACGAGGGTAAACCCTGGGTGTTAGGCGGGCCAAATGGTCAGACATCCGGGGACAATTTGTGGTTCGTGAAGCCGGTTTGTGACCTTAAGTTGATCATCGGAATTCGTCCGCGGTCTTGGAGACTGATCAGTTGGAAGGCTTGCTTGAGGATTAACAGAAAGTGGTTCAGGTCGAAAGGCTTGCCGAGTTACGCGAAAGCGGTTTCCCGTTTGGCCTCCCGATGAGTCTGAAAGGACGGCGTGCCAGTAATCATGACGACCAGCGGTTGCGGCTGGCTGCGTTGAGTCTCTTTTAGCACTCCCAAAGTCACTCATGGAGGGCGACTAAGGTATGCTCGCGGAGCTCCAGGGGCAGATTGAAAGGATTACCTTCTCCAACGAGGAAACCGGCTTCACCATTGCCAAGGTGAAAGTGTACGGCCGGAGGGATCTGACGACTGTGGTGGGAAACTTAACCGCTCCCACGCCCGGGGAGATCATCAAGATGAGGGGCGAGTGGGTAAACCACCCCCGCTATGGGGAACAATTCAAGGTAACCCACTACGAGACTCAGACACCTGCTTCGGAGTACGGAATCAAAAGATACCTTGGTTCCGGTCTTATCAAAGGCATCGGTCCAATCATGGCCAAGCGGATCGTCGCCAAATTTGGCAAAACAACGTTGGAGGTGATCGAGAACAGTATCGAAAAGCTGGCAGAGGTTGAAGGCGTCGGCAAGAAAAGACTAGACATGATCAAAAAGGCCTGGTCCGAACAAAAAGAAATTCGTGAGGTGATGGTTTTCCTGCAGTCTCACGGAGTAAGTTCGGGTTATGCCACCAAGATCTTCAAACATTACGGACGTAACTCCGTGGAAGTGGTAAAAAACAACCCTTATCAGTTAGCCGCCGAAATTTTCGGCATTGGTTTCGTTACCGCGGACCGTATCGCAGAAAGCTTGGGATTCGCGAGAGACTCGGAATTGAGGGCGGAAGCCGGGATTCTGTATGTGCTCAACCAACTCGCTGATGAGGGCCACATTTACTATCCCTATGAACCGCTGGTGGAGAAGTGCCAGGAAATTCTCCAGACGAATCGAGAGATTATTGTCAAAGCCTTTGCCGAAATTGCGGTGAGAAACAAGATTGTCATCGAGGATTTGAACCGAAACATTGAAGAGTTTCGAGAGAACTACAAAGCGGTTTACCTGGCGAAGTTTCACTTTTCCGAAACTAGCCTTGCTGAGCGATTGAAGACCCTCCTGAAGGCTCCCAAGTCGATGAGGAGCATAGATGCCGCTAAGGCGACAGTGTGGGTTCAGGGTCAACTGGACATCACACTGGCCGAAAGACAGATCGAGGCGATAAGGTGCGCCATCGACGGCAAGGTTCTCGTGATCACCGGTGGGCCCGGGACCGGGAAAACAACAATCATAAAAGCTGTCCTGAGGATCTTCTCAGAAGTGGGAGTGGATATTCTGCTGGCCGCGCCCACCGGCAGAGCTGCCAAGCGTATGACTGAGACCACGGGTCATGAGGCCAAGACCATTCATCGGCTCTTGGAATACAGTATTCAGAAGGGCGGGTTCCAACGGAACCAGGACCGCCCGTTGAAGTGCGACCTGCTGATTGTGGATGAAGCTTCGATGATCGACACTATATTAATGCACCATCTTCTGAAAGCCATTCCGGCTGACACCACGTTCATCATGGTGGGCGATGTCAACCAGTTACCTGCGGTAGGTGCCGGAAACGTTCTCAAAGACATCATCGACTCCGACGTGGTAGAGGTGTTGACGCTGAACGAGATCTTTCGGCAGGCTCAGGACAGCTCCATCATTGTCAACGCTCACAAGATCAACAAGGGCAAGCTACCTTCACTGAAAGCTTCCGATGGAAAGCTCGATGACTTTTATTTCATCGAGCAAGAGGATCCGGAAGAAGTGCTACGAATAACAGTAGAGCTAACCAGGGAGCGCATACCAAGAAGATTCGGATTCGATCCGGTGGATGAGATTCAAGTGCTCACTCCCATGCACAAGGGTGTGGTCGGGGTGGGGAACCTGAACCAGGAACTGCAAGACGAGCTCAATCCAGGGGAAGAAGGGATAACTCGAGGTGGAGTGAGTTTTCGGGTCAACGACAAAGTCATGCAGATAAGAAACAATTACGACAAAGAGGTGTTCAATGGGGATATTGGACGAATCTTACGAATTGACTCGGTTGCTCATGAAGTGACAATCAGTTTTGACGGCGCTGAACTGCGATATGATTATGCAGATTTGGATGAACTTGTCCTGGCCTACGCCATATCTGTCCACAAATCACAGGGCTCTGAGTATCCGGCGGTGGTCATGCCCGTTCTGACCCAACACTACTTGCTTTTGCAGAGAAATCTCGTTTACACGGCAGTGACCAGGGGCAGGAATCTGGTGGTCCTGGTTGGAACCCGCAAAGCACTGTCTATTGCGGTGAAGAATGACAAGACGCAGAAACGCTATACCTATCTTCGCTACAGACTCAGTGGATAGCCGCTATCCAGCCAGAAAACGGTACGCCGCAACCCGTGGATGATCAAAGAAACTACGTGAACTGCTTACCAGTAGCCCGGGCACGGCCCGCCGAGAATTGTTCCAAACACTTTAGACACTCAAAACTTAACCTTAGGCGCTTTCTCAGCGCCAGTTTCCGCTTCAAAAAGCTCCATGCGGGAAAAACCGAACATGGAGGCAAGCAAGCTGGTGGGAAAGCGCCGGGTCTTGGTATTGTACTCTTGAACGGCAAGGTTATAGCGCCGGCGCTCGACACTGATCCGGTTTTCCGTCCCCTCCAACTGATCCTGGAGCTTCAGAAAGTTCTGATTGGATTTGAGCTCGGGATACCGCTCCGCCACCAGGAGAAGACGCGACAGGACGGTGTCCAGACCCCTGGCAGCCTGCTGAGCCTGTCCAATATCGCCTGAAGACCGGGCTGCGCCCCACTGACTGCGCAACCGGGTGACCTCGGTGAGCACCTCCCGTTCTTGCTTTGCGAATCCCTTGACCGTTTCCACCAGGTTGGGAATGAGATCAAAGCGGCGCTGGTACTGATTCTCCACCTGAGACCAAGCGGTCTTGGCGGCTTCTTGCTTAGCAACCAGGCTATTATAGGTACCAATCGCCATAAACACATTGATCAGTATCACCCCGGCCACAATAGCCCAGGGAAGCCATTTCTTCATGGTCAACCTCCAACTAACACATTCATTGCCAATAGCAGTCGTACGGTTCATGTAGTCGCACGGTTCAAGCAGGATCCGGAGAACCGGCAAAATCCTTGCGATCGATGAGCAACGCCAAGGTGCGAATTGCGCTAATGTACTTTTTGAACAACTCGTCCATTTCGCTTGCAGATGGATTGAACGTGCCCGCGCGTATTCGGAGCAAAGTTTGGAACAGCCCCGCGTCGAGCTCCAGTCCCTTGGCGAGCATGGTTACTGTTTCCTCCTTTGTGGCCGGCACTTCTTTGTCCAACAGATAGAGCAACGCCTTGAACACAAAGATGAATGTCGGCAGGGAAGCGGATAGAAGTTGCTTGAGAATTCTGGCTTTGCCGCCGGTTTCCACATATCTCTCTCTTAGGAGCAGAAGCTTGCCCTTGAGTTCACGTTCGCACTGCATACGAATGAACTGCTTCTGGAAGGCAAGTCCTTTGAGTACGTCGTCGCCAAGAATGGGAACACTGTTCCGTTGCATGTTAAGAAATTCGATGGGAAACGTGTCCAGCGAGGACTCGATGTAGGCCTCGGTAAGAAACAAGGGGGTGCTCACCTTCTTTTTACGCCATTTTGCCACCAGAGCGTGGGCGAGGTTCAATCGACCGATCCCGTCCTCTGAGAGTACGATGAGAAAATTGAGATCAGACTTTCCGGGTACGTACTCGGCGGAGGCTGCACTGCCGTAGAGGATTACAGAGACCAGGTCATCGCCAAATACCCCCTTGTAGTCACTGGCCAGTGATCGAGCTTTGTTCATGATGTCTTCTGTCATCGGTTCCATTCCTCTTGGGCATAAGGCTCAAGGAACAATCGCGTGATTATGCTTCGCTGTCATTCATCGTCATTGGGTGATTATGTGGTTACGTAACCGGCTCACCAGATCACAGCTTCGCTGTGGCTGGTGAGCATTTACCGTGTCGACCTGGTGACCTTGCGACACCGTCGCGTATTGACGAGGCTGCCATATGATCTCATGACTTTGATACTGCCGGCTGTCAGCTGCGAGCTGCCCGCTAATTCCTACCATCCCCCACTGGCACCACCGCCGCCGAAGCCGCCGCCACCCCCGCTAAAGCCACCGCCAAAGCCTCCACCGCCGCGAAAACCACCTCCCCACCACATGGGTCCGGCAACGACCCAGCCTCCTCGTCTTGAGGAGTAGTAGCGGCGACGGCGAAAGATGCTGGCAATCGACGAAAGCAGCAGGAAAAGCATGAAAAGGGGCCAGACCCATGAGATAAGTCCCCCCCGTCGTCTGCCCCGAGAAACTGGAGTAGTTGGTCGATACTCTCCCTTGGTGGCGGCAATGATGGCAATGAGACTGGCACGAATGCCCTCATAGAATTGACCCTGCCGAAACTGGGGAGCAAGCACTTGACGTATGATCTCGCCTGCAAGGCTGTCCGGGAGGACGCCCTCCAGTCCGTATCCCACCTCGATCCGAATCTTGCGATCCTGCATGACGATGAGCAAGATAACGCCGTTATCTCGTTCTTTTTGACCAAGCTGCCATTTCTCTGCCAACCGGATGGAGTAGTCCTCTAGGCTGTCACCGGCGAGGGTGGGGATGATAAGTACGGCAAGCTGATTGGTGGTCTCTCTTTCAAACGTAGCCAGCATCTGATCCAAAGAGCGAATCTCTTTTGAACTCAGTGTGCCGGTATAGTCGGAAACCCGCCCTTTGGGCCGTGGCGGAACTTCCAGTGCTTGGGCACACACCACAGCCAAAAGCAGCACTAGAACTGCCGCGCCAAGTAAGTTGACAGCCTTTCGCCGGTTTCTTCTGCGACTTCTGGTTAAAAGATGCTCAGCCATGCTTTATTCCAACGTCGACAACCTGGTCCTTCCCCGCACCACGGGATCTTCGATGGGACCGGATTCTTTATTCCTGACCGCACACGTTGGTCCATTCAACGCAGGACATGATTTTGCCACAGAACTGAATGAAAAGCCAGTGACCCGATCATGAGCCAAAACAAGCATCGCCCAAAGTAGTAGATCGAGGTCAATTCTCAATCCATCGCGTAACGTTGTTACCTCATGACAAATGACCTTCGATGCTTTAGGCTAAGGGCATGTTATTCATGTATTGATAGCCATGTGGAGGACAGATTACAGGGTGGTTTCGTACAAGGTCGGACAGGTGGAAGCGTACTTGACCTTTCGAGAGAGCGTGTACGAGAAGCGCACCGTTCGGCCCGACGTCTCGGCCGAGAGCAGCCGTCCCACCAGAGGCGGGTTTTGGGCGGGATTCTTGCCGGTTTGATGTGTTATCGTATGATGATGCCACCTTGGCTGATGTTTAAGAAATGGGATTGCTATGCGCTTTATTCCAGCCGTTGCGCCACCATCAGAAGAGATTAGATCTGCCTGGTGGTTCGTTTTTCGTGACGATGCGCTTTTAGTGAAACTGAGCGATGAAACCGCTTTGATCCCCTGCGTCGCTGATACTGCGGAATTAGACCTGAGGGCAGTACGCGAGCAGTATCTTGGCACATTGGATGGTCGTCCATGCTATTCGGCGCAGTTGCCAGATGATGCGGTTGTCCCGGAGGGTATGACCTTTCGGGGATTAAGGAGTGTGTTTGGATTGATGGAAGAAGATCTGTTTTGGATAGCCGGTCGTGCGATTCAGATTGTGAATTGGGACCAGACCCACCAATATTGTGGCAGATGCGGCAGTCCCACCACAACTAAGAGTAACGAGCGGGCCAAAATTTGTCCACAGTGCGGGCTGACAAGTTTTCCCAGGATATCGCCGGCGATAATAGTAGCAGTACTGAAGGAGAACCGAATACTTCTCGCTCGAGCCAGCCACTTTCCGCCCGGATTATATAGCGTTCTTGCCGGATTTGTTGAGCCGGGAGAAACATTCGAAGATTGTGTGCGCCGGGAGCTCATGGAAGAAGTCGGTGTTGAGGTGAGAAATATATCGTACTTTGGAAGCCAGCCCTGGCCTTTCCCAAATTCACTTATGGTTGCGTTTACGGCTAGTTATGCAAGTGGCGAGGTGACTGTCGATAAGACCGAGATTTTAGATGCAGGCTGGTTTACAGCCCATGATCTCCCTCGAATTCCAGACAAGATCAGTATCGCACGCCGAATGATTGACTGGTTTGTGGAGAAATATCAATAGCACGGGGGTGTACCAGGTGCAGACCGAAACCTCTCGTGCATTCCAGTGAATCCGGGCACTTGATCCACGGCGATACCGAGATCACACTGCTGCTATCCGGCCGGAGGAGACCAGAACATTTCCCTTGCTTTGTCCGAAGAGATCCAAGTATGCCGCCGCTCAAGATCTTCCAGCCTTCTTCTGAAGTGATTCACTCTTACACGCATCTTTCCATCCTCAGGATCAGCTCTGAGGGCGGCCTCGGCATCGCGCAGAAGCACCCTGAGCTCAAGATACTCCCTTTCCACGTGTTGGACTTCCTTTCGAAACTTGTGAAGCCGCTCCAGCAGCCAGTCAGGATCCCAATAATCTGTAGGAGACATCATAACCTTTCTCCTTATCGTGCTAAAATAATAAGTTAACAAGGGACGTCAATTCATGAAAAATCCGGGCTAATGGTCGTCCGAGGTCATGACGGCGAAGCCAGATGACCCAGTTGAGTTTCGAGCCCTGCGCCTTTACCTTGCTCAACCTAACCAAAGGTAATCGGCTTCATTCACCGACACGTTTTCTTGCTCCACTCTTCCAGTAATCCTGGGAAGAATTACTCGGAATGGCAAAGTGGAACGACTCCGGATCTGCATCGGTATTCCCTGTTTCCAGGCATGACCGCTGCCGGCCACGACCACCACGATGAGATCGGGATTCTCTTCCAGGAAGCGCAGCACATTCAAAGCCATAGCAGTGTCCCAGACCAGTTGTGCCTCACAAAATCTCGTAAAGGTCATGGAGCCGTGACCGTGCATTCCAAGGGAACGCCGGATAAAGGCCTGGTATTCAGGATCCACCCTGCAGCTAACTACCCCTAGATCGCCCAGTTGTTCCGGGGAGAGGGAAGCGAAACCCTCACGGGCAACCTGGCGGGTGATTTCCGGGGGCACGTTGAGGCCTATCATGGGAATCCTGCCGTCTCTCGAGTAGGTGAAAATATCTCGATACAGTTTCCAGGGAAAGTTCCAATTTTCGTAATAGATCTTCTTGAATTCCTGTTCGCTCAACTTCCCTTGTATCCACCGATCCAGATCTGGCTGGCTCTTGCGCTGGAACATCTCAAGACCAACGGCCACGGGTAGATTGGCCTCTTTTAGGGCGCGGATAACCTCCAGTTGGACGGCATGATGGGTTCTATTGTCGTGCAGTTCTCCCACAAAGACAATTCGTGTCTGCTTGAGATCCTCTACCACTTCAGTGAGGGACATCGCAGCACCGTCGGAGACCCGGAGTATCTGCCCGGTGCCGGATACTTGACTGCAGAAAAGAAGAAAAAGGCTCAGAATAGACAAGACAACAAGAGGGATGTGGATACGCTTCATAGACAAATCTCGATCAACCACTTCGGTCAAAAAGAGCCTGCATTTCTCTATTTTTCTTAAGTCCTGCCAGCAGAGAATTCCGCCTTTTCCACTGGCCGTTAACCCTTTACTGCTGAGTTCAGCGGTTTAGTGTGCGCTGGTGGTTGCGCCTACCGGTCCTCGACGGGAACAAACTGACAGACCTCGGGGCCGCAGTAATGCCCAACATAGTCCGATTCGGGGCGGTAGAGCATTGGCTTTGGCGCCGCTTCTGCAAACTGTTCTTCAATCACGTGGGCCGACCAGCCTGCGACTCTGGCAATGGCGAAAATGGGAGTAAATTGATCCATGGGAATACCCATCATGTAGTAGAGAGAGGCGCTGTAAAAATCCACATTCGTATAAATGTCCCTGCCTTTTCGCTTCTTGAATTGCTCTTTGGCTACTTGTTCCAGCAGGGCAGACATTTCATACCATTTGGTCTCTCCAAAACGTTCGCCCACCACTTTGGACATGGGAGCCAGTATTTTGGCTCGGGGGTCATCCACCTTGTAGACCGCATGCCCCAAGCCCATGATCCTCTTGCCGGAGTCAAACTGTTCTGCCACGTAGCCTTCCACCCTGTCCGGTGAGCCAATTTCCATGAGCATCTCCATCACTCTGGTATTGGCCCCACCATGCAGTTCACCAGAAAGGGAGCCCACGGCTCCCGCGATTGCCGCATACATATGCGCCCGGGTGGAGGCAATCTCCCGGGCAGCAAAGGTGGAAGCATTGAACCCATGCTCTGCGTGCATAACCAGGGCAGCGTCAAAGTAGCTGGCAATATCCTCGTCAGGGACCTCACCGTTCATCATGTAAAGGAAGTTTGCCGCGTGGCTTAAATTAGGATCAGGGTCAATGGGTTCTTGGCCGTTGCGGATACGCTCCCAGGCTGCAGCGACGGTGGCCAATTTTGCTATCAGCCGTATTGCTTTCCGATAATTGGCTTCTCTGGAGGGATCGTCAACCTCCGGGTCATGATGGGCTAACATGGATACAGCAGCCTGCAAGATATCCATGGGCAGTGCGGTTCTAGGTCTTGTTTTAAGTGCTGCAATCAGTTCAGCGTCCACTGCCCGTTCTGCCACAAGTTGAGCCAAAAAAGCTTTCAGTTCGTCTCCATTGGGTAGACTCTCATTAAGTAATAGATGAACAACTTCTTCAAAGGAGGCTTTACCCGCCAAATCCTTAATTAGATAGCCTCGATAAACGAGGCGACCGACCGAACCATCTACGTCACCAATGTTTGTACTGGCAACGACCACGCCGCGAAGCCCTATATTCTTGATGTCCATTCCCGTTTCCATAACTCTCTCCTCCTCACCCCGGTCTTTTCCTTGTGTTCATGTTCAATGTCTGTCTAAACGGATTCCCAAGTTGATTCGGACATAATTTGTTAAAAAAAGTAAACATCCAAATCAAGGTTGTCAAAAAGGGAAGGGGCAAGACAGCGACTGGAGTCAGTGTAATAGCAAAAATTGAATCAGACAAGAGTCATCGTGACAGGAGTTTCCCCAGAAACGTCTGTTTCGGAAGGGGCTGTCTTGCCGCCAGCAAGGAAAGCTGCTCCACAACGCGGAATTGGGGTCATTTACTACGGAGAGCACTAAATAGTCTGCTTTTTGATCGGGTACGGATCATGAAGTCCTTTCTGTGGTTCCAAGGCTGCCGTCCTGGTCACTTCTAGCGCAGCTGAGCGCGGGGGAAGGCGCCCCCTCCCTGTTCCCCGTTCCTGCGGAACGGGGCCAGGGGCTCCCCCACCCACAGCTGCGGAAGTGAACACAGGCCTCCCGCCAGTC
>CP070692.1:2563699-2573941 GCA_020353215.1 Deltaproteobacteria bacterium
AAACCGCCCCCGATTATTACTATGCTTTTGCCCTCCATCTCTTCCCATGGATACCAATTGCCAAGCGGGCCCCGTACTCCCATAATATCGCCTTCCGCCATCTGGTGCAACGCGGTGGTGACCACTCCTACTCTGTTCACGGTGAACAGCAAGTAACCTTCCTCGGTTGGAGAAGAGGCTATCCCGATGGGGATCTCTCCCTTCCCTGCAATAGAAAGCTCAGCGAACTGGCCGGCTCGATGAACAAACCTTTCACCGTGTTCAGACTTCAAGAAAACCAACTTGAAAGTCTTCAGATTCCGATCTTCCGTCTCGGTGATGACCGATTCTATCCGTACCGGATATGGTAAGTAAGGGTTTTCCATGGATGTCCTTGATGGTTGAGCCGGTTATGCCTGTTGAGCCGGTTTCGTCGGCCGACGGAATGAGACTGTTCACTGGCATAACTGGTCTAACAGGCTAAACCGACTAACCGGTTACACCTTGAAGTCGTTCATCAACTTAAATACTTCACGGATGTCAATATTCACCGGACATTGCTGCACGCAGCGACCGCAGCCTACACAGGCGGCACCACTATTATACTTGTCAACGAAGTATTTGAGCTTGTGCATGAAACGCTGTCTCACCCTCGAAAGTTTCTGACTTCGAGGGTTGTGTCCGGAACCATGCAGTGTGAACAGAGAGAACATACAAGCATCCCAATTGCGCACTCGCACACCATTATCTTTGGACACTTCGTCTTGAATGTCGAAGCACCAGCAGGTGGGACAAACAAAAGTACAAACACCACAGTTGATACAGGCAAACTGAACCCCGTCCCAGAAAGCAGCCTCAAAGAGCGCACTAACACTGTGCTTGTCGAGGCTTTCGGTAGGCACCACCGATGAGATTGACTTCACGGCCGCTTTCTTTAACTCCCGGGCCGTTGCAACAACGTTCTCCTCGGCTTCGCCTTCGGCGCTGACTAACGCGACTAGCCGTTCACCTTTGTCAGTAAGCGTGTCCACCAGGTAGTTTTCACCCACATCGGTAAAGATGACGTCCAAGCCGTCGGGCGAGAACGGTCCACTGCCCACTGAACTGCAGAAACATGTATCGCAGGGTTCGGAACAGCCAAAACCCACAAGAGTGGTGATCTGCCGGCGTCGTACCCACCAGGCATCACGGTATGAGTCCGTGTCAAAATTTAGATCGAGTAATTGAAACGCTTTGGCGTCACACGGTCGGATGCCGAAAATAGCTCGTGGAGAATAATCCTTCTCGATTTCTTGCAAGATTCTACCTTGACCACCAGCCTTGTCCAGAGTGAACTCAAACATGCGCTCTGACTGGGGCAACATCAAGGTTTTTGGTGACAACCTGGTGTTAGGCAGGCTGAAATCCGCTTGTGTGTCTCCGGCCAACAACTGAAAATTGATCATATCGTTCTGCAAAACCGGAGCATATACTCGGTAGTGGTCCATCAACCGAACCAGTATGTTTGGCAGTTCAGCCTTAGTTATGACTCTCTTTGTCATAAAGAACATCCTGCTTGGTATGTTTTGCAAGTCTGCCGGTTTGGCAAGTTTAATCCGTTAAGCCGGTTTCCTTGGTTGACGCCGAAGTGAGCGTATGTTTGCCCAATCGTGCCTGGTCATTAGTTCTCTTTGGCGCCCGTTCTGATACCCGCAGCACCGCTTCGCTGGACCTACTGCTTATTGCTTACTATTTGAAAAATTCCTGAGGGTCGTCAGGCCGATAGATATCCAGGGTCGGCCGTTCCTCCAAAGTCAACCCTACTTCTTGGCCATAGAGTCTCTTAACATCTTTTTCTAGTTTTTTCGTCAATTGGCGGACCTTGATACCCATTGGACAGGCTTGTTCGCAACTGCCACAGTCTGTACAGCGGCCGGTCAGATGATACGCCCGCAGAATGTGAAATGTGCTGGTGTCGGTACGGTCAATGGACTTGCCCAACCACTGCGGATTGGAATCGTCCACAAAGCAGGTGGGACAGTAGCACATGGGACAGGCATTGCGGCAGGCGTAGCAGCGGACGCAAGGGTCCAGCAGCTGCTGGAAGTGGAGCCAACGTTCATGGTCGTTCATGCCCTCGATAGCCCGAATGTCCTCGTAACGGTCCACATCACCTTGCTCAGGTTTCGGTTGTGCCACCAGTTCGTCAAAGAGGACGGGGTTGCGATGGGTACAAATGGCGCAGTTTTCCTGAAGGTATCTGGATCGCTCCAGGGTTTCTACGAATCCCTCCCCGGCCAGGTGTAAATGCGTAGAGGTTTCGCGAACCCCGAGTAGCCGTCTCCCGCCCAATTGGGAGAGCACTTGTTTCCTATCCGCCATGCCTTGGCAGGGGACACCGATGATGTAGAGCTGCTCACGCCTGATCTGGTTTTCCAGAATTTGCAGGACAATGTTACGTGAGTCGCATCCTTTGGCCACCACGGCCAACTTTTCTCGCCTCTTGGGCAGGTAGTTGGCCAGGTTGATGCTACAGTAAGAGTCCCAGTGCAATCGGTCCGCCTCTTCGGGCTCTCGGATCAAGATGGGCTGGACCGTCATGGGTACGGTTCCCCGCTGGAATCCCAACACAGCGTCTACCCGTCCTTGGGCCAATACCCTGAGGGCGATTTCGAACATCTTCGCTTTATATGTTTCCATTCATGCCACCTGAGGCGGAGTCATTTATGGTTCTTCCGGATTCAACCAAGATAGTCTCTCTACTCCCCAAGATCCACCGTGGTAAACTCCTGAAGCACTGCATTTATCATTTACCTATTGCCCTCTGCGGCTTGCTCAAAGAATCGTCGGGCACAACCGGCATCTCCTTGATTAGCCGACTTGCAGGTCCCAGTTTTTCGATCCGGTCGGTGATTTCCTTGACCATTTCGACGAACTTGCCTGCTTCTGCAGAGGAAATCCAGGAGAAGTGGAGCCGATCCGGTTCGATGCCTACGTACTCGATGAAATTCTTAAGGAGAGTGAACTTCCTTCTTGCGTAGTAATTACCTTCCAGGTAATGGCAGTCGCCGGGGTGTCACCCGGAAACCCAGATTCCATCCGCGCCCTGACGAAACGCGGCCAAAATGAATTTGGGATCCATCCGCCCTGTACATGGTACACGGATTGGTCGGATGTATGGAGGGTACTGCAGCCGACTTACTCCGGCAAGATCTGCCGCCCCGTAAGAACACCAATTGCAGAGAAAGGCAACTATCTTAGGTTTCCAATTGTGCTTTTCATTTTCAGTCATGTTCTGACCTTAAGTCCATCTTTTCATATTCGAAAACCCAGCCCCGGCAGGGCAACCTTGCTAGAAAGGGGCAAGGCGAGAAAGGAAACGAGATTTTCCTGAGACGATTCCTTGTCTTGCTTTTCCCGCCTGTCTAGCATTTCTCGCTCGAAAACGCTCTGCGTTAAATCTCCTCGATCATGGCGAAGATCTGCTTGTCCTCGAACCCCTTAAGGTCAATAGCTCCGGAGCGACAGGAGGCTGCACAGATGCCGCATCCCTTGCACAAAGCCCGATTGATCTCCGAGAGTCCACGTTCGTTGAAACTTGGGGCACCGAAGGGACACACGGTCACGCAAACCCCGCAAGCCGAGCACTTCATCGAACTGATCTCCGCGACTTGGCCGCTTACCTGCAGCGTTTCCTGCGCCAGCAGCGATATGGCGCGACTCGCAGCAGCTTGGGCCTGGGCAATGCATTCCTCAAGTGGTTTGGGGTAATGTGCTAATCCGCACAGAAAAACACCGTCGGTGGCAAACTCCACCGGGCGGAGCTTGGCGTGAGCTTCGGCAAAGAACCCGTCTTCGCTAAGGGACACCTTGAAGAGCTGCGCCAGGACTTCTGCTCCTCGCGTCTCGATGGCACTGGCCAATACAATAAATTCAGGGGTAAGTAGCAAGGGCCTCTGAAGTATGTGATCTTTTACGTGGACCTGAAGCTGACCTTGGTCGCTAGTGTGAATAACCGGTTTGTCGGTTAGCGAATAGCGAATGAAGATGACCCCTGCGGCTCTGGCTCGTCTGTATAACTCCTCCCGTTGCCCATAGGTGCGGACGTCACGGTAAAGAATATACACATCCATCTCAGGGTTGGTTTCTTTGAGGTCGATTGCCCTCTGGAGCGAGAAAGTGCAGCAAATCTTGCTGCAAT
The DNA here is from genome assembly GCA_020353215.1 of Deltaproteobacteria bacterium. Lineage (GTDB taxonomy): Bacteria > Desulfobacterota > Syntrophobacteria > BM002 > BM002. Next base: position 2,567,859 of record CP070692.1, read on the forward strand.
ACGGCCTTTGCGGCTCGCGGGAGCCGACACACTGGATAAAGACCGCGCTGTTGGTACATTCGAGTTTTCCGGCCTCGACAGCGTCATCCAGCTCATGCCAGAGAAATATTCGAGGATGGAGACCATAGAGATATTCTTCAGGGATGGCCGGCTGACCGCCGGTGGCAACAACAGCCACGCCGTGATTGACTGTAGAGTACGTGGTGCCATTCTCGCCGCTCATTCTCACCTTGCTTTGAAAGTTACCTACGAATCCTTTTACTTCTTCGAGGTGAGAATTCAAACGGACTTTTATGGCAGAGTGGTTGCGGACTCTGGCCACGAGGTCACTCAGATACTCGCCTACGTTTTCGCCGAGCCAGGTTGTCCGAATGGAACGAGCATGACCGCCCAGTTGAGCTGTCGCTTCCACCAGGGTAACCGGGTACCCCTGGCCCGCGAGCTGCAGGGCGGCAACCATCCCGGCTACGCCTCCGCCCACCACGAGCGCCGACTGTCTGATCTCCACGGTGGTCTCTTGGAGTGGCTCTAACAGGGCGACCTTGGTCACTGCGATGCGCAAGAGATCCTTGGCTTTCTCGGTAGCTGCTGGTGGTGTGCCACTGTGTACCCAGGAGTCGTGATTCCGGATGTTGGCCATTTCGAAAAGGTATTTGTTCAGACCGCTGCTAACCAGAGTATCCTGGAATAGTGGCTCGTGGGTTCTGGGCGAGCAAGCGGCTACTACGACTCTGTTGACGTTCTGCTCTCTGATTACCCGCAGCATTCTTTCCTGGGCATCCTGGGAGCAGGTGTAAAGGCTGTCTTCCACGTGGACTACATACGGAAGCGTGCCAGCATAGTCTCTCACCGCTTCAACATCTACCACCCCGGCGATGTTGATCCCGCAGTGACAGACGAAAACACCGATGCGGACCACTTCTCCCCGGACGTTGATCTCCTGCGGCAACTCTTGCGTAATGGTGAGGGTGTTTCGAGCTGGGGCCAGAATATCGCCTGCTGCTGCGGCCGCAGCACCGGCCTCCACCACCGATTGCGGAATATCCTTTGGACTCTGAAACACGCCGCAGACGTAGATCCCAGCTTTGGAAGTTGCCACCGGCTGGAACGAGTTCGTGGCGCAGAAGCTGTCTGCATCCACATCCACGCCTAACCTTTGCGCTAAATCCAGCACACTCCTCGGTGTTTGCATTCCCACGGAAAGCACAACCAGGTCAAAGGTCTCTTCCCGGTTTTCGCCGGCTTCGTCAACATAAGCGAGAATAAGGTCCCCAGTTTCCCGTTCAGGATATACCGTGTGGACACGCGAGCGAATGAAACGCACGGAATACTCTTCTCGAGCCCGCTCGTAGTATCGCTCAAAGTCCTTGCCATGGGTCCTCATATCCATGAAGAAAATGGCCGTGTCCAACCTATCCTTGGCATGCTCTTTGGCAATTACCGCTTGCTTGATGGCATGCATGCAGCAGACCCCGGAACAATAGCTGTTATCGCAATGGTTGATGTCCCGTGAGCCTACACATTGCAGCCAGGCGATCCTTTTGGGTTCCTCGTGGTCGGAGGGCCTAACCAGGTGTCCTCGAAAAGGCCCTGAGGCGGAAAACATGCGTTCAAATTCCAGGCTGGTCACCACATTTTCCAACTCGCTGTATGCGTAGGTGTCGTATTGGGCGGGATCGAAGTTCTCAAAGCCTGGGGCAAGAATCACAGAGCCCACTTCCAAGCTGAAGGTTCCCGCAAGCAAGTCATGGTTCACCGCCTCGGCCTTACACGCCTTCACACATTGCATGCACTCAGAGCAGACCATGCAGTTGAGACACTTCTCAGCCTCTGCCCGGACCTGTTCCTCTGTAAAGCCGAGATCCACCTCTGCAAAGCTCCGTAAACGATGGTCGACGGCAAGTCGAGGCATGGTGGCCCGGGCCGTTGGTTGTACTTTCTCGGGTATGGGGCTGAAGTGCTCCTGTGTTATCCCATCACGCTCACGATTGAGGTGCAGGTCCTTTCCCTCAAGATAGCGCGAGATGGAAACGGCGGCTTCCTTCCCGGCTGCAACCGCTTCAATCGCTATCCAGGGACCTGACACCGCATCTCCCCCTGCAAAGACGCCTGCTTTGCTGGTTTCATAGGTCACCGAATCCACTCGGATCGTGTTGCGCCGTGTAAGCTCTACTCCCGCTATTTCAGCGAGAGTTGACCCGTCAGGCTGTTGTCCGATGGCTGGGATCACCATATCAGCCTTGATGATGAAATCGCTTCCGTGCACCGGGACAGGACGGCGCCGCCCGCTGGCATCGGGTTCGCCCAGTTCCATCCTCAGGCACTGAATTCCGGAAAGTTCATCTTGGTCGGTCAAAATCTGTGTCGGTGCGATCAAGAACTGAATCTCGATACCCTCTTCCAGAGCATCTTCTACTTCTTCTTCCCGGGCCGGCATTTCAGCGCGGGTTCTACGGTAGAGGATGGCGACTTTTTCGGCTCCCAACCGAAGGGCAGAGCGAGCTGCGTCGATGGCCACATCGCCACCGCCGACGATCACCACTCGACCTTCCAACTGGGTAAGCTCACCCAGGTTGACTCGACGAAGGAAATCCACTCCTGGTATTACACCATTGGCCTCTTCGCCGGAAATCCCAAGTTTCAGACTATTATGAGCACCAATGGAGAGATATATTGCTTTGTAGTCCTGGGAAGAAAGACCGTCGATGGTTATGTTCTGTCCCAACGTTTTATTGAGCCTGATCTCGACGCCCAATCTGGTAATTGCCCGGATTTCCTTTTCCAACACCTTGGGGGGCAAGCGATAGTCTGGAATTCCCACCCGCAACATACCACCGGCCACAGGCAATGCTTCGAAAATGGTTACCTGATAGCCTTCCTTGGCGAGAAAATAGGCGGCGGTGAGTCCAGCAGGACCCGAACCGATGACTGCCACCTTTTCTTGTCGTGGAGCAATTACAGGTGGCGGTAGATCTTCTACGTCAACCTGATCAGCTACAAAACGTTTCAGAGCACAGATCGACACAGGTGCATCCACTTTTCCCCTTCGGCATGCACTTTCGCACGGATGCGGGCAGATGCGCCCAAGAACTCCCGGCAGGGGTAAAGTGTCCATGATTAATTCCATGGCCTCGCGATAGCGTCCCTGATGGACAAGGGCCACATAGCCATGCGCGTTGACCTGATTTGGACAGGTGTAGGTGCAGGGAGAACGGTCTAGTTTCTGAATGGCGTAGCCACCAGGTATGGCCTGGGCGTACGGTTTGTAGGTAGCTTTGCGATCACTAAGGCTCAGATCAAACTCGGAGGGCACGCTGACAGGGCAGACCTCAGCGCAATCTCCACAACCGGTGCAGCGCTGAAGGTCTATGTAGCGGGGCTCTTTCTTGACGGTGACCTGGAAACGGCCAACCTCGCCGGATATGGATTCCACCTGGGAAAGGGTAATTAAGTCGATATTTAGATGCCGGCCGACCTCGACCAGTTTGGGAGAGATGATTCACATGGAGCAGTCGTTGGTGGGAAAGGTCTTATCAAGCTGGGCCATCACCCCGCCGATGGCAGGGGTCTTTTCCACCAAGTAGACTTTGTACCCGGAATCGGCCAAGTCGAGGGCGGCCTGGATACCGGCTATGCCCCCGCCAACTACCAGGACTGAGCCAACAATGGACTTAGAGTGTTGGGCTGGCATTTGGTAACCTTTATTCGGTGAAGGAAAGTATGCCAGTGTTACAGTTTAAAGTAAATATGGTGTTGGCACAATTCCGAATGCAAAGCCGGTGTGTGAAAATGAATACTTTCACTTACCCCGCTAAAATTTACTCAAAGCGTGTTTATTTGTCAAGGAGCACGAACAAAAAATCAAAGGATTCCCCACAAAGTCGGGGGTTTTGGTTCATGAGCCAACCCGAACGGTTACCGCTCCAACCGCCTCCGTCATTCTAATGCTTGGCTTTGGTGATCAAATAGGGGGCGACTCGGAAATCGATGGTTCGCCACAGCATAGAAACCGCGCCCGTGAACAAAATTGTCTCTACTGGGCTGCTGGACAATTGCTTAGTTAATGCCTTAAACCGTCCCGCCTCAGTTATTGCCATTTGGCCCAATTATAGGCGGGATGGCCCAAGCTATACTATGCGGGCGGGTGAGTGATCCGACCAAGTGATTACGGACGCTCTGAAGTGGCCGGCTGGTTTTGCTGCAAGGTATGGCTTCTATCCGTAGGGCCGGTCTCCGTATCGGCCAAGAACCGTGCTGGTTCATGTGATCGCTATTAGGGCGGGTACAGAGACCCGCCCTCATCTATAATCTATCAAAGGCAGTCGTTGGACATGCCGGGCGTTGGCACATCACAAAGAACAAAGTCTGTTGAGTTGTCGTCATTGTCGGCTCCGTCTGGACATCGACAGATGGTGCCTGACCCGGAATCAAAGACATTTGTTGCGCTTCCCTCGGTCAAAGGAAATATTCCGGGTTGACTGGTAGCTGCTGCCGTTATCTCACCTTCGTATGACAAGCTATCCACCGTAGCGCCTGCCGAGTCACTTATGCGAACACCGTCAGGCGATCCGTTCTGAATGTTGTTCATGTCCGAGAGCATGTCAATTGCCAGCGCTGAAGTGTCGGCGGGCAATGCCAGGGAACTGGAATGGATAATCAAATAGCCTCCGGCAGGCAATACTGACCCTGCGGAAGCAAGATCAAAGGACCGGTAAAGGCCAGCTGGATTCACGCCTCCGTTGAACAGCTCCACCTTATATTCGGCGAGGTTGACATCGCTATCGGTGGGGTTGAAGATCTCGATGAACTCCAGAAGATCGGTACCCTCCTGGTCATAGTCGATTTCATTGATAACAAGATGTGGGACATCCTGAGGTATGCAGCCCTCGTCTGATTCCCCATCGCAGTTGTTGTCTATTCCGTCACACAGTTCTGTTGCGCCAGGAAACACGCTGTCGACGCTATCATCGCAGTCGGTTCCACCGCATGAAAGAGCACTGAACCCATCGCCATCGTTATCTGCACAAGCGAAACCTGCTTCCAGTGCTTCCACCCTTGCAACCAGGGCGTCATATTCTTCGCCACTGATCTCGCAACTACACAGACCAGGATTTCCCGTTGGTCCTTGCGGTCCTGTGGCGTTCCAACAGATGCGGGTTTCCCTGCGTCGGCACTTGCGTTGCTCAGCGATCATCCGCGTTCTCCCGGTAACTTTGCCAACGCAGGCGCAAATTTGGTTTTCCTCCGCAACACTCTGAATGCTCGTGACAGTCAAGCCTGCAACAATTAATCCTGCCAGTGTAAGAAATTTTTTCATTGTGCCCCTCCTTTAGTTTAGATGTGGCTGATACAGAAGGTATGAACGGTTCCACAAAGCATTCGAAATCTCTGGGGACGTCATACCGACTACTCACTCGAGTATCTCGGCCTGGTTTTACGCCAGAGTGCGCCAACTACAACTCCGGTAAAATATTTGGCCTTACCTTACAATTATGGAGAAGAACAGAGGGATATTCGTGCGCCTGAAGTATGAGATTAGTTGCCCATTGTGGTGGATGGGTTACCTAATCCTGCTGATACTGGTACCTAAATTGTCGGCTTATGTCAAGAATTAAAACACGCAGGAGTTTCCCCTGGGGAAACTCCTGTGAAAACAGGGGATAGTCTGAGTTCGATACCTGGCGGGCTTCAAGTGAGTTGGTACAGCTTGCTAAACAGTGTTGTTGAGAGGATGAAAGCGTTGATCCCTTTCACAACCCGTGCCGAGGGTAGGATGGCATAGTTGGGCTCTGCATGTGAAGTGCTAATGCCGAGGTTTCTGCATACCCAAAAGTCAAGGGAGATGGGAACAGGACTTTCCCCCAAAATGTCATTAGCGAGCCCGGCATAGGGGAAGACTACTCCAGAACGAGCAATTCGCGGCATTTTATGGCAATGTTCCTGTTAACCAAGCGCCAAATCTTCATGCAGGCCTTAGCCGGGCTGAGATAGGCAATGGAAGGTTGCTCAGATGCTCGTTGTTTCGCAGCCTTCCGCTCTGCCTTTTCTGGTGTCTCTTCAGAGTGACTGCGGAAGGTCTGTGC
>CP070692.1:2574041-2584255 GCA_020353215.1 Deltaproteobacteria bacterium
TTTGAACCGATGACCCCCGGCTTGTAAGGCCGGTGCTCTCCCCACTGAGCTACCCGCCCGAATATATGATTTCGCCTTAACAGGTCATCCCATTTCTGTCAAGACAATTCTATTTTTGGTTTGCCCGTTGGCCGGCCAGTCGATTGTGCCAATCGGCCAATCGACAAACCGGCAAGACCTGTCAAACCAAACGAAGAGCGCCCAGCCGCCCGGCGGCTGGGCGCTCTTTTGGAGCGTCTCTATAGTTGCTAGGTTTTGATCAGTGAGCCGTGATCTCGTCAGGCGACGTGGGCTCGTCGGCAGCAACCAGCACTTCTTCCGTCTCTTCTGCAGGTTTGCTGAAGAGCTTCTCCGCATCAGACACTACCAGGGCTCGCTTGAGCACATCGTCCATGTGCTCCACTAGATCAAGCTCGATGTCCTTGAGAATCTTGGCTGGGATCTCCTTGATATCTTTGGCATTCTCCTTTGGAATCAACACTTTTCTGATAAGACCGCGGTGTGCAGCAAGAACCTTCTCCTTGAGACCACCAATGGGCAGTACTCGTCCGCGCAAGGTGATTTCGCCTGTCATGGCCAGATCTTTGCGCACCGGCACCTTCATCAGAGCAGAGGCGATTGCTGTGGCCATGGTGATGCCAGCAGACGGGCCGTCTTTGGGGATGGCTCCTTCCGGCACATGGACGTGGATATCCAGCTTTCGGTAAAAGTTCGGATCAAGTTCCAAAGCTGCGGCTCGGGAGCGCACGTAGGTCAGGGCGGCCTGGGCAGACTCTTGCATCACCTCTCCAAGTTTACCCGTGACGGTAAGGCCACCTTTTCCAGGCACAATCGATGCCTCGATACCCAGCAGTTCTCCTCCCACCTCCGTCCAGGCAAGGCCGGTGGCAAGACCGATCTCATCCTTTTCTTCGACGCGACCGTAGTGGTATTTAGGAACGCCTAGGTGCTTGGCCACAGTCTTTTCTGTAATCCGCACGTGGGCGTCGGGACCCTCCTTTACAACCACTTTGGCAACTTTCCGGCAGATCGAGGCGATTTCACGTTCCAGGTTGCGCACTCCAGCTTCCTTGGTATAACGTCGGATGACCTCGTAGACTGCGCCGTCGGAAAAGTGTATGTTTTCAGGTTTGAGCCCGTTGGCTTCGGACTGTTTCTTGATGAGGAACTGTTTGGCAATATTGAGCTTGTCAAACTCGGTGTAACCCGGGAGACGAATGACCTCCATGCGATCCTGGAGCGCCGGAGGTATGGTATACAGGGTATTGGCAGTGGTGATGAAAAGAATCTCTGAAAGATCGTAGTCCACGTCCAGGTAGTGGTCGTTAAAGGCAAAATTCTGTTCGGGGTCCAGGACTTCCAGTAGAGCCGCGGATGGATCGCCGCGAAAGTCCATGCTCATTTTGTCCACCTCGTCGAGGCAAAACACCGGGTTGTTGGATTTCGCTTTGCGCAGGCTCTGAATAATCTTGCCTGGCAGCGCCCCGATGTAAGTCCGCCGGTGACCTCGAATCTCGGCTTCATCTCGCACCCCACCGAGCGAAAGGCGGATAAAGTTGCGGCCCACAGTCCGCGCTATGGACTTTGACAGTGAGGTCTTTCCAACCCCTGGTGGACCCACGAAGCAAAGGATTGGGCCCTTGATTTTCTTCACCAGCGCTTGAACGGCCAGGTACTCCAGGATTCTCTCTTTGGGTTTTTCGAGACCGTAATGGTCCTCATCCAGAATGCGTGTAGCCTCATCTATGTCCAATTTATCGTTGGTGCGCCTATACCAAGGAAGCGAGAGCAACCAATCTATGTAGTTCCGCACGACTGTCGCCTCGGCAGACATGGGTGACATCAACTTGAGTTTCTTGAACTCGGCGCGGACCTTGGCAGCGGCCTCTCGTGACATCCGCTTGCGCTTGATCTTCTTCTCCAGCTCAGCCAGTTCATTGCGAAAATCATCTTTCTCGCCCATCTCCTTTTGGATGGCACGCATTTGCTCGTTCAAATAGTATTCCCGCTGGGTCTTTTCCATCTGCTTCTTGACCCGCCCCTTGATGCGCTGCTCCGTCTGGATGATCTCGATCTCGCCACTGATGTACGCGTAGAGCATCTCTAACCGCTTCAAGTGTGGAATAGACTCAAGCAGTTTTTGCTTGTACTCTATCTTGAATGGCATGTGGGAAGCGATGGTATCGGCCAAACGGCCCGGGTCTTCGATGGAGGAAACCGAGAGGACCATTTCCTGAGAGATCTTCTTGTTGAGCTTGCCGTAATTCTCGAAGGCACCTACTGTGCTTCGCATCAGAGCTTCGATCTGGACATCCTTCTCCCGTTTCTCCCGGACCTCATCGACCTGAACCATAAAGAAGTCAGAATTCGGAACAAAGGCCGCAATCTTGCCGCGCCGCTTCCCTTCCACCAATGCTTTCACCGTACCATCAGGCAAACGAAGCAACTGCAGAATGGTTGCCAGTGCGCCCATTCGGAAAATGTCCTTTTCCGTGGGACTGTCTGTTTTGGCCTTTTTCTGAGTGGCGAGAAAGATAGTCTTTCCCAACCCCATGGCATGCTCGAGGGCCTTAATGGATTTTTCCCTGCCCACGAACAATGGAGCCACCATGTTTGGGAAGATCACTATATCCCTCAGCGGCAGCAAGGGATATTCACGAACCGCAGACGTCTCACGTTCGTTTACGCTGTCACGATTCTTCTTGAACATAGCCATCGTTATCTCATTTCGTCAGGATCAGCCATGGCCGCCTAGGCCATTCATCTGCCCCTCTATCTTACGTTGGAGAGAATTTCGAACCGCTAACCGTCAAACCTCAGGTGCCCGTCGCTGCTCTCAGGCAGATTCAAGGCTGCCTTCGTAAAGCAGTAAGGGCGGCTCTCTATTGGACACAACCTCCTCACTGATAACGCACTCGCGGATATCCGGCTGGGAGGGAATCTCATACATAATGTCGAGCATGATGTTTTCCAAAATACTCCTCAGACCCCGGGCTCCAGAGTTTCGCTGCATGGCTTCACGGGCAACGGCACGCAGAGCGCCCTCGGTGAATCGCAACGTAACGTTCTCCATCCCGAAAAGCTTTTGGTATTGCTTCACCAGAGCGTTTTTCGGCTCTTGCATGATTTCCACCAGCTCGTCTTCGGTCAGTTCATGGAGTGTTGCCACTACTGGCAGTCGTCCGACAAACTCCGGGATCATGCCAAATTTGATGAGATCCTCGGGCTGGACCCGCATGAGAATCTCGCCTAATTTGCGCTCCTCCCGTTTCTTGATTTCGGCACTGAACCCGAGTGCCTTCACACCTATGCGTGACTTGATAATCCCCTCAAGATTGTTGAAGGCGCCTCCACAAACAAAGAGTATGTTAGTGGTGTCGATTTTGATGAATTCTTGCTGAGGATGTTTGCGTCCCCCCTTTGGAGGGACGTTGGCAATCGTGCCCTCTAGGATCTTCAGTAGCGCCTGTTGGACTCCCTCACCGGAGACGTCCCGAGTGATTGAAGGGCTGTCGGCCTTGCGCGCGATCTTGTCTATTTCATCAATGTAAACGATGCCGCGTGATGTCCTCTCAACATCGTAATCAGCAGCCTGAAGTAGATTGACAATGATATTTTCAACGTCTTCGCCAACGTAACCCGCTTCCGTTAATGTGGTGGCATCTGCAATGGTGAAAGGAACGTCAAGGATACGTGCCAGAGTTTGAGCAAGCAGAGTTTTGCCGCAACCTGTTGGCCCAATCAGAAGAATGTTGCTTTTTTGGATTTCAACATCCTCCATCTCTGGCCGACTTTCGATGCGCTTATAGTGATTGTACACAGCAACTGAGAGTATTTTTTTTGCCCGCTCTTGACCGATGACGTAGTCGTCGATGGCCTCCTTGATCTCGGCGGGTTTGGGCACGCTGCTCAGTTTGGCTGCTTCTTCTTTTTCGAATTCCTCAGCGATAATGTCGTTGCAGAGCTCAATGCACTCGTCACAAATATATACAGTGGGACCTGCTATGAGTTTCTTGACCTCGTCCTGACTCTTGCCACAGAATGAGCAAACCAGATCTCCGCCCCGTTCGTCCTTCTTCCTCGTCATCGACACCCTCCTTGGTCACACTTCAGCTCTCTAGGTCTATTAGCAATCGTGCTGCTGCATTACACGCCTATTATAGCAGAAGATAGGCCAATTTCAATGGGCTCTCACTTGCTCTCTTTCTTTAGAGGTCGCTTTTCGGCAAGCTCCTTCGGGATCTCCCGCTCGACAATTACTTTGTCCACGATACCATACTCCCTAGCTTGCTTCCCGCTCATGAAAAAGTCCCGATCGGTGTCCTTTTGGACTTTATCCAGAGGCTGGCCAGTATGATCCGCTAATATGTGGTTGAGCTCCTCACGCATTCTCAGAATTTCTCGAGCCTGAATTTCCACGTCCGTGGCCTGACCCTGGAAGGCGCCCAGGGGTTGGTGAATGAGAATACGGGAGTGGGGCAGAGAAAACCGCTTTTCCTTTGCCCCAGCAGCCAGCAACAAAGCGCCCATACTGGAGGCCTGTCCCAGACAGAGCGTAGACACGTCCGGTTTTATGTACTGCATGGTGTCATAGATAGCCAAGCCAGCGGTAACCAGCCCTCCGGGAGAATTAATGTAAAAATTGATGTCCTTGTCCGGATCTTCTGATTCTAGGAAGAGCATCTGAGCGATAATCAGATTAGCCACTTCGTCGGCCACTGCGGTGCCAAGAAAAATGATGCGATCTTTGAGCAGTCTGGAGTAAATGTCGTAGGCGCGTTCGCCACGACTGCTCTGTTCCACGACAATAGGTATCAGGGTCATGCATTCTCCTCTTCTTTGTTAGGATCGCCTTTCAAATTAGTGGCTTCTGCGTCCAATTCGGATATTTCAGCCTGATCTGTCAGGAAAGCAATAACCTTTTCCTCCATTAATTGCTGCCGAAGAGGCTCAACCAAGTTGTTTCGCTGGTAGAATTCTCTTATCTTCTCATACGGTTGGTTGCTCTCGGCCGCAGTCTTACGAAATCGCTCATCCAGTTCCTCGTCACTTATATCAACGCCTTCCTGGTCAGCAATTTTTTCAAGAAGGATGGAGATTCGGACCTTTCGTTCAGCACTCTCTCGATTTCTCTCTTTAAGAGCGTTCTCGTCAGTTCCTGTTTGCTCCAGGGTGATGTTCTGCATGGACAGCCGGGAGCGAATGGCGTCAACCATTCTCTGCAATTCCCGTTCCACCATAGCCTTGGGCACCGCAAAGGTGTTTCTATTGAGAAGCTCATCCAACAGCTGCTCCCCAACTTCCCTGTCAATGTGGTTCTTTTTGTCGGCCTCGATCTCTGCGCGTACGGCGTTGCGCAACTCTGCCAAATTCTCGAACTCTCCTAGATCCTTGGCAAAATCGTCGTCAAGCTCAGGAAGCACCATCTCCTTGACGTCTTTGACCTCCACCTGAAATGTAGTGTTCCTGCCCGCGAGCTTCTTGTTGCCGTAGTCCTCTGGAAAGGTAACCTCTATCTCTTTCCGGTCACCCTTACTTGCTCCTATGAGCTTGGCTTCAAACTCAGGGTTGAAATGGTTTGAGCCCAATTCCAAGACAAATCCCTTGGTCTCTCCATCGGGCACGGGCTTACCGTCTGTAAAGGCCTTCATATCCAGGACCGCATGGTCGCCTCCCTGAAGAGGACGCTCCTCTTCCAGACTCTGGAGGTAAGCGTTGGAGTGACGACGACGCTCCATTTCTGCGTCGACTTCTTCTTCGGTTACCTGCAGTTTTGCTCTCCGCGCTGGTATTTTCAGGTAGTCAGTAACGACGAGTTCGGGCTTCACCTCTACCAGAAACGAGTATCGGAACGGCTCACCTTCCCGCAAGGGCCCCCTGTCCAAGTCAGATTGCGAGATTGCCTCCACTTCAGTCTTCTCGAGTGCCTCCACCAGAGTCTCGTTGATCAGGTCTAGACCGACATCGTTATTGACCTGATCCCCGTACTGGCGTTTGAGGATCGCCAGGGGCACTTTTCCCGGTCGAAACCCTCTCACCTTGACGTTGCGGTTTAGCTCTCTATAAGCCTTTTTCAGCTGCTGCTTGACTTTTGTCTCAGATAGTTCGACGTGAATCTTATGAGAGATCTCACTGATCTTTTCTACGGATACCTTCATCTGGCTACGGTCTACCCCTAATCTGCATGTTTGCCGAGCAACGTCTCCTCCCCCCGCGGGCTGAGCCGTCAATCTACGTCCTTCAGTAGGAGATAAAGCAAACAATCTCGGCGGTTTTCCCTGAATCGCCCGACAATATAATCATAGTAAGTGGCGTCTGGCAACCCTTAATAGACCAGGACTTTCTCCAAAAATGTCATTAGCGACCCAAGCATAGGGGAAGGCTACTTCACAACGACCAATTCGCGTCATTTCATGGCAATGTCCCTTTTAACCAAGCACCAAATCTTCATGCATAGACGAGTCAGGCGGAGATAGTAAAGGCAGGTTGCTCAGTCCTTCGATTCATACCTTCGATGACGAATGTATTCCCTCAGGACTGAGTACTGAGTAAGCAAATGGTCCATCTCAGCTGATCAGAGACCTTCTCGTATTTGCGCATCGAAGTACTCAGAAGCTCGTTGTTTGGCAGCCGTCCCCTATGCTTTTCGTGGTGTCTTTTCTGAGTGACTGCGACCGCGGATATGGGTGTCCTTCCGTCCGTCCTCGGGTGTCGCACCTTGCGATTGGACGGTGGCAAGCCCATCCTCTTCGCGCTCGCTCCGCTCAGACCCCACCCCGTGTGGGCGGGTCCCCGGTTACACGTTTTCGCGACTGCAATTCCTGAAACATACGGGCTAGGTGGGAATTTGGCTGGCGCAGGTTCGCAATTGCAGGGTTCAGTTGCTTGCTCCGTCCGACGTGAGGCAAAAGCCCCCACTGACCTGTGTTGCCCATGGTTTGGTCTGCGCAGTTTAGTCGGTGGGGGGAAGAGGATGGAAAGTTCACGAACTGGTCGTGGAAAGGATATTTATAGTCACCTCTACCATACGGCAAAAGAAAGTCAAGCAATTTTTTTACGTAGTTTCAGGGACTTATCCCAGCAAAGACAATGTTGAATTGTAGATAACTTGCTCAACTTCAATATATTCCTGTCAATTTTGTTGACAAGTTATGTACATTCCAATGCGGGCTGGGCATGAATTTGCGCAAAAGAATCCCCACCCCGGTGTTCGCGGGGTGGGGGAGAAAGGAGGTGAAGAGTTAAAGAGGAGGTTTCCAACCTCGCCCTATCAGTCTGAGCAGAAAACGTGCCAAAAAAGATACTCAATGATAAGTGTTGTGAAATTGATATATTATCGTAGCTCGTTTCCAAGGATTCGCTTCTGTTAGTGATTCTTTTGATTGCAGTGCGATGAGACATTTGCAGCATGCTGATGGGCCTGATGACAGGCAAGAGCTGCTGTCGGCAGCCTCGAAGGGCGGGATTCGATCGTAAGGAATTATCCTGTCTAGCTGCCGTCCTCACTTGAGCGGTCTCCTTGCAACGCAGATGGTAGCCAATTCCGCATGGGTCAGCCTATTAATAATCTCCTCGTCAAAATCCATAACCCCATCGTATAACCCCTTATTCAACTTGCTTTGCCAGGATCTCCTCAAGTTCCGAGGCTTGGGATCATCTGACCTGGAATCATAGTCATAGATTAGATCATATCCGTAGTTGGGATCAGTCCAGGGTATTATCAATCCGTATTCCTTGTGCACGCTGAGATTCATAATAGCAATCTCTATCTCACTGCCAGCAACATCCCAGATTTGGACCCCGGTTTCTTCATCATTGCGGTCTATGATCTGGGCAAGAATCCTCGGGGTCTTCCCTAATAAAAGACCCTCTCTCACGAGTTTTCGATATCCGGTGCCTTGATCTAACTGCCGTTTTGCCTCCTCACAAACGGGACACGGTTCATTCCAATTCCTATTCAAACACGCACCCAAGCCGGGGTGAATCCAGAGCCGTCTGATGAAGTCTAAGCTGTCTTTCCAAGCTAGAAATCTTACACGGTTTGCACCCTTACCATCCCGGTGAGAGTAAACCGGGATTCCCGGTTTAACGTAGGTAGGTTCCTTCATATGTCTTCTCCTAGCTCTTGTCTGCTACTGAGGCTGGGAAGGCTGCAACAGCTTGCGTCTCGCCAGGTTCAGGAAATGTATTCCTGATCTTGCAAACCCACATCGAGAGAAAACGCGTTAGAGTATGCAAACATATCCGGAATGGGATTTCCATCTACATTAGCAAGGAGCTTACCGAGGCGCAAGGACAAACATAGGACGCGTTGTTCACCCAACGGCGTCGCGAGACCATGTAACTGGGACTCGCCCCAAAAGGGTGGGGACGGAGCAGAGCGAGCGCGAAGAAGATGGGCTTGCCACCGTCCAATCGTCCCAAGGTACCGCCGGATTGGACCCGAACCGTACCTGACAAGGCTGTCATTGGGTCATTTGGGCTAAGGCCCGTGATCAAGTCATTCGGTCGCTTTGATAAACCCATCACCAAGACTGGCAAAGCCATGATTTCGTGATTTTGGCATAAGACGACTCAGTGAGCTAGTGACTATGAGTGACAGCGAAGCGTGATGGCAAGTAAAACGGTCGCAGTAGGCCATTCATGAAACATCCGGGCTACTAGGGCGGGAGTGCTCTGGCGCGATTCCCCCCTGGCGGGATTTTACCCGGTCCAGGACTGCAATGTTAGGGTAAGTACGAAAACGGTTGACACCCCATCTCAAGCTTGACTTGGGTCAAAGGTGGGAAAGATTATCTCTCAATTCCTCAATATAGGCCATGGCTCTGTCAAGTTCATTCTTAAGGTGCCTGATGCGAAGCATGGATTTCACCCGGATAGAGAGCTCTGCCGCATCAAAGGGCTTAGTGACAAAATCATCAGCCCCTTCAAGATACGCGTCGACATCTCTATCTCCCAACGCGGTTACCATGATAACCGGTATGTGAGAGGTCTCTTTTTGCCTTTTTATCCTGTGGCAAGTCTCTAGCCCATCCAGTCCGGGCATCTTTATGTCCAGTAGGATGAGTTCCGGATTCTCTATTGCTGCTAACTCTATTGCTTCTTCGCCATTGGATGCCACCGCGACTTCGTATCCTTCTCGCGAAAGGTAATTACTGACTATGTCCCTTATGTGCTGTTCATCATCTACTACCAAGACCTTCTCAGCCATTCTCTTCCTCCTCTCATTCCCGTGACAATACCTCGGGACAACTATCTCAGCTCAGTCCTCATCCAGTGTCTCGCGGACCACGTTCAGCATCTGTTGCATGTCATAAGGCTTCTTTATGAAACTTTTGGCTCCACCCGCGAGGGCCTCTCGCGTATGATCATAAGGAGAGAATCCGCTTGCGATGACAACCTTCACTGGAGAGTTCTCCTTGACAAGTTCTTGAAGACATCGTCCGCCCCCCATCCCCGGCATGATCAAGTCCAAGATCACCAGATCAATCTGTTTGGCGGAATCGCGACAGATTTCCAAGGCACTCTCCCCATCGGTGGCTATAAACACCGTATAGCCGTAACTTTCAAGCATCTGTTTGCCCAGGTCGCGAAGATAAGGTTCGTCGTCCACCAGCAATATGGTCTCGACGCCGCCCCTCACAGGAACTTGTACGTCGCTCACCTCGGTCACTGATCGTTCTTGGACCGTGGCAGGCAAGTAGATCTTGAAGGTGGTCCCTGCCCCCAGCTCGCTGTCGCACACGATGTAACCTTCGTGGTTTTTGACAATGCCATAGACCATGGAAAGCCCGAGACCAGGCCGATCACCAAAAGGTTTAGAGCTGAAAAAGGGCTCGAAGATTCGCTCCAAGGTCTCGTCGTCCAGGCCCGGACCAGTATCCGTTAAGGAGATCACCCCGTAATCGCCAACTTTGGCGTCCACATGCCGGCTGCAGAAATCTTCGTCCAAGGTTGCGTTGTCCGTCTCGATGATCAGTTTCCCTCCCTCTGCCATGGCATCTTCCGCATTGACCGCTAGGTTCATCAACATTT
The DNA here is from genome assembly GCA_020353215.1 of Deltaproteobacteria bacterium. Taxonomy (GTDB): domain Bacteria; phylum Desulfobacterota; class Syntrophobacteria; order BM002; family BM002. The sequence continues at coordinate 2,584,077 of CP070692.1, forward strand.
GCTCGATCTGTGCCGGATCAGCATTGATAGTTCTGAGATCCTGTGACAGGCGAAGCTCGATCTCAACCATCTTCGGCATGGTGCGCTCCAGCAGTTCTCTCACCCGTTTCACCTCATGGTTGAGATCAAGCGGCTGTTTTTTGCTCTCTACTCTCCTGCTGAAGGTAAGCAATTGCCGG
>CP070692.1:2584355-2594566 GCA_020353215.1 Deltaproteobacteria bacterium
CCCGAGACCAAGTTCGTATTCGCCGGAGACGGTGAAATGCGGGCTGCCGTGGAATGGCATGCGCAAGTGCTTGGCGTTGCACATGCAACCCGGTTTGTAGGGTTCAAATCCAGCTGGGAATTGGCCGATCTCTACAGGGCATGCGACGTGGTCTGCGTGCCAAGCCGAAATGAACCTTTCGGCATTGTGGTGCTCGAGGCTTGGAGCGCAGGAAAGCCCGTCGTGGCCACGAAGATCGGTGGGCCGGACGAGTATGTGTGGCACGAGATAAACGGTTTGAAGGTCTACCCTAATCCAGATTCGGTTTGCTGGGGTCTGGGGACACTGTTTACCAACTTCGAATGGGCTCGGTGGATGGGACAGAATGGGCGGATTGCTGTGGAAGAAGTCTTCAATTGGGATACGGTTGGCGATCAAGTACTCACCGTTTATCAGCACTGAGAGGCGCTGGTTTTCAAACGGCCGGGGTTGTCAGTCCTCAAAGACCTCGTCCCTTGCGGTTACGAGCAGGATACCTTGTCCCGGACGCAAATCATACGAAAACGGGGTGGAGATGAAATCTAGGGGATATTCCGGAGAGACATCCACGAGAGGCGCTCCCGCCTGAACGAACTCCTGCAAGCTTTCCACATAAAAATGCTCTTTGTTGTGAATGTTTTTGTTGAGAATGAGCAGGGCTTCCTCCCGGGTTGTGGTGGAGGCCTTCCACATAATTAACACGTTGGGGTTGCCGTTATGAAGGATCTCGGTGGGGACTTCTTCCTGAAAGACTCTATACGTCTCCTTAATTCTGTTCACTTGGGTTATGAAAGGGATGAGATCAACCTCGGTTCTCTCCCAATCGCTCGGCCTTGTCTTCACCACATGCGGCTTTTTGCGGAACCCGAATTCAAAGCCAATGGGCATCATTACTCCTGAAGAAAAGCAGGCAGAAAATAGGTAGCGTTGCTTGAGCCCGCTTACGTTGCCGTGGAGCTCCTGACAAAGTCTGGTGGTGTCATGACTTTCGGGGAAGCTGATCGACGGCGACATCTCACGGGTAAGATCGTATTGCGCCATGAGCCAGTGGCCGCTTAAATCCCACCATTTGGAACTGTTAAAGATGAAGTCAAAACCGGCGCTGGCGGTTTTTCTGGTCTGCTCTGCGGTGCATCCAAGCGTCTCGGCAAAGAAGAGAACGTCGGGGCGGATTGCCTTCGCTTCTCCGATGAGCCTTCTCCAGAAGCTGCCTGGGACTTGATAGGCTGCATCGCAACGAAATCCTGCGAATCCCAACTCCATCAAGTACGTGACGACCTTCATGAAGTATTGATAGAGCCCTTCCTTATCCCTGGTATTCTTGTGATCAAACTTTGCCAGATCCCTCCACACCACCTTCTTGTCCTGGTCGTAACAGAAAGGATTTGCTACACGTCTGCTCGTTTCCCACAGGAACCACTCGGGATGCTGTTTGATCAGAGCCGAATCAACAGCACAATGATTGATCACCAGATCCACCATCATGTTGAGCCCCATTTTTCTTGCAGTCTCGACGGCGTTCCTTGCTTGCTCGTGGGGGGGATTCTTACTTTGCTGCTCAATCAGCAGAGGATTGAAGCTGAAATAGTCCGCCACCGAATACAGGCTACCCGATCTGCCCGGACGTTGAATTGGATTGACAAAAATCCAATTGAAGCCCATTTGAGCTGCCCTCTTAAAGTGCTTTTCCCATTCGACAAATCGACCAGCCAGTAGAGGGAAAAGGTTATAGACGATCATCTTTCCTGTTTGCTCCATGGCTTCTCCCTCGAGCACTCCCGAAATTGGTCACGAGACTCTGATTGGTTGCACTCAGTACGTGTTGTTGATTTCTGAGAATAACTGACAGCCAATGGTTCATGCGTTCCGCATTTGTTTTGTCAACCCAATGGTCAAAGAGATACGAAGCGTCTCCGAGACGAAGTCTGCCTTCCACCGGGTGAATTTCAAGCGTGATAGACATACCGTCAGGACCAACCGCCTGAAGTGATCCGACGACGATCTTTTTAAGACCCGTTGGTCCGAACATCGGAGTAAGAGATCGCTTTCCGTTTCGCTCGAAGGGTATTGGGATCTCGTCCAGGAAGCTCAGGTGATCGGAAATCCCAAAAGGGCTCGAGTCCGACAGCGGGTGAGCGTCGTGCAGATGAAGATGTAGTGGTTTGCCAAAATGACGAAAGGCCTCAATTGCGTCCAACACCACTATGATGGCGGAACAAACGGCCTCCTCCAAATCTTCGATCGACTCAGACAATTTAGGATGGTTCGGCGAAAGTGAGAATACGTCTTCCCCTGGACGCTGGCGCGAATAGGCGACTCTCACCTGCCACAAGCCGATATGGCCCGTGTCGATGCACCCGCAAATCCGCTCAAGATCACGGCTCGATTTGAAGATTTCGATGAAGCGCTCGGGCTCCAAGCCAGCGGCGTACTCAACGAAAAGATAGGGGCTGCCTTCGATCTTGCTCAATCTGGCATCGACCTGCCACAAGGCGGCCACATAATCGTCAAACCTGGTGACAATATCCAGCTGATCATGAATAACCAACCCGTATACTCGTCCTGCAAAGCGTAAGGCGAAATCCAGGATAAGTCTTTGACTTGCTTCCTCCAATAGATCAATGGTCCGATGCAGATGTACCACTGTGGGAGATTCAGGTGCAGGCTTGAAGTTCATTAGACGGTTCAGCTCTGCGGGCGTTTCTGCATAGAATTCGGGCCCGAGCCCCGCTTGTTTAAAGCGCAGACTGGCTAAGCGCAGGAGACTGTCGTCACCATCTATTTTCCTGTCGAAAAGCGCCATCAGACGTGGGAGTTTCGTAGGCCCTGTTTCCATGACCGGCTCTCTTTATATCCTCTGCTGGGGGCGGGACTGTACCAGATAGATATCGTCGCCGACGATAGCTCCTTCAATATCTTGCGCTCCCCCCAGTGAATCCTCCACAAATCGGCCGATGGCGTGTAGACGGTCACCCAGGCGATTTCGTAGACCTTTATCTTGAGAGAAATTGACCCTTGAATAGTCAACAGTTCTTCTGGTCAGACCTCCCGAGGCAGCGGGCCACACGGCCTTACTGAAATTGGCAAAAGCAAGCATTCGCAGCTCGCCGGTATTCTTGTCACGCACCAACCGGTAGGGAGTGCCAGGTGTTGCCCTGGCGCCCAACGATTCGCCCAGACCAACTGCCAACTCGACGTATATTTCTGCTGCGTTGTTGCTTATGGGGTTTGCCGTATGCATAGTGAACGAAAGCTCAGGGGAGAGCATCTCTTGGATGAGCACCGCCATCCTGGCCTGTTCCTGGGGGATACCCACCATCGCTCGACTCGTGACCGCACGTTTCGTCCACAGGGACGCCCAGACCCTTCGCACCGCATCCGCTACATCGGAAATCATTACGTTGGCTACGGAGTCATAAAGCCCAGCTTCAGCCAGTCCGTTCAGATCCTCACCATAGGCACTGGATCGGACGATCAATCGCTCCCCCTGGCGAAATTTCTTCATCAGAACGTGAACGATCTGATCAGATACTTCGAGCTTTTCAACCAGGTCCTGCAACCGTTTCAAAAGCGGTGCTATCTCACTCGTTTCTGTCTCATCCAGCCGGTGGATGAGCAGGCCATATTCCTCTTTCAGTGCCGGTGCGGAACGGAGAGCTTCCTCCATCACGCCGTAGGGAATCACTAGCCCCTGCGGCGTTAGGAATTCCCCATCAACCAGGCGCGACAGTTCGTCAAGTCGTCTTGCTGCATTCGCCTTGCCTCCACCATTAAACACGGTGACCTGCTCCAGTGGAATCAGCATGGACTCAGACACAGGAACTACCTCCGGCAGCTGATACTGCTGTAGGCGCGTTTGTCTCCAGCGGTTACCCAAACCATACTCCATCGGACCGGAAGATACGGTCCAGCTGACATCTACTGGAGAAACGTTCAGACTGAGCCATTTTCCTGAACAAGATTCTAGATCTGCGAATTGTTCCCTGTCCTCGCAGACTGCGAACACGACCTGTCCGTGTCGCGCCCTAAGCGCGAGATGTGAGAGGTGAGGGATTGCGTGCGCGACAATGATGCCCACCACCCCGGCAGGCATTCTCTCATCCCCCTCCGCTCGATCCAATAAGACAATCGTGGGCTCATCAAAGTAGTCTGCCACAACCGTGAGACATGGTGCCGAGGCCACCCACCCGGAGACCTTCCCGGGTACGATCGCAGTCCACGGGGGAAAGGCAGCTAATGCCCGAATCGGTGTCAAGAGGAGAGAACACAGTTTTGAGAGTTGAAAGACCAGGTGACTTCGAATATCGGCCTCAGAGAAAACCTTTAAGGTTTCTCTGGCTACACCCAAAGCCTGCCCGAGCCTTTGGACCTTCTCGGGAAGCCACGCGAGTATCCTGTCACAGTAAGCGTCTGCCAGTCTCTGGCACCTATCGAGTATCGCTTTGAGACGGATCGCCTCATGGTAGTCTGGATTTTCAAAGTTCTGATGCGCCATACTTAATTCAGATTCTAAAGCTTGACACTCCTCCGTCTCGAAGCCACTGAAACGCAAGTTTTCTAAGGTCAGCTTCACACAGTGCAGTGCGAACGACCATGGTATCTTGTCCCCGGCAGTGTTCAAATGATTAATCAGATGACTCAAGTGAGCAAAGGAGAAATCCTCCAGTCGGATATCCGCCAGCTGAAGTTTTTGTGCAGTGGAGTCGGAGGCATCGCCGAGTCTCTTCTGGAGTTCTCCACGCAGCTCGGTCAAAAGTTTCAACGTGTTTATCTGTTGCTGGAGGGTGGTTGCTTTTTCTTTGACTTCGAGAAATTCCTCGATCAACAGGTTAGTGTTGGCGTCTCCCATACCCATCATTGCTTGAAGTTGTTCCTCCAATGAGCGGGCATTGAAAAACTCTTTGAGTTCCTCATGGAATTGCTTGAATTGCTTCACGAAGGCGGGTGGATAATTCGATTGAGACGAAGTCACCCTGTTAAGGAGGGCAGCTGAGGTGGCAAGGTCCTCCGGACCTGCACAGCGGTGGAGCTTATTCTGGAGAGTGCGCTTAATCTCCCTTTTCAGTGGTTGGGGAATATCGTCTCTATGAGCAATGTCTCGGATTCGTGTGAGTGGATCGGCTCTGGTAAAAGCAACGTCGCAGGAGGGTAACCAGGGATAGATTTTTCTGATGAGGAAAACGTTCTCTGGAGTGGTGATCTGAGCTAAACGCTGATGGATGCGCCGGGCCATCTCAGCATGATGAGACGGGCGATAGTGTTGGCCATCCTCCTCGCAGCAGACCTCGCCCGTACCGATGAAACGAAGATAGATCGCCAAATAGATGAGTCGTTCCAGGCTGAGCTCAAAGCGAACATCAGTTAAACAATCGCAGATCCAGCCGAGTTTCTCTCGCCAGCTTCGGCGGCGACTATCCGCCTCCGCAAGCTTTCGGGCGAAATCATCCTCATACTCCTCGCAGGGCTCATAACCAGTTTCTGGTAGTCTTCCTTTTCTGATTGAACCACCAGGTTCAGATACTGATCCCGCAACAAACGGGCCCATGTCCCTAATGGAACGAGTTTTTTGTGTTGCCTGGTTTTGCACATCGGAAGTCTGTCGGCACATGACACTGCCCGGGGAACATGCAATCCCAACACCCTCTTTTTTGGAGTCCCGAGGAAACACATGATCTTCATCGCTGTGGTCAATGGCAGGCTGTGTCAATTCTAAGATCATACGGTGGAGTCGGTCACGCGCCTCGTTGAGCAGACTCGGCGGGTCAGGCCACTGCTCGAAGATCATGCAGCCAGCGAAGTGACGATCTCTCAGCCTCTCGAGAAACCCCTCTATGCCTTTCGCCTCCATTCCTGCGGGACCGGAGAACAGAGGCAGGTGACTGTCGTGGTCTCCATAGTTTTCGTGCAGGTGAGCATGGATGATGGGCACCCCGGAATCGAGTAGGTCGATGTACTTGAGGTAGTCGTTCCGAGTTCCATCGTAGAGGTTGGCGTGTCCCAAATCCAGGCACATTCCGGGATTTCCAGAACCTGGAGCGCTCAGGTCGCGCAGCCGCTTGAAGAGCTCATTGAAATGTTCCGGTCTCGTGACCGGAGTGTTTTCGATGGACAGCTTGATACCGTGTGGTTGCAGCCGTTTCATCAGCCATTTAATCGCCTCTGCATAAGCTGCGATCCCCTCGCTGACGAATAGATGGAGGTTTAGCAGCGATGCGCCAATATGGCCCGCAAACTCAACAAGACTGGACAACCTTTTGCGGTCTTCGATTCGCAACGGGTTTAAGTGCCAGGGAGTATGAACAGAGAGACTGATGTCGTGGACAAAGGCCGTATCCCTGATTCTGACTCGAGTCTCAGCGGACAGGTCGCTTTCCGTCCAACCTTCGCCGGAATCCCTTTTGTCCGGAAACCACTCGAAGGCATCGAACCCTCTGGTCACGGCATACTCGAACGGTTCCATCACGGTTGAGGCAGAGAATGCTGTCTGATTGCCAATTCGGATCTTCACCTTATTACTCATTGTGTGTTGTCATTTGCGGGCGTGTCTGCACCACGAAGTACTGCCCCTTGGTGCACGCGCCCTCGATATCCTGTGGAGAACCTATGGCCTCTTCAATGATCGTGCCAATGCGGGCAATGTCGCCCAGTAAACTGCTTCTGAAATCTTCCCTCCAGACCAATGACTCCTCTGCGTAATCCAAAAAGACCCTCTGGGGAGGTTCCAACATGACACTGTCGTAAAGCCCGGCACCAGCATAACCGGCCAGATCCTCGCCACTGGAATCCGAGCGGAAGATCAAACCCTTGCCGAAGAGGCCGACGCTTTTGCTGGGAAAGGACCTCAGTTCTGGTCGTCCTCCTCCCTTTCTGCAGGTAAAACTGAGAGCCCTTCCCGGATAGTTGCCCACCAGCGTTTCCCCAAGTCCCAAGACTACCTCTGCATACAATTCATCCCTGTTGTCAGTGGATGGGTTTACCGTGTGAATTACAAAACTGTAGTCAGCCTCAACAACCTGCTGAATAAGCACCGCCATGACAAGATCGGCATGCGAAATCCCTCTCGCCCTGCGACTCAAATACGCTCCCTCGTTCCACTTCGAGCTCCATACCCGTGTGATGCACATCCAAACGTCTTCCCAGTTGGCTGACCATGGAAGCTCAGCCTGCTGCATAACCATGCGGAGGGAGGAGATTAAGTCCTCTGGTGCTTTGAGCGACAAAATGGTCTCCCGAAGTTCAGCCAGCACAGCGGTGTTCACCGTTTCCGAATCTTGATCCAACCGTTTGATCAGATCCCCATAGTGTTCCGCAAACGGTTTGTTACTCTCCTCGTCAAGCACTTTTTCAAAGACCCCAAACGGCATTGCCACGGAAGAAGGCAGACATATCCACTCCGGCAACTTTCCCTGCAAGCGTCTCAGGTTGTTAGATTTGCTACCAACGATCTTCTCACTGAAATCATGCGCTGAAACCGCATACTCAGTGAAACCGTGTCGGGGTATCGGTGCTGAAATCGGTAAGATACGCGGCAAGGTGTCCTCCACTCCAGTGAGACATTCTTCAAATGTCACGTCTCCGGCAGCAGTTACGCCAATACTTATCAGGCGCCCGCTGAGCATCTTCAATCGGGTTATCATCTCGAGGTCGTAGCAGGTGGCGAAAAGCACACGATTGTTCCTGGCACGAACTGCCACGTGCGACAAGGTATCGGTCATATCCACAGTGAGCACACCGACAACCCTTTCCGGGATTTCTTCATCTCCAGCCACCGTTTCGGCAACTACAACGGTGGGCTGTGCAAAGCTCCTGCCCTGAATGGACCGCAAGTCCGTGACCACTTCCACCTGTCCCGCACCCTGTCCCGGGCTGACCACCTGCCAGGTGCCGAGATCGGCCCTTCTTCGGAGTTCAGGATCGATAAGACGCAAGAGCGCGGAGAGTACGAATGCGGGTCGGCCACGCACCACCTCTTCACTGAAGAGAACAATGGTCCATGAATCGGCATGAAAGGCCCTGCCGAGGAACTCTGCCTTGGGCTGGAGGATTCTGTAATAGTGATCGATGGTGCCAGCTAATGCTCGTTGGAGCCGATCCAGCAGGGCTTTGGCTTGGAGCGACCACTCTCTCCCAAAACGTGGCATCTCCGCGAGACGATGCCAATAGCGCGAAGCATGCCCCAGTTCATCATCGTCTTGGGAGAGACGCAGATTGACAAGTGTCTTCCCGATTAGATCCACCAGTTGATCCGCGCTCAAATGGGTGTGAAGGTTTCGTTCCACCACGCGGCGCATAAGATCCTCCAGAGCAAGATCGAGATAGAGCAAATCACGCAAGCCTCGATCTCCCTCTAACAGACTTTGCACTAGGAGGCGAGCCTCGGTGATCTTCAGTACCAGAGTACACAAGGGCAGCTGCGGATCATCCTTGTGCGACCAGATATGATCCAGCAAACCGCACATTTTTGCATCACATAGATACTTGGCCGCATTGATGGCAGCACCCAAGTCCGTTCCGGAATGAACCGATCTGAGAATTCCCAAGTAGTGCTCGAAATCGTTGATCAATGGTTCTTTCAGATGTGGGAGAAAATCCGGAGCAGTTGTAATCGGCCGCTCGTAGCTTTCTAGCCGTTTTTTGGTCACACCCCCCGCCTCGAGCGTCCTATAGAAAAAGTCAAGGTTGCCATCACTTCTCAGGAATTCCAGATAAGCCTCACAGATCACCACATCATCCGGTGTCGCGTTATTGTGCAGCTTCTGATGCCACTCCTCCATAAAGTGGCCGGTGACCTCCTTGATGTGGTGACGGTGCATAATCTTCAAGATCTCATCGCGAATTCGCTGTCCGTCGCTGCCCGGACCCAGCGTGCTTAGCATCAGCCGGATGAACTCACGTTCTTCTGGCTTACCGCCATAGCGATGGGCAAGTTTATGTGTCAGTCGATCCTGGGCGTGGCTCAACTCCCTGGGCTTGGTGTTGTAATCACGCTGCCAGTCCAACTGCCTGATGGCGGAAAAACGGAGCCACACGAATATTAGCGCCAAACCCTCCGCTCCGCCTCGCACCCGATCAAGCAGATCATGGCACAGATTGAATCGGTGCATCAGTGTCCATGAATTGCGACTCACTTCCTTGTCAATGATCTCATCGGCAATCTCAGCTAGATCATCCAGAACCACTCCGTACTCCTGAGAACCAGCCACGGGTACGTAGAAATTTCGCCCCTGATCTTTCAACCAGCGGCCGGTATCGTTCTGCCTGAGCGTAAAAACAATGCCCAGAGGCGCCTCTGGTTCGCTCAGCTTCAAATGCAATCGTCTCCATCCGGCATGATCGACGAACGGCGTCTCGGCGGCCTGGTTTCGAAACACGGTGGTCTCAGGAGAGAACAAGGAATGGGAGGGCAAGTGCCATTCATGCCGGGAAGTTTCCGCCACGCCCCAGTGCAACGAAATGGGGCCGGGAGTGTCAGTAACCATTATGAGGTGGTATCGATTCCTCTCTTTGCTTACTTCAACAGCAAGGTGGCAGTCCGACTCAAGACGATAGAGATGCTCGAAGCAAACAGTATCCCCTTTGCTCTCCTCTCTGAGTACTGCCATGGGACTCAGGTGCGCCCCCTCAATAGTTGAAATCTCGATTTGGTAGTTTCGACCACCGTTGTCGTCCCATCGACCTTCATCGGCAAAGAACAGAACAAACTCGATCAATGGGAAATCCAGAGTCCGATCCAGTCGGATGACGATTTTCCTTTCGCCTTCGTCATCTATGAAGGGCGTCTCAACTGCCTTCTTCCCCACCGCCCTAGTACCCTTGGGCCAGATTGATTGGGGCGGAATATGCCACGCCGTTTTGGTATAGTGGCGGAGTCCCCAGTGCAACAGGCAATGCCTTTTACCTTTTAGCTTAAGGGCTACTTCCACCGCGTGATCTATGCGGCGTTTTTCCACCAGCAGATCAATCCCACGTTTCGTAACGATTTTCTCTGTCAACGCACCCATGGTCCCCTCACGAAATCAAGTGTATCAAGAAAATGGTTCGGGGTCCTTAGATATCCCCTCTAAGACGAGATCCGGTCATCGCGCCATCGCAATCAGACCGTTGTAAAAGCTCCTGTTGCCGCAGTAAGCGAGGAGTTTCCCCAAAAAGTGATCGTTGATCTTTGTCGACTGAGGTCACGAGGTAGTTTGCCC
>CP070692.1:2594666-2604851 GCA_020353215.1 Deltaproteobacteria bacterium
GAAGAGGTCATGGTTAGCCCCGTAGTTCTTGGGCCCGCTCGATGTTAATGGAGCGGAGCCTGCGGAAGACTGCGACGATAATACTGAGGGCGATAGCTGCCTCCGCAGCGGCGATGCCCATAATGAAAAGGGTGTATATCTGACCGACAATGGGATCGGGCGCCAGGAACCGATTGAATGCCATGAAGTTGACACTCGCGGCATTGAGCATCAGTTCAATGGCGATGAGCATGCCAATAAGTGAGCGCCTCTGGAACACACCGAAAATTCCCAGGCTGAACAGCAACGCAGCGATGAAGAGATAGATGTTGAGACTGTTCACGACGGCCTCCTGCGGGCGTAACCAGAGATAATAATGGCGCCAAGGATTGCCACCAAGAGCACCAGAGAAATCGCCTCGAAAACCAGATCGTAACGGGTAAGCAGGTAGGTGCCCAAAGTGGTAACCGACCAATCGCTGCTGCGAATCGCGGCCGGCTGCCAGGCGGTGCGATAGACGATCCCGATCAGCATGGTGAACACCACCAAACCCACCCCCAAGGCGAGGCCCACCTTGGGCAGACGCCGGCTAGGAAGGCTCAGGTGAAGTGGCCTGGAGAGCATGATGGCAAAAATGATGGAAATGCAGATTGCGCCAACGTATATGAGCAGTTGCATCAGTGCAATGAACGGGCTGCCAAGGTAGAGAAAGAGTCCGGCCACGCCGGTCAGGCAGACGATGAGACCCAGTACGTTGTAGAGGATGTTCCGGGGAAACACCGCGATAAGGGCTCCGGTAAAAGTGAGCGTCACCACAGCGGCGAATCCCACCTGGGCCACCAACTCAGGTTGGATGAAGCCTTGTACTGGATTCATGCTGACTCCTCCAGCCGATGGATGAGGTCCACCACCCCATCCCAGCGAGAAAAATGTGCCATTTCATACTCGTCAGAAAACTCAAGGGTCCGAGTGGGGCAGTTTGCCACGCACAGACCGCAGAGGCTGCAGTGCGAAAAGTCAATGAAGTAGAGGTTGGCTCGCTTTTCGCTATGGGTGTGAGTTTTTTCGCCCTGCACTTTGATCACGTTCGTGGGACAAAAACGCATACAGGTTCCGCAAGCAACGCAGTGGTGGGTACCGGTCTCAGGGAATCGCTTGAGCTCGATGTGCCCCCGGTAGCTGGGGCTCATCTGTACCTGCCTACGCGGATATTGGACCGTTACCACGGGCCGATAGATACGTCGGATGGTGACCAACATGCCTGCGATCAGGCTCCAGCCACCCACCATGATGTCTTTGATCATACCCATGAAGAACTCATCTCCAATCAGTTCGGTACTTCGAATGCAGCATCTCACATCCGGTTCAGCCCATTCGCCGGTTTCGCCAGTTTAGCCGGCAAAGGCTTTTTTGCCTCTGCTCCATACCGGGCCATGGGACGAACCCGGCTCAACGGATGAACTTGATGATCCCGGCGTAGACCACAAGATGAAGTAACGCCGCGGGAATCATAATCTTCCAGCAGAAGTTCATGAGCTGATCGAACCGCAGGCGCGGGAAGGTCCAGCGGATCCAAATGACGCCGAAGATCAACGCATAGGTCTTAAGAAAAAACCAGACCAGTCCCGGTACAGGTAAAAAGCCGAGAAAAGGAGGACTTTTCCAGCCGCCGAAAAACAGGGTTGTTGCCACCGCCGCCACGATCAGCATGTTGGAATACTCTGCCAAGAAGAATAAGGCAAAGCGCATTCCACTGTACTCAGTATGGAAACCAGCCACCAGTTCCGACTCCGCCTCGGGAATATCGAACGGTGCTCGGTTGGTCTCGGCCGTCGCACAGATCAGGTAAATAAGTGCTGCTATCGGCATCCAGAACACGTTCCAGACCCGGGACTGAGATTCTACGATCTCGGACATCTGCAAGCTGTTACACCAGAGCAGCACGCTCAACAGAGACAGCAGCAGGGGAATTTCATAGGCCACATTCTGGGCTACCGAGCGGACAGCGCCCAGGAGAGAGTACTTATTGTTGGAGGCCCAACCGCCCATGAGGATCGCCAGCACGTTGAAGGTGGAAAAGGCAAAGATGATGAGCAGCCCGACGTTGATATCCCGGATCTGCAAGGTCTCGCTGAAGGGAATGACCACAAAGCTCAGCAGCACCGGTAGGAAGATGGCGACGGGCGCCAACATGTACAGTTTTCGGTCCACATGGCGAGGGGTGATCAGCTCCTTGCTCACCAGCTTGACCCCATCGACAATCGTCTGAAGAATACCAAAAGGCCCCACCTCTTTGGGACCGATTCGAAGTTGGATGTGAGCGGCGACCTTGCGCTCCAGCCAGACCAAAAACAGAGCGTTGATTTGGACCAGGCCCAAAACACCCACCAAACCGATGACGATGCGCGTCAGATCGGGGCCGAGAACATTTACCAGGCTGTTCCACGCCGCAGCCATATTCATCTCCGGTTCTCTATTCTTACCTACAACGCGTGGGACCGTGCTTCGAAGCGCAAATTCGCGCACAGTGCCCTAGATACGTTTGTTCACTTTTGACTTGCTTCGGTGGTCCTTTGAGCCTGCCGGTTCCACATTTCCCTTCGTTCGTCGGTGCGGGTCCGGCACAATCGATCTGGCTAGCTGAGCCCATGACACGAAACGACCAAATCGAACTGACTTCTATCGATCCACCTCCGGAACGACGATATCAATACTGCCCAGGATGGAAACCGTATCCGCCACCAGTGTGCCGGGCAGCACATCTGTGAGGACCTGTAAATTACCGTAAGACGGTACCCTTGCCTTGAGTCGATAGGGGTACGAGGTGCCGTCGCTCACAATGTAAAAGCCCAGGGCACCGCGAGCGGATTCCACCGCAAAATAGTAGTCACCTTTCGGAGGCCTCACCTTATGGGGTACAGCCGCCTTAACAACCCCTCCTGGCAATCCATCCAGGGCCTGTTCGATGATGCGAAGGCTTTGTTCCATTTCCTGCAACCGGACCATGTACCTGTCCAGAGCATCACCTTTGGTACCCGTGGGGATCTCGAAATCGAGATCTGGATAGACTGAATAGGGCTCCGCTTTGCGAACGTCGTAAGCTACACCGGCTCCTCGTAAAATAGGTCCGGTGCAGCCAAAACGCAGGGCCAACTCCCGATTGATAACTCCCACATCCTTGGCTCTATGAATGAAGATGACATTCTTGGTAACCAGGTTGTGATAGTCATCCCAGCGGCTCCGCAACCGTTCGATAAACTGTCGGGTTGCGCTGATGAACTCCTCATCCACGTCCTTGGCCACTCCTCCAAACCGGCAGTAGCTGTAGGTGAGGCGAGAGCCGCTGACGCGATCCAGGATGTCCAGGAGGTTCTCCCGGTCATCGAAGCAGTATAGAAACGGTGTGAAACCGCCCAGATCCATGATAAAGGTCCCGAACCAGAGCAAGTGGCTCGAGATTCGATTTAGTTCAGCGCAGATGACTCTGATGTACTCGGCCCGGGGCGGCACGTCCAACCCGGCCATCTTCTCTACAGCAGCCACGTAGCCGTGGTTGTAAATAAGCCCCGAGAGATAGTCCATTCGAGAGGAATTGGGGAGAAATTGCTCATAGAAGTGGCTTTCCGCCATTTTCTCATGGCCGCGGTGGCCGTAGCCGATGACTGGATCCGCCTCTACAATGTACTCTCCATCCAGTTTGAGAAAAAGCCGCAAAACCCCATGGGTGCTGGGGTGCTGAGGCCCAAAATTGAGATAGTACGTTTGCTCGGTAATCGGCTCAAGCATCTGGGTCGCCATAGATCTCTTCCGTTTCTCTGTAGGCGTGGACCTTGCCATATTCTTTCAGAAGCGGATGGAAGTCTGCATCTTCCGGGAGGAGAATGCGGCGCAAATCCGGGTGGTTGTTGAAACGTATACCAAAGAGATCGAAGATCTCCCGCTCATACCAGAGCGCCGCATCATAGACGTTGCTTATGGTGGGCACTGTTTCACTTCTGCTCAGTTTTACTCGAATTTGCACGCGCGACGAGGTGCCATAGACGTTGAAGTGATAGATAATGTGAGGTCCATCGGTGAAGTCGACCGTAGTGATGGATTCCAGAAAGAAATCGGCTTGGCGAGCCGCCGCACTCAAAGCCTCCACCTGATCGGCGGTCGCGTGTATCTCCAGAAAACAGCCCCGTTTCTGGTAGTCCCGCGGCACAATCGCCGACGGTTCAATGACCTTTGACAACTCTTCTTTTAAATCTTCTAAGGACATTTCGCTTTTCGCCTTTGGTAATTTTGTCCTCCAGGGCAAGAAATCCCTGAATTAACCCCTCAGGGCGAGGCGGACACCCCGGCACGTAAACGTCCACCGGAACAATCAGGTCTGCGCCCGGAACAATGGCATACTGCCCGTCATACTCGAAGGGCCCTCCTGAAATGGCGCAGTTGCCCATGGCGATACACCATTTGGGTGCCGGCATCTGCTCCCAGAGCGTAACGATGGTGGGGGCCATCTTTTTCGCTATGGTTCCGGCTACAATCATCAGATCTGACTGTCGCGGAGAAGGACGGAAAACACCGGCACCAAATCGGTCCAGATCAAAGCGGCTGGCACCGGCTGCCATCATCTCAATGGCGCAACAGGCCAAGCCGAACGTCATGGGCCATAGCGAGTTGGCCCGACAGAGGTTGAGCACCTCTTCCAAGACCGCCAGACGAACACGAGGACCGGGGGCTAGCTCCTTTGGTGCCAAGTGAAAACTCCTTTGCGCCAGGCATATACAATGGCCAGAGAGAGAATACCAATGAAGATAACGATCTCAATGAAGTCGCGGATGACAAAACCTTTGTCGTAGGCCAGTGCTACCGGAAAGAGGTAGAGTACATCCACATCAAAAGCGAGGAATATGAGTGCGTAGATGTAATAGGCCACGCTGAACTGCACCCAGGCACTTCCGACAGTGGGCATGCCACTCTCGTAGGTTTCTGCCCGCTTAACACCTTCACTGCGGCCCCCAATGAACCAAGAGATAATGATCGGCGTTGCGGCGAAAACGACACCGACCACAAGGAAGACACCCACGTAGAGAAAATCATGTAGTACATTTGTAGGCATACCCTAAGCTCCGAAGCCTTTGCGAGTAGCGTCTTGGGCAATTAATTATTATAATTACAACGCTATAAACTCAAAGTGATGGGCAAAGAGTGCTGGCTGGAAGGATTACTTCGTTACTGTTCTCACAAACGCGTGCTAATTTTACAGAACCCATTTGGTCTGTCAAGTCAAAAAAACGATTGGGAAAAACAATCGTGGGAAAGTACAAAATCCACCGTTGGAGCATCTGTGCTCGACACATCCCCCGGGGAGGATTTTTTGCGCCCTAGTTTTTGCCAGCAGGAGTCAGGAGTCGGAATCCGGGAGGATTCGGTGACGATCCACTTTTAGTATATTTGTCCGGCTTCAGCTTGCTTTGCGAGTCTGAAGGCATGGCGTATGGGCTTGAAAAGAGTAAAATAATGCCCGGATCCTCCGGGGGTTGGCCTTCCATCAGCTGATTTGGACTCCAGACATTTTTTTTCGTTGACTGGCTATATCCGCTCGTTATAATGTTCACGATTTTCCATCCGGACTGAGGAGGAACGTGAGATGGCTGACCAGAGTTCCGCGCACAGCAGAAAGGTTGACGATCCCTTTAAAATGTATGCCTCACCTGTAGGCGCTGGTTTTCTTCGAAAGGCGAACAAGATTTTCGAGGATTTTCCTGCCTCCAAGTATTTGCTTTTCTTTGTGATTTTTGTTGTTGAAGTGATCATCGTCTTCTGGTTTGGCCTGTACCTCGTCCGTTAATTATCAGAAGTCTCTTGGGATTTCCCCCGAAGCCGATTCATGTGTTGACTCGAAATTTGAGCGCTTCAGTCGTCCTAATGAAGGTGTTCTTTACGGCACGCCCCAAAATTCACAAAGTTAATGACTCTCTGGCCGATGTGTGGTATATGTGCGATTTCGTTTTACTCTTTCTGCACTCTAAGAGGTCAACAGACCGAACGGAACATCGGTTCTCCGCTAGTGGCAATGGCTGTCCCCGGCGCCGACAACCGATTCATGGAAGCACTCACAGCAATGGAAGAGGGAATCAATGAAGGAGAAAGTCCGACTAACCATCAATGGTGAGCCGTTTGAGGCTGAGCAGGGAATGACCCTTTTGCAGGTTGCCAGACAAAACGGCATCCATATTCCGACTCTCTGCTACAACGAAGTTCTCAGGCCGCTGGAAAGCTGCCGGCTCTGCATTGTTGGGGTGGAAGGGGAGTCGCACTTCCAGGCCTCGTGCAGTACCCAAGTTCGAGAAGGTATGGTGGTGACCACCGACTCTGAAGAAATTCAGCAGATGCGCAAGCTCATGCTCGAATTGCTCCTGAAGGAGCACTATGGGGACTGTGTGGCTCCCTGCCAGTTGACCTGCCCTGCCGGAATCGACATCCAAGGATATATAGCGCTGATATCCCAAGGTCAGTATCTGGAAGCGCTCCAACTCATCCGGGAACGCATCCCCATGCCGCTCACCATTGGCCGGGTATGTCCTCACTTCTGCGAATACAAGTGCAATCGCAACTTGGTGGAAGAGCCAATCAATATCAATCACTTGAAGCGCTTCGTGGCGGATTACGAGATGTACTCCGGCCAACGGAACCCACCACCCTTGGCAGACTACTCTGGCCAACGTGTGGCAATCATCGGCGGTGGTCCCGCCGGACTTTCCGCTGCTTACTATCTCCGTCGGCTGGGGCACGGCAGCACATTATTCGATGCCATGCCTGAGTTGGGGGGAATGCTCCGTTATGGCATTCCTGAATACCGACTACCCAAGAAGATCCTCGATTGGGAGATTGACGGCATTCTCCAGTTGGGAAACATAGATGTCAAATTAGGAAAGAAATGGGGCGAGGACTTCACCCTGGAAACACTCAAGCAGGAAGGCTACGATGTCTTCCTTATCGCCATCGGCGCCTGGGATACTCGCAAGCTTGGAATTGTAGGAGAAGACTTGAAGGGCGTTTACGCCGGCGTTGACTTCCTCGTCGATCTCGCTCTCGGCAAGCCTGTCGACATGGGAAACAACGTGGCCATTGTCGGCGGTGGTAATGTTGCCATCGATGCGGCCCGCAATAGCATACGCTTGGGTGCGGAGACGGTTACCATTCTCTATCGCCGCTCACGAGAAGAGATGCCGGCAAGTCCCGAAGAGATCCACGGTGCAGAAGAAGAAGGGGTACGATTTCATTTCTTGGCCGCGCCGGTCCGGCTCTTCGGCAGTCATGGTCAGGTCGACAAACTGGAATACGTGAAAATGGAACTCGGGGAACCGGACGCCAGCGGTCGGCGTCGCCCTGTACCCAAGGAGGGTTCGGAGACGGTGATCCCGGTGGACATGGTCATCGCTGCCATCGGTCAGTTTCCCAACCTCTCACCGGTGGATGCCGACAAAGCCATCGAGGGTATACCAACCACCCGCTGGAACACTTTTGGAGCCGACCCTGAAACGATGTATACGGGCATTGAAGGCGTGTTCACAGGAGGAGATGTCTATCGGGGTCCTGAAACCGTAGTGGGGGCCCTGGCAGATGGGCGGAAAGCAGCAACCGCGATACACGTCTACTTGCGGGACAAAAAGGTGCAGACACTGCCAAAGCCCTTCAACATTCTCAAGGGAGACCTGGAAACCATAGAAAGAGAACAGTTTTCCAGCGTTTCCTCGGAGGCCCGTGCCCAGATGCCGGAACTGCCGGCTGCTGAGCGTGTTAAACACTCCGAGCAGATTGAGTTGGGCCTTTCCGAAGAAAGTGCCCGGCAAGAAGCTGAGCGCTGTCTCTCTTGCGGTTGCCTGGATGCTTTCGACTGCAAACTCCGTAAGTTCTCCTTTGAATTCGGGGTGGACACCACTACGCGCCCGAAGCCTCAAATACCCATTGTCGAGACTGCTCAGCGCGACACCCATCAGTTCATTGCCGTGGATCCTAATAAGTGCATCCGCTGCAAGCAGTGTTTCGAAGCCTGCACTTACTTTCAATGCTCGGACGCTGTCGACTTTGAGGATACTCCTTCTCTCAACTCAAGCTGTGTCTTCTGCGGCTTGTGCCTGGATATGTGCCCAACCGGGGCGTTGGAGGAACGGATCAGCGGCAGGCCGGGCCCTTTCCACTATGAGGAAGTCGAGTCGTTCTGTCCCCACTGCGGCTGTGGCTGCAACCTGGTACTGAATATCAAGGGGAACAGGCTCTTCACTGTGACCACCAGACCCACAACACCGCCGAACTATGGATATACCTGCCGTCAGGGTCGGTTTGACAGTTTTGCTTACCTGCGCAACGGTAACCGTCTTCAAACCCCTCTGGTCCGGAAACACGGGAAACTGGTCGAGGTTAGTTGGGAAGCGGCTCTGAAAAAGGTAACCACGGAGTTCAAACGGATCCAAGAGGAGCACGGTGCGACTTCTCTGGCAGCCATCGGCTCACCCCGAGCCACCAACGAGGCCAATTACCTGCTACAAAAGATCTTCCGCACCCAGTTGGGAAGCAATAATGTGGACTATCCCGGGGGACAATCACATCTGGCCACACTCACCGGCTTACTGCGCACATTAGGCAGAGGGGCCATGACCAATTCCCTCAGCGAGATTGAAAAGGCCGAGGTAATCTTCGCCTTGGGAAATCGTATTGAAGAAAACAACCCCATAGTTGCCACCGCTCTGCGTCGGGCCAGCCGTACCCACGGATGCCGCGTCGTTACCGTCAGTTCCTCAGAAGTGGCAACCGGGAAATTCGCTGACCCAGCATTTGTGATGCCCAAGGAAAACACGCTTGAATTTCTCCAGAGTCTTCTCAAGCTGCTGTTGGAATCGAACCTCTATGACAAAGACTTTGTGGCGGTTCACACGAAGGGCATTCAGGACCTCGAAGAATCCCTGGCCCATTTGGACCATCTGGACACCGTAGGTCGTGTCGACATTCTGCCCAGCACCTTCCAAGAGGTTGCTGGAGCTCTTGCCAGAGCTTCTTCGCTTGCCATCGTCTACTCAGAGGATCTTGTTGCTGATGCTGACGGTAAGGCCACGGTAGAAGCCCTGGCAAACTTGGCACTGCTCACTGGACGCTTAGGCCAGCAACACAGCGGCATCTACCCCCTTTATCGCTACATCAACGTTCAGGGAGTCCTGGACATGGGATTGACACCCGCTTACTACCCTGGCCATGTCGCCCTATCGAATGTCAAGAGCAAAGCCCATTTCAGCAAGGTTTGGAGCGGTCAGTTACCGACCTCTCCTGGACTTGGTTACAGGGAAATACTGGAAGGGGCTAATGCCAAGAGAGTCAAGGGACTCTATCTCATGTGCGAAAACCCAATCGCCACTGAACCTGAAAGGGACAAAATCCTTGACGCCTTGAACCAGGTGGAGTTTCTCGCAGTGCAAGACGTGTTTCTCACCCAATGCGCTGAACTGGCTGACGTGGTTCTCCCCTCGGCAGGATTCGCGGAACAGGAAGGCACCCTCACCAATGTGGAGAGGAGAACCCAGAAACTCAAAGCAGCCCTGAAGGCACCAGGTAGAGCCCTCCCCGACTGGCGCATCCTTGCCGACCTATTGGCGAGGTTCGAATCCGGCACCAGCTACCCTGACGTTCACTCCGTGTACCAGGAAATTATGAGCGTCGTGCCCTTCTACGAGGGGATCACCTACGACCTCTTGGATAGTGGTGGCCTGCAGTGGCCATACCCAAAGGGAGAGTCCAGCCCCACACTCACCCTGGATCTTTTGAAGAAACCCTTGGAGTTCGCAGCTGGTGACTAGTGAAGGGAAAGGTCGCGGCTAAAAAACCGCTCCCAGAGGAAACCAGACTTTCGGTACAATACTTTTTCTGTTGAAAATTTCTGTTAGTTTGGATATAAAGCATTGATAGTCTTTTGATTAATGAGGCAGAAATGAATAGAAATCGGCAGTGGGACGGCTTACGCAGCTTAGAGCTTCTATTGCTTCTATGCCTTTTGTGCCGGTGTGGTCCGCCCATTGCCTTGACCGGTCGGTGACTATCTGCTGAACCACAGTAAAGAGGCCATGGGCGGATCGCCCATGGCCTCTTTGCGTTTGGTTGCCGTTAGGGGATTGCTGGTGCTGGAAGGGAGGTGATGAGCATGGGGCTGACGCTTTTGGCTGACGAGGC
>CP070692.1:2604951-2615030 GCA_020353215.1 Deltaproteobacteria bacterium
GGCCAGGGGCTCCCCCACCCACAGCTGCGGAAGTGAACACAGGCCTCCCGCCAGTCACCTTGGAAAAGACTTCATGATCCTCCATCAACATGGCTGCCGTTGTTCTCTGTAAACAACATGATGCTCTCATTAATAACATTTAATGGTAGTCTGTAATCGCCGGTGAAATGGGTCGGAAATCCATCGGCCGGCGGGTGGGTTTCTGACCGGGGCGGAAAGCGAACAATCCTTTCTACTTGACAAAAACTCGTCTATGTGTTTATTAAAAACGCCTTTACAGTCCGGTCGCCTCTGTTGCGGACCTTTTCGTTCGCTGGACCAAACAAACGACTAGCAATCACTGCCAGAGCGGGATACAAAAACGGCTCTGACTGGACCAAAGAGAGATGAAACGAACGTACCAACCAAGCAATATTCGGAGGAAGAGAACCCATGGTTTTTTGGTCCGCATGCGGAAGAAGTCGGGCCGGAAGGTAATTAGCCGCAGAAGGGCAAAGGGGAGGAAAAGGCTTACCGTCTGAAGACATGGGACGGATTGGCAAGAGTGAGAACAAACAAAAAGCTGCCCAGGAACCGTGTGTCGGCGTCGAAATCACTGGTGAAGGACGTTTCTCTTTCAAAAAGCACGAACGCTTACGACGCCAGAAGGATTTCCAACTTGCGTACCGTTATGGAATCCGTCGCCATACGGAACACTTCACCATCATCCTGCGGCCCAATGCCCTGCAGTTTGCACGGCTGGGGGTAACGGTTAGCAAGAAGGTAGGAAACGCAGTCAAGCGAAATCGAGTAAAGCGCTACCTTCGCGAGTTTTTTCGTTTACATAAGCACCGGTTGCCACCATCACACGATCTGGTGATTATTGCCAAACAGGAGGCGGCAACGCTCGCTTATCATAACGTACGCGAGGAACTAGCGGCATTATTAATTGATAACAGGAGCCGATGATCAAAGCTACCTTACTCGCATGTATTAGAGCCTACCAACTCGTCATTTCGCCATGGACCTTGCCGTCCTGCCGCTTTACCCCATCATGTTCTGAATATGCTCGCCAGGCCATTGCCGCATTTGGTGCAGGCCAGGGTGGGGTGCTTGCCATCCGCCGTCTCCTGCGCTGCCACCCATTCCATCCCGGCGGTTATGATCCTGTTGAAAGTCAATGATGAGCTGAAGATTCCCCAGGTCGCTTCGTTGAGAGCGGGACTTTGCCAACTAAAAGTCGGCTGCCTTCGGTAACCGCTGCCCCCATGAGTGATACGGTGCCGAATCTCTCGCCTGAGGCAGGAGTTCTATTAAATGGAAAAACGTGTCGTAGTGGCGATCGTACTTTGCATACTGGTTCTTGTTCTATGGGAGAAGTTCTTCGTGCCCAAGAAAAGAACCGCCCCGCCCGTGACCTCCCCGACTGCTGAGAAGGTCGCCCCGGCTCCTGCCCAGCCCGATACTCTCCCGGCTGAGCCTTCCCGGCCTGCGGTAACCCCGGCCCCGGCACCAACAACGCCGTCATTCCCGCTTCCCGCCGCTCGCGCGGGCAGGGATGTGATAGTGGAAACCCCGCTTTATCGAGCTGTGTTCACTGAGACAGGTGCTCGTCTCAAGAGCTTTGTTCTGAAGCACTATCGTGAGACCATCGACAAAAACTCGCCGGGCAAAGAGCTCGTCAAGACCAAAAAGATAGAGAAACTGCCTCTGGCCTTCAATTTCATGAATCATTCGGTGGCGGCTCTGAACCTGGCTCCGTTCGTCGCCGACCGGACATCTCTGACGCTCGGAGAGGACCAAAACCAGACCCTCACTTTCAACTACGAGGCCCCGGGTTGGCTGCGTATCACTAGACAGTACATCTTCCATCCTGACAGTTATCTCATAGATCTCAACATTAGCGTGGTGAACTTGGACAGCAAGCCGTGGGAAGATGCTTCCACGCTGAGCCTAATTAACCTTCCATTTTCCAGCTCTGAGGGGAGCCGTTACAATTTCCAAGGGCCGGCTCTTCTGATAAACGACGAATTGGAAGAAGTAAAATTCAAAAAGATCAAAGGGGAAAAGCTATTGCCCGGCCCCGTGGGGTGGATTGCCTATACCGACCAGTACTTCATTATGGCTGCGGTACCGTTGAACCTGACTTCCAACCATGGCCGGATCAAAGCGCTGGACGCCTCCACCCAAACAGTGGAGACCACCCTGATTGGCCCCAAGGACCCATTACAACCCGGAGCTCAACCAGAATTTCGCTATCAGTTCTACGCGGGCCCAAAAGAGTTGAACACCTTGAAGGCGGCCAATCCCAAGCTGGCGAAGGCGGTAAACTTCGGTTGGTTCGATGTCATTGCCCAACCACTGCTTGTCTGCTTGAAAGTCTTCTATCGATTCACTCACAACTACGGCGTGGCCATCATCCTGCTCACAGTTCTGATCAAGTTGCTCTTCTGGCCGCTCACCCATAAGAGCTATGTCTCAATGAGAGCGATGAAGAAGCTCCAGCCCAAGATGGCCAAGATTAGAGAGAAGTATAAAGATGACAAAGAGAAGATGAACCAGGAGGTCATGCAACTGTACCGGACTCATAAGGTGAACCCTCTCGGTGGCTGCCTGCCCATGGTGCTCCAGATTCCGGTCTTCTTTGCCTTGTATCGGGTGCTCTACAGCTCCATTGCCATGCGCCACGCACCCTTCTTCTTGTGGATCAACGATCTTTCAGCACCAGATCGTTTGCCGGTGGGTTTCGACATTCCTTACCTGGGAGGACTTCCGGTTCTGACACTGCTCATGGGCGTATCCATGTTCTTGCAGCAGAAAATGTCTCCCACCACCGGTGACCCCAGGCAGGAAAAGATGATGCTTATGATGCCCGTCATCTTCACCGTCTTTTTTATCAATTTTCCCAGTGGGTTGGTACTCTACTGGTTGGTAAACAACGTTCTGTCCATCGGTCAACAGTACTATATTAACCAGAAGGCCGCCTGAAGTTGGATCCTGTTGACTGGTATCAAAAGCTGGACTGTCGCCCCCTCTTTGCTTAAGGATTACGGAGGAAACCATGTCTGCCATGGAGATCGAAGGAAAATCGGTGGAAGAGGCCATTGAAGCGGCCTGCCAACGTTTAAATCTTCCCGCTGACCAATTGGAAATCGAAGTCATCTCACATGGCTCCTCGGGGATTTTCGGAATCGGCACCAGAAATGCGAAAATTCTGGTGACAGCAAAAGAGTCCGGTGACGAAACTTCTCTCAGGGAAGCCAAAGAAATCTTGGAAAATATCCTCTCCCACATTCAGGTACCCACGACTGTGGAGGCCACTTGGGAAGAGGACCGTATTAAGTTGGACGTGACCAGTAACGGTTCCGGGCTCCTTATCGGCAAGCGGGGTCAGACCCTCCACTCGCTGCAGTATATTGTGAACAAGATATATAACCGCCAGGCATCCAAAAAGTCGCACATAATTGTGGATACCGAGAACTATCGGGATAGGCGCCGCCAGGCACTCACCGAAGTGGCTTTGAATCTAGGCGATCGAGCCAAGAAATCTGGCAAACCTGCGAGTAGCAGTCCCCTGAGCGCCTACGATCGGCGCATTATCCATCTGGCTCTCAAAGACGACCGCCAAGTACGTACCAAGAGTAAGGGAGAGGGTACATTACGCAAGGTTGTTGTCTTTCCGGTTAAAAAAGACCACCATGGCGAAAAGCAGACTACTGCGCCTGACTCTTCGACCCAACCCCCATCAGAACCTGGCAGCCCTGGGGGGGCATGAAATTAATCAAGTCCTTGGATGACACCATCGCAGCAATAGCCACCCCTATTGGGGCGGGGGGTATTGGTGTAGTCAAAATCAGCGGTCCGAAGGCGTGGGCCATCAGCCAGCAACTTTTCCACTCATCTACGTGCCCGCAGACCATCCAATCACACCGCCTCTATCACGGTCATATCGTCGAGCCTGCAACGGGTAAAACCGTTGACGAAGTGTTGGTCAGCTTGATGCGGGCCCCGACAACTTACACCCGGGAAGACGTGGTTGAGATTAATTGCCACAGCGGCCTGGCGGTCCTGGACCGCATTCTGGAGCTAGTAATTCGAGCCGGCGCCAGGATGGCAGAGCCAGGTGAATTTACCCGTCGCGCCTTTCTCAACGGTCGCATTGACTTGACCCAGGCGGAAGCAGTTCTGGATATCATCAACTCCAAGACCAGGCGAAGTCTAGGCCTCGCCAGCGAACAACTCAAAGGCGGACTCCACACCATCATCGCTGATGTGCGCACCCACCTTCTGGAGATATTGGCAATTGTAGAGGCTGCCATCGATTTTCCGGATGAAGACCTGGAACTTTTGGAGGGCAAGCAGTTGGCGGATCGGTGCCGCGAGCAAGTCAGGGACCCCATGGCACGACTGCTCGAGAACTATGAAAACGGCCGAATATTGAGAGAGGGATTGTCGGTGATTATTGCTGGCAAACCAAACGTGGGAAAGTCGAGCTTGCTGAACAAACTGCTGCGCTCCAATCGCGCTCTCGTTACCCCTGTTCCCGGCACCACCAGAGACGTGATCGAGGAACCATTAAGCCTAAGGGGCATTCCTCTAAGGCTGACTGACACGGCCGGCCTGCGTCAGGCCGACAATCTTGTGGAACGGCTCGGTATGGAGCTTACCAGAGAACGGTTGGACTGCGCTGATTTGGTCCTGTTCGTGGTAGACCGGAGCGCACCAGTGACTGATGAAGATCTGCAGATTTACGCAGATATTAGGACTAAACCAAGAGTCGTCATTCTAAATAAGATAGACTTGGAGTTCCATCCTGACTTTGCCTCCGCCAGGAACCATTTTCCGGACTCGACCCCGTTGGAAATCTCCGCTCTTCGAGGTGACGGTATGGAACCACTCGAAGAGGCGATATTCCAGACCATTCTCGGACGCCGTCTTGACACTGAGTCCTCGATCGTTGCTCCCAATCTGCGACACAAATTCTGTCTGGAACACGGTCTCGAGGCGGTGGATCGAAGTCTGAATCTGCTGGACGCAGCGGGTTCAGCAGAACTCGTAGCCCTAGAGTTACAGGAGGCCCTGAGTCATCTGGGGGAGATCATCGGCTCCACTACCAGGGAAGACCTGCTGGATGAAATCTTCGGCCGATTCTGCGTTGGAAAATAGGCCGCCCCCCCCCGAAAGGCACTAGCCCGGATGTTTCATGAATTGCTGTGGCGAGACCATGAAACTCGGAACCCACTTGTCGCAGATTCCGCTTGCGGGGCGGGGCGGGACTGAGCGGAGCGAGCGCGAAGAAGATGGGCTTGCCACCGTCCAATCGTACCGCGGGATTGGATCCGAACCGTACCTGACAAGCCCGTCATCAAGTCATTCGGTCGCTTCGATAAACCCATCACCAGGAATGGCAAAGCCATAATTTCGTGATTTTGGCATCAGAAGACGCAGTGACCTAGTGACTATGAGTGACAGTGAAGCATGATGACAAGCAAAACGGTCGCAGTAGGCCATTCATGAAACATCCGGGCTAGAAGTGGTCATCGGAAGATAGCGGTGGCTGGCACCGAGCTTTTTGAACCTCAGTTGTTGCCAAGACTCGCAAACTGGTAAGTTTCATCAAAGCAAACCGCCATTCCGGCTGGCTCAGATCGGACCACCGTCCCCCCAACCTCTACGTACCCTTCAGCCCGTGTCAGTTGTCTCAATCTGTCACTGACGACGGTGAGCCTAATTTGGATATTCGTACCTTGGGGAAAGGGATGCTTGGTGGGGAAAAAGGCCCCCCCAGCAGAGATATCACTGGTGCTGAGATCGAACGTTTGCGTATCTTCCCCCTGAGTAACGATTTCTAACTTGGCGGGAAGTTCAAGCGAAAACCGTTCATATCTTCGTCGCTCTTTCATAACCTATCCCAAGTTGCCGCGTAGATTACCACTTTCAGGAATTGCCATTCTCGTGACCATCGAGGAAAATCAACTGTGCATGATTTAGCTGGACACTTCGCTCCGGGTCAAATCTGTTTAGCCGCGAAAAACGGTCTTCTCGGCAACCGGATATACAGACATCCTAACTCAACAGGTTCGCAGATAAATTTCTGCTATTGCCCTGCAACATGCGAAAATAACAGAATATTTTTTTCGAGCATAGAACTAATGAAAATCACTCACGATAACCATATTATCAACAATTTATTCTCCCAACCGTATGGCCAGCTTTTCTGCGGTTTTCTTCTAATTTCTAAGAAAATCGCCTTGGCCACCGACGCCTGCGTTTCTTGCCGCTTGAATCGCTTGTGTTTCAAGACTAGGATGAATCCGGGAATAGGTTGAGCGTCAACGCTTGGAGGACCCGGCTGTGATCGTGCCTCGGGGGCCTTTGGGGTTCTAGCCATGTCAAGCGAATTGGGGACTAGTGAACTGATAGAGTAATGGAGTGCTGCAAGCACCTGAGAACGGTAACTAGCCAATTTTCCTTTGGGAACTGAATTGGATAAAGACAAACTCACCAACATGCTCCGGCAAGCCTCCCAAGAGGTTGACGTCGGCCTAAACGCATCCCAGATTGAGCTTTTCTGCCTCTACCTGCGGGAGCTGTTAGAGTGGAATAGGAAGTTCAATCTCACAGCAGTCAAGAACACGGAGGATATGATCATCAAACACTTCGTTGATTCGTTAACCCCACTGCCTTATCTTCCCTTCGGCGGGTTGCTCGATATCGGCTCCGGCGCAGGGTTTCCCGGCATTCCTCTCAAGATCGCCGCACCCCGGCTTCAAGTGAAACTGGTGGATGCCAGCCGCAAGAAAGTATCTTTCTTGAAACATATCATCCGTACTCTAGGGCTAACCGACGTGACGGCCGTTCAAAGTCGCATTGAGAACATGGACCGGCCGGAGCCCTCCTTCCAGATCCTCATCTCCCGGGCTTTCAGGCGTCTTGAAGACCTGCTTCAGGTTGTCTCTCCGCTGCTTCGTCCGGGGAATACACTCGTGGCCATGCTGGGCCCTACTGGTGAGGAAGAACGGACCAAGCTCCGGGGTCTAGCCTGTACCGAAGGACTTGAGCTCAACCAGACTATAGTACTCGACCTCCCTTATGGACGCGGCAAACGAACTCTCCTGTTTTTCAACAAGAACTAGTTCTCGAAGTTAACCGTAACGTTGCAGATCTGAAACCAGGAAGCTCGTGCCAGGGTCCGCTAGCCGGAAGAACTCACGATTTGGTGTCGCGAGACTGTGTAACCGGGGACCCGCCCCAAAGGGGTGGGCACTGAGTGGAGCGAGCGCGAAGAGGATGCATTTCCCACCGGGCAACCGCGAGGCCTTGGGTAGAGGGCAGGTCTACGTTTGACTCTTGCCTAGTGAAGATATGTCGAATACGGTCCAGACCGGGATATGATCCGATGGTTTGCTCAGAGACCTCTGTTCTTTATCCATGCCGCTTGCCGTACTGGATACAGCAAGTGGCGGTGTCGCCCAGATGTGATCGATCCTTAACCCCATATCACGTCTGAAAGCACCAGCTCTGTAGTCCCACCAGCTGTAGAGTCCATCCTCGATATGGTGCTTGCGAAATGTATCCTCCAGCCCCCAGTGCCTCAGGGTCTTTAAGGCCGTCCTTTCTTTGGGGTGGAAGCCAATCGCCCCTTCCATAGCCTCGGCATCGTATACGTCTCGAGCCTCCGGGGCGATGTTGAAATCCCCGGTCAGAATCAACCACTCCTCTGGGACGTGTAACTCCTGCAGATAGTTACGCAACTGATCTATAAATTCCAACTTATAGACGAACTTTTCTGAATCAGGAGCAGCCCCATTAGGGATATATGCGTTCACCACTCGGACCTGGCTGACTGTTGCAGCCAACAATCTCTTTTGCCCTTCTGCAGCATAGTCCGGGAATCCCACCAAAACGTCTTCGAGATCATATCTGGAGATGATCGCCACTCCGTTGTAAGTCTTCTGCCCACTAACAGCCACCTGGTACCCCATAGCCTCAAAAACGGCCACAGGAAACTGCTCATCGGTGACTTTTGTCTCCTGCAAGCAGAGAATATCGGGCCCAGCCTGTTCCATCCAGTCCAGCACTGCTTGCAATCTTACGCGAATGGAGTTCACGTTCCAAGTGGCTATTTTCATGACTCCCTCTTCACTTCCACTACTGATCATAGCGCCTTTTCCTGCGCGCGGACGCCAGTGACTGGTTACGCCCTAGATAGTAGCCGGCGAGATGATTCTTGCAACATTCCACCTTCCGGTGCTTAGGGTTTACTCCTCGGTGGCCAGTTTTTCTGACCGCTGCCGGCTGCCCCTTACCTTTCACCCCTCACCGCTTACTGTTCACTGCTTACCGCTTACCGTCTGACGCTGACCAACCCTTCCCCCCTTGAAGTCAGAGAATAGCGTAGTTATATTAATTTTAAAATTCGTAGTAAACAAGGGAGAATACGATGCCAATCTTCGAATACAATTGCGAACATTGCAATTATACTTTTGACAAGCTCTTGATCGACCGGGATGCTGAGGTTAACTGCCCTCTTTGCCAGGGGGATGTTAAAAAGCTCATGTCATCCTTCGCGGTCGGGGTTTCGGATAAGGTCACTGGCAAGCTACCTCCTACTCCAGGACCGGGGATGTGCACGACTTGCTGAACGCGCATTCTGTGCCTCGGAGGCTTCCAAAATAGAGAGTTCACCCCCAGAGGACACGGCTTTGACCGACTGCCGAATCCAGTCCGTGCTGCCGGTTTGCTCGAGTGGTATCATAAGTACTGGAGTGATTGTGTAATGGAAAGTGTTGACAAGTGAAAGGCTGCTGCACAAAGAGCAATTGAAGATCCCTGCAGTCTGCCTTCGGCGACACCAGGGAGTCTTCGAAACGTAAGGAAGATATTTGAACTGATTGTAGTTCGCTCGCAGTCCGGCAGTCCCTTATGGGGCGACTACGGTGTTGCCTCATCCTCCCGCATTGATCCAGAAGAGACGCATAAGACAGGACAGTAGATGAGCCTTCCGCCCAGTGGGGAAGGGTTCTGGAACTACTAAAAAACGGTAACCGGATACGGAATTCCCTGCGTCCACAAATCCACTGCCTCTCGGAAGAGATGCCGAAACCCAGGGGTGCCGCCCAACCCTTTACGACCGAAACCGTAATTTATTTCGATAAACACTGGAGGACCGCAGTCCGGAAACATCAAGTCAAAGCCGGCCAGATTAAGTCCGGTGAGCTGACAGAAGCTGGTTACCGCCGCTTTTCCGGCCTCCTGCAACTCAGGAAAAATCTCCCGCCGAATACTCGCTCCACGACAAACATTGTTGTAAAAGTCCCCGCCACCCACGCGGAAATAACTCATCACCTTGGCACCGATTACCACCACGCGAAGATCCATCCCCCCGTGTTCCACCCACTGCTGGATAAGTAGTGGATCTTGTGCAGGTAACTGATGGAGGGCGGTTACCAGTTCCCGGCGGCAAGTGACAGGAAATACTGCACTCCCACCTCCACCCGTATCCCCTTTCACCACAAAGGGATACTCAAGGGGCAAACCATAATATTCAGCATGCATCAAACCCTCTGGGTGAGGATATACAATCGTTCTCGGATGTCTGATTCTTAGACGCCGGAAGAGCAAGGATTGGCTCGTCTTTCCCGGATAGGCAAATCGAATATCCAGATTCGGAAACCAGTCTCGCGCCATGGATGTAATCTGGCGGTAGCGTTTTGGGCTAACCCCCCTGGGCATGACCACCCCACGGGCAGAGCGGATCAACCTTACCACTTCCGGATCTTCAGGGGGGGCCAGATTGGGGAGGTTCTCGTCCAGACGAACCAGTTGATTCATGGAAAGAAAGTACTCAGCCATGGTCCTGTGTGCTCCTCTTCACGCAGATCGCAAGGCGCAAGACAACATAGATTCATTACGCTCTGCTGTCACTCATCGTCCGTTTTAGAAAAACATTCGTCCCATTGCTCCCGCTCATGACGGCGACCTCCTTCTCGGCTTATCAGAGTAACCGATCAGCCGGTCGGATACAAGCCAACCCATCATCCTGAAACCTGTAAAAGGCATCTGAGCGCAGGGCGAAAGAACAGGGTAGGCAGCGGCAG
>CP070692.1:2615130-2625170 GCA_020353215.1 Deltaproteobacteria bacterium
ATAGCGGGGGAAGCTGATGCCAACGATCAGGTCCCCGACTCCCAAACCCTGTAAAATATCCCACAACTCACCGTGTCCCTGGACCAGGAGATGCGCATCCTTTCCCAGGAAACGGAGATATGTGGCCAGGGTCAGAGCCGGTGCATGCGCACCCCGCAGACCCACGACGAAAATCCTTTTCGCGGCCTGCATCTCTTCGACCGCCTGTTTGAAGGCCTCAATCGGCAAGTCCCTCAGGGTTTGAGAAAGGTTTTGGATGTCCTCTTGCAGGACCTTAACCAGAACGTCCCCTTGCTGACGTACACGGTCAACGGTTTGCTCCAGCCGGGTCACCGTCGAGAGACGGCTTCTGAGACCCGCCCGAAACTTTTTTTGCATTCCCGGATAGCCGTCAAAGCCCAGGGCCTGGGCCAGTCTCACCACGGTAGCCTCACTGACCTTTGTTCTCTGCGCGAGTTCGGCAGCGGTAAGGAAAATCGCCTCCTCATAGTGGTCCATTATGTAGCGCATGATTCGTTGTTGGGCTGGGGTAAGTCGTGTGTGATTGTCCACCAAGAGGTCCTGGAATGGCATGTAGAGAATCCTTCATAAAAAAAACTTATTGCATTTCTACTTAACAATTTACTAGTATTCGAGTCAAACTAAAAATGGGTATTGACCGTCGCCCGTTGTCACCAGTCATGAGTGTCTTCGGCTTTTCTTTGCGGGTTTCGGATCTCGTGGAAGTGACAACAAAAAAGTGATCAGTTAACCTAACAAACTTCACAAGTGGACAACCGACGATCAACTTCAACCAGATTCGAGGCAGCGGAGCTGGGTTATCTGCCCCCAATGGTAGCCAATAAATGCCAGAGGAGAGCTCGACTACCATGATGAAGCTCAATGAGATCAAGGCCAAGGTAAAGGAAGCAGATTCCACCAAGATTTTCTTCACCGATCTCAACGGTAGACACAGGAGCCTGCCCGTAAATCCTGAAAATATCGAAGCAATAATCGAGAAAGGAATTGGTTTCGATGGGAGTTCCATCGCCGGCATTACCACAGTTGATGACAGTGATCGACTCCTTCTTCCGGTCCCAGAAAGTTTGAGACTTGTACAATTCAAAGACGAGAATCTCGCCTTCTTTATAGGTAAGATCCAGAATGCGCAGGGATCACGCTCAAAATCGGACCCAAGGGCGGTGTTGGAAAATATTCTGGCCAAGGCTGAATCCCAGTACGGCTGCAGGTTCCTTATTGGGCCCGAGCACGAGTTCTTTTTGCTTACGGGCGACGAGTTCAATGAAAATCTCCACTCTGACAGTGCCGGCTATTTTCACTCTGATCCCCACGACAAGGGTGAATTTGTGCGGAAGAGAATCGTGGAAACGCTTGCCGAGTGCGGTATTCGGTTCGAGAAGGCACACCATGAGGTCACTGCGTCCCAGCACGAGATCAACCTGGAGTGCCTCGACCCGCTTGGAGCAGCTGACCGGACCGTGCTTTTCAATTACGTTACGCAAAAGGTTGCGGCTGAATGCGGCCTTCACGCCACTTTTATGCCCAAGCCTTTCGACGGACAGAATAGAAACGCCTTCCACATTCACCTGTCAATGCTGGGTAATGGGGGCAACAACCTATTCTATCAAGAAGATGGGAAGTATAACCTGAGCAGGACGGCAACGCAGTTTATCGGCGGCATCCTCAAATATGCAAGGGAAACGTCCATCATCATGGCGTCAACTTTTAATTCTTACAAGGCTTACGTGGTGGAGCGGGAGGCCCCCGTTGTGCGAGGATGGGGCCTAAAGAACAGGAGCTCGATGGTGAGGGTACCGTATGCGAGTAGCCCTGAGAATACAAGGATCGAACTGAGAAATCCGGACCCAACCGGCAATGTCTACCTCCAGGTGGCAGTCCTGATTGCCATGGGACTCCAAGGAATTGAGGAAGAGCTTAATTGTGGCCAGCCGGACATTGGCAGCACCTACAAGGTGAGGAGAAAATACCGCGTCTGGGATAGGCGCTACCTGCCCAAGTCCATGTTCGAAGCCCTGGTTGAAGCGGAAAGGAGCAAATTCCTCAAGGAGTTGTTGGGAGAACGGATATACAACAACTACATGACATTAAAGATAGTCGATTGGGAAGAACACAGGACTCATGTGACCCCCAAAGAACATCAAAAATACTTGAGCATATAAGTAGAGCTGAAGCGCGGAGCTGGAAACCATTGCTGCAACCCGGATGTGGGAGGCGCGATCTCTTAAGGCTGAATCTCTTGATCCCACATCACCTATCACCCATGCCGCATCTAGTATGTCCGGGGTGGGCACCGTCCTCCGAATAGAACTGATTGCCTGAGGAGAAATAACCAATGGAAGAATGGATCGAACAATTGCAGAACAGCGTGAACAACCTAGACAAACTCAAGCAGTACGTCAACGTCAGCCCTGAGGAGGAACAGGGTATAAAGACGCTCAACACGCAGTGGGGTACAACCCCGTATTTCGCCTCGCTGATGAAGCGTGATGATCCCCACTGCCCCATCCGAATGCAGGTTATACCTTCTGTCAAGGAAAAAGAGAATCGTTACGGCATCCCTAATTACCTGATCTGGAAAGAGAACCGTGCCACGGACGAAGTGAGACCCGACAGTATTGCCAGGCAATATCATGACCGCATTGCCTTTACAGTCACTGACGTGTGCGCTAATTATTGCCGGCACTGTTTCCGCAAGGAACTGGTTGTGGATCGAGATCTAAAACTGCGCATGGATGTGGACGAGGGCCTGGCCTGGATCCAGGAACACCAGGAGATTCGTGACGTCCTGATCACCGGTGGCGACCCCTTTATCCTCTCAGACGAAAAGATCGAATACCTCATCCGCAAGCTGCGCGAGATCCCCCACATCGAGATGATTCGATTTGGCACCCGGGTTCCCATCGTCCTGCCGCAAAGAATTACAGCGGGTTTGAAGAAGGTGCTCAGCGGCTTTCATCGAGTACCCATCTGGATCAACACACAGTGCAATCACGCCAACGAGATAACGGAAACGACCGCAATGGGGGTCTACGATCTGCTTTCCTGCGGAGTCAACGTGGGTAACCAGGCTGTTTTGCTCAAGGGAGTCAACGACAATGTTGACGCTTTCAGGGAGCTGCACCAGAAACTGTTGGCTGTGCGCATACGACCCTACTACGTGTTCTACTGTGAACCGGCTCCTGGAATTGACCATTTTCGTACCCCGGTTGAAAAAGGAGCGGAACTCATTCGCGACGCTCTTCGTGGTCATACAACCGGCCTGGCCCAGCCAATGTATGTAATTGCCACCAACATCGGCAAGATTCCGCTGATGCCGGATTATCACATTGTCGACAAGAACGACCAAGAGTACACCTTGCGAAATCACACGGGTCAGCTAACCACTTTGCCGAATATCCCAGAATAGCGGAACCAGACCAGAAAGAGCTTATAGGCACAAAGATAGCAAGACTGTGGACGAAAACTCGTTGTGGTCGTCGTGTCCGTTTTGGTGATTAAGCGGCTCTCTACTCTGTGTGCGGCACACCATATGTGATTGTTAGGAGATTTTGTGCCTAAAGTAGTTGGAATAATTCCCGCCCGTTACGGGTCGCAAAGACTGCCGGGTAAGATGCTCGCCACCATCCTGGACCGGCCCATGATCCTGCACGTGTACCAAAGAGCCGCCAGGGCGGCGAGCCTGGAGCAGGTTGTCGTCGCTACCGACGATTCTCGGATTCAGGAAGCAGTCGTGACTTCTGGAGGCGAGGCGCTGATGACCTCTCCTGACCATGCCAGTGGCACTGATCGGGTTGCAGAGGCGGCTCGTCACCTAAGGCTCCCTGATGACGCCATTGTGGTGAACATACAAGGGGATGAACCCTTGCTGGAGGCCGAGATGCTGGACAGTCTCGCCACTGGACTCGTTGGTATCGAGGAAGTGCCCATGGCCACATTGGCCCGACCGGGAACCGACAATGCAGACTATAGAGACCCAGCAGTGGTCAAGGTGGTTTTGGACTCCAGATCCCGCGCACTCTACTTCTCACGCACCCCGATCCCCGCAGCACGTGATGGATCGTCAACGCCGCCCTACTACAAACACTTGGGCTTCTACGCTTACCGGAATTCCTTCCTGCAACAGTTTGCAGAACTTCCTGCCGGGAGACTGGAAGACTTGGAAAAATTGGAGCAGCTTCGCGCCCTGGAACACGGGTTTCCCATTCTCGTGGTCGTCACTCATTTGGACACCATCAGTGTCGACACTGCCGAAGATCTCGCTCGAGTGAGAAGAGTAATGGTAAAGAAGTACCCACAAGAATAGGAATCCTCGATGTGGGAAACTTCGGTATTCCGGATTTCCAAGATTCCCCGACCCGGCCGACTTCATACCCAACAGGTATGGCCTTCCGGAGGGTCTGACTTCTCGCCGGTCGTTCCAATCCAAAAGGACTTTAGGAGTTTCCCCAAAAACTTACGTTTGATGTTCATATACTCAGGCCGTTCGCGAGCCAGGGGATCATTTGTAAGTGAAAATGCATTGTTTGTGTCTTTTCTGCGGTTCCGAGGGCACTCAGTAGACACACCAGAGAAGGCTTCGGGGGAGGCTGCGAGACAACGAACATCTGAGCAACCTGCCATTGCCTATCTCAGTTCGGCTAGGGCCTGCATGAAGATTTGGTGCTTTCTTAACCGGGATATTGCCATAAAATGGCTCGATTTGCTCGTTGTGGAGTAGCCTTTACGTAGCCTGGATCGCTAAGAACTTTTTTGGGGAAAGTCCAGAAAGGACTTGTCTTGCCCTTCGGTACCAATTATGGTAATGGACCCCGATGGCAGCCCACTTTGTCGGTGTGCTCACAGTGAGGTAACTTTCCGCCATGGCGATCTTCAACCAACCGCGCGCCACTTTGGTTCTGGAAGACGGCAAGGTATTTCGAGGACGTGTCTTTGCTTCCAGGGGTGAAACCCTTGGCGAAGTCGTCTTCAACACCGCTATGACTGGTTATCAGGAGGTGCTCACAGATCCATCATACAAGGGCCAGATAGTAGCCATGACCTATCCTCTTATCGGCAACTACGGGGTCAACGAAGAGGATATGGAATCGGCCGCCGTGCAGGTCGAGGGATTCATTGTGCGGGAATATCTGCCCTTTCCCAGTAATTGGCGAAGCCAGAAGAGCCTCAAGGAATTCCTCGAACACGCGCATGTCCTGGGAATCCAGGGGATCGACACCCGAGCTCTTACCAGACATATCCGCACCGCCGGTGCCATGAAAGGCATTATTTCCACCGGGGAAACAAACCCGCAGGAGTTGTTGGACAAGGTACGAGCTTACCCCGGTCTGGTGGGCAGGGATCTGGTTGAAAAAGTGACTACCACGTCACCCTATGTGTGGGATGGTGAGCCGCGGCCCCTGGCATGGAAACCGGGATTGATCTCCACCGATATCTGGCCTGATCGACAACATCCACGGAAGGTGGTAGCTCTGGATTATGGGATTAAGTACAATATCCTCCGCCATCTGGTTAGCCGAAACTGCCATGTAACAGTGCTCCCGGCTCAGGTTAAGCCGGAAGATATTCTCGCGTTAGAACCGGACGGGTTGTTTCTCTCCAACGGACCAGGGGACCCGGCGGCAGTAACTTACGCCATCAGCACGGTTCGCTCCTTGCTAAACCAGGTCCCCATCTTTGGCATCTGCCTTGGCCACCAGCTTCTGGGGCTGGCCTTGGGGGGCACCACATTCAAGCTCAAATTTGGTCACCGCGGCGGAAATCAACCTGTGAAGGACCTGCGCACAGGAAAGGTTGAGATCACCTCCCAGAACCACGGTTTCTGCGTCGATATCCAGTCTCTCAAAGGAAAGGATGTGGAGCTGACCCATATTAACCTCAACGACAAGACTCTGGAAGGGATGCGGCATCGGAAATTACCCATCTTCTCCGTGCAATATCACCCCGAGGCTTCGCCTGGTCCCCATGACGCCGCTTACCTCTTCGACGACTTCATCGCCCTGATGGAGAAGAAACAATGGTAGGGCAGACTGAGTTTTCTCCCAATAAACATTATGCCTAAAAGAACAGACATCCAGAAGATTCTCCTCATTGGTTCAGGGCCTATCATTATCAGTCAAGCTTGCGAGTTCGACTACTCCGGAACCCAGGCTTGCAAGGCGCTACGGGAAGAAGGTTACGAGATTGTCCTCATCAACAGTAATCCTGCCACCATCATGACCGATCCCGATATGGCTCAACGGACCTACATTGAGCCCATCACCCCTGCATGCGTAGCTAAGATCATTGAACGGGAGAGGCCGCAGGCCCTGCTGCCGACTTTAGGGGGCCAGACTGGCCTGAACGTTGCGGTGGCGGTGGGTGAGATGGGTGTTCTGGATCGCTACGGTGTGGAGGTGATTGGTGCTTCCCTTCCAGTGATAAAGAAGGGCGAAGACCGCGAGTTATTCCGTGCTGCCATGGAGAAGATAGGTATGAGCGTGCCAGCTAGTCGCATTGCCCGCTCCATGCAGGAAGCCCGCACCGCAGCAAAGGAGATTGGTTTTCCTCTGATCATTCGCCCATCTTTCACTCTTGGAGGTACGGGTGGCGGCGTGGTGTACAACCGAGAGGACCTGGAAAACATGGCCCGCGGGGGCCTTGATGCCAGCATGGTGAGAACGATTATGCTGGAAGAATCGGTTTTGGGGTGGAAGGAGTTTGAACTTGAGGTTATGAGGGACCACATGGACAATGTGGTCATTATTTGTTCCATTGAAAACTTTGATCCCATGGGAATTCATACCGGCGACAGCATAACAGTGGCGCCGGCTCAGACCCTGACTGACCGCGAGTATCAGGAGATGCGGGATGCCTCCATTGCTGTCATCCGAGAAATCGGCGTGGAAACCGGCGGTTCCAATATCCAGTTCGCCATCAATCCGGCC
Organism: Deltaproteobacteria bacterium; assembly: GCA_020353215.1. GTDB lineage: Bacteria > Desulfobacterota > Syntrophobacteria > BM002 > BM002. The sequence goes on from CP070692.1 coordinate 2,622,075, forward strand.
AACGGTGAAATGGTGGTGATCGAAATGAACCCTCGGGTCTCACGCTCGTCCGCTCTCGCTTCCAAGGCCACCGGTTTTCCTATCGCTAAAATCGCCGCCAAACTCGCTGTTGGCTATAGCCTGGATGAGATTGCCAACGATATCACCAGAGAGACGAGGGCTTCCTTCGAACCCACCATCGATTATTGCGTGGTGAAAATTCCCCGTTGGACCTTCGAAAAATTCTCTCGCAGTCCTGACACGCTCACCACAACCATGAAATCTGTGGGCGAGACCATGGCCATTGGTCGGACCTTCAAAGAGGCCTTGCAGAAGGCAGTCCGGTCCCTGGAGATCGGACGCCACTCTCTGGACAGCACTCTACGGCCCGACTCTCTCAAGGATCCGCAATGCCAGAGTTTTATCAGGCAGAAGTTGCGTGAGCCCAACTCCGAGCGACTCTTTTATCTGGCCGCTGCCATTGAAGCTGGGATCGAGCTGGGAGAAATCCATCAACTCACGATGATTGACCCGTGGTTTCTCTGCAACATTCAGCAGATCGTGGAGTTTGAAACTCATCTGCGTCAGCAGTCGTTGACCGATGAGCTCTTGCATACAGCAAAGACGTACGGCTTTTCGGACCGGAGGCTCGCAGAACTCAGCGGCACCGCAGGTGACGCCATCTACCAGCGTCGCCTGCAGGCTGGTGTCCTGCCCGTCTACAAGCTGGTGGACACCTGTGCGGCCGAGTTTGAAGCGTATACTCCCTATTACTACTCCACCTATGAAGCCGAGGATGAATCGCGACCGGCAGATAACCGCAAAGTGATAATTCTGGGTGGCGGCCCTAATCGAATTGGCCAGGGTATCGAATTTGATTACTGCTGTGTCCATGCCTCCTTTGCCCTGCGTGAGGAGGGCATACAGTCGATCATGGTCAATTCGAATCCGGAGACGGTAAGCACCGATTATGACACATCGGACAAGCTCTACTTTGAGCCTCTGACTCTGGAAGACGTGCTGCACATAATTCAGCGGGAATCGCCCGATGGACTGATTGTCCAGTTCGGGGGCCAGACTCCGCTGAATCTGGCCGTACCCTTGGCCAAAGCAGGAGCTCCTATCATTGGTACGACACCGGACAGTATCGATCGGGCCGAAGACCGGGAGCGTTTTCAAACTCTGCTCAAGAAACTGGAACTTCGACAGCCCAAGAATGCTATTGCCACCAGTGCTTCCGAAGCCGTGGAAGCAGCCGCCGAGATTGGCTATCCAGTCCTGGTGCGGCCCTCTTACGTGCTTGGCGGTCGAGCCATGGAGATCGTTTACGAACAAGATCAACTTGAAACCTTCATCCAAAAGGCAGTCCATGTGTCTCCTGGGCACCCCATCTTGGTAGATCAATTTCTGCAAGATGCCATAGAGATTGATGTTGACGCCATTTCGGACGGCACTACCACCGTGATCGGCGGTATTATGGAGCACATCGAAGAGGCCGGAATCCACTCCGGGGACAGCGCCTGTGTGCTGCCTCCCATCAGCATCCCCCAGGAACTGATTCGCGAGATCAAAGTCCAGACCAAGGCTTTGGCGGCGGAACTGGGGGTGGTGGGATTGATGAACATACAGTACGCGGTGAAGGACAACTTGCTCTACGTGCTAGAGGTAAACCCTCGGGCCTCTCGGACGGCACCATTTGTCAGCAAGGCCATCGGAGTACCTCTCGCCAAGCTCGCCACCAAGATCATGCTGGGCAAGAACCTGTCCGAGCTCGGATTCACCACTGAGATTGAGCCTGCTCACCTGGCGGTGAAAGAGTCCGTGTTTCCATTCATACGCTTTCCCGACGTCGATATCCTGCTGGGTCCAGAGATGAAATCCACCGGCGAGGTCATGGGGATTGACAAGAGCTTCGGTATGGCCTTCGCCAAAGCCCAGTTGGCGGCAGGCTACATATTGCCTTTGAAGGGAAACGTGTTCATCAGTGTCCGAGACCAGGACAAGCCAGCAATACTACCGGTGGCCCGTGACTTCGCGGAGATCGGCTTCGCTATCTATGCCACTCGCGGCACTTCGGCCTTTCTTACCGAGCATGGCGTTCACAACCAGACGGTGGCGAAGTTGAAGGAAGGGCGCCCACACGTCATAGACCACATCAAGAATGGAGAGATCAACCTGGTGATCAATACCAGCACCGGGAGGAAGACAGCGTCTGACGCCTATTTGATTCGGCGGGCCACCTTGGTTTATAATCTCCCTTACGCCACGACCATTGCTGGCGTCAAAGCCTTGGTGCAGGCCATCGCTGCCTTGAGCAGCGGTGAACTCCAAGTAACTTCTCTGCAGGAATACCATGCAGCCAATTCACGAATTCAGCAATTGGACCGCATGAGGCCCAGTGCATAGCGCCAAGCGAGCAAACAAAAGACAAGAAGACTTAATAGACCAGTAACCACTGACCAAAGAGTACTGTAGCCATTTTAGCCATTGTAAACACTTTAGACACTTCGAATAACTATTTCTCGGCAGGTACCCGCAGCAAATGAAATATCCCGACGGTAGACCCAGAGAGGAGTGTGGCATTTTTGCCATTTATGGACACGAAGACACCGCCCGTTTAACCTACTTCGGACTCTACGCGCTGCAGCATCGGGGGCAGGAGAGTGCCGGCATCAGTGTTTCCGATGGCCGGATCATGCGCCATCAGAAGGGCATGGGGTTAGTTAGCGAGATCTTTAACGAAGACATCCTGGCCAGCCTCAAAGGCCATTTGGGTATTGGGCACGTGCGGTATTCCACCACCGGCTCTTCTGTGCTTGTCAACGCCCAGCCCTTTTGCATCACCCACTCCGGCTGCAGTCTTGCCATCGCTCACAACGGCAATTTGGTTAACGCGCACAGCCTGAGATGTGATCTGGAAAAGCGCGGCTCTATTTTCCAAACCACCATGGACAGTGAGGTGATCGTGCACCTCATTGCCAGAAAGCTTGTTCATGGGCTGGAAGACGCGCTCATAAGCGCCCTTTGTGCTATAGAAGGGGCTTATTCCCTGGTGCTCGCTACGGAAAATCAGATCATAGGAGCCCGCGATCCTCACGGCTTTCGGCCCATGTGTCT
>CP070692.1:2625270-2635292 GCA_020353215.1 Deltaproteobacteria bacterium
GAGGCACCGGTCTCTGGGCGAAAGCAGCCGGCAACAGCTACTCCCTGTGCCTAAGGCCACCGCGTCTGTCTTCGACTCTACTGAATGGCTTACTGCGACCGTTTTGCTTGTCATCACGCTTCACTGTTACTCACAGTCACTAGGTCACTGTGTCGTCTTATGACAAAATCACGAAATCATGGCTTTGTCATTCCAGGGGATGGGTCTATCAAAGCGACCGAATGACTTGATGACGGGCGTTGGCCCAAATGATCTGATGACAGCCTTGTCATTTACGCCTCGGGTCCGAGTCCCCGCGAGTGGACGATGGCAAGGCCATCTCAATGGTCTCGCCACAGCAATTCATTAAACCTCCGGGCTAGCCGGCATCGTGCACCAACCGTCTGCTGCAACTGGAGATTTGGCCGTGCTTCCTGGCGTCAGACACCCTGCCACTTATTGTTCAGGCTCGCTTTCTGGGCCCTTGGAGTGGTCCGACGCACGCCGCGTATCCACCCACCGCATGGTCCGGGATATCACTGAGCCGGCCCCGTGCTTTCCTACCGGGCTATGATCTCCGCCAGACGGGTTCGGCGCCTGATTACGTTTCTCAACAGTAGAGAGGAGTGGAGAGTTGAAATCGATTGTCAATTTCTTCTTTGAGCTGGGTATGTTGAAGAAAACCCCGAGGAGTGGGTTCCAGTTTCTCGGTTCTGGAAGGGAGTCAGTTGCGGAACACGCGTTTCGAGTGGCAACAATCGGGTTTACTCTGGCGAGGTTGGACAATGAAGCTGATGTTTTCAAGGTGGTACGCATGTGTCTGTTTCACGATCTCCCAGAGTCTCGCACTGGCGACTTGAACTATGTCAATAAGCACTATGTTGATGCCGATGAAGAAAAGGCCCTGAAGGATCTGGCCGAAACACTTCCCTTTGGAGACGAACTCCGTGAACTGGCGGAGGAGTTTCGCAGAGGAGAGAGTCAGGAAGCGCAGCTGGCTCGTGACTCGGATCAACTAGATCTCATTCTCGTACTCAAGGAACATCAGGATTTGGGGAACCGCTACGCTGAGGACTGGATTCGTTTTGCCTGCAAACGGCTGAAGACGGAATTGGGGCAGCGGTTGGCGGCTCAGATAATGAAGACTGATTCCACGGCGTGGTGGTTCGAAGGAAGGGATCACTGGTGGTCCGAGGAGTGAGGCGTTGGCAGGGACACCGCGAATCGACCTACTGAAACTTGAAACCTGAAACCTTTAAACTAAGTTTATCTATCTGTTTGCCGCTTACTGCTCACCGCTCACTTCTTAAAACGCGCACCGTTTTGCGATCAGGCCAGAGTAATGGAATTCTTCCCAAGATCCTTGCTTCTGTACATGGAATTGTCAGCCATCTGAAGCAACTCTTTTTTGTCCGCAGCATCCCTGGGATAGTTGGCGATTCCGAAGCTGGCGGTCACTTTGATCTCCAGGCCGTCGTCCCGTAGATATGTTGAGTTAGCAATGGCATTGCGTACGGCCATGACTTTGTCGAGAGCTGCCCGCTTGTCCTGTGTAGGTAGTCTGATCACAAATTCATCCCCACCATAGCGGACAAGTCGATCGTCGTCCCCGAGTTGCGACGCGATAACTCTGGCCGCTTCTTTCAACACCCTACTTCCCAACAGATGCCCGTGAGTGTCCACTACTCGTTTGAAGTCGTCCAAATCCAGAAATGCCAGGGATACCTCTCGCCCTTGGTGAAGTAGCTGGTCCAGATGTTGGTGCATGAAACGAGTATTGTAATAACCGGTAACGTCATCAGTGACGGTGAGTGATTCGTTCTTCTTATAGGTGCGGGAGTTGTGTATGGCTATGGCGACATAATCAGCCAAGATGGAGAGCACCGGCGTGAAGTTGTGTTGAAACAGGAACTGATCCTCAGGATTAACGACCTCAATGACACCGATCACTGATCCCTGCATCTTCAGGGGAAGGCAAATGAGAGAGCGGGTAACAAATCCGGTGAGACCGTCCACTCGATCGCTAAAACGAGGGTCTTGCTCAACATCAGATACCAGTATCGGTTCACCCGTGAGGGCGACGGTTCCTGCAATCCCCTCACCAAGCTCTATACTCACGTTGTTGAGCGATCTTTTGTCCAGACCAACCACCACCTCGAAGTAAAGCTTTTGCTCCTCACGGTCCAGCAAGAATAAGGTCCAGTTCTTGGCCTTAATCAATTCGCTCAGACGTTTGAGGATGATGATCAAAATTTTATCCATGTTGAAAGTGGAAGTAAGAGCCTTCCCGATCTCAACGCAGGTTATAAGTTTATCAATATAAATTGAGTGCTCCCCTCCGAGAGGGACACTGGATGGCATGAGATTAGGCTCCTTGAAAATGCTACAGCGAGCGTATTCCCCGCAGCGACTCGACTTGAGGACTTAAAGTGAGCCTCCGTTCGGCCCGCCTTCAACATTGAGACGTGTCCTAAGAAAGAAGCAACCTTCATGCCAATGAGGAATAAAGTCAGTCCATCCAGGGCCACCTTGGGAATCTGCCATACCACCTCAGTCCGTGCCTTGAAACCATGCGCTTTGGGCTTGGTCAGATATGTAGGGCTGTGCGCGAATTCATTTCATTGTGAAAAACCAGGTCTTCCCCCGCACAGCGGGGTCGTCGATGGCCTGAATCTTGTACTATTTAAGTCAACAGCTGGTACCCCCGGCTCGAGGTCGGTCATAGTGGTACAGACCTTCCACAGTCAGCCTGAAGAGACACCAGAAATGGCAGAGGGCACGGCTGCGAAACAACGAGCATCTGAGCAACCTGTATTTCGGTATCTCACCTTCGCTTGAATCAGGCACAATAGTTGTGCTAGTAAAAACGAGTTGACTCGATAGGGGCGTACAGGTCGTGGGATTTCCTGCGAACAAAAGTTTGCAGTTAAAGCTTAGAGTCATCTTTCAATTCAGTGCATATTGCATGGGGACGATTTGTCCTATTGTCAGCTCCGAGATCGGTCACCTTGACGAACAATTGTGAGGACTGATGAGACTTACCTTTTTGGGTACAGGTGCAGCATGGTCACTGCCCGAGATAGGTTGTAGCTGCCTGATCTGCATAGGAATGAGGCGGAAGAACGAGACTCGTTCCCGCACTGCCCTCTACCTGGAAGCGAAGGAAAGGGTGTTAATTGATTGTGGCCCGGACGTTGCCAGACAGTGGTGGGCCAACAGTCTGGGTGGAGTCGATACTGTCCTTATCACTCATGAACATGGAGACCATTACCTGGGGCTCGATGAATTGGTGGCTTTACGCCGCTCTTCCGAGCCCGAGGAATGGTGTCCCATCTCCACCTTTGCCACGGAGGCGACATGGGCGGTTATTGAACGGCAGTTCGCCTACCTGCTGGAGAAAACACTTGAGAAGAGGCTGGCGGTTCCCGGCAGGAGGCTGACCGGACTACGAACCAGAATTCGGCCCTTCAAGACATTTCATGGCTCAGTGGCAAAGGGATCGGTGGGTTATGTTTTTGAAGACGCTGGAAAAAGACTGGTGTATACATCGGATCTACTCGACGTTGAAGGCCAGGAGGACCTGGTACGGCAACCTCATGTGCTGGTTATTCAAACACACTGGATCAACGAGCCGCAGGTAAACCGACCTTCGTTGCTGAGTTTGCAGCGAGCCCTGCCCATGATTCGCTCCTGGGAACCCCAGGAGGGAGTCTATCTGGTACACATCTCCGATGCGGATCGCGTAGCCGGAGACCCGGCTAACAAGTCACTGAAAAAGGTGGTTCCGGCTGACCCATTGAAAGACCCACAAACCGGGGTCCCGTATCCCATTCCAACCTGCCAGGATGAATGGCAGAAGATTGCTGAGCGAATTTTTCAAGACAACCGCATCAAGGTTCCTGTACAGGTGGCCTATGATGGCCTGACGGTGGAGATATAGGGGGCGAGCCCATAGCCTGCAGGGAGTAAGGGGATAGCGAGTGAACTACAATAACACAGGATAGTTTCCCCACATTTCGAATCCCGCCACGGCGGGATTAGGAGCCGCAATTGCGCCTGGGGGCATAGCTTTCCCTGCTGCGCAAAGGAAGTCCCCTGCAAAACAGAATGATTAGGGAAACTCCCGCGGATTGGAAACTCGAACCATGGAAGAGCAGCGCCTGGAAATACTTTCAGAAGGTTTGACTCTGCGGAGTATTCTCCAGACTCCCGGATCCGATTCGTGGCCGCTGGTTGTCCTGTGCCATGGATTGCTGAGCCATGGGGAGGGATCTAAGTACCGAAGGCTTGCTCAGGTTCTTGCTCGGGAGGGCATTGCGTCCGTCAGATTTGACTTTAGGGGCTGTGGCGAAAGCGAAGGTGTCTTGGCCGAGAGCACAGTTTCAAAGCGTTGGAAGGATCTACAGGCAGTGATTGGCCGTATTGGGAGTTTGGAGACTTTCGATGGGCGCTTAGGATTGTTGGGAAGCAGCTTGGGGGGCTACCTGGCGCTTCTCGAAATGAGTCGCAACCCGTTGGTACAGTGTTCGGTCGTCTGGTCAACACCCTCTGGTCTACAGGGTTTGGCCCGGCGGTTGCCAGAAGTGGCACCGGTCCCCATGTCTCAGGAGTTCTATGATGACCTTGGTCGGGTGGAACTACTTCCTCGACTCGAGAATGTGCAGCGGGTCATGATTGTTCACGGTCAAAATGACCAACAGGTTCCCCTCGAGCACGCCTTGAGGTTGTTTGAAGCTGCAAAGGAACCCAGGGGTCTCCGTGTGTTGAAAGATGGAGATCACCGCTTCAGTCAACCAGAGGCGAGGAAACAGGCTATCATCTATAGCCTGGAATGGTTTCGGCGCTACCTGTAGGTGGGTAGGGCGTAATCGGTGAACAGTAAGCAGGTGAACTCGTCCTTCGATTCATAAATTCTATTCAGCATTTATCCACTCAGGACTAGTGCTGAGTAAGCGAAATTACAAGATATTTGCTATTAAACAAAACACACATTATTTTCGGATCGAAGCACTAGTTACAGGGCCGACTATCTCTCAATGGTCTTATTGCGGGTGACGTGATCCTTTAGTGTTACCCTGGGGCACAGTTTCTACTGTATCACGCGTTCCGAGCCCTGCGCCTCAAGTTAACTTGCCGGTCAACTTGAGTCGCGCGTCCAGAACTAGACTGAAGAGTGCGGGAATGAGAAAGATGGTAAAGATGGTGGACAGGGCTAGACCGCCCACCACCACGCTTCCCAGACCACGATAAAGCTCCGAGCCTGCGCCGCGGAAAAGTACCAGTGGCATCATGCCGAACACGCTGGTGGTCGTGCTCATGAAAATGGGGCGTATCCGGTTACGCACTGCCTCCCTGATCGCGATGCGTCGTTCCATTCCGTCGTGACGCATGTGGTTCAGACTTTGGTGGACGATCAGGATAGCGTTGTTCACTACGGTACCAATCAGTATGATGAATCCCAACATGGTGAGCACGTCGAGGGCCTGGTACGCGATAAACCTACTCACCAACCACAGGCCGACAAACCCACCGGCAGCTGCCAACGGAACACTGAACATAATCACCAAGGGATAGAGAAAACTGGCGAAAAGCGCCGCCATCAACAAATAAGTAATGGCCAGAGCCAGGACAAAATTCCACTGGAGGGCCCGGCGAGTAACTACCAAGTCGTCGGCAGTGCCGGCAAGATTAATGTTATAAAGGCCGGCAATCTCTCCGCTCGTCTTAAGGGGGGCTATCACTTGGTTCTCCAAAGTTTGCATCGCTGTTTCCAGGGGTGTCTCGCGTGGCGGCCGCACCTGAATGGTAATGGCTCGCTGGCGCTCGATGTGGTTGATCTGTGTAGGCCCGGCCACCCAGCGAACATCTGCAAGTGATCCCAAGGTGACCAAACGGCCGTCCGACGTTCGCAGCAAGAGATCTTCAAAGTCCTGGGTGCGCTGGGTGTAAGAGGCACGACCCATCAGCGTCAGATCGATTTCTTTGCCCTCGTGCTGGTAGTCGCTCACCTTGCGACCGTCTAGAAGGGTATCCACAGCCTGACCAATGTCGTGGGCCGCGAGTCCCAAGCTGGCGGCCCGAACCCGGTCAGGAATAATCTGGATTTCCGGATTGCCTAGGTCGAGGCTGGGGATGGGACGTATCTGGGAACCAGGCAGCAGTTGCATGGCCTGTCCGAAGACGCGACCTCCAAATTGCACCAGACGGACCAGATCCGGCCCGGTGATGTCCACGTCGATAGTCCGCCCTGAGCTAATACCACGGCCAAAGAGACTACTCTGATAGGATGTGCCGTAGAAGCCAGGTATCTTCTGCAGCTCTTGGCGGAAAATTGGAACCAGGCTGTTGGCTTTGAGGGGATTCTGCGTGGAAGCCCCGGCAAACATTAGACGGCCAAATGCTACGTAAAAAAGATTTCTGATTCGCGGCTCCTTGTATTCAGTGAGCCCGCCTTCGCTGCCTGTTCCCTTCCAGTAGGGTTCCAGTTCCCTGACAATCCCTTGGCCGATTTGATCAAGTTCTTCCAGGTTATAGCCGGGAGGTGGCAACAGAATACTGAAGACGAAATTCCGGTTACCCTCAGGAAGATACTCGGCAGGGGGTGACAGTAAAACGGCCATGGCCAACGAGAGTCCAGTGAGGACCACCACCGTTGCGAGGCGAGCGAGCACGGAGCCCGTGATTCGATAGTTCAAATTGGCCAGTCCTTCGGTGAAACTGCGGGCGATGCGGTCCAGAAGGCTGACGAATCTCCTGAATAGTGACGTCTTGGTTCCGGGCTCATGGAGTTGGCTGCCATCGAGTCTAGGTTCGAGATTAGCCACCACACTGTTCAACCGATCAAATTTCGCTGCTACTTTTGCTTTCCGCCGTTCTCGGAAAAACCCGAGGATTCTAGCGGCGAAAGTGGGGATGACCGTGATGGAAACGACCAGGCTCAGGGCCACGGCGCAGCTGATGGCAATGGCGATGTCCTTGAACAACTGGCCAGCCTCTTCTTTCACGTATACCACGGGAATAAACACTGCCATGGTCGTCAGTGTGCTGGCCAGCACAGCGCCCCAAACTTCCGTGGTACCCCGATAGGCTGCCTCCACTCGCGACTCTCCCATTCCGCGGTGGCGATCGATGTTTTCCAGAACCACGATGGCCGCATCCACGACCATGCCTACCGCAAAAGCGAGTCCCGCCAGGCTGATGACGTTGATGTTACGCCCGAAAAACGTCATCATCAGGAAGGTCCCCACCACGCTTATGGGGATGGCGGTGGCGATGATCAAGGTGCTGTTGACGGAGCGGAGAAAGAGCAGAAGAACTAGGACCGCCAGGGTGCCTCCCACAACCAGGTTCTGACGCACAAGGTCGATGGCACTCTCTATGTATTCGGTCTCATCGTAAACCTGGCGCAGGCGCAGACCGCGCTCCTTTAACAGTCCTGCATTCAGCTCAACAATGGCCTGCCGGACGCCCCCCATTACCTGGATGACATTGGCGCCGGTCTGGCGCTTGCAATTGACGGCAATCGTCGGACGGTCCTTTTCGTGCACTGTGGCGGAAGGTTTTGCATACCCGAGTCGTACTTCGGCAACATCATGAACATAGATGGGAGTTCCATTGATGTACTTGATGACGACGGTTGCCACATCATGGGGAGACTGGTATTCACCCACGGTTCTTGCGATAAACCGCCGTTTACCCTCATCAAAATCACCAGCACTAATGTTCTCGTTTTCCCGATTCAGTGCAGCCGCAACTTCATCTATGGTGATACGGTGAGCTGCAAGCGCGTTGGGGTCGAAGACAACCTGCATTTCCGGCTCGACACCGCCGTAGATTTCCGACTCAGCCACCCCGGGGATCCTTTCAAACCGTGGCTTGACGAAATCCTTAACAAACTGGTACTCGGTGGCAATACTGGTGTTGTCTCCGCTAAGTCGTTCAAGGACAATCCAGGCAATGGCGTTTTGCTCGCTACCGGAGGAGACCAACACCGGCTCTTCAGCCTCATCCGGGTATTCCGGTACCTGGTTGAGGTTATTGGAAACCTTGAGGAGAGCGATGTTGGGGTCCGTGCCCACCTGGAATTTGAGGGTCACAGTGCCGCGACTGTAGAAGCTCTCGCTCTTCATTTCCACGAGACCTTCGACACTCTTGAGAACGTCCTCCTGCTCGTCAACGATCTCCCGCTCTACTTCCTGAGGGCTGGCTCCTGCCCAGATGGTGTTCACAGTGATCTCTGCCTTGTCCACATTGGGCGTGAGCTGAACTGGTATGCGAAAGAGTGCAATCAGGCCGAACATGACCAGGAGGATGACTCCGACAACCACGGTGATGGGATTCTTTATGGCAGAGTCGACTAGCTTCATCGGCAAAAAGTGATTGGTTTCAGGTCTCCAGATTCGGGATCTGGATTCCAGGTTTCAAGTTGAAGCTCCCTGCAGCCCCCGCTCGCAGAGCGTGGATCTACGCTTCGCTCAGACAAGACTTGTCGACGAGGAGATCGACTGGTCTCGGACGTGAGCTACATTCGGCCTGAGCGACTCGACGTGAGCTCGTCGACACGTCTCATGTCGAAGGCGGGCCGAACGGAGGCTCACTCGAAGCCCTCAAGTCGAGTCGCTGCGGGGAATGCTCTCGCTGTATCATTTTCAACGTTTCTGCAACGGTGGGGCAAGCCCAAACTACGAGCTTTCAGCCTTGAACCTCAAACTACTTGATTACTTGTACGGGCTGGCCCGGCCGAAGCCGTTCGTTGCCTCTCGTTACCACCTGCATACCGGGTTCTAGCGGACCCTTCACTTCGATCATGCTGTCCGACGCATCCCCCAGTTGCACAGGTAGCGGCTGTGCCACTCCGTCGTGCACCACGAATAGCAAGTGCTCTTGACCCATATTTACCACCGCGTCTTTTGGCACCGCCAGCACCGAGTTTGGCTTTCCAATGGCAAGGCTCACCCGGCAGAGCATACCACCCTTGATACGGTTCTCAGGATTGTCAATTGAGACCTTGACCGGGAAGGATCGGCTGGCAGCATCCCCAACCGGGATGATTGCGGCAATTCTACCTCTGAACTTGCCGGGATCCAGTGCATCCACCTCCACTCTGGTGCTGCCTCCCAGGGCAAGCTGTGACACGTAGCGCTCTGGAACATCCACCACTACCTCCATGCTGCTGAGATCAGCCACAGTCACAATCGGACCGCCCTTATCCACCCACTGGCCAATCTGGGTATGCTCCTTCACCACAAAGCCACTGAAAGGAGCGCGGATGATTTTTTTGGCAATAGAATCCTTATCGTGTTCTATCTCCGCCTCCAATCGAAGAACTCGCGCTTCCAGGGATTGGACCTCGGCCAGATCATCCGTATACTGCTTGTCGGCTATGGTTTCACTCGCCAGCAGTTCCGACGATCTTTTCAAGTCTGCACGGGCTCTACGCAGTTGAGCTTCGGTGTCAGCCTTGCTGGCTTTGGCGCCCTTGAGTTGGATTTGGAGGAGGCTGTCCTCCAACCGGGCGAGAACGGCACCCTTTTTTACGAAGTCACCCTCGTTGGGGTTGAATTCTTCCACCAACCCGTCAATATCCGAAGCCACCACACTGGTGAGCCTTGGCTGGGCCGTACCGATGAGCAGCACCTGAGGCGCTATTTCCACCAAACTTACCCGGGCAACTTTGACCGGGGCTGGTGGCGGGCCCTTCTGGGATCGACTCGAAGCAATTCCGAAGCCGAAAAGGCTGGCACACGTAATCGTGCCGACAAGAATAAGGCGGAATGGATTCATGAGCAGACGTTCGGACATAAATGGCTCCCGGGCTAGCCTGTAGACTACGGCCGCGCTTTGTTCAAAGTTAGTCTAGCATGTGCCGAACTTCCTTACAACCTGCGTACAAACCAGGATTTTCCCCAAAAATTGATCGCTGATCTTTGTCAACCGAGATCACAAGGCCGTTTACCCTGATTTTGAAATGAAAATGCTTTCCTGGTGTCTCTTCTGTGGCTCCAAAGCTCACGGTCTGGTCACTTCAAGCCCGCCTGTGGCCG
>CP070692.1:2635392-2645413 GCA_020353215.1 Deltaproteobacteria bacterium
ACCGTCTCAGCGCACATGAGACAGGTGGGGGCCAGACTCGCCAGTCTAATTAACTCGTTGGCAGCGACGCCGAAGGATTCTGTTTCCATATGCTCTGCATAGTTGCGGAATCCCACGGTCTTAAGAGCAACATGGGGAGAGGATTTACCCAATCCGTTTTTCCTGAATCCCCCCAACTCTGGCAACCAAGTGTAGGAAATCCCTGTAGTCTTCAGAGATGCTCGGAGAATTTCCCGATCGAAATGCGGATTCCGCTTCGACCTGGGGTATGAACGGACGTCAGCAAGGTGTACAATCCGATGGGCTCGGAGCAAAGCGAGGAATTTGTCAAATCTTCTGTCGCCATGGCCGATAGAGTAAAGTGAGGGCGAAATTCTTTTGCTCGCTCCTGGCTCCGACATACGGAAACTATATCATGAAATGTCTGCTTCTGGGTGTCAAAACCGTTCTGTCTCTTCATGGTTTTGGATTTCGGTTTGGGGTGTGCACCACAAATCCTGGAAATGCTGAGAGAGTTATCAGCAAGTCCCCGATTCCTAGAGAGGAATCTTGACTTACACGCGTTGCTGGTTAGAATGAACGGAACCTTGGTCTTGACTCAGGCGGGTTAGTAGGCAGGGAATTTAGTGTCCCTCCACAGATCCCGTTCTTATGAGGTGGGGCCAGTGGAGGTCGATACGGGTGCAAGGGCCACATGACAAAGCTGGAATGAGCGATAACCGATGACAAAGATAACCCTTCCGGCGGGTAAACTGAGACCTGAGGTCCTGGACCGACTTCTGCGCCATACTTCACTAGCACCAGAGCTGATAGTTGGTCCCGCGGTGGGTGAGGATGCTGCAGTCATCGATTATGGGGATCGGTATCTAGTGGTGACCACGGATCCCATCACCTTCACCACGGAGCGCTGCGGTTGGTATTCGGTATGTATAAATGCCAACGATATAGCTGCCTGTGGTGGTACTCCCCGTTACTATTCAGCGGCAATAATTCTGCCAGAAGGCAAGACCAACTTGAGGGACGTTGAGAACCTATTTTCAGAGATCGAGGATGCTTGCAGACAGGTGGGAGTCCTTTGGGTGGGTGGACATACAGAAGTGAGTTGTGCGGTCAATACTGTTCTGGTGGCGGGCCAGATGATAGGAGAGGTGGCTTCGGAAGATTTGTGTCGAAGCAGCGGCGCTCAAGTGGGGGACGCTCTCGTGTTGGTTAAGTCAGCAGCCATAGAAGCTACCGCTATTATTGCCACTGAGAAGGCGCGAGAGATAGAGGCGACCTGCGGCACTGAACTGGCAGAGAGGACTCGGAACTTTCTTCTGGACCCTGGGATTAGCGTGGTGAGGGAAGCAGCTCTTGCTCGCGGTTTCCCAGTACATGCAATGCACGATCCCACTGAAGGTGGATTGGTTACTGGCATCCGAGAGATCTGCGTCGCATCTGGATGCGGCGTGTTGGTGGAGGAAAACTCGGTGTCCGTGCTACCAGAAACCGAGCATCTCTGCCGTCAGTTTGGGCTCCATCCCCTGGGGGCCATCTCCTCTGGCGCACTTCTTCTCACGTTGGCCCCGGAGGCGGCTTCCCATCTTGTTTACCACTATGCCGAAGCTGGAATTCCTGCGGTGGTAATTGGTGAGATACTGCGTACGGAAGCAGGTCTGCAACTTCGGGATGAAACAGGGAATGTGGCCCCTCTTCCTATGTTTGAAGTGGACGAGATAACCAAACTATTCAGCTGACGCCCCCTTCTGTGGCCAACGCAAATCTTCCTGGTTCTACGTATCCCTCTGGCGTTTCAACTGTCCCCGGCGACTGTTTGGTGCATGAATCTGGGCTTCCAGTCATTCACCACAGCAGGAAATGGTTCATAATCCGAATCAGCGGCGTGATCTGGTAACGCCATCGGGTAGGTATATAAAATACTACACGCCAAACATTTGAGCTGGAGCAGAGTATACTGCCAACATGGTGCTCCAAGATAAGTGCCAGTAATCTCAATGATCTAACATCTGGCACGGCACTTGCTCACAGCTATGCGAAGTTCGAGCGATGGGGAAAGGAGCGAGCCAATGACAAAGCTTTCGGGAGCAGAAAAGCCCAGGCGCGAGTTGGATTCTAAAGTGCCGGAGATTCAACTGCCGGTGCTTTACAACAAGGGGGGGAAAGAGGTGAGAGCCAGCGGAGTTCGATTTACCCCCAGGGGTTGTGTTGTTGTCACCAAGAGTCCCCACACCTGTGGAACTACTTTTTCGCTGAAAATCACAAATCCCAAATCCAATAGATCCATCCAGGTAGACAGCTCGGTAATCTTGCGCAAGAGCTTTGCCACGAAGAGCAATTGGAGTATGGTAGTGCGGTTCATGAACGTTTCGGAAAGGGAGTGGGACGAAATGAACCAGATTCTCACGGATGCAGCAGCCGGCCCGGTATCCAACGGTGAATCGAAATTCCTGAAAAGCCCGATTCGCCAGGCCATTCTGAGGTACTTCAACGTCAAAAAACTCGTCAGCTAGGCCCACAGATTTGGCAAACTTGAAGCTTGGGAAAGAAGCGGCTTGGGAAAAGACCTTTTCTTGGTGAGGAGTATCGAGGTGGATTTGCCGTCTTATTTTCCGCTCGTTGCTAACCGGCTTCAGTTTAACGATTAGGATTTCTTCGAAACCGAACAAATCGATCGGAGAGGTACTTCTTCGGTGATGTCGTGTCTAACGCTCGCTGTTTATTGCGAGTTGTCGGCTGGATGGTATTCCTTGAGTCTTGCGATTTCAGGCGCCAAGCACGGGAAAAATTTGGTGCTTTATCTCAGCAACCACGGAAGTGGCCAACTGTCGAGCCCTTTCAGCAGTGGCTCCGTCACTCTTGAATGCCGGATCTGAGAGCGTCAGACTGGCGCCCAGCTCACGTTTGTGCTGCCCGACGAAGGCCTCTGGGAGAGCGGCCGGGAGCCGAACCCCCTTCATGATCGCCCACGCACTGGCCCAGGCTCGCGCCACATTCATGATGTTGTATCCGCCTCCACCCAAGGCCACCCACTTGAATTTCCATGATTTTATTTCCTCTACGAGCCTGGAGAAACCATCTATGCTCAGGTCGAGGGAGGCCAGTGGGTCAGAGGTGAGGGTGTCCACACCGAGTTGGGTAACCAACACATCAGGGCGGAAGGCATGTACAAGTGGCGGAACCACCTCTGCAAAAGCCCACAGATATAGATCATCATCTGTTCCCGGGGCCAGTGGCACATTGACCGCATATCCACGGCCTGATCCTTGGCCCAATTCGTCAGGAAATCCGGTACCTGGAAAGAGAGTATGGCCATGCTGATGAATGGAGATGGTCAGAACCTGATCCGAATGATAAAATGCTGACTCCACTCCGTCTCCATGGTGCACGTCCAAGTCCAGGTAAACCACCCGTAAACCGTCTTGTACCATCTTAGCTATCCCTATGACCGGGTCATTCAGGTAGCAGAACCCTGAGGCGCGACTACGCAGAGCATGGTGAAGACCGCCGGAGATGTTGAACGCAATCTGGCGGCCTTCAAGGCTGACCTGATGAATACACTCCAGGGTCGCCCCAGTCACCAGCAGGGACCAATCATAGAGGCCGGCAAAGATGGGGTTGTCGCCGCTTCCGAGTCCGTAGCGCCAGGCTTGGGACGGGGTCTGTCCCAGGTTGGCTTCCTTGAGTGCCTGAAGGTAGTCCGGGGAATGAAAGAGAAGCAGATCTTGTTCCTCGGCTTGTTGGGCTTCTACCCACGGCTCTTCAGAAGTGCCAAAAAGCCCGTAGGCCTGAATCAGATCCATGGTAAGCTGCAGCCGTTCGACTTTCAAGGGATGATGCGGGCCATAACTATGGCCTTTCAATTGACTACTGAAGACCAGAACCTCCTTTTGAAATTCGCTCATACGAGTCTCCTCAGCCGAGGGCTCCATTGGAACGCTGAACGCACTGTACGCAAGTGTCTACTCCCTTGGAACACGAGGTGGGCATTGTCCACCATTCGCGACATCAAATTGCAGGCTTTCTGCATGGTCCAGCCCTCTACGCACACCAACAGGAAATGCTCAAAGGGCACGTCACAAAAAGCATAGATGGGCAAATCGAGATGCTTCTCGAAATATATTATAGAAGTGAAGAAAATGGTATCCCTTGACCAGCTATCCGGCTATGATTGTCGAAAAATCTCAGTTTCAGTAGGTTGTTTCTCTACACCTGCTAGCTGCCCATGAAGGGCAAGCCGAGAAAGGAGGATACCAGCATGGCAAAGGCAGTGGTTTTGATCACCATTGAGCCGGGTATGGACCGCGAGGTTGCAGCCAAAGTAAAAAAAGTCAAAGGAGTGGGAAATGTTTACTTGGCGACCGGACTGTACGACGTGGTGGCAGAGGTTCAGGCACCTGATGACGCAAGTATGATCTCCCTCGCCTATGACCAGATCAGGGTAATCGAGGGTATCAGGGAAACCCACACCATGTTCTGTCTGAGTGTTTAGTCGACTGTCGTCCGGGATTTGGACAAGATCTTGCTCGGATCTCGCGACTCGATTATCGCCGTCTTGTTTCAAGCTGTGCGACACGGGCGCCCAGCTTGAAACCGTTTTGGCGGGCACTTGCGAGCGGGCAGCACCGAATGCGACACGAAAGCGCCGGAGGCACCGACGGGATCCGCAACTATGATCATGGTGTAGATCAACATGGTCTGGATAATATCGATGATAGTGGTCTTTGTTGCCGTCGGACGCAGCTGTCGCCTCTTGGCGAACCACTGATCTCAACAAATCCCGCCTCAGAAACACCAGCTGTGCCGCTAATGGAGCTTCTTGTGTTCTTTGACGCGCGCGTTAAGGGTACACCCGTGTCTCGTACAATTTATAAGGCCGATTCACTTTTGATGCTAACCGCAGTTATCTGGGGCGGTGCTTTTGTGGCCCAGCGGGTCGGGATGGATCATGTGGGGCCGCTCACCTTCAATGGTGTGCGTTTTGCTCTTGGTGCTCTCACCTTGCTTCCGTTAGTGGTGCAGAGTGATAGAATGCCGGAGGTTCCTCTGGCGCGCCGTCTAGGTGGCAGACAGGCTATTCTTGGAGGTGGGCTTGCCGGAATGGTGCTTTTTGCCGGAGCCACCCTTCAGCAGGTTGGACTGGTCTACACCACTGCCGGCAAGGCAGGGTTTATAACCGGGCTTTACGTGGTCATCGTGCCGCTCCTGGGAATGTTGTGGAAACAGCGGCCGGGCAGAGGAGGATGGGCCGGGGCCGTGCTGGCAGCCATTGGCCTATATTTTCTGAGCGTGACCGAGGAATTTACTCTTGCGCCAGGTGATGCCTGGGAACTCGCTGGTGCCTTTATGTGGGCAACACACGTACTCATTCTGGGCTGGCTCTCACCACGGGTGGATGTGATGAAGCTTGCCTGTGCTCAGTACGTGGTTTGCTGCTGTCTCAGCTTGACGGTAGCCGGATTTACGGAGACCATTACAGCTAACGGCTTGCGGGCAGCAACGATCCCCATTCTCTATGGGGGCGTCATGTCGGTAGGAGTGGCCTACACCCTTCAAGTTGTGGCCCAGAGGGTTGCACCGCCCACGCATGCAGCCATCATTCTGAGCCTGGAAGCTGTATTTGCAGCCTTGGCGGGTTGGCTCATCCTTGGTGAGGTGCTCACCCTTCGTGGCGTGGTGGGTTGCGGCCTTATGCTGGCGGGGATGTTGGTGGCGCAACTCTGGCCTTAGCCCGCATTTGTCGCTTTTCAATGGTAAATGGTCATTGAGTCATTGTATCCGGCAAGCGATTTGCAGCGATGGTTTAGCGGTTGGTCATCTCTTCAGCTATATAAACGGGCACATCTCGGTTGCCTTGCTGCCTTCCGTTTAATCCTTATGTTCATATGCCTCGTTCGCCTGCGGCTTGCGCAAGGCGAGTTCAGCCAAGAATTCGAAGACTTGAATTCCCTGAAAGTCGGCTGTTTCTTCACCGTTGAAATATCGTTCGATCCATTTGAGGTCAGAATCGCTCTGGGGCGAAAAATCTCCCTTCCGCATGCTGACCAAGCACTTTTCCTCATCGAAGAGAATTAGATGTGCGAACCGGTCAGTTGATTCACCGTTTCTCTTTGTCATGGCAAAAAATAAAAACCTATCTTCGATCCCAACGAGAGATACGGGTTGGAAACCGAGCAGCTCAAAAAAAAGATCGAGAGATTCCTGTATTTGAGAAACAGCCTTCTGTGCCAATCCCCGCCGTGCATCGGCCACCAGGAGCCCCAGATCCTCTTGGGTAAAGATCAGATCCAGGAGTTCCAGGGCGCTGGCATAAATTCGCTTGATTGACTCCTTGCCCTTACTAACAACCACGTCCTTATCATTCAGAATTCGCTTAATGTTTTTGATACTGAACATTTCCTTCCACTCTGGGCTTTTCCGCAGAGCTACGTCGGATATTGTGGTATGGTAGATGGGCACTTCGTTGTCAAACACTAGCACTTCCATGAGTTCACTTTTTAGAGGTCGGACGTAAAGCTGCAGGTCCCTGACCTTCATCTGCGCAAAATCGGTCATATCGAGTAGCCTCCGCATGAGTTCCTTGTCCAGTCGTCGCTGCCCGGGTAGGTCTCTCATGGTGGAAGTGAGCTGTTGCAGGAGTTCATCGAGGTAAATTTTCTTTTTCAGGTTTTCTTTGAAGGACATGGCTACAACCTCCTCCTTAAACAGCTTAACGAGTCATATTATCACGACCAAGATTCTATACTCTTCTCTTTCACAGTGTAATACTAGCAGATCTTCTCACTCGTTGCTTAAATAGTTGTCAATCAAAGATCAAAACCGGCTCTTCCGGAATCTGCCCTGGTTCCATACCGGAGGGTAGCGTGCGGATAGGGCGGCTCACTCTATAAAGCATCATAATCACAGCGTTATTGGCACCTTCACTGGCGCCGACGGACGCCATTACGCCAGCTGACCTCTCGTTTCCGGAGAAAGACGAAGAAGAGGTGGCTTTTTGTCTTGCAGCCCACCCTGTCCTTGCTTGCTTGGCGGATCCGGGATTGGAGAAGCTAATAACTTGGGCAAATTCCTGAAGGACCTAAAAGTAATAAGAAGGATGAACTTCCACGGCTGAACTGGTATCCTAACTGAAACTCGTTCCAGAGGGAAAGTGGAATGAGAAAGATCGGTCTTCTAAGAAACGCCATACAAGAATATGCCTGGGGATCCACAACTTCCATCCCCGAGCTACTCGGCAAACCGGTGCCTGCGATAAGACCTCAGGCGGAGCTTTGGATGGGTGCTCACCCCAAAGCGCCATCACAAGTTCTTTGCGATGGGGTCTGGAGATCTTTGTTGGAGGTGATCTACAATCAGCCTGAGGAGGTACTCGGACGGGAGATTGCGGCACGGTTTTCCAACAAGTTGCCTTTTCTATTTAAGGTGCTTGCTGCAGCGAAACCACTGTCAATCCAAGCTCACCCCAACGAAGAGCAGGCGAGACAAGGGTTTGTTAGGGAGAATGAGTTGGGAATTCCTCTCGATGATCCGCAAAGAAGTTATCGAGATGGGAACCATAAGCCAGAGATCATTTGCGCACTGACACCGTTTTGGGCTTTAAACGGCTTTCGCAGGATAGAGGAGATGCTCGCACTCTTCGACAAGATTCAGACCCCGAGCCTGGCAGAACCATTGGACCTGCTGCGAAGCAGTCCAAACAGGGAGGGGCTGCGCACATTTTTTCGAACGTTGATGGCCATGAGTAGAAGGCAACAGGAGCAGATCGTGAAGGAAACGGTGGCCGTCGTTGAGCGGCCAGCAAGTTCAAACCCTGTCTGGATGTGGATGATGACACTACACTATCAATATCCAGGCGATATCGGCGTACTGTCTCCAATTCTCTTGAACCTCGTGCGACTTGCTCCGGGTCAGGCTCTGTTTCTGTCGGCGGGGAGACTTCATGCTTATCTCGAAGGTGTCGGAATTGAACTCATGGCCAATTCTGATAACGTCTTGAGAGGTGGACTTACGCTCAAGCACACGGATGTCGATGAGTTACTCGCCATCCTGAAATTCACCGACGGAGAAGTGACGATCTTGGAGCCCGACAAACTCTCCACGGGGGAAGCAGTTTATCCAACGAAGGCGGCAGAATTTGTTCTGTCCGTTGTTACAGTAGACAAGGGGGATCCCTTTGTGAGTACTTGCGAGCGTAGCGTGGAAATTATTATCTGCTTGGAAGGCGAGGCCGCGATTACCGATTTGAGCGACGGGACTACTACACTCGTATCGGGGGGAACCTCCATCATCGTACCGGCAGCAGTAAGACAGTACCAGATAAATGGGAATGCCACTTTTTATAAAGCTGCGGTACCGGTCGATAAAAGGCAGTAACCACACAAAACGAGCACCGAGTCTTTCCGCGCTTAATTGTTACAATACTCACTGGTTAGTGGTTAGCCTGCACCTGAGACTACTTCTTTATTTCCGTCTGGGACAACTGCTCCAGTGCCAACACGAGGGCCTGAGTGCCCAGCTTCCCGTGCCCCTGCGCTTTGACGGCCAGGTAGAGTTGGTGCACCAGAGCCAACCCGGGAAGAACTATGCCCATTCGCCGGGCCTCATCCAGAGCAATCGCCATGTCTTTGACGAAATGCGCGACGAAGAATCCAGGATCGAAATTACGCTCAAGTATCCGGGGAGCTAGGTTGTCGAGCGTCCAGCACGCTGCTGCACCGCTACTGATGGAACGAAGCATGATTTCCAGGTCTAGCCCGGCCGTATATCCGTAGAGAAGACTCTCGCACACACCAATCACGGTCCCAGCAATGACGATCTGGTTGCACAGTTTGGTATGCTGTCCGGCTCCCGCTTTCCCCTGATAGACGATCCGTTGTCCCATAATCTCAAGCAGCGGGGTTACGGCCTTGACGACCTCCCAATCACCGCCTGTCATAATCGATAGCGTTCCGTTGCGAGCACCAACATCACCACCCGAAACTGGGGCATCAATCGCGTGCATCCCCTTCGATACGGCCTCGGCGTAGATTTCTCTGGCAAGACTTGGTTCTGTCGTGGTCATGTCTACTACTACGCTGCCGACTTTGGCCCCCGCCAGGACACCACTCGTTCCTAGATACACTTCTCGCACATCCTGAGGGAAGCCCACCATGGTGAAGACAATATCAGCATGCTGAGCAACGGCCAGAGGGGAATCGGCCCACTGAGCCCCCTGGCCCAAGAGCGGCTGGGCCTTTTCTTTGGTACGGTTATAAACAATCACCTTATAACCCCGGGCTAATAGACGGCCGCACATGGAAAACCCCATAACTCCGGTACCTATCCAACCTACGGGGGTTTCCGATGAGATTACTAATGGGGTTCGAACACCTGAAGTCACCATACTCTACCCATACAGGTATCAGGCTCCCAAGTCAACGTTCTTTCAGAAGAACAGGGGGCGGGACAGCATCGAAATGCGGAGCGGGGCCATTCATCCTTGGGGACGAAAGGCAACTCAGGTGTCGAGGTTCGCAAATACGGTGACGTATTTTGACGGTTCATTTCGGCTAGACTGGTGTCTCCTCATCGAGCCTCCAGCCGTAGTATTCCAGAAAGCTCTTAATTCAAGGGAGTTAGAAGCTATTTTGTGCTTCTTATCAGAAGAGGAATAATGGCATAGATTTTGCCGAACTGTTACGACGCCGCTGGGAGGCACAACCTGCAAAAGGCAAACTGCTCGAAAGAGTGGGGCGCAAAGCTACTCACCTACGTCTTCAACTACGGGGATAAGGTCGCGGGGCTACCAGGTGAATAAATCAACTGCCAAGTGTCACGCCTTACAGGTAAACCTTTACGGGTCTTACACTGCTGGCCAAGCGCAACATGCTTTCGGTTCTCACGCGTATCTTCCTGCCCCAACCTCATCTTTTTGCTTTGCAGTTCTACGTACTGCTCGCAGGTATACGAGACAGGTTTTCCAACCTGTGCAGGGTCAAGTGTTTTTGCAGTGAAACTGTGAGAAGGTAACGGAGGGACAGAAGAT
>CP070692.1:2645513-2655470 GCA_020353215.1 Deltaproteobacteria bacterium
GGAGAGTCAAGGCAGGAGATAACTTATTGATATCTAGATCTTTATTTATACCCACGGTGTCATGTGTGTCCCAAAGTCAACGCAAGAGGGACGGAGTTTTGGGGTTTCTCCTTGGACACGTGAAGACGTAGGTTGGGCATTGCCGGCCGACCTGCTGGTGGGCCGTGCATCCCGAACATCTGAGACAAAGAGACTGTGAGGCTCAACAGGTGGTGCTGAGTCAATTCTGCCAGATCAAATGGGAGCGGGCCAAGGATCTCAGGAGACAGGGAAAACTGGCAGAGGCCGAACGAGAGCTGCTTGAGGCTCTTGATGAGGCCCCCGACCATTCTTTGCTCAAATCGAGCCTCGCTAACCTCTATGTCCGGAAAGGAAAGCTACTGGAAGCGAAAGTCTTGGTGGAAGAGATCCAGGCGAAGGACCCACAGTGCTTGGAGGCTTTGGTGGTTCAGGGAGAGATAGCGTTTAAAGAAAAGAACTTCACGGAGGCCCTCCGAAGCTTTGGTCACGCTCTGCAAAAAGAGTCCGGGCCTTATCTGACCTTGCGGATGGCCCGAACACTCAGGGAAATGGAAAGATACAGCGAAGCCCTGGAGATTTTGGACACCTCGTTGGTGGCACACAGGGAAGAACCGCGTTTACTAAAAGAGAAAGCGCTGATTCTCAACCGTATGCGACGTTGGGATGAGGCGGTAGAGCTTTACGAGAAACTCCGGTTCTTGGTTCCTGAGGATCGCTTTGTGCAGAAGGAGATACTGCGACTTAAGGGGTTGTGTCGCTCCGACCGGGAGGTGATCAAAGAACTCCAAACCGCGGTCTCCATCCGTGCCAGGAAAGACGATGCCCAACTCCACGGGCTCCTGGCCCAGAAACTCAAGGATGCTGGTCAGGTGCAGGAGGCGGCAGTGGAATACCGCACGGCCTCGCAGTTGGAGCCTTACAACCCCTACTTTATGAAGCAACAGGGCTTTTGCCACTACAGCTTGGGGGAGTACGACAATGCCCTAGAATGTCTGGGACAAGCCTTCCAGAAGGACCCCTCGGACATTTATGTGAAAGGTACTCTGAAAAGGATCTATACTACCCTGGGCCGCTTGGAGGAATTTCTAGCTATGCTGGAGGAAGTCTACCAGGCTCATCCCCACAATGTGAAGCTGTTGGGGACCATCAAGAAGCTCAAGAAACTGCTCAATGTTTGAAAGGGTTGAGGCATAAGTGGTTGAGAATGAGTGAGGATTACGAAATCCCCAATTCGATGGACGCGGCTCTGGCGTTTATGAATCGTGTCTTCGGGTTCCGTCAATTCCGACCTGGACAGGAGGAGATCCTAGAAGCGGTGCTCTCTTGGGAGGACACCCTGGTGATTATGCCTACCGGTGGGGGCAAGTCCCTGTGTTACCAGATGCCCGCTTTTCTCAGACCTGGCCTTACCCTGGTGATCTCCCCTCTCATAGCCCTGATGAAAGATCAGGTGGATTCCCTTGGGGTGTTGGATCTGCCGGTGACGGCCATTCACAGCCTGATGGGGATCCGGGAGCAGGAAGAGGTTCTCAGGCAGATGACAGCCGGAGACTTCAAGCTGGTCTATGTTTCCCCGGAAAGACTGCGCAATCGGTTCTTCCAGGAAGCCTTGCGACACGCCGCCGTCTCCATGGTGGCCGTGGATGAAGCCCACTGCATCTCCCAGTGGGGCCACGATTTCAGGCCGGACTACCTGCGGATAGGCCAAGCCCTGAACCGTCTGGGTCGGCCCCAAGTCATCGCACTCACTGCCACAGCCACAGAGAGGGTGCGAAGCGACATCATTGAGCAATTGGGGCTCCGGGCCCCCCGGCAATTCATAACCGGCTTTGACCGCCGCAACCTCTTCTGGGAAGTTATCCCCGCCGAAACTGAGAAGCAGAAACTTGCTATTATCCAAAAACGGTTGTCCGGCGTGAACGGTGGTGCCATCATCTATACCGGTACTAGAAAGAGTGTGGCACGGTTGGTCAAAAAACTCCAGCGCCAACAGCTGCAGACAGAAGGCTACCACGCCGGTATGGACGAGGCCCAGCGCACTAGGGTACAGGAAGAGTTCATGGAAGGCCGCACTGATCTGGTGGTGGCCACGAATGCCTTCGGCATGGGAATTGACCGCTCAGACATCAACATGGTCATCCACCACACCTTCCCGGGCACCATTGAGGCCTACTACCAGGAAAGCGGCCGCGCCGGCCGGGACGGCACACCATCTACCTGCTTGCTCCTGTATAGTACTGCCGATCGTCGATTACAGGAATTTTTCATCGAAGCCCGCTACCCACCTCGTGAGGTGATACTCACCGTCTATGATCGGTTGCGGGAGCGAGCTGAGGACGTGCTCTGGCTGACCTACCGTGAGATCGCAACACTGGTCGAGGAGAAAATATCGGAACTGGCTGTGGCCTCATGTATCAAAATTTTGGAGGATGGAGGCGCAGTTCGCAGGTTGAAGCGCTACGATAACCAGGCGGAGCTCTATCTCCATGAAACGGTGCAAGAACTCCTCACCACCCTTTCTTCCAGGGCTAGAGGAAAGAAAGATTTGCTGGAGTGCTTGGATCGACTCCACAGTGGAGAAGAACTCCGGGATGGAGTCCAGTTCCTTCCAGACGAACTCGCAGCCAGGGCAGGCCTCACGCCCGATACCTTGAGGAGAATCGTGGCCGAGATGGCTGAGCGGGGGGAGGTCACCTATATCCCGCCGTTTCGCGGCCGGGGCCTGCGCATCCAGCAACGGCTGGAGCCAGAGGAACTCAACATTGACTTTCAGGCCCTCCAGATTCGCAAGGCATTTGAAATGGAGAAACTGGATCAGGTCATGGTCTATGCCGGCACCAGTGAATGTCGCCGAACCTTTCTGCTGCGTTATTTCGGCGAAGCCAGCAGCATGGATAATTGCGGCGCCTGCGATATCTGTCTGCAAGCAAACCGGCTCCAGGCACCGGAGCCACAAAGTACGGACCCTATTTTGGCAGTGAAGGTGCTCAGTGGCATTGCCCGCCTGGAAGGTCGTTTCGGCCAGACCACGGCTGCCAAGGTGCTCACGGGATCCAAAGACCGTTCGGTCCTGCGGTTCGGCCTTCAGCGCCTTTCCACCTACGGTCTCTTAGCCGAATATACCCAAGTCCAGGTGCAGCAATGGATCCAGGAACTTATCTCCAAGGGGTGTGTCTCTCAGGAGCGGCTGGCCAAGGGAGAAAGGATCTATCCTGTCCTGACGTTGACCAGCTGGGGCCGCAAAGTCATGACCGGAGGGGAGGTAGTGCGATTGTCAACTCCTCAGTTGAGACAAAGCGTCGCAACAATGGACGGGCCACTGGCGCTGGAAGCCGAGAGGGTCGTTTTCCAAAGGCTGAGGCAGTTGCGAACAAGTATTGCCCGGAAAGCAGGACTCCCAGCCTACTGCATCTTTCATGACCGAACCCTGCGGGAAATGGCCAGGACCCTACCCAGAACTCGAGAAGAGATGTTGGCTGTTGTCGGGGTTGGCGAGGCAACCTTAGCAAAATACGGCGGAGAGTTTCTGGAGCTCCTTCGCACTCTCGATCCTGGAGAAGGGGCCCCAGTTTGACATTTTCATCCTTTTTGTGTCTCTTTATGCGGCACAGCAGTGCAAGTCAACGATAGGGGGGACGTACTTCGGTGACTGGCAGCAAACAAAAGAAAGAGATGCTCCTGATCCGGGATCTGGTGGAACTGCCAGAGGTCAGGACCGTCATCCAGTTGCAGGATCTGACTGATCCCGGGCTGCGCCAGCTCATCCTTGAAACCTTCGTGCTTACTGGAGAGGTCCTTGAGAACCTGCAGGCAATCCTCACCAGCCTTTCTGAGCGCCAGGGACGAGGCGTCTTTCTCAAGGGCCATTTTGGTTCCGGTAAATCCCACTTTCTCAGCATGCTCAGCCTGTTACTTGGGGAGCCGCGGTCCTGGCAGGTCCTCGTGGACCAGGAGCCGTCGCTTGAGGTCTTTGCCGGCAACCTCGATAGCCTGCGGTTTCTGGTAGTGGAGGTCTCCCTGGTGCAGCACCGGGGATCAGAATTCCTTGAAGACATAATGTTGCGGGCCATCTTCAAGGAGCTGGGCCGCTTGCTTGAGCGAACCTTTGAGGGGGCTGAAACGCGCCATGAGACCTTCACTCAGATCGAGACCACTTTGCAGGATCTGAGCCTTTCCGGCATGGTTCTTCTGGTGGACGAACTTTCAGAGTTTCTGCGCTCCAAACCTGACGCCCGGGCCTATAATGAAGACGTCCGCTTTCTCCAGTACCTGGGCGAGCAGGCGGCGGCCTTTCCCCTATGGATAATTGCCTCCTTGCAGGAGTGGATTGAGGAGACCGGTGAGATCCATCAGGATACCTTCAACAAGATCAAGGACCGCTACCGCGTCCGCATCAGCCTGGGACGAGCCCATATCGAGGAACTGGTCTCCCATCGGCTCATCCGCCACAAGGAAGGGGCCGAGGCCATCATTGGTGAGATCTTCAAAGAGGTGAAGGCGCACTTTGACACGTTCCCGGTGGCGCCGAAGCGATTCGCCCAACTCTATCCTATCCACCCCGCGACGATTACTTTGCTGGACCGACTCAAACCCCTGTTTTCCGAGCATCGCGGCGTGGTGGATTTCATCCACTTTCGCCTCAAAGGAGATCCGGAACGGCACATCCCTTCCTTCCTTGAACGAAACCCGCATGACCTGCTCACCCCTGAGGTGATCTTTGACCATTTCCTGGATCGAATCAGGGAACGTTCAGAAAGTCAGATCTATGTCGAACGGGTCTTCGCAGCCTATGAAGACGAAATACCAGAACTCTTCCAGGATCTGGACCAGCAGAGGATCGCACTTGCCGCTGTAAAGCTGCTCATTCTCTTTGCCATCTCGCCGGTGAAGTTCAAATATACGGTGCGGCACATGGCGGAGATGATTCTCTGCCGCGTCACCCCCATGGAGGCCGAGATCAACTACCAGTTCTTCCACGACATCCTGGACCGGCTGGCCAAGGAAGGTTCCTATGTTCGAGTGGAGATGGACACCGATCCTCTCAAAAGCCACTACTATATTGATCTCAAGGCGGATGTGGCCGCGATCATGCGGCGCCGGGTCCGGCATCTGGCCACCGAAATCTTTCCAGAAGACCACCGGCTATTCACCAAGCTCGCGGGGATGGTGGACTCTTTGCTCCTGCCCCTGGCAGGCTGGGTGGAGCAGGGCAGGCAACAGTTAGGGGTCAAATGGCAGCACACCAGGAGGGGCGGTCTCTTACTCCTGCGCCAGTTGGATGAGCTCTCCACCGGTGAGGTAGAGGCGCTGGCCAGACAGTGGACGAGAGGCGAGGACGATTTCTTTGTGCTGGTGGGCACCACCCACGGTTGCGACCGCCAATCTCAGCACGTGAGGAAAAACCTCCTCCCCATGATCCGCGAGCACTATCCCGGGATGTTCCTGTTTTGGATCCCCGCTGCCCTTGAGGACGAAGCCTCTTGGCTGAAGGAGATGCTGGCCGCTGTGCTTCTTCTGGAGAAGGTGAAGCAGGAGGATGGGGAAACCAGTCGGCGCGCCCGGGCCTACCTGGAAAATCTCTTGGAGAAGGAAAAAGGGCAGCTGACCGAATTCTTCACCCGTCGCTACTTTCATGGGTTGCTCCTGTGGGACGAAAGGCAGGTGGATCTTGCTCCCTTCGGCTACCTGAGCCAGGAAAAGTTCCTTCAGGAGTTCGTGCGTCCCGCACTCGATCGGTGTTTTCCTCGGCACAATCGCATTCATCCTTATATGGAGATCCCTGCACCCCCTATCCTGGCCAGTCTTCTCAAGGACTTTTTCGCTGTGGGCGTGCTGCAGGTTAATGAGCGCTCCAAGTTTGCCAGCCGCGATGTGCTGGAGGGGTTACTTAAGCCCATGGGTCTGGTTAAGAAGAAGGGCAACCAGTACCAGCTTCAGGTGGACCCGCGCCGCAACGAACTGGTCCAGGGCTTTCTCGAAGAGATGGGCACCAGGAAGAACACGGTTCTGGAGGAGCTCTACTGGAGTTTCAGAAAGGGAGACTACGGCCTGCTAAGGCCTCAGTTTGAAATCCTGGTCATGGCCCTGCTTTGCTCCGGTCATCTGGTGGCATATCAGGGCGCCAGGAAGAAAGGACTGGAGGATATTGTCCGTAGCGGCCTCAAGGGTATCACTGCCCTGGGTCGGGGCGAGATTCTCGAGGAAGAATTGCGTCGCACCATCACCAGCCATCCGCTGATCCCGGAAAGGTTTCGCAAGGCTCCCCTCACCCTTGCCTCTCAGGAGGAGTTGTGGTCGGAGATCAGGTCCGCCAAAGAAGAGGCCCTGGAGGACCTGCGAGCGCTGCTCTCCAGAATTGAATGGGCCGCCGCCTTTCAGGCCTTCAGGAATCTACCCTGGAAGCGGAGCCGCAAAGAGATTGAGACCATTATCTCCCAGTGGGAAGAGGTCAAGGTCAGCCTTCCCTCTCGGGAAGGTCTTGAACGGTTTCTCCGGTCCGGTCAAAGGGAACCTTTTCTGGCAGAAAAACTCGGGGCCGTCCATGAGGTGAAAGGATTTCTGGCCCAGGCCGAGCGCGCCCTCTTTGTCTATCAGTATCTTACCGATCCCCGGCTGCATTTTCCAGAGAATGCTGGTTACGGCGCCCTGTGGAAAGATCGTGACACGATACTGGACTTCTACCAGAAGACATCCTCCTCCATCACGTCTGAAGCCCTGGAAGAACTCTTCCGGAACTTTCAAAGATTCCAGGACCAATACATCAAGGCCTATGTGGATGGTCACCAGCGGGGACGGGGCGGCGAGCAGTTCCAGCCGTATGAAAAGCTGACCCGGTCGAGAAAATATGGCCTTCTAAAGCGGTTGGACCGACTGGAGATGATCTCGGTGCAGCACAACCGGCGCTCCATCGACCAGAACCTCTCCGCAGTGTTGAACCACCGCTGCCTCCACTCACCACAGGATCACCTGCAGGGTCAGCCCGCCTGTTCCTGCGGTTTCCGCCTGGGCGAGAGCAGCTCTTTCAAACCCTTGCGTGAGTTGACCCGGGAGATCGACGATGGAATTGTTGAGACCCTGGAGGCTCTCCAATCACCCAGCGTACAGGAAAAACTCCTCCCCTATCTGGAAGGGCTGGACCTGGTGGGTAAGAAGGAACAGGCGAATGGTATCCGTCGGCTGCTAGAGATCCCGGCAAAGGAGAGCGCTGAGATCTTTGACCAGGTTGAGCAGGCCGTCACACCACAGGTCCTTGAGGGGATCAACGAGGCCTTCCGGGGAAAAGTGGTGGTGGTCCAGCGAAATCTCGATGAGCTCTACCAGAGACTCATCCATCGCAAGTACACGCTGGCTCATACTCGAAAAATCCTGCAAAATTGGCTCAAGGAAGAGGGAGTTTCCGAAGATACGTTTGTCCATTTCCTTGGCGCCGGAGACGAGACATCTCCCGGCCACGATGAGCAAGGGCTGACCGGATTTGTCCAGGAAGAGTGCGCTCACCTCACGCCCCTCCTCCGTGAGGTGGGACAGAGACAACTGGCCCAGGCAATGCTGGCATCCCTGTGGACCGAGCAATACCGGATCCCCCCGGAAGACGTCCTTGCGCTTTTCCCCTTTCTCAACCGCGGTACCGAAAGCGATGGCAAGCGTTTCCTGGGCGATCTTGCCGAACTGGCGCTGATGCTCCAGAGCCGCAAGCCAGAGCTTTTCGAAGCCTTTATTCTTAGTGCGGAGGAAGATTCCTCGTTCATACAAACCCTCTGGTCCCACCTGGCCTCGAGGCCCCCTGGGGAGATCTTTGATAAAGAGACGATCTTTCCCGCCATCCTGCGGGAGGCATTTGAAAGGCTCCTGGGCGTAGACGAGGTAAGCAATATTTCCACATCTGTCGAGTCGGGCTTCGAGAGGCCTGCTGCCACCCGGGTATTTTTGGAGCGACGGGAGGAGATGTCCGCTGCCCTAAAAAGCTACCATCTCTTCAAGAAGAAACGGAAAGCGTTGAAAAGACCCAAGAGTTCGGAACCAGGGGTATTTCACAAATGGGAATCCACTTTCATCCAGGCCATGAGCCCCATCCCTTCGCTGGTGGAAGTGCTGAAGACACAACTGGCGCGTATTGGCATCCCTGCACCCCCTTTCTTCAAGGAGGAAGAAAAGCAGGCGCGCCGGATGCTGGTCGAGATAAACCGGGATTTCACTGATTTCTATCAAAAGGCCGTGCCCATCTGGGAGAAAGGTGAAACACCTCGCCCCACCATGATCCAGGATATTCCCTTCCTACTGTCGAAGAAAAGGAACGTTCCGGATCATGCTCACGTCTTATATCTGCTTTTGGACGGCATGCGCTGGGATCTTTGGGAGAGAATCAAGCAGGATTTTTTCGGAAAAATGCCGGATCGTTTCCGGCTGGTCAGGGAGGGGGCTCTCTGGGCACACCAGCCTACGACCACTTCGGCCCAACAGCCATATTTGGAACAGGCGTTGCTGGCAGCCTATCCAGATAGGAACCAGGAAGAGCTTCTGTGGAAAATAAGCGGTACTGACGAGAAAATACATGCAGAAAAGGGCGGCCTGGAGCATCTCTTCGGCAATGTTCTCCGCTATCTGGAGCTTGACCTGTTCTTTCGTCTACGTGATCTGCCCGCAAGGACCCTTTTGGTTCTCTTCGCAGACCATGGGTTTGTGGAGAATCCCGGTTTCAGTACCACCGACAAATATGCGGCCGACCGCTACATTCATGGTCAGGATACGCCCTTCGAGGTCATCGTCCCGTGGGCCTGGGTCATGCGGATTTGAAGTGAGAGGCAGGATTGTTTCGCGGTCTCGCGACGGCAATTCATGACATAACCGGGCTAGAAATACCACTTGAACTGCATGAAATAGAGGTTGGGGAAGGTGCCGAATTCACTCTGAAGCTCTACTTGCCCGGTTGAAGTTACCACTGGTCGTGAACCAACGTTAATGCTGGCCCCGAGGAGTAGGTCGATGTTGTCCGCCATGGACCAGGTCACGATGGGCTGCAAGTTGTTGGATGAGTCGTCCCAGGAGTAAAGCCAGACCAATTGGCCGACTACAATGGGTAGGAACTCGTAGCTGACAAGAAAACCGGTAACATTACGGCTCATCTGGAGGATGGTTCCGGTTGCGAAGCGGACGAAGGAACCATCCAGGTTATCAGGGTCGCCGGCAGAGTTGAACAGGTACTCGAACTCCAGTCTAAGCGTATTATCGAACCAGCGTCCAATCCCAACTACCGCGGTGAAGCTGTCTTCAACCAGATCACCCCCAAGAGAAGGGGGCAGCGGCTGACTGCCGTCCATGGCCGAAAAATAGGCGGCCTCAGTGCGCAACGCTATCGGCCCGATTTCGCCCACCAGCCCGCCGCCGAGCTGATAGCCACCATAGATCTTGCCGCCCTGCAGAGACAGATCCCAGCCCTTCCAGGTGGTAAACCCACGGGCCAGAAGAGCGGAACCATACCAGGAAGCACTCACGGTCGAGTCACCGTCTGCAAACTGTCCTGTGCCGTCGACCTCTCGGCCCGCAGCAGCGACGAAGGTCATTCCGGAGAACGGGCCAAAAGGGTAATCGACGCGGAGCGCATCCACGCCGGGTTTATAGTCCCGGTCAAACTGCCGGGGATCGAAGGGAAGAAATACGTCCAGCGGGTTCCAGAAAAACGCCTTGCCAAACGTTATTGGCTGACGGCCCACGATGATGTCTGCCTTGGGCAGGGCGAAACCGGCGTTGAAGCGATCCAAAAAGAGAACGGCGGAACTGTTCTCATCCTCGTGCCACACCCAGGTTGCGTCTATGGCCCGGTAGCGGAGATCTACTGATTCAACACCGAAAAGTGCTGAATCGGGTCCGCCCACAGCAGAGGTGTAGTTAAAGGCCTGGACTGCGTGGACCTCGTAGGCGACCTGTTCCGTGGGCCTG
>CP070692.1:2655570-2665502 GCA_020353215.1 Deltaproteobacteria bacterium
GATCCTCTCCATCCTTTTCCTGACCGTGCTCTTTACGGCTCTGCTTACCTTTTCGATGAAACCGTTATACCGAGCTACGGCCAGAATCATCATAGACAAGGAGACACAGAGTTCTCCCCTCACAGGCCAGCAGTTGGATGTGGAAAGCTACGCCTCTCAGCAGCTTACCTTCCAGACCCATTTCAAGATTGTCACTTCGCGGCCAGTGCTCGAAAAGGTACTGTCTGAGATTAACCTTTCGGATGAAGCCCTGGAACGTGGGCTTGTCCGCCGGTTTTTCAGCGGTCTGAAAGGCAATGTGAAAAGTCTGTTAGCCATTTTTCCCTCTACACCTAAGTATCAAGAGCTTCTCCCCCAGGAAGAAAGGCTCTTGACCGAAAAGATCGAGAGGCTCAAGCGCAAGATCGAGATCCAGGAAGTCAGGAACACCCGCCTTTTGAATATCCACGTGGAGGACAGCGATCCGCCGACTGCCAGGAATATTGCGAACACGTTGGCGGAGACCTATATCCGCTATGACTCGGCCACCCGACTGGAGAGCTCCCGCAAGATGTTGGACTGGCTTAACAGGCAGCTCTATGGCATGAAGAAAAAGGTGGAAGACTCTGAAAAAGCATTTCTGGCATTCAAAGAGCAGGAAAACCTCTTTTCCATCGAAGGCAAGCAAAAGATCAACGTGCAGAAGATCGAGGAGATGAATGCAGTCTACATAGACACCAGAACCCAGCGACTCGAAGTGGAAGCAAAGATACGAGCGCTGAAGAACTTCATCGGCAGCAACAAGGGGAGCAAGATCCATAACATTCCCGCTTTCCTAAAAAACGATCTCATCGAAAATCTCTATGTGCAACTGTTGAACACTGAAATCGATCATCAAGAAATCTCCAAAGTGTATAAACGCAAGCACCCCGAAATGCTCAGAGTGACCTCCAAGATCCAAGAGCTGAGTAGCAAGATTCGCCAGCAGATCAAGAAAACCTTGACCAATGCTGAGTCGGAACGGGCCGTTCTCATTGCACGGGAAAAGGCTCTGGAAGAGGCGATGAAGCGCTACGAACAGGAGGCCATGAACACAAACCGAAAGGAACTGCAATACGCGATCTTTGAGCGCGACGTGCAGACCAACCGGGAACTCTATAACACCCTACTCACCAAGATCAAAGAAGCGGATATCACAGACGAGATAACCAAGACCAATCTGCGCCTTGTGGCACCCGCTGCGCTTCCGGTTAAGCCGGTCAAACCGAAAAAAACTATGAACCTGGCACTTGGTTTGATCCTGGGTCTCTTTACGGGTGTTGGATTGGCCTTCTTTCTGGAGTACTTGGACCAGACAGTGCACAACCGCGAGGATGCGGAAGAGAAATTTGGGCTACCGGTGCTTTCCGAGATCCCTGTGCAGGATAAGAATCATCTCAAGCCTAACAAGAATGGGAAATACAGTGTTCCGAGTATACTGGAACTGCCCCTGACCAGTCATTTTTCTGAGGCATTTCGGATGTTGGTCACCAACCTCAAGTTCTCAGGGCTTGACCGGCCAAAAGGAGTATACCTGGTAACAAGTAGTACTCCCCAGGAGGGTAAGTCCACCACGTGTTACAATTTAGCGCTCACCATGGCCCACTTTGGCGCCAGAACGCTCATCATCGACACCGATTTGCGCATGCCCAAGATGGAAAGCATCCTTGGAGTGAATGTGGATAAGGGCTTAAGCAATATTCTTGTGGAAACATTCGGCACTGCAATCAGCTCTGGCGCTCTTGGTGAATGGAGCGTCGGCGATATACACAAGCTCTTGGAGATCCAGGAAAAGAGCGGAATTCTTAGCTTTGAGAATGAAACGAATGCATTTCACGTTACTTTTCACAAAGGCCGCCTGGTCTATGTGGACTGGCTCACTCGGCCCCCAGAGAAACGGCTTGGAAACCTGTTGGTGCAAAGCAGCAAAATCACCAAGGAGCAGGTGCAGATGGCACTTAACAAAGGGAATGGCAGCTCGGAGAGGTTCGGACAGATCCTTCTCCATCTTGGCTTCATGAGTCCTGATGAGCTCGCCGGTCCCTTGAAACTGCAGATCCAGGAAGGTATCCGGGAACTGCATAATTGCAAGCATGCTCGTTTCAGTTTTCAGGAAGATCCTAACCATGTACCTCCGGACGCAGACCCGAAAGAAGCTGCCCTGAGAGATGCTATGGGCGATCTGGACCGCGGTTCTCAGCACGGGACTCCATACCTTTTGGCGCGGGTCCAAGAGTGTCTGGTCCAGGTCCAAGATATGAACCTCTGGGTCTTGACAAGCGGTAGTCTCCCTCCCAATCCGGTCGAATTTTTGGCCAGCAGCAGGATGCGGACGCTCATGAGTCTTCTCAGGGATCAGTTCGACTTGGTTCTGCTGGATTCTCCTCCCGTCGCCGCCATGAGTGATGCGGCGATCTTAACTCCTCTTTGTGATGGGGTCATCATGATCATGCGGGCAGGATACACCAATTTGCGCGACATCAAACGTGGCAAAGAACAGCTGGACGCGGTGCAAGCTCCGATCATAGGCACGGTGCTGAATATGCTCGATATGAAAAAAGATCCCTACTACGGTCGGAACGCTTACAAGTACGGCTATTACTATGACAAGCAAGAACCAAAGGCCAGGGGTTTGACAAGCAGAATCTGGTCCAAAGGATGATTTTCCCCTTTTTTGGAATGTGCCTTGCAATAGTAGGTCGTAACAAGGAGGTAGTAAGCACCGTGGGTCACATCCCTTCTCTACTATGATCATTTGCTTCATGCCTCCACAAACGCTCAGTTCTCCTGAAGTGAGAAAAATCAAATGGTCCTGCGGCGGTGAACCAGGACCTAGGCAAACTTTGAGCAGGACCTACATCAACCATGCTGAAACGAAGCGTTTCGTGGGCGAAGAGCTCATGTAAACGAGTTGGCGGAGCTATGTGGTGCTATAGAGGGAAGAATTGGGGATAGTCAGTCTAACTTGTTAATTCTGTTTAACGTTACGATAATCTGATTTTGTCGCAATACACCATGCCATTTGCTCTCCGTCTCCCAGCTGTGAGTATTGAGTCACTGATAAAATGTGCAGGATTCACGCAACGTTTTGCTTTCGCCGCGCTGTTGATACTGACCCCGCTTGCCCGTGGAGCTACTCCCCGCTGGATATTCTGTATCGCCGTGTGGTTGGCTCTTCTGGCCTTCGTGGCCATGATTTTGAAGCGGGTATGGAGGGGGGAACGGTTGCTTCCCCGCTCGCCCCTTGACCCTGTCGTGGCTCTATTGGTGCTGCTGACTCTGGGGTCCCTTCTCACCTCCATCTATCCGTCGGCCACCGTTTGGGCTGCCATTCGGCTTCTTCTTTACGTGGCAGTTTTCTATCTCACCTTTGACCTTGCCAGGTCTAGAACTCAAACAAAAGGGCTGGTGGTAGCCATTCTGGGTGTCGGAACTGCACTCGCCTTCATTGGATTCATCAAATACCATCAAGGTACCCTTCCTTCGTTTTGGAATTACGGCACTCCTGGTGAAGAAACGTTTTTGACCTCCACGTTTATGAATCATAACCACATCGCCGGATATCTCGCCATGGTCTTTACTCTTTGCCTTGGAGTTTTCTTGTATAGGCCTTTCGGTAACCTGGCGATCTGGGGCGCGCTGCTTGTGCTCATCCTTGTGGCGCTCTGTTTGAGTATGTCTCGGGGAAGTTGGATCGCCACGTTCGTGGCCCTGGAGTTTATGCTCATATCATACGTGTATAAGAGTCAGCTGAGAAGGTTTAGGCTCTGGTCGATGGGTCTGGCTTTACTGCTCGTGGTCTTCATAACCATTCTTGCCTCAAACCCTGTGATCGAACGGCTGCACTCAGTGCAAAACATTGAAGAGACATCCTTAAAAGCTCGCCTGGCTGTGTGGAAGAAGAGCCTGGATGTCGTGCTCATGAGGCCGATATGGGGTAGCGGCCTGGGTACTTTCCCGTGGTCGTTCAGCCAGGTTCGTCCTGCGGGCTTGACCCATCGCTACCGCGAGGCCCATAACGACTACGTTCAGGTCATCACTGAAATGGGGCTGCCAGTCCTGGTACCGCTGAGTTGGGGAATCTTCCTGATTTTCAGAACCGGATTACGGGGCCTCAGGCAAACTCGGAGTCGCTTTCGTCTTGCAATTAATCTTGGGGCTCTCGGGGGCATCATTGCCATCCTTGTACACAGTTTAAGCGATTTTAATATCCAGATTACTGCGAACGGCATCCTCTTTGGTGTCTTGATCGGACTTGTTGTCGGATCGAGTGACGGAAGGAGCAATGCTCAAATGCTCGGCGGTCAACCACAGACGCTAGCGGTGCGTTGAAGATCATCTGATGCGGTTCATAAAGACAACTATTATCGTGCTGGTTTTGACGGCTTTTGCCTTCGCAAGTTTGCAACTTGCTCGTTTTGCGGCGGCTGACATATACGCATGCGCAGGTAAACGACAGTTTGCTGCCGGCGACTACCAGAGGGCAGAGATCCTTCTGGCCAAAGGCATTGATTATGCTGGCTCCAACGCCGACTACCATTACGCTTACGCCAGGGCGCTCTATTTCCAGGCCAAACAAGCTGTAAACACTGGAACAGCGCTCAAGCTCCTCCTTCGGACCAAAGAGTTGCATAAGAGAGCCACAGAGCTGAACCCACTCGAAGGGAACCATTGGTTGGGCCTGGCCCAGACCCAGTGGTGGCTCGGAAGATTCAATGGCCGCGAACAAGACGGAAAGAAGGCTGCATCTTCCTTTCTCCAAGCCTTGGCCACTGACCCCAATAACGGCAAGTTTCTCTATGCCTTGGTCAACTACTACCTTTCAACCGGCAGACACGAGCAGAGCCTCAGCCACGTCAAGCAACTGGCCAGGGTTTATCCTGGTGCCTACCCTCACCTGAAAGAACATCCCCACTTTTCAGACGAGGTGCTGATTCATTTCACACAGGGACTGGAAACGGTTGTCGGCGA
This sequence comes from Deltaproteobacteria bacterium, assembly GCA_020353215.1. Lineage (GTDB taxonomy): Bacteria > Desulfobacterota > Syntrophobacteria > BM002 > BM002. Next base: position 2,660,560 of record CP070692.1, read on the forward strand.
CATGCTGGTAGGCCGCCCAGCTCTCGACCTGTTAGCCTCGATGGCCGCGGAGAGAAGAAACTGGAGTAAGGCGGTAGCTTATACGGAACAGATGATCCAGAAATCCAGCGGTCCTATTCCCTCCGGACTTTACGTTCGACTTGGTGAATATTATCTGAATATGAATGATTACGGCCAAGCCAGAAACGCGTTTTCCCAAGGGTTAAAGCTGTCTGACGATCGAGAGGGCCTTCTCCGGGGTCTTATCTCGAGCTTCCAGCGGGCCGGTGCGCTAGATCTTTACATTGAGCTCTGTCAGGAAATCGGCGAGTCGGATGCAATTGTCCAGAGTGCTTTGCCTTTTGTCCTCGGAAAAGCCTGTTACTACAATAATGACCTGGAACGGGCCACGCAGCACTTCCAACGCTCTCTGGCGAGGAAAGAAACCCCCGAGGCCCATCGCTACCTGGCTGAAATTGCGCTCAAACGAAAAGACTGGGACACAGCGGAACTGGAAAGCCAACGAGCCACTACACTTGAGCCGGAGAACGCTCACCATCACTACCTTTTTGCGCGCTCGCTCTTTGCGCAAGAGAAATATGAAGCCGCCCTGAAGGCCATCGATCAGGCTATCCAATATGCAACTCCGCCGAGACACTACTACTTCAGCTGTCGTGGCAGAGTGAACTGGGCCCTGGAGCGCCCGAATGCGGCTGTAGAAGACTGGAAAGCAGGCTATCAGCTCTCACCGAATAGCACCTATTACCCTCTCAGGATCGCCAAAGCGTACAAGAAACTAAAGGACTACACCAACGCTAAGCGTTACTTCCTGGCTGCGTCTAGCTTAAAACCTGATGATGAGAAACTTCGCCTTGAATTCGAAGAGGTCAGAAAACTAGGTAGAGTAAACGATGACAAGTCAGCAGGCAGCAGTGAACAATGACAAATAAATGCTATTTAGCAGAAAAAAAGAATTGATACCCTGCGAAATCAGTCTAATCAGGAATAATTAATAAATTGAGAATCCAGTAATTTCTATATTTCACAAGTTTATGCTTATAAGGGTATTTTCTTTTTTAAGTATAGCAACATAAATAATTTAGTTGAGGAGGAATAATGAGAGTCTTTGTGACGGGAGGAGCGGGATATATCGGTAGCAATGTTGTCAAAGCACTCGGGGGAAAAGGGCATAAGATCCTTGTCTACGACAATCTTTCCACAGGGCATGATTGGGCAGTTTTGAATGGAGACTTAATAGTAGGGGATCTCGCGGACAGAATCTTCCTAGATAATGTCATCAAGGCGTTCCGGCCTGACGCTGTGATGCATTTCGCAGCGCTGATACAGGTAGAAGAATCCGTTAGAGAACCATTGAAGTACTATAGAAACAATGTTGTGAACAGTCTGAATCTGTTGGAAGTCATGAGGCAAAACCGGATCGAGAATCTCGTTTTCTCCTCATCCGCTGCTGTTTACGGAACACCAGAGAAGGTCCCTGTCAACGAGAATGCCCTTCTAACTCCCATCAACCCCTATGGGTACTCCAAGATGGTTGTGGAACAGATCCTCAAGGACCTTTCAGCTGCGGAGGATTTCAACTATGCGGCATTAAGATATTTCAACGTGGCAGGAGCCGATTACGAAGGGAAGATAGGCCAGGCTTACAAGGAATCCACTCACCTCATCACCAGGGCTCTAAAGACGGCCAAGGGCGAGTTTGGGGAATTGAAGATTTTCGGCACCAACTATTCTACTGCCGATGGAACGTGTATCAGAGACTACATTCATGTGACCGACCTGGCCGAAGCGCACTGTCTGGTGATGGATTACCTCTTGGAAGGTGGCCAGGGAGGGGAGTTCAATTGTGGTTACGGACATGGTTTTTCGGTGCGGGATGTAGTGTGCGCGGTTAAGAGAGTAACCGGGATTGATTTCAAAACGGAAGAGACGGAAAGAAGAACAGGAGACTCTCCCATTCTGGTGGCCGATAATTCAAAGATCAGAAGAGAGTTGGATTGGCGACCATTATACGATGATCTGGAATACATAATTAAAACCGCATGGGAGTGGGAATTGAAGCTCGAAGCAAAAGTTGCTTGAGGTCCTGATATGCTTCCCGCGGGTTTGTGCAAGTCGATAGCTCGTCTTCCTTCAAACCTTGGTGTCTGTACTGCTGAGAGAACAAATCATTTCAACCTAGGTCTGTTTACTTCTCTATCGGCCTAGAAAAAGGATAAGGAGATTGTTATGGCAGAACTGAAAGCGACGAGGGTTTTAGTACTTGACTCTGAACAGGTTGAACCTGGTATTTCCGTTTGCCCGGCCGGCGAAACGTTCCCATTGCCTAAACAAGAGGATTACGAGGAGGAATTCAACAGGTTGCAGAGACTCGTCAATGAACAACGGCTTAAGGGACGCGAAATCGTAGTCGTGATGGGGGTAGGCTTTGTGGGCGCAGTGATGGCTGGGGTCGTAGCAGACTCGGTGGACTCCAAAAGCGGAAATCCCACCAAGTTTGTTATCGGTATGCAGCGGCCTTCGACGAGATCGTTTTGGAAGATTCCTTATCTGAATCGCGGTTTGGCTCCAGTGGAGGCAGAGGATCCTGAGGTTGCACCTTTGATCCGTCGCTGTGTCCAGGAGAAAGAAACCTTGACGGCCACGTTTACCTACGATGCTTTGACCCTCGCCGATGTCGTTGTGGTGGACGTGCAGTGCGATTATCATAAGGAGACCTTGGGGGATGTTCGACAGGGCTGTGCGGACATCGCTGCTTTGGAGAACAGTCTGAAGATAATTGGCCAAAAGATCAAACCCGACTGCCTGGTTCTTATCGAAACAACAGTTCCACCGGGCACCACTGAGTATGTCGCCTACCCTATCATCAAGAAGGCCTTTGAGGAGCGTGGCATACGCAAAGGTGAACCCCTTCTGGCGCACTCTTTTGAACGGGTTATGCCGGGTAGAGATTACGTCGCCTCTATACGGGACTTCTGGCGAGTTTGCAGTGGTATCAACGAAACAGCGCGCGAGCGAGTTGAAGCATTCCTGTCCGACGTGATCAATGTGGACAAATACCATCTGACAGTGCTCGACCGTCCCACTGAAAGCGAGACATGCAAGATTGTCGAGAACTCCTTCCGGGCCACGATCCTTGCCTTTCTGCACGAATGGAGTCTCTTTGCCGAGCGAAACGGAATCGATCTCATAAAAGTGATAGAGGCAATCAGAGTCCGTCCCACCCACTCAAACATCATCTTTCCTGGCCCAGGTATTGGGGGATATTGCCTCCCCAAGGATGGTGGCTTGGGCGTCTGGGCTTACCACACCCTCATGGGTTTTGAGGACGACATTTTCAAAATCACGCCGCTTGCCATCGACATCAACGATACAAGAGCCTTGCGGGTGGCACAGTTGGCACGCGATGCCCTGCGAAACATGGGAAAGATTGTCGCAGCATCGAAGATTGCCATTCTGGGAGCATCGTATAGGGAGGATGTGGGCGACACGCGTTACAGCGGTTCTGAAATCGTTGTCAGAAAATTGGCAGAAATGGGAGGGGATGTGGTGGTCCACGACCCCTATGTGAAACACTGGTGGGAACTTGAAAAACAAGATACATACCCCGCCCCCGGCCATTCCATGGCCCGGTTCTTTAGAAATCAGGAAAGACTGAGTGACTTGCGCGTCCAAAAGAATCTGGCTGAAGCACTGAAAGGAGCTGATGCCGTGGTTCTTGCGGTCAGTCACCAAGAGTATCTTGATTTATCGCCCGAGACTGTTGTTGAGTTCGTAGGTCAGTCCGCCGCAGTTATCGACTGCTTCGGCATGCTGGATGATGGGAAGATCCGTCGTTACTTCGAACTTGGCTGTGAAGTAAAGGGCTTGGGTCGGGGACAAGTCAAACGAATCAAGGATGAAGTGAGAGCACGATCATCGTCTTAGTTACTTCTTGAGGGCGCCTTTCGACATGCGGATGTGTTTTCTCCTTGGTATCGCCCTTTGTTGATGTTAGCCTAACGATCATATCGTGAACAATGTAGAGGGTATTCTGATGAAAATTCTTGTAACAGGAGCGGCTGGCTTTATCGGATTTCACCTGAGCAGGCGCCTCTTGGAAACAGGACACACAGTAGTGGGATTGGATAATTTGAACACTTACTATGATGTTCAGCTAAAAGAAGACCGTCTGGAGCAACTGGAGCCTTTCAATAATTTCCAATTCGTCCGCCTTGACCTATCCGACAGAAAAGGTATGGAGCAGATCTTTTCTGAACATCGCTTTGACCGAGTCGCCAACATGGCTGCTCAGGCTGGGGTTCGCTACAGCTTGGAAAACCCTCATGCTTATGTGGATAGCAATCTGGTTGGTTTCATGAATATTTTAGAGGGCTGCAGGCATGGGCACGTGCCCCACTTAGTCTTTGCCTCCAGCAGTTCGGTCTATGGCCTGAATACCAAAATGCCTTTTTCAGTGCACCACAACGTTGATCATCCCATAAGTCTGTACGCCGTCACCAAGAAATCCAATGAGCTTATGGCTCACACCTACAGCTACCTCTACAACCTGCCGACTACAGGACTCCGTTTCTTCACGGTCTACGGTCCGTGGGGCCGACCTGATATGGCACTGTTTCTTTTCACACAACGTATTTTGGAGGGCAAATCCATCCAAGTCTTCAATCACGGTAAGATGGAACGGGACTTCACGTATATCGATGACATCATTGAAGGCGTTGTTCGGGTCATGGATAAGATACCCGCACCTAATCTGGAGTGGACCGGTGAGGCACCAGATCCTGGAACAAGTCCAAGCCCTTACCGTATCTACAACATTGGCAACAACAACCCTGTCCCGCTCATGGACTTTATCGGGGCCGTTGAACTTGCGTTGGGCAAAAAAGCAGAAAAAGATTTTCTACCTTTACAGCCTGGAGATGTTCCCGCAACCTATGCTGATGTAG
>CP070692.1:2665602-2675469 GCA_020353215.1 Deltaproteobacteria bacterium
CTTTACTATCTCAGCCCCGCTAGTCCATGCATGAAGATTTGGTGCTTTGGTAAAAGGGACATTGCCATAAAATGGCGCGATTTGCTCGTTGTGGGGCAGCCTCCCCCTAGGCCTGGGTCGCTATGACATTTTTTGGGGAACGTCCTACTTACAATAAGGATTGACAACCCGGACAACTGTTCATTACCATTTGACTTCAGGTCATTGGTGTCCCTCGATTCGGTGTGCAACTGGCTACCGGCGGAAATTAGACCAAGCGGATTGGAGAACAAGGTTGTTCAGGGTCTTCTGATTAATTCTTTTATACCGTGGAGAAATGATGGCTCGCTGGAATGAACACAAAAAGGTCTTGGAACATCAACACAGCAAGTTTTGGGTTTACCGCCTGCAAGAGGTGCCCGAACCCAACCTCCAGAGAGAGGTCTTTCCATACGACCGGGTGAGTCGGATTGACTTTGACCACAAACTCATCTCCATTGACCCTGCCGATGAGATGGTGATCACTGACACAACCTTTCGCGATGGTCAACAAGCAAGGCCTCCGTACACGGTTCAACAAATCGAGACAATTTTCGATTTCCTGAACCGCCTAGCAGGTCCCAACGGCGTCATACGGCAGACCGAGTTCTTCCTGTACAGCAAACGCGACCGCGAATCAGTGGAGCGTTGTTTGGCAAGAGGTTATAGGTACCCGGAAATCACTGCTTGGATTCGCGCAGTGGAGCAAGATCTGGACGTGGTTCTCGAGATGGGCCTGACAGAGACAGGAATTCTCACCTCAGTATCTGACTACCACATCTTCTACAAGTTCAACAGTACCCGTAGCAAGATCATGGAGAAGTACCTGACCATCGTTCGCTCTGCGCTGGAAAAAGGCATTAAGCCACGATGCCATTTCGAAGATATCACTCGAGCAGACATCTACGGGTTCTGCGTGCCTCTAGCCATTGAACTCATGAAACTGCGAGAAGATAGCGGTATAGACATAAAGATCCGGCTCTGTGACACCCTCGGTTTTGGCGTGACTTATCCCGGTGCTGCTTTGCCTAGAAGCGTTCCCAAACTCGTCCGGGCGATGATAGACGACGCCGGGGTACCGGGGCATCTCCTTGAGTGGCATGGCCACAACGATTTTCACAAGGTGCTAATCAACGCCACAACTGCATGGCTCTATGGCTGCGGTGCGGCAAACGGCACCCTTCTAGGGTTTGGAGAACGTACCGGCAACGCGCCGGTGGAAGGGCTCATCATCGAATACATCAGCCTCAAGGGAGATGAGCAGGGGATTGACACTACCGCGATCACGGATATGGCAAATTACTTCGCCAGCGAACTGGGTTATAAAATCCCGCCCAACTATCCGTTCGTGGGAAGCGATTTCAATGCAACCAGTGCTGGGATTCACGCTGACGGGCTCATCAAGAACGAAGAGATCTACAATGTCTTTGATACCCGAAAAATCTTCAACCGCCCCGTGAGTATTACCATAACCGACAAGACCGGGGCCGCCGGTGTGGCCTACTGGGTAAATAGCCGTCTGGGGCTGGATGGTGACGCCTCCATCAACAAGCGCCATCCGGGAATCATTAAGATCCACAAGAGAATCATGCAGGAATACGAAGAGGGCCGGATTACGAGTATCTCTCGTAAAGAAATGGAGCACTGGGCCCGCCAATATCTCCCTGAACATTTCATCAGCGAGTTTGACCTCTTGAAACAGAAGGCCCATGAATTGGCAGCCCACCTGGTGGAAGAGGTGGTTGAATCCGAGGAGATCAAATCCATGGATTCGGGCCGTCAGGAACCGGTTCTTCAAAGCCTTATGGATCTCAATCCATTCATCCAATACATTTGTGTAACCGACCGGGAGGGACGGAAGGTTACCCGCAACATTACCCACATCGCCGACCGCGCCAAATACGAAAAGGCCAAGGTCGGCGATGATCTGTCTGATCGCGACTGGTTTGTAAGTCCTATCAAAGACGGCAGAGTCTACATTACCGATTTCTACAAATCCATCTACACTGGAGCTCTCTGTATAACGGTGTCAGCGCCCATTCGTGATGCGGCCGATGAAATAGTCGGAGTGCTTGGCCTTGACATCCGTTTCGAGGACTTGGCCAAATTGGAGGAAGAGGCGGAATTCTAGCTTGCATATTGCACCAAACCTCGTCGCGAGGCCGTGTAACTGGGGACCCGCCCCAAAGTGGTGGGGACTGAGCGGAGCGGAGCGAGCGCGAAGAGGATGAGCCTGCCACCGTCCAAACGTAGGGGCTCCGGAGGCGGACGTCGCATAGTGAGCCTGTCCCGCCTGTCCCGAGCTTGTCTCGGGGAGCTTGTCTCGGGGAGATTGTCTCGGGGAGCCTGTCTCGGGGAGCATAGTCGCGGGGAACCAAGCGAGGAAGGTCTGAGGAGGCCCAGAAATAAGATCATATCGCAGCAGCAGCAGACGATTCGTGACGTATGCCGGCTTGGTCACCCGTTCGTCTCTGGTTAGCAAATTTATGCCCCGCGCAAACCAGCATTTCCGAGCCCCTTCTTTTCTTTGCTGGTTATTTTTGACCGCGGTCTTACTCTTGTTTTTCGGCTGCGCTGGCGCCCCTCCAACTCGAACAGCAGAGTCTACTGCTGCCACCTCTACACCTCCGGAAAGAAGTAGCGCCTACGAAGTAAACGGAAAGCGCTACTACCCCCGAGCTTCATCCTCAGGCTTCGTTCAGAGCGGGTTGGCCTCGTGGTACGGGGACAAATTCCACGGCCGGCTCACTGCGAATGGCGAACGCTACAATATGTACAATGACACTGCGGCCCACAAAACCCTCCCCTTTGACACCTATCTCCGGGTGACTAACTTGAAGAACGGCAAGAAGACCGTTGTCAGAATTAATGACCGAGGTCCGTTTGTCCAGGGTCGGATCATCGATCTCAGTTACGGTTCAGCGAACGACCTGGAAATGATCGACGATGGGGTGGTGCCTGTCCAGATAGAGGCTTTGGGATACATGCAGAAGAAGCTCCATGCTGGAAAATGGGAGCGGGAGTACATAAAACACGACAGTTACGAACTAGGGGACTTCACCGTTCAGGTGGGTGCCTTTGAACAGCGAGAAAACGCGGTGCAACTGCATGCATCGCTCAGTCGCAAGTATAACCACACCACCGTCACTATCTTTGATCACGGCTCTCGGAGGCTTTATCGGGTCCGCGTGGGCCAGTACTCTCGCCTATATGAGGCCGAAACCGCTGCCAGACGTTTACAACAGCAAGGTTTTCCAAACGCCTTTGCAGTCGCGCGAGACAAGTAAACCGGACAAGAAGCAGAACGCATAGCGCTTTTGTTGGGCTGGCAGATTTCTTCAAGCTTAATCGCTTATCTTACTGCTGCCCGCTGCCATCTGTTTCACCTGTCCCATCAATAATCGAGGGGCTCCTTGCTGTCTTAGTGGGTACTGCTTTGGTGTCTGGTGTTCCGAGGCTGAGCTTGCGTTAGTCTATGTTATCGATGAGCCAACACACAAACAGAAGAGATTGCCATGAAAACCCTAACCTACCCTTCATCTGAGGCAGAAGCTCGAATTGCTGAGATTGTCAATCGGACGCTTTCCTACTCAGAAACTCTCGAGCGGGCCGTGGTGGAAATCATCCAGGCTGTTCGCAGCGAAGGTGACGAGGCAGTTTTGCACTACACACGTCAATTCGATGCTCCCGAGATCAGACTGGAGCAAATAAGGGTGAGTGACAAAGAAATGGAAAGGGCTGTGGGTGAGGTCGACCCACACTTTACCTCTCTCCTCAAGCGAGCAAAGCACAATATTTTCCGTTTCCACGAGTCGCAGCGACGTCACTCATGGTTTCAAACTAGCGAGGACGGTTCCATTGTCGGACAAATGATCCGACCTGTAAGCTCGGCCGGTCTTTATATTCCAGGGGGCCGGGCCGGAGAGACTCCGCTCATCTCTTCACTCCTGATGAACGCTATACCAGCAATGGTAGCGGGAGTCTCCAGGCTGCAAATGGTCTCGCCGCCTCGAAAGGACGGCACCATTAATCCTTATCTGCTGGTAGCGGCTCAAAACCTCGAAATCAGCGGTGTGTTCAAGGTGGGGAGCGCGTGGGCAATTGCGGCGTTGGCCTTTGGCACGGAGACCATCCCTGCGGTGGATATCATAGTGGGGCCAGGTAATATTTACGTGACCTTGGCAAAGAAACTCCTTGTCGGTCAGGTGGGCGTCGACATGATAGCCGGACCCAGTGAAATCCTTGTCATCGCCGACGCTAGCGCCGACCCCCGGCATGTGGCTGCAGACCTTCTCAGCCAGGCCGAACACGATGCCCTGTCAAGTGCGCTATTACTGACCACTGACGCCCAACTCGGTGAGGCTACGTGCTCTGAACTGGAGGCTCAACTGGCGAAGCTGCCCAGGCGCGAGACCGCGGCGGAATCTTTGGAGAACTTTGGCGGAGTTATTGTGGTTCCTGACCTGGATACCGCTGTCCACCTAGCGAACCGAATCGCCCCGGAACATCTCGAGCTGCTGGTGGACCATCCTTTCACCTTGCTGGCCAAAATACGAAACGCCGGCGCAGTCTTCCTTGGGCATCACTCTCCCGAGCCGGTGGGTGACTACTTCGCCGGGCCCAACCATGTCTTGCCCACAGCCGGCACAGCACGATTCTCATCCGGACTCAGCGTTGATCACTTCATCAAGAAAACCAGTTTGATATCTTACTCAGAAGAAGCCCTGCAAAGAGATAGTGCTGACATCATCAGATTGGCCGAACTGGAGGGACTGGAAGCGCACGCTCGCTCGGTGAAAGTGCGACTGGAGGCAGACTAAAACAATGGACGTCCCCCTAATCCCGATGATCGCTGCCAGCAGCTAGCCGATCAAGTTCGTCGTCATAAGCATCTATGACGAGCTCCCAGGAATACCTTTCCATACAAGAGGACAAATCCGCCCTCTCGTCCTCAAATTCTCCGGGGCCTGACAATAGAGCATTCAGCTTCTCTACCAACTCGTCCTGGCCATTGTACAGACAATCCTGCTGGTATGCCTCTGGAATCAGTTCAGGATACGACAGTCTGTCTGGCAACAGCGGAAAACACCCGTGCCGTATCGCCTCCACCACTGAGATGCCGAAATTCTCTTGGATGGCTGTACTCACCACCACCGTGCCTGCTTTGAGCCAGTCCAAATACTTCTCTTTAGAAGGTTCGTAGCCGTATTGCACGATCATTTGTTTGAGCCGTTCTCTTGCATTCAGAAACGGCTTGGGTACCGCCTGAAAATTCTCTCCGAGCAGCGCAAGGCTGAATTCAAGTCCTGCCGATAGTGCGGAGTCAAGGGCAGCAAAGAAAGTTTCGGGACTCTTGTCAAATTCCCAACGATGGTTCCAAATTATGAGGGGAGGTTTCGAAAGATCCCATGGTCTGAGATCAGTCGGACCTGCCGGGTAGTTGCATCCAGGATATAGGACTGCGGCTTTCTTACGAATTCGTTCCAATACCCAATTCGGCCGATATTCAGGCATCATGCGAATGAAGCGGGGCAAAGAGTCGAAAAAAGCATTCAGGTGGGTTTTCGAATTAAAAAGCAACGTGTCCGCCGCAAGACCGGTGGTTATGTCGGTGAAACCGAACTGGTAGTCCATTGTTTCACCGGGTGGTAGTGGATAAGACAGCTGATTCTCGTGAAAATACACTAGTGCATTCGGACAATCCTCTCGCCAAAGAGCTTTCAGGTCCGATAGGCTCATCAGGTTTGACGTAATCAGACCATCGTACTCGTCCGGAGTGGTCACTTTCCGAGCAAAATGAAGGGCTGCTCCCCTCATGCGCCATTTCCAAAAGCGTGCCGGCAGGGTGACCAGATCGATTTGATACCGAGAATGTTCGACCCAGCCGTCGGCAAAATCTCGATGTGAGCCGCCGTAGAAGGGTTCCAGGAAGAGAAATTTCATAGCAAGGGGATAATAATGCATCACCATTGGTATGCACAAGCATCTAACCTGTTCAGGGGGGTCACTCAGGGGCCGGGCCTTGAATTACAAGGTTGTGCCAACGTCCGGAGCCCCTTAACACAAAGGGGGACTTCATTGGACTGGTTTCGGGCCAATGGGTAGCAAAAATCCAGATACTCGGGGCTATTCCGTGTCCCCTTGCGTCCTGCGAGAAACGCAGGACCCAGTGTGAACCCCCGGCGGAAGATGATCAACGAGAGTAAGGAGGATCGGTCGGTGCAGGTGATTTCGTACAACACTACTTGACTTAAATTCTCCAGTGGTTACGTTTAAGAGCAAGTCAGGTGATTACTTAGGAGGCCCAAATGGAGACTAAAGATAAAGGAATGATTGGTATGGAATCTGGCTGGGGTGGACCTGGAATTGAAGTGTGGCCTGAAGAAGACGACTATATCATGTGGAGGTCCATGCGGGCCGATGTTAAAAGGCACTTAGAATGCAGCACACCCGCACTGGCAGCAAGTCCGTTTTGCGGCAAGGGCTATCACAACGGGTAAGGCAATTAGTCGGGAACCGCAAGACCCTTTCACCCGAAAACCCCGCTCCAAGGAGCGGGGTTTTTTTGTGACAGCGAAGGGCACCAGATGTTTCGTGCCGCTTGTGGGTAAATAGGTAACGGTTGAGGTATTTTTACCCAGTCATAAAATAACCAAGTAATGTCAACATATTAAACATGTATTGCACCATGCTTTGGGGCATTCCCCCCGGTTGCCGCTTCCTAGTGTCGTCCCCATTATTAGTCTATCTCGTTGATATAGAAACTTTTTTCTAATTTCTCTCTATTAGGCACAGGGTTTGCTGAGTATAAAAGCAGACAAAATCGGCCCCTGGACTGTAGCTCCCTCCAAACTACATGATAGTGCAGTAGGAGGGAAGGCGTTTAAGACAAGCTAGTAAGGAGGAAGCTCATGCATGGCGACACCATCGTTCTCGATAAACGGGAAAAACGAAGACTAGCGGGGGAGTATCCCGACCTATGTCTCACCTGCGGCACGTGCGCCGGCGGTTGTCCTGTCACTGGTGTGGACGGATTGGACATGCGCAAAGCAGTGCGTATGGCCCTACTCGGCTTGGATCAGGAACTCGTCGATTCGCGTTTTCCCTGGATCTGCACCATATGCGGCCGTTGCGAGGCAGCCTGCCCAATGAACATCGATCTCATGAAGATGATGCGCTCGGCACGGGCCCTAAGGGATCGTGACAAGGTCCCCGGCGTCATGCACAAAGGGGTGGAGATGTGCCTGAAAACCGGCAACAACATGGGCATCCCTAAGGAAGACTACCTTTTCCTGTTGGAGGATCTGGGGGTTGAGCTGGCCGAGGAACTGCCGGGCTTTGAGGTGCCAGTGGACAAGAAGGGCACCAGGATCATGCTGACCATCAACTCCAAGGAGCCTTTCAACGAGCCCGAAGACATGTTCTTCTGGTGGAAGATATTTTACGCGGCAGAGGAGTCCTGGACCGTCACATCAGAAAACTGGGAAGGGGTCAACTGGGGGCTGTTCACCGGTGATGATGACGCCATGAAGGAGATCGTCCGCCGTATTGTGGAGAATTACAAGGAACTCGAATGCGAGTATTTGCTCTTGCCGGAGTGAGGCCACGCCTACTATGCGACCAGGCTTGGTCTGCAACAGTGGTTCGCTGATGAAGGCGTTAAGTTCATGAGCGTTCACGATCTGATGAAGGAATACATTGAAACCGGGCGTATCAAGATAGACAAGTCCAAACACCCTGAACTGACAACTTATCATGATCCCTGTAATTACGCCAGGAAGAGCGAGAAGACCTTCGGCCACGGCTATTACGAAGAGCCGCGCTGGATCACCCAGCAGTGTGTGGACAACTATGTGGAAATGCATCCCAACCGCGGGAACAACTATTGCTGCGGTGGGGGTGGCGGCGCCTGGGCCATGCCCTACTCTGAGGAGCGCATCTACTACGGACGGGTCAAAGCGAAGCAGATTAAAGACACTGGAGCAGAACTTCTGATTGCTCCTTGTCACAACTGCCGTGACCAAATCATGAAGAGTCTGCGACAGGAATACGACATGATGAACGTGGAGGTCAAATACCTCTGGGAACTGGTGGCTGACTCGCTGGTGATCGAAGGGGTGGATGATAAAGAAGAATAGGAGTCTTTTATAGAGACCGCGCAGACCAAAGCCCCCTGCCAGTCCTACTGGTGAGGGGCTTCTTTCTTGGAGGGGACCATTTTCGTCATTCCGGAAGGCGGGAAGCGACAATCCGGAATCCAGGATAAACGGCAAATCACTGGATGCCGGACCTCGGCTTCGGCCTCGTCCGGCATGACGGTTTTCGTTGTTTCTGACTTTTCAAACACCTTTCTGAGCTCTCATCACACTGTAGACTTTCACTGATAAAATAATCAGTAACCTGCCTAGAACGCTCTGCGCTATGCACTGGATCTGTTAAAGGTCGACTCAAGGGCCCGAATGGCCGCAGCCAGGTCTTGTTCACGGATGGTTGTGGAAATGGACGACACGGTACAGCCCATAGATAGCAGCGATACTCCTCGATTTTCCAACGCTTTCACTAGGGTGTGGGCGATACCATACCGGTCCCCGAAATGGGGCCCGTGAATATACAGTACAGCTACTCGGGACTGACGGGCGGAAGAGGTGTTGCCAAACCAAGAGGAAAGACCTTCCCTTATCGGTGCGTCCTGCCCCCCAGGAAAGCAGAAGTTGAAGACCATACGGTTCTCAGGAGATGGCAGCGCTATTATGAAGGGCATCCTTATCCCCATCCGGCCCAGAGCCACCAGGGCCGCACCCAGGTCGCCCACCTCTGATAGGTCCACAGCCAGGCTCCATAAGTCAAGCTCGGATTGCTGGACTATATCATAGATCCTGATAACCTTTTCCTGGTAGGAAGCGATGATTTTTCGGAGGAGGTGTTCCTTGCCTTCGTAGGCACCATACCAATCGGACGGGGAGCGATAGGCCGGAAACTCAAAGGCATCAAACAAGGCGCCAATGGTTTTCTCTGTGTCTGCGGAAGAGACAACGGCCGACACTGCCGAAGGGGAGCTGGCCATTGCCTGCAAAGTGATCTTTCTTCTCGCCAGAACCTCCAGCAGTCCACCGGCCACCTGGGGTCGCTGGTCGTGGGTAAAGACGGAAACAGTGCTGACATCCTTATGAAGTTCGACCGTTGCGCCACGGCCCTGGCGAGCTTCTATAAGTGAAGCAGCGGCGCGGCCAGCAGAGCCTTCCGTGCAGATGGCTGTGATGCAGCTCCCACTCCCATCGGAGGCGACGTGATTAAGAAAAGTGAGATTGATCTTGTTGAGTGCCAAAGGGGAGCATACACCTGTCGCCAGGAAATTGTCGTCACCAGGGCTGGTTGAGACCACCTGTGCTCCTCCCTCCAGGAGCTTGAGGCCTCGAAGCTTGATCTTGCTCATTGCCAGTTACCTGGCGACAGGTCCGTCCCCTACGTGTGGCGATGGCATTAGCCAAAGAAACTATCTACTGCCTCTACCAAGGTCTTGCTATCCACCGGCTTGGGAATGTATTCCTCCGCCTCGGTGGTCATCCCCTGGGCATGAGTATAGCTGGTCGTCGGGACGGCCTCGCCCACTGCGGTTAAGAGTATAATCGGGATGTCCTTGGTTTTACTGTCAGCCTTCAATTCAGAACAGAGCTGGTATCCGTCTTTTCGGGGCATCATTACGTCCAGGACCAGAAGGTCGGGGCGGCGTTCCTTAATGGCCTCTTCACCCTCAACGCCATCATAGGCTTTCCCCACCTCGTAGCCCTTGTCCTCCAGCATCATGCAGACAGTTTCTACCAAATCCGGATCGTCGTCAACGATCAAAAC
>CP070692.1:2675569-2685430 GCA_020353215.1 Deltaproteobacteria bacterium
TCTGATCTTATTGTAGTTCGCTCGCAGTCCCGCAGTCCCCCATGGCGGGACTGCGGTTAGTGCTCGCTGATGCATTTTCGCGCCATTTTATGGCAATGTCCCCGTTAAGAAAGCACCAAATCTTCATGCAGGCCCTAGCCGAATTGAGATAGGCAATGGCAGGTTGCTCAGATGCTCGTTGTTTCGCAGCCTCCCTCGAAACCTTCTTTGGTGTGTCTACTGAGTGACCTCGGACCCCCAGAAAAGGCACAAGCAATGCATTTTCACTTCACATCCTGCTGTTCCAGTAATCTTGGCTCCACAACGGTTGCTCAGGTGCACGGGGCTGGCGGTTTCCGGAATGACAAAGTTCGGTAATCCCGCCGACAACATCGAGCGTGTCAACACTTTTTGGCCCTTACCCTAAATCGCCACCGGATACCAGAAGAATCATTGGCAAACTTCGCCCGACGTTGCTGAATGGAACCATATGGTTTAGAATCGCGGAGTCCGGAGACACCATCATGCTGGAGACAATTCGCAAGAACTTGGCTGGCGAACCCCGGGAGGACGCCGTTCCCTCGGGCTTGACACCGGCTGCTGTCCTCTTGCCCCTTCTCTTTAAAGAGGAAACGTTGCACATTCTTTTCACCAAGCGAACTCAGATGGTGAAGGCGCACAAAGGCCAGGTTTCATTTCCCGGAGGAGTGCGAGACCCAGGTGACGAGAGCCTGCTGGTCACCGCCTTGCGAGAGGCGGAGGAAGAAATCGGTCTCAATTCTGAGGACGCGGAGATTCTTGGGGCGTTGGATCCTATCAGCACGGTCACCACTGGGTTTCTCGTATACACGTTTGTTGGTCTCATCCCCTACCCCTACTCTTTCCGGCCTAACGGCCGTGAGGTGGCCGAGATCCTCATTGTGCCTTTTCACTTCCTCATGAATGACGTGCATTGGCGTCGGCGTTCTTATCGAGCGAACGATCAGCCTTTTGAGGCTTATTTCATTTCCTATGGCAATCACCTCATCTGGGGGGCAACTGCCCGAATCCTCAAAGACTTCTTCGAACGGAACGGTATCGTAATGAACATCCGATCGGCAATGGACTCTTAGTCAACCATGGTCGTAATGCATCCGTCGTTAAGTCGAAGTTGGCATCACGAACTGAAGACCAGGGTAATTAACCGGCAAAGACAATCCCGCCTTTGATTATGGTAGGCGACTCGAATGCCAGTAGAGCTACAAGTGATCAGGCTTTCCAACGCCCTATATGTGGGCAAGCAAGGACCACTTGAGTACTATATCTATTGCATAACCCACGAAGTTACTAGTTATTGCGTGTCGAGAGAATTAGACTCCTTGCTGGAAGCCGTTACTTTTTATAAATATTTTCTTGCATTTAAAATCAACTTATGTATAATGCCTCTATTCATGCAGTTTTACGGAGGGTTCCTGTGTCCAGCCGTGTCAGAAGCGCATTTATAGGGCATGGGGTGGGGCCAACGGACGGTTTTTTGATAAATGGAGGAGGAGTTTATGACCAAGGCAGATCTCGTAGCTAAAATGGCGGATAGTGGAGGGATCACCAAGGCCGCTGCTGAAAAGGCCTTGGCGGGTTTTCTGGGGGGTGTAAGCGATGCCCTGCGCAAAGGAGACAAGGTCACCCTCGTGGGTTTTGGCACCTTCAGCGTAGCCAAGCGAGCCGCCCGGGAGGGTAGAAATCCCCAGACCGGCAAGAAGATAAAGATCAAGGCTACGAAGGTTGTCAAGTTCAAGGCCGGTAGCAAACTCAAGGACATGGTCAAGTAGATGAACCTGTGGCCGCCTGGGTCTTGCCCTTGGCTTGGCTGCACCTTGCTTGGAAGAAAACTACAGTCCTTCTCATCTTTTTAAGCGGAGCAAGATGGTCAGATCCCGGGAGTGACCATTTTGCTCCGCTTTTTCGTTTCAAGAAGTCATGCGGAACCTTGATGACGTAGTGGTCATCGAATCATTTAGGGGTCGTCGGGAAAAGCCCAGCGCGCCCACGGCAATAGTGGCTTGTGCGGAAACGGACCGGCGCCGGTTTTCCCGACTGACAGCCCCGAAGCAAGGCAGAGTTAGCAAGGCTTACAATGCTCGCTTCGTGGATGTGTCTTTCGGTGGCCGCACCATCACTGTCGCTGGTCCCGTCATTGGCTCTCCCCAGGCCGTCCTCGTTCTCGAAAAGTTGGTCGCTCTCGGCAGTCGGACCATAGTGGTCCTGGGCTGGTGCGGTTCGCTGCAGTCACACGTTCGTATCGGCGACTTGCTCTTGCCGAATGCAGCTTGCAGCGAAGAGGGAACATCGGCCCACTATCCCGTTGATTCAGCAGACTTTCTCCCAGACAGGATACTATTTAGCTGCCTTCGAGAGCACTTTGAGCAAAATGCACTGGCCCATCATATCGGGCCAGTCTGGACGACCGATGCTCCTCTACGAGAAACCGTTACCAAGGTACGGGCTTATGGTGAAGAGGGGTTTTTGGCTGTGGAAATGGAAATGTCAGCACTGTTTCGTGTGGCTGCGTTCAGGGATGTTCGCCTAGCTGGACTGCTAGTGGTTTCCGATGAACTCTTCACCCTCGCCTGGAAGCCCGGTTTTCGCGATAACCGTTTCAAACGCGCTTGTGCCGCCGCAACTAGAACCCTCCTCAATTTCTGCGCCAACTTGCCCCCTGATCTTCTGATGTAGTTCTTGTCATCAGACCCTTGACTCCTTGTCTAAAGAGCTCACCTGTTGCATAATACTGACGTTTAGAGGCGGGGATAGGGCCCTAGGTTGACACCTAAGTTGTGATCGAAGCTTCAATGTTCAATCTTTGCTTTTTCCGGTGAGTTCGGGACCCGTTCAATTGGAGTACGTTCCCGTCTTCGGCTCGCAGCTTCCACTCAATAACACCTCGTAAGGGATCAAAGTGGTAACTGTATCGTTCCGAGATGGAGAAAGCCTGCCTGCCGTCGTGCCTACCCTAGCCATAGACGTCGGCGGCGGCACCCAGGACATTCTCCTTTGGCAACCTGAGGTCCCGCTGGAGAATTGCGTCAAGATGGTGCTTCCCTCGCAGACGACGGTGGTTGCAGCACGCATTCGTCAGTGTACCAGGCAGGGTGTTCCCATTTTCCTTACCGGAAACCTCATGGGGGGCGGCGCCTGTGTTGGCGCGATTCAGGAACACTTGAAGCGCGGTTACTCCGTGTATGCAGAAACTCAGGCTGCGCTCACCATTTATGACAACCTGGACCGCGTCGCGGCCATGGGAGTAACACTGGTGGAGGAGCCACCCCCGGAGGCACATCCTCAGGTCATGAAAGACGTGGACCGTGACGCCCTGGCCCGTGCTTTTGGCGCCTTTGAGGTTCAACTGCCGGAGGTATACGCTGTGGCGGTCCAGGATCACGGCTTCTCGCCGCATGGGAGCAACCGCCTCTTTCGTTTCCAGCAATGGCGTGATTTTCTTGCCCGCGGAGGTCGCCTGGATCAGCTCTGGTATTGGGACCCGCCGGCCTACCTGACCAGAATGCTTGCAGTCCAACGTGATTTGCCTGGAGCTCTGGTCATGGATACGGGCGCGGCGGCCATCTTGGGTGCCCTCTGCGACCCATTGGCCGAGGCGAAGAGCCAAGAAGGCCTGGTCGTGCTTAACTTGGGGAATCAGCACGCAGTGGCCGCGCTGGTACTGCACTCCCGGATTGTGGGTATCTACGAGCACCATACTGGTTGCCTGTCGCCCTCCAAGCTGCATGACCAACTACTCCGCTTTCGCCATGGTTCACTCACCGACCAAGAGATGTTTGAAGACCAGGGTCATGGCTGTGTCGTCGTTCCAGAGGTGGCTGACATGAGTTCCTTTTCAACCGTGGTTGTCACTGGGCCGCAACGTCATCTGGCAAAGGATTTAGGATATTACTTTGCGGTCCCTTATGGCGACATGATGTTGTCTGGCTGTTTTGGCCTTATTCGGGCAGCCATGGGGATGATTGAGCGACACGGAAACGAAAAGGGGAAACAATAAGCGGTCAGCAGTAGGGACCAGACATAGCGCAGGGGGGACTTCGGCCCGGAGTTCGACTGAGGCTCGCTCGAAGTCCTCAGCCGTGCCGTTTCACCTTCACCAGCATTGGCTGCAGCTGGGTGTATTCGGGCTGAGCTGTGACTAATACAACAAACGAAATTTCTGAGAGTGTTCGTCAGAGAGTTGGTGACCTGCGGGAGCAGATACACTACCACAACTATCGTTACTACCGCCTCAATGACCCCGAGATCTCCGATGCGGCCTATGACGAGCTTTTCCAGGAACTCCAGAGTTTGGAGCAATCGTATCCTGCGCTCCTGACTCCTGACTCACCCACCCAGCGGGTGGGCAGCCCACCCCTGGAGGCTTTCAGGCCTGTCACCCATCACCGACCGATGCTCAGTCTGGAATCCTCTCATGACCCCCGCATTATCGAAGACTTTCACCGCAGAGTCCGTGAAGCAGCCCCGGAAGTCCCTGTAAGCTACCTCGTGCAGCCCAAGGTAGACGGGGTATCGGTGGAACTCGTCTATTCCGACCGCCGGTTGAGAACGGCCGCCACCCGGGGAGACGGCTTGACCGGGGAGGATATCACCCTCAACGTTCGCTCTGTCGCCGCGATTCCCAGGACCCTCAACGCTGACGCCCCGACTCGCCTGGTGGTGCGTGGAGAGATGTTCATGCCGGTGCAGGGCTTCCGCACCCTCAATGAGCAGTTCATTCTCGAAAACAAGAAACCTTTCGCCAATCCGCGCAACGCTGCATCCGGCTCTTTGCGCCAACTTGACCCTGCTGTAACCGCCAAACGCCCTTTGCATTTTTTCCCCTTTGAGCTTAGCAACACGGATGAACTGGATTTTCAGACCGAGAGTGAATCTCTGGAGGCCCTCGCGCATTGGGGATTGCCGGTACCAGCCGCCGCCCTTGAACAGTGTAGCTCACAAGAAGAGATCGAAACTATCCACCAGGTGTACAATTCCAAACGGGACCGACTGGATTATGAAGTAGACGGTATCGTGGTTAAGGTGAACTCGCTTTCTCTTCGGATTGAAATGGGCACTCGGGCCAGGACCCCACGTTGGGCCGTGGCTTACAAGTTCGAGCCACGTCGGGAAATAACCCGGGTGGAAAAGGTCGTTGCCCAAGTGGGGCGTACCGGCAAACTGACTCCTGTTGCCCTGCTGTTGCCGGTGGATGTGGGGGGCGTGACTGTATCGCGAGCATCTTTGCATAACTTTGGGGAGGTTCGACGCCTCGATGTCCGACCAGTGGATACCGTACAGATACAGCGTGCCGGAGACGTTATTCCGCAAGTGGTTAAGGTAATCACGCCGGGGGAGCCCCGGGGAGCTCAGATTGTCGTTCCTGAAACGTGCCCAATTTGTCAAAGCCCGGTTGTGGAGGAGGGGGCCTATCATCGGTGTCCAAATCGCTTGGGTTGCCCCGCGCAGATCCATGGGAGCATTCGCCATTACGCCTCAAGAGGTGCTCTGGATATTGAAGGCCTGGGAGAAAAGACCATACGAACGTTCCTTAAGGCAGGCCTAATCACCGACCTTGCGTCAATCTATGGACTCACTACCGAAAAGATCGCGCCACTTGAAGGCTTTGGCGAACTTTCGGCCAAGAATCTCATCGAGGCAATTCGCAACAGCAAAGAGCCACTCTTGGACCGTTTTCTCTATGCCCTTGGGATTCCGAATGTGGGCGACAAGACCGCTGGCGATATCTCCCGCTTTTTCGGTTCCTTTGCAGCCATCCGCGATGCCACCGAGGAAGAGCTCTTGGAAGTGGAAGGGGTGGGCCCCGTCGTTGCCAGGGCTGTTATTGACTTTTTCGCCAATCAAGAAGTCCAAACAGAGCTTGACCGATTGCTGGATGAGGTGACGCCCAAGGCCATGGACGTTGTGGAGTATGGAAAGACTGGACTCCATGGGAAGACGTTTGTCTTCACTGGGACACTGGAGCATTTCAACCGCAGTGAGGCGCAGAGAAGGATCGAGGCCCTGGGAGGGAAGGCCGTTTCATCTGTGTCCAACAGAACCGATTTTCTGGTCCACGGTCCAGGCGCCGGCTCCAAGCTCGATAAAGCGCGTGACTTGGGCATTCAACTTCTGGATGAGGAGGGATTTCTGGAACTCATCGACAAAACGTAAGACTTACGTAATGATGGTAGCTTCAGCCGCAGAATATCGAACAAAGAAGAATGAATGTCAAAGGAGGCAGAATCTTCGATCTTGAGGAGCGCTTTATTGATTGCGCCGTCGGAATCAATCGCAAAGTCGAACAAAATGACTTCATAATTCGAGATTTCTTGTTCGATAGTCGATATTCCATCCACGTTTGAAGCGAATTGACTTCGAGGTTAGCCCTTGTTGCTGTTGAAGGACGAGGGTTGGGTGAGGTTGGGGTATTCACATGGACAAAGCAAGAGCTCACGTACTCATTTCCGGACGCGTACAGGGAGTCTTCTTTCGGGATTACACTCGGAGAGCCGCCAGGGCAAGGGGGATTTCGGGATGGGTAATGAACACTCGCGATGGCAGAGTTGAGGCAGTGCTGGAAGGCGAAAAAGAGATGGTGGAGGATATGATTCGCTGGTGCCACCAGGGCTCACCCATGTCGTATGTAAGCGACGTGAGTGTGCAATGGGAGGAATATGTGGGTGAATTTGGCGACTTTAGGGTGAAGTATTCCTGGTGAAGCCACTCCATCAGACTCTGCTAGCGGAGACAAACTCCATCCTTACTTCACACGGTCGGGCTACTAGCTGACGTTCTCGGCCTGCTTCAACATCTCGCGGGCGTGGGCGCGAGTCTTCTGAGAAATGATTGCCCCGCCCAGCATCCGCGCGATCTCTTCGACCCGTTCCTCTCCACCCACTTCCATCATACCAGTGATGGTGCGACCTTTGCGGGTGCTTTTACTCACCACATAATGATGATCTCCATAGCAGGCTATTTGCGGCAAGTGGGTAATGCAGATGACCTGGTGTCTTTCGGAAAGTGCCTTGAGTCGCTGCCCAACCCTGTCTGCGGTTCCACCGCCAATTCCAGCGTCTACCTCATCGAAGATCAGGGCATCGTTCATGGTCTCCCAGGCCAATAATTCTTTTAGTCCCAGAATTATCCTCGAAAGTTCACCTCCTGAGGCAATCTTGGCCATGGGTCTAGGCTCTTCGCCCGGATTCGCCGAGAAAAAGAAGGCCACCCGGTCCAACCCTCTCCGATCCAGCAAGTATTCGCCTACCGGTATGCACTCAGCATCCACACCCTTGTCCTGGTCAAAAAACACGCTGAACCGACAGTGAGGCATATCCAGTGAAACGAGGCTCTTCTCCACAGCCTTGGTCAACCTGGCGGCTGTTTTCCGGCGCGCTTTGGAGAGTTCCAGTGCCTCGGTGAGGGCCTGACGGCGAACCTGCTCCAAACTCTCCTCTTTGGCTCCAATCTCTATCTCCTCACTCTCGCCCGCTTCCAGTTCCTGCTGTAGCTTATCGGCTTGGGCGAGCACCGCCTGAGTGCTGCCGCCGTACTTGCGCATAAGCCGGTCGAGAGTATGGAGTCTTTCTTCCACCCATTGGAGTCTAGCGGGATCGGCCTGGATCTTCTGATTGTAATCTCTGAGGGTGACCGCAACATCCTCCGCCTGATGCCGGATCCCTTCCAGTGCCTCGGCCAAAGGCCTCAAAGTATTGTCCAACTGCACCAGATCGGCAATGAGTTTGTGGCACCGGCTTACTTCCTCCAGAACAGCACCGCTATCCGCGTAGAGGATATGATGAGCCTTTCCGGCGTCTCGCTGGAGTCTTTCTGCGTGCCGGAGCCTGTCACGTTCTTCTCCCAGTTGCAGTTCCTCGTCCATCTGGACTCTTGCGCTGTTGATTTCTTCCAGTTGGAACCGACGCAGTTCCTCCTTTTCCTGATGCTCCTGGGCTTGTTGCCGCAGCATTCTCAGCTCAACCTTTAGCTGAGTGAGCTGGTCGAACAGTTGTCCATAGTCCTCACGCCTCTTCTCCAAACCACCGAACCGGTCAAGGATCGCCAGATGGGATTCGGGCTCCAGAAAGAGCTGGTGCTCGTGTTGACCTGAGATGCTTACGAGTCCGCGACATAATCCGCTTAACGTCCCAACCGTTGAGAGTTGTCCGTTAACATACACCCGGTTGCGACCGGTTGCGGCGAGCGTTCTACTGACCAGTAATTCTGGGCCGCCGGATTGGTTCGAGATCCCCTGAGTATCGATGGAACACTTTTCTTCTGCCGGACGGAACAGGGCAGTAACAGTTGCTTCCTGGCTACCGCTTCGAATGAGGTCAACAGAACCTCGACTTCCGAGCACCAGATTGATGGCATTGACCAGGATCGATTTGCCGGCCCCGGTTTCCCCTGTGATTACTGTAAGCCCGGCACGAAATGAGACGGAAAGCTCGTCAATGATCGCAAAGTTGTGAATTTGCAGGTCAGCCAACAAGGGAAGCTCGCTCCAGCAATAGTTCAAGGTACCCATAAACCCAACTTCCTACATGGCATAATCGGACCGAGAATTCAATTAGGTTTTTCACTTTAACGAGCACCGTAGGACAATCCCAGGCAAACCTCTTGGGAGCGGCTATTCGGCCGCCCTTGAATGATGCCATTCGTGCATGCAGTCAGGCTGCTTTCGCCAGACCAGCCCGTGCGCAGGTTCACTCGCGGCTGGAAGCCTCTCCCACAGGGAACCGAATTGACGAACGTCCCATATTGTAGAGACCTTAATTGAGCGATTCTTAGGATTGATGCTAGTCATGACGATATCCCGCAGAACTACAGCTTTGAAGTCCAACTTTGCTAGGGGGGAGTTTCAAGCGCTTGCGAAATCCCCCCAGACCCCCACATTCGGCGAGCTCATGTCGAGCCGCTGTACGAAAGGGGGGTACAGGGCCAGGTGCGGCACGTTTTTCCCCTTCAACCCAACGGGTATCATGGAATCCAATCCAGAACTCCATCTGCTAAGCAGTTGCCCACCTTCTGGATAAAGAATCGGTCAATTTAGGAGAGATTTAATCGCGGCACCACCTAGGCATCACGATATAATGATTCCAGCACTTTGCATGCAATGCATTTTTGGTTTGCAATCCCTGCTCGCTTTGCGTATTTTTGGTGGTAGATTCAATCCTTCCACGGATTGTATGGCGCACTTGCCCCGGAATCACCATTGCTGGGGAAGAACAGAAGACGGATTCGGACGGGTTGTAATGATAGGCGAACCAGGGGCACCTGTCACTTCTTCGACTTACCGACTCAACATCCCGAGTTCAAAACATTCCCCCTGGTGGCAACACGTGAATCAGAGTAGATGATCCCATGAAAGATTGGGAACGGGGAACCACGATCTTTCAGGTCGTAATTACCCTTGCCATCATCAGCGTTCTGTCCGGCGTCGTTGTGCACCAAATGAGAGAATGGCTGCCCAACTACCGCCTCAGATCGGCTGTGCGATCGATTCTGATCCAAATCCAAAAAGCAAGGATGCAGGCCGTCCAGAGGTGCACAGTCTACTACTTGGATTTCGACCTCGACGGTGATGGCTCTGTGGAACCGGTATATTGCGCCCTTTGGGAAGACCGTAACAAGAATCGCCACAAAGAACATCAGGAAGAGAGTGGAACCGTGGTGAATCTTTCAAGCCTCCCCGATATTCACTTACGGGCCTATCCCACTGATCTCGGGGGACCGGAGCATGGGCCGAACAAAACCAGTGTCGAGGCGGGCGGCGGTGACGGGATCAGTTTCAGTCGCAACCGGATCAAGTTCAATCCCGACGGTACCTGCAGCACGGGTACCATTTACCTGCACAACCGCAAAGGT
>CP070692.1:2685530-2695355 GCA_020353215.1 Deltaproteobacteria bacterium
CCCCCGGCAGAGTCATCAGTCCATGTATGGCCCAGCAACTTATCTATCACGCCAATCAGTTGGATACAACAGGAGGGAGCACCCAGTATGACCGCAGACATGGTTATGACGCTGATCGTTCTAACTCTCGCTGTTATTCTCTTCGTCTTCGAGTGGGTTCGGGTGGACGTAGTGGGCATCATGATGATGGTGCTCCTGCCCCTCATCGGGCTTGTTACTCCCAAACAGGCCTTCCTGGGGCTGAGCAGTAACGCAGTGGTCTCCATCATCGCGGTAATCATCATTGGCGCAGGCTTGGACAAAACCGGAGTGATGAATAAGGTTGCCAGCCCCATCATTAAATTGGGCGGTCGGAGTGAAAGACGGATCATGGCTCTAATCTCTGGAACCGTGGCGGTCATATCGAGCATGATGCAGAATATCGGCGCGGCCGCCCTGTTCCTTCCCGCTACCCAGCGCATCGCCAAAAGGCTGGACATTCCCATCTCCAGACTGCTCATGCCCATGGGTTTTTGTGCCATCATCGGCGGCACTATGACCCTGGTGGGGGCCAGCCCTACGATCCTGCTCAACGATCTGATGGTCCTAGGGGGAAAGAAACTAGAGCCATTCAGCCTTTTTACTCAGACACCAATCGGCATCTGCTTGGTCTCCAGTGCCATTATCTATTTCATGATTCTGGGCAAGTTCATTCTTCCGGCAGCGAAAGGCGAGTCCGATCGCGGAGTCACAGCTACGCTCTTGACTGATTACCCTGCTCTTGATCATCCATTCGAACTGCACGTTCCCGAAACCCTGGATGGGCGAAAAACCCTCGAAGAACTTGCCATTCGTCAGGATTTTCTGGTAACCGTGGTTGCTATCGGCAAAGGTGAAACAGGCAACAAGCGGCTGGTGCCGCGGAGAACTGACTCAATAGGCCCGGGTGATGACCTGGTAATCATCGGCAAGGAGCTTAACGTCAGAAAGCTGGCCGAGTTCATGGGTTGGCAAATAAAGGACGGGTTGGATTATTTTGCTGATGAATTCGCCCGGACTAACTCGGGCTTGGTGGAAACCGTGGTCTCGCCTCGGTCAGAACTCTTGGGAAAGACATTGAGCCAAGCTGGCTTTCAGGAAAAATACCGAGTGAACCCCATTGCTGTTCATACCGGCGGCCGCATTTATTATTCAGGTCTCAAGCACGTCCGTCTTAAGATGGGAGATGCAATCTTGCTCCAGGGACCGTGGGATCGCTTTCACCGGCTCAGAAATGAGCCTCAACCCAGGGCTCTTACCTTTGCCTCTCCTCTGGAGGGTGAGATCTTGCGACCCGAAAAGGCCAAGCTCGCGGTATTGTGGTTGGCGGTGGCCTTGGCCCAGATCATTTTCTTCAAAATCCAACTTTCAGTGGCCTTGATGTCAGGTGCTCTTGGCATGATCATCACAGGGGTGCTGACGGTAGACGAGGCCTACCATTCGGTGGATTGGATGACGGTTTTTCTCCTGGGTGGGTTAATTCCTCTCGGATATGCCTTTGAACAGACGGGTACAGCCGCCTACATAGCCAAAAAAGTACTTGAAGTTATCGGGGAGGTGCAGCCCATAGTTCTCCTGGCCGTTATCGGCATCATGACTTCCTTCTTTACTCTGGTGATCTCGAATGTGGGCGCTACGGTGCTCCTGGTACCTCTATGTATGAACATGGCGATCATGGCGGGCGGCGATCCCAGAATGGCGGCCCTGGTGGTGGGTCTTTCCGCCTCCAATACCTTTGTTCTTCCCACCCACCAGGTAAATGCACTGATCATGAGGCCGGGCGGCTACCGCACCGTGGACTACGCCAAGGCAGGTGCAGTGATGACCGGCATCTTCCTTGCAGTCATGCTCGCCGTAATCTATCTTTTTTACGGAGTACAGTAGAGAGGCGAATGTCACCGGTTTACAGGATGGGATGGCAGAGCGGCCAACAAGACCGCTCTTTACTATTTTTTGTTTTCCTTTCTGAAATAGTAGCAAAGACCAAGGCTGAACAGGATCAATACCAGACCAAAAATGAAATGGGCGTCCATCTATTCCTCCTGATTTGCTAGGTCGGATCGGATCCGTGGAGCAACGATCCGATTTATTTGGGAGCAACCTTTGTATTCTCGGCTGAACCCGCTATTGCGAAACCAGCCGATCTAGATAAATCAACAACTAACGGGCAAGACAGAAGACAGGTATGGCAACTCTTCCCTCTCCGGGGCAACTCTCTGGTTCAGTGATGACGAATTCCACCCTGCGCATCTCCTCGTGGGCTTCTTTAATGCAATCATCAACCTCACCGAACTTGACCAGGTGAGTGAAGGGGATGCCTTTCTCTTCACATATACTGCAAAGCGCCCCAATACCTTCCTGACACTTCTTGTCGAATTCCTCGCAGAGCATATCACAGAAAGGCCCGATGCTGCTTGACTCAGTCCGGACCGGGCTGACGTTGAGGGCGACGATTTCGTAGCCCATGCGGTCGGCAAATCCAACGGCATAGTCCACCAGTGGTTTGGAGAAGGTGTCTTCGTGGCCCACCACCAAGACTTTGGTCGCTTCAGCCAGTTCCGCTCGCATGATCTCCTGGGCTTCCTCTTGGAGACCGGCTTCGGCAAAGGTGATCGCCTCGGTGTAGTTCTCGATCCTTTCTCTCAGAGTCTGGCCCTGACGGCTTTCCACCTTTACCTCCTTCTCGTCAGCCGTCTTCTTTTTGAGGATCTTTTTCTTTATCTTTCTCAACATAGATTGTTACCTCCTTATGGAATTCTTCGCGCAGTTGGCCTCAATCACCTAACGTCTCGCAGACGGGGCTCTCAGCTGTGGTCGGGGCCGACGACTGGCTCTCTTGCTCTTTAGCAGACGTTTTTCCTCTCTCATTAACTCCCTGGCTGTGTCCTGCTCCCCTGCTTCGGCAAAGGTAATGGCCATCATGATCCTTTCAAGCTTTTCTCTGATACTCATTTTCTATCCTCCTCCTATTCTTACCTTCTTATCTGTTACTTCTTGTTTGCTTTCGCCCTAAGATTAATCAACAACTGTGCCAACCACGAGTTTATCAGGCTAACATGTTGAAATCACTTTATTATCTTGCACATTCGGTCTAAAGTGAAGCGTCACCGAAGCGTTACATATTGCAACCTAGATATTCTTTGGTCGCATATCTATATGCGATAATTGATATTTACGATTATTGCGCTGAAGGAGCTCAGCATTGCAAAATGTAACGTTTTTCTTGATCTGGAACTTTGGGATCAGGTGGTGAAAATCTGCAGGAGGATCAGGGTGTGTTCTCTTTTCTCAGGGAGGTCACCTACGGGTAAGTGACGGGGGGGAGAGGAGGATCTTGGGTACTAATCGGAAAAAACCATTCCTACCTCGGCAATGGAGATGAACAAAAGAGGGAAAACAAAGTTGAGGCGGCCCACGAGCGCCTCTAACCCGGGGCCGCCTCTCGAGGTGAATGGTGAAGAGGTTCCAGCGCGCTTACGTCGCAGAAAGTGTCTATTTGTTTATGATCATTCTTAGGAGCAATAGGAAATCTTATAACTGTAGTAGTAGAAACCACTTTTGAGGGGAGCCCCCACAAAGGTCTTCAAAGAAAATTTGCCTCATACCCTCAATAGAAGCTACACATCAAATGAACGGACCTGAGTCGCAAGGGAAAGCTGAGCGGACAGTGTGTTCCGAAAACCATGGTTGTCTGGTCAGAAGGAAGTCACTGTAACCATTATTCACAGGAAATCTTAATAAGCCTTTAGAGGTCCTGTGATATGGACATATAAAATGTTGTCCCTTTGTGCCTTCCAGGCTCTGCCCAAACCTTGCCTCCATGGCGTTCAGCTATTTCTCCCACTATGGCTAAACCTAAGCCAGCTCCCTCGACCGGGTCGGATGGCTCAGCCCTCCGAAAAGGTGCAAAGATCCTTGCAAAATCTCCTTCTCGTACTCCAGCGCCATTGTCGCTCACAGAAAAAACATGGGAGTCGTCACATTCTTTGTATCCAATTCTTATCTCGCTTAAATCTTCGCCGCCATATTTCAGTGCGTTGTCCACAAAATTCCTGAATACCCTAATCATAGAAATCGCATCTGCCCTGATTTCTCCAATGCTCTCAGGTTCCACCCACTGAATTTGACGAATAGTCAACCGGGGAGAAAATTCCTCTCTGACGATCTGAAGGATATCTTTCACGTTTGCTCTTTCAACCTTAAGAGGTCCTTCCTTCATTGCGATGTAGTCATTGATCTTTTCAATGAGCGCCGCAATATGTACGGAAGCTTTCAAGATTTGATCACAGTAGAGCTTACCCCTCTCCTCAAGGATATCCTTATAGTGTCTATAAAGAAGCTCTGTCAGTCCGTGGATGCCTATAGCCGGACTCTTAAGATCGTGTACAATAGAGAAAGCGAAAGTTTTCAGTTTTCCTGAACTCTCTCGCAAAGCCTCCTCCACCCGCTTGCGCTCAACTATCTCGACACGCAATTCTTCATTGAGTTTCGCTAGCTCTGCGGTTCGTGCCTCAACCTGCAGTTCTAATTCGTCATGAGCTTTTTGAAGGCCGTCCTCCGCCTGTTTACGTTCGATGATGAGTCCCAATAGCTCGGCTATAGCAGTGAGCAGGCTCCTTTCTTCCTTCAGGAAAGGTCCATGATGACTTTTTGGTTTTTCTTCCAGGTAATAGACTTCCACACTACCTACCCGCTCACCGTGCGTTGTAATGTCTTCGGCCTGCTTCCAGATGGTTTTCCTGAAGTTACTTGTCCCAACGTCCTGATCCTCCAAGATAATTCGAGCACAGGTAATCTCTGAATGCTGCCATGCTGGGGGAATCATATTAGCGGTCCCTTGCAGTATCTCATCCCAAGAGACGTCCGGTCTGTGAACAAGCTTAGATATGCCAAAGAGGCAATTCAGCTCTTTGACGCGCATACCTAGAGCATGCGTTCGCTTCTGCAATATTTCTTCAACACGCTTCCGCTTGGTTTGTGACACTTCTAACTCAGCATTTCTTTGCCGCAGGGCCACCAATTCTTTTGCGAGGTCTGCTCTTGTCTTGTTTTCATCCGAATGCATGGTCTAGAGGTATCTTCTGTCGTGCTTACCCACCCGGGACCTCCTTGCTTGTCATTAACCTCATCCGCACAGACTAGCAAGCCAGGCGCCGCATTTCAAAAAGTGTAGTTATCAGATTGCAACAGAGTCAGTGACCTCGTGCACTTAACTCATCGCTCCTCTGCTGAAGTGTCAGCGAACTTCCATAAGTACGATGGGTCTCGCTGGGCTGTGCCAGTAGAAGCGAAATGTAACTGTTGAGCAGCCTTTGGCCGAGAATCCTCGCCAGACCTTTAAAGAAACTCATCCCATCGGCCGGATAGCCCTCCAATATCCAATTCAGTTTTTCTTTTTCAATCTTCATCAACCTGGTTGGGATAAGGCACTCTGCTGAAGCCGTGTAGGCTTCGCGTCCAACTAAGCTGGACCAGCCGAAAGCCTCTCCCGCGTTGCTCGCAATCTGGACTATGTGCCCTTGCTCTCCGATTGTCAGTTTCACACCCCCTTCTTGAAGAATGTAGAAGTTGTTTGCCGGGTCGCCCTCCTTGAACAGAAAAGCGCCTTTTGGGTGGGACTCCTCAAACATGATCGCTTTGATCTCGTTGACGAATTCCCGGCTCATTCCCTTCAAAAGATCAGCTCGTTCGATAAACATGATCGCTCCTTTCTGTCTCATGGACATTTAGGTCATCTTCGGAACCAAATGACAGCCTCGTCCGGATTAATGTATCCTGTAATGCGTCCGGTAGAGGAGCTTGACTTTGTCTTCTATTTGAGCAAAAAGAGCTTCTTCATTTTCTACTTTTTTGCAACGGATATAGATGCGTCTATAACCCTGAGGTGCGTCCTCGGTGTGGGTTGTTATACTGATGACGCGACCAGCATGAACCCGAATCAAGTCAGTAACCTCTTTGACGGCATCAGAACTGTCCTCAATCGTGTTGACAATCTTACCTCAGTTGTTTCTTAGATGAATACCCATCAGCAGACCATCCACTACCTTTTAAGTGAAATTCGCACGGTGACATAATTTTTTTAGCTTTATCATGACACTCTGGGCATTCTATTTCCTTCGTGTCATTTATAACGATTCTTTCTGTTATTGTGCCTTCGGGGCACTCAAATTCGTAAATCGGCATTTTTTACCATTCTTGACATGTACCATAGATGAAAGACCGCATTTTCTGTTATCTTATCCCTATTAATCCCTTTTGTTTTATTAAATTAACGCTAGATACTATTATCGAAAACTCAGCAAGTCTCCGAAAGTGCTTCCGCAGTCTACCAGTTTGAGCCTACTTCGATTCAACACTTTGTTCATATTCTGACTAGAATAGGGTTCAATCTGCACTGGAGGACTCCTGGCAGAGTCTTTTGACCTCGGCTTGCAGTGAAGTAAAATTAATGGTCTTGGTAATAATGCCATCCCAAGAACGTGCCTCATGCCGTGGGCCGAAGTCAGCAGAGACGCTCAATATGCCCTTTAGGGGATGCTGGAGCCGCTTGAGTGCTTCGAAAAGCTCTTCTGCCGAAAAATCTGAGAGTATGTCATCCACGACAACCACATCCACTCGTTCGTGCATGGCTAAATCAAGAGCGCCCTGACCACTCAGAGCCAGAAAAACCTTGTGTCCATCGTCCTGGAACACTTCACGATAGAGTAGACCAACGGTTCGGTATTCTTCCACGACCAGGATGTTCGCCATGACGGTATATCCTTTTCCCGTGCCACCCTCGAGAAACTGTTCTTCTTACAGGATTTTTTGCTAGTGTCATTCTTCTGGTCTCTTATTGGTCGGTATCTCATTAACCAGTTGTTCTTATATGTCACTAACTAAAACTATATGACCGGGAGTGCTTTGCGGCTATCAGTGCCTGTCTGATTTTCATGTGGGATTTTGGAGTGTTTTACTGTAGGTGTTTGTCCTACAAAGATTTGAAAAAGCAGCCCCTGCATTGGCTGGCCCAACAGCCCCTTTGGGGTTGTGACAGTGATAAATATTGAAACATTGAAGTCTAAGAAGTGGATTTTTTGCTACAGGGCCCGTATATTAGGAAACATCTGAATAGCTTATATGCCTCATATGTAAGTGAGTTGAAATGAACCCATGAAGCACTTCTCTTTTTCAAACCTGCGTATTCGCCTGGTCATACTGATTCTGCTCGCTGTTGTCCCGGCTATGGCAGTAATGCTCTACACCGCCTCAGAACAGCGGGCGCAAGATGCCGCCGCTATCCAAGAGAACGTGCAGCGGCTAGCCACGGTCGAGGCACGGGAGGAAAGCCAATTACTTGAGGGCAACCGCCAAATCCTCAAGGCGCTGGCGGAGTTCCTCGTGATGCATGACGGCGACCTCGCTGGATGTAACGCGTTCTTTGCCGACCTACTGAAACATTATCACCGATATGCAAACTTTGGTGCTGCGAGACCGAATGGAGACGTATTCTGCAGTGCTCTCCCCTCTAACAGTCCGATCAATGTGAGTGACCGCGAGTGGTTTCAGGAGGCGACGGAAACCCATGACTTCGCTTTTAGCGATTATCGGGTTGAGAGCATCACCGGAAAACCCGTGTTGGTCTTGGCTTACCCCGTTAAAATAACTACGGGCGAAATCAAGGCGGTGGTTTTCGCAGCCCTCGAGCTGAGATGGCTGAGCCAATTGGCATTCTATGAGGATGCAAATCTACCTCCAGGGACGACACTCACCAAGATTGACCAGAAAGGAATGGTGTTGGCCCACCAACCTGGCCCGGAGAAGTGGATCGGCAAGTCCCTGCCCATGACAGATCTCAGCGAGAGGGTACGTAAGGGAGGTACAGGGCTGGTTGAGGGAGCCGACCCGGAAGGCATCCCCTATTACTATGCGTTCACTCCTTTGATGAGCGGCTGGCATGGCAGAGGCGTCTACTTGATTCTCGGAATTCCCGAGAAGGTTGCCTTTGCACATTCCGATCGAATGTTGTTCCGCAATGTGGCGTGCTTCGCGATAGTCGGTGTATTGGCCCTCCTTGCCACATGGTTCGGGGCTAACGCCCTTGTCCTGAGACCGGTAAATGCAATGATTAACGCTGCTAGACAGCTTGCTGCTGGTGATCTGAGCGCCCGCACTGAACTGGCTAACAGCCAGGACGAACTGGGCCAGTTGACTCGCGCCTTCGACCAAATGGCTGAGAAGCTCGAACAACGGCAGGCCGAGAGCGCGCGAGCAGAGGAGGATATCAAATCTTCCCGAGAACAGTTACGTTATCTCTCCGCCCACTTACAGTCCGTGAGAGAAAAAGAGAGAGCGCTGCTGGCCCGTGAGATTCATGATGAGTTTGGGCAAGCATTAACTGCATTGAAGATGGACTTATCCTGGTTGGACAAGAGATTGCCCATGGAACAAGCAGCCATACTCGGAAAAATAAAATCAATGTCCAAGCTCATCGATGCAACCATTCATACGGTGCAAAGGCTTTCCGCAGACTTGCGCCCAGGAATATTGGATGATCTTGGTCTAGCCGCGGCAATTGAATGGCAAGCGGAAGAATTTCAAAATCGGACAGGAATACAATGCGAGGTTGCTCTCAGCCCTCATGAATCATTGCTAAGCAGAGATCTAACCACGGTGATCTTTCGTGTCTTTCAAGAGACGTTGACGAATATCATTCGCCATGCAAAGGCAACAAAAGTCGAAATAAGCCTGAAAGGAACAAGTGAAAAGATAGTATTGGCAGTCAAAGACAATGGTAGGGGAATTACGGAACAAGAGATTAACGGTCCAAGATCATTTGGCTTAATCGGCATGCGAGAGCGAGTAGCCCTTGTGGGTGGTGAAGTATATATCAACGGAGTTCCAGATAAGGGGACCCAAATAACAGTAAGTATCCCTCTGGATAAACAAAGAAAAGAGATTCAAAATGATCAACATACTCATCGCCGATGATCATCCCATTGTTCGTGAGGGACTCAAGCAGATTATTGCTGAAGCTCCCGATATCGTGGTAGCTGCTGAAGCAAGCAATGGCTACGAACTCTTGGACAAGGTGCGAAATATTGATTTTTCTGTGGTGGTGTTGGACATCACCATGCCAGGCATAACGGGACTTGATGTGTTAAAACAGTTGAAAAGTGAAAAACCCGGCCTTCCCATACTGATATTGAGCATGCACTCCGAAGAACAGTACGCGGTGCGGGTCTTGAGGGCAGGTGCCTCCGGATACTTGACAAAGGCGAGCGCTCCAGATCAATTGATAGGGGCCATAAGAAAAGTATTTCGAGGCGGGAAATATGTGAGCCCTTCTGTCGCCGAAAAATTAGCCTATGAGTTGGATTCTGAATCAGAAAAACAGCCTCACGAGTACCTCTCTGATCGCGAGTATCAGGTGCTGTGCCTGATCGCCTCAGGAAAAACGGTGAAAGTAGTGGCAGAGGAACTGTCGCTCAGTGTGAAAACCGTAAGCACCTACCGCTCGCGCATTCTGGACAAGATGCGAATGAATAGCAACGCAGAAATAACCCACTATGCGATAAAACACCGGCTGGTGGATTGAGATGCCTGTCAGCATTCGGTTTGCGCTGGATCAAAATTACAGAGGTTGCCTGCCTGCACCATTTTTTATTCTGATCTCCCTACCTGCTAGCCAATCAATATTCTGCACAAGACGCTTCTTCGAATCCCTGTAGGACGAACGCCGACAACGGAATGCTTAAGAGTCTTACTGGAAAATCAGACATGCACTGATACCCAAAGTGGATTTCCACATTTATAGTATGGGCATCT
>CP070692.1:2695455-2705247 GCA_020353215.1 Deltaproteobacteria bacterium
ACTCTACCTCTGAGTTATTCCCGCTTTTGTGTCGGGTAGCTTATCAAATACTCTTCGTTTGTCAAGGAGAAACTGGAAAGTAGGAACTTCCAGGCAGGCAGCGGGCAGCATGCATTAAGCAGCAGATAGGGTGGACAGAACATACGCTCACAACTGACCGACAGGACGAGCAGAGGAAGTCAATTTAAGGACCACGGAAAAACCAGGTAGGAAACTCAAGGAATCGTTGGACTAAAAGCTCTGAGACTTTTTGCCGTCTCCTGCCAACTACCAGTGTTTCGATCCGCAAGTAAGGGGTGTTTTAGTGAAGCATCCGGGCTAGAGTAAGGGAGGTGGTGGAGTAATGGAAACGCTTCTTTCGGACTAGCTGCCTGTGGACCCCTCTTCGTCTTCCTCCAGCACGTGCCAGAAACTGCGAAAATAGATGAATCCGGACCAGAGTGTCACAATCACCGCCAGCCACATGAAAAACATTCCAACCGCATGGCAGTTCACCCCGAAATACTCGTAGTGGAAAAGCAAGCCGAGAACCGCGACTGTTTGGAAAACCATCTTCTTTTTTCCCAGGTAACTGGCTTTGATGGTTGTTCCTTCAGACACGGCAACTCCCCGCAGTCCTGTAATTGCCAACTCCCTACCAACGATCACCACCACCATCCACGCTGGCACCCGGTCAAGGGGAATCAGCATAATCAGCGCGGCCGAGACGATGAGTTTGTCGGCTAGGGGGTCGAGAAATTCTCCGAATGTTGTGACCAGTTGTCGACGTCGGGCCAGAAACCCATCCAGGAGATCTGTAAGTGTGGCAAGTCCGAAGAGCAGTGCCGCCAAGAAGCTACTGGTCTTACCGGAGAAGAACAACAACACCACAACGAGCGGGACGCAAGCGATTCGAAACAGAGTCAGGCTATTGGGGAGATTGTAAATCGATTTCTTGGGATTAGATATCATCTGTACCTGAATTTTGTAGGGCTGCGTCACTTCTTAGGTCGGATTTGGCCAACAAGTGACATCTTACCCCAGTTGATCTTACCTGTCGAACATATAGATGGGAAAACCTAGTTTTCAGGGTCTTCGACTCCGGCGCAGATTGAACTCATCCCAGTAATGAAGGACCCGATCTACAAAAACCCTGGTTTCCTCAAAAGGCGGGATACTCCCATATCTTCTCACTACACTTTCTCCGGCATTATAGGCCGCCAGAGCCAGCGGCACATTATTTTGGAAACTCCTCAGCTGTCGCTTCAAATATCGGACTCCTGCCCGAATGTTCTGATTCGGATCAAAGGAGTCATTCACCGCTAGTTCGTTGGCGGTTTCCGGCATAAGCTGCATGAGTCCTTCGGCACCTGCTCTGGATACGGCTCTTTCGTTGAAATCTGACTCAGCCTTAATCACCGCTTTCACTAGACAGGAATCCACCCCATGCAGCCGGGCGGCCCGATCTATGATCTTGTCGTAGCGAGTAAAATACGACTTGATGCTGAGCTTGGTCTCTGGAAAGTACAGATGGTATCTTGTTGTAGCGGGAACATTGGAGAAGTGAATGACGCCGTGCTCGTCCA
This sequence comes from Deltaproteobacteria bacterium, assembly GCA_020353215.1. Lineage (GTDB taxonomy): Bacteria > Desulfobacterota > Syntrophobacteria > BM002 > BM002. Next base: position 2,697,021 of record CP070692.1, read on the forward strand.
CGTATCGATAAATATCCGCGCGCACCACCTCCACGTGGTGGAGGAACACAAGGGGCAAAAGCAACCATAGTGCGGCTGCCTTCCGAACCACACAGGTTGCAAGCCTGCGCACAAAGCTTTCTCGCAGAGGATCGTAGCTTGCACAGTTATTGATACAAGCTGTCATGACCGGCCGTCCCTAATCAGGTTGGGTCAACGTGCTTCCAGTCCTCAAGAAACTTCTCTATGCCAATGTCGGTTAGCGGATGTCGCACAAGTTGACCGATTACGCTGAATGGGATGGTAGCCACATCCGCTCCCATTTGGGCGGCTTCCAGCACATGCAAGGGATTGCGGATGCTGGCCACTAGTATTTCAGTTTCAAATATGTAGTTTTGATAGATCTCCAGGATCTGGGCCACCAGTTCCATGCCCTGGTGTGAAATATCATCCAAACGTCCGATGAAGGGACTCACATATGTTCCTCCTGCTTTGGCTGCCAACAGGGCCTGCAGGGGAGAGAAGACCAGAGTGATATTGGTCTTTATCCCCTCTGCGGCTAGTTGACGTGTCGCCTTGAGCCCGTGGGTGATCATGGGAATCTTTACCACCACCTGCTCATGAATCTGCGCGAGTTCCCTGGCTTCTGCCACCATACTGTTCACGTCAGTGCTCACCACCTCGGCACTTACCGGCCCCTGGACAACTTCACAAATCTCATGGATAAGTGTCTTGAAATCTGCACGAGTCCGACAGCCGGCCTTGGCGACCAGTGTTGGATTGGTGGTGACGCCGTCAATAATGCCAAGCTCCTTGGCTTCCCTAATTTCATCAAGATTCGCGGTGTCAAGAAAGAATCTCATCCACACCCTCCCAATGGACTACTTTCGACTGCACCCACTCAAGAGAGAGAAGAGGAGGACCGGGTATCTTCCAGGAGCAATCCGGTGCTACTCACAGCTCTTCAAAGTGACGTAGGAAGCGGGAGTTCAATCTCAGTAGTCAGATGCAAGTATCATTCCCTTTGTAGCTGAGATACTTATGATTTCCGTTGTTCCCACCTGGAAGCTTTGAAATGGTGATTCGCGTTTCGGGGTCCTTCGGCGGCTCTTTATGAGCGGTTGCCGAGGAATTCATCTCTGCACCGTTCGCTACAGAAATAATGAACCTTATTGTCCATCCGTGCAGAGAAGCCCTGCGCAGGCAGAACGTACGTACCACACTGCGGATCTCTGACCATCTCAGCGGCATGCTCTCCTCGGGAATCTTCTTTCCGAGTTGACTTTCCAAGTCTTTTTATCAAACCCCTCAGCAATGCGTAAACCAGGGTGAGGAGGAAAACGAAAATGATAAGACGTACCATCAGTCGAAGAGCACCTTGACCTGTTGGTCTACATCTTTCAATTCAGTGAGAAGCTCTGCTACCGTCTTACCGAGAGAAGGGTGGCGAAAGTTTGGAGCGATCTCATTGAGGGGCTCCAATACAAAGCGTCGTTCGTGCAGAAGCGGATGAGGAACGCTCAAATCAGGCGAATCTATAATCAAGTCGTCAAAGAAGAGCAAATCTAAGTCGATGGACCGTGGACCCCACTTGCGCACACGAACGCGTCCGAGCATTGTTTCGATGGACAGCATCTGGCGTAAAAGCCAGTGAGCATCTTGGACGGTTTTCAAGAGAGCAACACCGTTTATGAACGGGGGTTGTTCCTCAAAGCCAACCGGATCAGTTTCGTAAAACAGAGAGGTCTCAAGAAGTCTGCACGCGGGCAAAGCTGCCAGCGCTTCTAGGGCTTGCCGGCAATTATCCAATCGGTCTTCCAGGTTGGAACCGAATCCAATGAAGGCACTGTGCTGGCGCATGGTTATCGGCGTGTAGCTGTCAGCATACAGCTACACGCTGTACACGTTGAGTGGATGGCAGTGGGTCAGCTGTAACAATCTGTTTCTCCTTAGGTTCAAGCAAGGCAATGCGTTCCATAGCTCTTCAGACGCTTTGCTTGCTGACAGCTGATTACTTCAGTCCGAGCACGTGCTGCATGTCATACAGGCCAGGTGGTTGCGCAACCACCCACAATGCCGCCTTGACCGCTCCGCGCGCAAAGTTGTCCCTACTATGAGCACGATGAGTCAATTCCAGCCGCTCGCCCACTCCGGCAAAAAGTACCGTGTGTTCACCAACGATGTCGCCACCCCGGATGGTCTGAATGCCAATCTCCTCGGAGCGACGTTCACCGATGAGGCCTTTGCGTTCATAGACCCCCACTTGCTCCAGATCTCGTCCCAGAGCGGCAGCCAGATTCTGCGCCAGCTTCACGGCTGTGCCACTGGGCGCATCCTTCTTATGATGGTGATGCGCTTCGATGATCTCAACATCAAACCCGTCACCCAAGGCCTGGGCCATATCGGTAACCACTTTGAACATCAGATTAACACCCATACTCATATTCGGCGCCAACACACACGGTGTCTTTCGAGCTAGAGTCTGAACGGTCTCGATTTCTGCTGAGCTGAATCCCGTCGTGCCGATGACCACTGGTTTTCTGGCCTCTGCAGCTTGGCCAAGATGTTCCACCGAGGCCTCGTGGTAGGTGAAATCAACCACAACATCTCCCCTATCCAGTACCGACTTCAGATCTGGTGCAACGTTTATTCCCAGCGAACCCAGCCCAACCAGTTCCCCTACGTCGGCACCCACAGCCGGATGGTCTGCCCGTTCGAAAACGGCAACGAGGGAAATTCCGTCTGCCTGCTGGATGGTATGGATGATGCGACCACCCATTCTTCCCGCTGCTCCCGCAACAATAGCCTTGACCATGGTCCTTGCTCCCGGGTGCGCAGAACGAACGTGACGCCCCGCGCAGTAAGAAGTAACCAAAAGGTAGTAACGAAGGAGTTAGCTCCGAAGTTCGAAGAAAGACAAGCTACTCGTCCATCGGTATTCGTTACTCCCCGTTACTTTTCTGACTCCAGGCTCCTATGGCCTATTCGTTTCGTTTTCCGTTTCAAGTTTACTATCTCTAAACGAGACCGTAAGCTTTTAAATCAGCGCGCAGCTTGTCCCGATTGGCATCCGACATTGGCGCCAGAGGCAACCGTACCTCTCCCGAGGAAATCTTTCCCATCATCTCCAGGGCTGCCTTTATTGGTGCCGGATTGGTCTCATAGAACATGGCATGGCAAAGTGGAAGGAGACGGTAGTAGAGCTCTCGGCCCTTCTCAAAATCACCAGCCAGAAGAAGGTTGCACAAATCCGCCATTTCCCTCGGCACAATGTTCGCGACCACACAGATGACACCCTTGCCGCCTACGGACATAAGCGGATAAGTGAGGAAATCCTCTCCAGAAACGACAGTGAGCTTGTCACCACAGAGCCGAATGATCTCGGTAATCTGTTTCATCGAACCGCTGGCCTCTTTGACCCCGACGATATTGTCGATTTCCGCCAGACGTGCAAAGGTGGAAGGTTCAATGTTCACAGCCGTTCGTCCAGGGATGTTGTAAACCACGATGGGGATATCCACCGCTTCCGCTACTTTCTTGTAGTGTTGGTAAAGACCCTCCTGCGTGGGCTTGTTGTAGTATGGACTGATCATCAACACACCGTCGGCGCCAACCTTCTTGGCGTGCGCCGTCAACCGGATGGCCTCGGCAGTGTTGTTGGATCCGGTCCCAGCCACTACCGGCACCCGACCGTCTACCTGTTTCACAGCAGTTTCCACCACCCGATCATGTTCCTCATGGGAAAGGGTGGCCGACTCGCCGGTGGTACCACATGGTACAATCCCGTGGACTCCGTTTTCGATCAGGAATTCGATCAAATTCCGCAAGCCCTCCTCGTCCACTGCACCGTTCTTAAACGGGGTCACAATAGCGGGCAATACTCCGGTAAACATAATACCCTCCTCCTCTCTTTGATCCGCTGTAAGTTGCCCGAGGTTATTAAGGTTTGAATTGAAAAATTTAGGATTTTAGAATTCCGAAATCCGAGATTTGCGTTTGGAATTTCGCTTTTGAGTGGAACCCGGTGGTCATCTGATCAGTAAAGAGATCCAGAACGATTCTAAGCGGAAGTATCCAAGGCCTCCTGCCAGAGTTGACCCTGGTAGACCACGGTAGCCTCTCCTTCCATGTAAACTTCTTCTGGCAAGGGCTGCCCTGAATTGAAATAAACGGTCAGGATTTCCCCGCTTCTCGTGTAAACGACAACGGGCGCGTCCACTAATCCTTTTGCAGCCGCGACTAGAGCAGCAGCTGTGGCACCGGTGCCACATGCAAGGGTTTCGTTTTCAACGCCACGCTCATAGGTACGGTTGGCAAGAGTTCGGGAGCCCGTGACCGCGACAAAATTCACATTCGTGCCGGCCGGTCCATAGTGAGAGTGGTATCGTATCTTTCTTCCCTGGTTCTGTACCTCAACCTCTTCCAGATCAGTTTCAGAATTCAGGACCAATACCACATGCGGAACCCCTGTATTCACAAAATGGGCGGTTACAGTTCGAGTGTCCAGTTCCAGGATTTCATCAAGCCGCAGATCCTCGGGTACCGGCATCTGGAGTTTTACCCGGCTGCCCAGTACTTCAGCACGCAAGATGCCAGCGCGGGTTCTGAAAGCTAGACTGGGCCCACAGATCCCGAGCAGGTTGGCGAGTCTGGCCACACAGCGGCCCCCATTTCCGCACATCTCGGCGCTGCTTCCATCTGCGTTAAAGAACTGCCAGCAGAAATCAACCTCGTGGTCAGTCTCAATCAGGATGAGACCATCAGCACCTACCGAGAGCTTACGCTGGCAGAGGCGGCGGGCCACGTCTGCGGCAACCTCCGGCTGGATTATTCCAGCACGGTTGTCAATAAGAATGAAATCGTTTCCGCTGCCGCTCATCTTGTAAAAAGTGGCCGTCTGAGTCATAAGTCGCTTTAACCCTTAAAACTAGGGTATCCTTTCACCTCTCAGTAAGTCCTCGTAGGTTTCTCGATCCCGTATCACCTCGAATTTGTCTTCCTGTACAAGTATCTCCGGCGGCCGAGGTCTCGAATTGTAATTGGAGGACATGGAAAAACCATATGCACCGGCGCTCATAACCGCCAGTAAGTCTCCCTGGTCAATCTGAGGGAGGTCACGATCGCGGGCGAGAAAGTCGCTGGATTCGCATATAGGACCCACCACATCTACACGGACCTCCGGTCGTTCCCGATCAATCACAGGCTGGATGTGGTGATAAGAGCCATATAGGCTGGGACGAAATAGATCATTCATGCCGGCATCTACCACAAGGAAATTCTTGACCGGTCCCTTCTTGGTATAGAGAACCCGCGTTATCAGAGTGCCAGCGTTTCCCACAATAACGCGACCAGGCTCAAAAATCAAGCTGCAATCCAGATGCCGTAGGTCTTCAATAAGGACCCTGGCGTACTCGGTGGGATGGGGCGGGTCCTCGTTGGCGTAGGTTATGCCTAAGCCGCCGCCCAAGTCCAGATAGCGAATCTGGATGTTCCGCTGCCGCAGTTTTGCGATCAATCCCTTTAGCCGGTCGAGAGTGTCCACGAAAGGGGCTACCTCGGTGAGTTGTGAACCGATATGGCAACCAACCCCGATGATGTCCAAATTATCCATTTCCATGGCTTGAGCGTACATGGCCTCGGATGCTTCCAGGTCAATGCCGAACTTGTTTTCTTTAAGTCCGGTGGATATGTAGGGATGAGTTCGGGGATCAACGTCCGGGTTCACCCGAATGGCTATGGATGCACGGCGGCCAAGACGGCCGGCGCATTCATCCAATAGCATCATCTCCTGGGGCGATTCGAGGTTGAACATGAGGATGCCCGCTTCGAGTCCATAAACGATCTCCTCTTCACTCTTGCCTACTCCGGAAAACACAATCTTATCAGGCTGGACGCCTGCTTTCAGGGAACGGTAGAGTTCCCCTCCGGAGACTATATCCATGCCAGCCCCAAGCGTGGCAAACAGGTGCAGTATGGCCACATTGGAACAGGATTTGACGGAAAAACAGGTGAGGTGATTCACTTCGGCGAAGGCCTTATCGAAGGCATGAAAGTGGCGAATCAGTGTGGCGCGGCTGTAACAATAGAAAGGAGTGCCCACCTCCTGGGCAATTACTTCGATGGGCACCTGTTCGCAGTACAGTCTTCCGTCTTGGTAATGGAAATGGTGCATCGCGTGTCCAACCCTCGAGTTAATCTTTGATGGTTACGGTGGCCTGGTTAGACTCAGGACCCAGGCGATTGCGTCTGTCGAACGGAATGATGAGATAGTGGAGCGGACCCTGATCTCCGACATCCCGATCCATGGTTTCGAATCGGATCTCACCGGACTCGGCCTTGAGGGTTCCGATCATTTGGTAGTCCTGGGGACAACCTGGACAGTCATTCGAACTGGGCTGGGCTTTACTGCGATAGAGGTTGAATCCAGCCAGCGGCTCGGGAGAGTGGGCTATGGACCAGGTAAGCCTTACTCCAGCCTGTGTGGCTACAGCTTCGAGATCACGCACAAGAGGTAACTCCGACCGAACGGGTGGGCGAGGCGGGGTTTTTCTGCCACAATGTGCTGCCAGGAGCGCCAGGCAACTGAGGAAAAGAAGCTGAGCCAGTCGCGGCGCGCCCGTCTTTCTCATGTGGTCAATTCTCCCTCTGCAAGTGCTATCGCTTCTTCTACTTGCTTCAGGGAAGTGGACCCAATAGCGCGACGACTATCCACGGAGTGTTTGGCATCCAGTATGCTGAAGATATCTTTGGCTATCAGTTTAGTGAAACTGTTAAACTCGTCCATAGTCAATTCCTGGAGTTCCTTGCCCTTTTCCAAGCAGTACTGCACCATCCTGCCCACCGTTCCGTGAGCCTGGCGGAACGGCATGCCCCGAAGAACCAGATATTCCGCAACATCAGTTGCCATGGTGTAGCCGGCTGTCGCCATCTCTTCCAACCGCTCTCTGTTCACGCTCAGGTGTTCCCATAATCTGGCCATAATCATCAAGCTTTGCCGTACTGTATCAATGGTATCAAACAGGGGTTCTTTGTCCTCCTGGAGGTCTCGATTGTACGCCAACGGCAACCCCTTCATCATAGTCAAAAGGCTCATAAGATGGCCATAGACTCTGCCGCTCTTACCTCGCACCAACTCAGGAATATCCGGGTTCTTTTTTTGCGGCATAATGCTGGAGCCGGTGCAAAAGGCTTCAGCCAGCTCCACATAGCCGAATTCAGAAGAACTCCAGAGAATGAGCTCTTCAGACATGCGACTCAGATGCATCATGATCAGGGCGGCCGCCGCGGTGAATTCAATAACAAAATCCCGATCGCTCACCGCATCGATACTGTTTCGGCTCACTGCCGGAAAGCCCAGCAGCTCAGCGGTCAACGTTCTGTCGATGGGCAGAGAAGTCCCGGCGAGAGCAGCGCTGCCGAGAGGAGACACATTAACACGCTCCAGACAGGATTGCAGCCGCAGCCGATCCCGTCGGAACATCTCGTAGTAGGCCATGAGGTGATGAGAAAAGAGCACCGGTTGGGCGTGCTGTAAATGGGTGAAGCCCGGCATAACCAGGTCCAGATTGGCCTTGGCTTGTGCCACTAGACTTCGCTGGAGTTCCCGTACATCCTGGTCAGTGGAGTGGATTTCTTCCTTGAGGAAAAGGCGAATGTCCAGAGCAATCTGATCGTTGCGACTGCGTCCAGTATGGAGCTTGCCCCCTACTTCCCCAACCTTTTCAATGAGGCGCTGCTCTATAGCCATGTGGACGTCTTCCTGGCTATCCTCGAAAGTGAAAAGGCCATGCTCGATTTCCCGCAGGATCTCCCCCAAAGCCTGAATCAATACATCCGCCTCTTCATCTTTCTTTAGTTTCTGTCGGACCAGCATTCGGCAGTGGGCTATGCTGCCTTCGATGTCGTACTTGTAGAGACGCTGATCGAACCGAATTGATGCAGTAAAACTCTCCACCATCTGGTGGGTTGCCTCCCGGAATCGACCTTTCCACAACTTCCCTGCCATCTTTGCTCCCGGTCTTGGGAAAATAGGCGCTACGTACTAGACCGTCAGCAGCAGAATCATTGAATGAAGAACGCGCAGAACAAAAAGGAGCACAGGACACGATCTAGGGAACAATGAAACCAAATTCAATGGAGAGACGTCAAGTACAACCTTTGTCTCTGCTGCTTCTTGTCTACCTGCTTACTGCCGACTGCTCAAGTGGTTCTCAAGCCCTCAGCTGGCTACTTCCTCGTTTCAACTCGG
>CP070692.1:2705347-2715126 GCA_020353215.1 Deltaproteobacteria bacterium
CATTCATAACATCCTTCGGCAGATCCACCAACACAGGGCCCGGCCTACCCGAACGTGCCAGAAAGAAGGCTTCGCGGACTATTCTGCCAAGATCCCGAACATCCTTGACCAGGTAATTGTGTTTGGTGCACGGCCGGGAGATACCGACAATGTCCGCCTCCTGGAAAGCATCGTTGCCAATCAGCGGCGTAGGCACCTGGCCAGTGAACACAACAATTGGGATGGAATCCATATATGCGGTGGCGATTCCAGTAACCGTGTTGGTGGCTCCGGGGCCGGAGGTTACTAGGCAGACTCCCACACGCCCGGTGGCGCGAGCATAGCCGTCCGCCATATGGGTTGCGCCCTGCTCGTGGCGGACAAGGATGTGGCGAATGTTGTGTTTCGGCATCTCGTCGTAAATGTCAATCACCGCACCGCCCGGTAATCCAAAGATGGTGTCCACTCCTTCTGCTTTCAGACATTCGAACAATATTTGCGCTCCTGATAACTTCATGACTCACCCCTGTCTCGATCTGGCCAAAATGGCCTCTATTTTGTCTCGGCCCGCCAGTTTCAGTTTCTGGATGCGTTTCCTTTCCAGCGTTTCCTGCGTGGTCAAATACGGTCGCTGATTGAATTTCTCCAGTTGTTCCTCATAGCGTCGGTGTTCTTCAATGTACGTACGCAGTTCTTCGTTGTGGGGAAGGAGGCGGGCGATTAATTCCTCATCCCATTTCTCCATTTCGTGTACCTCTCGCCGAAGTGAATTGACGTCCTTTCGTTGATAAATCTAAGATCCTGGTGTTCATGAGAATAATCCACTATCTATATGCAAACTAAGGTATTTTGTCAACAGAATAGACGGGTCAAGAAGGGAGTTTCCGATTTTCCAGAAGTGGGCCGGAGGATTGTGTCACTCGGCCATCCGGTTCAGTTCTGCTTCGGAGGGACGCACGTAAAGCGGAGTGCAGCTAGAAATATCTTCCACCATTCCTTGACGAAGCCGCCGCCCAGCCAGCCAGGCCACGCAACTCGCATGAACCATATTCAGGTGCGGTGGAGTTTCCACCAACAGATCACCGAGCTCACTCGAGAGAAACCCACTGTAACGGAGGAGTGCATCACCAACCAACACGGTTTTTTCAGCAATGAGTTCCACGAGTTCTTCAGGCTGGAGCGCCATGTAAGGAGTCAGCCTTTCTGGTTCCTGCTGATCACCCGAGCGGTATAGTGCCGTGTAGATCTCACCTTTGCGCGCATCCAGTACGGGACAGATCAAATGGTCGACGAAAGACACATTCCCCGCCAGCACATCCAGTGTAGACACACCGGCCATGGGCTTTCCGGTGGACCAAGCGAGACCTTTCATAACGCTGAGTCCAATACGCAAACCGGTGAAGCTTCCAGGCCCAAGACTTACTGCGAAGGCGTCGAGCTCCTCAAGGGTCCAGCGGCACTCTGAGAGGATCCGATCAATACCAACCAAGAGGCGTCGATTGTGCGTCCTATTGACGTTGAGAACATGTTGGGCCTTGAGCAGTCCTCCCTCCACCAAAGCGATACTCCCCGCCGGTGTGGCCGTGTCAATGGCGAGAATCTTCACCGATCGATAAGCTCCCTTAATCACGCGAAGCGCCATGCCCATAGCGTTTGGCAAACAACAAGCAATGAGCAGTATTAACCCTAACGTTACAAACCTGTTACCGGCCAAAACCGGTAAACTCGCACCAGGATCCCGCGCCCTTGGCGGGACGGGCTTGCTCACCTCGTGCAGGATCTCACCTCCGCTCAAGTGCGCTTCGACCTGTCCTAGCCTGGGCGTAGTCTAGTTCGTCTTGCCTCATGGTAAAGCTGCAAGATTGCGGTTAAGGCAAGCCTTTCCTGCTGCCTCCCTCAATATCAGCTGCTTACTGACCAGTCTCCGCTCCAGTGGACTGGGGTAACCGCTGTGCTTCTTACGACAATATTATGGCATTGGTTTTCCCGGGTAAACCAGGCGATAGATGTCGTTGTAGAAAACGAACACCATCAAGACGATGAGTAGGAACAGACCCACTTGCTGCGCCGTCTCGCGCTTTTTCATGCTGAGAGGCTTGCCCATGATCGCTTCAATAGAAAAGAAAAGGAGATGGCCACCGTCAAGCACGGGAATAGGGAGGAGGTTAAGGATTCCCAGATTAATACTGAGTAGCGCCAAAAAAGAGAGAAACGCAAGCGGCCCGGCTTTGGCCACCTGACCTGACATCTGAGCTATGCCTATAGGGCCCGCGAGGGTTTTGGGAGAAATGGCACCCATGATCAGCTTGCCGAGGACCACGAAAGTGAGCTCGATCATCTTGCCAGTTTGCGCGATCCCATAATACACGGCCATGAATGGGTTTACCTTCTCCACCCGGACATTGCTCGATGCTACTATACCGATGAGGGGGCGGTTTACCAACTCACCCAAAAATGTGCGGGTTTGCCTGATCTCAGGCGTGATCTCCACTGTGAATACTTCATCTCCTCGTTGCACACGAATCCGGGTTGCCTTTCCACCACTTCTCTGAATGAATTCAGAGAGCTCATCCCACTCCTGTACTGGAACACCGTCAACTGCCAGGACCCGATCGTCAGCCTGCAAACCAGCAGCAGCAGCAGGGGAATCAGGAGTAACTGATCCAATATCCGTTGTCGGTCTCGCCAGCCCGAACAGGGCGAAGATCAGGGCATAGAGGAACACGGCCAACAGCAAGTTGGAAACAGGGCCGGCTGCGACAACGGACATTCGGCGACGCAATGGTTGGTGTGAGAACGAGGCGGGACGCATCGCTTCAGGTATCTCATCCTCGGCAGATTCCCCCAGAAGTTTGACATACCCGCCGAGAGGAAAGGCTGAGATACGGTAGTCTGTGTCCCCTACTTTTTTCCCCAATAGCCGCGGTCCAAAACCCAAAGAGAATCGCTCCACCTTGATGCCAAAGATCTTGGCAGCAAGAAAATGACCGAATTCATGGATAAAGATGAGGATACCTAGTGAAACTGCGAAAGCAATCGTTGTGCGTGCAAAAGACCAAATCGCTTCCAAGGTTTACATCCCCCCAACGCTCAGTGTTCAGCCCTCGAATATCAACGTGGAAATTTCGAGTAGATTATAACTTGCACAAACCCTCTTTGCCAGTATTGTGCCAAATTCTTTGCTTACGGGTTAACAGCTACGAGTTGGAATTGCCCATGTGGAACACAGACCACTGATTCTGGAGTAGCGCGGAGATTCCTACAGCACACAGAAAAAGAACACTTTAACCCACAACCTGTTGCGGGACAGCGACCAACAACCAAACGACTCAAGAGGGCTGAAAACGCATACCCCCTATCGATTCTTCTGTTCGCCTCCGGGCCCAATTGTCTGCCTCAAGTAGTTCCTCCAGCTCGCCTGCTGGCTCCACCACATGCTCCTCCATGGCTTCACCGACCAATCTAGCAATTCCGGTGAAGGGTATGCGCCTGTCCAAGAATGCCTGCACCGCCACCTCATTGGCCGCATTGAGAACAGCCGGCATACTGCCGCCCGTCCTGCAGGCTGCGAAGGCCAAATCAAGGCAGGGAAAACGGCTGAGATCAGGCTCCAGGAAAGTAAGGGTCTTTAATGAAAAGAGATCCAGGGGAGGCAAGTCCAAAGGGAGCCGGCTCGGATACGCCAGAGCGTAAGCTATGGGACTACGCATGTCAGGGATACCCATCTGGGCGATCACGGAACCGTCCACGTACTCCACCATGGAGTGAACTACACTTTGGGGATGGATGTGCACTTCAATCTTGTCGACTGGTTCATCGAAGAGCCATTTGGCTTCGATCACTTCAAGGCCCTTATTCATCAGGGTGGCTGAGTCAATTGTGATCTTCGGCCCCATAACCCAGTTTGGATGAGCCAGGGCCTGATTCGGTGTCACCGATTGGAGTTGTTCCATGGTCATGTTCAAAAAAGGCCCGCCCGAAGCGGTAAGCAAAATACGTTTCACATCCTTGCGGCGATTTCCTTCCATGGCCTGAAAAATCGCACTGTGCTCACTATCCACCGGCAGTAACCTCACCCCGTTCTTACGGACCTCCTCCATGACAAGAGCTCCTGCCATGACCAGAGTCTCTTTGTTGGCCAAGGCCACATCTTTTCCTGCTCGAACGGCACTCAGGGTCGGCTCTAGGCCCGCTGCTCCTACCATGGCGGAGAGTACCATGTCAGCTTCAGGGCAAGCTGCGACTTGCTGGTAACCTTCTCCACCAGCCAGTACGTGCAAATCGGTTGCCGGCTCAACACGACCCATTAGGTCTCTGGCCAATTGCTGGTCGAAAACAGCCACAAGCTTGGGACGGTGGCGCTGGATTTGTTCTGCCAGGAGATCAATGTTTCTCCCTGCTGCAAGAGCAACCACTCTGAAGCGCTCGGGAAATTGCTCCACTACGTTCAGAGTGTTACGGCCGATAGAACCCGTGGAGCCAAGAATTGCGATATTCTTCAAACCAATGTTCCCCTTTCATGAAAAACTACAACACCATATCTCCAGGGTTAGTCATAATCGGATGGCGTTGTCTTCAAGGACTTCAGATGGAGTATCTAATCATTTTTGGATTGAGTCATAAACAAACTAGAGGCAAGCGCCAGGCTAGACGAAAAACAAGACCCCATAATAAGTGGCGGGAAGAGCAAAGAGCAGACTGTCCAGTCTGTCCAGCAGGCCACCGTGGCCTGGAAGCAATCCACCGGCGTCTTTCACCTTGCTCAACCGCTTTAGCATGGACACTCCCAGATCGCCTATCTGCCCCGCCAGCGCCAAAACAAACCCCAAGGCCAAGAGGAAACCGATGCTTATCCCATGCGATGCGAACAATGTTTTGCCGAGAAGCAAAGCCAGCGCCAAAGAGCTGCAGAGACCACCCGCTGCACCTTCAATTGTCTTTCCCGGACTGACCACCGGTAAGAGTTTGTGTCGTCCCCATCGTCGACCAACGTAATAGGCGCCAGTATCCCCAGAAAAAATGACCGCTAAGGCAAAAACAACCCAGCGCCGGCCAGCTGGCTGCTGCAAAAGGAGCAAAAGATGACTCAGCCCAAAAGGAACGTAGACTTGAGCGAAGACCACCGTTCCCAGAGCACGGGCGCCAGCTTCATCCATGGCAAAGATTAACAGATGAACGGAAAGGGCTACAAAGAGTACAACAGTGATGGCTGCAGTCAACCCGAGAACCCCTTCCCTATAAGAGGCCAGCGGCAAGAGCAATCCCATACCCAAGGCCACCATCCGGAGCCATACGTCGACATCTCCAAGCGTCAAAGCAAAAAACTCCAGTAGACCCCCAGTAGTTACCAGCAAGACCAGCACTAGCAAGAGCCACCCTGGGCCAACGGCGATGGCGACCAAGAGCAACGGCAGAATCACCACCGCAGTTATCCAGCGATGCAGATGAGACTTGTCAGCAGTTATATTACCCACGCCTAGCCACTGTTCTTTGAGAAAGGACGACTCTTTTCTGAACCTTAGTAGTCATAAATGTCATGGATGAAAATGAAACTGAGAGGATGCTCCAGGACGACACGGTTTCCTTGCTTCAGGGCGGTTAGTGCTTCTCCCCAGGCCATCGGCATGTGATTGGCTCCCACGAGCCGAAAGGCTTCCAGGTGAACCTCGTGCTCCAAGGTTGGATTGATGAGGTCACTCCGGAAGTCGCTCTGTTTTACCAAACCTCCTTGGCCCGCTGCTCACGAGTTCTGCCAAAACGGCGTTCTCGCCGTTGGTAGTCTTCAAGCGCTTCCATCAATTGTGGCTCACGAAAGTCTGGCCAGTATACCGGGCTTACGTAGAGTTCGGTGTAGGCTGTTTGCCAAAGGAGAAAATTGCTAATCCTGCGCTCGCCGCTGGTGCGGATAAGCAGATCCGGATCTGGCATGTCGCCTGTATATAGATAGGCAGAAAAGGTGGACTCGTTTATCTCCACCGGACTGAGTTGTTGGGCCACACAGGCCGCCGCCAGCCGCTGTGTGGCGCGGATGATTTCGCTTCTACCGCTATAGCTGAGCGCCAGGTTGAGGATCATTTCGTTGTTGGTTGCCGTTTTGCTCATGACGTCGCGAAGCAGTCGGTTCACGTTCCTCGGCAACTCGTCAATGTCCCCTAGGGCATTGAGACGGATGTTGTTCTCCATCATCTCGCCAAGCTCAGATTTGAGATAGTCTCTGAGGAGTCGCCACAAGGCCTGGACTTCTCGACTCGGTCGTTGCCAATTTTCTTTGGAAAAAGCATAGAGTGTGAGGACCGGGATACCAATTCTCCGGCAAGCTCGGACAATGGTCCGCACCGACTCGGCGCCGGCACGGTGACCGTCAATGCGACTGAGATTCCGCTCCTGCGCCCAGCGACCGTTCCCATCCATGATAATGGCCAAGTGTTGGGGCAGCTTTTCCAGAGCGATTCCTTCCGTAGGACGTCCTCCAGGGATTGCGCTCGGGCTCTAGCCGAGTTACTTGCCGTGACACAGTCAGAGTTCGAGAATTTCCGTCTCTTTATCGGTGCACACGTCGTCCACTTGGGAGATGAACTGGTCTGTTATCTTCTGAACTTCGTCCTGTGAACGATACAACTCATCCTCGCCGATCTCCTTTTCTTTCTTGAGTTCTTTGAGCATATCATTGGCATCACGACGGAGGTTGCGAATTGCGACCTTGTTTTCCTCGGCCATTTTTCTCGCAACCTTGACCAGTTCTCTCCGACGCTCTTCAGTAAGAGACGGAATGGCGATGCGGATGATCTTACCGTCATTCATGGGTGTGAGGCCCAATTCTGATTTGAGGATTGCCTTCTCGATATCTCCTATCGCGGATTTGTCCCAGGGCTGAATAACTATGAGGCGAGGCTCTGGTACAGCAAGCGATGCCATCTGGTTCAGGGGGGTTAGCGTGTCATAATAAGAGACCCGAATCCCGTCCAACAGTGCGACGGAGGCTCTGCCTGTTCTCAGTCGACCATAGTCTCGTTTCAGCGCCTCCAGCGCCTTTCCCATCCTCTCCTTCAGGTCTTCGAATACTTCATCAACCATGATCGTCTCCCTCCACAATAGTACCTACAGCCTCACCCATTACTACTCGTTTTATGTGGTCTGGTTTCAGCAGGTTGAAAACGATAATGGGCATACTATTGTCCATGGCCAAGGAGATTGCGGTAGCATCCATTACCTTCAATTGTCTTTTCAAAACCTCTAAGTACGTGAGTTGCTCAAATTTCTTGACATCAGGAGTTTTTTCGGGATCGGCGGGATAGACGCCGTCTACCCTGGTAGCCTTCAAGATGACATTGGCCTGGATCTCCATGGCACGCAAGGCAGCAGCAGTATCCGTGGTGAAGTAAGGGTTACCGGTTCCGGCAGCGAAGATCACTATTCGTCCCTTCTCTAGGTGACGAATAGCCCGACGACGTATGTAGGGTTCGGCCACGTCGTTCATAACAATGGCTGATTGCACCCGGGTTTGGGCCCCAATTCTCTCCAGGGCATCTTGCAAGGCTAGAGCATTGATAGCGGTTGCCAACATACCCATGTTATCTGCCGACGCCCTGTCCATACCATGCGCAGCGGCGGCCAAGCCACGAAATATGTTTCCTCCGCCGATCACCACAGCCACCTCAACTCCGAGGCGATACACCTCGAATATTTCTTTGGCCACGCGGTTAATGACTTCGGGGACGATTCCGAAGGAGGCATCACCCATCAGGGCTTCGCCGCTGACCTTCAGAAGGATTCGCTTGTATTTCACTTCGGTCATCACTGGTGACTCGCTGGTATGGGTCATTGGTCACTTGCAATTCCAAGGCTGGCGCAGACGCATAATGCAGAAGCCCCAAGTGGGAATCAACCAATGACAGTTCGGGTCGACGTCGCCAGGCTCTACCGAGCTCTGACAGCAATGAAGGCGTGTGCCAAAGGAAAGCATACTATCCCTCAGTATCTTCTCCCAGTTGATAACGGGTAAAACGCCTCATCACGACGTTTTCACCAGTTTTGGCGCGCAGCTCGTTGAGGAGATCTGACACAGAAAGGTCGGTGTCACGGACGTACGATTGTTCGAGGAGGCAGACCTCCTGATAGAATTTGCTGAGCTTACCGTCGATAATTTTTTCTACAATTTGTTCCGGCTTCCCCGCTTCCAAGGCTTGAGCCCGGTAAATTTCCTTCTCGCGCGCCACTAGTTCGGAATCGAGATCCTCTCGGCCAATGGCCAGCGGGTTAGTCGCTGCGATGTGCATGGAGACGTTCTTTGCGAAGTCCATAAAGGCCTCACTTCGGGCCGTGAAGTCGGTTTCACAGTTTACCTCCACCATGACTCCTATCTTGCCGCCAGCATGAATATAGGAGTGGATCAGCCCCTCACTCGTGGCCCTACCCTCCCGCTTGCGGGCAATGGCTAAACCTTTTTGCCGCAAGTAGTCGACGGCCTTAGGCATATCGCCTCTGGTCTCCTGGAGTGCCGCTTTACAATCCATAATACCAGCGTTGGTTTTTTCCCGTAGTTCCTTTACCATTGCTGAAGTAATTTGCAATTTGAACCTCCTAGAGAATAGCTCATTCCTGCACAGGGTTTATGATCTCGATTTCGGGTCCACCTTCTTCAGCGGCAACAGTCCCTATGAGTGCAGCTTCAGTTTCAGCCTCGCTGGCTGCTTTATCCAGTGAAGCCTGAAGTTGCTCATCCCGTTTCTGCTTGCCGTCAAGGCACGCGTCCGCGATCTTGGAAGAGAAGAGGCGGATACTGCGAATCGCATCGTCATTTCCAGGAATGATGTAATCAATGGGATCTGGGTCGCAGTTCGAGTCCACAATCGCGACAATCGGTATTCGTAATTTGTTGGATTCTGCCACGGCGATGTTCTCCCGGCGCGGGTCCACAACAAAAACCGCTCCGGGCAGCCGCTCCATGTCGGCAATACCGCCCAAGTTCCTATCCAGTTTCATCATCTCGCGCTCCATCTGGAGGATTTCCTTTTTAGGGAACTTGTTGATACTGCCGTCCTCTTTCATGGCTCGCAGCTGTTTGAGTCGGTCGATACTTTTCTTTATAGTCTGGAAATTCGTCAGCATGCCCCCCAGCCAACGGTGGGTAACGCAAAACATGCCGCAACGCTCTGATTCCTCCACAATCGAATCCACCGCCTGCTTCTTGGTACCGACAAAAAGCACGGATTCTCCGGCTGCCACCGTCTCAACTAGGAATTGGTAGGCAGTGTTAAACATCCGCACCGTCTTCTGTAAGTCGATGATGTAGATTCCGTTGCGCGCTCCGAAAATGTAGGGTTTCATCTTTGGATTCCAGCGGCGGGTCTGGTGTCCGAAGTGAACGCCCGATTCGAGAAGTTGCTTCATGGTGATAACTGACATGTTTTCCTCCCTCTGGTTTTTCCGCCATCCCCCAATGGCAATGGGTCAGCCACCCAGATTGCCTTGACACCAAAGGAGTTAGGGGATGTGTGGTCTAAAAAAGCAGCAGTAACTGCAGTTGGATAAACCGTTCTCTCCTATCACACTTGGTCTTAAGTTTCAAGGAGAAAAGCGGATAGGACTTTCCCCGAAAATTGATTGTTGATCTTTGTAAACTCAGGTCACGAGGTAGTTTGCCCTGATGTTGAAATGAAAATGGGTTCCTGGTTTCTCTTCTGTCGTTCCAGAGCTCACGGTCTGGTCACTTCAAGCCCGGCTGTGGCCGGGGGATGGCGCCCCCTCCCTGTTCCCCGTTCCTGCAGAACGGGGCCAGGGGCTCCCCCAGCCACAGCCGG
>CP070692.1:2715226-2724994 GCA_020353215.1 Deltaproteobacteria bacterium
AGATTTGTGAATTAACGCAGTTGCTCAGGGTGAGATCAATGAGTCTATAGATTCCGCCGAACGGGACACCCGGTTTGGCACGGTCCTGAGTAAGGGGCATGAGCCTTTCACCCCTGCCGCCTGCCATGATAAAGGCGAGGACGTCTTTCATCACTCTATCCTACCTCTTGCTCGAGTGGTTGATAAATGAAGTGCAACTGGCCACATGTTCCCTGACAGTCAAGAAAAAGTCAACTTAATCCTTTTTCTCCTCGTTGTCCATTGGATTTTGATATTTCAACGTTAGGCCAACAGTGAGGCTGCGGGTGATTTGGGAGTGAAAATAAAGAGGCAAGGAGAAACGAAACGTTATGATTTATCTTCAGAAGAGTGCGTTCACAAACTGATCGACGTTGAATTCCTTCAAGTCATCCAACCCCTCTCCCAGTCCGATGAAGCGGATTGGGATTTGAGTTTCCTGACATATCCCAACCACGATACCGCCCTTGGCAGTACCGTCCAGTTTAGTGAGGACCAGTCCGGAAACCTCCAGTTCCTGATGAAAAAGGCGAACCTGGGAGATGGCATTCTGCCCGGTGGTCGCATCGAGGATCAACAATATCTCATGTGGAGCAGCGGGCATTTGTCTCGAGATCACTCGCTTAACTTTTTTTAGCTCCTCCATAAGGTTCACTTTGGTGTGCAGTCTCCCGGCGGTGTCTATCAGGACCACATCCACACCGCGCGCCCTGGCCGCATCCATGCCATCGAAGACCACAGCCGCTGGGTCGGCGCCGCTACGCTGCTTGACAAGATCGGCCCCAGCACGTTCGGACCAGCGCGCCAACTGGTCGACAGCTGCAGCCCTGAAGGTGTCAGCAGCGACCAACATTGCCTTGAGGCCGGCTCTTTGATAGTGGTGCGCCAGCTTGGCGAGGGTTGTGGTCTTGCCTACACCGTTTACACCTACGGCCATGACCACAAATGGCTTATCAGCAGACACCTCCATTGACCGCGCTTCCACCGCAAGGAGACGACGAATCTCGTCCTTGAGATGGAGCCGCAGGCGATCTGCGTCAGCCAGTTCTCGACGGTGGAGTTTGTCCTCCAGTGCAGCCATGAGTTTTCGAGTGGTATCAACACCAAGGTCTGAGGTAATCAGCACCTCCTCCAATTCCTCAAGAGCATCCTCGTCAATCTCTTTTTTGCCGAGCATGAGCCGGTCGATTCGGCCTGACAGCGATTGTCGCGTCTTGCTGAGACGCTGGCGCATGTAAAGGAAGAATCCTGAGGAATGATCCGGATCAACCTGCCGAGAGTTCTCAACCTCAGGCTCTTCAGTTTCAGTGCCGGTTCTATCTGTTTGCTGGGCTTCAGCCTCGCCTCCCGCTTCAGGGCGGCTTGACTCCTCTTCACGTTTTCGTCTAAACCATTTGCTCATGGGTATCGGAGAGTCCTTGAAAGTTGACTGAGATGATTTTTGAAATACCCGGTTCCTCCATGGTCACCCCCAACAGGAGATCTGATGTTTCCATTGTCCTCTTATTGTGAGTAATCAGGATGACCTGTGAGTCGAGACTGATTCTCTTGAGTACCTTGATGAAACGATCGATGTTGGCATCGTCCAATGGTGCGTCCACCTCGTCAAGAATGCAGAAAGGACTGGGTCTTATCATGTAAAGGGAAAACAGAAGTGCTGCTGCGGCCAAGGCTTTCTCCCCTCCAGAGAGAAGAGTCATACTGGTCAACCGCTTGCCCGGCGGTTGCACGAGGATTTCGACTCCGGCTTCCAGGGGGTCCCGGTCGGTCAACAGCTGCAGATGGCCGCTGCCACCATTGAAAAGCAGGGGGAAAACCTCTTCCAGTTTCCGGTTTACCGCTTCGAGTGTCTGGAGAAACCGTTTCCTGGTGGTCTTGTTGATCCTCGATATCGCCTTCTTTAAGCCATCCAAGGATTGGATCAAGTCGTCCCGCTGTGCGGTTAGGAATTCGTGACGCTTACTTTGGTCTTCGTATTCCTGTATGGCCGTGAGGTTCACCTCGCCGATACGAGCAACCCTATCTCGAAGCCTTTGCACTTTCGCGTCCAACCTTTCGAGATCGACCGATTCCTCTAATTCTGATGCGGTTTCTTTGCTGAGGTCCAGATGGTAGCGATCTTTAGCCTGGTGAATGACGTACTGGATTTTTAAATTCAGTTCAGCAACTTCATGCCGCAACCGTTGGATGTCCTGCTCTTGTTGTTTGTCCTCCTGCAGAAGCTTTATCCTCCGCGCCTCCAGTTCATGCTGGCGACTTTCAAACTCTCGCCAGTGTTTCTCCTCTGTTCCAAGGGTTGCTTCTTGCTCCTGCAAGTGCCGGCGTGCCCTCTCGAGTCTTCCGCGGGTTTCCTGCTCCTCCTGACCGAGCTGCCCCGTTTGATTCTTGCACGCTTCCCTCTCAGCTTCCAACTGTTGAAGCCGTTTCTCAACTTCAGCGTGGTACCCGAGGACACGCTCGTAACTGGCCCGCGCTGCCTCTTTCTTTTCGACCAGGCCACCAACCGAGACCTGTTGGGAAGTGGCTTGCTCGTTAAGGCTTTCTACAAGACTCGTCAATTCCCGACGTTCCTCTTGAGTCCCCTCCAGATTCCGTTCCAAATCCTGCCGGCTTTCTTCGAGATCCTCAAGTGTTCGCTCATTCTGACTGAGCACAACCTGCAGCTGCTTGATCTCCTCTTCGTCCTGTTCCCTCTCCAACTCCAGCATGGCCACACGCTCAGTGAGCATTTGCTTTTCGGCATCCAGACGATAGCGTTCTTTTTCATGTTCCAGCAGCTGATTACGAAGCTGCTGCATCTGCTTCTGAGCCGATTCCAATCCAGAAGTTACCTGGGCATGCCTTTCCTCGATCTGTTGGAGTTCGAAATTCTCTGCCTCCAAAGAGTTCGCCAATGTGGCGACCTCGACTTCCAAGCTTCTTCTCTGGTCCTGTTTTTCCAGAATGCTTATCTGCTGCTCTTGGCTACCACCCCAGAGTGTTCCGTCCTGGGCGATTAAATCTCCTTCGGGAGTAACGAGGACGCATTTCTGTGGATGAGCCTGCCACCAGTTCAGAGCCTGCTCTAGATCGGTGCAATACAGAACGTTGGCCAGAAGAAAATGGACAACCGGCTCATAACCCGGACGAGGTCGGACCAACGTCCTGAGAGGAACTGGACCGTCGTCACTAGTCACTGGTTCGGGAGTTTCGTTTACGAGGGATAGGGGAATGAAGTAGTTCCGGCCTGCCCCGGTTCTTTTCAGGTGTTTCAAGGCGGTGCAGGCATCAAGGGGTGAGTCCACAACCAATGCCTGCAAACGACCCCCAAGAACCGCTTCCACGGCTCCACGATGTACTGCATCCACCTCCAGCAGCTCAGCCACAGCCCCACGGATGTTACACTGAAGTTTATCATTCTCCATGGCAGTTATAATTGTCCTGACCGCATCGCTGAACCAAGCATAGGAACGTTCCATTTCGGCGAACACTTGCAGCTGAGATTGGTGTTTGTGGAAGGATGCTTCGTGGGCTGTTATGGCCTGTTTGCATTCTTGTAGCTGAGTTCCGAACTCCTGGCTCTTGCGGCTCAGATCATCTGCTTCGGCTGTCAATCTGTCCATCCGGGTGCGGGTGGCGGCTATCTCCTGGTCCAGCCGCTGGCTCTGGGGCTGCAACCGGTCGTTCTCGCTCTGAAGTTCACTATGTTCCTTTTCTCGGCGCCTGCGGCGACGATCAAGCTCCTCCAAACGTTTACTGGTTGACAACTGTTGGTTACGCACTCCAGCCATTTCCCCGAGTAGATCGACAAGATCGGCCTTGCCTTCATCAAGCCGGGTCGTCATCTCATCCAAATGAAGCTTTTTCTGGTTTAAGTCGATGCTTAGTTGGGTGGCAAGAGTTTCCGCCGCAGAACATGCTTCGGCCAAATTCTGCTGTTCCGCAGCCAAGAGATCTCTTTCCTGGATAAGTTGTTGCTCCCGTTCCGCTTGCTCTTCGATCTCACGGCTTAAACGTTTTCGTCTTTCCGCAAGTTCCTGAGTCTGACGCTGTAAATGTAGGAGGTTATTTTCGTCACTGCTGATCTCATTATTGATTCGAAAAAGAGTTTCTCTGCTCCGCTGGAATGCCTCTTCGAGTTGACGCATTCGACTGGAGCGGTTCGTGATCTCGGAGTCCAATCCGGCCAGATGAGCAGCCCCTTGAGATTGTGCATCCTCCTGAGAACGAAGATCTTGCTCCCGCACCGCTACTTCCTGTTGCCATCGACGATAGTGGTGCAGTGACCGTGTAATCTCGAGGCGCTTGATTTCCTTTTTGAGGGTCCGGTAGCGATTCGCCCGTCGGGCCTGTCGTTTGAGACTTGAGAGCTGACGGGAGACTTCAGAGATGATATCCCCGAGTCGGAGGAGGTTCTGTTTGGTCAACTCGATCTTGCGGAGAGCAGCTCTTTTCTTAACCTTGAACTTGGTAATACCAGCCGCTTCCTCGATGAGAGCCCGAATATCTTCCGGCTTGGACTCAACCACGTGGCTTATCTTGCCCTGTTCGATGATGGCGTAATGCCGGTGTCCAATACCCGTGTCCATGAAAAGCTTGCTTATGTCCATCCTGCGGCAGGGAGTTCTGTTTATATAGTATTCGCTGTCGCCGGAACGAAAAAGCCTGCGGGTAACCATTATTTCACTATACTCATGGTAGGGTGGGGGAACCTTGCCGTCCTCATTGGAGAGAACGAGTGAAACCTCAGCGAAGTTCAGGGAGGGGCGTCCATTGGCCCCGTTGAAGATGACCTCCTCCATGAGTTTGCCACGCAACTGTTTGGCGCTTTGCTCACCCAGGACCCATCGAACTGCATCGACGAGATTGCTCTTGCCGCAGCCATTCGGGCCAACCACCGCGCAGATCCCGGTGGAAAACGTAACGATGGCTTTGTCTACGAAAGACTTAAAGCCGAAAAGTTCTATCTGCTTAATGTGCATGAGGCTTCGGAGAAGAGAACAGGTCCGGATGCGCACAGAATGTCCGGAGTGAGATGGTTTCTTGAGGCATGGCTTCCATCATCTTGGTTGGACTGGCCTAGTGCTTCCCAAAAGCACCGGCATGCTAACAGAAAGGGGCAACCTTGTAAAGGGATTCTTCAAACAGGAGTTTCCCCGAAGATTGATCGTTGATTTTTGTCCACTGAGGTTGCGAGGTAGTTTGCCCTATGCCTGGATCGCTAATGACATTTTTGGAAAAAGTCCTGAAGTAAAAAAGGCTTGACGGAGCGGAGCAGTGCCACTAGTATAAAAATTTCTTTAGAAAAATGAATTAGTTACGAGTCAAAATGACGCCAGGAGGAGATGACGGTGATACGCCTCGATATGGCTTCAATGCTGACGATTGTGATGATGTTCTTCCTGCTACCTGCGGTCGACTGGTTCACGGAAGCGCAGGCTACGGCACGGCTCAGAGAGGATACCGCCCAGTTGGATTTCGTCAAGACCGATACCATCAGGTCTTTCGAGGGCAAACAGATCCTCTGTGAAGAATATACCGTCAAAAGGGGCGATTACGTCTGGAAGATTCTGCGGAAGAAGGGGCATACCTCGTCTGACCAATTGAGGCATTGGGGCAAGGTCTTAAGTGCGTTCAACCCTGAAGTGAAGAATCTGAATGAGATTTACGTGGGTCAGATGCTTGTGGTTCCTGTCAGATTCATGCCTGAAGGGCAGGTCGAACAAAGTAAACCGACCCAAAAGCAGACGACGACCTATAAGGTGAGACCAGGCGAGACGCTGGTAAGCATTCTCCGCCATCGTTTTCACTACCCGGACAAAATAATCTTCAATGAGATTCTAAATCTGGTTGAAGAGTTGAATCCTGATATGGAGAACCTGAATCGGATCCAGCCAGGTCAGCCCTTGGTAATTCCACTCCACCGTACAGGCAAAGGCCGTGACAAGGCCAGCAGCATGGTCGTGGCTAGAGGTGAGTCTGTCTCGGTTCCCGTACCTGAACGCAGTTCCCCACCGAGCAAGCGGTTGAAAAACGAGAACAAGGGAGTTGCTGGCCGCGCTCCTTCCCAGCCCACCGAAGGTGTGCGGCCAACACCGAAGTCCAGCCATTCAAGCAGGACAGCGCCAGTCATAGAACAAGCAGCAGATACGTCCCGGAAGATCAGTATTGGGTCACCGATCACCCCCGAGGACCAGCGGCTGAAGGCTCTGGCCGATGCTCTAAAGGCTCTCGTGGTGGCTATAGGGGGACGGAGTCACGACAGCGGCCGTCACTACTTACCCTTGCAAGGGGAAGGGCAGGTGACACTCGAGGCTCAAACCTTCCCCTTGCTGGAGTTTCCTACTGGCGAGCGAATTTTTCTAGACCTGAATGACCGCCTCCCTGTCAGCCTGGAAACGGCAATCAGAATGAGCTGGGGAGGCCGCTATGCCGTGGTGAATGTGAGAGACATAGACAGTTTTCGCACAGTGTGGCAGCGTTTGCTGGAGCATCTGACCAAAATGGAACAGTGGGTTGATCGGGAGCCCCTAATCATCCGTGAACCCCTGGAGATTGCCGTTGGTGGGGATTGGGTATTGAGCATGCCCTCTACCGAGACCCGGGAGCGACAAATCGTCGTGGTCAACCTTATCGCCAATGCTCGAGAGCGTACCGACTCAGCAATACAAGCTTATCTCGACACTCTGGGAGTGCGCGTAGTGGACGTGCTTCTCAAAGAACAGCTCGAGCCGGTCCGGGTTGTCGCACCGTTAACGGAGCGGGCTTTTGTCTTTCCGCCCATGGTCCTGGCGACCAAGTCGATGACTGGAGCCGAGGCAACGACCGCATTTCTGGACCTCATAGGCCAAGCCTACGAACTGAACGGAAGTGTCCCCCTGTATTCTGACAGGCACGGGGAAGTCACCATTACAGTAAGAGCCAACGTGTATTTTAAGAGAAGGGGCAGATCGCACTTGATTGACTTCTACCTGCTTCCCCAGCCAATTCTCACCCTGTTGGAAGAGCAAGGCCTCGAGGTGATGGTGGTAGACCCGGGTTGGACAGCCACCCAGGTATTCAAAGCCATGATGGAAGATTTGGGCCTGAGCGCAGAGAATGGCTACAGTTTCTTCATATCAGGGCGCAACCCACAGAGAAACATTCGTTTAACTCTTTCCGGAGATCTCATACGTGAAGAAAAGCGAAGCTACTTGATCATTCCAATGGGTGTGCCAGCTTCTTTAGCTGCCTTTCTCGACCGAAGGGGAGTTGGTGTTCTCTCCTACAGGGATCGCTAAGCCGGATTGTTGACGAAACCGTGTCACGAGAGGGCAGCGAAGCCAGCGCCAACACACTCACAGTGCAATGCGTGAAAAGTCTGCCATTGTCTGAAAGAGGTTGGCAATTCTGGTAAGTAAGGCCAGACGGTTTTGCCGCAGAACCAGGTCCTGATCGAGTACCATTACCTCATCGAAGAAGCGATCGATGGGGTCCTTGAGCTTACCCAATCGCTCCAGCACAGCGGTATAGTCGCGCGCTGCCAAAGGCTTGTCCAGGTCTTGTTCACAAGCAATCAATTCCTCGTACAGTTCTCTTGCGGCCTGAGTTACGAACCGCTCTGGATCCACGGGGGTCTCCACTGGTTCCTTCAGAATGTTTACCACCCGCTTGACACTTCCCACCAGTGGGCCGAATGCTTCCTTTTCCTTGAATTCCTTCAGTGCAGTGATCTTGGCCACGGTTTCAACCACCGGATCCAGGTGGTGGGCGAGCACCGCATCCACCACATCATTCGGATACCCCTGCCGGATGAGGTAGTTCTGCAACCTGACCAGGAAGAATTCGAGAACACCGCTTTGAGTTTGACCTCTAGGTTCTGTGAGCTTGCTATCCAATCCAGAGAGGGCGCTTTCGATGAGATCGGAAAGAGAGAGGGATAAGTTCTGTTGCAGAATAATGCGGATGATTCCCAAAGCCTGACGCCGGAGAGCAAAAGGATCTGCCGCACCGGAAGGGATCTGGCCAACACCGAAACAGCCCACCACAGTGTCCAATTTGTCCGCCATGCTCACCAGCGAGCCGGCGAGGCCGGATGGCA
Source organism: Deltaproteobacteria bacterium (assembly GCA_020353215.1). Lineage (GTDB taxonomy): Bacteria > Desulfobacterota > Syntrophobacteria > BM002 > BM002. Next base: position 2,723,304 of record CP070692.1, read on the forward strand.
ACGCACCGCCAGCATGTGTGGGTAGATAATGCTCGAAAATGCCTTCCGCCACTGATTCGTCTTCGTTGGCCAGGCGAGCGTAGGCTCGTCCCATAACACCCTGGAGTTCGGGGAATTCTCCCACACTTCCGGTGACCAAATCGGCCTTACACAGGTATGCTACTCGACTAACCGTGGCTTTTTGGTCCGGTGCGACCTGATCGGCCATGAATTCCGCAAGTGCCTTGAAGCGCTCCATCTTTTGATGAGAAGTCCCAAGCTTTGAGTGAAAGACCACGTCCTTGAGCTCTTCAACCCTGGTATCCAGAGATACCTTTTGATCCTCTACATAGTAGAAACGGGCATCCTCCAGCCGAGCCCGGAGCACGCGCTCATTGCCGTTTGCCACCATTTGAGGATCGCGGGTCACGGTATTGTTGACCGTGACAAAGTACGGCATGAGTTTGCCTGTATCGTCCACCACCGCGAAGTAACGCTGGTGCGAGCGCATAGCTGTAATGAGCACTTCCTGGGGCAGCTCCAGGTAGTGCTCATCAAACTTGCCAGAAACTGCCGTGGGATACTCCGCCAGTTGGACGACCTCATCCAAGAGATCCTCGTCGTCCAGGACATGACCGGACTTTTCTTTGGCGCAGGCATCCACAAGCTGGCGTATCCTCTCTTTCCTTTCCAGGATGTCAACGATGACGAATCTTTCACGTAGTACTTCCACGTATCCTTGAATTTCAGTAATTTCAAATGGTTCCGGACTCATGAAGCGATGCCCACGGGAAACCTTGCCACTTGTAATGTTACCGAAGGTGAAGGGAACAACATCCTTGCCCAGTAAAGCAACTATCCAGTGTATTGGTCGGGCAAAATGAACTTTCAAATCCGCCCAGCGCATGGATTTCGGAAAGGGGATGTTTTGAATTAAATCCGGCAGGACCCCGCTCAAAACCTCTACCGTTGCCACTCCCGGCTGGTGCCGGCTAACCACCACGTACTCTCCTCGGCTGGTCTGTTTCACCTGAAGTTCCTCGGGCGGCACCCCCTGAGCCTGGGCAAAGCCGAGAGCAGCCTTGGTGGGGTTTCCGTTTTCATCAAAGGCTACTTGCTTTGGTGGACCGGTGATTTCAGCGGTCTGGGATTCCTGTTTTTCGGCAACGTCCGTTACCCACCAGACCAGCCGTCTGGGGGTGGCCATGGTCGTAATGGCTCCGTGTGACACACGTTGCCCCGACAAGGTCTTGCGGATCATTGCGGCCATCGCATCCAGGGCTGGCTGAATGTAGCTCGCTGGTATTTCCTCGGTGCCTATTTCAAGTAAGAAGTCGCTAGCCATAAGGTCTCCCCCAAATCCATTTCACGGTCACTGTTTACCATCAACGGGCGTTGTCGCCTGGCGTTACTTTTTCCACCTATCGAGCAAAGGATAGCCCATCTCCTCGCGCTGTTCCAAGTAGCCTTGGGCTGCAAGTCGAGCCAGATTTCGCACCCTGCCGATATAATTCGTTCGCTCGGCAACGCTGATAGCTCCCCTGGCATCGAGAAGGTTAAAGGTGTGAGAACATTTCAAACAGTAATCATATGTGGGCAGCACAAGCTTCCTCTCACTCATACGGAGCGCTTCCGCTTCATACATCTCAAAGAGCTTGAAAAGCATGTCCACATTGGCTTCTTCAAAATTGTAGTAGGAAAATTCCACTTCC
>CP070692.1:2725094-2734844 GCA_020353215.1 Deltaproteobacteria bacterium
ACTGGGCGGCGATCCAGCCGGACAAGTGCTTAAGCAGCTTCCTCGACATCCACGGGAACGAGAAAGAGACCTACACCTACTCGAGTTTTCACGAGCGTAGCCGCCACCTTGCAGAGTATCTATCCCGGCAAGTGGGGCTAAAGGGGGGTGACCGAGCGCTACTCGTTTACCCCCCCGGACTCGAAATTATCGTGGCGTTCATCGCATGCGCCCGAATTGGCGCAATCCCCGTGCCAATTTACCCTCCAACACCTGCAAACTTCAAACGAGGTCTGTCGCAGCTGACGTTTGTGGCGCGTGATTGCGACGCCAGGGTGGCTCTGGCGACTCGTGAACTTTTTCGATCCTACCCGAAGCTCTCCGAAGAACACCGAGATTCTACACTTTTGCAGAGCATACCCGCGCTGCCGAACCTCGATTGGTTCACGACAGACGACGTGAGGGGACAGGCGTCGGACGGGTTCTACAACGATCCGGGCTCCATCCTGTTCCTGCAATACACGTCCGGCTCCACCGGCGACCCGAAAGGCGTCATCGTGTCTCACGAGAATGTAGTTCATAATTGCCGGGCCACCATCGACCATATACCAACGGGGGTTTCCTGGTTGCCTCAGTACCACGACATGGGTCTCATAGGATACTACTTGTATCCGATCATCACAGGCGGAACCACCTATGGCTTCTCGCCCATGGACTTCCTGAAGCGACCTGTCTTGTGGCTCCAGATTTTGAGCCGTGTCCATGCAACTTACACGTCTTCCCCTAACTTCGGCTTCGAATACTGCCTTCAAGAGGACAAGATTGCGTCTAACGAGCTAAATGATCTAGATTTCAGTTCGGTGCGTGTTATGATGAACGCGTCAGAGCCCGTACGTGCCGAAACCTACCGCCGCTTCCTAGAGCGGTTCGGTCCCTATGGCTTACGGCCGGAGGCCCACGTAGTAGCCTACGGGCTTGCTGAGAACACGCTCGCGGTAAGTAGTTATGGGAGGCGAATGGTGACCGTGAACGAGCGGTCCCTTCAGAAAGGCACACTTCACATTGAGAATGCTGAGCTACTCAATAACAACCAGCTTACCCTCGTGAGTTGCGGTCGCCCCTTGGATGGAATCCAGGTGCGCATCGTAGATCCCAAATCTTGCGCTGTTCTGGGCAGCAGGAAAATTGGCGAAATCTGGCTTGCCGGGAAGAGTACTTGTCAGGGCTACTGGAATCGCCCACAGCTTACCCAGGAGGTCTTCTGCAATGCCGTTGCGAACGATCCCGAGGACGAAAACGCTTACCTTCGCACTGGTGATCTTGGTTTCTTAGAAGATGGCGAGCTGTACGTCTGTGGACGGATCAAGGATCTCATTATTATTCGCGGGGTCAATTACTATCCGCAAGACATAGAAAGTATTGTCGAATCGACGTCGCAGAAAATCCGAACCGGATGCGTCGCCGCCTTCAGCGGGAATGAGGAAGAAGAAAGCGTTGTAATAGTGGCGGGGGTGAGGACCGCTAAAGACCTTCCTGACCCTGCCAAGATCAGCCAGGCGCTTCGGACGCATTACTACACCGGACCCCACACGATTGTCTTTGCCCCTCCTCGGACGCTCGTTAAGACGACTTCCGGTAAAATTGCCCGGAGCCTCATCCGCCAGCGCTGGCTAAACGGGGAACTGCCAGCAATTGCGACCTACGTCAATGACCACGACAAAGAATTTACGAGGACCCTCCCGTCAGGGTTGAGAGAAAGGTTCCAGTATATCCTCAAATCATACAATCTCTCGGGCAATGAGACTTGCACCCTGGCTGAGGCCGGGATCGACTCTCTCGCAATGGCCATGCTCCTGCTTGAGATTGAACAGATGCTCGAAGAGCACGGGATCACTGATTTGGTGAATGTGATCGACGGACGGCTTCTCCAGCGGCTGACTGTCGCCGAGCTTTTCTCCCTGCTCAATCAATTCGAAAAGGGATCCGACGCGCCGATTGCGGACCTGAAGAACGTTCTGCAGCAGCTTAAGCAGGAGAATGAGGACTACGAAGCGGATTGTATGCGGCGGGATGCAAATTTGGGGTCCATCAACTGCGGCGACCTCCCAGAGGCCGACGAGCCTCTCACTAGTGTACTCCTGACCGGTCCCACTGGCTTCTTTGGCCCGTTCCTGCTAAGTAGCCTATTACTACAAACCCCTTATACATACTACGTGTTAACTCGCGCCGCGGACCAGGCTAGCGGAATGGGTCGTATCCGTTCCTCCCTCCGCAGTGCCCGCCTTTGGACACCTGACCTTCAAGTGGCGCTGGAAAAGCGAGTCCATATCGTGTGCGGAGACATCGCCCAGCACAACCTAGGGATACGCTCGGAAAAATGGAAGTCGCTTACTACTCGAGTCCAAGCCATCATTCACAACGCTGCGTTGGTGAATTACGTTCTGAACTACAATGCTCTTAAGCCGCATAATGTCGACGGGACACGGGAACTGCTGCGGTTTTCCTGCACGGGAACCAAAAAGGAGTTCCATTTCATCTCTAGCACTATCATCTTTGGCTGGACATCGAAGGGCGAGCCTCTGGAGAGCGAAAATAACGAAGATATGTTGAATCTCGATTTTGGCTACGCCCAGAGCAAGTGGGTTGCCGAGCAACTCGTTTTCGCTGCGGAAAAGCAGGGGCTTAACGTGAAGGTCTACCGCCCCGCCTTTATTTCGGCATCAACCAACGGCATCGCCAGCAAAGATGACATCGTTATTCGGCTGCTGGCGTTCATGATCAATCACGGCATCGCGGTCAACGCGCGGAATCAGATCAGTTTCCTCCCTGCCGACGTCACTGCCAACAACATCGCCGCCATCTTCAAGCAGCGACAGACAGCGAACCAAACCCTCCACGTGACGGTCGACGACTACTACAACCTGTCAGATATCACGCGCTTGATTACCGAAGAGTATGGCTACCCCTTTGTGTATTACGACATCCCGACCTTCGTCGCCGAGATTACACGTCGTTGCGCAAAGGAGGACCCCCTCTACCCCCTGCTGGATTTCTTCAACCGGTCACACCCGAAAATCACCGCGATGCAGCACAAACGCTATGGCAACGACCGGTACCGTGAGGCCAGGCAACTGTCTGGCAATAGCTATTCCCAGCCAACCCTGCAGCAAACTGTGTCCTATCTGATGTCGTACATGCTCCGCGAAGGAATCATCGCCGGTAGCCCTCGAACGGCAGGCCAGTAGTGTGGAGCGTGGTGTGAATTCATAGTGAGCCAGCATGGCCGCGAAGGGTTCGAACATCGAGATAGCATAGGCCAAGAACTGCAACTCAGTCAAGTTATCGGGCCAGCTTTCAGAATCACTTGCTACCCCTAGCGCATTAAGGCGGCTTGCGGCAGCCCGAACTAGCGCTGGATTTCCTGGAAGTTGGTAAACGCGTCACCAACACATGGTCTGGAAGCAAGTGATTGTGAACCTTGAGCTTCGAGTAATATACCCTCTCATGGTTGGCATCTGGGTAATCGCCCACTTTGTCACCAACGAACGAGCAGCGCGAAGTGATCGAGGCGGTCACTCAACCAAGACAGTTCTCGATGATGCAATCCCCTTCATGCCGGACATGGCCGTATTTTACTTTTCAGGCTTCATACTGGGTAATATGGCCTACTTTATCCTTGGCTCCACTGAAAGTTTTCCACTTATAGCGATGGGTTATGGCATACAGTTTGTAGTCAGCATTGCTCTCTATGTTTTGTATCCTTGTCGAATCGATCGGTACGAGGACTTTATGCCAGATAGCACACCAGGATACTTGCTGGCAGCCTTCCAGAGAACCTCAAAGCCGTTCAATAGCTTTCCCAGTATGCATGTGAGCTTCTGCCTTTTCTGTGCTCTCTCGGTTTGGGGTTTTGGCTCGCGTAGTGAGGGATTTGTCATGATGGCATGGGCCGTCATGGTTGCTTTGTCAGCGCTTCTAACGAGACAGCATTATGTCGTTGAGGTGCTCATGGGAGCAGCACTGGGAGTAGGAGCGTACCTGTTCATCTGGACTCTATCCATTTAGCAATTGACCGGAGGCAAGAGGCAGGACTCACTACCGGACACTTTTGGTCGGCGCCATGATTTTGAAACACGAATGGCTCGGAAAACCGAATTGTTCGAATGAAATCAAGTAATTTCGGCTTATTCGCCCTGTCGTGGCTTTCATGTTTCAAAAGCGTCCGGTAGCAAGTCATATAATAAGTTATCATATGTCGCAAGTCTACGAGCCAATCTCATTGAGTGATGAGCGGTTCTCGATAGAAGTCCTCGGTCGTGCCGGCTTGCTATATCTAGGGGCCGCTAAAAGACTCGTGGTTGACTCTGAAGTTTTAGCCGGGCCGTCGGGTTTGGCCGTCTATCAAAACTCGATCAAATCGTGGGACCCTCCCCACGATTACGAACTCATTGATGAAAGTAAGCGGCTTACTATCGTCGACAATATACGGCGGGCGTTGCGCTTTCAGGGGTTCGCGATCCAGGCGCTGTAAGATTGTACCGGGAGGCTTGAATGGCCGGGGCCGGGATATCCGCCCGGGCAGGGGTTCACAGCGGCGATCAGCGTAAAGTTGGCCGGATACGTCAGCGAGCCAGTACTCCGCGAGATGCTGATGACCTTATCTTCCAAAGGCTGTCTCAACATCTCTAGCATGTTGGAGCTGAACTCTGGCAGCTCGTCGAGGAAAAGGACACCCCGGTGGGCCAGGCTGATTTCTCCCGGCTTGGGCCAGCGCCCACCGCCGACGAGGCCGGGGGAAGAGCAGCTACCTACTGGCTGGGGCTGGTCGGTCGTCGCGGACAGCCCATACTCCCACCCGGCAACGTTAAGGATGCGACAGAAGCATGGCAGGCCGGGGAGAATCTGAAAGCTTGGGCATCGGATATTCTGCGCCAAGCTGTAGGAAGACTGCTACAAGGAGCATGGCCTGAGCGTCGGCGAGCAGCATATCGTGCCACAGCTTGTCTCACCGGTTCCCAACGGGAACCAAGCTGACCGCAGCAGAAGCCCCAGAGTCGCCCAAGAAACAGCCCGTTAGAAGGACGGCGAAATGAGCTGGCGCGACCAGCTTGCGGAGGAAGAGCGCGCTAGTGGAGCGGTTAGACTGCCTGGAGGGCTGGGCGCATACTGGCGAGAAAGATGAACATCCTGATGACACTCAGACAGTAGACAGTTCTGTTGGTTTCACTGCAGGGAAGATGTTGTATCAACGGTAACTGTCGTCATGGAGTCCCCGTGAAGTCAATGACACGATTGGCCGATACTTGCAAACAGGCTCACCCAACGGTTGCGGCTAAGCAACTGGCCAAGGGAACAATTCATGCTTCCTGCGAAAGGGATCAGGGCCATATTTCTCCCGCCGCAGTCTCGATACGGATGGCATCTGTTTCAGACAGAATGATAGTGGTCCCATCGTCCGGCGTCCAGAGTTCGGGCAGCAGAAAATACTTGCTGCCCGAACGGGCCAAGAAGCGCAGCCCGGTGTAGCGATATTGATACGTCTTGGGAGCCTCACTGATCCGTTCCATGGTCACACCATGGGCTTGCAGACTCAAGGGTTCTTGGCTGTACACCGTGATGCGCGGCCGATACTTGATTTGCGCGGTAAAGTTGTTCACGGCATATCGGCCCAGCAATTGGGCATACATTGCACTTCCCCAGAACAAGCCAACCACGACAAGGCCAAGGGCTATCACCAGACTCCATCGCCGCCACCTCGATATGTCGCCGTTCTGAAGGGGCTGCCGGCTTCCGGAATTTGTATCGACTGCGTGGAGTTCCGAACTCCATCGCCGCCCAATCAATATGTCGCCGTTCTGAAGGGGCTGCCGGCTTCCGGAATTTGTATCGACTGCGTGGAGTTCCGAAAGGTAAAGCCCATACCCGACCAATGCAAACCCTAGGGTAAATGCGATCGGTTGGGTAAGCAACCGGGCTTCTATCGAAGAACCGACCCGGAGAAAACTTGGATTCGGCGGCAGCGCCAGGCCCAGCCCCAGCAAGACAAATAACCATGGCAAGGAACTGGAAATCCTGGGATATCTTTCTAGCCGTTGGCTTTTCATAAGTCTCCGAGTCAGGAAATGCGCGAATAGCGCGAACAGCACTGCCACCAGCGCGACGCGCAACGTCAGGAAAACGACCCTGGTGCTGCGCAGCACATAGTCTTGATTCGAGAGGCCGAGAATCGACTGATCGATCCCAAAGGCGTTGTAGAACTCCTGAGTATATACCCAACCGAAATAAAACAGGAGCGCGGCGAGCACAGTCGCTGGGGCCGCTACCACGGCGATCGGTTTAAGCACGCGCGCCGCCGCTTCTCCAAACAGACTATTCGCCTCTTCACGGCTGCGGTCATTGGAGCTTGAGGGCATCGTATTCCTTGCGAATCGCATCCATCTGCTCTTCGGGAGCAACATCAAGCGCATTTTTGAATGCTTGATTCGCACCATCGTTATCTCCAAGTTTGGCAAGCACCACCATCTGGGTGCGAAATAGCAGCGCCTGTTCATCCTTGGACATTTGACCGGTCAGACCTTGGGCAGAGGCCAGGTCATCGCGAGCGTCTTTCAGCTCGCCAAGTCTGGATTTAGCCACGCCCCGGTAGAGCAGAGCCTGAGCGTAATCGGGTGCCTCTTTTCCAGCCTCAATGACCGTGGTTGTGTCTTGGATGACCTCGGCATTCTTTCCGGCATCAATTTGACTCTGCCACGCTGGCGCAGCTGGCGTAACAGGAGGACACATTGTGCAATCATCGTCGTCGGGATTCTGCCCGGGATTGCAGCAGGGGAGGCCGTCGCATGCATTCCCAAAAAACATGTTGAGCGATACGAACATCATCGCGACTAAAGCTAATTGCTTTTGTGTGGACATGGTTTTTCTCCTTCACATTTCTTGGACAAGATACTTCATTTTTGGACATGATACTGACTAGACTGTTGCAAAGTGATGGATGCCATCACAATGGAGCCAATTGCGAAAATGGCTATCGCGACCCATTGGATATAACTCAGCCCTAAAAAACCCGGCGGGTCAAGCTGCCAGAAACTAATGACAAAGCGACCGACAGCATATCCCATTAGAAAAACAGCAAACGAAATCCCCGCGCGTAATGGTTTTCTACTCAGCCACAACCCAAGCCCAAACAACAAAATATACAATAGCTGGAGAATAAGAGGTACTGGGAAAGTTGGTACGCCGATTAACTCTGACGGGATAGACGACGTTGGCTGCCAATAAACCAAGCCCCAATGATTGTGCGTAGGGATGCCGGGCACGTCACCCATGATCAGGCAACCGGTCCGTCCTATAAACAATCCTACTGGTGCGATTATCGCGAGAATATCCGCTAGTTTGCCTCCGCTCATGCGGTTGCGTCTGGCATAAACATAGAGAGTCAAAGTGCCGCCAAGCACGGCCCCTGTCACACTGGCGCCACCACCCTGGATTCTTATGATTTTCTCGGGTGCAGAAATATAAGACTGCCAATCGCCAATTACACTCACCAACCGCGCCCCTATCAGCCCAACAACCAGCATCCACATAGAAAGCCTCGCAAGCTCGGAGCGCCCTAGTCCCTGCTTATCCCCTTCGCCTATAAACAGCAGGTATGTAACCAGCACACCGAGTGCTATTAGAATGCCATGCCAAGACAGACTGAAGCCCCCCCACCTCAGGAGAAATGGATCAATGGTAATATTGATCATGGACTAATCTCCAGGCTGTCCACAACCATTAACTCAGTAATACAACGGTCGGCATCAGCCGCGCCAAGCGTGAGCGAGGGCACGCGAGTTAATGATGCTGACGATTCTGAGAACATTTTTGCTCAGACCAACTACGGCCGTCGCCCAGTCAGGGTATTCGCTTGAGGAGGGGATTGAGGCTGTAGTCGGTGATAGAGTGGTGGAAAGGGATATTACGTCGACGAAGCTCTGTTAGCCAAAGGAAGCGCCACGACCGGTAGCTCCACATTATAGCGTGGTGAAGGGATAAATTTGTATAGAAAGAGGTTCACGGGCACACTTTTGAGGTCACCACAACCAAAAGGAGTGTCCAGTGAACCTCGAAAAGGTATTTTGCCCTAATCTTGACTGCCCGGCAAGAGGGCAGTGTGGCCGGGGCAATATCAGCGTGCATAGTGCTAAAGAAAAACGGTGTTACTGTTCGGTCTGCCAGCAGACGTTTAGTGTGACCAAAGGCAGTATTTTCTACCGGCTGAAAACCGAGCCGCAGATGGTGCTGTGGGTCATCGCCCTGTTGGCTTATGGGTGCCCGGTGCAAGCGATTGTGGTGGCTCTTGGGCTCGATGATCGGGGTATAGCTTTGTGCCGCCCCTTGTTGTTGGCGGTGGATGGGCTGGTCAGTTATGTCAGCGCCTTTCAGCGGGCCTTTCGCAGCCCCGTGCCGCGCTGGGGACAGCCTGGGCGCTGTCACCTGCGCCCCTGATCGGACCTGATGACCGTACAGGTCGTCAAACGACGGCTGGGTAGCCAACTGTCCATCGTCCGCCGCATTGTCCAAGGCAGCACCGACCAAGTGACCCGGCTGCTGCAAGCCAGGGTGGGGGCAAGATTAACACGGCCTTCATCGGACGGCTGAATGCCACCTTTCGCCAACGCTTGGCCTGGTTGGCCCGTCAGCCAGAAACCTTGTAGGCGGCTATGTTTATTGTCGGTTGCCTTTACAACTTCTGTACCTATCACGACAGTCTGCGGGTCGCTTTCTATCTGGCGAAAGGAGGGCGCCGCTGGTTACAACGCACCCCAGCCATTGCCGCTGGCTTGACCAACCATCGGTGGACCATGCAAGAACTTTTCCATTTCAGGGTGCCGCCGCCGCGTTGGACGCCGCCCAAACACCGCGGTCGCCCTTCAGTACAGACTTTACAACTCGTTGAACAGTGGTGTTATTGACCACGATTTAATGTGGAGCTACCGGATAACTGCAACTTGGAGATTTTGACATTTTAATTATAGCGGTAAACTGGCTCTCCGTCAAACCTTGAGAAGCGGACATCTTTAATTCATCTTCCCCGCAGTCTTATGGTATAACGTTCTTCGTCGGAAGACTCAGTTCGTGCCACAACTTGTCCATTGGTCGCCACTATCGAGGAAACCCATACTGGCCAAAACTACCCCCTGCGTGTCGTGGGGCTCGATGCGGCGCTTGTCGAAGTCGAAGTGGATATGGAGCATCGACTCCCCTCGATCACCACCGTCAGTCTGCCCAACGTGGCGGTGTAGGAAAGCCGTGAGCGGGTGCGGGCCGCCATCCACAACACTAGCCTCTCTTTCCCCAACAATCGGTTCACCAGTGATTGGCAAGAACGAGCGGTTAAATACCAGCACAAAGAGTTGACAATAATGATGGATGGGATAAGGTTCAACTTGGCTGGGTGCTTCTGATAATGAGATGATTGAGTGTTATGGTAACAGCTTCATCCACTGAATAACCAGACCCCGTCACGTGGACGGGGTCTTATTGTGTGCGCCCAGCATGGGCGTTGACTAGAGGGTGAAAGACCCTTACGGAGGTTGATTGCACCAACCGTTAGCTGAAGGCAAGGGCGTCGTCGTGAGGCGAGGTCTGAAGGAAGCCGGAGGCAAACCTGCGACTTGAGGAACACGAACCCCATAAGAGGCTGTACCAGAGGGGCGAGTTGGCACAAGGCAACGAAGCCCAATGCAATCAAGGGCTGGTGCAGTAAATGGGGCAAGTGTGCAGGGAAAG
>CP070692.1:2734944-2744683 GCA_020353215.1 Deltaproteobacteria bacterium
ACGATCTCGGCCGGATTATTGGAAAGGTTCTTGAGGTAAGGAACTCGTTTCACTTCGGGTAATGGACTAAGGGATTCAGATGCTCCATCGAGAAAATTTATTGAAAGCCGATTAATGGTTAGATATTAAATAGTAATTGACAACTAATTTATTTTAACGTATTTTCCAGAAAAAGGAGTTCTTTACGATATTCCCATACTCAAGAAGAGAGGAGGACATCATGGCAAAAAGCTTGACCGAAATGGCGGCTGAAATTGTGGCGGCTCAAGCGTCTCATGCAGTTTTGTCAGCTGATGAAATGGATGCAGCGCTAAGAAAGACATTCGACGCTCTGTCGCAGATCAAAGCGATGGAAGAGGGCGCTCCAGCAGAAGAGCCGGTTACAATTGACCCGAAGAAATCAATTCAGAGAAGTTATATTATCAACCTTGAAGACGGGAAAAAGTATAAACAGCTTACAACTCGCACACTGGCAAAATTTGGGATTACTCCCAAGGAGTATCGCAAAAAGTGGGGCTTTTCAGCCCGACAGCCATTGTCTGCCAAGTCACTTAGTGCCAAACGGAGAGCAACTGCAAAGTCTCTTGGGCTTGGAGAAAAGCTGCAGAAAGCAAGGCAGGCCAAAGCGAAGGCCGCAGCCAAAGAGAAAAGAGTTGTTAAGCCTCCCGCAAAGAAAAAGGCTGCACGGAAAAAGAAGAAAGCCTAGCACGCGATCTGTATCCATCTATGAATGTCTTTTCGACTTCATGAACAATCCGCCGTTCAGGCTTTTGCCCATGCTCAGGTTCTCGAGTCTGTCGAGGGGGTTCGACTGAGGTCTCAGCACGCCTTTGCTCAGGGTCAACCTTTGATTCTTCGATTTTTCTCGGGGCGAAGTGCCAATTCGACCTCCGGTTAAGCTAAGCCGTATTATCCCCGAATCATCTGCGGCAACCGCGGACATGTCCATGCTTCCGGGCATCCTCCCCCGAGCCTGCGACTCACTGTTTAAGTAAGCCTTGAAGCGGAGACATTGCGGTTGCCATTTGGCAGGTCCAAGTTAACGGTGTCGCCGACACCGTTTCGTGGACAGTGCGAGCTAACCCGGATGTCTCATGAATGGCCTACTGCGACCACGGATATGGCCGTCCTTCCGGGCGTCCTCGGATGTCGAATCCTGCGATTGCCCGCTGGCAGCCCCATCTAAATGGTCTCGCCACAGCAATTCATGAAACATCCGGGCTAAGGCTTTATTGCGAGGGCCCATTCACCGAGTAATGATGATTCTTGAATGATGCAGGTGTGTCCAAGTCTGCAGCTGGTGCACTAGTTCAAGACAGTTTGCGTAGCAAGCAAGAGTCCCCGGAAGGTGGGCTTCTTCACTTATTGACCTTGGATATGGAGAACCTATGATTTCGGCAAACCTGCCCAGGCTCTGATGGCCCGGGCAATTCGGAGCATTTTGTTTTCCGAGATTACCGGATATACACAGATTTCCAAAATCGATGCTTCACTCGGACCGTTTCGCTTGTTCTCCTTGTCCCCAGCCTTCAGAAAAGGACTGAGTGTCGTGCAATCGGCCATGTCGGTGGTTTTTGAATCGATTCCGTACCGCAAGAGATAATGGCGCAAGTCATCCCGTTTCGCAGGGTCTACAGTCAGAGGATAGTAGACATAAATATGATCGCCCTCAAGCGAACGCGGAGCTTTTACATTCGGCACCTCTCCTAGTCTTTCTGTCAATACTCGAGCATTGTGCCGTGCGCCTTCATTGAAAGCGTCTATATGTTTGAGTTGAAGTAGCCCAATTGCTGCCTGAAGATTCGACAGCCGACTTACGCGAGGGTTCGTATCCATAAACTGACCCAGCAGTTCATTTCCCACAGCCGAATCCATTAACTGCTGGCCCAATAATAGTTTCAGGCGCAAAACCGGGTAGGCTGTTACTCCGAACATAAAGGGTCTCGTCAGTAACCATTTCATCCAAATTGAAAAGGCCTTTTTTGTGAGAGTATCTTTTGCCGGAATTGGTGCCTTCGCGAGAATGTCCCTAGCTCGCCGGGCGATATCGTCGTCCGCGGTGGCAATTGCCCCGCCACCAAAACAAGGCATATTCTTACCTTCTGCGAAACTGAACACGCCAATATCTCCAAAAGTACCCACCTGCTTGCCACCTACCCTTACGCCGCAGGCATGGGCGCAATCTTCCACAACGCGAATACCTCGCGTACGGGCCAGCGCAACTACTTCACCTATCGGGCACGGTTGACCAAAAAGGTGGGTAGCCAATATCGCTCCGGTTTTAGCCGTAATCTTGGGTGCGATATGTTCCGGACCGGAATTGAAAGTTTCGGGATCGACCTCACAAAACACAGGTTCATATCCGAGCATTTTGGCTACCATGGGAATTACCGGAAAGGTGAATATCGGGAATATTATTTCTGCGCCGTCTTGCAGTCCCAAGGCTTCCAGAGCCAACTGAAACGCTGACCGCCCAGCAGATGCGCCAAACACATGGGGGATACCCAACCATTCGCCAAGTTTCTTGCGAAATTCCTCAAGAGCGGGTCCGTCCTGCACCCGGCCGCCGATAACGCAGCTTGCCAGTGTGCGCAAACTTCCCGGCGGAAGATTCACACAACGTCTTGGTACGGAGCCAATTAATGCCATGGATTCACTGTCCTCCGTGAAGGTTAAAATGGAGTTCTTGATAACTTCTGAATAAAACTAAGGTCTCTTCAGAGGTTGTCCGCATACAAAGTAGACGAACTGGATCGGCCAAGGGGGAACTCACTCGACAAAAGACCAGACTACCATCCATTGGGACCAGTTTCGTGCCGTGTTTAAGTCACGCAGCCCCCGACCCACAACAGGACGGTTCAGGCTGCTATGGAGAGACACAGGTGAGTGTAATGCTTTTTGCCTCGCGCTACCCCCGGTCTAGCCAAAAGGATCAATAGCCAAGAGATTGCCATTCCAAGGAAATTCCTGAAGACCCAAATCAAAAGATTTTGCGGATACCCAGAAGACTCAAGAAAATGTCCGGATTATGCCAATAGAAAGCCAGGTGTCGGCGCATATGTTTGATCGCGAAGCCAGGACGAAAAATATAGCGACGATAGAACTTTGAGCGCAGTTCTACGAGTTCCTCGCTGGAGACCTTTGCCAGTGAAAACAGAGGGGTAGCATAGTGAAACATCCGTGCAGGATCGTGTTCTGCAATCTGATCCTGATACTTCTCCCAGGCTGCAGAGCCTGGATAAGGGGTGTAGAAATGCACCTGAATACTATCTGAATCAAGCTCCAAAGCAAATTCCATGGTCTGCTCGATTTCTTCTCTCGTTTCGGTCGGATTCCCGATCACATAATACGCATTCGTGCCGATGCCCAATTTGCGGGTCCAATGGAAAGCCTGGCGACAAAGGTCCAACCATGATTTTCGTGTCTTTTGTTTATTCATGCCGTCGATAATCCGCTGGTTTCCAGATTCCACCCCGAGCCCAAGCATGATACACCCGGCCTTCTTCATTAGAGCAAGCAGGTCGTAAGTAACTTCGTCTACACGAACCCGTGCCATCCAGGGCATTTTGGAATTTCGGGTAATCAGCTCCTCGCAAAGAGATCGAACCAGACGCCGATTAGCAGAAAAACTATCGTCCTGAAACGAACATATGTTCACTCCCTGCCGTCCAAGATGTTCCATCTCATCGGCAATATTGGGAGCAGAACGACTGCGAAGTTTCTTGCCGATGCTGACTCGCATCACTTCACTGCAAAACATACATCCATGGGGGCAACCTCGAGTGGCGATGAGATAGCCCCAAACTACTCGTTTGGGGAGTTTCACCGGAAAGATCGATCTATAAGCTCGCATTTCCTCGGCCGTGTATGAAGGAAAAGGCAAGGCATCAGGGTCTTCCACGAGAAATCGCTTACCTTCGACGTAGCACTGCCGATAGTAATCCTTCCAGTCTGTGCCGGCATGGCCGCCGTCTTCAATCCAGGCAAAAAGACGAAAAAACTCCTGCTCGGGCTCTCCAAGCAGAATGGCATCGTAAGCCGCCTGATAATCGTTTCTGCAATCGCGATTAACGTAATGACCCTGTCCCACACCGATCACCAAAGGCGAAGCATTTTGTTTTTTCAAAGACCCCACGACATCATTAGCCACCTGAATATCGAAACTCGAAGCAGAAATGACGACTAGGTCAGGCTGGACTTTTGCCGTGTACCTCACGATTTGCGGGACATCCATCGGCCTAATCCAACAGTCCAACATGCGTACAGACAAATCTCGGTATCGGGCTAAACCCGCTTGAAGATATTTAAGAGGATAGGGAGGGTCGAAGAACTGCGGATGGTCCACCTCCTTATCAACTTCTGAACTGACCCGCAAAAGCAAGACTGACCTAACCTTCATGAAAGACCTTTTGATTGAGCGAAGTCTCAGCCCCGGCCACCTGCTGGAAATCTTCGATAGGCACCTCGCGCCAGGTGCGAAGCCCCAAGCTGCGTCTTATCGCCCAGGTAACCAATCCCAAACCAATATGAAGCCAATAGTCAATAAACCGGTTTGCCACTGTTACTGAAACAGCTGTGGGTGCAGCGACACCTATTAGTCGAAGGCAACTGAACAGTGTAACCTCCACCACACCAGCTCCCGACGGAGTGAAAGGAAAGGCCGAGGCAAGAAGTGGTATCATGGTCAGAAAAACCACCTCGGCAGCGCTTGGGGTCAAACCGAAAGCCAATGTGAGCAAGAGAATCCATGATGTCTCCAACACCCAGATGATTGCCGTTAGGATTACGATCGGGACTATTTCACTCGGCCTTGGCCACATACCTGTATGAAAGGCATGGATCATCTGGTGCACTTTTTCTGGTAACCAGCCAGGAAGTGACTTCTTGAAGAGGAAAAGCGTCAGCATGAGTGAAGTTGCAATCACCGCAATGATGCCACCACCAATCAGACTCCAAAAAACTGAGGGCAACAAGCGAGACGAAAACAGTATCCAGGATGCCACTGAAGCCAGCAGCAGTAAAACCCATGCATCCACCACGCGCAAGAAAACGAGTGATCCCATTGCAGCGGAGCGACGAATACCGCAGTTAATGCGGGCCAAATGAGCACCGTAAACATCTCCCAGCTTTGCCGGGACCACATTGTCTACAAAGTTATAGAAGAATACGAGCACTCCGAACTTGCCTGCACCAGCCTTGAGTGGCAAATGGATCAAACACCTTCGCCAGCGCAGGCCGCGCACCGGGTAGGTCGCATAGTGCGCCAGTGCACCGAGCAAAAGGAGTTTCTTATCAGAAGCGGCCACTTCACGCCAAATCTCTCTGAGATCAAGCATCGCGGCTAAGCAGAGGAGAATGACGACAGTTATAGCAATGCTCAACCATGTGTGCCAACCCCAGAGCGTCGGAACTTTCTGGTTGTTATTTTGCGAAGTATTGTTTGCCTGTTCGCTCATCTCAAAACAACTTCTTATTTGAAATAATCGAAGTCTTGCCCTCTTGGTCTACAACGTAAGCAGGTTTCCCTAGTTCCTCGAGAGTATTATAATGTTTTCTCTCTACAAGACAAAAGACCTTCTTGTTCAGAGCCAAGTAATCCCTTAATTGCTGAGGAGTGCGTAGGACAAGTGCCTTGCGATTAGTGTAGAACAGGGCCGAGTCCTTCATTTTGTCAAAGAACACCAAAGTTTCACCTGGAGCCATGATCTGATCTAATTTCTTGCCAAGCACTTTCGTCGAGCGATACGGGTTGATTGAAGGAACGATCAGAATAATGAAAAGGAGAATCACAATGACGACCATTCCAACAAGGCCTGAGAAGAATCCTCTATAATGTTTCTTGAAGAAAAAAACAAAGGATATTGCCACGATCCCCACCAACGAGAAGACGAGGTAGTTGACTCGAACCAAATCTATCCCATATTTGAAATTCAGGCGAGTGAGAGGGAATATCAAGATGTATGCTGTGCCCAGCGGTAGTATTACCAACAAAGGGATAAAGGAATAGAGGAATCCCCTTCGGAGTTGCTGCGTTGGCGCTTCGATTAATTCTTGCCAAAGTTTTGCTACCAGCAGGGATACGGCTGGAAATAATGGAAGTATGTAAGGGTCTAGCTTCGAACTGGCCATGGAGAAGAACAGGAAAACGACACCGAACCAAACAACTAAGAAAACAGTACCTTCGGTAACTTCTTGGCGTTGCCGGAAAGCACGGAGGAGCGCCAAAGGCAGCAAGAGAGACCACGGGAAAAACCCGCCCAATAAAACGGGAAAGTAGAAATAGAAGGGCTCGTGATGGCGAGCCTCCTGCGAAAGAAACCTCAATAGGTTCTGTTGAATGAAAAAGTAGCTAGCGTAGTCACTGTTGCTCAAGCTGATCAGGATGTACCAGGGTGCAGCGATGATCAGAAAGATCAGTATGCCCCAGCCAAGGTGCATCTCTTTCAGGAAGTTCAGCCTACCTCTCAAAACGAGAAAAAGGCCGATAATCAGAGAGGGCAGCAGCAGGCCAATCGGACCCTTGGCCAGCACTGCAAAACCAGAGGCTGCATAAAAGAGGAGGAGATACGCTTTCCTGTGGGTACCGCTTGTAAAACCCATGAAGAAGGAAGACAGGGCCAAGGTCACAAAGAAGACCAAGGAGATGTCGTGAACCACTGCCCTGGAAAGTATAATGTACTCCGGGCTGGTGGCCAGTATCACCCCTCCCAAAAACCCAATTGTGGGGCCGAACATCTTCCTCCCCAGCAAATAGGTGATCAAGACGCATCCCAATCCGAGGATCGCCGCAGGAAGCCGGGCTGCAAACTCTGTAAAGCCAAAAACCACAAAGGATATTGCGGCAAGCCAGTTGTAGAGAATCGGCTTATCATAAAAGTTTTCCCCATTAAACGTGGGGGTGATCCAGTCCCCACTCAAAACCATATCCTTTGATGTTGCCGCATGCATCCCCTCATCAATATCCCACAATGGCCTGGTTCCCAGTCCGAAGAAGAACAAAGTAACGCAAAGCAGGAGAAGAATGGCAATCAGAACAACCTCCCTGCTCCAAGTTCTCTCATCGAGTCTGGTTCTAACAAGACTAACCAACCGGTTCATAAGCTTTGCATCGTTATGAGAGGTCCTAGTCCAAATTCCCCCAAATGGCTCCGGTTTCCACAGTCCGATTACTCCCAGAGTCTTCCCAGAATGTGTAACCATTTAAGCCTCAAAACCATGAGAAACCCCTGGAGAAGCCTGCTGAAATTGAGATTCGACTTCCCGGCCCGTCGTTCAGTGAAGACGATGGGAATTTCTACAATGGAAAAACCTCTAACATGAGCCTTATAAAGTAGCTCCTGAACAATTGAGGGTCCGGTGGATCGGAAAGAAGGAAGATCTACAGACTCCAACACCTCTCTCCTGAAGCAGCGATACCCAGAGTTGCAGTCTCGCACGGGAAGGCCCAAGACCGTTCTGGCGTAAAAGGAAGAAAAGGAAGTTACCCATTTTCGCAACGGTGAGCTTCTCAAATCCTGGCCGTTGGCGATTGACCTCGACCCGAGGACGACGTCAAACTTCTTTATGCGTTCGAGAAACGACGGAATATGTTTCGGGTCGTGGGAAAAGTCGGCATCCATCTCGATAACTACATCGGCATGTTGGTCGAGGGCAAATCGAAAGGCGTCCACTCCCGCAGCTCCTCGCCCTTTGTTTGCGGTCCTCCTCAAGAGAAACACACCGGGGTCGCTTTCAGAGATTCTCTGCACAATCTTCCACGTGCCATCAGGTGAATCGTCATCGGCGACAACGATACCGGAACGCTGGTCCTGACGGCGAACCTCAGCAATTAGTCGTTCGATGTTCTCGCTTTCGTTAAAAGTGGGAATGGTGACGAAGACTTTCATTTGGGCTCATCTTGAGAAAAATCAATCTGCCTTTCCACGGCTTGATAGACTCGTTCTACGGATATGTTTTCCATGCAGTTGGGGGATTGGTCACAGGTTTGGCGGTAGCAGCATAAGCAATCCATTTCTGAGGTCACCTTCTCGCCCAGTCCGTAGAGATCTATTTCTGTGGCAGAGGTAGGACCAAACAGGACCACCATTCTCTTATTGAGGGCCAACCCGATATGAAGCGCCAGGCTGTCTCCTGTAACGACAACGTCACATAGGTTAATAAGCGCTGAAAATCCCCTCGGAGAGTTGAAACATCCCGTGTCAATTATTGTCCCCCCCAATTCGGAAACGATGACCCTATTGATCTCTTCCTCCGTCGGGCCTCCCAGCAGAAGCACCTGTCCATTCGCCCCGCTAGAAATTTCTCTTGCCAGACTTACGAAGCCTTCGAGCGTCCATCGCTTCAGGGGCCATCTCACACCGCCGCCCGTGTTGATTCCAACAACCGGCCTGCCCCTCACTATTCCTCGGCTTCGTACAAATTCTTCTGCAACTCGCAACTCGCCCTCAGTAAGTCGAAGAGTCGGAGGAACCCTTTCATATAGGAGATCGGAAACTTGACATATCAGTTCCTCATATGTCTTCTGATTCTGTTTCTTCACGTCGTCAAACAGTCCCATATAAAAGATCTCTTCCGCTCCTCTGTTGAACGGGAAGACAAATCCATTGGGCGAGAGGCCAAAGCCCTTTTTGTCTTTGCTTCGGGAAATCGAAGCCAAAGCTGCACTTTCACGTGTTGACTCGGGGTTGATCACCAGGTCAAAGGTCTCCACCTGGAGCCTCGCTAAGCTGCCACTCACGCACCCCATTAAGGAATCCACCAGGGGATTGTTCACAAGGAAATCCACTGAGTCTTCTTCAGTTATCCAGGTGATATGAGGCTCTTTGTGCTGCTTGTGCAGAGCCGGAAGAATCGACGTCGTCCGCAAGACGTCTCCCATCGCTCCGAGTTTGATCACCAGAACACGCTTCGTAGCCGGGCTATAGCGAGCACAGTCTCTGCACTGTATCCCTTCCTCCTTGTGAAGCCGACACGGCCTGTCTCCAAGAAAGTAGCGGCAATCTGGTTTGACGGCCTCCCTCTTTCGTTTCTGGGAAGTGTCATCCATGGTCAAAGCCCCGTCCATGTAATCGCCGATGGGGTCAGAGTGTCCCGGGCGAAGCGCCTATTTACTCAAGGCAAAGGCTTCCCGAGTAAAGAGCTCCATTCCCGAAACATGCCAAAACAACGAGGAATTCTTTTATTTCTCCACCAGCAACCCACCAGCGTTACAAACCCAAGCATTGTTTTGCAGACACACAGGCAAGACTGACAATCGAAATCACTCAAAAAAATATGGAGAGCCAGATAACTTACCGTAACCACAGAATAAATGGAGACATCACCCGGCTGTCCATGCGTACACAGTTCGCACAGACTAACATAAAAGGTTCGGGTTTGGAACACCTTAGACGAGAAAGCCAAGATGAGCGGGATTACATGCACCACGCACAAATATGGTCTGGCGGGCATGCATCGACAGTATTAAAAGAGGTGTTTGTTCGCGATGGCTCGGTCTGAGATAGGCTCGGGTGAGGTTCTAACCGCGCGACCGAGAAAAATGCTAGCCCAGATGTTTCATGAATTGCTGTGGCGAGACCGTGGAGATGGGTGTGCTACCGTCCAATCGTCCCGCGGTACCACGGGATTGGATTCGAAACGTACCTGAACGGTACGTCGCAGGGTGTGAGATCTGAGGACGGACGGAAGGATGGCCATATCCGTGGTCGCAGTAGGCCATTCATGAAACATCCGGGCTAGC
>CP070692.1:2744783-2754484 GCA_020353215.1 Deltaproteobacteria bacterium
CAAGGGCTCCCCTAGCCGCAAACGCGGAAGTGGCACGGGCCTCCCGCCAGTCACTGCAGAAAAGGCCCAGTGCCCCTCTTGAGGGAGCAGATGAGCACCCCCTGTGTCCAGCAAGAGATGTGGGACAAGACCAGTCGACGAAAGGGGGGTATAGGGCAACGTGCGGCAGGTTTTCCCCTTCAACCCAACGGGTTTCATGGAATGAAGACGGGGTCAGGTCTTGAATTATCAGTTTTATAGGACATTGATATTAATGCCAGTTTTCCTGGTTGGCCTAAATGGTCTTGAGGCGGGCACAGAGGCCCGCCCGACCAATTCTGGCTGAATTCGGGGTCACCCATTAAAAAGTTCTGTCACTTTTCCCTGGAAAATGGCCCCGATTTGTGGGAGGCTTTGTTTTCACATTGAAAACCTGGTCCTGTGACCCGGATTCTTTACTTTCTGGAGAGGAGGAACGAGCCGTGGACCTGCACGAGGCCGTAAAGGGGAGGAGAAGTGTACGCAAGTTCAAAGAAACGCCGATCGCCAGAGATCTCATTGAGAAGATCTTTGATATTGCCCAGTGGGCACCCTCGGGGATGAACAGGCAGAATTGGAAGTTCTTTGTGTTGGCGGGAGAGCGAAAGGAGGAACTCGTTTCCATCAGCTCGGAGAGTTTTCAGTACCTGGAACCTCAACTCCAAGAACTCTTTGCTGAAAAGCCCAAAGTCATCGAAGCCACCCGCAGGTTCTTCAAACGACTCGGAAAGGCGCCGGTTGTCGTATGTGCGTACTTTGAACCGGCCAACAAGGAAGATGTTACGAGCTATCAGAACGTGGCAGCGGCAATCCAAAACCTGCTCCTGGTGGCACATGCCGAGGGATTGGGAACCTGTTGGATGACCGGGCCGGTGGCGGTAGAAACCCAGATAAGCAGGTACCTGGGCGTAGATGGTCTAACCCTGGTGGCGGTAATACCAATGGGATATCCGGACGAAACCCCACGCATACCGCCCCGTCGACCAGATCGGGTCATCTATCAGGGTTTCTAACCCGCTCACCATAGCTCTGCGGTATTTGCATCAGTTGACTCAAGACCCCGACCTCGTTCCAGGAGTTTCCCCAAAAACTGATAGAGTTCTTTGTCAACTGAGATCATGAGGTGGTTTGCCCTGATTTTGAAATGAAAATGCCGGGGCCGCTAATGACATTATTGGGGAAAGTCCTGTAGACTGGACTCCTGTGTTCTCTACCTAACCCGGATGTTTCACGAATCACCTGCTGCGGCCGCGGATATGGGCGTCCTTCCGGGCGTCCTCGGGTGTCGCACCTTGCGACGTACCGTTCAGGTACGCCTCAGATCCAACACCCTGTGGTTGCCCGGTGGCACGGCCGTCTCCACGGTCTCGCGACTGCAATTCATGAAACAACCGGGCTAATAGTCAAGTCAGATTGTTGCGCATGAGGTTACGGTATCGCGCTAGGGCCCACAGGGGAAAATACTTATCGTAGCCGTGGTATTTCAGGTAGAAAACTCGCGGAAAACCGGGGGCGGTATATACGTCATCTTTCCACAGACCATCATACCTTTGGGTGCGTAGTAGGTAATCCGCACCCCTTCGCACCTCAGGAGAACCCGCCTCACCTGCAGCCATGAGCCCAAGCATGGCCCAAGCGGTTTGAAAGGAAGTGCTATAACAACCCCGTCCCGCGAGGCTGGGATCAGAGTAGGTGCAGCAAGCTTCACCCCAGCCGCCATCAGGGCGCTGAAGGCTTTTTAACCATTTGACCGCACGACGGATGTAAGGCTGATCAGGACTCTCGCCTGCAGCCTCCAGTGCGACCAGCACCGACCAGGTGCCGTAGATGTAGTTGGTGCCCCACCGTCCGAACCACGAGCCGTTAGACTCCTGCTCGCTCCGTAAAAAGTCCAGTCCCGCTGCAATCTCATCCCGATAGCGTACCGGGTCCATCCGTGCCATCAGCATGACACACCGGGCAGTGAGGTCACTGGTGGGCGGATCGAGCAACGCCCCATGATCGGCGAAAGGGATTTCATTGAGGTAGTAATGGGTATTGTCAGCGTCGAAGGAACCAAAGCCCCCATTTTTGGACTGCATTCCAGCTATCCAGTCAGCGGCCCGATGCACCGAATAGCCGTAGCGCTGCTTGTCGGTCCGGTGCATTAACCAACCGATCACAGCGGTATCGTCAAGATCGGGATAGTGAGGATTGCCGTATTCGAAGGCCCAGCCGCCGCCGGCAAGGTCGGGACGTCTTTCCTGCCAATCACCGGGCTCATCGAAAAGTTGTCTTTCCTTTAGCCAATCCAGGGCATGCAAAAGTTCATGCGTTGGCTTGCCACCGGTCGCTTCCAACAGAGTTGAACCTGCAAGGCAGGTATCCCACACCGGGGATAGACACGGTTGGCAGTAAGCGGAGTCTTCACCAATGACGAGCAACTTCTCAAGGGCCTGCTTGGCAGCAACACGGTAGGGGTGAGCTGAACCATAGCCCAGAAGAGCCAGGGCCTCCAGGGCGTTGACCATGGCCGGGAAAATACCGCCAAGACCGTCCGTTCCGTTGAGCCGTTCGATGAACCAGTTCTCAGCCTTCTTCACCGCCCTTTGGCGCACACTTCGGGGAATGAAAAGTTCCAGTAACCTTCCCACTTGGTCCAGAAGCAAGAACAATCGGTTCGTGGAAGAACGAATCGGGAAGTAGTTCTTTTCTCGCTCCGGAGGAGATGTAAAGAGTTCACGCACGTGCACCTGATTGGGGTTTTTAGCATGCGGTTTCAGGGTGCAGAGAATGAACAGGGGTACCATAACGGTGCGAGACCAGTAGGATACCTTGCTGAGGTGAAAAGGGAACCAGCGGGGCAAGAGCATGATCTCAACCGGGATGAAAGGTACCGCTCGCCAGGGTACTTGCCCGAAAAGCGCCAGGGTGATACGGGTGAATACGTTAGAGGAAGCGGCACCCCCGTGAGCCAGAATCACTTCCCGAGCCTTGATCATATGGGCAGCGTTGGGGCTATCTCCCACCAGTTTCAGGGCGTAATAGGCTTTGACGCTACAACTTAGATCGAAGTCGCCACCGCAATAGAGATTCCAGCCGCCGTCGTCACATTGACGGTTGCGAAGATAAACTGCGATCTTGGTCTGAAGTTCCTCGTCGATTTCGTCCATATAGTGCATCATCAGTATGTATTCAGCGGGAATCGTACAGTCGGCCTCAAGCTCAAAACACCAGTGGCTGTCCGAAGCTTGAAGTCTGATTAAGGCCGCACGTGCTCTTGAAACGGCGAGTTCGAGTTCTCCCTCAAAGAAAGGTTCACGAGAACTGGTCACCGGTAGGAGGGAGGAAAAGCCTGAAGAGTGCATCATGTTGATCCGATCTGTTGACTGAAACTATCGAGTTATCAGTTTCAATAAGAACACATATTCTAAACAACTAATTGCAGATAGTAGCAAGACAAAGAATCAGGAATTGCAGCGTAGAGGATATGGCGAGATCCTCTGGAGTCAAAGTGTTATTAAATCCAAACTTTATGCTACGGTTCCGGCCGATTGTCAAGTGCCAATTGCACGTTCTTGTGTTATGGATTCACGTAGATAGACTGAATTCCTCATCAACAAACCACCTGAACGGCAACAGTCGTCTTTATGCCCCGGCATCTACTGGTCCTCCCGAGAAGAGTTCCGTGTCGCGGGGGGGGGTACGGCGTTTGTCCGAGTAGATTGGCTCTCAGATGGGTCTTGCTATTAACCTGTTTCCGTGAAGTCGGTGGAACCTCGCCAGAATGATTCGATTTCCCAGAGATAAATCTGACTGGACGAGTACCGGCAGGTAGTTGTCCGAAAAACCGCAGAGCATATCGCCTTGGTCATACAATCTGTTTTCTACCAGAACCGGTCGGGTCTTCCCGAGGTAACGTTGCATGAACGACAGCCGTTTGATTCGGTCCAGTTCTCGTAGACGATGGCAACGGCGGCGGATTACCGCCGGACTCACCTGATCCCGCATGGTGGCCGCAGGGGTCCCAGGCCGGGGCGAGAAAGGAAACACATGCAAGTAGGCTATGGGCAGAGAATCGATGAAGCGATAGGTCGTCTGGAAGGACTCATCGTTTTCACCAGGAAAGCCCACCAGTACATCCGCGCCCAAGGCGAGATCGGGAACACGCCGAGTGGCCTCCATCACGAGGTCCCGATAGAGGTTGGGATGGTAATGGCGGTTCATGAGTCTGAGAACATCTTCATCACCACTTTGGAGCGGAACATGCAAGTGCGGGCAAAGTCTCGGTGAGGTGGCCAATAAATCCAGCAAGCCTGCGGTGATTTCTCCGGGCTCCAGCGAGCTGAGCCTGAGGCGGGGAGGAGGGCAGTGGTCCAATACTTGGCCGACAAGCGCGTCCAAATCCTGCCGAGGTGTCAGGTCCGCGCCCCAATGCCCCAAATGAATCCCGGTGAGCACAATCTCCTGGTGACCGTGAGCCAGGAATTGTTGAACCTGCTCCAGGATGGACGCCACGGTCACACTGCGGCTGCGCCCACGGGCGTAAGGGACGATACAGTAGGAACAAAAGGCATTGCATCCGTCTTGAATCTTCAAAAAAGCACGGGTTCTCCGAGCAAACCTGAACAAAGTTAGAGGCTTAGCGTCGGGAGCTTTGCGAGCGTCCTGTACGTGCACGCCCGGCAGTTCATTCTCTTCCGGGAAGGGAAGATAATTCAGGAGTTCCAGCTTTTCTATGGTGCCGAGAACCTGAGTGACCCCAGGGATGGCGGTGACTTCCTCAGACGCAACCTGAGGATAACAGCCCAGGACCACCACCTGAGCTTTGGGATTTCTCCGAATGGCCCGTCGAATGAACTGGCGAGACTCCATGGCCGCTCGGCCGGTTACTGCACACGTGTTGATGCAGTAAAGGTCGACTTTTTCAGTGAAGGGCAGGATTTGAAAACCCTGACCCTCCAGTAGTTCTTCCAGGTAGGCAGTTTCGCACTGGTTCACCTTGCAGCCCAGAGTTGCCAGTGCCACCGTGTTCATGAGATCACCCGCTCAATCATGCCGCCACCCAGAACCTCGTCGTGGCGATAGAATACCGCGGCCTGTCCAGGGGTAATAGCCATCTGCGGCTCCAGGAAGCGGACGGTGACCTCCTGTGAGGTTGGCTCCAGAACGGCAAGAGCCTCCCGATGACGAGAGCGAACTTGCACCAGGGCTTTCAGTTCCGTGGTGGGTGGCGACGGGGCAATCCAGTTGACCTGGGTTACCAGCATTTCCTTGCGGCCCAGGTCCGACCTGCGTCCAACCCTGATCGTGTTTGTTTCCGGTTCGAGGCCCACCACGTAGTAGGGTTCGGAGGAGGGGATGCCCAGACCACGGCGCTGGCCGATGGTATAGCGGTGGATTCCCTGATGCTCTCCTACCTGGACTCCCGTCAGGTCCACAACCGGACCGGGTCCCGGTAGATCGGGACCCAAATGGTGCTCCAGGAAGGTTCGGTAGTCGTTATCCGGTACAAAACAGATTTCCTGGCTTTCCGACCGATAGTAGTCGCCGAGTCCGGCAGCTTGGGCGAGCTGTCTGACCTCGCTCTTCTTCAGGTTCCCCAGAGGAAAAACTGTCTTGGCAAGCTGTCCCTGCCCAAGTCCGTGGAGGAAATAAGACTGGTCCTTGCTCCGATCTCGCCCTCGCAACAAACGCAATGGTTCACTGGGGGCGTCGGCAACAAGCCGGACATAGTGACCTGTGGCAAACATGCTTGCGCCTGCCTTGCCTGCCTGCTCTCTCAGCAGTGTGAACTTGATTTTCGGATTGCAGAGCACGCAGGGGTTTGGGGTATTCCCGAGACGGTAGGACTTCAGAAACGGTTTAATCACCTGCTCGTAGAAGTGGGGGCGTAAATCTACCACGTGCAAGTCGATGCCAAGGCGGGCTCCAAGTCGATATACGTGTTCACCCGACTCTTCCGGTTGGTCCGGGCGCAATATCATGTGCAGACCGATGACTTGGTGGCCGCGTTGTTTGAGTATCAGCGCGGTCACCATACTGTCCAAACCGCCGCTGAGAGCTACGGCCACTGGCTCGCGGGAGAGCACTCTACGGTTCCGATTTACCGGCGGGGTTCCGGACGGTTGCTGCTCGACTTGGCCGTGGCCGGCAGCAACGGATTCTGTGTGCGTTATTCGGATATTCACTTCAGTCAAAAAACCTGATCCTCTGGGAGTGATCTCTTTACTGACGGAGTGTATGCGTGGGTATAAAATATCCTTATCTCCAAGTCAAATTTTTCTTGACACAGACTGATTTCCCTTTTCCAACTACCGGCAGAACTGTGGACGACGGCTTGACCAGTCTCGACCGGAAGCTTCAATTGTGAGTTGAGCAGCAGCCCTGCCCTATGCCTGGGTCGCCAAGGACATTTTTGGGGAAAGTCCCGAAACCTGATAAGATTGTACCCCGTGTAATTATCGAGTATAGTGCAGATTTTGGATGGTAAGAGCGGATCAATACTCTGTACAAGAAAACGAGTTGGAGTGTCTTATGGCGAATCCCACATCTTTCCAACGTCGCTTGGAAAAACTCAGGAAACTTCTCGCCAAGCAGCCATTTGACACCTTTCTGGTGTCGGAGCAGTGGAACAGAGCCTATCTCAGCGGCTTCTGGGCCGAGGACATGCAGCTTACGGAATCCTCTGGGTTCCTTTTCATTACAGAGAAGGCTCAGGTGCTGGCGACTGACTTTCGCTATCAGGAACAGGCAGAAAAGGAAGCCTCGGGCTTTCAGGTGGTTATTTACAGCGAGAGTCTGGGCAATGCGTTGCCTGAGATCTTCCATAGTCTGGGCACCAGGAATCTCGGTTTTGAAAACCACCATCTCACCTACGAACGGTTTGTAAAGATACGGGAAGCGCTGCAGCAACAGGAGCAGAAAGGCGAGTTGATTCCTGCCGGCGAGTTGGTGGAGGGTTTGCGCACAGTGAAAGAGCTGGAAGAAATCCAGGCCATTCGCAACTCCCTGGCGTTGACAGAGTCTGTACTGGAAACCATTCTGTCCGAAGCGAAGGTCGGCAGGACCGAGAAGGAAATGGCCTGGCGCATCGAACAACTCATGCGGGAGGCGGGGGCACAGGCCGTATCCTTTCCTCCCATTGTGGCCTCAGGACCCAGTGCGGCCATGCCGCATGCCGTCGTCAGCGACAGAAAACTCCAGGAGTCTGAGACCATCATAATCGATCTAGGGGCCAGGTTGGCCCACTACTGTTCGGATATGACTCGTACTGTCATCTTGGGCGAACCAGACGCAAAGACACGACAGATCTACGCCATCGTCCGGGAAGCTCAACTAAGAGCCATGTCGGCTGTGCGTGCCGGAATTTCCTCCAGCGAGGTGGATCAGGTGGCACGGCAGCACATCGCCGCCGAGGGCTTTGCTGAAAACTTCGGCCACGGTCTGGGCCACGGTGTTGGACTGGCGGTTCACGAAAAGCCGGGCTTTGGCAAGAAAAGCGCTATGGTGCTGCAGGAGAACATGGTGGTCACCATAGAGCCGGGGATCTATGTTCCAGGGTGGGGCGGGGTGCGTCTGGAAAACATGGTACGGGTCACTGACGATGGCTGTGAGAACCTGAACCACAAGGACCTGTTCTATTCTTTCTGAAACAAGACGCAGGGTGCTGGCCCCGAACCGTACCTGGCAAGGCTGTCATCAGGTCATTTGGGCTAACGCCCGACACGACACAGTCATTCAGTCATTTGGGCTTACCGGTCGTCATTGGGTCATTAGGTCGTATGACAAGAGGATCACCAATACGAGCGAAGCTGTGATCCGGTGATCCAATTATTAAACGACCTGGTGACCTAGTGACTACGAGTGACAGCGAAGCGTGATGACAAGTAGAACGGTCGCAGCAGGCCATTCATGAAATATCCGGGCTGAGGATGAGAGCGTAGCTGCACTGACCTAATGACCAATTACTAAACCTCTGGAGGGTGCAGTGATGGAAAATCAGAGTTTTCGGGTTGAGACTGATTCAATGGGACAAGTAATGGTCCCGGCATCAGCCTACTATGGGGCGCAGACGCAGCGGGCGGTGCAAAACTTCCCCATCAGCGGCCTGCGCTTTCCGAGGGAGTTCCTCCGCGCTCTGGGCAGGATAAAAAGGGCAGCAGCCCGGGTGAATCTTGAGCTGGGCCTTCTTTCCAAGGAAGTGGCCGAAGCGATTATCCAGGCGGCAGGGGAAGTCGTCCAGGGGAGGTTTGACGATCAGTTTCCAGTGGATATCTTCCAAACGGGATCCGGGACCTCGACCAATATGAATGCCAATGAGGTCATTGCCAACCGGGCCATCGAGCTGCTGGGAGGTGCGTTGGGAACTAAATCGCCGGTGCATCCCAACGATCATGTTAATCGAGGCCAATCAAGCAACGACGTGATTCCCACTGCCATCCATATGGCTGCAGGCGAGAGTGTCAGCACCGGACTTCTGCCGGTTCTCAGAGAATGCGAAGTGGAACTGGCGGCCAAGAGCGAACAGTTTGACCACATCATCAAGATCGGACGAACCCATCTTCAGGATGCAACTCCGGTGAGATTGGGACAGGAGTTTGCCGGCTATGCCCGCCAGGTGGGCTTGGCCCGCGAACGCATCGAACAGGTTTTGCCCGGAATCATGGAACTCGCCCTTGGAGGTACGGCCACTGGCACCGGGCTAAATGCGCCGGTGGGTTTCGCCTCGCGAGTGATCGCTTTACTCGCTGATGAGACTGGGCTCCCACTACAGGAGGCCAAGGACCATTTCGCGGCTCAGGGGGGCCAGGACGCGACTGTGGCCATGAGCGGTGCGCTGAGAGGTCTGGCTGTGGTATTCAGCAAGGTTGGCAACGATCTGCGTTGGCTGTCCTCCGGGCCCAGATGCGGACTGGGAGAGCTTCAGTTGCCGGCGGTGCAGCCCGGCTCATCCATCATGCCCGGGAAGGTCAATCCGGTAATTATTGAATCTCTCCTCCAGGTAGCGGTGCAGGTTATGGCCAACGACTGGGCCATTGCACTTGGTGGTCAGGCTGGAAACCTGGAATTGAACGTGATGCTGCCGGTGATGGCCTATAATTTGCTGCAATCCTTGGAGTTGTTCAAGACCGGCATAGGAAATTTAACCGAAAGGTGTCTCAAGGGTATTACTGCCAATGAACATCGCTGCTCAGAGCTGGTGGAAGAGAGTCTAGCGCTCTGCACCCCGCTTGCCCCGGAGATAGGCTACGACAGAGCTGCCCATCTGGCCCATCTAGCCTACAAGAGCGGTAAGACCGTGAGAGAGATTGCCCTGGAACTGGGAATCCTTCCGGAGGAGAAACTGGTGAGGCTCCTCGATGGAGCGGCGATGACTCGCCCTGGTATCCCCGGAAGGAGGGGAGAGAAGAAAGAACCATAACGGCTGCGAAACCCGCAAGACACTTTCGCTTCGCTCAGCGCGAGAAGGGCGTGAAAGGCGAGAAACGCGAGAGAGGTAACAATCTGGACATAGATTCACTTGTTTCTCGCCTGACTTCATTTCCCGCACGTCTCGCCGTGCGCGAAGCGCATACGCTGGCGCGAAAATGCATCAGCGAGCACTAACCGCAGTCCCGCCATAGGGGACTGCGGGACTGCGAGCGAACTACAATAAGATCAGATATCTTCCTTACATTTCGAAGACTCCCTGCAGCTACCTG
>CP070692.1:2754584-2764140 GCA_020353215.1 Deltaproteobacteria bacterium
CGGCTGTGGCCGGGGGATGGCGCCCCCTCCCTGTTCCCCGTTCCTGCAGAACGGGGCCAGGGGCTCCCCCAGCCACAGCCGGGGAAGTGGCACAGACCTCCCGCAGTCACTCTGAAGAGACACCAGAAAAGGCAGAGCGGACGGCTGCGAAACAACGAGCATTTGAGCAACCTGTCTTTACTATCTCAGCCTGGCCAGTCCATGCATGAAGATTTGGTGCTTGGTTAACAGGAACATTGCCATGAAATGGCGCGAATTGCTCGTTATGGAGTAGCCTTCCGCTCTGCCTGGATCGCTAAGGACATTTTTGGGGAAAGTCATCGATTGTGTGCGGGTCATTGGGCATCCGTCACCACCGGTACTACTGCGTTACAACGGCAATCTGGTCTCAGAGCTTTGCAGTTGACTCACCGAGGGGCTTCTGCTATGTTCTCGTCGATTCTAGAAAAAATGAGATTGGCAGGTGAATTTTCTCTCTAACGATCGGTCCGTCC
Source organism: Deltaproteobacteria bacterium (assembly GCA_020353215.1). Taxonomy (GTDB): domain Bacteria; phylum Desulfobacterota; class Syntrophobacteria; order BM002; family BM002. The sequence goes on from CP070692.1 coordinate 2,755,079, forward strand.
GAGTATCGTAGTGAAGGCCGGTTTGACGGAGTCGGTTTGGTGGGTGAACAAATACTCCCACTAGCCGAGACTTGACCACTGAGACGTGTCTAACCCGCATGGTTCACGAAACGGCGTCGCGAGACGGTGACGATGGATGTATCCGCTGGGACCCACAGGGTCTCGGACTCCCGGACATGAATAGTGCGTCGCAGGGTTCTAGGAGGACGCCCGCAAGGAAGGCCATCTCGCCGGTCGCAGCAGGCTCTTCGTGAATGATGTAGGCTGATACCGCGTGACCTATGGAACGCCATCTGGACCTCTATCTCGACTACCTAACCGTAGAGCGTGGCCTCGCCGCCAACACTCGTGCCTCTTACAGTAGCGATCTGGTCAAGTTTTTGCAGCACGTGGAAGATCGAGGGATTCAGGACTGGAGCCAGGTCCGTTTCCCTGAGGTTATGACCTTTCTCTCCAAAGCTCAAGAACAAGGTTTGGCACCAAGGAGCAGGGCGCGGCTTCTGGCGGCGTTGAGGGGGTTTTTTCGGTTCATGGTTAGTGACAGTCATCTGGCAGTAGATCCAACGGCCAACTTGTCATCGCCCCGACTCCGGCGGCATCTTCCGGATGTACTGAGTGTTGAAGAGGTGGAAAGGTTGCTGGTGCAGGCGAACCCAGACACGCCGCTGGGCCAGAGGGATGGTGCAATGTTGGAGCTGCTCTACGCTACTGGTCTGCGGGTTTCCGAGTTGGTTACACTTACTCTGGGTCGGGTCAACTTGCAGGTAGGTTTCCTTGTTGCCATCGGCAAAGGTTCGAGGGAGCGGATAGTACCCATGGGCGAGGCGGCCACTGATGCGGTGCGTGGGTACGTAACCGAGTCTAGACCCCGCCTTTTGCGGGGTAGGATGAGCGAAGTTCTGTTTGTCACCAATCGAGGCAAGGCCATGACCAGGCAAGGGTTCTGGAAGTTGCTCAAGAAATACGGGCTCCAGGCAAATCTTCGGAAAAAGATTACTCCGCACACCCTGCGGCATTCGTTTGCCACCCACCTGCTCGAGCGCGGCGCTGATTTGCGTTCGGTACAGATGATGCTGGGCCACGCTGACATCAGCACTACCCAGATCTACACGCACGTGGCCCGAGAGAGATTGAAACAGGTGCACCAGAAATTCCATCCCCGGGCGTGAGTGCTGCCACGGAGACGCGAAGACACGGCGAAACGATGACACGGAGATGACAGTCGTCTAACTTTATCACCGCGTCTACAAATCTTGGGGACCCGCGTCGTTCAGGTGGGAGGGGAGGACCGTCTGCTGATGGGGACCCCAACGCGGGGCTGACTAGCTTGAGGTGAGTAGGTGGAAATCATTACCACTCATATTAACGCCGATTTTGATGCTATGGCGTCGATGATTGCTGCGAAAAAACTATACCCCACGGCGGCCATGGTCTTTCCTGGATCCCAAGAACATAATCTTAGGGAGTTTTTCGTAGAGTCCACTTTCTATTTTTTTGATTTCGCCCGAGTCAAGGATCTGGATTTTTCCCAGATCCACCGTCTCATTCTGGTGGACACCAGGCAGGCAGGCCGTATTGGCAAGTTCAAAAGTTTGGTGACTGACCCAAAAGTGGACATACATATCTATGACCATCATCCGGACTCCGAAGACGACGTCTCAGGGTCCGTCGAAGTTATCAGACCAGTGGGCGCTACCGTTACCCTGCTCACCGAGATCATCAAAAAGCGCGGCATTGCGCTCACGCCTGACGAAGCCACTATCATCGCACTTGGTCTCTATGAAGATACCGGCTCCTTCACCTTCACATCTACTACTCCGGCGGACTATGACGCAGCGAGCTTTCTGTTGGAGCAGGGAGCCAACCTCAATACAGTATCCGATATGCTTACGCGCGAACTGACCGCAGAACAGATTTCGTTGCTTCATGATCTGATCCACTCCGCCACTACACACACCATCAATACCATCCCCATTTGTATCGCCCGGGCCTCAGTTGACAAGTACGTAGGTGATTTTGCACTGCTGGCGCATAAACTGATGGACATGGAGAACCTCAACGTATTGTTTGCATTGGCCCGGATGGAAGACCGCATCTATGTAGTAGCCCGCAGCCGACTACCGGATGTGAATGTGGGAGAATTTGCGGCGGCGTTTGGAGGCGGTGGCCACCCGAGTGCCGCCTCGGCTACCATCAAAGACCTTACCCTCATTCAGGTCGAGGAAGAGCTCTTCCGCCTTCTGCAAAGTTGGGTCAATCCCGGGCGTCAAGCCAGTCAACTGATGTCGTCGCCGGTTATTTCAGTACCTCCGGAACTTAGCCTCCAAGAGGCGGCTGATCTGTTTACTCGATACAATATCAACGCTACACCCGTGGTGGATGAAGGATGTTTGGTGGGGATACTGTCGCGCCAAATGATCGACAAGGGAATCTACCATGGGCTGGAGAGCGTTGCGGTGCGTGATTTCATGAGCACGGAATTCAGTCGCGTTTCCCCTGATGCTTCGCTGATCGAAATTCAGGAGCATATCGTGGATCGGCAGCAGCGATTGCTTCCGGTGGTGCAAGGCGAAAAGGTGGTCGGTGTCATTACCCGAAAGGACCTGCTCAACATGTTGCTCAACGACCCCAGCCGTATTCCCACCTATCTTTACGAGCCGGTCCACGAATCCGGGAATAAACGGCGGAAGAACGTTGCCAACATTATGACCGAGCAACTGCCCCGGAGGATCAATGAAGTGCTGCAAGAGGCGGGTCAGGTGGCGGAAAGGCTCGGGTATAAAGCTTACGCGGTGGGGGGATTTATCCGCGATCTCGTGCTGCGGAGACCCAACCTGGATATCGACCTGGTGGTGGAGGGTGATGGTATCGAATTCGCCAAAAGTTTGGCCAAGGACAACAGTGCTCGGGTCAGGTCCTATAAGAAATTCGGCACTGCGGTGGTGATTTTCCCGGATGGTTTCAAGATTGATGTGGCCACGGCGCGATTGGAATACTATGAGTACCCAGCGGCGCTGCCGACGGTTGAATTGAGTTCCCTAAAACTAGACCTGTACCGGAGGGACTTCACTATAAATACCCTGGCAGTTGAGCTAAACCCTGGTCGCCTCGGGCAGCTGATTGACTATTTTGGCGCGCAAAGGGATTTCAAGGACAAGGCAATTCGTGTTCTCCACAACTACAGCTTTGTCGAAGATCCAACACGGGTGTTTCGGGCCATTCGTTTTGAACAGCGCTTCGGCTTTCGCCTTGGCAGGCACACCTCCAACCTCATTGTAAATGCTGTAAAGATGGACCTACTCGTCCAGTTGAGTGGCAGAAGACTGACCAACGAGCTCAAGTTGCTCCTGAGCGAGGACGATCCGGCTCCCGCGGTGAGAAGGATGAACGAGTACAAACTCTTTCCTTTTCTTCATCCAGACATAACCTATGGTCCTCAAACGGAGAGACTCGTGGAGGAGATCCGTTCGGTGCTGGCCTGGTATGACCTGAGCTTCCTCGGAAACGGCTGCCGCCGTTGGCTCGTCTACCTGCTGGCTGTGGCTGATCCACTCGGGGCCTTAGGTCTCGAGGAGTTCTGCCATAGACTGGAACTCCCCCCGCGTCTGACCTCATGGCTGCTGGAAGGCAGGGCTAGGTCCATCTCAGTCGGGCACACCTTTTATCGAAATGACGATCTGAAGCCCAGCGAAGTCTATCATCTACTTGAAGGTTTCGATCCAGAATGGCTTCTGTTCATGATGGCGAAGACCCGGCAGGAGGGAACGCGGCGTGCCATTAGCATCTATTTCCAGAATCTCAAAGAAGTGCGCCCGATTCTGCGTGGACGAGACCTGCAACAGATGGGAATCGAGCCTGGACCGGTGTATCGCCAAATACTGAATCGTCTGCTGGACGGCCGACTCAACGGCGAAATGACCAGCAGGGAGGAGGAAGTTGAGTTTGTACGGCAACATTTTATCGAGGGGCCCGGAGAAATCCATCAACGAGAGGTTGGGAATTAAAGGTAGGTAAATTCGAAATCCGAAGCACGAGACACCAAGCAGATCCAGAATTCGAGTGATCAAATGTTCATAACGAAACGATTGGAAATTCTGAGTGCCAGGTTTTGCTCATTGAATACCAGAATTTGTGAATTGTTTCGGACGGGGATATTCGCATCTCGAATTTCTCCAGACGTCAATAGGCTTTAGTTAGGAGTTTCCCCAAAAACCTACATTTGATGTTCATGAATTCAGGTTTTCGCCAGCCAGGGGGCATTTGTAAGTGAAAATGCATTGCTTGTGTCTTTTCTGCGGTTCCGAGGTCACTCAGTAGACACACCAGAGAAGGCTTCGGGGTAGGCTGCAAAACAACGAGCATCTGAGCAACCTGCCATTGCCTATCTCAGTTCGGCTAGGGCCTGCATGAAGATTTGGTGCTTTCTTAACCGGGACATTGTCATAAAATGGCGCGAATTGCTCGTTGTGGAGTAGCCTTCCCGTAGCCTGGTTCGCTAAGGATTTTTTGGGAAAGTCCTAGCTTTAGTGGGATGAATCTCTCCGGAGAACTTAGACTCGAAGAACCATTATCAGAACCTATGGAACAGGAATATCAGGTTAAACTGGAAATCTTTGAAGGCCCCATGGATTTGTTGCTCCACCTTATTCGAAAGAACAGGGTGGACATCTATGATATTCCCATCGCTCTAATCATGAACCAGTACTTGGAATACCTCGACATTATGAGGAGCTTAAGTATAGATGTGGCCGCCGAGTTCCTGGAAATGGCTGCCACCCTGGCGTATATCAAGTCGAAGATGCTTGTACCCAGATCGACCTCTGAGGATGAGGAAGCCGAAGAAGACCCGCGCTTGGAACTGGTGCGACCGCTGGTGGAGTACGCCAAGATCAGGGAGGCTGCCTCAAGGCTGGCGAACAGTCTGCAACTGGATCGAGATGTGTACGTCCGGAACATCCCGGCTGAAGAACTCTGGGATTTGAGGGGGAGCGATGAGATTGCCGAGGTCGGGCTTTTCGAGCTCTTCGCCGCACTACAGGGAGTTCTGAACAAGGCTGAGCCAGCGGATTTGTTGGAAGTGACCGCAGATACCATGCGGCTTAAGGACCGAATCGCCCAGCTGATGGAAATGCTGGCCGGAGTAAGTAGTATCACGTTCCATGAACTCTTTGCGGACGGGGCCAAAAAGGCCGAGATAATCCTGACCTTCCTGGCGATCCTTGAACTAGTGCGATTACGAATGGTCCGCGCCTTTCAGCATGAGCCCAGTGGCATAGTGCGGCTGTATCTCGCAGTCGAAGACACCCTTGCGACCGGGTTGTGACAATCCCCGGGGCCATGAGCAGGAGGCACCACAAGATCACAGAGGCAGCGGAGAAGGATTTTTTCCCGGTCATGAAATATGCGGGTTAGGGTAGATTCGGAGATACCTCTTATGGGGCAGTTGAGGGCAATCATTGAGAGCCTGCTCTTTGTGTCCGAGGTTCCTCTCAGTCTTGAAAAGATAAAGGCCGTTCTCTCCATGTATACGCATGGGGAAATAACGACAGCACTGGAAGGCTTGCGGCAGGAATTTGCGGGCGATGATCATGGGGTTTGTCTGGTAGAGGTGGCTCAAGGATACCAATTTCGGAGCAAGCCCGAATTCGGGCAGTGGATCCGCAGTCTCAAGAGAATCACCCCAACCAGATTGAGCCAAGCCGCCCTGGAAACCCTTGCTATCATTGCCTACAAGCAGCCCATTCTGCGGGCGGAAATCGAATCCATCCGCGGTGTAGATGTGGGAGGCGTTGTCCGCTTGCTTCTGGAAAAGAAACTGATAAAGATCCTTGGCCGCAAAGATGTCCCGGGGCGACCAATTATCTATGGGACCACGAAAAGGTTCTTGGAAGTATTTAGTTTGAAAGATATCTCCTCACTCCCGACTCTCGATGAGCTCGAGGGATTGACCGATCATCCTGGGAGCGCGGAGGGGTCGAAAGACAGCTAATCCAGTTGTGATTTATCATTCGCATGTTGGAAGCATGGTTCTTATCCACAAAGCGGAATCTTCGATTGACCTGGATTCTTTAATTCAAAGCGGTAAACGGTAAGCTGCAGATGATCAGTGACGAATGACGAATGGCAAATGACGGAAGAGCGGCTGCAAAAGATTCTCTCCAAGGCCGGGATTACCTCTCGACGTAAGGCTGAGACTCTAATCCTAGACGGTCGTGTGTCCGTCAACGGCAAGGTGGTACGGCAGCTTGGTGCTCGAGCGATTTGGGGCCGAGATGAAATAAGGGTGGATGGGAAGACCGTCAAACCGGAAGCTGAAAGAGTGGTTCTCGCCCTGTTCAAGCCCAGGCAAAGCGTAACCACGCTCCACGACCCGCAGGGAAGGCGCACGGTGATGGATGTCGTCGGCAGTCTCCCGTCACGAGTATATCCGGTTGGCCGCCTGGACTACGATGTGGACGGTTTGCTCTTGCTCACGAACGACGGAGAATTGGCCCATAGACTCCAGCATCCCCGATATAAGGTGCCCAAGACGTATCTGGTCAAGGTGCGTGGCTTCCCGGATGAAGATGCCTTGGTGGAGTTGCAGTCTGGCGTGAGCCTCGAAGAGGGGATCACAGCTCCAGCAGAAGTGACAGTCGTGGAAGTTAGGAAGAATGCGACCTGGCTTTCCCTGACGATAAGAGAAGGACGCAATCACCAGGTGAAGAGAATGTGTGCTGCCGTGGGGTATCCGGCACTAAAGTTGCGGAGGACGAAGGTTGGCCCGATAGGTCTTGGGAGCTTGCAGCCAGGTGGCAGTCGCCAACTCAATTCCCGCGAAGTAAGAGCTCTGCAGCGAGAGGTCGGGCTAGCGAGGAGCTAAGAAATGGGCTACACTGAGAGATCCTGAATGACCCATTGGAAGGGCGCGGAATACGGTTAGGCTGGCTTCTGAATAGAATGGATTGTTTGAAAGATGAAACGGAAAATGCCCATAAGGCGGCTGGTGCAGGAGCGACTGGATGCGCAGCAGGCGAGAGAACGCCGACGCAGGACTTCAAGTAAGCTCAAATGGGCCGTACTCCTGGCGTTGCTGACGTTGATCATCGGGGGTGTGACGTACGGGTTTTTCTTTACGCCTTACACCGCTCTCCGAAACATGTTGCCCATGCCGAAGCGCTTGGAATCGGTCGTCTTTGTCGTGAACGGAGTGAGCAACCCTGTACCCGCTGAAGGCACGCTGGTGGTGCACCCAAAAGACTTGGTGGAAGTGGACGATGTTCTCACCGATGGAAGGTTCAACTGGGGGCTACAACTGAGCTCTGAGCAGTTTTCCGCGAACGAGCTGTTGGAAGGGCGTCGCGAGATCCGGGAATTCTGGCCAGAATTTGAGTATGTCGAACCCCTCAAAGTCGTAGTGCAGGTGATGGCCGGTTCTCAGTCCATCGGACAAGTTCACATGGTGGTGCGCTTGAAAGCACGTGATTGGGTGGAAAAGGCGCAGCAAGCCAAGAGCCTGGACGAGAAAGTAATTTACTATGAGCGGGCTGCTCGTCTCGCTTCTCATAACGCGTTGATCCTGACTAATCTGGCCAGCCTTTATGCCGAACAAAACCAGTGGGGAAAAGCGGCCTCCACCTACGAGAAGGTCTCTGAAGCCAGTGCCACCAAGCCCATCCTGAAAAAGTTGGTGGAGGCTTACCAGAAAGCAGGTGACACGGATAAGGCGCTCCAGGCATATCTCAGGCTGATCCAGATAAGCGGTCCTGATAAGGAACCGTTCTACGGCTTTACTTCATACCTGAATGCGAAAAAGAGTCCGAAGAAAGCGGCTTCTTTTCTTGCAGCCAATTTGAAACTAGTTCCAGAACCCTACCGGCCGGAAGTGCATGCTTATTTGGGAACTTTGTACGGCCAGCAGGGGGACTGGCGGCGGGCAATTCAGGCATACAATCGGGCTCTTGCCGGTGGGATTGATAACCCTCTCATACATCTGAATCTGGGAGAAGCATATAGTCGACTAGGCAATTATCGTCAGGCTGAACGGAGCCTGTTGACATACCTTGAGAAGAAGCCAAACGATGTGGACGCGAGGTTACGACTGGCGGCGGTGTATCGGAAACGGAATAAGGACCCTGCCGCCATTAAAACCCTCAAGAGGGCTATCAAAGACAACCCAAAGACACTCAAGGCGTATTTAGCTCTAATAGACATTTATGAAAAACTGGAAATGGATAAGGAGACTGCGGCCACTTACGAAGCCATCGCCAAACTCGCGCCTGATAACAAGGTGGTTCATTTCAACCAGGGAGTTCTCTACTTTGAGATGAAGCAGTACACCCGAGCCGGGAAGGCGTTCAGCAAAGTCTTGAAACTGGACAAGAAGGATGTTGAGGCCAGAGAGTACCTGGTGGAGGTGTACCGCCATCTGGGCAAACCCCGGCAGGCCCTGTCCGTTCTCACAGAACTCATTGAGCTTCGGCCCTCCCATTGGGAGTACTATGCCAGGGCGTTTGAGCTGTTTGATGAACTCAGGGCCTACGACGAGATGACCAAGACCTTTACTCAAGCGGTGAAAACGGCTCCAGACAGACCTGACCTGAGGTCCTTCCTCGGCACTGCGTATGAGAAACGCGGCCTTCTGGTGGAGGCAATTCACGAACTCGAAGCCGCCTGCAAGTTGGCGCCGACAAACATGAACTACTTCATTCAGCTCGCCGGGCTCTACGAACAGATCGGCAAGGTGGATCAAGCCTTGAAAACCTACCAGAGTGCTCTTGACTTGGATCCAGAGAACTCAGCGATCCAGGAGCATTACCTGCGTTTAAAGCTTCAGGAGATAGGGCAGCAAGCCAATCAATAAGAACGCGGACAGCGCGGCCTATTTCCGGAGGAATAGCAGGGAGGCGTCGGACTGAAGGTTTGTCCGAGAGTCGCCGCTAGTCAGAATCCAGAATAAACCTCACTTGCGCGAAACCTCTTCTGAAATCTGGCTACTGACTACAGGCTGCTGGCTACTGTGTACTTCCCCAACTTGTCCCAACCGGAGAAAGGCAGAGAACTTCCTCTGGAAGTCAATCAAG
>CP070692.1:2764240-2773743 GCA_020353215.1 Deltaproteobacteria bacterium
TCAGGCGAGAAACAAGTGAATCTATGTCCAGATTATTACCTCTCTCGCGTTTCTCGCCTTTCACGCCCTTCTCGCGGTGAGCGAAGCGACAGTGTGTTACGGGTTTCGCAGCCTCCCCCTATGGTTTTTCGGGTGTCTGTTCAGAGTGACCAGACCGAGAGCTTTGGAACGACAGAAGAGATACCAGGAAAGCATTGTCATTTCAAAACCAGGGCAAACTACCTCGTGACCTCGTTTGACAAAGATCGACGATTAATTTTTGGGGAAAGTCCTGCTAAATGACTGAGTGATCTTAGAAATGCGATTTGTCTGGATCGTCCTGTTCCTTCCGTTTCTCACCCAATGTGCCTCAACAGAGACACGTCAAAGTGCTTCTCAAGAGGTTCTCCAGGCACCCGGCTTCAGACTCCTGAGCACGCCTCAAGAAGTGGTGCCTTGGAGGTACCATTACCTGAATCGAGCCTTTCCTCCGCCCCCTTACCGCGCCCCGGACGGAGCTCCCCTTGCTGGATGGCGCCTTCGTATCGTGCCGACTCGCCGCTTTTTCACCAACCGGAGTGCCAGAGTTTACTACCGGCTGGAGGAACTGAACCAAAGCCATTTTTCCCTGTCCACAGGGGGGACAGGAGCGAAAATGATTAGGATTTGGCCGGTTGGCGCAATACTTGTTCTGGAAACGTTCGCCGGCAACGGGGCCTTATCTTCTGATGCCAGGCCAGTTTCCGTTGATTGCATGCGCAAGTTCGAGCCGGGAGCTCAGAGCTTTCCGAGACTGCTCCTTTTTGCAGGAGAGTGGTGCTACCAACGCTTCGACTTCAAGGGACGTCTAATTCCCCCACCAGAAGGAGTCGCCGCTTGCCACCGGTGTCACAGCACAGCCTTCCACCTCACCGGTGATCTGGTTTTCACGGTGATTTCTGAAGATCGGTAAAGGTTTCATTGCTGGCTCTCCAGGGAATCACTAAGAAGAGGACGGTAGTGCTTCCCCTCCACCCGGTTAAGATACCCCAGCAATTCTCTTTCTAATTCGGCTGCAAGTTCCGGTCTTTCTTCGAGAAGGTTTTTCTTCTCCCCGGGGTCTTCCGCCGTGTTGAACAGCTGCAAGAGATCCAGCTCAGCAAAGTAAACCAATTTCCATCTCCAGTCTCGGTAAAGGAAGTATCTTCGTTTGAAAGACGCCCTGCCGACAACGTCCCTGTTGCGATACCTTTCCCATTCCCTGCCCATGAGTAATGGAACCAGGGAAATGCCCATGTGGGCATCATCGTAAGGTGGTTGCAGCGAGTATCCCGCCAGTTCAAGCAACGTGGGGACCATATCAGCAGCGATTACCGGTACATCCTCAATCCGCGCACGAATTCCATGCGCTAGCAGGATGACAGGGATCCGAATCTCTTCTTCGTAGAGAGTGTGTCCATGAAGGCTCGCTCCGTGTTCCCAGAACTGTTCGCCATGGTCCGAGGTGAACAGGATAACCGTTCTTTCATACATCTTTCTTTGTTTGAGCCAATCTATAAATCTCTCAAATGTGCTGTCCAGGAAAGAGAGATTATTGTCATAGAGATCCCTTGGGGTGTAGCCAAAATCGACACCGTCCTCCTTCTTCCACAGATCGTTGTGCACATCCATGAGATGCAAAAAGCAAAGAAACCTCTCCCCATCTTCCAGTTTTCCTATGGCGTCTTGAGCCCAACCGAAAACCTCATTCGCAGAGGCCGAACGACGGACCCCATCCGCCCTTGCGCCGCCAAGTTCGACGATCGGCGAATCTGAGGGGAATATAGCCCTGGGTCCGATGTCTTTTACCAGCATGAACCTTCCGATACCCTCAGCCTGAGCAAGTTTGAAGTAAAGATTCTCTTTGTGCAAATTCGGCCCGTAGAGGGTAAACTGACTTCTCCCAGCTACCAGGAAGGGCAAAGCTGAAAATGAACCACCGCCCTGACTGTAAGCATGGAGAAAAGAGACGGTTTCCCGACGGGCCCACTCGTCGAGGAAAGGGGTCAGGTTGCGAGGGTAACCGGCGGAATGAAAGGCATCTCCTCTCAGGGCATCCACTATGATCACCAGAAGATTAAAATCTTGGGGCAGGAGTGAGGGCCCGGTTTTCTGCAGCCTCCATGGAAGGGGCCATGGTTCCCGGCGGGTGTCGATATCTGGATCCTGTCCCAACCGGATCCATGCGTCCAACCCCAAGTAGGTGAAAAACTCCCTCGCAATTACGGCGTCGACTCTACTCAGTTCGTTGTACTGTAAGATAGCAACCTTGCTTTCCCGATATTGCTCAAGCGTAGCAAAAGGAATGAAACTTACCGAAACCACCAGCGCCACAAAGGTCCACTGTGCTTTTCCGTATAAAGCCAACCTTGACGAAACTGAAAAGAACTCATTCAGAATCAGAGACAGAATCCCGGCTACAACTACAGCGGAGACCTTTAACGCGACTCCCTTCAGGTACGAAAACGCTGTAAACCAGGGATCGAAAATGTCCGCGTAGAGAATGTAGGCTCCCACCAGGATACCCCCCACCAGGGAAGAGGCGAGAAGCAATCTCCAGCACCGACGACCACTACCGACGCGTGTCAGTAGCCAGGTTAGGGGGAAAACCAACAGAGCGCCTGCAGAAAGAGACACCATTTCAATCAAACCCATTTCTCTTACTGGTGGCACCCACGGCCCAAGCCGGCACCAAGTTCCATATGTCAGCGCACCGCCACTACCTGTCAGAATTATGAATAGAGGAAGGATGGCTCCTCTGAGCTGCAAGTTGCTCAGTTCCCATGGTATGGCGCTGGATAGAGAAGCAAGAAACACCCCTGCAAAAAGACCCGAGACGACCAGAAACGGTAAGACACCGATCAGTCTCCTCTCGGACGAAACCTTTCCAATCATGTTCGACAACACCCGGATGCCTGCCAGTATGGTGAGAATTCCCAACCCGAACCACAACGCTGTGATTCCAGAGATAACAGGAGGAAGAAGGCGACTCACAAAGGCGTCGACAGTGGAATCCAGATGAACGTAGTTTCGCAACCGCAGCCAAGAGGGATCTATATACCCGGGCACGGCACCGGTAATGAAAAGAAGGGCGAGAAAAGGCAGAGGGCGATTTGCCTGCCGATGGAGCACTGCCTGGAATTCGCTCCCCTTTGTAATATCGGAGCACTGCAGGGTAAGGAAGATCTGAAACAAAAGGGAGGCCTGAAGCGTTGCGTGTCCCCAGGATAAGGTCCCCGGCCATTTAAAAGAGATGGCCATCACCAGCACACCAAGGGCAACCACCTGGCAACCGACAGAAACTTTCATCGCGCCAGAGTATCGGTGGCCAGTTAATCGAAAGGCAATGAACTGCAGGGAAGATCCGGTTAACAGGTAGATAAGACCAACAAACAGGAGTTCATTGATATACGTTCCAATCCAAGAGAAGGCTGGACTCTCTCCGGTTGAGATCTGATGTCCAAGTTCGCTTCCAATGGCAGAGTGGAGACAGATAAGCACCAAAGCCTGGGCAGCGCCCAGCAGATTGAGCCAGGGGCTCACGGAAAGGAGCCACGAACCTAGACTTGTAGGCGTGGGAACCGTTCGTGGATTCATACTGCTCATGGAACTATGGTGCGTACATTGGACAAGTTTCACCGCCGGGGGCTGGAGAAACTGGCCAGCATCTGAAGCGGTCTCAAGGCAAGTGGACTCAGATGTATGGATATTCCAACTTAGTTGAGCTTCCCGACCACCTTCTCGACCTGTTCTAGAATCATGCCGCTTCTCAAGAGCTCAACCATGGCCCCAATGTCGTTGGACAGAATTCGGTCTTGGTCCAAATGCGGCACAGCATTTCGGATGATCTTGTAAGCCGCCAGGGTCCCTTCTCCAGATTTCATGTTGGTGAAGAGATCCATGGCCTGGGCAGCACAAAGAAGCTCAATGGCGATCACACATTCGCTATTCCTCACAATTTCCCTACACTTCCGTGCTGCGATAGGTGCCATTGGTACGTGATCTTCTTTGTTTGCTGAGGTTGGAATGGAGTCCACGCAAGCCGGATGGGAGAGCACTTTGTTTTCAGAAACCAGGGATGCTGCTGTATATTGGGCAATCATGAAACCCGAATTGACTCCGTCATCTTCCACGAGAAAGGCTGGAAGGCCGCTTAGCTGTGGGTTCACAAGACGCTCGATGCGACGTTCTGAAATGCTGGCCAACTCGGACACCCCCATGCAGAGAAAGTCGAAAGCAAGAGCCAGAGGCTGGCCGTGAAAGTTTCCTCCTAAGAGAAACTCCCCGGACTCTGGAAAGATAAGAGGATTATTGGTGGCAGAGTTCATCTCTGTCTCCACTACCCCTTTGGCGTACGCAATAGCGTCCTTACTCGTCCCGTGGACCTGCGGCGAACACCTGAGGGTGTAGGCGTCCTGGATGCGGGAGCAATCCAAGTGGGAGGAAATGATTTCACTATTCTCGGTGATCCTGCTCATGTTGTCAGCAGCGGCGATCTGTCCCGAGTGCGGACGCACCCGGTGAATCTTCGGGTCGAACTCCGTTCTGCTGCACATCAGCACTTCGAGACTCATGCAGGCCGCAATGTCGGCCATCTTGCCAAGCCGTGCGGCGTCATAGAGTGCAAGTCCGCCAATGCCGTTGGTCACCTGAGTGCCGTTCACCAAGGCGAGTCCCTCCGCTGCTTCCAGTTCCAAGGGGACCATGTCGCATCTTCGTAAAGCTTCTGCGCCACTCATCTTCTGGCCTTGGTAGAAGGCCTCTCCCAGACCTATCAGAACGAGAGCAAGGTGCGCCAAGGGAGCCAGATCTCCACTCGCCCCCACAGACCCCTTCTCGGGTACCGCAGGCCAAACCCCTCGGTTCAGAAGTCTTATAAGCTGGTGAACGGTTTCCAGTCGGATACCCGAATGTCCTTTAGCGAAGTCCTTTATGCGCAGAGCCATCACAGCCCGGACGGTTTCTCGGTCGAGACTTGCCCCCACCCCTGCCGCATGGCTCATGAGAATGTTTTGTTGAAGACGCCTGGTCTTTTTCTTGGGAATCGTTTTGTGGCTCAGGGCCCCGAATCCCGTGGTGACCCCGTAAACAGCCCTCTCTTCTTGGACCCACTTTTCCACCAGTTCACGCGCCCTGCGGATTCGTTCCTCCGACTCCCGGGCCAAACGAACTGTGGCATCCTCTCTGGCAATGGCAACCAGATGGTCGAGCGTCATTCCCTCAACGCCTAGAAGGATCTCTTCCATAGCCAACCGTCCTTAGCTAGCGTCCGTCCTTAAATACCTCTATCTCCATCGGTTAGTCGGAAATAGTCTCTTGATTCGCAGAATGTCGAACAAGGAATTCTGCACATCGAAGTGACCTTCATGCATTTTTGCGGTTCCTTGCTCTGCTGTTCGATATTCAGTGAACCTTTGACTCGAATCGACCTCTCAACTTGTCGCCTATGCTCTCGAAAGGGGGACGATGAAAGTGGGGGTATAATTGAAACACCGGAAGAATGTCGTTACCGGTTCTCTGATCCTGACGCTCGGTGCTTCGCGTTATGTCCTCGTTTCATAACAACCGCGCGATGACGCATTCTTCCGTCTTGCGAGCAATGGCGTTGACCCTCTCCAGTATCTCTCCGACTTCTTTTCTCGATTCGGCCACAAACTGTTCGTCCTCAATGTCGGGAAGGTTGACCAGCACGTTGTAGGATGCAACTGCCGCCGCAGTTCGGGCAACCTGTGCGGCCGCAGCTGCATCTGTTATCGTAGCAGGATTTCCCCGTTCAACCGCCACCTTGGCGATTTCCATGAGTGTTTCCGCAGACCTCAGGGTTTCCAGCGGTATGTTCGCTGCTTTTTCCATGGCTTCCTGCGTCGCCGCGTGCCGAGCAGCCTTCTGCTCTTCCGTTTCCTTGGGGAGCCTCAGAGCAGCGATAACTCCCTCATAAGCCTCCGTGTCTTGTTGGGTGAGGTTGAGGAAACGGTTGCTCAGTGTACCTGCTCCCTGTTTGACCTCTTCCATACTCTGCCAGGAGTGTTTGAGCCTCTCCCTTCCCAGCGTTAGCTCGGACACCATACTCGAAAGGGCAGACCCAAGAGCGCCGCACAGAGCCGCGACACTCCCCCCGCCCGGAGTTGGATTGCCCGTCCCCAGTTGCTTAATAAACTCACGGATCGAGACGTCAACAAGTTTCAAGGCTCATCCTCCTGTTGCCTTTCTCATCACTCACTGGTTCTTGTCATGTTTCTGCTTCGGGAAAATCCTACACGTTTTCGAGTTGAGGGCAAAACGTATCCTCGAAAGCGTAGAGTTCTCCGCGCATGAAGTACTCCACCCGAGTAACCGGCTCTTCAAACGTGTAAGTTACGCGTTCCATGCGAAAGGCCGGCGAACCCGAAGGAACTCCAAACAGGGAGGCGACCTCTTCTGGGACCCCTACGGCTTCCAACCGCTGCCAGACCTGGGTGAGCGGGAGATTGAGTTTGTGGATAAGAATCTCATGAATGGACTCAAACTCCAGGTTTTCCCACAAGATATCAGCGCATAAATCACTCCGCAGGTAACGGGTCTCGAAGCGGACCGGCTCCTCCTCAAAATAGTGGAGCCGACGAACGAGAATGGTCTGGCGGCACCTCAGTCTTTCGGCAACTTCCTTTGGTGGCTCCACAACGGTGACCTCAAGCACTCTGGTCCTGGGAGTTACGTGGTGTTCTTCGGCGTGCTTTCTGAATGGACGCACCCGAAAAAATCCTTGGGTAGAACGCCGATTCTGAACAAAGGTTCCTTTTCCGGGAATTCGTAGGGCGTAGCCTTCCAGCTCCAGATCGCTGAGCGCCCTCCGGGCGGTCATCCGGCTGACCCCGAACTTCTGGGCGAGTTCGTTCTCTGATGGCAGCGAATCTCTGAAGCGACGGGAAGCAATGCCCCGCAATAGATGCTCCTTGATCTGCATATATTTTGCATGACGTTTGGCCATTATTCATCACCTGATTAGCGGAGTTCCTTACACCTGTCTATACCGCAAGCTCACTTCCAACAATGTACTGTTGCCTCTATCCGACTCCCGGGCTACCCACGTGAGGCTCACTCCAGTTGCACCTCTCAAGGCGACGTTTACCTTTTAGATCAGGCTATTACACTCTCAAATGATCTGAGCCTTGTCCAAACAGGATGCTTTTTACTTGACAACCAAGCGACTTCCCATTAATAGACTAACTTGTATAGACAAGTCAAGAACTCCCGCCCGCAAACGATCATTTTTTAACCCTAGAGCAAGGGACATGTCGAAATGAAGGATCCGAGAGAACGGTTCATCGACGAGCTGAAAATCGGCAGTGGCAAACCCCGTCCAGTAAAGGCCTCACGGGGTGATCAACTTCACTGCAAGGGCTGGCACCAAGAAGCGGCCCTAAGGATGCTCTGCAACAACCTGGATCCGGATAACGCTGAAAAGCCCGACGAACTAATCGTTTACGGTGGTACGGGCAAAGCGGCTCGCAACTGGAAGTGCTTTGATGGACTCGTTCGTTCCCTCCTGGATTTAGAAAATGACGAGACCCTTCTGGTTCAATCCGGCAAGCCTGTGGGTATACTGAAAACTCACCACCACTCTCCACGGGCCTTGATCGCCAACGCCAACATTGTTCCCCATTGGGCCAACTGGGATCGGTTCCATGAACTTGAAAAGATGGGGCTGATAATGTACGGCCAGATGACCGCTGGTTCCTGGATCTACATAGGCACCCAGGGAATCCTTCAAGGCACCTACGAGACCTTCGCCTCACTGGCCGAAAGACACTTCGGCAGCACGTTGCAGGGCCGCATCGTTGTGACCGCCGGCCTAGGTGGCATGGGTGGAGCTCAACCGCTTGCCGTCACCATGAACCAGGGAGTGATCATTGCCGTTGAAGTGGACCGGCACAGAATACAGCGCCGACTTACAACGCGTTACCTTGACGTTATGTCGGAGGATCTCGATGATGCCATGACCCGTGCCCGCGAGGCTCGAGAGCAGGGGACACCGCTTTCTATCGGACTTCTCGGAAACGCTGCCGATATTCTGCCCCAAATGGTGGAGTTAGGGTTCATTCCGGATGTGGTCACAGACCAGACCAGCGCCCACGATGAACTCGACGGCTATGTCCCGGCCGGAATATCGTATGAGAGTGCCTTGGAACTGAGACAATCCGATCCGAAGACGTACGTGGAGATGGCCATGGACTCTATGGCCGTCCACTGCCGTGCCATTCTGGACATGAAAGCGAGAGGTGCCGTGGCATTCGACTACGGCAACAATCTTCGCGGTCAGGCCCTCAAGCGCGGAGTGGACAACGCTTTCGATTATCCTGGATTTGTCCCCGCCTATGTCCGGCCACTCTTCTGCGAAGGAGAAGGCCCCTTCCGCTGGGTAGCGCTATCCGGGGACCCTCGGGACATTGAAGTGACTGATGGCGCACTCGTGGAGGCCTTCCCGAGGAAAAAAAGGATGGTGCGTTGGTTGGAGATGGCCGGTGAGAAGGTGGCTCATATGGGGCTCCCGGCCAGGATATGCTGGTTGGGTTACGGAGAACGTGACCGGGCGGGAAAGATCTTCAATGATCTGGTGCGTAAAGGAGCGGTGAAAGCTCCCATCGTCATCGGCCGGGACCACCTCGACTGTGGCTCTGTGGCTTCTCCTTATCGCGAAACAGAGTCGATGCGTGACGGCTCAGATGTGGTTGCCGACTGGGCGCTGTTGAACTGCATGGTGAACGTCGCCTCCGGCGCGAGTTGGGTTTCCTTCCACGACGGTGGTGGAGTGGGCATTGGCTATGCCCTGCACGCCGGACAGGTAAGTGTTGCTGACGGCACCGACGAG
The DNA here is from genome assembly GCA_020353215.1 of Deltaproteobacteria bacterium. GTDB lineage: Bacteria > Desulfobacterota > Syntrophobacteria > BM002 > BM002. The sequence goes on from CP070692.1 coordinate 2,773,086, forward strand.
GGAGAGGTGCGATTGACCACGGTCCTGCGCAACGATCCAGGTACTGGCATCATCCGACTTGCGGACGCGGGATACGAGCGAGCCGTCGAGGTTGCAAGATCTCGCCAGGTTAAGATCCCAATGATCAACATGTTCCTGGAGCAATGAACGTCAGGCCCAGCAAGTAAGATGCAGGAGTTTCCCCAAGGAAGCTGGCGGTACCTCCGACTAGGCCGGCAGCCTTGGAACCGCAGAAAATACTTCATGATCCGTACCTGATCAAAAAGCTGACTATTTAGTGCTCCTCGTACTAACTGGATCACCTGATCAGTACTTCGCTGTGACAGGTGATCCTTTACTGTGACGTCCTAATGACCGAATGACAGCGAGGCGTAATGACGGCGAAGCCAAATGATTTGACAATTTTTTGTACCTTACGCCTTATGCCGTGCGCCGTATTCAATAGACAGACAACCGCCTCTCAAAATGAGGCGATGTGCGCGTTGCGGAGCAGGTCTCCCAGTCACGGTTTCACCTTTCGAATTTTGTAGAAACTCCTGTATAAGATAGAGTAGGAGGAGCACTCCATGGCAGGGCCACTCATTGAATGGGTTCCCAACGTCAGTGAAGGACGAAGGGTAGACGTCATCGAAGCCATCGTTGCCCCGTTTCGAAAGCA
>CP070692.1:2773843-2783305 GCA_020353215.1 Deltaproteobacteria bacterium
GGGCAGATGAACGATCAGTTCAAGGAACTGGACTATTATTATTTCCACAACTGTATCTACGGGTGCGTGTACAGCGACCCGCAGCGGCTCACTCCTTACCCGATTCACCACATGCTGCGGCGTGACCCGGAAACTAGGGTGATGATCATTGGAGATGCAAACATGGCTCCCGCGGAACTCATGCTCTCCAACGGAGCCGTTGACTACTTTTCCAAGGTTCATGTGCCGGGTCGCGACTGGTTGATGCAGATCCGCAATCACTTCGCCCATAGTGTCTGGCTCAATCCCCTTCCCAAGAACCGTTGGCCTCACGAGAGCCAAACGATTTACCAGATCGGCGAGATCTTCCCCATGGAAGATCTGACTTTGGCTGGTATCAGACGGGCCGTGGAGTGGCTGAATAGTGGTGCCGCACCCAAGAGGAGCCAGCAGATAGCTGCCAGCTAGCAGCGGGCCACGTCTTACGGTCAGAGATGAGCGGAGTTTTCATGCGAACAAGACAGGATTTCGAGACCATGAGCTACCGGGATAAAGTTCGGCGATATAACATTCGAGAAGGGTTACCCATCGCGGAAAAGACAGCCCTGCTGGTAATTGACATGCAACACTATTTCCAGGGGTTGGTCTCACCCATTTTGGACAATGTGCTTACCCTCATTGATGCCTGCCGCACTACTCGGGTGAAGATTGTGTTCACTCGACACGGCGTCCACGATCCTCAAAATGACGGTGGAATGCTGACAAATTGGTGGGATGATCTTATTCTCCATGGATCCGAGGCGTGGGAATTGGACAGGAAACTCAAACCGAGGTCCTCCGATCTCATAATTGACAAGAATCGCTACAGCGCCTTTCAGGGTACAGGTCTGGATGATTGGCTACGGAAAAACGGGGTGGCAGATTTGATTGTCGGCGGGGTGATGACCAACCTCTGTTGTGAGACCACGGCCAGGGATGCCTTTGGCCATGACTATCGCGTGTTTTTTGTTGCTGACGCCACAGCAACCATAAATGAGGAACTCCATCTCGCTACACTGATGAACTTGGCCTATGGCTTTTCGTATATTGTCGAAACCAAAGGTCTTTGCTCTCACATTCTGGGAACTTAGAAAAAAGTAACTAACTTCCAGCCGGACTGGATTTTACCTACCGGCTTATTGATGTCGCCCTTTTCATCTTTTACTATTACTCAACCTCGTGCACAGGGTAGCCCGCCGCCTTCCATCCCTCGAGCCCTCCCTTGAGGGCCTTTGTGTTGGGGTAGCCTTTTCCGCGATATTTCTTTGCCATCCAGGCAGAGCTCGCTTCCTCCGGTCAGGCGCAATAGAAGATGATCTCTTGATTCCTGGAGAGTGAGGATAGCTTGGATTCAAACTCACTCCTCAAAAGCGATCCATCCAGAACCATGTCTTTGCAGGTGGAATCATCGTAGGCGCAGACCAGCAACGCTTTCCCTGCTTTGGTATTTTCTCGGGCCTCCTTTGGGCTGACCCGTTCAACCTTGTCCATGTTTGTGCTCTTACTTGAGGCGCAAGAATAGTTCAGTACGAACAAGGTCAAACAGAGCATCGTACCAATGGTGATCGAATATCTTCGCATTACCAATCCTTTTCTCCAAGATAGCTTCTTTGACAATCCGGTCCCAGCGCTGATCTCTTCAAATGTAAGTCCTCTCAAGAGACAATTCAATGTGAAAGGCAAAATCAAGATTTCCGGTGGGCCTACAAGCGTCCATGCTGCTATCGGGTCGGCGGCGAAGACAATCATTGGCTGGATGGTGTCGAGGAAAGGCGGGAGGGGAACGTTAGGGCGACGGCGGGGTGGCCAAATTTGTGATTGCTCGGTCCGTCACGAAAACAAAGAGGCGAGTGGACCTCCACTCGCCTTTTTTCCAAATGGGATGGTGAAGATGTTAGCTGATATTAGTCGTTCCTGGTAAACTGACCGCCGTCAAGGTCTGTGCAGCCTGCTTTTTCTTCATCTGATACAGTAGAGGGATCTCTTAGAGACCCACTGTCACAAATATATGCGTTACCTTGCCAGTCGTATACATAAACCATAGAGCTTCTTGTCGCTTCAACCATTGTCTTTTTCCTCGATTATTTATATCTTTTTGCTCAAGAGTGTTGTTAACTCGATTCAGAAAAGACTGGGTTTGTTCGCACAAACGCTAATACCCGACTGGAACCTTGTCAAGCCCGGAGAGTTTCTTTTACCCGGTCGCATTTCACCGTCGATGCGGTTTGAGCGAAGTGTGTTTGGTCTTACGGATTCATATTGACAGACGAGCCAAGCTGCTTACCTTTTCATTACATAACCGCAAACCGAGCAGGAGAAATAGATATGGCAAAGTTAAATGCAGGAGACAAAGCTCCAGATTTTGAGCTTTCTGATCAGAACGATAGCACGTTAAGATTGGAGGATCTAAAGGGGAAGAAGTTACTCCTCTATTTCTACCCGAAGGCTGACACACCGGGGTGTACCAAACAGTCCTGCAATGTGAGAGACGCCCGCGAAGAACTGGCTGCTCTGGGGGTAGATGTAATTGGCATCAGTCCGGATGCACCCGGCAAGCAGAAGAAATTCGACAACAAGCACGGTCTTGGTTTTACCCTGCTCTCTGACCAGGACAACTCTATAGCCAAGGCATATGGAGCCTGGGGAGAGAAATCCATGTACGGCAAGAAGTATGAAGGCATTATCCGGTCTTCGATGTTGATCGATGAAAATGGACAGGTGATTCAGACCTGGTACGAGGTCAGCCCCAAGGACACCGTACCGAAGGCTCTCGGAACACTTAAGGAATAGTAGACTACTGGAGGCTATTTCCGGCAACCATGCCTGCGGAACGCCTTTCGCGACACAGTTGCGGAATTGACAGCCTCCGCCTTGGCACCTAATCTCCGACAGGGCACGGTATGGCTGTAAATCCAAACAGGGTTAGAGTGATCAAACAGGCCCACAACGGCGGGGGGCCGGTGCTCTACTGGATGAGCCGGGATCAACGAATCAATGATAACTGGGCCCTCCTCTTTGGTCAGGACCTGGCATTGAAGGAACAAGTCCCTTTCGGCGTGGTGTTTACGCTGGCGCCGAGCTTTCTCGATGCCACCCTGAGGCAGTATAGCTTCATGCTTCGAGGCTTGAGGGAAGTCGAGCAGGGCCTTGCGGAACTAAACCTTCCCTTTTTCTTGCTAATTGGTATTCCAGCACAAGTGTTACCCCCCTTTCTCGAAAAACACCAGGTCAGTGCCCTAGTGACTGATTTTGACCCTCTGCGCATCAAACAAGAGTGGAAAAGAGCGGTCTCGGATCGGGTTGACACTGATTTTTATGAGATAGACGCACGCAATATTGTTCCCTGCTGGGTGGCCTCTAGCAAAAGGGAGTATGCGGCCTATACCCTGCGCCCGAAAATACATCGATTACTACCCGAGTTTTTAAGAGACTTTCCGTTGGTACAGCCACATCCTTTTCCCTGGCCGGGTGAGATGACCAAGAACAACTGGAGCAAAGCTGAAGAGTCGCTAGTTGTTGATGACTCAGTACCGGAGGTGGATTGGCTTTTGCCCGGAGAAAAGGCGGCGGCCAGGGTGCTTGATCATTTTCTGGAAAACAAACTCTCTGCATATGACACGACAAGGAACGATCCCAATGAGGACGGGGTGTCGCACCTGTCTCCCTACCTGCATTTCGGTCAGATTTCAGCGCAGCGGGTGGCTCTTGAGGTGGGCAAGTGGAAAGGTAGCAAAGAGTCCAGAGATGCCTTTCTGGAAGAGCTCATTGTCCGCCGGGAACTGTCAGACAACTTCTGCTTCTACGACTCGCGCTATGACCGGTTTTCTGGGTTCCCTGAATGGGCTCAGAAAACCCTTAACGAACATCGGGCAGATAAGAGAGAGTACGTGTACTCTTTCGACCAGTTTGAGCGTGGCGAGACCCACGACGAGCTCTGGAATGCCGCCCAAACAGAGATGGTACGGACCGGCAAGATGCACGGCTATATGCGAATGTATTGGGCGAAGAAGATCCTGGAATGGACCGCGTCTCCGGAGGAAGCCCTTGAGATTGCCGTCAAACTGAATGACAAGTATGAACTCGACGGTAGGGATACAAACGGATATGCCGGTATTGCCTGGAGTATTGGTGGAGTGCACGACAGAGCCTGGAAAGAACGTCCCATTTTTGGTAAAATTCGATATATGAGCTATAATGGCTGCAAGGCGAAGTTCAACGTCAAGACCTATATCCAGCCAAATCTACCTTAACGATCATCCGAGTCGTCCAAATAGTAGACAGTTGAAACTCTACAATGAAATCGAGGACGAGAATCTACCATATCCCAAGGCGGCACGAGCTGTTCCACTTCTATCCATGCCCAACCCTTTACGATGAACACTTGTGCCTTCTTTGGATGGATTAGTGTTTTCAAAACGAGTGACTTTGCTTATTGACACTCCTATCCGGATTGTTAGCGTTCAGATATGGCCAGCTAGAAACCTTCTGCACGCAGTCCAAATTGCAGAGTCAGTAAAAAGCCAATGACGGGGGTACGTGAACGTGGGAAAGTTCAGGCCTTTGAGCAGACTGTGGCTCGGACTCCTGGTGGTTTTCACCCTCGCGGCCTCCGGCTGCGCGACCTTTAAGCCGCGCCCAATCGATGAGGTTCGCTTCCGCGCCCGGGCTCAGACCAAGTCAGACGGTAAGGTTCGGGTCACGGTCGCTGTGCTCAGCGCGGAGGAGACCAAGGAAGTTTTCGACCTGGATCTTTATAGGAAAGGCATCCAGCCAATCTGGATGGAAATCGAGAACAACTATGAAGAACGAGTGTGGGTTCCACATGTAGGTCTTGACCCCGACTACTTCGCCCCCCTCGAGGTGGCCTACATGCATCGCTACTCGTTTTCGGAACAAGCCAACCGAGAGATGGAACAGTATTTCCACGACAACGCCATGCGATACATTATCGACCCGGGTAGCGTCCGGTCGGGCTTTGTCTTTACCCACTTACAATTGGGAACCAAGAGTTTCAACGTCGACCTGATCTGGGGAGACCACCAGTTCACGACCTTCACTTTTTTCATCCCCGTGCCGGGTCTTCGAGTGGACCACCGTGAAGTGGACTGGCAGAGCCTGTATTCAAGAAATGAGTTTGTTTCCTACGATGAAACGGGCCTTAGAGAGGCCCTTGAGAATTTGCCTTGCTGTACCACGAACGAGGACTCCACCAAGCAGGGTGGTCCGCTCAATCTCGTGGTCATCGGCAGTGGCCAGGACGTACACCACGCCTTCATTCGCAGTGGTTGGGACGAGACGGAAACCAGAAATCCGGCCTCCGGGTCGACCACTAGAACCTCATCCGTGTATTCGGGCCGATACCGGCATGCTGCCACCAGTCCTCTCTATGTTTTCGGCCGGCCCCAGGATGTGGTCTTTCGGAAATCCCGAAAAACAGCTCGTGAACGTGCCCAGATTAGTTTGTGGTTGAGTCCGATGACCTTGGAAGGAAAACCGGTTTGGATCGGCCAGATCAATCGCGAAATCAGAGCACGGTCTGAAGCCAAGAGATACAGGATCGAACCTGACCTGGATGAGGCGAGGACCTATATCCTTCAGGATCTAATCTACTCGCAAGGGCTGGTAAAATTCGGCCACGTCAAAGGGGTTGGCGCCGCCACCATCTCGGCGCCTCGCGAGAATCTGAAGGGCCAAGCCTATTTCACTGACGGGTATCGGGTGGTGCTTTGGGTGTCCAGCAGGCCCATTTCGTTTTCAGAGGTAGGGGTGGTGGAATGGGAACGACCGTTTGAAAGGTGAAGCAGTCTTGAGGAAGTAATCACATGAGCGCGCGGTGGGTTGTTTTAACAGTAGTCTCCGTTCTGGCAGTTCACGGATGCGCCACGTTCAATCCGCGTCCGCTGGAAAGGGTTCCCTTCCGAGAACGGGCCCAGACCAAACAAGAAGATAATGTTCGGGTCACAGCGTCTGTGCCGAGCGCAGAGGAGAGCAAACAACTCTTCGGCGTCAACCTGTATAAGAGGTCTATCCAGCCGGTGTGGTTGGAAATCGAAAACAAGAATGAAGAACCCGTGTGGTTTCTGCCTTTCGGTCTTGACCCTGACTATTTCACCCCACTCGAGGCCGCCTACCTAAACCACTTTGCTGCTCCGCACAGTGCCAACGCACAAATGGACCGCCACTTTTATGAGAGTGGCATGGGTCTCTACATCGCACCCGGCAGTGTAAGGTCGGGCTTCGTCTTTTCCAAACTGGACGAAGGGACCAAAGGTTTTAACGTCGAGCTCATCGCAGACGGCAACCGGCTCTGGACGTTCACGTTCTTCATTCCTGTACCGGGTCTGCGCATAGACCACCGCCAGGTGGATTTCAAGGCTCTCTATGCGGAAGATGAGTTTGTCTCCCTCGATGAGGAGGGTCTGCGCAGAGCCCTGGAGAGTCTGCCCTGCTGCACCACCGACAAGAAAGGGAAGGGTCAGGGTGACCCGCTCAACCTCGTGGTCATCGGCAGTGGAGAGGACGTATACCATGCCTTCATCCGCGCCGGATGGGATGAGACCGAAACCATATATAAAGCGTCTGCCATCAAGACGACCATATCTTTCCTCTTCGGGGGACGATACCGGTACTCGCCCGTCAGTGGGCTGTATGTTTTTGGCAGGCCCCAGGATGTCGCCCTGCAAAAGGCGCGGGAAACGATCCATGAGCGCAACCACTTACGTCTCTGGCTGGCGCCCATGCTCTTTCAAGGACAACTCGTCTGGGTCGGCCAGATAAGCCGGGATATCGGGGTTCGGTTTACCACCAGGACCATCGTGACCCACAAGATCGACCCGGACGTGGACGAAACCAGAGCCTTTGTCATCCAGGATTTGTGGTATTCTCAGGGCTTGGCGAAACTCGCTTACGTAGAAGGAGTGGGAGCCGCGCCAATCACGGAGCCAAGGGGTAATCTCACCGGAGACCCGTACTTCACGGACGGCTTACGGGCCGTGTTGTGGGTATCCAGTGACCCGGTCAAGCTCGACGACGCTGAATTTGTGGAGTGGGAGATTCCACCTGAAAGGTGAAAAAAATGAGTCAACAGCGATTACTTGCCAAACCGGTTCTTGTATTCTGCCTGGCCATATCGCTGGTTCTTGCAGCCGGCTGCGCAACCACACAGCCCAAGACCTCCAGTCGACCCGCAAGCACAGAGTCCAGTCAAAAGGGTGAGACGGAAGGTACGGCTCGCATGAGCGAGGCGGAGCTGCAGTCCCAGGTGATGAGCTTTGCCGACCGTTTTGTGGCGATCATGGAGAACGCCTTCGCTGAGTTCGAGGACACGTCGCCGTCTCCTGAGAGTCGTCGCGCTGTTCAACTCTACACCGTTTTCCCTCAGGCTTCCGCCTACATCATCGCGGCGGAGTCCGACCCCCGTGTGGCCCTGCTGGACATGGTCGTGATGATTACCTTGGGACGCATGGTCTACGAGGAAGTCGGGTTGAAAGAACTCGGCAGCGAGCTGGAGCCCGTACTGAAGGGGTTTCGAACCGCGGAGGAGGATATTTGGGCCATCGCCAGACAAGTGCTTACTCCCGATGAGCAAAAAGAACTGTATGGACTGATCCAGGAGTGGCGGCAGGAGCATCCGGAAGTGATTCTTTTCAGCCACATTCGTTTCAGCGACTTTGCAGCAGAAAGGAGGACATCGAAGCTGACCAGAGGAGCGCAGGCCAGGGGCCTGTTCAAATCCGTTGAAAAAGCCACCCAGGAGGCGGAAGAAATAAGGTTGCTGGCCGAGCGCGGCATGTTCCTGGCGACCAGGCTTCCCCTGATGACCGGCGCCTTTGCTGACGTGTGGGCTTCCCGGCTGGCGAGCAACCCGAAGGTCAAACAGTTGTTGACTGACGTTCACAGGGTCTCGATGGTATCGGAGCGTTTGGCCTACTCAACGGATGAACTGTCCAATCAGATTACTAAGGAGCGGAAGGCAACGGTGGATCAGGTCATGGAGGAAGTGTCCCAACTTCGGGAGGTGACCATCGATCAGGTCATGAAAAAAGTAGCCGTGGAGCGGAGTGCTGCCATCGATCAGTTCGTTGATCGTTTGGCCGAAGAGCGAAAACGGACCATTGACGAATTCATCGCCGAAGAGCAGCGAATGCGGGGGCTGCTCACGGATCTGCGGCAGACACTCACGGTGGGTAATGAACTGGTTGGTACGGCCAACACTTTGGCCGCCCGCTTGAACCTTGGCGAAAAGGGGACATCGTCAGAGCCTTTCGACATCAAAGACTACCAGGCAACGCTGGTGCAGGCCTCAACAGCCATGCAACAACTCGAGGTCATATTAAGGAGCTTCGATCAACTGATGCTTTCTCCGGGTTGGGAGCAAAATCTGCCCCGCATGGTTGAGGCCATTACCCAGGTTCGAGCACAAGGTGACGAGTGGGTCACCCATGCCTTTCTACTGGGTATCTTGCTGATTCTTTTCTTGCTCATGGGCGCTGTCGTGGCGATGCTCTCTTATCGATTTGCTGCTCGGCGACTCTTCGGGCCGCAGGGGGAGCCCGGCTCCCATTAGTGACGCCCCGCTCGACCAGCACTTCCAGTCACCTCCCCGTCGTTTCCAATGCTCGGTGCGAAGATCTCTGAGGCAAAAAAGATTGGTACTTCCGGGATTTGCCTGTATACCAAAGAAACGAGCTGAATTGGCCATAGCCGTCTCCCTTGGTTCTAAGAAGATTCAACTCAATGCAAACGTACCTCTGGGTCAGTCTCATTCTCTTTTTTGCCGGTATTCTGCAGGGGCTTTCCGGCTTTGGCTCTGTCTTACTATCAATCCCACTTCTAGCCATGTTTCTTGACATTAAAGCGGTGATCCCTCTTGCCGCTTTGGCGGCTGTATCCATCACCGTGATCATACTAGTCCAGTTGAGACACCAGTTCGATTGGCAAAAGATCTACCCGCTGATCGTAGGAGCCGTTCCGGGCATTCCGGTGGGGGTGTTCTTTCTCAAAAGGTTGGACAGAGAAGTCATCCACTGGATACTCGGCGTGATCCTTATCGTATACTCCCTTTACAGCCTCCTATCGCGATCATCCCCTCGGATAATCGGGAGAAGATGGGCCTATGCCTCCGGTTTCCTCTCAGGATGCTTCGGCGGTGCTTTCAGCGCAGGGGGCCCCCCAGTTATCGTTTACATGTCCCTTCAAGAGTGGGGCAAAGACGAGATAAAAGTGAGCCTTCAGGGGTATTTTCTCGCAGCAGGCTTGTTGATCGTCTTCCTTCATGCATTAAGCGGTATTACTACTTTTGAAGTGGTCCGTTACTTTTTAGTGGCGTTGCCTGAGCTCATTTTAGGGACCTATCTGGGGTCTCTGGTCTATGGCAGAATCCGGGAACAGAGTTACCGCAAGGTCATTTTCGTCGTACTCGCCTGTTTGGGGTGTCTGATGATT
>CP070692.1:2783405-2792827 GCA_020353215.1 Deltaproteobacteria bacterium
GACTGCGAGCGAACTACAATAAGATCAGATATCTTCCTTACATTTCGAAGACTCCCTGCAGCTACCTGCAGGGATCTTCCATTGCTCGTTGTGGAGTAGCCTCCCCCTAGGCCTGGGTCGCATGACATTTTTGGGGAAACTCCTGAAAACAAAATTAGCTTGCAATCCCTTGGGCCTCGTGTTATACGGAAGAGGTTTTGTATCGTCAGTGCGGAAGATGCGCCATCTGACGCTCTTTGTGTTCGTTATTCGTAGGCTATCGTCAAGAAGGAGGATATGGCATGGCGGTGTTTGTCGGTGGGATTGTCGCAGCGGTACTGGGGATTATACTCTTGCTCATTTGGTGGGTGCCATTCCTGCAGTTATTGGCCGGGGCGGTCCCGGTGATGCTTTTCTTGGGTGGTGCGATCGCCGCTTACCTGGGCTTTGACGAGGTGAAAGACAAACTTCCTTATTTTGGCAAGAAGGAGCAAGAGCTTTCACCGACCATGGACACCGATGAAACCCCCAAGTACAGGGAAGAGGCTGAAAAATACAAGGCTGAAGTAGACGAGCTCAAGTCTGAACTCGACAAGCTGAAGCAGGCAGAGGAACAAAAGGAGTAGATTTAAGTCTTAACTCTGTAGCGGAGGTTGCCAACGCGAACCAAGCGTGAGACAACCTCGGCAGGGTCTGCAACGATAGCGCAGAGAGATTTTGCGACCACCCCCAAACGGGTGGTTTTTTGTTCAAGCCCTACACCGGCAGGCACGGAATGTATCCGTCCAATTCACCAGACTGGCTGTCGCCCGCCAGACGGTCTGGTGTTCTATATCTGGTCGGGCCGAACCCGCAAAACTCTCGTCCCCAGGCCTGCGGGTGGACCTGAGAACTACCCAGCCATCATACGGTCACACGAGCAGACTGGGCCACTCCCAGTGACCGGGGTTGCCGGCTTGTCTAGAAGCTTTCTAGACCCAACAACACCATAAAGGGCACGCCATCGCGTGCGTAGCCGTCTCTTCAACTTGGGCGCGGCACTCCCTGGACGGATATTCCGTGCCTGCCCCTGGAGGGCTTGCGGTTCCGTCTTCTTCTTTTTCTATCTTGTCCTCGTCTGTTTGTCAACACCCCAAGGCCCTCTCCTGTTCATTCACTAGCCCGGATGTTTCATGAATTGTCGTCGCGAGACAGTGGAGAAGGATGTGCCACCGGGCAACCGTACCGCGGGATTGGATCTGAGGCGTACTTGAACAGTACGTCGCAAGGTCCGACACCCGAGGACGCACGGGAGGAAAGTCTTGTCCGCGGTCGCAGCAGACGATTCGTGAAATATCCGGGCCAGCCCCCATATTTCATGATTTGCCGTAGCGAGACCGTGTAACTAGGGACCCGCTCCAAAGGGGTAGGGACTGAGCGGAGCGAGCGCGAAGAGGATGGGCGTTCCACCGTCCAGTCGTACCGCGGGACTCGGACTCGAAACGTACTTGAACATTACGTCGCAGAATGTGACCCCAAAGGACGGAAGGACGGCCATATCCACGGTCGCAGCAGATAATTCATGAAATATGCGGGCGAGGAATTAGGGACGAGAGAATAAGCACTATTTGCTCTACATAGGCAGTAGGCAACAAGAAACGTTTTTCAAGGCTACTCGCTCCTGTGCTTAGTGCTCAGTTGCGTTGCCTACCGTGCACGCCATGCGCTCTTCCCTATGCCACCTAATGCGCCTCATCCCAGTTGGCACCATATCCTATGTCCACCAGCAACGGTACGTCGAGAGATGCCACTGATTCCATAGCACTTTGCACCAAAACGCCCACCTCTTCTGCCGCCGTGGTTTCCACTTCGAGAACGAGTTCATCGTGTACCTGCATGATCATCCGCGCCGGCAACTTCTTCTGCAGCAGCTTTGCGTCAATCCTGATCATGGCGAGTTTTATTATGTCAGCAGCACTGCCCTGTATCGGGGTATTGACTGCAGTCCGTTCGGCAAACTGCCGCAGGTTTCGATTGCGACTATGCAAATCAGGCAGGTATCTTTTACGTTGGAACAGAGTGGTGACAAACCCTTTTTCTCTCCCTACCTTCGGCATCCTTGCAACATACGACCGGACGCCTTGGTAACGCTCAAAGTAACGTCCGATGATCTCTCGAGCTAGTCCTTGTGGAATGTTAAGATCTTTGGCGAGTCTGTAAGGAGTCATGCCATAGATGATTCCGAAATTGATGGTCTTGGCCTGCCGCCTCATCTCAGGGGTGATTGCACCTGGATCTCCGCCAAAGATTTCAGCCGCTGTCCTCCGGTGGATATCCTCCCCTCGACGGAATGCCTCAACCAGGGCCCGGTCTCCTGTATAATGAGCAAGGATTCTCAATTCGATCTGAGAGTAGTCTGCAGAAATGAGTTGGCACCCAGAGTCGGGCACAAAGGCACGGCGGATTTCTCTGCCTTCCTCACTCCGCACCGGGATGTTCTGGAGATTCGGCTCACTTGAACTCAATCTGCCGGTAACCGTAACCGTCTGGTTGTATGAGGTGTGCAAGCGACCGGATTCTGGGTCCACTAGGCGCGGCAATGGGTCTACGTAAGTACTTTTCAGCTTCATGAGGCTACGGTAGTTGAGCACTTCTTCAGGCAGGGGATGGTGTGGAGTCAAAGCCGACAGCACGTCCATGGCGGTCGAGTATCCGGTCTTGGTTTTCTTGCCCATGGGCAGGCCCAGTTGGTTGAAGAGAATGTGACCCAACTGTTGGGGCGAGTTAATGTTGAAGCGTCCCCCTGCAAGCGTATAGATCTTCTGGGCGCTCGATTCCAACCGCTCGCCGAATTCCGCTGCGAGTCGCTTCAACCTCTTAACATCCACCCTCACCCCGTTCATCTCCATCCGGGTCAATACCGGAACCAGGGGCATTTCCATGTCGTGGAGGAGCGAGAACTGTTTCGCCTCCTTAATCTTCTCGTCCAAAACTGTTGCGAGCCTAAGACAACAGACCGCTTGGTCTCCTGCATAGATTGAGGCCTGCTCCGGCGGCACACTGGCAAAACTACGTCGCTTGCTGTCTGTCCCCACCAGGGCCTCCAAAGAAATCGGGGCCTCGTCAAGATATTCTCTCGCAATTACTTCTAGGTCTTGCACTCTGTTACCCGGGTTAAGGATATAGGCGGCCAACATAGTATCTAATTGCATGCCAGCGAGTTCAACGCCCTGTCTTTCAAAAATAATTCGCGCCAACTTACTGTCGTGGGTGAACTTGGCGATGGCCGGATCCTGCAAAACAGGAGTAAGTAACTCCAATACCTCTGAGCTGGCCATTTGATCTGAGTTGGCCGCATCAAAATGTCTCACGGGTACATAGCAAGCCTCATCCGTCCCCCAGGCCAGTCCAAGTCCCACCAGATCGGCACGCAGATGATCCTCGCCGGTGGTCTGAACCATCAGGGCCAACTGCCTGGACTTTTGGATCTGTGAAATCGCGGCTTCCAAAGCCTCCACTGTGATAACCAGCTGATAATCCCGGCTGACTGTGTGCGGATCAATGATCGTCTGCTCCTGTGTTAGTTCCTGGATGAACCTTTTGAATTCCAGTTCCCGGAAGAGAGCAAGCAGCCGCTGCCGGTCCTCCATCCCGAGCCTGAGGTTCTGCCAGTCCTTTTCCACCGGTACGTCGCATTTGATCTGGACGAGCTTTCGTGACAGTATGGCCTGTCCAGAATAGGTTTTCAGCTTTTCGCGTTCTTTCTCTTTTGGGATTTTATCCAAGTTCGACAGAAGCCCATCGAGATTGCCGAATTCTTTGATCAACCGCTGCGCAGTCTTAGGCCCGATTCCCGGCACTCCAGGTATGTTGTCGCTACTATCTCCTGCCAGTCCCATGAGATCCACCAACTGCGAAACGTGAACTCCGTAGCGTTCTTCAACTTCCGCAGTTCCTATAACAATATCCTTCATCGTGTCCCAGATTCTTACCCGAGGAGAGACCAGCTGCAAAAGATCCTTGTCGCCGGAGATGATAACCACGTCCGAGCCTTGTTGGCTGGCCCAGGTTGTCAACGTTCCAATGATGTCGTCGGCTTCAAATCCGGGCGCTTCCAGACACGGGACGCCGTAGGCTCCAATCAGCCTTTTTATGAAGGGGATTTGTACAGCAAGAGGTTCGGGCATTTGAGGACGATTGGCCTTGTAATCAGGGCTGAGGTCGTGCCGAAAGGTCGGGCCAGGAGCATCCAAAGCGATAGTAAGATATTCCGGTCTCTTTTCTTTCAGGATGCGGTTCAACATGCCGACAAAACCGTAAACCGCATTTGTGGGTATTCCTTTGGCAGTGCTCAGATGTCGAACCGCATAGAAGGCTCTGTAGATATAAGAGCTTCCGTCTATGAGGTAAAGTGTCCGCTTTCCTGAGTTCATAGTACGTTTATCTAACCGTTTTATCTAATTACAGCCGTCGAGGGGTTCTTTAGCGTGAGGGCGAGATTAAGAACTTTGAAACGTGCAGTATGAAACAAATCACAGCCTCAGATGTGTAATTTGCGATAGTTGAGATCGATCTCAAGATTGCTCGACTCCAAATTCCACATCTCACGTCAAGTCGACAAGTATTCTTCTGCACGTCGTGCTTGACTGCGTCCCTTAATGTCTGTTTTGGCGGTTACAACTCCTGCAGCACCCTCTCAGCCAGCGAGGTCAACTGCGAGCTTGACGCTGTGATGGAGAGGATTGCCAGCTTATCTCTAAAACCCTGTCTCTCCACAGGGGTACGTTCGGATGCCATGCCCTTGAGAGCCTCAATGACTTGCAGCACGACTTTGTTGTCTTTGAAATCCAAGAGAAGCATCAGAGTGCTCCAGTCGCCGGGCAATCCGTATTGCTTTAGATATTTCTTCACCGACGCGGCGAACTTGCTCGTACCGTAGTGTCGGTGAATCGCATCAAGGGCTTTCTTATGTTCCTTGCCACCCTTTGCTCCCTGGAAGAGCTTGTCCACTTTTTTCAAGTACTGTTCCTTGGCCCAAGTGGAACGGAGAGATTTCTCTTTTTGGCTGGAATCGTCCCGACTGACATGGCGACTACGATCGCGTCTCCGATCAATATCGCGCCAACTGGGTCGTTCCTTCTCATCGTCATCCGAATGCGACGGAGGTGCCATGTTCATTCTCCTTCAACACAAAGCGTTGAATTTGACCTGAACCAGATCCGGCAGGCTCCAGCTTGGGAGGAACGTCATGCTGGATTCTGGAACCGATCTTCGGCATAGAGTACACGTCAAGCCATTATATTTATAACGTTATCCTAAAGACGGACCATGCGCAATGCAAATCTAAGCCGGGTCGTTCACTCACTGCGTTTCGTCCATCTCTTTCAAAGAGGTACTGCGAGCGAAGTACAAGAAGATCAGATATCTTCCTTACATTTCGAAGACTCCCCGCTGTCGCCTTAGGCAGCAGAGATCTTCAATTGCTCGTTGTGGAGTAGCCTTCCCCTCTGCTTGGGTCGCTCTAAGGACATTTTTGCGGAAAGTCCTGGACCTCTTTTACCTTGACTTTAATGAGGCGATTGAGTATCAAAAAATGTTTTACGCAAGGTTGCGAAGGGTGGTTGGACAATGAAAATCACTGCAATTAAGGGAATAAATGACATCCTGCCTGATGAGGTGGGCAAGTGGCAGTGGGTGGAATCCGTCGCGCGGAGAATCTTCGCCAACTTTGGCTTCCGAGAAATACGGATTCCCATTCTTGAAAAGACTGAGCTTTTTGCACGAAGTATCGGTGAGAGCACCGACATTGTCGAAAAAGAAATGTACACTTTCCCTGATCGCAATCGCCAGCTTCTCACCTTGCGGCCCGAGGCTACCGCTTCGGTGGTGAGAGCATTCGTCCAGCATCAACTTCACTTGCAGCCTGCAATGCGCAAGTTCTACACCATCGGACCCATGTTTCGCCATGAACGTCCCCAGAAGGGACGATACCGTCAGTTTCATCAGATCAACGTGGAAGCCTTTATTGACGACCCGATGATAGACGCAGAGGTCATCTACCTGCTCCTCGTCTTTCTGCAGGAGTTGAATATACCCGATATCGACCTTCACATCAATTCCATGGGGTGCGTAGACTGCCGACAACCCTTCCGGATCGCTCTGAGCGAATACCTAGCGGGTGTCAGCGAACGTCTCTGCCAGGATTGCCAAAGACGCAGACTCACCAATCCTTTACGGATATTCGACTGTAAAGTGGAGTCTTGCCGCCAACTGATGCGAGACGCCCCGGTGCTTTTGGATCATCTCTGCGATGATTGTCGAAGTAACTTTGCCAGCGTCAAAGGGCACCTGAAGAGCTTGGGGGTTATCTTCACCATTAATCCGCACATGGTTCGTGGCCTAGATTATTACACCAGGACGACGTTTGAGGCGCTTACCCCGCATCTCGGTGCACAAAATGCAGTTGGAGGCGGCGGCCGCTACGATGGCCTGATGAAGATTCTCGGAGGCCCTGACCTTTCCGGGACAGGCTTTGCCATTGGTATGGAGCGCCTTCTTCTACTCTTGGCTGGTAAGGCTGGGGGGCAGCAGCACCCGATTCGCCTTTTCGTAGCCAGTTTGGGCGCTGAAGCGCAGAGTAGAGGATTTCAACTTGTCCAGGAACTCAGATTCAGGAATCTCCTAGTTGAGATGGACTACGAGTCTAGAAGCCTTAAGGCCCAATTGAGGCGTGCAGACAAGCTGGGAGCAACTCATGTGATCATAATGGGTGAGAATGAACTCGCAAAAGGAGTGGCGCTTCTGCGCGAAATGGAGGTCGGGAGCCAAGAGGAAGTCCCGCTGGATGGGATCGTCGAGAAACTGCTGCAGAAGTTCGATTTAGTGATGTGAGATCTCGGATGTGCGATTTTGAAGGTCCCTTCCGGGACACTATTTTGGGGGAAACTCCTGTAAAGCCGTGCTTACTTGCTGTGCTTAAGGCCTGAAAGGGAACCTATGGCTTTGGACCAAATCGGTGATTGGGAGCGTTCGTACGACTGTGGTACCGTGCGTGCCGATCATGTCGGCAGCAGTGTTGTCCTAATGGGATGGGTTCAGCGGCGTCGAGACCACGGTGGTCTTATATTCATCGATCTCCGTGACCGAGGCGGTATCACCCAGGTCGTATTCGACCCACAGCGCGATGCCGAAGCTCACCAACGTGCCCACGCCCTGAGGCCGGAACATGTTATTGGAGTGCGTGGCGACGTGCGCTTGCGACCCGAAGGTATGACCAATCCCAAGCTGACAACTGGAGAAGTGGAGGTGATCGTGGACGAGTATCGCCTCCTCAATACCTCTCTCGTTCCACCCTTTCAGATGGAACCGGATGTGGACGCCGGTGAAAGTCTGAGATTGCGCTACCGTTTTTTGGACTTGCGTCGGCCAAACGTTTTTTACAACCTGGTGCGACGACATCAAGCGGCTCAAGCAGTGCGTTGTTACCTCAACGAAGAAGAGTTTCTGGAGGTGGAAACTCCGGTACTGACCAGGAGCACCCCCGAAGGGGCTCGCGACTATCTCGTTCCCAGTCGAATAAACCCTGGAAAGTTTTATGCTCTGCCCCAATCTCCTCAGTTGTTCAAACAACTACTTATGATCGGCGGCTTAGACCGATATTATCAGATTGTTCGATGCTTTAGGGACGAGGACCTGCGCGCGGATCGTCAACCTGAATTCACTCAGGTGGACATTGAAATGACTTTCATAAATGAAGAACAAATCTACCGGCTCACTGAGGGATTGCTGTCCTACCTGTTCAAAGAAGTTTTGGATCAGGAGCTTGAACTTCCCTTTCCACGTCTTACATACGACGAAGCCTTGGCTCGTTATGGAACTGATAAGCCTGACACCCGGTTCGGGCTCGAGTTGGTTGATGTTACACCGGTCTTCGCCAACAGTAATTTCCAGGTCTTTAAGAGGCAGATTGAGGCTGGCGGGATCGTCAAGGCGATGAATCTCAGAGGTCAGGCAACCCTCCCTCGAAGCGACCTGGACAAAATGCAGGGAAAAGAGAATCTGGTCAACCATTACGATATACAAACCGGTGCCCAGGGTGTCGCCTGGATAAAGGTGCAGGAAGCCAACTGGCAGGGACCTGTGGCCAAGAACCTCAATGATGCCGAAAAAGATCTGCTCACCAAGACGGCTGGACTCGAACCCGGCGATCTCATTCTCTTTGTGGCTGGTGAGTCGCGGGTAGTCAACTCTACTTTGGACATTCTTCGCTGCCACTTCGGGCACCGTCTCGACTTGTTGGACAACAAGCAATTCAAATTTGCCTGGATCACGAGTTTTCCGCTGCTGGAATATGATATTTCCGAGAAGCGCTATGTGGCAGTCCACCACCCTTTCACCGCCCCGGTAGAGGAAGATTGGGAACGACTAGCCGGACATCCAGAAAGGGTGCGCAGTCGTGCTTACGATCTCACTCTAAATGGTCACGAAATCGGTGGCGGTAGTATTCGTATTCATGACTATGACCTGCAGAAACAAGTGTTCAAGACCTTGGGTATCGATGAAGTGCAGGCCGAGTATAGATTCGGCTTCATGCTGGAGGCTCTCAGGTACGGTGCCCCGCCCCACGGCGGCATAGCACTGGGCTTTGATCGGCTGGTCATGCTCATGTGCGGTGCTGACTCCATTCGTGACGTTATCGCCTTCCCCAAAACCCAGAAGGCCGCTTGCCCTTTGACCCGAGCTCCCGAAAAGGCAAGCTTAGAGCAGCTTTTGGAACTTTCCATCAAGCTGGATTTGTCGAGTTAGGACTACTATGTACCAGGCAGTAAGCACTACAGGTTTAGACCCTTCAGCGGTATAGCCGAGCCCCTCATTCCGGAAAGCGTAAAGCGATTATCCGGAATCCAGAAGAAGGGCAGATTCGTGGTACCGGATCGAAGTGCGACTGTGTCTGGGGCGACGCTTCCCGATGTTGTTAGGCTCTTGTCGGCATCTCAACAAGTAAACAAAGTACAGCCATGAACGCCTCGTGTTTGCTCAACGATGCCTGCCGCATATGGACAGTGTCTACTTGAAACTGCTGCCTGCTGAGAAACGGTCGGTTACAGTAACAGGAGTTTCCCCAAAAAATAATCGTTGATCTTTGTCAACTGAGGTTACGAGGTAGTTTGCCGTGATTTTGAAATGAAAATGCTTTCCCGGTGTCTCTTCTGTCGTTCCAAAGCTCACGGTCTGGTCACTTCGAGCCCGGCTGTGGCCGGGGGATGGCACCCCCTCCCTGTTCCCCGTTCCTGCAAAACGGGGCCAGGGGCTCCCCCAACCACAGCCGGGGAAGTGTCACAGACCTTCCGCAGTCACTCTGAACAGACACCAGAAAAACCGTAGGGGGAGGCTGCCCCGCAACGAGCATCTGAGCGACCTGCCTTTACTATCTCAGCCCCGCTAGTCCATGCATGAAGATTTGG
>CP070692.1:2792927-2802142 GCA_020353215.1 Deltaproteobacteria bacterium
AGCTGGGTGCTCGTTTCCAAGGCTGAGGATCTGCTCGGTATTGGAAGGGCCATGCCCAAGATGCCGGTCTCTTACCTGCGAAGGGGGATTAATAAGGAAGTCTTTAGCCCTCGGCACGGGAACCGGAGGCGACTGAGAGCGAACCTTGGGATCCCGGAACATCACTTACTCCTGCTGTTTGTAGGAAGAATTGGCCAGGAAAAGAACGTGATGCTTTTGGCCCAGATAGTTAGAACGCTGCGCGAACAGGATGAGCCTATTCATCTGCTGGTGGTGGGAGCCGGATCGCACAAAGAAGCCGTCCGAAAGGCTCTCGGACCTGCGGTTACCTTCACCGGTAGCATGCCCCAATCGAGACTCCCCTGGATCTACGCCAGCGCCGACCTGTTCGTTTTCCCGTCGGAAACTGAAGTGTACCCCAACGTGGTGCTCGAGGCCAAGGCTTCAGGTCTTCCGGTTTTGGTCTCATCAAAGGGAGGCGCGGCCCAACTTGTCAAGAAGACGGGTCTGGACGGCTTTGTCGTCGGGGACGGCAATCCTCAACCCTGGGTCCGACTCATAAAACAGCTGCGGCTGGACTCAGAACACCGGAAACGGGTCGGGGTTGAGGCTCGAAAGGATATCGATAACGGCAGACCGTCCTGGAGGGACGTGCTTGTGAGCGACCTTCTTCCGATCTGGGAGCGAGTCGCCAACGGGGCCTCTTCGAAGTCGGTAAGCGGTGAGCATGGGAGGTCAGGGGTAAAAGGTTAGGGGCAATGGGGGGTAAGCAGTAAGCAGTCAGCGGAAGCCGCATGCTCTATGGTCCACGTCCAACGCCCTACGCGCCATGCTCTGTGCCCCATGCTCCTTCCCCTCACCTCTCACCCCTGACCCCTCACCTCTCACCTCTCACCTCTTACCCCTGCCCCCTGCCCCCTCACCCATTCTTCGCGTATACCAATGGAGGAAGGGCACCCCGAGCAACGTGTCCACCCAGTAGCGCATGGAGCACAGCAAGCCGACTCCAGCCATGAGAGCCGAGTTGGCATAAGGAGCAAACAGAACGATCAGGGCGGAATCCCTTGTTCCCATACCACCGATCGTAATGGGGAGCAGCCCCACTAGGATGGCCAGAGGAATCAGGGTCAGAGCCGGAGTCAGGGGTACGGAGTGGTTCAAAGAAGGGAAGAAAAGGTAAATCTGCAGCAGGTGAAGTCCCCACAAGAGAACGGATAGGGCGACTATTCTGGACAAGGTCCGGCCCCGTCTCTTCCACTCCTGAATGAGATTGTCCCATCCTAAAAGGAGTTGGCCTAGCCACTTCAATCTGCCGTTCCTGCGCATCAGTCTCTCCCCCAAACTTCTCAGGGGCACAAGGAGCAGAAGAACCACTGCTGCCAAACACCCGCCTGCAATCGCCCCACCCAGCCACACTGGTTCGTTCCGCTGCGGGGCGATGAGCACACCCACCATGAGTACAGCGCAAAGCCCCCCCATGTCCAGCACTTTCTCCAGAATCACCGCCGGCACGGTTTGCTCCACATTCTTTCCGGAGCTCATCCTGAGGAAATAGGCCTTACTCATCTCTCCAAGCTTGGAAGGGACCAGGGCGTTCAGTGCCTTGGCTGCCATGACTTGCTGCATCGATTGTCCCAAACCCATGGGGCAAATCTGTCTGGTCATGGTTTGCCACCGAAAAGATGAAACGAGAATTTGCGGGATGAAGATGATCAGAGCCAGGGCAAAGTAACCTGGATGCAATTGAGTGAAATAATAGATCAGCAGGCGGCGATCAATCCGTGCATAGATGGCTATCAGGATGCCGATGGTAAGCAAAAGGGCCAGCCCCTTCATCCAGCGCGCACCCGGCTTCATCCTATGGTCCTCTCGATACGAACGTAGCCCTCCCGATTTAACACCTCCCGGAATTCACCGTAGTTTGTCCACTCCAGAAGACAACTGTGTTGATAGCTTTGACTGACGGCCACATAGATTGATGTGTGGTCGGTTCCCGCATATAGCGCTTCCACCTTCCTTCCAGGTCCCTGCCCAACATCCTTCCAGATCTCATCCGTCATATCCACCTGCTGACCGAACAGGATGGTTCTTCTGAACCTTGTGGAATCTTTTCGTTTTCCGAGGATCAGAATTCTCTGAAGCAGCCCTCTCACCGCATCGCTGTTCCATCTGCCAACGGTCAGCATAGCCAGGTGAAAGACGGTCTGGCTGAGGCCAGTCGGCAGACGGTAGCGGCAGCTGCCAAAGTGGCCCGCTACCTGAATCCCCTTTTCCTTGATGCTTACCTCATAATCACCCACCAGATGAGACACCAATGTCGTCCCGTCTGCCAACCGTACGATGATGCCACTGTCCGCATATGCCAATTGGCCGTCAACGTAGAGACGGATAACCCCTCCCTTTGCAGTCGACACCACAGCGTATCTTCTCTCGTCCCTATGTAGATAGAGTCGGGCTCCGCTCCAGTATCGACCCTCCGTGACCGTTGCAGACTCTTCCCCGCGTTCCCCCCCCCAGAAGTCCAGGTATGCCTGAAGGTGATTGTAACTCAGGTGCGCGCACAATCGGTCATCGTCCAAATGGACTCTATACCCCTCTGAGATCCCCCGCATGATGTAAAGGTCCGCCACCTGTCGGGCCTCCTGAGAGTATGCGGCCATCAGCTCAAACCCATGAGGGAAGAACAGGAAGGTGTTGCGACTGCCATACTCACCGCCGTAACTACCGTCAGGATGGATGAACTGGGAGGCGAAACGGATCGCCGCTTTCAAGGGATCCAACACGGCAATGTCCTGTGACTTCCTGTAATACTTGGCCAGAAAGTCAATGGTTGCTGTCAGGTAACCGGGGTCGCAGCCTTCGTACTCCGGGAACCATCCCTCGTTCGTCTGCCACTGCAGGAGCGTTTCCAGCCGACTTCGCACCCCTGCCATCAACTGCGGATCACCGGTGATCCGGTGCACGTTATACAGGGCCAGGACCGTAAGCGCTTGGTGGTTGGAGAGCCGGCCGGATTCCTGGTGGGTGATCAACCACTGACCTCTCCGGCGAAAAAAATCCACCATGTCCTCCTCCTCGAGCCCCAACAGGAGGTAAGACTCAGTGGCCCCATATAGTGAGAATGCAACTGCCCCAAGGGCACGTTCGTAGGGGTAATAGTCGTCGCAAGAACCGTCCCGGTGACTGGAGCGAGCCGCATACCGGATCCCGGCCGCAACCAACTCCTGAATCCGGATCCGTCCTTTGTAGGTCTCCCCACCCGGGAAGTCGTACTGATAGACCAACGCCAGGGGGAGCACAAACTCCTGATACATGCCACTTGGGAAACTGCTCGTCTTGTAGTGCCAATATGCTCGATCAAAACAACCGTACGTGGGGCTCAGGGGATTCCGATCCACCATGCTCAGGATATGGGGAATCTGGGCAAGCCCTACCTTCGCGTAAAGGTCTCTCTCAACGGTCCTGCTCATTGCGCCTCCTGCCTTGCACCACGATGAGGTCGGCAATGATCCCCATGGCTCCGATGATGATGCCCGTGAGAAACAGGATGATGTCCGATTCCTGTAAAGTCCCCGTCCAAACGAGGTCCACCATACCCTTCATGAGCCCCAATCCGAGAAGCAGAAGACAAAGGGGCATGAAGACGTTCAGGGGCGCGAAGTAAGTCACGATGCGAATCACTGTGAGAAAATAGCGATACGTATCGCTGACAGGGTGAAACTTGGACCGTCCGATTCTCCGGAAATAGGGTATGGACACAAACTTTACCGGGAGGTTATTGGCAAGAAAAGCGAGAGTCATGGAAGAGACGCAAGAGAAACCGTCGGGGATCAGATAAAGGAATTTCACCATCTCTGCCTTGCGAAACGCTCGTAAACCCGAGTTCAGGTCCGGGATGTTTCTGCCCACTATGAAGGAGGCCGTTTTCCGAATCGCCTCTTTGGCGAGGTACCTGAGAAATCTGTGACTGCCCTTCTCCACCATGCGAGCCCCAATGGCCTGAGGAAAAGTGTTCAGGTGCCCGAGGATCTCAGGAATCGCTTCGGCCGGGTAAGTACCGTCCCCATCGGTCATCAATATCCATTCCCCTTGGGCGGCCAGAATTCCTGTCTTCCGAGCGGCTCCTGAGCCCCGGTTTTCGTTGTGGAGAACAACCTTGACCCCCTGAGTTCTTGCGATCTCCACAGTGTCGTCTTCGGAGCCGTCGTCCACTACCAAGATCTCGAACTTGTACTCCGTACTCTCCATGACCTTGCGCACCGATTGCAGCACCGCTGCAATCGCCTGCCCTTCATTGAAGGCGGGAATGACGATACTCACCTCTACCTTCGCGTCTTGTCCTCCCATTTTCTTCCTCGATATTTAGTAAGCAGTA
The DNA here is from genome assembly GCA_020353215.1 of Deltaproteobacteria bacterium. Taxonomy (GTDB): domain Bacteria; phylum Desulfobacterota; class Syntrophobacteria; order BM002; family BM002. The sequence goes on from CP070692.1 coordinate 2,797,303, forward strand.
AGGATGGGAGGTAATAGGTAGGAGGTAATAGGTAAGGGGTTAGGGGTAAGAGGAGGCAGCAGACCGCTTACCTATTACCCCTCACCCCTTACCCCTCACCTCTCACCCTTTACCTCTTTCCTCTTACCCGCTCCTTCCCCAACACAGCACCACATACCGCTCGTTCTCAAAGCAGCGTAGCCGCTGGGGTGGGTCGGCAAGCACAAAATGCTCGTCACCCTGCCAGTGCCGCTTAACTGCACTATTAAAAGGCTCGAAATAAATCGGTCCGTCCAAAAAATCCTTTCGAAAATGAGCTTTTTGGACAACCAATGCATCCACACCGTAGCTGTCCACGAACCCCTCCACCTCCTCCCACGCGGTGGCATAGTAGGCTTGCAGCATGTCCTTCATCCTGCTCCGGATCTGGCGATAATAGCCTAGATAATAGGGAATAGAAAGCTCGTGATTCACCAGAACCCTTTTCCTGGCAACCAGAGGCACATTGTCCATGTCCATGGGGTGACCCGCCGTCAGTGAGTCTTTTGGCAGAGTTTCGATGAAAACGAGCATTTCCAAATCTGCTCGATCCAGGGTTACCAATTGGGGGTCCGTCCGACTAAGCAGGTGTCCCTGGATGTAACCGTACCCCATAGCCAGAGCCGCTGCAACAACCCACCCGAAGCTGGATCTCCAGCGGGTCTTGTTCGGAAGTTGACCGCCAACGCGGGACCTGTCCCGAAACACCTCCGTGGATGCCCCGATTGCGAGCATGAAAGCCAACGGAAGTGTGTACATTGTGTACCGGGAGGGCAGGTGCAACCGGAAGAGCAGGAAATGAGCGGCTCCGAAGAGCACCAAAGAGGTCCACACCAGGTCGAAGGAGATAGTGGGGATACGTAGCCCGCCAAAACCGCCGATGAGCCCAATCACCACGAGTATGGCGGCGAATCCCACGACGTGATACGCTCCGATGCCGCTCCTTCCCAAAAGCAAGTATGAAATCCGATTGTCCCGAAAGAAAGCGCTCCGGCCTTCCGCATGGAACTCCGGCATGGCCCGCGCCTGTTCGAATGTTACTTGCTCTCCCCGGACCTCTCCAACCGTTTCGTACACGGAAAGGACATATATCCCGGTAACCATTACAATCAAGGTGAGGGTGGCGAGATCCAGCATGAACCTCCGTCGCTTGACCCGGCGGACGCGGCGAAACACGAACTCCCAGACGGCCAACGCCAGTATATTCAGCAACACAGGGGGATAGAAGAGCACCGCCACGGGCATGGTGATTGCGGCAGTCTTATAGGCCCCTTTCTGCGACAAGACAAGAAAGACCAGAAGGAGCGGAAAGGCGAAACCCCGGGGCAACCCGCCAGAACTACAGTAGAGGCTGTAGAAAAGAAAAAGCCCGCAGCAGATAAATCTTCCCCTGGAATGGAGAATGATTTCAGTGGCGAGTTCATACAGGAGCCACAGAGAAACGAGCAGAAGCAACAGGGAGAGGAGTTGGCTAAACGGCAGCGGATCCATAAAGCGAGTTCCCAGTCGATACAAAGATCTGTATCCAAGGGGATCAAATCCGCTGGAGACGATGAAATCCGTCAACAGGTCATCCTGGAACAGGGATGGATCCTGGAAGCGAGCGGTCCAGTAGACATGCTGCCTGGCATCGTCATCAAAGATTAGCAGGTCCACCCACGGCGGATGGTAGCGGACCCACCAGGTGAACACAGCCAGACCAAACAATACCAACAAGCCCTTTCTTGGTTTGGCCCGCTGTGTCATAGACACATCTCCCACCGCCGTTATTGGCTACAACCGCTATTAGTAAGCAGTGTGCGGCAAGGGGTGAGGGGTAATGGGTTAGCGGTCTGCTGCTTCCCCTCACCTCTGACCCCTGACCCCTCGCCTATTACCTCTTACCTCCCATCCTTACGGCTCACTGCTTACCGCTCACCCCCCTGTACCTGCTTCCCAACCCCTTCCACGGTTACGACAGCCGCGACCTAGGGGACGGTGCGAGCAGGGCGGGCAAAACGACCAATGTGCAGAGCAGCGTAAATCCCATCCCGATGGTGAGCAATAGTCCCATGCTCGCCACTCCCCGGTGGCTGGAGAACGCGAGGTTGCCAAAACTGCAAAACGTAGTCAGAGTGCTGAAGAGAACAGCGCGGGCCGTGCTGGTCCAAAGAATATTGCCCGACTCCGGGGGATCGGTGCGAAAACGGTGAACCATGTGTATACCACTGTCCACCCCAATACCTAGGAGAAGAGGCAAAGCAATCACATTGGCAAAATTGAAAGGAATATTCAGCACCACTGAGGCCGCCCCCGTGAAGACCCCGGCCAAAACCAACGGTAACAACACCAGCAACGTATCAGATTTACGCTTTAGAAGGATCAGCAGCAACACAGTAATGGCAACCAGAGCCGACAACAATGCCTGCTGGAAGGCCTTCACAATCGCTCGGCCTGCTTCGAGACTGATCACCGCCGGACCGGTCGCATCTGGTGCTACAGTTCGCACGGCCGCAACGAAACGATCCAACGCATCATTGTCGTTTACGTTCTCTCTAGGGAAAACTTCAATACGGTAACGTCCGTCTTTGGTCACCCACCGTGCCTCGAGATCCTCTGGCAAGTCGTCCATGGTTACCGACTCAGCAGCAAGTTTGCTTCTAAGAGTATTCAACCTGGCTGGCAGGGAGCCGATCATACTGGCCTCGAGGTTAGCAAGACTTTCCGACGCCCGTTCCTGGTTCTGGAGGCCGGCTTGGAACTGCTTAAGATCCCGGTAGAGCCTTTCAGCACTGTCAGTCAGAAGGTCCCCCCTTCTCTGCTCTAGAAAACGCTCTAATTCTTCTAGGAGGCCACGGAGCGCAGCGACCTGTTCCTCAATCCCAGGCGGTGAGCGCTGGCCCGATTCCAGAAACTGCGGACTGAGAATGAGGCCTATTTCGCTGATGATCTTGAGCTTTTCCTCCTGCTGTTGGGGAACAAAGCTGTGGACCGTAAGACTTCTTTCCACCAGATCTACTTCGCGGAGTCGGAGCACCTGGTCCCGGACGGTTTCTCTATCTTCTGAGATGACTGTAATACTCCACGGGGAAAACCTGCTATCCTCCAAGAGTTCGGTAAAAGTGGACACCGATTCGGTGTCGGGGTCCCGAAGATTCAAGGGATTGTAGTCGAATCTCACCTGGGGCAGAAGCGATAAGCCTGCTAACCCGAGTACAATTGCACCAACGCGGACGGCCCCCACATGATGGAGTGGCAGGCCCAGCAGACGCGTTCCAAGCCTTTGCACCAGGCGATTGTCCGGAATCGCTTTCCGAGACAACGGCATCAGGGTGAGTAAAGCCGGCAATACGGTCAGATTGGCGACCAGGCTGATGAACATTCCCGTCCCTGCGATTAGTCCCAGCTCGGACACACCAATAAACGCAGTTGGCAAAAAGGCGTAGAACCCAATCGCTGTGGAAACGGCGCACAGAACCAGAGAACTGCCCACGTCTTGGCCTGCACCCCGAAGCGCACCTTTGTGAGCGTGGCCTAACTGAATCAGTTCCCGATAGCGGAGGCAGAAATGGATAGCATAATCGACACTCAGGCCGATATATAGCACAGCAAACGCCACGGAGATCAAGTTCAGATGACCAACAGCTACAGTTGCGAATCCTGCCGCCCAGATTAGCCCAGTCAGCAAGGTCGCAAGGGTGGCAAATACCAGCCTAGGCGAACCCAGTCCGAGGAAAAGCACCATTCCAACCATTATCAGTGCCAATATACCGGCGATCGTCGCTCCCCGACTAACGCTCAGCAACTCCTCACACTCAAGGGCCACCTCGCCCGTCAACCGCACCCGTACGCCTTGAGATCCGTTGAGTCCCAGCTGGTTGGCCAGCCGCCGGACTTCCCCCATGGCCTTTGCAGCCGGGAGTAGCTCATCGATGTCTCGCCGGGGCTGGGCCATTATGATCCGCCGCCTTTTTAGAGGACCCTCCACCCCTCCAAGCATCAGCTCGTGCCAGGACAGTTGGTAATGACTTTGGTTAAGAATTGCCCGGGTTGCTTGGCCAACTCCATCGAACATGGGGGCAAGGTCGAGGTCTTCCCCTTTTCGCACCGCTTCTGTAGCGCGCGCCAACAGATTGAAGAGTCCCCGCAGACTCTGGTCACGGGCCAATTTCGACAAAAACGGTTGGACCCTGGCCAAGTTGTCAGCTAGATCTTCCAGTTCATCAGGACTGAGATACAAGAGCGCGTGTTCTTGAAAGAATTTGTCGCCGCCTGGCAGGTATACAGTCTTGAAAAGGTCTGTGCGTTGTTTCAGATGAGTCGCAAGGACCGTAGATGCGTCTTCGGCAAGGTCAGGGGTAGTAGCGTCGACCACCACCAGCATGGTTTTGACCTGTTGGGGAAAAGCCTTTTTGCACGCTCGCCAGCTGCGACGGAAAGGTAGCCGTTCGGAAAGCATTTTCCCTGTATCGGTCCTGATGCTGAGGTTGTTCAGCGTGTAGAAGAAAGCGATCGCTGTTATCAGAACCGCCAGCGCTAATGTCCATACAGCGGTCGAGCCAACGACTTCCATCCACCGAGCAAGTATCCGGCCGAGTCGGCCTGCTTCGTGCCTGGCCACTTCGAGGTTGCGCTCCTTCAGCAGTGACATGTGTCTGGCGTGGGACTATAGCTCAGGTGTGCTGGAAGGTCAAACATTCTGACAAACTGAACCCTAACGCTGCAAACCTGTATCGAGGAAAAACGCGCCAGGGTGCGCTAGCCCGGATGTTTCATGAATTGTCGTCGCGAGACCGTGGAGAAAGATGTGCCACCGGGCAACCGCAGGGGGTTGGATCTGAGG
>CP070692.1:2802242-2811440 GCA_020353215.1 Deltaproteobacteria bacterium
TGTCTGGCCGTGTTCGCCTTACCCAGTCTGCTCGCGAGTTCTTCTGATAACCCGGTCTGTTGCGCGATTTGCTCTACGATGGCCAGATCCATATTGGAGCTGCTGGCGTGGGTATAGTGGAAACCCATGGCCATTTTCACCAGTTTGCCAATGAACACTGCATGCGTGACCTTCTCGAAGCCAAATTGGACTGCAGCCTCCAGGCTGAACCCGTAGAAGTCTGCAATTTGTACAAAACTTTCCTCGGGCAGAGCGGTCAGCAGTCGCCTGGCAAACCGCTCGCTTTTCCCGCCGGTGCTCAAGACCAGTTCGCGACCTGCAGCCCGCGCTACCGAGAATGCGGCCAGAATCGTTTCTCGATACGCCTGGTGTGAGAGAGGGCGGACAATGCCGGTGGTGCCGAGCACCGATAGTCCCCCCAGAACCCCGAGCCGTGGATTAAGCGTTTTCTTTGCCAGATCCTCCCCACCGGTTATGCAGATTTCAACCTCGACTTTGAAACGGTTCTTATTTCCACAACCAGCCAGAACTTCCTCCACAGCCCACCGGATCATCTGCCGAGGCACGGGATTGATGGCTGGTTCACCAACCTGGACCGGTAACCCTGGTTTGGTAACCAGGCCAACTCCTTCTCCGGCTCTAAAAACAATCTCGGTTTCGCCTGCGGTGGGGCCAAGAATTCGAATCCTCGCTCCCACCTCAGCACCGTTAGTCACATCTGGATCATCTCCGGCATCTTTGATAATCGTACATAATGCAGTATCCCCGTGCAGTAAACTCCTATGAAGGGGAAGGCGCAACTCCCTACCCTCTGGAAGAGACACCAAAATCGGATTAAGAGGTGAACCAGTCAACAGGAGATGGAGGGCGCTCTTGGCCGCGGCAGCCGCCGCAGTTCCGGTGGTGAAACCCTCTCGCAGCTTTCCTTTTCTCTTTCGTCTGTAGCGAGGTGAAGCAGAGGCCATCAAACACTCTCGTCCTTCTTGGCGGTGAGGTCCGCAATGGCGTTGACCGTGGCCGCAGCTACAGCACTTCCTCCTTTCCTGCCCGCCACACTAATGTAGACGAGCCTGGAAGCCATCAAAAGCTCTTTGGCTTCTGCAGCGTTGACAAAACCAACCGGCATGCCCACCACCAGGGCTGGTTCCAGGTTTCCATCCTCGCAGAGACGGAGTAGTTCTGTGAGGGCGGTGGGTGCGTTGCCAATGACTGCCACTCCTCCGTGCAGGAGTTCTTTGGCGTGTCTAACGGCAGCAGCGGCGCGAGTTACACCCTCAGTCTCGGCGACAGTCATTACCTCCGGATCATCAATAAAACAGTGAACCTGACTACCAAAAGGAGCCAGGTGTCGTCTGGTAATTCCAGCCTGAGCCATACGAGTGTCTGTTACAATGGCGGCTCCATTCCGGATCGCTGCAACTCCAGCAAACACTCCCTGAGGGTGAAAACGAGTTTGCTTAACGTAATCAAAGTCAGCCGTGGTGTGAATGAGTCTTCGTACCACTGCCCACTCGTCGTGTTTCAGCCCATGTTCGCCGGCTTCTTGTTCAATGATCTCAAAACTGAGTTTTTCGATCTCAGACGGCTCTACTTTGATAATCCCGGCCATATACGGTCTCCATTTTCAAGCTTCAGGTTCCAGGTTCAAACTTGCAAGTCCAAAAACGACAGCGTTTTCAACATCAAACTTCGAATTTCGTACTTGAAACCAGGGCAGTAATTCGTTTCTCGTTGCTCCCGGAACAATCGAATGTTGGAAAGGTGGAATATCGGGCAGCAAAACGGCGAGGTAATGTCTCAAATTGGTCTAGACCCTTTGTACCCATTATTCCAACCCCGCATGGTTCCTTTATTCCGAGTATGCATTGACGCGGAGCTAAGCCCTATCTCGATACTTCCTACAAATATCCACAAAACTGGCAGCGACATGCGGATTGCTACCAAAGTGAACATGAACATATCCGGCCAAGGCGTTATGCATCATAAAACCGTCTGCTACAGTGTCAACACCCTTGCGAGGGGTGACGTGAAATAAGCGAGGGATTTGTTTGGGTTCATCGATGAGTTCAGAATAATGAAACTCATGACCTCTGGCCTTGAGCCCTTTGGGCCCCAGCAGACAGTCCTCCTTGAGGACGATCTCGCGATAGCCGAGTGCCTTTCGATGAGAGAGCATCCTGGTATCAAAAGGATAGAGGCCCACCATGTCGAAAGCACCTGCGTCTACGCGGATCGACCGGGTGAGATACATGAAGCCGCCACATTCTGCGTAGACGGGCATGCCATTTCGAGCAGCTGCCAGAATCTCAGACTTCAGGCTTTTGTTGCTCTCCAACTGACGAGCGTAGAGCTCCGGGTAACCACCGCCCAGGTAGAGACCATCCAGATCACGCGGCAGATGGTGATCTCGAAGCGGTGAAAAATCACAGAGCTCCGCACCGGCGCTGACGAGTAAATCCAGGTTGTCCTGATAGTAGAAGGAGAACGCTTCGTCTCTCGCGACCCCAAGTTTCACCTTGTCACTGCCAATCTGGGACTGATCCAGTTGCACGTCCTCGATCCCGCTAGCGGTCAGGTCAAGTACTGCGTCAAGGTCGAGATGGGTTTCCACCAAAGAGGTCAGCCTCTGAAACAGTTCGGGAGCATATGGTTCCTCATCTGAGGTGGCTAACCCCAAGTGGCGTTCGGGAATGACTATGGCTTCATTCCGGGGGATCGCCCCCAAGAAAGTGACATCCGGGACCGAGGCCATGGCCTCGGACAGGAAACGAGTATGGCTGAGGCTTCCCACTCTGTTAGCGATGACCGCCGCCAGGCAGAGTTCTGCATCGAAGGTTGCAAAGCCATGAACCAGCGCGGCAATACTTCGCGCCATGCTACTCGCATCCACCACCAGGATAACGGGTGCTCCGAGCCACTTGGCCATCTGGGCGGTGGAGCCAGCCTCAGATCGCCCGTCGTAGCCATCAAACAGACCCATTACCCCCTCCACCACGCCGATATCCTTTCCTCGCATGGCTCTTCCGAAAGCCGCCCGGTTGTATCGCTTGGATAGCATCCAACCGTCCAGATTACGACAGGGCTCCCCGGCAACCCTGGTGTGATGGCCGGGGTCGATGAAGTCAGGGCCCACCTTGAAGCCCTGTACCTTCAACCCCTTCTTTTGCAGCGCTGCCATGAGACCCAGTGTGATGGTAGTCTTGCCTACCCCCGAGTGGCTCCCGGCCACCATCAGGAACCTCGGGTCAGCAGAGGACTCATGTTGACGGTTGGCCTTGTTATCCATGAGTGTTGCGTGCCATTTGACGTTGCTTTACATGGCCACAGCTAGCCCGGTTATTCATGCAACCGGGTCAGGGGACCGTGAAGATTCCGAGCCAGAATCCTAGCCGCTACATCGCAATATCCTAGCCTATCCCGGGTGGTTTGGCCAGTTTCAATCTGGACCACCAGTTAAGCCGTTCTTCAGGTTCGGTACTGTAGGGATCTTCAATTGCTTGTGGTGCGGCAGCCTCCCCAATGGCTGGTTAGCAGCTCCCGCGCTCAATTTCACATTCTAACATGTATAACTAGGTGTCATTACGACACATTAGTTTAGCCTCGAGAATGTTGGGCGGGAGCTCCTGTCAATATGGACGGACAACCGTTAACTGAGCACAAGCCAACTTGGAAGAAAAACAGTACCTTGCACCCACTTGACAACCTTTGGCTGGCTTCTTATCCTTTGATCGAATCAAGAAACAATTTTCGTTGTATACTCCGTGTCAAAGCGCATCCAAAGCGGCTAAGACCGTTTGTCTGACATTGAAACGTCACCTAAGGAGGTAGAAAGTCATGGTTACCGTAAAGTGGAGACCAGGATTGTCCGGCTGGCAGAGAGAGCCTCTTTCGGAAATGAATCGTCTTCGTCGAGAGATGGATAGAATATGGGATTCTCTATCCGGTACTCGCCGAAGTGGAAGTATTAGCGGTGCAGGCGTGTTCCCCCCCCTCAATGTGTCGGAGGACGTGGAAAACGTTTACGTGCGAGCCGAACTTCCGGGGGTTGCTGCGGAGGACATGGAGATCACTACCAAGGATAATAACCTCGTCATCAAGGGCGAGCGGAAGATACCCACAGAAGGTGAAAACGTCTCTTATCATCGCAGGGAACGTGAGTCGGGCAGTTTCCGACGCATCATCTCTTTGCCGACCCAAGTGGACAATGAAGGCGTCTCCGCCGTATGTCGAAACGGAGTGCTTACCGTAACGCTGCCAAAGGCTGCCAAGGTAAAACCGCGCCAGGTGGAAGTGAAGTCGGACTAACCCCACCCGCAACTAGAGGAGGCGGATACCATGAGCGATAAAGAGCTGCAGGTCAGAGGCAAGCAGGAAGCACCGGCTGACAGGGAGCAAACCAGACCGGGCCCTGTCTTCATGCCCGCAGTGGATATTTTCGAGTCTGGCGATGTAATCACCCTGTTGGCCGATGTTCCGGGAGTGTCCAGCGATCGAATCAACATTGACGTCCGTGAAGACCAGTTGACCATTACTGCGGAGATTGACCCCCAGAAATCGGAAGAAGAGAGATACCTCTTGCATGAGTATGAAACCGGAATGTATCAGCGCGCCTTCTCCCTTTCGGATCGCGTTGATCAGAGCAAGATAAGCGCTACGATGAAAGATGGCGTTCTCCGGCTGGATCTACCCAAAGCTGAGAAAGCCAAGCCGAGAAGGATCGAGGTAAAGACTGATTGATCAGGTCGGCTGACAAAGACGTGAACAACCGGGCAAAGATGGCAGTCGATGGCAGTTTTGCCGGTATTGGGTGTTTCGGGGAGAAGTGGATATTTTGCCCCTGAATCACTGCCCAGGGTTATCTCTCGCCCTCAGCGTGTCAAAGGCTTCATTACCGGGCCAGCATCGTCCGCATGCGATCTGAGGCGTTTTGGGCATTATCACCAATCTCTCCGACAATCTCCACCAGACGGACCACGTGGAAGATTTCCACAGGGTCCTTTAGCCCGGATATTTCATGAATTCACGCCCTGGCGTGACTGCGACCACGGATATGGCCGTCTTTCCTGGCGTCCTCGGGTGTCGGCCCCTTCGACGTACCGTTCAGGTACGCCTAGGAGCCAATCCCGCGGTACCGCGGGACGGTTGCCGGGTGACACGCCCATCCTCTTCGCGCTCGCTCCGCTCCGCTCAGTCCCCACCCCTTTGGAACGGGTCCCCAGTTACGCGGTCTCGCGACAGCAATTCATGAAATATCCGGGCTAGAAATTGCTCAATTCAGGTAAGAACAACGGGTGACAACAAGAGGACGACAACCATCAGAAGAACAGCTAGCCACGAAGAGCGAGAGATCAGCCGACAACACCGTTGAATGTGCTCCGGACCTGCCGATTCATCCCCGTCTCCAAGCCATGGTTTGTCCACCGTGGCTTCCTTATATATGGTAGGGCCTCCCAGTCTGATACCGAGAGCACCGGCAACAAAACTCTCTGAGTGGCCGGCGTTGGGCGACAGGTGTTTGAGCCGGTCGCGCAGACTGACTCTCAATCCCCCTCGGGCATTTTCTCCACTGATGAGTGCTCCTATATATAATATGGGTAGGGACAGGCGGGCTGGAATGAAGTTGGCCAGATCGTCCAGTCGGGCTGCCGGCCGACCGAAGAACAGATATGGTTCATGGCGATATCCAACCATCGAATCGAGGGTGCTGATTGTCTTGAAGGTGAGCATGCCGGAGATGCCTGCTACTGTATGCGCTGGGCTGCCAAACAGGTGGCCTAAAACGCTTCCCACGGTATACCAAAACATGGGCGATAGCACGCCATCGACAAAGTTCTCCGCCACACTTTCCACGGCACCTCGAGCCACCCCTTCCGGGTTCAGGTTTGAAGTGTCCCGTCCCACAATTTTCTGAAGTGCCCGACGGGCCTGAGTGACTTCCCCCCGATTCAGTGCCCCTGCCACCGGCTTCGCATGCTTGAGCAAATCAGTTAAAGCGAGGCAGGAGTAAGCGAGGTAAACATCAAGAAGAGTGGCGAGCCAGGGCTGGAGCGAAGTAAGGACCAGGCGAGCAGTTGCGTAGATGCCAACCAACAGAGAAACTGTCACAAACACCAATAAGGTACCACCAACCAGACCGGACCAGCCCAAACGCAGAAACAGTCTTTCCGACCAACCGACACAGGACCCCATCAGTCTAATCGGATGGAAGCTGAATTGAGGGTCTCCCAGAAGCAAGTCGAGCGCGAAAGCAGTAAAGAGTATGACGGCGGCATGGATCATGGATGGTGGTCAGCACAACTTTGCATGAGTGAAAGGACTCGATCGTTTTCCTCGGGTAAGCGAACGGCCATACGGAAGAAATTGTCCTCCAGCCCAGGGAAGTTGCGGCAGTCTCGGAGGTGAATGCCCGAGTTCAGCAGGAAGTGCAGAAGATCGTCCAAGTCAGGGGTCCTGGTCCAGCGGGCGAGCATGAAGTTGGCAGAAGGCTTGACAACCTCAAACCCGGCAATTCCGCTGATCAAATTGAACACCCGCGGACGCTCCTGGCGAATCAGAGTGGTTAGTCTGTTCTCATAGTCGAAACAAGAAAGCAGCTCCAGGGCTACCTTCTCGGCAATCCGGTTGACGCTCCAGGGTTCTTTGAGCGGGCGCAACCGGGAAATAGTATCGGGATGGCCAATGACGGCTCCCAGTCTCAGACCCGGTAGGGCAAAAAATTTGGTGAGCGAATGGAAGATAAGGATATTGACAGGAGGCGGCTCCTGTTTAAGCAGGGAAACCGCTTCCGGTTGGTCCAGAAACTGGACGAAGGCTTCATCCACAAAGAACCATTTGTGAGGAAAAGCTGCTGCCAGGTCCAGCAAAACCCTCCTCGGAAAGACGGTACCGGTGGGATTGTTGGGATTCCCCACAAACAAAGCGTCTCCTTGCTCCAGGGCTTTCCCCAAAATTGAAACGTCTGGAGGAGAAAAGCCGTCCACAGCTTTGAGTTGCACCGGCATCAACTCCGCTCCCGCGGCGACACTCGCCCTGGTGTAATCATGGAAGGAAGGAATAAGCACGGCCACCTTTCTTAGGCCTAGCGCCCGTGGTGCCAGATAAATGAACTCGGTGGAGCCATTGCCTGCCAGAACCTGTGCAGGGTCGATACCGAACCGTTCGCAGTAGTAGTCGACAACGCCTCTTCCGTCCACAGAGGGATAGCTTTCAACTTCTTTCCAAAGGTCGTTCCAAATTGCTCTGACTTGCTGAGGAACGCCTAAAGGGCTAACGTTCACGCTGAAATCAAGTATGTCGCGAGGGGCAACCCCCAGGCGTCTCAGTGCTCTTTCCGGGTCGCCGCCGTGGATATGTTCCTCACTGGTCATATTGAGATCCTTGGTTCAGATTTCGCGCAGCTTCTCCGGATACACACTAGGGCATGAGGCGAGGGGTATGGAGCATGGGGCAAAGAGTATGGAGCATGGGATGGATTCTCTAATCAAACAAACTCCATGCCCCTAGCTCCATGCTAATGAAACACCCAGCTCCAACCGGTATATCCCAAAAGCAAGGAACCCGGTGCGGCAGCCAGCAAGAGAAGCACCGTCTCAACAATTTCATTGCCGGCTCCCAGCAAGTCACCCGTGATGCCGCCGATGTTCTTGCGGCACCAGCCTCCATACAACCAAGTGATAAGTTCGGCCACAGTCAGAGCTACCAGCCCAAGGATTCCGAAGACAAGGGCTGCCACTAGAGTAATGGCGAATGCAGCAGCACGGTGATAGCCTGAAGCCTGCCGGACGAAGGAGGCGGCCGTGCCTCCTTCACTCCTGGCGTAGTCTAACCGCACTGCCAGGTTGACCTGCATGGCGCGAGAAACCATGAAGATCAAAACGACCCAAATGGTGCTACCGACGGCTACGAGTCTGGTAAAGGCAACCCACTTGCAAAGCAGTGTGATGATGATAGCCACCGCGCCGAACACTCCAAGGCGAGAGTCTTTCATGATCTCGAGGCGCCGCGCTCTATCCCAACCACCACCAACGGCATCAGCAAGGTCCGCCAAACCGTCGAGATGAAGCGATCTGGTGCTGATAACGCTGGCCAGAAGCATTATCCCCGCTACTCCCATGGGCCAATCGCCACCGCTGATCACTCTATCGATGAGGCTGATAGCCCAGAGAAGGAATCCGAGGGCGAGACCTACCAGGGGGAAAAAAGGCAAGGAGCCGCTATGTTTTGGCGCATCCTGACCAGGCACAGGGAAGATGGTCAAAGTCCGGAAGGCGGTCACCAATCCCTGTAACACGTTCATTCCCTCAAGGGTGTTATCGGCAGTTGCTATAATTGACAACCGACGCGGCGATACGGCGATGCTGTAACCAACGTTCTTTTTCTCCGCGTCTCCGTGTCTCCTTGCCCCCGCGTCATTCTTTTCCGCTGACTCCGGCCGCGTCAAAGGTGGCCATTTCGTTATAGATCTTGACGGCCCCCTGTATGACATTCATGGCCAAGGCGGCGCCGGTCCCTTCGCCGAGGCGCATGTCAAGGTCGAGAATAGGTCGCAAGCCTAATCGTTCGAAAAATACCCGGTGGCCGGCTTCCGCAGAACAATGGCTGAAAAAAAGGTAGTCGGCCACTGGTTCCCATAACCGCATTGCTGCAAGGGCTGCCGCTGAGGAGATAAAACCATCCACCACCACAGGAACTTTCCGTCCGGCCGCAGCCAAAATGAGTCCACAAATGCCAGCGATCTCCAAGCCACCTACAGCGGCAAGAGTGGTGAGAGGATCCTGGAGCATGTGTCCATTTACCGCGAGGCTGCGCTCAATGACTTCAATTTTGTTCTTTAACCTGGCATCGTCGATTCCCGTACCTCGCCCAGTTACCTCAATCACTGGACAAGGAATCAGGGCGGCATAGAGAGCCGAGGAAGGAGTTGTGTTAGCTATCCCCATCTCGCCTGTCCCTAAAAGGGTAACACCTTCTTCAGCAGCAGCGTTGGCCAGTTCTACACCTACCTGGATCGCCTGGATGGCCTCTTCCTCGGTCATGGCCGGTCCTTTGCTCATATTATTGGTTCCGGGCCTTACTTTCCGAGGCAAAAGGCCAGATGCACCTTGTAAAGGGTCAGCCACTCCAATGTCCACCACCTGTAGGTCCGCCCCCACATGCTTGGCCAATACATTGATGGCAGCCCCGCCGGCGAGCATGTTG
>CP070692.1:2811540-2820597 GCA_020353215.1 Deltaproteobacteria bacterium
AATAAGATCAGATATCTTCCTTACATTTCGAAGACTCCCTGCAGCTCCCTGCAGGGATCTTCCATTGCTCGTTGTGGAGCAGCCTTCCCCTCTGCCCAGGCCCATGAGCTTTTTGGGGAAACTCCTAATGTAAAAACTGTTGTTTGCCCATGGCCCCCATGATATAAATTCGCTCTTGTACTAACTGCCTCTAAGAGATAAACGAAAGACTGTGAAAACTGGTTTCTTTAAAGTAAGAACCCGCGAAGAAGTGTGGGGTGAATTCGAGCGCTTTCCCATGCTCGACACAGAAGAAATACGTCTCGATCAAGCACTAAACCGGGTGCTGTCTGAGCCGATCGTTGCTACCGAGGACCTGCCATCCTTCACACGATCTACCGTAGACGGCTATGCAGTTAGAGCTCGGAATACATTCGGTGCCACTGAGAGCCTGCCTTCTTTGTTGGAGGTAGTGGGCGAAGTGGTGATGGGACAACCCCCGTCCATTGAGGTCAAGCCCGGACAGGCGGCCAGGATGCCCACCGGAGGTATGCTGCCCACAGGTGCGGACGGTGTGGTTATGGTGGAGTACACCGAAGAACTGGACCGAAGGAGCGTGGCCGTCAGCCGGAGCGTGCATCCCCTGGAAAACGTCATTCAACCTGGAGACGACTTTCGTGCAGGCCAGGAGGTATTGCAGGCAGGCACGAGACTCCGAGCGCAGGAAATAGGTCTGCTGGCAGGTCTCGGCCGGACCAGGGTGAAGGTGCGACGAAGACCGAAGGTGGCCATAATCAGTTCCGGTGACGAGATCGTTCCCGTTGAAAGAAAGCCCAGGTTCGGCGAACTGCGCGACATCAATTCTCATAGCTTGGCGGCCATGGTTGCGCATTGGGGTGGGAAACCGCAGCAGTTGGGCCTTGTTCCGGACCACTTGGCCACCATGCAAGCCAAGTGTGAGGAGGCACTGACTCGGGGCGATATTTGCCTCATCTCAGGTGGATCATCGGTGGGAAGCCGCGACCTTACTTTGGAAGCCCTCACCTCATTCGAAGACAGTGAGGTTTTGGTTCACGGCGTGGCAATCAGCCCCGGCAAGCCTACTCTGCTGGTACGGGTAGGAGCAAAGGGTTTCTGGGGGATCCCTGGACATGTAACCTCGGCGATGGTCGTTTTTCACGTGCTGGTCCGTCCCTTCATGTCTTACCTCAGCGGGGATTCTCCGTCGCTGGAGCAGGGCCAACCCGTACGAGCCCGGCTGAGTCGGAACGTGGCCTCGAAGCAAGGAAGGGAGGACTTTGTCCGAGTAAGGCTGCGCGAGGAAGACGGCAACCTCATGGCTGAACCCATTTTCGGGGAATCCGCACTGATCTCTACCTTGGTGCAAGCCGACGGTCTGATTGGTATCCACCGGCACGCCGAAGGCCTCTATGCCGGTGAGAGTGTGGAGGTTATAAGAATCTAGACGACCGGCCTCCATGAATAGCAGCAGATTAGAATCCCGAGAGCATGAGCGAAGATTCGACTTCCTGAAACCGGAGCACAAACAAATCCGAATTTCGAATTTGGCTACATTCCACATTTTGACCTCAGACTCTTTAAAGGCCAGAAGACCAAATCTGAACTGGCGCAACAAGGGTATTTGATACATGGCACGGCGGATCTACCTGAAGATGAAGTCGCTGGCGGAGGCGCGAGACCTCTTCTTGAACCACTGGGATCTGGCGAATTTGCTTTCTAGTGAGACGATCAGCACCATTGAGGCTGCGGGGCGGGTCACTGCAGAACCTGTGTTTGCCCGCTTCTCGGTTCCAACTTTTCACGCCGCAGCCATGGACGGCATCTCGGTTCGGGCGGAAAGCACTTTTGGCGCTACTCCGGAGCATCCACTCCACCTGAAGTTGGGTACGGATGCGAACTGGATTAACACCGGTCAGGGAATGCCACAGGGGGCTGATGCGGTCGTCATGGTGGAGAACCTCCACCAAGTCGATGACCACACCGTGGAAATCCAGAGCGGGGCCTTCCCGTGGCAACATGTGCGCAAGATAGGTGAGGATATAGTGGCCACCGAGCTTCTGTTACCCCAGAATCACCAGATCACTGCTTACGACCTGGGGGCGCTTTTGGGTGCCGGGGTATTGGAAGTGGAGGTGAAGCGTCGGCCGAGCGTGCTGGTAATTCCCACCGGCGACGAGCTGGTGGAAGCCGAAAAGCTGAAGGGCGCAGAGTCACCGCCACCGGATCGGGTGGTGGAGTTTAACTCCTGGGTGCTGGTTAATCTTGTGCGACAGTGGGGAGGAATTTGTCGTCGGCATCCCATCGTTAGGGACGATCCAGAGCAACTCCGTCAGATTCTACTGCAGGCGGTCCAGGGGGAATACGATCTGGTGATCATCAATGCGGGGTCTTCGGCGGGATCAGAAGACTATACTGTCAACCTTGTCGAGGGGTTGGGGACCATGCTGGTGCATGGGGTGGCAATTATGCCGGGCAAACCGACGGTTCTGGGAGAGATTCAGGGAAAGCCGGTGATTGGTAATCCTGGCTACCCCGTGTCCGCAGTCATCAGCATGGAACAGTTTGTTCGTCCTTTCCTTTACCGGATCCAAGGTCTGGCTGAACCGGAATCAGAGCAGGTGGAAGCCTATCCGTCTCAGAAGCTTCCTTCCAAGCTCGGTGTGGAGGAGTTTCTCCGGGTGAATCTGGGCCGGGTAGGAGATCGGCTCGTGGCTACTCCCCTGCCACGAGGGGCGGGTTCAATCACCTCTCTGAACCAGGCCACCGGTTTTTTGAGAATTCCTGACACCGTGGAGGGAGTCACGGACGATGAGCCACATCCCGTGACTTTGCTGGCGTCAAAGCAGTCTATTGAACGCACCTTGGTCGCAGTGGGCAGCCACGATATGACCCTGGATGTGATTACCAATCTTCTGAAGAAGTACCATCCGGAGGTCAGCCTGGCCTCCAGCAATGTGGGCAGCCTGGGTGGACTGTTGGCCTTAAGAAAAGGCACCGCCCATCTAGCCGGTTCCCACCTGCTCGATACTGATACCGGTGAGTACAATACGACCTATATTCAGCGTTACCTGCCCGGCCTGGAGGTACATTTAGTGAACCTGGTTTACCGGGAACAAGGGCTTATCGTTACCCCCGGCAACCCCAGGTGCATCAGCGGTCTAAAAGATCTAAGTCGTCCGGAACTCACCTTTGTCAACCGCCAGGCAGGATCTGGAACGCGGATTCTGCTGGACTGGCAGTTAACACAGTTGGGAGTCGATCCGGCCGGCATTAACGGATACGAAAGGGAAGAATACACTCACATGGCAGTGGCAGCGGACGTTTTGAGCGGTACGGCCGATTCGGGTATGGCAATTTATGCAGCGGCGCAAGCGCTGAAACTTGATTTTATTCCAGTGATCACGGAAAGATACGACCTGGTGATTCCAGCCATCCATTTCGAAACTCCTCTCATACAAGCCTTGCTTGAGGTCATTGCTTCCCGGGAGTTCAAGAACCAGGTAATGGCACTGGGTGGCTACGATGTGCGGGACACGGGTCGCCTCATTCCTACCGTTGTTGACGAGGTGGAAATCTCATAGAAGAGAACAAGACCTTGTGGCCCTTTTCCAAGGTCAGGGTTATAGTGGGGGATAGGACGGTCTCCCTGGGGTCGCAGCTTTGGTTCGTGTTTTGACTCATTTTAGAGGTGTTCCCTAGATGTCCAGAAAGAATCCATTCGCAGCAATGGAGCGTATTGCGGAGGAACGCATCCGTGAGGCGGTTCAGCGTGGGGAGTTTGATAACCTCTCTGGAAGTGGAAAACCGCTGAAGCTTAAAGACGACCTGCATATCCCTGACGATCTTCGTCTTGCCTACAAGATTCTGAAAAACGCTGACTGCCTGCCTCCAGAATTGGAGTTAAAGAAAGAGATCCGGTGCACCGAGGAGTTGCTGGGGCAAATCAGCGATGAGGGTGAGAAGTATCGCCAACTGAAGAAACTCAACTACCTCATCATGAAGCTAAACGTTATGCGCAAGGGTTCCATCCGGTGGGAGGAGGACCAGCTATATTATGATCGGATCGTCGACAAAGTAGGAAACGAAAAGCGGAAAAGGAGCTCCACGTAAGCCATGCATGAGATGTCCATTGCGCAAAGCCTACTGGACATCATTGTCCAGGAGAGTGAGAATCACCGGGTCGAGCGGGTGCTCTCAGTATCACTTAAGGTGGGAGAGTTGAGTGCTGTCGAGTCCGAATCACTAAAGTTCAGCTTTGATTTGATCTCCCGGGGAACCCTGGCGGAGGGTGCGCGGCTTGATATCGAGCGGGTTCCCGTAACCTGCCGGTGCAGGGAGTGCGGCTCCGATTTCACTGTGCAGGAACTCGTCTTTGCTTGTCCCAGTTGCAAGGGGAGTGGGTTGGAAATGCTCAGTGGGAGAGAGTTGAGCCTGGAGAGCTTTGAGGCGGAGTGACAGCGGGTAGACAAACTGGGCACGAGGCAGTGGACACTATGCACTAAACACCGGGCACTAACACTACGCGGTACCAGGCAAGGACTGTACCGCAGGCAGAGCGGCCAGGGTTGTATGGTTCGCCAAAAAGGGGCCGCTGCCAAGTCACTAGTGACACGTGACCAGTGAACAGGAGGGATTCACCCTGAAGGTACCTGTGGTTAGGGATATTTTGGAGGCGAATGAACGGCTGGCCGAAGACAACAGACGTACGTTCAGCAAAGCCGGCCTCTTTGTAATCAACCTGATGAGCGGCCCGGGTGCGGGTAAAACTTCGTTGCTGGAGCGGACCATCGATGGCCTCCGCAGCGAGATCCGCATCGGAGTGATTGAGGGAGATATACAGTCATCTTACGATGCCGAACGCATCAGCGAGAAAAAAGTTCAGGTGGTACAACTCAATACCGGCGGAGCCTGTCACCTGGACGGTAACATGATAAGATCTGCTCTGGATGCCATGGACCTGGTAAGCTTGGACCTGCTGGTAGTGGAAAATGTCGGCAATCTCGTCTGTCCGGCCGAATTCAATATGGGCGAGGATATCAAGGCCATGATTCTCAGCATTCCAGAGGGAGACGACAAACCCCTCAAGTATCCCCTCATGTTCCAAGAGTCCAGAGTGTTGCTAATTAACAAGATCGATCTGCTGCCTTATGTAGATTGCGACGTGGGCAAGATCAGAGAGCGAGCCCTGCAGCTAAACGGTGGGCTGGAGATCTTTGAAATCTCCTGCCGCACCGGTGAAGGGTTGGAGTCCTGGCTCGACTGGCTCCGGCAGCAGGTGCACGACCGCAAAGCCAGAGGAGATGGCAAAGAGATTTAGACTTAACATACAGGGCATCGTACAGGGAGTGGGTTTCCGCCCGTTCGTCTATCAGTTGGCCCACCGCTGCCGGCTTAACGGCTACGTGGCAAACACACCCAAAGGCGTAGCTGTGGAGGTTGAAGGAGACCAAGAAAGCCTCTACCATTTTCTCAAAGCGCTACCCGAGTCCGCCCCACCTTTGGCTAACATCATCCAAATAGACACTGAGGAATTGCCCGCCGCTGAATACGGCTCCTTCGAGATCCGGTCAAGCGAGGTGGGAGAGGAGCGCGCAACTCTCATCTCTCCGGACACGGAAACTTGTGCAGATTGTCTTGCCGAGCTGTTTGATCCAAAAGACCGGCGTTATCGATATCCCTTCATCAACTGCACAAACTGCGGGCCCCGATACACTATCATCGACGACATACCTTATGACCGGCCTAAAACCTCAATGGCCAGCTTTGTTATGTGCGATGACTGCTCCCGGGAGTATCATGATCCGCTGGACCGACGTTTTCATGCTCAGCCAAACGGCTGCTGGGCATGTGGGCCTCGGGTCTGGCTGACGGACGTTAGTGGCAATGAGCTCCGCACAGACGATCCTATCGTTGCTGCAGCCGAGCACTTGAAGACCGGTGCCATTGTTGCAGTTAAAGGACTGGGTGGATTTCACCTGGCTGTGGATGCGACCCAGAATGAAGCCGTAAAGAGACTCCGCCGAAGAAAGGGACGGGAGGAAAAACCGCTGGCCATAATGTGTTCAAGCCTCGAGCAGGTTGAGCGTTATGCACTCTTGGGGGAGGAAGAGCGGAGACTACTGACCTGCCCCCAGCGTCCCATCGTTATTGTTCCTAAAAGAGAGAGAAATGAAATCGCCCCAGAGGTGGCGCCAAGAAACGGATATTTCGGGGTAATGCTTCCTTATACGCCCTTGCACCACTTACTCCTTTCGCATCCCTTTTCGGCTTTGGTAATGACCAGCGGGAACATAAGCGAGGAGCCTATTGCCATAGACAACGAGGAGGCTCTGCAACGCTTGGGACCCATAGCCGACTATTTTCTCTTGCATGATCGGGACATCCTGCTGCGGAGTGATGACTCAATTCTGAGAGTGGTATCCGACCGGCCTAGACAGATACGCAGATCCAGGGGATATGTTCCGGTTCCTGTTTTTCTTCGAAAACCTGTGGCTCCGGTCTTGGCTCTCGGAGGCGAGTTGAAGGGTACCATTTGTTTGACTAAAGGGAGTCGTGCCTTTGTTGGTCAGCATCTGGGGGATCTTGAAAATCTTGAAACCCTGGAGTTTCTGGAGCAAACGGTGGCTCATCTCCGACGTATCCTTGAGGTGCAGCCCCGCCTGCTCGTGCATGATCTCCACCCGGACTATTTGACCACCCAGGTTGCCAAAACCCAGGACGAGTTGCCAATTTTGGCGGTGCAACATCATCACGCTCATGTGGTAAGCGTAATGGCCGAACATGGGCTGGAAGGAAGAGCCCTGGGTCTGGCTCTTGATGGCACCGGCTACGGCGACGACCATTCCATCTGGGGCGGAGAAATCCTGGCGGCAGACCAGATAAGCTACGAACGGGTGGGATACCTGGATAATGTACCCATGCCCGGCGGGGCGGCGGCCATAAAGGAGCCGTGGCGCATGGCGGTCTCTTACCTTACGGCTGCCTTTGGTGCGGAGATATTTGAAAGGAATCAGGTTCTGTTTCAACGCTGGGATCCGGAGCGGATCAGAGTGCTGCTCCAGATGATTGAGCGGAAAGTGAACAGTCCATCGACCTCCAGTTGTGGAAGGTTGTTTGATGGAATTGCTGCCCTCGTTGGGTTACGAGACCGCATCGCCTATGAGGGACAGGCCGCGATCGAACTGGAACAATGTTTGGAGCCGACCAATGAAAGATATGAATACGAGTGCAGAGAGGCGGATGGACGGTTACTAATGAGTCCAACCGTTATCTTCACTCAAATCTATAAAGATGCTGTTTCGGGTGTTCCTGCCGGTGTAATCAGCGGCAAATTTCACCAGACGCTGGTGGCCATGTTTACGGAGGCCTGCGTCAGGCTAGGCCAAATGTACGGCCTCGGTCGGGTGATCTGCTCCGGCGGTGTGTTCCAGAATGTTTTTCTACTCGAAAACCTTGAAAGGCAATTACAAGCCGCCGGATTGGAGGTCTACACTCCACAAGCAATTCCCGCGAATGATGCCTGTATCTCCCTAGGTCAGGCGGTGGTGGGAGCGGCGTCGCTGGAAGGATAGGGGGCAGGACGGCACAGGGCGGATGGGTGAGGTACGATATGGGGATGTGGAGATTAATGGTTTTTCAGCATTTACAGTCTTGTTTTTGAACCCTGATCATTCTACCGCTAATCTACTCAATTTGGGTAAGTACTAGATTTCAGGTAAGAGGATTGTAGCTAATGAAATATATGGAAGAATACCGAGACCCTGAGCTGGCGAGGAAAATCGTTGCAGCCATTAAGAAAAAGTCCCGCACTCCCATACGTATCATGGAAGTCTGCGGGACCCACACGGTGGCGATTTTTCGCGCTGGAATCAAAGAACTCCTTCCGGAAACCATCACCTTAATCTCCGGTCCGGGTTGCCCGGTGTGTGTAAGCTCGCCGCAAGACATCGATCGAGCCATCAAACTCTGCCGTGAGCCGAAAGTCATCCTGGCAACCTTCGGCGACATGATGCGAGTACCGGGCTCTGAGTCCTCGTTGCAGCAGGAGAAGGCCCGAGGGGCGGATGTGCGGGTGGTCTATGCCAGTTTTGATGCCCTGGAACTGGCTCGTCAAAATCCAGATCGGAGCGTGGTCATGCTGGGGGTCGGTTTCGAGACTACCGTACCCACCATTGCGGCGTCGGTGCATCAGGCAAACATGGAGGGGGTGGAAAACTTCCTGGTGCTTTCGGTGCACAAACTGCTACCCCCTGCGCTCGAGGTACTTTTGTCCGCCGACGAGGTTCTCATCGACGGTTTCATTTGTCCGGGCCACGTAACCACCATCATTGGGACGGACCCATACGAAGAAGTGGTCGATCGGCACGGAAAGTCTTGCGCAGTAAGCGGCTTTGAGCCCGTGGACATTCTGCAAAGCATATACATGCTGGTTTCCCAGATTGAGGAAGGACGGTGTGCAGTGGAAATCCAGTACTCTCGGGCCGTGCGTGCCGAGGGCAACCCCAAGGCCAGGCGACTGGTAGACAAGATTTTCGGGCCAGCAGATGCCCAATGGCGCGGACTTGGAGACATTCCAAATAGTGGTCTCCGGATTCGGGAGGGCTACCGCGTCCATGCGGCAGAGAATAGTTTTGATCTAGCCGTTCCTCCTGCGGATGAAATGCCCGGATGCCGGTGTGGCGAGGTGCTTCGGGGAGTGTGTTCCCCACCTGAATGTGCTCTCTTTCGAACTCGTTGCTCTCCAACAACTCCTTACGGTCCTTGCATGGTTTCGACCGAGGGGACCTGTGCAGCCTATTTCAAGTATCATAAGGAGTAGCCCGGATGTTTCAGTTTAGCCGGTTTGGCCAGTTTAGCCTGTCAGACCGGTTGAATTCGTTAACAAATTTATGAGAGCATAATATTGTTTGCAGAGAACAACGGCAGCCATGTTGATGGAGGATCATGAAGTCTTTTCCGAGGTGACTGGCGGGAGGCCTGTGTTCACTTCCGCAGCTGTGGGTGGGGGAGCCCCTGGCCCCGTTTCGCAGGAACGGGGAACAGGGAGGGGGCGCCTTC
>CP070692.1:2820697-2829717 GCA_020353215.1 Deltaproteobacteria bacterium
ACCAGAAATCCTGCCTGCTCCAGAATGGCGGAAATTCTTGCCT
This sequence comes from Deltaproteobacteria bacterium, assembly GCA_020353215.1. Classification (GTDB taxonomy): domain Bacteria; phylum Desulfobacterota; class Syntrophobacteria; order BM002; family BM002. The sequence goes on from CP070692.1 coordinate 2,820,741, forward strand.
TTAGTGAAAATCCAGCATGATCTGCAGCGAGCGCCACGATTACCATGATACGTCCCCCAGTATGTCAACCTACTCCAGTATCGGCCTTTCTCAGGGTAGCGCTCTGCCCGTTGAGTTCATCACCGAGAAACTTCGCCCGCTTTTCCTCGAGGGCATGGATGAGTTTGTCAAAGGGATCAATGAACTTCTGGACGCCCTCAGTCAGAAGCTGTTCTGTGACCGAGTCAGGGTCCACTCCTACCGTTCTGAGATCGGCAGGAATCTGCCGCGCCTCCTCCAGACCCGACTCTACCGAATTTGGCACAATCCTGCCGTGGTCGGCAAAGGCCGCTATGGTCTCGTTGGGCATCGTATTTACGGTATCGGCACCTATTAGGGGCTCAACATAGTACACATCACGATAGTTCGGGTTTTTGGTGCTGGTGCTCGCCCAGAGGAGGCGCTGCACGCGAGCGCCAAGTTTTACCAACGACTGCCAGCGGTCGCTGGCCATCATCTGCTTGAAACTCTGATAGGCCAGCTTGGCGTTGGCAACGGCAAACTTGCCCACTAATTCTTCAGGTCTCAGCCCCTGGTCTGATTCTGCTCCAACCTCCGAGCGCTCTTTGAGTAGCTCATCTGTCAGCACATCGATACGGCTCAAAAAGAAACTGGCTACGGAGGCAAGGTCTCGGACCGATCTGCCCTCGACCGCGCGCCGTTCCAGCGCCTTGAGGTAGGCTTCCGCTACCGCTTCATAGCTCTGGACCGAAAAGAGTAGCGTGATGTTCACGTTAATGCCCTCATAGAGCATCTCTTCAATGGCAGGGACTGCGGCCGGCGTCCCGGGGATTTTGATGAGTAAATTGGGACGATCAACCGCTTTGAAGAGACGTCGAGCCTCCTCCTTGGTAGACTCAGTCTCGTGAGCAAGGTGGGGCGAGACTTCCAGACTCACATAGCCGTCAATCCCATCAGATTCCTTATAAACGGATCTGAGCACATCGCACGCACCACGGATGTCCGTCACTGTAAGTTCTTCATAGATCTCCTGTAAGGACCGTCCAACGGCCACAAGCTCTTTGATCTGGCCATCGTAATCTTCGCTCCCGGTTATCGCTTTGTGGAATATGGCCGGATTTGAAGTTACGCCACGCAATCCCTCTTCATTCACCCGTCTTTTTAACTCCCCGCTTCTGATCATCCCGCGGGTAAGATTGTCCAACCAGTAACTCTGTCCATATTCATACAGCTTTAGCAGTGGATTCATACATAACGCTCCTTGCTAGTTGTGTTTCGCATCCGACGCTCCCCTTTCGTCAATTCCTCTTCCAGGGCAAATCTTAACTACCTACCAACCAGTTTTCTCGCTCGCTCGGCGATGTCTTCCACAGTAAAGCCATACTTGCTGAAATTTTCCTTGGCAGGTGCACTGGCTCCAAAGGTGGTAATACCGACAATATCACCGCGATCACCAACCCAGTCGCGCCACCCCAGGGGTACTCCCGCCTCCACGGCCAGCCTGGTCTTGACCGCTGGAGGCAAAACCTGATCTCGGTACTGTTGCGACTGTTCAAGGAAGAGTTCCCAGCAGGGCATGCTCACCGCCCGAGCATCGATTCCTGCTGAGGCCAGCGCTTTCTGAACCTCAACGATAAGTGGCACCTCGGAACCAGAAGCCATGAGAATGATATCCGGCGACGCACCTTCTTCTTGCGAGAGCACATAAGCGCCTTTGAGCACTCCTTCAGCCGAGGCCATTTGGTTACGGTCGAAAATCGGCAACCCCTGACGGGTAAGCACCAGCATGGTGGGGCCTTCCGTGCGGATCATTGCAGCCCGCCAAGCATACGCAGTCTCGTTGGCATCCCCGGGACGGATGACATGGAGATTGGGCATGGCTCTTAACGAGGCTAGATGTTCAATGGGCTGATGAGTTGGCCCGTCCTCCCCGACGCCTATGGAGTCATGGGTCATCACGTAAATAACGGGTAACTCCATCAGGGCCGCCAGCCGAATGGCGGGCCTGGCGTAATCAGTGAAAATAAAGAACGTGGCCGCATAGGGTCGAATACCGCCATGAAGCGCCATGCCTGAACAGCAAGCAACCATCGCATGTTCCCGCACTCCCCAGGCAATGTTGCGCTCATTGTAATGGTCTTTGCCGAAATATGTTGACCCTTGCAGCAACGTCTTGGTGGAGGGTGCCAGATCTGCACTACCTCCTACCAGCCAGGGGACCTTCTGAGCAAAGCTGTTCAGCACTTGCCCTGATGCTACCCGGGTGGCTATGGGGCCGTCGCCCGGTTCGAACTCTGGTACGGCATCGTCCCATCCAAGCGGAAGATCGCCCCGGAGAGTCGCCTGGAAAGCTTCCGCCAGTTTGGGGTAAACATTCTGATAAGCAGCAAGCTGTTCGTTCCACTCCGCCTCCAGCTTGTCACCCTTACTGACCCCCTGACGCATGTGTTCAAGCACCCCATCCGGTACCAAAAATGTTTCGTTCTCTGGCCAACCATAGAATTCCTTGGTCAGCCTTACCTCGTCCTCGCCCAGGGGTTCGCCGTGAGCTTTGGCGGAATCCTGCTTGTTGGGTGAGCCGTAGCCGATATGGGTACGGACGATAATTAGAGATGGTCGGGTTGTTTCTACTCTCGCGTTATTCAGAGCAGTTGTCAGTGCTGCAAGATCGTTTGCCTGGTCACCCAGGTCCTGCACATGCCAGTGATAGGCCTCGAAGCGCTTGACCGTGTCATCCGAATAGGTCAGGTCGGTGTCCCCTTCAATACTGATATGATTGTCGTCGTAGACGCAGATTAGTTTGCCAAGCCCAAGATGGCCTGCCAAGGAGGCAGCTTCGTGAGAAGCACCCTCCATGAAGTCTCCGTCACTGCAGAATGCGTAAGTATGGTGATTTACAATCTCATGCCCCTCACGGTTGAAAACTGCGGCCAGATGGGCTTCTGTCATAGCCATGCCCACTGCGTTCATGATGCCCTGGCCGAGTGGCCCGGTGGTGGTCTCAGCTCCAGGTGTGATCCCAAATTCGGGATGTCCCGGAGTCTTGCTTCCCCACTGCCGAAAGTTCTTGATCTCGTCCAGAGAAAGATCGTAGCCCGTCAGGTAGAGCATGGAGTAGAGAAGCATGGAGGCATGACCGCACGAGAGAACAAACCGGTCGCGATTGAACCATTTCGTGTTGCGTGGATTGTGACGGAGAAACTGCGTCCATACCACATAAGCCAGTGGAGCTAGGGCCATTGGCGTTCCCGGATGACCGGATTTTGCTTTTTGCACCGCATCCATCGAGAGCGTACGGATGGTGTTGATACAGTGAAGATCCAGATCCAGCTGCTGCTTACTCATTAGAACCCCCCGTTCTATTGTTGGTGTACCTGGAAATCAGTGCTGGGTGTGGTATACCCGTGTTCAAATCCGACTCCTGAATGACTCTACTTTCGCGCCACGATAATGGAAAAGTTATGTTCTGAACGCTTGGAACTTATCTCAAATCCAACCTTCTCCAAAAGATGTTGGACCCTGTCCGCACCAATACGGAGCTTTTTATAGACGCCTTTCTTTAATTGCCACTCTGATTTTCCCTTGACGAATATTATGTCGTGAACGTTCACATGATCATGTTCGTACTCCAGAAACGTCACCATTATCTTACTTTCGTCACTTCTGATCGGCACAATACGATCCACGCCTGCTAGTTCGACACTGAGGTCTCTGAAAGTGACAATGAACCTTCCTCCATCTTCCAGACTTTCGAAGACACTCTCAAACAATGCTACCAATTCGTCCATCGCTTGGAGGTGGGTCAGTGTGTCTCCCATGCATACGGCCAGTTCAAAAGGCCTCTTATGCACATAAAGGCTCGAGTCGAGAATGTCCCCCTGAACTGTTTCTATCTCAAGGTCCGAACTGCGCCCGCGGAGTACGCTTAGTAGCCGGTCGCTCAAATCAATGGACAGTACCGTAAAACCAAGTTCCGCCAAGACGATGGATTGATAGCCTGGGCCACAACCGAGATCGAGAGCTCGGCCACCAGAATTTGGCTTTATGCCGGTTGTCTCAAAGAAAACTCGGTTCTCCTTTATCTTGGCATCGTAGTCGCCGGACATCCAGAGGTAGTGTTCGGCCAGCAGATTGTCATAATGCTCTTTGACTGATGTCACGGTCCCATTCCAAGCTCAACCTTCGGACTTGTCCCCTTGTCGATACAGTTCAAGAAGAGTGGTTTCCAATTATCAAGGTTGTTGAAATCATCCCGAAACAGGACCTGACGCTCTTCAGAATGAGCCGTGAAGCCGGCGAGAACAGGGAACGAGACAGGTATCAACCTTTTCATCACTGGATCCTGCCAACCACAGAGTGCCAGACCATCGAGACGGGCAGGCGTCCTGCATTGTGTGCTGCTAGTGCGTATTAATCATTCTATGCGGTGTCCCGGCGGCGGGAATCCCGTTCAGTTATCCGCGACGAACGCAAACCTCTCGGAGGGGCCATACTCCACCTGGCTTGCTACCTGGACCCGCCTTTAGCCCGACTTGTCACGAGTGAGTGTTCTGTCTCAGAAGGCGTTTTATCCGGTCGCAGGCTTGTTGCGACAGCGTTTTCTCTGGCCTGAAGTCAATCAGCTCGGGATGCTCCGAACATCTGTGCGTCGCATCTCTGACTATGTTCAGCTGGCTCCAACAGCGAGAGCAGAACTTACACATGAGAAGGTGTAGTCTCAACCCGATCCGCTGCGACAAGGACAGCTTCCCATCCAGGGACGCAGACATACGTTCTGTGGCTTGCTTGCAAGAAAACATCATTCCGTGTTCCCATTTTCCTTGCCAAACCATTTTGATTCGAGGCAATCCCGCAAACGCATGCGAGCTCGGTGAAGCATGACTCCCCCATTTGTCGGCGAGACGTTGAGAATCTTACGGACCTCGTCGGCACTGAGTCCATCTAGTTCCCGCAAGGTGAATGCCTGGTTCAGGCGGGGCGGCAGTTCTGAGAGACAACTTTTCAAAGTAGCCCAAAACTCCCTTTGCTGAAAAAACAAGCCTGGATCGGTGGTCCATTTGGCCGGAAAGGACTTCCATCCTCCTGTTTCATCAAAGGAATCAGTCCTCAAGTCTGCTATTTTCTCAATGTCATCCGCTGGACGCTCGCGACTCGCCTTTCTGATATGATCGATTATCTTGTGTTTCAAGATACCGAAAAGCCAGGTTCTTACCGACGAACGGCCGGCAAAACTATCTCTGGCCCGAAGTGCTGCCAGGAAAGTTTCTTGCACCAAGTCCTCAGCGAGTTGGACATCTTGGATGCGGAACAAAGCATAGCGAAAAAGAATGTCACCGTGCTCATCAACCCAGCTCTCCGGATCAGAAATTGTATGCTCGCCCATGAGTTACTCGAACATTTCCTAGTTCTCAGTCGTTCTCAGAAACCTCCCGACGGAAGAGCACAGCTAAGATTTGCTCCTGAACAGTAAATGATTGATTGGTTCGTCCAGCGCAAACCCAAGACGAAAATTAGGGGACCCCCACGGCTCAACGTGGATTATTTACTGGAAGAGACAACAGGGTTTCCGAAAAGCTGACCCGACCTGACTCGTCAGCAGTTATACATACTGCAAATGAGACGGCTTTGCAATCACTTGCTCAACCGCATTGTTCATGAAACGGTTTCGCGAAACCGGTAGATTCAAATCCAGGACTTTTGGGGAAAGTCCTGGATTCAAATCAGCTTGCCTTCGTGGACACTATTTGTTAATTTTAACGATATTTCTATTTGGTATCAAAAGTATCTACAAATAACTACGAATCAGCTACGTTTCTTCCATTAAAGCCTAATTCCGTTCCGCTGGTCCCAAGAACCAAAAGCAAGGTCAGGAGGGGCGCCAGTGGGGACCGCTTAGCGGTTAGCGTGAAGCTGAAAGACTGCAACACCAAACTAACACCAGCAGGCGCCAACCTTTCCCAGCATAGATAGCCAATGAATGTACCTGAGTACATCTTACTCGTTTTTTATCTACTCGCTCTCTTTTCTCTTTTTGTCTACGGTATTAACTGCTATTTCCTCATGTTTTACTACCGCGTCAACCTGCCAAAAGCCCAGCACCGACAACAAATTCTCAAGCAGAAGTTCTTCGAGAAGCTGCCGCTGTGTGTTTGGCCCAGGGTGACCATTCAACTCCCGATCTTTAATGAGCGTTACGTGGCCGAAAGGCTGGTGAAGTCTGCCTGCCACATCGACTACCCCAAGGAACTGCTCGAGGTCCAGGTTCTGGACGATTCCACCGATGATACCGTTGAGATCTGCAGGTCGGTTGTTGAAGAGATGCGAGAACAGGGCTTCGATATCACTCATTTACACCGCAGTGTTCGGACTGGCTATAAGGCAGGCGCGCTCAAGGAGGGGCTGAGGTCGGCTAAGGGTGAGTTTGTTGGCATCTTTGATGCGGATTTTGTTCCCAGTCGAAATTTCCTCCGGGAAACCATACCATACTTTGTTGCCCCGGAAGTCGGTATGGTTCAGACCCGTTGGGGACATCTTAATTGTGATTATTCGATGCTCACTAGAGCACAGTCCATGGGAATTGATGGCCACTTCGGTGTAGAGCAAGCTGCCCGAGCCTGGGGTGGTTTGTTCATGAATTTCAACGGGACGGCCGGCATCTGGCGTAAGAAGACCATTGAAGATGCCGGTGGCTGGCAGGCGGACACCTTGACCGAGGATCTGGACCTCAGCTATCGAGCTCAACTCAAGGGATGGAAACTGGAATTCGCCCCAGGTGTCGTCTGCCCGGCGGAGCTGCCGGTTACGATCAATGCCTTCAAATCTCAGCAGCACCGTTGGGCCAAAGGTTCCATCCAGACAGCTAAAAAGAATCTGCTGAAACTTTTCAAAGCGGATCTCCCCTTGCTGGTTAAACTGCAGTCGTTTCTGCACCTGACCCACTACATGGTTCACCCCTTGATGATTGTTGTGGTGATCACCTCCATTCCCATGCTCTTCACCCAGTGGTTCTTTGTGAGTATCTCTTACCCGCTCTTGTTCTTCACCCTGTTTTGCCTGGCCACCTTTGGGCCATCGACCATGTACATTTTCTCTCAGCGGATATTTTACCCGGACTGGAAAAAAAGGTTTAGGTACCTGCCGTTTCTCATGTGCCTGGGCACAGGAATATCTGTGAACAATACCAAGGCTATCCTGGAGGCCCTTTTGGGCTTACAGAGTGGTTTTGTCCGCACTCCCAAGTACGGAATTGAGAAAAAGGAAGACACCTGGTACGGGAAGCTCTATTCAATCCCTTTCAATGCTCTCTCAATCATCGAACTGATATTGGGTCTCTACTCCCTGGCCGGTCTATTCATCTTCCTGATGTTCAGTAAATACTTAATTAGCCCTTTCTTGCTCATCTATACGGCAGGTTTTTTGTACGTGTTCTCTCTCTCGGTGATGCATGCCACCACGCGTGCCAACAAAAGCTAGACCGATGTTCACCAGAGTGAATCCGCTTGTGACAATTATAGCCCTGCTCGGGGTGATCTCCTCCACTGTTTATCTTTTTCATGCGGAATTTGGCCGTATTGTACGGGTCATTTTTTCCCCCCGCACACCCATCACTGGAACCCACCTTTTTTTGTGTCAGTTCATGATCTTGAGCGGACTCTACCTCCTTGCCGTATATTTAACTTTCAAACTATCAAACGAATTTGGTCGCCGTCGCAGTCTGCTCCTGGTTATCCTTCTCTTTGGAGTCTTTTTTAGGCTCTGCTTGGTGCGCACCTCTCCGGAGCTTTCCTCCGACATCTACCGTTATGTCTGGGACGGTCGGGTCCAAGCCAGAGGGATTAATCCTTATCTACACCCGCCTTCTTCGGAATCCCTCTCCTCTTTGAGAGATGAAGCAATTTACCCCCACATTAATCGCAAGCCCTACCCAACGATCTATCCGGCGGGTGCCCAGATATTTTTTCTGCTCGCTTTTAAAATTGTCGGAGATAGCCCGCAGGGGTTCAAGGCGATTCTGATCTTTTTCGACCTCCTCACCATGGTGGTTCTCATCGCGTTCCTAAAAGGATTTCGAGTAGAAAAGGCCAGGTTTATTGTTTACGCCTGGAACCCGTTGGTCATCTTTGAAATAGCGCACAGCGGGCACCTTGAGGGTCTGATGGTGTTTCTCGTAGTCCTTGCCTGGTTCCTGCATAGCACAAACAGAAGAACCCTGGGGGTGCTCAGTCTGGCCTGCGCGAGTGCCACCAAGATCTATCCAGCTCTGCTGCTGCCGACCTTCATAAATAGAGGAGAGAGGATAAGAGTTCTGTCGGTCTTCTTGGGCAGCATATTGATTCTTCATCTTCCCTATCTGTCTGCCGGAAGGAAAATAGTCGGTTTTCTACCTGTATATCTTAAGAGCCCCTACGAGAGTTTCAATCTTGGTCTCAAGTATTTCCTCATGCGAACATTCCCCAGTTCGGATCATTTTTTTCTGACCAAAATCTTCGTGGGGATTGTCCTCGCCGTTTCTCTTGCGGTTTTCTTCAAACAAAAGGACAAAAAGGCGGTTCTCAAATATTCCTATATATTGATTAGCATGCAGCTCATTTTCGTACCTGCTGCTCTCCACCCATGGTATGTGGTGTGGTTGATCCCACTCTTGGCATTCTACCCATCGCCGGGTTGGCTGATCTTCTCGGGAACCGTTGCTCTTTCTTACCTGAAATATGTCAAGGGAATCATGCCCACATGGGTTCTTTGGCTGGAATACCTTCCTTTGTACGGACTGCTGATCATGGAATACCTATGGCGACAACGTGCTTCACAGAACTGGTTTCTGTGGCGACCAAAGGTTACAAATTGGTTAGGAAAGGTATGACAAAGACTCGCAGCAGCAAATTCAATGGTAAGGTATTGGGGATTCAATCGACTACCCGAGTGCAACGTGAGGTGCCGGTTCTATCACGAGCTGCTGCCCAAAAGCAGACACGATCAA
>CP070692.1:2829817-2838768 GCA_020353215.1 Deltaproteobacteria bacterium
CTCTTGGTCGCCATCTACTCTTGCTCTCCCGATATCCAGGTAGACGACTGGTACGCCTCGTGACCCACCCAGTAAATGATCCGCTGACAGCTGGGGCAATGCAACATTTTCTCATTCTTTTGCAGATCGATAAAAGTCTGCGGTGGCAAGTTCATATGGCAGACCTGGCAAGTACCCTCATTTACCGGCGCCAGAGCCACTCCAGCCCTGTTGGCCTTCAGGAATTGGTATTTCTTGAGAAGGTCTGCCGGAATCTGCGGATTGAGCTGCTCCTGTTGTTTCTTGAGGTCTGCGATCAGGACATCCGCCTTCTCTGCATCCCTTTCAAGCTCAGTTCCCTCCCGTTCCATTTTCCCGCGAGCTTCCTCCACCCGACGCTTTTGCTCCTCGATCTCTCTCTTTAAATGCTCGGCCTTCTCCATGTGTTCGATGATTTGGTCTTCCCTCCCGCCAACAAGTTCTTGAATATCATCAATTTCCTTGAGTATGGCCTGATACTCCTTATTACTTTTGACGTCGAGCAGCTTCTGCTTGCTTCTGGCTTGGCGCCCTTCGAGCTCCTCAACATCCCCCTCCAGTTGCCGCCGCAATTTCCGCACGGACTCCAGCATCTGCAGTCGCTCTTCTAAGTGCGCTTCAGCTTCACTGACCCCGGCCTGCAGGGCTGCGATTTGCCTCGGAGCACGCGCCTTTTGTTCGATGAGAACCTGCCCCTTTCTCTCCATTTCCTGAAGCTTGATGAGAAGTCGTAATGTCTTCTGCAAGGATTCCCTCCCAATTCCAGTACCGGCGTGCAACGGGCATTACTTACCCGTTCAGCATCCCGGTAGAATAGTGAGGTCAATTCGGAGAACTTGTCGTATTTGTCCCCGGCAGGACGGAGTCGACGGCCTAACAGACCGGTGGAGAAAGTTTGAAACCCGGGGAGTATTGACAATCCATCTTTCGGGCGCTCGTTTGCTCCAATACCTCACAACATTTGTTTCAGACAAGCTATTGTCCTGCGCCAGCGGGCGGATCATCGACCCGGCCTGCAGCAGTACTGCCGCGGGCTGTGGCTCTGACCTCACTCTAGGGACCTGTTCCTACTTCCAAACATAAAAAAGGGTGCTACCTTAGTGGCGCACCCTTTTTTCCGAGTCCATCGGAATCTTGGTCATCCGCTCGTAAGCCGATCCTTGTCCCCGTGCGAAAGACCATGTCCTCCTCGATACGGGTGGACTCCATAAAAAATCTGATTTGACTCCTGGCCTCATAATGAAAATAGCTGGTGGGCCCACCTGGGTTCGAACCAGGGACCGACCGGTTATGAGCCGGTGGCTCTGCCAACTGAGCTATGGGCCCCTTTCCCTCGTCCCATAAGTTCATCCGCCCTAAGTATCAGCTCTCAACAAAGTGCGGTCTTGCATCTCTTTGCTCTAATGGAATCGACCCGAAAAAGCTGTCCGACATTTCACCGTGGTACAAAATCATGTTCTTATATTGGCCGCAACTCCCTTTGTCAAGGGAAATATCCCCACAGCCTCATCTCCCGTCTGAGCAGGAGAAAACCTCGCCTGCTCAGGTCACTATTCTGCCGCGCCGAGCCGTCAGCTGTCAATAAAACTCTTAAGTTTCTTCCGTCGACTGGGATGACGCAGCTTACGCAGAGCCTTGGCCTCGATTTGGCGTATACGTTCTCTGGTTACGGCAAAGTCTTGTCCTACCTCCTCCAGGGTATGATCGGCCTTCTCTCCTATTCCGAAGCGCATGCGGAGGACCTTTTCCTCTCTCGGAGTAAGGGTGGAAAGCACTTTTCTCGTTTGCTCAGAGAGATTCAAATTAATGACCGCATCCACCGGCGAGGTGACTTTCTTGTCTTCAATGAAGTCACCCAGATGGCTGTCCTCCTCCTCCCCTATCGGGGTTTCCAGTGAGATGGGCTCCTTGGCAATCTTCAAAACCTTTCTCACTTTTTCCAGCGGGAACTCCATCTTTTCGGCGATCTCCTCAGGCGTTGGTTCCCGGCCAAGTTCCTGAACAAGGTATCGTGAGGTCCGAATGAGCTTGTTTATGGTCTCTATCATGTGCACAGGAATGCGAATGGTCCTAGCCTGATCGGCAATTGCCCGAGTGATCGCCTGGCGGATCCACCAGGTAGCATAGGTGCTGAACTTGTACCCACGCTGGTATTCAAACTTATCCACTGCCTTCATCAAGCCGATGTTACCTTCCTGAATGAGGTCCAGAAACTGCAACCCCCTATTCGTGTATTTCTTGGCGATGCTCACCACAAGGCGGAGGTTGGCCTCTACCAGTTCCCTTTTTGCCTCTTTGGCCTTGGTCTCCCCCATTTCAACCTGGCGCATGATCTGCTTCAGGTCGCGCACTTCCATCTTGGCTTCCTGCTCCACACGCCGGACACGGCGCTGGCCGTTCTTGATAATTTTCTCCATTTCCAGAAATTCATTGGGTTCAAGGCCCAGGTCCCGGGCAACCTGTTCCAGTGAATCAGGATTGCTCTTCACGTGTCGAAACAAACGGCGCAGCTCTTGCACCGGTTTGCCGGTGCGGAGCATGCACTGCTCAATATCTACCTCACCCTTTTCAACACGCTCCACGCAACTCCTCAGCTTGCTCACAATCCGTTCAACCTGTCGTCTCTCCAAACGTAGGTTCTTGAGCAACTGAAAAATGCGTTCCCTATTGGTGCGAATAGTTCCCTCTGCGGCCTCAAGTGTCTCGCCTTCACGATCCTTGTGGTGGAGAAGTTCTTCCAGTTGTCGGTTCTCATCGTCCAAACGCTGAACTTCTTCCAACAACTGGAGTAATCTATCCTTCTCCTTACCTTCCTTTTCCGCGCTAAGGTATTCATCTAATTCATCATCTAGATTATGGAGTACATCCTGAACCCTCAATTTATCCTGGGCGATCTTCTCCCGCAACCCGAGAATCTCGCGACCTCCAATTGGTGTGGCAATGATGGCGTCAATAACCTCCTGCTCACCTTCTTCGATGCGTTTGGCAATCTCTACTTCTCCCTCTCGGGTCAGGAGGCAGACCATCCCCATCTCTCGCAGATACATCTTCACCGGATCAGTGACGCGGCCGCTCGAGTCCTCTTCAATGCGCAGCTCACTCTCTTCTTCCTCAACCGCATCACCTTCCTTTTCAAGCTTTTCCTTGAGTACCTTCACCTTTTGAGACGAATCAACGATTTCGATATCCATTTCATCAAAGATCATCATCATGTCGTCGATTTTCTCTGAGGATACGAGGTCGTGGGGCAGGACGCTATTCACCTCATCGTAGGTTAAGTAGCCCTTCTCCTTGCCAATTGAGATCAGCCGCCTCAGATCTTCTATATTGGATTTCTTCGCCATCAAACCATCTCCCCCTTGGATAAGTTGGGCGCAACGTTACTTCTCTTGGCCAACAAGCTCGCCTTCCTGGTCAGAAGCTCAGCTAACAGCTGCTCATCTTCGCTCTGCTCTGCCGCCTCTATCTCCTTTTGCAGCCTCTTGAGTTCCTCCTCTCCACGTTTCTTCCTGCTTTTGATTCCCTCAAGATACTCGCGTAATCGTAAACGGGCAATTTGCTCCGGCCATGGGCTCTCTTCAACAGACCAGCCACTCAGCACCTTGCGCAACTTCTCATCTTGCACATCCACTAATAACCTACCCAAATCAAGGTTTCCAGTCCCCGCAGCATATTTGACCAATAGTCGAGCCACCTGACGCAGGGGTTCACCTTGAAAACTCTCCGTTACTTCCGCATCCATCAGTTCCGAAATCCACTGTGGATAGTGGACCAGAACGCGAAGAACCACTTCTTCCATGGTTGGCACTCCCGTGTCCCCAACCTGTGTGAGCCGACTTGCTGTGCCAACCCTGGAACCCCTGTCCCAACCTAGTTCTTCCTTAAGCGCCTCCTCACTGACATCGAGGCGCTGGGTTAGCATGCGCAAGTAGGCTTCCCTGGTTACGGCGGAATCCAGTAAGCCGAGCACTGACCTCACAGAGCGTATCACCTGCAGCTTGGCAGACGCCGAACCATCATACCCCTGAAAAGATCGATCCAGAAACACCTCCAGCAATGGTTTTGCCTTTCTGAGCCGGCTCAAGAAATCCGTCTCACCATGCTGACGCAGGAAGTCGTCTGGATCCATATCTGCAGGCAAAGTCAACATGCGGACCGGCAATTTCTCTTTCAAAAAAAGCTCCAAACTCCTCATAGCCGCCTTCATCCCGGCCTCATCTCCGTCGAAAACGATCACCGCCTCAGGTGCGAGGCGATTCATCAGTCGGATATGATGGCCGCTCAAGGCTGTACCTAGAGGCGCAACCACTTGATGAATACCGTGGCTGTATAGCGCCAACAGATCAAAGTAGCCCTCTACTGCCAGAACTTGTCCTTGCTGCCGGCATGATTCCCTGGCTGTGTCAAGTCCATAGAGTATTCGCCCCTTGTGAAATATTGGAGAGTCCGGGCTGTTTAGGTACTTGGGCAGACTCTCGTCCAGGGCTCGACCGCCGAAACCGACGGTACGGCCCCTCATATCCCTGATGGGAAAAATGAGGCGATGTCTAAACCGATCATAGGCGTCACCCTGAGACTTCTTCGCCAGCAACCCGGCCTGGATCGCCACTTCCAGGCTGACCTTCTTGCCGAGCAGGTACCGCTTAAGGCTCTCCCAGCTTTGCGGCGCATAACCAAGCTGAAAGTTGCGAATGACCTCCCGGCCAATGCCACGGCGCTGAAGGTATTGCCGAGCTATCTCAGCAGCCCCCCCCTTGATCAAAGCGTTATGGAAGTAATCGGCAGCAAGCTGATTTGCTCGGCTTAGACGATCGGCCAATTCGCGAACCCGCTTCCCATGTTCTGTTTCCCGGCCAGCGGGTAGTGTCATCCCAACCCGCTTAGCGAGCTCTTCCACCGCTTCTGAGAAGGTGAGATTTCGTGTACGCATAAGAAAATCGAAAACACTGCCGCTGGCACCGCAGCCGAAACAGTGAAAGATCTGTTTGTCGTCATTAACCGTGAACGATGGTGTTTTCTCGGCGTGAAACGGACATAGGCCAACGTAGTTTTTGCCTCGCTTGCGCAAGGAAACATAGGATCCCACCACATCGACGATGTTGGCACTGACCCTGACCTCTTCAATCACTTGACGGTTAATCCGTGCCACGGTTCGCCTCCCGGCGAGTTGACTGAGCACTATGTACTAGGGACTAAGCACGAATTACTTCGCGCTTAGTCTTTGAGTTCCACCAGAGTCACGCCCCCTCCGCCCCGACCCTGTCCCTCACTGCGAAAGCTTTTGACGACTCCATGCTCGGTTAGGAAGTCTCGCACTGCCTGCCTGAGTCGACCAGTACCGTATCCATGAACAATCTGCAACTCGGTTCGGCCCTCCAAAATGGCCCGGTCAATTGCTTTGTCCAGCAACGGCAAAGCCTCCTCCACCCTGAGACCCACCAGATGCAGCCGTTGTTCGCAGGAAGTACTCTCCTCGCGGAATACCCGAATCCCACCGCTAAAGAGTCCACTGTCAACTTCTGATTGCAGATTTGGTGCTGGTTCAAGGGCCTCTGTATCTACCTCTACGCGTTTTTGGCCCATTTGGACCTCAGCCCGTCTTCCTCGGTCCTTCAGTTTGACGAGAGTGCCACTACTCCCGACACCGCGCAATCTCACTTGCTGTCCTTCTGCAGGAAGCGTCTTCACCTCAGCTCCGGCGGAACTCCTTGATTCCAGAGCTACGCCGAGATGGTCTCGCATTTTCTGGACTTCCTCCCTTGCGGTCATGGCTTCTCGCATCCCGCCCCGCTGGAGCCGTGCTATGACTGACCTCAATTCGTTTTCGGCTTCTGCAAGCAGTGTTTCGCTCTTCTGTCTGGCTTCGTTGAGCACCGTGTCGCGGGATTGGACAAGTATTTCATGCTCCCGGACCAGATCCGCCTGGTCACGATCCAGTCGCTGCCTCTGTCGTCTCAACTCGTCCACCTCTGCCTTGACCTCGTTGGATGCCTTCTCCAGTTGTTGAAGCAGATCGATTGTGTGACCCTGGTCTCGGTCCAAATTCCCCTTTGCCGCTCGGATAATCTCCGGGGGCATGCCAAGATCAGCGGCAATCTGGAGGGCATTACTCGTACCAGGATGACCATAGAGCAACTGGTAAGTGGGACGCCCGCTCTCTTGGTCAAAAGCCACTGATACGTTTTCTACCCCGTCATGAATCATGCCGTAGGCCTTGATCAGATGATAATGGGTGGTAACTGCAATAAAAGGTCCCCGCCGACGCAGTTCATCCAGGACAGCTAGAGCCAAAGCGGCGCCTTCCGCAGGATCCGTGCCCGTACCGATCTCGTCAAGAAGCACTAGCGACTTCCTGTCCACTTGCCTCAGTACCTTTATTAACCTCTGGACCCTGGCTGAAAACGTGCTCAGATGTGTCCGTACGTCCTGGTCGTCGCCAATTTCCGCAAAAACCCCATTCAGGACCGGCCATTCGCTTCCCTCAGCTACAGGAATGTGCATCCCGGCCTGAACCATGGTGCCTAGTAACCCCAGAGTTTTCAAAGAAACCGTCTTTCCCCCTGTATTGGCACCGCTGATGACCAGAGTGTTTCGTTCTCCACCAAGACGAAGATCAATGGGGACGGCCTGTACGTTCTTAGCCTCGACACGTTCTGAGAGATCAGCCCCTATGGCCATTTCTACTAGGGAGGCAGGCAAGTTGCCGGTTGTTTGCGCCAATTCCTGTAACACTAGAATCGGGTGGGTTGCCTGCAACAGCCGTATTGTCTTCCCGTCGTTCAACTGTGGTTCTCTAGCAGAAAGCAGAGAACTCAATCTCGCCTTGGCGTTCACACAGTCGATGGCTCCCAGCCACTTTTCATTCCGCCGAAGGATGTCTCCAGTCGCCAAGACCGAATCACTCAGTTCCCTGAGAATTCTTGTCTCCTCTTCCCGCTCCCTGCTGCGGGCTTGACTCAAGCGGTTGTTGAGAGGAACCACAGACAGCGGCTCCACGAAACAGGTAGCACCACTGTGTGAGGTGTCGTGAATTATACCTTCCACCGCTCCGCGGGCATCACTCCGGACGGGGATCACCAGACGATCGTTGCGCACATTGATGATCTTTTCCCGTAGGGTTCTTTGAGAGGCCTCTCGTTCAAGAGTTTCTGTGAGCTCTTCGTGGATCCGTTTGCGCAGCTCGGCAATCTCTTTCCTTATCTGAAACAGAAGTGGGCTGGCTCGATCCCGAATGGTGCCTCGCGGGTCAATGGCCCGGCCAATCTTCCCTTCCAGCTCGGGAAGCGGTTGTAGGTTTCCTAACAGCTCAGCCAGCCTGTGGTACCGTGGCTTGCACTCGCCCACCAACCCATGCAGATTGGCAGTTGCTCGCAAGGTGCCAGCCACCAGAAGGAGGTCATCCGGCATGAGCAGTTGTCCAGTCTGACCCAACTGCATTATCATGCCGCCAAGCGGTTCGATCCCACCAAAAGGCAAAGATCTACCGATCTGCAAGTATTCCTTGAGTTCAGTTACCTGGCCGAGCCAAACTTCGATGCGCTCTCGATCCGTGCTGGCATATACCTTCCTGGCCGCTTGCCGTCCCGGCTCAGTTACGGCCAATAGTTCCAAGGACTTTTGAACTTGCGGAAAGTCAAGGACACGAAGAGATTGACGATCCATACCACTCCATGTGGGGGCAAGGTAGAAGGACGGTCCTTCTCACCGCAGAACAACAGAGAATGCGGTAGACGCTGCTTTCTGAGAAACGATAGAGAATTCGCAAGCCTGCCTCCCGGACAGGTCGTGCCGTGAGATAAGAAGGAGATGGAAATAGATAAGAGAACACTGTGGCACGGGGATTTGTTCGCCGCTTATGAGTGCTGCCGCAAGAAACGGAGACTTTCACGTGTGCTGCAAGTCGTAAAAATGTGTGCTAGTAAGCTACCATCTCGCAAAGGCAACGGAGTGTCTGGAATCAGGACGCCAGTTTTGCCTTGACCATGGTATTGAGCGTTCGGCCGTCCGCTCTTCCCGCCAGTCTGGCCATGGCTACCTTCATCACCTTCCCCATATCCTTCATGCTGACAGCGCCCACTTCGGAGATAATCTGGTCAACCGCGAGTTCCATTTGTTCCTCAGAAAGCTGCTCTGGCATGAAGTTCTGCAATACCTGAAGCTCTTTCTCTTCAGCTGCGGCTAACTCATCCCTCCCGGCCATCCGGTACTGCTCTATGGCCTCACGCCTTTGTTTGATCTGAGAGGAGACCACCGCCGTCACCTCTTCATCCTTCAGCGAACGGCGAAGATCTTTCTCTTTGTTCTTTATGCCGGTAAGCACAAGGCGCAAGCTGGTCAGCTTGACCTTATCCTTCGCCCGCATGGCCTCCCTCAACGCTGAGGTAATGTCGTCATGGAGACTCATGTTCGTCGTCCCAATTTACCCATTCGCTTCAACGCTCTTTTCTTGGCCGCCAAAGCCTTCTTTTTTCTTTTTACGCTGGGTTTTTCGTAATATGTTCTCCTGCGGACCTCAGAAAGGATTCCTTCCTTTTCGCACTGTTTCTTGAAACGTCGCAGAGCAGCCTCAAACGACTCGCTCGATTTAACCCGGACGCCTGGCATTACCCCACCTCCCCTTCTCTTTGGTATCGGTGGGGTTCCATCGATATGGGCATCGATGTAAAGTTAGCCGCAATGGCATGAAGCCATCCCCCCCTTTGACGGAATACACAGTCGTTTCTAAACGGTTAAGAATGAGTTAAATCTATTATTTTTATCATATATTAGAGTTTTGTCAAATGCTTTACTCAACCCAAATCCACCGCCTCCATCAAGGCGGGCCAATTTTTGACCACCCTGGCCCTAGCCTGCAAGCCTAGCTATGGGTGGGAGCTGTTTCGACAGCTGTTTTTGGGCATGAGATGCGTCAGAGGACCACTTTTACCCTGTAT
>CP070692.1:2838868-2847790 GCA_020353215.1 Deltaproteobacteria bacterium
CATCGGGAAGGAATGGCACAACGCACCCATCCTCATCGCCAAGCTGACGGCGCGCTTCAGCATAGTGGGGGTGCTGTTCACCATGGTGATGGTAGGGCGGGCAGTGACCCGGGACTTCTCCGTCAAAATACACGAGTTCTTCTTCACCGTTCCGATGAGCAAGACCTCCTATCTGGGCGGGCGCTTTCTCGGCGGGCTGTCGGCCAACTTCCTCATCTACTCGGGCATCGCCATAGGATTTGTCGCCGGCTGCCTGGTCATCGACCCCAAATATTACGGTCCGTTTAACCTTTCGGCCTTCCTGCTTCCGGCAGTGGTGATTCTGATTCCAAACCTTCTGTTTATCGGCAGCATCTTCTTCTGCCTGGCCACCCTGAGCCGAAAGATGGTGATGACCTATCTGGCAGGCGTTGCATTCCTCATGATCTACGGCGCCATGCAGGGCGGCTTCACCGGCTGGGAGAACGAGACCGCCAAAATCCTGATAGATCCCTTCGGCATTTCCGCACTGGGCATCTTGGCCAAATACTGGACCGTGGCCGAGATCAACCTCAATCGGATTCCGCTAGAGGCTCCCCTCATTTGGAACCGGATCATTTGGACGGCAGTCAGTCTTGCCATACTTGCTTACACCTGGAAACGCTTTCAATTTGTTTCGCTCCTGGAAAAAAAGAGGGAGAAACGGTTGGATGTCGAACGGATCCAACCCAAGAGTATCCATGCATTGGGAGGAATCCGGCCAACGATGGTCGACGTTGCTTTTGCCTTTCAGCTTAAAAAATGCTTCCACCTTGTCCTTCGAGAATTCAAGAGAATCGTTTTCCATCCTGCCTTCCTCATCCTGACCTTCATGGCCATGGGTGAGCTGGTCATGAATTTTGCGGCAAATGCCGGCCACATGGGAGACAGTGTTTACCCCCTCACCTCGCGCTTTCTGGATCAAATCATGCACATCTGGATCTACATGATTCCGCTGACCATCCTCTTCGGCGGCCTAATCATCTGGCGGGAGCGGGATCATAGGTCCAACGAGTTCTACGATACCCTTCCGGTTCCGGACTGGCTGAGCTATCTTTCCAAGCTTGTCACCATGATGTCCATACAGCTCTTCTATGTCATCCTGGCAATGCTTACCGGGATCGCCACCCAGGTGATCGGCTTCGGCTACACCAACCTCGAATTGGGCCTCTACTTCAAGCACCTGTTCGGCATCACACTGCTCAAATTCTGGTTTCTGACCATCATCGTATTCTTCATCCACAACCTGGTGGGCAACAAGATCCTTGGATTCTTTGTCTCAGCCGTTTACGTTGCTTCCGATCTTATCATCTTCGAGGTTCTAAAGGCAGAGAATTTCCTTTTCCGATACGGTCAGCTGCCTCCGTTCATTTATTCCAACCTCAACGGGTTCGGGCACTATGGGCCCCTTCTGATCTGGTACTCGGTCTACTGGCTTCTCTTCGCAGGCATCCTCGGCGTCCTGACATCACTTCTTTGGCGCCGCAGTAACGAAACGGCGCTGAGATTCCGCTTCAGGGTGGGGTTGCAGAAACTGAACAGACGGTTTCATTGGGCACTCGGTATCCTGCTGGTGCTGTTTGTGGCAACGGGCGGGTACATTTCCTACAACAAGTACATTCTAAATCAATATGCGTCGACCAACCAGAGAAAAGGAATCCAGGCAGAGTACGAAAAGAAATACGCGCAGTACAAGAACGCTCCCCAGCCAAGCATAGTCAGAGTGGATCTTAAGGTGGACATATTCCCCGAGGAGAGAAAAGCCCTGATAAAAGGGTATTATATCCTCAAGAACAAGACGGATCGGCAGATCGACCAGATATATGTCAATCTCTCCGATCAATACCTCTCAGAGATCAGCAAGCTTGATTTCTCGCCGCCTGCTGCGCTCACACATCACGGCGGGGAGTATGGATTCCGCATATTCGAGCTCCAGAAACCGCTTAACCCTGGATCGGAGATTCGACTCGAGTTCGACTTGATCGCCCAGGCGGAGGGATTCACTGAGAACAACCCCAAAGACCAGCTCGCCCGAAAGGGAACCTGTTTTCTGCTCATGTCGCAGTCCCCCGACTATTTCCCGCTCATCGGTTACCTGCGGGGCCTGGAGCTCACCAAAGAAAGAGATCGGGAAAAGCATGGCCTGCCAAAACAGCCCAAGAGCCCCCCACTGGAGGAAGCTGACAGGTCAATTTGCGAGCTTGAGTTCGACCTTACGGACTATGAAGCCATCATAAGTACCGGCAGATCCCAGAGAGTTGTCAGCAATGGGACTCTCGTCCGACAATGGACCCAGGGCGAAAGAGACTATTTCCACTTCAGCTCTGAAGGTATGATGCATAATGAGTTTGTCTTTGCCTCTTCCGAATACGAGATAGCCGAAGACGAATACGGGGGGATTAAAATCGAAGTGTACCATGATAAGAAGCATCCCCATAACGTGCAGCGCATGATCAAAGGGGTGAAGCGGTCCCTGGATTATTGCACCAGGAACTTCTGTCCCTTCCCCTACCGAGTCCTCCGAATTGCGGAGATACCAAGGTACGTCCGGTTCGGAGCTCGTTCTCAGCCCACACTCTTCACCTGGCGAGAGGACGCGGGGTTCATCAGCAATCTGGAAGACCCCGAGGAAATCGACATGGTGTTCGGTATCTGCACGCACGAGATGGCCCATCAGTGGTGGGCATATATCGTCAAGCCCGCTCGCGCTGAGGGTGCCGAGATGCTCACCGAGACTATAGCCCAGTACGTTGAAGTAATGTGTCTCGAGAAGGAATACGGGAAAACTATTTCCCGCAAGTTTTTGAAAGAAGACATGAATCGGTATCTCTCCAGACGGAAGAAGGACGTGGCCGGTGAACGACCCATGATGAGAAGTTACGTAGATCAGTATTATCTGAATTATCCCAAGAGCACAGTCGTGATGTATGCCCTGCAGGACTTGATCGGTGAGGATCGCCTCAATGCGGCTTTAAGCGAAATCGTGAAGGAGTATGGGCACAGGGATGATGTTTTTCCCACCTCCTTAGACATGGTAAACGCCTTTAAGGCTGTCACGCCAGACAGTCTGCAGTACCTCATCACCGATTTGTTCGAGACCATCACCCTGTGGGAAAACCAAGCGAAATCAGCTTCCTACGTGGAATTGGATGATGGAAAATACAAGGTAACATTGGAGGTCTCGACTCATAAATTCCGGGCCGATAGCATCGGCAACCAGACCGAAATCCCCATCGAAGACTATATCGACATCGGGGTTCTGGGTGAAGATGATGAAGAGCTGTACCTAAAGAAACGCAAATTGACCCAAAACGAATCGAATATTGAAGTCACAGTGGACAAGAAACCGCTTCGGGCAGGGATCGACCCCTACGTGATTCTGATCGACCGGGAAAGAGATGATAACTTGGTTGAGGTCAGGAGAAAGTAGAGGCGAGCCTTCCATGCATCGGCGTTGGGAGATGCGGATGCCAATTAGCACAGGGAATTCCCATTCCCGAAGCAACAGAAGTCCTTGATAAAAAAAGCGTCCCCAACTGGACGAGTTTCGAACTTTTCTGGCGAGTTTGGAGGAGCCGATGCCTGGTGCTTGGTCACTCTCAGTCTCTCTCTGATCTGCATAAGCCGAAAGGGGTTCCGACCAGTACTCTTCCTCTCTCTACTGGACGAGTTTCGCATCTTTTTTATGGCCGAATATCTAACTCTTCCTTTAGAATTTGAAGACATCGGAGAGATCGTTGGCCAGATCCAGATATAGAAAGAGGGTGGATTCAGGGACGATTTTAGAACTTTCTTGGTAGCCGCAGATTCAAGTTTTCCCGTGTTTGACTATATTGAAACAGAGGTTTCGGTGTGGATACTATGTCAACTGAAGGAACGGAGGTGGAAGTACTATCCCTCTGAATTGAAAAGACTTGCAGCGTGAACTCATAACGGGGAATATCTCCTGACCGTCGGTTTTTTGGCCCGAAGGCCCGCTTCTGCTTGAGCGGGAGGGGATTTTTCCCATTTTGACCGTTACAGAAGAGCGATAGCTGCGGCCCTTATTATGAGAAAGGAGACAAAGATCACAATGAGAGTTGGCAAAAGAAAATATAGACCACCCGATTTCTGTCACCTCCTACGACTATCTTGCTCTTTTCGTGGCTGATTAGTAAGACCGACTTTTTGAGTACCTGATTAATGAGCTACTGGTGCCAATTCAAGCTCCCTTGCTACTGCGGCTCTCTTTTTCCTTCTTATCCATTTGTCTAACTCAATTACAATGACTATTGTTAAAGTTACCAATAGGATTTCAACCCATCCCATTACTGTAATTGGTTCGGTTCTAAAAATCCAACTAAGAGCGGGAACGTAAAGGACCGCCAGCTGGGCAAAGAATGCGGCTAACATGCTAAACAAGAGAAAAGGATTCTTTGTAAGACTCATTTTGAAAATGGATTGCGTTTCTGAACGGCAGTTTAGTGCTTGGTAAAATTGGAAAAAGACCATTGTGGTCAGGGCTGCTGTACGTGCCTTTTCAAGAGGCATGCCCGCCTCTAAGCGTGTTATAAACACAAATAATGTTCCTGCAGCCAGTACAGATCCCATTAATAGTGTTCTCTGAATCATAAGACTCGAAAGAATTCCCTCTTTGGGACTTCTTGGGGGTCTTTGTAAGATTGCTTTTTCACCCGGTTCGAAGGCAAGGGCAACGTCTTGAAGCCCGTTTGTTACGAGGTTGAGCCACAGTATCTGCACGGCTATATATGGTATGGGAAGTCCCATGGCGATTGTGGAAAGGATAGCGATCAGTTCCCCGAAACCGCACGACACGAGAAACAGCGTTACTTTTTTAACATTGTCGTAAACCACCCGTCCTCCCTCGACTGCTGAAAAAATGGTGGCGAAGTTGTCATCTGCGAGGACCATATCTGATGCTTCTTTAGCCACATCAGTACCAGTCCCGCCCATGGCTATACCGATATGGGCAGCCTTTAAGGCAGGAGCATCATTAACACCATCGCCTGTTACAGCTGCAACCTCACCCTGTTTCATCAATTGCTGAGTTATCATCAATTTGTGTTGTGGTGAAACCCTGGCGTATACCGAGACCCCTTTAACTGCTCGGAACAAATCTTCCTCGCTCATTGCTTCCAGGTTTTTGCCTGTGAGAACCTTAGACTCATCGCCTCCTATTCCAAGTCTCTTTGCTATCGCAACGGCGGTGACAGCATGGTCACCTGTTATCATTACAGTCCGAATGCCCGCCTTTCTACATCCTTCAATAGCCGCAATTGCCTCAAGCCTCGGCGGGTCTATCATGCCCTGCAACCCAGCATAGATTATTCCTTCTTCGATGTCCTGGTGGGTAAGTTCTTCTTTGTCGGGAGGAACTTCCTTAAAACCCATGGCCAGAACTCTCAGGCCCTCTTGTGCAAAAAAGGTAGAAGCATTTACAATCTGCTTACTTTTTAGTTCCCCTTCGATCAGACAGTCGGTGCACATATCAAGCACGTGCTCAGGCGAACCTTTGACAAAGATGAACTTTTTATCCTCGTGTTTATGGAGGGTTGCCATGTAACCCCGCTCGGATTCAAAAGGCAAAATCGCCAACTCGGGATAGTTTCGTCTTTCCTCCACGGGATCAAGCCCGGCCTTCACTGCGGCGACAATAAGGGATCCTTCTGTGGGATCTCCTTCAACCTTATGCAGTCCATTCTCCTCATAAATGTCGGACTCATTACAGAGAAGACCTATTCGCAAGACGTGCTCGAGATTCTTTCTCTCCCTCGCTTCTAAAGGCAATTTCTCGTGAAGTATCTCCCCTTTCGGTTCATATCCGCTGCCTGTTATTTCGTAAGTATGCTCTCCATCATACATCAACCTAACAGTCATCTCATTCTTGGTCAGAGTCCCAGTTTTATCCGAGCAAATCACGGTTGTGCTGCCCAAAGTTTCAACTGCAGCCAGTTTTCTAATAATGGCATTTCGTCTCGCCATTCTGGTCACACCAATAGCCATGGCAACGGTTACCGCAACAGGAAGCCCCTCGGGAATTGCGGCTACGGCAGTAGCGACAGCAATCATGAACATCTCGGACATGTTCTCTCCGCGCCAGATACCTGCTCCGAATACAGCGGCTGAAAACCCTACAACAAGAATTCCGATAAGCTTGGCAAATTTCTCCAACTTATCCTGAACGGGGGTCTTTGCGACCTCCACTTCTCTAACTTCTTCCGCAATCTGACCGAGGACTGTCTTGGTTCCCGTCTCTACAACAATGCCCCTGCCTCTTCCGCTGACGACAGTTGTTCCCATAAAAGCCGTGTTCTTTTGATCACCAGGGGTCAGGTTATCTTCCTTTATAGGCGATGTGATCTTTTCAACGGCGATTGACTCACCTGTAAGCGGCGCCTCTTCAATCTTCAATTCAATGGTTTTAAACAGACGAAGATCAGCAGGCACCTTACCACCTGATGCAATCAACACAACGTCACCAGGAACAAGCTCCTCACTGTCTATCTCCTTCTCCTTGCGATTTCTCAGAACCCTTGCCTTTGGCAGAACCATCTTCTTGAGTGCCCTCATACTCTCCTCTGCCTTGAACTCCTGGACGTATCCGATAATCGCATTAAGGATCACCACTGCCACAATGACACTAGTGTCTATGTATTCGTGGAGAAAGAGCGTAACCAGACCGGCGATCAAAAGGATATAAATCAGGGGACTTTTAAACTGACTAAGAAGAATTATCAGCTTACTTATCTTCTCTTCTCTAGCAAATATGTTTGCTCCATATTGGGCAAGACGTTCCTTGACCTCTGCGTCAGTCAATCCTTCCTCGGAGGTTTTCAGCTTCTGGAATGTTTCTTTTACATCAAGCTGAAACCAACTCATTCTTCACCTCTTACCAAGTTTAGAGGAATTAATCATCCTATTCCGTCCCCTGCTTCTCACTATTAAGAGTGTCTTACCGCATTTTATCCCAGAATTGCTTACGGGCTTCGGCTTCCACCCTCGTTTCCTCGATACGCTTCCGGACATACTTTGCCCGCTCCGTGCACTTTTGGGATTCTTTCTCGTGACCCAACCGCTTATGTGCAGCGGCTAACCCATCCCACGCGGCTGCGAACATCAAATCCTTGTCGACACAATATTGAAACTGACCTATGGCCTCTGCCGGAAACCCCTTTTCCAGCATTTCGCTCCCCTCCTTGAAATGACTCGTACAACTGGCTATCTCCTCTTCCAGCAATAAACGGATAGCGTGCTCTGCTTTCACTGTGATGACTGAGCAGGGCGTTTCCCTAATGACCTTCTCTGCTACACTTCCTACTAAAATCCTCGCAAGACCGGTTCTGCCCACCGACCCCATGATCAGCAAATCAGCTTGCATTTGCCGGGCAATGCTCAGGATTTCCTGGGGCGGATTGCCCTCTCGAATCACCTTGTTCCAGTTGACGTCATGGAAGTCAGATTTCTGGAGAAAACGCTGGAATTCGGACTCGTTCCGTTTAACCCAGACCCCCTGTTTCTTGGCGGCGGCTTTGCCTACGGTCGGATACACTCTCCAAATATCCTGAATTACTGTCATCACAGATAGCTCGGCCTGAAGATTCCGTGCCAGGTGGATAGCGTTGGTCAACGCACGGGCAGATGTCTCAGAAAAATCCACAGGACAGAGTATCTTCTTGATCCCTGGATGTGTGCCACGTTTCACCACCCACACTGGTTTGTTTGACCTTCGAATGAGCCTCTCGGCTGTTATTCCCAATATGAATTTCCCTTGTCTTTCCTTTTCACCGGAGCCAACCATGATAACGTTCACATCGTTAATACCCGCGTGTTGCATAATCTGGTCAAATGGAGTCCCAGATACCACTATAGGCTCGGCTACGTCAACTCCTTCTTTATTAATGGTAGTGTTGATTTCTTCGAATCGCTTTGTGACCGTTTCTTTCACCATCTCCATAGCCAGTGGAGAATCCTGAATTTTTGGAATCACGTGAATCGGGATTATTCGCGAGCGAAAAGCTTTTGCCACAAAAACAGCCATTTGCAGGGCATCATTAGAGGCCTGGCTGAAATCTGTGGCCAACAGGATTTTTTCGAGCAGTTTCATGTCTTCCTCCTTTACAGTTTTCTGAGCAAGGCAGTCAGAAAGCTTGAACCCGTGCCTTTCTTTTTGACAGCAATGAGCGGTATGTCTGCAGTGTGGATTAACCGTTCTACCACGCTCCCCAACAGCACTGCTTCGGCGGATCTTCCCCGGGTTCCGATTACTAGCAAGTCCGCTCCTTGTTTTTTGGCCAGTTTGCTGATGGCCCGGGATGGATCGGACTCCGGCAGAAAAATAGCGGTCGGTGAGATTCCCTTGAAGTCAAGTCTACTGATGAAATTCTGATAGTCCTTCTGCAGTTGTTTTTTCATGATTGAAGCGAATTTCTTCGGAGTTATTCCGGTGCTGGCAAATCCGAGAGAAAAGCTATAGACGTGTGGACAAAGGATGTTTGTTATGCCAGCAGCAGAAGCAAAGGCAATTGCAGCATCCATTGCATCCGCGGAATTATCAGAGAAATCTACTGGAGCGACAATTTTGGCAATCTTAGCCTCAGTTCCTCCAGGGACGATCAACACCGAACAAGGCGCCTTCCGCGCGAGTTTTTCCGGGAGCTTTCCAATTTCCTTTCTTTGTTGTTTTCTTCCCACCAGTATCAAGTCGATCTCCTTACTTTGAGCCGAACGTAGCAACTCAGCAAGCGGAGATCCTCGGACCACTTCATACACCACCTCCGCATCAGAATCTCGATCAAAGTGCTGCTGGACCATCTCTTTCATCTGATTCTCTGCGAATTCATCTACTGGGTGTAACAATTCCGGATATTCTTCAAGCAGCTCCTTCGGAATGTCCAAAGTTTCGGC
>CP070692.1:2847890-2856726 GCA_020353215.1 Deltaproteobacteria bacterium
CGTCTGTCCTGCCTGTCCAGGGCGCAGTCGCGGGGAGCCTGTCGAAGGAACACCCGAGGACGACAGGAAGGACACCCATATCCGCGGTCGCAGTAGGCCATTCATGAAACATCCGGGTTAGTGCGATCGTGGTCCGTAATAGTACGCAATCCACTGGATCCGGAGGACGGCCTTAATGAAGGTGTTGCTAGTTGAAGATGAGCAGTCCATGCTGTTCACCCTTACCAATCTTCTTAGACATCGCGGCCATGAGGTCATTGCCGCTCCCTCTGCAGAAGAAGGCCTGGATGAATTGGGCGACATTCAAGTAGATCTGGTGATCTCCGACCTGAGATTACCCGGAATGGATGGAATCAGTCTAATTGCAGAAGTCAGGGAACGGTGTGAGGATGTGGTCCCCATCATCATCACTGGTTACGGAACCCTGGGAAATGCTATCGACGCCCTCAAACTAAGTGTCTGTGACTTCTTGAGAAAGCCGTTTGACCTGACTACGTTTGAAGAAACAATTTCCCGCGCTGAGGAACGTCGCACGCGGCTTTTGGCAAACAAGAAATCCGTTTATGAGCTCAAGACAGACCTCATGGGAGAAAAACTCCAGAGCTCCGTGCTCTCCCCTTTCTTGTCCAAAAATGTACTGGACTACACCTTACCTTATGGAGAGGCCCAGTTGTTGTCCAATCAAGCCCACAGAGTATCCATTCTCTTCGCTGACATAAGTGATTTCACTGGGCTCTCAGCACGACTAGATCAGAACAGCTTGATCCACCTTGTTAAGACTTTCTATTCAGCCCTGGAACCCATTATCAGTCAGTATGGTGGCATTGTGGACAAGTTCATGGGCGACGGAATCATGATGGTGTTCGCTGACTCTCACACGGGGCGGGAGGCTGCCTCGTACGCGCTGGGAGCGGCGGTTCAGATCCAGGACAAAATGGCTTCAATCCGGAGAGAACTGCGTCAATTTGAGCTGCCCGAGATAAGTGTTCATATTGGCATAAGTACAGGCCTGGCTGCAGCCTGCAGTGTCGGCACGGAAGTTCACCTTGCCCACACCTATATCGGTGATGCGGTCAATTTGGCCAAGCGGCTTCAGGATCTGGCAGGTCCCGGGGAAATCGTCTTAAGCGAGGCCACAGCTGCTGATCTAGCGGGTTACGAAAGCTCAATTCCCGGATTGATAGGCCTTCATCCGCTTCCGCCACTCGCGATCAAGGGCAGGCAGGACAAGATAGTCGTATATCGGGCAGAGTACTCAACCTCCACCATTGACTCGTGATAACCATCACATACCCACGAACACATCACACCTCGAAGTCCACCTGAATTTTGAAGAGTCGCTCCGCTGGCAGACTGATGATTTCACTCACCCCGGTCACCTCCGAGATGCCGTCCAGAATCCGGTCGATGTCTTGTTCAGACGGAGCGATGAGGGTAAACCAGACATTGTAGTTATGTTCGCGTCGATAATTGTGAGTTACCCCAGGGTAGCTATTGACTTCTGCCACGAACCGCTTCATCAGATGAGCCGGGACTCGAGCCGCGCACAGCGTGCTCGTATAGCCCAGCTTTCGTGAGTTACAATTTGCCCCGATCCGACGGATGATCTCCCTGTCTTTCAGATTCTGCACCCGTCTGATCACCTCGAGCTCGGAACACCCCAGTTTTTCAGCCAGCACAAGATAAGGCCTGGTCTCGACGGGAAAATGAGACTGAATTTGATTGAGAATCGTCCGGTCCATATCATCCAGTTGCGCATTGGTTTCATTTCTCTCTTTCACTTTATTCCGCCTCAGCCACCCTTCTGCATCTCAACTTGTCAAATCCGAATACCCGATATCGACATTCTAACCAAATCCAGAATTCCAATTTTCCGACTTACTGAACGAAGATTGGCCAGAAAGAAACAAGTTTTAGGCCTTCGGATTTTGAGAATTTCGGAGATGTCTCGGACTTAGTAGTTCGGGTTTCCAATGTTCAGCTTGCAGCTTCTAGCTGCAAGCCGCTCGGGGCAAATAGGTACACAATGGCTCTTCCTGCAAGTAATCCCCGCTGGCCTCAAACGCCCTTGCTCGGCATCCGCCACAAACCTTACGGTATTCGCATACTCCGCACTTTCCCTTGTAGGTATCAAAGTCACGCAGGTGTTTGAATACCTCAGAATTGCGCCAGATTTCGCCAACCGGCGACTCACGGACATTGCCGCAGTCCACCTCCAGATAGCCGCAAGGCTGGACTTGCCCAGTATGAGAAATGAACATGAAGGCCGTCCCGCCGAGACATCCTCTGGTAACGGCATCCATGCCGTGGGTCTTTACGGTCACCTGCTGGCCGTCCTCTTTTGCACGCTGCCTCAAAATGCGATAGTAATGGGGCGCACAGGTTGCTTTCAAGTGCAGATCCACCTGCGCACTCTGGTCATAGAACCAATGGAGCGTTCGTTCATAGTCCTCCGCAGCGACTTCCTGCTCTTTGAAATTCTTGGCCCTCCCGGTGGGCACCAGCAGGAAGATATGGTGTGCCGCTGCCCCCAGCTCAACCGCCAACCCCTGTATATCAGGCAGCTCGTGCAGGTTTTCCCTGGTTATGGTGGTGTTGATCTGAAATTCGATATTAGCCTTCTTCAGAAAATCTATGCCCTGCAGGGCTCCCGCAAATGCTCCTTCAACTTGCCGAAACTCGTCATGAGTTCGGGCCCTGGCTCCATCTAGACTGATGCTCACTCTCTGAATGGACGATTCCTTCATTCGTCGGCAAGTCCCTTCATCGATGAGCAGTCCGTTGGTGGCCATAACCATCCGCAGCCCCTTCTCGGTGCCATAAGAGGCGATCTCGAAAATATCGGGCCGCAAAAGAGGCTCGCCACCAGTGAGAATAATTATGGGACTCGCAAAGGCGACCACCTCATCCAACAGGCTCTTACACTCTTTGGTGGTGAATTCATTGGGATAAGGTTTGTCGATCGAAGCCGCCCGACAATGTATACAACTGAGGTTGCAGGTGCGGGTGACCTCCCAGGCGATCAGTCTTGGCAGTGACCCCTCCCCCTTTCTTTCCCCGTGTCTTGCTTGATTATGTGGATGTCTGTTCATCTTCCTTCTTATACCTTTCACTGAAATCATATACTACTAGCCAGCATTCGGCGCTTTGCTAACTTCGGATTGCGGCTTTATAACTTTGAAATGATCAGGCGTGACCTCCGACCTCTGTCGTCTGTCCTCTGACTTCTGAACTTTAATCCCCGTCTCTCTTTTTCTCCGTTTCTCCGTGTCCCCGCATCGTCCCGTGGTGCTTAGTGTATGGTCCCTAGTGCCTAGTTAATGGCTGCGACCTGATTTACTCAACTCCCTCGCTGCTTCTTTGGCAAAATAGGTGATAATGATGTCCGCGCCTGCACGCTTGATTCCGGTGAGTACCTCCATCATTACCCGCTGCCCGTCCAGCCACCCTTTATCCGCCGCCGCCTTGATCATGGAGTACTCACCGCTCACATTGTAGGCTGCCAGGGGCAGATCGAACTCCGTTTTGACTCGCTGAATCACATCAAGGTAGGCAAGAGCAGGTTTGACCATTATGATGTCCGCACCTTCGCTCACATCCAGGCTGATCTCCCGGATGGCTTCGTCACTATTGGCGGGGTCCATTTGATAAGAACGCCGATCCCCAAATTGGGGCGTGGAGTGAGCGGCGTCTCGAAATGGTCCGTAGAAGCTGGAAGCATATTTGGCAGCATACGCCATTATAGGAAGATGGGAAAAACCTTCCTCATCCAGGGTCTCGCGGATGACTGCCACGCGGCCATCCATCATATCAGACGGAGCCACCATGTCCGCGCCCGCCTCGGCGTGCGAACGCGCAGTGCGCGCCAGCAGCTCCAAAGTGGCATCGTTGTCCACATCCCCTTCGTTAATCACGCCGCAGTGACCATGGCTGGTGTACTCACACATACAAACATCGGTCACGACTAGTAGATCGCTCACCTTTTGCTTCAACTCCTGAACAGCCTGTTGAACAATGCCATCTGGTGCATACGCACCGGAGCCCATCTCGTCCTTAGCTTCCGGAACGCCAAAAACCAGAGTCGCAGGAATGCCAAGGTTCCTCAACTCCGTCGCTTCCTTCGCCAGTTCATCCACGGACAGCTGAAAGACTCCGGGCATGGATCTAACTGGATTTCGCACCCCTTTCCCAGGGACCGCAAAGAGGGGGTAAATGAAATCACTTATCCCCAGATTAGTCTCGCGCACCATCCGGCGTAGTGTTTCATTACGGCGCAATCGACGCGCTCGATAGGTCGGGAACAGCATACCCATCTCCTCCCAAACGCCTAAAGTGAGCTAAAATGTGCCAAAATGCCTAAAGTTTTAACACAAAATACCGATTATGAGTCGCTAATAGTGATCATCAGAAAGACCAAGTTACCCCTGAATTGAGCGATTCTTGCGGTTGATGTTAGTCATGATGAGATGGCTTGGAACTGTCGCTTTGAAGTCCCCCTTTGTAAAGAAGGATTTAGGTGTATTTTCAAGCGCTTACGAAATCACCCTCCCTGCCCCTCCTTTACGAAAAGGGTGGGTAGGGGGGATTTCTAGATGGGGCAATTCTATTAGAACCTATCTTTACAGCCGCCACCTTTAGGTGACTCATTGACTGACAACCGCTTTGAACGGTTGACAAATCAATCCTTCCGCTCTGCCGGAGGTCGCTAATTCCGGAATCCCTGAGTTCGAGAATTCCGACATCCAACAACCGAAATCAAAATTCCTAAATCGTCTGCGCTATCTCTTCATCGGTGAGGTAGCAAGCGGGGTCTGGCGCCCACAGGTCGCTGGTGGCCGCCTCGGCACGGACGCGAAAGTTGCCGGCGCACACATTCAGCCACTGGCAGGTTGCGCAACGACCAGTTACGTACTGTTTCTTGTCCTTGAGGCGAGCCATGAGCGGATCAGACGAATCTGTCCAAATCTCGCTGAACGGCCTTTCGCGGACGTTCCCGAAAGAGTAGTGCCTCCAGAACTGGTCCGGGTGTACCTCGCCATCCCAGCTCACGCAGCCAATGCCACGACCCGAGTTATTGCCCTCGTTCATCTTCAACAGTTCGAGGACCTCTTGGGCTCGTGGCGACCCCTCTTCTAGCAGGCGCAAGTACACATAAGGCCCATCAGCGTGGTTGTCTACTGTGAGCACTTCCTTCGGTTTGCCGCGCTCGTGCAACGATTGCGTGCGATCAATGATCAGGTCAACTACTCGCCGGGTCTCTTCATGGCTCAGGTCTTCTTTGACCAGATCGCTTCCGCGTCCAGCGTAGACCAGATGGTAGAAGCATACTCGAGGAATGTCGCGATCCTCCAGGAGGTCAAAAATGGCCGGAATCTCGTCAGCATTCATCCGGTTAATCGTAAATCTTAAACCAACCTTGATGCCCGCCTGCTGACAATTCTCAATCCCCGCCATAGCTTTATCAAAAGCGCCTCTGACCCCACGAAACCGGTCGTTCACCTCTTTCATACCGTCGAGGCTGATACCCACATAGGATAATCCGACGTCTTTGAGAGTTTGGGCGACAGACCTGGTGATCAAGGTGCCGTTAGTGGAAATGACGGCTCGCATTCCCAGCTTGACAGCGTAGTCGGCCAGTTCCACTAGATCTTTCCGTACCAGAGGTTCACCGCCGGAAAAGAGCACTACCGGAACGCCGAATTGAGCAAAGTCATCCAGGAGAAGTTTCCCCTCGTCCGTGCTGAGCTCTTGTTGTGAGGCCTCATCCGTTGCGTGCGCGTAGCAGTGCACGCATTTCAAGTTACAACGGCGGGTGGCGTTCCAGACCACAACTGGCTTCTTGTCACTTGAGAACTGGAGCAGATGTGAGGGCAGTTGTTTGGAGTGACGCCCGTAGCGGAGGGCGTCGGACGGTTCCACAGTACCGCAGTAAAGTTTTGAAATACCGATCATTTACTGTCCTTTGTATTACCTACCAAGGAATCAGGTCTTACTGGAAACGATCACACCACTCCCTCATCTGTCTGCTGATAAAGAGGCCTTTTTGTCAAGACTAAGACCGGCAACCAGTTCTATCATTCCTTGCGTCGCGGGCTCGGGAGAGCAAAGTGGCCGGTGCCGTAGGATCTCTTAATCATATCATCAATGAAACCATTGGGATCCTTTATGGCCTCGCGGGTAATGACAAATTCCTGTTGGCCTGTTTTATCCATCACCAGCCGCAGGGCGTAGTCGTAGTCTTCCGACACCTGACTACAAATTGTGAGAACGGTCTTCTTGTCATTGACCGCCTTCTGTAAGATTTCATCCGTAGCATCTTCAGCAAACTTGATCCTGATGCCATGCTTATCTGCAAAATCCGACTCGAAGCTTCTCACTTCTCCGATCATGGCGAGCACCCGGTCAAAAAGCCCCTCGACCTCTGAACCGGAAAACAGGTGCCAGCTTACCACCAGGTCGATCCGAGCTTCGGTAAATGCCGCTCCATACTTCTGACTATAGTGGACCTTCTTGTCCATAACCGCCTGCATCGCTGCAGTCTTGTCCTGTGCCAAGGCGTTTTGGTATCGCTCCAGATACTCCGGCCCATCGGGATTCTCAAGCAGTTGCTCCACCATGCCTTTCGGATTATTCACCACCTCGGGCGTTACCACGAAGACCCGAATATCAGTGGAAGGAAGCTTTTTTTCGAAGGGAAGTACGGCCTTTTCCAGAACACTCACCAGACCCCGTGCTCCGGTTCGCTCCTCATGGGCTCCCTCCGCCAGCATCCGCAGTGCCTCGTCTTCAAACCGAATATCAATCCCGTAGGCACGGAAATCTGCTTTCTTGGCGCTCACCACCGGATTTTTCGGATTTTTGAGGATTGCAAACAGGTCGTCCCTGGAGAGTTCATCGAATACCGCCACCACCGGCAAGCGGCCCACGAATTCGCTCTCAAACCCATACTGCATCAGATCCTCTGACTTGGTCAACTTCAGGTAATGCTTTTCCTCTTCCTTACTGGGCAGATCGGCGCCAAAACCGATCCCCTGCTTCTTCACCCTCTTCTTGATGATTTCAGTCAAGCCATTGAAGGCCCCACTGACAATGAAAAGGATATTCCGGGTGTTGACCACGCGTTTTTCTCGCTTCCCGGTTTTGCGGTACTGCTCAATAGCCTGAATCTGAGAGATCGGATCGTGAGGCACCTTGAGGTCTACTTCGGTCTCTTCCATAGGCTTCAGGAGGGCGCGCTGAACTCCGGTCCGGGAAACATCTGGACCGATGAGATTGTGACTGGAAGCGATCTTATCGATCTCGTCAACATAGATGATTCCATATTGCGCCACCTCAATATCGTCATTGGCCTCGTGCACGAGGTCACGGACCAGGTCTTCCACGTCGCCACCAACGTAGCCGGTTTCACTGAACTTGGTGGCGTCTCCCTTGACAAAAGGAACCCCCAACCTGTTGGCAATGAGCTTCACCACGTAAGTCTTGCCGACCCCGGTGGGCCCTGCCATGATAATGTTGTTCTTTATCCGGCCCACCACCGTGGGGTCTTGGGCTCTATTGGTTTCAAGCTCGTGTTTGATCCTATTGAAGTGCGTGCAGACCTTGGTGGCAAGTATGGCCTTGGCGTCATCCTGCTTGATCACGTATTCATCCAGGTAGGCTTCCAACTCTTCAGGCTTCAAGTCAAACTGTATCTTATTCACAGCTTCATTTCCCGATGTACCCTCCCCTTCTTCCTTCTCCTCGGCGCTTTTCGGTAACATGAGGGGAGATACTATCTTGATCCGAGCGCCATACTTCTTGGAAAGGTACTCACTCAGTTCCTTTTCTAGATCCTTTTGGTCTGGTATCTTTTGTCCTTCAT
Organism: Deltaproteobacteria bacterium; assembly: GCA_020353215.1. Lineage (GTDB taxonomy): Bacteria > Desulfobacterota > Syntrophobacteria > BM002 > BM002. The sequence continues at coordinate 2,855,752 of CP070692.1, forward strand.
CAGCCATTACAATTCACCTAATCAACATCGTTGAAATTAAGGAGCCGCGATGCCACCGAGCACTCGCGACCGCTGCGTTCACCAACACAGTTCCACTATAAACATTTTCCCGAGCCATTTCAACCTTCTTCACCGTAAGTCCACGTAAGGATTTATTTCAATAACACAGCCTTATCAATCCACCGACCATCCAGCCTATGTCTTGCTGCCCCGACTTCCCGAGCACAATTTCCATCTAACCCGGATGTTTCATGAATTGCCGTGGCGAGACTGTGGAGATGGGCTTGCCACCGGGCAACCATCCCGCGGTAGCGCTGGATTGGACCTGAGGCGTACCTGAACGGTACGTCGCAAGATGCGACACCCGAGGACGCCAGGAAGGACTCCCATATCCGCGGTCGCAGCAGGTGATTCATGAAATGTCCGGGCTCAACCACGCTGCTGCTGTCCAAAGTCATTCTTTTCAAATTGAGGAATCCGGGCCCATCGAAGATCCCGCTGTGCGGCTAAGGACCCAGCCTCAAGCTGTGCCCTCAGGGAGGGCTCACTGATCTCAGCCCAGATCGAAAGGGAGTCCCCGCTCGAGTAGGCCACGCCACTCAGCGGGACAGGAAGGAGTCAGAATCCATTGGGCAAAGAGCAAAGGGCATAGAGTGAAAGATTTTGAGTTTTCCCTTTGCTCCAAGCCCTATGCTCCATGCGCTATGCCATCTGCCCCGTCCCATCGAAGATCCCGCTATACGGGGAAGGACAAGGTTTTCGATACCGAATAAATTCCCTTGACAGCAGTGGTGATGAATGCTAGGAGGAAAATCTCACTGTTCAACCGAATTGGGCCGTTAACTCAGTTGGTAGAGTATCTGCCTTTTAAGCAGAGAGTCGCTGGTTCGAGCCCAGCACGGCCCACCAGCCAAAATATCTAATACTATCAATTGGTTAACAGAGGGATCGTACTGAACGCTCAAACCGCTCTGA
>CP070692.1:2856826-2865646 GCA_020353215.1 Deltaproteobacteria bacterium
CGGAACCGAAGAAAAGACACAAGCAATGCATTTTCACTTACAAATGCCCCCCTGGCTGGCGAACGGCCTGAATTCATGAACATCCAACGTAAGTTTTGGGGAAAGTCCTGGACAATGTTCTCATTGATTTCGCTCTGGGCTGCTACTATAATCCCTGCAGCAAAAAAACCTCCCTCTTTCAACAGGAGAAACGCATGGCTGAAAAACGGCAGATGATGGAAGTCTGCAAATGTGAAAATTGTGGTAACGAAGCGGAAATGGTTGTGACCTGCGAATTGGTGCCCGTGGAGGATGTGACCAAAAAGGCAGCGGGAGTGGAGAAACAGGAAAAGAAATCCTTCACCTGCGACAGTTGCGGCAATGAAGCAGATATGATCATAGATCTGTGAACGATAGAGCGCCCACCTGTTTTTGGTTCTTCCGGAATTGGCTGGGACGACCATCTCGTGGCTATTGATGTTCTAGGTAATATTCGGGCGAAACTGAGACACAAAAAGCATCCTGGGGCACCGGTGTCTTGCCTTGGCAGCCTGGGATGCTATAGTCGGCGACAGCCGCATGCGCAAAACCCCAGTGGCCTAGTTACAATGATGCGAGTATGCTCTTTCGGCGAGTAAGTTCACCATCGCCGACCCAGCGCTTCTTCTTGGTGTACTGGGGAGCTTCGGAGGAATCACTTTTTTGGACGAAAAGCTCCACATCTCTGTCTCCAAGAGGCGCAGGCGACTATGACCCGCCGAGGAACTGGAGGGGCACCCCTTTCAGTCAGCTCAATCTGTGGAGAGCTTTTCTCATGGATTATCACTACTGCCCGCTCTGCGGCGTCAGCCTAGCCACAGACCACGGGACCGGATGCCAGCGAAGCTACTGTCCGAAGTGCGGCTTTGTCCATTACAAGAACCCTACCGTTGGTGTTGCAGTAATCATATTGGACCAAGGGGAACTGCTTTTGGTCCAGCGGCATGGGTCATACGATGGTATGTGGTGCATTCCATGCGGTCATGTGGAATGGGATGAAGACATCCGCGTGTGCGCCCGCCGGGAGCTGAAGGAAGAAACAGGTCTGGATGTGGATGTAGGCCCGGTGTTCGATGTTCATTCCAACTTCCATGATCGAGCGCATCAAACAGTAGGTGTGTGGTTTTTTGGCAAGTTTGCTGGTGGGCAATTGCAGCCTGGTTCAGACGCCAGGAAGGCCGAGTTCTTTGCGCTTGACGATTTACCGGAGAACATGGCCTTCCCCACGGATTTGTTGATTTGCGAAAAACTCAAGAACTTGTTGCTTGATAGAGAAAGAGGGCTGGGACGCTTCTGCAAGAGATACTCGCACTACTTCGGCGGGGAAGGGTAGATAACTCAGGCGAACGGGGAGAGCTTGAACCTCCTACAAGAAAGGGGAACCCCCATTTAGCAACTGATCTTTACCCACAAGTGGGACTGCTGGACACAGGGGGTGGTGGAACCATTGGAGGGGCACTGAGGCCTGTTCTTTCGTTCCGAGGCTCCCAGCCCGGCCACTTCTAACGCGTATGCGGCCAGGGGAAGGCGTCCCCTCCTTGTTTCCCGTTCCTATGGAACGGGATCAAGGGCTCCCCTAGCCCCAAACGCGGAAGTGGCACCGGCCTCCCGCCAGTTACTGCAGAAAAGGCTCCAGTGCCCCTCTTGAGGGAGCAGATGAGCACCCCCTGTGTCCAGCAAAAAATGTGGGACATGGTTAGACTTAGCAAGGAGGATGACAGATGGCAGACAAGGTCGTTATTTACGGAAAATCAAGTTGACCCTACACCAACCAAGCCAGGTCGGCTTACGGAAACAAGGCTATTTACGTGGACGTTGTTCGGGAAAAAGACAAGCTGGAAGAAATGCTGAAGCATTCAGACGGCGTGCGGAAAGTCCCCGTGATTGTAGAGGGCGATAAAGTAGAGATTGGTTATGGGGGTACGTGAGGAGTGTGACCGCCCATCGGAGATGGGACCATAAAAGCGCCGGGGGGTTGGCAAAACCACTAACCTCCCCGTACTCAACCCTAATCCTGCAAACCGGCACTTGCAGGCATCCCGCCGAGGCGGGACTGTGCTCGTCTCGGATTATCGTTCCGACCGGATGGGGGCTCCGAGTTCCACCGTCAACTCAACAATCTTGTCGCCACGTAGGATTTTGACACGAACCTTGTCTCCCACGTACTTTGTGGCCAGGAACACGCGCAAGTCGTCGATCTCGTTGACGTTGTGGTCATCCACGGCCACAATAGTGTCGCCCTCTTCCATGCCGGCCGCCTCAGCGTCGCTCCCACCAGCGAAGCCTGTCACCGTAAGTGACTCTTCCTTGGGCTCCAGCATCACCCCGAGTTTGGGAGCCTCCGGTGCCTTGGACTCACCGGGGAAAACGATATGGTCCGCCAAGTCTTTTTCCAGGGGTAGCCCCGGATCGGGAAGGACGATGGAATAGTCCTTCCTAATTCGCCGATGGACTCTACTGGGAATACCAGAGCCGAATGCAAGGTGACCGGTACCGGCGAGTACCACCAGATGGTAGTCGGGCTGCTCCTCAAGGAAGTTGGCAATGGTCTCAGCCATGGTTTCATCCCAGAGGATCTGGGCCTGGTGAAAGTATTCGAAAGCGTGTGGTGCTCTGCCTTCCGGCAGCTCCACCTGGTGCATCTCGAAAACGTCTCTGAGGCGCTGCTCATATGCCTCATCGTCGAAAACCATATCCACAGGTAAGCGCTCTCGCTCCTTCCGCGTTAAGCCCTCAAGCCCTTTGTCTGCAACCTTGCTAACCAGCTCGTGGTCCTGGTTGAGTGCAATCACCGGAATTTGCCTGGTTTTCGCATACCGGAGGATGTCGCGGTATAAGTTATAGTTGAACCTCCAGGTACTGAAGTAGTGGGACTCCTTCAAGAAGGTCTGCTCGTTTGCGGCCCCTAGGATATAATCGTCCAACGCTCTCTGATACCTCCGCTCAAACATCTCCATACCGATGGCGAGTTTGGGGTGAAGCTGATCCAGGGCTCGAATCACCTCAAGTTGCACAAGATGATCGCCATATCGATCGTGCCTTTCTCCCACATAGACGATAGATTTGTTGGCTATCCGGGAAATGATTTCAGGTAGAGAGAGCAGGGATTCGAGCGCGATTCCCCTTGCGGGTTCGGGGATGTCGAACACGATGCCACGCTCGCTGGCCCCGGTGTCCTTTTCCACGTTTTTCCCTCCAGAGAATTCCAGTTTGCTGTATTGTCCGTAGTGGGAAAGCTTGTGAGCCACTTTACCCACCGCTGCACGGTTTTCCGCCAGAACCAGCCCGAGGACACGTTTGGGGTTTAACATGTTTTTTCTGATTCGAAGGAAGAAGCCGGTTGGAGCTTCTGATAATCGCGGAAAGACTGACTCGAGCTCCGGTTGAGGTCCGAGGTAGAGCAGGGCTCTCTGGCTCAGGAGTTCGTGATCGGCCTCTTTCTCAGGCACGGCCTTGAAGCCCCAACTTTCCAGTACCTGGATGAGGGAATGGTAGATTTCCTCACCGGTTTCGGGGATCACGACGGTTCTGGTTGGGTCTCCCAGCAGTCGGCTCAAAACCGGCCGTCGTTCCGCGTTGGTTAGGCTGCGAAAAAGATCGTAGTCTGCGTCCACGGTGATTTGCTGGGATTTGGCCTTCAGAAAAAGCGTAGACCTTTGCTCGGCTCTGGATACGGACAAGAGGTGTGTTTCCGTCTTTTTTGCCGTATTGACCGCCACGGGAATTGTGACAGGCATTGAACTGTTCTTCACCCGAGCAGTGAATGTCACCTGGTATTCCTGGTCTGAACTGCTAGAATGAATTCGATTCAGACTGACCTTCATCATGCCCTTATTGTCCAACCAGAAGTCGAAGAAACCGTTCAGATCTTGTCCAGCCTCCCGTGAGAAGATTTCTGCCAGATCCTGCCATGAGGTCAAACGAAAACGACGTTCCCATACCAGGAGTCGTAACGCCTTGAAGAAGTGTTCATCATCGATACGATTCCTCAGCATGTGGAAAACCATAGCACTTTTACCATAACCCACCGCGCGCTGGGCCCGGTCTCCTCCACCAACAAACTGCCTCAGGGTGATTTCGTTGTCTCCATGGACATAACTTTCGTACTCTTCAAGGAGCCTCCTTCTGTATTGCCAGCCGTCACCCAGAAGTTCCTCGTAGTGGTTGTCGGCAAGATAACTGGTAAGCCCTTCGGACCAGTTGCCACTGTCATAATCCACGTACACCGAGTTTCCGAACCACGAGTGGAGTATTTCGTGTCCCAGCGAGGTCTCGGGGATGAATGGTAACCGTAGCACCTGGCGGCCCAACAGTGTAAAGGTGGGCATGCCATAGCCGGTGGGCGTAATATTTGCCACTACAGCGAAGCGCTGGTATGGGTAGGGACCCAGCATTTTCTCATACATTTGGAGGTACTTTACCGTTCGTTCCAGGTATCGGTCCGACAGATCTTGATCCTCAGGGAGGAAATATGTTGCCACCTCCACTTCGCCATAGCGGTCCTTCTTTACAACATAGGGAGCCATGACGAAATGTATTCTCGGCACCGGATGTCGAAACTCGAAGTTCACCAACCTCTCGCTACCCAGATCCTGGACCGAGACGACGTTTGCTTCAGACACGGCGTGAAACTCTTTCGGAATTCTGGCTTTCAGGGCAAAACGCGCAATCGTTGCTTCGGCCGTGGGATACCACTCGGCCACAAGGAAGGCGCCTTTTTCGCCAATTGTGTTCTTGTCGGTGCCACCTTCCTTCTCATCGAAAACCCCTTCATATTCAATCTGGAGATTGACTCCCTGATGATGATCCGGGAGATCGAGGCGACCGTCCCTGACCCGCGCCGACTGACGTTTGCCGTTGATTGAGAACCTTTTGATGCTTAGATCTCTTCCAACCCGGATGGCTGGAACACCCCCGGGAAGGCTGGCATCCAAAACGCCGTAAAGTCGATTTCTGGAGAGATCGAAGGAAATCGTGATGTTGTGGTGGGGTAAAGAGTCTGCCGCACTGCTTGGGGGAAGCCCGAAAAGAACGAAGGTAATCAAACACGCGACTCCAAGAAAACGGATGTCTCTAGTAGACTTCATCAACTTAACCTTCTAGTTTCTTGTATGACCTCAAGAGATTTCCAGAAATATTTGATTGACAGGCAAGAAGATAAGAATTTCTGTGGAGGAAACAACCACCGACTGGATTGTGGGTTCTGAATGATAAGCCTACTGAGCAGACAGGTAAGTCGGCGGAAAACGGCGGTGGATCGTCTGAGTTCAGTGAGCAAAGGGCTGGCAATGGCCGGCCCCATAACTTCACAGGGCTGGCATTGTCAGTCGTCCTTTCCATCACGGACAACTGACAATAACCATTAAGCACCCTCTACATCTCCGGCATGTAAATGTTTTCGTACAACTCCTCGAGACTGGCGAGATGGTTACTCTCATCCTTCTGCAATCGTTGAAACATGACTTCCATTGGTGCTCCAACACACTGCTGCGCCATCTTGCCGTAGAAATCTACGCTCCGTTTCTCTTCATGGATAGCGTAGATCATAATGTCTTGGGCACTGGAGCTTACATCCAGAGGCTTTGCCTGAAGAAGCACGGTCAAATTCATGCTCGGGCCTTCATCCATGCCAGCGTCGTGCAGGGCAACCTCTTCCTCAAGGTAGGCCTTTTCCAGGGTATACTTGTGCTCTAGTTCTTCAAGAGCTAACTCCTTGACAAGTTTCTTGGCGCGGTTGTCGTCAACAAGCTCATAGGCTTTTCGGTAGACATCAAAGCTCTGCTGCTCCATCTCTATGGCCTTCTGAATGGCGCCTTCCCTGGTGTAGCATACCTCTTCGAATTCTTCCATTCTGTCTCCTCCATGGTTTCAAAGTAAAGGTCACATAACTACTGCTCGTCAAATCAATCGTCGTATAATACGTGAACATCTTCGATGTTTCAAGAATGATTTTTTCCACCAGTTCACCCAAGAATTTGGGTTCTTCCCAGTCTTGCCTAGATGGCTGTTCCGGGCTCCAGGGTTTTTTCACTCTAGGATAGGGTAAGCTGCGAGACAAAGAGCATTTGGAGCAACCATATTCTTCCTGGTTGCCTGGAATGAAGGGGGCGTTGCCAGTCCTGAGCGACTCGACCTGAGCTCGTCGACAGGTCTTATCCAAGGACTGGCACACAACCATCAATGATTTGTACGCGCCATCTCCTTGCTCGATGATGCTAAGCGGTCGAGTACCCCTTGGACCAGTTTGACAAATGACGTTTTCGCCACCGACTCAGTGGGATCAGTTACCAATGGTTCCCCAGAGTCGCATTTCACCACCACCTGCGGATCGATGGGAATTCGGCCAAGAAATGAAACGCCGAGTTCCCTAGCTGCCTGCTCACCTCCTCCGACCTTGAACAAGTCAATGATTCCACCGCAGTGGGGACAAGACATCCCGCCCATGTTCTCAACGATTCCCAGGACCGGGACTTCGATCAGGCTGCTGAAATTGACTGCCTTTCTCGAATCCAAGAGCGCTACATCTTGGGGCGTGGTCACAATGATGGCCCCATCAACATCCTTGATAAGCCTGGCGACACTCAGAGGTTCGTCACCGGTTCCAGGTGGCAAGTCGATCAGGAGAAAGTCCAAATCGCCCCAGTTCACGTCACCGAGAAACTGCTTTATGGCCGAGTGCTTCAGCGGACCCCTCCAGATGATGGCTTTGTCCGGGTCGTGTGCCAATAGGGCCATCGAAACTGCTTTGAACCCCCTGAATACTTCCACCGGCTCAACGCCGTCAACTCTCCCAGTCAAATATTGGCCCTCCAGCCCGAGCATTCTTGGAACGTCAGGACCATGAAGATCGGCGTCGAGAATTCCCACCTGATATCCCTGAAGGGCCAGGCCCGCGGCCAAATTGACGGCCACCGTGCTCTTCCCCACACCGCCCTTGCCACTCATCACCATGATTTTGTGTTTGATGTGGAAAAGCTTCTGTTGCAGGCGTTCCTGTTCATGCCCATCTTTTTCTTTGTCAGAGCAGGCACTTGCTAATTCGCACGAGGCGCAAGGCTTCCTTTCGTCGCACTTGCCTTTATCCATTCCGTCTTCCTTGGTTAAGTAGTGCAATTGCTATATTACTCAAGTCCAGCCCAAATATCGGTCCGCCGGTCCATTTTGTCAAGTTGTCAAAGCTACCTGGACGTAAACCGCTTCCAAACACTATTTCTGCATGAGACTCCCTTTGGGTGTGATATTGTGAAGCAGACTTTTGCAGAACCGCTCGAAGCGTATGTTCAAAACTCTCAGAGCAGGGTTGTTAGGACATGGTTGAATCGCTTTAGCCAGCATATTTCATGAACTGGAGTAGCGAGACCGTGGAGATGGGTGTGCCACAGTCCAATCGTCCCTCGGTTCCGCGGGACTCGGACCCGAGACGTACTTGACAGTACGTCGCAGGGTGTGAGACCTGAAGACCGACGGAAGGACGGCCATATCCGCGGTCGCAGTAGATAATTCATAAAATGCGCGGGTTAGGCTTTACTTTAGCATCGTTCTTCGCTATAAGCAGGATAGCTCCGTATAGGAGCCGAGACAATGCGGAGGGAGTGACAAGATGGACCTGGAAAGAAAAGCTGGAATCGCAGTCGTATTTGGAATACCAGCCATCGTTGGCGCTGGACTCGCCTGGCAGCTCGCCGGCAGTTGGCAGGTTGTCTTCGGTTTTCTGGGGCTGCTGGGTTTCGTTGTTGTCGGAATCCTGGCCAATCCGGAACAGATAGTGTCACCCAAAAAGCCCTCCGAGTAACCGAAAGGCTGCAAAACATTCTTCTCTCGCTCTTCTCCGGGACTGACAGCCGTGCGACGGTTGAACCTCAGGAACGGTTGTGGCGCGACAGTGCGTCACCATTTCTTACGCCACCCCGCGGACATGATGCTGTAGTATGTTGAAACTCCCTGCAGTCGCGTGGCAGCGGGATTCGGCTGTCTCCTGCACTAGCAAGAAGAGATACAACTGCCTACGGAGCCTCTTTCCAGGGTGATCATCTGTTCTCAGCCGTCCTAGAAATCTTCGCCCCCAATTGTTTCACTACCTCTTGCCGGATGAACTCGCGGTCAGCCGCGGCAATCTTGGTAAATCTTATGCCCATCCCACAGGGAGGGATCTCTTCCTCTGATTCAGAGCCGTAGGGATTCGACCAGGCAACTTCGGCAGAAATACTCTGTGAGTGCCTATTGGGCGCCATGATGATTAATTTGAGCTTTTCTTTGGGAAGCAATGGTGTCCGGCAAAGGATAAACGCCCCAGAGACGCCGACATTTTTGGCTTCTCCAACTACGGCTCCACGTTGCGTCAAGATGACAACAGGCCAGTTCACGTCTACTCTGGTATGTCGGCGTCTGTCGGTCACATTTGTCGTATTCAAAATCATACCTCCAAGAGCGTATCTCGAAGCCCGCCTAACCGCGTCTAGTACGACCAGAAGGTTTCTTCCAAATGAAATACGGTTGTTGTGAAGAAGCAGAAGTCCAACCTCAGGGAGAGATAGCTTGCAACGGTTGTGCCAGGTAAGTTCTGGTAAGATTCGGTCGAGTTCCGCGTGACCGAGCAGGTGTCATGGGTTACAGTTGGGTCTAGGAGTTCTACCCACCCGTTTCCGTAACAAAAGAAATCAGAGAGAGGATGTATCGTGGCCCCCCATCTGAAAACATTGGCCGGCAAATCGTTCCAAGTAATTCCAGGGGAACTCTACAACCAATACCGGCAGGATGTGGCAGCGCAAAGCAGCCAATCTTCCCTATTTTACGAGGTCTCCC
>CP070692.1:2865746-2874545 GCA_020353215.1 Deltaproteobacteria bacterium
ATCCGCCTGCGGCGGAGTCACTTCAAGCCCGGCTGTGGCCGGGAGGGCACCCCCTCCCTGTTCCCCGTTCCTGCGCAACGGGGCCAGGGGCTCCCCCAGTCCGCCGTAGGCGGAGAAGTACCACAGACCTTCCGCAGTCACCCAGAAGAGACACCAGAAGAGGCATAGGGGGCTGCGAAACAATGAGCATCTGAGCAACCTGCCTTCACCATCTAAGCCCCGCCAGTCCATGCATGAAGATTTGGTGCTTTGTTGAATGGGACATTGCCATAAAACGGCGCGAATTGCTCGTTGTGGAGTAGCCTTCCCTTATGCCTGGGTGGCGAAGGACATTTTTGGGGAAAGTCCTGAACGGCGGATTTATTGACATTTGATCGTTACCCTATATTATTGGGTGATCTGCTGTTGGAGGTGCGATTTGGGGGGAGAGATGGGCGTCACCGAGTCGGCTGGGGCGCTGAAGAAGCCCAGGCGGTATCAAACCAGCTTCAGCATGGGATAGACCATGGTGTCGTCGCCTCAAAGCGCAACAGAGTCAATATCTATGACCGTTCCTGCACCCAGATGCAGTGACCTTGCTGGATAGAGGGCCTTGGTTGAAGGAAGAATAGCCGGGTGAAGGATGCCGTATCAAAAGAAGCTCTGGAGAAAGAGGTTTTCCGGGATTTGCTGACATTGGAACCAGAACCAATATACCCCGTTCAGAGCGATTAGACCTCAGGAAAGAGGGATTCATCTATAAGGATAAGGCCGAATTCTAATGATAGGGTTGTTTACTAATAATCATGAAATTGTGGTGCACTCAGGATTTATTTACTTGCCACTTCTTTTCGATCCTACCGTCGAGAGGGAAGTCCGGATACTTGCAGACCGGGAAAAGACAGGAGAGTCTTTAAGGAAAAGACAGGAGAAAACAATAATTGAGGTGGGCCGCAAGTACTTCGTAAAGGCGGTTGGCTTGGAATCACTTCTGCGAAACTATGACCAAGTAGACGCTGACTTATACGAGGAGTTGAAAAGAGCCTACTTACCTGATCGTCCCAACAGCTCTTCTCCAGGTGGAGGATGGATAGACAAGAAGCTCAAGACCATAATCTTTAAGATAATGCCATATTTCGTCAGGAGCAAAAGAGTCCTGGAGAGAGGCGAAAGGAGAAGAGGACAGATACTGGACTTGATAGCAGAAAGGATTGACGTTCCACCAACATACCGCGCGGATATTGATGCGCTCCTAGATACAGAACCCATGAAGGACGTAATAGGCGAACTGGAAAGACGGTTGTCGCCGGTGGAGCCGCCGGGAGATGGTGTTTTCTCGACGAGTGAGCTGCGGGAATGGCTTGGTAAAGCGCTCAAAGCAAGAATCTTGGAGGAAGAAAAAGATCGACTGAATCGAGAATTGCAGGAGCGTGAGGAATTCGTCGAGGCAAATAGAAACCTTGCTAGGGTTATGTTTTATATTGCGGAGAGAGGTTGGCTGGAAATGGACGGCTGCGGATTCACCAGGATTGGCAACAACCGAGATTACCTGGTCTATAAACGTACAGGAGAATACGTCCTGACAGATTACTACGGTCGATCATACCTGTTTCCTGATTGCAGGGTCGCGGTTTCCACCTGCAGCCCCTTCAAGCCGGTGGTCATAGAGAAATACAAGCATCCATTCCTGTACGCTCATCGCTCAATGCAAGAAATCTGCATGCGTGGTTTCATCCAACCACAAGAGTTCTCGGCGGAGAATATAATCAACGTATTGGAAGAAGCCATTAATGCCTTACTCTACGGGTACGACGGCAGACGTCGCAACGGTTATCACAGCCTCGATCCAACGAGGGTACACGTCAAAACGATCGAGTTTGTTGACCACCGAGTCCAGAAGGATAGCCCCAAACGGCCGAGGTAAACGGACATCGTTGGAATGGGCGATGTAGATGGATATATTACAGCACATAAAGTCTGACCGGGCACGAAAAAGACGGAAGCAAGCTTATCATCCCTCTCTCTTCGGCCGGATTAATGGTCTCGTCAAGATGTATGACCTTGACAAGACATTCTTGCAGAAGCTTGACAACTCGCCAGATTTTTCTCTGCAAGAGCAGTTCGAGTCTGCAAGGGTAAGGGTGAAAAGTGATTACGAACCCCCACCGTTTTCGTTGGCTACAGATGAACAATACAGTCTCACCAAGGCTATAATCAGCAGAGTTGACAACCCATATATCTGGTATGCGAACTCACCGGACGAGATATTTCTGTGTGGAGTTCTGTTTGCTCAAAATTCCTCGCTTGGGACGAATCAGCTTGAGCGATATCATTTTGAAACTCTACTGATGTGTGAATATGCCAAGCAGCATGTAAAGCAATGGGAGGAAGAGGCGACCGATCTGAGGAAACAGATGAGCAAGATGGACAAAACGGGGTCCCTCGCCGAGAAGGAATCTTCCCTGGATTCTCTGGAAAAGCGAATACAACAACTGCAATCCTTTATTATAAACATAGAAAGCTCGGGTTCACAACCAGGGTGATTAATGGTTTGTGCTATGTACTATGACGACACGCTTATTCATAAGGTTGCCATCGAAGGAAGACTCGACCGACAACTTCGAATTGAGGGCTGGGACCAAAGCGCATTGGACCGAGCAAAGATAGGCATCGTAGGCGATGACGACCTCTTGACATCACTCTATGTAATGTCCGCCTCTGCTCTTGGGATAAACGATGTTGTTGCTGTCGCACCCGTGCTGGACGAGAGCCTCATTGCGACAGCGAAAAAGGTGAATACTCGACTTTCCATTACTCACATGGTGGGTTTCTATACACATCCCGTGATGGATGATATCTTTATTGGATGTGATCTCATCGTTGATCTGAGTCAGTATGGTTTAGCAAACAAATTGCTGTTGGAAAAGGGTTTCAGGGAAGGTTTACCCATCATCAGGGGCTTTTGTTACGAAAACGATGACGAGCAGGGTTTCAGAGTTTTTACTTATGTGAGAGGGCGTGAATGGCAGGAGCTTGAACAGATAGTTTCCCCAAACAATTTACCAAGGCGTCATTTTGATGATGGAGTGTTGGACATTATTGTTTCGGGGATCGCACTTGAAGAAACCAAGAATATCTTAATGGGCCAGGAACTATCTGAGGACATGATCTCCTATGAGAGGAAGAAGTTGGGGGCAATAACGGGAGAGCCCAACATACTCGTTACGGGTTCTGGAGCATTGGGAGTTTTTGTGGGACTCGGGCTTGCGTACGCGGGATTGCAGAACACTACATTCATGGATCCTGATATAACAGACCTGACCAATCTGAACAGACAGGTGTTTCTTTATGAGGCGGTTGGGACTAGCAAAGCAGGGACCCTGTCTCGAAGACTCAACCGATTGTTCGGAACAAATACCAATGCAGAGGTTGCATACTTTACGAAGAATACAGATATTACAACCTTCAATACTATTTTTGATTGCGTTGACAATTTCGAAACGAGAATAGTAATGAGTGAAAAATGTAAGGATCAAAAGAAAATACTCATCAGTGGCGGAACTAACGTCGATGCGGGTCAGGTCGTCATCTACGATCCCAAGAAAGACGATAACACTCCAGCTGAATTGTTGGGATTATATGATATTGTTGACCAGCGGCAGGTTGATGCGCAACCACGGGACAGGGCCTCATGCACTTATCATCCCGATCCGTCTGTAATTATGACAAATCAAATCGTCGCAGGCTTAATGGTTGATTCCTACAGAATGCTATTGGATGGGCAAGAACCAATAAACATCTTTTACAACTCGACAAGCAATGGAAGAATTTAGTCTGCACTAAAGGCACGAGAAATTCTCACTGCCCAGGCTCGCCACGCCTCACTTTCCCTTCATCCTAAGCTTTTGCACAAGTACCACCAAAGCGTAAACAACGAGGCCGATCGGGAATAAGTAATACTTCTTGGCAGGATCAATACCGAGAAGATTGGCAAGTCCTCCGGGGTGAAAGAGGATCCAAGCCGCCGAGAGGAAGAATGGAATTTCGTACAACTTGTTCTTGGTCAAACACCATCCCTGAGCGAAACATTCAAAAGAAGACATCCCGATTAAGGCCATACAGAATATCAAGAGTGCTTGCGGCCAACTATTGATGTTATGTAGGATCAAATCCGGATTGAAAACAAACATGAATGCGATACAAGATGTTCTTATGTCGTAGAGAAAGCCCTGAATGCCGGTTGGAATTGGCTCAGAATCTGCTATGGCAGAGGCAGCGTAGGCAGCGAGACCGACAGGTGGCGTATCATCAGCCAATATGCCAAAGTAGAAACAGAACAGGTGGGCCGCCATGAGGGGAATGATGAAGTCAAAAAGAGATCCTACCTCGACAATAATCGGAGCCGTTAGGGACGCCATTACGATATAGGTCGCTGTGGTGGGCAGTCCCATGCCGATTAAAAGACTTGCCATGGCCGTTATAATAAGAAGAAGAAAGATGTTACCGTGAGAAAGAATTTCGACGACAGCTGATATCATTCCACCAATGCCCATGTTTACGACACCTACAATTATTCCTGCAGATGCGCAGGCAAGGGCCACGGACATCATATTCTTTGAGCCCTGAATGAATCCTTCTATGATAAGTTGGAAACCACGGATTACCCCAGAGCCGAATCCCTTTTTGGCCAGAATCGTCCGCCTCACTTCCTGGAAGAAGATTACAAGGAACAAGAGGATTATGGCCCTGAACGCTGCCAGTTCTGGGGAATGCCTCAGGTAGACGAGTTCATACAGTAGAACTCCCAAGGGAATCAAGTAGTGTATGCCCTCTTTGAGCGTACCCCAAAAGCTGGGAATATCTTCTGGGGGAAGCCCTTCGATGCCCAGCTTCGAGGCTTCGAGGTGTGATATGCAGAAAAGCCCGAAGTAGGAGGCGAAAGCCGGAATGGCAGCGGCTTTTACCACTTCGATGTAAGGCACGTTCACATACTCGGCAATAATGAACGCTGCGGCGCCCATGATTGGCGGCATCAGCTGCCCGTCCGTACTTGCAGCAACTTCGGTTGCGGCAGCTTTCTTCGCGGGATAGCCGATTTTTTTCATCAACGGTATGGTAAACGGACCGGTTGTAACGATATTGGCGATGCTGGAGCCGGAAACGAGCCCGGTGGCACCGCTCGCTACGATGGCGGCCTTTGCAGCACCCCCCTTGAATCGACCAAGAAACGAAAGGGCGAGCTGGGTGAAAAACCTTCCCGCTCCCGCTTTGTCCAGTAGAGCTCCCAGAAGCACAAACAAATAAACAATCGCAGAGGACACGCCGAGAGGAATACCGTATATGCCTTCAGTAGAAAGAGTAATGTTGCTCAGGTATTTGCTGAGTGAAACCCCTTTGAACGCGAGCAGGTCGGGCATGTAGGGCCCAAAGAAGGCGTATAACGTGAACATGGCCGCGATGACAGACAAAGCAGGTCCGATTATTCTTCTGGTTGCCTCAAGAAGCAGGATCACAAGGATGCTTCCGGAGACGAGATCAACTGTTATAGGCGAGCCGGCCCTCATGGCGAGACTCTCATAGAACAAAGCCAAGTAGAGAGCAGTGAGCGCGCCCAATACTGCACAAGCGTAATCAATGATCGGTATACGGTCGCTAACGGCAAAGTAACCGAGATGTTTCCTGGGCCGCTGAAAGGCCGGCATCAACAGAAACAGGAGAGTCATGGCAAAGGCGAGGTGAATTGCCCTCTCTTGCGTGCTATCAATTACGAGAACACTTGGAAGCGCCAATTGGTAAAGCGCCCATAACACAGCGACAACTCCAACAATATAGCGTTCAAATGGACGCAAACTACGGACGTCACCGGTTTCCTCCCTGAGTAACTCGATTGCAGACTTGTGTTTCGTGTCAACAGCCATTTCAGTGGTTACCTTGCAGCGAAAAAGCCCATCTGAAGCTAATCACATAATAAATATGGCAAAAAGTATAACCTAGCAATACTTACTTCGTTAAAATTGTTTTAATTTGTATGAATTCAATTAGCCTAGCACCTTATTTATAATTTTACTAGTATCTAGTTTCTTTTACTTGCAACCTCTTCTTTTAACTATGAAAACAAATTCCAGTTCACATCAACAAAGATGCGAACGTATTATAGCATCGCCGACAGTCTGCTACATATGCTCTTCTGAACAAAACAGTATAAACTAAAACCTAAGAAGCTAATACTGGCTCTATGAGTCGATTATATCTTAATATAATTTTGAAAAGATTTAATTGTCGATAACGGCTTGGATTTTGTGAGAAATTTAGCAAATGGAGTCGTTCCTGTCAACCCCGAAAATATCTCAGGAACGTCCATGGCTTGGTAGATTTCTTAAGAAATCGTTGAGGGGGGGCTCAGCCGGTGGTGTTCCAGCCCGGTTGTTTCATGATTGGCCTGCTGCGACTCCGGATATGGCCTTCCTTCCGGGCGTATTTGGGTCTTCCTTCGACTGGCTCCCCGAGACTCCGCTCTCCGAGACACGCCCGGGGACAGGCGGGACAGGCTCGCCCTGAGACGCACTGTTCAAGTAGGTCTCGGGTCCAATCCCGCGGTACCGCGGGACGATTGCACGGCGGCAAGCCCATCTCCATGGTCTCGCCACCCCAATTCATGAAACATCCGGGCTAAGGCGATACACCTATGGCTCAATTGCTCTTTGTCTCGCAGCCCCCTCTGGCCGGGCAGGGGCAAGGTAGAAAATGTATGGCCAGTGGATGGTTATCCAAGCAAATTCCGGAAAGACAAAAGTTTCTTAGCTACTCCGCCCCGTCCAAGCGCACGACAAAAGCTTGGAGACGATACTGCTCACTGAGGCGTTGGGCAAGAGTTGCAGCCTCGGCGCGGCTGGGGTACTGTCCGACCTGCACCCGATACCAACGACCTTTTCCCGGCAGATCCGCTTGCCTAGTAGTAGCTTGGTTCTTGAGGTCTTTGAGGCTGGCGGCAAATTTCTTGGCACTCGCCAGATCCTTAAACGATGCGATCTGTACAGTAAAGAGGTAGGGGTTTGGCTTTCCTTGCTTGGAAGCGAACGTGTCTCGCCCCTGGGGCGACCGGGATAAGGGGGCGACAGAGACGTTGGGGCTTTCCTGTGAAGGCATAGTGACGTTCGGATGGCTTTCCGATGGTGCGCTCTTATTTTGGGCTAGTTCTTCGTAGAATTCCAAATCCTCTACGGGAATTTTCGCCGGTTCCTTTTGGCTTCCAGAGATCTTCTCTTCTTGAGGGGCCTTGCCCGAGCCGGGCCAGATGCCTTCGGCAATCATCCTCTTTCTGATTTCCGCCAAATTGATGTTTGCCGGGGTGATACCTTTGCCAACAAACAAGCCAAGCAAAAACATCCACAACAGAGCTAGGAGCAGCCCTAGGCACCAGCCTGCCAGGGCAAGTCTGCTCATTTTGAAGCGAACCAACTTCTTTCCGGGTTTATCTTGTTTAGCTGCACTCATGCTACCGGGGCAATTCTGTTCGCTGCGGGCCTGTTACTACATTTTCTCAGGAGCTGAAATTCCCAACAGCCCCAAACCATTGCGAAGCACGATCCGGATGGCTCGCACCAAATAGAATCGTGCTTGGGCAAGAGGCCTGTCGTGCTGGATGATCCTATGATGCTTGTAGTAGCTGTGGAAGGTCGAAGCCAACTGGGTCAAATAGTAGGGAATCCGATGAGGCTCCAGGAAACGGGCGCTGTTTTCCACCACTTCCGGATACATGCTCAACTGTTTAATAAGGGCCATTTCCTCGGCCGAGTTGAGTCGATTCAGATCAAGATTCGCTTCATCTTCCAACGCTAGGCGGCGCTCCTTAGATAATCCGATAATACTGCTGATCCGGGCATGGGCATACTGGACATAGTAGACTGGATTGTCTGCGCTTTTCTTCTTGGCCAATTCGAGATCGAAGTCCAGAGGGCTGTCCGAACGACGCGTCAGATAGATAAAACGAGCGGCGTCATTTCCCACCTCGTCGATTACGTCCCGAAGGGTCACAAATTCACCGGCACGGGTGGACATTGCCACCTGTTTTCCTTTGCGTAAGAGATTCACTAAATTGACTAACAGCAGATTCAGAGCTTCACGCTCTTTTCCCAAAGCCATCACGCCGGCATACATCCGGGGTACATAGCCGTGGTGGTCGGCACCCCAAAGGTCAATGACCAGGTCGAAACCGCGCAAGTACTTGTCCTGGTGGTAGGCCAGGTCTGAAGCAAAATAGGTGGTCATACCATTAGCCCGTACAACTACTCGGTCTTTCTCATCCCCTAATTCGGTTGAGCGAAACCACAGAGCGCCATCTTTTTCATACATGTGGTCCGCCTCATTTAGCGTCTCGATCACCCGGGTAACAGCACCGCTTTCATAGAGGCTTTTCTCGCTGAACCACGTATCGTATCGGACGCCAAACTCCTCGAGGTCGTTTTTGATACCATCGAGGATACGGCTGGCCGCGTACTCGGCGAAAAAGGGGAAGACCTCTTCCTCGTCGGCATCCAGGTAGGAGTCTCCATGTAATGCTCTCACCTCCTTGGCCAGCTCTTTAACATAGTCACCCTGATAACATGTTTCAGGGAATTCAGCCTCTCGCCCAAGGAGTTGCTGATATCTTAAGAAAACGGAGCGGCCCAGAGTCTCCATCTGGGTACCGGCATCATTGATGTAGTACTCGCGCTCCACCCTGTGACCAGTGGCTGCAAGTATACTGGCCAAAGCATCTCCGGTGGCAGCCCCGCGGCCATGTCCCACGTGGAGCGGCCCGGTGGGATTGGCGCTGACAAA
>CP070692.1:2874645-2883390 GCA_020353215.1 Deltaproteobacteria bacterium
GCCCTGATGTTGAAATGAAAATGGGTTCCTGGTGTCTCTTCTGTCGTTCCAAAGCTCACGGTCTGGTCACTTCAAGCCCGGCTGTGGTCGGGGGATGGCGCCCCCTCCCTGTTCTCCGTTCCTGCAGAACGGGGCCAGGGGCTCCCCCAGCCACAGCCGGGGAAGTGGCACAGACCTTCTGCAGTCACTCTGAAGAGACACCAGGAAAGGCAGAGGGGACGGCTGCGAAACAACGAGCATTTGAGCAACCTGTCTTTACTATCTCAGCCTGGCTAGTCCATGCATGAAGATTTGGCGCTTTGTTAAAAGGGACACTGCCATAAAATGGTGCGAATTGCTCGTTTTGGAGTAGTCTTCCCCTCTGCCGGGCTCGCTAATGACATTTTTGGGGAAAGTCCTGGAAAAGCGGACTCATCTGGACTCGATCAACCAACCGGCTTGCCGGATAATTTCGACGCTCTTCGGCCCGCAGGTAAAAAGGAGGTCAAAGGTGGAGAGATTGGCGCGAAAATCACCCCAGAGTTGGGGATAGATTGGGGATTCGTACTTATAATAGACTACCTCGATGCCGTGTCGACGGAAAAGCTCCTCGTCGAGGTACTTGTGTGATGAATAAACTGCGAGATACTTCCGAGCGCCCAAGGTCTCGCATAAAGCCACGAGCCGATGAGACCCCCTGCCGTCTATGGAAAAATCTGAGTTGCGCAGGAAGGGTTTATCTAAGCCGAGGGCGATCCTCAGATACTCCAGGATGGTGAGATTCAACTCCAGTAATCTATGCCAGGCGCGTTGATAGATCTGCCTGCAAAACCCGATGTGTTCGTCCCAATAGGGTGAGTGCTTATACGCATGCTCCAGACTGAACAGGTGTTTCCTCTGCCAATTTTCCTCGTTGCAGATTTCCACCCGGTCAATCCGCTGAAGACTTCTTCCCCGCTTCCATACGGGTACGGTTAGCCACAGCTCTCCCTGGTCGTTCTTTAGCCGATTTCGATTTACCCAGCTTCCACCCAATGGGAACTGAACATCGTCCAGCAGGACTAGATGTTCGGCCCGCATAGCCTTAAAGAAGATACCGGGCCAAGGCATGAAATTTGGCTGGTGACACGCGATCATCATAGCAATCCACGGTTTCGGCTCTCAGTATCAGCGTTCAGGCATCAGTCCATCAAGACTTTATGAGGCAATAAGGAATACCTGGGAGGCGAGATCGAATCAAACGTTGTGCCTGGTTTGTTAATGGCTATTGATGTTGGGAAAAAGATAACCAGGATTTGTCTCATCACTGATGGAGATGCGGAGCAGTACGCGACCTTCTGCCCAGCATAGAATGACCAATACCCTCCAAATGCATTTTGACGCTCAATTGAGGAGAAAATATTGCGCCATTCTTTCCCTGGTCAACCGCTGCCGGCTTAACTCCGATAGTCGGCATTTATCTTGACGTAGTCAAGGCTCAGATCACAAGTATAGACAGATTCCTCGGCATCTCCCTGCCGGAGATCGACAGTGATGGAAAATGCCGATCTGCTCATAATCTCGCTTGCCTTCTTTTCTGCCTGCTCCCCGACGAAGAGACCATTTTCAACCAGCTTTACGTCACCGAAGTACAACTGGACCCGATTAGGATCGAAGTCGATTCCTGCCCGGCCGAGTGCAGCGAGAACACGACCCCAGTTGGCATCTTCACCGAAAAGCGCGGTCTTAACCAAAGGTGAGTTGGCAACGGTTCGCGCGCCTCGAACAGCCTCAATCTGGCGGGATGCGCCAACCACCCTTATTTCGACGAACTTGGTGGCACCTTCTCCATCCGCCACGATCTTCTTGGCCAGATTAAGGAGGACCTTCCGCAAAGCTTGGCGAAAGACTTCACCTGCAGGGGAGGTAAGGGATTCAATAGGGGTGTGAGCTGCAAGACCGTTGGCCAGGACGAACAGGGTGTCGTTGGTACTGGTGTCACCGTCTATGGTAATCCGGTTGAAGGAGCGCAGCGTTTCCTCCCGAACTACAGTCTGGAGCGCTCCAGAAGTGATGGCTGCGTCAGTGACTACAAAGGAGAGCAAAGTGGCCATGTCAGGGCAGATCATGCCGGCGCCCTTGGCGATCCCCAGTACCGTGACCGAGCTATTTTCGATGCGAATTCTCTCCATCTGGATTTTCGGTACCGTGTCCGTGGTCATTATCGCTCGCGCTGCATCCAACCAACCGTCGGCACGAACCTGAGCAACAAGGGTGGGTAGGGAACCGGCCAATGGTTCCAGGGGCAGGGGCATACCAATAATCCCAGTCGAGGCCACCAAGACTTCCTCCGCACGGCAACCAACAGCCTCAGCGGTCATGCGAGCTGTGAGTCGAGCTCGTTCGAGGCCGGGTTCACCGGTGCAGGCGTTGGCGATTCCACTGTTGACCAGTATGGCACGAGCAGTGCTGTGGGCTAGATGCGAACGGCTAAGCAGCACCGGAGCCGCCTTAACCCTATTGGTTGTAAACACACCGGCTGCGGTTGCCGGCACCTCACTGACCATGAGGGCCAGATCCGGACGGCCCTGGTAGCGGATGCCAGCTGCGGTTGCTCCAGCCATGAATCCTGGAACGGAAAACTCCAATTCATCGGCGTCGCCGTTCATTGAGAATATGATCTCCGTATTCGGCCTCGGTTGGTGGGAGGGTAAACTTGGCATCAGCACGTTGACATCTGCGACCTACGACCAAGCAAGCCATATCGCTCTGATGAGACATCAAAAGCAATTTCGTCCAGATGGATGAACTGACTACCTCCCGCAACACTTTTTATATTTTTTGCCGCTACCACAGGGACAAGGCTGGTTGCGGCCGATCTTTGCCGACCGCTTGACCGGTTGTTTTTTGGGGCCAGCTGCTGAGTCACCGTGACTGAAGAAAAGGGGCTGCTGCTGGGCCTCTTCCAGTTGTTCGGCTTGCTCCTGGGTCGCCACCTGAACTCGAAAAAGCGTCTGGACGATTTCGAGTTTGATTTGATCGATCATCTCCTGAAACATGGCGAGCCCTTCACGCTTGTATTCGATGAGCGGGTTTTGCTGGGCGTAGCCCCGAAGACCGATGCCCTCCTTGAGCTGGTCCATGGCAAGAAGGTTCTCTCGCCAGCGGCGATCCACTGTCTGCAGGGTTATTAACCGCTCCATGTCACGCGTGATATCCGGACCCCATTGCTGCTCTTTCTGGGCATAACCTTCGTGGGCCAACTTCAGTAGAAACTCACGGACGCCGGCCGGGGTCAGGTCGTCCTCGGCTACCCCTCCCAAGTTCAAAGGTAAAGAGAAATGATTCAGGAAGCCCTCCTCCAAGACCCGCAGGTCCCACTCTTCGGGATGGGTGTCTTCTTGGATGTGAGATTCGACCAGATCGATCACAATATCTTCAATTATGTCCAGAATGACTGGCTGCAGATCTTGCTCTTCAAGGGCCTGACGACGCTGCTCGTAGATTATCTCTCTCTGCTGGTTCATGACGTCGTCGTATTCGAGGAGTTGCTTGCGAATGTTGAAGTTCTGTGTCTCCACTTTCTTTTGTGCATTCTCAATAGCCCGGGAAATAAGAGCGTGCTCGATGGGGTGTCCCTCCTCCATACCAACTCGATCCATGAGATTGGCAATGCGTTCCGCCGCAAAGATCCTCATAAGATCATCTTCCAATGAGAGATAGAATCGAGATGAGCCTGGATCCCCCTGGCGGCCAGCTCGACCGCGGAGCTGATTGTCGATGCGACGGGCTTCGTGTCGCTCGGTACCAATAATGTGAAGGCCCCCCATGTCCACAACCCCTGGCCCCAGTACAATGTCGGTGCCTCGTCCTGCCATGTTGGTGGAGATGGTAACTGCACCCTTTTGGCCTGCCTTGGCAACGATTTCCGCTTCCTTTTCATGATTCTTGGCGTTGAGCACGGAGTGTTTCACCCCTTCTTTTGACAGCATCTTGCTCAAACGTTCTGACCTTTCGATGGAGGCTGTACCAACCAGCGCCGGCCTTTCCATCCGAGCCAACTCTTTGATTTCCTCTACCACTGCCTTGAATTTCTCTCGTTCGGTCTTGTAGATGACGTCAGGGTTATCTTTCCTGATCATTTTCTTGTTGCTGGGAATGATCATCACCTCAAGATTGTAGATCTTGGCAAACTCAGCCGCTTCAGTGTCGGCAGTTCCAGTCATACCGGCTAGTTTTTCATACATGCGGAAATAATTCTGAAAGGTTACAGTAGCGAGCGTCTGGTTCTCCTGCTCCACACGAACACCCTCTTTTGCCTCCAGCGCTTGATGCAAGCCATCGCTGTAGCGACGGCCGGGCATGAGGCGTCCGGTGAACTCATCAACTATAACAATCTGGCCATCTTTGACCACATAATCCACGTCTTTGGCGAAGAGGGCATACGCTTTCAGCAACTGGTTGATCACGTGGTTGCGAGTAAGTTTTTGCTCATACTCGCTGCGAATTCCATATTGAAGTTCTGCCTTCTCTTCTGCAGTAAGTGTGTTGTCCCTTTCGATTCTGTCTACTTCTATTTCCAGCTCAGGCAAAACAAAGAAGTCAGGATCGTTCTTGGCGATGATGTCTTTGCCTCGCTCAGTGGGATAGACGTTTCGCTCCTTTTCCTCCACCACGTAAAGAAGAGACTCATCCACTTCAGGGAGACGCTTGGCAAGGGAATAGTCCTGCTCAACATTCTTCAAAAGCTTGCGCATCTTCCCATCTTCTAGCATCTCCAGAACTCGACTATGTTTGGGCGCGGCCCGGTGAGCCCGGAGTAGCATCTCACTCCCTTCATACTCTTGGCCCTCATCGAGAAGTTTGTTCGTCTCGCCAATCAATTGGCCGGCCAGTTTCTGTTGCCGCTGAAACAAATTGGCCACCGGGGCGCGCAGCTTCTCGTAGTCTTTGATGGAGTATTCCACTGGCCCGGATATGATCAGGGGAGTCCGGGCTTCATCAATTAGGATGCTGTCCACCTCGTCCACGATGGCATAGTGAAGTTCGCGCTGGACACAATCCCTGCGGCTGAACTTCATGTTATCCCGAAGGTAGTCGAACCCAAACTCGTTGTTGGTGCCGTACGTCACATCGGCAGCGTACGCACGTTGCCGCTCCTGGTCGTCCAGATTGTGGGTTATGACTCCCACGGACAGGCCGAGGAATGTGTAAATTGCTCCCATCCACTCGGCATCACGGCGGGCCAGATAGTCGTTGACTGTGATCACGTGGACACCGCGGCCGGTGAGCGCATTGAGATAGACCGGCATGGTTGCCGCGAGGGTCTTGCCCTCGCCGGTCTTCATCTCGGCTATCTTGCCCTGATGGAGAACGATGCCTCCTATCACTTGTACGTCGAATGGTCGCATCCCCAAGGTGCGAACCGACGCCTCTCGCACCACGGCAAACGCCTCCGGCAATATGTCTTCCAACGATGCCCCCTGATCAAGGCTCTCGCGAAAACGCTCCGTAGCGGCCGCCAATTCAGCGTCGTTCAGGGAGCGCATCTTTGTCTCAAATTCATTGACTTGATCCACCATCGGTGCAAGCCGCTTGAGATCGCGCTCATTCTTGGTGCCAAAGATCTTCTTAATTGGATTCGCGGTAAGAAACATGATTCGCTCCCGCCTCTACAAATCCTCCGGTCGTTGCTCTCAGCGGAGGGGAGATTAGGGTTCGATGATCATAGCAATTTCATCACACTCCGGGAACTTGATACACTTGAGGCAATCTGCCCATATCTTGTGGGGTAAAGTCGCCTTGTCCACTTCCCGGAACCCGAGTTTCCGAAAGAATTCCACCTGATAAGTAAGGACAAAAACACGATGAAGACCGAGAGCCACGGCTTCAGCAATACAGGCTTCAACGAGCTTCCGGCCAACGCCCTGATGGCGATGGGGCTCCTTGACCACGAGCGATCGGACCTCAGCTAAGTCCTCCCAGCAAATGTGCATGCTGCAAGTGCCAATGATCTCTGACAGGCCGTCATCTGCGTAAACAAAGATGTCCCGGAGATTGTCAAAAAGCTCACTCAAAGAGCGGGGTAACAGATCGCCTTGCTGGGCATGGATGGCCAACATTTTTTGGATGTCGCGAACGTCACCAATTCTCGCCTTTCTGATCAGACCTGCCATGTGACTCTCCGCCCTGCGCTTGCAGGGGCCGTCGTTCTATTGGTCTGTGGCAGTTTAAAGCTAGCCTCTTTTCCAAGTCAACAGATTAGAGAACTCCCAACCTGGCCCTCCGGAACTCCATTGGCCGATGAAGCCCCATAAAGTCTCTTCTGAGTCATGCGTGATATGCCCTCTGGTTTAACTTCTCATCGTAACATAATCTGACAAAGCCATCCATTAGGACTCCACTCCAAGACTGCTTCAGATGAGCTGTTCACCGATTCCGTTTAGTGGTGAGTCCATATTTGGAAATAAGCCTGGATAGGTACGTCCGCTGGATGCCCAGGACATTGGCAGTCTCTTTGACGCTCCCACCCTGATGGTCCAGGTTGCGCTGGAGGAAGTTCTTCTTGAATGAGTCTAGAGCCTCTTTCAGGGTACAACCGAGGAGTTCACCTGCTGGGTCTCCGGATGGCACAACACTGAAGGGGAGATCTTCGGGCCCTATCTCTTCGGTGCTGCCCATGACCACTGCTCGCTCAACGGCGTTTTCCAACTCCCGTACATTGCCCGGCCAGTGATAGTTTTGCATCACTTCATAGGCGCTGACGGTGAACCCTAAGTTGGAAGTTCCCCTTATGGTTTTGTACTTGTCCAAAAAGTGCTGAATCAAGACGGCGATGTCATCCCTCCGTTCTCTTAGCGGTGGAATATGGAGATGCACAACATTAAGCCGGTAGTATAGGTCCTCGCGAAACCTCCCGTCGTGGACCTCTTCGTAGAGATTCTTGTTGGTGGCGGCAATGACTCTAATATCTACCTGTATAGGATGGGGGGAGCCCACTCGATTGAATGTTCCTTCTTGGATGACCCGCAGCACCTTGACCTGCATCGAAGGGCTCATCTCAGCAACCTCGTCCAAAAAGAGCGTGCCTCCGTCCGCAATTTCCAGGACACCGGTTTTGCGAGAGATAGCCCCCGTAAAAGAGCCCTTTTCGTGTCCGAAAAGTTCAGACTCCAAGAGGGTGTCGCTAAAAGCCGCACAGTTTACCACCATCAGCTTCTTTTTTCGCCGCGGCCCGATCTTGTGAATCAGCCGGGCCACAAGTTCCTTGCCCGTTCCACTTTCACCGCTGATGAGCGTTGTCGTTTTGGAGTTTGCCACTTTAACGGCGTCGGCGATCACCTTCTCGATGGCCTTGCTGACTCCAACAATCTCATAGCGAGATTCCAGCTCCTTCTTGAGATAAATGTTTTCATTTACCATATCCTTGTACGTTCGAGCCCGCTCTATGGCAATGGAGGCCAGTTCCGAAAAGTGACTCATGATCTCCATATCGCTTTCCCGAATGGCCTGGCCGTCTTCGCGATCGATTATTTGGATGACCCCAATCACCTCTTTTCCGCTGGTGATGGGGACGCAGGCAATAGAGCGGGTTTCAAACCCAGTTGCCTCACTGATGGTTCTGTCCCAGCGGGAATCTTTGGAGACATCTGGAACGAGGAGGGGTTTACCGGTCAAAGCCACGTGACCAGCGATTCCTTGGCCCATGTTGATCTCGAATTTCTTCACTTCTTCCTTCTTCTCTCCTGTGGCAACTTGAAAGTAGAGTTTGTTCCTGTTCTTGTCGACTAATAGCAGGGAACTAGCCTTCGCTTCCATCAATCTGGTTACCGATTCAATAATCATTTCCAATACACTATCGGTGTCCAGAACGGATGTGAGCAGGGGGGAGATATCTTTGAGTATACTTACACGTGGGTCAACCTGTGGATTTTGCATAAAAAAGCCTCCTTGCACGGTTGTCGTGTATTTATTTGTATACTAAAACACCGTCCAGGTCAATAATTATATTAAATAATTAACAAATCTTTTGATGGCAACTTCCACAAAGAGAGAATCGATGGTTTTGGCGCAAAACTTGCTTGGAAGAGGAACGGCTGTGTAATAGATAGCTGTCAACGTGGGAGAACGATCTATTCTGCCATAAGTACTTTAACTTACCGTCATGGTTAAAAAAAAGACTTGACAGCGCCCCGAGTTTTTATTAATAGTGAGCAAACATGTGCTTAGTCTGCACCCATCTCTTCATAACTTGGAATTCCCAACTTACTCGGACAAAAGGCAGTGATTCTGGAAGGAATCCATCAACACACGTTTGCCTTGCTACTCAAAACTCACCGGGATTTGCGAACCCAAGTGTCTTTCATCAAGTGCTATGGTCGGAAGGATTTCCTAAAGTCGACTGAAATATCTCATATCAGGTGACGGCATGAAGCGAAAAAGAATAACGATAATGTGGATGCCCTCGGTGAGCTCCAAATCTCGAACCTTTTCCCTTCCTCCTGCAGTCCTGTACATCTTTATGGGCATGCTGATCATTTCCTGGATATTACTCGGGACGGGCGGATATTTGGGAAATCGTCTCTACCATGAATACCTTCAGTTAAGGGAAGAAAACTCTTACCTGCTCCAAAAGGAAAGGGAGTTGGAGGCGCTTCGCCACACCATGGAGCGCATACAAAAAGACGAGAACAGTATTAGAAACTTTCTCGGTCTGGACAAGAGTGAAGGGGAGGGCGGTGGCCTCGGTCAAGGGGGCGAGCCCTCACCGGACCTGTCCACCATCGC
>CP070692.1:2883490-2892222 GCA_020353215.1 Deltaproteobacteria bacterium
AAGGACCTGGAAGAAGGTCGCTGGGCTCTGGCCACCAATCCGCAGCATCGAGTCACCTTCGGATACCTGGTTCTAGAGAAGAAAACTGACCGGGTCGTTCTTGATTACAATCATCCACTGGCCGGCAAAACTCTTGTATATCAGGTCAAAGTGGAGATGGTCAGGGAAGCGAACCGGGAAGAGTTGGAGATCCTCAGGCCCTGTGAGTTCGGGGAGGCTGGGGCTCAACCATTGGACGAATGTTGAGTCTACGTACCAAACAATGAGTGGGATCAGTTGTTATCGGCAACACCCCATTTTAGAAAAACCTGAGTGTTATGGCAAAATTAACTCCCGAAGAAGAAAAAAAGAAAAGAGATCTTTTTGAAGCCATGTCCCCGAGAAGCCAGAAGCGCATACTGAAGAAAGGGTATGAGGAATGGGACCCTTTTATGCTGCCCAAAGAACCGTTGGCTTACAAGTTGAAACAAGAGGCCAAGGGGGAGAAGGTTACTCTGGATTCCGGGCATGAGCTGTACGAGAGGTATTTTGCCGAGCACAGGATTCCGGACTACTCACCAGGATATGTCAAAGGGGTCTTGGAAATATCACAGGGGTTGTTCAGAGGTCAGGATCGCTACCAGGGCATGTATGATTTCAGCTGTTGGTATGAAAAGTGGCGCCGTCATCACGAAGAGGGGAAAGAAGAAGAAGGCTGAGATCTTTAGAATAAAGAATCCTGGCCCATCCAAGGTCCCGCTGTGCGGGGAAAGACCAGGTTTTCGGTGTTAAGATGAAAGTGGTCTTATTCATTGGGGGAGGCAATGGAGCATGAGCAAATATGTGATTCATCCCTTGGTTGTAGGAATCAATGAGACCGACCAGGGCATTATGACTTACCAGAAGGGCTATGGTAAGCGGATTCTTCTGCCGATCTATGTGTTCTACCTGGAGGGTGGTGATGAGAGGATTCTCGTGGATACGGGCATGGAGGAATTCATGGTCCCTCCCGCGGCTGAAGAACAAACCGGGTTGAAGATTATGGAGTTTGAAGACGCTTTGGCCACTGTTGACTTGGAGGCAGAAGATGTGGACGTAGTCATTCAAACCCACCTGCACAACGATCACTGTGAGAATACCTACAAGTGCACAAATGCTAAGGTTTACGTTCAGCAAGCAGAGTTGGAGTTTTTCCACGATCCGCATCCCCTGGATCACCGCTACTACTCGGATCTGCTTGATGAATCTGAAGTTGTGGTCCTGGAGGGAGATGCAGAAATCGTCCCCGGCGTCCGGGTTATTCTAACTCCTGGGCACACGCCGGGTGGACAATCTGTAGCGGTGGAAACGGAGGCGGGGACCGCAGTTATTACCGGTTTTTGCTGTAACGGCGATAATTTTCCGAGTGTGGGGCCTGCGGTAGCACCAGGCGTCCATGTCAGTGCCATTGAAGCCTATGACAGCGTTCAGCATGTGAAAGAGCTGGCCGACATTCTGATTCCAATCCATGATATGGAAGTAGGAATCAAAGGAAGAATCCCGGCTTGACAGGGTTGTGCTCCCGCCGAAGCATCAGCGATGAAGAAAACTATAGAGCTGCGGAAGCAGCGACAACGAAAATATGAGTGCCATTGTTGCCGCAAAGAGCAGAAGTTCTGCTGGACCTGCGACTGCGGGTTTCAGATTTGTCTAGCTTGTATGCAGGAAAACCAATGGGGGATCAGCGGTAACTCCGTTACTTGGATTTGCCCCGACTGCGGCGAGCTACGAGGTATTTGAGTTGAACATGTCTAGCCCGGTTATTTCATGATTTCACGCTTTGGCGTGACTCCGACCATGGATATGACCGTCCTTCCGGTGGTCCCCGGGCCTCGAACCCTGGGACGTACTGTTTAAGTACGGTTCAGATTCGAGTCCCTGTGGGTGCCCGGCGGCATGCTCGTCTTCTTCGCGCTCGCTGCGCTCCGCTCAGCCCCCCCCTTTTGGGGCGGGTCCCCAGTTGCACGGTCTCGCGACACAGAATCATGAAATATCCGGGCTGGGGATTCATCCGCATGACATCGCATCAATAACTTTGCTGGCCAATCATGCCCTACCCTGCAACCCGTCTCAGGTTCCATCGACAACAAGCGTTTGCCGACCTAATCAGGGCTGCGAATCGGAGCCTTGCCCATGGAGAAGCCGTTCACCGGTGGCGAGCCGAGAAAACCTCTTTTTCCGATCCGGGAGATCTGTTCTTCTCATCCACACAACGGTGCGAAACTCAGCCTGCAGCTGAATATCTGGAGCTGCCGGAGCCTGCGGTCAGATATCTCTCTCCTCTCAAACCGGGGGGTGCAGCCTTACTTTGGGACAAGTCATTTCTTTGGGGATACTTGGCGGTAAATACTCTCAGAGATCTGGGGTTCTCTTTTGATTTGCTCACTGCCGAGGCTGTGAGGTGCGGAGCCTTGAATGGGTACCAACTTCTTGTTGTACCTGGTGGTTGGGCCAGTCTTAAGAGTCAGCAACTGGGAGCAGCCGGTCGGGGAGAACTGCGAAGGTTTATCAGGAGGGGCGGAGGATATTTGGGGCTCTGCGGTGGCGCCGGCTTTGCCCTCCAGGTGGATGAGGGGCTGGGACTGCTGCCGGTTACTAGAAAGCCAATATCTGAGAGGCTTCCCAACTTCAGTGGCTCCATTCAGGTGCGGAGCAAGAACGACCATCCTTTCTGGTGGGGTCTGGACAATAGTGCCTTTTTCCGGGTCTGGTGGCCTTCGCAGTTCGAACTGGTGCAACCCGACAAAATCAGGGTCCTCGGCACATATGGGGAACCCGGGTCAGATTTCTATGTTTCCGACCTTAACGTCTGCGAAGCTGAGGCGGCAGCCCTCGACTGGCAGGGCTTGGAAAACGACTATGAGATCAACCTCGATCCTGAGCGCCTTTTGAATGAGCCCGCTGTTCTTGAGGGAGTATATGGTCAGGGGCGGGTGGTGCTTTCCTATCCTCACCTGGAAACGCCAGGTGATGATGAAGGCAATCTGGCACTCTTCAATATCTGGTACGAATTGCTGGCCAGCTCTACTTTCACTCAGGAAAGGGTTGCCAACAAGTTGGGTCCGTCAACCGCGGTCCCCGTTGATGGCGAATGGATGGAGCGGTTGGGTGAGATAGCGAAAGAATCTGAAGATCTTGTCAAGCTGGGACAGGGGCACAATCTGTGGTCCTGGCGTAATCCTTGGTTGCTGCAATGGAAGCGGGGCATCCGCGGGGCTGAGTATGGAACGATTCATGTTCTATTGCACGGGCTGGTGCGGGAACTGCAACGACGGGGTGCCGTTTTGCTCGATCCAGAAACCGCAACCTCAACGACGGTACATTTAGAGGTCAGTCAGATTAGTAACCTCTGGGAATCATTCCGCAGAAAGAGTGAGGCTTTGGTGGAAGCGGAGGGATTGGCCACTAAGTCGACGGCACACGGTGGCAACAAGGAGTTGTCCCAGCAAGTGCGGTCTTTGCGTACCGAGATTTTCGACTGTGTAGACTGTTACGGAAGCAGAAGCTACGGTGGTCTGTATCGTCAACTCCTAGACCGAATCGACACGCTCTTGCTGGGTGCCTTCCTCGCCAACATGCACTAGCCTGTCAATTCGTCCACTCTAGTCGCGGGCATCAGTGTGCATGAAGTGTTCTGCACTACGGAGACTCGTACAGAACAAACTTGCCAATGGAAGGCGGGGATTCAGTGATTTTTCGGAAGTGATTCGGAGGAAAATGGGGCCCATGTACAAGCAGATGGCCTTTCCAATTGGGGTGTAGTCTTTCCTCCAAAGCATAGAACGGTTTGTCTGGATACAGGTAGAGCACGTCGTGGGTACTGAGATCCGCAAGCAGGTAATCCTGCTGTTCAAAACTAACGTTACTTAAACTGAGTTCGCCCCGGATTTCCAACGACTTCCGATACAGCACGTCATCGGTCTCGTAGCCCGTGGCTCTGGTGAACAGCGAACCGATAAGGGCCACCTTCCCATCACCACTACCAAGATCTCCCATATGAGTGTAACGGTCCCAATCGAAATGGCAAAAGACTCGATAGACTTCTTCGGCGTCAGATACTGCCCACATACCTGAACCGGTACTCCGATACGGCAGCAAACCGGCCTCCTGAAGAGTCTGGTACAAACGCCGGTAAGTGTCTCGTATTTTTCGGAAGACTGCTTCTCTCTCGGCTGATTGAGCAATCATTGGGCCTGGGCAGACCACATTAAGTGGGCGCTGGTTGCCTTGTTAGTGATTGGAGGAAACCTCAAATGACGACGGTAGCAAGAGGTGGGACCGCAGATCTAACATCGAGAAAAGGCCGACGCATGCTGCGTTCTCCCGGCGCTAACGTTTTTGATCTACGGAACGGTATATTGCGACGGTCCTAGCGGTCGACGCGCTCCTTCATTTCCTTGCCGACTTTGAAATACGGAAGCTTCTTCTTTTTGACCTGAATGATGTCTCCCGTCTTGGGATTGCGTCCCTGGTAGCTGCTGTAATCTTTGACCTTGAAACTGCCAAATCCCCGGATTTCAACGCGACCGCCCTTGGCGAGCGATTCAGTTATGGTGTCAAAAACCACACTTACTACACTTGCCGAGTCCTTGACAGTGATGCCCTCGTTTTGTGCTACCCTTTCTATGAGTTGACTCTTGTTCATGCCTCCCTCCCGAACCTCTCTCTGGAAACTCACCCCAAAAACGAAGAATAGACACAGGTTAGTCGGCGATAACTTCTCGAAGGTGTTCTGGAACCTTGGTAGAGATTAGCTGACGCGGGCCCATTTGTCAACGATAATTTTCGATAATTAGTTAAAATAATTGCTAAAAAAATGGAACCCGTTACATTTAAGGCTTTCCACTGATGATCGAGCGTTCCTTGTAGTAGCCTCCCCGGACGGAGACGGCCGGGTAGACCAGACACCCCCGGCCCAAGAGCGTACCTGGATTGGTGACGGAATTACAGCCAGTTTCCGCGCCATCTCCTAGAATGGCACCGAGCTTTCGGAGTCCAGTGTCATAACTTTCACCGTCCACCTTGATCCGAATCGGGGTGTCAGTAATTTTAAGATTGGCCAACTTCGTCCCCGCTCCCAAATTGGTCCGATTTCCTAGAATGCTGTCGCCAATATATGCAAAATGGCCCGCTTTGGCACCATTGAGCATAACTGAGTGCTTCATCTCCGTGGTGTGCCCGACAACGCAGCGGTCTCCCACCAAACAATGGCCACGCACATAAGCTCCCTGTCGAATTTCGCAGTGGGCCCCAATGATCGTTGGCCCCTTGATCAAGGCACCTGGCTCGACCACACTCCCCGGCCCTACAAAAATGTCTTGGTCCATTAGGCAGGCACCAGCATAAAACACCGTGGCTCCTTCAAGTTCATCCCTGCCCTTGATCACCCGATGGGTACCTTTGGTTGCATCACCTGGGACCAACTCAAATCCTTTTGTGAGAAGTATCCCATCATGCAGTACGAGTGTTTCATGCAGCATAGGCCCGTATCTGCTGAGCTCGTGCACGTTTGGTTGCAGTGCTTGGGCGAGGTAAGTCTTAAGGCGCGTGAGTACCTGCCAAACCGGCTCATCGCCCGAAAATAGTTCTGGGTGTCCCCAATCGCCAAGATCAAAAAAATTCTCTGCGGCCAGCATACTTTCTCCCTTTGCAAGACTACGAAGAGCGGGAATTAAACAACTCCTGTGCCTCTTCCTTCAAAATTTCATAGAGGTTCTTGCCCCTTTTCCGAGCGATCTCCCGTGCCTGATCCAGTATACGAGAAGCGGCGGCGTCGAGTTCCTCGGCTTCGGGCAGGGGCTGCCCTTCTTTCTGGGCCTTCCAACGTAGAATAGCTTTAGCAAGCTTGAGCTCGCTTTGTCTAAGATGACTCAGGAAGGAATCGGCTAAGTTCTTCATTTTCCTTGCTATTTAGTGGAATTTAGATCAGTCTAGCCAAAAAGACGATGAGCGTCAAGGGAAAGTAACATTAAAAACCTGGTCCTTTAGGACAGGATTCTTTGCCTACCTTCCCTCCCACTTTTTCAACAGCTGCGCAGCCCGTTTAAGCGCTTCGTCACGACTATTTATCCGTCCTTCCCACTGCAGTTCGCCCAATTCGTTCAACAGCTTTCCCAGGTTAGGTCCGGGAGATATCTGCAAATAGTTCGTGAGGTCATGGCCTGTCACCAGAGGACGGAGTCCCTCTCTTGGTTTAATCCAACGGCTATAGAAGTCAAGCCAACCCTGAATCCGCTCTTGGAGAATGCCCAGGTCTCCGCCCCCCGAGGAACGGGCCCTTCGTGTGACTCTGAAGTCAGACGCAAACAGGATGATCAATGGCCACACCATTCCCGGACCTAGTCTGAAAAATCTAGACAGTGCCCTTTTTGGTGGCTTCGCCAGACGAAAGAGATGGGCAACCCGCGTTTGCTGGCGAACGAGCCTGCTAACGAACTCGATTTCTTTGTTACTGAGGCGGAGGCGTGAGCAAAGGGAAACGGAAAGCCTAGCTCCGACAAGTTCGTGACCGTAATAGTGACTCACTCCCCGATTGTCCGTGGTTCGGCAAGCCGGCTTGCCGATATCATGGATCAAGACAGCAAGTTTCAGCATTAGTTGCCGAGTTCGTCCGCCCGCTATCTCATGGTTGAGAGCATCATGAGCTTCCTTGACGTACTCACCCAGCAACACCCGTAGATCGCCGAGAAAAGTCTCCAGAGTCTCCAAGGCCGAGAGACTATGCTGCCAGACATCCTGATGGTGGTGATCGCTCTGAGGTAATCCCCGCATGGGGTCGAATTCCGGTAGGAGCTGTTTTACAAAATTGTCGCCGTCCATCATCCTGAGAATGCGAACACAATCTGGGGCAGACAAAATGAGCAGTAGTTCGTCCCTAATCCTTTCCACTGCTACCCTACCGAGACCCTGACTCATCTGAACCATCGAGACTCTCGTTTGTGATTCAATCTGGAAGTCGTTGGTTGACAACAGACGGAAGGCCCGTAGGATCCGAAGCGGGTCCTCAACTAAAGTCCTCTCTTTACACGCACGCACCCGGCCGGCTAGAAGATCAATAATTCCCTCCAACGGGTCGATGAGCTCGACGAAATCATCGGAGTGCCACCGGGATAGGTCTACAGCAATGGCATTCATGGTGAAATCTCGCTGAGCAAGATCCTCTTCAATAGATTCGCCCCGCAGAGGCGAGAGGTCAACCGTTTCGAACTCAGTCAAACCATGATGTCCAAAGGATGGGAACAGCCTAACGGTACCAAACTTTCGGTCAATCAGTGCACATCGATACCCTGCTTTCGTGGCCAAGGAGCTCGCTAGATCCTTGACCCGCGCGGTTACTAGATCGATGTCTTTGCTACTGCGCCCAACAAGTGAGTCTCGTATGAAACCGCCCACCAGGTAAACGCGATGGTTTTCCTGGGCAGCAATCCCCAACAGCTCGGAAATGAAGCTACTATTTCGCAGAACAGCCTGCAGTGAAGCCGTCAAACCGTTTTTTTGTTGCGCAGTAAAGGACATTCGCTATTCTCTTCTCTGCGTGGGAACTATAATCTACTGTCCAAGAGGCGCGCAACCCGCCGCTGATTAAGATCAAAGAATCCTTGTCCTGCGGGCCAGGTCAGGATTCAAAGGCTTTGCCTAAAGTCATTGTTGACGAGGATCCAGGAGACAGAAGTCAGAATCCAGAGTGGAAGTGGTTTTCGCCATTTATCAACCGCTGCGATGCGTCTGGAATTTACGAATTTAACCGACTCATTGAAGTAGATTGATCAAAGCAAACTCATTCTGAATTCTGGCTCCTGACTCCTTCTGAGCCTCAGTCTGGATCCGCCGAGAGTCCTCCTTGGGGACCGGGTCAAAGCCAGGTCCTCTCCTGCACAACGGGGTGTTCGATGGGCCTGGATTCTTCACTCCACGATCTCATGGACTTCAACCTCGTACCTTTCTGAAGGAATGATGGGCTGGATAGATGGCGAAAACGACAAGAAGCAAGCCGCACGGTATCTTTAGCTAACTCCATCATTTCAGTAGTCAAAATTGGCTCATGCCGCCAATAGTATTGTAGGGTGCGAAGCTTCAATGTCAAGAAGCGGTTATATACGGGTTCTCGTTCCTGTTGTACTGCTTAATTAGTTTGCTTAACTATACTTGTACGGTAGGATAAAATGCATAACATGTTGTTTCAACAAGCAGTGCATCAAAATATTGCTTGCTGTATAGCATGAACTGGTCGGGCACTGGTTGACCCACACAACACAACAATGGTCGCAAGCAGTGATTGTTTATGCAGTAGGACCGCTGAAATGCTAACTGGCTAACCAAGTGTTAGCAGGAGAAAGAATTGTCTTGACTTTTGTACTGTTTTTTTATACTGTATAATTTCTCTTATTTTGTCCCCTACACAACTAACAGGACCAACCGCGTTGAGGAGCGATTCTGAGTCGAGGACTATTTCCAGCAAGGAAGTCATGGCCCGGACAGGAATATCTAGGGCTACACTCAACAACTACATTTCGCTCAATCTTATCCCGCCGCCCACAATAAGGAGGCCAGAGGAGCCCGGCGGGCCTACCAAGATAGGCTACTTCCCGCTATGGGTTTTGGACAGAATAGAGAAGATTCGCGAACTCAAAGCCGCGGGGATCAGGATATCTGAAATTGCTGCGCATTTCTCGGACGCAGAGCCAGAGTTGCCGGTAACGGAATCTGGGGGAGTG
>CP070692.1:2892322-2901035 GCA_020353215.1 Deltaproteobacteria bacterium
ATCACCCCATCCAAGATTTTCAATATCTTAACACGTTCATAGCCGCTGGTATTGTAAACCAAAGGAATCCGAAGCCCTTTGTTAAAGCCAATGTTCGTAGCATTGAGAATATTCGGCATCACGTGGGTGGGCGTCACAAGGTTGATGTTGTGGCAGCCAAGGTCTTGGAGATGGATCATCATATCGGCCAAGTCCTCATCATCAACTTCTCTTCCTTGGCCCTCGTGGGCTATGGGCCAATTCTGACAGAAAACACAGCGAAGATTGCAGTTTGAGAAGAAGATGGTTCCGGACCCGTGTTCGCCAACCAAAGATATCTCTTCGCCAAAGTGAGGTTGGGCAACGTAGACGACAACTCTAGCGGGAGCCCGACAGAAGCCTCGCTCACCCCCGAGCCGATTAGCGCCACACTGTCGGGGACAGAGTCGGCATTGTTCGAATAGAGCGTAGGCTTGCTTGACCCTCCGAGCCAATTGGCCCTGTCTAGCCAATTTCCCATAAGCCGGATACCATCTTTCTCTACTCCGCTGCCTGGCGTAAAGAGCTCCGGGATGGAGGATGAGCGAACTGCCCAGAAAGAGAGCCTTTCTGATAAAATCCCGACGAGATATTGACATCTTGGCTACCCGGTGATACTGGACCAACCGGTTCAAAAAAGGTCTGCTACCAAGGGAAATGTGGCGGGGCTTCCGACTTTCCTCCTCACCCCCTCCCACGTTCCGTTCAAGTACGGAGCCCGAGTTCCTGCGGTGCCGATTGGTCAAACTTCGTCTTTGCCAGCCCTATGACGATGGCTGGCGCGCGGAAAGTCTTAAAGTCGCGCCAAACCTGATCAGGTTCTATTATAAGGTCAAACAAGCGTCAAGGACTTGAAGGATTCCACCTGGCCGCGGATGGCGCGCTCGGTTGGCAACCGCTCGATGGACGAGGCGCCCGAACGGCTATTGGGATCAGGAAGAAAAACAAAAGGCTCTCGTGCGTTCACCATTAACCCATCTTAACATATCAAATTCTCCATCAACCAGGAAATCTTTTAGTTCAGGAGACAAGAAGCACCCTGTGTCATTGGCAGCGATCCTTCTAGAGAGTGTTCGTGTGTCCTAAAGGAAGAGGCTTTACACCATTTGTAGTGACACAATAACCCGGTTGGACAATAATGTTAAAGGTCAAGATATGGAGCAAACGAAGAAGCTGCCAAGGGCGCGATGAGTACGCAAGCGGAATCGTGGTCCTTTCACGAGCCTACAACAGGACCCCCAGGAAAATTGCCGAATGTGCTGGTTGTTGGCGCCGGCATGGCCGGGCTGGTTGCCGCCCGAATTCTGCACGACACCGGATTCCCAGTGGAGATACTCGAGGCGAGAGAACGTCTGGGTGGGCGGATCTGGACTGACCATTCTCTCGGTGTTCCGTGTGACCTGGGGGCATCGTGGGTCCACGGGGCCGAGGATAATCCCCTGACTTCCTGGTTTCGAAGTCTCGGCATCAAGCTCGTAACCTGGCCGCGGGGAAAGACTGTTTTCTATGAACACGGTCACAGTGCAAGTCTAGCTAGATTGCTCTGGCAGGCGCGACGAGGCTTGATGCGAGGGACACTTGCGCTGGTAAAATCTTACCTGCCCTTGCGGCTGAGAAACCTTTATGGCCGGGGTTCCGATATATCTGTGGGAGAGATGCTCCAACCGGTGCTGATGAATCCTCACCTTGGAGGTCAGGACAGGCGTACACTCTCCTGGCTGATTCAGTTGGCAGAAGCTGTACAGGGTGCGCCCGCAGACCAGCTGAGTTTGCGGGAGTGGGACCCAAAGGAATATCGACAGACGAACGTAGTCCCCCTTGGTGGATTCGAACCGCTTATCCGAGACGCTGCCAGAGGTCTGAACATCAGGCTGGGCTGTGAGGTAAACAAGATCGAGTATACCAGTCGGGGGGTCACGGCAGTAACCGAAGAAGGATCATATTCGGGTGCTGTTGCCGTGGTGGCAGTACCGTTAGGGGTGCTCAAAACAGGAAAACTGCAATTCGTCCCACCGGTTGGAGCGGCAAAACGAGAAGTAATCGAGCGGATTGGGTACGGCGGGCAAGCAGTGTTGAACAAGATAGTGCTCCGTTTTCCGGTAAGATTCTGGTCAACGAACAGCCAAAAAATGGCTGCGCTGCCGGTCAATGCTGAACAGCGTGGAACTTTCGCAGTCTGGGCCGATCTGCAACCGATCACTGGGAAAGCGGCGATTGTGGGATTTGCCAGCGGAACGGTGGCCGCGGATCTAGACAGAACAGCCTCCGACGAGGAGGTGAGTGCAAAGGCCCTTGCCGTCCTAAAAAGAATGTTTCGGCCAGAGATTCCGGTTGCGGAGGCTTATCAAGTAACCCGCTGGCTGTCAGATCCTTGGTCTCAGGGGAGCTATTCCTTCTGTGGCGTGGGAAGCAGGGAGGGTGACAGAACCATACTGGCTGAACCCATTGCGGGTCGGTTGTTTTTCAGCGGCGAGGCCACCGACGAAAACCACTATGGTACTGTGCATGGAGCTTTAGTGGCGGGCGAACGTGAGGCGCTGCGCATTCATAATCGCTACTGCTGCCGATGCACAGATCGGTCCAGGCTCCCCTGGAGAAGATGGAGGTCTAATCCATAGACTTGTAACTACCCCCAAGAAGGCTTCGGACGCCCTTTTCTCTATTTCGTCCGGGGAGATGTCCTCAATGGAACTCCCCTTTCTGTTTTGTCAGGCCTTCCAGGCCGATGAATCGGTCTGTGAAGGCTGTCCGACAACTCCTATTCCCTCCCCCGTGCGGCCTGAGACGAGGGTTTCGGCTGAGGCTCACTCGAAGCCCGCAGCCGAGTCGGGGGGATGAAGGGGAGAATGGATATGTAACTAATTGATTCGACTATTGTTTGTACACTCTCATCTTCGCCCCGTCAGGGGGGGGTGAGTTCAGTGGCTTAGGGGATAGCCTCTACCGGCTAATCCAAAGCCCGATCGTTACGGAAATTGTACCCGTCACAACTTTCTATCAGGCCGAAGAGTACCATCAGGATGACTATAAGAAAGATTCCATTCACTATAAGCTTTACCAGTAGGGGGCCGGTCGGAATGAATTCATGGTGAGAAAATGGGGCAAACAATAGTACACCTCGACTGTCACTAGAGTCTTAACCGGACGCTGAAGTATTATCGATGCTCCCAATCCTGAGGATTCTTCCCTGGCTGCGCCGCGGTCGCTGTGCAGTCCAATCCAACATCACTCCGCTGCCATTTCTGACGAAATACTCGCCGATTTTCTCGAAACTTGATCTTCCCGGGTCGGCGATAATCACTTGTCGCACGCCCGCTCGCAAGGCACGCAGAAAAAGTCTTTTCAGTTGGTCGATAAGTTCATCCCAAAAGCAGATGTCAGAACCAATCAGGACATCGATTGCCTTCAAATGTTCGCCTGTCACTCCGGCGAAGCCTTTTTTCATGGTGGCGATTCTTACTTGGTTGAGATTTGCGTGCAGTTTCAGATATGGGAAGACTTCGGGGTCGATGTCAACAGCGGTTACCAGAGCAGCGTGTTTTTTGGCGCAATAGATACCTGCCAAGCCCCAGCCGCACCCGAGTTCCATGACGCGTGCTCCTTCCTTCAATCCACGGCGATTGAAATAGTCCATCAATATCCAGCTCGATTTCCACACTTTATTGCCGTGAGCCGAGGGGGTATTCGCACGTTTGAGTTTCCGCACTTCTGGATGGCGCGACAGGAGTACGCGTACTCCGTAAGCTCGAATCTGGCTCCTCGCAGCCCTGGTCATAAGCTTCCAGACAAAAGGTCAAAGCCCTAGCTCACAAAAGTTCCGCTTGGGTCATCGAGGTGGGCAAGGGTAAGATTATTCCCCCAGCAGATATTGCCGCCAGGGCTTCCAATAATACCTCTGCCAGCCCTGCTCTACGCCCTGAAAATCATGCTCCGCAACGTTGACGTGAACCAACTCAATGCGACCGGATTGTCCTTCGGGTAAGAAAGTAAGGACCAGTATGGAGTCCATGTCCTGCGGAGTCCAATGGCTTGCCCGCCAAGATTGGACGATCAAACATTTCGGTTCTGTGTAGAGAATTGTCCCCGAGATCAC
This sequence comes from Deltaproteobacteria bacterium, assembly GCA_020353215.1. GTDB lineage: Bacteria > Desulfobacterota > Syntrophobacteria > BM002 > BM002. The sequence continues at coordinate 2,896,434 of CP070692.1, forward strand.
ATGGTTGAAGGCTCGGAACTCGGACCCTGACTCGGAACCAATTGTTACCGGGGCCCCGGTAAACGCTGCGTGGTTCTCGGGGTTCATATACATGTCGAAAAGTCTCTCAGGCCCGGCTGGAAGCACAACACTTTGCTGAATCGTTCTGAACATGTTCTTCTCTTCCTACCGCTTAAGCCTTCTTATTTATCTTATCTATGCGCTTCTAGACAAACAACCCCCTCTGTCCCAACTACCGCATTATGAGATACATCAGCAGGAAGATTTAGGCGGTCGCCAGCATGCAGGGTCAAGTGTTCTCCGGTGTCGGGCAGGCCGAACGTAATCGATCCCCTCACAACGTAGATGACTTTGTGGTAGGAGTGGGTGTGCGTATTGTAGACATCGCCGGGCGCATTTGACCAGCAATAAGGCGCCAAACCCTCTTCGGTATAAATGCTCCGAAGGGTCTGTTCGTTAACATCTTTAGGTCCAGACCATCTCTGAACTTCGACTTTGCTCTCTTGCATGTTATGGTTTCCTTTTACAAAAAGTAGAGCTATTGAAACACCGCTGGAGGTCCGCCCCGGGGCCTACTCGGAAATGTTCCCGCGAGTGCTGCCCCGTCCCGCCTTGTGGTCCGGCTGCAGTCCCGCTTTAGCGGAACAGGGAGCTTCAACAGTACGTCGCAGCAGGCGGTTCGTGAACTCTAGCCCGAATATTTCATGAATGGCCTACTGCGACCGCGGATATGGGCGTCCTTCCGGGCGTTCTCGGTTGTCGGACCTTGCGACGTACTGTTCAAGTACGCCTCAGGTCCAACTCCGCGGTACCGCGGGGTGGTTTCCCAGTGGCACTGCCCTCTCCACGGTCTCGCGACCACAATTCGTGAAATATCCGGGTTGGGGAAGTGGGAAAGTCATCCCGCAAGCTCTAACCTCGATTTTCCAGGAGGACAGGGAAAGAAGCGGTTGCTCGAACGCTCTTTGTCTCGCAGCCCACCCTGCTCTTGTCTTAGAGATTTTTCCGAGAGCGTGTTCATAGCTATCTTGGCAAATTCCGGAAGAACCTAAAAAAACTTGTTCTTGACAGGTCAAGTTTGACGGAAAGCAGCAAGTTGCCTGTTATGATTGCCCGCATTCTTCAAGGCACTGATTTTTATGAAGACCGCCTGAGCCTCAAGAGCGCAAGGACGAAAAGTATTGCTGAAGCTACAACTGAAAGATTCTTCAGGTCTTCCGTGTTGAAAACATAGGAAAGAGCGAAAAAGACAAAAGCTGCGGCAATAAAACCCCAGAAAGCCCTCATTTTTTTACCCGAAAATAGAGTCATTTTGGATTCCTCATCTTTACAGCTAACTGTGTAGCACCAGGACATCTTTAATCTAGCCCAGATGATTCACGAATCGGTTTCTCCGACCGCGGATATGACCGTCCTTGCGGAGCGTCCTCGGGTCTCGAAACCTGCGACGTACTGGTCAAGTACGTCTCGGAACCAATCCCGCGCTACCGCGGGACGGTTGCCCGCCCATCTTCTTCGCGCTCGCTTCGCTCCGCTCAGTCCCGCCCCGCCCCGCAAGCGGAATCTGCGACAAGCGGAATCTGCGACAAGCGGAATCTGCGACAAACGGGTTCCCAGTTTCACGGTCTCGAGACAACAATTCATGCCACCTAAGCTGTCCTGCTCACGCCACCCGCGGCGGGGCAGCTTCAGTTTCAGATTCGCTTGTTAGCTACGAGGACAAGTCCTTCGCCATGGACAGAGTGTTCACCAAGCCGCTTGGCAGCAAGTGCTTGGAATGATTTTGTGACTTGTACCCTGCACGTTCGTAAAATGAAATCGCGTTCAGGGTCGCGGAAAGATGTAATAACTTCAAACCTGTGTTTCGGGCGATACCCTCCAAAGTCTGTAGAATTTTCTTCCCGATACCTCGTCCCGTATACTTAGGACTGACGTACAGGGCCTCTACCCTGCCGAGGTGTTGATCGAGGTAGCCGAATCCAACAATAACATCACCCTCCTCGGCGACCAAGAAGGATTCTCCCCCAATTGCCCTTTCGTACCGCTCCGGCTTGAGCAGCCTAGACCAGGCTCGAACCTCGTCCGGAGTATAATGGCTTTGGCATATTTCCTCTATCGCCTGGGTATGAACTCGCCAGACTGAGTCGGTATCTTCTCCTTTGGCTCTGCGAATAGTGATCATGTCAAGCCTGCATATTTCATGAATTATCTACTGCGACCGCGGATATTGCCGTCCTTCCGTCCGTCCTCAGTCTCACACCCTGCGACGTGCTGTTCACGTACGTCTCGGGTCCAAGTCCCGCGGTACCGCAGGGCGATTGGACGGTGGCACACCCATCTTCTTCGCGCTCGCTACGCTCCGCTCAGGCCCCGCGCCTTTGGGGCGGGGCCCCGGTTACACGGTCTCGCTACTCCAATTCATAAAATATCCGGGCTAGGTTAGAAGACCTGTCAAGTTTCTTCAAACCTGTTCAACTTCACGTCTTTTTTGACTTTGTTGGGCTTAAAAATGCGTCCATTGATTGCGATGTAGGCTCCGGCAGGCAAGAGTTGCACTGCGGCAACTGCCGAACCAATATTAAACGGGGCATCACTTGTTTTAGATCTGGCAGGTTCAATTGCCCCTGTTAGTACTATGACTTTATTGGGAATACTCATTAGTTTCTTTGCCGTTTGAATAATAGTATCAGTTCCGTGAGTCACCACGATGTATTTGTGTTTATCCGATTCTATCTTATCGAATATGAGTTGACGATCTTCATCGGTCATGTCGAGGCTATCTTTCTTCAGTATCGATTCACACTCGTATTCAAGATTAATATTCGCTTCTCTTAGGATCTGCTCGACTTTTGGCTCACCGACCTCGTATTTGCTCTTACTATCAAAATATACCTTGTCTATCGTACCGCCAACAGTAAAGATCTTTATCCGCATAGTCCTTTTCCAACCAGCTTTACCGTACCGCTGCAAACCTGTACCGAGGAAAAACGCCCCAGGGTCCTCCAGATATGGCCTGGCTCAGTCTCGGGTAGATCGAGGCGTACTTGACCTTCGGTGAGATCCTGCAGGAGGCGAGCAAGTCCGTCCCGCCAAGGGCGGGACTCTGTATGAGTTTACCGGTTTTGGCCGGTAACAGGTTTGCAACGCTAGGGTTAACAGATTGACAGGTGAAAACGCTTCCTCTGCTTGCCCAGAGACCATCTCTTCTAAAGCATGATCCTGGGGAAACTCCTGATCCGCTAACGCTTGAAGTCGATTGAATCGCCACGCAACTCCATTTCGTAATACTTTGTCCCCTTGTTGGGATTGTTCCTATAGTCAGGTATCTCATAGAAGCCGATCGTTTCGTAGAGCGTTTGGGCTTCCCTCATGGCAGGTATGGAATCCAAACGCATGCGAGAATATCCTATCATTCTTGCTTGCTCAAGAACGGCCACGACCAGGCGTCTTCCGATCCCTTTTCCCCTAAATACTGGTGAAACGTAGAGTCGTTTCATTTCACAAGTGTCGTCATCCAATTTGTGGACAGCAACACATCCGGCCAGCTTCCCATCGCTGTATGCGAGGATGATATTTCCATCCGGAGGAGCATATCCCCCAGGAAGATTTCTTATCTCCTCAGGAAAATCCACCAGAGCAGGATCACCCTTTCGTGTTTCAGCATACTCCTGGAACAAGGCTCTTGCTTGAACTACGCGATTTTCATCTTCGGCTGTCTTCAATTCAATCATTTGTCAGCGATACCACAAGCCTGTAGCTTGTAACGAGAGCTTACGAGGTAGAGCTGTTTGCCACCGTAATCTGATCATTGAGCGTCCAGAAGTCATACAGATATCCTAGGCCCAGAATCCCGCCGGTCAGCAAGTAAATGATCCCCGTGAACCACTTGCCCATATACATTCGGTGCACGCCGAAGAGCCCCAAGAACGTGAGTAGAACCCATGCAACGGTATAATTGATTGGACCTGCACTGAATCTCAGATTGGCCTGCCTTTCCAGTGATGGAATGAGAAACAGATCAATCAGCCAGCCAATGCCAAGAAGCCCCAGAGTAAAAAAATAGATGGTCCCAGAGATCGGCTTGCCAAAATAAAAACGGTGAGAACCCGTAAACCCAAAGAGCCATAAAATGTAGCCGATTGACTTCAGATGCGTATCCGTCGTGTCATCCACCAAGAACTCTCCTTGCTCTTCAACGAGATTCGGTTGGTCCAATACAAAGCCAGGCCCGTGCTTCTTGCTCATCCTTGAACACGCGAAACTGACCTTCTTCTGATTCCGAGAAAACCTCAACCATTCTGTTCAGACCATAATGGAAGATCCGTGGAGCTACGAGTGCGATTCGTGGAAAAACGTTCACGAGGAGTGACCTGAGCAAGTCGGAAAATTGTTGAAGCTCCTCCTTGGAAGGATTGTAATCTGACCCAGGATCTATAATCAACAGTTTCTTGTCCTGACACCTGGCGGGATTATCTGCCAAGAAACTCAGTGTCTGAACGACATCCAAATGTCTAACTTGGCCGTTCTCACCGGTGATGACCACCATGTCGTTTTCGATTGCGACGGGGAACACTGTCTACACCGTTTGCCTCTCCGTTGACA
>CP070692.1:2901135-2909780 GCA_020353215.1 Deltaproteobacteria bacterium
ACAGCGTCTCCGATCTCAAATTGGTGGCGGACGCCATTTGATTCGACCTCTCCCTTTCCCCCGAGAATATAATACACTTCTTCACAATTATGCTTATGTCGAGGTGAGTGAGCGCCGGGCTCGATTTCAACAATGCCCATCACCAGCGATTTAGTTGGCAAGCCGGTGTCTGGATAAATGACTTTAATGTCTCTGACCCCGGGACGTGCCTCCATAGGTGAGCCGTGAAGAAACTCCGATTTCTTAACAACTACTTTTTCCATAAGTCCCTCTCTTTGCAGCTAACGTAATATCAACCCGTTTAAAAACCGAGAATTACTCCCAATTCCGTGAATTCCGAATGGTCCGGGAGCATGGACACCAGGGCCGCTCGATAGTCGTTGGAGGCCTTAAGGAAAGAATCCTCGGCGCTGACCCTGTGCCCAGCCGCGAAAGCGCTCTGGGCCCGTTCTTCCATCTGCCGGGCCATCTTCTCCGGCTCTTCCTGCCAGCTTTCCGGGTCGTCGTCTTTAATCTGCCCGGCCACGTAGAAGGCTTCTCGTGTTTCAAACCCGCCGAAGGTGGTGCTTCCCAGAACCCACTGCATGGCAAAATCCATTTCCACGCCATCGAAATGGATCTTCACGTACAGCCGGTGAGCATCGTATTCTCTTTTCTGGGCCTCGAAGGGGTCCGCCATGCCGCTCGTCCTAGTTTCCTTTCAGGCCATTTTCCGGATCAGGCCGGCCGATCCGTCCACCTCCACCATTTCGTCGTCTTTCAGAAGATTCGTGGCGTTCTGCACACCGGCCACGCAGGGTTTGCCGTACTCGCGGGCCACCAGGGAGCCGTGTTGGAGCATACCTCCCACTTCAAGGACGATCGCTACCGCGTTTACAAAAAGAGGGGTCCAGCCGGGGTCGGTGGCCCGGGCCACCAGGATGTCGCCGGGCAGCAGCGGCTTCTCGTCAGGAGTGTGTAAAACCTTCACCCGGCCCTGAGTCCGGCCCGGCGATATGGCCTGACCGGCCAATTCCCCTTCTTTGGGTTCCGGCCGCTGGGGCCGCAGGATCCGCCCTCTAGAATCCACCATGTGGGGGAACTCCTTGACGTGGTGCAGCTTTTGTAAAAACGCGGTGTTGCGCTCGATAAGTTCACGCAAGTCGATGGCGGGATCGTCGAGGGCCCGGGCCAGATCGTCGAGCGTCAGGTCGAATACCTGGTCCAGGCGGTCCAGCCGTCCCGCGGCCAGGAGACCTTCGACCTCTTGCAGCACCCTTCGGCGCAGGAAGGAGATAGCTTTGACCAGGTAGTATTTATGGTTTTCGCGATATCCCCCGAAATGCACGACTAGGCGGTAAAGAAGGTCGTACTCTCGGCCGGTGACCGCTCCCAGGTTGTAAGCCGCATCCCGAAGGCGGGCGTGGGCCTGGTGGCGGCGCTCGGCCGAGCGTTTGTGGATGGCCCGGGGGTTGTCACTATCCTTCTCCAGGCTCAGCAGGGAAAGGATCTGCTTGTACAGCAGCTCCGGCCGGTCCCGGTAGCGCGGCGCGGCAATATCGAGTTCCCGGGGGCCCCGGAATCCGAAATGCTCCATGTAGGCCTGCCAGGCTTCCATGACTTCAGGCGGGAGGTCGGCGGTTTCGAGACGCCGACCCAGGTCTTCGGGGTCGGATACGCCCAGCCCGGCAAGGTTCTCGGCGATGGCGTAAAGCTCCAGGCCCATTTCGATAGTAATGTTATGAGGTAGGGCCTGGTCGATATAGACAAGGTCCTGGGCCGTTTGGGACTCCTCTTTAGCCCGGTCGGCAAATATACGGCTCAGGCGAGACCTGGCCAGCATGGCTGCGACAAAGGGGGGGACTAGGGTGTGAAAGAGGAGATGAACGTACCGGGCGGCCAGCCAGTCGGTGTATTCGTTTATCTTTTGCGGAGCCCCCTTATCGGCTTCGATCCCGGCCAGGGTTTTTCCCACCTGGCGGTGATAAACCTCCGCGCTGTACTCGGGGATCAGGGCCGCTTCCAGGGCCTTAATCGGGAGCGCGGGTACGTGGGTCACGATCTTGGGCCCGAGGTGATGAAGATACTCGGGCCCGGGATGCGAGAGGTAGCTTTCGGGATCTATCTGGAGGAGTATTTCGCCCACCAGGGAATCCATGTTGCCGATTACCCGGCCGAATGATTTCGGGCTCACCACGTGGAAGAGGTGCGAAAGCGACAGGTAAAACCGGTTGCCGGTCATACGTACCAGTCCCTCGTCCGGATCCACAAGTTTTTCGTGGCCCAACAATTCCCGGGAAACGTTCCGGAAAAGAATGTGCAGGAAGTCCTGGCCCATGACGGACAAGGGTTCCTGAATGCCCTGGATGGCTAGGGTGGCGTCCAGATACAGGCGCCGAGGCCGTCCCGGCGAAGTGACCATATCCTCGGGCATCGGCAGGTACGCGGTGATGGGCCGGGCCTGCAGGAGGTAGAACCGGCCGTCCCGCCAGGCCCACTCGATGTCCATGGGACGCCCGTAAAGCTCCTCTACACGAATCAGCTCCCGGGTCATGACTGTTAGCCGGTCATGGTCCAGGGTGGGCTGGTCGTGGCGACTGTCGGGGCGCTCTTCGGTGCCGCCGTCCGGCCGCAACCAGATGGAGGTCTCCTTTTGGCCGATGACGGCTTCCAGCACCTGGCCGGAGACCTTGTCCACCACGTACTGATCCGGGGAAGCCAGCCCGCTGACCACGGTCTCGCCCAGGCCCCAGTTGGCGTTAAAGACGGCCCGGTCGTAGTCGTTGCTGATGGGTTCGACGCTGAAACCGACTCCGGCCACCTCAGAGGCGATCTGAGCCTGGACCACCACCGCAATGCGGGCCTGGTTGATTTCAAAACCCTGTTGGCGTTTGTAAACAAAGACCCGGGGACTGAGGCATGATTCAAAGGCCTGGCGCACAGCCCGTTCCATGGTCTCGCGGCCCGCGCCCAGAATGGTTTCGTACCCCCCGGCAAATGAGGCCCCGGCCAGGTCCTCTTCAGGTGAGGAGGACCTCACCGCGAACAGCTCGAACCCCTCCATCCGTTCCAAGGCCTGGGATACGAAGCGGGCCTGTTCGTCGTTGAAGGAGAGATTGTCTGCCAGGGAAGGCAGGACCGCGGCCCGCTCGGTCATTTCTTCCGGCGGGGCGTTTATGAAGTCCTGCCACTGGTCGGCGGCGGTCACAGCCTCGATCCAGGGGGTGAAGAAGTCCACGGTGAGCACGAATCCGGGGGGGACCGGAAAGCCCTCCCGGCTCATACGGATTAGCGAATACCCTTTGCCTCCCACCGACTTGATCGGGGGTAAAGGCGCTACATCGTCGAAGTGAACCAACTTTTCGCCCATGATTATCCGTTTATTCTGTAAAGGATAACAACAGTTAAGTGTCGCTTAAGGTACAGTCGGGCTAAGCAACACCCTTTTCGGAAGTTTTGGCCAGTATTTGGTTGTCTTGCTAGCTTTCCAAGGACACACTTTTTCCATCTAAGGATTCAAGATTTTTTCCAGCTTTATCAGGTTTTGATTCTCTCCAACTGCAACCACAGTATCGCCTGCCTCAATCCTCGATCCGGCCGAGGGATTAAAGTGCATGTGCCCATCAGACTTGTTCATGGCGATGATGATCAGATTCAGGTTCTGCCGTATCCCAGATTCCTGTAAAGTCATACCGACAAGATTCGAACGGGTATTCACCGGGATCTCTTCCATTTCTATATCGGCTCTTTCATCTGCAAAAGCCAGTTCCAGGAACTGGATTACTGTGGGCCGCAGTATGGCATGGGCCATTCTTCTGGCACCGATTTCATAGGGAGACACCACCACATTCGCACCGGCCACACACAATGTATCTTTTGTTTCACTCTCGTTCGCTCTTGCCACGATAAATAGCTCGGGGTTGCGCCGTTTGGCTGTCAAGACCAGAAAGACGTTGGCAGGATCCGTACCAAGGACTGCCATTGGAGTACTGGCGTTGTCTACACCCGCTTTGGTTAAATTCGCCTCGCTAGTTGAATCTCCCTTTACATAAAGGATGTCATCTTCATCCATAGCAGGAATCCGATCAAGGTTCTGTTCAATGACTACGAAATCAAGATCTTTCTGCGCAAGGTATCTACACAGCCCCCGACCCATCCTGCCGTATCCGCACACAATGTAGTGGTCCTTTAACTGGTTAATTTATCTATCCAATTTGCGCCTCCCCAAAATAAATCTGATTCGGCCTTCAACCAAAAACTGAATTATGTTTCCAACCACATAAAGACAAAATCCGACTCCCAAAATAATAAGTACAATTGTGAAGATTCGGCCTGCGTCACTGGTTGGATTCACTTCACCGTACCCTACGGTGGCGAGGGTGCTAACTGTCATGTACAGCGCGTCAATCAGACTCCAACCCTCGATTAGCATAAAGCCGGCAGTACCAAAGGCGAGCAGGAGAGCAGACAGCAGAACCATTATGATAAGGTGGGTTACACGATCCAAAGGAACATCCAACGGTTCAAGAAAATGCTGAAATGGTGGTCAAAGAGTGAACAACAGCCAATGTATTTATCGCAGATTTTGCTTTCCATCCTAGGCTCTGGCGGACTTCATGGCGTTCCGCTCACAGCGCTTGGACTAATGGACGTCGAATTCTAACTCGAAGCGCTAGACGACTGATAAGAACTCCCCTTCGGTGGAAACGAGTATGGCATCATGGAACCTTGTGTGTCAAACGCCATGAATCGCAACATATGCTGGTTAGACGTTGTTCGGTTGCCACAAGGCTGGAGATGGTAAGGAAGTTTTGAGGTCGTGCGGGCTGAGACTTCCTTTTCATAGAGACTTGGACAAAGATAATCTGGGGTCGGACCAAGCTATCATTTTGAAATATCAGGAATTACTCTCCAGAAATAGCCATTTTCAACGCTTATAAGGCCATTTTTGACCCCAAAATTGGCTCCGTAAGAACTTCCCGGCTCCCTGAGTTCGTGCACACCTGCATCTTCCACTAAACTCCAGTTCGCAGCCGTCGTTCCAAGTCACTCTTCTCTTAGTGCGCGCAAAGGTAATATGTGCTTGATTCCTTAGAACGGTTTTCCGGTATTAAGATTGCGGCTCTAGGGCTCTTTTCTGGCACATAAACACAACTTCTACGAATAATTCCAAGGTCCTGGCTTGGTCCGACCACAAATTAAGAATACTTATCAGGTTGACGAGATCATGGCTTACGCCTTGCGTATGTTCGGCCAGGGAGTGAAGGTCGGTGTGGAGATGGCGCTCATGTGTGCCGACGCCGGATTGGTTCGTTCCGATGAGGTCGTTTTCACAATGGCTGGCACTGGCAAGGGCGCAGACACGGCGATGGTGGTAAAGCCATCCAACTTTCACACTTGCCTCGGACTCAGGGTTAGGGTAATTATTGCCAAGCCCTGGCGGCCTTAAACTTTTTGGGGGTGTTGGAAGCGAATTCGACTGAGTTGTGTGGAAATAGCAGGGAACAGGATGAGGCTGAGACTTTTCATTTTCTTACTCACGTTTTTGGCAGCAGCCGTTTTCCTTGATAGATCCCGCGCGGATAATTGGGGGGCGCGCAGGGATCGCGTAGTCATCAAAGTCATCCAGCTCGACTATGCCGATGCAGAACATCTGGCGTCCGTTATAGCCCCGCTGCTATCCCCGCAAGGTCGAGTGGTTGCTTATGCTCGCACAAATGCTCTGATCATAAAGGACAAGGCTTCCATCGTCAAAAGGTTAGTGGAAATCATCAAGGGTCCGTGCGATCAGCAACAGAAGCGACAAAACCCTGATATTTGTGAAGAGGACCGTTGAAACGCGTGGTTCTATGCTGGAGTCAAGGCCTGGTTGCGCTTTGAATGAACTGACGCAATCCCTGACTGATCCAATCCAAGTTAGTCAAGGGTTTGAGGAGATGTCCTTAACCAAAGATGCGTTGCGCGAAAAGATTTGGCAGGCACTAACAGCAAACAAGTTGGCCCGCATTCCAGGGGCTTATGGGCGTATTCCTAATTTTGTCGGGGCAGAAACCGCAGCTCGACTGCTCGCAAAGCTCGATGTCTTGCAGTCAGCCGATACCGTCAAGTGCAATCCCAATTCACCGCAACGCCATGTTCGCCACGCTGCCCTAAAAGCTGGAAAAGTAGTTTGCCAGGCTGTGCCGCGGCTGCCAAAGCCTAAACCTTTCATCGAGCTCGATCCCACAAAACTGGAGGAGTCAGCTCTGTGGTCTGCCAGCAGTATCCGCGGGGTGTTAAAAACAACGTATCAACTTACCAAACGAGAAATTCGTTCTCTACCCTAAATAGGAGTGGCAAAATGGCTTACGATCCGAACCTCGATAAGATTCTAAAAGTCGGAGAGATAAACCTCCAAGAGACCAAAGCCGGCGAAGCAAAATCAGTACTGCACATAAACGTATGCAGATATGGAGAGGGAGAGTGTAAGCTTGGTCTGAAGCTGGGGTTCAAAACGAGACAAGGAGACTGGGCCCAAACTTCGAAGTTTTCGTTTCCGAGATTAGACGCTGAAAAACTGGCTGAATTTGTGGATTTGGTCGAGGAGGCAAAGGCTATTGTAGAGAAGTGCGAGTTGGATGAGTCGGAAGACTATTTTGAGAGGCTTCTTGAAAGGCAAGAAGAAGAATAGAGTTGCAGCTGAAAGAACTGCTGCGTTTTCGTCAGCCCGTACATGCTATTGCCACCAAACCACAAGATGATCCCAATCGCAGTAGAGGCAGAAGTGTCAGATAATTGTGATAGTGATCCAGCCTGAAAATGTTCTGGGTGAGGGTGACACGGGCCCGGACTGGAAAATCAACGAGATTCACTGACCTCCGGCAAAGCCGGAGGATTGATTGTGAACCGCTTGAAATCCCCCCTAACCCTTTGTCAAAGGGGGGAACTTGATGGAATCACTTCAAAATCATCCCCCTTTTGCAAAGCGGCTCGACATGAGCGACTCGACCTGAGCTCGTCGACAGGTCTCGCCGAATGTGGGGATCGAAGGGGATCTTACTGGGAGATTTCATATCAAAGAGCCAGACAATGTCCTGTTCCGGTTTATGTACAGGGGACAATCACTTTGCTTAAACAATCTACTGTCCGAAAGGTCAGACCTTGATGGGTCCCTCCCGCAGGGCGGAAGCGTTTACCCACGATTAATGACTTTCGACTGATGCTACTGTGTTTTGACTGCAAATACAGTGACTCTGTCATCATTAGATGTTTTTGAAGTACCTGGGAAGGTCCCCTCTGGAAAGTTCTTCAGGGGTAGGAATTTGCCAAGAATTCAGTGATGCAGCGGTTAGGTGAGGGGAATACCGCTTACTTCACAGTTGTTGCATCCAATGTCATTATGTGTCGTGCAAACAGGCCTGGGTGCCATTCTTTCATCTTTCGTCTAATTTCTGATAGGTCAACCTTCTTGATAAATCTCATCATGGGGGCATTGTCCGAAAGAACCATGGCGTGATAGAAGAGCCTAGGCACAAACGCCGGATCCTTTGTTTTTTTGTAGGCCTTTACCAAGTCCAGGTATCCTTGAAGCCAATGTTTGAGATCGTCCAGATCCCGGAAAACCCGCCGTTCAAATATGCCTTCCAGCTGCGCCCTCACTGGAAACCACTCCAGAAAATCGCCCTGTTGATCTTCATCCTCTCCAAGCTCGTCAAGTCTCTCTTTCAGCTCATCATCCTGGAGACGTGCTAGATCCACCCTACCTGGCGCAATGACAAAAGCTTCCCGATAACAGAGCCTGGCGGTACGCGCGTCGCCGCGCAACCGGTAAGTGTCACCCAGATAGCCGTAAGCTTTGGGGTTCTCCGGATCAGCCGCAATCAGAGTTTGTAAGGAATTGATGGCCACATCCAGTCTGCGCGCCATCAGGTATATAAGACCCACAGGTGTGCCACCGGTAAGCTTCGTCAGCGTTGAATAACCTCCTGCTTCCAGCCCATTTGCGAGCTTGGAGAAGAAAACGACTCGGAGCTGTTCTTCAATCGAGTCTTCTCTCCAAGGGTAGTTGAAGGTTCTTTCAAACTCCACCCAGATTCTGTACAGTCTTTCTGCTTCCATAGGATCAATCGGTGTCCAGACTACCTGATCCAGTTTCGATTTCCAAAAAGTTGCTATCTCTACCTCAGTTCTGACTTCCCGCCCCCACGGAAACAGTTTGCCATAGCGCTCTAAGGTCTGGAGGCCGCCGTCAAAGTCCATATCTAACAGTTGTTTCACGCCGGCATTGAAAAGAGTGTTCTCTTCACCAAAAAGACTCAGTTGCTCTGTCACTTCTCACTCCGCGAAAATCGACTGGAGCATTCTCTCTCAGTATCCGGTAGGATCCTCGTCGCGATTATGCTGAAAGGATGAACCCACCACTTTTGTTGGCATGAAATGAAGTAAACCTCTTGCAGTTAGAATCAGATTACAGAATGACAGAAGCACTGATTGTCAATAGACTTTTTCTAGGATTCAATCTGGCACAAGATGTTAATTACGGTAAATTCGAGCGAAGTAGTCATTTGGCTCTAACTGTATGCACTCTATTGCGTAGCTGGTTTTTTATTGGCATAGTCGTTTGCACCGATTCCATTCAGCGGTGCATTGGTTTATGCAATTATCTATTACAGTCCACCCTGCACTGA
>CP070692.1:2909880-2918473 GCA_020353215.1 Deltaproteobacteria bacterium
GGTGAAGTACGCTTCGTCCTGACCGAGCCTGTGCGCAGCCACATCTGGCGCACTCTAGCGCGTTTTTCCTCGGAGTAGGTCTGCAACGTTAGGGTTAACCAAATCGACTATTTTTTCCCCAGGGTTCGAGTCCAGTCGTCCCGACCAATCAGAACCTCATAGTCTGCCGAAAGCTCCGTTGCCTGAACACCCCTGACGTGTACCCGGTAGAATTATGATTATGCCTGTGCCGGGTGTCCTTGTTTCCTCGACTGTCAGTAGTTTTCCCCACCGTTGCGCAGCTAATCCGTCTTGTCCTTGATGAATGTTCCCTTGCGATACTCATCGAAGGCTATTTCCAGTTCTTCCTGCGTATTCATTACTATGGGCCCGTACCAGGCAACCGGTTCACCAATAGGCTTTCCGGATAAGAGGAGAAACCTGACCGGGTCGTTCTCGGTCGAAACCATAACTTGGGCTCCGTCATCGAAAAGAAGCAGATTCTCCTTGCCCACCGAGGGATCCCTTTGGATGTCAAAATAGTTCACTCCTTGAACCTCATAGGTGAATGGATTTTTCTCTTCACAGAAAAATCCCTGTCCACCGACGATATAAGCGAATACCGTATGCTCGGCTTTCACCGGATGAACAAATTCCACCCCCGGCGGAACGGTTACATCCAAGTATTCCGGATCGATCACAATGTCTCGGACAGGCCCCCTCTCTCCGTCAACCTCACCGCAGATGATCTTGATCTTGACGCCATTGTCCAAGGTGACCTCAGGAATCTGGTCGCTTTTCACGTCCCGGTAACGAGGGCCCATCATCTTGTGGGATGCCGGAAGATTGGCCCACAACTGGAACCCCCACATCAGACCTTCTGTATCACCTCTTGGCATTTCCTGGTGCACGATTCCGCTGCCGGCTGTCATCCACTGTACATCCCCGGAGTTGATAACACCCTTGTTTCCCATGCTATCCCCGTGTTCCACCTCGCCGTGGAGAACGTAAGTGATCGTCTCGATCCCACGATGCGGGTGCCATGGGAATCCCTTTAGATAGTGGGCGGGGTTGTCTGAGTGAAAGTCGTCGAAAAGCAAGAATGGGTCGAACGCTGGAACCTCGCTGAAACCAAATCCGCGCTTCAGGTGAACGCCTGCGCCCTCGATGGTGGGCTTGCTCTTCAGAAGTTTTCGTATGCCTCGGGTCTGGTTCATGATCATACTCCTGCTTATTCTTACTAGAGTGCTCCGATCACATGGCCATGCTATTTCCCCTTCTTTTCTTTCACAAGAACGAAAACCACGGGGAATTTCTTGTTTTCGCGAAAGAAGTACTCGGCTTTCAGATTCGATGCATGCCTTATGGGAAAGAAAGACAGGGATGGCTGTTTGCCGGTGTCAAACAGATATCCTTGCGCCTGAATGTCATTCAAGGTGATTCTCCACCCCACCGCATCTTCAATCACGAAAGCTCCCATTTTGTCGGTGGTTGCCACGTATTTGTTTGACAGGGTCTGTTTCACTAGAAATTCTTTCCCAACCATTCTTTCTTGCTCCACCGTCATGGTAACGATAGCGGCTTCAACTGGTTGGCCACCTTCGTCAACAACCTTTCCGAAAAAAGTCATCGGTTTGTTCCGGATTTGCACTAACAGGTTCTCCGCGTGATTCTTCCTCCGATAAGCTTCTATGTATGTCTGAAGCATTTTTCCCTTTTGTTCATCAGTTAGGCGATCGTAATCATCCCCCGTCTCGTCCTTCAACTTCTCTCGCAACGTTTCAACTACAGTCTTATCGTAACTGTCAAAATAAGCGTCACCAACCACCGGTCTCTCGTCGTCCGCATAGGCCGGAACTGCAGTTTTGAAAAGAAGACAGAGTATCAGAAGAATGTGCTGAACTTTCACCCGGAATTTTCCGCACCAAAAAGAATATCGACAAAACCGCTCCTGTTAGGAGAAAGCACTTTGTCCTTCCTCATGACTAAAGCGACGTGATCAGACCTAGCCCGGATGTTTCCGGGTTCGGCCGTTCCACGGGCAAAATGTGCAAAACCAAAGGGTGTCCCGCATGTTCCTCGCCTCTGGAGTATTGCTCTATCACTGCTTTGGCCGCGAATTTCCTTCCTGATAGGGCTGTTAATAGATTTTTATCTTTCTGAGGTTTTTCCGGGTAGGTTCGGAGTACCAGATATCGACCATCTCGATGAGCGAATCTTTCTCACTCTTCATTATTTCTTCGACCACAGGTCTTCGCAAAAGATTCTTAATGCTCCTGAATGCCGGGCCGTTTCTTAGAGCGAGTTCCCGCGCCACCCCCGTCGCATCCTCCACCAGAAGATCCTCGGATGCTACCTGGTCGACCAAACCCAGATCAAAGGCTTCCTCGGCAGAATACATGGCGCCACTGTAAAGGATTGCCTGTGCATTCCTCGCTCCGACACAAAACCTCAGTATTTCCGCACTTCCTGCGAATACAGATGAGCCGAAAGTTATTTCGTTCAGAGAAATCTTCGGTTTTCCTGAAACCATCAACCGGTAATCGCATGCTATGGCCAGCATACAACCGCCGGCTATGGTATGACCGTTTAATGACGCCACAACAGGCTTTGGAAACTGAAACACATACGTATAGAGGTTGGCGAATTTTTCTAGGTACCTAATGAAATCCTTTTTCGCATACCCTAGAAACTCAGGCACGTCGAATCCAAAGGAAAAGAACTTGCCACTGCCAGTCAAGACGACCGACTCTACCTTGCGGTCTTTTTCTAGATTCTGAAAGGCCTCGGTGAGTTCGTCTACGGTGGGCTCATTCAGGGCGTTTACCTTTCCTCTTTGTAATGTCACCGTGGCAATTTCTTCGCTCTGAGATAGGATGACAAAACTCATGGCAGTCTCCACAAAGTCGTTACTGGCATGAAGCCTGTTGATTAATGGTTCATAGATTCTTAGTTAGTTACCTCAATCAGTGCATCCTGAGCCTTTCTCGGATTAGATCGATGCTAGTAGGATCTATGGTGAATTCCACTTCAATCACTCGTTGGTGAGGTCCCGTAAGCTGCCGTATCCGCTCGTACACGTATTTGGAGGCATAGATCAAATCACATTCTTCCAGCATCTTTTGCAGCTCCGAGGGATTGTCTGGACCAGCGTATATCTTTGTAAGGGTGGTTCCTCGAGACAGGAAGGTGTTTTTGTACCAACTCTCAGTGCTGCGCTGATTTGCACATGTGATACCTACGTGAGTGCCCGGAGGAAGTTGCATCATTTCGTTCATGATGCGCAGGTCGGTATTCAACAAGACTCCCACCGCCTCCAGTGAAGGTTCTGGAACGATCCTTCTAAAGTCCTCCAAATGATTGAAACCACATACTATGAGATCTTTTCCCTCGAGATAATGAGATATCTTTGCGGGGTTTTCCTCAAGGGTCTGAATCAACACGCCTGCTGTTTCAACCCCGAGTTCCTTTTGAATGGTCTTGGAGATATCCTCAATCGATCCCTCGTTGCATTCAACCACCAAGACACTGCGGCCCTTCGGGTTTGTTCCGTACTGGGACAGGTGGGTCAGGAAGAAATCGCAGATTTGCTCCAAACTGAAGCCCAATGCCTCAGCCTTTTCCACTGAATCACCCAATACCTCTTTCAACTCTTTGGTCTGTTCGAGCATTTGACCTTCCGTCACATATGTCCCAGAGCCAACAACGATTTCCAGCAAGCCCTCAGAGGCAAGCTCCTTGTAAGCTTGCGAAACCGTGTTGCGGTTGACGTTCAAGAAAGTGGCCATGTCCTTGGCTGAAGGAAGAGACTGCCCAGGCACGAGTTCGCCACTTGCAACCAGAACCCGAAGTTGCCTTTTTATCTGTTCCTTGACGCCGAACGGATTTTCTTTGGATATTGATAGTTTCATAGTTTAATAGTTTCATATGCTACTATGAAACTTGGTTGGGAGCCAAGGGTTTTTTTTACCGGGAGTTTTCTCGGTTGATCGCGCTGCTTTGACTCAGCCTCTCAGCGGCCAGAATCAAGCCGATGCCGCCTACACTGGCAGTGATCTTCGGTCCCATTTTGTCCTGCAATCTGCCGCCCGGTATCATCAGCAGGGCGAACATCAGCATACAGATCGTCACGGGAGTCGAAGCTTGGGCATGCTGCATTGTTTCCCATCCCTGATTGATGGGCAGCGCGATAATCTCCGGGTCAACGAGCCTGGTTTTCCATACACTCCATGCATAGAGCACGCCCAGACAGAGATTGATAGTGGTTCCTGCGAATACGACCCTCCATGCCTTGGCAGGTGTTTTGCTTCCCCCGCTCATGATCGCAACTCCAAAGAGGGGTTGGCAAAGCTGCGAAGACCGAGTAAGCTGGGCCAGATTAGTTTTGCAACAGGTCACTTTTTGCCACGCTGTTGGCCAACTTACACGCAGAAGGGTCTCAATGCAATTTGGATTGCGGAGACAGGAGTGGTGCGAAATGAAGAGCAGATTTTTTGTTTTGTCCGTGACGCTGTTCTTGGCCCTGACATGGTTTGCCTATGGGCCTGCCGCTGCGGTGGAATGGGACGTACTCAGGACGCTGAAAACAGAGAAGAAACCCCGCGACGCGGCAATCTCGCTCAATGGAAGGTGGGTTTTCATTCTTACTGATGAGGGTGAGGTCCTTATCTACTCATCTAACGGCGCGCTTAAAGATAAAATCGCTGTGGGCGAGTCCATAGATGGCATAAAGGTCGGCCCAAGAGAAGACATTCTCCTGTTCACCAGTCGAAAAGATAAGAACGTCAAGATCGTGATTTTGGAGTTTATCCAGGATATCAATGTTTCAGGGGCTCCGTTCAAGGGGCCGGCTGATGCGCCGGTAGCAATCGCCCTATTCACCGATTTCCAGTGACCGTACTGTGCCAGGCTCGTGCCTGTACTCGAGCAGGTGCTCGAGAAATATCCCCAGGACGTGAAATTAGTCTTCAAGAACTTCCCACTGAAAAACCACAGCTTCGCCAGGCCAGCAGCTATCGCCGCGTTGGCTGCAAGCAACCAAGGCAAGTTTTGGGAATTCCACGATCTGCTCTTTAAACATTACAGTCAGTTGAACGAACAGCAGTTTCAAAGGATCGCCCGGGATCTCAACCTGGACATGGACAAGTTTGAGAAGGACCAGAAAGACCCGACCATTCAGACCATGATCGCCAAGGATGTCTCCGAGGGTAACAAGGCTGGAGTAAGAGGGACCCCCACGGTGTTCATCAATGGGAGGCGATTGAAGGCAAGGAATCTGGCAGGGTTTCAGGCCCTGATCGACAAGGAGCTGGAAAAGGTAAGCGAACGCCGAAACCGGTAGGTAACCAATAGCAGAAAGACGGTGCAGCAAGAGCTAGCCCGCATATTACATGAATTGGAGTAGCGAGACCGTGGAGATGGGTGTGCCACCGTCCAATCCTGGTGGGGCGTGCCTCGACTCGACCTGAGCTCGTCGACAGGTCTCGTTGCAGGCCGTGCCCGTCTCAAGGCCATACGGGCCGGCACAGAGGCCGGCGCCACCGATACTTGCCCAGGACAAGACGAGACCTGAGGACGGACGGAAGGACGACCATATCCGCGGTCGCAGTAGATAAAGCATGAAATGTGCGGGCTGGGTTTGGCTCTTTTCTTCCGCAAATCAGGAGTGGGCGGACTGGGTGTGGATCCAAGAAGAATTCATGACATCAGTCTCAAGTGGAAGCTGCTAATTCCTTTTTTGTTTCTATCATTTGTAGGGACCAGCTTCCTTATTCTCCTAAGCTTGCATACCCAGAAAAGAGTCATCGAGGCCCAGGAAAAAAAGCAGCTTTCCGATTACTATAGCGCCTTTTCCAATCAACTCTCAGATCGTGAGCGCTCGGCTCTGAGCCTGGCCTACCAGGTGGCCAAGTCCCCGGCGGTCCAGCAGGCGTTTGCGCGACGGGATCGTGGTGAATTAATCGATTTACTCCTGCCTTCTTACAAGGTTCTCAGGCAGAGGTTTGACGTAAAACAGTTCCACTTCCACACAAAGCCCGCCACATCCTTTCTTCGTCTCCACCGCCCTTATCAATCCGGGGAGGAAATGCAGTCCTATCGTCGAACCATAATGAAGGTGATCGAGTCGGCACAAGGTATCGCCGGGCTGGAATGGGGCGTTACCGGGTTTGCAGTCAGGGGTGTGGTCCCGGTCTATTATCGAGACAAACTCCTCGGTACCTTTGAGGTTGGTTTTCCTGTGGAACGGCCGTTCCTGGAAGCTCTGAAGCGCAGGTATCAGATGGATCTAACCCTCCTCGTTGCCGGGGAGGACGGTACCGGGTTTAGCCAAATAGCCTTTTCTGCTCCCAATGTGCCGTTGTTTTCCAATGAGAGGTATGGCCGGGTCTTCCAAAGTCAAGAATCACTTGTGTTGGTGAGTCCGGCCGTTGCTCCTGAATTGGCAGTATTTCTGGGACCACTGCTGGATTTCTCAGGAAAAAGCATTGGCGTGGTGCAAATAAGTGTGGATAGGGGCTCCACGATGGCTCAGTTGCGCCGTAATAGAAACGTCATGGTTGCCATTATGGTAGCGGCACTCGCCCTTTCTTCCATTCTCATCCTGGGGGTAACAGTGATCTTTCTTCGTCCGGTTCACGAGATTGTCGGCATGGCACGCGAGATAGCCGAAGGTAGACGGGTCAAGCGAATCCAGGTCCCGGCGCATGATGAGATCGGTACCCTGGCCGATTCGCTGAATGAAATGCTCGACTCTCTCAATCAGGCGCGGGAGGAAATTCAGCAATATTGCGATACTTTGGAAGAGCGAGTACAAGCGCGTACGACTGAGCTAGTGGAGGAGAAAGAGAAGTTCGAGACCTTGGTGGAGAACGCCCCTCTTATCGTTTATCGAATTGAAGCTGACGGGACCAACGTATTCGTCAATCAATTTGTGGAGGAGATTCTGGGATATACACCCACAGAAGTGATCGACGATCGGGATTTTTGGAGTCGATCTGCACATCCAGAAGACCGCCAAAAAATTATCCGACAACTCGGTGAGTGTCTTGCTGAGGGTCGGGAGTTCTTGATGGAATACCGTGGTATCCACAAGAACGGTCAAGAGGTATTTCTGCTAAACCATGCGATCCCCTTGTTTGGTAGACAAGGAAAAGTTGACGCGGTGGACGGCATTATAGTGGATGTTAGTGAACGGAAACGGCTACAGGAGAAGATCATTCAAACCGAAGAATTGAAAACACTCAGCAAAATTTCAGCCAGGTTGGCCCATGAGATTCGAAACCCGCTGACCTCGGCCGGAGGTTTTGCTCGACGTCTACTTCAAAAAATGGACCGGAACGACAGCAACAGGAACAAAGTTGAAATTATCGTTCATGAGGTGGCCCGTCTTGAACAAATTCTCAAGATGATACTTTCTTACATCCGCCCAATATCCTTAGAGTTTTCCCAAGTAAACCTGAACGACCTGCTGCGAGAGGCCATTGGTGCTGCGGGTGAACAGCTAGGCAGCAAGGAGATTCGTCTTGAGCTGGCGCTTGATCATACTCTCCCAGATATTCGTGCCGATCGTTACCATCTAAAGCATGTCATGGAAACGATCCTCAAAACTGCCGGCGCACACATGCGGCGCGGCTCCAGGCTAGAGGTCAGCACAACCTGCAATGGTGGGGCGACCATTCAACTTTGTTACCCAGCCCTCCATGTCGCAGATGACGACATGGAACATTTCTTCTCCCCCTTCGTGGCAAACGGGCTGGAAGAGTCAGACATCGCCGTACCCTTGACCAAGGTGGTGATTCACAAACACGGCGGGATCGTCAACATCGATCGCGACGAGCAAGAACGAATCGTGATTAAGATAAGCTTTCCGAAGGCTGGGGCAAGAGTGGAACCGGGGTAGTAGCTCTTCGACAGGTTCGCTCCGCACCGGTTGGTCAGATTCTGCGTCAGGCGCGGATCGGGTAAGCAATCCCCTTCTCTCATAAGCAGCCGCAAGCTCTGGATCCAACTCCAAGGCCCTGGTGAAATATTCGGCTTTTTTATTGGTCAACGAGCTTTCAACGCCGAGGTTGAAATAATCATTGGCATCTCCGACTTCCGCTTGTGCAGGAGTCACCCAGAGGAGCGTCACAAGGCAGATTACTACACTTTCCATGGCTTCAACCTCTTGGTCCAAGGGCAATATCCAAGGGAAAAGTGTCTCACGGGCAAAAAGAACTCAATTGTTCGAGTAAGTTCTCTTCCAGTTTCCTCAAGGTATCCGTTAGATATTCGTAGTCTTCTTTCTCTACACCTTTGAAGTTTCTTATCCTGATCTCAACAAGCTCAGGCAGAAGTTTGTCAACCAGATTCCTACCTTCTGTTGTCAAATGGACCAGGGATCTTCTGCGATCATTGGGATCCGTGGCTCTGGTTACGAATTGCTGTTTTTCCAAAGCGTCCAACATCCTTATGATGTTGGGATGCTCACAGAATCGCTTGTCGGCAAGCTCGCCCTGTGACCGTCCATCCCTCTCGTACAGCTTGAGCAACCTGCCTAGCCCGGATATTTCATGAATCACCTGCTGCGACCGCGGATATGGCCGTCCTTCCTGGCGTCCTCGGGTGTCGGCCC
>CP070692.1:2918573-2927147 GCA_020353215.1 Deltaproteobacteria bacterium
ACCTCCGGCAAAGCCGGAGGATTGATTGTGAACCGCTCAAAGCGGTCATAAAACCATGAGCCACCTGAAGGTGGCTGTCGTAAAGACAGGTTCTAATAGAATTGCCCCATCTTGAAATCCCCCCTAACCCCCCTTTGGCAAAGGGGGGAACTTGATGAAATCACTTCAAAATCATCCCCCTTTTGCAAAGGGGGATCGAGGGGGATTTTACTAGGAGATTTCATATCAAAGAGCCAGACAATGTCGTGTTCCCGTTTATGTACAGGGGACAATCACGTTGCTTCAACAATCTACTGCCCCAAAGGTCAAACCTTGATGGGTCCCTCCCGCAGGCCGGGAGGGTTTACCCACGATTAATTACTCTATGTTGACATACGGCAAGTTGCGCACGATAACCGCCCTCCACAAGAGCGATACCAGCAACAATAAGTCGATTGGTGCCCGTGTCCAATCCCCTTCTGGGTATGGTCTTGGATTACCTTTTGCCTGGAGCAACACCGGCCCTTATGTAAAACTTTTTGAGTCTCTGGAACCAGGCCTCCCGTTCTTGGGGGCTCAAGAAGAAATCGAATTTGCCGATAGCACGCTGCACATCCATGAGATCGGTGAGGAAATTATACACTGCGTTTTCAGCCTCCTCTACAGCCACGAGAGCGTTATTCTGCGCATCCAGCAAATCAATGATGGAAACAACACCCCGCTCATAGGAGTCGGTTACCAGGTGGAGATTCTTCTTTGCCGCTTCTGCAGCATCGCGGGATAGACCAATGTTGGGATAGGAAAAGCCTGTCTCGTCCAGGGCTACACGGATCCGCTCTGCGACCTTTTCGGCGGTGGATTGTCGGTCCAAGCGCAGACTCGACAAATCCTCCCGAGCCCTTTTGATGGTGGCAAACTTGCCGCCGCCTTCCACAAGTGGAAAGGTGGCAAAGAGTCCCAGACTCCAGTCGGTGTTGTTTAATCCTGCAAGTGAGTCCTCTCGGGTGCCGGCGCCACCTTCGGCCAACAACTCGGTCACACTGCCTTCAAATGCAAAAGTGGGCACCCAGAAGGCACGCTTAGAAGTCATAAGGATCCGCTCTTGGGCCGCAATGGCAGCGTCGAACTGTTTGAGTTCGGGCGCTGTGGCCAGTCCCTCCTCCACAAGAAAGTCGCGAAACAAGCTGAAGTTTCTGGGGTTGTCCACGTAGAAAAAGAACCGCTGGTCGCTAATGAGGAGGACTGGGTCTCTCAGGTCTGCCTCCTCGGTGAGGAACGGTTCTTCAAGGGGACGATTTAGCAACCGATTAAAATTGGTTTCTGCCTGCTGACGTCGGGCTTGGGCCTGTAGAACATCCCGCCGAACGTTAGCAATCTCGCTCTCCCAACGAAATTCCTCCGCCCGGCTGGCGACTCCGATGGATACACGGACACGTGCCCGATCCAGGTTGGCGCGGGTAAGTTTCAGGTTCTCTTTCTGGATGCCCTCGAGAGTCTTTGTTCGCAGCACATTAAGATAAGTCACTGCCGCATCGCGAGTGATATCGAGTCTCACCGTGTCGCGTTGCTCCTCGCGCGATACTTGCAGGTGCTTCTCAACCCTGTAATTTGACCAGGCGTCTTCAGAGTAAATGAGCTGTGAAAGGGTGGCAGAACCGCTGACGGAGCGCTCTGGCTGCACACCCAGACTTACTCTCGCTCGGTCTTCGTCAATGGCTATCCCGGCAGCGTCAAGGTCTATTTGCGGTAGCAGAGTTGAGCGGGCCTGCTTCACCACTTGCGATCCGGCGGCAACGTTCCTGTCTTACGCAGCGAGATCCAGGTTCGCAGCAATGGCCTCGCGCACAGCACTGTCCAAGGTATAGCGGCGCTCAATATCCTCTACTGCCTCATTTAGTGGTTCCGCCTCCGTAAGTACCTTCCACGGCGGGTAGACCCCAATGGCACGTGCCGTGGCCATATTGATGGTGAGTTCGCTACCTCGTGGAAACGCCACCTCCAACAAGCCAGCGTCTTCGCCGAGTAGAATAGACTGAACATCAAGAGCCACTCTGCGAGCAAGTCGTTGAAAATCGGATCGTGGTGCCACACCTGCAAGTATGCCGGTTTCAACCTCGTCTCGCCCCCACATGGAGAAACTGGGCAGATTCCTTTCGATCAACCCTGATACCAGTTTCTCGAATTCCGTCGGTGTAAATCTTAGCAGCGGTGTGACGTAGACTGCGTCCGTTCCAGGAGGCAAGGCATCCAGAGCCTCTTCTGAGGAAGTGTCAACCGGGACGATTTCAATGTCAATGGTATACTCAAATCCTACCCGACGAACTTTCTGACGCAGGCTGGGAACGGATTCAAGAGCAAGACTTCCCACCAGCACTGCCAGCCGCCGAAAACGCACCACCTCCAGAAAAGCCTTCATATCGCGATCGAAGCTTGTGAACGAGTTGATATAGGTGAGATTCTTGACACCGCTGGTACCATCTTTCAGCGGTACACCCTGCAATTCTGCGTCAATCACGATGGGTGCTATGACCGGTTTTGGAAAGCTCCTCCGCTGAAGTACTTCGTTGGAGACGTTGGGCCCCAGGGCGACAATTAGATCCACCTCAGGATCGGCCAGCAAGAGGTCAACAGCACGCTTCACTCCCGCAATGGTCCAGCTGCCGTGGATAGTCTTATCCAGCGGAAAGCGTACGTCAAACTCACCCGAGGTCAGGTCGACGATCTCCCTTTTGAAAAGATCAACGTTTGCCGGAAAACGTATGGATGGCCCGTCTCTAGCGATACCGATGCGAACGATGGGTAGTTTGGTAAGATTGTTAGTTTCCGCAAGGCACACTACTGGTAGGACAAGTAGCATTGCTGTCAGCCCAACAAGCCGATGTTTCATGCACCTCCTCCTTTCCAGCCACAAAGTTCATCCTGGAGTCGCCCCGGGCGAAGCTGCACTGATTCGCCGAGGGTGAGAAGTCTGGGCTGATCATTCTCTACAGGCACGACCAGCCAGTTACAACACCTCTTGTTGATTGAAGGCGCCGGAGGGTTATCGCGACGGTCTCATCGAAGACGTGCTTCTGAAGTAGTCTAAAGGAAAGGTATTCACCGGGCAACTATGTTTATGACCGACCTAGATGTTTCATGACTTGCAGTCGTGAGACCGTGTAACTGGGGACCCGTCCCAAAGGGGTGGGGACTGAGTGGAGCGGTGCGAAGGCGGGCCTCACTGAAACCTGAGTTTCGGAGTAACGCCCGATAGTCATGATCACTTGGAAAACGAAATGGTTCATGTTAGTGTGGATGACTGATTGGGGACGTTCCGGCTGACCCGAGGAGCTCAACATGCCTGACTCACGAGAGGTGATCGTCGTCAAGGATCTTGAGATTGCCTATGGTGATTTTGTCATCCAACGCGATCTTAACTTCACGGTCAAGCGTGGTGAGATCTTCGTCATTATGGGGGGAAGCGGCTGCGGTAAGACTACGGTGATGCGCTGTCTTTCCGGTCTTAAATCGCCGTCGCGAGGACAAGTACTTGTCGAGGATATTAACTTGTGGGAAGTCGAGTCTGAAGAACGCGACCGTCTTGTTCGCCACTTCGGGATCGTCTATCAAAGTGGGGCCCTGTGGAGTTCCATGACACTTGCCGAGAACGTGAGCGTACCCATCGCCCAGTACACCGACCTGAGTTCGGACGACATCAGGGATTTAGCCTCGCTGAAGCTTGCATTGGTAGGATTGGCTGGTTTTGAGGATTTCTATCCATCGGAAATCAGTGGCGGAATGCGAAAACGTGCTGGAGTTGCCAGGGCACTCGCTTTAGATCCCAAGTTTTTATTTTTCGATGAGCCGTCTGCTGGACTCGACCCCGTGACGTCATCGTTGCTTGACGATCTGATTGTTCAGCTGCGCGACGCCCTGGGAACTACAATGGTCTTGGTCACCCATGAACTTCCGAGCATTTTCTCGGTGGCTGACAATTCCGTCTACCTTGATGCGAACTCCAGGACCATGACTGCCAGTGGGGACCCGAAGCGCCTTGTGAAAGAAGCTAAAGACCCGACGGTACATGCTTTCCTGACTCGCGGGGGCAAACATGTCGTCGCATAACCTGGACTGATGGCAAGGTCCGCACTCACATTGAGGAACCAATGTCCGCACCGACAGATCTGGACCATGAACAATTGTTTGACAAATTCACCCAAGAGGTTGCCGAGTGGGAGTACTCTCCTTACTATCTGACCGATGCAGAGCTGTTCGACCTTGAAAGATTTCTGACGGATCACCATGCGTATGAGCTCAAACAAGAACTCGAAAGCACATACGGTACTCCCTTGAACCAGAGATTCTGGTCTTCCTCCCTCACCTACCAGAAGCTAAGGCGTGCGCGGGAAGAGGTGAAATCCCAAGATGCCGATCAAGAAAAGAAACGGCAGGAATATGCGCAAGCGGTGGAACAAGGAAAGAAAGCTTGGCAAGAATGGGTTCAGGAGGTAAGAAGCAGTCAGCGTAGAGCCCAACTTAGGATTATCCCCGGTGGCAAGAAAACCCCTTGAAGTTTCCTCCGACTCCCTACCATCCGATCCAGCAATCCAGGTTAACCGTGGCCCGCAAGTTTCATGAATTGGAGTAGCGAGACGGTGGCGATGAGTGTGCCACCGTGCAATCGTCCTGCGGTACTGCGGGGCTCAGACCTGACCGGCCTGGTCACTTCCAGCGCACCTGTGCTTGGGGGAAGGCGCCCCATAAGCGCTCAAATAGGAGGTTTCTCGTAATAAGTGTAGACCTAATCCTAATTGATTAGGAAAGTAAAACGGAACTTAGAAGTCTTACAAATCCCCCTTACCCCCCCCTTTGCCAAAGGGGGGAAGGCACTGAGATCACGTCAAAATCTTCCCCCTTTGTAAAGGGGGATCGAGGGGGATTTCCTCGAGCGAAGCGTTAGCTCAACAGGATTGAGCACTCTACGGTAAAGAGTAGTGATAGACCGGACAAGAAACAGGCGGCAGCTTAGGCTACAGCATGTTGCACCCCAGACTGCCGCCCTCGCCGGTAATTTTCACCCGATGGGTGCAGGCTGGCATAGATGATCCGGTTCCATAGCCACCCTACCGCATGATCCACAGCTATATTTCATGGCGGCAAGCTTATCTTTACACATATGTTTCGTGTCAGTCTCGGGAGTCCCACAGAAACTACATTTGGCCTGGTCGCCACAGGGGTTACATAGATGTCCTGGCTCATTGGCCACTGCTCCACAGTTCTTACAAGTATAGGCCATAATCGTCCTCCTTTTCTTCCCAGCCTTCCTGAGAAAGATTTTTTATAACAGCTTACGCTCTTATCGATAAGTACGAACGGTGGAAAGTCAACCTCCTGAGACCGACCGTTTAGCTTAAGGTGGAGAGAACAATACGAATTGACCAGGTTGCAGCAGGCAGCCGAACAAAGCGACAATGCATTGCGCTACCCGCTAACCTGCCAACAGCCACCCGAACATTGGCGGCGTGTTGTCTAGACAGTAGGCAGCTGTTCTGTCACCCGAAAGAACACAGAGAGTTCTTCGTCTACAGTCTTGTTTTCTGGTTCTTCCCAGTTTTGCGTAGATGACTGTTCCGCGCATGGAGGGTTTTTTCACTCTCGGACAGGGTGAGCTGCGAGACAAAGAGCATTCGGAGCAACCATTTTCCTCCTGGGTGTCTGGAAAGCCGAGGTGGTTGCCAGTCCTGAGCGACTCGACCTGAGGACTTCGAGTGAGCCTCAGTCGAACTCCTCGTCGACAGGTCTTGTCGAAGGACTGGCGCACAACCATTCCGACACATCAAGGACTGCAACATAGATAGGCGCGACTATGCTGTTTTGTCGAACAGCTTATCCTGGCCGTACGAGACATCTGTATTGCACCTACACAAAACTGGGAAGAAACTGTCTTCTTTGCGTACTTCGTGCTTTTTGTGGTTTAGTCCCCGGCAACAAACTTGCTCACGGGTGACCAAGTTCATCGTGTATTGTCTTGGGCGGCAGCCTGTGGATGAGTTACTCATAACCAATAGCCTGGCTTGATTATTGCAAATTCCAGTGTGTTGGTGGTAATCCATCCGGACCAGTTCTTGGCCGACCGGGACGCATGTTGACGGATAAGTTTCTCTCGTCTGAAACAGTCCACAGTTGAGGAGAGGATCCATGCTCACCAAAGAAAACCTTGGGGAGAAGTTTAAAGGCCTGGCAAGGGTTTTTCCAGGTATTCCTTCTTATCAGGAGCGTGAGGGCCTACGAACCCAAGATAAAGTCGTCCGCGCCCAACTGGCGGCACGCATTGAGGAACAAGTGAAGAGAATCGACGAAATAAACAGCGGACTTGTCTCTAGAGGAGTAATGTTGCCTCTGGCCAAGCTGGACAGAATCGGCCGGAAGTTGATGCGCTTGGCGGACACCATCCGTTTCGCCAGCTATGGCTATGCTGGTCTCTTTGCAGCAACCCCGATAGATGAACGAAGGCTGATGGAGCTCTACGATTACGATTTATCGCTACACCAGGACATTGAAACAGTGGCGGCAGCCGTGGGAACTCTGCAACAGCAGCAAAGTCAAGCATGGAAAGATGACTCTTTGGAGGACTTCCAGCAGGCAGTTTACCGACTGGAGGAAAGCATCAGCAAGCGGGAAACTCTTTTTACCGGAAGATGAAGACTCTCGAAAGCGCAGCAGTAGTGGGGGGGAATTGGACATTTTTGACCACCAACAATGGACAATGAACCCTGACATTGCAGAGTTACTACGCAGAGCATTAAGTAGTTTGCGTTTAAATCAGGTAGGGATCATGAAGTCTTTTCTGTGGTTCCGAGGCTCCCGGCCAGGTCACTTCTAGCGCCGCTGCGTTGTGGGGGAAGGCGCCCCCTCCCTGTTCTCCCCGCAGCTGAGCTACGGGGAGCCAGGGGCTCCCCCAACCACAGCGGCGGAAGTGAACACAGGCCTCCCGCCAGTCACCTTAGAAAGAACTTCATGATCCTTCATCAACGTGGCTGCCGCTGTTCTATGCGAACAATATTATGCTCTCATCAGTATCTGCATGGAGGTTTGCAGCGTTAGGGTTAACAACTCGCAGGCGGAAGGAGCGTCCTGATGGCCGTTTTCTTGGAAATCATTGAGTGGTTCGACGAAACCGGTAGCACCATGGTGCATCGTATCCCCGAGAAGGGATCAGCAGAAATCAAAATGGGTGCACAACTTGTTGTCAGAGAGAATCAGGCGGCGATCTTTTTTCGGGACGGAAAGGCCTACGATATTCTCGGTCCCGGCCGCCACACTCTATCCACCCTCAATCTACCGCTGCTCACCAAGGTGCTCAGTATTCCATTTGGTACCAAAAGCCCTTTCCGTATTGAGATCTACTTCGCCAACACCAAGATCTTCACCCACCTGAAGTGGGGAACCAAGGAACCGGTTGCTTTCAGAGACTCGGAACTTGGTCTCGTTCGACTTCGGGGCTTCGGGACCTACACCATGCGTATCACACAACCGCTCCTGTGCCTGAATACCTTGGTGGGAACTCAAGGAATCTACAGCACCACCCAGATAGAGGACTTTCTGCGCGACGTGATCGTTAGTCGAGTAAACGATCTCCTGGGTGAAATGTTGGACACTGTATTCAATCTTCCCCGGTACTACGACGAGTTGGCCGTGGCCATCAAGAGCAGAGTACAGGAGGACTTCGCGCGTTACGGTATTAGCCTCCTCGATTTCTACATCAACTCCATTACTCCACCTGCGGAAGTCCAGAAAATGATTGATGCTAGAGCTGGTATGCAAGCAGTGGGCAATCTGGATCAATTCATGAAGTTCAAGGCCGCCAAGGCTCTGGGTGATGCAGCCCTGGCCGAAAACGGTGGTGAAGCTGCCAGTGGTATGGGATTGGGGCTAGGCGCCGGCCTCGGCATGTTGATTCCCGGCATGCTCCAAAAAACAATGCAGGAAGGCCATCTTCCAGCTAAAGAACAAATGAGCTGTCCAG
Organism: Deltaproteobacteria bacterium; assembly: GCA_020353215.1. GTDB lineage: Bacteria > Desulfobacterota > Syntrophobacteria > BM002 > BM002. The sequence goes on from CP070692.1 coordinate 2,926,558, forward strand.
CCTGTCAGGCTCAAATTGCCACGGATTCGCGGTTTTGCTTCAACTGTGGCCATCAGATCTTAACGATAAACAAATGCTTCGGGTGTGAGCATGACTTGCCAGCGGGAGCTAATTTCTGCATGCACTGCGGTGTCAAAGTGGAAAGGCAATCCAAGAAATGCCGGAAGTGCGGTTATGAAGCCCTGGCAGAGGCCAAGTTCTGTAACCGGTGTGGTGAACAGCTCCCATGAAACCGCCTTCAGTCAAGGTTCAGAGGAAGAATCCAGACCGCAAGAGGGTTGGCATTCAGTGGAGTACTCGAGAATCTTGAGACTTGTTCAGTCCTTAGTTTCCAATTTCCAGCACTCCTCCACTCCAGTACTCCACGAGGGTCACTTTAGCCCGCCAGCCGCTGATTACGCCTCGGGTGACTTACTATGGAGAGCACTAAATCGTTTGCATTTTGATGACGTACGGATCATGAAGTCTTTTCTATGGTTCCAAGGCTGCCGGCCTGGTCACTTCTAGCGCCGCTGTGCGTGGGGGAAGGCGCCCCCTCCCTGTTCCCCGTTCCTGCGGAACGGGGCCAGGGGCTCCCCCAACCACAGCTG
>CP070692.1:2927247-2935708 GCA_020353215.1 Deltaproteobacteria bacterium
GACGGCTGCGAAACAACGAGCATCTGAGCAACCTGCCTTCACCATCTCAGCCCCGCCAGTCCATGCATGATGATTTAGTGCTTTGTAAAAGGGACATTGCCATAAAATGGCGCGAATTGCTCGTTGTGGAGTAACTTTCCCCTTAGCCTCGGTCCCATGACCTTTTTGGGCAAACTCCTGTCACTTTTCATTGTTGACACGAACATGGAGTTTCCATATACTACCGGCTCCGAAAAGATCCCCCTGCAGTTCTGACCCTTTATGAAAAGAGCCTTGATTCCCTCAACAGAATCCCCTGGACAAAGGTTAAAAATTGCCGTACTCATACGTCGCTTTGTAACCACGGGCGGCGCTGAAAGATATGCAGTAGAAGTTGCCAGGCGATTGGCTGTGAAGCACGATGTCCACGTCTTCGCACAGGAATGGGAGTTGGATGGAAATGAGAACATCGTTTTCCACGAAATCCCGAAGTTCTTTACCAAGCCTCGATTTCTGAATCAGCTGATCTTTTCTTATTTTACCCGCCGAGCCGTAGACGAATCCTTCGACATTGTCCATACGCATGAACGAGTTACCAGCTTTGACGTATTGACTGTTCACTGTCATTGCTTCCGCTCGATTCTCACTGAGCGGGGTGGTTTTTGGGGGCAAATGTGGACCTGGTTGTCCGTTAGCATCAGTCCCCGGAAAATGGCTTATTTGTGGCTTGAAAAAAGACAGTTTTCCCACCACCAGGAAAGAATGTTGGTTGCCGTCTCAGAGAACATAAAAAGAGATGTGCAAACCTATTATCCACTTCCTGACGAGTATTTTGGCATAGCCTATCCCGGTGTTGACCTTGTTCGAATAGAGAACACTGAAGACGAAAACCGTCGCAAAATACTCCGAACTGAATTGGGCCTTGGGGAGGATGATGTAGTTATTCTGTTTGTCGGCACAGAATTTAAGAGAAAAGGTCTCGACGCATTGCTACAAGGATTTGCCCGGTTAGACAGGTCTGACATGAAACTGATTATTGCGGGTGGTGGAGAACAGAAGGACTATATCAAGATGGCAAGCGGTTTGAACATTGAACAAGACGTAATCTTTCTCGGTTTAGTCAAGGAGATGACAGAAATATACGTCATATCCGACATCTATGTTTTACCGACCTTATGCGATCCAGCCGGTATGGCTCCATTGGAAGCAATGTCCTTGGGAGTTCCTACCATTATGAGTTCATCGGAGTTTGCGGGCATTTCTGAACACATAACGGATGAAGCACTAATACTTGCAGATCCGCGAAATGCTAGTGAAATCGCAGATGCTATCAGTAAACTTATGAACGAAGAGCTTAGAATGGAATTAAGTGAGAAAGGTTGTAAGTTCGTCAAGAATTTTACCTGGCAGAGGACGACTGAAGATACACTTTCGATTTACTTTAAGGTTCTGGAACTTAAGAAACTGAACTAGTCACGTATAACAAAGAGATTACAATCAAGAGATTTCCTTCATTTTACAAGTTTGAAGTGTTTCTTACTTAGCTGTAACCCAAACCACGCTTCAAGTTTTAACATGAATCTATGTTTCCATTCTCTCCTTGTGAGTCGATGCTTAGGATTCGCCTGAAATCTTCCTTTTTCTTTTGGAATCCAATCCTGAATCACTCCAGGATGTTTCCCCTCAAAGTCCCTCAATATAAATGGTGCAATTTCGCTATATTGAATCTCTTTATGTTCCTTATTCCAATATTGCTGTACCTTGCTCGACTTAAGATTCATTTGCTCTTCCGTCCTTACCCATCCATAGTGATATATCGTAGCCCCGGTATGGGCTGCCCGAGGATATCTGCCGATTTTATTCTTCTTTAGAACCAACCAGAAAAGGCCATCTGGAGCGTAGGACCGAATAGAGGTTTTGATAACTCTAGGCGCCCTACGATATGCTGCCGGCGACCACATATAAGTATTCGCATTCCCGTAAAAATGAATATAGTCGAAAATCAACGCTTCAACTTCATCATCGTGTAGATAACTAAACATAGAGTCTTTTATTTGAGCTAAATCATTTTCATGTACAACTTCATCGGCCTCGAGATAAAAAGCCCAATCACCGGTGCAGCTAAATTGAGCAATCATTTTTTGTTGTCCATACACATATCCTGCCACACGCATTTTATCATTCCAAATCGATTCAATAATTTGAATCTTGGGATCATCAATACTTCTAACCATTTCAAGCGTATCATCCTCGCTTTGTCCAACATTTACTACAAACTCATCGCATATAGGCAGTATAGATTTAATTGATTCTAGGAAAGGATAACCAAGGATCATGCCATTCTTAACGAAAGTAAATCCGCTAACTTTCATAGTTACTCATCCATATACTTGTTAATACCGTTATTACAATAGGTTAGTTTCCTCGTAATTGTCTTTTCAAGAATCTCATCGTTTCTCAGCAGGTTCTTCCTTGGGCGTTCGTGATGGAAAAGATGATATGCGATAGCTTTGAACTTAACATTTCCTCTAGCTATGCCGTTCTGTAGTAACCTGGCGGCAAATTCACTGTCTTCCCTTCCCCATCCCACAAAATCCTCATTAAACCCATTGACCGCAAGACAATCTGATCTCCAGAACGCAAAATTACACGTCCGAATTCCTCCCAAGTCAGTCTGCCTTCTAGAAAACAGCTTCGACAAAAACTCAGAATGTATAGAGTTCACTCTGTTCTGCAAGCCCAATTCCAGCGGGGAAAAACCAAGCTTTCCCCGCCGTAATGCCTGACTCGTCTTCCCTTTTGTCAAAAGCACCCTGGAACCCTGCCTGAAGCAGTTCTCCGTTGCGATACTTCTATGGTCCTTGATGAAATCACGGTGGAGAATCATGTCACCGTCAACGAGCACAATATATTCGCTCTTGACCCGTGCGATTGCTTTGTTCCTGATCGCGGCGGCCCTGAATCCCATGTCTTTTTGCCAAACGTGTTGGAGTGGCACGCGTGATTCGCTCGAAATCTTCTCAATTGTCTCTCTTGTATCTTGTCTTGAACCATCATCGGCAACAATAATCTCATCAGGCAGTTCATTCTGCTTCAAGACACTAAGGAGTGAAATCTCTAGAGCTTCTTTCCAATTGTAAGTTGTAATGATAAGTGCTGTAGTCATCGTCTATTGTTTTCATACAATTTCATGTACTTATAAAACACCCCATTGGCGTTTGAAACGGAGATCACCAAACCTTCATAACCAGAAAGAAACCCTCTTCGCCAAAAATAGTCCTTCATAAAACTAAAGACCGCACGAGAAACAGCAGTTAAAGGAGAAGCATACTTTTTCTTACGGTGTTCTTCTGCGAAAAGCGTCGAATATTGCTGCATCTTATCGATAAGATCCGATATATCAGCAAAAGGATAGTGTTTCACGTAACCTTCTAAATCATGTACATCAATATTGTCTCTTACAATAATGCTTTCATGTACAAGACAGTTCTTGTATGAGGTCGTATGCTTATTATAAAGTCTTATTATTCTGTCAGGATACCATCCACAACATTTTATCAAAATGCCTCCGTAATGATTCTGTCGTTGAAGTGAATATACTACATCGTTTTTCAAATTAAGCCTGGTGATTTCATCCAGCAACCCTTCGGTGACGATTTCATCGCTATCGATAGACAGTATCCACTCGTGTCTCGCGAAACTTGCCGCTAAATTCTTCAATGGCCCAAAACCTATGAACCTGTTCTCAAAAACCTTTACATTGGGAAATCCAGAGGCGACTTCAATGGTTCCGTCAGTTGAGCCATTATCTAATACGATGACCTCATCGAAGTCCTGCAATGCATGCAAAGTCCAATGGATGTGGGCTTCGCTATTCTTTGTGAGGATTGTCACGCTAATCTTAAGAGCCATTTGTGAGCCTACAGAAAATGTTGAAGAATCCTAATTTGATCTCTCTAAAACTGTGAAACTGGTATTATTGCCTACCCCTTTCCAAAATAGGAACGAATTGACTTTATAGCCTTGCCGGAAAAGATATAAACTATGACAGCCAACGCACCAAAAATGTTGGAGTCGAGGTGCCAAGGGGCATGCGAAAGAAGACGCCCAAAAACATCAAGAATAGCAGGCTATCGGCATCAACTCTCTTGGTCTTGTACCCGTCTGTTACCACAGACATATTCATTTAATTCAGTGACCTTTCGCAAGGCCTCCATACCAGGTTGCTCAATCTCTCTCCAACCGGTGCAGACTTCGAGTCACGACCCAATTGTCTGCCGAGCAACCCCTTGCTAAATCGGCGAATACTTCTCTGTGGGTTTGTGGGAAATCCTAGCTAGTCGATGGTCTTAGCCTCGTCAATGAGCATGATCGGAATATCATCCTTGATCTCATAGAGGAGTTTGCAGTTATCACAGATGAGACCATCTTCCGTCTCGTTCAAGTAGATCTCCCCCTTACATTTTGGACAGGCTAGTATGTCCAATAAATCTTTGCTTATGGCCATAGTCTACTCCTTTCTCCGGTGTTTGTTTGTCCACTACCTCCAGAATCCATTCTTCGGCTAGCGCTGCAATAGACCCTATTGTCTAAAATGATTATCTCAGGCTATCGCTCTTGTTCAGCTTGCTTCCTCATCATGTCCGCGAGTATCCAGTCCACAGCCTCAGAGAGATCTGCAGCAACAAAATCGGCCTGCACATTACTGGTCGGACCCAGTAAACCGAGCTCTCCTTTGCCATAACCGGTGAGGACGAGCACGGCCTTTGCTCCGCCATTCCTTGCCATTTCCACGTCTTTGAAACGGTCACCCACCACATACGAGCTTTCCAGGTCAAGTTGTAACTCGCGCGCTGCTTGTAGCATCATACCGATTCTGGGTTTGCGACACTCGCAGCCTCCATGTTGTTCTTTGCCTGCGGGTGCATGAACGCAGGTATAGATACCGTCCAAGGTAGCACCTTCCTCCCTGAGCAGTCGGCACATCTTCTCGTGAACCTGCTCAATGATTTCTAGTGGAAAATATCCCCGTGCCGCACCTGATTGGTTCGTAACCACAACTGTCTTGAGCCCACTCTCGTTGATCCGACGGATTGCCTCCGCTGCACCAGGCAACAACACGAACCGGTCCAAGTGGTTAATGTACCCCATCTCCTCGTTAATGGTACCGTCTCGATCCAAAAACACCGCCGCGTGCATTGAGCCTCCGCAGTGCTAATTCATTAATATCGCTATTGATCCCCTCCCGCCGAAGAAAAACGGACAGGGCGTTCCCGGGTAAACACTATCTAACCTCTTTTCGCCGCTTAGTTGCCTGTGTCGTTTCTTTTCCCCCTTCGTTGTCTCCACTCTCTATCTCTGACAACAGACGTTCCGCAGCAGCGTAAACTTCATCTACGGTTATGGCCTCCATGCATTCCAGGTCTTGCGGACAGTGGGGTTTGAAGCATGGGGTACACTCCACTTGGGCCGGATGAACGACGACCGCTCTTTCATTCAAGGGACGGGTCTTCTTGGGGTCCGTTGAACCGAACAGTGCTACCTGGGGAACCCCCAATGCTGCAGCCACGTGCATGAGTCCTGAATCATTACTCAAGAACAGGTCGCAGTTGTTTATCAAAGCCATTGCCGCTGAGACCGTGGTTTTCCCCACTAAATTCGCGGGGCGATGGTGCATTGCCGCACTGAGTCGCTCTGCCAAAGTCTCCTCACCCGGACCACCAAAAAGCAGAAATCGGCGTGGTGATTTCTGCAACCGGTCAAGCACGGCAGCGAAACGCTCCGGAAACCAACGTTTGGCCTCTCCGTAAGCAGCACCAGGATGCACGCCAATCAGCGTTTCATCCTTGCCAATGGACAGGTCGCCCAACAGCGACGGGGCAAGCTCAATCACCTCAGAAGTCAGCCGCAAGTGCGGGATGCGGTCTATCTCGGTAGCTCCCAAACTGCGCAGCAACTCGATATAGTAGTCCACCTGGTGCAGGCCTCGCTCCTTGCGCTTGCTCCTGAGGTGGTGGGTGAGCAGCCAGCCTCTCCAATCAGTAGCGTAACCGACACGTTGGGGTATACCGGCTGACCATGTTACTAAGGCTGAACTGAAAGAATTAGGGAGAAGCAACGCCAGCCTGAAGCGTTCCCGGCGCAACCTCCGGCCCAACCGCACGATGTCTCCGAGCCTTGGATGGCCGGTCCTCCTTTGATATTCCAGAACCTGCACAGCCGTATTTCTGGCTGAGTAGATTTGTGCCACCCGTTTGTCAGCCAGCATCCAGATTTCAGAGTTGGGCCAAAGCTCGACGCTCGCATCTACCACCGGCAGAGAAAGCACCGCATCACCTATCCAGTTGGGAGCCAGGATGAGGATCTTCTTCATCACGATTGCCTTGGCCAGGGTTGGGAGGGCCTGGTTTTCCACCGCTGGTGGACCCAGAACCATTGCTCCGGATGGCTACGCACATAGCCCTCAATGATCCGATTGAACAAAGCCGTGTTTTCTTCAATATCTATGGTCCTGTCACCGGTTCTGATCAGCGGAACCTCCGGCTCGAATATGATCTTGTATCTTCCATCAGGCCGGCGCACATTGTAGGCTGGGATCACCGGCGCTCCTGTCCTCAGGGCCAGAACTGCGAGCGCCTTGATGGTGCAGGCGATCTCTCTGAAAAACGGTACGAAAACGCCATCGTAAAAGTCTACGTTTTGGTCGATTAGCAGCGCCACAACCTCTCCCCGACTGAGTGAACCCAGCATCTTTCGCACCGAGCCCTTTTTAGGAATCATCTGATTTCCACCCCGGGTGCGAATCCCTTGGATCAACCGATCCAGGATGGGATTGTCCAGAGGGCGCACCACTATGTTGGAGGGATGGTATGCCAGAGAAAAGGCGAGAGCCATCAGTTCCCAATTGCCGAAGTGGGAAGTCATAAACAGAAGACCTCTCCTTTTTTTTAAGCCAGCGTAAAAATGCTCCACGCCTTCGAACGTAACAAAGCGCTCCAGGTCTGATACAGTTAGTTTGCGCAGATACGGCAATTCCATCAGGACCGTGGCAATATGATTGAAAGTCTTACGGCAAATGGCCCTCCTCTCCCTGTCTTCAAGTTCATTGCCATAGGCAATCTCTAGATTTCTGAGCGCTATACGGCGGTGTTTCCCGTCAAGTCGGTACCAGAGCTGACCCAGGATTTCAGCTACTTTCCTATTGACACCTCGGGGAATGGCTGCTGCCATATCCAGCAGCCATTCAAGCGGGTAGGGAACACCTGTCTCCGACATCATCTGAAATCCACCGCTTCAGAGAGCGATTTCCTTACCAGCCCTCTGAACTGGGAGCTAGCCACCCCGAATTCGAGTTCGATTGACAACACCCAAAGGTCCATATTCTCTGGAAGGACGTCGGGTAGTCGGACCCAATCTTTTTCGGTGATCACCCATATTTCGGGATCCAGTGCAGCTGCGTCCTTTGCCAGAGATCGGAGCAGTTTGTCCGTCAAAGGATGGTGGTCCGGTAGAGCACTAGCGTACACCAGTCTCGCCCCTAGGTCGACGAGACTTCCAAAGAACGTTTTCGGTTTGGCGATGCCAGCAAAGGCTGCTGTTCGCATTTTCTCCAGAGAACCCACCGGCCTTTCCTTTTCGCTGACAGCATGAAAGAGGCGGACGGGACGCTGCTTCACAGGGAAAATCGGCTTGTCGGGCCAGTTCCGGGTCAGTTCCTCCCGGTTATGTTGTGCCTGGAGACCACTGTCGTAGCGGGCCAATACCAGTGCCTGGGCCCGGTCCAATCCCACTTCCCGTTCCCTCAACAAGCCTCTTGGAAACAGGCGCCCATTACCGAACGGATGGTGTGCGTCCAGCATGACGATATCCAGGTCCCGATCAAGGTATCGATGTTGAAATCCATCATCCAGAATGACAACCTCACTTTTAAATTGCCTCACCGCGGCTTCCACGGCCACCACCCGCTTGGAACTGCAAAGAACCGGAACACCCGGAAGACGCCTGGCCACCAACTGCGGCTCATCCCCGGAGAAATAACTATCAGCGAGAATCCTCTCTCCATCGCTCACGACAAGCAACCGCCCGGTATGCTTTCTCCTGTAGCCCCTGCTGACAATGGCCACCCTCCATCCTTCCTCTGAGAGAAACCGTGCGAGCCAGAGTACCATCGGTGTTTTTCCTGTTCCCCCGACGGTAAGATTGCCCACGCTGATGACGCGGCAAGTCAATTTTTGACTCTTGAGAATTCGAGAATCAAAAAGACTGTTTCTTACCTTGACCAGTCTTCCATAGGGCCAGGCAATCGAGGCAGCCATGAGGCGGATTAAGAAGAGTCCAAGTGATCGTTTTTCTTCAGCTAGGATGAGCTCAAAGAGTCTCTTGTGAAGCCCACCGTACCTGACTTGGTATTGCTCTTCCTCTCGTGGCTGTTGTGGCAATGACCATCCACCAGTATTCTAGCTCGGATAATTCATGAATTATC
>CP070692.1:2935808-2944266 GCA_020353215.1 Deltaproteobacteria bacterium
AAACTTATTTTGGGAAGGTTGCTATGAACGAACTGCAGGTCCAGCCAGAGCCGGAAGTTGTGGTACGTCGGCATCGTAACATGATGAGTCTTGTACTCAACCGGCCACGTGCTTTGAACAGTCTGAACCTGGAAATGATTCGTTCCATGCAAACAGCACTCGATGAAGTCATGGCCGAGGAACGTTTTCACTTTCTCCTGCTTTACGGCGCCGGGGAGCGGGGATTCTGTGCCGGTGGAGACATCAAAGCCCTGGCCAAGACGGTTCAACAGAACTCCAGTCCGAGTGCAGATCAGATACTGCAAGAAGAGTACGATCTTTGCTTGAGGCTAAATCGATTTCCCAAGCCAGTAATCGCTTTGGCGGATGGGATCACTATGGGGGCGGGCCTGGGTTTGGCAGCCGGGGCTGATATGATCGTAGCCACAGATCGCACCCGCATGGCCATGCCTGAGACTAGAATCGGGTTCTTTCCCGATGTCGGCGCCACCCAATGGATGTTTACCAGGTGTCCTCCCGGGTACCCCGAGTACCTGGGCCTCACGGGATACGAACTGATTGGAGCAGAAACTGTAAGAGTTGGGTTTGCAAGCCATCTGGTGAACTCAGAGCGGTTGCCGGAGCTCACTGATTTTCTCGAAGCGTATTCCGAAGCCCTTCCCCGGCCGAGAACCAGTGCGTCGGAACAATTGGTGACAGCGCTCGATCACTTCTTGGAACAGAAGATTCCGTCAAATACAGAGATGGACGATTGGGTAGCCGCCTACTTTTCTGGCAAGGAGTCCATGGTCGAAATCATGGAATCTTTGCACCAGTGCAGTATACAGGTCCCCTTGTGCGACGGCGTCTTCCGCCGGCTGGAAGAACGTTCTCCTACAGCGGTGGTTCTCACCCTAAAGCTCCTGCGCCACAACGAGGATCGCTCTCTGGAGGAAGCGTTCCAAAGTGATATTAGGGCAGCTCGTTTTTTGGTAGCCCACCCCGATTACTTGGAGGGTATACGGGCTCGTCTTTTGGATAAAGACGACAATCCCCAGTGGCAACCTGCTACGATAGAGGAAGTGGGGTCTCTGGACATCGATTTCTAGCCCGGATGTTTCATGAATTGCTGTGGCGAGACCTTGGAAAGGTGACTCAGTGGAGGAACAGCCCTTCATACTTGGCACAAACTACTGGCCTCAGAACACAGCCATGTTCATGTGGCGAAACTTCGACCGAAACTCAATTAATGAAGATATGAGCGTTATCGCTGATCTGGGGTTGTCTTGTGTCCGAATCCATCTTCTCTGGGAAGATTTCCAACCGGAACCCAGAAAAGTGGTGATTGGTATGCTGGATCGGTTGGTGGAAATTTTTGAGATGGCAGGCGACCGGGACCTTCTCGTGATGCCAGCTCTCTTCACCGGGCATGTCGGAGGTTTTAATTGGCTTCCATCCTGGATGCTTTTGGCCACCACCGACGAGAGCCGTTATCCGGTATTTTCAGGGAATAAAGTACGGCTCAACAAGCCCAAGAATCCGTACACTGAACCGGAAATCATGGAAGCACAAGTCTTCTTCCTCCGAGAGGTCATGAGCGCTGTATCGGGCCACACTGCCCTTCTAGCCTGGGATCTGGGAAACAAGCCCGCGGTCTGGACTGTGCCTCCAGTGGAATCCGCCGCAGAACTCTGGCTGCAGACCATGAGCGAAACCCTCAAAGAACGAGACGACGCCGTACCGATCACATTGAGTTTCCAAACGGGAGATCTCGAGAAGATGCAGGGTTTCAACCCGAAGATGTTGGGCCGCTACCTGGACTATCTTTCCGTTCACGTTCAGCCGCGGACTTTGTCCTGGGCCGACGGGCCCCTGGATGTTACGGTCTTACCCTTTGTTGGAGCAATTGTCGAATGGTTGGGTGAAAAACCTGCACTCATTCAGGAAGTCGGTGTCCCCACTATCCCTACTCTTCCGGGATCTGCTGGGCAAATCTCTTCGTTTAAGAAGTCTTCCTACCTTGTCGACGAACAAGAGTCGGCAAAATTCGCAGAGAGGGCGCTGTTGCTCTTGCGCCGATTCAATAGAATCGGGGCCTTCTGGAGATCCTATGGGGACTACCACCCCTACATCTGGGACTGGCCGCCCTTGGACAAAAGGGTGGATGAGAGGTTCTACGGGATTCTCCGTCATGACGGGAGCCCAAAACCACTGGCTCAGGCATTCAGATCCGAAGCTGCCGGCCGGAGTGAAGCGGACGTAGTAACTGACTGGATTGATATAGGTAAGGAGGAGTTTTACCAGAATTCCAGCGAGCAATTGCGTCGATTATATGGACGTTTCCGTGACTATTTCTCCCTTCTCCCTTGAGGACCTATTTCAGAGATTGTCAATGCGCACCGCTTCCACTTGATCGGATAGTTCAAAGCCGAAAATGCGAGAATAGAAGTAAGCCTCCGCGTCCAGAGCACGTCTGATAGCGTCCGCGCGGCGGAAGCCATGCTGTTCGTTTTCGAAGGCGAGATAAGCAACGGCTAAGCCCTTGTTCTGCAGGGCTTCCACCATCAGTTCCGCCTGATTGGGCGGAACGACCTCGTCCTCCAGCCCCTGAAAGATAATAAGGGGACAGGAGAGACGATGGGTGAAATGGATCGGTGAACGTTCTCGATACAGGTCTTGCCTTTCAGGATAGGGACCGATGAGTCGATCCAGATAGCGGGCCTCGAACTTATGAGTATCCCTTACCAGGGCCTCGAGATCACTGATGCCGTAGTAGCTGGCGCCGGCTTTGAAGATATCGCGAAAAGTGAGAGCACAAAGGGTTGTATACCCACCGGCGCTGCTGCCGCGGATGGCAACTCGATTCCGATCCACCATGCCCTCTTCAACAAGATAGCGCGCTCCGTTCTGGCAGTCGTCAACGTCCACAATGCCCCACTGTCCATCAAGTCGCTGCCGATAGTCGCGCCCATAGCCGCTACTGCCGCCGTAATTCACATCCAGCACCGCGAAGCCGCGACTGGTCCAGTACTGAATCTCCCAGTTGAGGGTTGTTGAGGTCGCTGCTGTGGGGCCACTATGGCTTTTGACCAGCAGGGGCGGCACTTCTGCTGATGGAGCTTCGTAGCTGGGGTTCTGGGGAGCATAGAAGAAGGCGTGCGCGGTTTGCCCGCTCTCCGTGGGAAACTCTATAGGCTTCGGGCAAGATACGTAGGTCGAGTCGATTTCCAGTGTGCTCGCGCGGCGAAGTACCCGGAGGTTACGGGTAAGAAGATCCAGACGAACGACTGAGGCCGGTTCGGTTGGCGAACCGGCGCAGAAAACCGCCTGTCCCGATGAGGCCCGCACGTTCCACACTTCCGTATAGGGTGTTCTGATTTCCTCTAGTTCGCCCGTATGGGAGTCAAGGGTGGCGAGATTCCAAGTACCCTTGCTCGTGTATGAGCAGACTATAAGATTCGCCGACTCGAAGTCGTAGGTTGACATGCCAAATAGCCATTGCGGCCTACCGAACTCTGCCGTCATTTCGCATAGAGACTCGGAACCACCGTCACGCCACCGATAGAAGTTCCACCAGTCTGTTCGATCGGAGATGAAGTAAAGGTTCCCATCGGGTGACCATTCTGGCTGGCAAATCGATTCATCGGTTCCACCAGCGATCATGTGATGATTTGCCACTGATCCATCTGGCTTCAGTTCCCCTAGCCAAAGCTCGGTACCATCCCACGGCATGTTGGGGTGATTCCAGGCAAGCCAGGTCATGAATGAGCCGTCAGGGCTTATTCGTGGCGAGGCGTAGAAGTCACTCCCGGAGAGCAGCAGTTGTTCCTCTTCTCCACCCTGAAGTGGTAGAGCCACAATCGTGTTCGTAGGCTCAGGTCCGGGATGGCTGTGATCTTCCCGCACGCAGATGAGACGATTACGGGCTTTGTCAACTATGCTGTCGGCATATCGTCTCGCCGTGTGGTGGGTCAACGCCTGTGGCTCCAAAGCTGGCCGGTGCTGATAGAGCCTTTGATCGGTGAAATTGGAGAAGTAGATCACACCGTCAGAAACTACGAAGGCTCCCCCCCCATATTCATGCACCCGAGTCCGGACGTTAAATGGTTGAGGTGTCAGGTCTTCCGTATTACCCTCGGGAGTCCATCGGACGATGACACTCCGACCTCCTTCCGCCGGACGAATTTCAGTCCAGTAAACATCCTCTCCATCCAGAAAGATCTGCCCCAGCTTGATAGTCTCCGAGACTATTAATTCCGAAGTAACCGGGGATTTCCATGAACCATAAGATGCTACATCTGTTGTTGACATCGTACCATCCTCTCTTCCTCTTAAAATACAGGCCTATACTGCAACAGTTCCGACGGCCTTGCTTCAGTTTTGTACCCGAGGTCAGCAGATCAAACAAGTTGTTTCTCTATGAACATCAGGGGAATTACCGAAATAAACGGCGGTACAACTTGTGCTAGCCCGGATATCATGCATCCGTTTAAGTATCCCAAACTGTGGCTAGGACTTGGTTGGACATTCTTTGCACTTGTCGTTTTTCTTTCTTTATGGCCCAAGCTTCCTGGGGTTTTAAGTTTTAACCCCGGAGATAAGATCGGTCATCTTGTCACCTATATGACCCTTATGCTGTGGTTTGCCAACATGTATCCCCAAAGAAATCATCACTTGTTACTGGCCGGAGCCTTCCTCGGCATGGGAATGGGTTTGGAACTCATCCAAGGAATGAGCGGTTACCGAACCTTTGCGTACATGGATATTGTCGCGAATGGTCTCGGCATTCTGCTCGGCCTCTGGCTGGCCGAGACGCGACTTGCGACCTGCCTTTTCTACCTCGATACTTGGCTGCCGCCTCTCAGTCAATGACTCCCCCCTAGCAACATAAGTACTAAGAAAGTATTACTGGGACGAATTTGTTTCTTAAGAGATGCTCAGACTTTTTCGATCCAATGAATCAGACGGAAACCATGCTTTTCCCCGATTGTTCCGTCCTGATTGGGAAGTTAAGTTACAAGCTACGAATAAGAGAGGCCAAATGAAGAGATCACTGCAACATCTGTTACACCCCCTACACTTATGGTGCCGATTTGGAGCCAGATACACCTGGTTCTTCAGGCTGTATGAGACATACTGTTGGCAGCCCATCGTCCGGAAAGGGCTTTCCAACCATGCAAGTAGTCCCCGTCGGAAAGCTACCCTATCATCGAGCTATGTTTGCGCGCATTGTGGAAAAACAGCGCCAGTGGTTCTGGTCGTGTGCAACGGTACCACGACCGATCATTTCTGTAACGTAAGATGCCAAGTTAGACACCTCAATCCTGTTCCTCAAGAAAAACACACCCACACCGCACAACAGCCTTCATTCTAGACAGCGCTAGACCGGATGACTCAATAAAGAATTCACCTGTGTATCCGGCGGCTTCGGTCTATGACCCAACCGATCGTGTGGTGCGCCGAATCGCGGTCACAACGCCAAGGCGTGATTATGCCGGGACAAGTAGGCGGTGATTCAGGCATCGATGCCTCCCTCAGCATGAAGACCGTGCTCGTGAACAAAATCCCCCCAACCCCCCTCAGCATAAATCACCGCATCATACTTACTGCGAGAGCAAAGCTGAACTACACCTTGGGCATAGCCGAGAGGTTTTGAATCTGCGGAATCCCGAAGAAACCCTGAACATGTTGGCTTTGGAGCAGGAGTGGTTGCATCTCACACAACAGCCAAAAGTTGCCAGGAAAAGCGCAAGACTTAGTCCCGCTTGTCCTTTACGCCAAGGCTTTCATTTCAAGGCGCAACCTCATGCGCCCTGCTTGAGCATATTTTTTGCATTTAGTGACAGGGTAACAGGGTAAGGAAGGATTAAATCCTCCTTTAAATTTACACGAATTCTTTCACCTTCTCCAGCCCCCACTGGCCCCGAGCTGGGTCAGTGGGATGGCTCAAGGTGCTACCAAGTACAGACCGAGATTCGCTACCGAGGTTTACTCATGATGCAGCTCACCTGCGAGCACTGCAAAAAGCTGTTAAAGACTTTGGATGAGGACGAGCTATCTAAGGTCCTTTACAGTGATCATGGGCTGCATTACTTCTGCAGCCGACGGTGCATGGAGAAATGGGCAAATCCATATACCCCAGATGGGAATTCACGAGTATGCAGAAGGCCCAGACATAGCTCCCTCTGATCAAAAATCGCTTTTGATTCCCCAGCTTCTTTCCAGTTAGTGTCCAGTCACAAACATCGTTTTACTGGCGTCGCAGATCCTCCCAATGCAGAGAAGGAAAGCTTCCAGCGAGTCTCGACTCGACTGAGGGCTTCGAGGGAGCCTTCGTCGCAGGCCGTGTCCGCCATACAAGCGTCCAGCAAAGCTCTCGGCCGTCACTTTCTCGGAAATCACGCCGGCCTGCAACCGTTCGTCATTGCCGCGCAGGCGGTATCTAGGCATTGGAAGGAATTCACCTCGGAATTATTGGGTATACCTATCCTCGACATTGCGCTGTAAGTACTTAATGAGTTATGTAAAAACAATTGCACAGCCTTAAATCATGCAGACGACTCAGTTCACGGTTATAATGGACGAACACTCGGCCACTAGGAAGCCGGCTGTCCCTGGACCAGTGGCTGTCGACTTAAAGAGAACAGCCTAACACCCAACCTATCCTACTATTTAGGGGAAGGAGAGCTCGTGATTCCCGGATCTGCTACACCAGATGGAACCGCAGCCTATGCTCGCCATCGGGCTGCGCTCCACTACAGTGAGTTAGACAAAACCGGTCTTATGGTCAGCGAGGCAGGATTTGGCTGCTATCGTGTGGATATAAGGATGCCAGCACATGAACGGGCGCTGCGCAAAGCACTGCTTGAGGGCATCAACCTGATCGATACGAGTTCCAATTATGCTGACGGAGGTTCGGAGGAGCTAGTTGGGGCTGTATTGGATAACCTGATCAGCTCTGGTTCTATTTCTAGGGAATCGGTGGTTGTCGTGTCCAAGGTCGGATACCTCCAGGGGCAGAACTACGAGCTCAGTCAGGAACGAAAACGCCAGGGTAGACCATTCAAGGACTTGGTACTCTACGCCGAAGGACTCGAGCATTGCATCCATCCAGAATTTCTGGAAGATCAACTCACCCGGAGTCTTAAACGACTCAATCTTTCCAGTCTGGATTGCTACCTTCTCCATAATCCGGAATACTATCTCAGTTGGGCAAGAAAGACGGGACTACCGGCGACCGAAGCTCACATGGAGTATTATGCGCGCATTCGTGCTGCCCTCGCACATCTTGAACAAGAGGTGGAAAGGGGCAGAATAAGCCTTTACGGTATCAGTTCGAATACGTTTACTGCTACTTCGACTGATCCTGAGTTTACCTCCCTAGAAGAAGTTTGGAAAATAGCGGAATCAGTCACCGAAGAGCACCATTTTCGTGTTGTTCAGCTACCCATGAACGTATTCGAGACGGGAGGAGTTACCGAAGCGAACCAATCCAACGGCAAGAGCGTCATCAAGATAGCTCGTGAGAAAAAGCTGGGCGTTCTGATTAACCGACCCCTGAATGCGATTCGAGAGGACAACCTGGTCCGTCTGGCAGATGTGAAGCCTGTCCAGCCAGCAAGCGATGAACAGGTATCGCAGAGAATCGATGAGCTGATTAGTTCGGAGAATCTGATGAGGCTCAGGTTACTTCCGGAATTGGACCTAACGCCCTCGGCCCAGACGCAAATCTCAGATTTGATTAGCGTTGGATCAACCTTGAAACAGCATTGGCGAGATTTTGGCACCTACGAACGCTGGCAAGAGCTTCAGTCGTACTACTTTTTGCCCAGGTATCGTGGAGCCATTCAGTTACTGTCACAGAAAGGAGTACTATCCGAGGTATTATCCTCCAAGATCGAAACTCACGATGAGAAACTGGAGGCCGTTTTTCAGGGGATCACTTCGGTCTATCAAAGCTCAGCCGCAAAGAACTCTGCCCGGATCCGAGCGATGTTATCCTCGGTGAATAAGGATTGGGCTGAAGCGGAGACGTTGAGCCAGATGGCGGTCCGGGCCCTGAGATCCACGCCGGGCATTACCAGTGTCCTTGTTGGGATGCGTAATGCGTCTTATGTGCAAGATGTGCTTGAGGAACTTGGCCGCCCGGTAAATCGGCAAACCGGAAGCAAGGCCTGGCAAAGACTGCAAAGAGGTATCAGGGGACGATGATGAAATATTGACGTTAGAAGGGTATTACGTTCATATTAGATTCCAGCTATGAAAAAGGGCAAATGTCAATATTTCACCATCGTTATATATTGATTTACGTTGCCTTTTTTGCTAGTCTTGCCTCTCGCCTCGCACGAGCCTCTCGGTCACGCCTTATTTCGTTTTCAGACTCCAAGACGATAGGTGGCACTTTCTGAGGCCGTCCATTTTCATCTAGTGCCACATAGGTCAGATATGCTGAAACCGTGTGACGAACCTCACCAGTGAA
>CP070692.1:2944366-2952802 GCA_020353215.1 Deltaproteobacteria bacterium
ACACGGGGAATGTCCACGGGTTTTCCCAGATCTTTTCTAATTTTGTTAAGGAAGTTACTGGATACACGGTTCCAGTAGACGTGCGAAGAGACCTCGAGTCCGGGCTTCAGGACTGCATTGTTCAACTGCAACAGAGCTTTCGCTTTGGTATTGACAGCGGTATCGGCGCGGTAGGTCGGGCTGTGAACGAGGGCGATGGGGCCCAGGCAATTGGACTCCTCAGACAAGTTGATTACGAAGATATTGGCTGGCGAGATTTACCACGAGCCAGTGGTCTGCCCACAGCTTTGCGGAGAAATATCATCGACGGATTCGGTGCTTACCTAGAGGAAACTGCTCCAGGCGAGATCTTTCAGCAGTTCGATCGCTTCAGGATTCTCTGTGCTCTCAGAGAGGGTCCTTACGGCGTGACTGCGCTGAACTCGTTGGTGGAAGATATCCTGGTAAAGCATGAACTCATCGAACCGGACAAAAGGTGGTACCGTGGCCGGCCGGTAATGATAACGAGAAATGACTACAATCTCCGTCTGTTCAATGGTGATGTGGGAATCGTTTTACCTGATCCAGATTCAGGCAACGATCTTAGGGTGTTTTTCCCCGCTCCAAAGGGAAGGCTGAGAAAATTCCATCCCCAGAGACTACCGGAACATGAGACCGTTTATGCTATGACGGTCCACAAGAGTCAGGGATCAGAGTTCGACAGGGTGCTCTTGCTCTTGCCGGACAGAGAATCTCGGGTGCTAACCCGAGAGCTAATCTATACTGCTATCACCCGGGCGAGAGAGGGTGTTGAGACATGGGGCAGAGCGGATGTTTTCCAGACTGCAATTTCTCGACGCATGGAGCGGATGTCGGGCCTACGCGATGCACTTTGGGGAGCGAATTGAGTTGTCCCAAGTCAGCGGGCTTCTAACCCGCGTGGAGGTTTACTTTGTGATCTTTGTGCACTTGGTGTAAAAGACCACCCGCATGTTTTGGGAAGGGATAAAGCCAGTTCAGGCAACAACCTGGCAAGTGGTGGTTTTCAGCAAATTCCTGGGGGGAAATAAGATGTTCAAAGCTATGCACAACAAGATCTGGGTATTTGACGTTGAATGGATTCCCGATCCGGCGGCTGGCAGATTGCTTTATCAGCTTCCAGAATCCAGTTCCGACCAAGAAGTGATTCAGGAGATGTGGAAAGAAGGTGGAGCTACTGAAGAGGAGCCCATGCCATATCTCAAGACCGTACTTTGCCGCGTCGTCTCGATCTCTGCTGTAATACGTACCGCCGGAAAAGGAGAAATCAAGCTGCAACTGCTGTCCCTTCCTCGCGACCCTCAAGATCCCACGCAAGCTTCAGAAGATCATATAATCGGAACCTTTCTCGATGCGGTTGGAACGCATCAGCCACAGCTGGTCGGATTCAACTCCCGATCTGCTGATCTGAAAATCCTTGTACAAAGAGGTCTCGCTAACGGCATCCAGGCCGAGGGATTCTGCACCCGCCCTGGTAAGCCATGGGAAGGTGTGGATTATTTCGCCAGGACAAGTGACTGGCACATTGACTTGCTGGATATCCTTGGGGGATGGGGAAAGTCAACACCATCACTTCATGAGATGGCAACAGTTTGTAGGATTCCCGGGAAACTATCTGCTGATGGTCAACAGGTAGCACCTTTATGGCTTAATGGAGAGTTGGCAAGAATTGTGGCTTATAACGAATTTGATGCCCTAACTACCTATCTGTTATGGTTGCGATTGACCCACTTTGGTGGTTTCCTTACCACCGCGGAGTACGAAGGTGAACAGGAGCTGTTGCGGGAATTGCTGACCATAGAGTCACAAAAGCCGGACAGGAGACATTTGAAGGATTACCTGGAAGAATGGGATGCGCTCCGAGGAGTGAATTAGAAGCGAAGTGGCTGGACCATACAAGAGTTCCTGTACCCCCGCCTATCTGAGAGCAGATGAGAATAGACTCAGCCTGCTTTCATAATCTCATCCAGGAGCACGGTGGCATAGGAGCCTTTGGGGAGAAAAAACTCGAGTCTCAGTCCACCGGGTTCCTGTTTGACGGCGATTTCCTTGAGAGGTACTCGGAGAGGTCTTCGGCTTCCGGGCTGTTTGCGAAAGACTTCCGGTGTCAATCCTTGGCTACTGAGCACTTCTTCTTCCAGGATTCCCGCAGCATCCCTGGCTCGCTTCATTTTCTTGCCCCATATGGGACCGGTGGCGCTTATCTCCAACCGGTCCGCCCGTGGCTGTTCAGCTGCAGGGTCGGAAACCAGGAAGACCCCCCCGGTGTCGTGTTTCTTGGCAATGTCGCCAGGGAGGAGCCGGCAAAGAAAACCTCGTTCCATGCGTGCTCTTAAGGTGTAGTTAAAAAGGAGCGATGTATAGGCGCTCGCTAGGAGTTTCCGCTCCCTCACCGAGCGAACTCTGAGTTTTCCCAGCAAGACAGCCAGACCCTTTTCCGGATTGTCCCCCCCAGAGCCAAAACGTTGTCGGCCATAGTAGTTGGGGAGTCCATCGGTTTGTAGTCGCTCGATGATGTTTCGAGCCTGCTTCTCACCAGCATGATCCTGCGTGCGGATCAGGACCGAAAAGTGGTTTCCCAGCAGATGGCCGGTACGGAGCTTGTTAGAATGATGTCGTTCCTGCAGAATCCGTATACCTTCTTTGGACAGTTGCTCCAACCGATCTTTTCTGACCTGCTCCCGGGGAATGGAAACCCACTGGCGGGTAACGGCATGCTTGTCTTTCCAGCCGGCTAACCCCACCTGGTCGTCACTTAGGCCAAAATGCTTGCGGATACGTCTTACGAGATCCAAGGTGGAAAGGTTGGTCTTTTCCACCAGAAGGAATGTGAAGGTCCCCTGGTCAGATAGTCTGTAGAGGGGAATTTCCTCGACAATGAAATCCTCCGCGGTTTCTTTGATACGACCACCGATACCTGGCAAGTCCGTGGTCAGGTAAGTGCGACCGAAGTCGTCATTCATTGAGGCTCCAGATTTTCCTGCAATTGGCGGATCGCCACGTCGGCATGGTGACACGGAGACACAGCGAAGCTATAGAAGGCGCTGCGTGTCATCTTTTCTCCTTGGCTCTGCGCCTTCGCATCTCCTCATTGTACCCCTACGTTGGCATTAGGGTGCCAAGGATCTTCCTGTCCAGCCGTTCCAGGATCGCCATGGTGAGTGCCAAAGCAGCCTGAACGTCGCCCATGTGAACGAGACCGCTGTGGCCGTGAGCGTAGCGCACCGGAGCCGCCAACACGACTGTTGGTACACCGCCCTGGGCCAAATGAATAGCTCGGGCGTCAGTGGCGCCACTCTGGCGCACTGCCAGTTGATGAGCAATGGAGTGTTTGCGGGCAAGCTCTGTTACCCACTTCCAGAAGCGGCGGTGAATGATGGTTGATGGATCGTAGAGACGGATCTGGCAGCCTCTACCCAAGGCACCCTGAGGTTCGTCCCTGGCGATGCCCGGTAAGTCGTCGGCGGGTGCCCCTTCCAGAACCACTGCAGCTTGTGGCCTTACCACTTCCGCGGCAGTCACCGCACCCCTCGAGCCCACTTCTTCCTGGACGGTGGCAGCAGCCACGACCGTATTCGGGTGAGTCCGCAGTTGCTTCATAGCTGCGACCATGACTGCGCAACCGACTCTGTTGTCCCAGGCTTTGTTCGCCAGCAGTTTCTCGTTGTATACAGCAAAGTGGCTAACCGGTGTGATGAGGTCTCCCAGCTGGAGCCCCAGAGAAGTAACCGCCTCTCGAGAAGAGGCACCCACGTCAACCAGCAAGTCCTCCACCTTGAGTTCAGTTTTTTGGTCCTTTTTGAAATGAGGCGGTACTGCGGCAACGATTCCCTCCACCGTCCCCTTGCTGCCATGGACGTTGAGCCTTTGCCCTGGTAAATGGCTGGCGATCCAGCCACCAAGCGGCTGCAGTCTAAGATATCCCTCTTTGGTGACGTTTTGCAGCATAAAGCCCACTTCATCCATATGAGCTGAGAGCATTATGCGGGGCTGTTTCCTACTTCCCTTCTTTACAGCGATGAGGGAGCCCAAGCCGTCCCGCTGGATCTCACAGTTCGATTCCAGGTGGCGACGAATATTGTGGGCAACCGGTTCTTCTCCTCCAGGCGGTCCAGGGCAAGAAGAGAGTTCTTCCAACAAATCCAACAGATCTTCCATGACATCCTCCTTGACGGTGGCACTATGAAACAACAAAAAGAGAGATAATTCAACTATAGAACCCACTACAAAAACAAGGGAACACGGTATGGTAGGGGTGGGATTATCCCCGTCCCTACAGCTTTTGCAGCCATAATCAAGCACAATATTCGGTGATTCATGGTCCATGCTATCTTGACTCCTCACACGAGCGTTCGAATACTGTCCGACCAATCCTCACTTCCAGAATTCCTAACTCCTTGAATTTTTAAATTCTTTGCCATTTTGTATCTTGACAGAGGCGGCTCTAGCTGCTACAAGTCGCCGACAAAGAAAGCAAGAGGTTTTAGACTTCCATTTCGGCCGTAAAGGGAGAAATTCTGCCTATGCGGGTTTCCCGGACTATCCTTCACGAGGAAGTTGAATCCCGGTATCTCGCCTACGCCCTTTCCACCATCGTATCCCGAGCTCTTCCCGATGTGCGTGACGGTCTCAAGCCGGTGCACCGGCGCATCATCTATGCCATGGAAACGATCGGTGCAAAACAAGCCGCGCGGCACGTGAAGTCTGCAAGGGTGGTGGGGGAGGTCATCGGAAAGTACCACCCGCACGGGGATGCTGCTGTCTATGATGCAATGGTACGAATGGCGCAGGACTTCTCCCTCCGCTACCCCCTGATGGACGGGCAGGGGAACTTTGGGTCTGTGGACGGTGACGGCGCTGCTGCCATGCGTTACACCGAGGCGAAACTCTCCGCCATTGCCGGAGAGTTGCTCGGGGACCTGAGGGCTCAGACGGTGGAATTCCATGACAACTACGATGGAACACTCACAGAGCCAACAGTATTGCCCGCCAGAATACCCAATCTGCTCATAAACGGCTCCAGTGGCATTGCCGTGGGGATGTCCACCAATGTGCCACCTCATAACCTTATCGAAGTGTGCAACGCGCTCATTCATCTGATCGGGAATGACGAGGCCGACACCGCCGAAATAATGGCCCATATCAAAGGTCCCGATTTTCCCACCGGTGGCCAGATTATCGCCTCCTCGGAGGAGCTGAGGGAGGTTTACCGCCGCGGCAAGGGCAGCATCAAGGTTCGTGGGGAGTTTGAGATCGAAACCTTGAAGAGGGGCAGGAAACAGCTGGTGATTACCTCACTGCCGTATTCTGTGAACAAATCCCGCTTGGTGGAGAAAATCGCCAGTCTGATCATGTCCAAGCAACTCGGCATGGTAGGCGACGTGAGAGATGAGAGTGCGGAAAACGTGCGTGTCGTGTTGGAGTTGAGGAACGGGAGCGTGGATCCTGACAAGGTGATGACCTATCTGTTCAAACACACTGAGATGGAGATCAACTTTCCCCTGAATTTTACCTGTCTGACTCCAATAGCGGTGCCTGAACGTCTTTCCATCAAGGAGATTCTCAACCACTTTCTTGATTTTCGCAAAGAAGTGGTGGTGGGAAAGTTGGAGTTCGAGCGGGGTAGCCTTGAGAAGCGGATCCATATACTTCGGGGGTTCATGAAGGTCTTCGTGGACTTGGACGCGGCCATTGCCATTATTCGAGTAGCACAAGATCGAGCGGAAGCCAGCGAGAATCTGAAAGCCCGTTTCGATCTGGACGACGAACAGGCGCGGGCGATCCTCGATCTTCGTCTCCATGCCCTGGTGAGGTTGGAGATAAGCAAGATAGAAGAGGAACTGGCCGAGAAGGAAAAGCGACTCCGTCAGATTAATGCCATTTTGGCAAGTAGGGCTAGAATCTGGAAGGAAGTCCGCAAAGAACTTGCTGCGGTGAAGAAAAGTTATGGCGATGAACGACGCACTGCTGTGGTTGCAAAGGGACCGACGCTCATCTATGACAAAGAAGATTTTCTGGTCCACGAGGATGTATTTGTGGTGATTACCCGAAATGGCTGGCTCAAGAGACTGAAATCTTATGATCCTCGAACACAGCTGCTCAAGGAAGGTGACGAGGTGTTGGCGGTTATCAGGGCCAACACCAGGGAAACGGTCGCCTTTTTCTCCAACTTCGGCAAGGTCTACGTCAGCCGCATTTATGATCTAGAAGTATCCGGCAAAGGCTACGGTGACCCAATTCAAACCCTTTTCCACTTTCAAGACGAGGAAAAAGTTGTGGCCGCTTTATCTTCACATCCTGAGATCGAGCCGCTGCTATATACTGGTCCAGCGATTCCACCCGAAGCGGCACTTAGTGAAGATGAATACGGCCAACTGGAATTCTTCCCCGGTCCAGGCAAGGAGGATGAATCTGGAAAAGAGGGGCCGCAAGAACAACCCGTTCCTCTCTGCCTGGTGGCAACCCGTCTGGGAGCAGGATTTTGCTTTGATCGCAGAGCTCTGCAGGAACCAACCACCAGGACCGGACGAACTCTAATTCGTCTGAGGTCCGGAGACGAAGTCGTTGCTGTGCGGCCGGTGCAGGGGCCGCTCTTGGTCCTGGCCACGAGTCGGAGGGTTTTGGTAACTCCAATAGAGCAGGTGGGTGTACTGGCCGGAGCGGGCCGCGGCATGCGACTTGCTAGACCTGACAGTCCGGGGGTATTGGATTTCTTTACGTTAAATAGGGATGATAGCTTGCTGATCCAGAACCAGAAGGGCAAGGAGACGGAAGTGGCGGTGACGGAACTGCCGGTCTACAACCGCGGTGCAAAGGGGACGGTGATTCGTGGTGGCATCTACGGGATTCAGGTGAAACCAAAAGAGAGGTCCACCCACGGCGACGATGTTGAGGAGGAAACAACGATATAGGGATTCGGAGACACGGATAGACGGGGACCCAGGGGCGCCGCGACTACTGCAAGCGAACGGTAAGAACTTGGCTCCGCTTCGCTCCGGTTCGGAGGATTGAGTTGGAATGATGGAACGATGGAGTGGTGGAATATTGGCTTAAGATGAATTAGGCCAAACTGAAGAAGATTCTTATATCCACTATTCCGTTATTCCGGGTACGCGGCAAAAGGCAAGAGCAATCAAAAATCCATTAGTTTGAACAGGCTACATTCCGAGACGTTAGTAAGCAGGGGATATGATGCCAGGGTCATATACTGCAAGAGACATCCAGGTACTCAAAGGACTGGCACCCGTGCGGTTGCGGCCGGGGATGTTCATAGGTAATACTTCCAGCACCGGCCTGCACCATCTCTTCACCGAGGCCCTGGACAATGCAGTTGATGAGGCTCTAAACGGCCATTGCAATCGGATTCACATAATTATTGGCGCGGACAATAGTATCACCGTCACGGACGACGGCCGGGGCATTCCGGTGGACAAGCATCCCCAGTCTCGCAAGAACACCCTGGAGACCATCATGACCTCCCTCCATTCAGGAGGGAAGTTCTCAACCAAGAGCTACAAGATCTCGGGAGGTCTCCACGGTGTGGGCATTTCAGTGGTCAACGCCTTGAGCGAATTTATGCAAGTCATCTCGAGGCGTGACGGAATTGAATGGCAGCAGAATTTCGCTCGAGGCAAGCGGAAAAGCAAACTGGAAGACCTGGGTCCCACCCCGGAGCGGGGCACGACGGTGATGTTTCGACCAGATCCTGACATCTTCAAAGATGTTGGTTTCAATCCCAAGATCATCAATGAGCAAGCCAAGGCCAAAGCCTTTCTTACCAAGGGCCTGACCATTACCGTGGAAGACCAGATCAACGGCACCGACGAGCACTTCTATTTTGAAGATGGGATCAGAAACTACATGGACGATCTGGTCCACGGAAAAGAAGTTGTGACCGAGGCCCCCTTTTATTTCAGTTACGACAACGACCTGCGCCTGGAGATGGTTCTGTGGTGGACAACAACAACGGAACGGCTCATCTACTCGTACGCCAACTCCGTCTATACCAGCGGCGGCGGTTCCCATGAGAACGGTTTCCGTCACGGCATTACCCGGGCGGTGCGAGAGTACCTGAGTCGACAGAATAGCCAGTTCAAGAAAGTCAAAGGAATTACCGGGGAGGACGTCCGGGAGGGGCTGGTGTCGGTTGTCAGCGTCTTTGTTTCCGGGAATTTGGAGTTTCAGGGGCAAACCAAGGAACGGCTCAACTCGGACATTCAATCCCAGGTGGAGACGGTGGTAAAGGATGCTTTCGAGAATTACCTCTTCCACAATCCAACTGCGGCCGAGGCCATAGTGGAACGGGTATTGTTAGCCGCTCAGGCCAGGGAGGCTTCACGCCAGGCCAGGCAGAGTGTTCGGCGCAAGGGCGCCACAAGCCGGCTGACCTTGCCTGGGAAGTTGGCTGATTGTAGCTCG
>CP070692.1:2952902-2961239 GCA_020353215.1 Deltaproteobacteria bacterium
GCCGTTGAGGTCTCTCCTCCAGAGATTACGTTCTGGATCTCGTCGAAGTAGCCCGCACCAACAAAACCTTGATGCTTAACCGCGCTGTAACCCCAGTCGCTTTCCATCTGAAATTCGTGTTCCTGCAGGCGAGAATAGGCCGCCATTCCCTCGGACTTATACCCATGGGCCAGTTCGAACATGGCTGCATTCAAGGTGTGAAAACCAGCGAGAGTGACGAATTGAAACTTGTAGCCCATGGCGCCCAGTTCTTCTTGAAAACGTCGGATGGTTGAGTCGTCCAAACGAAGCTTCCAATTGAAAGAAGGGGAGCAATTATACGCCAACAATTTATCCGGAAACCTGTGATGAATCGCCTGGGCAAATTCCCGCGCCTCTCCCAAATCCGGGGTCGAGGTTTCACACCAGATCACATCGGCGTACGGTGCGTAGGCCAAGGATCTGCTGATGGCCAGTTCGAGTCCTCCGTTGACCTGGAAGTAACCCTCAACTGTCCTCTCTCCAGTTAAGAATTGCTGGTCCATGGGGTCGATATCACTTCGGAGCAGGTTCGCGCCGTTCGCATCCGTTCTTGCTACAAGAACAGTCGGTACGCCCAAAACATCGGTGGCCAGCCGAGCAGCTATGAACTTCCTAAGGAATTCCGGGGTCGGCGCCAGAACCTTGCCACCCATATGACCACATTTCTTCAGGGAAGAAATCTGATCTTCAAAGTGCACTGCCGCTGCCCCGGCGTCAATCATTGCTTTGGTTAGTTCGAAGGTGTTGAGCGGTCCACCAAAGCCGGCCTCTCCATCAGCGACGATGGGGGCGAACCAGTAGATATCGCCCAGATCTAACGTGTGCTGAATTTGATCGGCCCGGAGCAAGGCATTGTTTATCCTTCTGACCAAAGCCGGGGCGCTATCAGCCGGGTACAAGCTCTGGTCGGGATAGGTCTGGGCGGCCTTGTTGGCATCAGCAGCAACCTGCCAGCCGCTGGCATATATGGCCTGCAGTCCTGCCAGCACTTGCTGTACTGCCTGGTTACCGGTCAATGCTCCCAGAGCGGGGACGTACGGCTCCGTGTGCAATAAGTGGTACAATCTCTCGGCACCCAAACGTGCAAGGGTGTATTCTACCCGGAGTGACCCTCGCAATCTCAAAACGTCTTCGGCAGAGTACGGTCTTTCAACTCCCTGCCATCGTGGGTCCGTGTTCCAGGACTTCTTTAAATCTTCGGCCTCCTTCTTGTCATGCATAACTTGCTCTCCTCGATGGATCAGTCTAAATGCTCGTAAGCGGGCAAAGTTAACCATTCGTGTAAGTTCGGGTCGGTGATCAGCCTGTCGAAGAGATTGCTGGCCAGGTCAAATTTGCCAGAGGAAAAGCTTTCTTCTCCGATCATACCCTTGATCTTTTCCAACTCTTCCAGCACCAGCTTACGATAGAGATCAGTCGTCACCTCACGTCCATCAGAGAGCACACCGGTCGGATGGTGAATCCACTGCCACACCTGGGTTCTGCTAATCTCTGAAGTGGCTGCATCTTCCATCAAGTCGTAGATGGGAACACAACCTATTCCCCTGAGCCAAGCTTCGAGATATTGAATGCCGACGTCAATATTGTGCCGGATTCCGTTTTCGGTGATTTCCCCTTTGGGAACGGTCAACAGGTCAGACGCGTTAATGCTTACCTTCTCTCGTTTTCTATTAATCTGGTTCGGCTCAGGCATTATCTTATCAAAGGTCTTCTTGGCCAACTGCACCAGACCCGGATGTGCCACCCAGGTACCGTCATGACCGTCTCCGGCTTCTCGTTCTTTGTCCTCCAATACTTTTGCCAGAGCTGCTTCGTTGGCGGCAGGGTCGGCTTTAACTGGTATTTGCGCCATCATGCCGCCCATGGCATGAGCACCTCTCTTGTGGCAGGTTTGGATGAGGTGAAGAGAGGCGGAGTGGAGAAAGTGGGTGGCCATGGTGATAAGACCCCGGTCAGGCACAACAAACTCAGGGTATTTGCGGAATTTCTTTATGAAGCTGAAAATGTAGTCCCAACGGCCAAGATTTAGGCCGGCAGAGTGGTCTCGCATCTCATACAGGATCTCTTCCATCTCAAAGGCAGCGAGAATAGTCTCCAGAAGCACGGTGGTCCGAATGGTACCGCGAGGAATCCCGAGTTCGTCCTGTGCCATGCAGAAGACATCATTCCAAAGTCTCGACTCCAGGTGATTTTCCAGCTTGGCGACGTAAAAGTACGGCCCGGTACCGTTGTCAATCTGTCTTCGAGCATTGTGAAAGAAAAACAGACCAAAATCGAAAAGGGCGCCGGATATGGGCTTTCCGTCGATCAGGATGTGCTTTTCATCCAGATGCCAGCCCCTGGGCCGCACGAGCAGGGTGGCGATCTCGTCGTTCAATCTATATTCTTTTTTCGGCGTGGGCAAGGATATGGTGCCAGCAACCGCATCGCGCAGATTGAACTGGCCCTGCACCATGTTGTACCAGGTAGGCGAGTTTGCGTCTTCAAAATCCGCCATGAAAACGCTTGCTCCCGAATTCAAGGCATTGATTATCATTTTTCGGTCCGCCGGGCCGGTAATCTCCACCCGACGATCCTGCAAGTCATCCGGAATTGGAGCAACCTGCCATTCCCCCTCCTTAATAGGTCTGGTGTCGGTCAAAAAGTCAGGCATCTTCCCGGCATCAATCTCCGCCTGTCTTTCGACTCTTTTTTGCAGTAAGGCTTGACGACGTTCACCAAACTCCCGTTGTAGTTTGGCCACAAATTTCATGGCTTCCGGCGTCAATATCTCACTAAACTCACTTGTCACCTCACCAAGAACTTCCACACCTTCCAAAGAAGGTCGATGAGCAGTTAATGTTCCCATAGTGATAAACCTCCGTTGCCTGGTGTTAGCCGGGCGATTAACTAACAATCCAGCTAAGTTAGAGTCTGATTGGTAGCAGCTTGAAGTTGCGAGAAGCTCATTTATCGTCCTAAAGTAAAACCGATAGAGCAATTGTCAATACGAAAAACCACCACTCCGAGGTAACATATTTTCGCGATTCCGCTCGGTCAATTTGCAGCCTAACTCCGTAGGACAACTTGAACAAGCAGAGCCCCGGGCGAAACGATCAGGCCGGCAGCCTTGGAACCACAGAAAAGACTTCATGATCCGTACCTGATCAAAATGCAATCTATTTAGTGCTCTCCGTAGTAAGAGGTCCAGGCAGCCGACACGCCCGTAACTGCCTTCGCTGTCAAGAAGACTTGTATTTAGAAAAGACGTTGCTATCTTTAGTTCAAGTATCGAGGCTTCCTGAACTCTAACAGAGGACAAAAGGGGACGAAGGGATCGCACTGTTGATTAAGGTGTGCTCCGGGAAAATTCGCCGGGGCTCGCTGCTTGCATTTTCAGTGATGAATCCTCGGCGAATACGGCATCGCAATTACGTATGCACGCCTTACGGTTCGTGCATACGCTGACCGTTGGTCATACCAAGGGAGGAGTAGTTATGAGTTTCCGAAAAATAGTATTGCTCTCCGCGTTAACCGTGGGGCTGATCACGCTCCTCATACCTTTGTCCACACGCGCCGAAGTTGAAACATACATGATTGACAAGGTGCACAGCTCTGCCGACTGGAGAATTCGCCACCTGTTTTCCAAGGTTTCGGGCACCTTTTCGGACGTGACCGGGAGAATCTGGATCGACCGTAAGAACCTGGGATCGTCAAAGGTTGAAGCCACAATCGATGTATACAGCGTCGACACTAACCACCAGAAGCGTGACACCCACTTGATGTCTAGCGATTTCTTCGACGTGGAGAAGTTTGCGATCATGACTTTCGTCAGCACCTCCGTTGAAGCCACGGGAAAAGATACGGGTGTAATCCATGGTGAGCTGACCATCCATGGAGTAACACGTTCGGTAAGATTTCCTTTCAAGGTGCTCGGCTTTGGTCCGGATCCCTGGGGAGGTTATCGGAGTGGTTTTGAGGCCAGCACAACGCTCAAACGCAGTGACTACGGGATAAACTATGGTTTGGATAGCCAAGGGGGAGGAGCCGTGGGCGATGAGGTTGAGATATCGCTGCTGCTCGAAGCGATCAAGCTTGGTCCTGACGGCGCGCCTTATCGAACGAAATAAGGCCAGAGGAACGGGCAGCGCAAAGGATACGGCCCAGTTTGCGCCGCACATAGCGGTCTAAACGGCAAGGCGTAAGAGGTCGGGATTCAGAAAAGAAGAGAACAGGAGCAACCCTGCCTTGATCCTAGCTTCTGGCGCCTTAGATACGCAAAACTGGGAAGAAGCAGAAAACTGTAATAATCAACAAGCTATTTGGGGGGTTCGTGATGGGGAGTCTAGAGGGAAAAGTGGCACTAGTCACTGGAGGTGCTTCTGGGATCGGGAGAACCATCGCTTTGACCCTGGCCCGAGAAGGGGCGCGAGTGGTCATAGGTGACATTGACAGCAGCGGTGGCGAAGAGACAGCGCATCTGGTCACGGACTCCGGGGGAGAGGCAGTCTTTCTCAAAGCCGATGTTTGTATGGGCAACCAGGTGAAGGCGATGATCGACAAGGCCATGGGAACCTACCGCCGACTGGACTGCGCCTGTAACAACGCCGGGATCGCCGGCGTTCCAGCGAATACCGCAGAATGTACAGAAGAGAACTGGGACCGTACGGTTCTCACCAACCTCAAAGGCGTATGGTTGTGCATGAAGTACGAGATCCCCCAGATGCTCAAGCAGGGTGGAGGAGCCATCGTCAACACTTCGTCCGTAGCCGGACTCGTCGGTCTGAGGGGCTGGTCGGCCTACGTGGCCAGCAAACATGGTGTGCTCGGCCTGACCAAATCGGCGGCCTTGGAGTATGCCCGAGCTGGAGTCCGGATCAACGCCGTGTGTCCAAGTATCATCAATACGCCCATGGCAGAGTGCTTCACTGGAGGAGACCCGCGGGTCGAGGCGCACATTCTGGCACAAGAGCCTATGGGGCGAATGGGGTCAGCTGAGGAAGTTGCGGAGGCAGTGGTGTGGTTGTGCTCTGATGCCTCGTCTTTTGTGACCGGACATGCGTTGACTGTGGATGGTGGTCTCCTGGCTCGTTAGGACGAAGAGCACTTTCCAGCGTGAGCTTTCTCCGTGTTCAGCTCGAACCCATTGAAATATCTCTGTAAATCCAGGTTCGAGAACAGTTGAAGGACAGGTAAATGGCTACGGAGCAGAGGGCGATCTTCAAGACCAAGTACGACGATATTGAGCCGTACACCACCAAGGACGGGTCAATCATAAGGGAACTGATGCACCCTGATGTCCACGGCAATTCCGAACAAAGCCTGGCGGAAGCAACTATTCCAATCGGCTCGTCAACCACATTGCACCAACATCCCGACAGCGAGGAGATCTACCACATCACGGCTGGCAGCGGGTGCATGTACCTGGGAGTGGAGGTCGCAGACGTGGTAGTCGGTGATACGGTTTGCATTCCACCGGGGACTCCCCACCGGGTTGAAAACACGGGTAGAACAGTCCTTAAGATCCTCTGTTGCTGCTCGCCGCCGTATTCTCATACAGACACGGAACTACTCACTTGACCTTTGAAAGTTTGCCGTCGGGCGGGGTAAAGGGTTTGTAGCTTTGCCGGAATGCATGCCCAACACAAGTCAGCAGTCAAAATCCAGCATTCAGGAGAATCACCGCTAACGAACGACAACGACTCGAAAGAGAGAAACTGTACCATATCTTGACTTTTGAAAGAGATGAGATAAAATATATTGTGGTAGAGAGAGATAACCTCCTTGTCTAGACTCTACCTCGCCCCCATCGGCTAATGGCCCTGGTCGGTGGGGGTTCTTTTATGTCATTTCGCCGTCTTTCCACCTGGCGATCAAAGTGTCAGGTTTCCGCTCTGCAGCTCAAGGGTCTCGCCAATTTGGTCTTGCTCTGTTCTGATTGACTCAATTTCTTGGAACCACATTCTCTGAGGGTGACTTCTGTGCCATGTTCAGATTGTTGAGATAGAGAGAAGTCCGGTTCTTTCCAGTTATGGGTAGGTGCAACACACAAGTTTCGTACGGTCAGGATGAGCTGTTCGACGAAGCAGTCCCGCCTGGGCGGGATCGCGCCCAACCCGGATATTTCATGATTTCACGCCTTGGCGTGACTCCGACGGTGGATATGACCGTCCTTCCGTCCGTCCTCGGGTCTCAAACCCTGCGACGTACTGTTCAAGTACGCCTCGGGTTCCCGCGGGACGGGTGCCAGGTGGCACACCCGCCTTCACGGTCTCGAAACGGTAATTCATGAAATGTCCGGGCTAGTGTAAGCAGGCTCGACAGGAAGATTGGGTCTTTGTATCAGGTTTGTAACCTGCTATCTTATTGAAAATAAATGATAAAAATGTAGATTTTGCCAATCGTTCGCCAATTCCCTTTGTCACGAAACTTGTGACTGATGTCGAATTGGTACTCATTCCCCCTCCAAAGCAAGCCGATCCCGCCGATTAAGTATTTGAGATATCGGTAACTTAGCGCATGGCATGTTAATTGCCCAAAATGATTCTGGCTCAATTTGTTCAGACCATGAGAAGCCGGAGTCGAGTCAAGTGATGAAGAGAAGAACACTAACGGTAATACTTACACCGTCGGGGCCATTGAAGAAGTCCGTTTATTCTTTGTCTTCCGTTGTCCTGTGTGTTGTTGTTGGTGTTCAACTGGTATCCTGGCTATTGGTTGGGATGGGTGGATATCTAGGAACCAGGTTCTATCACGACTACCTGCAGTTGAGAGAAAAGACCTGGAACCTGCGCGCAACAACCGAAGAACTGTCTGTTTTGCGCCAGACTTTGACAGGCATAGAGGAGAGTGAGCAGATAATGCGCAATTTTCTGGGGCTGGAAGGACGCCTGACCGAGGGAGGTGGCCCTAGTCGCGGAGGAATGGCAGTCAACAACCCCTCTGCCATCGACAGCAGAGGTGTCCGGGTAGAGGGTCATACTCGAACACCTGCCCAATTCGGTATCCGCTCCACCCTAAATCAAGCTCAATCCCTTCAAACCAGTCTGAGAGAAATGCTTGAGACCGTCCACGAAAAACAGCGACTTTTGGACAGCACCCCGAGCATTGTTCCGGTGTTGGGAGAGCGCTATTGGTTTTCCTCGGGATTCGGTTGGCGATACAACCCATTCACTGGATTAAAGGAGTTTCATTACGGTCTGGATATATCCGATCTAAAGGGCACACCAATTATTGCTCCTGCCAGCGGTGTTGTCTTGAGTAAAGGATATGAAAAGTACATGGGCGAATATCTACGCATCGATCACGGGTGGGGGTGCGTCAGTACCTATGGCCATCTTGCAAGTGTATTTGCCAATGTTGGAGCAAGAGTCAAGAGAGGACAGGTTATTGGTACGATGGGAGATAGCGGGAAATCCACCGGACCACACCTTCACTATGAACTTGCCATCAACAATGAGCCGGTGAATCCTCTCGACTATATTCTCAATAACAAATTCGCCAAAAGATGGCAGCGATGAGCATCCCGAGTATCAACCGAAGCCCGCACGAAGACTCAACTCCACACCTACAGCGAAAGTATTACCCTCTCTGGTCACAATTGATCTGCCGCTGGCAATTTCTTAGGACGTAAACGGGACAATGTCTAAGAAGAAAACCACACATTCTCCCGATTGCTTGTGACCCGGTAGAAGGCTAAGCTGAAATCCAATCAGAGGGGAAAGCCAACTATCCTCACGACCTCCTCTTTTCGGTTGCTGATGGATTCCGTCCCAATTGGTTCAAAAAGAAGGTTAAGATTCCCAAAGTCCCCCACGAGTAGCAAGAAAAAGCTCGCTTTCGGCTCAGGGGGTGGAGAGAGACCGAAACCTCCCAATGGTTAACAGCAAGTATACATCTGAACAGATAAAAACGGCGGTGGACAAGCGCGACCGTTTTCTGGAACAACATCCAGAGTTGAAACCATTTCAGGAGGAGATTGACCGCCGTCTTGACGCCGCGGGGAATATCGACAACCGTATAGCAGTACTCAAGTTCATGATGGAGGAACAAATCCTGGAACTATATCGGGCCTGCATGAAAATGAGGGAGGCAGGAAAGATCATTTCCGACAGTAACCCTGATGCTGCAAACCAACAGCGAGGGAAGACGCGCTAGAGAGCATTCTCGTCCGGGGCGGAAGTTTTCCCGGTGTGAAGCCGCAACATTAGGGTGAACCGCGATAAGTGAAGAACCTCCTACTGACCACGGCCAAGGAATTCCTCGTTAAAAAATAGGCCCAGAATGATCTTCCTGTTACTCTTGCCAGTTCCACCGACAACGGTGGCGAAAATTGAA
>CP070692.1:2961339-2969673 GCA_020353215.1 Deltaproteobacteria bacterium
GGCCGCACCATCAGCGGATAACCGATACGCTCGGCGACGTGCAAGGCTTCCTCCAGGGTGCTGGCCATCCCTGACTCCGGCTGCGGGATTCCCAGCTTACGCATCATCTGGCGAAAGCGATCGCGGTCCTCAGCCAGGTCAATGATCTCCGGGGCGGTTCCGATGATCCTTACCCCTGCCTGGGCCAGTTCATTTGCGATGTTAAGCGGGGTCTGCCCCCCAAACTGCACGATAACACCCTCCGGCTTCTCCTTCTCGTAGATACTCAATACGTCTTCCACTGTCAGCGGCTCAAAGTAAAGCTTATCCGAGGTATCGTAGTCGGTTGAAACTGTCTCTGGATTGCAATTGACCATGATGGACTCATAGCCTTCATCCCGCAGAGCAAAGGCGGCGTGGACGCAGCAGTAATCGAACTCAATGCCCTGACCGATGCGGTTGGGCCCCCCACCCAGAACCATGATTTTGGGTCTTTCGCTTCTGGCAACCTTATCTGGAGCATTATAGGTGGAGAAGTAGTAGGCCGCGTCCTCCACTCCGCTGACAGGCACATGATCCCAGCCCTGCACAACTCCTAATTTGGAGCGCCGCTGCCTGATCTCTGTCTCGGAGAGATCGAGAATTTGCCCCAAGTAGCGATCCGAAAACCCATCTTTCTTCGCCTGCATCAGCAACTGGTCGGGCAACTCCTTGCCCTTGTATTGGAGAATCTGCTCTTCCAGGTCAACCAGTTCCTTCATCTGTTCAATAAACCAGGGTTTGATGTGAGTCTTGGCATAGAGTTCATCTATAGTCGCACCTTTGCGCAAAGCCTCGTACATGACGAATTGCCGCTCGCTGGAGGGCTCTGCCAGCAGTTCCATCAATTCACCCAGGGACCGCTCATGGAAATCCTTGGCAAAGCCAAGTCCGTATCGACCGTTCTCCAGAGAACGGATGGATTTCTGGAAGGCTTCCTTGTAGGTTTTGCCAAGGCTCATCACCTCCCCCACAGCGCGCATCTGGGTACCGATCTTATCTTCGGCTCCCTCGAATTTCTCAAAGGCCCAGCGGGCAAACTTCACCACAACGTAATCACCGGACGGCGTGTACTTCTCCAGGGTTCCGTCTCTCCAGTACGGGATCTCATCCATGGTCATTCCACCCGCCAACATGGAAGAGATCAGAGCAATGGGAAACCCAGTGGCCTTGGACGCCAGGGCGGATGAACGCGAAGTTCTGGGATTAATTTCGATCACCACCACGCTTCCGGTCTTGGGATCATGAGCAAACTGAATATTGGTACCGCCAATTACCTTGATCGCCTCCACAATGTCATAGGAATATTTTTGCAGCCGCTGTTGCAGGTGGGGATCAATGGTGAGCATGGGGGCGGTGCAGTAGGAGTCGCCAGTGTGTACGCCCATTGCATCTACATTCTCGATGAAGCAGACGGTTATCATCTGGTTCTTGGCATCTCGTACCACCTCCAACTCCAGCTCTTCCCATCCTAGAACCGACTCCTCCACCAGTACCTGGCCCACGAGACTGGCCGAGAGACCCCGACTGGCAACGGTGCGCAACTCCTCGACGTTGTATACATGGCCGCCACCCCAGCCACCCATGGTGTAAGCAGGGCGCAGAACCACTGGATAGCCGAGATCATCGGCAATTCTCTCAGCCTCTGCTACACTGAAAGCCGGTGCGCTCCTGGGCATCTCGAGGCCGAGTTTATTCATGGTATCCTTGAAAGCTATCCTGTCTTCACCCCGCTCGATGGCATCCACCTGGACACCGATGATCTTGACGCCGTATTCGTCAAGCACCCCTGCCCGCGCCAGTTCTGAAGAAAGATTCAGTCCAGACTGGCCGCCCAGATTGGGCAGCAGGGCATCAGGCCGCTCTTTTGCGATAATATCCTTCATGACCTGTAAATTGAGCGGCTCAATATAGGTAACATCCGCCATTCCCGGATCGGTCATGATGGTCGCCGGATTGGAATTGACCAGCAGAATCTCATAACCCAGATTGCGTAGCGCCTTGCAGGCCTGGGTGCCGGAGTAATCAAACTCGCAGGCCTGGCCGATCACAATGGGTCCAGAGCCTATAATCATGACTTTTCTGATGTCATCCCTTCTCGGCATACGAGTCTCCTTTTGTCCTGCGCCTGAGCTTTAATCTGTGGAAAGATAACATCGGGAGTGGTTCTAGTCCGAATATTTCATCTACCGTCTACCAAAATCGCGGATATGGGCGTCCTTCCTGGCTTCTTCGGATCTTCCTTCGCTTGCCCCCGGGACTGCGCTTCCCGAGACCACGCTCCCCGAGACAAGCTCGGGACAGGCGGGACAGGCGGGACAAGTTCACTGTAGGCAATACTGCTCAAGCAAAGTCTCTCGAGTCCCAGTGGTTTTTGGCACAAAAACTTTTTCGCGCTCGCTCCGAACGGCTCAGTCCCCACCCCTTTGAGCGGGTCCTCGGTGCACCGTTTCGCAACGCCAATTCATGAAATATGTGGGCTAGG
The DNA here is from genome assembly GCA_020353215.1 of Deltaproteobacteria bacterium. Taxonomy (GTDB): domain Bacteria; phylum Desulfobacterota; class Syntrophobacteria; order BM002; family BM002. The sequence continues at coordinate 2,963,843 of CP070692.1, forward strand.
CTGGATGGAATATAGGAAAGCAAGTATTGTGTGTCAAGCTAAAAGCATGGGCATTGATCTTAGCAAAACTGAAGAATCCATCCCGACGCCGGGATGGCTCAATAGAGAAAGGAACGGTAGGTAGTGTGATCCCAGCTCCCTGCCGTCGACCTGTTTCGTAACTGCTCTACTCAGTGAAACTATAAAGCGTAGCTCTCTTACGGATTTCTGAATCTCTGCCGAATTTTCTCTCTTTCCTGTGGGGTCAACTTGTCCCACATTTCAAGCTGTCTTTTTATGTTCTGGCGTTCTTCGGGCGAAATCTCTCGCCACTGCTCGTACCGCCTGCGAAAAAGCTGCCGCTCCTCTGCGGAAAGTCCCTTCCACCTCTCCATCCTGCGACGCAACTGTTGACGTTTTTCCGGGGGGAGAGACTCCCAGCGCTGGTATTTGTTTTTTAGTTTGTCCTTCTCGCCAGGAGACAAGTTTTGATAGTTTGACTGCCTCTTCCCGCGGTCTTTCTTGTTCTGAAACGTCACCTTTTTGTTTTCTTTACTGCCAGCTCTAGTCCACCTCCCATTCCTCTGGTTGGCAGCAGCCCAGTTCTGCAGCGTCAACCCACCCTGAAGTCTCAATCCACGTACCGGACTTCTTTCCCTGCCAGGTCTCTTCGATTGACACCAGGCAGAAGAAGAAAAGGAGATCACCAGCCAGAAGCACAAGGTAGAGACAATGCACCACCCAGTTAGACTCTTGCCTGCCTCTCGTATAGTTTCCCGCATAGTGGATCTTCCTCTGAAATCCGGCAAATTTTCCAGAAAACCGCCTACAATCTCACGTCGCGTTGATCTACGACGTGAACCACTTTCTCCAGGACATCCATCTGTTCCAGGAGTTCTAAATTCTCAATTATGTCACGATCCTGTGCAATCATCTCTTCTTCTAGATCCAGGCTTGAAGCAGTACGCAAAGGTGGGGGAGCTTGGAACTGTCTTAGGCCAAACCAGCCCAAGATTACCACTAGCAGAGACGCTGCGACCAGGGCTGGTATTGGACGGGCAGTAATGCCAAGAAACCGCGTTCTCCACTGAGCTTTCCCCGTCTCCTTTCTCAGACGCCGACTTATGGCGCTCTGAAGTGCCTTGGCTTCCTCTGGAGAGAGGTCCGGAGAAGGTATGGCTTCTCTAGTTAGACGGAGCAGTTGCGTCAATCTTCGTCTCTCCAGCCGGCAGGTGTCACAAGTCTCAAGGTGCTTTTCCCATGCTGGACGGTCATCTGCAGCCAATTCCCCATACACATCCAGCAACAGAGTTTCTCGGTGATCCGGACAGGACTTCATTTTATTACCTCGTTTATGGCTCGGTCCACTCCTTTAATGCTTCGCGAAGAAATCGAGTTGCTCGAAAGAGATGACTCTTGACGGTTCCCTCAGCAGCTTGCATCACCTCAGCGATTTCCCGAATGCTCATCCCATGAAGTACTTTAAGTTGGAAGACTGCGCGTTGTCTTTCAGGAAGAGAGTTCAGGGCGGCTTCGACTGTCTCGGAGAGCTGCTTGCCACTGAGAACGGTCATGGGATTGGTTCGCTCTTCCCTGTCCGGATACCACTCATCTATCTCTCTCTCTCGACCCTCCTTTTTCTTCGCTGACTGCCAAAATGAAAAGACCCGTTTCCACCTCCTGCGGCGCCTTCGCTCGTCTAAACAGGTGTTGACAAGAACGCGATGAAACCAAGTGGAGAATGAACACTCGCCTCGAAACTCTTTGAGTTTGCGAAAAGCCCGCAGAAACGCTTCTTGGGTTAGGTCATGAGTCTCGTCACTGCTTCCAGCACACATGTGATAAACAAGAGCGTAAGCCTTACGCTGATAGCGCTTGACCAATTCTTCAGAGGCCCATTCGTCGTTTTCCTGCGCGCGAGTTACCAATTCCTCGTCCGTCAACAGCGGAGAGCTTTGCTCAGTAGTGCCAGTGTTTTCGCAGCTGAGGCGACGTGTATTTTCCACTCTGCAGACCACGTAAGTCACTCGCTGAACTTCACATCGCACAGACCAAGGGTGTGAGAGGTTTTCTTATCTGCTCTTGGCCCACGTTAATTCGCATGAGACTTTCTCAAACCAGCCGATATTCGCATCACTGCTTACCGAGAAACCGTCATGTTTGGGCGACTTACATACCCTGGAAGGGCCAAGCCGTGAATGGCTTGGGGGCGAGGGAATATTTTTGTTTTCCCCCGCCCCGTACCATCGAAGTAGTCTAGTCTAGTCTAAGTCGACTGACCAGGCAATTGAGAAATCCGGCTGGGAGATCGTTGCGCTAAATCGGCTGCCATAATCCCGGACCGGGTCCGAGTAATGAACTCTTTCTCCATGCTCTCTCCAGTAGGGAGATCTGTTTCGGTGGTAGTGGTGATAGCGGTAGCGGTAGGGCCTTCTGTGGTTGTAGTGATTCATACCCCTGCGTGCTCTCTGCGAAAGCCGGTGGTTGTAGTGCAACTTCCTGTTGTGTTTTGCGCGGTAGATATGCTTGCTCGCCCTATCCTGCATTCTGTTAAGTTTGCGCCGTTCCCGGAGACTACTACGCCCATCTTCTCGGGCCCCGCGTTTGGCCCGCTGGATCCTGGCCTGCTCCCGATTCAAACGAATGTATTCTCTATCCGTAATTTCTCCACTCCTTACTCCCCGGGCTATCCTCTTTTGCTGCCGTATCTGACGTTTGCCGGTTTTACTACCCGCCCGAGAGACACCTACGCCAGTCAGAACAAAAGTGATCACCATGACCCCAATCAGAAACGGTCTTTTTTTCATTTGGTTTCCTCCTGCGTCTTAAGGTTTTGGTATTCTTAGACGTCTTTCGAGCAGAAAGGTTTACTTGGGGTGGCTATTTCTTCAAGCGAAAGGAAGACACGACCGGAAAGAGACCGGCACGGGTCGAGTGGCCAACGAACAGGGGTGTCCCCCAAAAATGTCATCTGCTACCCAGGCATAGGGGAAGGTTACTCCCCAACGAGCAATGGAAGTTCCCTGCAAGTGGCTGCAGGGAGTCTTCGAAATGTAAGGAAGATATCTGATCTGATTGTAGTTCGCTCGCAGTCCCGCAGTCCCTCATGGCGGGACTGCGGTTAGTGCTCGCTGATGCATTTTCGCGCCATTTCATGGCAATGCTTCTAGCGAGCTTTGGTGGGCTGCGAACCAGGGAAAGGGTATCCAAACTCGGATATTCGTACTAGTAATTACCTAGTAGGTGGGAACAAAAAAGCCCTGGTCCATCGTAGATCCCGCTATGCCGGGAAGGACCAGGGTTTTAGATATTGAAATAAACCAATCAACCTATATCGAAGATGGCCGCAGGTTTTGAGTATCCTCCTTCGGAAGAATGGGGAAGTACCTTATGTTTCTGCATTTCATGTTACAGAAAAGATAGAGATGATTCGCACGGACAACCGTAACGGGTCTGTCATTAACAATTTCTTTTCTGCATTGCGTGCAAAGAAGTGTCATTAGCTGTTTCCCTCAAGAAAAGGAAATGGAAGGTTAAAACAGGAAAAATATTTTCCCGGTTAGAGTATGGCCTACCACTGCGCCTATGACGAATACTGAGGTTATTGTGAAAGCGACTTTAAGGACCTTGGACTTCATGATTATCTCCCTGGTTATTTGAGACTGATGTGAGCACTTTGTTTCCTAACGGAGCTCTGGCAAATGAAAAAAGCGTGCCAACTCGGGTCATGCAGCCATTATCGTGCTAGTTTCAGGTAGTTAATCCCGAGTCAATCGTTAAGCTACTGACGGAACACCGGATACCGGAAGTCAAAGATTGTCATAGGCGGCCGTTTTTGGGTGATTTAGTTTAAGCATCTGAAGCCTGATCATACTGGCAAAGCAAAAACACCCCGCCAATGGTGGGTTTGAACAAGTGGTGGATACAAGAGACCCTGCCGTCATGACATCTCTTTGCGACTCTGAGCTTACTGTTCAATTGAGCCCCAAGCAATCGGATGAGGTCATGGTTTTGGTCTCATCTTTTGAGGGGAGTCTCTACGAAATCGCCAAGAGCTTGGCAGGTGGTGACAGACACGCTGATTAGATGGGGATACCCCGGGAATTGGCGGGCTGAATGTTCATTTGAACGTGTGCGAAGCAGGTGGTGTACCTGTTGGTCCTTTAGGCGCTTTAGGTTAACCGAGCGACACACCGTCCCAAGGAAGGGTCTCTTATGTGTCGGATTTAGTTCAAGAACAACTGCCCAACACCGATTCCGCCGAGAAACCGATCTTTCGGCTTCACCTTATGCTTAGTATTGCTATGCCAGCAATAGGAGAAAATCTGATTGTCCGGGGATAGAACTAGCATTTTTCTGGTGGGGGTTTTCTGAGTACGCTATCAACCGGCCAGGCCTCATAATAAATAGAATCATAAATTGAGTCTCTACCGGCTTCCTCCGCACAGGTCTGCAACGTTTGGGTACACTCAGCACCAGCTCAATCAGAGCTCATACTCTCCCTCAAATTCGAGAACATACTCACCTCGTCTCTCTCCCGGTAAGACCTTGAAGGTACCTTCTCCTTTTATGTTGGCCAGGATACCTATCCCGTTGTAAGTTTTCCAGGTGCCGGTGCTGATTTTGGTAGTGGAGTCACGGTGGCCTTCAAAGGTGCTGTGTACTGCACCATGCTTGAAGTTGGCCATAATATAACCCTGCATAGGTCCGGAGCCCTTGGTGCGGTCATGAAATGTGACACTACGGCGGGAGACAAACTCGCCAGCCACGCCCGGGGTGAGTTCAATGGGTTCTCCTTCCATTTCAGTTAGCGTGAGGGTATGGCCGGGCTTATCATGAACCTGCAGCGTTGCTGTCTTGGTAATCCTCAGTAGATACTTATCCTTTCGTCTCTTACGTTCCATACCCCTCTCCTTTCACAGAGTCCTTCGTTGGCATTTTCATTCATTCATGGGCTTTCTCATCCACAGAAACACGAAGAAAACCAGACGAGATGGTTTCGTAGACTCACAACCTCATCGACTTCTTGTATGTGGAAGTAGGCCGGCACGACTCAAGTGTCATTTGCCCTGACAAAATAGAATTTTGGTCTAATTGACGAGGACAAGCGTACAATCTCGAGCACTCCGCAGGAGCCTCGAGGCGCGACTTCCCAATTGAAATTGGCTGCCTCCAGACCCACGTCTACCAAAAGCCAGGATGTTGTGGCCACCGCGGCTTACCTCTGCGAGGACGTCACGGGCGACACCGCTCATGCGAGTTTGCAACTTGGTGGTAATCCGCTCCTCGGCAATGCCTGCTTTGGTTAAGACACCACGGGCCTTCGCGAAAATACCCCCCAATATTTCTTCGTATTCCCACTGCCACTGCTTCACCACTGAACGGCGTTCTGCGCGCTCCGATTTGTCCAAAATGTGGCCGTCGTCCCAGTATGCTGGCGGTTTGGCCGGCATCACGTTGAGCAACGTAACCCGAGCCTCGGATAGCGGTCCAAAGGTCTCGGCCAGATGGGAAACGATGCGGTCAGCGTAGTCAGACTCATCCACAGCAGCGAGAATGTGGGGCGGCTGGAGCGGGAGGGTACCGATTGCCCATACAGGTTTTACGTCTGCATATTGATAGACAATGGTAGTAGTAGTTTCCGAGATGAAGCGCTTGACTCCCGAACGGGGCCGCCGGGCCAAGACGATAGCAGCAATCTGTTTATTTCTGCTGGCAGCCAAGATATCTTGGGCCGTATTCACGCTTTGTAGTTTGCTTTCATTGCTTAGGCGAGAGCGTTTATAGCCCATTTGAAGGAGTGAACTGGCAGCCTTGTCCAGAACCTGCTGGGCCTGACGCTTTTGCACCCT
>CP070692.1:2969773-2978071 GCA_020353215.1 Deltaproteobacteria bacterium
TGGCGCGAATGGCTCGTTGTGGAGTAGCCTTCCCGTAGCCTGGGTCGCTAAGGACTTTTTTGGGGAAAGTCCTGGCACTTCGTTAGCCTTGACCGATGTGGGCCCCTGATCCTATACTATCGCAATTCTACTACTCTTCTGAATTTTGAAATCCGATATCGTAAATCTGCGATCAGCAAACCCAGGACGTGATTCAAAGAATGAGGGTGTGATGACCGATCTGTATAAATTTCTTGAGGAACATAATATAGAATACGAACGCCACGACCATCCACCGGTGTATACCGTTGAAGACGTCAATCGGTTGGTGCCTCCTCTTCCGGCTGCAAAGACGAAAAACCTCTTCTTCCGGGACGAAAAGGGGCGTCGTTATTTCCTAGTGGTGGTTCCGGCGGAAAAACGGGTTGACATCAAAAGGCTTCCCGGAGTAATTGGATCGAGCCGTCTGAGTTTCGGGTCGCCGAATCGGCTCAACAAGTACCTAGGGGTGGAACCCGGAGCCGTTTCAGTCTTCGCGATTGTTAACGATTCCAATAAGGTAGTTGAAGTGATCATTGATGAAGCCTCATGGATGTCCGAAGCTTTCCAGTTCCATCCTCTGGTAAACACCAGCACTCTGTTGATTACTCGAGAAAACCTCAGCCTTTTTTTAGAGTTGACCGGTCATAAGACCAAAAGGCTTGCGGTTCCGGCTCAGGAATAATTCATGCCGACGATCTGCAGGTGAGCTTTTTCTAATCGTGAAAAGCGGTCATAGGCTCACGGATGAGATCCCCTTGCTGAAAGCGCTGTGGTCTCAGAGGGTGGATATCCAGGGATCTAGCCGTTCCCTCCGTAATGAGTTCTGCAACGAGAATTCCAGCCGCGGGGCTGTGCATGAATCCATGCCCGCTGAAACCATTGGCGCAGATAAACCCTTCTCGCTCAGGAAATGAGCCGATAATTGCGTGATTGTCCGGAGAGATTTCGTAAAGACCAGCCCACCCTCGCGCGATTCTGGCATGCTTAAGAATGGGTACTCGATGGACAGATCTAGTTGCGGCCCATTCCTTGCCTGCAAAATCCACCTGTTCGCTGAAAGAGCTTTTTGAATCCTGGGGGCCAGCCAGAATTAGCCCTTTTCCTTCCCTCCGCATGTACCATCCATGCTTCAGGTCAATCACCAAAGGAAAAGCAGGTGGAAGGTCCTCGAAGGGATCAGTGAAGAATACCTGCCTGCGCAACGGGCAAACGGGCAGATCCAATCCAGCTAATTCGGCTACCTTCGCTGCATAGGGTCCGGAGGCATTTACAACCACCTGGGTTTTCACCCGCTCTCCTGTGGAGGTCCGAACACCCTGAATCTTCCCCCGCTCAACATCAATCCCGATGACCTCAATTCCTTCGTGAAAAATTGCCCCTAGCCTTCTAGCCCCACTTATAAAACCCGTAAGCACCTCATATGGGCCTAGGTATCCGTCGTAAGCCGTGTAAGATCCAGTCAACACATCATCCACTCTCAAAAATGGCCACCTACGCTGGATTTCTTCGGGATCTAGAAGCTCCATTTCCAGGTCCAACCCCTCCATAAGGCAAGCATTATCCTGGATGATCTTCTGTTGCCTGTGATCCGCAGCCAGAAAGAGGTAGCCAATCTTGTGGAACTCCGGGTCAACTCCAAATTCAGCCTCAAATCCTTCAAACACTCTCCGGCTGAGCTGAGAGAATTGGATGTTGATCTCGGTGGAGAATTGAGTGCGGATCCCCCCCACGCACTTAGCCGTAGAGCCTTCGCCCATTACACCCTGCTCCAAGAGCAGGACGTCCGACACGCGCTTCTTGGCTAGATAATAAGCGATACTGACGCCGATAATCCCGCCGCCAACAATGACCACGTTAGCCCGATCCGGTAGAGAAAGATTCATGTGCATTTAGTGGTAAGCGGTTAGCAGTAAGCAGCAGCCGAGACTAGGCAGGATGCACCATTCACTACTGATTCCACTATCTAACCTAAATCCGTCAGCACTTGCTGTAAACGCTCGATGTGTCCATCGCCGTGATCACGGATCAGAGATAGCTCCTCCTGAGAAAAACTGTAAGTGCCTAGTAATTCAATCAGAAATTCCAACCACTCGTCGCCAGTGAAGTTACGTAGGATGGTATGAATTTCCAAAGGTGATGGCATTCCTCTCCTGCCCCTCCCCTCCCCCTCTGTAAGTCCTTCAAGAAAGCCTGACACCACACCTTCCAGGCAGTAATCTTCAGCCCAAACCACGTCACCCACACCATCCAGGCGGTCGATTCGCATCTGAATGGTTAAGTGCAAGAAGAAGAGTATGAGAGCCAAGAGCTTGCCGGCTTTTTTGCCGGTGGCGAAATCTACCACTGCTGCATAGTCCCTCACCGTGACCAAACGCAGGTCCACCCTACCCCCATCTTCTTTCAGGACAAAGTCTCCAGCAGCATGTTGCCACGGGTAGATCTGTTTAAAGGTGCTCCAATCATAGCAAACGGTAAGAATTCGCGCCGCCTGCCGGTAAACCTCGAGACACTGTTCCTGAGACAAGTAACGTGAGCTGCGATCCAGGTCCCACATGAGCATCCGATAAGAACGGTCTTTCTGGTCTAAATGTAGGTGAAATTCGTGGTAGCCTCTGAACCATTCAGCTACAAACATATGGAGCCACTTTACACCTTTGTTGCCTCCCATGTAACGCCCTGCACCCTTGAAGTATACCTGGGGCAAAAAGTGGTAACCATATCGACTCTTTAGTTTGCGCAGAAGGCGAAAGTCCTGTTCCAGTTCAGATCTGACTTCGTCGGAAACAGCAACATTGACAGCGAATGATACTATTTCTCCTGAAATACTAAAATCAGCGCGTGCCACATGATAACAGTTGCCATGCTTTTCCGTCCGGATCTCAATGAAACCAATTTCATCGAGCTTTACAACCCGGCCCAGTCTTCCGGCGATCGACTCCAAGACCTTCTCGCAGTCATTGCGAAGCAGCAGATGATGCACCGCTTCCAGGTAGAGACCATAGCTCAACTCACTCTTCGCGCTCGAATCTTGCGGGCCCACCGGCAGGCTGATTTCCGTGTACTCTGCTCTTATCGGGATATCTCCCGTCGGCGTTGTGGCAATAAGCCGAACTGAAATTTGTTTGGAATCTTTCATCTGTTTTGATAGCCTTTCAAGCGGGCAATCACCTTCGCCTCAGTTCTGGCAAGAAGGTAAATCCAGGCCCTGTTATCTCAAAAGCCATATTATCAGTTAAACAAGGGCTTAAGTCCATGATCCTTTCTTTCCATCCGTGTATAGACGCTGATGTGAACATTATAGTGGCCGGCAGGGGCCCTGGACCAGAAGAAAAGCGTTTGGTTAAGCAGGCCAACGCTATCATCCTCCCGCAAGGAGTGCGGCAGGATCTGTACGATCTTTGCCGGAGTCACTGCCGGATAGTCTTCCCCAACTACGACTTCAGGTTTGCGCAAGCTGGGAAAATCGGCGATATTTTACTGTTCCGTGAATACTCCGTTCCCCATCCCAAAACCTTTGTATTCCCAAGTGCAGACTACTATCGCCGAAACTTCCCCGCAAGAAGAAGGAAGCCCTTCCCCCTGCCCTTCCCGTTCGTGCTCAAGGGCAACCACAGTGGTGAGGGCAATTTGGTCTTCAGAATCCAAGACTACGAGCATCTCAATCAGAGACTCGAACAGCTTGCCGCCATGGAGAATAGTGGCCAACATGGATTTATCGCTCAGCAGTGGATTGACCATGGTGGGCGCGATGTGCGCTTTGTGGTTCTTAACGATGAAGCGATCGGATACTGGCGTGTTCAAAAGGATCCGGAGCAGTTTCTCACCAACTTGAGCGCAGGCGGGGTTATAGACGACAGATCTGATCCCCGTCTTCTGAAAAAAGCAAAGGAAGCGGTTCGCCGGTTCTGCGCACAAACGGGGATAAACCTAGCTGGCATTGACCTGATGTTTGACAAGAAGGATAAAACCCGCCAACCACTCTTCGTGGAGATTAACTACTGGTTTGGCCGTAGATTTTTCGGTTCCTCCGAGAATTACTACAGCGTTCTCAAGAGAGCAGTGCAGAGATGGCTTGCCGGATTCGACCCTGATTGGCCGCAACGGATTCGCTAACACATGTGTGATCTGGGATATGGGATTGGGGATGAGTACTGCAGCGTGGCTCCTTGAGAGCCACCCCAGATCGCTAACCCTACCGGGAGTTTCTCCAAGAAGCCGAGGCCGATATCCGTAATGTACTATCAACAGAAGGATTTTGCGGATCGATAAGTGAAATTGCACCCCTTGCCGGGGAAGTGGCACAGACCTCCCGCAGTCACTCTGTAGAGACACCAGAAAAGGCAGAGCGGACGACTGCGAAACAACGAGCATCTGAGCAAACTGCCTTTGCTATCTCAGCCTGGCCAGTCCATGCATGAAGATTTGGTGCTTCGTTAACAGGAACATTGCCATAAAATGGCGCGAATTGCTCGTTGTGGAGTAGCCTTCCGCTCGGCCTGGGTCGCTAAGGACATTTTTGGGGAAAGTCCTGGAAATTCTGCATCTTGCTCTATGAACTGTATTCTGCGAAAATATAGTTCTTTGTCGCTGTCCTTTTACTAAGATCCAGCTGCTCAAGAGGTAATGTCATGATCCTGGAAATCAATTCACAGAATCCACAGAAACGTCTCGTTCGCAGGGCCGTGGAAATCCTCCTCGATGGAGGGATCATCGCCTACCCGACTGACACCTATTACGGTATTGGCTGCGATATTTTCAATAAGAACGCCATCGAGCGCGTCTATCAATTGAAGAGACGACCTAAACAAAAGCCCTTCAGTTTCATTTGCTCGGACCTTAAGAATATCAGTCAATATGCCCAGGTAACCAACTACGCCTATAAGACCATGAAGCGACTTCTTCCTGGACCGTACACTTTCATCCTAGAAGGCTCGCGTCTTGTGCCCAAGATAATGCTGACCAAACGCAAGACCGCTGGCATTAGGGTACCGGACCATGCCATTTGCCTCGAGATGGTCAGAGAACTTGGCCATCCCATAATCAGCACCAGCGCCACCACCCCCGATGGAGTAATTCTGGAATCCCTTGTTGCCATTGAGGAGAGTTTGGGACACGCGCTGGATCTAATCATCGACGGTGGTCCCATTGTGTCGAAGCCCTCCAGCGTTGTATCGCTCATAGACGACGTTCCAGAAATCATCCGGGAGGGTCAAGGAGATGTGAGCCTCTTCCTTTAAGGAAGATGGCGGGTACGGCTTGCGACGAGGAGCTCGACTGCCCTCGGCAGTGAGCTCGGGCCGAACGGAGGCTCACTCGAAGTCCTCAGCCGAGAGGAGATCCACCTTAAGATTAGGAGCGTTGTGACTCACCCCTTAACTGAACAGCAGTGGGGTTAATGAGGGTAATCTAGATTTCGGCAGGACCGCTTCAGAGTTTCACTTCATCCTGAACAGAAGTGTTTTTTATGATGGGTAGGCTCCACCCGGCAGGGGGCAGAGTAGTAAAAGGCCCATATACTGCCCTACTCGACGGGTAAACCCTTCCGCGGCTCTCTTGACAAGATAATCCAGTAGGGAGCGTTTTTCCTTGTCCGGGTAGACGACCTTCGGTTCGCCCTCGATTGCCGCCATTTTGGCCGCTGCATCAATGGCGTCCTTCAAATTCCCCAATTCGTCCACCAGTCCCAGCTCCTTGGCTTGTTCACCGGTGAAAATGCGGCCGTCGGCGACCTCACGAACTTTTTCCACCGGCATCCTCCTGCCCTGTGCCACATCACGGACGAACTGCTGGTGGACGTTGTCAATCATCGCTTGGAGGTAAGCTCTTTCCTCGGCAGTCATCGGCCTGGAGGGATTCCCCACATCCTTATAGGCCCCACTCTTTACTATTTCCATCCGAAAGCCGATCTTCTTGAAAAGCTCTTCCAGGTTGGTGAATTGAAAAATCACCCCGATGCTTCCGGTGATGGTGCCGGGATTGGCATAGATTTTTTGTGCTGCAGCAGCAATGTAGTATCCCCCTGAAGCCGCCACCGACCCCATGGATACTACCACTGGTTTATCGCTCGCCAGGCGACCGATCTCCTGGTAGAGTTCTTGAGAAGGACTCACTCCACCACCCGGGGATTCGATCCGCACCACCACAGCTTTTACTGAGGTATCTTTGCTGAATTCGGTTAGATTCTCAATGGTGGGCTGAGCGTCCGCAATGACCCCTTTGACCTCTACGACTGCAACCTTCTCACCAAAAACCAGGCCGGTCTTGCGGCCGCGCACGTGTGATAGCCAAGCGATGCTACCAAGTAGGACGGCAAGTATAAGAATCAGAACGGCCCCCGCCACAAAGACGGAACGTTTATGCACCTCAGCCACTCCTAACTATTGTTCGTTATCCTCCCCCCCAAGAAGGTTGTTCGCACGTCCTTCCAGCTCTTCCTTAAGCAACTGGCCGAGATTTGAAGTGGCCGCCTTTGGACTATCCATGTACTCATAATAGCTGGTCTTTTCCTCCTGCTCCTCGAGCCGTTTGAGAGAAAGGCCGATCTTGCGGTCTTCCTTGCCGATGTTTACAACCTTGGCAGTCACCTGCTGGCCCTCTTGGAAGAGTCCAATAGGAGTTTTGATTTTCTCCTTACTGATTTCAGAGACGTGCACCAGGCCTTCTATGCCTTCTTCGATTTCCACGAACAGACCGAAGTCGGTAACGTTGGTTACCGTACCGACCACTGAGCTTCCCACTGGATACCTGTTTGGAATATCGTCCCATGGATCTGAGGTCAGTTGCTTGACCCCCAGCGAAAAGCGTTCATTCTCTTTATCGATGTTCAGGACTATGGCCTGGATCTCATCCCCTTTCTTGAAGAGTTCCGACGGGTGTTTGATACGTTTAGTCCAAGAAAGATCGGATATGTGTACCAGACCGTCAATGCCCTCATCAATACCGATGAACAGACCGAAGTCCGTAATGTTCTTGATTTTTCCCTGGATGGTGGTGCCCACTGGGTACTTCTCGCCGATGACATCCCACGGATTCGGTTCCACTTGTTTCATACCGAGGCTGATGCGCTTGTTGTCCTTATTGAGGCTCAACACCACCGCCTCGACAATATCCCCGACAGACACGACCTTGGATGGATGGCGAATTTTGGCCGTCCAAGACATCTCGGAAACATGAATTAGGCCCTCGATGCCTGGTTCCAACTCTACGAAGGCGCCATAATCCGTGAGGCTCACTACTCTCCCCTTTACCCGATTGGCCACAGGATACCGCTCTTCCACAGTATGCCATGGATCTGTACTCAATTGTTTCAGCCCCAAGGAAACCCGTTCTTTCTCAGGATCAAAACTGAGGACCATTACTTTTATAGATTCTCCGATGGAGCACATTTCCGATGGATGTCCCACACGACCCCAGCTCATGTCGGTGATATGGAGCAGCCCGTCAATTCCACCAAGATCCACAAACACGCCATACTCAGTGATATTCTTTACGGCGCCCTCCAGGATCTTGCCCTCCTCCAGTCTGTCCAGGGTCTCAGTCTTGAGCACTTCTCGTTCTTTCTCAAGAAGCACTCTTCGGGACAGTACCACATTTCTTCTTTTCTTGTTATATTTCAGGATCTTGAATTGGAACTCCTGTCCAATGAGACTGTCCAGATTACGCACCGGCCGCAGGTCTACCTGGGAACCTGGCAAAAAGGCTTGAACGCCAATGTCCACAGAGAGTCCCCCCTTGACCTTGGAAATCACTCGTCCCTCGATAACACCGTCGTCCCTGTAAATGCTGCTAATTTCATCCCAGACTTTGATCTTGGCGGCCTTTTCTTTGGATAGGACAATATCACCGTTTTCGTCTTCGTGATATTCCAACAGGACATCGACTTCGTCGCCAACCCTGGCCGTAACTTTGCCCTCTTCATCCAGGAATTCGGAAATTCGAATCTGCCCCTCCGATTTGTATCCGATGTCCACCATCACATAGTCATCGGTTACCTGAATAATACTGCCACGAACAACCTCGCCCTCTTTGATACTTTTTAGACTCTCCTCATAGAGTTCCTCGAAGGATTGCTCGTCAGGCGCATGATCCGGATCCTCTCCTGGGGCAGCTTCCGCCGTCACCTCAGAAGGCTGTTCCTCCACCTCCGGGCTTGCAGCTCGTTCTTCGGCAACTTCGTCGATCTGCTCCGGCTGAGCTTCTGCTTCCGCCGTCACCTCAGAAGGCTGTTCCTCTGCCTCCGGACTTACAGCCTGTTCTTCAGTGCCTTCGTCAATCTGC
>CP070692.1:2978171-2986393 GCA_020353215.1 Deltaproteobacteria bacterium
TCCCAGGGATAGGCATAAAGGTGCTCGTGCAATTTCATGACAAGAAGGCTCCTTCTTTTTAGCCAACGTCAACTTAGCGTCGCTCAACAGCTGAAAGCATTCCGTCAGTGTCAACCCGCAAGCAGCGTTTTACCGAATTCCTGAATCCGTGTGACATTGTTGGGCAGGTTCATTGAAAAAGATGGATATCTGATGGATGCTTTTCTTGAGTGAGCGATGGACCACGTAGCCAGTGTTTTGAAACACGGCCAAGGCGCTTTTGTTCTCTGGGTCAACGTAAGCGATGAAGCCTGCGATATGCTTACTTTTGGCAATCTCCACCAGATGATTGAGCAGGTAGGTTGCAACCCCTTTCCCTTGCCATTCCTGCCGCACAGCGAAGTCTACCTCCGCCATGTTGGTCTCGTCATCCAGCAGATAGCGGCCCAGCGCGACAACCCTTTCAGCCCCGATGGAGCCCACCACTCCCACCACTGATATCTCCTTTTCATAGTCGATGTTGAGCAGAGCCTGCAAGTTGTGACGAGGGAAGACTCGCATGACCGACAGAAACCTGACGTAGGCACCGTGTCTGGGCAGCGCATCGAAGAACTCCTGCAAAGGTCCCTCATCATTTGGGTTGACGGGTCTAAGGATAACTCTTTCGTCATCGCCGCAAGGCTGGCTTATTTCCCATTGGTACGGATATACCGACCCTGTCACTGGTGGAAGAATCTGATCCTCGTGGAGGTAGCGAAGCCTTTTGGCGGCGCGCAGGAGACTTTCACGAGCTTCGGGATGGGCGAGGTTGATCAAGGCCAAGGCCCTTTCGCGCACGGTCTTGCCATGGAGATTGACAGCACCATGTTCGGTGACAATATAGTGCACGCCGCCGCGAGTGTTGACCACTCCCGCACCTTCGCTCAGGTGGGGCACAATCCGAGACTCCTTCCCATCCAGGCTGGTTGAAGGAAGGACGATGATACTCTTGCCCTCCTTTGACAGGGTCGCGCCGCGGATGAAGTCAACTGACCCACCCACACCGCTGTATATCTCATACCCCATAGAGTCGGCGCAAACCTGCCCGCTCAAATCCACCTCCAGGGCCGAGTTGATGGAGACCATTTTCTCGTTCTTACTGATGACGGAAAAGTCGTTGGTGTATTCAATTGGGTGAAATTCGACCATTGGGTTGTTGTGGACGAAGTCGTAGAGTCTTCTGGAGCCAGCACAGAAGCTGGCGATGATTTTCTTTGGGTGTAACGTTTTTCTATTGTTGTTGATGACACCGCGTTCAACCAGGTGAAGGTAGGCGTCGGTGAGCATGTCCGTGTGGACTCCAAGGTCCGCCTTCCCTTCCAGCGAATAGAGGGCGGCGTTGGACACGCTGCCGACTCCAGCTCGAATAGTGGAGCCGTCTTCCACAAGCTTTGCCACGTGCATGCCGATCTGGTGGGCTATATCATTCATGAGCGGGGGTGGCATCTCCAGCAGTTCTTCCTCATGCTCCACAATGGCATCGATGTCCCGTACATGGATATAAGCATCTCCCAACACTCGGGGCATGCGAGGATTGACCTGGGCAATGACGGTTTCGGCGCTGGCCGCTGCCGCCTTTACTATGTCAACGGATATGCCGAAGGAGCAAAAACCGTGTGCACCGGGGGGAGAGACTTGAATCAGGGCTACGTCGATGGGCGATTGCCCGCTGCTGAAAAGCTGTGGGACGTCAAAAAGATAGATCGGCGTGTAGTCGGCACGTCCTTCTGCAATTGCTTGGCGGGAGCCAGAGGCCACAAACAGTGACTTTAGACGGATCTTGTCACGGAAAGTTTCATCCGTGTAGGAAGTCCTTCCCAGAGTGAGCAAATGGAGTATTTCCAGGTCCGCCAATTGGACGGCCACCTGTTCCAAGGCGCGGACCAGATGCTGGGGCTCTCCACAGCCGGAACCGATAAAAACGCGCTGGCCACGGCGGATCAGTCGCATGGCCTTTTCGGCGCTCTTGAGCTTTGTGTCGTACTCGGCGTGCCAAATGGAAGAGCTGAATTCACTTCCTCCTGTCGGAAACTTCGATGGTTCGGCTCAAGAGGAATGCAATGCTGTTCCAATGAACCCGGCTTGTGTTGACATCTGTCTGATTTCTCAATAATCTTATGGCCGGCGGATGGCGATGTCAAGCCGGTCAACCGACAGGAATTGGGCCGAAGAAATCGTAGTGCAGAAGGTCTGCCAGTGTGGTGGAGGGGGGAAGCCACTCGACAAGGTGCAATTCGCGTTGCTAAGGAACGGCCGTTAGTTGTCGCTGGAAAGGCTCATTCACGACTCACATCCCTGTTGTTCTTCGGCTCCAGGTCTACAACTTTTGGGGTTAATTTCGGGGAAGCAACATCCACAGGATGATTGCTGTGATGATCATGGTTAAACAGAGAATCTGGCCCATGGAGAGAAAGCCCCAGAGCAAGCCGATATGAGGATCAGGCTGGCGGAAAAACTCCGCCAGGAAGCGCAATACTCCATAGCCGCCGAGGAACAGGCAGACCATGGTTCCGGGCCGTTCAACGCGGTCCTTTAACAACCAGAGGACCACAAACAACAGTACTCCCTCCAGTGCGACTTCGTAAAGCTGGGAAGGATGCCGGGGCTCAGGGCCTCCTGTTGGGAATACCATCGCCCACGGAACCGAACTGGGACGCCCGAAAAGCTCGCCGTTGATAAAGTTTCCCAACCGCCCCAAGCCAAGGCCGATGGGAGCTGTTACAATGACCACGTCCGCTGTCTGCCAGAAGGGTAGCTGGTGTCTGCGGCAGAATAGGACTCCCGCGAGCACAGCGCCAATGAATCCGCCGTGAAAAGACATTCCGCCATGCCAGATGGCAATGATTTCAAGGGGATGATGTACGTAGGTGAGATAGTCAGAAAACTGATAAAAGAGTATGTAGCCGAGGCGAGCTCCAACGATCAGGCCGATTGCCAGATAGAAAATGAGATCCTGAAGCCGAGGTCCTACGAGGCCGAGATTCCTAGCCCTTCGTTGCCTGCGAATGAGAAGGTAAGAGGAGAGGAAACCCAATACATACATGAGGCCATACCAGCGCAGTTTGAACGGACCGATTTCTACTATATTTGGATTGATTTGGGGAAATGACAACATGGCCTGTCCTGCGAAATCTCTTAGCGGTGGCTTCTGGTCGCTAAGTAATGAACGGAAAAGGAGAAATCCTACATCTGGTCCTCCCGGTCTGGGTGTTCGCTAGCAGTATCATAACAGAAGGGAAACCGTCAACTAAGGGACCTGCAGCGATTTCACCAGTCCAGGCGATCAGGAGGAATACGGTTGCTCCGAATGGACTTTGTCTCGCCGCTCAACCTGTCCCAGACTGAAGATACTTTCCATGACCAGTTCAGTCATCTCCGCAAAACTGGGAAGAACCAAAAACGAAAAGGAAGGATTCAGTAGATGCCAGTAGTGCTGTCCGTCGTAGGTAGATCTCAGGTTGGTAAAACCACTTTTCTGGAGAAACTCGTCCCCGAGATTAAACGCCGAGGGTATACTGTGGGCACCATTAAACACGATGCCCATGATCACTTCGAAATGGACAAGGCCGGTAAAGATACCTGGCGACATCGAGAAGCCGGATCCCAGACTGTGGCCATCGGATCGCCAACTCGATTCGCTCTGATCAAAAAGGTATCGCGAGAGATGGATCTGGACACCATCGTTGCCAGTTACTTTCCGGACGAGGACCTGGTGCTGACCGAAGGGTACAAGAGCGGCAACAAAACCAAGATCGAGATTTGCCGCAAGGAAGTACACTCTGAGCCCTTGTGTGGTGAGGCGGATCGGCTGGCTGCTGTGGTCAGTGATTTTCCTGTAGCATTGGAGGTACCATGTTTCGATCTGGAGGACATTTCCGGGGTGGCCGAGTTCATGGAGAAGCGTTTCCTCAGTCATACAACCCGACCGAACGTGATCCTCAGGCTGGACGGCAGGAAATTACCCATAAAGTCCTTCGTACGAGATTTTCTTATGGGGGGTATTCTTGGGATGATTTCAACACTGAGGGGCTATGAAAACCCTGCCCAGATCGATATCTCCATTCGGTTGAGAAAACGTTAAGGGGTGCGTTGCGGGGGCCGGCATGGTTGGAGTCGTTCTGGTGGGCGGCAAGAGCCGCCGTTTTGGCCGCAACAAGGCGCTGGAACCGTTTCAGGGCGAGCGGCTGATTGACCGACAGATTCGAACGCTGCGGTCGGTATTCCCAGAAGTACTGATTATTACGAACGAGCCGGAGCCCTATCTGGATCTGGATGTGGCTGTCGCACGGGATGTCATTCCTGAACAGGGCCCGCTGGGAGGAATATATACTGGACTTCTTTTCGCACAGCACGAAAACATCTTTGTGATCGCCTGCGATATGCCTTTCGTTCAACCTGCTGTCATCAGACATATGGAGCAACTGGCTGGCGGCTACGATGTTGTCATTCCGCAAAAGGAAGATGGCCTTGAGCCGCTTCATGCCATTTATTCGTCCCGCTGTCTGCCGCATATCAGAGGAATGCTGGAGCGCGGGGTGCTCCAGGTGATCAGCTTCTTTCCGGCGGTCAAGGTCTGTCGTCTAACTGCTGAAGAAATTGGACAACTCGACCCCGTCGGACTCTCCTTTTTCAATATCAACACTCCTGGGGATATGGCCAAAGCCAAAGAAGTGCTAGCGACTCGCCCTGTGAAGGTGAACCCCTGACGCGAGGATACGGAGAGACGAAGACACGACGAAAAGAACCATAATCGAGCCAACATTTTTTCTCGCCGGCCATGTCTGGTATTCTCCCACGCTAACACCACGGTTTGGCCTGGCCCAGCAGCAGAAAGATGGACAACCATGGACGAGTGGACCGCAGCATAGATGTAGACACCTCTTCAGTCGTCGTGTCACCGCGTCTCCGTGTGGCGGAGCGTTTCCGCCAATCGTCGTCAGGTCTCCAGCAAGGACAAAAAAGATGAAACTGGATGTTAACAGCCTGATTTCCCTGGAAGAGGCGCAGCGGAGTCTTCTCAAGGCAGCCGCACCCCTCGCCAGCGAGGTAGTACTGTTAACGAATGCCCGCGGCAGAGTGCTGGCTGAAAATGTCAGGGCTTGCCGGGATGAACCGGAGTGTCTCCGAGTGGCCATGGACGGCTATGGGGTGTGCAGTGCTGATGTGGAAACTGCAACTGCGGAAGGTGGCATCTTTTTGCCAGTTGTGGGGACGGTGAGCGCAGGTGAGCGAGGTTGCCAAGAGGTCAGACGGGGAGTTGCGGTGCGGGTCATGACCGGCACCACTCTGCCCAAGGGTGCAGATGCGGTGGTACCGGAGGAGTTGACGGAAACAGTTGCCGAGGGAATACGGGTAATCGCTCCCGTAGGGCCAGGAGACCATATCATTCCCGTAGGGGCTGAGTACAGGAAGGGTCAGCTCCTCATGTCCAGCGGCACAGTACTCCGGCCTGCGGAACTGACGGTAGTCGCAGCGTTGGGTTACACCAAGGTCACAGTGCGACGTAAGCCCAGGGTTGCTGTTCTAGCAACCGGGGACGAGCTGGCTGCTGTGGGCGAAAGCTTGGGACCGGAAGAAGTGTTTGCCAGTAACCTGCATACGTTGACAAACCTGGTGGAAAACTGCGGCTGCACGGCGACTCCACTTGGAATTGCTCCAGACAGTCTGGATGCCTTGATGGCCGCCATTGAGAGGGGAATGGAATTCGACGTGGTGATAACCACCGGCGGCTCGGGTAGAGGGGAAAAGGACCTGGTTTCTGTCGCTGTTGCCGCACTTGGAGGTGAATTTGCCTTTCAGGGTGTGGCCATGAGACCGGGAAAACAGAGTATGTTTGCCAAGCTGGGCAAGACGCTCATGTTTGGTCTTCCTGGGAGGCCCTCCGCTGCCCATATTGCCTTCGAGCAACTGGTGCGACCAGTTCTTCTCCGCATGCTGGGTATCTCCCACGTTCTGCTTCCAGAGATTGGAGCTGAATTGGTCCATCCCCTTCGAGTAAGAGGGCAGGTCCTCTCTTTTCTGCTCTGCCGTCTGGTCTTTGGAGAGGGCGCTCCCCTGGTGCGGCCACTGCGTTCGGAGACGGAAGGGATACTTCCCGAATTGTTGACGGCCAACGGGTTATTGAAGGTACCTCCGGGGAGGAAACAGTTGGAGGCTGGGGAATCGGTAAGAGTCCAGCTCCTTGACCTGGGACTTGACGGGTTTTCTTATTTCGCTGTTCCCTGAGAATCATCGAAGCCGGGCTAGCACTCTCGACGAAACCTAACAATCTCGGTCACCGCCCGGATGACAGTCTGGATTTCTTCCTCGGTGTTGTACGGACCAACGCTGACCCGTACGGTTCCGTGAGGGAAGGTACCAATGGTCCGGTGTGCAGTGGGGGCGCAGTGAAGCCCTGAGCGAACGGCGACGCCGTAAACTGTATCTAGAATGTGTGCCACTTCACTACAGTCAAGTCCTTGCACATTGAATGAGAGAGTGGGGGTGCACTGGTGCCGGTCAGCAGGTCCGTAAATGGTGATCTCTGGAAGCCGGTCAAGCTCTTGGTAGAGGAGCTCGATGAGAGCTCTTTCCTGGGCAGCGATGACTTCCAAACCTCGATCTTGAATCTCAGCGATCCCCTCAGCCAGAGCGGCCAAGCCCGGTGCGTTGCAGGTGCCACTCTCAAAGCGCTCAGGCCACGTTTCCGGCTGATAGATCGATTCAGAGTGAGTGCCAGTGCCTCCCTCCCAGAGTGATTCTAGCTCGATTCCCGGTCTAACATACAGAAAACCTGTGCCCATTGGCCCAAGTAAACCCTTGTGTCCCGGCCCTGCAACAAGGTCGACGTGAAGATCTGTCGGATTCACAGGTATCGTGCCCATGGTTTGGGCTGCGTCGACGAGGACGAGAATACCACTTTCTCGAGCAATCCTTCCCACTTCGCTCACGGGCATTATACCACCGGTGACATTCGAGGCGTGGACCAGAGCAATGAGTCTAGTGTTGGGGCGAATACGAGGAAGTATGTCAGAGGGGTTTAACTGGCCGTGGGCATTGCAGGGGACCTGAGTATGGGTCACCCCCAGCTTGTTCAAACGATGGAGTGGGCGCATGGTCGAATTGTGTTCCATGCTGGTAGTGAGCACGTGATCTCCAGCCTTGAGCAATCCCTTGAAGGCCAAGTTTAGTGCGACTGTGGTGCTTGGGGTAAGAATGAGGCGGGATGGATCAACCCGGCCCAGCATACCGGCCAGCATCCGCCGAGATCTAGCAATGGCAGAGTCTGCTTGTTGAGCCAAAGAATAGGCGGCACGCCCTGGGTTGGCACCGATTGCATTACAAAAATGCGCAACGGCCGCGACCACCCGTGGGGGTTTGGGAAAAGATGTGGCGGCGTTGTCTAGATAAATCATCATTCAATAGACGAGGTTCCCGTCTCCCGTGTAAACCAGAATGCTGCCACCGCGCACGTAGCCGATGACTGCCATATTTAGGCTCTGAGCCAACTCCAGCGACAGACTAGTGGCAGCAGAGCGGGAGATCAGCACAGGAATCTGCATCTTTGCGGCCTTTATGAGAATCTCGGAGGTGATGCGACCAGTGGTTACAAGGATCTTGTCATCTGTGCGCACCCCTTGCAAGAAACACTCACCGAAGATCATATCCACTGCATTGTGACGGCCGATGTCGGTACGGAAGATGAGGATCTGCTCAGGAGTCGCCAGGGCGCAGTTATGGACTCCCCGCGAGCGCCTATATAGTTCGGAACGGCGCTGCAACTCGGCCATGAGTTGGCGAATTTGAGCAGCACTTATGGTCAGCTGGTTTTCAAGGGGCTTACTCTGCAAGGAGTCAAGTACGTTGTAGAAGACGGTTCCCTTACCGCAACCTGAAGTAATGGTTCGTTTACCGAAGAGCTGCTCTGCCATTTCGGTATTTTCACTGGTGAACACGCGGACGGTTTGGTCGCCTTCATCAGCTACCACGCTTTTGATCTTCTTACGATTTTGGAGAAGACCCTCTGATTTCAGAAAGCCTACCGCCAGGCTCTCCACATGCGCTCCAGTGCAGAGAAGGGTGACAATCTCCCGGTCATTTAAAAAAATCGTCAGCGGAATTTCCTGGACCACAGCAGCGTGGGTGCGACGGCTTGCGTCTTTTGATAAACGCAGTACTTCCACATCTTTCGTGAGACTATTCATGGTTGCGGAAAACTGGCTCTC
>CP070692.1:2986493-2994657 GCA_020353215.1 Deltaproteobacteria bacterium
AAGAATCACGCCGGCACTTTGCCGCATGCTTGAAAAGCACGATCCGGTCTATCTCAATACCCAATACAACCACCCTAAAGAGATTACCAGGGAGGCGCAAAAAGCAGTGGATATGCTCACCAAGTCCGGGGTTGTGGTACGAGACCAGACCGTTCTCATGAAGGGAATCAACAACGACCCACACGTGATGAAGGTGCTTATGCATGAGATGCTCAGGATCAAAGTGGCTCCCTACTACATTTTCAATTGCAAAAAAGTAGAAGGTATCCGCCATTTTCGCACCTCAATTCAAGAAGGCTTAAACATCATGGAACACCTGCGGGGCTATACCTCGGGCATGGCGGTTCCCACCTACATCATCACCGCACCCGAAGGTAGGGGCAAAACCCCAATCGCTCCGCAATATCTCTTGAACCCCAGCTTTGACGGTGACGTGCTTATCCGCACCTGGGGCGGTCACGTCTTACGGTACGACGATGAAAAGGCAGGCTAGTTTGGACTCACAAGTGGTCAAAAGAACCGTCGCTGCTCTAAGGGAAGATCTTTTGGTGCTCCTCGAGAAGATGGTGGCCATAAACAGTTACTCCCATAATGCTGCAGGCATCGTTCAAGTAGCTGAGCTGGTGCGCCAAGCTCTCCCTTCCCCTCTCGCGCTAGAAAGCGCAAAGGATACTACGGAAGGTACGCTCTGGCTGTGTGGCCACGGCCCTGCCGGAGAACCCCCCATTCTTCTGGTTGGGCATTTGGATACGGTGTATGCTCCTGACACCTTCGACAAAGGGGTGGATTTACAGGGTGACTATCTTCTTGGTCCAGGCGTCGCGGATATGAAAGGGGGGCTTGTGGTAATAGTAGGGGCCCTCTGGGCGTTGGACCGTTTGAACGTTCTGCCTGTAATACCTTTGCTTCTGGCTTTCAACGGCGACGAAGAAATTGGCTCTCCAACCTCAGGGGAAATCCTGACGGAGCTGGCTCGTTCCTCCCGCTTGGGGTTAGTTTTCGAATGCGGCGGCCCCGAAGGCACAGTGGTCACTTCCCGCCGTGGACTCCATCGTTATCGGTTGGAGATAAGAGGGGAGACCGGCCACGCAGGCAACCAACTGGGAGATAAAAAAAGTGCTCTAGTTGAGTTGGCCCATCGAATCTTGGACCTAGAAGCCCTAAACGATCCGGAGGCCGGGTTGAGTGTCAATGTGGGAAGAGCTTCAGGAGGCAGCGCAGCAAATGTCATCCCTGGAAGAGCCGAGGCTGAGTTCGAGGTCCGTTTCTCGGAACAAAGGCAGAGCGATGAGATCGAGGAGAGAATCCGGGCATTGACGAACTCCCCATATCATTCAAGCCTGGTGGTGCAGGCTACTCGCAGCCATTCCCGTCCCGTTATGGCACGCACACCTGATGCGGCCAGACTATATCAAGAGGCAGTTCGCGTCGCCAGAGGGATTCAGATCTCTTTGTCCGAGGAGAGCCGTGGCGGCGCCTCGGATGCAAACCTTCTGGCCGCTTCGGGTCTCCCTACAATCGACGGCCTCGGCCCCGTAGGGGAGATGGACCATTCCGAAAATGAAAGGATACTGAAGGATTCACTTTTTCAGCGGGTCGAACTGCTGGTTCATCTTCTCTGGAACCTTTAGGCTTGGTCACGCTGAAGCAGGCTTCGGGGAAAGATGATACACAACACCAAACACCTTCGTTCAACTCGTCTGCTCTTACCTGATCTTTATCCAGAGAAGTCTGGCCACACCGGGTCCAGGATTCCTCCACTGGGTAGGCATCTCAGTGGTTAGATAGATGACATCGCCAGCACGGACTGAGTAGACGGCCTTTTCTAATTTCAGCTGCAGCTTTCCCGAACACAAATAGCCAACTTCTTCGCCCTTGTGGATGAAGAAATGGGAGGGTACATTCTTCTTGGGAGGAATCTCGATGAAGTAAGGCTCTGCTTTGAGGTCTACATCTATTGAGGTGAGCAGTTTTGCATAGATGCTCCCTTTTGGCAAGTCAGGGAGGTTTAATTCTATATTCTCAGAGGCCGGAAAGATGACTCTTCTTTGAGCTTCGTCACTTTCTTGGAAGAATGAGCTGACATCTACCGAGAGAATCTCGGCCATTTTCAACAGAGCTGGCAAGGAAGGATAAATGAGATTGCTCTCCACTTGAGAGACAGTGCTGGGTGTAACCCCAACAAGTTTGGCGAGTTCAGTCTGTGACAATCCCCTCTTAGTGCGAAGCGCCTTGAGGCGCAGGCCCAGGTCAGCTCGTCCTTTGGCGCGTCTTTCAACATCAAAGGTGATGTTCAAATCTTTGGCCCAATAATTGTGAGGTTTGTGCAGATTCTCCAGGCTCCGCTTTTCAGCTTTGAGAATGGTCAGTGACGTGGTGCCCCTTTTGATGGCGAGGTCAATGGCCACCTGGGCAATCTGGTTGATTTGGGCCCGAAGTCGGGACGAATGGGCACTCTTTTCTAATATCCAGTAAGCAACAGTATTAAGCTCATAGAGGCGCGGACAGGAATGTGAATAAAAGTTGAGAAACTGTTCTTCGCCGCCCCAGAGCTCCTGCATACCAGTGATACTTTCAAAAACAAAACGAACCTCTCCCTCCAAGGTGGCATGGACACCGTAGAGGACATCCATGAAGTGCTGTGTGCTGCGAGGATCTTCTACACATTCGAGCTGGCATTCTGATTCCATTTCCTCATAGAATTTGAGGAAAATCGGCGAGCTGGCACCCTTGCCGTGCGTGAAGCAATCCAAAATGGTAAGAGAAGAGTTTTCGCCCAGAGGTCCCAGTTTCTCCAAGAGGTTTTTCGGTGAGCGGTCAAAGCTGACATAGATGAGAGGTCTATTTTGAGCTTGAGATGCCTGAATAAAGTTAAGGCAAAACAGGTGCGCGAGACTGCCGGCATCGTCGTGCCAGATCACGTTGTCGCCGATGTAAAGGCCCCCCAATAGCCGGTCTAGTTGACTGACTCCTGAGGCTACCCGCTGCCTTTCTAATGTGACGGAAGACATCGATCCTTCCCCTTCAGTGTTGGTTGGGGCTTCAGAGCGAACCTACTGGATTAATCTGCCGCAGTCAAGCTGAAGTGAACCCAGACTGCTCTGGTGGCCAAGTTGTCTACGCGACTGTTTCAGAAAGGCATTAGCAGCGAAAAAATGCTTGACGTATCAGAAGATATTAAGTACAAGTAAGATAATGATCTTATTGAATAATAATTAATAAGCTCATAATATATTAAGTAAGACTAATAATAGATCTCGAATAAGATGATAATCAAACTTGGTGCACAGTAGCTCCGCAAACCAATTCTCTGAGCCCGAGAAGACAGGGGAGGTTTGACTGTGCATGAAATAACCATCAATAAGGAAAGCGAAAAAGCCGAAAGCATCCATGCATTAGAATTCGATTGTCAGGCGCCACTCAGATTCTATGAGCACTGTAAGAAATGCCCTCGATTTAGTGATGACTGTCCCTATTTGAAAATAGGTCTGGAACTGCTACTAAGGGAAAAGGATCTCTGCTATAGTCATTAAAGCGTCCAAGGATTCCGAAAAGATTCTCAAAGGTGAATCGACGCCTATCTTCGGGTCGATCGCATTATGAGTTGAAACAAATAATAGTGTCGACTCCAATTGATTCAGCTCTCCTTTCCATAATTCGACCATTCGCTTTAGTATGAAGTATGCACTGTTTCTCTCTTTGCACAGCGCCTACTTCCCTGCTGTTTAATTGGAATACCTGAAGAATAAGATCCTGAAGACATCCTTAGACCATAATAACCGTAATCATCCACCTCACTCCAGAATCACCAAATAAAACACGTTACAGGAAAGGATTCTGATACTCTCACTGCCAAATCAAGCGGAAACCAACAAAAATGTGAAACGAGAAACTAATCAAAATCTGATCTTTAAAGAAGATCTAACCTCAATGCCGAAGAGACTTCTGGGAGGGAGGCAAACATGACAGAAGTGGCGAGCATCAAAGAACGGAGAGATTTAAGAGCATCTGACTTACCAGAAGAGTACAAAAACAAATGTGTGGCGTGTGGTTGTCCTGTCGAATGGCCTCACGATATATGTGATTCGTGCAAAAAGCTTTCGGAGCTGAACTGTAGCTGACTACCAATGGAAATTGCGGTCCATCCCCGTTTCTGAGCAGCTTTTATTGCCTTGACAGGAATGAGACCAACGTAAAAAGGCTCTGTGTCTGTTAATGCGGCTCACAATTCATCAGCAAGAACAGAGTAGTACATATCAACTGCGGAAAAGTTTGAAACCTCTTTGCTGACCATGAAGTATGTTTCACACTGTCGGCAAAGGAGATTCCGAGAACTCACGGAAGAAATATCAAGCTGAAATGATGACTGAGTAACACTCTGACAGATAAGTATTCTCCATTGGACACAGGTTGGGAGTTAGATCATGTGCGGTATAGCTGGCTGTTTTGGGGCGCGGGATGTAACTACTATTGATCGTATGCTGGATGCCATGACTCATCGAGGGCCAAATGACAGAGGGATCCATTTGCACCATGATAGTGTTTTCGGACATACGCGGCTATCAATTGTTGACGTGTCGGGAGGCCATCAACCGATTCTCGCAAACGGGGGCAACACGGGAATTATCTGTAATGGAGAAATTTATAATTTCCGCCAACTCAGAGACAAGCTAGTCTCAAAATATCGCTTCAAGACGTTTTCAGATTCAGAATCCGCCCTTCACCTTTACCAAGAAAAGGGACCAGAATGCGTCAAAGAGCTGGATGGAATGTTTGCCTTTGCCATCTTTGACCGAGACAGTTTTATGTTGGCCCGCGATCCCATTGGAATCAAACCACTTTATTACGGCTACGTGGGCAACACACTCTACTTTGCCTCCGAGCTTGGTGCCATGTCCCTGGCCGGTGTCGAATTAGTGTACGAATTTCCGGCAGGCCACTATTACACCCCGAAGGAAGGATTCGTTAGACATTATCGGGTGCCGGACGTGCAGGAAGAAATGACTGCCGACGTGGAAGAGGCCTGCCATCTAATTCGCGAAACGTTTACCCGGTCGGTGAAAAAACGGCTTCTGGCAGACAAGGAAGTTCACGTGGGGTCCTTCTGCAGCGGTGGTCTGGATAGCAGTCTGGTAGCTGCCATTGCAGCCGAGGAAATCCCTCATCTACACACCTTTGCGGTTGGGATGAGGGATGAGAGAGGTGAACCTAGCGACGACCTTAAGGCTGGTCGTATCGTCGCCGAACACATCGGTTCCACCCACCATGAACTGATCTTCACTGAGGATGAATATTACGAGGCTTTACCCAAGGTGATCCAAAAGTTGGAGAGCTATGATCCATCCCTTGTGCGCTGCGCAGTTCCCTGCTACTTCACCTGTAAGCTAGCCAGCGAACATGTGACTGTGGTACTCACCGGCGAAGGGGCGGATGAGATCTTTGCGGGCTACCACTACATGAAACGTTTGTCTCTGGATCAGGTGAACCAGGAGGTTCGGCGCAATCTCTGTAGCCTGCACAACATCAATCTGCAACGGGCCGATCGAATCGGCATGTATTTCAGTCTGGAGCTGCGTGTTCCCTTCTTGGACGTTGCTATGATCGATCTCGCCATGAAAATACCCCCTGATTTGAAGATTCGGGACCACAAAGGATACTGCACAGAGAAGTGGATTTTGCGGAAGGCGTTCGAGGGTAGCGGTTACATCCCAGATGAAATCCTCTGGCGTTACAAGGTTCAATATACACAGGGGGCCGGATGTGAGAGCTTAGGAGAGCGGCTGGCCGAAAGAGAAATAAGCGATGGGGAATATCGACGGATCAAGGAAGAGAATCCCAAAGCAATAGTCAATGGTCGGGAAGCTGCCTATTACTACAAAATATTCCGTCAGTTTCACCCTCAAGACTCTATTCTGGATTCGGTCGGGATCTGGCGGGGATTCGATTTTGACGAAGAACGACAGCGAGTGGAAAGCACCGTTTAGAGGAGGCCATTTCCAAATTCAGATCAAGGGTTCGCTTCTAATTCACTCGCCAGTTCTGGAAGATTAGAGCTCGTTGCAATACTAGATTGTGTATACTCGTAAACGTGACATCTGCTTCACATCACTGCTATGTATGTTTATTCCGGGCTAAGCGAGAAATCTTTCAATCTCTCTCTCATATCTGCACTCGGCGGCCTGACACGGAATCAAGTTTCAGAGTTTTACAATTCCGTCACATCCCGTATCTTTTTCCAAGATGAAAAGTTTGGAATACCATTTGCCCACAGTGGCTTAAACTACCTACCAGGGCAGGACAGCTTGAACCCACATTGGGTTGTTCTGTGGCCCAAGAGCCGCTAGGGTCCACTAGCCCGATTCCGAGAGGTGGAATGAGCTAGTAGAGAGTAAAATACAGGTTTGTTCACACTATCTGCAGATGTTAGGAGTGGACCAGGAACCATCCCGCCCTGGTTCTCTTACGGACCAGACTTTCGTCCGCTGTTTTCCCTCTACTGTCAGGATACTCAACGGCTCTGGATTACATCACCCTGGATCGGGCTTTGGCTGAAGAGCTGATCGAGGTGACAGAGGTTGACGAGGGTGGGTCAGTTCCGGAGCTAATGGTGGAAACTCAATCCCCCAAAATGGTTCTGATTCTCGACGGCGAGGAAGCTTAAAAGTAGGTCTCAACTTGTCGGCGGTGGTAATCCGGCAATTCAATCTCTTTGAGATAGCTCAGTCCACTAGTACCAAAAAGAACTCTAACCCGCATATTTCATGAATTATCTACTGCGACCGCGGATATGACCGTCCTTCCGGGCGTCCTCAGGTCTCACACGCTGCGACGTACTGTTCAACTTCGAGAATTTTTCTCCTTCAGCAGCATATGGATACGGTTGTGGCATCTCTAACCAATCTGCTTCTATGCCGAGCTACAATATCCAGGGAAAGGTTGAACCATTTACTTCCGAAAAACCATGTCGAGCTTCGGCTCCGCTTCTTTGTTGGCATCTGGTTTGCTTACAAGGGCCATTGATCGTACTGTTTTCACAAAAACCCTTGCCTACCCCCATTGGTCATACTGGTGCCCCAGGCTGATGGAGGTAACTTTTTCAACCGCATTGACTTGACCACCTACAACATTCTGTGCTGTATCGATTGTGGGTAGGAAGAACAAGGATGATGACGTATCGTAAACTTGTGAAGTGTTGCTCTTTGAAGCAGCTTTACCCAACTTAGAGGAGAACTCCTATGATTCTCGACTGGTTAGAAGAAGATGTTGTTTTAGGGGACGGAGGAGCGATATTTGAGCTGGAACGTAGGGGGTATGTTAGTGCCGGACCTTTTACCCCTGAGGTTGCCATAGAGCATCCCGAAGCCGTCAAACAGCTCCAGACTGACTTTGCCAGGGCAGGCGCTCAGGTTCTCCAAGCGTTGACCTACTACGCTCATGAAGAGAAGCTGAAAGATATTGGCAAGGTAGACGCCCTAGCAAGGATCAACAGTGATGCTGTACGAATTGCCAACGAGGTTGCCAAGGAATATGGGTGTCTGGTTGCCGGCAATCTGGCTAACACCTGGATCTACGATCCCTCTGATCCGGCTACTCATAAGGAAACGAGACGTCAGTTTGACAAGCAGATCGAGTATCAAATCTCCCACGGTATAGATTTCTTCATAGCCGAAACTCTGGAGTATTTAGGTGAAGCCAGAATTGCCCTCGAGGCAATCAAAGCAACCCGGAAACCGGCTATGATTACACTTGGCTTCAAATCGCTGGACCGCACCTTAGATGGAGTGGTTTTAGAAGATGCTTTCCAGGAACTTGAAGACTCGGGTGCAGAAATCGTAGGAATCAATTGCTTTCGCGACCCTGAGCACATGCTTCCATTGGCAGCGCGGGTGCGTCGAAAAGTGTCCTGTTTCGTGGCCACTCAACCGGTAGCATATCGCTGTACAGCAGAGAGGCCATACTTCCAGATCCAGAAGTTTCAGGGCCAGCTTGCCTTTCCCCTTGAACTCGATCCTTTCGTGCTAACCAGGATTGAGATGGTTAATTACACCCTGAAGGCCAAAGAGATAGGGCTCAATTACATCGGTGGCTGCTGTGGGACGGCTCCTCATCACCTGCGTGCCATGGCTGAGGCATTGGGACGTTCTGTACCCAATAGCAAATACTC
>CP070692.1:2994757-3002836 GCA_020353215.1 Deltaproteobacteria bacterium
GGTCATTTGGGCTAACGCCCGTCATCAAGTCATTCGGTCGCTTTGATAAACCCATCACCAGGAATAGCAAAGCCATAATTTCGTGATTTTGGCATCAGACGACGCACTGACCTAGTGACTATGAGTGACAGCGAAGCGTGATGACAAGCAAAACGGTCGCAGTAGACCATTCATGAAATATTCGGGTTAGATCCCTCTTTTTTCGAAGTATTCTTCAAGAGCTTCCTCGACGATGGTTCGTTTGGTGACCTTCGCTTTCTTGGTGAGCCTTTCCTTCTTGGCAGGGTCAATTTTTATGTGGTAGATTAAAGACAGCATTTTAAGTTCCAGGTCTTTTCTGAGCTGGACGTGAAGTCTTACGAGCTGCTCTTTTAAGGTTCCCAAGTTTTGTGCAATACCGTTCTTATGTTTATTAGTTTTTACGTTTTTAGGTAATTCCATATTTGAAAGTTTATATCGATATGGTTAGTTGTTTATATGGGACAGCGGTAGATAGGTTTTAGATAAAGGAGTATTTACATAACAAATATTTTATTTATATACTCATTTGTGTAAAACTGCAAGGATTAATCTTGCTCTCCTCATATCGCCGGTAGAATGGCCTTTGCCCGCAGGTTTATCGGGGGATCCGGGGCCAGTTTATTGCGAGAAACCACCAGGGCTTTTCATGTACAGTATGCCATATTCTTGCTTGATCTCACGGTCCAGCTCCTCCGCTTGTTCCAGGTCCAAAGGAAGCTGAATGTTTCTGGGTAGCTCCAGCAGTACTTCTTTCTTGCCCTTCCTTCTATAGGCTTGGATGAGTGTATACAGGTGTTCGATGTTGAGCACCTCTTCCCCGTTGATTCTCTCCACCCGGTCCAAGTAGGGCTTGGTATCAACCAGACCATATTCAGGAAATATCTCCGCGACTACCACGATTTTTTGGTATGGCCGCTCCGGAAACTCGCCGAGATACTTTTCCCGCAAAGCTCGCCCGGACTTTCCCAGATTGGCAATACCATTATAGGTCAGCTCGACGAAAGCGATACCCCCGTAGATCAGGTAGTTCGCCCGAGTGAAGATTTTGGGGACCAGCCTCGGGAGACCTGGAGTAATCTTCCCTTCTATTTCCACGACTCGACCGCCACGCATTACCTTCACTGCCAGCGGCTCGCCTACTTTTTTCCGGTTGAGAATCTCCTTGAAGTAGATCTTCTGGCCGAGAGGCTTGAAAAAGACATCTCCGTAATCATCTATTTCATGTCCATCGATCTCCAAGAAGATGTCGTTGGCGCGCAGCCCGAACCGGTAAGGACCGCCATCAGGAACGATGTAACTCAGGAGCACCCCCCCCTTACCGGATCCTAGCTTGTAGTATTCTTTCAATCTTGGAAACATGGGCTGTCCCTCGAATCGCCAGTTTGGAATGAGTTCCTGCTTGTGAAGCAAGGGCATGAGGCTCTGCACCAGGTTGATTGGGATGAAGTAGTTGATACGGTCACTGGCTCGTCTTCCTTGAAAGGCAATGCCAACGACTTTCCCGTCTTTGAGAACCGGCCCCCCAGAGTTTCCCTTGTTCTGTTGAAGAGATGCCTGGACCATGAGCCAGTACTCGTGTGAGTACGAGTACCGGTTTACTTCTATTCTGTTGATTTCTCCTTCTTCCGATTTGCTAATCCTCTCCCCACCGAGAGGATACCCCCACCCCAGCACTCTGTCTCCAACCCGCAGTTGGTCACTGTCCCCCAGTTCAAAAGGCACAATTTTACCATTGCGGCGCTCGTAATCTTCCAGTTCCTTGGACTCCATCTGGAGAACCGCGAAATCGGCCGAATCGCATATTCCCAGCATTTTCACTTTGTAGCGTCGCTTTTCCCTCCCATTTGAAACATTTATACTTTCTGACATCGAGACGGCGTGAGCGTTCGTCAAGATCAATCCCCTCATCCCAGGAAAGTTAGCAGCGTCTTCGAAAAAGAAACCACTAGCGCGGGACGTTTTGAAATTGGGGCTTTTCCACGGCTTGTGATAATAGTAAGAGTTGACCGTACTGAGGACGCGCAACACTTGAGTCTCGATCATGGGAAGAAATTGCTCACCATAACACAAAGATCCCAGTTGCAACGCCAGGAACACAATTCCGGATACAATTATCCGATTCATCATTGGGTCAAACCTCCGCGGGCTGTTGCTCAAATGGGTTTTCAGAATGATACTCAAGGAATCTGCTCCCAGCATACTTGTAACTAACTGAGATCGAAAGACTAAATTATCAGTATCAGAGAACAACCTTTCTGGTCATACCTAACCCCACAATAACGATCTCCTCCCCCTCCCCTCCGAAAAGATCTCGGGATCTTCGACTAGTGGGAGGGGGTTAAGCGGAGGGGGATCAGAATCGTTCAATTTAGGGTTGATATTGCTTGACCCTCAACTTGTTCTTGAAACGAAGCAAATACTTTCTTGCCCTTGGATTTTCTGGATTTACTTCCAGGGCTTTTTCCAGGTTTCTAATGCTCTCCGTTTGCTTTCCCTGAATTCTCTGAACCATGGCGAGGTTGAAGTAAACCTCGTCCAGGTAAGGAGGTGACAGGTCGATCACCTTTCCTATGCTGTCCTCAGCGGCAGAATAGTCCTTGGCCTTTGCATAGGCAAAGCCGAGATTGAAGAGGGTGTCAGCTGAGCGTGGGTCCAAATCTGCCGCCTTACGGTAGCAAGCAATGGCGTGGGCATAGTTCTCCAATTGGGTATAAAGCTTACCTAGGTAGAAGTATGTCTTGGCGTGATCCGGCCTCAACTCAACGGCTTTGTGAAGCAGGGCTTGCGCTGTTTGAGGGTCCGTGTCAAAGAGTGTAGCGGCTTGACTTTGGAGAGCCTCCACAGAAACATCTGAGGAGTCCGGAGGTGCTGTTGGGACCTCGGCGAACACATTATCGGTTATGGCAGCCGTTCGGGTGAATTGCTCTTTCTCGGAAGACTTTGTCGCCGGCTCCACCATCGTTATGGCTGCCTTGGGAATATGAATGAGTTGCCTGTTTTTCGCCGATGTCCGGATTGTCCCATTAGTCCTTCCTGCCTCTTCGCCAGAAGGCTCCAGTTCCTGTTCTGCAAACTCTTGTACGCCTCTTTCATCGATAGCGCTGGTATATTTATGGATTCTATTATTGATTATCAGAGAATAAGTGATTACGAGGAGCCAAACGACAAGAAAGAGGATGCTCCAAACGCTCAATTTCCTATTAAACCCAAGGCCATCGAATTCCTCATCAATATCCGCTTCCACTATGTCTCTTTCTCTAACCGCACTTGGTGATTTCTCTTTTGCCCACCGATGTAAGTCTTTTCTTTCTTCAGATAGCAGATACGACTGCAACTCCGCGTAAGCCAGGTTGATTTCTTTTAACTTCTCCTCGGCTCTAAGTCTTACTTCGGGAGTGCTGTCCGGGTAGCAGTCTGGGTGCCATAGGTGGACCAGGTCTCTGTAGGCTTTCTTAAGCTCACTCAGCGAGGCACTGGAGTCGAGGTTGAAAACTTCAAAATACCGCTGAATACTCATTTTCTTATCTAGAATCATTTGGACGCACTACAAGCCTGAACATCTTGGGAGTTAGTGCGTAATCTCCATAAGAACTTGACTCAGCAGTTCAAGCAAATAATATGCCTTGCACACCTGAGGGCTCGTCCCGAAGTGCAGAAAGGGTTCTAAACCCAGATCTGAAATCAATCCCGGCTTTCGTTGTATATTTCTTAGAGACAAGACTTGTGAGAGGGAATTGAAGTTGGGCATCTAAGGTGGGCAATGTCCACCCTACACTTCTGACTTTCCATACTAACTTGGGTCGAAACCCCTGAACCTCCCGGTTTCGGCTGTGATTTCCCGTAGACGGAATTCTGAGTCTAAGGGAAGACTAATGTATTTCTTGTCTCAACCGTTAGGTTCGTTCGGTCCACACCTGGGCGTTCAATGACAATATCGTTCTGACGCAGTTGGAAGGTCTGTGGGGTTGTCTCTCCAAGGAGGATAAATGTGATCGTTGGGTTTGTCCCTCCACTGTTGGCGGGGTCAAAAAAGCCCATTGTATACCTTGTGGCTCCGTTGCTGACCGCTACTAGGAGTCCCTCCTCATCGGAGCGGATTTCTAAACTGTCCGGCACAATTTGAACGGTTTTGATCTGCCTCCTCTCGTTGAGTGCCTGTGCTTGCGCTTCGTCACTTGTACTGCATCCTCCCAGTCCCAGTCCAAACAAAAGTAACGCGGCCAAAGCCATATTCCATACGCTGTCACCGTACCATCGTCCGGCCATCGAGAGTCCCTCCTCGCTTGCATGTACCATTCTGACCTTTTGATAAATTAAACTCTCCACCTGATATTTTCAATGCTGTGTGCCAGTTTTCGACGAGTCATCCGTTCTCAACGGTCCATAGCCACCGTGCATTGTTTCATCCCGAGTCCTCAGCCCTGGTCCCCAATGTTGACCATCGTCTTGAACAGTAATTTCTAAGGCAAGACTAGTGCGGCCCTCGTTTCCACCGTTAGGTCCGTTCGGTTCACCCCTGGGCGTTCAATGACAATATCGTTTTCTCGCAATTCGAAGGTTTGTGTCGTTGTCTCGCCAAAGAGTATGAATCTGATCGTTGGATTGGTGCCGAAAAAGCCCAAGGTATACTCTGTGGTTCCATCGCTGACGTCGATCTGTAGCCCCTGCTCATCGGAGCGGATTTCTAAACTGTCCGGCACAATTTGAAAGGCTGAGATCTGCCTCTTCTCAACAGTCTGCCCTGACTCATCCTGCTTTGGGTCCTGGAAAAGGTCCTCGATAAAACCGCACCCTGGCAGGGCGAGTGCGCCTAACAGAATACCAATGCATGTCATTTTCAACGCTCTGTATCCGAGTTTTCCGATCATTTGCGCTCCGGGCCCGTGACGCCGTTAGGGTTTTGAACCCCTTGAAAATAAGGTCTCAGTGAGTCTTTTTCAATATCATATTTTGGTTTCAAGATAAACAATCTTGGGCTGGGAAAGTGGTTGGGAGCCAAATCGAGTAGACCTACGGCCTACTGAGCCGTCCTCGTTGCCTCGACTGCGGAAAGATAGAGGCGAACGGTGGTTCCGGTTCCCACTTCAGAATTAACCGAAATCCAACCATCGTGACTTTTGACGATTCCATGGACAGCGGCCATGCTAAGACCTCGCCCCTGAAACTTGGTGGTGAAAAAGGGATCAAATAGTCTGTTCAATGTTTCTACGTCCATGCCCTTTCCATCGTCTTCGACGATGAGACAGGCATACGGATTCTGTTTGACGTCCGGATGATCTTTCGCGAACGCTTGGCCAATCTCCTCGTTTCTGGTAATGATCTTGATACGACCTTTGCCTTCTATCGCTTCCGCAGCATTGGCCAATATGGCAGAAAGCGCCATTTGCATTTGGGGTAAATCAACCTGAACTGCGAAAATATCCCGCTGGAGATCCGTCTCGACACTGATATCAGGATCGATCGTGTACTGGACCAAGGGCTGTGCCAACTGGAGGAAGTCATTTAACAATATGTTCCGAGGGTGGTATTTCCCGCCTCCAGCATAAGCCAGCAACTGGTTGGTCAGATTTGCCATCCTCCGGACGGAAGTCTTGATTGCCTCGACAGACTTCCGTGGGTCCACGTCCACCTGAAGGTCAATCTCAAGCAGGTCTACGGTCACGGTGATTTCTGACAGCGCATTGTTGAATTCGTGAGCAATTCCGCCGGCCAGTTTGGCCAAGCCTTCAGTCGTCCGGAGGTGGGAATGATGCCCGTGCCGCCGGTATCTCTCTTTTTCGGCCGGCTCGCGCACGAGGTCCATTTCCTCCAAGTCAGCAATCCGCTGTCGCAATTTCGCCACTTCCGCAACAAGTTGCTCTCTGGTCTTCTCTCCTTGTTTCATGACCCGGCGGTTCTCCTTCTTGGAGTATGTCTCAGGGTTATCTTTATGATAATCTTGAGGAAATATAGAAACAAATCCAGCAACAACGGTTTTCGACGCCCAAGCGGGCCCTTTTAACCCAAACGTTGCAAATCTACGCCGAGAAAAAACGTGCCAATGTGAGTTTCCTTTTGGGCGGGATTCTTACTCGTGAAGGTTGGCAGTACTAAGGTTTACTCTTATTGATTATAGTATTTTGACCAGCTCAATATCAAACTTGATTGTCTTACCGGCCAGCGGGTCATTTGCATCAAGTATTACTGTGTCTTCAGTAATCTTTCCGACAGTAACAACCGCTTGTCCTCCATCACGCCAACGAATCTGAATTCTTCTTCCTTCCTCCAACCCAGTGTCCGGCGGCATCTCCGACTTCTTGACGGCAAATACAAACTCTCGTTTGTGATGACCATAAGCCTCTTCTGGCGGAAGTGAAATAGTCTTCTTCTCTCCTTCGGTCATTCCAACTACTGCATTTTCAAAACCGGGAAGCATGTTCTTCTCCCCGATAGTGAACTCGAATGGATCATCCTCAAGTGCTGATCCGAAGATTGTTCCGTCTTCCAGGGAACCAGTGAAATGAACCTTTACCTTGTCACCGACTTTTGCTTGCGCCACGTTCTTCTCCTCGTCAACAAGTGAGTGGGATTAATAGGATTAGGACAATGGTTGCTGTTCCATTCGATTCACAGAACCTCAGAGGCCTTTAATCATCCAACTCTTTCAAATCAAAGACCAGATCAAGTAGATACTGGCGATCTTCTTCACTAATCTCCACGAAGCGAACGCCCATTCCGTTGGGTACCGTCGTTTCATCGGAGGCGGTCTGCATATCTATCCAGACAACTTCGACGCTGGCTTCCAGCGGTAAACGATCGGGAGGAGTAATCTTCACTCGGAACACTTCATTCTCTGCCGGTGGACTCTTGCAGTGGATATACACACCTCCAGGGCTGATGTTTCTTGCTTCGCCCTCCACGTGGCCCTGAGCCGTCGTCATGGTGACAGGCCAATTGACCTCAGCCCTGGCATACAATTGTCTTTCTATTTCAACAGCCATATCCCCAACTCTTTACCCTAATGTTTTAGATCTACACCGGGGAAAAACGCGCCAGTGTGCTTTCCAGCCCCGAGCGGAATATGCTGTGACGCGAGAGCAACGATTCTAGTCTGTGTGCGGTTAGCAACATTCGGTTTTGGTCTGCCGGCCCTCGTTATTCATGAATTATGCAGGCTAACTCTTAATGCCGCCGGGTCAATGTGGAATCCACCATCCTAATGGACAAAGTATCATAAATACCAGAATTTCGAAATAGGCGTGAAGACAGGACTTTTCTCCAAGAATGTCATCTGCTGCCCAGGCATAAGGCAAGGCTACTCCACAACGAGCAACTGAAGCACCCTGCCCCGTTGTTAAAGCGGGACTCGAAATGCAAGGAAAATATCTGATTCTATTGTAGTCCGCTTACACTCCCCTACCCCACATTGCAGTATTCCCATATGCCAACGTTCTCCCACCTCACCGGGATGACCGAAGCGAACTGACGTGGTGTGTACTTTAGATGCAGGCGTGGAAATATTGCAAGAGTCAATCGCAAAGCAGTCACGCAGCAATTCAGTAATCAATATTCAATTCAATCCAATCCCGAAGAAAAGAAAGCAGGGGAAATGCTTTCTGATTCCATTTCCCCTGCTCAAATGCTGTGGGCAGATTTGGTTGCCGCACACCTCATGACTATTGCCAGGTCAAAATACCGGAATTCCAGTCGTAGGTACCGTCGCCGTTTGTATCTGCGTCTATTTCGTAGTTGGTCGAAGAATGTACGGTCAATCGAGCCATGGTGCTGCCACCGGCAATGCCTGTATTGCCGTCGATGACCAGGACCCCGTCAGAGGGATATAAATCGCCCACAAAGTGGCGAAAAGGAGTTGTGCTGGCAACATTGACGTACCCACTATCCGGATCATAGTATCTGCCGGCTATTGCTGCGTCGTCATAGTTTGGTCCTTCTGAGAGGGTCACGGTGTAATTGTTTGCCCAATACACCTTATCCGTGTTATTGTCGCGAATCGTCGATTCCATGGTCGCAGTCGCCGTGAGGCCCTGAAAGGTGAAGCCAATGGTGCCACTAACCGTG
>CP070692.1:3002936-3010984 GCA_020353215.1 Deltaproteobacteria bacterium
GCACCAAATCTTCATGCAGGCCCTAGCCG
This sequence comes from Deltaproteobacteria bacterium, assembly GCA_020353215.1. Lineage (GTDB taxonomy): Bacteria > Desulfobacterota > Syntrophobacteria > BM002 > BM002. Next base: position 3,002,966 of record CP070692.1, read on the forward strand.
AACTGAGATAGGCAATGGCAGGTTGCTCAGATGCTCGTTGTTTCGCAGCCTCCCCGAAGCCTTCTCTGGTGTGTCTACTGAGTGACCTCGGAAGCGCAGAAAAGACACAAGCAATGCATTTTCACTTACAAATGACCCCCTGGCCCGCGAACGGCCTGAATTTATGAACATCAAACGTACGTTTTTGGGGAAACTCCCAGGAAGATATCCACACCGCAGTCGATAGCGCGGCCGATAAGGCCGTCGGAGGTTATACGCTCGAACAAAACTAACGGTATCATTTCGATTTCTTAACCACGATACGCTTTCGCACCTCAAACTCGGTTCGTGCAAGACTAACGTTCATCAATCTTCTGGGCGAAAACCAAGAAAAGAGGTCACCCTTTCACAATTTCGACACAAGAGAGGAAGAGATGATACACACAATTCATGCAGCAGTGAGAGTCGTGATGATCGTCGCGATTTTGGCGACTGGTTGCTCAGGTGCCGGGAGCTCGATCCCGGATAAACAGTCATCGTGGCAGGAGGAGTTTGGGATTTCGGAACGCACCTTGGTTCCAACAGGACGAAACCAGTACTTCATTCTGGAGCCTGGATTTCAACTTGTTTTCGAGGGGAAGAACAAGAAACTGGTCGTCACCGTTCTTGATGAAACGAAGAAGGTGAACGGGACTATAATTCGTGTGGTTGAGGAGAAGGAATGGAAAAACGGCAAGCTGATAGAAATTTCAAGAAATTTCTTTGCCATTGATGAGAGAACAAATGACATCATCTATTTTGGTGAAAACGTTGATATGTACGAAGACGGAAAGGTGGCGAATCACAAAGGTTCTTGGCTTGCCGGTAAGAACGGTGCCAGGGCTGGTCTGATGATGCCTGGCACACCGAGAGTGGGCATGAAGTACTATCAGGAGATTGCCCCGGGTGTGGCAATGGACCGAGCCGAGATTGTTAGTCTTGGCCACACAGTCAAGACCCCAGCAGGTTCGTTCTCGAACTGCTTGAAAATAAGGGAAGGCACGGCTCTCAACCCCTTAATAACGGAATTCAAAGTCCACACCCCCGGCATCGGGCTTATTCAAGACCAGGATTTGTTCTTAACCAAATACGGATACATCAAAAAGAAATAAGCTGCTTTTGAGTGCTAAGGGCTCAATCCGAAGGATTGAGCTTTTTTTATGGGGACAGAGGTGCCTTGTTGGGTCTATATTCTGCTGCTGGGGCTAATCAAAACGCAAGCGGGCAATCACATCGACACATGAAACCCCGAAGGTGAGACGTTGGGATCACACGGAGCCCTCAGTAATCTGAGATATTCAAAAGTGACCAGGCCGGCAGCCTTGGAACCACAGAAAAGACTTCATGATCCGTACCTGATCAAAATGCAATCTATTTAGTGCTCTCAGTAGTAATTTTCGAAGATTACTGCAAAAAATGTATGTTTACATTGGCCTTGACTCGACTCGTATTCCAACTAGCTGATTGTAATGAAAAGATTTTTTTGTGAAGGTGATTTCAGCTAGACTGGCACAGTGTTTGCGTATTCTATTGTGGCTTCCTGCTTCTTAAACCTTTTCGGTGATCCAAGGCAGAGCCGTAAACACGGCTACCCGTGAAGGGTACCGCACTTCATTAAGTGAAAAAGCACTTCTGGGTTGATGGCTCTCTATGCTCCACCGAAACGGGATCCAATTCAGATGACGCTGCGGAGGTGAGTATGGAAGATGTCACAAATACAACCCAAAGGAAGAATGTCGAAGCACTTGATTCAACTAAACAGGGTGAAGGCAAGTGTTTCTGTTGCTCCACTCCAGTTGAATGGCCTTACCATATCTGTACGTCTTGTCAGAAGCTATCCGAGCTCAACTGCAACTAACCCGGATGTTTAATGAATGGCCTACTGCGACCGTTTTACTTGTCATAACGCTTCGCTGTCACTCATAGTCAATGGGGCACTGTGTCGTCTGATGCCAAGATCACGAAATCATGGCTTTGCCATTCCTGGTGATGGGTTTTTATCGAAGGGACCGAATGACTTGATGACGACCGTTAGCCCAAATGACCTGATGACAGCCTTGTCAGGTACGAATCGGGTCCAATCCCGCGGAACCGAGGGGTTAAGGCGAAATTATTCGCCTGCCCAAGACATTTATGTTATTATAAACACCTTAGACTCCAAGTGCACTGCTTGAGAGACTCTCTCTTATCCCGTAAGCGATTAAGATTCTGGAATAATATGCATTAGGACTTATGGGGAGAGCGACACGACCGAAATCCCCATGCTCCGTTCATGCAAAAAGTGGCCTGGCGAGTACTGATCCTGAGCGAGACTGACGTCCTGCCGAATCTGCGTTTTGAACGCACAACTTTCAACAAGAGCTTGACTTAAGTCATGGAAGATTTTGCGCACTGAGCATTAAATTGTACTAAAAACCTAGTTATCCGATAGAAATATAGGTTTATCGTTTGTTGATTCAACAGGTTGGATCCGTCACCGAGGTTTCGTGTCGGAAGCAACAGGAGGGCACAGCTAAATCATGTTTTACACGGTTTCTTTATACACTGCCTTAGCTATCTTCGTGCTTGGTCTCATTTATAAGGTGTCGAATTGGTTTCGGTATTCCATCTCAGTTGAGGTCAAGGATATCCCGGCCAGCGCAAGGGTTTTTGCGGCTGTCAAGGGAGTAATCCGTGTCCTGTTCAGCAACAAGCTTTTCACCTTGCTGAAAGTCTTTGTTCTAGATGTTTGCCTTCAAGTGAAAGTATTACGAGAGGATTTCCTCAAATGGGCCATGCATATGTGTATATACTATGGTTTCCTGCTGCTACTTCTCATGCATGGTCTAGATGAGCTGATTACGCCTGCAATCTTTCCAAACTACTATCCGACGCTCAATCCATTTCCTACTCTGCGGGACTTGTTTGGGCTCTTGATCATCATAGGTATCGCTATTGCCATCTATAGACGATTCATTCTGAAAGTCGCCCGCCTCAGAACCAGCCCCATGGATATTTACGCAATAGCCATCCTCGCCATCATCATGATCTCGGGTTTTCTCTTGAAAGGTACAAAAATAACTTCGTACTCCAAGTTCGAAGAGATGGTGGAGGAGTACACGATTCAAGCCGATGAAGAAGAGCTTCGGTCATTGGAGGCATACTGGGTAGAGAAGTTTGGCGTAGTTTCACCGAAGGTTGAAGGACCCTTCGATGCTGAAATCCTGGAGTTGGGCAGTGAAGCACATGAAATGAGTTGCGTTGAATGCCACTCCCGCCCGCAATGGGCTTTAGTAAGCTATGCGGTGGCCGCAATAACGAAACCGATGGCCTCTGTATTTGACCGTGCAAATGTATCCTCCATTCTGTGGCACATACACTTCTTGGCCTGTTTCCTTGGTCTCGCTTATCTTCCTTTCAGCAAAATGTTCCATGTCTTTACAACCCCTCTAAGTCTGCTGGCGAATGCGGTTATGGAAAAAGGAAAATCGGATCCCGCCAACATAGCCACCAGGCAGCTTTTGGAACTTGATGCCTGCATGCACTGCGGAACCTGCAGTGTACAATGTAGGGTCGGCGTGGTTTTTGAGGAAATCCGCAATGTCAACATTTTGCCTTCCGAGAAAATACCTTCCATCAAGGCTCTGGTCGCCGGCAAGGAACTCAGCGCCCAGGAAATCAGAATCATACAAGAGGGGCTGTTTCTCTGCACTAATTGCTACCGCTGCACAGTGGTTTGCCCCGCCGGGATCAATCTGCAGGAGTTGTGGTTCAACGTGCGGGAAGCGTTATTGGAAAGAGGCCAACCGGAGTTTCTTGTTCTTTCGCCCCTATCCGTATACCGCGGCCTAGTTGGGGAATCCCCTTCGCAGCCTCATTATCCTGATCCCATTAAATTGGCCATCGAGGCTGTCTATCCTGCGGGCATTCCCCTAAAGAAGCTGGATCGAACCCTATCCGTGGTACCTAGCGATAACGGTCTCTCTGGAATTCTGAAGAAATCGATTCAGGCCAACACCTTTTCGCATTGTTTCTCCTGCATTACCTGTTCAAATGCATGTCCGGTAGTCCGCAACTACCGTCGTCCCTCAGAGTTGGTAGGGCTGCTGCCTCATCAAATCATGCACGCTTCTGGAATTGGGCTGTGGGATCTCGTCTTCAGCTCGAGGATGCTATGGGATTGCCTCGGCTGCTATCAGTGTCAAGAACACTGTCCCCAAGGCGTCCGCGTTGCAGACATATTCTATGAACTGAAGAACATTGCAATAACGCGGGCAAGAGAAAAGATTTCTGAGTAAACAGACGAAGCATAGGTGAAATTATGAGATTTGTGATGATGCGCTGTTGCACCACTCCTATCGTACTCCAGCAATACGAATGGTCCACCAACGCAGTCCTAGAAAAGCTGGGGGTGGGACTGGTGGATGTAAAGGAACTCGGTTGCTGTGGGTATCCATTGAGAAACATTAGTTTTAAAGCTCATGTCCTGGCCTCGGCCCGAAACCTCGCACTTTGCGAAAAAGAGAACCTCGATCTGCTAACGGTGTGCAACTGCTGTTATGGAACCCTCAAATATGTAGATCGTCTCATGCATGATGACGGTTCGACAAGGAAAGAGGTCAATACAACTTTAGAGAAGGAAGGGTTGAGATACGAGGGGGATATCAAGGCCAAACATATCCTTGAGGTGCTTTATAACGATGTGGGGATCGAAACCATCAAGAATAAGATAGTACGGACCTTTAACAGGCTTAAGATCGCCACCCACTACGGCTGCCGGATTTTGCGACCAAGTAGCATCGTTCAGTTCGACAAACCGAACTCCCCAACGAAGTTCGATGAGCTCGTGGAGGTAACCGGGGCCGAAAGTATCGATTGGCTCAGTAAACCCGAATGTTGCGGCTCACCGCTGTGGGGTATAAACGATGAGCTCTCTCTGGATTTGACTGAGAACAAGCTCAAAAACGCTAAGCAAGCCGGTGCCGATTATCTTTGCGTTTCCTGTTCCTACTGTCAGATTCAATTTGACCAGGTACAGCGAATACTGCTCAGCCAGAGGGGGCCGCAGCACAGACTTCCTTCGATTCTCTACCCCCAACTCCTAGGCCTGTGTCTGGGCATCGACAGCGAAACACTGGGACTGAACCGGAACCAGGTATCTATCAATGATATCGAGTTCTACTTATTACAGAAAGCGGCCTCGCAGAATTAACCGCAACAGAGCAGCAGTCTATCCCATTACGCGATTCTGTGCCATGTGGTCGGGGACTTTTATGAGTTCCAAAGTATGCAATACTCGCCCCCGCAGAATCCATGAGGTTCTGTGGGGGCCGATGTTCTGATGCTAATCACGTCCGGACTGCGCCCCTGGTTGACTCGATCCTGCTCGTTCAGCGACTCGCCTGACTACCTGGAGAAGGGCTAATCCGCAATCGAGACTTTCCATCGAATTCGCTAGAGAGATGTCTTCCTACCCAACTTGTTTGCACTTTTCAACACCTCTTCACGGATTCTCCGCCTTTTCCACGTTGCACAGTAGCACCCGTAGATTGGTGGCGCCCATGGCTGGGTCGCAGGTTTCAGAGGTGTTGTCAGTCAATACATTTACGTTGGAGCGATCCCAGCCCAAGCCATCCACGTCCTCCGGAAACCACCAACCGTGATCAGCGGCGATCACGTTCCTGGGCACCTTGTTGGTAAGGACGGCCCTTTGCTGAATACTACCCCTGGGCGAGCTGATCCGCACCCAGTCACCAGGTGCGATTCCCTTTACACGGGCGACCTCGGGATGAATTTCCACCAGGGGGTCAGGGCGCTTGGAGCGCAACGGCCCTTCCACCCTGTTTTCCGTATGGAAGAAGAAAGGGATGCGGGCGCCGGTTATGAGCTGGAACGGATAGCTTTCTGTCAGGTCGGGGCTACTCCAGGGAGCTTCCGGGGGATCAAAGAAACCGGGCAAAGGATCGTAAGCTATTTTCTCCATGACTGTTGAGTAGAATTCCACCTTACCCGTGGGTGTGCTGAAGCCTTCCGTTTCATACTTGCGAAACCTGCGCTCCCCTTGCAAGTAGCCCCTGGTGCAAAACTCCTCCCAGGTCAGGCCAGAGGGAGAGAGGATATACTCCAGCCCGTCTTTCACCGTGGGCCACCAGTGCGCAGGCCCTGAGCAGCGCTTTCCCAGTTCATTTAGAATGTCGTAGTCAGAGCGGGCCTGGCCTACCTGGACGGCCTTTTGGCGGGCTACTACCCAGCCGTGGCGCTTCCACAGATCGGCTACGTAATCGTGCTCGAGCCAGGTGGATGCGGGCAGCACCATGTCTGCCTCCTTGGCAGTAGGAGTGAGAAAGAAGTCTTGCACGACCAAGAAATCCACCTTCTCAAGGGCGGCTTTGACCTGTTTGGCATTGGCTCGGGAGATGATTGGATTAGTGCTGATTAGGTAAAGGGCTTTTACCGGATAAGGTTCTTGGTTGAGGATGGCATCCCAGACCGGCTCGGGATTGATCACACCGATGCGCTCGGCCAGCCGAAAGCGATCACCGCCCAGTCGTTTTTGACGCGCCTCGGCCGAGAGAATGCGATGCGCGCCCAGCCGCGAGGCGTTTACCACCGGGGGGTTGGGATAGAAGACGCTGCCTCCTGGTCGGTCCAGATTGCCGGTCATGGCCATCAAACAGATCAAGAGACTAATGGTGTTTACGCAGTTTTTGGACTGTTCCAAGGCGACACCCCAATGGATGCCCGCTGGTTTGGTGGTGCCGAACGTCTCAGCGGCGGACCTGATCTCCTCTTGTCTCAGCCCGGTCCTGTCTGCCGCCCAGGCGAGGGGATATTGTTTGGCTCTCTGGCAAAACTCCTCCCAGCCGTGGACGTAGTTTTCTACGAAATCTGCTTCGAAAAGGCCTTGGTCGATGATCACATTTACCATGCCCCAGGCTAGGGCGCCGTCGGTACCAGGTCTGATCTGCAGCCACCGGTGAGCGCGTTTGGCCACCATGGAGCGCCGGGGATCCACGCAGATGATCTTTGCCCCTCGTTTCATGGCTTGGGCCAGATAGAGTCCTTTGTACTCGTCCGGGTGGGAGACCAGGGGATTCGCTCCCCAAACCATCACGCAGGACGGCTTGCCCTCATAGTCCACTACCGGCAGATTGCCACAAAGACTTATGCCCGTGACTAATCTCGGCCCGTAGCACATGTGGCCCGCAGTGAGTACGTTGGGGGTGCCGAAAGTGTTCGCAAACCGGTAGATGAAGGATTCATTGTCACGGCCAGTTCCGTACCCTAATACCAAAGATTCGGGGCCAAGCTCGTCCTTGATTTGCAGGAACCTTCCTGCTATGTCTTCAAAAGCTTCTTCCCAGGATATCCGCTCCCAGGAGCCTTTCTTCTTTCGCAACGGGTGGGTGAGGCGCTGGGGATGATGGGTGATCGTGTGGTACTTCTTGCCTTTGACGCATAGCCAACCTCTGTTCACCGGGCAGTCAGGATCGCCCTTTATGCTGGTGACTCTGGTGTCATCCACTGTTACCAAAACCCCGCAACCGCCGTGGCAACTACGGCAACAGCTTCTGACAATCCTTGTAGCCATTGATTTCTCCTGCTTCTAAAGGGGAATGGTCGTGTATTGTGAGATATGTGATTCAGCGTGAGTCGGCAAATAGGGAACCAGTGCATTGAGGCTCTGATGAAAGTGGAGTTTATATCAGTAATCGAAGAGTAGATCAATACGCTCACCTTCAGGACTTTCCCCAATAATTGATCGTTGATCTTTGTCAACTTAGGCCACGAGGCAGTTTGCCCTGATGTTGAAATGAAAATGCTTTCCTGATGTCTCTTCTGTCGTTCCAAAGCTCACGGTCTGGTCACTTCAATCCCAACTGTGGCCGGGTGAGGGCGCCCCCTCCCTGTTCCCCGTTCCTCTGGAACGGGGCCAGGGGCTCCCCCAGCCGCAGCCGGGGAAGTGGCACAGACCTCCCGCAGTCACTCTGAAGAGACACCAGAAAAGGCAGAGCGGAAGGC
>CP070692.1:3011084-3019082 GCA_020353215.1 Deltaproteobacteria bacterium
GCAGTTCTTCGGCGCGCAGCTCCTTGCGCAACACCTTGCCTACCATGGTTTTGGGGAGCTCGTCGCGAAATTCCACCAGACGGGGAATCTTGTAAGCAGCAAGTTTCTCTTTGCAGTGAGCAAACACCTCTTCTTCTGTCAGAGTTTCTCCAGGCTTGACCACCACGAAAACCTTTACGGTTTCACCCCGGTAGGGGTCCGGGATACCAATGGTCACGGCGTCGGCAATCTTGGGATGTTCGTACAGAACCTCATCAATATCCCGCGGGTAGATGTTAAAACCACCGGCAATGATCATGTCTTTCTTGCGATCTACAATGAAGACATAGCCGTCTTCATCCATGTGGGCAATGTCCCCTGTATAGAGCCAACCATCTTTGATAGTTTGGGCAGTTTCTTCCGGCATATTCCAGTAGCCCTTCATCACCTGCGGACCTTTGATTACCAGCTCGCCAGGTTGACCTACCTGCTGCTCTTTGGTGCCGGTCTCTAAATCCACTACTCTTGCATCCGTAGACGGTATGGCGACCCCAATGCTACCCACCTTGTGCTTGCTCTTGACCGGGTTCACGTGGGTCACAGGCGATGACTCGGTGAGGCCATAACCCTCCAGGATCACGCTACCGGTCAACTGCTCGAAACGGTTTATGATCTCCACCGGTAGGGGTGCGGAACCGCTGAAGCAGTAGTTGAAGGAGGATAGATCGTACTTGGATATTTCTGGATAATTGACCATGGCAGAAAATATGGTTGGCACTAGGATTGAAATAGTCGGCTTGGCCTTCGCAGCTGTCCGGAGGAAATCTTTAACTTCGAAACGAGGTATGAGCGTCATGGAAGCGCCAATGGAGATGGGAAGATTCATGGCCGCGGTCATTCCGAAGATGTGAAAAAAAGGAAGCACACAGAGAAACCGTTCCTGTCCGCGCCTCAGTGCTGGCAGCCAGGAGGCAATCTGGTTCACGTTGACCATGAGGTTCCCATGGGTGAGCATTACCCCCTTGGCTACCCCAGTGGTACCGCCGGTGTACTGGAGCAGGACTACCTCATCCACATCGATTTCCGGTCTTGGCGGATTGCCAGGACTGTTCTTCACCAGTCCTTTGAACGAGTGGATGGAATCGCTGTAGGGAACCCTCATGTTGAGGTTCTGCTTCTTGGCCTTGAGGGGATAAAGCAGATTAAGCGGAAACGGAAGGTAGTCCCGAATACTGGTGATGACAAGTTGTTCGACCGTCGTTTCTTTCCAGACCTTCTCGATCCGCGGAAACAGGTGATCCAGCCCCACCAATACCTTCGCCCCGGAATCATTGAATTGATGGATCATCTCTCTTTCCACATACATGGGGTTGGTCATCACCACCACAGCCCCAAGGCTCAAAGCGGCATAGTAGGCAATGATTGTCTGCGGACAGTTGGGGAGCATGATTGCCACTCGGTCGCCGGGTTTTACGCCCAACCGACTGAGTGAAGCTGCAAACCGGTTAACCTGGTCACCCAATTGCTGATAAGTGAGTCGGGCGCCGACGAACTCGGTGGCAGTTACGTGCGGAAATTCCCGCGTCGTATTTTCCAGCCGCACGTGCAGAGGATCCTGAGGAAGGTCTATCTCAAAAGGAACACCCTTGTCGTAGAACTGGTGCCAGACTTTTGTAGTGGCCATAGTTTCCCCCTGTGAAAGCTATATTTGGTTCCTGGTAAGCATGCAGTGTTCACCAATCAGTAGTCAATGAAAGAGATGCACAGAAAGGTAGGAGCCGAGTCTTGAAAAAGATCTTTTACAGTGAATTGGTCGAAATGCCGTTTGCCGGTGAAATTTCCATAAGACCAGAGCGCTTCTTTCTTGCTGTCGGCTGAGGGCTCAATCTTCTTTGGTCCCTACAGCCATAGCCAGCAGTTCGGCGATATCCAGTACCTCCACCGTATCGTCCATATTGCGGGCTTTTAGACCGTCCTCAAACATGGTCGTACAGAAAGGGCAGGACACGCCTACGATGTCCGGACCGAGCACCAACGCCTGCTCGGTCCGGGCCTCGTTGATCCTTTGGTCTCCTAGAGTCTCTTCCATCCACATCCTGCCTCCACCTGCACCACAGCAAAATGCTTTGTTACGGGCACGATCCATTTCTGACAACCGCACTCCTGGTATGGATTTCAGCAGAGACCGGGGCTCTTCATAGATTGAATTGTATCGCCCCAGGTAACACGAGTCGTGGAACACGAGATTCTTGTCCATGCCGTGCTTTGGCCGGAGTTTTCCTTCCTTTACCAGCTTGGCAAGGAACTCGCTATGGTGGTAGATCTCCCAGTTCCCGCCGAATTGGGGGTACTCATTTTTCAGGCAGTTGTACCCGTGCGGACAGGTGGTAATTATCTTGCGGACCTTGTAGCCGTTCATAATTTCGATCAATTCTGTAGCCATGGTTTGAAATAGGTATTCATTCCCTATTCGTCTCGCCGTTTCCCCGCAGCACCTTTCCTCCGTCCCGAGGATTCCGAAGTCCACTCCCGACTGATTCAGAAGCTTGACCATGGCGGAAGCTATCTTCTTGCCTCTCTCGTCAAAACTGGAGGAGCAACCCACGTAGTAGAGGTACTCCACCTCTCCAGCCTCTGCCAGGGTTTTCACCCGTAGATCCTTGGCCCAGTCACCGCGACTCGCAAAGCCGAGACCCCACGGATTGGAGTTGGTTTCCCAGTTGCGAAGCACTGTTTGAATCTCGCCGGGGAATTTGCTTTCCATGAGCACCAGGTAGCGACGCATATCAACGTACTTGTCTATGTGTTCGATAAATACCGGACAGTGCTCCATGCAATTGCCACAAGTGGTGCACGACCAGATCTCGTCCTCCACGCAGACATCGCCGATGAGAGCCTTGGCCGCCTCCCCCTCAGGATTGCTAGTTTCAGCTGCTGCCTCTCGCTGTGACAGCAACATGTTTCCTTTCTTTTGTACATGTTCCTTCAGATGGTGGATGGTCAGCTTGGGACTCAAGGGCTTCCCGGTAAGGTCCGCCGGACAGTTATCGGAGCAACGACCACACTCGGTACAGGCGTAAAGATCCAAAAGTTGCTTCCAGGTGAATTCCTGTATCGTGGAAACCCCGTAGGTCTCCACGGTCTCGTCCTCAAGATCCATCTTGGTGAGTTCACCGATAGGACTGGAACGCCTGAAGAATATATTCGGGATTGCTCCCAAGAGGTGCAGATGTTTGGAAAAGGGAATATAGATGAGAAATCCCAGTATCACCAACGTATGGGCCCACCAGAAAAAGCTGTACCAACCATGTAAGACTTGTTCGGAATATCCGGCAAAAAGACCCGAAAGCGCAACCGAGACAAACGCCGCTTTGGGGAAGTATCCTCCTGGCTCCCCTTGAGCCAGCAGGTACTCCACCGCTCGTGCCCCGAAAAGCAGCACGATCAACACCAGGATGAGGCCGATGATGATACCGGCATCTAGATTGGCGGCTCTCTGGTCTTCGTAGCTGAGCCGCTGGGGTTTGAGCACAAAGCGCCGGTAAAGGGCAACGAACAAGGCAACTACAACAGCAGCGCAGAGCAGATCCTGGAGCAGATAGAGCCCACCGGTGAGACCTTTGCCCAGGAACTTCCAATAGGCGAAGCCGTGGTAAATACCGGCCCCAAACGTTTCTATGCTGCCGATGGTGATAATAATGAAACCCCAAAAGATCAAAAGATGACCCCATCCGGCCGGCTCGTCGATCACCCGACGCTGACCAAAAACGAATGTGGCCAAACCCTTGATCCGTTCCCAGGCCCGGTCGAATCTATCTTCCGGCTTCCCCAATCTGACGATCTTGTAGAGTTTGTGAATGGTAAGCAGAAAAAAAACGTTCGCAGCGACGAAAACGATGAGGAAAATAACATTGGCGGGGAAATGTCCCGGTTGCATGGCATTCTCCTGTTTCGGAATGCGGATTGCGGATTGCGGATTTAAAAGGGCATAGAGCGTGGAGCATAGGGCATAAAGAAAGAAATTCAAATTTGCTATAGGCCCTGCACCCTTTTGTGCGGCGGGCCTCTATGCCCGCCAAGGATAGCCGTTTCGGTGCCTAGGGCATAGTTCCTAGTGGTTAGTAATCTCTGCCTGCTGCCTGCTGTTAGCAGCCCCTGGACGGCTAACACGTTGACTTAAGCGTTTTTACCTCCTCGATGAAAACCGGCAAGAACCGGAAGAGGTCGTCCACCACACCGTAATCGGTCTTGCTGAATATTGGTGCCTCTGGGTCCTTGTTTACCGCGACGATGTACTTGCTCGAACTCATACCCGCAAGGTGTTGAATGGCGCCGGATATGCCAACGGCGATGTAAAGGGTTGGGGTCACCACTTTACCTGTCTGTCCTACCTGATCCGCATGGGGACGCCAACCCGAATCCACTGCCGATCGGGAGGCACCAACCGTGCCACCCAGAAGTGTTGCCAACTCCTCGAGCATGGCAAAGTTCTCCGGTCCCTTCATACCCCGGCCCCCGGAGACAATGGTCTCGGCCTCGGTAAGATCAAGCTTGCCGCCAACCTCCTTTTCAGTCTTTACCACCAGAGTCAGATTGCTTCCAGGCAGCGCCACATTTGTTTTTTCTATTTCGGCCTTCTTTGCAGTGTCAGGAGGCAAACAGTCCATCACATTTGGCCGACAGGTAGCCATTTGGGGCCAAGCGCCTTCAGACCAGCTACACCAGGCCAATGCCTTACCGGCATACATGGGCCTCTTGGCCGCGAGCGCACCCCCCTCGATCTTCAGCTCTGTGCAGTCCGTGGCCAGTCCTGCCTCAAGTCGAGCTGCAAGCCGGGCGCTCAGGTCCTTGCCGTCTACAGAGCCGGCAGAGAGCACCACTTTGGGCTCTATACTCTCGAGCATTTCCGCCGCAATCGGCACGTAGGTCTCAGCCCGATAGTCTTTGAGCAGCGGATCATCAACCACATAGACTTTTTCAACTCCATAGCCACCAAGATCCGGAGCGACTTCCGTCACCCCGTCACCCAGGGCGATGGCCAGAAGAGGGCCGCCCAGTTCGTCCGCAAGTCTCCTGCCCTCGCTGGCGATTTCAAAAGAAACGCGCCGAAACGCGCCGTCCCGAAACTCTGTGATCACACATACTCCCTCGGCCATTCTCATTCTCCTAATATGTTATATTTGTTGCAATTTTAGACATTTTAGGCATTCTAGCTCGTTTTTGGCATTCGTTATATGACCTTGGCCTCCTCATGAAGCAGACGGGTCAACTCTTTTGCTTTTTCGTCGGTGTCACCTTCGAGAACCCGGCCTGCCTGTCTCTCCTTTGGCAACCCCATGGAAGTCACCTGCATCTTTGCGGCCTGAGCCCCGACTTCATCAGGAGATACTCCCAGGTCAGCGAGCGTCTTTTGTTCAAGGGGTTTCTTCTTCGCCTTCATGATGCCAGGCAAAGAAGCGTACCTCGGATTCCAGACCGCATGGGCACCGCCGAAGGTCACCAGCGCCGGCATTGTCGCTTCCAAGGTCACTTTGGCACCCTCCAACGGTCGTTCGATTCTTGCCTTGCCGTCTGCCACCTCGATGGAAACGGCCATTCCCAAATGGGGAATCCCCGTCAGCTCGGCAACCATGATACCTACCTGATTCTCATCGTCATCCACTGCTCGGTGGCCACAGAAAACCAGGTCGAAGTCCATACTCCTGAGAGCTGCGGCCAGCACCTTCGCCTTGCCCAGGGCGTCACTGCCTTCTGTTGCCGGGTCATCTACCAAAACCCCCTTGTCAGCTCCCATGGCCAGCGCAGTGCGGATGGCCTCTACGGCTCGCTCCGGGCCCATGCTTAGAATCGTGACCATGGCCCCATCGCTTTCCTGCAATCGAAGAGCTGCTTCCACAGCATACTCATCGTAAGGGTTAACGATCCATTTGATGTCGCTGGTGTCTATGGACTTGCCATCAGCATCAATCTTGATCTTCGTCTCAGTGTCCGGCACTTGTTTGAGCAAGACTATGACATCCACCTGATTTCTCCTTCCAGTTGTTCGTTTGTAAACGGTATGGATCCGACTAGGATCATGATTCCAGTATGGTCCCTTATGCCATGGTGGGGCAATGGGATCAAGATAATATGACACCCAAGTGCTTCCTCGAGGCTAATTTTGCCGTGCAAGAATCAGGCGAAATATGATCGGCAGTTTGAAAATTTTGGTGAGCCGTCAAATTGAAGGAGAGGAATCCGTCAAGGCCATGTTGACAGGAGTTCCCCAGTCTTTAAGCTCGGTTGAAACATGCGTGGGAACAATGCAAAAAGAACGGTGATGTCTTTTCTGGTGTTTATTCTGAGTAGAGTGGCGGGCAGGTCTGTGCCACTTTCGCGGCTGTTGCCGGGGGACCCCTTTCCGCAGGAGCGGGACACAGAAAGGGACAACCTCCCCGGCCACAGCCGGGCCTTAAGTGGCCAGACCGAGAGGTTCGGTGGCTCAGGCGGTAAGGGTGGCTATAGATCCGACGCAGCTGACCGCATATGTGCTGCCCAATTCCTGACTCATACGGGTATTGGGTCGGAAGCCGGTGCAATGACCGGTAAGCGCCAGTTGAGTTCCGGAATCCTTGATACCGGCAATGGTCTTGGCGAGGACCTCCTCGCTCACTTGGGCAAGGTGCAGACCACCAATCACAGCATATATGCGTGTGTTTCCAGTAATCTCTTGGGCGTAATGGATAGTGTTTACAATTCCCGGATGGGAGCAACCCGAAATCACTACCAGTCCCTTTTCACCCAGGTCTACCACAAGAGCCTGCTCATCCACGAGAGGGTCGTCCATATCCTCACCGTCTTTTATGATTTTGGCCCCGGGCATGGGACCCTCAAAATCAGTACGTCTAGGAATCTCGCCGGTGAGATAAACCCCTTCACCCAGTTGCTGAACTTCAGCATTGGAGTGTACCTCAGCGCCGGCCGTCTCCAGCTTGTCCCGTTCCAGCTTCCAGGGACCCACTTTACCCCGGGGGGTCATCAGGTATTTGGGCCAGAACACGTCCGGATGGCAGTACATGGGCAATCCTGTTCCTCGCCACTCCAAGAAACCCAGAAGCCCCCCATAGTGGTCAGGATGGCCGTGACTCAGAAAAAGAGCATCGACCTCGGAGGGAGTTCTCCCCAAGGCCTCCATGTTGTGTTTGAGAGGTTCAAAGGCGTTGCCAGTATCCATGAGCAGGGAGAACTTGTTTTCTCCCTGGCTGATGTCAACTAGGTATGCAAGGCCATGACCAGCCAAAAGAAAGCCCTTAAGTTTTCCGGGCACAGCACGTTCAACCAAGGGGGTGGAGGGTTCGAAAACGTCCAGATAATTGTCAACAACTGCGGTAACACTAACTTCTTCTGGCAGCGACATAATGAGCCTCCTTTAGCCGTTCAGCATTGAATTATACCATTTCCCTGTAGCTGTGAAAGTACGAATGCCAGACCCTCTATCATGCACAATACGAAAAGTTGGGGTGGAAGTGAACGTTTTCAAGTCAATTACCATCAGTTTATATCATTGTGCATTAAAGTGCAAAGTTTTTCCGTCGAGCATACCACTGAGCCATAGCTGCTCCCACAGGATAAGGCACAAAGCCTAGCCCTTAAGGCAAAGAGTCAGTAGGTAATCTGCAAGTTGGAATTTTGAGTTTCGAAATTATCGTTCCGAAATCCTCAATACCCAATCTCAAATCCGCATTCCGGAATCCGAAATTTACCATAATCTGACCTCTGTCATCTGACCTTCGACTTATTCATGAGAGCATCATATTGTTTGCGGAGAACAACGGCAGCCATGTTGATGGAGGATCATGAAGTCTTTTCCAAGGTGACTGGCGGGAGGCCTGGGTTCACTTCCGCAGCTAGGGGTGGGGGAGCCCCTGGCCCCGTTCCACAGGAACTGGAAACAGGGAGGGGGCGCCTTCCCCCACGCACAGCTGCGCTAGAAGTGACCAGGCCGGCAGCCTTGGAACCACAGAAAATACTTCATGATCC
>CP070692.1:3019182-3027110 GCA_020353215.1 Deltaproteobacteria bacterium
TTCTTTCCAGCGCTGAAACCTTTCAACAAGTCCGCGGTAATCCTGATTGCCACCATCATCTTCTATCTCACCAAAATTCTGGACCTCGAAGATCTGGAAGAAATTCCCTGGAACATTATCCTCCTCTTCGGCGGTGCCATGTCCATCGGCTTTTGCTTGTGGGAAACAGGCGCGGCCAAATGGCTGGCAGTGAACTGGCTGGTAATGTTCCAAAAGGCAAACTGGTTTGTTTTTGTTATGAGCATCTCCTTCTTCGTAATGATTATGACCAATTTCATCATGAACGTAGCAGCCATTGCCATTTCACTGCCGGTGGCCCTGGTCATCGCCCCGTACCTGGGGGTTTCCCCCGAGGTGGTTCTATTTGCCTCCCTGGTCGTCGCCGGTATGCCCTTCCTGCTCTTGGTGGGAGCGGCACCCAACGCTATTGCCTATGGCTCCAAGCAGTTTACCACTGGCGAGTTCTTTACCTATGGTATTCCGGCCAGTGTTCTGCTCATGGTCTTAGTGGGTGTGGCTGCTTTAGTTATTTGGCCTATCCTCGGCATGCCTGTGGTACTACCCAAGTAACTGAAGCCGAAGTCAGTTGACCGTTTATGACATGAAATGGATAGACGGAAGCCAGATGAACAGAGTTGTGGTTCATGGAAGATAAGCAAATAGTGGGCTGCGAACAGACTCCCCTGGGCAATAATTTCATATTAACCCGCAAAAATAACCGAAGTGTTCCTCCCCTCTCTCTATCGCCTCTCGTTAAAAAGCAGAATCCTCTGTTCCGCTCGGCTTAATCTCGGAATTTCAAGTTCCGATTCTCAGATTTAAAGCTAATTTCAGTTTATGAGAGAATTCAACCTCCGTTCCATAAGAGTTCAGACACTCTCTTTTTGCCATCAGCAGAACTGTGAGTTCCGTTAGCACTTGAGTTAAGGAACAAAACCCCATTGAAATCAAAGTATTAGCAATTTGGCATGCGTAATGCTCTGTCCCGAGTGGGGTATCGAGACGGAGTTATCTGGAGAATGATTATCGCGAAACTGAAGCGATAGCAAAAAAAAGGAATTGAAATATGCTCCGCCGCCCTCATGAGCTGAGGCAAGGAAGAGTGAAAATAGTAAGTCGAAAGACTGCATGAAACTGGTGTGCCCTAACGATTGTGATGCTGGAAGGTCAGAGAACGTTGGTTTCCGGTTGGTCGGTGTTTCGATTGCAGTGAATGAGGATTTTACAGTCGATATGAAGAGTGTCCGTTCCGCGATAGTCAATATTGGTAGAGGACTCATATCAGGCGCCAAAGTATTATGCGGTCGATGTCACGGTAAGGTAATTGTCGAAGAGTGATACTCAAGCGATTCGTCAATCCCAGTTAAGGGGGTCGGACAGCGTGACAAAAAGGCTTATCGAACGGAGGAAACTAGCGAACGGTCTTTGCTTGGAGTTCTGGGACGAGTCTCGAAAGTTGGCTGGAGACCGATGGTTCGTAGGCATTCGTGCGGTAGTGCCGGTGACGGTGCCAAGGGATCCTCCTCAGGGGATACCCCCTGAAGTGATCCAGCTCGTTCTGAAGGAGGTGGGTGAGCAAATCTGCTTTCAGCTTAAGGAAGAAAGATACTTCATCTCCGAAGGTGAGGTGAACTCCGTCAGAGAACAGCTCAAGGAAGTTTTTCTTAAGAACGTCCTCTCTTATCTCTCCCACCCGGTTTTCCCCAACCGTTTCCTAACCCGAAAGCTTCAAGACGTCGCAGATAAGATGCATGGGGGGCCGGACTATCTCCAGAAGGTTCTTGATCAGCTTCGAGGGCCAGGCTCTTGAGTTTGGATGTGGTCAAGATCTGACTTATTCGCAAATGGCGAGCAAGCTGGTCACGGTCTACAAATGTTGCAACCGCTCGCCCTGTAACTATTTGAATCGCATGATTCAACCTACACGTCTATTGAGCCAAGGGATGGGTGACTTCAATCGGAATCACATATTCCGATTTCCTTAAAATCGGTCACGGTGGTTCTGATTTTATGGTTTCGTATAAATATCAAGTTGTTATGTAACCTAATCCAAACCAAGCTGTAGTCCCTACCGCGGAAACCGGAAGCCAGAGTTCCGACCTTTCCTCACTCGCGTTTAACTTTCTCTTTGATTTCAATGTGTTAACTTGGTGGCGTATTTGTTGCCTATCCATAGGCATAGGCAGCTCCAGGTCAATTTCCTGGGATTGGATGGTGTGCCGGATTCTCGATTCCGGCGGGAGAGGGCGGGTTTTGGACGCATAACTTTAGGCTGGGAGGGCGATATCTAGCCCGGACATTTCATGAATTCACCCCTTGGCGTGACTGCGACCGCGGATATAAGCGTCCTTCCGGGCATCGTCGGGTGTCACACCTTGCGACGTACCGTTCAGGTACGCCTGAGGTCCAATCCCGCGGTACCGCGGGATGGGTGCCCGGTGGCAAGCCCATTCTCTTCACGCTCGCACCGCTCCGCTCAGGCCTCACCCCTTTGGGGCGGGTCCCCGGTTACACGATCTCGCGACTGCAATTCATGAAAGATCCCGGCTAGGCGCGCCTCGGACGATGCGCTGAGTTCACCCGATTCGGGTCGGCGGACACTATTTTTCTTGGAGTGGTAAGGGAACATCGTAACAGTTGGTTTTTGAACCATTATCCAGAGCCAAGAAGCGCACGGGGCATTACAGTGTTAGGGACGGGTTCAAACGGTTTGACCACCATCAGAGGTCTCATTATCCCAGTGGATTGGAACGACAGACGTAACATCATTGGTACTGCTGTGTCGACCAATCTTGAGGGGGAATACCTGATTGACCAAAATGCCCGAGGGGAGGAGTTAATCGCATTTCTCCGTCAGAAGGTGAAGGTAACCGGATTCGTAAGAGAGGACGAGCTTGGCAAAAAGGTGATTGCCGTCGAGCAGTATGAAGTAGTCGAAGAATGATCTCACGGATGGAATACGGGAATGGCCCGTTTTTCCGCATCAAAACTACTAATGATATGGAGGACAAATGATGCTGATGAAAAAAAAGTCTCTATTAAGTGTGCTTTGCGTGCTTGCAGTGATCAGTCTGGTGTGCGCTTTCCCAAGAATTGCCGCGACAGAGCCAATGGAAGTGACCGGAATGGTCTATGCCTCTGAGTGGGATGCCAACGACAAAGTAATCGGAGTTGAGATCTTTACCAGTGACGGCGACGCCTTTGCCGTCTCCAACGCAGGTAAGGGCTTGGAACTACTAGAGCTTGTTGACAGTGTTGTGACGGCCACAGGCACCGTCACTACGGACGAAAGCGAGCGGAAAACCATAAGGATATCCAGCTATACCGTGATAGAAGACTCAGTATGACCGCGAACTGAGGGCAGGACGACTGTTCAGGATCGATTGAGAAGTGGTGGGAGGAAACGCATCTTCCCACCACTTCCACGACGGAGACGCTAAAGGGTCGACCTGTCGACCCCGCGTCTCTCGCTTTAGAGCTCGACATGGAAGAGAAAATAATAACTTGCATCCATTGCGGCAACCAATTCGCCCTGACAGCTGCTCAACAGGAGCGTTTACGGGCTGCTGGCTTTACTGAACCAAAGTGCTGTAAGGACTGCCGTAAGAACAAAGTCAAAACAGGTCTGTCGCGACACGAGATGAAACTGAAATACAAACGAAAACAATCCAGATTCCATCTTGACCAATAACACCATAATTGAGAGATGCAAAGCTCCGACGTTCATATTAAGAGCTCTGATTAATCAGGGTTGGCTCGAGAGACATGTTCCAAAAGCTTAGTCTGGAAGATGCAGTAACGGTTCCAGGCACACGGCTCTTTTTCTATTTTAAGAAGGAAATGCTGCAATGCAGGTGATAACGCTTGCGAGAAGATTTGATATCAAGAAAGCGATTACTGACTGGAGACCGGTACTGTCCAATCTCGGTTTAATTAGCGTTGGCAGCATCATTTTTGTAATCGGTATGAACAGTGTGTTGATTCCTGGCAAACTTTTGAGTGGCGGGCTCGTGGGCATTGCTATGATCATACACTATCTCTTTCCGCCTCTTGACGTTGGTTTGGTCTATTTCTTACTGAACATCCCTTTGGTTTTGCTCGGTTGTTTCAATATCAGTCGAAGGTTCATGCTCTACACTATCTTTGGGATGGCTTTTTTCTCTCTTACTGCCGTTTCCATCAAGCCACCGGTTGCTACGCTGTCGGATCCAATTTTGTCAGCTCTTTTTGCTAGCGTCATTTGCGGAACTGGAGCGGGATTAATCCTGCGATCACTCGGTTCGGCAGGAGGGTTGGACATTGTCGCAGTCTATGTAAACAAGAAGTTCGGATTTCGGCCAGGCTTCGTCATCTTCTTCGTGAACGCATCAGTTCTTCTGGCGGGAGCCTATTTCTTCGGTCTCCAAATTGCACTCTATTCAATCATCTACGTTTACACCAGCAGCCAGATCATTGATGCAGTTCTCACCGGCTTTAACCGGCGCAAATCCATGATGATCATTTCAGATCGGTCTGAGCAAATTGTAGAAAACATTTACAGCCGCGTGAATCGGGGAGTCACGTTGTTCAAGGCAAAGGGTGGGTATACCGGTAAAGAGAAGAATGTGATTTTCAGTGTTACTACGTTGACCGAGCTGCCCAAGATGAAACAACTCGTCTACGAAACTGACCCGGAGGCTTTCGTTGTAATCAATGACACTCTCGAAGTATTCGGTAAACGCCACGGAACTAGACGAGTTTACTAGAGTTCGAAAGTTATGATCCCAACGACGTGTATAGACCACCGGAGGAGTCTTTCTCTTTAAATTAGGAGAGTGAGGACATTCCAGTATAAGCTACCGTAATTGTCAGCTGACTGAACACTCAGATAATTGGTACAGGAGGATTATGTTGAGCCTTTCAGAAGAAAGTAAGCAGAGATTTCGCGAGATTCTCCTCGACATGCGCCAAGAACTCTTCGACCAAGTGAAGGCTCAAGTTCTGTCCATTGGGAACAGAGACTCTGTGGGAGACTTGGCTGACTGTGCTAGCGCAGACATGGTCGCCGACTATGCCTGGATGTTGCGCGGTCGCTTGCGGGAGAGACTGCTACTGATTGAAGATGCTCTGGATGCGACTGAAAGTGATGAATACGGTTTTTGCGAGAAATGCTACGAACCGATCAATGAGAAAAGGCTGTTGATCATGCCCGTCACGCGATTTTGTGTTCGGTGTCAGTCAGAAATTAAAAGGAAGTCTAGAGTGCCGGGGCAGATCGCTGCCTAGGTCCTGAGACCATAGTATCAAACCGTATCCAATCATCGTTGATTCTGTGTTTCAACCTGAGGCCTCTAGCGAAGAGACAAACAGGAGAGAGAAGAAAATGACGGTCAACGAATTGCGAGTGATGGCAAAGCCATTGGGCATTAAGCCAGTCGGCTTGCGGAAGGCTGAATTAATCAAGTCAATTCAAAGAGCTGAGAGGAATTTCGACTGTTCTGGAACAGCGATCGACTACCGCGATCAATTGCATTGTCTTTTTCGCGATGATTGTATAGGGATACAATCTTGGATCGCCTCTTTAAAAAGAGGAGTCCGACATGGCAAAGATTTTCTTGGTAGATGATGAAGAGTACATTCGGCAGCTGTATAGCGAAGAACTCGTCGAGGAAGGCCATGAAGTAGTCACTGCAGCCTCGGGGCATGACCTTTTGAGGGGAATTGCCTTGCTTCAGCCCGAGGTGGTGCTTTTGGATATCAGGCTCGTTGACTATGACGGTCTGGAATTGCTACAAGATATCCGGAATCATCACCATGAGTTACCGGTTATTCTGTGCACTGCCTATGATACCTACAAATATGACCCGAAAGCCATGGCTGCTGATTATTATGTGATCAAATCCTTCGATTTATCAGAACTGAAAATGGCGGTTACAAGGGCTATTAAAGAAGGACGGGTACCTATGCAACTAGCCGCTGGGTAAATGTTCCGACATTTTTTGCGCACTCACTATGAAGCTGTCTATGAGGGCATTTTCATCAGAATTAATAGAGAAATCAACAAGATGTGATAATAAGCATTAGTGCAAGAACCTTTATCAACTCGAAGCCGCCTTTTGAAGCGTTCTTATGGGAATACCCAATCGTGGCGCTCTTTGACTGCGTTGTGTTTGTGATTCGTCGGTGTCGTCTGAAAGGTTAAGTGCACGAGGATCTGGCGACAAGAAAAAGCTCTCGGATCAAGGAGCTTCTAATATGCAGATAACGAATAAGACGAAAGAGATAAGAAGAACAATGATGTGCGCTCTAACACTCATTCTGCTGTCCGTGCATCCTGTACTGGGCGAAGATGCCATGGACTACTTCAATCTCGGTCAAAAAGGGTCGAATACACGCGAGAAGATCGCATACTTTACGAAGGCATTGGAGGTAGATCCTGGACTAACAGCAGCTTACGAAAAGCGCGGGTTACTTTATTATTTCCAGAGAAAATACGACAAGATGATTCAGGATTACGAGACATATATTGAGCTTGCGCCAGCAAAAGCTGAGGCCTTCCGGATGTTGGGCCTGGGTTATCTTAGAAGTGGGATTTATGAACCTGCCATTGCCAGTTTTACCCGCGCCGTCGAGCTGAAGCCGGAGCACCCCGCAGGTTTCGCCTACCGGGCGGAGGCTTATCGTTTGAGTGGCAAGGATGATGAGGCAATCGGCGATGCTACAACGGCCATCGATCTCAGAGGTGATACCCGAGCTATATCCGAAGCTTATAAAACGAGGGCCAGAGTTTACCGAAAGCTCGGTCTCATGGAACTTGCCGTTGCCGATACCAGATCTGCCTGGCAGACAGACCCCAGATGGTCCTTCTGGAGTCGATACTGGTATAAATATGCCAGCCTGGAAGAGTTGAGAGGCGCAGGACTTGTTGGCATTATAGCAGTAGCGCTTGTTTTAATTTTTGGGCTAAGGCTCAAGCCTCCAAAAAAGGATGAATAATCAAAATGGAGACATGGCGGATAGACACTAATTAAAGCGTTGTACATTGCACTGACGAGCACTTAAACAATCCAGAACCCGGCCGGGGGCCCTTGGCCGCAGTTAATAAGATGGCTCGACGAAGAGTATTACACCACTAGAGAAAGGGAGTCAGGAAATGGAAAAGAAACTTTATGTGGGAGGCCTAAGTTGGGACACAACGGATGATGGTCTGCGCGAGGCCTTCGAAGAATTCGGTGAGGTCATCGAAGCCAAAGTTATCACAGACCGCGAGACCGGCCGCTCGCGCGGCTTTGGGTTTGTGACTTTCGCCAAAGAGCAGGATGCGA
The DNA here is from genome assembly GCA_020353215.1 of Deltaproteobacteria bacterium. GTDB lineage: Bacteria > Desulfobacterota > Syntrophobacteria > BM002 > BM002. The sequence goes on from CP070692.1 coordinate 3,026,487, forward strand.
CTACCGTGATGGCCGAGATGGATGGCACCACCCTCGACGGCAATACTATTAAGGTCAAAGAGGCTAATGGTAAGAAGCGCGGCGGCCGTGGTGGTGGTCGTGGTGGAGGCTTCCGAGGCAGCCGTGGAGGCGGCCGGTCGCGCGGCGGCCGTGATCGTTGGTAGGGAGATTGACTAAGGGGCCGGAGCGCATCGACACGTACCAGTTACACCCACCACCCGTCGGCGGTCCGTGGTTACACGTGGCCCCCCAGGGATCTCCTGAAATACGCCGGCAGATACCTTGCCATCCTTGTAAAAGGAACTTGGCCGTACCCTAAAGCACGCTGCCTTCAGCTTTTTTTCCCAAAACTCGAGTACCTTTTCCACAGACTCAGAGTTTTTGAGCTGTTGCGGTTGGTCCCGCCCTCCTGGGCTGATGCGAAAGCCTTCCTGACACCAGAACATTCGTTGATGCATGAGGAGATTCGACGTCTTCGCGAAACAGCCCTTATATTCTTGGCACTAATATCCGGTTTCGTGATGTTATCTGAATTTTATCACTGGTAGAGCGGGCTTTAGATAATCCATTGTCTAAATTTGGCTCTTCTCTTTGAGCATTGTCCTTTGGCTTGCCTTACCTTTG
>CP070692.1:3027210-3035118 GCA_020353215.1 Deltaproteobacteria bacterium
GTCCATGGCGCCGGCAAAGCTGACCCAGGTGAAGTTCATGGCGTACTTGTCGGTGAAGGCGCCATTTAGCAGCTCATCCACGAACCAGTTGGCGGTGCCCGGGTCTACAACTCCATGCTCCTGGTTGAAGGCAACGAAGAACTCACAAGCCTCGACGGCCTCGGGAGAATTGATGACCCCCTCTGCCTGCCAGTTCACGCTATCCCAGAAGTCAGCACCAAAGGATGCATGGAACGGCAACCATTGCTGGGTGATGCCATCGCTGATGCGCCCTGCATACCACCCGACGCCGTATCGTACCACGTTGTTGAGGTCAAAGTCGGGGTCAGTGGCATTGTTCCCGTTAGCATCAACAGTCAATAGCTTGGCTGCCTCAAGGAACTCGTCCCACGTCTCGGGCGCTTTGGCATTGCCATCTTCATCCACGATTCCGGCCTCTTCGAAGAGGTCGGCGCGATAGCCGAGAATCATGGTGCCGATGGTCCAGGGCAGGAAGTAGACCGGTTGATCCGTATATTCTTGCCAAATATCAGGCTCGCGTAATACCTCATTTGGCATGGGCCAGAGACCGTTATAGGCTGCATAGGGTTGGACAAAGGTGTCGTGATAATCAATGCCTGCCTCGGCCAGGTATTCATCCAGAGGCTCAATGCAGTCGCCCAAGATTGCGCCGCCGTACCACTGGCTGTCGGTCTCGAAGATGTCAAATTCCGCGCTCTGGGAAGCACAAATCTCGCGGATCTTCGACTCCACGAATTGATACGGAGGGCCAGTGATCTCCACGTTGATACCGGTCTCGGGAGTGAACGAGTCGTTGGCAAATTCCTGCTCTACCGGAGTCTGCGGCCAGGGGAGGCTCAGGATACGCAGGGTCAGTGCCTCTTCCTCGGCGGCGGCCGGCACCTCAACGGTGACGACGACCTCCTTCTCCACCTCTTTGGTGACGACGACCTCCTTCTCTACCTCTTTGGTGACCACCACCGTGGCGGGCGCAACACATTGCGCCGCCAAGAGCAGTAGCATTACTGCGACCATTGTTACAGTCAGGATTGCTCTGTGTTTCATTTCGCTCCTCCTTTACTTAATGGGTCTCTTACATTGACCAAACGTTGTTCAAACTGGATAGTCCCTACAAGGCGTCAGATCATTGGCACCTCCCTTCATCCCTAAAGAATGGTTGCCCCCCCTTTAGCTGAGCCGCACACCTGTTACGCTATCGAAAAAATGTAGGGTATCGGGGTCAATCTGCACTTGGACGAGTTGGTCAATGTATGGTTCAAATCCCAGTGCATCCCGACCAACACGCACCTTGAGGTGAACCTCTTCTTCAAGCTCGATCTCGATGATCACTTCGTTGCTTTGGGGTTCGCACACGTAAATCTTCCCCGGTATTGTTTGCGGTCCGGGATGTGTGCTGACCCCAATGGACTCAGGACGGACTCCCATCACTACCTTCCTGTCCCTGGCGTTGTCCGCCAATCGACCGACCACTTCCTCCGGCAGGTCCATCTTGAACAATGGGTGTTCCACCACCAGGTTTCCGTTCTCTTGTTTGAGGGTTCCATCCAGGAAGTTCATGCGGGGGGTGCCAATAAATCCAGCAACGAACAGGTTGGCCGGCGTCTCGTAGATTTGCTCAGGAGTCCCCACCTGCTGAACGGAGCCTACATCCATCACCACGATCTTGTCGCCTAAGGCTTGCGCGTCTACCTGGTCGTGGGTCACATACACAGTCGTCACGCCCAGGTCCATTTGTAGCTTTCTGAGACTGGCTCTCAGTTCCACCCTTAACTTAGCGTCTAGGTTGCCCATTGGTTCGTCTAGCAGAAAGACCTGGGGACGGCGGACCAGGGCTCGCCCCAGCGCCACGCGCTGTTGCTGCCCGCCGGACAGCTCCCGGGGATAGCGGTTTAGCAGAGGCCCCATATCGAGCAAACCAGTGACCTGCCCGACGCGCTCTTGTATTAATTCCTCCTGGCGCTTCGCAGCCCTCAATGGGAACTCCCAATTCTCTCGAACGGTCATATTGGGATATAGGGCATATGTCTGAAATGCCATACCCACATTGCGGTCACCTGGCGCCACGTGATCAATCACATTATCGTCAAAATACACGTGTCCCCGGCTCGGCCTGGTCAGTCCCGAAATAGCCCTCAACGTCACTGTTTTGCCACAGCCGGATGGGCCAACAATGACGCACAATTCTCCGTCAGCCACTTCAAGGCTGATATCTCTTAACACTTCGGTCTTTCCAAAATTCACGTGGACGTTTTCCAGTCTGATGCTCGTCATAATCAGGCCCCTTCCCCTCTAAGCCAGGCGAGCCCCGGTGTTTTTGTCAAAGAGGTGCATGCGATTTTGCCTGAACCTCATCCAAACTCTCCGGCCAATCTCAGGTTTAAATCCTAGTTCGCGCTTGTCCTGGCGCATCTTCAGTGGTATTTCACCCATGTGAAGATCTACTACATATTCATTGCTCTGAGGTTCCAAGACGTACACTTCGGCCGGAATGGCATTGGGTTCTTCCTCCGGGGCTAGTTGAACATACTCAGGGCGGATGCCGATGACAGCCTGTCTCCCGTCGAGCTTATGTCCATCGTCAAGCTTATCGAGGAGTGCTGGTTGCAGCCTCAGTTTAAATTCCGGGTGGTTGAAACAAAGCCCGCTATCCTCTGGTATAAGCTCGCCTTCGATGAAATTCATTGGCGGCGTGCCAATGAAACCGGCCACAAATAGATTGACCGGATCCTCATAAATTTCGATAGGAGATCCCACCTGCTGAATACGCCCCCGATCCATAACCACGATTTTGTCGGCAAGTCCTTGGGCTTCCATCTGATCGTGGGTTACGTAGACAGTGGTAATGCCCAAGTCTTGCTGCAAGCGACGCAGATTGCTACGTGTTTCAACCCGCAGTCGGGCATCCAACTGGCTGAGCGGCTCATCCATTAAGAACAACTTAGGACGCCGGATCAAGGCGCGGCCGACGGCCACCCGCTGCTGTTGTCCCGAGCTCAACGCCTGCGGACGACGATCCAAATAGTCTTCCATGTGCATGAACTCGGCCGTCTGTTGAATCCGTTGCTCAATTTCGCTGGCTGACAGGCCAGCCTTCTTAAGGGCAAACGCTAAGTGTTGGCGCACGGTCTTGTTTGGGTAGAGCGCGTAACTCTGAAATACCATGGCGATGTTACGATCTCCTGGGTAAAGATACTCAATACGTTTATCATCCAGGTAAATGGCACCACTGGTAGGGATAATAAAGCCAGCGACCATGCGCAGCGTTGACGTCTTTCCACAACCGGACGGCCCCAGGAGCACACATAACTCGCCGTCTTCAACGACCAGGGAGACATGGTCCACTGCATGCACTGTCGTGCTATACCACAGATCAAGTTCTTCCAGGACCAAGCGAGCCACGATGGATGCCTCCTCTAACCCTTAAGCTGGCCAAAACTCATACCTCGGATGAGCTCATTGCGGATCAGGATCGTAAAAAAGACGACCGGTATCATAAAGAGCGTGGCGGCCGCAGAAATACGCCCCCAGTCGGTCCCCAAGAAGGTTTGAAGTTTGGCCAACCCTACGGGAGCCGTTTCAGCAACCCGGGTGGTAAGCGCCAAGGCGATCAGAAACTCATTCAGGGACTGGATCAGACAGAACATCGCGGCGGCAGCTAGGCCGGGGCGAGTAAGGGGCAGGCTAACGCGTGAGAAGACTTCGAAGGGAGAATAGCCCTCCAATTTAGCTGCCTCTTCGAATTCCAAGGGGATTTCGTCGAAGAAGCCCTTGAGCAGCCATATCGTGAATGAAATGTTAAAGATTGAATAGACAAGGACAAGGGCGAGATGCGTGTCCAACAAACCTAGTGCCCGAAAGACTAGATAGAATGGCACGACCACAGCAATCACCGGCAGCATGCGCAGACTGAGAATCCAGAAGAGTATGAAGTTACCACTCTTCGGCGGGTAGCGAGAGAAGCCATAAGCGGCTAAACTACCGAGAGTCACCGAGTAAACTGTCGAAAAAGCGGCAATTATCAGGCTATTGAGCAATTGCTGCTTGAAATCCGATTCCAAGATACCAATGTAGTTCTCCAGAGTCGGGGTGAAGATCCATTTTGGCGGTATCGCAAACAGGTCTAGTCTAGTCTTGAATGAGCTCATCACCACCCACAGAAGGGGGAGGAAGAAAACGAGGGTAATAAGAATGGTGAGAATGAACAATAAAACCTTGCGGATAGTTTCTCTGGTGTCTGAATTCATCTCCAACTCCTTACAAGCCGGTATCTACTGCTTCCTCGCTGCCGCGGGGCGCCTTCTGCATTTGGGGCACTAAGATGTTGGCCACAATGTTGATGATGATCACGATTACCCAGGAGATAGCGGCCGCCGTTGAAATCTGGAAGAACTGAAAATGGAAACGATACCCAAGCAAAGAGAGCGTGGTCGTCAAGTTCCCTGGGCCGCCCCCGGTGAGGATAAAAGGCGTATCAAATAACTTTAGAGTGTCAATCAATCTAAAAGTGAGGGCTAATAAGAGGGGGAAACGCAAGTGCGGCCAATAAATGTGTTTGAACCTCATCCACACGGATGCCCGATCCAGCTCAGCGGCTTCCTCAAGATCAGGGGGTACCGTACCCAGCCCAGCCAGAGTCAGCAATACCACGAACGGTGTCCATTGCCAGACATCTACGATGATAACCGATAGAAGTGCATATCTGGGATGCGTAAGCCAGGGGATAGGTTTGAAGCCGACTGATGCTATCAAGTAGTCTACCAAACCGAATGTCTGGTCTAAGAGAAAACGCCAGAAGAGGCCGACCACCAATGGTGCCAGCATCATCGGCAGAAATATGATCAAGAGAAATAGCCCCATCCCCGGCAGCTTTTGGTGTAAAGCAAATCCAAGCAGTACGCCCAGCACCATTTCTATGGCTACCGCAAAGAGTGCGATCCGTATGGTGATGAAGGTCACCTGCCAGAAGCTTGGATCCCGAAAGAGGGTAACGTAATTGGAAAATCCTGCGAATTTAGCGGTTCCGCCCAGGCTGTAATTGAAGAGACTGACCCCGAGGGAATACAAGAGGGGAAAGATGGTCATCAGCACCAGGAAACCGAGCGGGGGAATGAATAGAGTTCGACGAAACCACTTATCCCTGGCGCCAGTTGCCGGAGTGGTCACAGGTACAGCTTCTGCCGCGGCCGATTGTTGAGCCATAGAAATCTCCTAGAGAAGATGAATCTGATATCTACCTGCTCTCTCTTCCATCTGCCCCGTAGATCGTTTCATAGCGACTCTGCTTCAGGTCAAGGCTCAATGTCAACCCAACTGCCAGTTCTCGCGCTAGACTCGATAGCCTCGGCCAACACCATCTCCTCGTGTCCATCTGCGAAGGTGGGGAAATCCGTGGTTGCATCGAAGTCTCCAGCCTGAATGTAACGATACACCGCCTTGTAAAGCTGCTTGAAGGTGTCCGGGAAGCCCTCGTTGTGACCGCCTGGATAATCTGCAAATTGCGAGGCTGCTTCAGGGAGCAGAGACGGATCCTTGATAAAGACCTGGTTCGGGGTGTCCCGGTAACCTATCCATAGTTCATTGGGACGCTCAGAATCCCAGGCTATCGCTTTTTGTGCCCCACTGATTTCATAGAACAGTTGGTTCTTGCGACCAGCACATACCTGCGAAACAGTAACCACACCCCTGGCTCCCCCTTCGTAGTGGAGCACGATGGTAGCGTAATCTTCCGTTTTGATCTCTCGATCCTGGTAGTCCGCCGGCGACAGAGTTCTTCCGGCAAACGTGTCTATTGACTCCGTCGGCTGACGCCGAACAGGTAAGAAGGTCTCAAAATCTGCAAGGACACGCTTGACTTTTAAGCCGGTGATAAAGGAGGTCAGATCAAGCCAGTGGGAGCCGATGTCTCCGACTGCTCGTAGACTCCCGCCCAGCTCTGTCTCCAGCCGCCAATTCCAGTCGGTATCATATAGCAGCCAATCTTGAACGTAATGACCACGGATAATGTATAGCTTGCCCAGCTCATTGTCGGCTATCAACTGGCGCGCATGTTGATTAAGTGGGTAAAAGCGAATATTAAAATTAACGGCATGCACCAAGTTTCTGGCATTGGCCAATTCAAGTAGCTCAGCGCTTTCCTGGGCGTTCATGGCCAGGGGCTTTTCGCAAATGACGTGTTTTCCGGCTCCCAGTGCTGCCTTGGCCTGGGGATAGTGGTACTTATTCGGCGAAGTGATGTGCACAACGTCCACCGACTCATCGGCCACCAGGTCATCTAAACTGGCATAGGTTCGCTCAACGCCTAATTCCTCAGCTTTCGGACGCGCTCGCTCTGAAGAAGAGCCTAACAGCCCGACCGTCTCGAAACCCAGACGCCGCAAAGCCTCAACGTGCACTGGTCCAATGAAGCCAGTGCCGATCACTGCGACACGAAGTGACTGACTCACCTTGTACCTCCGATCAGGCACTCTATCGATCTCAATTTTCGGCAAATGTACACGTATTCGTCGGTGCAGCACAAGACAAGCAGGGCTGCTCCCATAACTGTCGCCAGGTAGCCGTGGTCTGACGCAACCACTTTCGGCATCCGTGGAGTAGTACCTCGTACGCGTTCAATGATGGGGGGCACAAGAAGCTCTGGATACGATAAAGTTGAAGGCGAGTAAAGCAGGACAACACCCCCCAGTTGAGTCAGCCTGCACTACCTCGTTGATGAGTGATGATTGCAGGAGTTCCTGTGTAATACGGGTAACTGTCGCAGAGCTGATATGCAAATCCCTGGCGATTTGCGAGCGAGACAGCGTCTCACGTTCACGCAAGAGTTCCAGAATTGCCGCTCGGTATAGTCTCCTATGTGGGCTTCTGTCTACCGAGGCATTCGTCCTCTCTTTCACTCGTTTTACGCCTTTGTCAAACTCGGGGCCAACGCCATTATGCCCTTGAACAGCTTAAATGTCTGATTCTCGGCTCGTTTCGGGGTGAATTACTAAGTGGTGGAGTAATGTAAGTGTCTTTCTTTCGGGAAGAAATTTGTTCGCCCTCAATTATATATCAAAAGAGGTGGGTATGTCAATACATGTAACGAAGAAACTCCTGTGAGCAGTGCCCACAGGAGACACAAAGCGTGATTTCCCACGATCCGTTACGCTAGCCAAGGAATTGCTTAAGGAACCTTCGACTTTGACGCAGAGCATCCTGGCGGCTTTCCAATGACTTTTCGTAGACTCGGTCTTCAACCTCGATGCAAACCGGGCCATCGTATCCGGCGTCGCTCAGGACGGACAAGAACTGGCCCCAATTCACACTGCCGAGTCCAGGCAGCTTGGGGGTATGGAACTCGAGTGGCGTAGCCAGGATACCCACCTCGTCAAGCCGGCTCTGGTCTACTCGTGCATCCTTGGCATGGACGTGGAAGATCCGGTCGGCGAACTCCCAAAGTGGTTTCACGTAGTCGATCTGCAGCCAAACTAGGTGGGATGGATCATAGTTGAGACCGAAGTTTTGGCTAGGGATCTCCTCAAACATACGCCGCCAAATTGTTGGGCAATAGGCCAGGTTCTTGCCGCCGGGCCACTCATCACTGGTAAATAGCATTGGGCAGTTTTCGATGCCGATGCGGACACCATTATCCTCGGCAAACCTGACCAGTGGCGGCCACACTTCCCTAAACCGGGGCCAGTTTTCATCCATCGAACGAGTCCAGTCGCGGCCGATGAAGGTGTTGAACAAGTCGACGCCAAGCAGCTTCGCGGCCTGGATAACTTGCTTGATATGGTCGATGTATACGGCTGCCTCACTGGCATCTGGGACAAGCGGGTTGGGATAGTAACCCAAGGCGCTGATGCCGACGCCCGCTGCCTCCATCACGTCCCGTATACGGTCAGCGTCGGC
>CP070692.1:3035218-3043115 GCA_020353215.1 Deltaproteobacteria bacterium
GTGCTTTGTTAAAAGAAACATTGCCATAAAATGGCGCGAATTGCTCGTTGTGGAGTAGCCTTGCGCTCTGCCTGGGTCGCTATAAGGACATTTTTGGGGAAAGTCCTGAAACACTTTTTCATTGATTATTTTTCTGGCACTATGCTAGGTAATAAGTTTTGCACGATTTATGTTGAGAGAAGAAAGTGAAGCAAGCGCTGCAAGACTTCTTGCGTTACCTTAAGGTGGAGAAGAACTATTCTGCCCACACTTTGAGAAACTACAAGACGGACGTTTACCAATTCGCAGGGTTCATGAATGATAGGATGGCGCATTTGAGGACTCACACTCCCGAAGGTTTACGTCCGGAACAGGTGGACTATCTGGATGTGCGCGCTTTTCTAGCCTGGCTCTATCGCCGCAACGCCAAGAGCTCAGTAGCACGGAAGTTATCGGCGCTACGCTCTTTCTTCGCCTTCCTCGTCAGACAGGGTGTGGTAAAACATAATCCGGCTGACGTAGTCTCAGCGCCAAAGAAGGGAAAGGCTATCCCTGATTTCCTGCCGGTGGATGAAGCCTTTCAACTCATGCTCAGCGCCGACACCGAAACTGTGCTGGGCTTACGCGACCGGGCAATATTGGAAGTGCTGTACTCTTGCGGTTTGCGGGTCAGTGAACTCACCCGATTGGATCTGGACAGCGTTGATTTGCAGCTCGGAATCGTCCGTGTCATAGGAAAAGGAAGAAAGGAAAGAGTGGTTCCCATAGGCAGCAAAGCCAGTGACGCTATGGTCAATTATCTCCAAAGAAGGAAAGAGTTACTGAAAGAGGGTGAAGAGCATGGGGCGGTTTTTCTGAACTGTCGAGGAGGTCGCCTCAGTGCCAGAAGTGTCGTTCGCAACTTGAAAACACTCCTTCAGAGGTGCGGACTGACGAGGCCATTGAGTCCTCACGGTCTGCGACACAGCTTTGCTACCCATATGCTCGATGCGGGGGCTGATCTTAGGGCGGTTCAGGAGATGCTGGGGCATGCGAGTCTGTCCACGACACAACGCTACACCCACCTCAGTGTTGATAAGCTGATGGCCGAGTACGACAAGGCCCATCCTCGTAGTCGGCTACAACGGAACCACGAGACAAACACGGGAGAAAACGGAGAGGGGTAGCTCGAAGACCGCAGAATCATTAGCGAGACAAGTTAACACTCAGCGTCAAAGGACGGGAAGCGACCATGAAAGGAACGACCATTTTGGTGGTGCGGAAGGGAGAACAGGTGATCGTCGCAGGTGATGGGCAGGTGACCATGGGCGACACGGTTCTCAAGCACCATGCTAGAAAGGTTCGCCGCCTCTACCATGGCAGGGTTATCGCCGGGTTTGCCGGCGCAACTGCCGACGCCTTCACCCTATTCGAACGATTTGAGGCCAAACTAGAACAGTATAACGGTAACTTACGCCGAGCTGCGGTGGAACTCGCCAAAGACTGGCGTACGGATAGGATACTCCGTCGCCTAGAGGCCTTACTGGCCGCAGTGGATAGAGATAGCTCTCTGGTTATCTCCGGGACGGGCGATGTCATCGAACCTGACGACGGATTAGCGGCGATTGGCTCCGGGGGTCCCTACGCCTTAGCGGCGGCCCGTGCCTTAGCAACGAATTCGGATCTGGATGCCCGCCAAATAGCCGAGACGGCAATGAAAATAACGGCTGATCTTTGTATCTATACCAATGATCAGTTCGTTTTCGAGGAGCTGACTGAGGACCATGAAGGCCTTGACACCACCTGAAATTGTCCAGGAACTCGACAAGTACATCGTTGGCCAGAAAAACGCCAAGCGCTCGGTGGCCATCGCTCTCAGAAATCGCTGGCGGCGTCAACAAGTCCCGGAACACTTGCGGGACGAGATTGCTCCGAAGAACATCATCATGATCGGTCCCACCGGAGTGGGCAAAACGGAAATCGCACGCCGGCTGGCGGCTCTGGCCAATTCACCGTTTCTCAAGATAGAGGCCTCCAAGTTTACCGAGGTAGGGTATGTAGGACGGGACGTGGAATCCATGATTCGGGATCTCTGTGAACTGTCGGTAAACATGGTAAGGGGTGAAGAACAAGAGAGTGTTATAGAACGGGCCAAGGACATTGCCGAGGAGAAGACCTTGGACATTCTTTTGCCGGGAGACAGACCCAGGGAGCAGCATGGAGGAGGTGAAGCGGAGCCCGCCGGTTACTTGGAAGGGTCTGAAAAGGACAGCACCTGGAGAACTCGAGATAAGCTCCGCCGTTTGCTGCGAGAAGGACGGCTCGATGATCGCTACGTTGATCTCGAGGTCAGTGATAGAAGCTACCCGATGGTCGAGATATTTAGCAGTGCTGGCCTGGAAGAGATGGACATTAACTTGCGAGAGATGTTGTCCAACATGATGCCCCGGAAAACCAAAAGACGCAAGGTCAGAGTTCCAGAAGCGCTGGAGATCCTTACCCAAGAAGAGGCCCAACGCCTCATTGATATGGACAAGGTGGTCAAGTTGGCCATTGAACGGGTGGAGCATTCTGGCATCATTTTTCTGGACGAAATCGACAAGATAGCTTCGCGGGAGACGACCAAGGGACCTGATGTGTCCCGAGAGGGAGTGCAGCGCGATCTGCTGCCCATTGTGGAAGGTTCCACCGTGAATACCAAGTATGGAATGGTCCGTACCGATCACGTACTGTTTATAGCCTCCGGGGCGTTTCACGCCTCCAAACCTTCGGATCTGATTCCGGAACTCCAAGGGCGTTTTCCTATTCGGGTGGAACTGGATTCTTTGGGCAAGGAAGAATTTGTTCGTATTCTCAGGGAACCGAAAAACGCTTTGACCACTCAGTACGAGGCACTGATGTCCACAGAGGGTATCGAGCTTGTTTTCGACCATGATTCCGTGGACGAGGTGGCTCAAATCGCCCATGATGTAAATACCCGTACCGAGAACATAGGCGCCCGCCGACTGCACACCGTGATGGAGAAGCTGCTCGATGAGGTGTCGTTCAATGCGCATGAATTGGGGGGACAGCGCATCGTCATCACGAGGGAGTATATTAAGGACAAACTACAGAATATCGTTAAAGACGAGGATCTGAGCCGTTACATTTTGTAAAGGCGAAAGGCTGATGGCGTAAGGCGTAAGGAAAAGGTTGAATTGACCTTGACGGACCTCTTGGGCCCTATGTCCTGCGCCCAACTTGGAGACATGGAAAAACTTATCGAAAAAGCGAGCGTACTCATCGAGGCGCTTCCTTACATTCGTCAGTTCTACCAGAAGACCATCGTCATCAAGTACGGCGGCCATGCCATGGTGGACGACCGGTTAAAGCACAGTTTCGCTAAAGATATCGTGTTGTTGAAGTACATTGGGATCAACCCAGTGGTGGTACACGGCGGTGGGCCTCAAATCGGCGAGACCTTGAGTCGCATCGGCAAGAAATCGGACTTTTGCGAAGGCATGCGAATCACCGACAGAGAGACCATGGACGTGGTGGAAATGGTGCTCGTGGGTAAGGTGAACAAGGAGATCGTTGCCCTCATTAATCAACACGGCGGTCAAGCTGTTGGACTGAGCGGTAAAGATGGTCGTTTGATCGAGGCGAGAAAGCTCCGGCTTTACCGTGAGCAGGAAGGAAATCAGCCTCCGGAACTCATTGACTTGGGCATGGTGGGTGAGGTTCAGGCAATTCAGGCCGAAATCATTCAAACCCTGGAAGCGAGCCGTTTCATTCCCGTAATCGCCCCTGTGGGGGTCGGGAAACAGGGCGAAACTTATAATATGAATGCCGATCTCGTGGCAGGTAAGCTCGCTCCTGCACTCAAGGCCACCAAGTTGATCCTCCTCACTGATGTGCCTGGAGTATTGGATGGTGATGGCAACCTCATTTCAAGTTTGGACATAAGCCAAGCCCATGAGCTTGTCCGACAGCAGACGCTCAGAGGGGGTATGATTCCCAAAGTGCAGTACGCCATTGACGCTGTCAATGCTGGAGTGGATAAGGCTCATATTGTTGACGGCAGAGTGAAGCATGCGATCCTTCTTGAGATCTTCATGGACAGTGGTATCGGCACCGAGATCGTTGGGAGTAAGCAGTAAGCAGGACTTAATGGATCGGTGTTCATGACTAGCGCAACCGACCCTCAAAAGGAATAGACCGACGCGAGCCTAAGACCATTTGCGACAGTCGGCCAGCAAAGTTAAAACCTATGTGGTAACTCCAAAAGGTTGGCTCTCAAAATGGGACGACCGGATTCGTTTGGACCAAGAAATGGGACAGAGCAGGGATCGGCTGAGTGAAGATCTAGTCCTGATATCAAAGAGTTGACACGTTATCTTTCTCCTTACTGTTCCCCGCTTATTACTTATTGCAGTTGAGGACCATTGATGGACGGGCAGGAATTGATGCAGAAATCACAATCAAACATTTGCAGTACGTACACCCGATACAACCTGGCAATAACCCGTGGCAGCGGTTGCTACCTATGGGGTCAGGACGGGAGAGAGTATCTAGACCTCGTTGCCGGAATAGCGGTATGCAACCTCGGACACTGTCCACCGGACCTTTCGCGTATATTACATGAACAAGCCCAGCAACTCGTCCATGTTTCAAACCTGTACTATACTGAGCCTCAAGTAAGACTGGCCGAGTCACTCACCCAAGTCTCCTTTGCCGACAAGGCCTTCTTTTGCAACAGCGGTGCTGAGGCCAACGAGGCAGCGATCAAGCTCGCCCGGAAGTACTCGAGGGAACGGTACGGCTCTGGTCGTTATACCATTATTACCATGAAGGACTCTTTTCACGGCCGCACTCTTGCTACCCTCTCTGCCACTGGGCAGGAGAAGGTACAAATAGGTTTTGAACCACTGGTGGAAGGTTTCCGCTACGTGGAGTTCAACCGTCCGGAATCGGTGGCCGACGCCATTGATGAAACCACCTGCGCCGTGCTCGTTGAGCCCATCCAGGGAGAAGGAGGCGTGCGAGTGCCTGATCCGGACTATCTGGCCGGATTGCGACAGCTTTGCACGAAGCACGATCTCCTCCTCATTTATGACGAGATACAAGTAGGCATGGGACGAACGGGGAAACTTTTCGCACACCAGCATGAAGGGGTGGCTCCGGACGTCATGACCTTGGCCAAAGCACTTGCCAACGGCATTCCCATCGGGACCATGCTGGCCACCAATCAGGCTGCTGAAGCCTTCAGTCCGGGCAGCCACGCTACCACTTTCGGTGGCACCCCACTGGTTACGGCGGTGGCAAATGAAGTTCTGCACCAGATAAGTGACGATTCTTTTCTGGATGGGGTACGTGGTGTGGGGGAGTACTTTAGGGGACAGTTGCAGGCTCTCCAAGAGAAGTACGCTTTCATCAGCGAGGTGCGGGGACGAGGTCTGATTCTGGGAATGGAGCTTGACTTTCCCGGAAGTGAGATTGTCCTGAAGTGCCAGGAGCATGGTGTTTTGATTAATTGCACTGCCGAGAAAGTCTTACGCTTCCTACCACCGCTGATAGTAACTCAAAAAGAGGTGGACCGTCTGGTAGAGACCCTGGACATAATCTTTGCAGCAGTCTGACCTTTTTGGACAGCCTGACTGCTTGTGGGAGCGCGCAGCCATGAAACGGGACCTGTTGACCATATTGGATTTCAGCAGTGAAGAAATCAAAGCCCTACTCAATCGGGCCATAATCCTCAAGGAACAGTGGCGGAGCGGCGAAAGCCAACTTTCACTGGCAGGCAAGACCCTGGGTCTTCTATTTGACAAACCTTCGACGCGCACGAGAGTCTCGTTCGAGGTAGCCATGTATCAGCTTGGCGGCCAAGTTCTTTTTCTGAGCTCGAGTGAGACCCAGCTGTCTCGAGATGAATCTCTGCAGGATACTGCCCGGGTACTCTCACGGTACATAGACGGTCTAGCGGTTCGTACATACCATGACGCGAATTTGCAGGAACTGGCAAGTCATGCGGAGATTCCCGTTATTAACGCGCTTACCGACTTGTATCATCCATGTCAAGTCCTGAGCGATATCCTCACCGTTAAGGAGAAGAAGGGAGATCTCGACTCGCTGCAAGTGGCCTGGGTGGGTGACGGTAACAATGTAGCCCACTCATGGGTTAACGCTGCCGCGCGATTACCCTTTCAGTTGTCACTTGCCTGCCCACCTGGGTACGAGCCGGAAACAGAAATCCTGCAGAAGGCACAGAAGTTGGCCGAAGATCGGATTCGGCTCAGCCACGATCCGGTGGAAGCGGTCCGTGATGCAGATGTAATCAACACAGACGTGTGGACGAGCATGGGACAGGACCGAGAACGTCAGGAACGGCTGGCAGCCTTTCGCGATTACCAGATCAATGAAACGCTGATACGCAAGGCAAAATCCGATGTGATTGTTATGCACTGTCTACCCGCACACCGGGGCGAAGAAATTTCTGATGAGGTTATGGATGGACCACATTCGGTGGTATATGACCAGGCTGAGAACCGCTTGCACCTCCAACGTGCCCTCCTGGATTGGCTACTCGGAGATCCGGCGCGGTAATAGGTAAACGGTGAGCGGTAAGCGGTGAGCGGTAAGCTGGAACCGCAAGGTCACGAAATAAGGCTGATAAAGAGACTCTCGCCTGCCTTGAGCTTTTGGGCTGCGCCTAATGCCTGACGTGCTGGGGGATATCTCAAAGCCGGGTCCTCTAACTCGGATTCTTCACTACCTGAGTGTAATGTGCTTCCCATTGTGGTGCGTAGTTGTGTTTCGGAGGGACGACGTTGTCTGAACAAGTGAATAAGGTAGTTTTAGCCTACTCCGGAGGGCTAGATACCTCCATCATCCTGAAGTGGCTTCTGGAAACTTATGAGTGCGAGGTTATCGCCTTCGCAGCGGACTTAGGCCAGGGAGAAGATCTGGATACTGTCTACGAAAAAGCCCTAAAAACAGGGGCCAGCAGGGTTATTGTGGAGGACCTTCGGGAGGAATTCGTGCGAGATTTTGTCTTTCCTGCGTTTCGAGCCAATGCGGTCTACGAGGGCCATTACCTGCTCGGCACTTCTCTCGCTCGCCCGCTTATAGCCAAACGGCAGGTTGCTGCTGCTACCACGGAAGGAGCTGATGCGGTCAGCCACGGCGCCACTGGCAAGGGTAACGACCAGGTGCGGTTCGAACTTACTTATACAGCTCTCAGCCCACAGCTCAGGGTAATTGCTCCCTGGAGGGAGTGGCAGTTCAAATCCCGCCAGGACCTGCTTCAGTTTGCCCACTCCCATGGGATCCCAGTACCTGTCACTCAAGAGAAGCCATACAGCATGGACGGCAATCTCCTTCATATTTCCTATGAAGGCGGGGTGCTCGAAGATCCCTGGAGGGAGCCTGATCCTGACATGTTTACCATGACAGTTTCGCCAGAAGAGGCGCCAGACGAAGCGTCTTACGTCGAAATAGACTTCGAGCAAGGAAATCCTGTGGCGGTAGACGGCAACCGGTTGAGTTGCGCCGATCTCCTTGCCCATCTGAATAAGCTGGGAGGCCAGAACGGCATTGGCCGGGTCGACCTAGTGGAAAACCGTTTCGTGGGAATCAAGTCTCGGGGGATCTACGAGACGCCGGGCGGTACCATCTTGAGGATCGCACACCAGGCAGTGGAATCAGTCACCATGGATCGTGAGGTACTGCGTCTGCGAGATAGTCTCATCCCCAATTATGCCAGCCTGATTTACAATGGTTTCTGGTTTTCACCTGAGATGCGGCTTCTGCAGCGAACGATGGATGCTGCCCAGGAAAATGTCTGGGGAACGGCGCGTCTAAAACTGTACAAAGGTTCCTGTCAGGTGGCAGGCCGAAAATCATCTCGTTCCTTGTATCAGCCCGAATACGCCACCTTTGAAGAAGATACGGTCTATGATCA
>CP070692.1:3043215-3051108 GCA_020353215.1 Deltaproteobacteria bacterium
GACTCAACCGGCTCAACCGACTCAACCGACTCAACCGGCTCAACCGGCTAACCGACCTCACTGAAATACACCATGGTGGTTTTCTTGAGTTCCTCCATGGTAAAAAGCAGACTGTAACTTTCAACCCCGGCTGTTTCTGCCATCCGTTTGGCAATCTGCCGGCACTCTTGTGGAGAACGTCCATGAATCATGGTGAAGAGGCGGTAGGGCCAATCTGCCAAGGCTGGTCGCTGATAGCAGTGACTAACTTCTCTGAAAGAAGCGAAGATAGCACCTACCTTGTCTAGCCGTTCAGATTCCACTTCCCACACCACCATGGCGTTGGCGTCGTATCCGGACCGCTGGTGCCTTAAGGTGGCTCCAAAACGACGGATTGTACCGTCGGCGATCAATTCGCGTATCTTTTCCAAGAGTTCGGTCTCGCTGACTTTAAGCTTTTCGGCCACAACAGCAAAAGGCCGGTCGACCACAGGCAGATCCTGCTGCAACTCATGGATGATTTTCTTCTCTAGACTTGTGAACTGCCTACTATCGGGCATCAGAAACAACTCCTCCCTCTAAATCAGACTTTGGTCACCACTCAGAACACAAATCCTACGAAGAATACTACCAAAACGCACTTCGTCTTTGTCTCCTTTGTGAGCTTTATATGGCACTTCGTCCTTTTTGGTTGGAATAGATCTTTCTCTATCCCTGCTGTAATCGGATCATTTCCTGGTGGTACGCCTCCATGAGTTCTTCTAGGCTCAAAACTCCCACCAGATGGCCTGGCTGATCGTCTTCCAAGATGGGTATTTGTCCATAACCGCTGCGAATGAACTTGATCAGCGCCTCATAGAGGGTTTCATTGAGACCTACCGCCACAGGTTTCTCCGCCAAATCTCCCACCACAATAAGGTCGGAGAGGGAATCCTCAAAGAGAATCGCCCTAAGGTCAGGAAAAGACAGGATTCCCTTTAGGCGGATTTCCTCATCCACCACTGGAAAGAAAGACTCCCTGGTCCGCGTCATTAACCGCTTCATTTCCTTAAGACGCATGTCCATGGGAAGCAGGGTGACGGGCTTGTCGGGTTTGTAGACGTCTCGTACCTGCATGTTCTCCAGAACATTAATTGTCAAGTCTGACAGGTGTGCAGGTGAGGCGAATTTGTTCTTCACTTGCTTTTCATAGATTCCCCATCGCCCAGACAGAAGAACGGAGATGAAAGAGACGAACATGAGCGGCACCACCAGACCGTAACCTTGAGTCATCTCTGAGACCATTAGCAAGGCTCCAATGGGAGCTTTCGCCACTCCTGCAAAAAACCCGGCCATCCCGACCAAGGCGAAGGCGCCAGGATCGCGCATCACCTCAGGGAAATAGTGGTTGCCCAACTGGCCGACTACTCCACCCAGCATGGCGCCGATAAAAAGCGAGGGCCCAAATACGCCACCACTTCCCCCAGACCCTATGGTAAAGGAGGTGGCGAAGATTTTGGTCAGGACCATTATAGCCATCAACCCCACCGAAAGCTTACCGAGCAGGGCAAGCTGAATCGTTCCGTAGCCGCCGCTGAGCACCTTTGGGGTTATCAGGCCGATGCACCCTACCAAGAGCCCACCAATGGCTGGGAGAAAGTGAGGTTTGATTGGCAGCCGTCTGAAGAAACGGTCCCTCAATCCATACAGGGAACGGGAGTAAAGCCAACCAACCGGCACACATGCTAGACCGAGGACTGCATAGATCAACAACTCGCGAGGGTCGGTAAAAGCCAAAGCCGGTGTCGCGAAGATGGGCTGATGTCCAAATATAAAGGTGAATAATGAGTAGGCCACCACGGAACTCATGACACAAGGCACGATGGCATCGGTTTCGAAGTCTTCTGTGTAGAGCACTTCTATGCTGGTAATGGCGCCGCCCAAAGGAGCTCGGAAGATAGCTCCGAGCCCACCGGCGCATCCCGCCAACAATAGAAGCCGTCGTTGCTTAGTGTCCAAATTGAACACGCGGCCTAGCCAGGAACCGAAACCCGCACCTATCTGGGCAATGGGTCCTTCGCGACCAGCACTACCACCTGTGGCCAGAGTTATGACCGATGCTGCACTTTTGATGAAAGGCACCCGGGTACGGATTTCGCCTTGTTTATTGTGGAAGGCATCTATCATGGCATCAGTGCCATGACCTTCCGCTTCAGGCGCCCAGGTGTAGACAAGCAATCCCGAAATCAATCCGCCGACAGCCGGAGCAAGAAACAAAACCCAGGTCGTTAGCTCCCCATGCGGCATCCCATGAACCAACCGCTCCCCTGCTGGCGGCTCCAGGGAAGCTCCTGCCAAATAATCCAGCACGAAGTATTTGAGCCATTCCAGCGAAAAAAAGAAAGCCGCAGCGCCCAGACCCGAAACTATGCCGATCAGAAGACTAAAAAACATCCAACGAGGGATGGGATGTTCTTTCAGGTAGCGTAAAAAGTCCCCCGTACGTCCCTGTTCTGGCATGGCGCTTTTCTCCAATTTTTCCGGATTTTATGGAGTTTTAACATGAAGTGCAAGCCATTTCCCTTCCCCCTTGCCTACCGGTGGCAAAGAGTGAACCCTCACCTTGCAAACCTGTACCGAGGAAAAACGCGTTAGGGTTAACCCAATTGTTGCAGATTCATATCCAGGTAACACGCTTTAGGGTTACGAATCGACGGTCAGAGGACGTGGCTTTGATGGACCCCACAGGGGACTTTCGGAGTCCAATTTTGAGTGACATGGAGTCAGGAGACAGGGTGATTCGGAAGCGACCCACCGTCGGGTGAATTGGTTCGCGTCATTCGGCCCCGCCGTCACTACGCCACACTGTCATTGAAGGCATGGGGCTTGGATTGAATAAAGCCAAACAGTTTTCTTCCCCTGCCCTTCCCTCAGTGCTCCATGCTTGCTGGCAGTGGAACGTAATGACGTTATGCCGCCTGGAACATTGCGCCTTTTGGCGAAGCTTTATCTGGGGCGAAAGATCATTCGGATGAGGGGGGTGTGATGGTGGTGGTAGAGCAGAAAACAAAAAAGGCGGCCCGGGACCGCCACTTCCTCTCGGTACATCAACACCTGTCTAAGTTGTCAGGGACTACCTCATATTTTGGCGTAGATTCCCTGCTTCAGGATCATCTCCTGGTACTCTTTGAGCTTTTCACAGTTCTCCAAGCACTTGTTCTTGTCCCCGCCAATTTGCTCACATCCCAGACAAGGGCTCTTCAGCATTTTCCTGTCCCCCTCCTCGAATAGTATTTGTACTCAAGTAATCCTTAACCGCTCAATTTTTCATAAACTGAACGGAATGTCAAGATAAATTTCAATGTCAGGACTTTCCGCAAAAATGTCCTTAGAGACCCAGGCAGAGCGCAAGGATACTCCACAACGAGCAATTCGCGCCAGCGTATGCGCTTCGCGCACGGCGAGACGTGCGGGAAATGAAGTCAGGCGAGAAACAAGTGGATCTATGTCCAGAGGGCTACCTTTCTCGCTTTTCTCGCCCTTCTCGCGCTGGGCGAAGCGACAGTGTGTTGCGGGTTTCGCAGCCCCCCCTATGCCTGGTGTTTCTTCAGAGTGACCATACCGTGAGCTTTGGAACGACAGAAGAGACACCAGGAAAGCATTTTCATTTAGAAATCAGGGCAAACTACCTCGTGACCTCAGTTGACAAAGATCAACGATCAATTTTTGGGGAAACTCCTGAAATTTCCACGTCGTTGACTCCCTGGCATGGATATGCCATAGTCAGGCCGTCTATCAGTCTGCGGCCTGGCCGGCACTTTCGCCCTGACCGGGTTCCCGCCCACGAGGGTCTCGTTAATTGTGCAGCCATGAAAAACAGAAGGATCGCCCTAGGAAGACGATTGAGACATAGTCCTTTGGTGCAAACCCTTGGAGTGCGACCGAACATCGACGATTACAGCGACGACGAACTGAACTTGCTTCGGAGTGTTGACACGATCTACTACCCGAGTCATCTTTATGAAGACGTTTTCCTTGCGCTTGGCAAGCGGGTCTTTCCTGCCAACTACTATCGCTATATGGGAGATAAAATTAAACAGACAGAGCTCTTCATTCTTCTCGATATCCCTCACCCTCGCACTCGATTTTACTACGGTGGCGATAAGGAACGGCGAATTCTGGAGGATTTCTCTTTTCCGGTTATTGCAAAGATACCTCGGGGTTCCTCCAGGGGAAGGGGCATCTTTCTTATTAGAACTGGTGATGATCTACAACGTTACCTAAAACGGTACTCACCAGCCTATATTCAGGAAGCTCTACCTATTGACCGCGATCTGCGCGTAGTCTTGGTTGGAGGAAAGGTGGTACATGCTTACTGGCGCATTGCCCGCCGGGGCGAATTCCGGAGCAACGTGTCCCAGGGAGCTCGGATCTGTCTACAGTCCATCCCTGCCTCCGGACTCCGTTTTGCCGAACGTGTTGCTCGTCTCTGTCATTTTGGCGAAGTCGGGCTCGATATTTGCTATTGCAGTGACAAATACTTGGTACTCGAGGCCAATATGGTTTACGGTCTCGAAGGCTTCAGAACTGCCGGACTGGATATTTATCAGCTTCTGACCCAACGTGTGAGTGAAGGAGAAATTTGATGGATGCCGAGGTCCAGGATATCGAGCGGGCTTGCCAGTGGCTGGCAACCACAGAGCAGCTTACTGTGCTGACCGGTGCCGGTGTCTCGGCTGAAAGCGGCGTTCCCACGTTCAGGGGCAAGGATGGACTGTGGCGGGGCTTTAGAGCCACCGACTTGGCCACACCCGAGGCTTTTGCTCGTGACCCGAAACAGGTGTGGGCATTCTATAACTGGCGCCGCCAGTTGCTTGCTTCTCTCAAACCTAACCCCGCCCATGAGGCCCTGGTGAGGTTGGAGGCTAAATTACCACAATTCATTCTGGTGACCCAGAACATCGATGACCTCCACCGACGAGCTGGGACTAGAAAGCTTATCGAGTTGCACGGAAATATCTGGATGGTTCGCTGCACCGGGTGCCAGACGGTAAGTCGAAATGAGGACGTCTGGCTGCCCGAACTGCCCTCTTGTGATGACTGCGGTGCTCTACTCCGTCCCCATGTGGTCTGGTTTGGAGAACAACTCCAGCCCGCCATTTTGAAAAGTGCCGTAGTTGCCAGCCGCACTTGCCAGACGATGCTGGTGATCGGGACTTCAGCCATCGTTCAGCCGGCGGCGTCACTGGCTATTGAGGCCAAGGCACAGGGTGCCCGGGTGATCGAAGTCAACCTTGAGCCTACGGTTCATTCTCACCACCTAGATCTTGTTCTGCAGGGAAAGGCCGGCGTTCTGCTTCCTCAGTTGCTGGAGGGATGGTAAGATAGTAAGCGGTAAGCAGAGAGCAGAAGGCTTGGTGGACATTACAAACCAGTCCGCCGGCTTAACCCGGAGCGGACCCAACCTTGAGACCGGGTGTCCCGGAGCATTGAAAAGACACAGTAGAAAATGACCTGACGATTAATTGACCTGAATAACTCGTGACGAAATTAGCCAGGACACCTAAAAAGAGAACTCGCGTCTTACTGTGGTTGCTGTTGCCGATCCTCGCTGTTTGTGTCTGGCTTGTAAGTGAAACGCTCCATTTTCTCAATACTCCGGCAAGCTCGGTTCAGTCTGAAGTCTCGCTCGTAATCCCTTCGGGTACGCCCCTCCCAGTTCTGGCACAGATGTTGGAGAGTGAGGGCCTAGTTAGCAGCGCGGGAAGATTTCACTGGTTTGTTCGGCTCCGGAGGGCTTCGCGTCAGATCAAGGCCGGAGAGTATCGACTATCCACCGGGCTGCGTCCTGGTGAGCTTCTTGACAAGCTTGTACGGGGTCAGGTTCTCCTGCACCAGGTCACTTTTCCAGAGGGCTACACCCTGACACAAATGGCTAACCTGCTCGATTCTCTGAATCTAGCCAAATCTCATCGATTCATTGCCGCCGCCACAGACCCGACGTTCGTCCACAAGTTTGACATCCCAGCCTCAAGCCTTGAGGGCTATCTCTTTCCGGACACCTACCGCTTTGCGCGGAGTCTTCCGGTGGAGACGATCTTGCGAACTATCTTGGCGCGTTTCAATCAGCATTTCGGGCCCAGCCAACAAGATCGTGCCCGCCAACTCGGGATGACTCGGCACCAGGTTGTCATCCTGGCCTCCGTGGTCGAGAAGGAAACCGCAGTAGCTGCTGAACGTCCACTGATTGCCGGGGTGTTCTTGAACCGACTCAGACGACGGATCCGCCTGCAGAGTGACCCCACCGTGATTTACGGGATCAAGGACTTCGATGGCAACCTCACCCGGGTCCACCTGAAGACGGATACTCCCTACAACACTTACACCCGGCGCGGCCTACCCGCTGGACCCATCTGCAATCCCGGAGGAGCTTCCATCCAGGCGGTGCTCCAACCGGCCTCAACCTCGTATCTCTATTTTGTCGCCAAAAAGGACGGAACCCACCATTTCTCCAGCAGCTTGGTCGAACATAACGCGGCGGTTCTGCGCCACCAGAAGCGACGATAGATAAATAGATCAGCAGTTTCCCCAAAAAATGTCATAGCGACCCATCCATAGGGGGAGGCTGCTCCACAACGAGCAATTGAAGATCCCTGCAGCATCAGGGCAAACCACCTCGTGACCTCAGTTGACAAAGATCAACGATCAATTTTTGGGGAAACTCTTGGAAAAATAGATTTCTCGCCTTTGCTTTATCCCCATGATATAGTTGTTCCTTCCGAGATAATTCATATATATATTGATACGGGTGAGATACTGGCAATGTAATCATACCGGGTCTAATCCATTGATTTTCGTTTTGAGTTGACAATTGGTGGTAACAGATTGTATAAAAGGTGGCATTTAGTGGACAATAGTGGTAAAAAGTGTCAAAACTGCGCTGTGTTGGAGTGCCAATGTTCCGAGGCCGCTCTGTGCATACCCTGGACGCTAAGGGCCGTATACGCATTCCGTCACGCTTCCGTGAGATTCTCAAACGTCGCTACGAAGATCGTTTGATCATCACCAATCTCGATCGCTGTCTGATCGCCTATCCCCTGTTGGAGTGGGAAAAAATCGAAGAGAAGCTGGGAGAGCTCTCAGTCGTGCGTCAGGATGTAAAGGCGTTTCAGCGCTTTTTCATCTCTGGCGCTATTGAGTGTAACTTCGACAAGCAGGGAAGAATTCTGATTCCTCAGCCCCTGCGGGAACACGGTTCGCTGGAGCGTGAGGTGATTCTGGCCGGGATGGTCAGAAGCTTCGAGATCTGGAGCAAACCGTTGTGGGATGAGGAAATCAAGGTGTCCCACGAAAACTTCGCCCAGATTACTTCAACTCTGTCCGAGTTGGGTTTCTAATCAAACACGGAAAGGTGCATTAGGAGTTCGGGGCTTTTTGTACGGGGGATTCTTTGCCTGCGGGGTGAACTTTGGACGATAACGGTGCGAGCGAAAAGAAAGGCAACGCGGAGCTTGGCTGGAGATCCGGATCAAGGTGGACGAAAACTGTTGGGCTGCCAGCCAACAAACACCATGGACAGAGGCGAAGCCAGGGTTATTCGTTTGCCCTGAGGATCGTCGAGTCTCCGCGTGAACTGCATTCGTTTTCGCGCCAGACTGTTTGATCAGGGCTCACACTGGTGATGTGTCAGTTATTAATGAGAGCATAATATTGTTTGCAGAGCACAACGGCAGTCATGTTGATGGAGGATCATGAAGTCTTTTCCAAGGTGACTGGCGGGAGGCCTGTGTTCACTTCCGCAGCTGTGGGTGGGGGGAGCCCCTGGCCCCGTTTCGCAGGAACGGGGAACCGGGAGGGGGCGCCTTCCCCCACGCACAGCTGCGCTAGAAGTGACCAGGCCGGCAGCCTTGGAACCACAGAAAATACTTCATGATC
>CP070692.1:3051208-3059085 GCA_020353215.1 Deltaproteobacteria bacterium
GACTGCGGGACTGCGAGCGAACTACAATAAGATCAGATATCTTCCTTACATTTCGAAGACTCCCTGCAGCTACCTGCAGGGATCTTCAATTGCTCGTTGTGGAGTAGCCCTGCCCTATGCCTGGGTCGCTTGACATTTTTGGGGAAAGTCTTGTTTCACCTTCCCCTTGACCGAACCAACTACTGGAGTTAATTTCATATGTCTTCCATTGGGACTGGTCGAGGAGGTCATAGCTATGAAGAAAAGCGTTTTTATTGCCCTAGTTGTAAGTGCTCTATTCTCTGGACTGGTTAGTTGTCAAGCATACCGTGCAGACTCCGACCAGAAAAAGGGAGAAGCACCCGTGATAGTAGACTCTTTTGCCGTCGATGCCATCCGTCCGGGTGCGGTATGGAGAGTCTACCTGCACGCCACGGATGATGACGGCGACATGAACGACATCACCGCTTTGGTTACGCAGCCTGGAATCGGGCGATATCCAACGAGTATCACAAGGCTACAGGATGGCGACGGTAGGGAAGTGACAGGGTATATCTTCTTGAGAACGCCCCCGGATAACGGTCTCCTCTCTGATACGTTGAATCTGCAAGTCATGGTGGGTGACGGTCAAGGAAACAGAAGTAGCCCCGTTGAGTTCCGACTAAGTTTCCGGCTGGAATCTCTCCACCCCACGCCGGAACGGTGGGCAAAGAGTGCCGATCGGGCACTGGGAGCCATAAACGTTGATATCAGAAGCACCAGGGAGCCGCCGAGACGACGCAGACGTTAATACGTCTTCTCGATGACTGCTGTTTCCCCAAAATCCTTGACAGTCCCGCAGGCGCGTGTTACGGTTGATGCCTGACTGAGCGCTCGCTCAGATAAGCCCTGTTTTCCCCGGAGGATATGAAGATGAGAGAGGCTGTGATAGTCAGTGCAGTGCGCACCCCAATCGGTAACTTCAACGGTGCCCTGAGCCAATTGGGGGCGACCCAGTTGGGTGGTGTGGTTATTGGCGAAGCGATACGCCGAGCTGGAATTGCCAAGGAAGAGGTAAATGAGGTCAACATGGGAATTGTGCTTCCCTGTGGTTACGGACAAAACCCGGCTCGACAGGCCGCGATTCTGGCTGGTTTGCCTTGGCAAGCAGAATCTTTAACCATCAACAAAGTGTGCGGCTCAGGACTTAAAGCTGTTATGCTGGCCGCCCAAGCCATCCAAGTCGGCGATGCGGATGTTGCGGTTGCAGGGGGTATGGAGAGTATGAGTCGGGCACCGTATTACCTGGAAAACGCCCGCTCTGGTTACCGCATGGGAGACGGCACCCTTCATGACCATATGATCCACGACGGTCTCTGGGATATCGTCAATGACTTCCACATGGGAGTGTCCAACGAACTCTGTTCGGAGAAATATGATGTTAGCAGGGCAGATCAGGATCATTATGCCGCCGAATCTTACCGACGTGCTCTGAAAGCATTGCGGCAAGGCAAATTCCAGGACGAAATAACTCCAGTCTCAATTCCCCAACGTAAGGGGGAAGCGATCGTGTTTGTTCAGGACGAGTGCCCAAGGGAGTCTTCCTATGAGGCTCTGGCACGCCTTAAACCGGTCTTCAAAGAGAATGGCAGAACTACGCCGGGAAACGCCTCCATTATCAGTGATGGAGCTGCGGCCGTGGTTGTGATGGAACGAGAAAAGGCGGAAAGTTTGGGCTGCAAGCCCATGGCGACCATCGGCTCCCAGGCCTGTGCTGGCATAGACATGAAGTACGTGCTGGTTGCCCCTATTCTGGCCATTCCCAAATGTCTCGACAAGGAAGGTATGGAGATCAAGGATGTGGATCTGTTAGAGATCAATGAAGCGTTTAGCGGTTCCACTGTGGCCGTTCTCAGGGAGTTACAGATTGATCCCGACAAGGTCAACGTTAATGGCGGCAGTGTGGCTCTGGGACACCCCATAGGTGCCAGCGGTTGCCGGGTACTGGTCACACTACTTCATGAAATGATCAGGCAGGAGAAGAAGACGGGGCTGACCTCTCTCTGCCTGGGCGGCGGCGAGGCGGTGGCGATGATTGTCAAACGCTAGCTGCCACCAGAAAAGACTAGGCACTAAGGATCATGGACCACCGGAAAGAAGTTGAATCACATATAAACATGTTGCTGTGTTACTTCGGGAAGAACGGGCGACAGAGTTTATAGATTTTAGCAAAATGAGATAGGGAATGGACATGGAGATTAAGACCGTTGGAGTAGTTGGTGGAGGCCAAATGGGTAGCGGCATCGCGCAGGTTGCGGCCATGAGTGGTCTGCAGGTCATTATGTGCGACGTGTCGGAAGATGTCTTGCGCCAAGGTTTGCAGAAGATCACGGAAATCCTGAATCGAAATGTGAAAAAGGGCAAGATGAGCCCGGAGGAAAAGGAAGAGATTCTCGGACGCGTAATCACCACCGTGGTAAACGAAGATTTGGCAGCAGCCGACTTCGTGGTGGAGGCCGCCACTGAGAGCGAGGCCATTAAATTTCAGATCTTTCGTGATCTGGACGTAATCTGCAGTCCTGGGGTTATTCTTGCTACCAACACTTCTTCCATTCCCATTGGTCGCATTGCGGCCCACACCAAAAGGCCGGACAAGGTCATCGGCATGCATTTTATGAACCCGGTTCCCGTGATGAAACTGGTGGAAGTGATTCGCGGGATTACCACATCGGATGATACCTTCAAGTCCACCTGGGATCTGGCCCTGAAATTCGGTAAGACCCCGGTCCAGGCTCAAGACTATCCGGGTTTCATTGCCAATCGCATCCTTATGCCCATGCTAAATGAGGCTATTTTTTGCCTTTACCACGGGGTGGGAAAGCGCGAAGATATCGATACCGTGATGAAATTGGGCCTGAACCATCCAATGGGTCCCTTGGCCCTGGCAGATTTAATCGGCCTGGACACTTGCCTTGCCATTATGGAAACACTCTACCATGGATTCTCAGATTCCAAGTATCGGCCATGCCCGCTGCTGCTCCGGTATGTGGAAGCCGGCTGGTTGGGGCGGAAAACTGGACGTGGGTTCTACGAATACGAGTAGAACCGTACGGTGGGTAACATCAAAGCGTCCACACCTTTGACACTAGACAACAAACGATCCACCCCGACGCCGGGGTGGCTTTGGTCTATAAACCAACCCGAGCGTGGCGGCGCCACAGGCGGCTATATGAAGCGATGGTCAGGGTAATTCCAGCTCCAAAATCCCCCCTGAGAGGCTGTCGAATAACTCCGTAGTTCGCTGTTTTTGTGAGTTCAGATCATTGAAATTTGGCATTTGAGAGAAACTCCCAACACCGCCTCTCCCTTGTCGAAGATCCCGAGATCTTTTCGGGGGGGAGGGGAGATTCTGTTTTTCAGTCAGACATGATTGGCAACAGCCATTCATCGAAAAAAGGTTATCGGACAGTCTCTAGAAAGGGGATTTCTATCTCGGCTGTGCGTTCATCAACCCAAATTACATGATCACCTTACGGGCATAGCTTAACGATACCCTGGCCGAGGGGCGTGAGAAATGATTCGTCAGTGCGATAGCAGAGATTCCGAAGCGATTTACCAGATCATCAACGATGGCGCGCAAGCATACAAAGGTGTGATCCCAGCCGATTGTTGGAAAGAGCCGTATATGTCCAGAGACGAACTCAGACACGAAATCGACCAGGGGGTCGTGTTTTGGGGCCATGAAGAGGATGGCAACCTGCTCGGAGTAATGGGTATTCAACATGTCTTGGACGTGACCCTCATCAGGCATGCCTATGTTCTCCCAGCTTGGCAAAACAGAGGTATTGGGGGAAAACTACTGTCCCGCTTGAGGGAGAAGACGACTCTTCCCATACTGATCGGAACCTGGGCGGATGCGGTTTGGGCCATCCGGTTCTACGAAAAAAACGGCTTCCGCGTGGTATCCACTGAGGAGAAGAATAGACTGCTAAAGAAATACTGGTCGATCCCTGACCGGCAAGTAGAAACCTCAGTGGTCCTTGCAGAGGAGGGCTGGTACGCGAGCAATTCGGGCTAAAGGAAGAACATAAGATGCTTGAACTGACAGCAGAACAGATCGGAGAATATTTCAAGCGCAGTTACACGGCAGTGGATGGCCTGTGGTTCATGAAGGTCGAAGCCAGGTTCGACTTTGAGACGGCGCTGTACATTGATGACGAGGTTTGGAAGGTTTTGCCCAAGATCCAAGCCCGCATGCTGAAATCCATGGGTGACTTCCAGACTGGCCTGGAAGCACTTGGCGAATGCCTTGCAGCGAGGCTTTCGTTGGATGGTTTCGTGTTCCGGGCAGAGAAGACCAGTGACGGTGATTCTTTGAAAATAACCATTAGTGAATGCCCGTGGCACAACGTGATGATCAAATCGGGTAGAGAACATCTTTCTGCGCGGGTCGGCAATCGTATCTGCAATACGGAATATGCGGTCTGGGCCTCTGAGTTCGGTGACGAGATTACCTTTGAACTGCAAGAACAAATTTGCGATGGTTCCCAGTGCTGCATTCTTCTGTTTCGGGTCTCAAAGTGAGGGGTTGAGCATATGGGTTGGCTAGGGAAAGTAGTTGGCGGCACGATAGGATTCGCCCTTGGTGGCCCCCTGGGTGCAATAGCCGGAGCCGCACTCGGGCACGCATTCGACGCGAGCGAAGCTCAGCACTATCCTGATGAAAGAGAGCGCCTTACATACAATGAACAGGCCCAGATGACCTTCTTCATTGCCACGTTTTCCATGCTTGCCAAACTCGCCAAGGTCGACGGCAAAATATCCCCGGAAGAAATACGTTCCGTTGAAGATTTTATGGCAAAAGAGCTGAATTTGAGTCCTGAAAGCAAAAGGTTTGCCGCCCACATCTTTGAAACTGCAATTCATTCGCAAACGACTTTTCAGGATTTTGCCTCCCAGTTTTACGGCCAGTTCTACAATCAACCTCAGCTTTTGGATTTGATGATAGACCTGTTACTCAGGGTATCTGTTTCGGATGGTACACTCAGTGCAAGTGAAGAGAGACTCATTCTTTCCGCGGCGAGGATATTCAATTTTGGAGAGCACAAGTACCAGGAACTGAAGTCTCGGTATGCCAACGACTCTGACAAATATTATGCTATTCTTGGAGCTGACAGAAGTGCTTCAGATGAGCAAGTGAAAAAGCAGTATAGAAGACTTGTCCAAGAATATCATCCCGACAAAATCGCCTCAAAGGGCCTTCCGGATGAATTTACCGATTTTGCGGGTGATAAGTTCCGTGAAATCCAGGAAGCCTATGAGTTCATCAAAGAGGAAAGGGGCATTAGATAAGGACAATTATAAGAACCGTAAGAAACCTTGAATCCAGAAGCCCGGGTTTGAGCTGCCACCAGAGGGGGCTTCGCTGATCTCTCCCTTCAGCGAGAGCCTTCTGGAGTAATGGATTGGTGGGTATTGCAGATCGCGGATTTCAGGTTGACATGATTTGAAGGATTTTAGTTGGTGGCTTTAGTCAGCTTCTCATCTTACGCAAAACTCGGAATCGGCAATTCATGAGAGTCCGCAATCCGAAATCTACAATCTGAAACATCCTTGACTCCGGTGCTCAAAAACCACTGAACCAGTCTACCGGCAAAACTTTGAACCCCGGCCCCGCATAGAGGCAGGATCAGGTCCCCTAGATTCAAATGATTCCCCTTCGCGATACAACCCAAACCAGGAACTATCCAGTCGTCAATATCCTGATTATCGTTACCAACTTTCTGGTATATTCGATCGAGGTCGTCCACGGAGAAGCGCTGAGCCAATTCATCTACATGTATGGACTTGTTCCTGCCCGCTACTCAGTGCCGGCGATCGGAGCTCATTTTACCTTGGGCCAG
This sequence comes from Deltaproteobacteria bacterium, assembly GCA_020353215.1. Lineage (GTDB taxonomy): Bacteria > Desulfobacterota > Syntrophobacteria > BM002 > BM002. The sequence goes on from CP070692.1 coordinate 3,057,070, forward strand.
CAAGTCTTCTCCTTTCTGTCCTGTATGTTCCTCCACGGCGGATTTTGGCATCTCCTCGGAAATATGTGGTTTCTTTACATATTTGGCGATAACGTAGAAGACCGCCTAGGACCAATCAGGTATCTCCTCTTCTATCTTCTTTGCGGTTTTGCTTCAAGTCTCTCACATCTTTTCGTCAACTGGCACTCGCAGATTCCCACCATCGGGGCCAGTGGGGCCATTGCCGGTGTTATGGGCGCTTATTTTGTTCTCTATCCAGGAGCTAGAGTGCTTACCTTTATCCCCATTTTCTTTTTACCTTACCTCATAGAGATTCCAGCTTTCGTCTATCTTGGCCTATGGTTCATCTTCCAATTTATCAGTGCAACCGGAACACCTGCCCAGGGAGCAGGGGTCGCATGGTGGGCTCATATTGGCGGGTTCGTGTTCGGAGCCATTTTCTTGAAGATATTCTTGAGGATACCTGAATTGGATCTGGGTAGCCGAGCCCGGCACAGAATCACCAAGCAAAAAACCCATCGTCTCCAAGTCATCAAAACGGTTGACTCGCCCGAAAACCCCGATCTTTATGGGTCCATCGTAATAACTCCACGTGAGGCTCGATACGGTACCAAGAAGTTGGTCAAAATTCCCTGGGGCTTACAGAAACGGTTAGTGCGAGTCAGCGTCCCATCGGGTTCTAGGCAGGGAATGCTTCTTCGCCTTGCGGGTCTAGGCAGGCAGAAAGGTGATGGCAGACGTGGGGATCTTTACCTGAAGGTCAAGCTCCAACCCAACCACGAGTGGTGAAACGGGTAGACGGTGCAAGGCACGAGGCGCCAGGACTTTCAGGTGATTCATGAAATATCCGGGCTAGGATCTGATTATTCAGTTACCCAAAGAGATGATGACCCGATTGACCATGAATCAAAGCGGAACGTGATGACATTCTGTTGCCTTTCTCCCTGCCCCGCCCGGATTTCAACAGCCCAGTTGAAAATATCACCCAGCGTGAAGGGAGTTAAAAAAAATCAACAAGCTCTCCACCAGCTCCGCCATGAACTGGAAGTCCAGCTTGTCCATCGTATCTGACGACAGATGATAGTGAGGATTGCGGTAGAAGGCAGAGTCTGTGATCATCACAGCTTTGTAGCCTTGATCCCAGAAAGAGGAATGGTCGCTCAGCCGGACCGATGGCATCGCCCAGCCTCCGAGTGGGACGGTTAGCTTGATCACGGGAAGGTCACGGTTTTTCATGAAAGCTTTGTAAACTGAACTGGTGAGCCCTCGGGAGCTGAGATTGCCCACTATCCCAATGAAGTTTCCTTCCTTGGGATAGTTCATGAACATCAACGGAAACGGATAGCTCTGACACCCTGGGAGGTGACAGGTATAGCCAACCATCTCCAAGCACAGCATACCGTCGATTCTCTCCTGCGCCTTCTTTGCCCTCTTGGCGTGGACCTTACTCCCCATGTACCTTGTTCCGAAGGCTGGCGGCTCCTCCAGGGCAAAGGCGACCAATTTCACGCTCAGATCCATCTCTTTCTTGCCCCGTAACTCCAGTAACTGTCTGGCTGTCTCCAGCTGGACCGCTGTCGCACTGGCGTTGTCGTCCGCACCCACGGTACCATGCACCGAGTCATAGTGAGCTCCCAGGAGGTATAGTCTGCGGGGATTGGCACTGAAGTCGATCCGGGTTATGACGTTCGTCACGAGGATATCCTTAAAACGGTAGGGTTCTGTTTGAACCGGCAAGCCGATGTCACGAAAGTATGATTCGATATATTCCGCCGTCTTGGTCAGATTCTCTGGTAGGCGGACGCTTCGCTCCCCGATTGTTACCGTAAGCTTCCGGACGTGCTCCTGCAGTCGCTCTGCGGTTTTTTCGATGTCAAACACCGGTGTGGCTCCTCCCTGCCTGTTTGGCTTTTCCCGATCGCATGCAACGCCGACGCAGAAAACGAAAAGCGCTACAAACAACATAGTAGCCCGATAATACACAACCATCCCAGTTCATCTGTACCCTAACGTTGC
>CP070692.1:3059185-3067048 GCA_020353215.1 Deltaproteobacteria bacterium
ACCATCTGGACGCCCATGTTCTCGAAGTGGTCCTCAAGCTCAATCTCCTTGGCAACGGTCACCCCGTCCTTCGTAATGGTTGGAGAGCCCCAGGATTTCTCCAGCACAACATTGCGACCTTTGGGCCCAAGGGTCACCTTGACCACGTCTGCCAGAGTCTTTACGCCCTTCATGATCTTTTCTCTGGCCTGGGCGTCATATTTGATTTCTTTTGCAGCCATATAGCTAATCCCTCCTTTTCGATATCCCGGCAGTTATTGAACTATAGCCAGGATGTCATCCTCCCGCATAATCAAATGTTCCTCACCATCGATTTTGATGTCGGATCCCGAATACTTGCCGAAAAGGATTCGATCCCCCTTTTTCACTGTCAAGGGCATCACCTTGCCATTATCCAGGATCTTGCCCTTGCCAACAGCAATCACCTTACCCTCTTGCGGCTTCTCCTTGGCCGTGTCGGGAATGATGATACCCCCCGAGGTCTGCTCTTCCTCCTCTATCCGTTTAACGATCACCCGATCATATAAAGGTCTCAACTTCATGCCTCCCTCCTGGTTTCAATCTGACGCCGCACGGAGTCCGCACGGGTCTTCGTTGAGTGCCAAATCTGAAAAATCTCGCCCGCGTCTTTAGCACTCTGTTCAAGAGAGTGCTGACGACGAAAAGATAGTACCGGGAAACATAAAATCAAGCCCCAGAATGCAAAGTTTTTGGCAAATATTATGGATAATCCGGAATCATCGAGATAAACTTTGGGTTGGTCCCTTTTTCCTCTATTTTCCTTTTAGATGTGGCAGATTTCTCTAAGGAAAGATAGCTGCGACAGGGGCTGTTGTACGCGCCCCTACTGAGCGGATCAGGCAGTCTCCACCCCAAACAAATGACTTCTCTCTGTGGAAGTAGTGCTCGCTAAGGAAATTGAGAGGTCTTTTGGCTGCATGAAAGTTCTCATGAAGTAGGGTGAAAACCTCGGATAGTTCAGCAGTCTTGGCAACTGGATGTTCTGCTGCCAGCTGGTAGAATCTTTTTCCTTCCTCCTCGTAATCTTCGGGGCTTCTTGTCATCCAGCTCGCCATCTGAGGTCTTAGCTCTCCGGAGAAGGGATAGCGGTGAGTGAGCCTGACATATTCGGGAAATACACCCAAGAGAAACAAGCAAATATCGGCAATCCTTTTGAAAAGACCGAGCCTGTACTCATCGTCCACCGCCTCACTGAAAATGATAAGGCTGTCGATATCCAAGTCACTAAATCTAATTTTTCGCCAATTTCCCTCCTTCACCCGGTAGGAGATGGTGTAGCTTTCGACCTTGGTAAAGGATGCAAGCATATCGGCAAGATACACCATGACCACATGCTTGGACAGGAGGTCCACTACTTCTCTGGTGTCAAAAACCGCAATTCTTTGGGTACCGACCCTCTCAAGGGTATGGCTTGCCGACTCCAATTCTTTGCCAGCCTTCCTAAGAAGAATCTCGAAATAAAGCCTTGGCGAAATTTTCAGGAATACCTCTCTATCATCAGCCACCCTTTGGAAGGTTTTTTCGTCCCCAATGAACGCATTGCGAAAGTCCTTGTCGGACTCCAGGAGCTGTCTCAATCCACTCCTGTCTTCGACTTCTGGGGCCGCAGTCTTTATGAGAAAATCCAGTTCAGTACTTGTTAGTTTGAAATCTTCCCAACCCATGCGTTTTCCATGTCGCTGTTCACTCCGCTTCTCTCCTAGACGGGAAAAACCTTACTAATCATTTTAGCAAAAAGCCACCCAAGAATCACCGTTGCAGGAAGTGTCAGGATCCAAGACAAAGCGATTTCAAAGTCAATGCCCCAACGTACACTTGAAAAGCATCAGGCTACGCTAAGATCTGTGAGATTTGTAACCTCTGACATTTACACCTCCTGGCATTGGCGATGCAGCGCTGAGAGTATCATCCAGCAGATTGTCTCGGCCATAAATGTCTTTTCGAAATTGAATGGAGCCATCCTCATCCACCCAAGCAGTCCAGTAAAGAAGATGAACCGGGATAGGCTCCAGCAGGTCCACTCTTTGTTCAACCCCTTTGTCAATTACGGCAAGTATCTGCTCTCGCGTCCAGTTGGGATCTCCGCGCAAGAGGTATTCTGCGAGCTCAATAGGCTTATGGATACGGATGCAGCCGGAGCTGAAGGTGCGGACGCTCTTCCAAAAGAGCACTCGCGAAGAAGGGCTATCGTGAAGATATACATTGTGGCGATTGGGAAAGATGAACTTCACCCGCCCGAGTTCATTATCTGGCCCCGGTTCCTGACGGAGTATGTAGTTGAAATTCTCTGTGTTTACCTGTAACCAGTCGATGGTCCCGGGATCAATTTCCTCTGCCTCTGGACCCCAGTCGTCAAACACTTTCATCTTGTGTCTTGCCAGGTAGGTTGGATCTTTTTGCATCTGTGGCAGCTTGTCCTCAGTGGCGATCTTTTGGGGAACATACCAGTAAGGGCTCAGGACCAGATGGGTCATTTTGGCGCTGAAAACCGGTGTGTGACGATAGTCTCTGCCCACGACTACTCTCATTTTCATAACTGCCCGACCCTTTTCGATCACTTCCAACTCGAAGCTGGCAATATTGACCAGGACGTATCGTTCTCCCAGGTCCTGAGGCAACCAGCGCCAGCGTTCCATGTTTAATTTAATCTGACAGACCCTATCCTCCACCGGCACGTTGAGCTCTGCAAGTGTGGCGGCGCCTACCACTCCGTCGATATCTAAACCATGCCGCTCTTGAAACCTACGAACAGCCTCCTCCAGAGTGTCATCAAAAAACTCTTCATCCACATTGGATCCGACTTGCAGATAACCTTCGGCCACAAGCCTCATACGCACTGCCTGAACCCGCTGGTCTCGCATATCTTTGAACATCTTGGGTCCAGATGGGATCGAGGACCAACCACCTTTCGCTGCAATCTTTCGATAGTGTGCTAGGGCGCGACGCATTCCCTGGTAACCCGAATGCGGCGGTAGAATGGCTTCAACAGATTCACTGATTCTGTTCAAGTCGAGGGCGGCTTGTAGGATACTGGCCAGATCCGCTTCACGGCGATTGGCGTCCCACCCTGGATCGATGAATTCTGGATTTATGCGCCCGGATAGCAGATGAGAACCATAGAGCAAAAAGGCATCGGTAAGTAAAAGCTCGAGATCCGTCAGTTCAGCTACACTAAGAGGCTTCTTTCTGGTTTCTTTTCTAGGTATCTTTGCAAGTGTTTTTCTTATAGCGATTAGGTGGTAGTCACTTGGATTGAGTCCCTCCAGGTCAGCTTTTTGGATCGCCATGACCAATTCAGTCACCCGAGGGAGAGGGCCTTTATCGTCGCACCAGGCAGGTTGATAATTGCGGCGTCTATAGAATTTGGAAAGGGTGACTGGAGAGTGAATCCGATCTCCCTCTACGGTTATTCTTGGCGGCACACTTGCCATATTGATGCGATTTTCCAGCTCCCCTCGAATTTGCTCTGATAAAGACTGAGCTGCAAAGCAATGCTCATTTGTATACGCAAGTAAAGTTGTTAGAATCGGCAATAAAATTAGACACCTAAAGGTAATTTTTCTGTGAAGCGGAGACAAGCCTAGCTCCCAATATTCGTCAATGGCCCTTCAAAGCTCGCAAGAACAAAGCAACCCCTTTCTTTGCGTGTCAAGCAGATAACCTCCCCTTTTCGACTTCCTTAGAGTCTGCACTTCTCAGGGTCTTTGAGTACTTCATAAGCCTCGCTCAGCTCTTTGAATCTCTCTTCGGCGTCCTCGTCTTTGTTAACGTCGGGTTGTACTTACGTGCCAGCTTGCGGTACGCCTTATTAACCTCATCTTGCGCCGCATCCCGGCTGACACGAGGGTTTGATAGTTGTCTTGGAACTTGACGGTCATATATACTCACTACTCTATAATGCTCGGAAGTCTCGTTGGTCATTTAGATCCTGTTTTCCCTTCCAGCTCTTTAATCAGCAGTTTACAATCCGCAATGACCACTTCAATAAGATTCCTGGCTCTTCCCAAATACCCATCCGCCAAGGCATCTATTGCCTGATCCAGTTCAGCTTAAATCATATCGAGATAGAATTCGCCAGACAGTCTCGTATCATCCTCCTTCGCAGGAATTATTCTAAATCATACCGGCTCCAGAACTTGATTCTCTTGTTCTACTCTTCGATAATTGCCTGTTGGTGACATCCGCCACATAGTATCTTGGCGCCTGGTATTATACCCTCATGTATATTAATTACCGTCGCATAGATATCGTCTAAGTCGATTGTTAAATCACCCTTTAAAGTTATGGGCACACCTACCAAACGGAAACCAACATTGTCATACCTTCCGGAATTGCAGTTGTTAGGGCACACCAGCTTCATGATATTGTTGACCTTATTTCACGTCGGTCCATCCTCGAGACCAACCACTTCCTGGGGTATGCACAGAACCGGACAGGGGAGTAACCGTACGACCCTTTCCGCTGCACTGCCGAAGAAAATCTCTTCGATCTCCCCGTCTCCTCCTCTGCCGTGACCTCCGATGACAATCATGTCCGCGTCAATTGATTGCGCTCGAAGTGCTATGGCCTGAAACGGGGTCCCCACGCTTATCTTCCTCCCGGCTATTAGTTCATTCGAATTATTCTTAGCCAGGAAACTATCTAGTTTTTTGTCGGCTAGCAAACACAGTTGTTCAATAATTCGGTCTTCTGAGTCACCATTCAGTTCGGAGATTTTTTCAACGTACCTCTTGTCAACAACGTGGATCAAATGGATACCAGCAGAGAATTGCTTTGCCAAGAATCTGGCGTATTTGAAAGCCGTTTCAGAACACTGTGAAAAATCAATCGGTACTAAAAGCTTCTGCAATTTCACTTTGTCACTCCTAGTTCCTCCACATGTTTCTGCCACATTTCTTCAGGAGTCATTTTGTCTTTGGGAGTTATATCAGGCGTGCTCTCTTCCTTCTTTGTTTGCTTCCTATCAAGAAGAACGATCAAGCCGAAGAGAGCCACCAGTCCAAATACACCCACTGTTATTAATAATCCCGTGTCCATACATTCCCCTTTTCCAGAGTCTGTACTTTTTAGTTATGCTTCCAATATTTCATACTCTTTTACCCTGATAATCTTTTTACCGTGGTCATCCGTTTTCGCAAATCCAGTAATTTTCGCACTCCGGCGGACGAAGGCGAACAACTCTTCTCCCTTGGGATTGCGTTCTATGAGATACTCTTCTTCGTAGTAAGTCGAAATAGCCATTGAAACTATCTCCCCACTTTCATCCCAATCCGCCGGTACAAGTAAGCCGTCAATAGTGACTATACCTTTTATATCTTCGAATTCTGTAAGACACAGCATCGTTTGCTCACTTCAGTGGACATTGCCGGGAAGAGCAGCGGGAAATACAATCCCCACTGCTGCCATGAACGAGTACAAGAACATCGCCGGCATGGAGCGAATGAGCGTCACCAGTCGGTGACATTCAGCGCTCCGCAATAGGTGTGCCATCTTGATAACACGTTGAATTTTATAGATTTAATTGGAGGTCAGTGCTATAAGACCGGAACTAGGGGTTCCGTTATCTGAGTGAGCAGGTGGGGTCTTGCTCGGCCAAACACTAATCAAGGTATGTAATGTTGTAGAATCTAAAAAGAACTTAAGAAAAGGAACTCACAAGACCGATTCTGTGACTGTCGGAACTCATGGTTCCGCTCTGGTTTATTGATGGCCGGTACGGGACTTGAAGTCCTCCTTTTTAATCCCGTATTTTGTTAGCAACTTGTGTAACTGACGGGTGGTAATGCCTGCGACCTCTGCTGACTCTCGTATCTTTCCTTTTTTGCTAGCAAGAAGCTCCTTTAGATAGCGTTTCTCAATTTCTTCCAGAGTTCTTCGTCTGACTTCAGCCAAGGTATATGAAGAATCCGACTCCATCCCTGCCGAGAGAGACTCTACGGCAAAGAGTTCTAGGGGAAAGGACTCCGGCATCAATATAGCCGAGCTTTCGATAATGTAGGCTCGTTCTATAAGATTTTCCAGTTCACGAATGTTTCCCGGCCAGGGGTAGTTGAGGAATGCTTCCATTACATCCGGGTGAATGTCGCGGATTTCCTTGAGATGAAATCTATTGAGCCTGCCGATAATGACTTCGACAATATGAGGGATGTCTTCTTTTCTCTCCCTCAGAGGCGGTATTTCCACTGGAAAAACATTCAAGCGGAAATAGAGGTCCTTTCTGAACTGGCCGTTGTCGCACATTTCTTTCAGGTCCATATTACTGGCCACAATAACTCGCACATCGGCATGGAGGGTCTCTTCACCACCAACCCGCTGATAAGTTCCGTCTTGCAGCACCTGCAAGAGCTTGATCTGTGCGGCCGGCGTAATGGTACCGATCTCATCCAGAAAAACCGTTCCCTGTTTGGAAACCTCGAATTTACCCAGCTTCCTTCTATCAGCACCTGTGAAAGCACCCTTCTCGTGTCCGAACAGTTCACTTTCCAAAAGTGTGTCCGGAATTGCACCGCAGTGGACGCTGACAAACTTGGCATCCCTCCGATTGCTGTGTTGATGGATCAGACTTGCGAGAACACCTTTACCTGTTCCGGTCTCACCTGTAAGCAAAACGGTACTCTTGGTAGGCGCGACGGAGCGGATTTTGGCGAATACCGTTTGCATCACGGGGCTTTTGGTCTGAATTATAGCCAAAGAACTCGGTTGCCAAAACTGATCCCTTAAATAGTCAAGCTCCGACTGCAAGAGCATGGTTGCATCTATGCTCTCGATGACGTGCTTTACTTGGTCGAATTCAATTGGATATGTTAGGTAGTCAGCAGCTCCTGCCTTCACAGCCTTTACCGCTTCTCTGACCATTTCCCTGGAAGAGATGACAATAACTTCAACCGCTGAATACGCCTGCCGAAACTGCTGCAAGACTGCTTTATATCCGTTGGCTGGCATTGCCTTTCCGAGGATTTCAACATCAATAAGAACAATGTCGTAACGCCCCTTCTTTAGCCTACTCAGGGCCTCATCTTTGCTCTTGGTATGTTCCACCTTGGAGCCAGGGTAAAGTTCCCCACGTAGCACGTCCAAAACTTCTCTTGCCTCTGACACAAGCAAAAAGGATCTCATCACCTTCTCCCTCAGCCAGGATTTACCTTGACTCCAAGGCTTTCAATCCATGATTTCCGGTCGATTTCTCAAAAGATCATAGAGCAAATAATCTGAAATTTGCCCCTCCAATCGATTTTTTCTCTTCTTTTCCATCTTGACGGTTTTTTCATTGCCCCTTTCAGAGAGGAACCGGTAGTTCCGAAATAAGAAATAGAGGAATTTGGAATTCCACTATCAGGTTTTTCTGCCGTTTTCAATGCGTTAGAAACCCATCTCCAGCCTTGACCAAATTGATCCGCCCAGGTCTTCATCCAATTATAGGAACTCAGAGTTCCGGTGTCAATCGAATTTCACTGCATTTATCCTGTAATTTTAATTAATTAGCATCTTGGCACAACTAATGCTCAATGATGAGTGAGAGTGCGATGAGATGAAGTGTCGTGCAAGAAGAGGCGTAAGCCATGAAGATTAGACCTTTACACGATCGAATCCTCATCAAACGATTGGAAGAAGAGGAAAAAAGCAAGGGGGGAATCATCATCCCGGACACTGCCAAAGAAAAGCCCCAGCAGGGCAAGGTAATTGCCGTTGGCAAGGGCAAAATCTTGAAAAATGGTGGTGTTATCCCTCCGGATGTCAAGAAAGGGGACAAAGTGCTGTTTGGCAAGTATTCCGGCAATGAAGTCAAACTCAATGGTGAGGAACATCTGCTCATGCGTGAGGATGACATTCTGGCAGTGGTTC
>CP070692.1:3067148-3074938 GCA_020353215.1 Deltaproteobacteria bacterium
GTTTAACCAAGATAGAGAAACGCCAACTTTCGGTTAGGCTCCCTACCTGCCTTGACAGGACACTCTGTTTCATCCCTCCCTTTCGGGATTTGTTTTCTTTCGTGACTTAGCTCACAGTTCCCGCCGGAGCTTCATCCGCGGCCCAGAAAAGGGTATTTAGTTCTCAAAGAGCAGGACATAATTTGAGATTAAAGCAACATAGGCTGAGCCGGCGTTTAGGACAAGAAATGCCAGTTGCAACCCTAACTATGTCCCCAGAAGTGAAATGCGATTCTGAGTCCGATTTTCTGAACTCACGCTAGGGGTTCTAGGCTGTTTATTCCCCACCCCAGCCCTCCTCGGATTCTTCCCAAAGCGATACTGATACAGGGGACAATCTAGGCTTTGACAATCGGCTACCAGTTGCTTGCTAGCTCCCATGCACTCGAGGCAGAACTTCCTGATTAGCTTCACTGACGGTCTACCTCTACCAAGACGATACGGATAGAAGTAACAGACTCCGCTTTCGTCACCTCGACCTCCCAAGCACCCATCTCCGCCACAATGCTCCACCGTATAGGAAGTGCCAACACAGCCAACGCAAATCTTGCGTATTGCCCTGCCGGGAGTAAGGGGTTGTTCTTCTAATGGTAGTGACAATGACGCTTCCGTAACCAGCTCTTTCGGTAGCTATGCAATAGTGACGCGCAATACCAGTATTTATCAGTCGTCACCATGCATGAGCCTGAGTTCGTGTTCTTGAATGAGGTACGCTTGCTGCTCATCCCATCCTTCCGTTTGAACCAAGTGCGCCAGCGCATAACCCAACGCGGCTACCGCTGGACAATCCAGGTCTTTTAGCAGTGTGACTTCTCTCGGGATATCCTGGAGATAACCAATCAGTTTCGTATCGCCCAGGACAAGCCTCTTCTGCGCCGGATGCAGATATCTTCTTATAAGATTTAGGTGAAATTCGATGGCGCCAAGTCGTAAATGCTCCTCGTGTGTATGAGGTGCTGCCTGCAGATAGAAAAATCCCCGTTTCTCCTGCATTGCCAGCTTGTTAAAAGTCTGGAGATAATCCACACCGGGCTGATGAGTAAGCCTCGCGTAAATACCCTGACAGTTATGCTTCGCAGATAAATCCGTTGCGGTCCGAATCAAGATATCGAGATCCCAGTTTTCAAACTCGTCTAGTAAATGGTAGAGAATTTTGCGCTCGTACTTATTTGGTTCGGCGATAATTCGCTCCTCTTCCGCAATTATCACAACACATCCAGGCTGACTCCCCGGCCAGCCAAGACCACCCACAGTTCTAAGAATCTGCTTATCCAAGGTCACATCCTCCGAAAAAACCATCACTACCACCCAGATTGACCAATGCACCGCAAACAGAATTTGCAACATCGTCATGGCCCCGCAATGGATGGTCAACCAAATCCCTGCCAGCCCGCCTAGTACGCCTTTCCAAATTCCTTAATTGGTCGAACAGTTGCTTGTGGTCCAGTAACTCAACCTGACCACGACTAAATAAAGGCTCAGCTGCCAGGTAAATCTCAGATTTTGTCTTTGTAGATGGCACATATCGAATGCCATGCTGCCCGAAGGCAGTAGACGGCCAATCGCCTGCATACTTATCACCCTCAACTGAATTGCAACGATACTCTCTCAAAACCTTTACAAAATCCTCAGTCACTACAAATGGGTCGAACGGAGGCGGTACTGCACGAATGCAGTCTAAAATCATCTTCTCACCATCCTTGTGACCTATTGCCAATGTCATCCAATCCGTTCCACCTCCGCCGGCAGAGTCCACAAAAGCGCGATAGTGATGGTCGCTCAGCGGCGGCAACTCGTAACGGCCAGGAACAGTACACGCCTCGATAACCTCTATCGACAGAAACGCAGCAATGTCCCTACGAAAACGCGCGTACCACTCGCTCTCTGCTGCCTCGGGGTCGGTATCCACCGCCCGCTCAATAATCTTCTTATCAAGCGTTGGATTCATGGTGAGAGTATCCGCAACCCACACCATCGTTTCAGGATCGTCCACACCAAAAAAACGCTTGTGCATCTCGTATAGGAGTCCCGTTTGAGCATACGGACTAGATATGATAAGAACCAAACTGCTCGGTATCGTAGCTGTAGAGGGCTTCAAAGCACGATAAATCTCAGTGTCCGGTCTCGCACCTTCCTGATAGAAAAACGCAGCTTCATCCAACAAAACAGCAGCAATGGTCCTGCCCCGCACTGTGCGATGACTGGCTGTTAATATCTCAATGTCAATTCTATTGTTCAGCGAAATCCGTTCTTTCAACTCTGTTTCGATACAGTTTTCAAATACCTCGTTTGAATGTAAGATCCCCGAGATATAATTGAATATCGTCCGAGTCTGACTACGATCTGCTGCAATGATAACTATACTTGCACGTTCACCAGGCCCAAGGTATTGCCGATAATCGAAGAAAAGGGCAAGAAAACATGCGATAACGCTGGCCATGAAACTCTTCCCGCTACGCCTGCCACAGATGCACACAGCTTCCCGAAATGGCTTCTTTGGAGACTTTTGTCGTCCAGTACACTGCTGGTATAGAATTCGTTCCGGTTTGCTCATCTTGAGAGCAAAGAGAGCCTTTAAAAGCACAATCCAACTGGACCAAGTCTCGATGTCTTTAAAGATAGGTTTAAAAAGTTTCTCGTTATTTATCGCGCTTATGATATCCATTATGTCATCTATTCTGAGTGTCCCAACTCTTTGAGACTATCTCAGCCTCCTCTTTAGTAAACCAAAGCCCACAGCAATCGCATTGGTACACACCAAAACTCCAGACCACATCAGCACAGTTGCACTTGGGGCAAATCATTTGCTCGACTCCTGCTCGATGATCTCCCTGATAGTTGGCACCTTGGTCGCCTTTTTTGAGTTGAACACAAGGTCCTGATAAGTCTCTATGTACAGCTTCAACTTGCCAATCATTGCCGTATATCGCTTATCACCCAAGCAGGTTTCGCCGATCAAACTCATCTTCTCCCATTGCCCACACTTGGTGTGTAAGTGAGCCATGCGCTTTATAAGCATGAACACCAGCGGGTTAGCCCGAACCTCATCGGCACCACCGGCTGATTCCACCAGGGCGGCCTGCATTGCATTGCATTCTTTCACCGGCGCATAACGAGCGTCTGGTTGCCCCTCCAAAATCCGCTCAAGAGAGTGCAATCCATGCTTGACGCGACCATCTTGGTCCTTTTCAGGTCTTAACTTGGGGATATTTCCCTTCGGTTTTGCCATCACTATTCCTCTTTCGGTCGGAGGCTGATCCCTAAAGCCTTTGCCAGTTGCGCCACATTTTCGATGGTTAGAGCCACCCCACCGTTTTTTTGCCAGCGCGCCTGAAACTTTGCCTCCTCCTGGGACGTTGATCCCAGAGGACGAAGCAGCACGGCATAGGCGGTTTTTCGGTCTAGCACTATCAGATCGAGTGCGGCTTCACTCGCATCCACAAGCCAATAAGCCACATTTGCCTCATCCAAGACATGGCGGATCTCGCTCTTCAAAACTTCCATCCTTGAGTCGATTTCCCGGCCATGCCGATCGAAAGTTTTTCCATCCTGTGCGTATTTGCCAGGCCCTGGACCGATTATTTTGCCGTACGGTCGACTGTGATCGAGTTTTGTCATTTCGTTGCTCCTTTCAAGTAACTGTGAACTTGTTATCCTTGATAAACCTTTCTAAATCTTGACGATCTAGCCACATTTTTCCGTTAGGAGTTGGTCTCACAACAGGGATTCTCCCAGCCCAGATATGTTCTCTCAGGCTCCACTGGCCGATGCCAAGCCATTCCGCAGCGCTAGGAATCGACAGGAGTCGTGGATTGCCTATCCGTGCGCCACTTGCCGATACTTTTGTTTGTGCAGGTTTGCGAGCCACTGTCCCTACCCTGTCACCACCAATTAGTCTTTGGCACCCGACTTGACTATCCCGTCCGGTACCAAAATCGGAAGTACCTCTTTCATGAAAATACCTTCCCAAACTGTAAAGTTCTCAGCACTCATCCCTACCGATTCAACACTTTTGTGGTCACCACTTTGAGAGCGTCCTTAGAGAGTCTGATGTAAACATAAGTAATTAGTTAATATTCTTATTATTGTTCCCATAGGTATTGTTTTATTTTGAAATACCTCTCGTACCTCTGGTACCTCTGGTTGATTTTATTAGGTTTTTTTAATTGCAATTTTGTCATTTTTCCCCAGAGGTATTGATTTCCAATACTAGGTTCCAATAAGGGGTTCTTATTGAGAATGACACACTCATTTATCCAAGAATCTATGACACACCCATAGCCAGGGTTTACCTACTGCTTCCTGCTTTGAATCTATGCCTAAATCCAGCTTTGCCTTCTTAAGTGTTTCGATTCCATATCCATGCTTTTCGCCTAGTTCGTATATTTCACTTGAGCGGTATTCGGATCGTTTACCGAACAGGTAAATCAACCACTTCTGGGCATCATCTCTCAGGGTCTGGTCTGCCTTTTCGGTTTCATAGATGATCAAGCCATAATTGATTGAGAAGACCGATTTCAGAGGGGCGGGTTGATGATCAAGAATGTTGGTTTTGGCCAGCTCTATCTTTCTCACCATGCCGCTAACCGGTGTCACTGCATAGACACACCTGACCGCTGCCGCCTTGGCTGTGGTTCCCACAACCTTGTCCAGCGCTGACCGAGCGTCACCCTTTTTATGATGATCTATGTAGATGAGTGCAGCCCGGTGTTTATCGCAGACGATGGCATTTAGACTGAGCATGACGTTTTTGATCCTGGAGTCATTGTCGTCAAAGGGTGTTATTCCTCTTATACTGTCGATGAAGACCGCGAGGATCTTCTTGCCTTCCGCCTTGTACTGGCTCAGTTGCTGGTCCAACTGCTGCCGGTCGTAACCGAGATTGAAATTAAAGCTGAATGTGTCGTTATCGTTTTTGAGAAACAGAATGCGGCTGCCATCCAACTTAAGCTGGAGCATCTTGCTTATGGTGTCTTGCACGAATCCTTCTGAGGCAATCCAGACCACATAATCTGAAGGATTTTCCTCCAGCATCTCCTTGACAATTTGGATGCAGTTTGTGGTTTTTCCATCCCCTTCACGGCCTGAGAACATGGTGGACATATCCGCTGGGATATGTTCCCGCCACGCCCACTTAATGTCCTGTTTAAAGCAATCTGCTATCTGATCAAGACTGAACAACTGGTTTTTCTGTGGAGGCCGTGAAGTCTGATTATTGGCCCAGGCGGGATGCTCCTCTGGGGGGGTTGACTGTTGGGGAGTAGGTTTGTCTCCGTACCCCTGCTGTGCAAGCTCTTTTGCTGCGGCAGAGTAGTCACCACCATGCTCAAGGAGGGTATAGACAGCAAATTTTGAATATCCGGTGAATGATTCAAAAGGGTAAGCATTGGAAGAGAAAACATAGAAGATGTTTCCTTCAATGATTGATGCAGAATGGCCTCGATCCTTTCCTGGCCTTCTCCAGTAGTCGTACTGGCCGTTTCTTTTAACTCGGGTCCACTTATGTTTTGCCAGCAACTCATCCCAATCCCCCCGTTCATTGAAATCATCGCCCGGGGAAACCCCCTCGCGTTTCGGCTTGGCTTCACGGGGTCCGTTGACTAATTTGGATGGCTCCACGTATTCGTTTAGCAAACGAGCGGCATTGATAAGGACTTCCCGTTCGCCTTTGGTGATCTCTGGAAGGTCTGCGAGGCTACCTTGGCGGGTTTTGTAGCCTTTGGAGGGGGAAACGATGCAGAAGCCGCCTTCGCCTCGGGTTTCGATAAGCGCCTTGATTTGATCTTTGCCATCCTCTTGGAATTTTCGCTGTGCAAGTTTCAGGTTGCCGGGGA
The DNA here is from genome assembly GCA_020353215.1 of Deltaproteobacteria bacterium. Taxonomy (GTDB): domain Bacteria; phylum Desulfobacterota; class Syntrophobacteria; order BM002; family BM002. The sequence continues at coordinate 3,073,022 of CP070692.1, forward strand.
TCTTGATGTCAGGGCAGCGATAACTGACGTGGAATCCTTCATTCTGGGTGCTTTCAATATAGAGTTTCTCAAATAGTCCCGGCGCTTCTGCTTCCACGTTCTCTCGCCATTGCTGGAACACTATAGGACGCTCCGGGTCCGCATCAAAGTCTATGATTTCAGTGTTGCCGCTGACTCTACCGGTGATAACGCCTAGTGCTCGCTCATCTCTAAACCAGTTCGTTATCTGCTGTTCAGTTGGCGGATTATCTTGATACTGCTTCCATGATCTGAGAGCAGGCATTTTTGCGTCGAGGTTGGCTGGCACTACTGAAAAACCCTGCTTCCGCAGGGTCAAGGCGACATTCTTCCTCTGTGTTTTCAAATTAGAGCAACTCCCGCAACTGCTTAAGAGTCAACCCTAACTGCCGTGCCATAGCTCTTTGCAAAGTCGGTCCGGGGAAAAGCCAGCCGTTGATACAGCGCGATACTTGCCCTACGTCGACGTTGATTGCGTTAGCGAATTCGGAAATCGTTCGATATCCTGAGGCGTGAATTTTCCCCTTGAGTTCAAAGCGGTACATAGGCGCTGGGGTGCCATGGATGCTATACCGCAAATTAGTCATTGTTCCCTCCTGGTCCCTCCATATTTCTCTTGCATGTTTCAGCCAAAGTTACGCCCTTTTGCAGCGCCCTGATGAACGTGCTCAACTGATGCTCGTCTATTTCTTCCTCGGTCCTTTCCAGTCTTTGAAGTAGCTTCCCAATGTATTTACGGGCGCGTTCTAAGAGCTCGTCGATTGTGGGTTCCTTCGGTTCCTCCTTCTTGCGGTGGCGATAGTACATCCGGCGGAATGCCTCTGCGCCTATTTCTCCCTCCAACTGCTCCGAGAGATAGCGGCAAGCTTCCCGGACGGTGAAATCTTTGGTGCCGCGGAGTTTGTCAATGGTCTCACATGCGCTGTCCTTGCAGAGTCCGCATGCCTGATGCCAGGTCATGTATTGCTGTGACATTTTGCACCATTTCTCATTAATTCTTGCTAATGTAGTTTGTGCAATTATAGGGTGTGTTACGCATTTTTCAATTGAAAAATCCGTTAACGTGCTTTATACTCTTGGGGACTAAAAAATCCGTTACAACCAGGAGGGCCTGCTATGGCCAAGAGGGAATCAGCAAGAAAACTCAAGTGGCTTCTAAGATTTGCAAGTCTGGATATCGAACGGTTAAATCGCGAGGATCTTCTGACAGAACTGACTGACTTCATAGTTCACATACAAGGACCGTTACCTATTTTCAACTTCGAGCTTGAGAAATGGCCTGTTACAGAAAACAGCACAGAGAGGGTTCAACGTTGTTGGTTTGATATAGAAATTATAGCAAGTGAGCCAAACCGAAAAGAATTGATTCAGTGCCAGCGTGCCGTATTGGAGTATCTCGCGGCTTTCACTGGAGAATCGCTGTTATATCCGGGAAAGAGCTTCCATTACACCGAGCCGGGAACGCCCCTCTATTTCAAGGCTGAGAATAGTTTCCACCGAGTGGGCTCTAGGATAATAGCTTACCCCTTAACTGCTCAATGTTTCGTGTTTGAGTCGCTTATTGAAACCCCAGGGAAATCTGATAACTTAAACTGGTTACGAGATGGTCCTGACACGAAGATCTTTGAGGCCCAGTTGTCTGTTTTAGTCTTCGACGATATGTGGTCGGCGATTGGTGTATTTCTAATGCCGATATTTCAGGACTTAGACATAACGCGCATACTTCGCTGTGAAAATTGCAAAAGGTACGAATTCACAAACAAGAAGAAACAGGAAAGCCTGTGCAGCCGTTGTCTGACAAAAGCCAGAGTGGAAAGATACCGGGAGCGGCAGAGAAAAAAGTACGGAAAGTCACCGTACTGACTGTCACTATACTGTCACCAAGAGACCTCAAAATAT
>CP070692.1:3075038-3082756 GCA_020353215.1 Deltaproteobacteria bacterium
TTCTGCCCCCGGAGCAACATTTGCAGCGGAGTCTTCTTGACATATTTCTTCAATGTCCGCGGCCGTTCCCAAGGGTCCTCCCCCAGAAAGCGATGCATGGTATCAAAAGTTGCGCCACCCCACACCCCAAGGGCGAAAAAGCCAATCGAATCCATCTCCTCCGCGATGGGAATCATGTCCTCCGTGCGACCTCGGGTGGCGAAAAGCGATTGATGCCCATCCCGAAGGGTGATATCCTGAATTTTTACCGGATTGGTCACCTCCACTTTGTCCTTGTCCACCAATCCAGCTTCCATTTTTCCATGCTGATCCGCCATTATTGACTCCTCCTATCTCACTATCTCACCCATCCAGTGCTCTGAACCTTTCGAACTCTGAAACTACCGCAATAGGACTCGATGGCCATAGAAAATTACATAGACGTTTCCACCGAGATCACTACGGGGAGGACCCGTGAAACTCGTTGCCCACACCAGGGGTGGCACTCGTTGTCAACGAACCATGCGCAGTTGAAGCAGCCTGCGCATTTCCATCGTGGCCTGTCTCCCTGATACGGACCAGAGACTCGGTACCTTCATAGTTAGTCCCGGAATCTCTTGGGTCATCCCCACCATCGCAAGCTGCTGCTCCTCCTGGCTTCGCAGATACCTGTACACCGCGGCTATTGCGGCAGCCATTCTCTTCTTCGTGTTCGGGTCCATGATCTCCAGATTATCCCGACGTCTCGTGGTGGTTACCGCTTAATACTCTCCAGATGACTTCTCCGGCAGGCCTCCACATCAAAAGGAAAGTCACAGTCTCAGAAGTGGTAACTGAGGACTTGTGGAAACCTATTATATCTCTGCCTAGAGACCGAGCTCTTGGCTGATACCCTGCATAGCTCGCAGGCTCAAGTCAGCGAAATCGGCGAGCGGGACGCCGATTTTCTCGCAAAGCCTTATGTGATCCCGACTGACCCGTCTAGCAAAATCTTTCTGTTTCATGCGCTTAAGAATCGACTTGGACTTCACGCTTGCCAACCGTTTGTCCGGATAGACCAAGGCCGTGGCCACAACCAAACCCGTAATTGACTCGGCACAGGTAAGGGCAAAGTCCGCCACTGAACTTCTCTCCACGCCCAGGACCTCAGCGTTGTGCGCCTTTATCGTGGTAATGGCTGCGGCCGGTAGCTCAGTATCGGCCAGCATGGCGGCTGTCCTCATCCCATGCTCCTCCGGGCGCTCTGAAGTCTGTTCATAATCTAAATCGTGGAGCAACCCTACGATCCCCCAGAGTTCAACGGGTTCACCCAACCGCTGGGCCAAAGCCCTCATCACCGCCTCCGTAGCCAGGCAATGCTTGCGCAAATTGTCTGTCGTCACGTACTTACGCAGCAGGTCAAGGGCCTCTTGTCGATCCATATCGTATCTCTCCCTGCCTCCAAACTTAGCCCGCAATATTTTGGAACCGTCTACTGCGCCCGGAAAGATGGACGTCTTTCCGGATGTCCTCGAACCTTATGCCCTGCGACCGAAAGCTCAAGCACGCCTCCGGCCGAGCCCCTGCGGTTTCCTAGCGGCACACCCATCTTGTTCGCGCTCGCTTCGCTCCGCACCGCCCCGCCCTGCCCCGCAAGCGGTATCTGCGATTGGCGGAATCTGCGACAAGCGGGTTCCCAGTTTCACGGTCTCGCGACGCCAGTTCATAAATTATGCGGGCTAACCGGCCATGGCTGCTCGGCGAGTCCTTTTCTTCAGTCGGCTGATTCTGCGTCTGAGAATCTGAACTTTTTCCTTTTCCCCGGCTTCTCTGGAGGCCATCTTCTGACTACGAAGCTCTCGGATTTGCTTCTTGATGGCCCGAACGTCTATCGTTGTCTCCCGCTTTTTCTCGTCCACGATGCCCTTGGCATCTTTGATGGCCGCGACAAGCTCAGACTTATTCATCGCATGGACGCCAACTATTCCTTGCATCCCCAAAGCCATCTCGCGCAACTCCTTGGCGGTCATCCGATCCAGAGGCTTCTCTTTCTTATCTGCTCTTTCCTTCTTTGCCATCCAAGCCCTCTTCCTTTCCAAATTAGATTTTCAACAAATCGGCCCGCAACAAGCAGGTGCACTGTTAAGGGCTAGAGCCTTCCTTAGTCTTCTCCATAAATTCTTGCAGCTTAACGAACGGTTTGAACAGATCGATGGGAATTGGGAACAGGGTGGTGGAATTGTTCTCGGCCGAAACCTCTCGCAGTGTCTGCAAGTAGCGCAATTGCAGAGCCATGGGGTGCTCAGCGATGATCTGAGCTGCTTCCGCCAGACGGTTAGCCGCCTGATGTTCACCCTCGGCATTGATCACCTTGGCGCGTCGCTCCCGTTCCGCTTCAGCCTGGCGAGCCATGGCTCGCTGCATATCCTGGGGAAGGTCAATGTGCTTCACCTCCACAGTCGTCACTTTCACGCCCCAAGGGTCGGTGTGTTTGTCCAGAATCTCTTGGAGCTGCGTGTTGATCTTCTCCCGGTCGGACAGTAGTTCGTCCAGTTCCGCCTGTCCACACACACTGCGCAGAGTAGTCTGGGCCAATTGGGAGGTGGCGTAGAGGTAGTTTTCCACTTCCACCACCGCTTTGATCGAGTCCATTACCCGGAAATAAATGACCGCGTTTACCTTGACGGACACGTTGTCCCGAGTAATCACGTCCTGGGGCGGCACATCCATGGCCACAAGGCGCAGGCTGATCTTAACCAGTCGATCCACCACGGGAATGATAATGATAAGTCCTGGCCCTTTGGCCTTGTCCATAACCCGACCCAGCCGGAACACAACCCCCCGCTCGTATTCATTGAGGATCTTAATAGCACTTGCCAGGAAAAGAATTGCCAGTACTAATAAGAAAATGAGGGAGTAAGACATGCAGTCCTCCTGTCAAGAGGTCAAGTGGGACCCTGGATCTTTACCTCCAGAGATCAAATCAATGCTATTTATCACCTATCTTTCTGACTTTCAACCACAAATTTTCTACTCCGATGACCTCCACCCGGGTACCCGCAGGAACCACGTCCTCCGAAATAGCATTCCAAAGTTCGCCATGTACAAAGACTTTTCCCTCCGGCGCCAGTGACTCTTTCGCTTCGGCTATCTCGCCGATCAGTCCCTGGTAGCCGGTACGAGGTTTGGCCATATGGGCCCTCAACGCCAGTAGAGCCACGGTGATGAAGAACCCGGAGATGATCAACACAGCCGGAATCAGCACACTCCAGGAGACCCGTAAACCTTGGGTCTCGGTATCAAAGAGCATGATGGAGCCCAGGGTCAGACAAACAACCCCTCCGATACTGAGCAGACCGTAGCTGGTTACCTTGATTTCCAGAAGAAAGAGAATGGCTCCTAGGATAATCAAGAGGATCCCGGCATAGTTTACTGAAAGGGTTTGAAAGGCGTAAAAGGCGAGAATGAGGGAAATCCCACCGATGACTCCAGGGAAAATCGCTCCGGGATGGGAAAGCTCGAAATACAAGCCAGCAAGACCGATAAGCATGAGCAAATAGGCAATGTTCGGATTGCTGATAGTCTTGAGCACCTTATCCCGCAGGTTCTCCTCAACCGTCTCCACGGGCAGTCCTTTGAGCGTTAGCTTCTTCTCACCGTCTTTGGTTTGAACTGGCCAGCCCTCCAGTTTGGTTATCAAATCCTCCATGTCCCGAGCAATGAGATCAATCACCTTTAGCTCCAGGGCTTCTTCGGCAGTGGCTGACACACTCTTCCGCACTGCCTCTTCGGCCCACTCAGCGTTGCGGCCTCGTCTAGTGGCAATACTCTTGGCAAACGCTACCAGATCATTCACCACTTTGGTGTCCATGGTCTTGTCCATTTCCTTGCCGCTGGCAACCACTGGATGAGCTGCGCCGATATTCGTTCCCGGTGCCATGGCGGCAATGTCCGCCGCCATGGCTACGAAAACGCCTGCTGAAGCAGCTTGGGCGCCGCTGGGGGCCACGTAGACCACAATGGGAAGGGGCGCGTTCATGATGGTCTTCACCATGGTTCGCATGGAAGAAACCAAACCCCCGGGGGTGTCCAATTGGACAACCAAGATGTCTGCCTCCTCTTCCACTGCTTGTTGCGTTCCCCTCTCCAAAAAGTGCGCGGTTCCGGGGTTTATGCTCTCCTCTATTTTGATCACTTTTATATGCTTACCGACTGCTCGGACGGAGGGAAGCGCACAAACGAGCGCAAAAAACAGCCATAAACCCAGCAGGACAAAATAACTCGTCCACCATTTACGGCGTCCCCGCAACCTGCGTCTTAGCCGTATCACCTTATCCTTTCCGAACCCCATCGCCGCCAACTCCATATTTGCAGACTTCCCATCGGTTCCCGCCGCGCTCTCACTCCACTCATTGAAACCACGTCCTTCCCGCATAGTGAGATCTTCGACGGGCATGGATTCTTTAGTCATTTCCCAGTTAGACCCCAAATCGTCTTTACCTTGTTGCCACCTCCTTCCCCCGCACCAACGACAGCAATAGCTGGAGGTCCTCCCAAACCCGGCGCTTTTGCAGCGGGTTGCGAAGGAGATAGGCAGGATGGTAAGTGGGTACCACGGCAATCCCGTCGAACTGATGCACGCGATTTCGAAGGCGGGAAATCGGTTGTTGGGAAGAGAGCAGGAATTGGGCAGCAAAGCTTCCGAGAGCGAGGATGGCCTGGGGACGTATGGCTCGTAGTTGGCTCCTGAGGAAGGGACCGCACCTGTCGATTTCATCCGGCTGCGGATTACGGTTTCCAGGTGGTCGACACTTGAGCACATTGCAGATGTATACCTCATCACGCCTCAATCCCACTGCTGCAATGATTCGGTCAAGCAATTTGCCGGCAGCACCTACAAAAGGTCGCCCCTGCAAGTCTTCTTCGTGTCCCGGGCCTTCACCAACGAGAACCAATCTCGCTGAGGGGCTGCCATCGCCAAAAACAATGTGAGTCCGGTTGGAATGAAGCCGACAGCGCTTGCAGTCTTCGAGGTCCGCTCGAATCAGGTCCAGCGTTTCTGGCAGCCTCTCTTCTGACGAAGTCGGCTGCCGCGGCAACCATTCCAAACCCATCAGGGCTTGATAGCTGAGATAGTGCCGGAGGGATCTCGCCATTTCCGTGAGATATCGGCTCGGCGATCCACCAAAATCGTTGGCATGGTCGGTCCCTCCATCGGTATCGAAAGATCGCATGCTTTTCTTGTCCAAGACTCGGTTATTCCATTACTATTATTACAATAAGTTTCTGAAAACCTCAACAATTGCTAGACCGGTTCCTATCTACCAGGGCAAGCAGGATCGGCAGCGTTGTGCTGCCCCCTCTTTCATCGCTGGAGCAACTTTTCCACCCGCTTCCAGATCTGTCGAGCAATTACTTCTTTATCCGCCAGCGGCAGAGTCTCCGTATCGTCATTCGGCCACAGGATGGTCACCTGGTTGGTATCACTTGCGAATCCTGCATCGGCTGCCTTCAAATCATTGGCAACAATTAAATCCAGGTTCTTTTGGTGCAATTTCTCCTTGGCATTCCTCAACATGTCTTCAGTCTCTGCGGCGAAACCAACAAGAATCTGTCCATCTTTCAGCTCTCCCAGACGCAAGAGGATGTCTTCGGTTCGTTCCAGCTCTAATACGTGGTGATCCCCCACTTTCTTCATCTTCTCTTTTGCAACCGCTTTCGGCCGGTAATCGGATACCGCAGCCGCCATTACAACCACATCTACCTGCGCAAACTCCTCGACAACTGCATTATACATCTGCCGGGCAGTGTGAACCTGTATCAATCTCACTCCCGACGGGGGAGGCAGAGATGTGGGCCCGGCTATTAGAGTAACCTCCGCCCCCAGACGTTGTGCAGCCCTCGCCAGGGAATATCCCATTTTCCCTGAAGAAGGATTGGTCAGATGCCGAACCGGATCCATCCGTTCCCAGGTGGGCCCAGCAGTAACGAGCACCCGTTTTCCCTGAAGTGCGGGAGAGGTCAATATCTGTTGGATCTTCGCCAGGATTTCATCCAAAGATGCCAGTCTGCCGAGACCTTGGACCCCGCAGGCAAGATCGCCCGCATCTGGACCAACTTGATGAAAACCCCAATCTTTAAGGTTGGCTAGATTTTCCTGGACCGCCTTACTTTCAAACATGTTTACGTTCATTGCGGGACAAATGATCTTGGGAGCAACGCAAGCCAAGAGCGCTGTGGTCAAATAGTCATCCGCTATGCCATGGGCAAGTTTGCCAATAATATTGGCAGTGGCTGGCGCAATCACTGCCACCTCCGCCTCCGTGGCCACTTGGATGTGGCCGATGCGTGATTCCGTCTCAAGGTCGAAAAGATCAGTGCATACCGGCTGACCAGAGAGTACCTGATAGGAAAGGGGCTGCACGAACTCCATTGCGCTCTCGGTCATAATCACACGAACCTGAGCCTCTTCTAAAGTCAGCAGTCTGGTCAGTTCCAGCGCCTTGTAAGCGGCAATGCCGCCGGTAACCCCCAATAGAATCTTGCGGTCCTTCATTATGCTCATAAATTCCTCGCGCTGTAGCCTTCCCGCGGCCATTAACCAGCCCCCGGGAAAACACTGAGCCAAGATTTCGTCCTGTCAAAACTCCTTTACTATGAGATCTGTCAAGGGCTTTCTCTGTGAGCTCTGCCGACCATGCCGCGGATGTCCAACCGCCAATACGGCCATCAATTCCAGGGACTCGGGCGTCATGAGGATCTCGGCTACCCTATCCTTGTTTTTCAGGATCTCTCCAAGCCAGACGGCGCCAAGGTTCAAGGCATGTGCAGCCAGCCACATGTTCTGCAAGCAGGCTCCGATTCCCTGGCAATCCTTTACCCTGTCATAGCTCACTTCATTATCCATAAAGACCACGACAATTACAGGTGCGTTCCTAATGATCTCCCGGTAGCGAGTCTGCTCGGCTATCTGCTTCTTTATGGTTGGATCACGAACAACAACGAAGCGCCAGGGCTGGTTATTCAAGCCCGACGGCGCCCAACGCCCAGCCTCCAAAATGATCCGCACATCCTCGTCCGCCACAGGGTCATCGAGGTACGTCCGTACACTTCTCCGGGTGTGTATGGCATCCAACACAGCCTTCCTGACATCATTCATTTGCCCTCCTAAATATTCCAGCTTGGGAGACCACGGAAAACCATTGGAAAAGGATAACTCAAGTTTCGCACCTCCCTTTTGAGGCGCAAAGCATGTCTACGGGGATCCAATCCCTGAATGACGACCGTACCTTCTGGGTTCCTCCTTTCCCAGGAACAATGTCAGGTTATCATACTATCTCATTTCCGCGCCGGCGGAATTCCGGCGGTATGCGAAACTTCGTTAATGAGGCCACGAAGTCTGCCGTGCTAATGCGGGTGGGAGACTCAACTCTCTCACTTTACTTCCGTTACGCTCCCTGACCTGATCTCGCCTGCACCCTGCAACCGGTCTGCTTCTCGCTGAGTCCCTAAACCCCTTTACTGCTTACTTTTTTTGAAAGTATAGCTGCATCAATCAAAACCGTCAATCAATAAGGCATGCGTATGGCGAGCAGTGAGCGTTCCAAGGTCTTCGCCCAAAGGCGGTTGAAGATCCGTTCCCCGCGGAACTTTGTTCGAGGCTGGTGGCAGATCCTTTTCGCCCTTGCGTGACGGTTTGGGTCAAACCGCTTACCTACAATGTCTTTTCCTTCCCACTGCTTACTGCTCACCGCTTACTG
>CP070692.1:3082856-3090532 GCA_020353215.1 Deltaproteobacteria bacterium
GGGATTGTCCATTATCGTCATTGGTATTGCGCTGGTGGGCCTCGACGAGGCACGTAAACTCATTCTCAAGGGGGTAGTCTAGGATATGGAACACCCAATTATCTTTCTCAGCCTTCTTCTTGAAAAGCTCGGCTTGCCCATAGTCCACGATTTCGGCGAAGCTCACACCTTCCTGGAAAAGCTGCTTCTGCCCTATGTGACTTACACCTGGCTGGTCATGATTTTTCTGCTGGTAGTGGCAAAACTGGCGATACGACGGATTGAGCTCGTACCTACAGGAAGCCAGAACTTCTTCGAGGTCCTGATTGGCGGAATTGAGGAGTTCATGGTGAGCGTAACCGGTGAAGAGGGCCGCTACCTGTTCCCCCTAATCGGGACCCTGGCGTTCTTCATTCTCATCAGCAATTACCTGGGGATGATCCCGGGTATGTTCGGTCCCACCGCCAATGTAAACACCACTTTGGCCTGCGCCATTATCGTGGTCTTTTATACCCATGTTATCGGGGTTAAGTTCCACGGACCCAAATACATAAAGCATTTTATGGGGCCCATCTGGTGGCTTGCGCCTCTGATCTTCGTTGTGGAGGTGATCGGTCACCTGGCACGTGTTCTCAGTCTGTCTATCCGACTTTTTGGCAATATCTTCGGCGAGGAACTCGTGCTCGCCATACTTATGTTCCTTGCTGGTCTCTACTTGGCACCCCTGCCGGTGATGTTTCTGGGATTATTCACCGGTGGTGTCCAGGCATTCATCTTCTGTCTCCTTTCTATGATGTATTTTGCCGGAGCAATCGAGCACGCGCACTAGGTAAAGGGCGGTGTTGCTAAACCGGGACAATAGTGAACTAGGAAAGCATAACCGTAGCAGTTCGGAAGAAGGCCATATAAACAAACACACACAAGGAGGGCTTTTTGAATGAAGAGGAAAGTGCTATTTCTGACACTGGTGCTGGTTCTGGGGTTCGCCGCGCTGGCGTTTGCGGCAGAAGCAACTGAGGCTGAGAAGGTTGTTGGTCTCAAGTTCTTCCTGTACTCCGCTGTTGCTGCTGGCTTCTCCATTGCCATCTCATCCATCGGCTGTGGCCTGGCCCAAGGAATCTCCATCAAGAGTTCAGTGGAGGGCGTGGCCCGCAATCCCGAGGCTTCAGGGAAGATCACAGTGACCATGATGATCGGTCTGGCGATGATCGAGTCTCTCTGTATTTATACCCTGGTTATCTGCTTGATCCTGATCTACGCTAACCCAGTGTCGAAGCTCATTCAGGGTTTTGTGGGACTTGCTGCTCACTAGCAACAGGAGTTTGCACACACAGCCGGGGGATTGGCCGAAGTCTGGAGTCAATCCCCCGTTTGCTCTCTATCGGGATGGTAGCGGGCAGGCAAGGAGCCACTCGCCGAGCTACCTTTTGTATCGAGCAACGACTGTAATACCTTCAAATCCTGACAAGGTTTGCCCATATAGCGATAGGATGGTGAAGTTATGAAGTTTGCCAAGATTCCCATGGCCACCATCAACCGGCTGTCTATCTATCTGAGGAACTTGGACGAATTGATGGCCAACGAGGTCGACGTGATCTCGTCAGAGCGGCTGGCCAAACAGTGCGGAGTGAACCCAGCGCAAATCCGGAAAGACCTCGCTTATTTCGGTGAGTTTGGTGTGCGGGGCGTGGGCTACCGTGTGGAAGATCTCAATTCTCAAATCAAAGAAATCCTCGGCCTCAACCGTAAGTGGAATATGGCTCTGTTCGGAGTGGGCAACCTTGGGTCAGCCCTTATCCGTCACGCCAACTTTCTCAAACACGGTTATCAGTTCGTGGCTGCATTTGACGTGGATCACTCCAAAATCGGGAAAGAGCTGCCCAACGGTCTGGTTATTGAGTATGTGGACCGTTTTGAAGAAGTGGTCAAGGAACGAAACGTAGAAATCGGCATCATCGCGGTTCCCCCTGCGAGCGCTCAGAGCGTCGCCAACCAGCTCATCTTGGCGGGGGTCAATGGTATCCTCAACTTTTCCCCGGTTCAGATCCAGGTTCCAGACTGCTGCCGGGTGGAAAATGTTGACTTCTCTATAAGACTAGACAACCTCGCCTATCATATTTCTTCTTCGACCACCTAGCTGGACATCCCAATATCAAGAGAAAATACTTGTTAGGGGTGATCTATGTGGGGTAATCCGTGGTCAAGAGATCACTGTGCTTGGCGTGGCTAGGTTTCGCCGTCTCAAGCCTTCGCTGTCCTTCATGGTCATCAGGTCGTACTATAGATGATCAGTCGAAACTCTAAGTTCCTCCGTATAACGAATGGCCACTAACGGACAATCCCACTGGCTGCTTCCTGCTGACCGCTGAATTCTGCTTACCGCTCGAGTACCTTTCTCAAATACTGGCCCGTGTAGGATTCAGGGATTTGCGCAATTTCTTCGGGTGTGCCAGTACCCACAATCCTTCCTCCCTCTGTACCCCCTTCAGGTCCCAGATCGATTATATAGTCAGAGGTCTTGATCACGTCCAGGTGGTGTTCAATGACCACCACTGTATTGCCAGCCTCCACTAAACGGTTGAGTACATAGAGCAGCTTTTGGATGTCATCAAAATGAAGACCTGTGGTGGGCTCATCCAAAAGATATAGGGTGCGGCCGTCGCTACGCTTGCTCAGTTCTCGAGCAAGCTTAATTCTCTGCGCCTCCCCCCCGGAAAGCGTGGTGGCGGCCTGTCCCAGTGCAAGGTAGCCCATTCCAACTGCTTGCATGGTGGCAAGTTTGTCCTTGATAGCTGGAATGTTGGCGAAAAAACGGTATGCTTCGTTGATGGTCAGGTCCAGCATCTCAGCGATGTTCTTACCCTTGTAAATGATTTCCAGGGTGTCTCTATTGAAGCGGAGGCCCTTGCAAACATCGCAGGTTACGTATACATCGGGCAAAAAGTGCATCTCGATCTTCAGAGTCCCTTGACCATTGCAGGCTTCACACCGTCCTCCCTTGACATTAAAGCTGAACCGGCCTGGGTGGTATCCCCGGGCTCGGGCCTCAGGAACCTGAGCCAATAGGTTACGGATCTGCGTAAAGATGCCGGTGTAGGTGGCCGGATTCGATCTAGGAGTGCGTCCAATGGCACTCTGGTCTATATGAACGACCTTGGCAAATTTCTCCAAGCCTCGGATTTGACCATGGGTGCCAACCGCTTCCCGCGAGCGATGAAGCTGTTTTGCGGCCGCGCGGTAAAGCGTGTCCAGGACAAGCGTGCTCTTACCCGAGCCGGAGACGCCGGTAACGCAGGTAAACAGACCGATAGGCAGAGATGCAGTGATGTTGTGAAGGTTATTGGCGGCGGCGCCTTCGATGGTAAGATAGCCTCGGTCCGGACTACGCCTTAGCCCCGGAACCGGGATGCTGAGTCGGCCGGACAGGTAGTGGCCCGTTAAAGAGTCGGAGTGATGGAGCAGCGATTCCGGCTGGCCGGAAAATACGAGATGACCTCCGTTGGCGCCGGCCCCCGGCCCTACGTCAATGACATGATCAGAGGTCATGATGGTTTCGGCATCGTGCTCCACTACCAGGACCGTATTACCCAGGTCGCGCAGGGCCTTGAGACTGTCCAACAGGCGCTGGTTGTCACGTTGGTGCAAACCGATGCTTGGTTCATCCAGAATGTAGAGAACACCCGTAAGTCTCGAGCCTATGAGGGTGGCTAGCCTCAACCGTTGAGCCTCTCCACCAGAGAGAGTAGTGGCGGCGCGATCAAGACTGAGATAAGAAAGCCCGACCTCTCCAAGAAAGTGGAGCCGCTGAGTCACCTGACGCAATAGCCTTTGGGCCACAAGTTCTTGCTGGCGACTGAACTCGAGGTCGTCGATCCACTTTCGGAAACTAGCGAGGTCCAGTTTGCTCACCTGATTGATATTCCTCTCCTTCACAGTAACAGCCAAGGATTCCGGTCTGAGGCGGGCGCCCTTGCATGAGGTGCAAAATGTATTGGACAGGTACGCCGAGATCTCTTCACGCTCGACATTGTCAGTTTGTTGGCCGCGGCGACGCTCTAGGTACGGAATCACGCCTTCGAAGGGTTGCTCCGTAAGGTGCTGTCTGTCTTTGAGAGGTCTGCCGGTCGGCAATCTTTGCTCACCCGAGCCATAGAGGAGCACGTGGCGCGCTTCCTGAGGCAGATCCCTGAACCGAGTATCCAGGTCAAAGTGATAGCGCTGGCCAAGGACTTCGAGACGATTGAGAAAAGACATGGACCGGCGGTTCGTCCAGGGTGCAATAGCACCGTTCCGCAAGGAGAGAGCGGGATTGGGTACAATCAGGCCAGGATCGAAGGTTTGCAAACTGCCCAACCCGGAGCAAACAGGGCAGGCACCCAAGGCACTGTTAAAGCTGAAGAGCTGTGGTGAGAGTTCTGGAAAACTCAAGTTGCAGGTGTGGCAAAGAGGCTGCTCGCAAAACTCCCACTCTTCCCCCTCGAGCGCGGCAATTCGCGCTCTGCCCTGAGCAGTCCGAAGTGCAAGTTCCATGGAATCCGTAACGCGTCGTCCCGCATCCGGACGGACGATAATTCGGTCAACTACCACCTCGATACGATGAAACGCATCCTTTTCAAGCTGAATGGGTTGGTCAAGATCCAGGACAGACCCGTCCACTCGGACACGGACGAAGCCTTCACGTCGCAACTTGGTGAAGAGGCGCTTTTGGTGACCGCGCCTGTTTTCAACCAATGGTGAAAGCATGAGTATTCGAGTGCCTTCCGGGAGTTCAAGAATCCTGTCCACCATTTGCTGCACGGTAGTGGCCTTTATCTCCCTTCCACATCCGAGACAATGGGGCTGTCCGAGACGAGCAAAGAGGACCCGGAGGTAGTCGTGGATTTCCGTTATCGTGCCAACCGTGGAACGGGGATTCTTCCCCACCGTCTGCTGCTCAACGGCAATGGCCGGGCTCAGGCCCTCTATGAGGTCAACATCGGGCCTGTCCATCTTTTCAAGGAACTGACGGGCGTACGAGGAGAGTGATTCCACGTAGCGCCTCTGCCCCTCGGCATACAACGTGTCGAAAGCAAGCGACGACTTTCCGGACCCGCTGAGGCCGGTAACCACGGTGAACTGGTTGCGGGGCAGGTCAACATCGATGTTTTTCAAATTGTGTTGTCTGGCACCCCGAATTACGATCTTGTCCATTGGTCATTCGCCTCGTTCGTTGAGGGGGGCCCACCCGACATTGTGTTGGTAAGCAGTGAGCGGTAAGCAGTTATCGGTACCCATGGTTGTTCTACTCGCCCACCGTTTACCGCATAGTGCCTACCAAACCACTGGTAAAATCCCCTGGTCCTATTCGTTCTTGCCAGTTCTCCGCCAGCCCCGGAAAATGATGGTGAGGAGCTTGTCACGGATTAGCGGCGAGAACCCCGTGCCTCGTCCTTACTGCGCGCTACGCCCTCCGTTCTCTCCTCCGCTGTGCCATTCTTGCGGCAAGGTCCAAAGCCTCGCGAAGGCTCGCGGGATTGGCCTTCCCTGTGCCGGCAAGCTCATAGGCTGTGCCGTGATCTACGGATGTCCGAATGATGGGCAGTCCCAAGGTCACATTCACCGCATTCTGGAAATGAAGGAGCTTGAGAGGAATGAGGCCCTGGTCGTGATACATGCTGACCACGGCATCATAGCGGCCCCGGTGAGCCATAAAGAACACGGTGTCAGGCGGCAAAGGACCGCTAACCGTGATGCCTTGTTGCTGGCATTGAACCACAGCCGGACCGATAATGCGTTGCTCCTCGTCTCCAAATATCCCCTGCTCACCGGCATGGGGATTGAGGCCAGCCACTGCAAGACGTGGTTGCTCAATCCCAAAGTCATCAGCCAGGGCTTGATGAGTAATCCTAATGGTCTCAGCCACCAACTCCACGTCGAGCAGTGCTGGCACTTCCGCTAGGGCACAGTGGGTAGTAACCAGGCTGACGCGCAAGCTGGCTCCGGAGAGCATCATCGCAGTCCGCCGGGCCTGTGTGAGGTCCTGGAGAAACTCGGTGTGCCCGGGGAAGGTAAAGCCGGCCCTCTTAAGGACACTCTTGTTAACAGGGGCGGTGCAGACGGCTTCCACGATGCCGTTCTGTGCCGCCCTCACTGCTTGTCTGATGAAATCAATAGTAGCGGTAGCGGCGGCATCCGAAGGCTGGCCAAAGGTCACCTCAAGTTCTGAGAGACTTGAGGCAGCAAAGAAAAACGGACCTGAACCACCAAGGGATTCCAACTCGACGGTTTCTATTCGCGTCGGCGGGTCACCCTTGCCGACGATCCCCATGGCTCTGACCATGGCGGTTTCGTCTCCCAAAACCAGGACGCGGTACTGTTGAGAAAAGCGGTTTTCACCAAGCACCATAGCTATGATCTCAGGGCCGATGCCGGCAGGATCTCCCATGGTTACTGCTACCAACGGCTGTAATTGTTGCGTGTCCCGCATGGCGGTCTCCCGGGCGTTCCTGTCGTGCCTGTCGCCGCTGCGAAGAATGTGCGAGAAGCATTATACTGAATCGGAATCCAAAGAGGAATCGCAGACAAAAAATCCTTTACAGAACCCAGGTTGTGGGTAAACTGCTTTCTGGACCTCGAAAGAACCGACGGTGAGGTCTCGAATCTCCCTCGAAGGTTTCATCCCGGTGAAACAGTAAAGCAGAGTCCATGTCTCACACCACTTGGTAGAGGAGGTGCTCGTGGAACCAGAACTGAGATCGCTTCGCGAGGCAGGCACAGCTGTTGTTGCGGACATCTTTGATACCTTAGGTCGCCTACCTCCAGCGTTAGACAACCGACTTTTTCCAATCCCAGGACCGGGGCTGAGCTTCATTGGCCCGGCCTATACAATCAATGGAGAGTCCGCCAGTTGGTCCGGAAGGGGAGATCTAACCAAGCTCGCAGCCATCGACGCGATGCCTGCCGGTGCTGTTCCTGTGTGGGCCGGCAACGATATCCGTGGCGTCTGTTGCTTCGGTGACCTGCTCGCCGAAGCCATGCGGGCAAGGGGTTGCGCTGGGGTTGTGGTGGACGGTGGCGTTAGGGATCTTGCCCACCTTCGAACTCTTGATCTCCCTATGATGGTACGCTACCGCACACCGGCCCAGTCGATAGGACGGTGGCGCGTAATTGATCGCCAGGTGGTTGCAAAGGTTCGCGGGGCTCTGACAGACTGGGTGGAAGTCGAACCGGACGATATGGTTCTGGCCGATGATGACGGTGTGATCGTGATACCGGGAGCACTAGTTAGCGAAGTGGCCGCTCGAGCGTCGGATTGGGCAAGCAAGGATTCAAGGGCCAGGGAGGCTATTCGCGCCGGGACCCCGCTCGTCAAAGCCCTTGAAACCTACGGTCATCTGTAGGTGAGGTCAGCATGCTGACAGGTTACCGCCCTGAACCTAGGAGTTTCCCCAAGAACTTACGTTTGATGTTCATGTAATCAGGCCGTTCGCGAGCCAAGGGGTCATTTGTAACTGAAAATGCATTGCTTGTGTCTTTTCTGCGGTTCCGAGGTTAGTCAGTAGGCACACCAGAGAAGGCTTCGGGGGAGGCTGCGAAACCCGCAACACACTGTCGCTTCTCTCAGCGCGAGAAGGGCGTGAAAGGCGAGAAACGCGAGAGAGGTAACAATTTGGACATAGATTCACTTGTTTCTCGCCTGACTTCATTTCCCGCACGTC
>CP070692.1:3090632-3098282 GCA_020353215.1 Deltaproteobacteria bacterium
GAGTGACTGCGGAAGGTCTGTGCCACTTCCCCGGCTGTGGCTGGGGGAGCCCCTGGCCCCGTTCTGCAGGAACGGGGAATAGGGAGGGGGCGCCGTTCCCCGGCCACAGCCGGGAATGAAGTGACCAGACCGTGAGCTCTGGAACGACAGAAGAGACACCAGGGAAGCATTTTCATTTCAACATCAGGGCAAACTACCTCGTGACCTGAGTTTACAAAGATCAACAATCAATTTTTGGGGAAACTCCTGTCAAACGCTTACCTTGATTTTATCACTACTCCTGCTATAATGTTGTCTCTCCGATGCCCCCGTCCCACTCTCATAGCTACAACAGCCGGCGCGGATGAGATCTGAGGCCGAGGATGGAGGTTCGTAGCTTTCCTGGCCAGTCAAAGAAGGAAACCTTCATGCGAATCAATGATTCAAGATTACATCCCCGCCTTAACCTCCGGCTGGAGGTCTCTTACCACTTCGCTGGACAGCAACACCAGACGCTCACGGAGAACATCAGCCGCGGTGGGGCTTATATTCAAACGGCAAGGCCTGTTGACGTTGGTGAGTCCCTGCGTTTAAGCCTGCAGCTTCTTGGCGTTCATGACCCCTTGGACATCCAAGCGCGGGTGGTATGGGTGAAACGATCCCAACGGAACACTGAGGGAAGCACTTCCGGCATGGGGGTCAAGTTCGTAGCGGCTGACGCCGCCGATCTAGCCCTACTGGAGTACCCTTGGTCTTGGCTGTGACCAAATCCTCGTGGCTTGTCAGGCCGCTGGTTTTCTGACCTCACTTGAGAAACACTAGATCCTCTTCGCTGATTGTGGTGAAACGGATCCCGGTGCCGAAAAGGCCGTTTTTCAACTCCTCGGAATGAAGCACCTTCCCCTGGGCCGAGATGATCTTGTCTTCCACGGCGATGTCCAGATCCAGTTCGATCCCCTCAGCCAATTTCCTGTGCGTCTCCACCTTTGCCCCACCCCTGCTAACATCAAGTGTTCGGCCAATGGACACAATGTATTCTTGTTCTCCTCTCTTTTTGGGGGTGTATGAAGCCAAGTTGAGCGAACGGATGCGGGGGCTTGCGCGCTTTTCCCGCACGTCTTCCAATTCACGCTTTGCCATACAGGCGCCTCCCTTGAATGGAACTCCCCTGCAGGGGTGCCCTCAGCCAACACCCTGATGTGACGGGCTTATCCTCTCTCTTTTATACAAGCTACCTGAAAACGGCGCAAATGCTTTTTTACTCCGTGTGCCCTGCCCATTCGCAAAATGTGACAAGTAGGATCTGGAGAGCAGGCCAATTCCTTAAAGCTCAGGATTTTCCCGAGAATCATGTTCCGGAAGGGCTTGTCTCTGGGCCAGCCGGGGAAACGTTTTCCGCATCAGCGCGATGTTGCCCACAGGGAGGCGAACCTCTTTATCACTACAAAGGGTACAAAGACCAAAAAGGAGATTTCACAATGATATTAAGATCTTTGTGTTCTTCGCGTCCTTTGTGGTTTTCCTAACTCGTTGCCAAACTGACCGAGATCGGTTTTGGGCAATAGCCTTTCACGTCCTGACCCCAAACTACTCAGGATTGGTTGCACAATCTCAGAGTTTCGTGCTATTCTTGTTTAATAGCAGGTATAGTTAGAGGATATTACCATGAAGAAAAAGCTTGCTGTGGCTTTCATCTGCTTGTTGCTCCAGACGAGTTGTTATGTGCGCACGCATATTGACGCGGATCGCCAACAACTCCCAGCCGACTTCTCTGCCCCGGTGATCGTGATTACACTTGAGGACAGGGTGGGGTTGGAAGAACGGCAGCTGATTGAATTGGAGCAGGATGCCTTGGGGGCTTGCGCCGCAGAAGGACTCAGATGCGCTAGCTTGAGGGAAACCGTTCCTGGCGCTGATCCGGCAATCGCAGTCGATCTTCTGAAAAGAGAAAACTATCGGGCTTTGCTCAAAGTAGTTATAGACTTTTGGGGTTCCAGAAGTGAAACCCTCCCGGACCCAGTGCCAACATCTGTGGATAATTCTGACACGGGGCCTGCGTCAGGCTCCTCATTTCGCCAACCAGGTGCCGTTGATTACGGGGAGACCGTACCTGGGCCGACGGTAGGGTATAAAGAGGTGGAAATGAGCGGGTCTTTGCTGGATCTGCAGAACGATCAGCGAATTTGGTTTACTCGCGTGAAGGCCAGACCTGCCATGGTGGGCAGATCTTTCCTTTACGGTCGCTACAACCGCAGCCTGACGTACGAACAACTAGCACAACGCTGCCTGCACAAACTTGCGGGTGAACTCGCTCGAGCCTGGCCCAAGAACTCCGAAACCTAGCTGGCCTCGCTTATTACTCGACGTCGCGACACCGTGAAAAGGGGCTTTCCAAGGGGCGACCGCAGGGACTCGGGAGAATTACCTGAATGGTACGTCGCCGGGTGTGAGGCTCAAGGGCGGCCACATCTCAGGTCGTCACCGCAGGCGGTCCGTGAGTAATGGCGGCCAGAGGCTTGCTCCACCCTCAAGACACCGACGGCTTTGTCCCTTGTTAGCCGGGCGAATTGTTCTTGCCATGAAAACAGTGATATGCTAATTAAGGCTCCAGGCAGGCCTGAGCCTGCCCTTTTTGGTGGTGGGTGTAGCTCAACAGGTCAGAGCACCGGGTTGTGGCCCCGGAGGCTGAGGGTTCGAGTCCCTTCACTCACCCCACCCCCATCATTGTCTTGGTCTTGCTGAACATCCCCCACTATAAAGAGTGCGCTCGTCCTGTCCAGTTCATTATTGTTTCAACTACGCGCTACAATTCTACTATCACAAAATCCACCAGCCATGAATCATCAGAACTATTGAGTTCGGAGTGCTTACTGGGCGAAGTGCGCACCGCTTTGCGCTTACCGACAAAGGGGAGATTCCCAGGCTCCATCAGGAGGAGCAAGCAGCCGCTCGTATGGCTCCAACGATTCTGGCAGACCTCCCCCATCCTTGGTCGCCCGGAGTAACTCGTACAGTTGATGTACCTTCTGGGTTTTTCCGATGGCCGCGTACAGATTAATGGAACGATCGAACTCCCGGAATGCCTGCTGCCATAACTTCTGTTTCTGGTGTAAAAGCCCCAGTTCTTTTAGATCCCGCGCGATCCCCAAGGGGTTTTCCACAGCTCTATCCATCTCCAGTGCTTTGCTCAAGTTTTCCTCAGCCGCGGCGAAATCGCCCTGGGCTTGAGCCACGAGACCAAGTTGCAGATAGGTGTTTGCCAGTGTCGGCCCCTGGCCATCTTCTTTCCCTGCATCTAGGGCCCGGCTGAGCATTAATCTCGCCTCGTCTAGCCGCCCTTGCTTTCTCCTGAGCATGCCAAGATTGTTTAGCTGCAGCGCGAGACCCATATGGCTTGAATCTTCCTCAGCCACAGTCAGCGCTTCGGTCCACAGTTCTTCCGCCTCTTCAGGACGTCCCACCTTGTACGCCAAACTCCCAAGGTTCCCAAGCGCAAGTGACTGCTCACTGTTACTTGCTAAAATGACGTTGAACTCCAACGCCTTGTTCAGGTGCTCTCCCGCTTCCTGATAACGCCCCTGACTCATCGCTACCACGCCCAGGTTATTGAGTGCCCGTATCATTCCTTCAAGGTCGTCTCGCAGTATGCTCGCTTCCAATGCCTTAGAAAAGTGGCGTTCTGCCCTCTTCAGACAACCCCGCCGAAACCAGTAACTTCCCTGCGCGGCCGACTGCTTGGCAAACTCGAGCTGGGGTGGGTCCTGATGCCTGGGGCCCCCGCCACAGGCGACCGTTAGCATTATCGCCAAGGCCCCTGCTAGCCCTAGCAGACAGACGATTTTCCCCGTGGCGCCCGGTCTCCGGCCGACATATTCAACCGCCACCTCTAATCTCCTCTGATTTCAAGGCCGTGGCTTTCTGGCGTTGTGGGCGGCGGCAGGTAGGGGCGGACGAGGAAATTTTCCTTGACTGAATCCAAGATGATATTAACTTCTCTCATCCCTTCTCTGGCCTGGCGACTAATATCAGGAACCTCGCTCATCGCTTTTTCCATGAGCACACTGACTCTAAGCATCCGGTCCAGGAGTTCTTGGACCTTCTCTGTCATCTGGGTAGCCTGGTCGGTCGCCGGCACCAGATTCTCGGACATCATCTCGACATTGGCACTTATCTGAACGCTGTGGTCGACGGTTTTCTGAAAAGCAGCCAAGATTAGACTTATGGCCTCGAGCTCTTCCTTGATTAGCTGATAGAGTTCATCGCTCCGAATCATTCGTCCTAGCGTGCCCTCCCCCGCTTCAATCGCTGCGGTAAGCTGCCTGAGATTGCCCAGGGTACCCAAGAGAGGACCTTCGGATCGCTTCAATTCAGATGTGAGCTCAGCTAAATCGGCGATGATATTTCCCAGTTGCTTCAATTTCTTTTCAAGCTCGTACTCCTCCAGGTACTCCCCCAACTTCTTCCGCTCCCTGGAAGGAATCTCGCCTTCGGGAGGAATAAATGGTGCCGCCGGGCTGCCCGGGGTAATGGCAATGTACTCACTGCCAATGAACGTGGGACTTTCCACTACGGCCGTGCTATCAGTGCGAATTCGAGAGGCATAGGCGGCCAGAATCTCAAACTCAATCCTAACCGCATTATCTTCAGTCAACCTCACGTCCGTCACTTTGCCAACGTCCGTTCCGAAGAGCTTCACCCGTGAGCCGGAGACCAGGTTGTAGCCTTCCTCGAACGTTGTGTAATAGGTGACATGTTTGCGAAACCAGTTCTTGCCACGACCAACGATGGTTGCCGTGAAAACAAGGATTACCAGGGTCAAGACAATGAAGGCCCCAGTGACTTTCTCCATGGTGCCATATTGGAGCCTCATTCGCTTCTCCGATTTCCGGACCACCCTGCCTTGCGCTGGCGCATTGCTGCCAAGTAGTCCGCCGGATCGAAACGGTTGGCCTCTAACCGCTCACCCCGACCCTCGTCGAGAATCAGTACCCAGTCACCCAAACGGTTGACCACTTCCGGTTGAATGGCGGCGATTAGAAAAGAACAGCCATTCTTGCCAGTGCAGGTTTGAAAGATCTCCAACAGCAGGCTGTAGACCCGCTCTCCCAAGTCCAGGGAAGGGTGCTCCAGGAGAAACAGCTGGGGCTCCTTCACCAGTTCCCGGGCATAGACGGCCAAGCGACGTTTTTCGAAGGTAAGCTCCGCCGGTCGCAGGTGTCGATCCTCGTATAACTCGAACTGTCTAAGAAGATCGGTCACCCGTGCATACGCTTGTTCCAGCTGCAAATTCTCATGGTACTGGAGTCCGAGGCTGATGTTGTCCAGGATGGTCATGTTGCTGATCAAGGAGGTCTCCCGATGGACAAGTCCGATCCGACGCCGCAGGTGGTAAATCTCCTCCTCTTTGTCCATCTGCTCTCTGGCCCGGCCGAACCAGCTGACCGTGCCACTGGTGGGGCTAAGCAGGGTCCCGCATATTTGCAGAAGAAAGGTGGCGCAGCGGTGAGGCTCCGCCAGCACTATGCCACGCTGTCCCATATCTAGTCTGAATGAGACTCCCTCAAAAAGGCAGGTGCCGTTTTCGCAGTATTCAAGATTCTCGCAAGACAGGATTGGTCCGTTCATGAGTTGATAGTTCCGGATTCCAGGTTCATCATCCCGGTTTTGACCTCATCCGCGCGAGGAAATGCAAAATCCAAACCAGGGCAGAAGCAATGGGCTGAAGGATTGAAGTGTTCGAATACCGAATCCCTCCCCCTGTAGTCTTTACCTACAAATAGAAGACGGCCGAGATGAGCACATTGAAAAAGAAACAGAAAATAAAGCAGTCCACCAGGGCTTGGGACACTTGTGGAGGAATGCTTGTCACCGCTTCGTGTGCCCTGAAACCGTGATAGAGGCAGACCAGCGATATGGTCAAGCCGAAAAACAGCGCCTTCACCGACCCGACAATGAAGTCAGCGCCACTGACAGCGCGGGCGAGGTCGCTGAAAAGATTCCACATGGGAACGTCAACCAGAGCCCAGGCTGCGATAAATCCACCAAAGATGCTAACCACATCAAAAAACACAAACAGGCAGAGTACAGATACACTCACCCCAATCAACCGCGGAAAGGCTAGAAAATGCAGCGGGTTGATACCCTGCATCTCAATGCTTTCAATCTCCCTGAGAACCGTCATGTATCCCATCTCAATGGCTATGGCCGAGCCGGATCTGAGTGTAACGATCACCGCGGTCAGCAAGGGCCCCAACTCGCGGATAATCACCACGGTCAGCAGGGTGGGCAAAACCTCTCGACTGCCCACCCGAGTTGATTGTGCGACTCCCTGGATCACGACCATCCCGCCCACCAGTAGCGCGATGAAGCAGGTTAGCTCCAACGATTGGACCCCCGTAAAGTAAATCTGCTGCACAAAGGTGCGGATCATCACCCTTGGGCCGGTGCGCCAATGGCGAAGCACGGTCTTGAGACACACCACAAAGAAACCCAACAGGTCGGACAGCCGACTTACTTTCCCAAGCAGCCATCGGCCACATGATCCTGTCAACGTCTGGAAATAGGTCCCCGTGTGCATATCCGCCTCAAAGAAGGTAGAGCGTCCGACACCCGACGCCCGGATCTCAGATCAGGGCCTTCTTGCCCCCCGAGGCTACAAAGCCCGGACTTGGTGCTACTTTGCCTGGACCCAGGGACAGGATCCAGTCAGGATCCTTCTCTTGTCCTCTGGTCCGTGATCAATACCGGCTAGGAAAGAGCCCGAATAATCTCTCTGCAAAAAGCGGGCAAATCATCAGGCTTTCGCGACGTAATAAGCCTACCGTCTACTACCACCTCAGCGTCTTCGTACTCGGCTCCAGCGTGCACCAGGTCGTCACGGATGGCGAAGAACCCGGTCACCTTTCGGCCCTTCAGAATATCAGCAGAAGTCAACATCCAGCCTGCATGACAAATGGCAGCCACCACCTTATCTTGCTCAAATGCATCTCTGACCAATTCTACGGTAGCCGCATGTCTCCGCATCAGATCCGGGGCATACCCACCGGGTATAATAACGCCGTCATACCCGCTAATATCAACATCACGTGATGCTGCATCCGAGGTAACTGGATACCCCGTCTTGCTCTTGTAGGTTACGCCCGCTTCGGTACCCACGGTCGTCACCTCGGCTCCCTCTTCCCGCATTCGTAGCAACGGATACCATACCTCCAGTTCCTGGTAAAGGTCCTCCACCAGAACAATCAGCCTTCTGCCCTGAAGTGTCATATGAATCCCCCGGGTTGTTCCACCCTCTTCGCACGCTCTACCCATTGACAATTTGACCGAGCAAGCAAAAGAGCGCCTTCTCTTCCCCATCTCCCCGGCGCGCGTGAGGAAAACCTAACAGAAGGTCCGTGCCCAGTCAAGCGAGCAAGTAACAGGAGTTTCCCCAAGAATTCTGCTTCAAAAAGGGCGGCCATTGCGCCAGCAGGGAACACTACTCCACAGCGTGCAATTGAAGCTCCCTGAATGGAGCTTGGAATGTAAGGAAGATATCTGATTTTATTGCAGTTCGCCCACCATCCCTTAGCCCGGATATTTCATGAATTGCTGTCGCGAGGCCGTGGAGATGGGCGTGCCAACTAGCAACCGCAGGGTGTTGGTCCCGAGGCGTACCTGAACGGTACGTCG
>CP070692.1:3098382-3105991 GCA_020353215.1 Deltaproteobacteria bacterium
CTCCCAGAGTGTAGGTCAATGACGTAGAGGTCCGGCACGATCATAATGCCCCGATAAGAATGCAGGTTGCTAATTCTCACCGCTTACCGCTCACTGCTTACCCGTCTTGCCGCTTACCAACAAACGGCCTGCTGCCAGTTCCAGTTCGCGATAGAGCCTCTCCCAGGCGATCTCCATGATGGTCTTCAGATTAACCACGTCCGCCTCATTGTAGAGAAGCAGCTTTGTGAGGGCGTCTGAATCTCCTCGGAGATATTCATGCCAGAGGATCACCGCTTCATACCCGCTCATTTCCTGAATATCCGGGCTGCGATAGATTCCGAACAGCGGTTCGATGCTCTTGAGACCGCCACGGCAACCCAGCCGCCGAACCACATGACGCAGGTCTATATGGGCCTGGTCAAAACGAAAATTGGGGAAAGAACTGGTTATGAACGGAAGATCAAACCGGCTGCCGTTGAAGGTGACCAGCAGGTCGTAAGGTCCGATGGCATCCTCGAAATCCTGCAAGCTCTGACCGCTGATGAACTGATACATTTCCTCTCCGTCATAGAGCCCGATCACAGTAATTTCATGGTCGTCACCAAGCATTCCGGTTGTTTCGATATCGAGGAATCCGCATCTATGCCTGAAGTCCCGGTAAAGCCGCCAGCGCTCTCCAGTGGGGAGGTGGGTGTGGAAATAGGCGGCCTGCCCCCGGTGTTCTCTGGATTCCTCGAGGCGGACGAGCATGGCCTCACGTCTGGGTAAACTTCTGGGCCAATCTCGCAGGTGGAGCTCCAGATCATCCCAGGTCAGGATACCCTGGCTCCAGAGGTCGATTTCCGTTTTCGGACCTATGTTTGGGAGATGTAAGAAGGTGTTTTCTATCATTTTCAGTAAGCAGTGAGCAGTAAGCAGTAAGCGGTCAGAAATGGGAGGGTGATACGGTGATGCGAGCCACCGGATGCTGACTGTCTACCGACCGCCATGCCTCATGCTCCACACGAATACTATCTGCTGCGTGTTAACAAACCCCGCACCGTTTACAGTCCTCGGGCTCGCAGGGTGGGGTGGTTTCCAGAGCGAGGGCTTTCTGGTATTCGGACCATAGATACTGCTTGCTCACTCCATGGTCAATGAAGTCCCAGGGAAGGAGCTCCTCTCTCTCCCTCTCCCGGTAGACATAGAATTCCGGGTTGACATTGACCGTCTTGATGGCCTTTGGCCAGTTGCCTCCATTTTTGACCACCGCGACAAGCAATGGCGCCAACTGTCGATCGCCCCGGGCGAGCAGCGCCTGAATGTAGGCCCAGCGGGGTAGGTCAGCATGTACCCGCACATTGGCCACAGCCCCGAGCGCGCGTTTGAGTTTCTTGATCCGTTGCTTCAACAGGGAAAGATCGCAGAAACCCACCCATTGAAAAGGCGTAAAAGGTTTGGGCACAAAGGAGCTAACGCTTAAAGTCAAGCTGCCCAGCCGTTTCTGGACTCGACCGGTAACTAGTTGCTGATGCTTTATGGTTTTGACCAGCCGGGTGATCCCGGTCACGTCCTCTTCCGTCTCCGTGGGCAACCCCAGCATGAAGTAAAGCCGCAGATTGAGGATACCCGCGCTCACGATGGCCTCCACAGCACTGAGAATCTGCTCTTCGGAAAGATTTTTGTTGATTACCTGCCTCAGACGTTCGCTTCCGGCCTCGGGCGCTATGGCCACGGTTTTCAAACCGCTGTCGCCAAGGGCTTTGAGCAATGAGGGCGTGAGGGAATCGGCCCTGAGTGAGGAGACGGACAACTCTGCGCCGGTCTGGCGCAACCGCAAGCACAGATCGTCAATCTCAGGATGGTCCGAAACGGCCGCGCTCAGCAGGCCAACCTTGGTTTCAGGGGAGGGACCCGCCAACACGCTGCGCACAATTGCATCCCTCTTTTGGTGCCGCACCGGTCGATAGACAAAACCGGCGGCGCAAAAGCGGCAGCCGCGACCGCAGCCGCGACCGATCTCCACCAGCATGGTATTGGCGAATTCCGTGTTGGGTGTGGAAATTTTGGTGGCTATGGGGCCTTCCTGTTGGATGTCCGCGGTTCTTACCGGGATGCGGTGGGAGAGAGCGACAAGAGGCTTAAACTCGGTCAAATGACCGGCATTGTCGTGTTCCACTTGAAAGAGAGAAGGTACATAGGCGCCAGGGACCTTTTCCGCTAAATAAATCAGGACCTCTTGTCTGGAAGCAGTATGCTGTTGGACTTCCCGCCACACGCTCACAAAGTTGCTGAGCAGGGTTTCCGCTTCTCCCAGGAGGAAGATGTCAATGAAAGGGGCGAGGGGCTCAGGATTGAGGAAGGTGGCTACTCCACCAGCCACCACCAGGGGCTCTGATCGATGGCGTTGGGCGGCGTAAAGCTTGAGTCTGCCGAGTTGCAGGAGATGAACCAGGTTTACATAGTCGTTCTCAAAGGCCACTGAAAAGGCGACGATCTGAAAATGGTCCAGGGGTCGCTGACTCTCTACTGAAAGGGGGCCAGTTCCTGAAGTCGCCGCTGCCAGGTCTTCCGATTCCGGTACAAACACCCTTTCGCACACCACGTCCGGGAACTGATTGAGACGGTGGTACACGGTCTGGAAGCCCAGGTTGGACATGCCCACGAAGTAACGGTTGGGGTACACCAGGGCAACTGGAGTCTTGCCGCCCCAATCCTTGATGATGGTGCCGGTTTCCTCCGCAAGCCACTGTTTTAGGCGGCGGTTTTGTCGCCAGGACATAGCTCACCCGTGGAAGCTCTTGCATCGACAAGATGACGCAAGTCTTCTGACTTCTGCGGCCCTGGAAGGGTCTCAGGAAGAACTCATTTTCCAAAAATGCCAGGGTTCCCAATCTCCACGGTTCAATTATGCCACAGAGGGCAAGCTGCGTCCTCACCTTTTCACCGCCTGGACTAGATATCCTGTTGGCTGTCGTAGAGGCAGCCGCCATGAATCGACCACGCCGGGAATCAATCCGCCTGTCGTCTGAGGAAAGTGGGAATGTCCAGCTCTTCCTCATCGAGGGGCAGATCCTTGTAGCTCATGGGGCGGGTCAGTTCACTTGTGCTATGTTCGGTTTTCCTGTTCCGGCGAAGAAACGTGGGAACGTCCAGGTCGTGCTCATTGCCAGCTCCATGGATCAGGCCCAGGTCGGGTTTGGGTCTCGCCTCCATTTCACCAATGCCGGTGGCGATCACTGTAACCCTCAACTCATTGCCGACGCCCTCATCGAGCACGGTGCCCCAGATAATGTTAGCATCCTCGTGGGCCTCCTGTTGGATCAAAGAAGACGCCTCCTGAACTTCGTCGATAGTAAGATCCGGGCCGCTGGTGATGTTCATGAGCACACCCCTGGCCCCGTTTATGGTCACATCCTCCAACAAGGGACTGGAGATCGCCTGCTGAGCTGCTTCGGTAGCCCGTTCGTCGCCACTGGCCATGCCGGTGCCCATCAGAGCCATTCCCATCTCACTCATGATTGTCCTGACGTCGGCGAAGTCAAGATTGATCAAGCCGGGAATGGTGATGAGGTCCGAGATGCCCTTTACAGCATAAAGCAGCACGTCGTCCGCCTTTTTGAGCATTTCCAGGAAAGTCGCTCTTTTGGCTGCCAAACTCAGGAGGCGGTCATTGGGGATGGTAATGATCGTATCCACCACTTTTCTGAGTTCCTTGATGCCGACATCGGCCTGCTGCATACGCTGGCGCCCTTCAAAATTAAAGGGTTTGGTTACCACAGCCACAGTGAGGGCATCGAGTTCCCTGGCGATTTGAGCTACCACCGGGGCCCCGCCGGTACCGGTTCCACCACCGAGGCCTGCGGTGACAAAAACCATGTCACTTCCAGTCAAGGCCTCCCTGATCTTGTCAGCGTCTTCAAGAGCTGCACTGCGACCGATTTCAGGATTGGATCCCGCCCCAAGTCCTTTGGTAATGCTGATGCCCAGTTGGAGTTTGGTGGATGCCTTGGAAATTTCCAGGGATTGCGTATCAGTGTTGGCAGCGATGAAGTCAACCCCTGTGAGCTGGGAGTCGATCATGTTATTGATACCGTTGCCGCCCCCACCACCTATGCCAATGACCTTGATCTTGGCCCCGTTGTCACTTTCCACAAACTCAAACATCATTTCTCACCTCCTGCATCTAGGTGTTCCGGACAAGTCGATTCGATATTCGAACATCGAAATTGAACTTCCCTGCAGCCCGCCTCGAGAAAGATCTCCGCTTCGCTCTGACAAGCTGCAGGGAACCTCAATTTGTGTAGTTTCGAATTTCCGCTGATTCGCCTCCAACAACGACCTACCGTTGTCTGAATCGAGTTAAAGCCTATCTTTGTATTTGGTCAAACTATGTCACCGAACCACCTCCGCATGCGCTCGACCAAGCGGTTGAAGATGTTATTCTGACGGATGCGAAAGAGTTTTTTCGGCTTGCTGTTCGCGCCGTAGATCACTAGACCGACGCCGGTGGCGTACATGGGGTTCTTGACCACATCCACGAGCCCGCGAATATCACTCGGCAAGCCGCTCCGCACTGGAAGGTCGAACACCTGTTCGGCCAGTTCCGCCAGGCCCGGGAGCATGGCAGAGCCCCCGGTAATAACTAGGCCGGAGGCCACGAGATCCGAATAGCCGGAACGGAGGAGCTCCCGTTGCAGAAGAAAGCAAATCTCCTCGACTCTCGGCTCCAGGATTTCGCCGAGAATTTGTCGACTGAGCACCCGCGCTTTGCCACCGCCCACCGTAGGCACCTGGATGGTTTCATCTTTCTGAATCATGCCGGTGACAGCGCAGCCGTAGCGTTGTTTGATTTTTTCCGCCTCTTCCAAAGGTGTTCTCAAGCCCACAGCAATATCATGGGTGAGGTTGTTGCCGCCCAGGGCGAGAACCGAACTGTGACGGATGCTGTTCTCCGCGAAGATCGCCAGGTCTGAAGTGCCGCCGCCCAAATCCACCAAAGCCACGCCAAGCTGACGCTCCTCTGGAATGAGCACCGCCTCCGCAGAAGCCAGAGACTCCAGGACAATGTCGCAAACGTCAAGCCCGGCTCGATTGCAGCATTTGACAATATTCTGAGCTGAAGTGACTGCGCCGGTTACTATGTGGACCTTTGCCTCCAAGCGCACCCCTGACATGCCCAGTGGATTCTGAATCCCGCCCTGCTCATTAATGATATATTCCTGGGGGAGTATGTGAATTACCTCTCGATCAAACGGGATTGCGACTGCCTTGGCAGCATCGATTACGCGATCGATATCTTGTTGAGACACTTCCCGGTTCTTGATCGCGATCACGCCGTGGCTGTTGAACCCCTGGATGTGGCCTCCGGCAATGCCAGCGTATACCGAATTGATTTCGCAGCCTGCCATTAGCTCAGCTTCCTCTACCGCTCGCTTGATGGACTCCACCGTGCTTTCGATGTTGACCACCACACCCTTGCGCAGGCCAACGGAGGGATGAGTGCCGATTCCGACAATGTCCAACCCTTCCGGAGTGACCTCCCCAACCACGGCGCAGATCTTTGTGGTACCTATGTCAAGTCCCACAATCAAGTCGTTCTTTTTTGCCATTTTCATACTCCCCTCTGCTGAAGTCGCTGCTGACGGAGAAGCCGAAAGTTTCCCTTTACGAAAACCCTATCCCCGTGGCTGAGATCGATTCCCCGGAGCTCATTATGAGCCCGCTTTTCTTCTAGATAGCGCAGTACCTTTCCCAACCGAGCCATCCTTGGGCCGTAAGTACCTCTGCCAAGGTTTATCTGAATTCCGCCACGAACCGTGAACAGGGTGAGCCCGTAATTTCTGTTCCAACGGATTTCAGAGATCAGCCGCCAGGGCAGCTGCAGCCGGCATTCTCGATACAGGTCGTCGATGAGGACGGTAAGTTCTTGAGGCAGTCTACGACCCGGGGCCAGAGTCTCAGGGTCAATCCCTGAAATAATGGGCAATTCGGAGTATTGACTGGGCGCTGCGTCGGCGAAAATCATACCCTCTGCGTCTACCAGAAAGAACTGATGACCCCGGACCAGCGCCATGGGTCGACGTTCCTCGATTTCAATTCGAATCCGGTCAGGAATCTCCCTACCGATGACGGCTCTTGCCACCCACGGATGGTTGGTCAGTCGACGGCTGATGACGTTGAGATCCAGGACAAGAATGTTCACCCCAGACGGGATTGCCGCTTGCTCGATGACGGTCTGTGGATCAAGATGCTGGCAGCCGCTTACTTGGATCCTGGCAACCCGAAGCACAGGAGAGGTGAGCAAGCTGCGATAACCGACCACAAACAGAGCGCTCAAAGCCGCAAATGAAAGACAAAAAACGCCCAACCGGAGAGCCCAGCGCAACTTGATGCTCATCTGGAAGGGCTTTTGACGGTAGTTCTTTTTTTTGTTCTTACTAGTCAAGGATTTCCGGTCCTTTACACGTTGATGTGATTGCCAAGATACTGAATTTCCAGTTCGAGCTGGATTCCAAATCTCTCCGACACTTTCTCCCGTGCCAGGTGTATGAGGGCCAATACCTCACTGGCTCTGGCTTGGCCACGGTTTACGATGAAATTGGCATGCTTTTCGGAGATTTGAGCATCGCCGATTCGGATCCCCTTGAGGCCGACAGCCTCAATGAGACGGCCGGCGAAATCGTCCGGTGGATTCTTGAACACGGAACCCGCAGAGGGGAGGCGCCAGGGCTGCTTCTGCTGTCTGGTCTTGAGAAGCGCCCTTATCTGTTGTCGCATGCTCCTTCTGGCAGCGGGTTTCAGAGAAAACTCCGCTTCCAACAGCGCAGCACCCCGTGGCAGCTCAAGCTTGCGGTAGGAGAATCTAAGCTGGCTGCGACGCACCCGGCTCAGGGAGCCATCAGTCTGCAGCAAGAGCACCGCAGCGCATACGTCGGCCATGGCACCGATATTAGTCCCGGCATTCATCCGGAGTCCACCTCCCACTGAGCCAGGAATACCTGCAACGAACTCGAGACCGCTCAGTTCTTCCTGCAAACAAAAACGAAGGAGCCGGCTAAGACGCACGCCAGCGCCCACCATTATGCTTCCTGAGGAACCCACCCGTTCCAGCTTGGAGAAGCCTCTCTCCAAGCTGATTGCAGCCGCTCGGACGCCGGAGTCGCCCACAACTAGATTGGTGCCGCGGCCCAGAATGAAGTAAGGGAAATTGTGGCGACTCAGCACCTGGACGGCGAGCCGCAATCCTGCCACATCATGGGGACTAAGGAGACAGGACACCGGCCCCCCCACACGTAGTGAGGTATGTGCGGCCAGAGTAGCATCCCAGTTGATTTCGACGCTGTCCAGATGGCGAAGTTCTTGTTTCAGATCATTGGTCATTTGGCACTGATTGTTGCGCACTGCCCACCTAGTCGTTGGTCATTACGCTTCGCGGTCATTGGGCCATCAGATCGCTACAATAAATGACCATGAATGACGGCGAAGCAAAATGACGCTTGGCCCGGATATTTCATGAATCACCTGCTGCGACCGCAGATATGATCGTCCTTCCTGGCGTCCTCGGGTGTCGGCCCCTGCGACGTACCGTTCAGGTACGCCTCGGAACCCATCCCGCGGTACCGCGGGACGGTTGCCAGGTGGCACG
>CP070692.1:3106091-3113689 GCA_020353215.1 Deltaproteobacteria bacterium
TCGGAACCACAGAAAAGACTTCATGATCCCTACCTGATTTAAATGCAAACTGCTTAATGCTCTGCTTAGTAAGCCTTGAGCGCTTGCTGTCGCATTTTCAAACAAAGGGAAAGACATGCGCATAACCGTGCTAGGTGCAGGGTTGGTTGGGAACGCGATAGTCAAGGATCTGGCAAAAGATCGACACATTCACGTTACCGCGATTGACAAGGACGACACCGCTTTGCTCAAGCTCAAAGGGGAGCCTCGGGTGGAAGGGGTCCAGGCGGACGTACAGGCGAGCGCCAACCTTCGCTCCTTAGTTGCCGATTCTGACCTAGTTGTCAGCGCTGTCCCGGGGGTCATCGGGTTCGACACGGTTAGAAAAGTCATCGAAGCAGGCAAGAATCTTGTGGACATTTCCTTTTTCAAACAAGATCCGTTCTTGCTGGATGAACTCGCCAAGGCCAAAGGCGTTACAGTAATAGTCGATTGTGGTGTGGCCCCGGGCCTATGCAATATAATCGCAGGTCATGTGGGAACTCGTTTGGATGGAATTCACCGCTACATCTGCTATGTGGGTGGCTTACCCAGAGAGCGTCGTTGGCCCTTCGAATACAAAGCTCTCTTTTCTCCGGCGGATGTGTTGGAGGAGTACACCCGTCCGGCACGTTTTGTGGAAAGCGGCAAGGAGGCTGTTCGACCTGCACTTTCGGATGTTGAAGTAATCGATTTTCCGAATCTGGGGACCCTCGAAGCATTCAACACCGATGGTTTACGCACATTGAGGAAAACCCTGAACGCTCCGTTCATGAAGGAAAAAACACTTCGTTATCCAGGTCACGCTGATTTGATGCGCGTCTTCCGGGAAAGCGGTTTTTTGGACGCAACACCCATTGAAATTGATGGCCATGCGATTGCTCCCATTTCTTTGACTTCAAGACTACTCTTTGAGCAATGGAAATTGGAGGAAGGAGAAGAAGACTTTACGGTTATGCATTTAATAATAGAAGGTTCAAAAGGAAAGAAAAGGTATCGTTGCACCTTCGACCTGCTGGATACATACGATCGGGAAACGCAAACCACATCCATGGCTCGAACTACCGGCTACACTTGCACAACCGTGGCCCGCCAGGTGCTCGGCGGGCTATTTACAAGAACAGGGATGTCGCCGCCCGAATTCATCGGTCGTACAGAGGGTTGCTACCAGAATCTACTCGAAGAGTATGCCAAGCGGGATATCCGATTGACGGAAACGATCACCGAACTATGAAGGATTACTTGGTAAGGATCATAACGCGCACTGCACAAATCCGTGCACTGGCCTGTGTGACCACGAATTTGAGCAACGAGGCCTGTCGCAGACACAACGCTTATCCGACCCCCTGTGTCGCCCTCGGTAGAGCGTTGACTGGCGGGGTGCTGTTGGGGGCACTGCTCAAGACCGGTCAAAGGGTAGCGCTCAAGTTCGAGGGCGACGGTCCGCTCAAGAAGATAATCGTGGAAGCCGAGAGCAACGGTGCGGTGAGAGGATACGTTAGAGTGCCCCAAGTCGACTTACCCGCCAAGGATGGCAAGATCGACGTGGCAGGGGCACTTGGCAGCAGTGGACTCCTCACCGTGACCAAAGATCTAAGACTGAAGGAACCATACAAAGGCGTGGTAAAGCTCTACACGGGGGAGATTGCGGAGGATCTGGCATATTATCTCACCGAATCCGAGCAGATTCCTTCCGCAGTAGGGCTGGGAGTCTATGTTGAGCCGGAGGCTGGTGTTTCTGCGGCGGGAGGTTTCCTCATCCAGTCTTTCCCTCCATACGATGAAGAGGTGGTTGATAAACTCATTGGCAGGATCCAAGAAATCCCGACCGTCACCCATCTAATTCGTAACGGGATAAGTCCGGAGGAACTGCTTGAGATGCTGTTTGCCGGGATCCCGTTCGAGATCCTTGAAAAGAGAGCACTCGGTTATCAATGTTCCTGTAGCAAGGAAAGGGTCGAAAGGGCAATTATCTCCCTGGGGCGCGAGGAACTGGCTGCGCTTATCGCCGAACAGGGCAACGTGGAGGTTAGGTGCGAATTCTGTCGTGAGAGTTACCAGTTTACCGAAAATGACCTGCGGCTGCTTTTTGAGGAGATACAGTGAAGCTCCCGAAGACACTCAGCGTGTCCCTACCATTTTGAGCGAGCCTAGTGTGTCAAGTGCCATGCAGAACAATCTCATCTTCCCGGTCGCGCGAGGTAAATTCGTGAATTGTCCGGACGAGATCGTACTACGGTTCAGACTGAAAATTCCTCCCTCTCCCGCAACCCACCCTATGTTATGTTGCCATGATCTTGGAGTTCTTGGATTCTGTTGAGGGATTTAGGAGGAATAAGGGGAAGGCATGCTCACTGAGTCCCCACAGCTGAGGGTAGGATGGATCATCTTTATGGGCTGCAATCGATCAGAGGATCGGTTTGCTGGACCGGTCGGTTGCCGTCAAGAAAGTCTTCAGTCAACTCATCGAACGGAATGAGATGTTCACTGCCATCGAACTTCCCGGATGTAGTCCCCAATGTCCTCTATTTCCTGGTCCCCACCCAAGATTCTGCGGACGCCTTCGTTGATGAACTCGAATGCTTGGGTTAATTGTTCCTGTTCTTCTTGAGTCGGGGGATTATGGGGATCAAAGGCAAGTTCGATCACATAATTCCAGCGTTCTTCTGGTTCAGCCAAAGGGTTGAAGAATACCAGGCTGAAGCCCACACAAGGCGCTTGTTTTCTGTTGCAGACATGCCGAACGGCTTGCGCCGTCTTCTCGACCCACTTGGATAAATCCATTACTCCTGGTTTCATTGGATTGACACCTGTCCTATGGATAATTGAAAAATGAATTCTTCTTTCTCCGGATGAAGCCTGTAGGCGTATACACGCTTGCACTCTTTACACCGCAATCGCAATAGGCGTGAATCTTCTTCAATTAGCACTCGATTGCAGTCTGCGCAAAAGAGTTCGTAAATGCGAAAACCAATCGCAACCCGAATCTCACTCCCTGAGAGCCGGTCTTCATCCACTTTCGGTTTGGGCAACTTTTTCATTTTCTACTCGCAACGAGCGAGGTAGCAACGTTAGATAATTACTTGCTCGCTTCTGTAGTAATCTTCGTCAACTCAAAGAGAAGCAATTAATATGCCAAATAGTGTATTTGTGCTTTAGTTTACCCAATATATTGCGGTAGTAGGTGAGACGAACCATGAGCAAGTTGATTCGAAACGGTAGCAAGCGACAACCCAGAAGTGCCCATATGCGACTGGGGATAATCGGTGTAGCATTTACCAGGTCAGGCCTTTTGTGTGTCGTCTCTTCGGCACGGCCGACCTTGAACGGCTTCGGTGTCCAAAAGGAATCCGACCGGAGAAAGTGCTTACCGCTGAAGAGGCTGAAAAGCTGATCAACCAGTTCGTGCGAATAATCGATCTTTGAAGGAGGATA
Organism: Deltaproteobacteria bacterium; assembly: GCA_020353215.1. GTDB lineage: Bacteria > Desulfobacterota > Syntrophobacteria > BM002 > BM002. The sequence continues at coordinate 3,109,545 of CP070692.1, forward strand.
CTGTCGCGAGCAAAGGCTGATTAGGTATCCAAACTCCCGGTCATGCAGTGGGATAGTATAGATAACATCACAACAAGATAGGTCGGGCTTTTAGACCGAACAGTAAACCCTAACGCTGCAAACCTGTACCGAGAAGAACGCGCCAGGGTTCGCCTACGGTCTATTAACAACTATTCTGCTGTTTTGAGTCAGGTATCATCACTATTTGCTTTACGATCCGTCTAACCATTGGATTCGTTAAGATAAAAAAGTCAGCATGTGGATAATACAACCTTAATCTATTTCAACAAGTTCGATGTTAAAGTTGAGCGTTTTACCTGCAAGTGGATGATTCGCATCTAAAATTACATTATTGTCATTGATATCTACTACGGTAAAATCATAAAGCTCTCCATCATCTGCTGAAATTTGAATTGCTTTCCCAAGTTCTAAATCAATATTTGACGGCAATGTTGATCTTTCAACGTTAAAAACCATGTCTTCTCTGCGATGTCCAAAGGCATCCTCTGGAGTGAGCGAGAATCGCTTTGTATCTCCTTCGTTCATTCCAATCACTGCATTTTCAAAACCAGGAAGTACACTTTTCTCTCCAATAGTAAATACCGCCTCGAGCGGAGAGGCACCGATTACGGTGCCATCTTCCAAAGACCCACTGTAAAGAATCCTTACTTTATCGCCTACGTTTGCCTGAGCCACCTCATTCTCCTTCTGAACCAGTAGCTAACGCTGGGTAGCAAGTTCTCTACTATATTCTATGCTTAGAGCTCCATCGGGATTGTCAGCGGAAACCCGCTCGTTGTTCATCGGTCAGGTTAAGTGGCGATCACCCAACCTTTCCTCACTCCTGCTCATCCGGCCGCTCTTCGGCGTCAGATTTGTCCTCGTCAGGCGCCTCTTTCTTCTTACCCTGCCGCCGCGCCATCTTTTCCTGGGCCTTCTGTTGGCGCTTGATCTCTTTCTGCCGTTTCAAAAAACTATGTTGACCGCGCTTTGCCATCGTACTCTCCCATCTCCAAATCTGTGGCTGCCCCGGTAGGACCAGCGGTTGTATGCTGCAGTTTGGCTCGTTTCGTCTTGAGCTCACGATCCAAAAGCTGTTTACCGTCAGCCATTATGTCCACCTTAGTCATTTCTCTGAATCTTGTGACAAAAAAACCCCACGAGCCTTCTACAGGCTCTGGGGTTACGCACCAAAACCAGTGAAAAAGGTCTTCTTAGTGTGACATTCCGGGACAGGCTTGTCAAGAGACGCCACCCGACTCGATTTTGGGGATTCGCCCACGGCAACAGAATTGTGGCAATGACGTCCCAGTGCCCCGAAGTGTGGCAATAACGATCAATACAAATCACGACGCACAAAGGCTACGGGCAACCGGGAGCTAGTGCCAGGAAACTTCACAGGAGTTTTACCAAAAAGCGATGCTGGCACCGGTAATGTACGGTCAAACTAGGGATTCCGCAGATCTATGAATGAAAACATAGCAGCTGCAGGGGAAGCTGCGAAACAACGTGCGCATGAGCCACCTCGATTTCATTATCTCAGCCCAGCAAAGGCCAGAAGAGAAATTTGATGCTTTCTCATACGGTTCACCGCCATCAATGATGTGAATCGCTCGTTGTGGAATAGCTTTCCTCGTAGGGGCAAACACAGTCCCTTCCGAAATAGAATTCTTGGGGAAACTCCTGGAAACTTCCAAGTTGACTCAAACTACGGTCTCTTTTAATTTGTAATTTCATCTTCCTGATTCTCGAATCCGGTCGAGTCATGCCGTTTTCCGCCGTCACTCTCATATTGCTGTCTGCTGCCATCCATGTCGGTTGGAATTACCTTACTAAGTCCAGTCAGAGTCCCAAAGCGTTTTCTTTATTGAAGGGCACGGTATTAATCTGCATAACGCTGGCTGCACTGGCAGGGATTCCCTTGGAGGCCATTACTGCTAAGCTTTGGGTTTATGTTTTGGCCTCAGGTGGGCTCCATTGGATTTATATTTTGGCCCTCAGCACAGCCTACGAAACCGGTGATATCTCCTATGTTTATCCCATTGCACGGTCGGCTCCGGCCTTTGTACCTGTTGCAGCATTCCTGGTTCTAGGCGAGACCATTTCCCTTAGGGGCGGCTTGGGCATCTCGATCGTCGTGGCGTCCGTTTTGGTGCTCCAGCTGCGAGGTGAGGCCGATAATGAGTTACGAAGACTACTGGTCTCTATCAGGAAGACAGATGCTCGATGGGCTTTCGTCACTTTAGGTGCTGTAGTAGCCTACACACTGGTTGATAAGGCGGCCATGGTTTCACTCAGTCGGGTGTCGGAGATCCCAGAAGGTATGCGTGGCCCCATTTTCTTCATGCTTGAAAACACAGTCTGCTATTTGCTCTTCTGGATCTACCAGGCGTCGAGGAGTGATCTGGCTGTCGGATCGATCTGGAAACGTGAATGGCGCTGGGGAGTGGTTGCTGCACTCGGCACCATGATCTCCTACAGCCTGATCCTGCATGTGATGCAGACTGAACCAGTAAGCTACATTGTCACCGTTCGACAAGTTAGTGTGCTCTTGGCTGTTCTGGTGGGGCGGTTTGCGCTGAAAGAACCATACGGGAAGCACAGGACCGTTGCCTCGGCGGCCATGCTGATAGGTTTTTATCTGGTGGCTACGGCAGATTGAAGCAACTATTTTCTGGAGAATTCTTCATGGTGGCCTGACTCGAGATCCTTCGAGACTATGGTTAAGATAAGCCTCCGGTCTCTAGGAGAAATCTTCGTGAACCGGACGCCCATTCCTCTAGGCGTAATATCATCATCCGGCCCGTAGATGTTGGACCAGACGACCTCAGCAGTTGCTTTTATGCTTTGGCCCAAAGAGTCGACATAGAGAGCCATCTCAAGCATCTGATTCACTCGTAGTGGTTTCTCGCAACGGATAAAAGCCCCACCAAGACTAACGTTCGTTACTTCCCCGAACATAATTCCTTCGGAGCTTCTCACCGTAACTGGCCACTCCACCTCGGCTCGAGGGTGACGGCGCCTTTCTTTCCCAATCGCCATGGCATTTCTCAGTTTCTTCATAGCACCACTTGATGCCCCGGTCTTCTACCTACCTCGTGAAGAGGGTGACGGCATCGGTTATTCGGGTTTTTTCTTCACGACCATCTGATCCAGACCCTCGCAGTGGTTTCTGCATCTGGGGCATGGGCCGTCATACTTCATACACTCGGTATCTTGTTGTTGGGTGAATTCAAGGGCACCGGGTTCGGTTAATACATGGATAGAATCGCATTCTCCACTACAATTTTTGCAAGCACCCATTTCGTGAACTCCTTGCGTTGTCGATTTATCGAATCATTGAGGCGATATCGTGCAAGGATGGTGCCTAAATGCGGTTCTTCCCAGTTTTGCGCTGATAGCTGTTCTGGCGTGGACAGCTATTTTGTTCAGGACAGGTTGAGCTGCCAGACAAAAAGCATCCGAGTCGCCCGTCTCTTGTTTCGGCAACTTGAAACGTCATGGTTTGCGTCGACGGCAGCAGGGCGAACAGAGCTGTAATCTGACTACACGGAAAACAGTCTTTGACTATTGACTGAACCGAAGTTTGAGGAGACCCCTTTGGTTGCAGTACCACTCGAACACAAGTGTCAACCGTTCATGCCCATACGTTAATGTATGTGTGTTCACTCAATGACCAGGCAAAGCAATCTACCAGGGATATTGGCCGTTGTCAGAGTAATAGGCGGCAAGTTGGTGCTGCACGTTGCATAAATCGTTCAGGGATGCCGCGTTGTAGCTTCTCACCCGGTAGTTTTGGAATTGAAGTATGCCAAAGACGGCCAGTAGTCCGGCGATGGCTACGACGATCATCAACTCAAGAAGGGTGAGTCCTCTTTCGTCCAGGGTTTTATGGGTACCTTTCAGTATCAGCCTCCTATGGCTCTCAAAACCATCAAGATTTGCTCCCTGCAAGCAACCACTCGCCTGTACTCGGCTAGTCTGCGTCAACCCTTCTGCATTTTTCCTGCCAAATAGTCCGTGTTATCCACAAGACTGTGGCAAAAGACCGTCGTCAGGGAAGGATCGGGTAACGAAGCCACGTCCTCATGACGTGGCTTGAAGATTGAAGCTCCCTGCAGCCCCCGCTCGCAGAGCGGGGATCT
>CP070692.1:3113789-3121384 GCA_020353215.1 Deltaproteobacteria bacterium
TTCTATGGGAAACATGTTCAGTATGCCGCAACGTAAAATGCAAACTACTTTATGCTCCACGTAGTAACTGCTCAGCTATAACGCTACCCGCAGGGATCACTAGGCGTCGCTCATTTAAAAACTTGCCAATCAGTTGATTCCCATACTCAACAGCCTTCGCATGAGGAACAGCCATCAATGGCAGCTTGCCGCTTAGCAGAGGGCTTCGCCGCAAAAAGCTCAGAAATCCTTCCGATTCTGGCGACTCGACAAAATAAAAAACACTCGGCCGATAGCTGTGGAACTCCTGGAAAGCCTCAACGGCACCAGAGATGTCGCTAAACAGCCTTTCCTCTAGAATATCTACCGTGTCCGAGCCGAGCCTTTGCACACCCAATAAGACGACACCGGGAAACGTTTCATAAGGCCAGCACACAGAGCCTCGGATGAGCCGGAAGAGTTCAGTATTGCCACCCTCAAAGGTCAGCTCGGTTGATTCGATTCCGCTGACAGAGCCCATCCTTTTGTTTCTCCGGGAACTAATCACCTTCACTTGTCATCGCCTCCTTGCGCACGTGCCGCTCGGGATCAAAGCTAGGGAAAAGCCGATTGTCCCGGCTGCTGAGTTCCACGCATACCCCAGCGGTCGCATTCGCTGAATCATCATGCTGACCTAGGCCATGGTCCACAGTGTCGCGTCTGCCCCTGCCGGTTCTGCGCTCCAAACCTCTCAACTCGGCGAATAAGGGCTTATGGTCTAAGAGTTCCACCTCACCCCGGGCAAGTAAGGGCTCGAAACTGAGGTAAATCTCTGATTTAGTCAAAGGGGAAGGCACATACCGGATGCCATGCTTTAGAAAAGCCTCCGACACCCAGGCACCTGCGTATTTGTCGCCGGTGACAGATGTGCACCGATATTCTTTCAACAGCCTCGCAAAGTCCTCAACCGTTTGATATGGGTCAAATGGAAGCACCACAGCACGAATGACATCTTGAACTAGGCGACCCCCCTCTCGATGACCGACGGCTAATGTCATGGAATCCTGGGCACCACCGCTGGGATCGCAGAAGGCTTTATAGGCAAATCTGGCGGGTGGCAACTCGTACCGGTTCGTTATAATGGCCTGCTCGATCCATTCAAGGGGGACGTATGTCTCAACGTCACTACGGAATGTTGCCCCCCACTCAGCCGCAGCCGCAACTGGATCCCTTTGCATCTCCCGTTCGATGAGCGCCAGGTCCAGGGTGGGATTCATCACTTTGGTGGGGGCTTGCCAGACCAAGACCTCTGGGTCGTCCTTGCCAAAATAATCGCTGTGAGCCTCATAGAGCACGCCTGAACGGGCATAAGGAGAAGAGATGACCAGCAGCATGGAATTGGGTATAGTCGCCATAGATGGCCTTATAGCTGCCAATATCTCCCTGTCGGGATTCGCCCCCTCTACCCGCCAAAAAGCAATCTCGTCACAAACGGCACAGACCACAGTCCTTCCTCTGATAGTACGGAATGAGCATGTCATGACCTCAAGATCCACAAAGGTGCTAAGTTCAATGCGCTCCCTCGTTTCCCTTGTCAGATACTGGCTAAACACTTCGGTGCTGTTCAGGATGGCGCTGATATAGCGGAAAAGCACCCGGGCCTGTGACCGGTCAGCAGCTATAATTTGGACGACACCACGCTCACCCGGGGCAAGGTATTTGCTGAAGTCGTGGAACAGGGCCAAGTACACGGCTATCACAGACATGATGAAACTTTTACCACCCCTGCGGCCTACAATGGCCCAAAGTTCTCGAAATGGTTGCTCAGGCGGTTTGTCTCTACCCGTACACTCCCTGTTATAGTGCAAGTTCCTTTTTCGTCATTCTGAGGGCGAACAGAGCCCCCAGCAAGCAAAACCAGCTGGACCACGTCTTTAAATCTTTGAATATCGGCTTAAAGAGTTTCTCGTTATTTATCGCGGTTATAATGTCCATTCCTAGCCTCTTCGCTGGTAAACCAAAGACCGCAGCTGTCGCAGCAATAAACTCCATGCGACGAGATAGTGTTTTTACAACCACAGCGAGGACAGGTCATAGCCACTATCCCTTATGCTCAGCAATGATTTCCGATATTTTGGGAGTTCGCTTTTTCGCGTTATCGCTATCTCCATAAAGAGCTTGTAGGTCGAGTCGGAGTGCATTATTGAAAGCGATGTAGGACTTCCCCAAACAAGGCAAGAGCTCGCCTTTAGCGTCTACAATGCAATCTTGTTCAAGTGACCACTCCCCGACCCGGTGCAGGAAGATCAATTTCTCCAAAACCCTATCCAGGAGAATCCATTGCTTCTGCGAAAGACTGGCTTCTCCCCCTAGGTCGCCTATCATGTTCCGTCTAATAGCGTGGAAAAGCTTTCCTTCCTTCGTCCTACCATCAAAATATTTATTCCGTATCTGCTTACAATCGGCACCGTGAAGTTTAAGGAATCGTCCACTGCTATCTCGGTCTTGTTTCATCTATCGCCTTTTATATGAGCATCGGTATGTCTAAAGCATCGGCCACAGTTTTGACATCCCTCGCTTCGAGGGCAGTACCACCAGCTTGCCTCCAGTTCTCCAGGAACTTGGCTTGGGCCGATGAGAGTCTGTCTCTCCCGGTCTTTACCTCAATAGCTATCCCCTTGCCTCGAAATCGAAATACCCCTATGAGATCCGCAACACCGTTGAGCCCCACCGGTCCGCCGCTGTAGTGCTTAAAGCAATACCCACCATGCTCAATAATTAGCTTCTTGATAGCCTTTACCAACTGCTTATGTGTGGGTTGTTTGGTCATCGTTTTATTGGTCGCAATGATTTTCTATTTGGTACCCTAGCGGTCTTCAACCACTTGTACAGCCCTTTAAATGGTGGCTTCCCGGAAAGGGCACTGCATCCAGATTGCAGTGCCCTATTGCCTCTTCTTGGCCAACTCGTTCAACCATCTATCGAGGTCTTCCCTGAGAAAGAGCCATTGCTTACCCCGTTTTATTCCCAGCACTGGGAAGCGCGCCCGTTCTTCTGACTTGGCACGCCTTGACTTGGCCGAGTAAATAGTTTTCGCAGGGATGCCACAATAATTAGCGGCTTCGGTAAGACTGAACCCTCGTTTTGGATTTTCGTTGCTCATAGTCCTTCCGCCAAAAGTATTAAAGGTGAAGATGAGCCTGTTCCTTTTGCGTTATAAATTTCGCTTCTTTCTTTTCATCCCCTCATGATTATGATTTTGTAGTCAATTTTGTAGTCACCACTCAAACAGGGTCTAAACCCGCATGGTTAAGCGGCAAACTGGCATTCTATATAAGTATAAGGGGGACCCCCCCCTCTCCCCCCCACATAGTCCGAATTTCTAAGTCACAACAGAGGGTTAGGTGCGATTTTGTAGTGACTACATTTTTGACTCCACTTTTCATCTCAACCTCGTAAAAAGTAGGTCTTTTCCTTCCGGTTGAATCCGATCTCGCCATGAGCCATGAGGTTCTTCCTCGCCGTGTTATATGCCCACAGTCCGGTTCTTGCTGCATTGGTGTACTGTTTAAGTTTTCGTTCCTGTAGTGAACCTCTGGTTTTAAGTGCTCTCCGAATCTTCTCTTCCATTCCTGCGATGGCGTTATCTGCGTCTATGGGGTCATGGAGCGCCCGCACGGAAAACTGCCAATCACAAAGGGCTATGACCTTCTTAGTCACATCAAGGTCCACCTCAGTCTTGAGTTCATTCACGGCCAGCAGGCTCATAAGGCGCAAGGCATAAACATCAAGCCGCTTCGTGTAGACGGATTTTTCAAGGCTCATATACCAGTCGTGGTAAAGCTCGCGGGCCTCGGGTGTTATGTCTAGTTCGAGACCATCCCCCGCATGGCGCAGAATCTCCCCCAAGCGTTGTTTGAGCAGGTATTTCTCTTGGTCTGGTATCTTGGCGGGAAACGAGTGTTTTCGCTCTCCGGTACCGGGGACGAGGAACAACCTGTTGTTAAAGCCGATGTCAGTGAACTGTGAGTTCCAGGTGTTTTCATAAGTGCCGATGGTGGAGGCGGCCATAAGAGACAGGTAAACGTCATCCAGGCAAATATCGGTTTTTTTGGTCCGAGACTCGTACCGGTTGGACTCAAACAAGGTATTAACGCATGGCAAGAGAACGCTTGCCTCAATCTTGCACTTGGAGATGAACTGCTTGAATTCATCGAAACACAGGAGTAGGCGATTACTGTCCTCGAGGCGTTTCTGCAAACCCTCAGCACTGCCAACACCCCAGCAAACCGAGAATCCGTCCACCGACCACTTGAAGAAGTCGACAACTTTGTTTAGCGCGGTGGATTTCCGGTCATCGGCACTCGCGCCTAGCAGGAGCACAAACAGCCTCGGTTGTGGTGCAATCTCGCTGGCCAGGGTGAGAGAATTGGCCAGGATCGAGCCCAAACAGGTGAGGAAGGCCATGAAGAAGAAGTGAGCAGGCACTTCAAGGTAAGAGGAATAAAGACTGGCAAAGTCTCCCGCGACCCCTGTCATCACCCATGAGGGGAACTCCAGGTTCTTGCCCCCGGTTTCAGGCTGTGACGGAGGTGAGTCTCCATAACCTTCTCTGGCCAATGCTCTAGCTGCCTCGCTGAAATCGCCACCGTGCTCGTAGAGGGTATGTAAGCCAAAAAGGTCGTAGGATTGCTCTGGCTCTAGCGGGAATGCGTTGGAGGAGAAGTTATAAAAGGTTTTTCCATTAAGAAGAGATGCCGAGTTACCCCTATCTTTACCGGGCCTGCGCCACCGTTCGGTATCTCCCTGCTTACCGGTGTATGTCCAGCCCTTACTTTCAAGAAACGCCCTAATGTCGCCACGCCGGTTGTAATCATCACCAGGGGACAGGCCAGACCTGCTTTCCCGCCTAGGGCTCGTTCTAGGGCTTCTGGGGGGAGTAGCACATTCATTTAGCAACCTGGCACACCTGAGCAGGATTTCACGCTGAGAGGGGGTAATTTGAGGGATATCAGTGAAGTTACCCTGCCGTAGCTTGTATCCAGGAGAGGGATCTGCCAGGAAGTAACCGCCTTCCCCTCTAGTTTCTATTAAGGTCTTGAGGCTTTCGCCGGTGCTGTATCGGGCGAGAACGTGATTACCAGGGATCTGAACTTCAGAACAGCGGTAAAGACAGTGGTAACCGCTATTTTGCGTAGTCTGGATGATGAGTTTGGAGAATAACTCCCGTGATTCCTCTTCCACCAGCTTGCGCCATTCATTGAAGATGTCCGGGCGTTTTTTGCTGTAATAGAGGTCTATCAGTTCGATGTTCCCCGAAACTTTCCCGCAAACTATCGCAATACACTGGTGACGGGGGAACCAGTCAGCCACTTCCTCGAAACTTGCCGCCCTTGACTGGTAGCACTTCCATCCCCTCAGTGGCGGCAGTTTATCTTGCGTAGTGGGGATAATGCTTAACCCTACCGCTAGGAGCCGCCGGGCAGCATCAAGCAGAGCACTTTCGCCTTCGGGTTCGGTAAAGTCAAAATCGAACTCAATGTCAGGACTCATAGTCCCAGCTCCCGGCATAGCTTGCGAATAAGCTGTTCATATTCCGCGCTGTCCCTCGCAATCGCAGCGATTCTCGCTTTTTCGGCTTCGTAACGAGTCCATTTGTTTTCAGATCCACGTACTTTTGCTCGACAGGTACGCTTCCCACTACCAACCCTAGTGTCCAGGGCAAGTTCATTTGAATTACCGGTTATCTTCTCAACCGACTTGGCCAACTCGGCCATCTCTATCTCCTAGGTTTAAGTTTTCGGGTTTATATGAGCCAATGCCTAATTGCCGAAGAGCTCATCAATCGAACGCTGGAGTTTCCAGGCAATAATTCGCTTTTCCTCCGCCGAGGGCTTCACCCGGCGTGTGACGATCCTTGACAGGCGATCCGGGCGTATGCCGAATTCAGCAGCCGCCCGGTGCTGCGTGTCAAAGCGCTCGATAATGGCGATTTTTAAAGCCTTGTTGTTCATCAAAAATTCTCCTGCTGTTCATAACCCAAAGACAAAAAAGGGGCGCACCACAGCCTCCAGGCGGATACACCCCTGCTCTTTTTCCTGATTTGTTGGGGGATTGAAAAGAAAAGCGCCAGCGCAAGGGTATTTCCTTCCCCTCCTGCGGCTGACGCTACTGCCGTTCTACTGACGGTCTTGGCGTTCTCTTGCTAGGAGAACAATGATATTTTGGGTTAACGACAAAATACAGCAGATCACTGAAAGTTGTCAAGCAAACTTTTGATGCCCATACGCCAGAGACTCAAACATGTGTATTTGGATAAGGGGTCAGCACCCCTACGCCATTGCTGTATCCTATCCGTCAATAAGGAAACCCGGGGCCCCCTGTTGGGGACCACTTGGGGACCACTTCGCAACATATGGCTCCGTTTTTCCTGGTGTCTCTCGATTCTCCTCTTTTCTAAGGTAACACCTTGGTTTATTTGGCAATATGTTTTTCTCGGTTCTTCCTGGTCTCTCCTTTCATTTGCCTTCGGGACGCAGAAGTCGCTGGTTCGAATCCAGTCGTCCCGACCATGGCAATGATCAGGGGCCAGCCGAATGTAGCTGGCCCTTGTTGTGTTGAAATGAAAGGGCTTATGGATAGATCAAATTGATCCATAAGCCTGGTGATCGTAGTGACAATTGGGTCACCCGATGACGCACCTGAAATCAATGAGGCACAACGCTCACTTTTCAAAGTGAGACCCGATCACACCGGGGATTTCATCTGGATGATGGTGGAGCGCAGTGCCACGACGCGGGGACGAATTGAGGATCTTATCCGCACCCAGACGATTCGTTCGCTGATTTACTCACCTCTTCCTTACATCAAGGAATTGATAGAGACTCTCGGTCCTCCTGAGCACGTCACTCCTCCGAGTGAGTCAAAAAAAGATGCGTGTGCAGCATGAGGTTCTTCGACTTATTGCATGGGTGAGAATCTCCGATTGAGTAGTGGAGGTCCGACCTCTACCCTCACATTAGCAAGCGATTATTGCTAAAACCGCTATTTTTGACCCCAAAAATGTAAGTGTAGGGCCATATTTGACCCAGGACTTTCCCCCAAAATTGATCGTTGATCTTTGTCAACTGAGATCACGAGGCCGTTTACTCTGATTTTGACATGAAAATGCTTTTCTGGTGTCTCTTCTGTGGCTCCAAAGCTCACGGTCTGGTCACTTCAAGCCCGGCTGTGGCCGGGTGAGGGCACCCCCTCCCTGTTCCCCGTTCCTGCGGAACGAGGCCAGGGGCTCCCCCAGCCACAGCCTGGGAAGTGGCACAGACCTTCCGCAGTCACCCAGAAGAGACGCCAGAAAAAGCATAGGGGAAGGCTGCGCAACAACGAGCATCTGAGCAACCTGCCTTCACCATCTCAGCCTCGACAGCCCATGCATGAAGATTTGGTGCTTTGTTAAAGGGATGGACATTGCCATAAAATGGCGCGAAAATGGATCAGCGAGCACTAACCGCAGTCCCGCCATGGGGGACTGCGGGACTGCGAGTGAACTACAATAAGATCAGATATCTTCCTTACATTTCGAAGACTCCCTGCAGCTACCTGCAGGGATCTTCCATTGCTCGTTGTGGAGTAGCCTTCCC
>CP070692.1:3121484-3129047 GCA_020353215.1 Deltaproteobacteria bacterium
ATGATCTCAGGGAAAAGGGTATTTGAGAGTATAGGCTTCAACAAGTAATGCAAACTCACCTCCATCACAAGGACAGAGGCTTTCCCACTCGGCCCTTGACGAAGAGGGAGAATGGTGAGAAACTAATAACCAGTTTAACCAACTAACATTAATAGAAAAAATAGAATTTGTTACGTATAGAATATGTAATACTCAGTTAGTATAGAATGTCAGCTTAGCTGATCGCCTGTCAAGTGCAGCGAGAGTTATGAGGTTCCAAGGATCATCGTTTACTCGACCGTGAATTCAGGTAATCGGCGCATCGCTCCAATGCCTGGATATTGCCTGGATAGGTCAGCAACCGAAGGGCCTGATCCAATGTGCACCACTGCCACATGTCGTGTTCCATTGAAAGAGTCGGTTCACCTAGTCCCGCAACGAAGGCGACAAACACATGCTCTACGATCTGCTCTACTTTAGGAGGATACATCTCACACCATTCCTCCTGGATAGGAAATGAATAGGAGTACTTAAGCTGCTCACGTGTGGCCGTGACGAAGCCCGTCTCTTCGGTGAGTTCTCTCATCGCCGCCTGTTCGAGGTCCTCACCCTCTTCGAGACCGCCTGTTACGCCTTGCCAAAAGGCCTCAAGGCCTAAATCAGGATTGGCAACTCGTCGTACTAGCATATACTCCCAATCCTCAGCAGCACGTCTGACAGGATATACCAAGATTGATATCGGTTGCCTCATCTTTATTCACTCTCGCATGACTATGAATACACGTCCCAAGTATTCGTGAAGTGCATTTTGTTAGGCCTTCTGCATCACATAGAATACATATCCGTAGCTGTCTTCGGAACAACCGAAGATTCGGATCTCCTCTAATGTCTCAGCCGCGAAGTCTCTGACCACCTTGTCGAGATGGTCGAGAAGCGCTTTGGCACGCGGCTCCAGTATATCGTAGTAGCCCTCTACCCATGTCTCCCTGGGTAGCGTGTGCGTAGTGAGGACATTGTAGCCAGCGTCCTGGGCGACAGACCGATTCTCATTAACACTTCGCATATCAGGATAACCAGCTTGGAAAAACTGCCGCACTTCAACCGGGACGTCATCACGCAACCACGACAACTCGCTGACAACTGCGAATCCGCTAGACTTCACGGCGGAATGCCATGTCTTGAGCGCATGAGGAAATCCGATGTTGTAGGCTGCCCCCTCTGGCCAGAGCAGATCAATCTCTCGAAACGTATTCGGGATGTCTGCCATATCCATGCAATGCGTCTGGACAAGGTGTTCGATTCCGGCTTCCTTGGCGCGTTGTGTGAGGCTGGCCAGAAACGGCTCGTAGGAATCCACGGCATGAACCGGTGTTTGGAGTTCGTTTGCCAGCGCCAAGGTGTGCCGTCCAGCCCCGCACCCGGCGTCAACGATGACTTCATGAACAGACTTTGGGAGCATATCCAGCACCTTCAGCGTATCAGAATTACTCCCTGGTCCGAGTTTCTCCATATCTTCGAAAAGCAGGTTAATTGGATTGAAATCACTCATGCTATTCTCTCCATTGTCTCTGGCCTAACAGTTGCCTAGCCTGCGCGCAGTATAACATGTTATCTCTTGACGAGATTTTTCAGTAGGTTACGATACATTCACTACCTACCTCAGTACCAAGCTCGCCACCGAAAAATCACCACTTTTCCTAGTCTAATTGGATAGTGCAGAAGTGAGGAATCAAAATGGAGATCCCATCCCTTAATCTAAACTCTGACTGAACATCACTCTGGCACAATATAACCTACTCGTAGATGCTTCACTGAGCTTCAGTCAGCGACCACTCACAAACCGGGCAGATCTTGGTGGTGAGTCCAAAGAAAAATGAAGGAGATCTTACTCGTTCACACTCCCAGCACAACAACAGATTTACTCAGTTGTATAGTTGAAGTGTCTGGGCAAAATCCTCTTCCAATCCTGCTTGAAGCTGAGCATGGAGAGATAGACACAGTTTTCGGGGTAAGCATGGTGCAGAATGTTCAGGTTTTTCACCGGATCGTAGTTTTCGGCTCGCTCGTCGTGTTCACGCCGGACACTTTTTAAAAGCAAATCCACCTTTTCTGACATCCAGGCCTCAATCACCACGGAAATGTTGAAGTTTTTCAGCAGCTCCACATTCGGATCTTTTCCCAGCACCGGTTGAGTAATGATGAATTTCGCCCCAGCATCAATTTTCTGTACCAGCCTGTCCGATTCAAAAGGCATGGGATTGTATTGGTTAAAGGCACAGCCTGTGATAAACGCACCCGAGTACTCGGTATTGATGTATCTGAGAAGATCGATAGAAGTTGTAACGCTTTTTTTACTTCCTATGCTCTCGGGCTCAAGTCTGGGTAACATCGGCCCACCGTCGCCTCTGACAACGAGGAGATACTTCAACCCCAAATCAGACGCTCTTTGCAGTACACCGTCAAGCTCTTCTTTGGTGTGAAAAGTATTAAGGTTCATCACCGTTCTCTGAGGATGAAATAGCAGGTCGCAGAATTCTATTGCATCCAATAGACTATACCGGGGCTGTCCCATGGGATTGTCTGGGATGGAAGCGCCAAACCCCGAGTCGAAGATCTTTCTGTACCTTTTTTCAAAGGATTTCATCCTCCCATGAAGATCGCCAAGAGCAGCCCTTTTGGGAGTAAGAATTTCAATGAGGTAAGCACAATCGAACATTGATGAAACCTAAAATAATACTGTTAACATATTCTCGTGGCCAGAAGCCGTCCGACCCGTTTAGGAGGAGGGCTACAAGATAACGAATGAGATGAGATTCAGCTTAGCAAAGGGAGATCAAATTCAGAGGTATAATCGCTTGAGAATGAGCAGGAACATGAGAATCGAGCTAATTTCAGATTAGGCGACAGAGACGGTCGCTGTCAAGGGGAAGCAAGCTGGGGATGACATCCTCCGGGTAAAGACGGCGGTTACCCAACCATCCTCCCCACAGATCCGGACGTGAGCGATTAACTCATCCGGTTCCTCGGTTTCAACCCTTTCGCCCGGACTGAAAACCACTCAGGGAACCCAAAGTGGCGCATAGCTTTGCTGCCCTGCAGGCTTTGCCTGCGACGCAATTCGCTGAAGTTTCGTGGATACGGTTGGTGACCTCAATGTGTCTCCCGTATCCGGTGGCAAACATGTCAAAGAATGAAATTACTACTAATGTGACGAACCGCTACCAGCGCGTGATAAAGTCAGTTGATGACGGTATGCTCCGACTACGACTGTCGTAGATGGAACCATTGGGGCCTTGATCCCCAACGCAGCGATTAGATTCGCGCTTGCTCCCTAGCAGCCGTGGCCATCCGTACCCATTGAGACCCCAAGTGGCGAGTTCACCCCTGTGCCTTCTTTTCGAGTGTTTCAACTCCCTCGGATGTGATCTCATACCTATTCTCCACCTGGTGTGTTAGTCCAGCTTCCATGAGCCTCCGTACGGTGCCTCGCACACGAAAGAGTGGCAGCCCTGTTTTTTGGGCCACATCGTCAAGGGTAGTAGGAGTAGCCAATGTGAGGAGGACTGACACTCCAGCAGACCCCAAAATGTCTTCAGATGGCAGGCAAGCCATATTTCGTCCTCAACTAAACTGCCTTTTGGCAAAAATACCAGTCCTTGCAATCATAGCCTTCATTCATACGTTCCTCCGCCATTTCTTGGGTTCTTGGCGGCGGCACAATTACGGGGTTTCCCGGTTGCCAGTTGGCAGGCGTGGATACCGTGTGCTCATCTGTTGTCTGAAGTGCCTTCACAAGGCGGAGAATTTCCTCCACGTTGCGGCCAGTTGTCATTGGATAATAGATCACGGCCCGAAGGATTCCCTCAGGATCGATCACGAAGACACATCGGGCTGTCTCTGTCTTACTCTCCCCTGGCATGATCATCCCGTATAGATTTGCTACCTTCCGGTCCGAATCAGCGATAACAGGGAACTGAATCTTGAGACCGAATTTCTCCTCGATGTTCCTAACCCATGCAATATGTGCCATCACGCTATCTATGCTTAGTCCCATGAGATGAACGTTCATCTCCTTAAGCTCGTCCTGCATCCCGGCAAAGGCGGCGAACTCCGTGGTGCACACCGGGGTAAAATCTGCTGGATGAGAAAAAAAGATAAGCCAACTTTCCCTGAAATCCTCCAACCGAATGGGACCGAAAGTTGATTCGGCCTCAAAAGGAGGCGCGGGCTCACCAATTCTGGGCAAATGACGTGCCTCTGTAACTTGTGGTTCTATTTTGCTTTCCATTTTCATACTCCTTGTAAGTCTATGGATGTCCCTCTTGCCAGAAGACCAACAAAGTCGCCTACAGAAACGGCGAATAATGCCGAGTCCCCGAAGAAACTATCCAGAATTGTTTCCACTATTGTAAGATTGGAACCGAATCCACCAGTCTAGTCAATACGAAAAACTACCACTTAAATAGGAATTTCTATCCTACTTCTTTGCTTTCAGAAAATGCAAGTTCTGGGGGAGTTAGGTTCGGTGAAATTCAGTTGAGGATCAGACAGGACAAGATTTCATTTCGATCGAGTTAAATGAATCCCTACACAATCAGTGGATTAGTGCATATAACATCAGTGCGAACTGTCAAGAGATTGTCGGCTTAACAAAAGAATGCCCCAACCGACCCGTAAGCCGATTAGGGCTAAGAGTGAAGGCTAGGGGCACTTAGTCTCCGTGTGTCTCTTATACCACTAGTGCCCTTGCCCTTGTCAATTGCAGACTGCCATTATTGCCTTCCTGCACGTGGGCAACATGGAGGGGTGTAAAAGAAAACCCCCACCGATTAGGGTCGCAAATGGACCGAAACCAGTGGGGGTTCATCTTGTTCGAGTAGGGGGTCACCATCGACTTAAAGATGAGACCCTACCCGATTTTTACCTTACCATGAGAGAGGTTACCCTTGTCAAACGGTTCCTTTATTTTTAAATGGTAGGAACAGGATGCAGTTGCTCAGCCCATCTCGAATACTCCATCCTGTCCTACCAAAGGGCATGACCCGAAGAGCATGCCCTACCTCCGAAGAAAAGTAACCAGTGGCAAAGGCCGGGAAATACGAAAAACCACCATTTTGAAGTCTTGCCCGTCCGTTATAATAACTGGGCAGTGCGGAGGGGATGAGAGATCTAGAAGAACCGGAGTTGGTTGTCTGGATCAATGATACAGGTCCAATTGTCCCTGCACATTTTGCAGCAGAATAGATAGAGGCGATTATCTCTTATCACAGTGATTGTTCCACCCTGCTCCAGGGCTTTTTCACAATATTCACAATGATGCATGTTCTTGAGCGACTCCTCGCGGGTAACTGTTTTTTATGTCTACAAATTCTCCACACTTGATGCCTGAAACTGCGTTTTCTGCCTTTTTGCTTACAACAGCTGTTAAACCGCAGTCTTGAGATTGCCCTGTCGGTCGTAAGCAGAGGTTAGGGTTGTATCTCGGTCCTTGTCCAGGATAAGAGCTATCAGTGTATGGTGCATACCAATGCTGACAATATCGCCATCTTTGAGTCGGGTACAAATTATTCGATCGCCATTGACAACTGTGCCGTGGGTGCTATCCTCATCCCAGACGAACAACTCGTTTTCGATCTGAGCAATTCCGGCATGCATGGGAGACACGTCGGGTTCATCAACCACGATGTGGTTGGCAAGATCGCGACCAATGAACCGGACCTCTCCATTTTGGGAAGCGTATTCTCTTACCACGAGGCTTTTGAACCTCAATTCAAGTTTAAACATGCCCCTAGCACCCATTTTCTGTTGGCTAGATTTCAAAGGATGTTGTTACGAGGTGCAAGCTCTGTGCCCGGCTGCCTCGCTAGTCGGGCAGCATGGGGGGTTGGAATTCACTTCCCCGAGAAGGGGTTGCTGGGACCTTTCTGTGATGCCGTCTGCGGCCTTGCGGTCCGGACACAATCTCTCGGCGTAAAATCATGGCTGTGTCGGGTTCATTTTCCAGGATAGATGTGGTTTGGGGGTCCACGCCTTACAAAGAAGGGCCGCAACCCCGAATTCAAATGAGCGTAGTAGATGATTGATCGAGTAAGTGTTCGACAAGTAACTGGATTATGAGATGCGTCTTTTCAATGCCAAACTTCAGCGTAGAGGCGAAAAATAAAACCTGACCGACTCGGGTCAGGAGTCAGTGGGGCTAAGGAAAGAAGGAGACTAACAGAGGAGGCCAGCTGTCATGAAGTCTTGCTGGAGTGACTCTAGTATTAGTTCTCAACCGAGCCATAAACAATCGGGAGAAGGCATGGTTTTAGTATTATTTCAGTGGAAGCCATTAACTACGAATATAGTGGCAAAACCGGAGGCAACCTGATGCGGATAACCAAAACATTGATTCTCTCCCTCGTACTGGTCCTCCTCCCCAGCTTGTGCTGGGCGTGGTCTGGCAAAGTCGTGGGCATCAGTGACGGTGACACGATCAGGGTGCTGCGTGACCAGGAACACGTCAAGATTCGCCTGTACGGTATCGACGCACCAGAGAAGGGCCAAGCCTACGGCAAGAAAGCCAAGCAGTTCACCTCCAAGATGGTTTTCGGGAAGGTGGTTGAGGTGGAGGTGATGGACCACGACAGATATGGGCAGACTGTTGCCCTCGTGGCAGTCAACAAACAGATCCTCAACGAGGAGTTGCTTAAGGCCGGATATGCTTGGGTCTATTATCAGTATTGTCAGGAGATGATTTGTCACGCCTGGGCCGATTACCAATTTGCGGCCAAGCTGGACAAGCGGGGGCTCTGGCGTGACCCTGCCCCCATTCCACCTTGGGAGTTTGGGAGGAAGAAGAGAAAGTGAGAGGTGAGAATGGTAATCTGCGAGTTTTGTGGAAAGATGGAGACTGGCTCAGACAGTTGCATTCAGAGGTTTGAAGGACAGATTCCTTTTGGCGGTGAGCCTAATGACTGGACCTTTGGGGACTTTCCTTCAAGCTGTGGAGGCTGTGGTGTCGCCATGGGTGGATTACACCATCCTGGCTGCGAGGTTGAGAGATGTCCCAAGTGCTTGGGGCAGCTTATTTCCTGTGGATGCGAACTGATAGAAATTCCCCTCTCAATATAAGCTATCTAAGGAGAAGGCGAGATGTACAGCGTACAGGGTTGGGAGCAAAAAAGCGGAGCCGAAGCTACGCACCTTCTTGGCTAGATTCAAGATATAGTAGCAGGTTTCTGAGAGACAAACTGTGAATGAAAGTCACTGGTGTCCCAACGTTTTGTTATATTTGCTTTCTAATGCTTTGAAATTAGGTGATTTTTACAAATTTATGCCTGTTATCGACTTGAGCACTGAGAAGGTACTCCGGTATGCTCCTGCACCATTGCAGGAGGGACCCGAACATGTATGCAGGCAGACTCGTTTACTCTCAGCTCATCGATCATCTACCCATGCACACTTTCCGACGATGCGTCCAGCGCTATCGCGGAAACCACAAAGTAAAGAGCTTCACCTGTCTCGACCAGTGCCTATGTATGGCCTTTGCACAGCTGACTTATCGCGAAAGCCTGAGGGATATCGAAGCGTGCCTTCGCTCCC
>CP070692.1:3129147-3136596 GCA_020353215.1 Deltaproteobacteria bacterium
CTGATTGTAGACCAACAAGAAATCGAGACGGAGAAGGAGAGAACAATGACTACCACACCCCAGCACTGCCCAGGATGGGAATCCTTCAAGGATCTCAAATCATTCGTTTGCAAGTGCAACAGTTGTGGAGCGGAGAAGGAAATATTCTCGGACGAGTTTAACAAGACTCATGCCTGTTCTAAATGCGGCTCCACCATTGATTTCACCACCTGTACCTTCGAGGCGGGGGGACAAGACAGCTCGCCCCGTTAAGGGTGCTGTGTCTGATTACTACGCCACCCTCTGACCGTAAATCCCACGGATATCCGACGCTACCTACGCTCTGCGGTAGGGCTGGCCTTGTGGGAACCACGAGACTGTAGTCCGTCCCTCGAATCAAGTTACATGCCCAGAACCCCAGCCGGAACCGGGAAAACGGTTTCCGTCTGGGGTTTGCCTTTGTCGTCATTCTTGCTTTCGACTTTTGATTCCTGATTCCTCACCTGAACCGGACAACCTGATGGCGGAACGGCGGATCGTTTGCAGGGTACCGGCCACTAACCGCTCCGTGTCATGACCCGCGTGGAATGTATTGATATCCGGTGCGCCTATGCGTCCGATGGAGTAGGTGATCCACTGTAGGGCGATGATGAAATCGAGGAATTGTTGAACCGGCTCATCGGCGGCGGGCAGATTCACCAACTCAATCGAGTTGCTGCAATCTTTTGGTAAGATCGGTTTGGCCAGAGAATCGGGCTTGAGCCAGATAATTCGCGCACCAAATAGTTCGTGGAGAACGGGAACAATTTCCGCCGACCTGGCAGAGGTATCCTGATCAAAAACGAGGAAGACAATCGTGTCCCCGTTCCGGGTGATGAAATAATGGGTATGGCAGTACTCCTCGGTTCCAGTATAGTGAGCCATTCGATTGAACTCGTACATTTTGTACGCGGCGAAGCGGGCTGCGATTCTTGCCCAATCGCTGCCGAGAAAGAAAATCTGTCCGCTCTCGGCCCATAAGCTGGCTCGGGCAAAGATCGGTTCGTAAAAACTCGGTGCGAGCAAGTAACGAGTGTGGTCTAGAAGGAGTCGCCAATCCAATTTGAGCAGTGTGGCACGAATGACGGTGAGAAGGACGGCCCAGAAGGTTTTCGTTTTGGCGACGTCATGGTGGTAGCCAATGTATTGTCTGGCATCCTCGTTCTGGTAGTTTGTCTGGTGGAGTTCTTCTGCGGGTGAGGCGTGAATGGGCCAGACTACACTACTCAACTGTGCCAGCGGGCTCTGTACATTGTCCGTCACCGCCACTACTTCAGCTCCAGCGGTCAGGGCGCGGTTGGCTGCTTCCAACACTCTGACGGTATGGCCCGAAACGCTGATACCAATGAGTACGTCTCCCCGGGAGAGACGCTGGGCGACCCGGCTGGCCTCAAGAGCCGGCAAACCTGCCACCCGTCCCCGTTCCTCCAGGAGCCAACCACCAAACAGGGCGGCGCAATGGGAGTCTCCTGACCCGGTGATGATGAGCTTGCCGGTAGCAGACGGCCAGCGAGGTTCAGGCAGACTCCTGTGAGTGGAAATGATTTTCTCTTGCTCGAGGATTTCTTGAAAGATGTATTCGGCGTTTAACATGGGACCAAGCAGCAGACTTATAGCGATGTTCACCCGCCTTTTTGCGGGAGCTTTCTCAGCCTACCCGCGACGGGAAAGCCTGTCAAGGACCCGTTTTTCCCGCACGGAACGCAGCGGTTTCCCAAGGAGTAACCTGGCGACACCCGGGATGTGCCATTAACAGGGAGATTCTCCGGATCGACAAGTGAAAATGCATTGCTTGTATCTTTTCTGCGGTTCCGAGGTCAGTCAGTGGACACGCTAGAAAAGGGTTGGGGGGAGGCTGCGAAACAACGAGCATCTGAGCAACCTGCAATTGCCTATCTCAGTTCTGCTAGGCCTTCAAGAAGATCTGGTGCTTTCTTAACAGGGACATTGCCATAAAATGGCGTGAATTGCTCGTTGTGGTGTAGCCTTTCCGCAACCTGGGTCGCTAAAGACTTCTTGGGGAAAGTTCTGGGAGTAATTCCCCTGGACTGGAACAAAGGCAGGCTCTTTACAATACTGCGTTCGCGGTAACTCCTGTCGCGAACTACCTTGACCTTTTCCATAGATGTGCTACAAACTCGTTCCTGATTCCAGGATGCCGTTACCCTCACAGCTCTGCGTATGACCTACTGGCCCCTTCTAAACAAGGCATTGTCTTCGGGCGCCCGCAAGGGGTGGGGCGGCTTTGTCTGGATGATCAAGATTCTGGTCCCCATTTCCTTTCTAACCGCTGTGCTGGCCTGGAGCGGATGGTTGGAGCGGAGCGACTTTCTGCTCCAACCGATAATGAGCTGGCTCAGCCTGCCACCCGCGGCCGCCCTCCCTTTGCTTATCGGCGTGCTGACTGGAATCTACGGAGCAATAGCCGCGATGGTTGTTTTACCTCTCTCCAAGGAGCAGATGACTCTCATCGCCATCTTCCTTCTCATTGCCCACAACCTGATCCAGGAAGGAGTTGTCCAGGGAAAATCAGGCCTTCATCCCGCTAAAGCAACGATATTTCGGTTGTCGGCTGCTATCCTGACCGTGATGATTTCGGCGCTCTTTTTCGACACCAGCGCGACACCTCTGGTTGAAACTGGGCCCGCCGGTATCGTGACTCATTCCTTTGCTGAGTTGATGGGGAACTGGCTCCTGAGTATGTCCCATCTCAGCGCGAAGATATTCGTAATCATCATGAGTCTACTGATCCTGTTGGAAGTGTTGAAAAGCCTCGGGTGGATCGACTACTTCGTTCGCCTGTGCCAACCTCTGTTAAGAACGCTGGGGCTGAGTGACAGAGCCGGGATCCTTTGGATGACCGCAGCCGTATTCGGGCTCGCCTACGGGGCGGCAATCATCGTCGAGGAGGCGAAGGAAGGCCATCTCGACAAAGAGGAACTGGAAGAACTCCATCTCTCCATCGGTATCAACCATGCTCTCGTCGAAGATCCGGCCTTGTTCCTTGCCTTGGGATTGAACGCTTTCTGGCTCTGGATTCCGAGATTGATAACGGCTATGCTGGCGGTTCGTCTGCTCAGCTTGTGGCGAATATTGTCCAGAACTAGGCAATCCTAATATTCTGGATCTGTCGTTAGGCTGGAGGCGGTGCTGTTTCTATCTGTTGAAAGCAGTAACTTTCGAGCGTGCATTCATTACGTTAAACATAGCCTAGACGTTCGCATATACACTTCTCCTTTTCCTTTTCACATCAGCTGAGCTCAGTGGATCCGGCATGCGGATTGCATTCACCCGGTCTATTCCACCTGTCCCGAATCTTACTTCTTCCATGACGATGATGCCGAAGACATGATGGTCTTGACCGGTTTTGAGCAGAGGAGCTTGGCGAGGTGAAATCCACCGCAGTGAGACCGCTTCTTTCGTTTCTTGTTCCTGGAGGGCTTCTTTTCCTGGGGATATCAGTTGTTCTTCAGACGGACTTGCTAGGAGAATCGCAGCAGGCAGTGGCTCCCATCTACCTTTATGGGGTGGCGATCGCCGGGATCCTCCTGGGATCCCGTTTCAACCGGAGCCGCCTGGTCTTTGCCATTCTCGTTCTATTTTTGGCAGATAGGGCGCTGGTGCATTTTGCTAGCGGGAAGGCTGTGTATGCGGAAATGCCACGCCTCGTGAGTAGTGCCATTGCCCTCTTGCTCCCGTTGAATCTTGCTGCGCTCTCGCAGGTTAGGGAGAGGGGAATCCTGACCCTTCGGGGTGTATGTCGTCTGGGTCTCATTCTCGTTCAGGTTCTCGCGGTATTTCTGATCAGCCGGTATTGGTATTTGTCCATAGTCGGCTACCTGGATTACACCTTCGTCGGGACAGCGTTTTTAAAACGAATTCCCCTGTCTCAACCGGCTCTTTTCACCTTCGGCGCCACACTTCTCCTACTTGGACTTCGATTCAAGAAACGGAAGGGCGTGTTCGAAAGTGGTTTCTTTTGGGCGCTTCTGTCAGTGCTTTTCGCTCTGGCAGTGAGTAAGGAAGGATCCCAGTCAACGATCTACTTCGCCACCGCTGGGCTCATTCTAATTACCTCGTTAATCGAGACATCATATAGTATGGCGTTTCAGGACGAACTCACGGGACTTCCCGGACGACGCGCCCTTGAGGAAGCCTTCCTCAAACTTGGCGGCAGCTATACTGTGGCGATGTTGGACATAGACCATTTCAAGAAATTCAACGACAAACATGGACACGACGTGGGCGACCAGGTATTGCGCATGGTGGCCTCGAAACTGGCAAAAGTGAATGGTGGCGGCAAACCTTTCCGTTACGGCGGCGAAGAGTTTGCCGTGATTTTCCCTGGAAAACTTGCATATGAAACCATTCCTTACCTCGAAAAACTGAGGGAGGCTGTAGAGAACGCGGATTTTGTTCTGCGCAGCGGCGATCGTCGTCGCAGGGTGTCTGACAATCCGAAAAAAAAGAAGAGCTCGCGAGGCAGGCTCTCCATCACAATCAGTATTGGCGTGGCCGAACGAAATGAACGGCTACACAGTCCGCAGCAGGTAATAAAGGCTGCGGACAAGGCCCTCTATCGGGCCAAGAAGGCCGGACGCAACAAGGTCAAGACAACCCTAACGACCAAACGTCATGCGGCGTAAGCAGCCAATTTCTCGAACTCCCGCTACCGGCCCGGCACTCCCTCAGACAGGGTTCTGATCGTTTCGGCGACTTCACGACTGAAGGCCATGATCAGGCGGCTCTGGGCCGCAACCAGTGATTCATAATCCTTCCCGTTCACTGGTTCGGTGAAACTCGCCCTCTTGGTCATAATTGCGTTTATCCCATCCTCTTCGTAGATACCCCAGCGAGCGATCAATGACGCGTTGCCGCCAAGCTCACCGTCGAAGCGACTCACCTCCATTTTGACCCAGTAGGTGAGCGACCTCGTGCCTTTCCAGCGGAAAATGACCACCCGCTCTGTATCGAGGAGGATCGATAGATTTTCCGCGAAAACCCGGCTGAAGTTCTTGGTCAGAGACTCTGCCCATTGGCTGAATTCGGCAAGCTGAAGCTCATTATTCCCCTCACGGGTGACAATCTGCGGCCGGTCAAGGTACTCCGGCAGCTGGATAGGACCAACGCCAATCGCCAAGTCAGTCCCGGGTGCGGAGACTTTTTTCATACTGTCTGAGCTTGCCAGGGGATTCAAGTGGTAGAACCGGGTGGGTTGCGTTGTTCCCTTTCCGAGGCAGCCAAACGGGCCCAGCAAAGAGAGAGCAATGATCAGTCCTGCAAGTCGAACGAAAATAAGTCGCATCATTTACCTCCGAGCCGGGTTTTGCCGCGCAGAAAAGCATCGGGATTTCGTTGGATGTAGTCTGCCAAAACACGGATTGTACGAGCTGCCCGCGCAAGCTCATCCAGGGTGGTCATAATCTGGTAAACCACGATGGATTCATCCCTCGTAAGGTCCTCTATGGAGGCGAGCGTGTTTTTCGCCTGCTTAAAGGCATCTCGAAAAGCTTCGGAAGATTCTCCGAGGTTTTCTGCCAGCGGTTCCACCTGGGTATCCACATTTTGCACCAATTTCTGCGCGTCCCTCATTGTCTCCTCGATGCTGGAGGTGAGAGGCGCTACTTGGCTGTCCACGTTCCGAGTTAGCTTGCCGAAGTCCTTCAGGGTTTGATTCAGGGAACGGACGCTCTCCGCCAATTCGGGAGAATTCACCAGACGCTCGATTCCCGCCATTGCCTTTCGTGCGTCCTCAACCATCTCTTGGAGCCGAAGGTTCTTGATGGATTTGGCCAGAGTCTGGATGTCCGTTGGAATGGTCGGGATCTCCTTGTACTCCTCCTGGACACCGATGAGATAGATCGGGGTTCCAGGATGCATATCAAAGCCCACCACGAGCTGGCCCGTGACGAAACTCTGTAACTGGAGCTGGGCCCTCAGCCCCTGTTCCACCAGCAGATCAACGAGCTCATCGGTTTCGTATCTTTTGAAGACTTTACCCATATGAGTCTCGACCCCGAGCGTCAAAATCCTGTCCGACTCGATCTCGATGACCACCGGCGTGCGGAAGAGCAAATCGTCGAAGTTGAAAACCACCTTGATGTCGGTTACTTGACCGATCTTGACTCCCCTGAGCAACACTGGAGCTCCGACATTCAAACCCTTGAGGGAGCCTTCGAAGTACAGAACATAATTCCGCTTTTCTTTGAAGAATTGGCCGCTGCCGAAGATCAGCACTCCACCGACAACCAGGGCCAGCGCAATGACCACAAACATACCGATGAGCTTGGGATTTGCCTTTTTACTCATGACTGGATAATCCCTATTGGAAAATGGTTAACATATCGGCAGCTGACGACTACTTGCCACCAAGAACGAAAGGTAGAACCGCGGCTCCAAGAACCGGACGGTTAAATTCCGAGCGCATTGAAGATGACGGTTAATACGGCGGTCGCAGCAATGATACTGACGATTCCCGTTACCACGGCCGAGGTGGTCGCGTCCCCGACAGCAGAGGCACTGCGTCCACACTGCATTCCCCTGAGACACCCGGCAAGGGCCACCAGTATTCCAAAGACAAAGCTGTGGAAGAGCCCGATCCACAAATAGCCCAGCTTCACGGCTGCCCGGGTCTGGATGTAATACTCCATAATATTTAGATCGAGCATTCCCACGCCCACAACTACGCCTCCGAGAATGCCCACGAGGTCGGCATACAAACAGAGCAGAGGCATCATCAGGACAAGTGCCAGCATTCGAGGCAATACCAGATATTCCATGGGTGAGATCCCCATGGTCGTCAAAGCGTCGATCTCCTCGTTCACCTGCATCGTGCCCAGTTGTGCGGCAAAAGCGGCGCCGGTTCGGCCCGCCATGATGATGCCAGTCATTAATGCGCCCATCACGCGGACCATGGCGATTCCCACAATGTTTGCCACGTAAATCTGCGCCCCGAACAACTCGAGCTGAATGGCTCCGACAAAAGCGAGGATTAAACCTACCAAGAAACTGATGAGCGAAACGATGGCAAGAGCGTCTGCGCCGCTCTGCTGAATAAACAGGAACAGATCAGAACGGCGAAAGCTGGCTTTGCCCCGCAACAGTTTGGCAAAAGCCCCAAAGGCTTCTCCCATGAAGCCGAACATTTCACCTGAACTCTTCCAGAATTCAATGGCAGCGTTCCCGATCCGAGTCAGAAGCGGCTCCCGACGCGTCTTGCCGCGAGCGTCCTTTTTCTCCGGCACCGCACGGGCGAGCGCCAGAAGTCGTTGTACTCCCTGCGGCAGACCCTCCATATCCGGTTCGATACTAACAAGAGAACACTGGTCGATTACTTTGAGCAGAAAGGTCAGCAGGCCACTGTCCCAGTCGGCGAGATCCGCCGCCTCGAAAATGATGCGCCGAATTCTAGATCCGGATTCGACCTGCTTC
>CP070692.1:3136696-3144143 GCA_020353215.1 Deltaproteobacteria bacterium
TTACTGAATAGACGGCGTCCTTCCATGAGAGGACGAGATTCCGCTATCCTGACTCGACAATGCGGAGGCAGCGCATGGCGCAAGATCGATTCTATGGTGGAGGAATAGCTCAGAGTGACCAGAGAACGATAAGGATGCAGCAGATCCCGTGCAGCCTGAACCTGCTGCTCCACGAAACTCTGCTGCTGCGCCGATAACTCTTTTCCCAAAATCACGCCCTGGCGCTTGAGTTCACGAAAGGATATGTTGTCTGCGGTCAACTCTCCAAAACGTTGAGCATAGACCAGGCACCAGTTACGAATTGGTGCCATAGAAGGGCGCGTGCCTGCAAGAACGAGAGCAGTTTCCTTTACTTGGCGAGCCAGAGATTCCGCATCCATAGCCTCGGCACGCTGGCAAAGGGTCACGAGGACCCGTACGGCATTTGCGGCCAGTTGGGTGGCACCATGTCGCCTATCCTTTCTAATCGCTTCGATATTCTTCTCAAGCCAATCCATAAGCAAGAGTTAACCCTAAGATTGCATATCTGCTCCGGCCAAAACACGGCCCAAACGGGACTGCGCCAGAGTATGCCAAATGCGGTCGTCCCCCCTCGGCCAAGATCTTAACTAGCCCGGACGGACTGTTTGGATATTGCGTCCTCAATCGGGAAGTCTTCCAGCGTTAGCCGTTGGGGTTGGCCAAGACCACGAAGCTCCCGTCAAGATATGCTACCAGACTCGTCGCAAAGCCTCACTTAAGGCGGGCACTGTTTTGAGTGCAGCAAGCTCGTCGGGATGAATCCAGCGCATTTCCGTATTCTCCCAGTCAAGCCTGATCTTATCCGGCTCAGCCACGGCGAATAGAAACGGGTGAACCCGCCAAGCACGATCTCGGGCTTCGTCAATGACTTCAAGGGGCTCGCCCGTCTTCAAGAAGGTGACGTCTT
Organism: Deltaproteobacteria bacterium; assembly: GCA_020353215.1. GTDB lineage: Bacteria > Desulfobacterota > Syntrophobacteria > BM002 > BM002. Next base: position 3,137,625 of record CP070692.1, read on the forward strand.
CCTCGCTGAGGCCGACCTCTTCGGCTACCTCCTGGTAGGCTTGGCCCAGAGGATCCTCGCTTTCCAGATAACCACTCACCCCGGCCCAATATCCTCTGTAGGTTCCCACTTTGCTGCTCCTTTGCAGCACCAGCACCCTTCCGCCGTGAGTGAGAAAGACGGTAACCACGTCCAGGAAACTCTTCTTTTTCAGCTCTTTACCCGTTGACATGGAATGCAGGTCCGAATTGGGTCTCTATATGGTGGACTAACGTTGACAGGGTGATTAGTATTTGATCACAATATTATGTCTGGTGCAAAGTCCAAAGTGAATGGCAGACTATTTAGTGCTCTCAGTCGTAACTGCGGAGGTCTAGCAAGCATGGGCAGAAGAGTCTTCGTTTTGTTTCTCGTTTCATTGGTAACCTTTACCACCCCAGTCTTCGCTCGGTCCGAAGATCTTGCGGTACCTGATCTCGAGACCTTGGCGCTGCCAACCCACGTGGCTGACCGGGTGGTCAGGATCCTTCCGTCTAAACCCGGGGACACATTCTTGCAGTTGCGAAACGGCATGACAGTGTTAATCCGGGAGAACCATGCGTCACGGGTAGTTTCCTCTCAGGTGCTTGTCAAGACAGGTTCTATCTATGAAGGCAAGTACTTCTTTGGTGGACTCTCACACTACCTTGAACACGTGGTGGCTGGTGGTAGCACCGAGTCGTTCACCGAGGCCGATGCCCAGCAGGTCCTGAGGTCATTGGGCGGGGCAAGCAATGCGTACACCAGCTACGACCGGACCGTCTATTTCATCAACACTACAGCAGACCACTACCGAGAAGCCCTTAGGCTCCTTTTATCCTATGTTTCAGAGTGTCGTCTGGACCCCAAGGAGGTGGAGAGAGAAAAGGCGGTTATCCAACAGGAATTCAAACTCGGGGAGACTAATCCCAGCCGTCAGCTCTGGAAGTTGTTCGTGCAGACTGCGTATCTTAAACACCCAATTCGCCATCCGGTGATTGGTTACGAAGACGTTTTCGTTAACATCTCCCGAGAGGATCTACTCGACTACTATAAGAAAAGGTATACACCCCAGAACATGATAGTGACCATTGTGGGAGATGTGCAAACAGCGGAGGCCTTGCAAACCGTTTTGGAGCTGAGCAAGAACATGGTCAGAACCTTTGATCCACCCACCGTTGTTGAATCCGAACCGTCTCAAAACGCACCCCGATGGGCAGAAAAAAAGTTCGCTCCGGCAAGACTTACCAGTATGATTGTAGGCTTCCATACAGTTTCGCTGACCCAGCCCGACCTCTACCCACTCGACTTATTGGCGGTCATTCTTGGCCAGGGCCGCACCAGTCGGCTCTACCTTGGGCTCAAAGACAAACGGGAATTGGTGCTATCAGTTGACGCCTCCAGTTGGACTCCTTCTTATGGACCAGGAGTTTTCTCGCTCACAGTCAGCCTGGACCGCAAGAATGTTGAGTCGACCCTTACCGCTCTCTGGGATGAGATTGAGCTCGTACAAGAAGATCTGGTGGAAGAGAGCGAGTTGGAAAAGGCGAAACGCAAAATAGTCGCGGAGTTTACCTTCTCCAAGCAGTCTGCGGCCCAGATAGCGTCCAGCCTGGCTACTTCCGTTGCCTCTACGGGTGATCCGTATTTTGACAACCTGTACGTGGAAAGGATCAAGTCCGTTTCGCGGGAGGACATACGGCGGGTTGCTCGAACCTACCTCCGGAAGGAGGTGAGCACAGTGGGTATTGTTGCGCCTCCGACCGGCCAGTCTCGGGCCGCGGAGACCTCTGTCCCAAGAGCTGCGGGCAGGATAGAAAAAGTCACCCTGGAAAATGGTCTTACCTTGCTGTTGAAACGAAACCCAACACTCCCAATAGTGAACTTCCAGGTCTTCGGTCTCGGGGGCCAACGCTACGAAGGGGCAGATTTGAGTGGAATAAGCCTATTTACCATGGATCTGCTAACCAAAGGTACCGGAACGCGGAGCAAACGCCAGATTTCCGAAACTATAGAACGGTTAGGCGGCAGCATGCACTCGGGCTCAGGTCGAAATACCTACTACATGTCATTGTCCGTGCTGAAAGATGGTTTTGAAACCGGCATGGAGTTGTTGGCGGATGTGCTCCGCAATCCTGACTTCCCACAGAGGGAAATCGATAAGCAGCGCGCGGACACCCTGCTTGCCATCCGCCGTCTGGATGAGAACTGGCAACATGAAGTAGCGCGGTTATTCCGTAAGCACTACTACCAGGAGCACCCTTATCATAATGACCTGCTCGGCGCTGAGGAAACGGTTCAAGGTTTCAATCGCTCGGCCGTCCAAAGATTTTACCGGCGAGTCGTAATGCCCAACAACGCCGTTCTGGCAATATTCGGTGATATTGATCCGGAAGAAACATTGGCCAAGGTGAAGTCTCTCTTCGGGAACTGGCGGCCTGAGAAACTGACCGAACCGGTTATCCCGGACGTCAGAGCTCTGCTTACTGCTGACACTCGGATTCAGAAGACGACCGAGAAAGTATCTGCTGGAATCCTTGTGGGAACGAACGGAGTGACGGTGGCGGATCCCGACCGACCGACCCTGGACGTGATCGATGCTGTGTTGTCAGGCATCGGCTACCCGAGTGGCTGGTTGCATGAGGCCTTGAGGGGCGGTGATCGAAGCTTGGTGTACGTTATCCATGCCTTTCCAAGTGCCGGTGTTGACGTCGGCCACTTTGCAATTCTCACCCAAACCACGATGGCCAACTACGCGACAGTGGTGGAAATCATTCTGGAAAAGCTGGAGCGGATTCAGAGGGAGCCGTTATCTACCGAAGAGTTGGAAGCCGCAAAGGACATGTGCATAACCATGCACGAGATGAGTTTGGAGAGCAATGGCGCCCAAGCCAGGAGTGCCGCTGTCAACGAGATATTGGGCTTGGGCTACGACTGGGATTCCCACTATCCTCAGCTCATCCGCAGCGTAACTGCCGAGGATGTGCTGAGGGTGGCACGGAACCTGTTCCGATACCATCTGCTCGTAAGCACGATTCCGGAAAACCCGGTGGAGGCGATTATTCCGCCGGAGCGCAAAGAGCGGACGCATGTAGACTGACTCGGAACTCGTCCCACGGTTCGTAACTTGCAGATCGAAGCACTAGTGATTCTAATTATATAGGTCCCTTGCTCCGCCTTTTCCGGGCAGAGTTCAACCCCGCGACTAAATTGTTGCCAAAGGCCCGCGTCAGTGATAGATTGCAGAAGAAAGAACCAAGAAGGTTCGGCCTATTGTCATAAGCAATGGTTAAGCGGCCACGAAGGCTTGATCTTGACGGAGCGAACGTGGCCTTTTTTTTGGCTAGCAGGAGGTGATCGTCATGTGTGAGGCCAACGCCTATCTGCTCAGGGACGGTAACGAGGAGCTGATCATGGAGGCGGTGGATAGTTTTGAGCACGACGCGGATGGAAAGATTCGCATAGCCAATATCTTCGGCGAACAGAAAGTACTGGTCGCCAGACTCAAGAGCATGTCGCTCGTCAATCACAAGATTCTGCTTGAATGAGGCTGGTTACCCGCAGAAAAGACCGGCTCAAGATGCACACGATCACTGGGGTCGACCAACATTGGGTTCCTGTCCGTCAAATCTCGATTTCCCGCTCTTCGGTCCTAGAAGGAATTGTCTTGATATCGAGGTGATGGTGGGCGGTGACATAGCGGACTGTGGTGGTCTTGGCGCGCATAGCCACCGAATGGGTAATGGCGACATTGCCCTCATAACGAACGCCTGGTAGGAAATCGCCGCCGGTGATGCCAGTGGCGCTAAATATGATGCTATCCCCCTTGACAAGATCCTCGGTTTCGTAGACTCGTTCGAGATCCCCTTCCGCGTAACCCAAGTCCAGTATTTTCTGGCGCTCTTCCTCATCTTTTGGCCAGATCTTTATCTGCATCTCTCCTCCCAGACACTTAAGTGCGGCTGCTGCAAGGACCGCCTCGGGTGAGCCACCAATGCCGAAGAGGATATTCACCCCGGAATCTTCCATGGCAGTGGCAATGGCTCCCGCAACATCACCGTCGCTGATCAGCTTTATCCTCGCGCCAATCTCGCGGATCTGAGCCATGATCTCCGAATGGCGGGGACGATCCAAGACGATGGCGGTGAGTTCCCTGGTGCGGGCGCCGTAGGCCCTGGCCACGCGTTCAAGATTAGCCTGCACTGAGTCATTGATGTCAATGCTTCCCTTCGCTCGAGGCCCGACGGCAATCTTGTTCACGTAGTGACTGGGAAGAGAGGCAAGGCTGCCCTCATTGCCCACTGCTATCACCGAAATGGCATTGGGAAGTCCTTTCGAGGTTAAAGTGGTGCCGTCTATGGGGTCCACGGCAATGTCCACTTTGGGGTCACGCAAGCCACCACCCCCGACACTTTCGCCGATGTAAAGCATCGGCGCCTTGTCCTTTTCACCTTCACCGATGATCACCGTACCGCGGATGTTGACAAGGTCCAACATACCTCGCATGGCGTCCACCGCTGCCTGGTCGGCCGCGACTTTGTCACCCCTTCCCATCCAACGGCTGGCCTTAAGGGCCGCTGCTTCCGTTACTCTGATGAACTCCAATGTGACTTCACGCCCCATGTCTATCATAGTTATTTCCTTCTCTTTGTCCAATATTGCACCCTGTTCAAAAAGGCTACAGCCCCAAGCCTATGGGTAAACCGGAAGGGGTCCAATCGGCGTTCAGCAGGATGTCGTCCAAAGGCCGCGCCGCATTGGTTGACCAGACCGCTTTTTATTCACTCCAGCCTGCGAAACGCGGGGTTTTGTCGGGGCCACCGCATTATTGTTAAGGCCTGGCTCGAAACACCTGTGTTCGTTGTCGTTGCCCGTGCCACTTTGGCGTATCGTCGCGGGTTCCATGTTCCTAGCTCACTTATGAACGTGGAACTCCTTCACTCACCACCCATAGCTTACTCGCGGAGTGGTGTCTCCTCGCTACTCGTTGCGTACTAGGCCTGCAGCAGCGCCACGACCTCATCGGCAAGGCCCGCCGAGTTGGTGGCCTCAAAAAGACGGATGGCCTCTTCGCACGTTTGTTTGGTAACCCGCTCCTGATATTTCGGTGCCACCGCATTCAACTCGGCGGAAAAAGCCTTATTGGCCTTTTTGATGTTACCCCCGGTGTTGTCTGTTTCCTCCGCCCATTGCCACATCTTCTCCCAGAGCTCGTCAGGAATGCCCCGGTAAGGCCGTTTGACATAGTGTTTTTCGGGTGTGGTAATGGCGTTGCCATTTTGATTCATGGCGAGTCCGAAACTGATGTTTTGCCAGAAAGTGCCCACATTACCCTTGCGGATGCCATAGTGAATGAACTGAGTAATCTTGTCCAAGGAAGTTCCGGTGATGCCGTGTTGGGCAATATCCACATTCCAGGGCTGGATGGCTTCCCAGATTTCCTTGGTGAGTTCTAGCTGAATACCTTCCTGGGAAGCTCCAAAGTAGGTGCCGTGAATGGAACCGTTATTAATGGCCAGCAGATTGGGGTGGACACCACCCTCCACCAGGTGTCCAATAAACCAAGATGCCTCTTCAGGATTGGTGAATCCTTCGGCACTACCGCTCTTGGCTCCGATTTCTCCTAGTTCCACCTCCAGGCCAAGGCCTGCGGCGACAACCGGTTGAGCCAGCTCCAGTGTAGCAGCCAGATTCAACTCGTTTTCCATGTGTGAAGCGTCAATGGCGAAGGAGGTAAAACCGGCTTCCAACTCAGCGGCTACGAGGTCTGCGACCTCTGCCTTGTCTTCCGGTTTCTTCACAGTTATGTGGTCACCATGGATGCCGAAGGGTACCGAGGTGTTTCCCAGTCGATCATTTTCCTCAACAATGAACTGGGCGAAGCTCATGGGATCGAACTCGGTATAGCCCAGCTCAGATTTGGCAATTTCATACATTACCGGGGCCCGAGTAGCCATGGAGGCCCTGATAATGCCTGCGACTGGCAGTCGACAGCGGATGTTTACGGCCATGATCATGGCATCCGCCTTCTTGGCTGCGTTGCAGAGAACCTGACCGTTCACCAACGGTGCCCTGGAATTTGGAAAGCGCTTTTCAACGTTTTCGGGTCTAAACTTGGACAAATCGCTGCTCATAGCCATTCCTCCTGTTCGTGCTGTATTACGTAAGGCCTAATTTGGGTAAGTATCCATTCTAGCCTGGTACCTTACCACAGGGTCGGTAAAAAACAAGCCGCAAAGTAGTGATGAGCTGACAACCTAGAACTTCCAACGTATGGATTTCAAAGGATGGCTTTGCGGCTGCAGGACGACAATCAGGCTACTTGGACGAGTAGGTCACCCTGGTGAACCATATCCACTCGACCCGGCGGCCCTCACTCATTACCAAGTCGCGCTGGCAAACCCGCCAAAAGACTAAGCCCTAATGTCGCAGACCGGCAAGAAAAAAACAAGCTTTGCATTACGTTCCCGCCCAGGGGCAGACTTTCGATGGTGCGAGTTTAGCGGTTTTGGCCGGTAACAG
>CP070692.1:3144243-3151659 GCA_020353215.1 Deltaproteobacteria bacterium
CTTTATAGTTTTAACTATTGTGCTATCATATAGTTACAATATTGGCACAGCGGTTGCTGGATAGACCCGCACGGGTTTGTTGTTGGAAAAAATGAGGAGGTAACATTCATCATGAATTTGAATAATCAAGTAAAAACAACCATTTTACTGGCTGCCCTGACAGTTCTCATTGTTCTCTTCGGTAAGATGTTTGCGGGCAATCAGGGCATGATAATCGCTTTCGTCTTTGCCCTCGTCATGAACCTCGGCAGTTATTGGTTCTCCGACAAAATTGTCCTTGCCATGTATCGGGCTCAGGAACTGAGCTCCCGAGATGCTCCGGAAATTCATCGGATGGTTGCTGAGCTCGCTCAGCGAGGCGGCCCTTCCAAACCCCGTATCTACCTGATTCCATCTGAGACCCCCAACGCCTTTGACACCGGCCGCAATCCTGAGAATGCGGTAGTAGCTGTGACCAAAGGGATCCTTCGGCTGCTAGAGCCAGATGAACTCAAAGGGGTTCTGGCCCATGAACTTGGCCACGTGAAAAATCGTGACATCCTGATTGGGTCAATCGCCGCCACCCTAGCAGGAGTAGTGATGATGCTGGTCAATATGGCCCGCTTTGCCACCATTTTCGGCCTCGGAGGCAGAGACAGTGAAGGAAGGGGAGGCAATATCTTCGCTCTAATTCTAATGTCCATTCTTGCACCATTGGCTGCTGTGCTTATCCAGATGGCTGTCTCCCGCTCCCGAGAATACCTGGCCGATTCCACCGGAGCCCGCCTGGCAGGAAATCCCAGGAGTCTGGCTAGCGCTTTGGAAAAACTGGCCTACGCTTCCCGTCGCCTTCCTATGGAGACGGCCAATCCGGCGTCCGGGCATATGTTCACGGTAAACCCGCTTACTGGAAGAGGTTTCGCCACTTTGTTTAGCACCCATCCACCCGTTGAAGAGCGGGTTCGCCGGCTTCGGAGCATGGAGGTGGCCTGAACCAAGGGTGGAAAACCAGTCCTTTGTAACAGGCAAGCAAAGGAACGCCAACCAAAAAGGGGAGGGTATCATGGCTACAAAGGGGAGCCGTTCTCCCGGGGAGAAAGAAAACATGTTGGATAAGCTCAGGTCTTCTCTTGGGTCAATTCCGCCTAAAGGTGACCCCAACCGGAAGAAGTTTCACTTCTCCATCTGGTACTTCATTATGGCCCTTCTCCTGGCCAGCCTGATTCACGACTACTTCACTATCCGTCAGGTGGACAGAATACCTTACTCCGACTTCAAACGGTATGTTGCCGAGGGCAAAGTAAAGAACCTAGTTTTGAAGCCTCAGGAGATTGCCGGCACTGTCACCGAGGATGAAAAGGGGCGCAAGGACCGGCCCTTTGTAACGGTCCGCGTGGATGATCCGGAATTGGTGAAACTTCTCGACGACAAGAAGATTGACTACACTGGTCGTTACGAAAGCAAGTGGCTGGCTACCCTTCTTTCTTGGATCCTGCCCCTCGTCTTCTTCATTCTCGTGTGGAGATTTCTCATTGGTCGCATGGGCGGCGGTCCCCAGGGTGTGCTCTCCATGGGCAAGGCCCGGGGCAAGATATACGCGGAGCGTGAGGTGGGCATCACTTTTGCGGATGTGGCTGGTATCGAGGAGGCAAAACAGGAGCTTGCTGAAATAGTTGAATTCCTCAAGACACCAGAAAAGTTTACCCGACTAGGAGGCAAGATTCCCAAAGGCATTCTGTTGGTTGGAGCCCCTGGCACCGGTAAAACCATGCTTGCCAAAGCGGTTGCGGGAGAATCCGCAGTTCCTTTCTTCAGCATTAGCGGCTCTGATTTTGTGGAGATGTTTGTGGGTGTAGGTGCGGCAAGGGTGCGCGATCTCTTTGCTCAAGCCAAGGGAAATGCCCCGTGCATCATTTTTATTGATGAACTGGATGCCCTGGGCAAAGCAAGGGGGATCAGTCCCATGGGGGGCCACGATGAGCGGGAGCAGACACTGAACCAGCTTCTCGTTGAAATGGACGGCTTTGACCCCAACACGGGCGTAATCATCATGGCCGCCACCAACCGGCCTGAGATTCTGGATCCTGCCCTGCTGCGTCCAGGCCGATTCGATCGCCATGTGGCCATCGACCGACCAGACGTTCGCGGCAGGGAGGCGATCCTTAAGGTTCATATCAAAGAGGTCAAGTTGGCCAAGGACGTGGACATTACCAAAGTGGCAGCCTTAACCCCAGGTTTTGTAGGCGCCGATCTGGCCAACCTGGTAAATGAAGCTGCGCTGCTCTCTGCCCGCCGAAACAAGAGGAGCGTTGGCATGGCTGAGTTTCAAGAGGCTATTGATCGAATCATTGGTGGCCTGGAAAAGAAGAACCGGATGATGAATGAAAAGGAAAAAAAGATTGTGGCCTATCATGAGAGCGGCCATGCCCTGGTTGCCATGACAGTTCCGACCGCAGATCCTGTCAACAAGGTGAGTATTATTCCTCGCGGCATTGCCGCGCTTGGCTACACCCAGCAACTTCCCACCGAGGATCGCTACCTCATGACCAGGGAGGAGCTTCGGGACCGCCTTTGCGTTTTGCTGGGCGGTCGAGTCGCAGAAGAAATCGTCTTCAAAGACATATCAACCGGTGCCCAAAACGACTTGCAGAGAGCCACCGATATTGCCCGCAGCATGGTAACTGAATACGGCATGAGCGAAAAGCTCGGCCTGGTCACCTACGCCAAGGAGAGACGTCCTCTATTTCTGGACACAGGTTTCTCGCCTTCCAAAGAATACAGTGACGAAACCGCCAAAGAGATCGACGACGAGGTGGAACAGTTGATGTCAGAGGCCCACAATCGGGTCAAGAAGATCCTCAATGAGAAGCGAGAACAGTTAGAAATTCTTGCCCGAACTCTCTTGCGGAAGGAGACGGTCATGGGCGATGAATTACGGAAGCTGTTCGGTGACGAAGCTGAAGCTACTGCACAAGGATGAGGCTTGGGCCAATTTACCTATCAATCATAAGTGTGACCGGGGCCGGAATAAACTGTGCACTGATAAAGTACTATCTAATCGGCATTGTTGGAAGCACGTATTGTACCTTAGTACGGTTACAAAGAGGTGCTACAAAGATTCAATGGATAAAGATAACGATAATGGTGCAGATGCCACTTCTCACCCATTAAGAGACATACGGATAGCGATCTGACAAGACTCTGCGAAAGGGTGTGATTATGACCAAAACAAGAAAGATTTTAATTGCCGTGGATGGTTCACCGGACTCGCATGATGCGGTGAGGTATGTCGGCCAAACCTGTACGCCGGAAGCTCTGGAAGTAAGTCTCATGCATGTTATGCCAACTGTGCCTAAGACACTCCGGGATCTGGACAAGGAAGCCTTCTTTACGGAGGAAATGAAGCACAAATATGCTCAATGGAAAAGGAAGAGGGAAGAAGCTGCTGAAGCTTTTCTGGTTAATGCCAGCAATATACTGGTGAAAGCCAAGATTGACGAACGTCGGGTACGGGTGATCCTGCAGCAAGAAAAAATGGGCCTTGCCCGGGACATTCTTGGAGAAAGCGAACGAGGTTATGATGCCATCGTCTTAGGGCGGAGTGGTTTCAGCAAACCTCAAGGATTCTTTCTCGGCAGCGTTTCCCGTAAGGTAGTGGAGGGAGTTGAAGATATCCCTGTGTGGGTGGTTGGGGGAGAAATCAAATCAAGAAGAATTCTGCTGGCGGTGGATGTCTCTGATAACTCGCACAGGGCAGTTGTTTACGCTGGTGATTTCACTGCCTCCACCGAAGCTGAGCTTACCCTTTATCACGTGGTGCGGAGTTTTGGACTCGGAATTGTGGATGAAAACCTTATCCTGGACGAGGAGATGCAAGAGCGGTTTGTGGAAGAGGTGCAGAATGATGTTCCCCGCATGTTTAGTGGATACTCAGAAAGTCTTAAGAGATCCGGTGTGGCCAGAACCTGCATTTCCAGTAAGCACACCTTTCCAAGTTACAGCCGCGCGGCAGATATTCTCAGGGAGGCCAAGGAAGGCGGTTATGGGACTATTGTAATTGGCCGCAAGGGACTATCCGGCGCGCCTGAATTCCTGATGGGTAGCGTCACCAACAAGGTACTCAGCCGGGCCAAGGGGTTTGCCGTCTGGATTGTGCCGTAATGAAGGACCGATCGGTTTGGCTTCACTGATCGTTTGAACTTCTGTAGAGAGCCCCACTGGAAAGGAAGGGAAGTATTGGGCATTGTGACGCGTATCTTGTTTCTTGTGGGTCTTGCCTTCTTGATTTTAGGGGCGGACGGCTTGGTGCGCGGCTCGGTTAGCCTCCACCCATCATCGGACTCTCCCGCTGTTCAGCACCGTTATGGTTTTGTTTGTTATCCCGATTACCCTTTTGACTCTTGCAGTCGTAACCTGGCGCGCTATTCGAGAAAAGCATGAGAGTGTTTCTGGCAGCACAGCGTGAGTTGCGAAGATAATCCATCAACAAAAAAGATAACCGGCAAAATCTGCGAATGGCGAGGGAATCATGAAGTTGTTCAGTGATGATATCGAGAAGGAATTTGAACGCATGCGCCTGCGTATGGAAAAAATGTTCGGGTCTTTGTCGCCCCCTGGTGTAACCACTTTTCAAAGCGCCACCGGCTGGCGACCTCCACTTGATCTCTCCGAGACTTCTAACGAGTTCATCATATTGGTGGACCTAGCCGGCACCCAACCGAAAGATGTGGAGGTGGTGGTGGACAAGGACGTTGTGCGGTTTTCCGGCAACAGGTCCCGACCGTCGGAACAGAAAGTCATTCGAGTTCATCACATGGAAATAGACTTTGGGCCATTTAGCCATGCCGTCCGGCTCCCCGGGCCAGTGAATCCTGATGGAGCCGGCTCGACCTATCGGGATGGTTTTCTAACGATTAGGCTGCCAAAACAGGTAAGGGCGTCAGGCGAGGTCAAAGTCACTGCTAATGAGTAGACAAGCATTCAGCTTTCAACGAAACAACTGTTCAAACGGGACTACTAAAGGATGTGATCGAGAGCGGCGAATAATTGCGGGGCAGATGACGAAGGGGAAGGCGGAGAGTTGATTCCCGCAAGCTTATGAAAAAGGAGTTTATTTCATCCAAGAACAGGCCATACAGCCATCAGTAGCTGAGGACGAGGTAAAATTTCCTGAGCAGTTGCCGGTCTTGCCGCTGCGGAAGGGAATGCCCTTTCCAGGACTCTCCGGGCCTCTGGTTGTGAGCAGGCCAGATTACATCAAGCTGGTGGACGATGTGCTTGTTGGGGATCATGTGCTCGTCGCAGTGGCCCAGCGAGACAAAGAGGTGGAAAAGCCTTCCTTTGAGCATTTGTACCGGGTGGGCGTGGTGCTCCTCATCGCTAAAATGATGCGAGCCCCGGACGGGCATTACCATTTGTTGGCTCAGGCCGGTAGAAAGGTTCGCCTTCTGGAGGCGGTACAGGAGGAGCCTTATTTGATCGCCAGGATTGAACTCATGGAAGAATCCATGGAAATGGACAAAGAGATGGAAGCCATGGTGGTTAATGTCCGCTCTCTCTTCCAACGGATGGTTGAGCTGAGCAACATGCCTCCTGAGCTCAGTATGCTAGCCATCAATGTACCAGTTCCTTATCCCCTCGTTTATTTGATTGCTTCCAACCTGGATCTAAAGATGGACGAGGTCCAGGAGATCCTCGAGACTGAAGACACTCTGTCAGTGCTGCAGCGCTTGACCGTCCACCTTAACACAACAATTGAGACTCTTGAACTCAGCAAGAAGATCCAGCAAGACATTAAGGGGGGCATGGACAAAAGACAGAGAGAGTACATTCTTCGGGAACAGCTCAAGGCCATTCAAAAAGAACTCGGAGAAGGTGATGAACGCACCGTAGAAGTCGATGAACTCAAAAAGAGATTAGAAGAGACATCCATGCCCGATGAGGTGCGTAAGGTGGCTAGCAAGGAACTCGACCGATTGAGTCGGATGCCTCCGGCGGCAGCAGAATACACCGTCTCTAGAACTTATCTTGACTGGCTTTTGGAACTCCCCTGGGAGGCTTCTACGGAAGATAAATTGGACATTTCCGCCGCCCAGCAAACCTTGGACACCGACCACTATAACCTGGAAAAGGTAAAGAAACGAATTGTCGAGTATCTTGCGGTTCGTAAACTCAAACAGGACATGAAGGGTCCCATTCTCTGTTTTGTCGGACCCCCAGGTGTTGGCAAAACCTCTTTGGGTCAATCCATTGCCAAGACCCTTGGGCGCAAGTTCATCCGCATCTCACTGGGCGGGGTGCGGGACGAGGCTGAAATCCGCGGCCACCGGCGCACCTATGTAGGGGCTCTGCCCGGACGCATTGTCCAGGGCCTTCGCAAGGCTGGGGCGAACAATCCCGTGTTCATGCTGGATGAGATCGACAAGGTGGGCACCGACTTCCGCGGCGATCCTTCTTCCGCACTTCTGGAGGTGCTTGACCCCGAACAAAACCACACGTTTTCAGACCACTATCTGGAGGTGCCTTTCGATTTGTCCGGGGTAATGTTCATCACGACTGCCAACATCCCAGACACAATTCCTCCGGCCTTGCGAGATCGCATGGAGGTCATGGAGCTTCCTGGCTATACGGAAGAAGAAAAACTTATGATTGCCAGGCGCTACCTCCTTCCGGAGCAAATCGAGGCCCACGGCCTCAAAGATAGTCTGCTTGAGTTAACAGATGATGTCATCCGCACGATTATTCGTTCCTACACTCGGGAGGCCGGAGTGCGCAACTTGGAGCGTGAAATTGCTGCTGTTTGCAGAGGTGTGGCCAAGGTAGTTGCTGCCGGCCGGCAGGAATCCACCCGGGTAGGGGTAGATGATCTGGAAAAGCTTCTTGGGCCGATCAAGTTCATCCCTGAGCTTGCCGCCCGCACTTGGGGACCGGGATTGGCTACCGGTCTTGCTTGGACCCCTACCGGCGGCGACATCATTTTCATAGAGACAGCCCGCATGCCGGGCAAAGGGGGCCTCACCTTGACCGGCCAACTGGGTGAGGTCATGAAAGAGTCCGCCACTACTGCCCTTACTTACGTGCGCGCTCATGCCAAGGATGTAGGTGTTGACGAGAAGTTCTTCGACGGTACGGATATCCATATCCATTTGCCTGCTGGTGCCATCCCCAAAGACGGACCCTCAGCAGGCATTGCCATGTTGGTGTCCTTGGCCTCATTGCTTACGGGAAAGCAAGTCAGAAAAGATGTTGCCATGACCGGGGAGATCACCCTTCGCGGTGATGTTCTGCCTGTGGGAGGCATCAAGGAAAAAGTCCTGGCTGCCCATCGAGCTGAACTTCGGGAAGTCATACTTCCTTATGTCAACCAGAAAGACCTGCCGGACGTTCCCGAACCGGTAAGAGAATCAATGCAATTTCACCTGGTCCGCGCCATGCCCG
>CP070692.1:3151759-3159158 GCA_020353215.1 Deltaproteobacteria bacterium
CATGAATCACCTGCTGCGACCACGGATATGGCCGTCCTTCCTGGCGTCCTCGGGTGTCGGCCCCTGCGACGTACCGTTCAGGTACGCCTCAGGACCAATCCCGCGGTACCGCGGGACGGTTGCAAGGTGGCACGCCCATCTTCGCGGTCTCGCGACAGCAATTCATGAAATATCCGGGCTAGGGATGAAATGCACTCGGTCCGTCACTCAAAGAGCCTATCACATCAACGAATAATGACCGATTCGACGTGACCGAGACTTCCTCCGCAATGAGTCTGTTCATCCGAGATATGACTCATCAGCTAGTCGCTGGAAGCTGATGATGCCTGGTGACTATGAGTCAACTGACCACAGGCCGCCATGATCCCGGCACCACGACTCTGACGCACGGTAGCAGTAAAGTGTTTTTCTTGAAGAATTTGCTGAAACTCAGCGATGCGAATTGACGGAGGCCGACGATAGAGACCACCTGGATATTCGTTGAAGGGAATTAGGTTAATCTTGGCGCGGAAGCCCTTCAGAAGCCTTGCCAACTGCCGCGCTGCCGCTGGTGAATCATTCACGCCATCTATCAGGAGGTATTCAAAGGTAATGCGTTGACGTGGCGGCAGGGGTAAGCGGTAACACACCTCCAACAACTGCTCCAGAGGATAACGGTTGTTAATGGGCATAAGTCGAGACCGGGTATCACTGTCTGCGGCATGTAGGGAAACAGCCAGCTTCACTGGCACCGTCCGGCTGAGCCGCTCTATCTCAGGTACAAGACCTACGGTGGAGAGCGTTATTTTTCTGGTGGAAAAGTTGAGGCCCAAGTCTGCAGTGAGAATTTCAATAGCCTTGACCACCTGGTGGAAATTTGCCAAAGGCTCTCCCATGCCCATGAATACCAGATTGGTCAAGCGCTCTTCCGGACCAAGTTCCCGGCGTGCTCCACACACCTGGTCAACGATCTCGCCCGCACTGAGATCCCGGCGCCAGCCGGATTGGCCGGTCAGACAGAAGCGACAGCCGTAGGCGCACCCTACCTGACTGGAAATACACAAGGTTAGCCGCGCCCCCTCATTAATCAGAACACTTTCGATGCATTCACCATCCCATAACCGAAACAGCAATTTGCGCGTTCCATCCACGTCGGTCACAACCGACTCCCGGCGCAGACAGGAAACGTGAGCCTTCCGGGTCAGCCAGGCTCGAAAATCCTTACTCAAATCTGTCATGGCCTGAAAATTCTCAACATCACGGCCATAGATCCACTTGAGCAACTGTTTGGCCCTATAGACAGGTTGTCCAGCCTCCTGGACCCAGGTTTCCAACTCAGTGGGCGTGAGGTTCTTTAGTGGTGCAACGTCTCTCATGCGCTCTTTACCTGATATTCGTCTGTTACGCAGTCTTGCAGGTAAACCTTATCAAAGGCTTTCACGCTGCCGCTCTCAAACCATTGCCTGCCGAGTCTCTGGCAGGTGGGGCATCCTTTCCTCGGCACCCGGATGCCAAGAATACGATAACCTGTTTCCGCTCTTGAGTCGATCCTCATCAATCCTGCGCATTCCCTGCAGACTCGAACCACTTCGCGTTGGTCCTCCAGGAAGCCGTCGGTGTCATAGAAAACGCTCTTGTTGCGCTGGACAAACTCGCTGCCCCCGAGATATTTCTCTCGTCTCAGAGCACATTCCTGCCTCAGCTCCAAGACTTTCCCACATGTCCCCGAGATCAGACTGTCTACCTGACTATCCTGGCGAATCTGCTCCGGATCGTAGTCAGGCTCTCGCACCCAAGAATAGTCAACCCCAGCGAGCGCCAAAATTATTCCCACATTCACATAGGGTAAAGCTCCTTCGATGGAATAACCTCCCTCCAGAACGGCTATGTGAGGTCTCAGTTGCTCAGTCAACTTTGCATATCCTTGGGCGGAGAAGTTCATATTGGTAATGGGATCACTGTAGTGATTGTCTTGGCCAGCGGAATTAATTATTAGCTCGGGTTCGAACTCTTCCAGGATCGGTAAAACCACTCGATTCAATACATAGAGGAAACCCTGTTCCGAGGTTCCGGGTGGCAGAGGGATGTTTACCGTGGTCCCAAGTGCGTTAGGTCCCCCCATCTCAGTTGGAAACCCGGAACCGGGATAAAGGGTACGGCCGTCCTGGTGTAAGCTGATAACGAGGGTGTCCGGATCATGCCAGTAAATGTCCTGGGTGCCGTCCCCGTGGTGGCAATCCGTATCCACAATGGCAACACGATCCACCCCATACGTCCACCGCATGTACTCCAACATTACGGCCTCGATGTTGATGTTACAGAACCCCCGAGAGCCGTGGACTACACGCATGGCATGATGTCCAGGCGGTCGAACCAGGGCAAAACCGCACTCTGTTGTTCCACCCAGCACGGCGTCGGCTATCGCCTTGCATCCCCCCGCTGCAATGTAGTGACTTTCTGTCAGAACCGCTTCCACTTCCGGAACGCAGAAATGGACTCGTTCTACGTCCTTCACAGTCGCTACTACAGGATTAAATTCCACCAGTCCCTCGATGTCCAGAATTCCTTCCTCAAAAACCTGATCCTGGGTATAGAGTAACCGCTCTTCCCGCTCCGGATGGGTTTCGCTGATGGCCCAATCAAAGGCCGGGAAAAAAACAAGCCCGGTTCTTCTCTTTGCTTTCATGCCGGTTCCTTCCGGTACAGCCCCACAAGGCCAGGCTTGATCTGGGCTCTCACCCTTATGTTCCTGCCCACTCTATGAAATCCCTGCACCATACTGTACTCATGATCCTCCAGCAATTCCATTTCCAGATCATCTGCACTGGCTCCCATTTTCAGGGCCTTCATTCTTAGGAGATCCAAGGCAAGCCGGATCACTTCTTTCTTTGTGGCTCCCGAGTCAATGCTGTCCAAGTAATCCTCCTCAGGGGCACAGACGAAGCGGCGATCTGTATCTGCCAGCACCGTTACCTCACAGGTGGTCCTGGCCACAGCGGCGCCGATGGCATTGGCCACCTCGTAGCTGGGGGGCACATGAGCCTCCCACCCAGTCAAAGCCTGAAGTCGAGGGGCGAACTCCTTGGCCGGACCACCGATTACAATCATGCCCGTGGGTACCACACTCCGATCTTCCAATAGCTCATATATCGTGTAGACCGGTGTCTTGTTTACCCGGTCCACAAGAGCGTTGACCGCTTCAAGTATGAGCGAACAGGTTTCGGACAGGACTGCCTCCGCGGTTTCTTCAACTCCTTTCCCCATCTGCTCTGCCAATTGTCGAATTCCTTGTATGGCTCTCTGCTTGTCCCCTCCTTCGGTCGCTCCCAGGGTTATCAGTGCATCTGTTGGCGTTGGCTCCGGGCCCCCATAAGCGAGAGCTTGCCCCCTTCTCTCAGGGCCCACCTTGAGACTGGTGTCCTCCAGTCGGACCCAGCTGTCACCGCCCACGCCGATGGACACCGTCCTGAGGCCACGCACCAAAGTGTTATAGCCTCCGGTTCTGATTCCCAGAGGCTTCAACAATGGTGCGCCGTTCACGAGTATTGCTATATCTGTAGTTGTCCCACCAATGTCCAAGACCACCTCCTCCTTGTTGCTATCGGCAAAGGCGAGCGCACCCATTACGCTCGCTGCCGGTCCGGAAAGAATAGTCTCAACAGCATACTGGAAGCTACGCACCTGTTCCATAGTACCACCGTCTGCTTTCAGTATTTCTAATGGTATGTCCAGCCCCTCCTGTTCCATGCAATCTTGAACTGCCCGGTAAAACGGCTGGCTTATCGGGGCCACCGCAGAATTTAGGTAGGCGGTGGCAATGCGGCGTCCAAAGTTGAGTTGACCGGACACCTGGTGCCCCATGGTCTGATGGTCGAAGTCATCCACCAACAAATCTCGCATCTTGATTTCATGAGCGGGATTGCGCACGCTGAATTTGCTCACCAATGCCAGGTTACGCACGTTTTCAGATCTGAGTCTTGTGGCAATGTCAAGCACCTCCTGGTCACTAATAGGAACGATTTCCCGACCACGATGGTCGATGGCGCCACCCACAGCATAGTAGTGCTGTCCAATTTCAAAAGCATAAGGATTGATTCCAGGTCCGCTGGCGACCAGAACGCCCACCGGCTCGGTCTGGCCCTGCACGATAGCATTGGTGGCCAGGGTGGTACTTACCACCAATCGTTGAATTGACCGGGGAACCAAACCTCTCAAGGCCTCGGAGAGTCCATTGCAGACGGTACAAAGAAGGTCGTCCTGGGCTGTGAGTATCTTTACTTTGCGGACGATCTCTTTACCGCTAAGCACCACCACGTCCGTGTGAGTTCCACCTACATCCAATCCGACAATCATAACACGCTCCACTCTTGCCGAGGAAGGGCAGAGCCCGACCCCCAAGGGTCCGGCTCTTAGCCCGGATGTTTCATGAATGGCCTGCTGCGACTACGGCTGTAGCCCTCCTTTCGACACAGTGATCCTTTGACTTACTGAGATTTGATCGCGGCAAAGATAGCAGATAGTCTGGTGAGAGTCGAGTTCTTTGAAGAAGATTCACGGTGGCCCGCGAAGGGTAGAAAGGACGTTCGGAGGGACGGCCATCTTTTCGGGCGCAGCAATGGGTTGGTCAATGACGGGGGTTGGCACCAAGGCCGTGTGCCACCACGACTCTGCGCCAGGTGTTTCAGCTTCGTTTCCCCTTGCTATGGAGTCGCGCTCGCTTCCGCCCTGTCAAGCCTCTGAGCCAGGGTATAGACCGTATCGACATAGTAGGTGCTATGATTGTAGCGGAGCAGCACTCGCTTTTTCTCTTGAGTCCCACGGGCCTTTCTCCAGCGATGTTGCCGCAGATAGAAGGCTACGCTGGCAATGGCATCAGCGTGGTTGAAGAGGTCTATGCGACCATCGCCGTCGCCATCTCGACCATAGCTTTCAATATTTGACGGCAGAAACTGGGGGATACCGATGGCACCTTCGCTTGAGCCCACCAAACTGAAAGGATCGACATCGTTCTTGTGAATGTAGTTCACCAGTGCCTTCAGTTCCCGATAACTGCGTACAGCCCTTTTCTTGAGGCGCCTGGATATGACTTCTGGGGATTGCATCCTTCTCTGTTCCGCTTTCAAACTGGAGAGTATTTCATCCTGAATCCCCCGCTCCCTTGCCACGGCCATAGTGGAAAGCACATTGATTGTTAGGTACTTGCCGGGGTAAGTTCCCAGGGCCGTCTCTACCATCAGCACGGCAACTACAATCTCCCGGGGCACCCCGAAACGTTTCTCCACTTCCTCAAGCACATGGGAATGGCGCCGCAAATAGCGCTCGGCCTTTGCCACAGAGTAAGCTGAAAGGAATTGTCCATAGTCCAGGGTTGCTTCGCTTCGGATGAGGTTTCCAGCCGCCACTGCCAGCTCCAGTTTCACCATGGGATGCTGATAAATGGACTGAACCAGGCGCGCGTCAAGACCGTCTTCAATGAGGCGTCTTTCCAGATTGGCGAAGGGCGATTCGTCAGCTAGCAGACAAAGTGGATTAAAAGTTACCAACACCACGGCTGCTAATTTGAATAGCAGATACGTTTTCCCATGGCGCAAGTTACTCAACCAAGTAACGACAACTTCCTTCATCGCCATGAAGGCCAACAGAGTCATCTTCTTCCTCCCCTCACGTTCGCCTCTTTGGTTCACGATAGGCCATCAAAATCCCCATCCGTGAGGTTCATCTCCACATTTTCCTCCGGACCCTGAATCTCCGGAACGAAACCTCGGTTAGCACGATAGAAATACTCCTTCTTCGGTTCAGGCAAAACAGCTGGAGTCGGGTAGACCCCGCTTGCTCGCCCTGCACGAAGTACGCCAATGCGCCACTATGGCCTCAACCTGTGGAAGAACTTCCGATTGTTCAAGTAAAGCATCCCCCTCGACGTCGAGAGGGATCTTGAACTTACTAAGACCAGACCATAACACACGAAGCTGGTGGCCGAAGTCTACACTGGATTGTCTGGAGAGACAACTGGTCGCATCGTGCATGGTGATCTTGACAGTAACCGGTATCTCTGGCAGGGTAGACAGGGTCGATGGTTTGGACCTAAACAACCGTGGGTCTACACGCTCTGAATAGAAAGAGACGGTGTTGCGATGAAGAGTTATCGTAAGGAACTCTGGTTTGATGTCCCAGCTCGCCGCGCCTTTATCAACATTACTCCCCAGGTAGAAGAATGTCTGAGAGAGAGCGGAATTAAAGAAGGGTTTGTCTTGTGCAACGCCATGCACATTACGGCCTCCGTGTTCATAAATGACGATGAAGCCGGTTTGCATCATGACTATGATGTTTGGTTGGAGAAACTGGCTCCTCATGAGCCTGTTTCCCAATATCGTCATAATGTTGGCGAAGACAATGCTGATGCTCACATGAAAAGGCAAATCATGGGGCGCGAGGTGGTCGTGGCAGTAACCGACGGCAGGCTCGACTTCGGAACCTGGGAGCAAATCTTCTATGGTGAATTCGATGGGCGCCGCCGCAAGCGGGCGCTAGTGAAGATCATTGGCGACTAGGACGGTGGAGTCCCTCATGAAACCATTTGGAGAAGCCGAGGTTCGCGAGTTTTTGACTGCTCGGGGCCTTGAACCACGAATCCACACCTTCGCCGAGAGCACGGAAAACGCTTTTCTCGCTGCTCAGGCTCTGGACGTCCAGTTGGGGCAAATTGTCAAGTCCATCGTTTTCTTGGCAGACAGTGAAGCATTGCTGGTTTTAATGTCCGGGGACATGAACGTCCACACTACCAAACTGAAGAAACTTCTTCGAGCTCGAAAGATTAAGATAGCCGATCCGGAGACCGTGCTCAGAGTGACCGGTTACCCGGTGGGAGCAGTGCCGCCCTTTGCCCACCGCCAGACGATTCCTGCTTACCTGGATGAAAGTCTGCAGCGCTACTCCGATATCTATCCCGCCGCAGGCGGTGTCAACAACATGTTTGGCACTACATTTGAAGAACTGCTGAAACTCACCAAGGCTCAGATAATCAGTGTGGCCAAACCAAAAAAGACGGAGTAAAAATCCGCACCCGAACGACTTGGCTTTGAAGTCCAGAGTTACCTTTTTCCTATTGACTTATCAGTTCGGGGAGGTTAGTCTTTTCTTGAGGCTTTCGCCTCACTCTCTTTCTCCTATCAACCCACCCCAATGAGGCCATAGAGTCCGTTTTATGGCCTCATTTCATATTTGCCCAGCAAATCAAGTTGTCCACGGGGTTTCTCGGACGACTCCGAGGAGTTGTTGGTTATCGTGAGGTTTCCTGATAAGACCTAGCCCGGATATTTCATCACGCCCCGGCGTGACTGCGACCGCGGATATGGCCGTCCTTCCGTCCGTCCTCAGGTCTCACACCCTGCGACGTACTGTTCAAGTACGTCTCGGGTCC
>CP070692.1:3159258-3166646 GCA_020353215.1 Deltaproteobacteria bacterium
AGAAGAGATGATCTTTTTCTGCTCACAGGGCTCAGCACACCAGCAGCTTTAGCAATCGAAAACGGATTACTTCACTCCAAACGAGAACAAGTGGAGGAGAAGCTGCGAAACGCTCACCACGAACTAGAGAGACGCGTAGAAGAGCGCACTGCCGAGCTGATCAAAACAAACGAGGATTTGGCACGGGAGATAAGAGAGCGCAAGCAGGCGGAAGAAAAAAGAGAAAAGATGGAAGCCCAGCTTCTTCAAGCCCAGAAGATGGAGGCTGTAGGCACTTTAGCCGGTGGAATCGCGCATGATTTCAACAACCTCCTCCAGGCTGTGCAAGGCTATGCACAGCTGCTATTAATGCGGAAAAAGGAAGGTGAGCACGGCTGGCGAGAACTCAAGGAGATCATTCATGCCGCCAAAAGAGGCGCAGGACTGACTCAGCAACTCCTTACCTTCAGTCGCAAAGCGGAGAGCGAGAAGCGGCCCCTTGATCTCAATCAGGAGGTGGAAGCGTTGCGAGAGTTGTTGGAACGGACCATCTCCAAGATGATCGAGTTCAAGCTTCAGCTCTCAGATGATCTTCAGGCTATCAATGCTGATGCAGTCCAATTGAAGCAGGTGCTGATGAATTTGGTTGTAAACGCGAAAGATGCTATGCCCCGTGGGGGCACCCTGCTTTTTGAGACAGAAAATGTACTCTTGGACCAGGAATTTTGTAGGAGATATGCCGAAGTCAAACCTGGGGATTATGTACAACTGACAATCTCTGATACCGGACATGGCATGGATGAAGAAACCCAAGAGCACATGTTCGATCCCTTTTATACCACCAAGGAAGTCGGAAAAGGGACCGGTCTTGGTCTAGCGATAGTCTACGGAATCATTAAGGACCACGAAGGTTACATCATGTGCCACAGTGAGCCACGTGAAGGGACCACCTTCAAAATTTACCTGCCTGTCGTGACACAAGAAAGTGAGATGGTGGAGGAGAAAGAATCAGAGGGGTCTATTGACGGTGGCACTGAGACCATTCTATTGGTTGATGATGAGGAATTTATCCTGGACCTTGGTGAGCAGATACTTAAGAAGTTGGGCTACACCGTTCTCACCGTGGCTGACGGAGACAGTGCTTTAGAACTCTACCGCGAGGAGCAGGAGAGGATCGATCTTGTCATCTTGGATCTGATCATGCCGGGTCTAGGTGGCAGTAAGTGTCTTGAGGAGTTATTGAAGATTGATCCACAGGCACAGGTATTAATAGCCAGTGGATATTCTCCTGACGCCGGTGCAAAAGGGGCGCTTGAGTCTGGAGCCAGAGGCTTTATCAGAAAACCCTATGACCTCAGACAGATGCTCAAAGTGGTTCGCGATGTTCTTGACCAGGGGTAAACGATAGTATCATGATGTTAAATACACTCTCCTAGTAATCTTGTACGTCTCAGCCGAAGATACTCAGTCAACCAAGGCATCGTAGGCGTCCTTGCTGATGTAGACCACTCTGTCTTTTAGGCCCTTGCCGTTTAAGACGTAAATCCTTGTGGGTTTTAGGTCCAAGGCAGCAAGGGTAAAGTTTGAAAAAACTGAGGTGAGACTACTTCCTAGCAATTTCTAACAAGATTCCGAAACCAAAGTTGTTTTGGTATTCCGCAGTATCCTATTAAGTAATTATCTTATGTAATTCTTTTCTTGACTTTTGCTACATAAGTAGTATACTTAAAGAGAAATAGCCAAAGAGAGGATGCAATAATGAATACACTAGAGTTCAGTGTAACCTTAAATTTCTCGCTGTTTTTGCAGGAAAATCAGCTAAATATCTCACTGAAGAATGTTGATTTGAAACCGGCCATACTTTCACTACCCATTGAGGCAAAGCTTGTAAATAAAGCTACTTCAAAGAGAAAATGGGAGAAGAAAACGATTTTCGATATTGTTCTTCAGACAGCCAAAGAATTTGTCGAGAGGACCGGAGCCAATGAGTTCAGCGCCGCCGATCTTTTCCACCTCGCTAAAGAGCAATATCCAGATCTCAAGAGAAATAGCTTTGCAGCACATGTTATAGCCGCTACTCCTGACCATACGTCTTATCACCACTACACGAACAGGAGGGATTTCTTCACCTATCGAGGTAACGGAAGATTCAAGATAGCAAACCAATACCTAGTAAGACTCCAGGTTCGGATAGACGAAACAAAAGCGGGGACTCCAGTCCCGTTGCGCGTAAGACCCTCGGATCAAGTCCGCAAATACGCCAAGAGAAATTATATCGACTTTGCGAGAGAGCGTAATGAATCAACAGTCTCAATCCGCGCAGGCGAAGTGCATAGCGGCCTTGACTTCAAAAATCGAGTACCGTTGGTGTGTGCAGTCCTACGATCTAAGATATTCCAAGACATCTGTCGGATAAATCTAAGAGAAACGATTGGAAAGGAGAATACCACCACCACAATATTCAAGTATGATTTGTAAACGGCCGAAAGGAGGCGATTCGAAAGGCAGTCATCGTTAGAGAAAAGGTCAAGGGGTCTGGCCAGTGGTGGGTTTTCAGTTGAAAAGTTACAGGCATTCCTTGCTCGTGTGCCAGATACGGCCTATCCGTTTTTCCTCATGGCCGCACCCACCGGCTTGAGGGTAGGCGAATTACTAGCCTTAGAATGGTCAGATATTGATTTTGAAAACCGTTACAGTCACTGGATGCCAGGTGAACACAAGGCACAGGTTGATGAACTCGATAACCTGCACTTATCCGCACCCTAGACGCACCCAACCCCACTATACCCGCACGGTTGATAACTCCTCCATGAATTGGTAATTCTTGTAAGCTCGTAATACGTAAGCCAGGTTCGGGAGATTCAAGATCCCGAGCGCGTTCTGGGTTATTCCATGCACCCGTGCTTCCTCTCGCTGCCGTTCCTTGGCGTCTGCGTCAAAGCGCTGCAGGAACTTGCTGAAGCGAACGACATGCACCAGTTCGTGGGTGACCACATAGACTGTCAGCGGGAACAGGTGGAGCGGCTCATCTCGCTCCACCGCAGCCGTCATGTTGTGGTCCTGGAGGCAAATCTTGAAGAAATCATAGTGCCGGCTTGCTTGCACGGTGTGGTCAGGATTGCGGCTGTAGCGGGTGATCTGGGCAAAAGCAGACTCGGTGATCTCATCGGCACTCAGTTCATCCAGGAGCCTGATATCGTAGCGCACATTCTTCCACTGGGCGGTGGAAATCTTGAAATAATTAGCGGTGACGTCTTCAGCAATTTCAACCGCGTGAGAGACAATTTTGGTTTCCGCCTGATTGAACGTGCGCATCAGTCTAGACCGCCTCTGCGATTAGAACTTCTTCAACCCAGCCCATGGCGGCAATCATTGCCGGAAATCCCACGGTGGTGAGAGCTAGTAAAAGAGCCTGGTACAGTTCTTCGCGAGTGGCCCCGTGCTCCAGGGCTTTACGGGCATGGGACTTCACCGCGCCGGGCGAAACCGCACCGATGGAAATCCCCAAGTTGACCAGATAACGCGTTTTCTCATCCAGAGGCCCAGCCTCCTGGCACTTAACCCCCAGCTCTTCATAAAGCCGAGAAATTTCAGGATATTGGTTCTTAAACTGTTGAAATGGTTTCGGTAAATACATCACTCTTCTCCTTTCTCCTCTGGCTCAAAAAACAACCTCTGCCGAATCATCACATCTCCTTCTCAGCAGAGAGGGCCGCCCTGGCCCTGCGCCTTCGTCCGTTACCAGTTGTCCCCCAATTCACGGCAAGGTGGCCCGTGCACAGTGACTGGTTCATAGTTCCCGGTGCAAGCGGCTGCCTGCTAAGGCCAGGAAAATCACTCCGGCCAAACAGGTTCTCTTTTCTCTAGGAAAGCAGCCATACCTTCCTGTGCCACGGGCATTATCCCGTTGGTAGAAATCACCTCGCTGGCGTAAGCGTAGGCAAGTCGTTCTGACATTTCCATCTGACGGTAGAAGGTCGCCTTGCCTATGCCGAGCACGGTCCGACTGAATTTACAGATATGATCCGCCAGCCCTTGTACTGCTTCATCCAGTTCGTGGGCTGGTACTACTCTGTTCACAAGCCCTATCTGCATTGCCTCTTGGGCGGAGATAAACTCGCCGGTGAACAGCATTTCCAAGGCTTTTTTGCGGCCCACCACCCTACTCAGAGGTACCATCGGGGTTGAGCAGAAAAACCCGATCTTCGTCCCAGGGGTGGCAAAGAGCGTATCCGCAGCAGCAACTGCCAAGTCGCAGGCCGCCACGAGCTGGCAGCCAGCGGCGGTGGCAATCCCGTGCACCCCTGCGATCACGGGCTGAGGGACCTCCGAGAGCAAGAGCATCATCTTCATGCAGGTCGCGAAAATCCTTCGATAATCCTCAATATCACCTCCCGTAAGTTCGCGCAGGTCGTGGCCTGCTGAAAACACCGGCCCATTCCCCCGAATTACCACCACCTTGACCTCCTGGTTCAGTGCTAATGCTTCAAGGGCATGGATCATTTCTTCTAGTAAGTTGAGGGATAGGGAGTTTCTTTTCTCCGGCCGGTTCAGGAGTATTTCAGCTGCAGGACCATCCGTCAGCAGTTGGATATCTTCATATCGCATGGTTCCCTCTCTTTCGAAAAGTTGGCAGTTATCTGCCGTTGCTTGACAGTCTTCCATGGTACCCGTTGCCTGACACACACCTTTCAGCCCTTCTGCTCAGTCGGAACTTCTAACCGTCGGTGCTGAGACGGTGTCACGCCGGTCAAACGCTGTCGTGGCTCGACAGACAACGATGCTTCCTTGTTATTTATAGCGTCCCAGATCGTTGCGCGGCAGGCAGCAGGATTCTTTCCCTAGCCCGAATGTTTCATGAATTGCTGTGGCGAGACCATGTAACCGAAGACCCGCCCCAAGGGGGTGGGGCCTGAGCGGAGCGAGCGCGAAGAAGATGGGCTTGCCACCGTCCAATCCTGGTGGGGCGGGCCTCCGTGCCCGCCTTAAGGCCATACAGGCCGGCCCCACCGATACTTGGCCAAGACCAGAGGACGCCCGGAAGGAAGTCCGTATCCGTGGCCGCAGTATCCAATTCATGATACATCCGGGCGAAGTCGGACTCGGATCGTCGACCCCAGAAAAACGACCCCGGGCCGCTCGAGGCTTTGGAAAGAGATGCGGCCGGAGGGGACTGTAATTCTCTACGGAGCAATCAGGTCTTGAGAAAGGCTAACCAGCAGTGGGATCCCAGACGGGTTCTCGGCCGCCCTATTCTATGTACAAGACTTGTACGGAATTTACATTGGGTAGCTCCATCAGATCTTCCATCACCGCCTCTTCCACGGGGCTATCCACTCTCAGCAAAAGTATATTCTCGCCGGTTTCAATGATCTGGCCAGCCTTCCACATGGAGATATTGATATTGTGTTTGCCAAAACAGGTGCCAATACTGCCAAAGGTTCCAGGTACATCCTCATTGTAAATCAGTACTAGGTTTCCCCTGACGTCAGCTTCCAGGGAGGTGCTGTTGAAGCGAACCAGCCTCGGTTCCTTCTTCCCGAACAGTGTTCCTGAAGCCGCCGTGTCCTCGGCAGTGCTTGTCACCCGAATGGTAATCAGATTCAGGTAATCCTGGGCCTCCTCGCTCCTCGAGTCTTTCACCAGGATTCCTCGTTCCTTGGCCAGAATTGGAGCGTTTACATAGTTAACCTCGTGCTGGAGGATGGGCTCCATAAGTCCCTTCAGTGCCGAAAGCGTGATAGCTGCCGTGTCCATTTGGGCCACACCACCCATGTACTCCACGGTAACCTCTTGCATTGCTCCTTGCGTCACCTGTCCCAGAAAACTACCGAGTCTTTCGGCCAAAGTCAGATAATGGCAGATTTCGCTCATCAACTCGCAGGTGATTTGGGGAGTGTTCACGGCATTGCGAATGCCTCCTGATAGGAGGAATTCCTTTATCTGTTCGGCTATACCCACTGCCACGTTTTCCTGGGCTTCGCCTGTGGAGGCGCCCAGATGCGGCGTACAGATGACTTGGTCCAATTTGAGCAGGGGATTGTCTCCGGGCGGCTCCAGTTCGAATACGTCCAAGGCGGCGCCCGCCACCTTCCCATTGTTGATGGCCTCGTAGAGATCCTGCTCGTTGACGATGCCGCCTCGGGCACAGTTGATGATCATTACGCCAGGCCTCATTTTTCCGAAGGCATCACGATCGAGCAGACCTTTGGTCTCCCTCGTAAGCGGCGTGTGAACCGTGATGTAGTCTGAACGAAGGAATAGCTGGTCCAGGCTCACGGACGCAACCCCCAGCCTTTGTATGGTCTCGGGTTCCATATGGGGATCATAGGCGATCACGTTCATGCGTAGGCCAGTGGCGCGCTCGGCCACGATCCGCCCAATACGGCCTATTCCGATAATGCCCAGGGTCTTGTGGAAGACTTCTTGTCCAAGAAACTTCTTCTTCTCCCATCTCCCATTCTTCATGGAGGTAGTAGCTTGGTGGATATTTCTCGACAGAGCCATCAGCATGGTGATGGTGTGTTCGGCTGTGGTGATCACGTTTCCGTCCGGGGTATTCATCACCACAATGCCCCTTTTGCTCGCCGCCCCAATGTCCACGTTATCCAGGCCGATTCCGGCCCGACCGATGACCCTGAGTCGCTGCGCTGCATCGATGATATCTGCGGTCACCTGGGTTGCACTTCTAATCACAAGGGCCTCGGCATCCTTGATAGCGACCGAGAGGTCCTGGGGGGAAAGTCCGGGGTTGTATTCAACCTCGAATCCAGGGACATCTTGGAGTAAATTAACTCCTTTCTGAGAGAGGCTGTCGCTGATAAGGATCTTCATCGATTCCCAACCTCCTGCGGTAATTTCCGGCGGGAGTAAACCGGGCTCCTACGGGATGTGTTTTCTAAACTCCCGCAGGGACGGGTTGTAAATCCCACTGAATAACGAGGCTTTACGCCCGCCCGCCATACTATAGTCTGAACTTGTAAAACGCTCCTCTTAGGGTATACGCAGAGTTCTGAATATTGAACTCGAAACTTTTATTTTAGCACACTTTTCTGCAAATCAGATGGTATGAAATTGCAGGAGTTTCCCCAAAAAGTGACCGTTGATCTTTGTCAACTGAGGTCACGAGGTAGTTTGCCCAGATCTTGAAATGAAAATGCTTTTCTGGTGTTTCTTCTTTCGTTCCAAAGCTCACAGTCTGGTCACTTCTAGCGCAGCTGTGCGTGGGGGAATGCGCCCCCTCCCTGTTCCCCGTTCCTGAGAAACGGGGCCAGGGGCTCCCCCACCCACAGTCGGGGAAGTGGCACAGACCTTCCGCAGTCACTCTGAAGAGACACCAGAAAAGGCAGAGGGGACGGCTGCGAAACAACGAGCATTTGAGCAACCTGTCTTTACTATCTCAGCCTGGC
>CP070692.1:3166746-3174102 GCA_020353215.1 Deltaproteobacteria bacterium
CATGTGCATCAATCGTAGTAATAAAAGATGTTTTCTTGTGTAAATCGATCCCGGTATAATACATGATGGCTACCTCCTTTTGTTTTAGGTTATCCTCAAGACCCCTTGTATTATACAAGGCCTCGAAGGAGGTAGCTTTTTCATATGATCACTTTGCCCTCTGATATCCCCCTCCCACATCTTGCGTTGATGTTTCGGGATTGATATTGTGCATTAAGGGATGCTATACAAAGTCCGCTGCTACCCCCATGCTGTCCACTCAGCTTTCTTCCTAATTGCCGACCTGTTGAAAAAATCCGCAAATTAATTTGAAAATTCCTACTAAAATCGTGGCTTTTCGTATTGACTACAAATTCGCTCATTCTTACGGTTGAAGTGAGCCTATTCTCATTTCTCTACAAAACACCAGACAGGGAGGAGAGGCATGAGACTGAGAAAACCCTTTTCTCGAGTGTTATTTCTGTGGAATTTGTATCTCATCATGGCGGCGCTGACGTTCGTTTGTCTGACGAGCGTGATCGGCAATGCCGAAGCCAGGTACTTCCCGAAAAGAACGCTGAATGGTGTTGTCGAAAGCAACGGTGAACCACTGGCGGGATATAAGGTCGATCTCTACGTTAGTTATGTTGGCGACCATCCGTCATGGCGGAAACTGGGCGCCGACAGGACCGACGACAACGGTCAATTCGTGATCCGCTTTCGGTCGCCGAACCGACTACCGCACGGACATGAGTCCGTCTTGTTCGTGTTGGCGGAAGACCGCCCGGTCATGCTCGCGAATGCAATCGGCAAGGCCCTCTCCGGCGACGGCGGCATCGTCGTGAACGAACGCACTACGGTTGCGACCGGCGTCGCCTTTGCGCAATTCGTTAAAGGCCGAAAGATTCTGGGCAACCGATACGGCATGATCAACGCCGTGCGCATGGCTGCCAACATGGCCAATCCCGAGACTGGTGAAGTCGGAGAGGTCCTGTCCATGACTCCGAACGGGACAGAGACTTCGACTCTCCCGACCTTCAACTCCCTGGGCAACATCGTGGCGAGTTGCGTCGCTGACAGTGCCAATTGCAATACGCTGTTCGAGAAAGCAACGCCGCCGGGCGGTTCGGCGCCAAGCACGGTGCTGCAGGCCCTTGCGAATATGACCAAGTACCCGTCAAACAATACGTCAAACAATATCAGCGATCTGTTCCAACTCGCCGACGATAATCCGGTTTACACTCCAGCGTTGGCCGAAGCGCCGACGTCCTGGCTGCTGTTCATCAAATTCACCGGAGGTTTCTACAGCGATTATGATTACACCAACCTTATGAGCGGCCCGGGCAATGTAGCCTTCGACGAACGCGGCTTCGCCTGGATCAACGACAACTACCTTCCAACGCCAGAGCTTGAAGTCCCCTCCTGCGCCGGCCTGCGCCTGATGAAGTTCTACCCCTGGGGTGAGAGTTTCCCCGGTTCGCCCTACTTTGGCGGCGGTCTCAGCGGTGCGGGGTTTGGCATCACGCTCGACCCGCAAGGTGACATCTGGGTCGGCAATTTCGGGTTTGAGGCGCCCGCGTGTACGGAGCTCGACGATCCGGAGCACAAGGTCCCGGCGACCCACAACAGCGTGTCATTGTTCCGTCCGGATGGGTCGCCGATCTCCGGCTTCGATGGATTCACGAAGGGCAAAATGTGGTGGCCGCAGGGAACGGTATCGGACAAAAAGGGCAATATCTGGGTTGCGAACTGTGGCAACGACACGGTTACGCTCATTCCGAGAGGTAAGCCGTGGCGGGCCCGGAATATTCCGCTCCCTGGCGGGCAAGGAGAAGCGGGCAACTTCACCCCTTCTAACCCGGAAATCGGGGACTCGCCGTTTCTCAAGCCGTTTGCCATCGCCATCGATCCCAAGGGACTGGCCTGGGTGAAAGGCAACAGGGCCGACTGGGACGGGCAAAAGGGCCACCCAGCGGGTCTGGTCTACCGTATCTCTCCCGATGGCACCGTGGATACGCTCCCGAATCCAAACGGGGACGACATGGAGCCGATCCTGAAGTGGCCCATGGGGATCGCGGGCGACAGCAAGGGCAATATGTGGGTTTCGAACTCGGACGCAGTGAACGTTCCTTGCGTCACACCACTGGCTTCCCAGGACGGGGACGGCCCGTCAATCGTTTTGTATCCGAGCGATGGTAGCTCTCCCTCTGTTTACACCGGCGGGGGCCTCACCATCCCCTGGGGAAATGCCGTGGACGGGAACGACACCCTCTGGGTTTTCAATTTTGGCCGTAAACCGACTGACGACGTCGGCGAGAGCACAACCTGGAACGACACGGGAGTGTCGCATTTTTGCGGTGCTGATGAACGCAAATGTCCGGCGGGTCTGAAAAGGGGTGATGCGATCTCACCGGCTACCGGTTACGTGTCCGACGCGTTGGACCGTGTCACTGGCGGCGGCATCGACCCGTCCGGCAACCTCTGGCTGATGAACAACTGGAAAAAAACCGGCCCCTATGGCCCGGTCTATGACACCAATCCGGGCGGCAACTCGTTCGTGATCGTCCCCGGTGCCGCTAAGCCGATAAAAACACCGCTGATCGGGCCGCCAGAGTCGTTTGACAAGCCATGGCACCTGAAGGGCCACGGAAGGGAAGATAGAGACGATAGGGAAGATTAACGTTCTTTTGGAAGGCACCGCGAGAGTTGGCTGACCTCGTCGTATTGAGCGCCGACTACTTCGATGAGCGCAGGGTCTCGGACGAGGATATCCTCGACATCCACTCGCTGCTCACCATCGTCAACGGCAAGATCGTGCACGGCGATCCGATGTTGAATCATTGATTGGATTAGGGGATCATGGCCAGCCACCAAGTTCTAGGTTTAGAAAAGCTCCAGTTTCGCGGCCTCCACCCGAATGTTGGATCGTTGGAAATCAAAGCCTTCAAGTTTTCGATTACGCTACTCACCAAACACTATTTGCCAATCTGAAACTGAGTGGCGATTTGTTTCAACCTGTCGCCTCGCAAGCGGCGGGTTAGATAAACGGCCACATTCCCGGGCTCGTTGAAAACCCCTCTTCTCGAAAACAGCAACCTTGTTTCTCCGACACCGCAACATGCACATACAGCCTTTGTGATACGATCCGCTTCGGGGGATAGTTCCATAAATTGGGGAACTTTATCATCTTCCTTGAGCAAATCAATAGACCGGGTGTAAATGCCTTTGCGAAGATAGCCTCACCTCGCCTACCGCGGTTCATCACCTGGTACCTGAATCATTGTATTCTATTCTAAATGGCCGGCTCATAATCGCAGCTTAAGCTCAATTCACACTAAGAGCCAAGAGCAGACCCCTTTACTTGTCTCTGATGAGCACGTAGGAGATAATGCTGGAAAATGGATTGCAAAATAGGATTCACCATGAGGGGATCACTGGCCTGCTTAATAGTTTCTATATTATTGTTTCCCTACACTTCCTTGGGGCAGGATGCCATGGATTACTACAATCTAGGGCTCGAAAGCTCTTCTGCCAACAAGAAAATCTATTACTTCACTAAAGCCCTGGAGGTAAATCAGAATCTCTCCGTTGCTTATGAGAAGCGCGGGATTCTCTACTATTTTAAGGGCGAATACCTCGAAGCCATTCAGGATTTCCGAAAAGTTGTGCAGTTGAAGCCATTCGAACCGAAAGCGCACGAGGTGCTCGGCCTAGCCTATTTGAAAAATGAAAACTATGGTGGGGCTATTGTCCATTTGACCCGTGCGGTTGAGCTGAATCCAGAATTGGGCAGTGCGTATGGCTATCGGGCAGAGGCATTTCTGCTTATTGGAATGGCCACCGAGGCGGTGCAGGACTCTTCCAGGGCCATTCAGATTGGTGGCAGCGAGCAAACCGTGGGCAGAGCTTACACGATACGGGGAAAAGCCTACAGAGAGTTGGGGAGAAGTGAGTCCGCCGATGCGGATCTCCAAAAGGCTTTAAGACTGGATCCGGAATACTATATCTATACTGTCACATCACCAACCGAACTATTAGGTGACTGGGCAAGCGAATCCAGCACCTTAAAACGTGTTGGCTTAGTAGGGATGATCGGGGCAGTTGCAGCCATCTTCGTGGTTATCTTTAAACTGGTTTTGATGGCACCCAAAAAAGGGGATCGCAGTTGAAGTTGAAGCCTGGCACCGATTGTTGCGAAGATGAAGAAAGGTCTAGCATCAAAAGGAAACGGCGAAAGGCAATTAAAGCTGGGTCGGCATATCAGCTACGAGAGCCCAAAGTTTCTTATCGAGCTGATTTAGGCCCCAAAAATGGCGATATTGGACCTTCAGAATACCTATTTGGGGACTTATAATCATAAATTGTAAATAGATTGCTCGGTCCGACCCTTGCCGTTTGCCGGCGCTGTTCTACTGTTGAAGTGTTGATTGTCAATGTTGTGAAATTGGGGATCAAGGAGAAAGAATTATGAAGACAGCTTCTAAGGACTATCCAAGCGTTATCAATATTGTAGGTGCAGGGAATGTAGGAGTGTGGACGGCCTATAGGCTTACCAAGCTCTATGAAGCGCACGGTTTAGCGACCCCAGAGATTCACCTCTTTGACAAGAATCCTCAAGCCGCACAGCAAATCAGTGCGCAGATTGGTGCGCATTTGCAACCTGATGAAACACTGCATGATTTTGAGCATGAACTTCACCGTCTTAATCTGCTTTTTACCTATACAGATGGTGGCCGCATGATGGGGTCTTCCGATACCAAATTGGAAGAGCGTCTAGAAGTATTTGGGGACCGAGGGCTAGAATGGCTGTTGCAATATGTTACCGCTGATCAGGGAGTAGAAAGAGAACAATTTGAAGCACGGTTAGGAAGACAGATCCAAATTGGTACCCGCAGCATGCAGCTTTGGCAAGAAGTGATGGCTGAGTTAGATGGGCCGATACCAGATTTCAAGCTAAGGACAAATTTCATTTACGGTTATGAAAGCGACGGTGGCGGTATTCTCAAGTTTATGGATGCTAAACTGCCGCCGGGTTATGTAACAGAAGGACTTGAAATATGTAATGACAATGGTCTGAACTCGCGCACGGTGCAGTATGACGAAATAACCGCATTAAGTGACAGCCATTACGGGTTAGATGAGGTGAAGGGTGATTTAGCGGGAGGAACCTGTTTGCTTCAAGATGGTGGTGCATTTCAGTCTGAGATTGCGACCCGTCTTGCACTTGATTATATGGTAAAGAGCACGGGCTTCAATGTGACGTTCCACCCAGAGACAGAAATTTCCAACATACGTTTTGCCGCAGATGGTTGCATTGAAGCGCTGGAAACTGCGGATGGTTCTGCGGTGGCTGAAGGTGGCACGTTTGTGTTTGGAGCGGGCAACATAGTGAAACTGTTTGAAACATCTCAAATGAGCGATTCTATCCCCATGATGGGAATTTGCGGTGTTACACAAAATATTGATCCCGGCCTAGAGTTTTGGAAAGGTAAAAAAACGCCCCGGAGGCCCATCAAATCAGTAACGGCAGGTGACCTTGGCGGTATTACTAAATGTGTTATTACACCTGATTTTTTCTATGAACAACATGAGGATGGTTCAATCAAGCGCGGTGATGATGGAGAGTCTATTATAAAGTCTATGTATATCCGTGTTGGTGGGCAATTCGGTTTTCGAGATTATGGGCTAGAAAAACTAGGGTTTCTTAGTGAGATAGGTGACCTTGACCCAGATCTAGAAGCATTTGTTAAGGAAGCACTTCAAAGAGAGCTGGAAGTCATGGAAGAGTTGTGGCCGGGCATTGTAGATGCTGCCAGAGCAAATTATCGTAAAACGCATCAAATTCCTGATGGTCAGGAAGTCAGTGATGCAGATATGTTCCAGCAATGGCTACAGGCACGCCCGGGCAGTTCAGACCACTGTGCTATGGTGGGTCAGTTGGACAGAAATGTGGATGGCGAGCAAGTGGCCGTGCCGAATGCGTGGTCTATTATGGGTCGTGGTTCAGGTGGTGTGAGCTTTGTTCAAGCAGACGCAGAAATGCTGTTCCAGGAAATGGTGTTGGGCAAGAAACCTGAGGAGGTGGTACTTGTTAATGCATCTGGAGAAATAATTCATGCTGCCGGTGAATCTGCCAACCCAAGACGTTTTACAGATGGTAAAGGGCTATTCGCTTATCAAGACAAGAGTGGTAATCAAGTTGCCATCGCCGGAAGCATCCAAACACCTGAAGACAAGGCGCACGCCATTTTACTCATCGCAGCGGCAGCTAGAACCGTTACCCCATAAACTATTGGACAAGGCGAGGGGGGTGATAAGCGCAGCCTGCTGGATAGTAAGGGCAAAGGAGCCAAGTCTCCATTTGACGATTGCATGAAAACGCTAAGAGGCAAAAAGAGATTTGGCCCCTTTTGACTCTGTTAGATATGGCACTAGACCCGTGTAGCTCAGAGTTTAAACTCTCTGCTATCTGTGTTGACTCCGTTGTAATATCAATAAGTTAAGGTCTGCGCTTCTTATGTTGGCTCTCCCTGGAGGACGCTAACGGCTCTGACAATCTGATCACTCAGACTTACATTAAAGCGTTACTATCGTCATTTTCCTACGAATTTGCTTTGTCTTCATATAACAACAAACCGACAAATTTGTAGTCGCCCCATATCTTGCGGGTTTGAAACGATTTTGACCGATTCCCCCATTTTGTGCTGGATTTGGAAATCCGACTCAGCCGGTAGTAATGTTATGTGAACTAACCCAGTGATTTGCTCGGAGTTGCTTTAGCTCGATTCTATACGCAAGTCGGCCGCTTGTTGAACTGCCCCCATATCCCGTGCTAGGCTCCTCGCCGCCGAGACTGTGCATTAAGGGATGTCATCCAAACTCTGCTACCCCACTCTTGAGACAACCGAACACCAAACCACCACATGTCGCCTTGCATGGACTTGACGCACAAAACCCCTTCCGTCTATATTCCTATCTTATCCAAAGCGAGTTCACCTATCGGTGGACGCCCCCGCGGAGTGTTTTGAATCTACTAAAAGGCTTAACTTAGCGCCACGCCGTAATGAAACATCTGCGTTAGATTCTCGGCAATCACCGCCTGTTCCACGTTACCCGTAACTCTGTTTGTCGCTGTCTTCTCGTCACTGTCGAAGTATATGTATTTATAGTCCAGGTAGATACCCACATCGAGACTCGGGTAGAACATGTAACCCCACGAAAGTCCCACTTCGAAACGATAACCGCTGGTGCTATTGAACGTTGTACCCGGAAAAACCGTATTCGTGGTCTCTCTGTAGATGGGAAGGCCACCGAGAATGTCAAAATTGATCCGGTGACCGCCCTTTTCCTTGGGTGCTTTCATAAACCCGTAGCCCA
>CP070692.1:3174202-3181528 GCA_020353215.1 Deltaproteobacteria bacterium
TCAAAATCAGAGTAAACGGCCTCGTGATCTCAGTTGACAAAGATCAACGATCAGTTTTTGGGGAAAGTCCTGAAACTCCGGCCCTATTGTTGCAGATCTACTCCAAGGAAGAACGCGTCAGCATGGATCCCGCAAAGGCGGGCCTGTGAGCAGTCCGACTGAGGAAGAGTACTTGATCCTGTGTGAGCCGGGAACATCACGGTGTTGATCTTGACTGGATGGCAAGCTCCCATATAATGACGGAGAACCGGCGCGTGTAAACGAGTGACAATCAAGTAAGTGTTCCGGAGTCTCCATTCATGGTCCAGGTTCAACTCGGTATCGACAACCTGCTAGCAGACAAGCCTGCCTGGCTGCGGAGTGCACGTATCGGACTCCTAGCTAATCAGGCCTCAGTGGACGGTCGTCTTCGTCACACCAGAGATCTACTGGTGGAAGCAGGTGCCAACCTCGCTGCGATCTTTGCCCCCCAGCACGGCTATTTTGGTGAACAGCAAGCCAATATGATTGAATCTGATAATTTCACTGACGAACAGCTTGGTATCCCCGTGTTCAGCCTCTACGGCGAAACTCGCCGGCCGACCCCAGACATGCTGGCGCACATTGATATTTTGATTATCGATCTACAGGAGGTTGGTACGCGGGTTTACACCTTCGGGACAACCTTGGCTCTCTG
Source organism: Deltaproteobacteria bacterium (assembly GCA_020353215.1). Taxonomy (GTDB): domain Bacteria; phylum Desulfobacterota; class Syntrophobacteria; order BM002; family BM002. The sequence continues at coordinate 3,174,879 of CP070692.1, forward strand.
CTTGGAGGCCGCCGTAGATCACGATGTGAAAGTGGTTGTGTTAGATCGACCGAATCCCATAGGTGGTGTTCGCGTGGAGGGCAACCTGCTGGAAATGGAAAGGCGATCTTTCGTAGGGTATTTCCCACTGCCGATGCGCCACGGGCTCACCATGGCTGAAATGGCTCTCTTGTTCAATCAAGCGTTCGACATCTCGGCTCCCCTTGAAGTCCGTGCTATGGCGGGCTGGACCCGTGCCATGCTCTATCGGCAGACAGGATTGTATTGGGTACCTCCCTCGCCCAACTTGCCTACGCCGGAATCAACTCTGGTCTATCCCGGCCAGGTAGTCCTTGAGGGGACGAACCTCTCGGAGGGGCGGGGCACCACCACACCTTTCGAACTCTGGGGATCTCCCTACCTCAAACAAGAGTTGGTTCTGAAACATCTTGACCTGGCAAAGCTCACTGGCCTGGTGTTGCGACCGGCTTTTTTCCAACCCACGTTCGACAAATGGAACGGCGAAGTTTGCGTTGGTTTCCACATCCACGTCAGCGATCCTGCCACTTACCGCCCCTATGCCACATCCTTGAGTCTGATCGAGGCCGTACTTGCAGCCCACCCCGAGGATTTCGACTGGTATCCACCTCCATACGAGTACGAATTTCACCACCTGCCCGTCGAGATCATCCTGGGCAGCGCCACTCTCCACAAACAGCTGGAAGTCGGAGTCTCGGTCTCAGAGCTCGAGCGTAGCTGGGAACCCAAGCTCACGGAGTTTCGCCGAGCCTGTGGGCCATACCTGCTCTATTCGTAAGAATCCGGACCCAGAGAGCCCGGCTTTGGATTGCCCCTGGAAGGGGCTTTTGTTCCCGGTATCGAACGAATCGGAGAATTCAGAATACAGAAGTCAGGAGCCAGAAGTATTCGGATGTCGCTTCGCTCCTACGAATTTTACAGTTTGAATTGAGCTAAAGACCAATTCCGACTTCTGGATTCTGACTCCTGGATTCTTTCTCGGATTGATTTCGGCAAAGCCTGTTGACTCTGACCTAGCCTTGAGGACCAAGTTTTCCAAAATCTAATAAAGTCTAGAAACCAAATCAACAAGGGGTGCCTTTTTGACTTGCTGAACCAGGCTGGCTTGCAACTTGCAGAGGCGGAAATTGACTATTAACCCAATCAGAGCGGGTGTATTTATTTGGGAGATCAGAGGAGCATTACGGCCATGACCGTCATGGACTGCGTGTATCATCCCTCTCATGATGCCTCGGGAATCTGTGAGCAATGCCGGGCTGATCTGTGCCGAAGCTGTACGATCCAGTGCGACGATGGGCGCACGCTCTGTCATCGCTGCATGCTTGCCCTTTCGGTGGAACAAGTAAAAAACGAGACCACCGAGCGTCAATTGTCTCACGAGGCTCGTCGACTAGGTCTAGGGGGTAAGTGGCGGCCCGCCTACCTGCAGATTGTGATCACGATGGGTACAGTGCTGGCGGTTCTGCTCATCAGTTTCTACCTCCTCGGGGCTCAGCCTGAACCCCCGCCAGAGATTGTCTTGGACCCAGCCAATCCGGTTGAACTTCTCGCCAGTCTCCAAGCGGCTTTGGAGCTTTACGCCGCGGCACACGAGGGACAGTACCCGAAGAATCTCTATGACCTGATCGGCAACTCCCTTGCTGACACCCCTCTGAACCGTAGGGCGCTCCGCGACCTTTCCTACAAGCGAGACCAGAGTGAGGGTTATCGACTGCAAGTCAAGTCGAGTGCATCCGTCTCAGGAGAGGGATTGGTGGCCACTGCCGATGACATGCATCCATCCGAGTAGGAAAACCAGCACACCATGTTCAAGAACCGACACTACCTTCTAGCGAGCCGCGGCTTCACCTTGGTGGAACTCGTGGTGACCATTATGGTGATGGCGGTTCTCTTAACCGTGGCGATTCCCACCTACTCCCATTACCACAAAAAGGCTCGCATGGTGGAGTGTCAGGTCTCAGTGGTGAATTTCTTGGAGGCCCAGGACCTGTACTACGTAGACACGGCTCGATTCTGGCCCTTGGGACCTTTTGAAACAGGAGCGGCAACAAAAACAATCGGTTGGGGCCCAGGCAGCCGCCCGGACCAGGCAGGTAAATACAAGATTCCGGAGTTGGGAATAGAATTTCGTCGTGAACCCCATCGAGGCTACCGAATTAGTGCCCAGTTTGACAAAGGAGTCATATTCAACGTGTTCTTGGACTTTCGTCTGCGGACCGACGAGGGTTTTCACAATGACGGCTCTGCCGACTACCAGTATCAGTTCAGGATGTATAACCGTCAAAGTTCTTCTCGCACAAAATGGAGTACCAACGGCCAGTGGAAGGTGCGCAACAATTTTTGGTTCGAAATCTTTGGCTGTCCCGCATGGCAGTGGAGCCCTCCCTGCACTCGATGACCTTATTCCAGCTACTATGGCCCGGATCAACCGCGTCCGGTAGCGCGGAGAATCCCGTCTAGATTCCAGTCCACCGGCAGACGCACGGCTTGTCCCTGTTTCGTCAGATACACCAAATAGCCGTGGTGCAACCCGAACTGGAACAGTTCTTTGGTGATGGTTACATCATCTTTACAATAACTGATGAGCGCTTCCAGGTTTCCTTGTCGATACCAGCTTACCGCTTGGATTCCGTCTCCACTCTTGGATTTTCCCAGGGTTTGTTCGGCCAGATGGGCCAGGCTGAGGCGAAATCCAAGCCGCTGGTGGACGTCTTCCAGAAGATCAAAAGTCGGCACCTTCTTGAAATCCAAGCCCGTGTAGGCTCCCAACACCCGGTAATCGAATCTCTTGAGATTGAAACCCACCACCAGATCAAACTCCTGGAGACGTGTGATCAGATCCTGGACTTCATCTTCAGTAAAAACGTCGAATTGACCTGCGCGCTGATCATAGATAATGGCTAGCGCCAGCCGCATTAAATGGACGTTCCCCCATCCTCCCACCTCATCTGCCAGCCGTTGAGTCTCGAGATCCAGGTAGGCAACTGCTGGCTCACTGTTACCGCTCTCCCCTGTGACTCGGTTTTCAGCCACAAGCACCTTTTGCTTTTGGTCCAGGCCATCAAATTCCACGGGGATCTTGGCCAGCAGGGCTCGAACCAGGAAAAGCGCTGCCGATTTGTCGAGGGGCTTGTTGCCGGAGCCACATTTGGGTGAGTGAATGCAGGAAGGACAACCTGCATCACAGGGACAGGAAGCGATCACCTCACCGGTTTTCTCCAGCAGCTCTTCTATCATCTCGTAGCCACGGACCGCAAGACCAACACCCCCAGGGTAGCCGTCGTAGATGAAAATGGCACTCTTCTGCAACTGCAGATGACGGGGAATGGAAATGCCCCCCACGTCATTGCGGTCGCACATGGCAAAGAGTGGGAACATGCTGATCAGTCCGTGTTCCAGGGCGTGAATGCCCCCCATGAAGTGGAATCGCTGACGGCGAACCATTCCCTGAAGAGCGTCCTCGATTTCCAGCCAGAGGCCAACAGTCTCGAAGCTCTGCTCTGGGAGATCCAGGGGCAGGTTGTCCAAGAGTTCGCCACTATAAAGGTTGCGTTTTTCATAGCCGACAACCTGTTCGGTCACCCGAAGACGGCCCAAACGCACGACAAAATTGGCCACTGGTCGGCTCCTTTCCACCGCCAGTATTTCAGTCTCCTTCTCGCTCAGGGCACGGGTGTAGTAGCGGACCTTGACCGGTTTGACAAAGACGTTCTGCCGCTTCAGGTCCAGTCTGGTCACCAGGTGCTGCTGGCCCCGGTGCAGATATATCGCTCCTGGATGGCACTCCTTGAAAACTCTCACCCCGTCGTTTTTCCCCAGCACCTTATCACCATCATGTTCAAGAATCGCGTAACCGATCCCCACACTCCGAATATCCACCAGACGTTGCGGTTGACGCCTGGCAGCATACCAGGTTTCTCCGTCAACACTCCGTAACAGGTTACCGCTGATCTCAAGTGTTGGTGCTCGGGCCGCCAGGAGTCCTTCTTGACCATAGAGGTCGTCGGCTAGACTCAATGGAATTTCGGCAGCAGCGCAGGGCAGGTGTGCATCCACCACTTCTGAGTTATCCGGATCCACCACTGCGGCTTCAAAAGAGCGCTGGAAGAAATCCCCGGGATGACGCATAAAGTACTGATCCAGAGCATCAGGCTGGGCAACAAGAATCACGATTGAATCGCGCCCTCCCCGCCCCACCCTGCCACTGCGTTGCCATGTGTTGATTATGGTGCCTGGGTATCCCACCAGAATACAAACATCCAAGCCACCGATATCAATGCCCATTTCCAGAGCGCTGGTGGAAATCACTCCGGCCACGGCGCCGCTGGCTAAACCACGCTCAATTTCCCGCCTCTCCTCGGCGAGAAACCCGGCCCGGTACGAGCTCACCCTTGACGCGAGATCCGGAGCAGCTTGGGCCACATTCATATGGAGAATCTCTGTGAGTTTGCGGGCCTGCGTGAAGGCAATGGTCTTTAGTCCCGCCTTGAGAGCCTGAATAAATAGACGGGCCGCCACCGTGGCTGAGCTAGTTTCGGGGTTAATAAAGAAGAAGTGCCGCCCGGCCTGGGGTGCGCCGTTGTGTTCCACCGCCTGGAAAGGTAATCCGGTCAAGCGACAGGCAAAGTCCTTTGCGTTGGCAATGGTGGCAGAAAGCAGGATGAATCTGGGCTCAGACCCGTACAGGGAACAGACTCTCCGCAACCTCCGCAGTACCTGAGCCACGTGGGAGCCGAAAACACCGCGGTAGGTGTGGACTTCATCCAAAACGACCAAACTCAAGCCACGGAAGAACGACTCCCACTGCTGGTGAAAAGGGAGAAGTCCCAGATGCAGCATATCCGGGTTGGAGATGATCAGATGGGGCAGGTTTTCCTTGATCCGCCTTCTCCGAGTTGGAGACGTATCTCCGTCATAAATGGCAGCCTCTAGACGCAGTTCCGGAGGCAGTTTTTCGTTTAGGGAAACGAAGGCCTGGTACTGATCCTGAGCCAGGGCTTTTAGGGGAAAGAGGTAGAGTCCATATCCGGTGGGTTCTTTAGCCAGGAGCTCCAGAAGGGCAATGTTGTAGATCAGCGATTTCCCGCTGGCCGTGGGTGTGGCGATCACCACGTTTTCGCCGCCGCGGAAAAGAGAGAGGGCATCCACTTGGTGCTTGTAGAGTTTGGAGATATCAGACTTGGCCAGAGCTTCACGCAAAGGCGCAGCGAGGGGTGGAGAAAGCTTTCCATGGGCGGCGCTCCTGCTTGAGAGGATTTCATGGTGCTCCACGTGGGCATCACGTAGGGGTGAAGTCTTCAAAGATTCAATGAATTGTTGCATTACTTTCAACCATGGAGTTTCGCAGCCGAAGGGTGCGTACAGGGTGCAGTGGCTTTAAGAGTCTTCAGTTCACGCCGCTTTACCTCGTCCAGACGTTTAGTACCAAGGTGCGGTTTGATATGCAACTTGAAAATGTCTTCGTCGTCTTTAGTCGTTGAATCAGTTTGCCATTGATCAGGCGACTGGAGTCGCTCTTTCCCGTAAATGCCAAGGCTGTCATCCGGTCATTTGGGCTAACGGTCGTCATCAAATCATTCGGTCGCTTGGATAAACCCATCACCAGGAATGACAAAGCCATGATTTCGTGATTTTGGCGCAAGACGACACAGTGACCTAGTGACTATGAGTGACAGCGAAGCGTGATGACAAGTAAAACCGTCGCAATCACGCCAAGGCGTGATTCATGAAATATCCGGACTAGATTGGACTGGAATACTTTATCCGTTCAGTATAACTAACATCCAAACACTATAATCTATCTTATATTTTCTTTGCTATAAAACATATAAATAAGTACAGTACCTTGGATTCTGCAGGTTCTTAACGATATGTGATTGAGAAAATCATTTCTCGCTGTACATTTAGTTACATTGTATTACATATATTTTTCTTACTCAACATTGGTATTTTTTTTCTCACTCTATTACCCTCTGTGCTCAATATTCTGATAATAGTATTGAATGTATTAGTGTATAACTATCCAATAAGTAGCGAAAAACGTCTGATTTTCCAACCTGGTATGGTTTCTGCTTACAAGTTACTACACTATACTACCATCTATTATAAATAGATTTCTGACCAGTGTTGTATTACAGTGTCTTACAAATTTCAAGATCTCGGTGTTTATTAAGACCAGTGTTGCTTTAATTTGACAGAAGTAAAGGAGGTACGATATGAAAAGGATTTTTCGTTATTCACTCTTGTTCCTGGTGACCTTGGCTCTGGTGGCCTTGGGCTGGGCCACAACAGCGGCGGCTCAGGGTCCAGTAATGGCTCCGGCCGCGGCGGCGGCAGGTGACCTCGACCCCGACTTCGGCGTCGGCGGCAAGGTGACGACCGACTTCACCGGTCCTGACGGCGAAGATGAGGCGACAGACGTGGTCGAAGTGGACGACGACAAGGTCGTCGTGGTGGGATGGGTCTTTAACCGCGAGAACGAGACGGTTGACTTCGCGCTCGCCCGCTACGACGAGGACGGCACCCTCGATACCAGCTTCGGCACCGAAGGCAAGGTCATCACCGACTTCGGCGGCACCAACGATGAGGCGCATGCCGCCGTGGTCGACGACGAGGACAGGATCATCGTGGTG
>CP070692.1:3181628-3188921 GCA_020353215.1 Deltaproteobacteria bacterium
ACCGGCCAACTTCCTCTTCTCTCGCTTGCTGAGTACTAATGGCTCCATAGTTCTGATTCTCCCTGTAAGTATTTAAGCCGAAATATTCTTCCTCCCCTGGCCGCGGAAACCAAATGCTGGGATTTGACCTGTTGGGAGTGGAAACAGAGTACCACATCTAGGGGTAAAATCAAGTGCTGACTTTCACGAATCTCTCATCAAGCGTCCATAGCTCAACTTGGTGCGGAGGGTCAGATGAGCTTCGGTTGCATCGATAAATTGCCCGATCTCATCGAGGGAAACGGATTTCACCTCCCGCACATGGACTGACCAGCACGATTCACAAAATGAAGCCTTGGCGGATCGCTCCGGGTCAACGGCCAGGTTGAGGAACGGGCCGCCTTTAACCGTACTTCCTATACCCATCGCGTACCGCTTACTGTTCACCGCTCATCCCAGCTTAGAGCTTGATGCTTGCAACTAGCTCCCTCACCGCGGCTACTGACTTGTCAAACATTGCCTTTTCTTCCACAGTGAGCTGGATTTCCACTACCTTCTCCACTCCTCCAACCCCCAGCATCACCGGAACGCCAACATAATAGCCCCCGACATCGTATTCCTGGTCACAGTAGGCGGCACAGGGTAGAATTCGCTTCTGATCCTTGAGGATCGATTCGGCCATTTGTACCGCCGCTGCGGATGGAGCATAGAAAGCACTTCCCGTTTTCAACAGACTGACGATCTCGCCCCCTCCCTTGCGTGTCCGGTCAACAAGAGCATCAATTCGTTCCTGCGATATCAGATCCGGGATGGGAATACCTGAGACTGTGGTATAACGAGGCAGGGGCACCATGGAATCCCCGTGGCCCCCAAGGACGAATGCCTGGATGTCTTTCACCGACACCCCGAGCTCCATGGCGATAAAGGTGCGAAATCTTGCTGAATCCAACACTCCCGCCATCCCCATTACTCGGTTGGTGGGAAAACCGCTCACTTTGTGAGCCACATACACCATGGCGTCCAGTGGATTGGAGACGATAATAAGAAACGCCTCCGGTGAGTGCTTCACGATTTGTTCGGTTACGGTCTTGACGATGTTGGTGTTCGTGTTGAGCAGATCATCCCGGCTCATTCCGGGTTTTCGGGGAATACCGGCGGTGAGGATAACCACATCAGAATCCGCGGTGTCCGCATAGTCATTGGTGCCGATCACCTCGGCGTCAAAACCCTCCACCGGCGAAGCTTCCATGAGATCAAGCCCCTTGCCTTGAGGCATTCCTTCAATGATATCCACCAGCACCACATCGCCCAGTTCCTTGGCTGCAGCCCAATGGGCCGCTGTTGCTCCCACAAAACCAGCGCCAACCACGGTTATCTTGTTTCTTCTCAAAGCCATAAGCAAACTCCTCCAGCACTACAAAGATCGTGCTAATTTTGGTGTCAGATTCCTAGCTTCATCGCCTTTTGAAACTATGTGATATTTTGAACAAATATATCTTGTTAACCTAGAGCAAACATGGACTAAAGTCAACATTTTCGAACTCAACTTAATCATTTCTGGGAGTTTGCCCAAAAACTTACGTTTGATGTTCCTAAATTCAGGCCGTTGGCGAGCCAGGGGGGCATTTGTAAGTGAAAATGCATTGCTTGTGTCTTTTCTGGGGTTCCGGGGTCACTCAGTAGACACACCGGAGAAGGCTTCGGGGGAGGCTGCGAAACAACGTCTATCTGAGTACTTCGATGCGCAAATTAGGATACGTTCTCTGATGAGCGGAGATGGACACATTGCGGCAGTGGGCGATTCGGCTCACCAAACATGGGCCGGCAAAGGCGTTTTCGGGCAGGTAGAAAAAGCCTTGAATAGTCTGAAAGATTTCCAGTGAGCAATCGACACCGGAAGGCGGATCTATCCAGGCGGACTGATTCGCCTCTCTTTTACCCTTTTTACTTTTACCGGATGGACGGCCATCGCTCCGGCCATAGCAACCGGTTTGTGAATAATCCGGGCTAGTTGTTGGCCGTCTATTCAAAATATCTCAATACTTTCTGGGGGACATGTGAGGCAGACGGGCTCGCCCGGACCCAGGCACAGGCTTTTGAACTGATCTTTTGGGATCAAAACGCTCAAAGGAATTCCCACATCGACCAGAGCCCGAACGCGATCCTGCTCATCTGTCAGCTGCACCATCCTGCCGCAGAAGGTATTCTGCATGGTAGACACCTCTTGATCGGGGGCGAGCCTTACTGCGGTTGGATCAATGAAGATGCGCACCTTTCCTGTTTTGGGAGTGTTCACACCTAGGCTGAGCCGATTCTGTATGAAGCAACATTTTTCCCCGTCTTCGGTCAGTTCAATTCGGCCACTAAAGATATTTTCGTAAGTGGAAAGGGCCAGTTTGCCATCGAATAAGAACAGGGTGTCATCTGCCAACCTGGATGCCTGCACCATGTCATGACTGGTGAAAATCACCGAGATCTCCTTCTCCGTGTTGATTTCACGGATAATCCTTTCGATGGCGATCTGGTTCTCCACATCCACGTTAGCAGTTGGTTCATCAAAGAGGATAACCTCCGGCGAACAGGCCAGGGCTCGGGCAATGGCAATTCTCTGGGTTTCGCCCCCAGAAAGCTTCTGCGCTTTCACCTCTTTGAATGGCCGCATTCCCACCAGGTCCAGGAGTTCATCAACAATTCGCTCGCGTGTTCCTCTTTGCAGTTTACGAACGACCAAGGGGAATTCCAGGTTGCTGGCGACAGTTGACGTGAACAGAATCGGATGTTGCTCCACCAGAACAACCCGTCTTCTGAGGTGTATTAGCGAGTTCGTTTTGAAATCCACCGCTTTGTTTCTAAACAGAAGGTCTCCTGAGGTGGGAGCCCGAAGAAATCCCAGAATCTCAAGCAGCGTAGTCTTCCCCGCACCATTGGGGCCCAGGAGGCCGATTACTTTGCCTTCCTCCATGGTAAGCTCATCCAGGTCCAGCACGGTTCGCGGGCCATAGATTTTTTTCAAGTTTCTGAGTTTATAAAGCATTGCTGAAAATCAAGTACAAGGGACAGGGCATAAAGTCAAGGCTAGGGCAAGGAGCCAGAAGTCAGGAGCCAGTAGCCGGGAGATCAAGTGAGTCGGTTTGGGTTTTCCTCCTGAATTCTGGATTCTGACTCCTGACTCCTTGAAGTAGTGCCCAGTGGTCCTCAGATCCTCGCCTTGCCCTGCGCATAATTGAAACATAGATTCACCCCGAAGCTCACTGTGAGAAGCACGATACCGAGTGCCACGCCCAACACGAATTCACCCTTGTCATACTCCAGCGCCATGGCGGTGGTCATGGTTCGGGTGAACCCTTTGGCGTTGCCACCGAGCATCATACTGATGCCTACCTCGGCAATCACCCTGCCAAATGCAGCAACAACCGCGGCCACGATGCCAAAACGAGCTTCGCGTATTATCACCCAGGCGGTTTGCAGTAGGTTTGCCCCCAGCGTCATGGCTGTTTTGCGGTACCGTTCATCGATGCGACTGATCGCCGAAATGGTAAAGGTGGTGACAATGGGGATGATCAGAATCACCTGTCCAATAATGATCGCCTTCTGAGTGTAAAGAAGATCCAAAGGGCCGAAGAGCCCTCGTCTGGAGATGAAGGCGTAAACAAAAAGCCCCACCACCACGGTGGGGAGGGCCAGCAAGGTATTGAGAATAGTGATTACCAGGCTCTTCCCTCGAAATTCTCCGAAGGCGATGAGAAACCCTGCGGGGATGCCCACCATACTGGCCGTAAAGGTGGAGATTGAGCTTACCTTCAGAGAGACGTAGATAATTTGCACGAGTTCCTGGTCCAGCCGCCAAAGGAGAAGAAACGCCGACAAAAAACTGTCAGTTAGGAAGTCCATTTTCCAGGTGTCCGCTTTCAGTGGTCATTTGGCTTTGCCGTCATTAGTCCTAATTGTCATTAAGTCATTTCGGCTGGCGCCTGTCATTGAGTCACTAGGTCGCCAAAATAACAGTTCACCGATGAGAGCGAAGTTATGAACCGGTGATCCCGTCATGCAACGACATAATGACCTAGTGGCCTAATGACATCCCGCTGGCTGGCCGCTGCTGCCTGCTAGGCGCCTGCTTGTGTGAACCTATTTTGCATAGTTGACCGCATCCGGGAAGAAGGCCTGCTGTCCCTGAATCCTGTAACCTGCAATCAGAGCCTGGGCCTTGGGAGAAACCAGCCATTTGGCAAATTTGTCCGCCGCCTCAAAGTTGACGTGGGTGTACTTCTTTGGATTGATGGGGATGATTCCATAGGGATTGAAGAGCCTCTCGTCCCCTTGGCAGAGAATTTCCAGATCCAAACCTTGCTTCCTTCCCAGCTTGAACTTCACGTAGGTGCCTCTGTCAGTCAACGTATAGGCCTGTTTCTCCTCGGCATAGGTCAAGGTCTTCCCCATGCCCTGGCCGATGGACAGATACCACTTACCGAGCCCTTCCGGATACTGAAAAATCAGGCTTTTCTTTTTTCCCTTCTTTATGATCTCTGTGGTTTCCCTTTGCAGGGGCAGTCCGGTAGCCCTCCAGAGCTCCTGTTCTTTGGTGTGAGTACCACTGTCGTCCCCTCTGGATATGAACTGGGCCCGTGATGCTGCAATCTTTTTCAAAGCCAGGGCCACATCACTCATCCCTTCTATTCCAGCCGGATCCGTGGCGGAACCCACGAGAACAAAGTCATTGTGCATCACTCCCAATCTGTAAGCGCCGTAGCCCTCCGCCAGGAACTCTTCCTCTCTGGATTTTGCATGGACGAAAATGATGTCCACATTCCCGTCCAAGCCATCCCGGATAGCCGCCCCGGTTCCTTTGGCAAAAACCTTCACTCGAATACCCGAGTCCTTCGTAAACTCGGGGAGCAGAACATCCAGCAGCCCTGAATTCTCCGTGCTGGTGGTTGTCGACATCTTGAGCACCTCTTCCGCTGCCATGCTTGTCGCAAGAGGCAGAACGGCAATAAGTATGACCGCAATAACCCAGATTCGCTCTTTTCTCATCATCATGGACCTCCCTCCTAAACGCGAAAAACTACTTGTCCCGACGTGCTCAGATCGTAACCAGCAAACCTTCCACTCATTTGTAGGAACTCCTGATCGTGCAGTAAAGCCATGAGCATTTGAACCCCGCGGCTGAAAAAGACGTCTTTGCGGACGATGAAATCGTAGCGCTCCCAAATTGCCGGCACGTGATCCAGCCCCAACATCTCCCCCACTGCAGCAATGGCAAGACCCGCATCTGCCCGCCCGGCCAGTACTTCGACTCCGACATCCAGATGGCGGCCGAAGGCGGTATCATAACCCGGAATCGTCTCGTCGCTCACTCCCCGTCTTTCCAACTCGCGATCCAGCAAAAGCCGAGTTCCCGTTCCCTCTTTCCGGTTGGCAATGCGGAGACGGCCGCTGGCAAGATCCTCCAGCCCGGAGACGACGTGTGGATTTCCCGGAGCTACCAGCACCGCCTGGAGCCTCTTGCAGAAATTGACCACCACGACACTATCGCCGAACTCTTCCTCCACATAGGCGAAGTTATACTCCTCCCCCTCCGGCTCCAACAGATGGGCCGAGCAGATATGACAAAGATTCTCTTTTAAGGCCTTGATGCCACCCATGCTTCCCAGGTTGCTGAATACCGGTAGTGGCAAACGATGCCTTTTTGCGAACAGTTCGAGCAACTGATCGAGAAGCAAGTCGTTACTGCCGGTTATTATAAGTAAGTTTTTGTAAGTTTCTGGTGTTGATTCCACGGGGGGATAGTTCTCTGTATTCTGCTCTAGCCAGCGGTCCAAAAGGTGGCGCTGGAAGAGCCATTTCCCCGTGACCTTGGTGCCGGGTAACCCCTTGTCGCCAATGAGACTATATATCTTTTTCTCATTAATTCCAAGATATTGTGCAGCCTGTTTGGTGCTCATCAATGTGGCCACGACCGCTCTCCTGGACAATAATAGAGGATCCTTGAAACAACGCAGAAGTTCTGATCGACCCTATTCCCCTGGCTTTCGGCACTCTACTAGAAGGCCTTTTTCCTGTCAACGTAAAAACCGATAATAACTTATATCAACTTTTGATGTGGCCGACCTGTGAGGTGGCATTGTCCGCTGATAACTCGGTGGGCGCAGCCCACCCTACATCTCTTTAGGAATAACGGTCTCACTGGGTATGAGCGGACGACACCAGGCGGAAGGCAGAATAAGGTTCCAAGTGGGTTCCGTTTGGCCTGATGTCCTGCGCCTTACCTATCCTGAGTACTGCTTTCAAGCGCTTGTCGAAGCCGTCTATTGCATTGTGCGTGCAGACCTTTTCGTTACGTGGTTGCCGCGGACTGCGCGCTGCCGGTTCGCAAGGGTCGCTTTTTCATAGACAGAAGGGTCGCTTAGAATATATATGGAGAGTTTATGGAGCCTCTCGAGCACGCCAAATACCGATTCGACCGCATGGAGCTTGCAGGCTCCCTGGGAGACCTGGGCACCCTACTGCCGATCGCCATCGGCATGATCGTCCTCAATAATCTCCAGGCCACTAACGTTTTTATTTTGATCGGCCTTTTCTATATTTTGGCAGGCCACTACTTCGGCGTGCCCGTACCGGTACAGCCCATGAAAGTGATCGGCGCCTACGCCATCGCGATTGGTTTGACTCCAACTCAAATTGTCGCCTCGAGCTTGTGGATGGGTGTGTTCATCCTCTTCCTGGGTTTTACCGGCTTGATTCAGGTGATTGGCAAGTACACTCCCAAGAGCACGGTGCGTGGGGTGCAGTTGGGGGTGGGTGTCATTCTCATGGGCAAGGGGTTGAAACTCATGATCATGCCGGACGCCAATCTGGCAGTTCAGACCGTCGGTCCGGTCAACTTGAGCATGGTTTTGGGTGCTGCGGGTCTGACTTTGACGTTCCTGCTTTTGGACAACAAGAAATTACCAGCTGCCCTCGTGATCATCATTCTGGGCATGTTGATGGGTCTTCTTATCGGCAAACCAATCCATGCGGCCGACTTTCATTGGTCCATACACTTTCCTGAATTGATTCCCTACGGCTGGCCATCCTTGGAAGAATTCTTCTGGGTACTACCCGTTTTGGTTCTGCCCCAAATTCCAATGACCATCGGCAATGCCATTATTTCCAACACGGATATCATGCATGAGTACTTCGGTGAGCGCGCCTATAGGGCCACTTATCGAAGTGTGGCCAACAGCCAAGGACTGGCGGATGTGGTGTCGTTTTTTCTGGGTGGTATTCCCATGTGTCATGGGGCCGGCGGGCTGGCTGCTCACTATCGCTTTG
>CP070692.1:3189021-3196310 GCA_020353215.1 Deltaproteobacteria bacterium
GCCGTCGTAAACGGATCTTACATCAGCATGCGTGAATACCAAAGCACCTACAACAATCTGATAGAGCAGATGCGGCGTCAATTCGGGAGGCAGTTCTCTACCCAGCTGGTAGAATCTTTGGGGCTAAAAGAACAGGCACTAGATCGACTGATTAATCGCACACTGCTTTTGGAAGAGGCTGGGGTGCTTGGGCTGGAGATCACTCAAGGGGAGCTTCAAGACGCCATCCGTGCATATCCCGCCTTTCAGAGCAACGGACAGTTCGATCCACGGCGCTACCAGCAGGCTTTGCGCTATCTGCGGCTGACCCCTCAGGAGTTCGAACTCAGCCAGCATGATGATCTCCTCATTAGTAAGGTGGAACGATTCATTACTCGGGGAGCAAAGGTGTTGGAGGCCGAAGTACGTTCGTTCTACCACCATATAAAGGACAAGGTGAATCTTAAATATATCTTGGTGGAACCTGGCGAATTCGCTGATAAAGTTGAAGAGAATGAGGAGGCCCTCGAGCGTTATTTCAATGAACATCGGGAAGAATACCGTCTAGTTGCCAAACGCCAGATCATCTATGTACGCTTTGCTCCTCGAGACTACGTTGATGCAGTGGAACTCGACGACGAAGAAGTGCAGGAGTACTACCAGCTCCACGAGGACAACTACCAAGAACCCAAGAAAGTACGAGCTCGCCACATCTTGTTTAAGATACCCCAGGGAACAACTCCGTCAGAGGAGCAGGCCATCGAGGCTAGAGCCAAAGAAGCCTTGACTTTAGTGAAAAATGGCGATGATTTCGCCGACCTGGCCCGGAAGTACTCGCAAGATTCCACCGCCTCCAAAGGAGGCGATTTGGGCTATTTCGCCCGTGCCGATATGGTAGAACCCTTTGCGGATACCGCATTTTCTCTGGAAAAAGGCGAGATAAGTGAACTGGTACGCACCCGATTTGGTCTCCACATTATAAAGGTGGAAGATATTCAGGAAGCATCCACCCAGCCTTTTGTTGAAGTCGAGGAAGCCGTGCGCCAGGCTCTCAAGACTGAACGAGCCCGAGAAATTGCCCGAGAGCGGGCGGAAACATTTGCCGATGAATCCAGGGCGCAGGATGATCTACGAAAAGCTGCAACAGACAAGGATTTGCAGGTCACAGAAAGTGGTCTTTTTGCAGTCAATGAGCCCATTCTTGAACTTGGCTACCATCCTGAGTTAAATGAGCAGATCTTCGCCCTGCAACTGAAAGAAGTGTCGCCAGGGCTCAGTGTCGGAGAGGATCATGTGGTTACCCAGCTTGTTGAAATCCAGGATTCAAGATTGCCAGAACTAAAGGAGGTGAAAGACGCAGCTAAACAGAACTGGATTGCCGAGCAGAGTAAGATTCTCGCCCGCAAACAGGCAGAGGAGTGGTTGGAGACCTCACTCCAGGAAGGGGATCTTTCCCAGGTTGCCAGTCGTAATGATCTCGACATCAAAGAAACCGGGCTTTTCACCTCCGTCGCTCCAGCACCGTCCTTAGGGAATCAGCGAGGTGTGCTGGTTACCGCCTTCGCGCTCACAGCAGAGCGCCCGGTTGCACCCGAGGTCTATGAGGTCAACGGGAACTTCATCATTTTTCAGATGAAGGCTCGGGATCCGGCCCCTGAAGATCAGTTCCAGAAGGAGCAAGGTACCCTAGATCGGCAACTCCTCCGAGTAAAAAAACAGGAAGCTTTTACTCGCTGGATGTCTGCCCGTCGGGAACAGTCTGATATCAGGATACTGCAAGAGCTATGAACTATCGTAGGTTCTCCGTGGTCAGCAACCAGTTGCGCCTAAACTCGAAGGGGTTCGCTGCGAGAAGCAAGAGTGTACCCATCTCGTCTGCGGGAGGGGCAAGTTTTTTTCCGGCCTACCCGCCGCATCGTCCATTATGAGCCAAGGAGAGCAGTTCTCGCCACACGCTTATCACCTGGCTTTGAGTTTCCTTCAGGCTACCACTATTATCGATCACAAAATCCGCCAGAGTTACCTTTTCCCGAAGAGGAAGCTGCGCAGCCAAGGCCTGCATTGCCTCCTCGAGGGACAGTTGGTCCCGCCGCATGAGCCGGTCAATTTGGACGTCTTCATCGGCATAGACGACCACTACTCGGTCGAAGCGGTCTGGCATCCCTGTCTCTAACAAGAGGGGTACATCTACTACGAGAATCGCGTGAGGCTCAATAGAAGCCACCCGTTCAGATGCCAGTTGGATTTCACGAATCACTTCTGGATGAATAATTTCGTTGAGTTGGCGGCGTTTGTCTGGATCGGAAAAGACCAGCCTCCGCAATTCCCGTCGGTGCAGGCTCCCGTCGGCATGAAAAAACTCCGGACCAAAGGCCTGCCGCAGTTTCACCCAGGCTGGCCTCTGCGGGCACACTACCTCACGGGCGATTCTGTCGGCATCAATAACCTTCGCCCCAAGACGAGCAAAAGCGTGACATACAATGGTTTTGCCGGAAGCTATTCCGCCGGTGAGGCCAACTCTCAGCATCGGATTTCGTCCCATTCCGGTTCTTGTCTGTCTTCCTTCCGAACACAATGATGTATTTGGGCGGATCGCCGCGGAAACGCGAACCCACTGTGACCCAGCGTTGTGGCCCGATTCCCATCTTGGAGTATGACTGGGCTTCGCGTGTGGTTCTTTCCCTCGTTAGCCTATTCTCTCTTCGCCGTACTGTTCAAGAAACCGAATCAAAGAACCCATATCCTCCGGTAACGGGGCCGAGAGTTCAAGCAACTCGCCACTGCCAGGATGTTCCAGTGCCAACCTGCGGGCGTGGAGCATCTGGCGCTTTACTTGTGTTATGCGAGCACGCACCAAGGGGTCTCGTACGTTTCTGGCCCGCTTCTTTCCGCCATAAGTGCCGTCTCCCACCAGTGGGTAATTGGCATGGGCAAAATGCACACGGATCTGGTGGGTTCGCCCGGTCTTGATCACCACCTTCACGAGGGAAACCTCGGCAAAGGCCTTCTCGAGCCACCACGAGGTAAAAGCCTCTCTACCTCCTGCAAGAATTCCCATTTTTTTTCGGTTCTTGGGATGCCGATGGATGGGAGCTGTGATGCTTCCCGAGGGCTGGGGCAAACGCCCATGGACTAGAGCAGTGTACTCCTTATAAACACTGTGTTCTTTGAACTGGCTACTGAGATGTCTGTAGGCGAGATTGTTTTTGGCAACAACGAGAATCCCACTGGTATCCTTATCGAGCCGATGAACGATACCCGGTCTTAAAGGACCGCCGAGGTCGGCCAAGTGACGGCAGTGATGGACCAGACCATGCACCAGCGTTCCCTCTCGATGACCGGCAGCGGGGTGCACCACCAACGCCGGTGGTTTGTTGACAGCGATCAGGAACTCGTCCTCAAAGAGTATGTCAAGATTAATCGGTTCAGGGACTAGTTCAATCGGAGGAGGTGGTGGCAGTGAGATCGCAATTTGTTCTCCGATCCTCAGCCGATAGCTTGCTTTTTGCGGCACTCCCTCGACCCGGATATGGTTGAGCTCAATGAGCCGCTGCACCTGGTTACGAGACAGCCCGAGCTCCCTGCGGCTCAAAAACACGTCCAGCCGAAGACCCGCATCCTTCTGAGAAACCTCGTAGTGATACTCTGACACGGTCTGTCTACCGATTGAAGCAGAAATCAAGGGGGGCGGCGTTGCAGCAGAGGCTGACTACTCCAAGCAGGAATACCAGGAGGCGAAGATAAGAAAATTCTAACCAAGAGACTGTTTTCGCGTATTGCTGTTGATAGCTTGCCCGCAAGGAGCACTGGACGAATGCTCGCCAAACGTTTCAAACCAAAGCATCCGCTCACTGACTGTGCATCGCCACTGATGGTTTTGCCGTTTCAACGTGCCACGGCTTCTGGCCCTTGCGGTGCGTCCGAGTTCTACAGATACCCCTGCCCGCAGCAGCCAGTGACTGGTGTATTTGTAACAATGCCCCAACTCGGCTAGTGTCGGCGCGGTCCCGGTTCTTCCTTTAACGTTGTAAATATCATACGGCCAGCAGTGGTCTGCAGAATACTGGTCACGGAAGCCGCAACCTCACGACCCAGATGTCTGCTGGCGTTTTCTACCACTACCATGGTGCCGTCATCCAGATAGGCTACACCCTGCCCTTGCTCCTTGCCCTCTCTCATTATCTGTAGCTGTAACACTTCGCCAGGCAGAACCATCGGTTTGAGCGCGTTCGCCAACTGATTGATGTTGAGCACCGCTACACCCTGGAGTTGTGCCACTTTGTTCAAGTTGAAATCGTTGGTGATGATTTTTGCATTTGTCTCCCGGGCCAGGGCTACAAGCTTGGCGTCCACCTCCTTGAGTTTAGGATAATCCTGTTCTACCACCTTCACCTCGACGCGATCGTCCTTTTGCATACGATTGAGGATGTCGAGGCCCCTTCTGCCTCGCGCCCGCTTTAGGTTATCTGCCGAATCAGCGATATGTTGCAGTTCCTGTAAGACAAACTGCGGCACAACCAGTGGGCCCTCCACAAAACCAGTTTCGCAGATGTCGGCAATGCGGCCATCAATAATAACACTGGTGTCCAGGATCTGAGCGCTGCTTTTCTTGAATGTCCCCTTGGTCAGAAGACTCCAACTAGGCCACTTAAATTCTTCCACCTTCTTGCCCCCTAACACCAAGCCGATGTAACCGAACACGCAGCTCAGGATTACAGAGATCGAAATGCGGATGGCACTATTTTGAAGTCCGCTGAAAGCATAGCCAAGCAACTGGGCCATCAAGAGTCCAAGAAATAGTCCAAAGGTACCCCCAAAAATCACCTTGAGCGGAGCTTTCTTGATAATTTTTTCTATGGATAATGCTAGGAGTGCGAATATGAATCCTGTAAGTGCCCCCACCCATTTAATCCAGTAACCCAAGGTGTGTGATGCTGCCAGCTGAGTAGCCAGCAGATATCCGCTTACTGAACATGCAGCTACCAGAAGCAGACGCAGCACGTTCTGCGCTATATTCACGCTCTACTCACCTCCTTTCTCTCTTCAAGGAAAATAGGTTATCTCAAGAGCAAACAAAACACGCGTTAGTCAACTAAAAAAGAAAGGGTGCAACCGAAAATTCAAGAGTGACCCTATAACTTTGCTTGACGTCCTCTAGCTAAGGAATATACCACATATGTCCTGTTCCACTTGGCTCTCATCCACATCTTTTGCGATGGATATTTCTTTCACGAGAAGACTGCGGGCCGTATCCAACATTTTTCGCTCTCCAAAGGAAAGTTCCTTGTCCTCACGTAGGATAAAGAGATCACGCAAAACTTCTGCCAGTTCAAAAACAGAACCGGTCTTGATCTTATCCATGTATTCGCGGTAACGTCGGTTCCAAGTTTGATTGTCCGGAACAATCTCTCTCTCTTTGAGAATTTCAAATATCTTGGGAACTTCAGTAGCCTCGATCAACTGGCGCAAACCCACGCTCTTCACGTTATCGAGTGGAATCATGATGATCATCTCGTTGTCCAGAATCCTCATAATATAGAAATCTTGCTTGGTTCCAGAGATCACCTTGCTCTCAATGGACTCGATCACGCCAACCCCATGGGCTGGATAGACGGCGAGGTCACCAACTTTAAACATGACGGTCTTCCCCTTCCAAAAAGTATTGACTGCCAGCAACACGGAAAGCGTGGATCTGGTTGTCGTGGAGAGTGGCGAGACTCTGTCCCAGGCTTCTTCGTTGCAGGAAATCTTAGGAGACCCTCGCTGTGAATCATCTGGGACACGGTACTTACATCCTAGATCTCTCTTTTAGGCACCGCCCCAAGATGCAAACAGACATCCATGCCTCTCAACGTGCAAGAATGCGAGGACCAGTCGTGACTATTTTAACACAATATCTTACCACTAGCAGCACTCAGCTCAAAGGCAAAATTGGTGTTCGCCTACGGTACACGTGGTTGGTTCTCCGCTGCCCAGTAAATTGCTCTGTGGGGTGGTGAACTCCTTGGCCACTCGATTTCTCTGAGCCGCATCTCTGTGCGAAGAGTTTCGGTTTCTCTTATCGGCCACAGCAATGCCTATGTGCGAATCCGGCTTCCAGGTTTCTTCTGTTTGCCCTGAATAGCGGCCTGAAAGCCGCTCGTGCAGTTATCTGCCTTCATATGATTACACACGCCAAAAAGTCCAACTCACTGGTTCCCAGTTAGCCCGGGCGAAAATAACCATGCGGGGGTAGTCTTTCGCTCCCAACGCCAGGTGTGTACGCCTACGGGACAACAGGTGTTTACTGGTCGAGAGTTCCCCTATCTAGAGCCCACACGTCGCAGCTTATGTCTGGGACCTCAGGGTGCATTCAAAAAAATCTCTTTGGTACGTGTGTATCACCTCTTTGCGATCTGCTCCTGTTTCATGTTATCACAAAAAGAACTTTTCCGGAATTTCGCAGGTCACGCGTGTCCCCCAGCACCACCCAAAAAGGAAGAGGATCGTTACTTGGAGATGAATAAACCCTAATGTTGCAGACCTACACCGAGGCAAGACGCGCTAGAGCGCTTTTCCGCCAAAAACGGTACTGTAGCATGCGTGCAGCGGTTCTTGCCGGGTGTGGGTTTGCAGCATTTAAGGTAAAATCCGCTCCTTCTTTAAAAACGCCACGCCTCAGAATCCACCTACTGCAATGATGCGAACTGGTGGCATAGTCGAACCCAAGGATGGGCAAGCCACGAAATCAAACCTCGACGCATTTAGAAAGCACTAAAAAAGGGGCGGCTTCTGTCAGCCGCCCCCGCTTCATGGTAGAAATAGATGCCGGGGCG
The DNA here is from genome assembly GCA_020353215.1 of Deltaproteobacteria bacterium. Taxonomy (GTDB): domain Bacteria; phylum Desulfobacterota; class Syntrophobacteria; order BM002; family BM002. Next base: position 3,195,816 of record CP070692.1, read on the forward strand.
CGGCCCCTGCATCTACTTGCTATTTGACATGATGTATCATGATCAATACCGGCGCACTAACCAGAGAAACCACCGAGACCAGCTTGATAAGGATGTTCATCGTGGGTCCTGAGGTATCTTTGAAGGGATCGCCCACAGTATCGCCAACCACTGCGGCTTTGTGATGGTCCGACCCCTTACCGCCGTAGTGGCCTTCCTCGATGTATTTCTTGGCATTATCCCAGGCACCACCGCCATTGGACATGAAAAGTGCCATACAAACACCGGTTGCCGTGCAGCCCACCAGCACGCCGCCCAAGGCCGTGGGGCCGATGAAAATGCCCACCAGCAACGGGGTGGCCACACCGACCAGACCGGGCAGCATCATGCGCTTGAGCGCACCCCTAGTGGCGATATCCACACACTTGGCGGGCTCAGGCTTGGCCGTGCCCTCCATCAGCCCGGGGATCTCCCGGAACTGGCGGCGGATCTCTTCCACCATATCAAAGGCGGCAG
>CP070692.1:3196410-3203567 GCA_020353215.1 Deltaproteobacteria bacterium
CCCGCTACCAAGAAGGCCCTGGCGAAGGCAGGGATGAGTCTGAAGGATATCCAGCTGATCGAATTGAATGAGGCCTTCGCTGCACAGTATCTGGCCTGTGAGAGAAAGCTCGGCCTCGATCGCACCGTCACCAATGTGAATGGTAGCGGCATAAGTCTGGGACATCCGGTGGGATGCACCGGCCTACGCATCGTGGTTTCGCTAGTTTACGAAATGAAGCGTCGGGATCTGGAGGTTGGCCTGGCGACCCTCTGTGTGGGTGGCGGAATGGGAATGAGTGTCGTTCTTGCCCGTGACTGAAAGCGCATCCGTCCGCACAGTCAACCGGTTAGTCCCGGCGGCTCTAATTTCTCCAAGCTTGCTTCGTCGACGTCACTCCGGCGAAAGCGGGAATCCAGTCCATTGGCAGACGTTTACCCCTAAATTCTTGGGGATAACTATCCACAACAGCTGCTGCAGCTGGTTGATTCATTTGACTTAAATAATAGCGAACAGTCTCAATTTGTTCGCTACCAGCTACTCAGTTGCCACTCACCCTCCGTCAGGAGCACACTTGATCTTCACCCAATGCGTGCTTACTCTTATCCTAAACCAAGCGTCATTAACGTGCGAGCGAATACGGGAACGGGAAGGAGGATTGCCATGTCACAACTGGTTGTATGCCAGAATGCCGAAGGGATTGTGTTGGCTGTGGATAGTAAGTCTGTAAGCTTTGACTCCAGCGGCAATATGATTGACGTTCAAGTTGATTCTCTAGTGCAACTTGGCCCACATGCAGCAATTCTCGCTGGAGGTGCTGCAGAGAGTGCGGAAATGTGCCAGAAGTTAAGAACATTTCTGGCTGAGGAAGAACTCACGGACGTGCAGGACATCTATACGGCAGCTTTGCCCTTTTTGGGTTCAGAATACGAAAAGATCATGCGCACTAAGTGTGAGACCATTCCGGTAGATCCAATTCACCATATTTACTTTATCCTTGCGGGCTATACCCCCAAAGACTTCTTGCGGCCATTCCGCATGTATATGCTGTGGACTAAGAAGAAGCTTCCACAACTGGATGGTGATGAGATCGGTTTCGCTTACACAGTGCCTCGTCGCATGGGACTGGAATACAAGTTGAACCAACTGGCTAAAGATAACGTGCCGCTCAGCCAAGTGCTCCAGGCAATAAAAGAAAGCATGGAAATACTAGGACAGCAGCAGGAGGAAGTGGGACCGCCGTACGATTTTGCCTCCATTACGAAGGAAGGCTTTCAAAAAGCGGATTAAACAACCAATCCTCAAACAAGTTCATTCAAGATTCGCCACATCTCTTCATATACATGTCATTGTATATGTCGCTACAATCTGTTTGCCGGTCTTTAGTGTTAAGTTTTCTATTGATCTAACGAACATTCTCGAGTATGCTACCAGTCATACTGCAAATAGAGAAAGGAGGGTTATTCAATGGCAAAAAGTTTAACAGAGATGGCGGCAGATATTGTAGCAGCTCAGGCATCACATGCGACGATGTCGGGTGATGAGATGGAGACAGCACTTAAGAAGACTTTTGAGGCCCTGAGCCACATCAAGAACCTAGAAGAAAAGCCTGCCGAAGCCGAGGTTGACGATGAACTTGCACAACTTCGGGCTAACCCTGCGAAGTCCATCCAGAGAACTTACGTTGTAAACCTGGAAGACGGTAGTAAGTACAAGCAGATTACAGCAAAGACTCTGGCAAGATTCGGTTTGACAGCCAAGGAATATCGAAAGAAGTGGGGCTTTTCTGCCAGACAGCCCCTGTCTGCCAAATCACTTTCGGCAAAGAGAAGAAAATCGGCCAAAGAACTCGGTCTTGCTGACAAACTCGCTGCTGCCAGAAAAGCCAGGAGCAAGCCTGCGCCAAAGAAGGCGGCAGTTCCGAAGAAAAAGACGGTCAAACGGCGAAGAAAGGTCCGAACTTAGCCTGACATGCTAATGGCTTCCCCACCTCAGGGCCGTGCCACCACTCTTGTGCCAACAGCAATCCAGTTCGTTGTGCAACGTCTTTCATGGTTTAGAGGCCATAGGTTTCAAATCCAGAAAACAAAGAGTCATCAACCCCACGCCCTGGCCCGCGTCATTAACGAAACGGGGGCGCGAGACCGTGGAGATGGCAGCGGCGCGTAGCACTCAGCGGGACTTGGGTCTGAGCACGGCAGGAAGGACGGCCATATCTCTGGTCGCCGCAGGCGGGTGGTGAAAAATGAGGGGTAGCGACCTTCTTTAAGTTATGCTTCTTGCATTAATTGGTATGGCAGGATCTGGGAAATCTCACTGGTCTGGGGAACTCGAAAGACTGGGATTCCGTTGTTACTGCTGCGACGATCTCATCGCGAAGAGACTTGGCCCCGAACTGGCTAAACCAGATGGCACGGTCATGAGTCTGGGTGAATGGATGGGTTTCCCATACGAGCGTTTATATGAACAGCGTGAAGCCAGGTACCTTGAGTGTGAAAGAGACGCACTAAGTGAAATCCTCGAAACTTTGGAGAAGCGCGCTGACAGGCCGGGGGAACAGATAGTCGTAGATACGACCGGCAGTGTCATTTACACCGGAGAAGAGATTCTGGAAAGACTTCGTCGGTGTGCGACTGTGGTTCACCTCTCCACACCGCCTGAGGTCAAAGAGCGAATGCTGCAAGTGTATATTTCGAAGCCGAGACCTGTTTTGTGGAGAGGGCTGTTTAGTAGAGAGATACCGGAAACCGACGCGGAAGCATTGGCGCGCTGCTATCCCAGCCTTCTGTTTACCCGGGAACGGTTGTACGAACGATATGCAGATGTGACAGTAAATTATACAAGACGCAATCAAACGGGATTTGACGTGAATGAGTTTTTACTAGAGATAAAAAGGGTAATCATCAAGCAGTAATCAACAGCATTTCCTATTTCGCGTTTCACATCTATCCTTTGTTCATCCAAATGTAACTGCTGTTACAAATAGTGTCCTCTACTGTGCAGTTCAATGACAAATGATTGCTGCCTGATGCCAAATGACTCTAGGCGTCCTGCGCTTTCCACCTTGCGAGATTCATGAACACACCCGCCCATGTTGCTGTTAACCTCGTCATCTTAGGCAAAAAGGAACGGCCTCAAACAACGGCATGGATCGTAGTTGGCGCAATCCTTCCGGATCTGCCCATGTTTCTCTTCTACCTGTACGAGAAAGTCTGGCGCAAGATACCGGAGCACTTGATTTGGTCCCAGGCTTACGATGAACCCGGTTGGCAGGTATTTTTCGATCTGTTCAATTCCCTGCCGCTTCTTATTTTAGCGTTGCTTCTTGCTCTTTACCGTGGCGCCAGGAGATTCGCGGCATTGTTCGCCAGTATGGTTCTCCATTCACTTGGAGATCTTTTGCTACATCATGATGATGCTCACCGCCACCTGTTTCCCTTTTCTGATTGGCGGTTCCGCAGTTCCGTTTCCTACTGGGATCCGCGGTACTTTGGGGAAATTGTCGGTCCCCTAGAGGCAGTCGCTGTCTTGGGGGGGTGTATGATCTTGGCCAGGAGGTTCACCTCGGTCCGGGCCCGAGTGCTCATTGGTTGCCTAGCTACAAGCTATGCAGTCTACTGGGGATACGCATTGCTGGTGTGGGCTTAAGGCAACATGGAGTAGTGAAGTAATAGAGTGGGGGAACTCTGAGTCCAGCTATGCGGGGTAGGACCAGCTTTCCCAAATTAGAATGAAGGGGTTGCTCGCTCATGTACGAACTGACTGAAGAAAACCGTCAACAGCTCATGATGAGATCTACCGAATGTCTTGACGACGTGTCTCCCATTCAACACAAAATCAAACTGGCGAGAAAGCTTCATATAAAGTGGGAAGTTGCGATACGGCAAGATCCAGATATCAATTCTCTGCTGAGGAAGCTGAAAAGATTCATTAAAATCAGCCAGCAGGCCATGCATGCTTTCGGTGTTGCCGACGCATGCAAGCGATGCGATGAAGAGGAGGGAGGAAGCTGCTGTGGCGCGGGACTTGAAAACAAGTTCGATGTTTTGCTTCTACTTATGAATCTTCTTCTGGGCGTCTCGTTACCAAACGATCGGCTCAGACCAGGGAGTTGCTATCTGTTGACGGAGACAGGCTGCATGCTGAAAGTTCGTTTGGTGCTGTGTGTGGACTTCCTGTGCCCAAAAATAGTCAATGCACTTACACATGATCAGCTTATTAAACTCCAGACTGTTTCTGGCGATGAACTTGTCACAAGTTTTATCCTCTACGATGCCATCAAGAAGTTCATCAGGCGCTCCGCGTGGTATTCAGTAAGCAGCTGACAGCGGGCAGCAGGCAGAAGGAATGAACCGCAAAGGTCTGGTCACCATAAACCGCTTACTGCTCACCGCCTACTGCTCACTGAATATTGATGAGCCTGGGAAAAACTCCAATGCTATCCAAATCTCGTTTCCTTGCAGGTCTGCAGTGCTCCCTGCGGCTGTGGCACAGATGTTACAACAGTGAATTAGCCTCAGAGGGTACTCCTGCCCAGCACGCGATCTTCTCTGCCGGTCATCAAGTCGGAAATCTTGCCACGCGTCTCCACCCGGGCGGGATTCTCATCCAGGAAGATCACCTGCATCACGCCGATGCAGTTCAGGCCACCCAGAATGCCATCAACAATCCCCGGATACCGACGATTTTCGAGGCAGCGTTCTATCACGACGGCGTGAAGGTGAGGGCGGACATACTGGAAAGGCAGGCTGATGGTAGGTGGAACCTGATCGAGGTGAAATCATCCACTTCGGTCAAAGATATTCATCTGCCAGACCTGGCGGTCCAATACCATGTTGTGCGGGGGGCGGGTGTAAATGTGGCCCGAGCCGGGCTTTTGCACCTTAACAATCACTACATCTACGATGGACTCCATCTGAGGCTTGAGTCACTGTTTTCAGTCCATGATCTCACGGACCGAGTCATCGGACTTCAAAACGAAGTGCGCTGGAGAATTGGTGAACTGCAAGGGGTGCTCGAGGGAAAATATCCTCCGGAGATCTACCCTTCACGGCACTGCATGAGCCCCTATCTTTGTGAGTTCTGGGAGCATTGTACTGCATATATGCCACCATTCTGGGTAATGAAACTCCCGGGGATCACCCAGGACCAATTGGATGAACTTGCCTCCACGGGAATTGAGGATATTGGTGACATCCCTGAGTCTTTTCCGCTGAACTCGTTTCAGGAAATGATCAGGGAATGTGTCATAAATAGGGAAGAATACGTCGCCCCGGAACTTGAGACCGAATTGACGGAGGTGGAGTTTCCAGTCCACTTCTTGGACTTCGAGACGGCTGGGGCGGCCATCCCCCGTTATGCAGGCACTAGACCGTACCAGGCCATTCCCTTTCAATGGTCTGATCACATTCTGTTGGAAGACGGCACCCTGAAGCATTCGAGCTACCTCTGTGAAGAGGACGTGGATTCTCGGGAGGATTTCACCGCAAGCCTCCTTGAAACTCTGGGCGATCGGGGCACGATATTCATCTATACAAGCTATGAAAAAACAATCATCAGGAAGCTGGCGGAGTACTTGCCTCTTTATGAACAGCAGCTGTTAGCGACGGTCAGTCGGTTTAAGGACCTCCATGCAATGATCAGAAAAGGTTTCTATCATCCAGAATTCCACGGTTCCTTTTCTTTGAAAGCTGTTCTTCCAGCTCTTGTTCCTTCTTCTGGGTACGCCCAACTCGCTATTCAGGAAGGCACCCTGGCTTCCCATGAATATCTGCGCATGGTGGACCCTGCCACGTCAACAGCGGAGAAACTGAGAATCAAAGAAAACCTGCTGGCCTACTGCGCCTGTGACACCCTTGCCATGCTGAAAATCCGAGAGGAATTGCTTAAGAGGTTCGGAAGATAATTGGTCTGACAGCCAAATCCATAAACTGTTGAACACATGAGATGAGGCAAATGGTATGAATCGTCGACGAGGAACGAAGTCTTTTTTGCCCTAACGTTAGGGTTTACTTTGCTGAGTACCGTCGGAACTTGTCAGACGATGAAGGCGGAGAGTCTCGAAAGGATGAAGCGGCTAATCAAGCTGCAGCAAAAGCAACTGGACGCTCAGGCCAAAGCCATTGAAGAACTGAAGTTGCAGGTGGCTGCAATCTCAGATGCTACTGCGCCCAGCACCAATTCCGCGCAGGCGACCAAGCTGGAGCGGGTAGTTGTAATGTCGTGAAGCGACAAAGTGAGAGTCGAGCTTTACGGCCAAGTGAACAGGGGCATTTTCTATGCGAACGATGGGAACTGGTTCTTCGTGGACAATGAGAACTCCAGGACTCGAATCGGACTTCTTGGAACGGCAGACAGATTTTTGGAAAAATTTCTGCAAAAAAGTACTTGACAAATACGGATTGGTAGAATAAATTGGCACAAAAAGGAATAAATCTCCATAAAATGACATATACAGGCATATGTTTTTTGGCACTTATTCGGGACAGTTGGACCAACAGAAGCGCATCTGTATCCCGAGCGATTTTAGAAAGATCCTGGTGGAAAGGTTGGAACCGGGACAAGACAGCGTTTATCTCAAGGCCTACGGTGGGGGAGTAGAAGTATATCCGCCATGGGAAATGGCCGCGATCTATGAAGAATTTAAACAGAAGTCGATTCTGGATCCCCACAACCGGGATGAAATGAGTGAGGTGGCGAAAGACTTCTATCGACAAAAGTTCGACACAAAGAACGGGAGGCTCAAAATTCCCGAGGGTCTTTTGAAAACGGTTCTGATTGGCAAGGAGATAGTTTTCGAGGGTGGTGGGCGGTTCTTTCGGGTTAGAGCCGAAGCTAAATCGCCAAGGGCAGGGTAGAATGCATTAGACGACCCACTTTCCCGAACAGGCACAATGACCGCGCAGACCTAACAGCAACTTTTTCCGAGATTCCCGGTACCGAAAGGGTCGGGGCGTCTTGTCCGGCGTGGGAAGATCTCGGGCGGTACCAAAGCCCCGCAGGTTGGCCGTGTGTTAAACTGCGGGGCTTTCCTTATTTTGCTCCAATCGTTGAAGTAGAGTCATATGAACGTGGTCACAGGTTAGCTGCTTTGTCTGCAATGAGCATCTCCTAAATCTACAATCTGAACGGACCTTAGCTCAGGCGTCATCGCGACTTCCTGTCAGGGTGACCTTTTG
>CP070692.1:3203667-3210791 GCA_020353215.1 Deltaproteobacteria bacterium
GGAACTTTCTTGATATAGGTGTGGCACTCACGGCATGAGACATTCTTGTGAACCGTATTGGTAAAAATTACTTGGTCCACATTGTAGTTGACAGTTTTGCCGGTTTCATCGACTCTCCCAAGGAAGCGATATTTATGGCACATGAGACAATTGTCTTTGTCAGCTGCTTCAACATCAAAGCTTATCGACAGCAAAACGAATACCAACATGAGCAATGTAGCGCTTGTCCGGATGATTCTAAGTGAACTCAAATCTCAACCTCTATTCTTTGTGTTAGGTGCATAGATCCTAGATGTTCTTTTCCTCCTGGCAAACGCTTCTTAGCCAGTAGAGGAGTTCCTCCATATCCAACGGCTTAGTTAAACAGGAAGAGATGTGGCTACTCATGGCCTCTTCTAGTTCTGGATGGAAGGGACGGCTTGACAGGCCGACGATGTGTAACCTGGGGTTTTTTCTCTTCAATTCCCGGAAAAAGCGGTTGTCTACAGGCAAGTTGTCCAGGTCCAGAATCACCACCCGACAGACGGACTCCTGAACTTTCTCCTGCAGATCCTCGAGGGAATGCAATCCATCGCTCAGGTTGAAATCGTTCTTTTCCTTCCCAAGGGCGTAAGGACCGGAACAGATGAAAGCCAGGTCTATCTCTCCTTTTCTGAGAAGCTCATTGATTTCTCTGTAGGTCTTCCGCTGAACAAGCTCTATGTCCTGACTAAGGTGGCCGCCGATATACTCCAGAAGCTGGCGGTAGTTGAAAAACGTTTCCCGCGGAGAAATCATCGCCGCCACCGCCACGCGCAGGGAAGGACTCTGCGAAGGCTGATCTCCTGGTCGTGCTACAGGGGTGGTTTTAGTAAAGTCTACGACTTTGGCGTCACTCTTGCTGCCACAGCCATGAGCAAGAGTAAGAGTCAATAGAAGCGCAAACCAGGAGAAAGCGCGGACGAACCGCAGAGCGACGAACCAAAACATATCTTTTCCGGATTCGGATAAAAGAAGGACCATTGTGGATAGTGATAGGTTCACTAATTCCTACTAAACCGGTCTTAATATAACCACAGTTATCCGAGCAGGCAAGCATTTTTTCCCCAAACCAATAGTGCCCAACCATCAGGCAAAGCGGCAATTTTCGGGTTTCCTCGGACTGTGGTAACTGTTTGGGCTGTCCAGAATTACTACATGCTGGCTAAATTCTGCTCCTCACCACCACTAGCACCCCACTTCGTTCCCTCAGGTATCCCTTGGTTTGCTCATATCAAACAAATTCCACCTTATTTACAAACACACCCTTGAAAATCCTGTCGAAAGTCTTAACTTTTTTTTGTGACAATTTTGAGGTAAATGTTAATAATAACATATTTATATGATGGGGAAAATTATTATGGCGCTGTTTCGGCCATGCATTTCCTGGGGGTTGACTATGTGTGGCCCTTTCTGTGGGGTCTGACACAGACAAAGTGACGGTAACATCAAATGGCGGTTACGTTCCAAGATTACTACAAAACCCTGGGCGTTGGGCGGGATGCCAGCCAGGACGAGATCAGAAGAGCCTTCCGTAAGTTGGCTCGGAAGTACCATCCGGACGTCAATAAGGACAAGGAGGCGGAAGAGAAGTTCAAGCTGGTGAACGAGGCGAACGAGGTGCTCAAAGATCCGGAGAAGCGGAAACTCTATGATCAGTTAGGGGCCAACTGGAAAGCTGGGCAGGACTTTCAGCCTCCACCCGACTGGGAGGATGTGCATTTCGAATTTCGCTCGTCCCCGGGAGGAGCAGAGCAATTTGGCTTTGGAAGCGGCTTCAGTGACTTTTTTGAAATGCTGTTCGGAGGTCGAAGAGGCGCATCTCCCGGTGGTGGTGGAGCAACCTGGGCCATGCGTGGCCAGGACCACGAGGCAGAAATCAGTATCAATCTGGAGGACGCTTACGGTGGAGCCACCAGAACCGTGACTTTACAGGGACACGAGGTTGATGCCCAGGGGCAGGTGCGACCCCAGGTCCAAAATCTCCAAGTTAAAATTCCCCAGGGAGTCACCGATGGCACCCGAATTCGATTGGCTGGCAAAGGAGGTGCAGGCGTCGGTGGCGGACCAGCTGGAGATCTCTATCTGAAGGTGAATATCGCGCCTCATCCACGTTTTCGCGTGGAAGGGCACGACCTCAGCGTGGAGGTGCCGGTTAGCCCATGGGAGGCTGCCCTTGGTGCCAAGGTTGAGGTGGAGGTAGTCGATGGTACCGTGAACCTCAAGATCCCTCCTGGGAGCCAGAGTGGACAGAAGCTACTTCTGCGGGGAAAAGGGTTGCCCAAGAAAGGCGACGGACGAGGAGATCTTCTGGCGCTAGTGAAAATAGTAGTACCCAAGAACCCGACTGACAAGGAACGAGAGCTTTTTGAAGAGATGGCCGAGGTGTCGAGGTTCAACCCCAGGGCGTCCGGATAAATACTGAAGAATCCTGGACCACAGGACCAGGCTTTCGGATAACTCTAAAAGGAGTGATTTGGCGAATCGGAACTTCTAAATTCAAAATTCGAATATGGAAATCCGAAACAAATTGGAATGCCTAAGGAGTCGGATGACCAGAACGAAGCCATACGGACGACGGACCACAAGACGATGGTTTGGTTCATTTGAGAGTGGAGCCCCGCCCGAGGGTGGGGACTCCGAAAACGGCAAAAGCAGGGCATATGAGTAAAACACGTTATCACATTGTGCACTATCGGTATGAGAGCCGACCAGCATCGGCAAATCTACTCACGGTCGCTGAGTTGGCCCGGCTAGCCCGGCTCCACCCTGACATGGTTGAACGATTGGTGGAATGGGGGTTGGTGGATCCAGTGGAGTCCGAGCCGGAGTTACTATTTCCGGAAACGGTGGTACCAAGGATCTGGCGGATCAGCCGTCTCCGCCGGGATTTGGGCATAAACTGGGCCGGGCTTGGTGTGGTCCTGGATTTGTTGGATCGAATCGATGCACTGGAGCGAGAGATTGCCTGGCTACGGAAGAAGCTCTAGCCGGCAAGTGAGCGAAAAAGGCGCGCAGTTGGAAAGCTAGTAACCAATAGCGATATCATCGAATTGAGTCGTGACTTGGTAGCACAAATCAGAGGACAAGGGAGGATGACTTTTCCATGGATTTCAACAAGTTGACACAAAAATCCCAGGAGGGGATTCACCAAGCACAAAACATAGCGGTGCGTTACGGGCATCAGGAGGTGGATGGAGAACACTTGCTGCTAGCCCTGCTGGAGGAAACGGAGGGACTGGTTCCTCGTCTATTCAACAAAATGGATGTCCCAGTGGAAAACCTGAAAGCTGAGGTAGAGGCAGAGCTCCAGAAACGTCCGAGTATATCGGGTCCGGGAATCGAGGCAGGCAAGATCTATGTGACCCAACGACTCAACCGCATCTTAATGAAGGCGGAAGAGGAGGCAAGAAGACTCAAGGATGAATATATCTCGGTTGAACACCTGGCCTTGGCACTGCTCGAGGAGGGGACGACTTCAGCGGCCGGGCGTATCTTCAAGGATTTCAATGTCACTCGGGACCGCTTTCTCCAAGCACTAACCCAGGTGCGCGGTCACCAGCGGGTAACGAGTGTGTCACCGGAGTCAACCTATGAGGCCCTGGAAAGGTATGGGCGCGATTTGGTGCAGGAGGCAAGGAAAGGACGACTGGATCCGGTAATCGGCCGCGACAGTGAGATTCGTCGGGCCATACGCATTCTGTCCCGAAAGACCAAGAACAACCCGGTGCTCATAGGCGAACCCGGAGTGGGCAAGACTGCCATTGTGGAAGGGCTGGCCCATCGAATAGTCAAGGGCGATGTTCCTGAGGGGCTCAAGGACAAAACCGTGTTCGCTTTGGATCTGGGTGCCTTGGTGGCCGGTGCCAAGTTTCGGGGGGAGTTTGAGGAAAGGCTCAAGGCTGTGCTGCAGGAAATCAAAGAGAGTGAAGGGAGGATTTTGCTCTTCATCGATGAGCTGCACAACATTGTCGGGGCCGGGCGCGCAGAGGGATCAATGGACGCCGGCAATATGTTGAAACCCATGCTGGCTCGCGGCGAGCTACATTGCATCGGAGCCACCACTTTAGACGAGTATCGCAAGCACATTGAAAAAGACGCTGCCCTCGAGAGGCGCTTTCAGCCGGTTATGGTGGATCAGCCTACAGTTGAGGATACCATTAGCATTTTGCGCGGACTCAAGGAGCGCTTCGAGGTCCATCATGGAGTCAAGATCCAGGATAGCGCACTGGTAACGGCTGCAGTGCTTTCCAATCGCTACATCAGTGATCGTTTTTTGCCGGACAAGGCCATCGACCTAGTGGATGAGGCCTGCGCTACGATCCGCACGGAGATGGATTCGCTGCCGTCTGAATTGGATGAGGTGACGCGGAGGGTGATGCAGCTGGAGATCGAAGAGGCGGCGCTGAAGAAGGAGAAGGACAAGGCGAGCCAGGATCGACTTGCGACTTTGAGAAAGGAGCTGGCCGAGCAGCGGTCCAAAGCGGACGCCATGAGGGCGCAGTGGGAGGCGGAAAAAGATGCCATCCATAAGGTGCAGGCTTTGCGTGAGGAGATTGAGAAGCTCCGTTATGAGATCTCGGTTGCCGAGCGTAACTACGATCTCAATCGGGCAGCGGAATTGAAACACGGCAAGCTGCCTGAGATGGAACAACGACTCAAGAATGAGGAGGAAATGCTTACGAGCAAGCAGCGGACCGGTCGTCTTCTGCGCGAGGCAGTTACAGATGAGGAGATCGCTGAAATCGTTTCACGCTGGACCCGCATTCCAGTGACCAGGCTGGTTGAGGGGGAACGGGAGAAGCTACTGAAGCTCGAAGAACACCTACACAAGCGGGTAGTCGGCCAGGACGAAGCGGTCAGGGCTGTGGCCGAGGCTGTGATCCGGTCTCGAGCCGGGATCAAAGATCCAAACCGTCCCGTGGGCACTTTCATCTTCCTGGGCCCGACTGGGGTGGGGAAAACCGAACTCGCTCGGTCCCTCGCCGAGAACCTCTTCGATGACGAGCATAATTTGGTGAGAATAGATATGAGCGAGTATATGGAAAGGCATGCAGTAGCGAGGCTCATCGGTGCACCGCCTGGATACGTGGGTTTCGAGGAAGGCGGGCAACTCACCGAGGCTGTTCGTCGCAAACCCTATTCAGTTCTCCTTTTTGACGAGATCGAAAAAGCGCACCATGACGTGTTCAACATCTTCCTTCAAATTATGGACGATGGGCGGCTCACTGATTCCCACGGCCGAACCGTAGACTGCAAGAACTGCATCATCATTATGACCTCAAACATCGGCAGTCAGTATATCCTGGACACCAACGGTGCTGATGAAGAGAGCTACGGGGAAATGCGTCAGCGAGTACTGGAGGCTATGCGTAAGCACTTCCGACCCGAGTTCCTCAACCGGGTGGAAGAGGTCCTGGTGTTCCATTCCCTGACAGAAGAACAGTTGGCTGAGATCGTAGAGATCCAGGTGCGATGGCTCCGGGGCCGCCTAGAGGATAGGAGCATCGAACTGGAGTTTACTGATGGGGTCAAAAGGCTGCTGGCACAACGCGGCTATGACCCTGTTTACGGAGCTCGTCCCCTAAAACGGGTGATCCAAAAGATGATTGAGACGCCGCTGGCGAAGAAGATCATGTCGGGTGAAGTGGAGGACGGGAGCAGAGTGCGGTTAAGCACAGATGAGCAGGGGATCGTTTTCGAGGTTGTTTCGCGGCAGGCCGAGAGCGATTCGGTTCTAGACAATGCGCAGGCTGAGTGATGCAGTGGGCAGCTTGCAGTAGTAAAGACCAGGTAGCGGAATGATGAGGAGTCAGATTTCTGAAAGACAAAAGGCACAGGGGAAAGAGTTGGGCGGCGGATTACCTTATTCCCTGAGCCTGGAGTCTTATGCCTGAGTTACTGGCTCCTCAAATTTTACGTTCTATGCTCATTCCAGTTACGCAGACTGCTTTCTCAGTTCATCAATGGCCGCCTGATAGAGGTTTCGCAGTTTGTTCTCATTGCTTACCATGGTGCGGCTGATTTTCCCGAAGTGGGCTTTGAGGATATCACTGGCCTCGCTCCAACTTCCGCGCAATTGGTTGAGGTCAGCGTTGGATTCTTGAATCTTTAACTTGAAAAGATCGATCATCATCCTGTCCTTCATCTCTCCCACATCGGTGATCCCATCCACTTTCTCCATAACTACTCTCCCTCCTCCTTCAACACAGAAATCAGTGCAATATGTCGTCACGCGCTTGGCAGGTACTTTTAGGCTCAGGTGTTGAGGTCTCTCGTTCAGCAGAAGAGATTTGCTCTGAAAGCATCGAAACCAGATAGACTCTTGTGTTTTTTTGTACATATTATCTCATCTATCAAAAAATGCAAAAGATTTTTAGATTTCTCTTACCACGCTGGTTTCCGGTTCTAGGGTGCGAATAGAGTGCGTTTGGGTGCAAGGCTGTCAAGTTCATCCACCTGAGCCTTCTGCTCACCCGGTAACCAGTGAGCATTTACCCTACCCCTCCAAGCTACACTCCTGCTGGTCGATTAGTCCTTCCTCATCTCTCCTTCCCATACTCTTAGAAAAAGACTACCCATTTTCAGTCATAAAAATACGTTTAAAATCAAACTCTTTGCCGATTGTTTGTTTGGCGAAAATTGACTAAGTTGATACGTGAAGAGGCAGGACAAAATCGACATTCGGCCCATCCTCTTCCTTTGAGCCCCCCCACTGGCTTCGGTCCATTTGCGACCCCAGTCGGTGGGGTTTTTTTTATTTTGCGTCGCCAACCTTTGGGCAAGGCCTTTGCATGGAATCATTATAGGGGTGGCGCGCTGCTGCCTCTTTTGTCTTCACCTATCTCCTTCTCCCCCATCGGCCCGCCGCGCAGACCAGACAGGGGCAATACAGGTCGGTAGGGCTTTTCTTTTCGCCCTCACACGCTGCCCAACCATTGAGGCAGACGGGCACAGAGCTTGCATCTTATAACAACATCCTTCGGTATCTAGCCCGGATTGTTCAGGAAGGGCTTTTGCCTTTCAGAACAATCCGCCGCAAGGGCTTCGACTCGGGCCTTTTCAGGCCCTCGCTCAGGGTTAGCCTTGAGCGGGTGCGAAAGCAC
>CP070692.1:3210891-3218015 GCA_020353215.1 Deltaproteobacteria bacterium
CGCTACATGAACCCCCTCTGGATTACCATTGGTGCCATTCTTGTTGGTGCCTTTTTCTCCATGATCGGTGCCGCCGGAGGTATGCTCATGGCAGCTTACCAGGTCATGGTAGTGCAAACAGCAGGTCCCATCGGTATCAATGCCGCTAACGTACTACGGCCATCGAACGTGGCGTTGACCTTGTTCTCCCCACTTGGTGCCTTCTATCGCTATGCTGTTAAGGAACGGCGAGTTGCCTGGCCTGTAGGTATTTCTTTTGGCGTAGGTATTCTCATCGGCTCCATCTGGTTGGGGAAGTATGCAACCAAATACTTGCCTATGAAGAGCTACAAGGAGTGGCTGGCAGTATTGGTTGTGATTATGGGCATTCGAACCCTTTACGAACTTACGCCGAAGGTCATGGAAAAGAGGAAGGCCATCAAAGCGATGGTCAAGAAGTTCAATGAAGAGGTTGCCGCAGCCAAAGCAGAAGGCCGCTCTGCCCAGATGGGGAAGATCGAACCGGTCAAGACCGGTTTGACTCAATATCAGTTTAAGTTCTGGGGTGAAGACTTCAGCATCAACCCGCTTCTCTTTGGATGCATTGGTGTAATTATTGGGATAGTCGCTAGATCATTCGGCATCGGCGGCGGCTTCCTTTTAGTCCCTGCCATGACCACCTTGGGTGCTCTTCCCATGTATGTGGCTGTGCCCGTGGGTCTGATCGGCACTTCCTTCAGCAGTGTCGGGGCATTTATCGGCTATGCTCTCAATAGCTATTGGCCCGACCTGTGGATCGCCATTGCCATCATCATTGGCGGCTTTGTCGGAGGAATGCTGGGCAGCCGGTTGCAGAAAATCTTCAGCGAGAAAGTTCTGAAGTGGACCTTGGCAATCACCCTCTTCTTCCTCTTTTTCCGCTTCTTCAAGATCGAAATCTGGATCTAGAGGACTGCTCAAAAACCAAAGGAGGGGAAGGAACATATTCCTTCCCTTCCACAAAAAGAGTGGATGTAAAATGGAACAATTACTCGACGCTGTATGGTTCAAAATAGAGGCTTTCATTCATTATCTAAAAATCTCTCTTGATTTTGTATTCGCTCCCCTCAATTCTCTGGGGCCTGCGGTAGCAATATTCATGGTTGCGCTTGTTACCGTTATCATCACGAAACTCCTTACAAAAATATACAAGACAAAACGATATCAGGAATTAGAGAAGCAGTTCGTTCATTACTTCGACCTGAGACAAGAGGCATTGCAAAGTGAAGACCCGGAGAAGGGTAAGTTGCTAGCCAGGAATATAGATCAGGGTAAACTAAATAAAGTTTACTACGACTATTTCTTCGAAGGCTTATTGAGCAGCCTGTTAACCAAATACTTGCCTATCTTTTCTTTCCTGACCTATGTCAACAAAACATACAGCAGCAGTAACTTGCTCAGTCTCTCAGGAAGAGAATACATATTCAAATTCAACGGCCTTGACGGTCAAACCATGGTGATTGGAGCTGCCTTTTGGTTTGTAATCTCGCTGTTTGTCGTTTATTTGGCTTGGTTTTCAGTCGGGAAAGCTCGCTCGAAATGTGTTCTCAATCCAGTTCCAGAAAGGCAAAAAGCCATGTAGTAGAGTATTTGAAATTTATCAATCCAATTCATATCCCGCACCAATCCGGTCTTGGAAATCTCTGCCCCTTGCTATCATTTCCAAGAACGACTAACCTAACCTCTCTGGTTTAGCTCGGCGTTCCCGCCACCACGAGGATCTGTTACATGTCCTGGTTTTTGCTTATGCCGGTTATCTTTGGCAGCTCACTTGTTCTTACCATGGTGGGTTTGGGTGGTGGGCTAATCTTCTCTCCCTTATTTATCCTTCTCTCCTTTCCCGTCTCCACCGCCGTCTCTGCCTCCCTGTTTCTGAACGGCATCGCTGCTATTTCGGCAGCCATTACTTATTTTCGTCGTGGGATCGTGGACGTGCAGATCGGGGTGCCGCTCATCCTTAGTTCCTCCCTGGCTGCACCTCTCGGAGCACTCACCACCTCTAGAGTAGATATCAAGAATTTCTCAACGATCTTGGCGGGCGTAATAGTCCTCGCTGCCATGCGAATGCTCTTCTCTGGGCAAGTGGAGCAGGAGAGGGAGGAGGTTGGTATCTGGAGGAAAGCCATCGGCGGTGGAGTCATCGGCCTGGTCATCGGCTTCATGGCAGGACTCTTGGGTATAGGCGGAGGGGTTTTCATCGTGCCCTTGCTGATTTACTTCCTGAAAGTACCCACAAAAATCGCCGCTGCAACTTCAATTTTTATCGTGGTTTTTTCTTCGTTCAGTGGTTTCGTCACCCATGTCTCTCTCGCCAGGGCCGATTGGAAGCTCATTTTGGTGGCTGCCTGCTTCTCCTTTGCGGGCGGTCAGGTGGGCTCGCGAATCATGGCAGAAAAGCTTAAAGCAAAAACAGTGCGAAGGCTCTTCGGCATTGTGCTCTTGGCTTTTGCCTTCAAGCTGATCCAGCGGGTGTGGTGGTAAGCTTAGGGATTTTATCTCATTTGGAGGAGATCAGATATTCGAAGTACTTTTGGACAAATCTTCCCGAAACAGCATCCGGTAAGGTAAAAGTGAGCCTGCTTTCGGCTACATCAGAGGTAGTCAGGGTGTGCAACAGATTCTCAGAAGTCTTCGCCAGCACTGCGGCCACCTGATCGTAGTCCAGTTTGGCACCTTCTGCCGTCGCCTCTTTACCTTGATCACCGAAGATTTTGACCTTATCCTCATACGAAACAGGTAGGCCATAGAGCCTACAAACAGTAGGTCGTATTGGGTATATGGTACATTTGGAGTTAACATTAAGGGGGCATTTAATCTTCTCCTGAGCATAAGAATCAGCGAGCTTGGGCGAATCATTCTTGGTGTTGACACCACCGGTCCGCAGCCTTTTCTCAAGCTCTCCGATTTTTTTCGACACCTCCACCGCTCGCTCGATTGCCTCCTTGCGCTCAATGCTGGTGAGGTGAAGGCTCATTTTGTGGTTTAGATAGGCCGCTTCTATAAACTGGAGATCAACGAGTCGGTAGCAGCATTCTTCACTTTCTCGACCGCAACTCAAGAGATTCCCATTGGTTGCGGTAGCTTTCTGAAAGGCATGGTCAATGAGGTTTAAAAGCGTCTCATAGTCTCGGAAAAAAGGGTGCAATTCAACGATAGGTCCGTTATCCAAGGAAGGCTGCCGGATTGCCAGCGTCCCAGCCTCCCTGTGGTATTTTTTCAGTAGTCGCCATTGAGAGAAACTACTGGAAACCGCTCGCGCTTCCTCGACTTTCTTTCTAGCCACCTTCAAACCATATCCTTTTCGAAGCAGGTAGGCCATGACAAAGGTTGCTGTTCTACCAATCCCGAAACGGCAATGGACGAGAACCTTCTTCCCCAGATAAATGGCCTCGTCCAACCAATCCAAAGCCTTTTCAAGCTCGTCCATAGAAGGCACTTCGTTGTCGCAGGTAGGCAGATAATACACCTCGAAGTCGTACTCTTTTTGAATTTCATGAAGATTACAGAATTCTCCACATAGGTTGACGATGGCATGGATCCCCTGTTCTCTCACCGATTCCATTTCTCCATGAGACATGGGAGCATGGCCGAGACCGATGCTCTCCGTCAACCAGGAAATAGAATATTCAGTCATTGTGAGCGCCCCCTCATCTTCTCTGCAGCGGGCTGAGATCGTAGATACCGTTCATAAACTTTTCAACCAACTCTTCCACCTGCGAACCGTCTTTCAAGGACATATCCAGGACTCTGGTGCATCCCAGAAGCTGTTCCAATACCTCTAGCTTAGCCTCCAAGGTTTGGCGGTCATTTCTGCTCAGTTGAGCATCGATCATGTCTCCCTTTTTTTCAACTTTAAAGCCATGTTGTGACAAAATTCCTTCCAGGAATTGCAGCCTCAAGAACTTGGAGTACAAATCACCACCTCCACCGGCGAATCTCAGCAGTATGTAGTTTGCGTCCAGCTCTTGGCCGCAAAGGGTATCAAGTACCACAAAATGAAAGCCGAAATGAATATTGAAGTTAAGATAGTCTTGGGAAATAATTGCATAACTGCCCAAGAATTTGGAGTCTGGCCGGGCAAGACTATCAGTACCACTAATTCTGGCGAATTCCTTCCAATCGTAATGCTGCACATTGGGGTCCCAGTATATGCCGGGATTGCTAAGGCCCTTCCAAAGCGCTCTTAATGGAACGTTGGTAACATGGTTGAGTTCAATTTCTTTTTTGGTCCGCGCTTCCTCAACCAGGCCACCACCGAGGTCAAGCAGATAGATTATGATAGGTATTCCTGAAATCAGCCTTTTTGCTCCCGTGGCCCTTCTACTCCTCTTCTCGCCCAATGAGAACATTTGTTGAATGGATTTTTCGTGGGCAAATCTGAGGATATCATGCAAACTCTCACAGGCCTCGGGCACAAAAGACTCCGCCAGGGGATCCACCAGGTTTAGGGGCGAGATATAGCTAAGAATCTTTTCCATGCTCACCATGAAGGGGCTGTTTGCCAGCAGGGACCTTGCAGCACATGCACTTTCCAGTAGCTGGGCCACTTCACCTTCGTAAACGACCTTGGCGTCCGCGTAGACAGTGACCTCTTGCCCTGAAGTGAAACTCTTCGTGGCCACGCCCGTGTTCACCAAGGTGGGAATACCAAACTCCCTGGCCACCGAGGCGAAGTGCCCCGCCGTGCTGCCTACATCAGTTATGACGGCGCTCATCTTCCCTACCACCTTGACAAAATCAGGAGACGGCACCTTGGCCACCACAATTGCCCCTTCTGGCAGACTCTCCAGATCACTCGATCCCTCTACTCTGTAGACCTGGCCAGCAGCGATGCCCCCGCAAGCACTATTCCCCCCCGACAGCAACACCCGGCTGTCCACCTCAATGTTGCTGCAATCAATTCTCTGCTGATCCGTATCTTCAAAATGGAGGGGTCTGGACTGGAGAATGAAAAGCTTGCCCTGGTTGTCCATGCACCACTCGATGTCTTGAGGGGTTCCATGATAATCTTCCAGCTTTATTGCCCACTCGGCCAAGGTAAGAGCAGACTTGTCATCCAGGGCCAAATTTGCTGGCAGATCATCCATCCCGGAGACTACCTGAATACCGCCTTTTTCCATTGGAACTGCCTTTACGGGCTGAACGATCTCCTTGTCTCGCTCTAGCTGGTGGGGTGGTGCCCTTTTCACCTTAATAATGCTGGGGGTGACACTGCCGTCAACGAGCAACTTTCCCAGGCCCCAGATGGAATGGATAGCCAACGTACCGTCACCGGCGTCCTCGGGATCGATCGTATAGACTACCCCGCTCACCCCAGCATCAATCATTTCCAAGACCAATACCGCCATGGGAGTCTCATGGTCAGACAGCCCGTAGTTAATCCGGTAATTGAGGGCCCTCGGTGAATACTTGCTGGCGATTACTTCTTTGTAGGAGTCGACGATTCTATTCGGTTCCACGTTAAGAACCGAATCGTACTGACCGGCGAAAGAGGCAACGCTGTCCTCCCCCACAGCACTACTGCGTACTGACACCCGTAATCTGCCGCCTTGCTCCCCGCCGATTTGTTCCAGAGCAGCGGTGATACTCTTTTCTATTTCCTTCGGGACGTTGGCCCACCGGATCAATTTCACCAAATCCCCTGAGGTTTTCTCTAGTGAACTAGCAGAATTAATGTCGAGTCGGGCCAACTTCTCATCAATCCTCTCACGAAGATTGTTTGCCGCTATAAAATAGTTATACGAGTTAGTCGTTATTACAAAGCCTTTAGGCACGGGTAAGCCGAGCCTTTTCCTTGCCGCGGCCAAATTGAGTGTTTTGCCACCAGCTAACAGCTGACTATTAGCGCCAAGTTCATCGAGACCGAGAGTGAAAGGGGGAGTGTAGTCGTACGAACCAGAGGTCAAGACCTGCACCATGGCCATGTCTATCTCGCGGAAATGGTCATCAAGCTTTGGATAACAAGTAGGGCATATTTCCCTGAGGGACTCGACAACAATCGCAACAGAAGAGGAAAGCTCCTTTAATTTGTGCGCTATGGCAGCAAAATCGACTTTGAGTTGATCGTAGTAGATCTCCTCCATTTCGGCGATGAGCTCGTGGCTTTTTTTATCATACTCAAGCAACTTCCTGAATGCCTCATACTTCTCTCTAATCAGAAGGCCAGGAGCGAAGATTCTATATGTCCAGTGTTTGAACAAATTGCTCACGTACATTGCTTGACAAATCCATCCACCGCTTTTGGAGGCCAGCCTTTTATGAGCTCACTCTCCCCCCGAACTCAAGATCTTCTCTACCTTTTCTTCGAGTTCGCCGATGTCGACTGGTTTGACCAGATATTCACTCACACCCAACTCGAAGGCTTTCTGAGCCGACTCCAAAGTAGGATAACCGGTCAACAACACTGCTCGGATCTGGGGTGCAATCTTCTTCAGTTCCTCAAGCACCTCAACACCGAGCATTTTTTTGAGTCGGATGTCGATAATGGCTAGATCCACGCTATTGGCCCTAGCGTGCGCTATTGCTTCTTCTTCTTCGGTAAAACCAAAAACTCGATGCCCTTTCCCCTCAAAGAGCCTCTTGAGTAAAACTACCGCATCAAGCTCATCATCAAGTACCAGTATATGGGCCATCGCTAAGTCCTTACAATATTTTAACTTCGAAATAGCTACTCAGAAAAGAGTTATGAGATCAACCGGATGGTGCTGGGAGGCCAGGGTCATCCTCAGGCCGTCCCGCATATGG
Source organism: Deltaproteobacteria bacterium (assembly GCA_020353215.1). Classification (GTDB taxonomy): domain Bacteria; phylum Desulfobacterota; class Syntrophobacteria; order BM002; family BM002. The sequence goes on from CP070692.1 coordinate 3,217,654, forward strand.
CGGGGAAGCATATTTGCAAAGGTCTTCAAGACCATTTCTGAGGAGTTGTTGGTCTCGCTCACATGAGCAAGGATAACCTCCTGTAAATCTTCGCTAAAAGCTTTAGACAGAACTTCCACCGATTGCTCATTGGAAAGATGTCCCACCCTGCTCTTGATCCGCTGTTTCACCGGCCAAGGATAAGGGCCATTCTTCAGCATATCCATGTCATGGTTTGCTTCCAGTATCATTACGGTGCAGTGTTCGAGATGGCGGTGCACCAGTTTGGTGGCCGCACCCAGGTCGGTGCAAACTCCTACTTTTACTGAGCCATTCACCAGGGTAAAGCCTACTGGGTCGACGCCATCGTGTGAAACAGCGAA
>CP070692.1:3218115-3225216 GCA_020353215.1 Deltaproteobacteria bacterium
TAAGTACGGGGATAGTGACGGTGACGGGCTTTCTGATGGGGATGAGGCAAACACCTATTCCAGTGATCCACTCAATCCAGACAGCGATAGCGACGGGCTTGGGGACGGAAGTGAAGTCGCCACATACGGGACTGATCCCATTGATCCTGATTCCGATTCTGACGGGCTGATAGATGGCGATGAGATCCAGATCTACGGTACCAACCCTCTCCTGCCGGACACCGATGGTGATGAGGTATACGATGGGCAGGAGGTTCTATTATATCTAACCGATCCTCTCAACCGGGAGGATTTTCCAAGTGAACTGGACAATGTGACGCTCGGGTACCAACTTGATCACCTCCTTCGTGAACGAGACAGCGGAACGGGACAGTTAATAGAAGTGGAACAGGTATGCACGATCTCTCGCGTCACGCCCAGAGAATCTCCTGGCTATAGAGTTGAGGTTTGGTTGCATGAAGACGGACAAACAACGTTGGATTACTCCTCACCAGTTGATGACCCATCCACCTTTAGTTTTAGCACCGAGGGCCTTCAGGACGGCAAGTACTCCATCAAAGTAATCGATCGTTGGGGGTTCGAGGCGGTTTTAGAGGAGATAACACTAGACACGATTACCGTTAACCGATTGACCTCCACCGGAATGATAAGCCCGACTCAGGGAGGAGAATTGGCCGTAGAAGATGCTAACGACCCTGGCAATGTTTACAACGGTACCACGATTCAGTATCCGCCGGCTGTCGGAGGGTCAGAGTTCGAACTCTCATTCTCTGTGGTTGAGACCGGGGCTCCGTTCCTGGCAGCCAGCGAACAGGTCGGTCCTGTTTTCAAACTCTATGCGGAGAATGCTTCCGGTGACCCAGTCAACTTTGACGATCCAATTATCGTAACCCTTCCTCAAGAGCTCGTCGACCAATACGCAGGATCTCAGGTTGGCCTGGTCCACTTCATGGAGGAAACCGGCGAGTGGGATTGGATACCTATTGATATCCTAGACAACACAGTCACTATCCACTCATTGTCCTTGTTTGCCATGGCAGTGCCCTCCACCTTCGGTCCCGTTGCCATCGATGGCGGCACAGAAACCGCAGCCTATCACATGATCTCGTGCCCTGGGCACGCTTTGACGAGAAACATCCGAACGGCTCTCGAGGAAACACTGGGAACTTACGATGACACCCTCTGGCGGCTGTTCGCCTGGGATGATACCGTCAGCGACTACGTGGAAGTCACGGATGACAATGTGCACAGGTTTGATGATGAATTCGGAGCCGTTCCCGGGCAAGCCTACTGGCTGATAACTCGGGAAGGCGTTAACCTGGCTTTCACGGGACTGAGCCACGACGACAGGGGCGGCGCCACTTTTCACAGGGTACTTTATCCAGGCTGGAATATGATCAGTCATCCTTGGCCAGGTAACTGCGACCTTGGCACACACAGAATCGAGGTGAGCCTCGACGGAGTGACCTACCACAGCATTGATGATTCTAATAACACATTGACCGAGAAGATGCTTTGGACGTTCAAGGGACCCGATGGCGTGGAGGGAGACTGGTACCGTGAGCTAGGTCTCAACAATGAAGCTATGCAGCCGTACCAGGGCTACTGGCTCAAGAACCTCCTGGCCACCCCGGTCTATCTGCGCATGGTCAAACGAACCACTCCACTTACCCAGATTCCCGCGGTGCCGGATCGGTTGAGGATGTTGGCCATGAACTGGGTGCAGAAGGGAATCTCCGCCACGGCCAGCACCTGTTATGCCCAGGTCGCCGGTGTGAAGCAGCCTCCGCCTCCGCCGGGTGCTGCAGGCGCCAGTGATGAGTCCATCGGTGTCAGCCCAACGGTCGCCTTCTCCGGCTCCGGTGGAGGAGGTTGCTTTGTGGCCACTGCTGCCTATGGCTCTCCCAGGGCACGCCAGGTGCGGGTGTTGCGACAGTTCCGCGACCGGGTGCTCCTCAGCAACGAGATCGGCAAATCCCTGGTGAAACTGTACTACTGGAGCAGCCCCCCGGTGGCCCACTGGATTGGGCGATACGAACCTGCTCGAGCCGCGGTACGGGTGGCCCTGGTTCCGGTGGTCGGCTTCTGCTGGCTCTGGCTTAACACAGGAACCGTAGTCCATCTCTTGATTTTCTTTGTGGTTGGGACCACCACTGTCGGCCTGGGAATGCTGGGCTGGCGGCGGCGGCGATTTGGCCGTTAAACTGTTTAATTAGTGTCCATCCGGGAATTCCTCTTCCCCTCCCCCCCGAAAAGCTCGGGATCTTCGATTGGCGGGAGGGGATAAAGGGGAGGGGGAGATGATAAATGGTTGAATCCACATCTATTTTATCACCCCCACCTTCATCCTCCCCCGTCAAGGGGGAGGAAATTGTGGTATTTCCAGATGGAAACTAATTAGCGGTTGACCGGCTGAGAAATCCCCCTGACTCCCCCTTTGTTAAAGGGGGCTGGGGGGATTTTACAGTGCATGGAAATTACTATTTAGTCTTTTTAATTGCATAGCGTTAGATTTAGTTAAGACTCTCAAAGATTTTGACTTCTGCAGTGACCTGAAGAGGGAGTGAACTCTCATGCACGGAAGACCTTTCTTCGGAATCCATGCACGAACACATCTCATCTGTTTCGTTCTCTGTCTGGCTTTCTGCTCTACTGCGGCGGCTGCCGACGAGAGAACAGCCAAGCGGCGTTTCGACCGGGGTAGGTTCGAGTATGAAGACGGTAACTTCGAAGACGCCGCGAATTTCCTGCAAGAGGCTGTCGAACTGGATCCCAGCAAGACAGAGTACCGCTTCTATCTGGGCCTCACCTACGAAAGCCTGGAGCGTTTCGACGACGCGGTTGCTGCCTATGAGGAAATTCTTCGGTTGGAACCTACAGATATCCGTACACTGCTTGAACTGGCGGTGGTGAAAAGCCGGCTGGGCAAGTCCCAGGAGGCAATCCAGGTTTTGGAAAAAGCCGCGAAACTGGCGCCCGATGACCCCAACGTCCGCTTCAACCTGGGCTTGATGCAGCTCAATTTGGGCCAGTACGACGCGGCACTCTCGTCTTTTGATTGGGTTCAGACAGCCAGTCCCGACATGAGACAGGTTGCCCTGTACCATATGGGGCTGGCCTACTTCAAGCAAAGAGAGTACGACGAATCACGTCAGGCAATGACTCAGGCCGTGGACATCGATCCTACAGCTGCTTACGGTCAGAGTGCCCAGAGCTTTCTGGGGCAGATGGACGAAATGATTCGGGCCCACAAGCGGTGGTTCGCGGTGGCCTCTTTAAGTGGCAGCTATGACGACAACGTTAACCTTGAAACCCTCACGGGAGTGCCAGGTGTCGCCCTCGACAGGAGTGATTTCTCAATTTACTTCCTGGTGGGAGGTGGCTATCGTCCCATCATGACAGATAGATGGGAATTGGGTATCACTGCCACCTATAACCAGATTAGTTACGTAGATCTGCAGTTCAACGACCTCAGATGGCCCATGCTGACTATCTACAGCAATTGGTTGTATCAGCCAGTCTCCTTTCGCCTCCAGTATGCCTTCTCCTATTACTGGGGCGGCACCAGCAATTTTTCCAGACTGAGAATGAACGAGCTGAGTGCTGCCTTCTCCATAAACGAAGGAGAGCATTTCCGCACCGATGTGCAAGGCTTTTTTCAGGACAAAGACTTTTTGGACGGCACCCCGGATGCGGACAACTATACAATAGGCTTGCTTCAGTTTTTCCTTTTTCAGGGAGGACGGAAAGGCGGTCGGCTTGGCTATCAATTTGTCTATGAGAATTCAGAACCGGACTACTACCGCCACGAACTCCTGCTCGGGCTCAACACCGATATCAAATGGGACATCCAGTTTGACCTTAGTCTGCGGCGATGGTGGACTGACTTTGACGCCTCGCCGCAGCTTTATGACGGTGTCGCCAGAACCGAAAAGACCTGGATATTGGAAGCCCAGCTATTTCGCCAACTAGGGAAGTACTTTCGGATCGCGTTCATCTATGCGTACACGGATAACGATTCCAACATCGTCCAGACCGATCTGATTACGGGTACCGAATTTCAACCTTTTGACTTTAAAAAGAACGTTCTGACCCTGAACCTGGCAGCATCCTTCTAGGGTGAGTTTGTCGAAGGCTTGTTGGAAGTTTTTCACAGAAATAGTCGATCAACCAGCAATCATGGTGCAATGATGAAAAGAGTACAGACCTTTATCCTGACCTTGGTGACCGGCATCCTCCTCCTTGCCTGGAGTAACCCGGCGTTTGCAGGCCTTCAGCCTGTGGGTAAGATCGTCCGCTTGACCGGCATCGCGGAAATTCTTCATCAGGGGGCCACAGTCGCCGAACCGGCAGAGCTGAACAGCCCCGTTTATCAACACGATATGATCAAGACCCACCTCGACTCCAAGCTGAGGATTCAATTCGACGACGAGAGCATCATCAGCGTTGGTGAAGACACCGAGTTGGAAATCACCGAATTTGTCTACCAACCGGCCGAACAGAAACGAAAGGCCTACTTCGATCTCCTGACAGGCAAAGTAAAGGTGTTCGCCAACGACCTGCCTGACTTCAAAGACCGCAGCTTCACCATCCAGACGGACACGGCCATTATCGGCATACGCGGAACCGTGTTTCTGGTGTGGGTAAGCCCGGCGGGCGTCACCAATGTCCTTTGTTTCAAGAATGTCGTCTGGGTGCGGGCCACATTCGATCCATCTCAACTGTTCGATGTGAGAGCAGGTTGGTTCACCCTGATAAGGCCGGGAGAATACCCAATGAGACCGGTAACAGTCACTCCAACGCAGCTGAGAGAACTTCAGCGTGACGTTGACGTGTTGGGTGAAGAGGTCGGGCCGGAACCGACACCACTAGACGAGGAGATTGCACCAATACCTGAAGAGGAGCCCACACCAGCGACTGAAGAGATGGAAGCCATCCTTGAAGAGCCCCAACCCCCCGAAGAACCCGAGGCTGCAATGGTGGAAGAAGAGGCTGCTGAGGAGGAACCATCCCCGGCGGTTGAAGAGGAACCTCAACCCGCAATGGACGAATCTGTGTCAGAGGGACAGCCAGAGCCGGCAGCTGCAGAAGAAACTCAGCCACGAGGAAAGGAGTTATTGCCGGAAACTTACGTGTCGCCAACTGCTGACGAAGGGACCGCAACCACTTCTACCACAACGATTCAGGTAACGCCAACTGTTGGGACCACTACGACGACTACTCCCTATGCTCCCGCGACATCAACCACCACAAGCACGAGCACGACTACGACGACGACCACCACCACGACGACGACTACAACCACGACCACAACTTCAACATCATCCACATCAACGACGACCACGTTGGGACGACTGCCTGGACCGCCCTCGCCTCCCGGCTAGTAAGGATATGTCAGATATTAACTGGCGGATCGCGGAATGGCATAATCCCCCCGGACGTTGGGAGGGGTTTTTGAGCTTAGCGAGGATTACCCATGAACGACCACACCGGCAGCGGAGACGAATTGAACGTTTCCGGCAGGCTGAAGAGGCTGATCAAGGCTAACCAGTCCCTGGCAAACCTAGAATCTCTCGATGCGCTGCTGCCGCAGCTTCTTGACCTGGCACAGGAGGTGACAGGCGCGGAAGCTTCTTCGATTCTCCTTTACAACTCAGAACGAAAGGTTTTGGAATTCGCCCTGGCCAAGACCGAGGGCTTGGGACAGGGAACTGAACAGATTCTCAAGAGTTGTGTCGAGCTCAAACTGGGTGAAGGGCTTGCGGGTTGCGTCGCCGCAAACCGTCAGCCTCTTATTATCCAAGATGTGCAGGCTGACTCTAGATTTTTCAGACAAGCCGATCTCCACACCGGGTTTTGCACCCGAACCCTCCTTTGCGTTCCCATAGTGTATGGCGATGAACTCCTGGGAGTAATAGAGGTACTCAACTCCAAGGAAAAGCCCTGTTTCGACGCCGAAGACCAGGAACTTCTGGACAGCTTTGCCCAGCTGGCCGCCGTGGCCATAATTCGCTCCAGACTTCTCGACACCCAACTCAAGCAGCAGAGATTGCAGGTTGAACTGGAAGCAGCCTCGCAAATTCAATCGCTGTTCTGGCCGGAATGCCCTGACCTGGGTGGAGGGAGCAACGCTTGGGCTGTGTCACTGCCGGCAGCCTTTGTGGGTGGTGATCTATACGATCTGATACCCATGCCGGACGGTAGCTGGTTGGCTTACGTGGCAGATGTATGCGGTAAAGGTCTTCCGGCTGCTCTGATCATGGGAGCTCTATGGACCAGGATCAGGAGTGAAGCACTGGCACACGGGGAGGTGGACAGACTGCTCGAGCGAGTGAACCATACCATGTACTCCCTACTGGCCAAAGAAGGCTTTTTTGCCACGATTATTATCGGAAAGTACTGGCCAACAAGCGGAAGAATGCAGCTGGCCCGGGGAGGGCACCTGATTCCTGTGTGGATTGTGGGTGGTGATATCGGCAACGTGCCTGACATGCAGGGAATACCATTGGGGATCATCCCCAGCCCTGACTACCAGACCAAAGAGATCTTGTTGGAACCCGGGCAATCGATTCTTTTTATTACCGATGGGGTTACTGAGGCACGAAACGAACAGGACGAGTTGTTTGATCACCGACGCATCGTCAACTGTATTAGAACAGCAACCGGGCCTCCGTGGGGCAACTGTCTTGTGGATGCAGTCAAGACGTGGAGGGGCAATGCGGAGGCAAGTGACGACTTGACCATACTCGAAATCTGGCGCGCTCCCACGGGGGTGGGATAGAGTCCGTCCACCTTTCCCGTCCTTACGCCGCGCTGTCACCAGCCCGCATATTTCATGAATTGGAGTAGCGAGACCGTGTAACTGGGGACCCGCCCCAAAGGGGCGGGGACTGAGCGGAGCGGAGCGAGCGCGAAGAGGATGAGTGTGCCACCGTCCAATCGTCCCGCGGTACCGCGGGACTCGGACCCGAGACGTACCTGACAAGGTTGTCATCAGGTCATTTGGGCTAACGGTCGTCATCAAGTCATTTGGTCGCTTTGATAAACCCATCACCAGAATTGGCAAAGCCATGATTTCGTGATCTTGGCATCAGACGACAT
>CP070692.1:3225316-3232351 GCA_020353215.1 Deltaproteobacteria bacterium
TTTGGGTCAAGACAGGGATTGAAGTAGCCGAACTTCACCTGGGGATGAGACCTGCGAATCCTCCTTATCACTTCCAGAATACCGAGCTTGGGACCTGCGGCATGGTAGTCAACTCCGCGAAGATACCATGCTGGATCAATGTTGAGATTTCGGAGTTGGATGAGATCGGTCCCAGTTTCATCAATGAGTCGAATAATGGCTTCGACCTCCTCTGCCTCATCCGTAACTCCCGGCATGGTGAGCAGGTTGATTGAGGCGAACCCCCCTGCAGCTTTTACCACGCGCAGGGATTCTCTCACCTCAGCAAAACTGTACCCCTGGGGTTGGTAGTACCGGTGGTAGTAGACTTCCCTGGCACTATTGAGGCTCACCCGAATGCTGTCCAAGCCACAGTCGCAAAGTTGGGCTACCATGCTAGGAAGACTGCCGTTGGTATTCAAATTGATGGTGCCCCGTCCAGTTTGACGCCGAATGAGATCAATTGCGGTCGCCAGAATCTTCCCCTGAAGGAGCGGCTCGCCCTCGCATCCCTGGCCAAAACTTACTAGCGGGCCTGGTGCCTTGTCCAAATGAGGAACAGCCACCTCGGCAATCTCCTCCGGACTCGGCACAAAAGTGATCCGATCCTGGGACGCGCAAATCCCACTATCCAACTGATAGCTGATACAGCCAAGACAGGCGGCGTTACACTGCGGCGACGTGGGTAGGGGCGCCTCCCACCGTCCCAGGAAGTAGTTGTTGGCGGCAGGACACCCATAGGACAAGGCGCAGGTTCCCAGATGCTGGATGAGACGATTGCTTCGTTGCTTCGCGAGAGCTTCGCCAGCCTGTGTTTTGATTTTTTCTGAGTCGAACTGGTCAATGTCTTGACGCGGCAGCTGATCCACTCGCACTCCTGCAACCACAAACTCGCCTTCCCTCCAGCCCACTGCAGTATAACTGAATAGAGGCAATATGGGAGCGTCCGCCTCGGTCTGGTAGGCCGCTGTGAGTATCTGCGTATGGGCTGGTGCCATGAAGGCGGCAACCGCTCGCAGGTTCCGCCGGCCCTCTGTGAGATCTTCTGTAAAACACACAAATCGTTCCCTTTCCCGGTCATACCCAACAGGTACACGCCCTGGCAACAGAAACAGCTCACTCCCCGGCGGCAGCGGGATAAGTACGTTCTCATCCACCTGCTGCCAGGTACCTCCACTGGCACCGGCCATCTCCAGGTAGTGATGGTCGTAGATGCTACCAGAGTCATCTGCATAGACCAGCCGGACTGCTGTCATTTGTCAGGTCCTATGGATAAGGCTACACTTTGTAGCGTTTCCATTACTCCATCACTTCGTTATTCCACAGGACTTTCGCTAAGGCGAAAACCCAATGAAGCCCCCTATGGGGACAGTTCAAAGCAGGGAACTTCCCCGCAGAGCGGGAGCTTCGATGGACCCGGATTCTTTACTGCGTCCGGTGTTCCCTTTTAGCAACCAACTGTTCTAGTCGCCAGGGTTTGTCGGCCTCTGTACCCACACTGTTTCTGTCCTGACAGCGGTCCTGCCGACAGAATTCGCAAAGCGGGTCTTCGCAGGGGTCAACGTGAACGATCACTTCGACAACTTCGCTCAGCGAATCGAGAATGAGCTTTTCTATCTTTTCGGCCTCAACGTGTGCATCCTGGAGACCATAGTGCCGCGGTAGGATCAAATGAAAATCAACGTGAACCTTTTCGCCGTACCGCCTACTGCGAAGCCGGTGAATCCCGACCCAGTCTGGCTGCCTCCAATCGTTGAGAATATCAACGATTCTAATCAGCAGTTCTGGATCGGCCTCATCCATCAAGCCGCCAAATGACCTTCCAACCAAACGCCAGCCGGTAATGACGATATTTCCGGCCACCATACACGCCACTAGAGGGTCCCAAACGTGCCAGCCAGTGAGACGAACCAGGAACAGTCCACCTACCACGCCAAAACTGGTATAGACATCGGTGAGCAAATGTTTGCCGTCCGCCTCAAGGGTGATCGATCTGGTTCGACGGCCGGTCCTGACCAAGTAGAACCCCATCACAAGGTTGACTCCGGAGGCTCCGAGCACCAGCAGAATACCCACGCCCAGTTGGCCGAGGGGTTGCTCTTGGAAGAATGCGGGAATCGCCTTGTAAAGAATGGCCGCGGCCGCGAGTAAGATGAGCGCTCCCTCGAAGCCAACCGCGAAGTGTTCGATTTTCCCATGCCCATAGGGATGGCTGGAATCCGGGGGGCGGCTGCTCAGGTAGATGCTATAGAGGGCGAATCCGCTGGCTACTACATTGATGATAGATTCCAAGGCATCGGAAAGAATAGCTGTGGAACCGGTGAAGCCGTAAGCGAGAAACTTGGCAGCCATGAGCACACCGCTCACAGCGAAAGCGAGCAACATTACTCGCAACGGCACAGCACGCTGTGACTTGGACGTGGGGTTATTTGTCATTTGTCATTTGTCCGTTCTTCATCTATCATTGTCACACTGAACTGGTTCCCCCTCGATTTCGATTGTGCTCACCGCCACCGTTCTCGTTCAGACTGGAAGATGAGAGCGTGGCAATATGACGTCCTAAAAAGTCAATAATATAATGCCGGAAGGGTGTTGACAAATCTGTAATGACCGGTGACGAAGTGATGGCCCCTTTTAATCTCCTGAGTGAAAGAAGATGAACCCCACATGAGCGAGCAAAGCAAGACCCTCGAGATTATGCGCCGCATAGGCGCTCCTAAACCGGAAAAGATCAGAATCACAGGTATCCTGCAAAGCCCGGAGCTTTCTTCCCTGACGGTCGTCATGACCCAGGAGGTCAATGATTCTTCGGCTGAACTCTTGCGTCTTTTCGGAGACCAAGAGATCAATGTTCGTTTCATCAGCAAATACAGCGACGCCAATGGCGATACGTCGCTCTGTATCTGCATAGATCCAGCTTTCTTTGAAACTGCGGTGGATCTCGTCGATGTCAATGAAAATGCTTTACACATTAAAGAGTTTGTGTATCGATCCCAGGTTCGCGTTATCTCCATTTATCCCCACAAAGAGCGAGCCAGGGTGGCAGAGCGGCTCTTCACTACTCTGCGGATGAACGGAATTGATCCTCTTTCCACCAACAATGCCAGTTCCGTTATCTCGTGCGTGATCAGCGGCGAGCACATACAGCAAGCCCTGGCTTGCCTGGACCAGGCCTTTGAGCTACCGTAATCTCCTACGAAGAGTTGGAGCAAACAACTTTCTTGGGTCGCTCCCCTAGCCCGGTTGTTTCATAAATGACCTACTGCGACCGTTTTAGTTGTCATCACGCTTCGCTGTCACTCATAGTCACTAGGTCACTGTGTCGTCTTATGCCAAAATCACGAAATCATGGCTTTGCTGTTCCCGGTGATGGGTTTATCGAAGCGACCAAATGACTTCATGACGACCGTTAGCCCAAATGACCTGATGACAGCCTTGTCAGTTACGGTTCAGGGTCAATCTCGCGGTACCGGGGGACGATTGGACAGTGGCAAGCCCATCTCCACGGTCTCGCCGCAGCAATTCATCAAATGTCCGGGCTAGCAACCACAAAAGGATTGAGTGTGGAGCAAGCTGACTCCTTAGAGATCTTTCCTCTAAGACTTCTGCGCAATTTAACTCAACTCAGTTTTCTTCGTATACCCGCCCGTCCGGGAGCTACAAGACCCCTGTTCGATCTCCTGGAGCGTCATGGTGTTCCCCTCAAGTTTCTCCTGGAAGGCTGTGCCGGTGACTACGACCGGGATCTGGTTATATGCATAGAACGCGAGGCTTTTGATCGTCTGGAACCAGAACTGAAAGAGGTCAAGGTCAGGATGCAGCCTCAAGAGGTGGTGATTCGCCAACCGGTCGCTGTGATTCGCGTACTGGGGCCCCACTTTGATATCCGTCCTGGAACTTCCGGCATGCTCTTTTCTGCGCTGGCGAGAGCCAAGGTCGACGTCTTCAGCAATGCCACTACGATTACCTCGTCACTTTGCGTCATCCCTGAGGACCAGGTTGAAAAAGCGGTAAGGACTATTGGCAGGACCTTCGAGATTCCTGAGCGCAAGAAGTAAGCAACGAGAGGAAGATTGCAGGCTGGCGTGAGTGCGAACTTTTAACCTGGACTCTTAGCCCGGATATTTCATGAATCCACGCCCTGGCGTGACTGCGACCGTCTTAGTTGTCATCACGCTTCGCTGTCACTCACAGTCAATAGGTCACTGTGTCGTCTTATGCCAAAATCACGAAATCATGGCTTCGCCATTTCTGGTGACGGGTTTACCGAAGCGACCGAATGACTTGATGACGACGGTTAGCCCAAATGACCTGATGACAGCCTTTTAAGGTACGGTTCAGGTCCAACACCGCGGTACCGCCGGATGGTTGGACGGTGGCACACCCGTCTCCACGGCCTCGCTACTCCAATTGATGAAATATGCGGGCTAGACGATACACACTCTTCTAACTTGGGTATAATCCGTATGTCCTTGCAAAACCTTCCATATTCCATCCTGTTTCAGGGTGCGCATTGCTTCGCTCATGGAAACCCGCCGGATTTCCTCCATGTGAGCTCGATTCTGGATCAGTTCCTTGATCTTCGGACTCGCCACTAACAGCTCGTGGATTCCTGCCCGTCCTCGGTAGCCGCTTCCGGTGCAGTCCTCGCAGCCCCGGCCCCGGTGCAGCAGAAACTCGTCATCGTAGTGTACTTCAAGTTCCTCAAACAGATTCATGCCATATTCCTGTGCCAGCAGATCAAACTCGGACCTGTCAGGATGGTAGGCCTCCTTGCAGCCCGGGCAAATGGTGCGCACCAGCCGTTGGGCAAGGATGCCGAGCAATGCGTCAGCGAAGTTCAGCGGGTTCATGCCCATGTCGATTAGACGGATGATTGTTTCGGGGGCGCTGTTGGTATGCAAAGTACTAAACACAAGATGACCCGTCAGCGATGCTTCCAGTCCGATTTGAGCTGTCTCTGCATCTCGCATCTCTCCCACCATGATCACGTCCGGGTCGGCTCGCAAAAAGGACCGCATGGCATCTGCAAAACTATAGCCGATCTTGGCGTGGGTCTGCACCTGTCGGAGCCCGTACTGGGTTATCTCTACAGGGTCCTCTGCAGTCCATATCTTCACCTCCGGCCGGTTGATGTGCCCGAGTACCGAATGCAAAGTCGTGGTCTTTCCGGAACCGGTGGGACCAACCACAAGCAAGATTCCATACGGTTTCTCTATCAATTCCAGTAAATTCTTGAGGTTGGTTGCGGAGAAGTTCATCCGATCCAGCGGAAATGGCTTCCCGGAACTCAGAAGGCGCAGAACCAAGTCTTCGCGCCCCCCTACCGTGGGGGTAACCTCAACCCGAAGCTCCAGTTCCTTACTCCCGTATCTGAGCTTGATCTTGCCGCTTTGCGGCAGTCTCCTTTCTGCAATATCCAGCTTGGCCATGATCTTGATTCGGCTGACAAGCGGCCGGGTATGGGTGTGCGGCACCTCCTGGTACTTGAAGCAGGCTCCGTCCCGGCGAAAGCGAATTATGGTGGACTGTCTTCCAAAGTAGGGCTCGATGTGAATGTCCGAGGCTCCCAAATCATGGGCGTCCTTAATGATCTGATTGGCCAGTCGCACGATGCCCGCATCACTCTCGTTGAGGAATTCTTCCTCCGGTTCCTCGCTCTCATCGCTCTCTCGCGCCAGCTCACCGATGATGCTTTTTACCGTAGTTACTCCCGCATGGCCGCCCACCGCCGTATCAATGAACCTTAGGATGTCTTCCCTGAGCGCCACGCGAAACTCGTACTCCTCTGCCTTAATCAGGGCTTTGATCTCTTTGACCCGTTCTCTATTGTTAGGGTCGTCGACGACAATGATCAGTTTGCCGTTTTCCCGTTGCAAGGGAACCCAGTAGTTACGCCTCAAATAACCAAGATTCAGCCCTTTCACCAGGTCGGTGGGAATGATAATCCAGTCCTCGTACGACACGAACGGAACACCGTAGTAGGATTCAAAAGACTTGGCCAAAGCTTTCTTGGGTACCTTATATTCGTTTACCAGCATGCTGGCCAGATCAGAGTTCCGCTCTCTGGCTAAGGTGATGGCCTGGTTAAGATCTTCCTCACTGATGATCTGTTGATTAAGTAGCTGGTCGAACCTGCTGGGTCGCCGCTGCATGCGACTCTGATTGTGGAAAGCCAGTCCTAACACCCGGCAGATCTCTTCAAGGTACTGCTCGTCTTCTTGGGTAAACTGGTCAGCGCCACGCTTGTTGATCACCTGCACGACCCCCTTCAGGTACTTGCCCTTGTAGAGGCTGGGAGCTGAAAGCAGTTGCCTGGTCTCAAAGCCGGTGGCCTGATCCCACTGCCCATCAAACCTAAGCTGAGGATCCACACGCTCCAGTTCTTTGCGGTCGTAGACATTGGCAAGATTAAACCTCCTGCCTGAAATCGCGGTGTGCCCGGCTATACTAGTCTTATCCAGAGCAAGCCGGATCTCTTTGACTTCATCCCCTTCCTTGACCTTGGAATAAATCTCTCGGTTTTCGGCATCCACTCCGTAGACGGTAATTCTTTCCGCGTCAAACAGCGCAATTATTTCATTCTTTATGTACAGTAAGATTTCATCCAGATCCCTGGCCCCATGTAGCTTATGAGTGATGCTCTTGAGAAGCTGTTCCTTCTTGAGTCGTTCCTCAAGATTTCCCTTTGCTCTCACGGTTCCTCTCTCTCGCATCGATTCTTGTGCCCCGCACAAGAATCAGCGTTTGTTTGGGTATGAGACAACAGCTACTGGTCTACCGCAACCAACAACGGATAATGCCAGCTCTTCCTGGTTTTGCGCAGATGGCTGTTCCAGTCACGAAGGGTTCTTTCACTCTAGGACAGGGTGAGCTGCGAGACAAAGTCCATTCAGAGCAACCATTTTCCTCCTGGTTGCTTGGAATGGAGAGGTCGTTGCGAATCCTGAGCGACTCGACCTGAGGACTTCGAGTGAGCCTCCGTTCGGCCCGAGCTCACGGCCGAGGGCAGTCGAA
>CP070692.1:3232451-3239478 GCA_020353215.1 Deltaproteobacteria bacterium
CCTCAATCTTATTGTCAGTGAAATCAACAGACCAATCTTTGTATCCCGTATAGACAATTCCAGGCAGGTTACTAACCAAAAGTCGGTATTTTTCTTCACTATTTCGCAACGCCGCCTCGGCTCGCTCGCGCTCAGTCAGCTTTTCCTGGATTGCTTCGTATAACCGTGCATGCTCGATGGCGACGGTCGCTACTGGAGCCAACGACTCCACCAACTTCATATCTTTCTCCCCGAAACGCCCGGCTTGTGTGTGCAACACTTCGATCACACCTATAACATCGTTTGTGGTTCGCAGTGGCACGCAGAGAATGGAGAGCATTTCAATTCCTGTTTCCCGATCCACGTCTTTAGAGTGTCGCTTATCGACCCTGGTGTCTGGCACGATCAGGCCTTCTCCACTTTGAGCTACCCAACCGGCTATTCCTTCTTTCGCTGCCAAACGCCAGCCATGCACCACGTCACTCTGGGGGCCCATAGATCGCCTGCAGGAGAGTTCTTTTGTCTCTGGGTCGGTCAACCACACCGAGCAAGCGACTGCCCCAAGAAGGCGCCGTACCTCTTCCAGAATAGTGGCTAGTACTTGGTCCAGGTCAAGGATTGAGATAAAAGCTTGACAGACACGGTTGAGCACCGCCAACTCATTGTCGGATTGTTGTAGCACGTCTTCCATAGGTGTCCACTCGGGCTCTTGCTTCTACAATACCTGAAACAGCTCACGCAGTTCCGCCAATTCATTTATGAGCTGCTCCCAGGAAAATATGTTGATTCACGGAACTAGGTTACAGAGAACGGTGCGCAACCAGAGGAAAGATTTCGTTTCGGTAGGCAGATTATTTCTTGCTTAGAAAACCTCACAGGGAAAAGCGACGCAAATGGGAGGATAAGAGCGGCAACGCCCGGCAAACAATATTCCCCAGGTGCAGATGGACTGCATTTTTTTTAATGGATTAGCTGTCCCCCAAAACAGGTAGCTGCGATAAAGGACGATGCTTTTAGCCCCCAACAGAACTGTTGGTGTTCCGCGGGAGCAAGGCTAGCCCATTTTGAGATTCATTTAGCTATTCCTGAGAAAAAGCGGGGGGTTTAGGACCAAGAAAGAACTCAACCTATGAAACTAATTAAGTTAACCCCTTTTCGTGTCCACTGTCAAAAAGATTAGTTTCACAAAGTTACGTTGTCTTATAATACCTTCTACGGCTTTACATAGATGAGCCTGGAGGGTAGCTGAACCTCAGAAAAAAAGTAAGGTAAAGACACTACCATCGCAGAGACACTACCAAGACGCTCGATCGAAACAGATGGCCGTTTTGGGAAGGATCCCCGTTCATCAAAATGACTTATTCGACAGTCACTACTTTAATCCCCACTTTTGCCCTTTCTGAGCCGCACCCAACTGTAGTAGTATCCTTCCTAGAGCTAAAACTGTAAATTAAGGGAGTTTAGGCCCGCTTGAGAGCCTGGTAAATCTTATATTTCTCGATCAGATCGCGAAACATATTCCGCAGGAGGCAAAGTGATGAAGTTCAAGCTATCTATCCTGCAGGTTCACCATCTACGAACGCTTTTCCTGCTAATACTGTTCTTCGCCACAGTTAGAATCGCGCAAGCACAGAATACCCGCGCGATCGAGATTGTCCTAGATCAGGAAAGAAGATCATGCATACAGGCAGTTGACGGCT
Organism: Deltaproteobacteria bacterium; assembly: GCA_020353215.1. Classification (GTDB taxonomy): domain Bacteria; phylum Desulfobacterota; class Syntrophobacteria; order BM002; family BM002. The sequence continues at coordinate 3,234,131 of CP070692.1, forward strand.
ATGCATACCTTAGTGAGAATATGACTCTTGCTCAGTCCAGGGCCGCAGCCTTTGCCAACGCTAGAAGACAGGCTTTAGAAGCAGCTAAGACCTACATCCAATCCAAAACCAAGGTCAAGAATTTCCAACTGGAGTATGATCTGATCATGTCGGACGCCGAGGGATCTGTAACTGTTCTTGAGCAAAAAGACTACGGTGTCGAAGGAAATAACCGCTATCATGTGTGGATAAAAGCAGAGGTTGTTTATAATCTAAGTCCGCACAAGGCGGTGGCTTCTCAGGCCACAATAATGAATAAAGAGGCACCGCTTACTGTAAAGGTTTGGACTGATAAGAAACAATACAACCACGGAGAAAAGATTACCATCTTTGTTCAGGGCAACAGAGACTATTACGCAAGGATCGTTGATATCACCTCAAATGGAGAGATTATACAGCTCTTGCCCAATGATTACCGCCCCAGAAACTTCTTTCGAGGTGGGATAGTTTACAAGATTCCATCCCAGGAAGATCGTTTTGAACTTGAAGTAACACCTCCCTATGGTGAAGATAATGTCCTGCTTTATGCCAGCGAGGCACCACTGGGTGAAGTGACCATGGATTCAATCGGGCAGGGCTTAAGGCAGTATCGAGGGGCACGCAGCGAGCTAGCTTTTCAAACTCGCGGTATCAAGATTGTAGGCACAACTACACACTCAAGTACCGGAGCGGAGTTTTATGAAGCTACCTGGACACTTACCACCAGGAGGTAACACTAAAGGAGCCAGCAAGGGGAAGACTATGAAAAGTTTCTGGACTAATTTTCTCAGCTCCCTTTTTGCTTTGTTATTTCTGATTCCGGCAAACAGCCTCTTCGCTACCACCAGAGGTATCAGTGTAGTGTCCAAAAAAGGCCAGGCATTCTACCTTTACAAAGATTATCACGCCGTCGTGATCGGGACAGGCGATTATAAACACTGGCCCAGATTGCCGAATGCAGTGAAAGATGCCAGGGAGGTTGCAGCCAAATTGGAGGATATGGGTTTCAGGGTAAAGCTGATTGAAGATCCCGACTCCCGTAAGTTGAAATCCACTTTGACTGGTATAGCTCGCCGATTAGGCACTGAAACGAACAGAGCGTTACTCTTTTACTTCGCTGGGCACGGTGAAACGACAGAACTAGCTGACGGAACTGAACTAGGCTACATTATTCCAACAGATTGTCCACTTCAAAACTTAGATCCTAATCGGCTTTGACAGCAAGGCGGTCAGCATGAAAGATATGGAGATGCTGGCCCTAAGAGTGAAGTCCAAGCATATGTTAATGTTGTTTGATTCGTGTTTTTCCGGATCACTGTTTGCTCTCGCACGAACTGCTCCAACAGACATTACAGAAAAGAGTGTCTACCCGGTTCGTCAGTTCATCACAGCAGGTGGTGCTGATGAGACTGTGCCTGATCGGAGCATTTTCAAAATCTGTCTGCTTCGGGGGCTGGACGGAGAAGCTGATTTCAATGGTGACAACTATGTGACCGCTTCTGAACTAGGGATGTATCTTCAGACAAAAGTAGTAAATTATTCGAACGGAGCGCAACATCCTCAGTATGGAAAGATAAACAATCCTCATCTGGACAGAGGCGATTTCATATTAGTACCTCATGATACCGAACTAACGTCCCTCACTGACTCCTTGACTGAAGCAACGGCTCTTCTTTCTGGTGAGCTCGAACGGCTGAGACAAGAAAGGGAGCGATTGGCGGAAGAATTGCGGATTCTGGAAGAACAGCAGCGCCTCAGAGCTGAAAGTCAGCGGCTGGCAGAGGAACAGCGTAAACTTGCGTATATCCCTGAGAGTGTGACTAGCCCAAGAGTCTCGTTGCGGAAAGAACCCGAGAAGCTTAAAGAGAGCAATTTAAAGAACATGCTGGAACATTATGATTTCTTTGATAGGTTTTGGCGTTCCCACGGCAATTTTGAGAGTAACCTAATAGACAACGGCGATGGTACGGTAACAGATAAAGCGACAGGACTGATGTGGCAAAAGAGTGGCTCTAAAAGGTCTCGGACGAGAAGAGGCGCTGACTATTACATCGGCGGGCTTAACAAAGACGCATTTGCGGGATATTCAGACTGGCGATTGCCTACCATAGAGGAACTCGCCTCCCTATTGAAGAAAAACAAGACGAACGGATTGCACATCGACGGAGTCTTTGATGACAAGCAGGAACGCTGCTGGAGCGCGGACGAGGCTCTGGAAGGCGGCAGTGTAATTAGCAGTCCGGAGGACCTCTCCGGAGGTTGGGTCGTCAGCTTCAGTGATGGTAGAATCCAACAAGCATGGTGGCAATCCCCCAGTACGGATCAAGACTACGCATTTATGTATGAAAGGACTCCCTCGAATTACGTAAGAGCAGTCCGTAATTTAAAACAGGAGTGACTCGATCAGGCCGGTCATCTACTATTAGATAATGTATGAATACCACGACCTCCCTCGACGGTTTTCAGTACTACACCAAACTGTCAACCGAGGTCGTTGGTATTCATAAGCTATCATACTGACATTCATAGTCACGCCCTTTGAGCCCCGTCACAGAATATAGTACTATGGTCTCCACGGCTGAAACTGTGAATGAAGGGATGAGATCCCCACTCTGGCAGTGTTGGAGGTGGAGCAAATTTCTTCGCTCTTAACATCACCCAACGTAACGATTGTCTCCGAAACACCCGTCCTGCCCGACCCACCCGCCTAGTGGGTTCATGCCAAACCTTGAGCGACCCTTCTCTTTACCACTGAGATTCTATTCAGTTCTGAAAATCCTGTGACGGATTTGTAACAAAGTTTAGTTTGCGGCGGTCAAGCTCTACGACCTTTTGTTCCGAGAAATCAAACCCAGAAAAGGCGGAGACATTTATGCTGCCACACTCCCCACCATCGAAACGGAGTTCAGTTCTTCCCTGATTTCTCAGGAACTGTTTTCCCCCCAACCTGCTACTTAGGGGGAAAATGTCATTCGGGTCGGTTTGGGAATGTTAAGTAGAATCGTGATTTTCCGAGTTATGGGAACCCACTGAACATATTTAATCTAGTTCATTTTCTTCCACATCGCAACACTAATTGCTACCTTCACCGCTATGCTGAGGGTATCTTTAGTTTGACGGCTCGGCCTGCTCCTGCTAGAATGTATATATGCAGTATTTTGCCTTATACCATGCCGATTCTCTCACCAGACCGGACAATTTACATGGTCCTTGGTAATCTTATGTTCAGAAGATATAGTGTCATGCCCCTTGCATCTATTCTCTTAATATTATTCTACACCTTGTGTCTTGCTGGTAATTTGCAACCCAATCAAAAGCCAAGCATCTTAATTGTACAAAGTTATGCAAAAGGTGAAGGCTGTGGGGGTAGATTAGAAGTTGGCATGATTGAAGAACTAAAAAAGCTCGGTTACGAAGATGGCAAAAACATGGTTCTCCATCATTTCTATATGGACACAAGGACAAAATATGTAAGCCCGGAACAGTGCAGAATGCGAGGTAAGCTTGCTATTCAAATGGCAAGAAAGATAAAACCGACTGTCATTGTTGTCTTTGACGATACAGCTTTTATTTACGTAGCCCTACCGCTTGCAAAAACCTCACAGCAGATTGTTTATGGAGGTGTCAATGTTTCTCCCGAAAGGTATAACGCAAAAACGGAGTTTATGAAAAGCCGGGAAAACCCGGGCTACAACATTACCGGGGTCACAGAGGAGGCCACCAGTGATCATGCCACACAAATGATGAAAGAGATTCTGCCTTCTGCCAGGGGAATGGTCCTTATCGGCTCCGATATGGCTCCCTTTCTGAGACAGATCGCGGAAGATACTATTAATGACATCAAGAAAAACCCGCAGAACTATCCAATTGAACTGAAATCGACACATTTTGTCAAAAAATTCAGCCAACTTAAAAAATTGTATTCAGACCTTAATATGAACAACAGCATCGATGCCATTCATAATCATGATATTACAGGGCTACTCGATGACAACGGCCGAGGAGTGAAACACAAGGAAATAGTTCAGTGGATACTGCGAAATTCCAAGAAACCCACCTTCGTGTGGATGGTGGATTGGGTCCCCATGGGTTTTCTGGGTGGGGTAGGGATAAATTTGAATCTCTGTGGCCACCAAGTTGCCCAGAAAGTCGTGAGGGTTCTTAATGGCGGAAAAGCCGCAGATATCCCCATAGAAAGACCTAAATATCACACAATCGAGATAAATCTGGCGAGAGCCCAGCAGCTTGGTATAGACATTCCGAGCTCTGTCTTGCTCGCTGCCGATAGTCTCTATACAGAAATGACCCTCCTCCCTGAATATAAGTACACCATGAAGTAATCTAACCCGAAAATCTCTTTGAGAGCGGCTTTCAGCGGCGAATTGTCATTCCCGAGCAGGCGGGAATCCATCAATAACTTCTCCTCCTTTCGACCTTGTTTCTGTCCATCTTGCCACCAGAAACGGGTTGTGGAGTTTGGCGAGTGGATCTGCCAGGAGGTGATCAAGGCGGTGCCCCATAGGCACTTCGTCTTCAGCATTCCCAAAATCCTTCGGAGATATTTCCTCTACGACCGCAAACTGCTCTCTGAGCTGAGCCGCTGCGCCTGGGAGACTTTAAAGCTCTATCTGAAGAGTTTTGTGCCTAGCAAAGATGCCGTGCCCGGGGCTGTGATTGCCATCCAGACATTTGGCGACTTCTTAGGATTCAACCCCCACTGTCACATTCTGTGCACGGATGGCTGCTTCATAGGCACAGGCGCTTTCCGGGTTGCTCCTGTCGTTGTGCGCAAGGAGTTCGAGGAGATCTTCCGTTACAAGGTATTTCGGATGCTCCTTTCCAAGGGGAAGATCACCGAGGAGTTGGTCAGTATGCTCATGTCCTGGCGCCACTCAGGGTTCAACGTCTTTTGTAGTCTGGGGATCTATCCTCGGGACGAAACAGCCATGGAGAACCTGGCCCGCTATATTGTCCGGGCGTCTTTTTCACAAGAGCGGATGAGCTACGTGGTGGAGGAGGCACAAGTCCTATACCGATCAAAAAACTGCAAAGAAGAGAAGATCTTTGACGCCCTGGAATGGCCCCGCCTCTTGTCGGGATGCAAGCACTGGCGGCCATGTGTTCTCACGTCCCTGGCAAGGGTGAATCCCGCCATTGGCGGGAGTGAGGTATTACGGCTACTACAGTCCCGCCGATGGCGGGATTTCTCGAGGCAGACAGAAGAAGCAAAACGAAGAACACATACCCTGTATCCTGGAGCCGGATGAGTTATCGAAAGGGTCGAGGAAGAATTGGGCCAGACTGATCCGGAAAATCTACGAGGTTGATCC
>CP070692.1:3239578-3246559 GCA_020353215.1 Deltaproteobacteria bacterium
TGGCTCTACGGTTTTTGCTCTGATTTCCAGCTGTACTGGTATCCGCAACGGGTCTCGATTCGCCATAGGTGAATATATGTAGGCGGTGCAATGGGATAAGATGTCGCATGTGTAGGTAAGCGCGGACTACCCTGGCTCTGTCCAAGCCCAAATTGTAGTTGTAGTTGTCCGTACCGACTGAGTCTGTGTGCCCCTGAATCATGATTTGGACGTCCTTGTTTTGCGCTTTCAGATTTTGAGCAAGAGAATCAAGAGCCTCCCTGGCTTGCCTGGAGAGAGTACTGCTGTCAAATCTGAAATGAACTGTCCCTTCAGACAGAATCCCTTCAACGGGAAACTCATTCTCCGATCGTTCGCTCTCTACCTCCATCGTCTGCTCTCCGGTGGCAATCTCCATCTCGTTCTGCTCAACTTCCAACTGAGTCTCCTTAACCTGGGTGGGCATTGTTTCAGGGATTGGTTCCTTTATGTTGCCACTAGTTGCACATCCAGATACCAACAGCGATAATGTTCCCACTAGGGCCGCGAGAGCCAGAAGCCATGTCTTCATTATAGAAATCCTCTTTCTAAGCAGTTCCCAGTAAAGGCTTTCAAGGCCTGGAAGGATTTTGTGCAAGAGATATGCCCCAGCCCGGATGTTTCATGAATTCACGCCCAGGCGTGACTCCGACCTAGAAGGCGTGATCCCTTGCGCTGGCCTCAAGTGGGATAGGACACTATAGGATGTCCGCTAATACGTTGGCAGCATGGAAAGAGGGCAGAAGAAAACCCCTCGAAAGTCGGGCTTGCCAGAATCGAGGGGCTACGCAAAACCCCCACCGACCTGGGTTGCCCCTAATCTGGTCTGACGCGGCTGGTTGGTGGGGGAGAGAACTCGTATGAGGTCAGGATAAATAGAGTCCCAGTGCACCGTTAGAGAACTGCAAACAGGAACGCTTGATTTTGACGACTTGGTCCGAGCGAGTTTATCCACATGCTTCCTGCGACTCGTCCATTCTCTCGAATTGCTTAAGAAGTCTGATAAAATGCACTGCAACTCCTTCGTTTTCTTCGACTAGCCGAACGACGACCGCTGTTCCCTGAAGCCCCAAGGTCCTATGCTGACCAGAGAAACTCGGTGGAAGCAAGAAGGTAACGACTACCTGGTCATAGAGTTGGAATAAATGCCAGTCCTTGGTTTTGATGAACGCTCCATCTTGGCTTACATTTTCGGTCATTCCCCCAATCGGAGAATACAATCCCACCTTGGAAAGCTGCACCAGTAGTTGATGGCTCAATCTTATATGGTTCCGACGATCCTCGATTTGCCACGAGATTTCCGATTTTGCCTGCGTACCAACGGAATAAACAATGTCCTTTTGCAGATTATGCTGTTCCACCTTAAGTTGCATCGTGTTCCCTCCTGAACGGGAAACCAACTCTTTTAGCAGTGGTAGTTGACTTTCAGTGGCATCACCAAAATCTTTCAAGCCAACTTTTCCCTGCGGACCTACCACATTGTGGTACGTCTGTCAACTAGAAACTTCTTTTTCCCAACCAAAGGAAATCTTGGTGTGAGGCTAGCCGTTAGGTGTTGACAGATTGAATTCTGCATGTTGCTCAGATTGGGCCACCTTGAGTCCTCAGTGCTGTGTGACCTGTCAATCTAACGCTCTTGCTGGTGTACGCATTGCAAATGCCTACTATGGATTGAAGTTTTGTGGGTTGTAATGCTGAGTGCTGTTTGGGGAACATCGTTCAGTACCTCGTCGCCAGAATCGGAATCGTGGAAGTGAGGAGGCCTGTAAGAACACATCACTGCTGCGAACGGTGACAATTCCTAGGGCATATCTCTTGCAAAAAATCCCTTCAATCCCAGAATCCTTTTACCTTGGAACTGCTTAGAAAGAGGATTTCTATAAAGTATTTTCCTGGCTTTAAAGGATGGTGTTGAACTAGTTAAAGACACACCAGAAGGTGCCAAGGTTTATGCGATAGATATTAAAAAGAAGTCTAATGGAGACATAAGGATGGCTAAAATAATTGGAGGATTAGTAATCGTCCTATTACTAAGCATGTTTGTTATTTCATGTACTGGCAGCGATCTTCCTACCCAATATGGACTTGTGCAAAGACATATCATAAATTGTGCTGTCCCAGAATCGGTTGCAAATTGGCAAGAACGAGAACTAGCTTGTAGGGCGGAAGGAAGATGTATAAATCCTGGTGTTACAGAATTGCAAGAGATTGCATGGCTTGCACAGGGAATGTTGGATCATAAAAAAGATGATGTTGATTACACTCAGACCTCTTGTGAGGCCAACGAAAGTCAGAAAGGTGATTGTGAAGATTTTGGGGCTTTAGCGTACAGATTGTTGTCAGAGGCTGGTTATCCAGAATCTAAGATCGGCATGGTTCTATTGGTGGATTTTGGAAACCACGACCCAGTAACAGGATCGTATTTTGGTCATACAGTTCCGGTAGTCTATATTGATGATTTTGACTTTTGGATACTAGACAATGGGTTTTTAACGTTTGTTGTTTCTAGAGCAAGTGAGTTTCTTGAATCTAGCCGTTTATCTTTATATTGTGGATATAATTTAACTGAGTATTGGATCTATTAGTAAGAAAGAGTAATGAATCTTGCTTCACGCCTAGCTCGCATATTTCATGATTCAGTGACCTCCGGCAAAGCTGGAGGATTGATTGTGAATCGCTCAAAGCGGTCATAAAACTATGAGCCACCTGAAGGTGGCTATCGTAAAGACAGGTTCCAATAGAATTGCCCCATCTTGAAATCCCCCCTAACCCCCCTTTGTCAAAGGGGAAAACTTGATGGAATCACTTCAAAATCATCCCCCTTTGCAAAGGGGGATTGAGGGGGATTTTACCAGGAAATTTCATTTCGAAGAGCCAGAGAATATAGTAATCCGGCTTATGTACATGGAACAATCACGTTGCTTCAACAATCTACTGCCCGAAAGATCAAACCTTGATGGGTCCCTCCCGCACGGCGGGAGAGTTTACTCACGATTAATTAATACGCTGGTCTTGTCCTCCGTAGGGCCGGTCTTTCCGCCGCGGCGGAACCCGAAAAGCAGCGTCTCTGTGGAGCAGCCGTCCTCGCGGGTGCGGGCTGCGACGAGATTTCTCCGGTCTGCCCTCGGTTATCAGCTCGGGCCGAATGAAGCTCAGGGACGAAGACACCCGAGAACTGACCCGTTCTCCAAGATTAGGTCGTAACTTTGCCCAGGTAATGCTCCGAGTACTTGGCCTGACGTTGCATGCCTACACCGGCGAAAACCGGGTCGCTCGCGCGATAGTCCCTCCCATGGTGGCACACTCCTGCCCGTTTTTCCATGACGTAGGTATGCAACATTAGAATTAACATCTGCTGAAGTGTTTCTTGAAATATATGTGTTTCTATAGTTATGCGGCTTCTTCGATTATACTCAAAACGAGTTTGGAGATGAGTTCTCGGTCTACTTCAGAAATATCGAGAAAACGGACTCCCATTCCTTGAGGCCTAAGCTCATTATCAGCGTAATGAATGTTTGTCATAACTACTTGCGCTCTCACCGGCAGTGACCCCTCCAGCAGAGGAACATCAAATAGTGCCATGTGGACTGTTCCAGACCGTCTGAAGGGGAAGAAACTCTGACAACAGATAAAAGCTCCACCGACACTAATGTCCAATGCCCTACCGCTCAGTAAACCTCCGCCGGTATCAATTATGACAGGCCAATCTGTAACGGCTCGCGGATATAAGCGTCTTTCTTCTTTCATACTTCCCCTTGAATCAAGCCGACTCTTCCTGAATTACTTCTTGCACGGTTGATTTAGCTATTTCTATCGACGTTCCGCCAAGACAATGCTTGCATACAAACTCTAACCCGAATACTTCATGAATTGCTGTCGCGAGACCGCGTGACCGGGGACCCGCCGCAAAGGGGTGGGGACTGAGCGGAGCGGAGCGAGCGCGACGAGGATGGGCGTGCCACCTGGCAACCGTACCGCGGGATTGCTCCTGCGACGTACCTGAACGGTACGTCGCAGGAGCCGACACCCGAGGACGCCAGGAAGGACGGTCAAATCCGTGGTCGCAGTCACGCCAAGGCGTGAATTCATGAAATATCCGGGCTAGAACAGCTATTCGATTACAGAATTCTAAATACATTTCTCGAGGATAGGACGATAGCTTTCGTAAAGACCAAGAAACTTTATTCCAGTAGTAGAAAAGATCTCGTCTAGCCGGGAACCACCGAGATGAAATTTGCGCCATGTTACTTCTCCCTCGACTTTTACGAAGTCTTGTGTATCCGGCAAAAGGAACTCGAGGCGGAACCGCTCTCCGACGTTAACAGGATACCGGGTTCTGATGGCAATACCTCCAATACTCAAATTGTAGGCAATTCCAGCCCATGTGGTATTGCCGTCTTGTTGGCAGCATACGAAGAGGGTAATTGGAGCCCTTGGACTTGCCCGTCTATTCTGGTGGGTTTTAAAACATTGCGGGTAGAAGTTGTAATGCTCCAGAGTCTCCTCGGGGTCTGTGAGTTGCCGCATAAGATGAATCTCCTCAATACCCTTTTGGTTTGGGCATCTTTTTTGTCATCATCTTCACTCTGGGGCAATCTATGAAACGGTTCGCGTGGCCATTTGACCTTGTCATTTCTCTCTTTGAAACCGCTAGCTTGTCCATGGCCTCTCGCAACATGTAAACGTTACCGAAAAAAGTTTCGGTCTTGCCCCTTGTTACGGCAACTCTCATGCCAACTCCGAAGAGCCCGAATGGAATCATCGTCTTTTCCCCTAAGCCTGTGAGAATACAGTATTTTATTGTTTTGGATGAAGGTGTGCTGTACGATGGATTTTTTTCGCCTTGTTGAGAAAGTGCTAACTAAGTTGGCAATTTCTTAAGGCTGAAAAGAAAAAGCTAAAATTTCTTGGGGAGTTATATAGGTGCAAACTAAGTTGGCAGGCTGTGACAACTAAATTGGCAGAATAAATCAAAGACCATATCTTAGCATCTTCTTCATCAACCCATTTCGGCTCAACCCCAATTCTTTTGCCGCCTTGGTCTTATTTCCGTCATACTTTTCCAGCTTTTCTACGAGTACTGACTTTTCTAAAGCTGTAACCATCTCTTTCAAAGAGCCCTGTGATTTGAGTCCAGGAGTCTTGGCTGCAGATCGGTGGCTTATTTTCTCGCTAAGGTTAGAGATTTCAATCAGGTTGGTATCAACCACCATGGCCATGGCTCTTTCGATTTCGTTCTCCAGTTCTCTAACATTTCCTGGAAAGTGATAGGAAGAGAGGCACTCCATAGCCTCCTGGGTAAGCCCTCTGATTGATTTGCCGATTTTCTTGTTAAATCCGGCAATAAAATGGCTTGCCAGAAGAGCAATGTCCTCAGTCCTCTCTCGGAGGGGTGGAAGTTTGATTGTAAATACCGATATCCTGTAAAAGAGATCTTCTCGAAACCTTCCCTCTTTCACCTCTTCTTCTAGATTCTTGTTAGTGGCAGAAATCACCCGGACATCCACTTTCCTAGTCCGATTTGAGCCGAGAGGTTTTATCTCTCCTGCTTGGAGCACTCGTAACAAACTCGTTTGCATCGTGGGCGACATTTCGGCCACCTCATCCAAGAAAACCGTACCGCCATGGACGATCTGGAAGAGCCCCTTCTTGTCTTTTATAGCCCCAGTGAAAGCACCCCTTTTATGACCGAAGAGCTCGCTTGCAAGCAGAGTGTCAGGAATACCGCCGCAGTTCTGTGTGACCAGCGGCTTGTTTCGTCGAGGGCTGCCATAGTGGAGCGTGCGGGCAATAAGCTCTTTCCCCGTCCCTGTCTCCCCTTCGATTAGAACAGTTATGTCGGTATCGATCACCCTCTCACATAGTCTGAAAACCTCCAGCATTCGTTCGCTATTTCCTATAATCTGATCAAAACGATAGTTTCTCTCAACCTCTCGTCGGAGTATGGCAACCTCATTCCTGGTCTGTTTGAGAACCTTCTCTTTGTCTTTGTTGACGAGCTGCAGCTCCCTATAATCCCGGTCAAGTTCCGTGCACATCCTCGCATTATCCAATGCCATGGCTATGATAGGTGCCAGGGTCACGAGAAAATTCAAATCTGCCTCGTCAAAACTTCCTTCCTTTTTGTTGAGAACTTCTAGAACACCGATCGATTTCTCTTTTGTCTTGAGCGGCACAGCTATCATGGATTTGGTCTCAAATTCCGTGGCACTATCAACCTTGCCGTAATGACGAGGATCTTTCGCAACATCTAATATTATTTCCGCCTTACCACTGTCAAACACGCTCCCAGCTATGCCGTAACCGGCTGGAAAACGAATCTCTTTTAGCTTGTCTGTGCGTTCTGGTATGTCACTAGACCAGCAGAAGACCAATTCATTCTTCTTCTCATCATACAAAATGACTGATACAGCCTCTGCACACATAATCTCTTTTATTTGTTTGATAATGTGGTCAATCAGATCATCGATTTTGAGGAATTGATAAAGAGATTGCGTTATATCCCAAAGGGATTTTAGTTCCTGATATTCACGGCTGAGTACCATGCCGTCTCCAGTTCTTCTTGCAAATATTTATCTTTGCACAAACTACAAAATAACAATCGCTGATTGCGACAAGCAGTCCCTTTCAAGGTATCTTTGCCGCGCTCCCAAGCAAAACCGGATAAAGTTAAGGTAACCCCGATCCAAAAATTCTGTCAATCCAAAAACGATAATTTCAGCCTGCAATAAAACCTTCGCTCCCCAAAATCGACGGTAACTTCTTCTTCTCGTGGTTCGGCATAAGACAATAGGCGGCAATTCTCAGATTCCAAAGCTCCACCGATTCCATGAGAAGTTCAAGGAATGTCCGGTAGTCTCTCTCTTCCAGAAAAATCTGCTCACCCCGCCTACCGCGGTTTATCACATGATACCAACCACCCGGAATATTCGATCCTTAACGGTCTAGCCATACGCCATTATT
>CP070692.1:3246659-3253621 GCA_020353215.1 Deltaproteobacteria bacterium
GAAACGAGCGGAGAGTAACGAAGATGTACAAATCTATACTGGTGCCCCTTGACGGGTCATCCCTGGCAGAGGCGATTCTGCCGGAGATAGAGAAAGTGGCAGCATGCATGAAGGCTCAGCTTATTCTGCTGCGTGTCAGTCGCGCCCACGTTTTTCCAGGAATGGATCCTATTGATGCCGAGGTTGACGTGGTCCGCAAGGCTGAGGAATATTTGGACGGGATCGCGAAGCAGCTGAGCCACAGAGGATTCGAAGTGGAGGTACACGTGCGCTATGGCGACGTGGCTGATGAAATATTGAGCCACAGCAAACGCAACGAAGTCGATCTGATTGCTATGTCAACTCATGGACGGAGTGGCCTGGGTCGCTGGCTACTCGGGAGCGTGGCCGAAAAGATCGTTCGCCATAGCGAGAAGCCCGTCTTGATGCTGAGGGCTCAGGAGCAGGAATAGACGCGCGTCTGAGCTGTATGGGGAAACGGCTCGAATGGGAAAAAAGGACCCCAGCGACGCAGGTCAGAAACTAAACATCCGATCCGAAGCTTCCTGGAAAACGGCCAGTCATCGAGGAGCACAGATCCCATTCGAGACGAGCCGGCAACAATATCATCTTTGCGTAGGTGGTACACAGAAGTCTCGTGCGGCCAGGATAAGCTGTTCAACAAAGCAGTCCCGCCTGGGCGGGATCGCGCCTCTTGATGCTGCAGTCCTTGATGTGTCGGAATCGGTATGCGCCAGTCCTTCGACAAGACCTGTCGACGAGCTCAGTCGAGTCGCTCAGGACCGGCAACCACTTCGGTCTTCCAAACAACCAGGAGGAAAATGGTTCCTCCGAATGGACTTTGTCTCGCAGCTCACCCTGTCCCAGAGTGAAAACACCCCCCTTGAGCGGAACAGTCATCTAGGCAAAACTGGGAAGAACCCAAATTAGAGATTGCGGTCGAGGAGGTTGGTGTTCTTTCCTTGCACGTTTTACTTTCTTAATCAGTTACGATTAGGCTACACTTGTTACGAGAAACCTCCTATTTGAGCGCTTATGGGGGAACCACCCTGGCGAACTTTCCTCGTTACAGATTGGCACCGTCAGGGTTTACGGGACGGTAGAAACCGCATCACAGTCTCCGTTCTCTTCCCTGCAGGAGTGCCCGAACGTTGTCGCGATGACGCATCAAGACGTAGAAGGCTAGGACCGAGGTCAGGCCAACGTAGACCGGGTCGTATGCAGCAATTAGTGTCCAGATTGGAAGGCTGAAAACAGCCGCGATAGATCCCACGGAAACGTAGCGACAAAGCCAAGTCACACAAAGAAAGACCACCAGCGCGGGGAGGCTTGCCCTTGGCAGGAGGACCAGTGAGATGCCAAGCGCGGTGGCAACACCCTTTCCACCGTGGAAGCCGAGAAAGAGGGATCTAAGGTGACCGAAAAAGGCGGCGAAAGCCACGACAGCGACACGCAAGGGATATGTCTCTGCTTCATTGGACCAAAGATTTAAGGCGATCGCAACCGGTGCTGCTCCTTTTGCCATGTCTAGTAGAAGCACAAGAAGGCCCCACTTGAGACCGAGGGTGCGAGTGACGTTGGTGGCACCAATGTTCTTGCTCCCAACCGTCCGCACATCGATACCGGCCACAAGTCTGGCGATCCAGTAGCCGCTCGGTACAGAACCAAACAGGTAGGCGACAAGTACAAGCAGAACAGTATCCAACCAATCCATAGACTTCCTCACGATCCCGCCCAGGGTTACAGCTTAGCGGCCCGCCACCCAACATAGCAAGCAGTTTTTCATTACAGCTCGAGCTTACATTCCGGGGAGTTAGAATGTCTACATCGGTCAGAGTGAGTTAGTTTTACAGTAAGGACTAGGTACCAAGGAACTAGTTACCGATTCCGCGAAGGCGTGAGGCTGGAGAAGCAGTTGGGTCATTTGGCTTTGCCGTCACTACGTTGCGCTGTCATTACAGTCGACATTATACATGATCACCCGTAACAGCACAGATATGGATGGTCCTGTCACCTAACGACACAATGACCCAATCACTATGAATGACCGCGAAGTGTAATGACCCAACCTTCACTGAAGTTCGCCATCGAGTCCTCCTGGCTTCTGACTCCTTCTCACTTCAGATTCGACTGAGAAAACCTCCTCTGGGACAGTCTAAACCTGGTTCCTTAGCCCGCATATTTCTATTTCTTAGGAGCAGGTCTTGCTCAAGCCGGTTATCCTTGGACCATTAATCCTCCTTGCGCCTTCGGACACCGAAAGATCGGAGGGTACAAATTGCTCTCGAGACACAGTACTGAGGTCCCACGTCCTGAGTCACCATACGGTTGTCTATCGCTTGCATCCCCACCCGTCAAGAGGGAGCAGTGACCGGTTTTTGCTTGCTGCACCAGGGTCGTTGTAGTATTTTGCCTAACGTCATCAGGTGAATGGCTCCAGTGTTCCGCGGTAGATATCAATAGAGCTAAACTGCAAGTTGCGGCGACAGCAGGAGTGTTTTGATCGGTTTGTGATTGCCCGGCCTCCTCATTGGCCGGCCGTTGTACATCCTACGGTGAGGAAGTGGCTTGGCTTACACAAAAAGCCACCGGACGACAGGATCGGCGCGTTTGTGGCTGATGAGAAGTTCCAGGTCAATGGTAGGTATGCTGCATGAAGATTTGCGTTATTGATGGGCAGGGAGGTGGCATTGGCAACGCCCTCATCAAGAAGATCAAGGCAGCCTTTCAGGAGAAGGTCGAAGTTGTTGCGCTGGGCACTAACGCAATAGCCACAGCGCAAATGATGAAGGCCGGCGCAAACAGGGGCGCCAGCGGAGAAAACGCCATCGTTCTCACTGTGCCCAAAGTTGACGTGGTTGTTGGCCCCATTTCTATAGTGCTGGCCAACTCCATGATGGGGGAGATGAGCCCGGCTATGGCTGCAGCAGTGGCCAGCAGTCCCGCGCCCAAGCTTCTCTTACCGCTCACCCAGGAGAACGTGGAAGTAATCGGAGTTTTGCCGGAGCCACTGCCCCACCTTGTCGATTACCTCGTGGAAAGACGGTTACGTCCTCTGGTGGCAGGCAACGGATGACTGAACACGCACTTTATGCATCAAACTAAAAAGCTGTTTCACGTGGAACAATCCCACTCCTCCAAAAAACCTTTACTCCCGGACCAAATAATAGCGAAGCTGAATACGCAATGGCTGGGGCATACTATCCACCTTTTCCAGCAACTACAGTCAACAAATTTAACTGCAATACGACTGGCGGGGCAGGGCGCAGCGGAGGGCACTGTGGTCCTCGCCGAATATCAGACGCATGGAAGAGGCCGAAGAAGTCGGTCTTGGTCGTCACCACCTGGGATAGGCATTTATTGTTCGATAATCTTGCGACCGAAATTGTCACCTGCAGAGGGGCAACTGATCACCCTGCTGACGGCAGTCGCAGTTGCAAAGGCAGTGGAGGTAAAGGTCCATCCTTCGCCTCGAATTAAATGGCCGAACGATATCCTGATCAATAATAGAAAGGTTGCAGGCATTCTGTTGGAAAGCAAGGCGGGTTCAGTGGAAATGGAGTACGCTGTTGTGGGTGTTGGTATTAATGTCAATCAAACCTCAGACGCTCTTGCAGACGAGTATCTGTCCAAGGCGACTTCTCTGCTGATTGAAACTGGCCAACAGGTGGATAGGAGTGCATTGATTGGACAGTTGTTTGTTGAGCTAGAAAATCTTTATGAGACACTTCATCGAGGGGAAGCAGCAACAATCCTCCAGCAATGGCGCCGTTTCTCAAGCACGGTAGGCCAGCACGTTCGAGTGTCGGGAAAAGAAGGGGTGACAGAGGGTGTTGCGCTGGATGTAACCAAGGCGGGTGCTTTACTGATAAGACAAGGAGACGGGTCTCTCGTTGTGGTTCATGCTGGAGATGTGGAGCATCTCAGGGTTTTCCCAGACGAAGAAACTAACGGAGAGTAAGGACAGACCGGAACCTGCTCCGGTAACTGACATGCCCGGACAAGACAACTCCAGAAAGAATGAAGTGTTGGCCGGACTCTAGATTCCACGGGCCTTTTCCGTGGATTCCTGCCTTTTCTTACAGGCTATGCAAAAAGTGGTAACCGGCCGGGCTTTGAGACGGTCCTCGCCAATATCATCGCCGCACATCTCACAGAACCCGAACTCTCCAGCGTCAATACGCTCTAAGGCGCTCCTTATCTTGGAGAGAAGCTTGCGTTCACGATCCCGGATCCGAAGCATAAAATTGCGATCCGATTCCAACGAGGCCCGGTCAGTGGGATCCGGATAGTTGTCATTTGCCGTCGTCATGCCGGTTACTGTCTTTTCTGCTTCCGCCAACAACTCCTGAAACCTCTCGGTGAGGATCTCTCGGAAGTACTCTAGTTTTTCCTCTTCCATTCTCAAACTCTCCAGTGCTATTGATGGAAAAGACATCTTCTAACACAGGATTTCTTATATGTAAAGGATAAAACCATATCTAAATCACGAGTCTGGGGCCCGGTAATTCCCGCTCTTACCACCCCTTTTCTCCACCAGAAGTATCTCGTTAATGACCATCCCACGGTCATAAGATTTACACATGTCGTATATGGTCAAGGCTGCAGTTGTCACAGCGACTAGAGCTTCCATTTCCACGCCGGTTCGATCATTGGCCTTCACCGTTGCCACGATGGCAATCTCTGATGCTTCCATGTTGGAAGTGAAATCGATGTCAATTCCGGTCAACTGCAAAGGATGACATAGCGGTATAAGGTCACTCGTTCGTTTGGCAGCCATGATGCCACTAATGCGCGCCACTCCGAGTACATCGCCTTTACCCACTTCACCCGTGGTGATTAGCCTCAAGGTTTCGGGTCGCATACGAATCCGGCCCTGAGCCACTGCCTGCCGCTCAGTAATCGGCTTTACTCCTACGTGCACCATTCGCGCTTGACCCGAGTCATCAAAATGGGATAGCTCAGACATGGTAATCCTCGTTCGGACGTAAGTGTGCAGGATATGGTCTTTCGGCAAACTCCACATCTCGCATCTTGGTTTCGCTGGTTTGATCGCTGTGACTTCTTCATCAGTAGGCCCGCAAGAAGATCTGGAAGGAGTTGATTCACCTTACTCCAGCAAATATGTGTTTGCTGTTTACTCAGAAGCGTACTCCTGAACCAACCGGATTATAAACCAACAAACCCAACGCAACTTAGTCCAAACTAGCGAAGGTGTTTGTCTCGAACCTCCGGCCTGACACATCTAACCCGGATTGTTCATGAAGGGCTTTTGCCTTTCAGAACAATCCGCCGCAAGGGCTTCGACTCGGGCCTTTTCAGGCCCTCGCCCAGGGTTAGCCTTGAGTCCCTCGACCTTGCTCGGTACCCTGAGCCTGTCGAAGGGCGAGTGCGAAAGCACCCTGTCGAAACCTGCAACAAAGATCCTTCTTGGTTTGCATGTGCTTATTCACGAATTCTCTGAATTCGTGAATTATGCAGGCTAACCGAATGGTTTACCCTGCACGTCGTCATCCTCTTCAACTGAACCAGTGAATGGGTTCCCGAATCACCCTATGGGACTGCAACGAACTTCAACTCTGCCTTCTGGCGGGGCTTCACCTGCTGCCCCAAGCATGATTCGCTGGGTCCTATCGGTTTGCTCGAATGTGGACCAACAAATAAAGATCGCCCGACTCGCCGTCGTACTCTCCGCCATCACCTTGGTGGGCGATTTTTAAACGCGTGCTATTCTCGATGCCGGCGGGGACGTTTACTAGCAAACTCTTGTGGACCTCCCGACGCCCTCCGCCGTCGCATGTATCGCAGGTAGTCTGACGAAGGTTCCCATTGCCATTGCATCTGGAACAGACGCCGGTCGCTGCAAATATTGATGAGACTTCATTATACTCCCCGGTTCCCTGACACCTGGGGCAGACTTGAACTTCGGTAGTGGGTGTCAGGCCTCTTCCTTGACATTTAGAACACGTTTCAGTCGTAGTGACCTCAATGCTCTTCCTGCCGCCCATCGTGGCCTCCTCCGCGGTAAGTTCAAGTTCGTAGCACAGATCCGCTCCACGCAGGGGCCCCCGCTGTAGGCTCACTCCACCGATCCCAAGAAATTGAGCAAACTCAGAGCCGAAGTGTTTCAAAACGTCCTCGGTTCTCTGAAAGCCTCTATATCCTTGGGCCTTGAGGCCTTGATACCCTTTACGGTCATAGATGTGGCGCCGCCGCGAGTCACTTAAGACGTGGTAAGCTTCGGCCACCAGCTTGAAACGCTCCTCTGAGCGCGGGTTCCCGGGATCTCGATCCGGATGGAACCGGAGCGCCAACTGCCTGAAACGCCTCTTGATTTCCTGCAGGGAGGCATCTTTGCGGAGTCCAAGAACTCCATAATACTTGTGCTCACTCATTACGGCACCACAACTCCCGGCAGGTGGAAAATCAAAGTTATAATAATACTGCGTTCTTTCCCTTAAAACAATCGTTGAATTACTGGGAGTTTCCCCAAAAATCGATCGTTGAATTTTGTCAACTGAGGTTACAAGGTACTTTGCCCTGATTTTGAAATGACAATGCTTCCCTGGTGTCTGTTCTGTTGTTTCCAACGCTTATCCGCCTGCGGCGGAGTCACTTCAAGCCCGGCTGTGGCCGGGCGAAACCACCCCATAAGCGCTCAAATAGAAGGTTTCTCGTAATAAGTGTAGACCTAATCGTAATTGACTAAGAAAGTAAAACGGAACTCAAAAGTCTTTCAAATCTCCCCTACCCCCCCCTTTGCCAATCTGACTATGTCCCATAAGTTCTGCCGGACACAGGGGGTGAAAGAGCATGCAAATTATTAACTACTTGTTTTTGCGATTTTTTTTAGAGCTGCGATCTTCACTAAGTTGTACTCCGCCAGACACTCGGAACATGTAACATTCGGCCATCTAGTAACTCTCTTCCCCTCCCCCGTCGAGGGGGAGGAGTATTGGGGT
>CP070692.1:3253721-3260682 GCA_020353215.1 Deltaproteobacteria bacterium
GTAGTTGTCGCAAACGCCTTTCCAGTCGTCATAGCCCATGAAGCCTTCCAGTGGAGTGAAGGCGCCGATGCCCAGCATGAGCACGTCAGAGGCTTCTCTTGAAGTCATGGGTACTTTCTTTAAGGTCTTAGCCTTTTCAATTTCTGCCTTGAGCTCATCGCCCTCTAGCAGCAGCGGTTTCAGCTTTCTCTCTTTTCCATGTGGAGGTACCAACTTCGACATTTCCTGTTCTCCCTTCTTAATTTATTATTCATTCCAGCAGACGTAATTGAACTGGAAAACCCCTTGTTCAGACAGCCTTAGACGCAAGGCAGACAAGGTCCACGCAAGATCCCGCAAAAAGCACAGAATTGTCCTGCCCCGCCGACTAATCGCACAATTTTCATTGGAACTTCAGTCAGAAACCACCCCTTGGTTCGTCCGGTGCTGCGCTCCCGGATTCTCTCTTTTCACTGGCGGGAATGATCCACTCGAGCGAGCGTCGGACTACCACGACGATTACTTAATCCCGTGCAAAGAACGGTTTTGTATTTCAAGAAACCGGTAAGTCTCACTACTCAGAGATTCAAGGAGGGGGCGTCCTACACCACCCTCCTCCGTGTTCGGCTCCAGGTCTTGCTTGAGGATCTCCCCGTCTCGGGGGGGGAGAAAATGCTTTGGCTGGAACGTATTTTGTACTATCTTTAACAAGTGAAAAGCACTATACCCTGGAAAGGGTAAATCTGCAAGCATTTTTTTTCACAAATTTGAAATCACGAAGGCTGCCGGAAAACTTCAGAGGATTTGGTGGCATAAGAAGATGATTTAACTACATAACCCAGATCCGAAGGACCTGGCCTTGAGACAACCGCCGTTGGGGTTTTCTGATTTTGATAATGGACCAGAAGTAGTCAAGAGCCAGGAGTCAGAGTCCAGGATAACCGGCTGGTGATCCACCGCGAAGGGGTGGGTGATTACGCTTCGCTGCCTACCCCCTCTGCGCCGGGTCTTCTGGCAAAGCCATTTAACTAAGATTTTGGAGGGTTATCGGATTGTCCGCCAGACATCGCTTCCCCTTATATGGTTGGCTTGCACTCGCAATACTGAGTGCTGCACAGCTTCTCTTGCTCGTGGGCATTGAATGGGTGAGGTACTGGTTCTTCCCCCTCGCCTGGTGGCCTTACATCTTGGTAGCAGACGGACTCGTCTATCGGCGAAGAAACGTTTCATTGCTTACCCACCATCCGCGCGAATTCGCCTTGCTCTTACCCTGGTCGATCTTTTTCTGGCTCGTCTTTGAACTGTTCAACGTGATTCTCAACAACTGGCATTACGTCATGGTCCCCAGACATATGCTGCAACGCTGGGCGGGATATGCCGTTTGCTACGCCACCGTGCTCCCTGGCCTTTTCGAAACCATGGAACTGCTGGCGGCCTACGGATTCCTCGAACGGTCACGCGTCAAGCCGATCTCACGTTCAACCAGATGGTACGCTCCGTTTGTGGTTACGGGTCTTGCCTTTCTCGCCCTTCCGCTTGCTTGGCCGCAGTTCTTCTTTCCACTGGTCTGGTCCGGTTTCGTATTTCTGCTCGAACCCTTGAATCACCGGTTGGGCCTGCGCTCCCTCATGCGGGAATGGGAGGAGGGAAGTCTACGCACATTCTTCCTGTTGCTCACGGCAGGGGCAATCTGCGGCCTCCTCTGGGAGTTTTGGAACTTCTGGGCCCTAACCAAGTGGGTCTACACTGTACCCTATGTGGGCTGGCTGAAAGTCTTCGAAATGCCGATCCTCGGTTTCCTAGGGTTCCCTCCATTTACCGTCGCCTGTTATGTGATGATGAATACTGTCTGCCTTCTCCGACAAGGCCGTGGCTGGCAGGATCCAAGCAAGCCAATCTCTCGACCACTGCCAGGTCTATCCCTATTAGTAGGGTTCGTGCTCGTCATCTTCTGTCTGTTTGCCTTCCACCAGATCGATATCCACACGGTTGTCTCCTGGCGCCCATAAGTCACCAAACACTAGGCACTAGGCACCAAGATCGTTTTTCTGAATTGCTTTTCTTAGTCCCCAGTGCATAGTTCCTAGTGCCTGTTGCATCGTTCCTAGTGCCTACTAGATCATGGTTGGCTTGACCCGTCCCCTCCGACGGGTTAATAGTTAGGCTTGCATCATACGGAGGTAATTTCCTGCGTGGAGCCGACAACCGTCTACCTAACAAGCCTCGGCTGTCCCAAGAACCGGGTTGATAGTGAGGTTATTCTGGGCACGCTAATGAGTGGAGGCTATGAACCGGTTGAGAACCCACTCGAGGCTCAGGTCATAGTCGTAAACACCTGCAGTTTCATCGAGAGTGCCACCCAAGAGTCCATTGACACGATTCTGGAGTTGGCCCAGGCCAAGGAGAGTGGTCTGTGTCGGCTGCTTGTAGTAGCCGGCTGTCTACCCCAGCGTTATGGTCGAAAATTGGTTGAATCCATGCCCGAGGTCGACCTGTTCGTGGGCACTAGCTCTTTTGTGCAGCTCCCTGCCCTCATCACCAACTGCCAGACAGGAGGCGTTGAAAGACTACTCGTTGAGCCTCCCAGGTATTTAATGACCTCTCAGACACCGAGAGCTCTATCGGCCCCATTTTACAGGGGCTACCTCAAGATTGCGGAAGGTTGCGATAACCGGTGCACCTTTTGCACCATCCCGGCCATTCGCGGTCCCTACCGCAGCCGACCGCTGGAAGATCTGCTCCAGGAGGCTGAATGGTTGGCCTCTGAGGGGGTGGTGGAACTCAATCTGATCGCGCAGGATACCACTGCCTACGGTTCAGATTCTGGCAACCTCACTGGCCTGCCCGACCTCTTGAAGGCTTTGGCCAAGACCAACAGATTCGCCTGGATTAGGCTTCTTTATGGCTACCCCAATAGGATCAACCATGCACTTCTCGAAGTGATGAAGTCGCATGACTGCATTTGCGACTACCTCGACCTTCCATTCCAGCACGTCTCTTCCCGGTTGCTGAGGGCTATGGGCCGAGCCGGTTCCGTCGAGGAATTCCACCGGCTAGTTGCATATCTTCGCACGTCGTTGCCGCGGATCACCCTGAGAACTACCTTTATGGTCGGATTCCCTGGAGAAACAGAAGCCGACTTCCAGAAACTCTACGACTTCGTGGAACAAACTCGTTTTCACAGACTCGGGATATTCACCTACTCAGCCGAAAGAGGCACCAAAGCTGCGCGAATGAAGAATCATGTGCCGGAGCATATTAAGAAGGAACGGCTGGCGGTGATCGCAGACCTTCAGGAAAGAATCAGCCTGGACTACCACAAGCGGCTGCTGGACACAGTGCAGCCGGTCCTCATCGAAGGAACGAGTTCTGAAACGGATCTTCTTCTGGAGGGGCGGTTGGCTTCGCAGGCGCCCGAGGTGGACGGCCGCGTCCTCATCAACAAAGGTTTCGGTCAGGTGGGAAAGATTATGCCGGTTCGAATTACTGAGGCTCACCCTTACGATATCGTGGGCGAAGTGGTTAACCCCAGGGGCAGGAGTGATTTGTTTTGACAATGAGTTCGATTTGAGCTATGAAGAACTGTTTTATGGTTTTGTTTAGACACGAAATTTAGCTAAGTACTTCGATTCGCAAAGACGGTAACGTATCTTACTGGCTGACATAACTAGATTTGCTCTCTCGTGGTAAGTCCGAAGTGAGCAAGTTCGTGTCCAGAGTTATGAATCGAAGGACTAAGGAACTGCGGTCTTGGCTCTCAAAAGCCCCGCCAAAAACCTGACACACAAACAATACCCGCTCCTGAGCCAGTTGGATGATGACTTCCAGCGCATTGAGCAGGAAATTAACAAAAACCTTCAGTCTAGTGTGCCACTGATTGCCCAGGTGAGTCGTTACATTATTCGCAGTGGGGGAAAACGGTTGCGGCCTCTGTTGATGGTCCTTGCCGCCCGCCTCTTGCACTATCATGGCGACGACAAATACGCACTCTCCATAGTTTTCGAGTACTTGCATGCCGCCACCTTGCTCCACGATGATGTGGTGGACAATGCAGAGCTGCGACGTGGTCAGCCCTCGGCCAACACTGTTTGGGGGAACGCCGCAGTGGTTCTCGTGGGCGATTTTCTTCTTGCCACCTCCTTCCTACTCTCGGTGCTTAGCGGCAACCTGAAGATACTCCGGGTCCTTTCAGAGACGACCACCACCATGGCCGAAGGAGAGGTTCTTCAGCTAATTAATAGTGACAACCTCGAGGTTACTGAAGAAGACTACCTTGAAGTAATATCGCGAAAGACAGCCATTCTGATTTCGGCTGCTTGTCAGGTTGGTGCCATTCTTGGCAATGCTGCCGAAGATCAGGAAGACGCAGTGCGTAGCTTCGGCCTCAACCTGGGCATGGCCTTCCAGCTCAGGGATGATGTACTTGACTATAGCGGCACTGAGGAAGAGGTCGGCAAACCGGTGGGCAAAGACCTCCAAGAGGGGAAGATAACCTTGCCCCTGATCCACACTCTTGCCTCAAGCAGCAACGAGGACCGTCAGCGTCTCATAGAACTCATTACCGCAGATGAGATCGAACCTCAGACGTTTCGAGAAGTGCAGACGATCATCCAACGTTATCTAGGTCTGGACTACACCAATCAACTGGCAAACCGTTACATAGCCACAGCCAAGGATAAGCTGGCAACATTCCCGCCTTCGCCTGCTCGGGACTCCCTTCTGGAGATCGCCGACTACGTGGTGACACGCAGGGTTTAGCCCCTCCATCATTGCTTCTCCCGAAATAGATTACGATGATTCATCCGGCTTGGTCTGCTTCTTTGACACGGTGACGTGATGACGCCGAGACGGGGAGATCGTTGCTTTAGTTCCGCCGTGTCTCCGTGTTCGCGTGTTTCCGCGTCAGTGTACCCCGGGAATTGTTCTCGTACCGGATCAGGCTTCTTTGAAAAGAAGTGTCGGATACCAAGCCATGGTTCTCTTTGACATATCTGGAAAAATTCTGTAGCTTGGTGAAATTTCAAATTAAACACGGGAGAGGCTCGCTATGTCCAATGTCTTCAAATGGCTCGGTCTCGCCTCTTTTGTACTGGCCTTACTAATCGCGGGATTCGGCTTGTTTGTGCGGCTTTATCTTACCAGTGATTTTATCATTTCCCGAATTACACCCCCTCTGGAAAACTACCTGCACCGAAAGGTTTCGCTGACTGAAGCCAGTTTGGGCTTAAGGGGGTTCCGCTTGAAGGGCTTGGATATCCGCAAGGAGGGATCAAGCACCGCACTGCTCAAGGGAGACCAGTTGGAGCTTCGTTGGAATCCCGTAGCCTTATTGAGACGTAAGATCGAAATTGACGCTCTCGCTTTCACCAGACCAGAGATTACTCTGATTCGGCAGCAGGACGGAGCGCTCAACATTGCCGATCTCCTGTCCCAAAAGACGGGCAGGAGAGCAGCTGCGTCGCCCGCCGACGAAAAAGTCGAGAGCAAGCCTGCAAACATCGCGCTGCTGGTGTCATTACTTGCTATGGAGGATGGAAGTCTGATTCTAGTAGACCGTTCCCGGAAACCTGAGGCGACCTTGCAGCTAACCAATATTGAGTCCCAAATTTCTGACATTTCCACTACCAAGCCGATTCCTTTCCAGGTCGAGGGCCAGCTGGGGTCGGAAGGGAAAGGATTCCTGATGGTTAACGGTTTCCTTGATCTGGCTGCCAGTACCCTCGAGGGGAATGTCGACCTCAAGGGAATAGACCTCGCCAGCTTGGTCCCCTTCATTGCCTCGGATGATTCACTTGCTTTTCAACAAGGAAGCTTAACCCTGGCAGCATCATTTGCTGCCAAAGGCCTGGATGATCTCACGGGGAAAGGTTCCTTTACCGGCGCCGGGCTGCAGATTAGGACGAACCAAAAACTTACCGAGACCATGGAAGTGGCAGCTGATTTCAAACTACATGGACTGCGCTCCCAACATACCTTGACCATAGAGACTCTCGATCTCGTCCTTAACGGGCAGAGCGCTCAGCTTCAGGGTCTGTTCAGTCGATGGCATCAGCGTCCTCAGCTCGAATTCAGCCTGACTTCGCCTGAAATTAAACTGGACGAACTCCTGGCGCTGCTACCCGCCGACCCACCTCCGTCGAAGACTCTCCAGAGCAAATCCGAAGAGCCATTGCCGGATACGCCCCCGTCAAGCGCCAGCGACGATCCGACCCTGCCAGCGTCAACACCGGCTGAAACTCAGTCATCTACTGAAGCCTCACTGGAAAGTGAGCCGATTCCTCTTGCTCCAGCAGGTACTGAACAGGCAGCCAAATCGATTGTGGAGCCAGTCTCACGATTCGCCTCGCTTAAGACCAAGCCAATTCCGTTGGATGTCGAGGGAGAACTCCACCTTGACTGGTTTTTCTACCACAAATTGGTCGCAAGCAATGTTGACTGTCAGCTCTCCCTCAGTAGAGGAAGCCTTGAGCTGGAACCCTTTTCAGCATCCCTTTATGGTGGCGAGCTCGCAGGCACATTCAAGGCCGGGATGCAGAAGCCGGACGCGCCTTTTCGATCGCAGATTACCACAAAGGATGTGCTGCTGGACGAGGTCCTTCGGGCTCTGTTCCCAGATTCTACCAGCGGTTGGAGCGGCAATGTGAGCTTGAATTCCAGGGCCAGCGGGGTCATCACTGATCTGAGTGCCATCGAGTCCAGCACGGACTTGACCATCAATGAGGCCCAGTTCTCCGGACACCCTCTGATTTTGAAACTGGCAGAGCTGTTCCAAAACGACGACCTGCAACTGCTCCTCTTCTCAACCGTCACCGCAAGGATAGGAACAAGTGGACGACTCATCACCATCGAAGATTTGCATATGGAAGGACCCGTAGCCAAGATCGAGGGTGGAGGGACCGCCGGTCTATTGGACAGAAAGCTTGACCTGCGGGCGCACATCAAAATTCCGGCTCAATATGCTGGCAAACTGGAACAGTTCAGA
>CP070692.1:3260782-3267723 GCA_020353215.1 Deltaproteobacteria bacterium
CTGTCGACGAGGAGTTCGACTGAGGCTCACTCGAAGTCCTCAGGTCGAGTCGTTCAGGCCAGGTAGAGCATAACGCATCGCCTTGGACAGTGTCGCAATGACACGTCAGTGAACTGAATGTTCAGAAGGGGGGAGAGGTAAAATGGCAGATTTGATCCGTTGGAGAAAGGGCGAGGACTGGGGCCTCACCCAAATGCGTCGGGAGATGGATCGGCTTTTCGACAGATTCTCGGAAGCGTGGCCCTTTCGGGGTCTTACGGATACAGGAAAATGGATGCCCTCTTTGGATCTGTCTGAAACCGATAAGGAGTTGATCGTCAGGGCTGAACTGCCGGGAATGGATCCAAAGGGGATTGACATCTCCTTGAGCGGAAATGTGCTGACCGTTAAGGGAGAGCGCAAACACGAACGCGAAGAGAAGAAAGAAAACTTCCACCTTGTCGAGCGCAGCTCCGGGTCCTTTTCGAGAACACTTCAATTGCCTGTCGAAGTCGAAGCAGACAAGATCAAGGCCAATTACAAGGACGGGGTTCTCAGCATCAGTATGCCCAAAACAGAGCCTGAGGCCGTCAAGAAGATCGAGGTGAAGGCCAATTAAGTCTACTGCTGCACCTAAACTCAGGGCAAGGCGGGCGGAAAAAGCCCGCTTTCCTCTATCAGGCAGTGGACTCCCTACGGCCTCGATATAGGGAGACCGAACATGTTGGTGAAATACTGGATGACGCCGAACGCGATCACAATAGATGGAGATGTCTCAATAATGAAAGCTTCAAAGCTCATGAAAGAACATGGCATTCAGCATCTTCCGGTTACAAAGAACGGTAGGCTAACTGGAATTATCTCCGATCGAGACCTGAAGGAAGCACAGCCTTCTTCGGCCACCACGCTTGACATTCATGAGGTGTATTACCTTCTAGATAAGTTGAAGGTTAAAGAGATCATGCCCAAGAGACTATACACTACCAGTGCGGAGTCAACCTGTGGATAAAGCAGCGGCGCTGATGCTCGAGCACGGGATATCCGCCCTCCCCGTGGTGGACAACAAAGGAAACCTGGAAGGCATAACCACCAAGGGCGACGTCTTTCGCGCTATGGTTGCGGTTTCCGGCATTCATCAGGCGCCACTCCAGCTTGGCTTGGAACTCGAGGACCAGCCGGGGTCCATTGACGCAGTGACCGAAGTGATTCGGGCACACGGTGGACGTATCGTAAGCATAATAAACACCTATCACCAGGCGCCTGAGAATTTCCGTCACGTGTATATCCGCACCAAAGACGTAGACGACGAGAATGCACTTCTTCGCGAGCTTAATGGAAAATTCAGGGTTCTCTACAAAACACACGACGAGGTGGGTTAGGAAATGTCGTGGATTCAAATAGCGGAAGAGATCAATACAGGTCAGATTCCTCTGGGGATAATAGGACGATCATGCACGTTATCGAGAAAGCACATGACACAGTTCAGGTAGAGACACAGTCCGAATACCTTAATATTGCCTTAATGGGCGGAGGCTCCGCCAGCAAAGCCCTTATTCAGTTTTTTGAGACGCACGGACTTCAGCACTTCCGCGTCCACATTACCGGGGTGGCTGATCCAAGGGAAGATGCTCCTGGCCTTTTATACGCCAGGGAAAAGGGGATTTTCACCACCAAAGAGTATCGAGATCTGTTTGCACTGAAGCATCTCCACTTGATCATCGAAATCACTGGCAGAGAGGACGTTTTTGCCGAGCTTATGCGAACCAAGCCTCACCACGTAAAAGTAATGGACCACGCAACCGCTAGGCTCTTTTGGGAACTGATCGAGTTGCAAGAACAGAAGGCCAAGTGCGAGCGGAGACTGGTGCGCTCGGACGGGTTGAAAAGCGTTGGCCGAATGGCCTCGTATTTGGCGCACGAAATTCGCAATCCGCTTGTTTCCATTGGCGGCTTTGCTTCCAATATTTTGGAAGCGCCTGACCTGCCTGAGGATCTGAAACCAAAAGCTCAAATCATCGTGGACCAGGTCAGGAGGCTAGAGAGGGTACTCAAGAATTTGTGGGAATATATCCGTCCTTTAAAACAGCACCGGACCACAAACAACTACAACGCCGCGGCAGAGAGTGCGTTTCGCGTTTTGGAGCCTGAGTGTAAAACTCGAGGCATAGACATCACCTTAGAGTTGGATAGGTGGATGCCCGACAGCGTCTTTGATGGGGATCTTATAATTGAAGCATTATTAGCAATAGCTAGGAGGCTCATGGCGTTCATGAAATCCGGCCAAATGCTTGCTTTGCGGACTGAGGTCTGTTGGGACAGTGTGGGAATATACATTAAAGAAGATTCTGGCGTGATTTCTTCTACTGCTCTTGAGAATATGTACAATCCATTCTCTGACCACAAAAATGACCATGCTGCACTCGCCGCCGCCATGAGCAAGAAGATTGTCGACGATCATGGTGGTGATATCAAAATCGCAAATGAACCGGGAGTCAGAACAATGGTGGTTATTGAACTTCCCATTGAGAGAGAGTTCCTGGCCAGGGAATGTCCTCAAAATATCACAAAAGAGAGTCTAAATGTAATGACCGGACGATCCATTCAGTGAGATGGATTACAGGAAAGGAGTTCTCAGTGGGCAGTCATAAGATGAAGTTCTTGCTGGCAGTAGATGGTTCGAAGCAATCTTTTGAGGCGGTACGCTATGTGAGCCAAGCGCTACGTTCTAAACGTGTAGAAGTGGTGCTTTTTCATGTGATGACTAAAATTCCCGAGAGCTTCTGGGATATCGAAAAAAGCCCCACATTCAGGCACACGTCGGCTCCTGTGGTAGCCTGGGCTTCGCAACAAGAGAGGGTGATCGAGGAATTTATGGAAAGGTCACGGCAGCTCTTTGTAGATCGAATCATTCCTGAGGAAAGAGTGACCGTCAAGATTCAGGAGAGAGAAGTAGGTGTCGCCAGAGACATCGTCCGCGAAGCACAAAACGGTTATGACGCCGTGGTTGTTGGACGGTGGGGAATGAGCAAGCTGAAAGATCTAGTCTGGGGTAGCATCGCTAACAAATTGGTAGGACATCTAGACCATGTCCCTCTTTGGGTAGTGGGAGGCACCCCGCACACTGATAAGCTGCTGGTGGCAATAGATAATTCGGCAGAGGCGATGCGAGTTGTTGATTACGTTGGCGCCATGTTAGCGGGTACCAAGCGGAGAATCGAGCTCTTCCACGTCTTGAGAGATTCTGGGCTTTTATCAGCCGGAGACGAAGATGATTTTATCTATAGCGACGAGATAGCTAAATTCGGTGACGTGAAGGATGACTTCGAAAGAGCCGAAGAGGCCATTCAAGAAGTCTTTACTGAGGCTTTTGGCAGGCTCGAAAAGCTTGGCTTCAGTAGAGATCAAGTCACAACGACCATTGTCACCGGAGCATCAAGTCGTGCCAAGGCCATTGTTGAAGAGGCGAAGGCTGGCGGCTATGGGACAATTGTTGTGGGAAGACGAGGCCTTTCGCGGGTGGAAGAATTCTTCATGGGCCGCGTGAGCAACAAGGTCATCCAGCTGGCGAAGGAGATGGCCGTTTGGGTGGTAAGTTATTAAAAGGATTGAATAAGATGTCTCTAAATATGGAGAGAATAGCCCTGAAATTCAACACCTCTGGTCCACAAGATCGCAATGAAGCTCTGGCGGCTCTTCTCAAGCTGAGCAATTTTCTAACCAGCACGTCAGATTTAGGTTCTCTCCTGGACGGGGCCCTATCCATTGTGCTTGACCACTTTGACCTGGATGCCGGCCGGATCTATGTAATGGACGACACTGGACAGTGTCTCACCTTGGTTGCCCATAGAGGTTTGGACATTGCAGGATTGGAGAAGGTACACCTTAATGAAGGGTTCTCGGGGAAATCAGCACGAACGAAGTCTGTCATCGTCCAACACATTTCCGAATTAGAAGACTGCGGGAGGGCCGAGCTTCTAGCCCGTAAGAGCTTTGAAATCATAGTTTGCGTGCCGTTCATTGTCATGGACCGTGTTGAAGGTGTGATCAATCTGGCATCAAAAAAGGCCATACGGTTGAGCCAGGAAGATATAGACTTGCTCATGGCCATGGGACAACAGATCGGAGTAGCTTGCAGCCACGTGAGAACATACATGAAGTTGCAAGAAAAAGTCCGAGAAGTCCAGGACAATGAAGAGGCCATCAAGTTCTTTGCCTGCTCTACCTTCCATGATCTAAAAAGCCCATCC
This sequence comes from Deltaproteobacteria bacterium, assembly GCA_020353215.1. Classification (GTDB taxonomy): domain Bacteria; phylum Desulfobacterota; class Syntrophobacteria; order BM002; family BM002. Next base: position 3,265,009 of record CP070692.1, read on the forward strand.
GTAGGTCTATGCGGGCTTACAAAAAGACTTCATAAGGAATACGTTCATTTGTTTGATGATAAGGGAAAGTCTTATGTAGATCATATTCTGCAGGTGACAGGACAGATTGTTTCTTCTGTGGAACAGATCAACGCCTATATAACCACCAGAGAAGTGCCCCTACGTCAGGAAAGGGTCGGTACAAAAGCAGTGTTGGCTAGGCTCAGGCAGGAGATTTCCGGGTTATTGGAAGAGCGTCGGATAAGATGGGTGGAATCCGCAGCCCTGCCGGAGATTGTCGCGGATGAGCTGTGCATCGTGAGGATTTTTAGAAACTTGCTGGACAACGCTATGAAGTATGGAGGCGTCGGGTTGAGTGAAATCCGGTTTCAATTCCGGGAGACGAATACTCACCACGTTTTCTCAGTAAGTGACGATGGTGTGGGCTTAGGTGAGGTGGACCGTGACAGACTTTTTCAAGTCTTTCAGCGCCAGGCAACTTCCAGAGGCATCGAAGGGTCGGGACTGGGCTTAGCCATTGTCAGGGAGATCGCCAAGAGACACCTTGGTGACGTCTGGGTGGAGTCGTCGCCCGATCCAGGTACAACATTTTCCTTTTCCATATCTAGAGAATTGGCTTCCCCACTGACACCCTCATGCTAGCAACCTTTGCAGATTGTCGGTGTGAGATTCTAAGACGGGTGCTTGGCCTCGGGAGGGTTGCAGACTCAACAGCACACATCCATTTTATTTTTGACTGTCCGCAACTAACCTGTGCCAAACCTCGATGGGGTTACTCTTGCTCCAAAACTAACTTTGCATACTGATAAACACGGAGAGTGATAGCCATGGAAGTGAAAGTACAGTTTCCACCCCTGGACGTCCTTAGGATCCCTCGATCCTGGAAAACCATTCTTTACAACCTGTTCCTGATATCCGCAGGATGCATCGTTTTCGCAATAGGGATGAACAGCGTTCTCATCCCCAATAAACTCTTTGGGGCCGGGGTTTCTGGTATTGCCCTCATACTTCACTATCTCTTTCCTCACCTGGACGTCGGGCTCGCTTACTTTTTGCTGAATCTCCCATTGATGCTTTTGGGTTGGTTTTCTATCAGCCGGAGGTTCATGTTCTACACCCTTTATGGAATGGGGTTCTTCTCATTGGCTGCAGCGGTTGTCAAGACCCCTGCCACGACGATGCAGGATCCTATTCTCGCGGCCTTGTTTGGAGGCATTATCTGCGGCGCAGGAGCCGGTATCATTTTGCGATCAATTGGCTCGGCAGGGGGTATGGACGTTGTGGCAATCTACGTGAACCAGAGATTCGGGTTTCGTCCTGGCTCTGTCAGCTTTTTGGTTAATGGACTGATACTTATGTCAGGTGCGTATTTCTTTGGGATGGAAATCGCACTTTACACCCTCATCTACGTGTTTACCAGCAGCCGGGTTCTCGACCTCGTGATCACAGGGTTTAACCACCGCATGTCCACTCTCATCATTTCTGAAAAATCTCAAGAAATTGCAAAAGAGGTCTTCAAGCGGGTCAACCGTGGCATGACCTTTTTCAAGGGCCGGGGTGGCTACACCGGGGTGGAGAGGGATGTTATCTTCACCATAACCAGCCTAACAGAACTTCCCGAGTTGAAAGAGATCATATTTGCCATTGATCCGAGTGCGTTTGTAGTGGTCAACAACACTCTAGAGGTCTTTGGAAAACGCCACGGTTCTAGGAAGGTTTACTGATCCCACACGGTCAAATCACCCCTACCAATCTTGTCACAGGAGGTAAGCATCAGCCAAATACTTCTTGAATATTGAAGCAACGAGGCGATGAAATAATGGAATCTATGAACCCTTTCGATTCATTTTTTTCAACCACTTTAATACCCCAGCGCATTACTTGTCGAACTAGACAGGCCGTCATGAGGCGCTCTGGGTTCATCCCATCACTGATCCCGGCAATTTGACCATTTGAGAGACTCCTGATACTCTCTAACCATCGAGGTGCAGAAATGTCTCCAACCAGGTCCAGGCAGGGTCGTCTGCGAGAGCTCCTTAGCCAGTTTAGCTCAAAGGACAGGGTTCTCATAACCATATGGGCCGATCCTGACGCCCTGGCATCGGCCTTGGCCCTCAAGCGTCTACTCTGGCGCAAAGTTCAGTCGGTGACAATCGCTCATTTCAACGAAGTCAAACGATTCGACAACCTGACAATGATCAGGCTTCTCAAGATTCCCGTTGAACGACTGGGTAAGGTGGACGGTTCCAGCTTTTCAAAGTTTGTCTTGGTGGACGGCCAGCCTGATCACAACGAAGTTTTCGCCGACTTTGACTATGACGTGGTCATTGATCACCATCCCCGGACGATTTCACTCAGAGTTCCTTTCCTGGATATACGGCCAGATTACGGGGCAGCAGCCACTATAATGACAGAGTATCTGCGGGCAGCCAGGATACGCCCCTCCAAAAGCCTGGCTACCGCCCTTCTTTTTGGTATAAGGGTTGACACCGGCAATTTTGAGTCGGGTGTAACAGAAGAGGATATCAAGGCCTTCCGTTATCTTTTCCCGTACGCCAACATGAATCTTTTGCGAAAGATCGAGATGGCCGACATGCAGACGGCGGATCTCAAATATTTCCGTCGTGCCTTCGAAAGCAAAGAGATCATCAAGGGGAAAATCTTCAGTCACCTTGGTCAAATCGAGTCTCCGGATAATCTTGTGCTGGTTGCCGA
>CP070692.1:3267823-3274763 GCA_020353215.1 Deltaproteobacteria bacterium
GGAGTTACGCTGGCAACGGGATTTGTGCTGTTCATGAAACTCAGACCCTGGCTCGCCCACACCGTTGAACTCGCCTGTCGGCTGGAGCCCTGGGGGCCAGGAATCCGAAAAGCTTGGCAGGAGGGAAGGCTGCTGCACGAGCTCACGTGCAGGTTAGAGCCACTAGGACCGACTCGGGCATACGAACGGGTCCTGGCCGGGCTTACTAGAAGCGCACAGGGTGTAACCCGCCTGATCCAGAGCGGTTACTTGCGGCGATATATCCTCATTATAATCCTAGCGGTGGTGGGTCTTGTCTCGTTACCGCTTTTTCATAGCATCCAGCCACAACTTTCTAATGATGCTTGGCAGATTCGACCGCACGAGGCGGTGGTAGCGTTGTTGACTCTTGCAGGCGCTATTGCAACAGTTCGGGCGCGATACAGACTGACGGGTGTTGCCGCACTGGGGGTTACCGGCTTGGGCATCGCCCTCACATTCCTCATGTTCGGAGCCCCCGATCTGGCAATTACTCAGATAATGGTCGAAACCCTCACCGTGATCCTTTTCGTCCTTGTCTTTTACCACTTGCCTCCATTCGTTGCCAGAAGCAGCAAGCGTCAAAGATTTCGCGACCTCACCATTTCTATGGCAGCCGGACTGGTGATGGCATTGGTTGTGATGGCAACCGCGTCCATTCACCTCGAGCCAGTTCTCACCGATTTCTTCACCCGGCAAAGCCTGTCGGCAGCTTATGGTCGAAATGTAGTGAATGTCATCCTGGTCGACTTTCGCGCCCTCGATACCCTTGGTGAAATCACTGTTCTGGCGGTAGCGGGTTTTGGTGTCTACGCGCTCCTTCGCCTCAAGAATTCGCACAAAGGGGAGGCGCAAAAATGAAATCGCTTATTCTCCAAACTGCCAGCCGATACCTTATGGTGCTTTTGGTCATCTTCTCAGTGTTTATTCTGCTGAGGGGGCACAACGAACCGGGAGGGGGATTCGTGGGTGGCCTGCTTATCGCCGGGGCTTTCGCTTTGTACGGGCTGGCTTATACCCCAAAGACGGCAAGGCGTCTTCTTCGGCTCGACCCACGTACCATAATTGGTGTCGGCTTGGTCACCGCAGCCGGGAGTGGATTGGCTGCGGTGTGGCATGGCCAACCCTTCTTGACCGGACAGTGGTTACCCTATCGTATCCCGTTTCTGGGTAAGCTTGGAACGGTATTTTTCTTCGACCTGGGTGTGTATTTGGTGGTGCTGGGAACTACACTCCTGGTCCTTCTCACTCTGGAAGAGGAGTGATCTATCATGTTCTTTTTTCTTTCCATTGTGGTGGGTGGTCTGTTCGCAGCGGGTTTGTACCTCATACTGCGTCGGAGTATAGTCAAGCTGATATTCGGGCTGGTGTTGCTAGGGCACGCGGCCAACTTACTTATTTTCACTGCGAGCGGCCTAGTGAGGGCTCGACCGCCGCTGATTCCAGAAGGAGACCTAACGCCAGGAACAGTATTTGCGGATCCGGTTCCCCAAGCACTCGTACTCACTGCGATTGTGATCAGCTTCGCGGTAATTGCCTTTGCCGCCGTACTAATTAAGCGGTTCTATCGAACCGTGGGCTCGGGCGATGTGGATGAGTTGAAAGCAACCGATATATGAAAAACCTGTTGATATCTCCCATTCTCATTCCTCTCATAACTGCTGGACTGTCTCTTGTTGCCTGGAAGTCATCCCGAGTGCAGCGCATTTTCGGCCTACTTGGTGCTGGGGCTCTTATGGTGGCGGCAGTTGTTCTCTTTATGTCGGTCTATACTAATGGCATCCAGGTTCTGCAGGTCGGGAACTGGCCTTCACCCTTTGGCATCACTCTTGTTGCTGACCTGTTGAGCTCCGTCATGGTGGTTCTCACCGCATTGGTTGGGCTGGCTGTGGCAGTCTATTCAATTGCTGCCGTAGATGAGCAGCAGATCTCTTTTGGCTATTTTCCGTTCTTTCAGGTCCTGCTCACGGGCGTATGTGGGGCTTTCTTGACCGGTGACTTGTTCAATTTGTATGTCTGGTTTGAAGTGATGCTGATGGCAAGCTTCGTGCTCATGGTGCTCGGTGGTGAACCACCCCAGGTCGAAGGCGGGATAAAGTATGTCACGCTCAATCTACTGAGTTCGATCACCTTCTTGGTGGCGGTGGGAATCCTATATGCGGTGGCGCACACCTTGAATATGGCAGACCTTTCACTAAAGCTGACAAAGATTGCCCAGACTCATCCCACGTTGATTCTGACCGTGGCTGCTTTCTTTATCATCGGTTTCGGTATCAAAGCAGGTATCTTCCCGCTTTACTTCTGGTTACCGGCCAGTTACCATACTCCCCCTGCGGCAACATCTGCCCTCTTTGCCGGTTTACTCACGAAGGTCGGCGTCTACGCCCTCATTCGCGTTTTCACTCTTGTTTTCCCGAGGATGCCCCACTCTTTTAGCCTGTTACTGACGCTGGCTGGTCTAACCATGGTTATTGGCGTTCTGGGTGCATTTGCTCAATTCGAGATGCGGCGTATACTTAGTTTCCACATTATCAGTCAGATTGGCTACATGATAATGGGCTTGGGGTTGCTGGCCTCCAACAACCCAGCAGCGAGGGTTCTTGGTATCGCCGCCGCCGTTTTCTACATAGCCCACCACATCATCGTCAAGACTAACCTTTTCTTGATCAGCGGTACGGTGAAGGTTTTGCGCGGAACCTATCAACTCAAGAGCTTGGGAGGCCTTGCAGCCTCATCGCCCTGGCTTGCCATCCTTTTTTTGATTCCGGCACTCAGTCTCGCCGGTATACCGCCACTTTCAGGGTTTTGGGCCAAATTCGCAATGATCAAGGCCGGCTTGCAGGCCGAGCAGTACCTCGTCGTGACGGCCGCACTCGTCGCCGGCCTCCTGACCCTGATGAGCATGATCAAGATCTGGGATGAGGCATTTTGGAAGCCGGCCCCAGAAGTGCTTCCCAAAGAGGGATCGCCTTCCAGCGGACCACTCACCCCGCGGCGACTGTTCCTACTCCTGGGGCCCATCATACTTCTGGCTGGTCTCACGGTGGTGATCGGTTTGCAGCCCCAACCGCTCTTCACCGTTGCTGAGCGTGCCGCTGCTCAGTTACTTGACTCAGGAGAATACATTCAGGCCGTTCTTAGTAATAGTCAAGCTGCAATCCAGGAATTTGACGCTGTGCGAGGAGTTCCACTTTGAAAGTTTTCTTGTTGAATCTCTTATTGGCGTTGTTGTGGGAAGCCTTGACCGGCAGGACGGATAGTGCCGCCTTACTCCTGGGCTTTCTACTGGGCTATGTCGCTCTGTGGTGGTTGAGACCACTTCTCGGCCCCACACAGTATTTCAGGAAGCTACCTGAGAGCATCCGGTTCACATTTTTCTTCCTGCGGGAACTGATCCATTCTAACCTTCGCGTCGCTTGGGATGTTATTAGCCCGCAATCGCAACGCAAGCCCGGAATTGTCGCTGTACCTCTGGATGCCAGCAGTGATATAGAGATCACCTTTCTGGCAAATCTGATCACGCTTACCCCTGGGACTTTGAGCTTGGATGTCTCGGCCGATCGGAGTGTGCTCTACGTGCACGGGATGTTTGTCGAGGACCCGCAGCTTATGCGGGAGCAAATCAAGAACGGCTTTGAACGAAGGGTCCTGGAGCTACTAAGATGACGAATTACATGAATCTGTTTCTAGAGATTATTCTCGGCATCCTGGCACTGGCTGCGGTGGCAGGGTTTCTCCGACTCGCGCGGGGACCCAGTCTGCCGGACCGTGTGGTTGCCTTTGATTTGTTAGCGACAGTGGGTGTCGGGATCTCGGCCGTTTACTCAATGGCCCATAATCAGCCTGTGTTTTTGGACGTGGCTGTGGTGCTTGCCTTGATCAGCTTCGTGGGTACTGTCGCCTTTGCACGTTATATAGAGGAAAGACTCAAAGGAGGAACCTTATGAAACAATTGCTGACTCTTATTTTAGTTGGGGGCGGCAGTCTCTTCGTCTTGCTCGCGGCCATCGGCCTCCTGAGAATGCCAGATCTGTTCACTCGCATGCACCCCTCCAGCAAGGCCGCAACCCTAGGAACCGTCCTGATCTTAGCAGGTATTGCCGTTCACTTTGAAGATGGGGCAATTGCCGTCCGTGCCGTATTGATCTGCTTGTTCCTATTTCTCACGGCTCCAGTTGCAACCCACGTTATTGCCCGGGCTGGATTTCTCTCCGGTGTACCACTAGCCGAAGAGACCGCAATCGACGAGCTCAGCGGCCGCTACGATCTGGAAACTCACTTTTTAGGCTGCCCACCTGCCGGAGCTGAGGAAGAGTAGAGACTCTCTGTCCCCTACGGTTGGTCTCTACCCTAGTGTTGCATACCTACACCAATAGAAACCGCAACGTTTGCACTGTAGCTCCGCCTTTGGCGGGACGGCCCTGCTCGCCACTATACAGAGTGCTGCTTTGTAGAATACTTAACCTAGCCCAAATAGATTACTTCTAACAAAAAGTCGATTCTTTCGCTGACTTAATGCCACCATATAAGGCGCTGAATCTCTTAGACCGGCTACTTACGATATCTGCTATAAAGTTCGAGTTTTTCGAAGCGGAAATTCTTAACATTTCCAGTACATATCCTCTAATTTCCATCCACAGGTTGTTCCTGGATTTCGCCTACTGTATTATTGCCAAACAATGATCAAGATTTACGGGGGATGCACAAGTCTACGATGGAATTCATACGATTCCACTTAATCATTGCATCAAGTCTATTGGTGGTTTTGGCTCCGAGTATCTGTTTGGCTGTTCAGGAGATTGCTAGGGACGGCCGGTTCATCGCCTAAGACAATGGAATAGTTTTGGATACTAAGACGAACCTTGAATGGTATGTGGGGCCTGACACAGATACGAACTGGTACGAGGCTAAAAGATGGGTTGGGAGTCTTGACGTTTCTGGCGGTGGGTGGCGAATGCCGACAATAAGGGAACTGAAAACCCTTTATCAAGAGGGCGTTGGAACCCACAACATGACTACATTATTAAAGACCACCGGAGGATATGTATGGTCTGGTGAGACTAAGAAGGGTTCGTCTTCGACGCAAGGCTACCTCTTCGACAGTACTGACGAACATTGGGGCTTCCCCAGCGTATTCGACAAACGAGGTTTTGCTGTGCGTTCGCGAAAATGATAATCGGTAATTTGATCCTTTGTATATTTGATTTCAAAAAGCAGGTTCAGAAACGGCGCTGCCCACGGGGAGTTCAGATGTTGGCAAGAGACATGCACCTTGCCACCACAAAGATCTGTCACAACATATTGAAGAAAACTATTCGCTCCTGGTCTGATCCGAAGACAGGGAAAGGATCCAGAAGGTATTAGTTTGTCCGAATCTCCATGAATTCTCTTAGTCCCGCACCTGACGAAGAGGACACTCCTCATCCTTGTCCAATACCTCCGCTTCTGAGGCAACCGAAAAACGCCGAACCACCATATGCTGCCGTTCTGGACGCTTGACACACGAGGCTCTCTCATCCTATAGTTCCCCCCCATCGAAAGCGAGTTCTCATCAATGACGTGCTGGAGTTACGCCGAAGGGTGACCAGCAATCCAGCATTGAGCAAAGCGACCGCCTGCTCCGAGCTATCTCCTAGGTCAGAATAGGAAATCATCCACAGGCAGTTCTCAATTTGAGTGTAAAGGAGATCAAGAAATGAGGGCAAAGTTATTACAGACAATAGTCGTAATTTGTCTCAGTTTGGTTCTGCTGGCTTCAGGATCAGCTGCGAACAGCGGCGACTATAATCCTCTGAGCAGACAGGCTGCGAGAACCTTGCTTCTTTCTCTTTACGGGACACAGTACACGGATCTAATTGTCACCTCAGTGGTGTACGAGTGCGGGCTCGAAGGAGTGTGCGGTAGTAACACCGCATGTGTCTTCGGCCTGACGAAGAGTTCAAGGGGTGTTGAGCAAATCCAACGAACGCTCTTTTATGACACTGAATTCGGCTGGTACACCTATGAGTATGTTGAGGCCAGGGACAAAGTAATTTTCCATACGGTGGCTGGTAAGAAAGAGTTTCAGTTCTAACCCAGCAGAATAGATCTAAATTGCTGTTCGAAGCATGCGCAGCTTTAGGGTGGGCAAGGCCCACCCTATATTCTCGGCATCTCAGGGTTATTGAGGTTTCTTAAACGTTTCGTGAGCTACGTGATCCAAGCATGAGCGATGAGGAATTTGAGAAGTTTTTATCTCAGCGGCAAGATGAACTGAGAAAAAGGAAAGGAATATGAGATTGACCGAATTACCACCACACGCACAAATGATGCACTTCATTACCAGTAAATGGATAAGCAAACCCATTTATGTCGTAGCCGAACTCGGAATCCCAGATATGTTATCTGATGGGCCTAAGAGTGTCGATGAACTCGCTCAGCTGAGCAAGACGCATGCGCCTTCACTGTATCGAGTGATGAGAGCTTTGGCGTGTTTAGGTATCTTCTCAGAGACAAATGATGGAAGGTTTGAACTCACTCCGATGGCTGAGTGTTTAAAGACAGGAGCTATGCGCTCCATTGCCCTAATGTTCCACTCCGACTGGCATGACAAAGCTTGGGGCAACTTACTCCAAAGCGTGAGGACGGGTGAAGTAGCATTTGATAGCGTCCACGGGATGCCGATCTTTGATTGGTTCAAGGAGAATCGTCAAGCCGAAAGAGTATATAACGAAGCTAATGCGATAAAAGCAATGACTTCTCACCGGGCAATTATTGATGTTTATGATTTCTCAGGCATAAACACATTGACAGACATCGGCGGTGGTAATGGTGCCTTAATGGCTGAGATTCTAGATGCAAACCCAAAAATGAGAGGTATTGTCGCGGACCTTCCGTCAGTCACTAAAGGCGCAAAGGAATTGATTCAAGCCAGAGGTCTCCG
>CP070692.1:3274863-3281802 GCA_020353215.1 Deltaproteobacteria bacterium
TGAGAAAGGTGTTTGTGACTATTGTTATGAATATGATCGACTTGTCCAGAAACGCATTTTTACCGGTCACGACGGTGAGCAAAGACTACAGAAATTAGTGTCAGATATTAAGGAAAAAGGAAAGAACAAGGAATACGATTGTATTATCGGAGTAAGTGGAGGGGTTGACAGTAGCTTTGTTGCCTATAAAACCAAAGAACTAGGATTGCGTCCATTGGCAGTCCATCTTGACAACGGCTGGAATTCCGAGCTTGCTGTTAAGAACATTGAAGAAATTCTAAATAAATTAAATATTGAACTATACACTTATGTGATCGATTGGGAAGAGTTCAAATCTTTACAGCTATCTTTTCTTAAGGCCTCTGTTGTTGATATCGAAGTGCTGACAGATCACGCTATTATGGCAGCCATGTTCAAGGCAGCAAAAAAAAATGGAATAAAATATATTATCGGCGGTGACAATTTTGTCACGGAATCTCCTATGCCAAAAACGTGGATTTATGCAAAATGGGATATTCGCAATATCAAAGGCATCAACAAGAAGTTTGGAAATAGAAATATAGTCACATTTCCTACATACGGTTTATTTGACATAATATTGACCCAATATATACTCAAATATCGATATGTCGAAATACTTAATTATATTGATTACAACAAGCAAGAAGCAATAAAGGTTCTGCAGGATCAACTCAACTGGCGTTACTATGGCGGAAAACATTATGAATCAATATTCACGAAGTTTTACCAGGCTTATATTCTGCCGACAAAGTTTGGCATTGACAAAAGGAAGGCTCATTTCTCTTCATTGATTCGCTCGGGGCAGATAAGCAGGGAGGAGGCATTGGAGGAAATTAAAATGCCCTTATATGATCCCGGCGTGTTGAGAGAAGAAACAGAGTATGTGCTTAAGAAGTTCGGACTGAGTGAGGTTGAGTTTGAAAACATTATGAGGCTCCCCGTAAGATCCCACCTAGACTATCCCAACAGCCTTGAGATTTTCAACTTCCTGCTCAGATTAAAAAGAATTTTTGATTAAACCGTAATGAAAAAGTCCAAAGGTAGGCTCTCGTCCATAGTTATTATCGTAAGGATACTCCGCAGTGAGATAGCGATGGAGATCCCTGCACTCAAATCGAATTTTTGGCCAGAGGAATGGCAGGCTGTACTCGGGGGTCAGAGGTGTTTTGACTTCCGTGTCTGGCGCTAGGTCAACCTGATCCGGTGGGCTGGGCGTTTCAATGTCTCATTCTAAACGTGCCGTGTGTTCTGATGCCCATTTCCTCTGTTGTAGCTGGCGCAACTTTTCGTCAAAAACAGAAGGCTTCTCCCGGGAGAATATAGGGTAACTAAAAGACTGCAAAGGACCAAAGAAAAAGGTGAAAAAAGTACTCATCATTACCTATTATTATCCACCAATGCAGGCAGCGGGCTCTTACAGGCTTGTGTCTTTCGCCAAGTATTTGCCCAAGTATGGATTTGATTCCGTAATCATAGCTCCAGCTTTGAATAGGAGGACATGGCTTGGCTATCAAGACCCAGATATGGAGATTAATGAACAGCAGGTAGTCAGGTTACCTGCGTTACACGTGGGGGCTTTAGCAAGATGTATGCTTGGGAAGAGATTGTCTGGATATCAAAAGACAATAACGGAATTTAGATCAGATAATGCGAATATACTCAAGAAGTCCTTAGGATATATTTACGATGAATTACTAACGTTTCCAGACCCAGAGTGGCCTTGGTTCTTGATCGGAGGCCCTAAGGCCTTGAGAGTGGCCAGGCAAATTAGGCCAAGTGTAATCCTTTCTAGTGCGCTGCCATTTACTTCCCATCTGATAGCTGCATATATCAGTCGACGTCTCAAGATTCCGTGGGTTGCAGATTATCGAGATCTTTGGAGTCAAAATCACTTGCGGCATAGGTCAAAAATACCTCAACAATTCAGTTTTTCTTTGGAAAAACGAGCGTTGAGAAATTGTTCTGCCGTAACCACCGTTTCTTATCCATTAGCGCAAGATTTGGGGAATCTTTTCGACATACCTGTCCATGTTGTAACAAATGGTTTTGATAAAGATCTTTACGAAGGTTTCGATTCTAGTCTTACGGCTGGCTGGAAAGACTACCGAATGAACATTGTCTATACAGGATTGATTTATCCAGAGAAACGGGATCCATCCCCACTTTTCCAGGCAATTCAGCTCCTTCACCAAGAAGGAGCCATAAAGAAAGGTGATTTGAAGATTCGATTTTATGGACCAAATTCCGACATTTTGCAGGGTATACATTCTTTTCAATCAGTTGAGTCCTTTGTTGAACTCTACGGACCTATACCGCATCGTCAAGCACTCAGCTGCCAAAGCCATGCCGATCTATTACTTTTTCTGGAGTGGAATGATTCCACGGAAAAAGGTGTTTTTACCACGAAGTTCTTTGAATACTTGGGAGCAGGAAAACCGATCTTGGCTGTTGGTCCCCCAGGAGGTGTCGTGGACCAGGCCCTGGCAGAAACGGGCATGGGAGTATTGGAGGCTGATCCCAGGAAGTTGGCCAGTATTCTAACATGTTTTATGCAAAGTGGATCCTTGCAAGAGGATGGTGTTCCGCATGCTGTGGATCCTGATCATTTGAATAAATATACCCGGGAGTATCAAGCAGGGGTGCTAGCTGAGGTACTGGAGAACGTTATCAAGGAAACAGAATCGACTTGTGCAAGTTCATGAGGGGTTTTCATAACTCCACGGTTCACTTCTAAGTCATGTGCGGAATCTGTGGTTACATTAACCACCAATTGATGGACTACCCAAACGCCACAACACGATTAGAGCGTTTGAACAATACTCTTCTACACCGTGGTCCTGATCAAATTGGTGCTCAAGTCTTCACCAACGCCGGTCTGGCAATGTGCCGTCTCAGTGTCATCGACCTCGCAACTGGCTACCAGCCTATGGGCAATGAGGACGGCAGTTGCTGGGTTGTGCACAACGGAGAAATCTACAATTTCATGGATCTGCGTCGGGAACTTGAGAGCCTTGGCCATAACTTCCGCAGCCGCTCTGATACTGAAGTTGTCCTTCATGGGTATGAGCAGTGGGGACAGGAGTGCATCAAACGCATGCGAGGTATGTTTGCCTTCGCCATATACGAGCGCCCATCGAGCAACAGGAGTGGTTGCGGTCGCCTTTTCCTTGCCCGGGACCGCTTGGGGAAAAAACCCCTATACTACTATCGTGATGAGGAGCGATTCATTTTTGCCTCGGAGATCAAGGCCATTCTTGCCCATCCAGATGTTCCCCGCCAAGTAAACAGGCACGCTATTCCACTCTACCTTGCTTACGGCTATGTGCCAGCACCACATACCATATTTCAACATATATACGAGCTACCCCCCGGTCACATTCTGACAGTCCAAGATGGACAAATGCAACTCGAAGAGTATTGGGATATCAGTTATCCCAATGCCGCAGATCTGCGCCTGTCTCAGCAGGAAATTGTTGCTCATCTCCAGGGACTATTGGAAGAATCGGTGCGTCTGCGTCTCCTGAGCGACGTGCCCTTGGGAGCCTTTCTCAGTGGCGGCCTGGACTCCACTGCAATCGTTGCTTACATGACCAACCTCATGGATCAACCGGTCAAAACCTTCGCCATCGGATTCGAAGGCGAGCCTTCATTTGACGAACTGGAATATGCCCGTCTTGTGGCCAGGGAATTTCGCACCGATCACCACGAGTTCGTTGTCCGGCCCGATACAATTGACCTGTTGCCCAAGCTAGTCTGGCACCACGATCAGCCCTTCGCTGACTCCTCAGCGATTCCGATGTATCAGGTATCGAAACTAACCAGAGAGCATGTTACTGTAGCCCTTACAGGGGACGGAGGAGATGAGCTTTTTGCGGGGTACGAAAGGTTCGCAGCTGCTCGTCTGGCAGATGGCTATGGCCGTTTGCCCCAGTACGTACAGGGAGTTCTGTCCCGGCTCTTACATTCCTTGCCCGAGTCCACTAGTTACCGGAGCTTTGTTCGTCGGGCCCGCCGTTTCGTTGAAAGTGCACCTTTACCATTACCTGAACGTTACCTAGGTTGGGCCGGGATTTTTCATACCAGCTTTATTCGAGAACTCCTGGCTGATGCAGCAAGCATTGATCCTCAAACTCATTTCCAAGGCTATTTTCGCAAAGTTCCGGATGTGGATCCCATTGCCCAGCTACTATATGTGAATGCAAAGACGTATCTGCCTGGGGACCTGCTTGTGAAGACCGACCGAATGAGTATGGCTAACTCTCTAGAAGCGCGTTCTCCCTTTCTAGATCACAAACTATTGGAGTTTACTGCCAGCATCCCATCCTCTTTGAAACTTCGTGGCCTCACTACCAAGTACATCTTGAAGAAAGCGCTGAACGGTAGAGTCCCACGCTTAATTGTGAAGCGCAAAAAGCACGGCTTTGGTGTACCAGTAAGCCACTGGTTTCGCACGTCCTTAAAGGACTTTGTGGGCGAAGTGCTTCTCAGTTCTCGAGCCGAGGGGCGAGGTTACTTTCGAGCCCACGCAGTGAGAAGGCTTATAGATGAACATCAAAGTGGCAAGCGTGATTACGGCCATCAACTGTGGGCTTTGCTCACTTTTGAAATCTGGCATCAGATCTTTATCGACCAAAATGCTCCTGTTTGACTAATAACGCTGTGGAAGACAAGATCAAGATTCTTAGGATCATTGCCCGCCTCAATATCGGTGGTCCCGCTATTCATACAGTTCTACTCACCCGATACATGGCAGACCGGGGTTATGATACGCTGTTGGCAGTTGGACAGGTGGGCCCTGAAGAGGGCGATATGAGCTATCTGGCCGAAGCTGAGGGAGTGAAATCTCTCATGGTCTCCCAGATGGGCAGACGGGTTCAACCGCTGCGTGATCTGTTAAGCTTTGTGCGACTCCTGCGACTCTTCGGGACGGTTCAGCCTGACATTGTTCACACTCACACGGCAAAAGCCGGCGCACTGGGAAGACTGGCAGCACTCGTTTACAACACGGTTCAAAGCGTCAAGAGCGGTATGGCGCGCCTCCTACGAAAGACTTATCCTGAGAACGTGTCTAACGTCAAAAATGGCCTTTCAACAACGAGATGCAAGATAGTGCATACTTTTCACGGACACGTCCTGAACCGCTATTTTTCGCTCCCAAAATCGAAGCTGTTCTTGGCGATCGAAAGAATATTAGCCAGATGTACGGACTTCATCGTGGTGCTCAGTGAGCAGCAGAAAGATGAGCTGTGTAACAAATACGGCATCGGTCGTCCAGAACAGTACCGAATCATTCCTCTCGGGTTTGATCTGGCAACTTTCCACCAAACAAAAAGGCGCGAGGGTGAGTTCAGGGAGCGTTTTGGCCTTCCTGAACGGGAAGGCAAACTGGTGGGTATCATAGGCCGACTAACTCCTATCAAGAACCACCGTGTATTCCTCGAAGCCGCGCGGGTCCTAGTTCAAGCCTGTGGCCTGGATCACATCAGGTTTTTGATAGCAGGAGATGGGGAACTCCGCAATGAGCTTGAGATTCTGACTCACCACTTGGCAATGGCAGATCGTGTGCTTTTCACCGGTTGGTTGAAGGACTTGGCGCCACTTTACGCAGATCTTGATGTCTTGGCACTGACCTCGGACAATGAAGGGACTCCAGTGGCGGTGATAGAAGCAATGGCAGCAAGTGTGCCAGTCGTGGCTACGGATGTAGGCGGAGTCAGGGAGTTAGTCTCGGAACGCGGAAGGCGGAAGGTGGAGATACAAGAAGGTGAGTTTGAGATTTGTGAACGTGGGCTTCTGGCTAAAGCGGGAGATGTGGCGGGCTTTGCGAAGGGGCTCGGTTATCTTTTGGCCCATCCCAGTGTTTGCAGGGTAATGGGAAAGAGGGGCAGGGAATACGTTCTGAATCAGCATGGCAAAGAGAGACTGATTCAAGACATGGACAGTCTCTACAGATCAATGTTGTGAAGGCGGGGCGGGCTGTAACCTTCTAATGTGAAGCTCTATTGCAGACGGTCGTCCAGGGATCAGTTGTTCACACCATGAAAGCGAGCTTTTGACTCCAATAGTTCTCTCTTTATAAGAAACAGGCAGGTCATAGATTAAACCCTAACATTCAAATGGCAAGAAGAGCAACATCGAGACTTTCCTTGCACAAGCTGTTACGTTGTCTCTATCGGTGGACGGCTCAGTTGGTCGATCCATTGCGGGTGCTGAATGGACTGAAGGGATTTTCATGGTACTTTCCCGATTGGCGGAAATACGCAGGCATGGACGGAGCTGAAGAGATCCGTCTTTTGGAAACCTGGCCCCAGCTTCATGACCGAACGGGAACCAGCGGTATCGACCACCAGTACTTCTACGTCAATGGTTGGGCGGCCAGGCGTATACTTTCGGACCAACCTGACCGACACGTGGACGTGGCTTCCCAGGCAATGTTTGCAAACTTGTTGGCTGCAGTGCTGCCCGTCATTTTTGTGGATTACCGTCCGCTGAAGGTCGAATTGCCACGGCTGGTCTGTCTCGGAGGAAGCATCTTAGCATTGCCGTTTGCTTCCGGCTCCATCGACTCGCTCTCATGTCTGCATGTGGCCGAGCATATCGGACTTGGGCGCTACGGCGACCCTCTCGATCCGCAGGGAACCAGAAAAGCCACCCTTGAACTCTTTCGCGTGCTGGCGCCCGGGGGGAATCTTTACTTTGCGGTTCCGGTTGGCCGACCGCGGTTGTGCTTCAACAGCCAACGGATCCACTCAGTGGGAACCATTCGCGACTACTTTTCGAAGCTGGAATTAATGGAATTCTCCGGAGTCCATGACGACGGTCGATTCTTACAGGGAGATGATCTATCTGAATTTGAACATAGTGAATATGCCTGTGGTATGTTTTGGTTCAGGAAACCACCTGAATAAGGAACCTGAT
>CP070692.1:3281902-3288819 GCA_020353215.1 Deltaproteobacteria bacterium
ACGTAGCCTTTCTTTTTTCTGATTGCACTACGCTTGAGTAGTGAAGATATTTTCAGATCATTAAAAGCCTCGAGGATTTCTGAATCCATGGCCAGGTTTCTCTTCTCAATTTCCCTTTGCAATGAGAGGGAAAGTGATTTATGATACTTCATGGCAGCTCCTTTTCTAGTAATTATGATAGTTTAGAGAAATCAAGTATACTAGATTTGGAGCTGCTTTTCCATTAAAAAAACAATGATTTCAGTATATTGAAAGTTGCCTTTGGCCTAAATTCTCCTGCGAAACTTTAGATGATAATTTGGCCCGACTACGACGTAGTAAATTTATTTTACAGGGGCAACCAACTCGGGCTGAAAATGAACAGCCAGGCTATAAGGTTTTTGAAGGAAGAGACTGACTATATACATCTGTGCGCCACCGTTCATCCAATCAATCACTGGAATATAAGAGTCCTCATGAAAAGCGGTTTTGTCATTAAAAATGTGAAAGAAAAGTATGGTGGCGAGCTAAGATACATCGTTTACCAAAACCTGAGAGAGCCGATTAAGATCATGTCCAACGGTAAGGTGTTTGTGAAGCATATGGATATTGAAGAGCAGAAGAAGGTGCTCAACAGTGGTTTTCTTGGGGTCGATCTCCTTGAATCCCTGCAAGGCTTTCAGGTGGTGTTCGCAAAACAATCCACCCCTGTTATTCGTGTTGCACCATTTGACTAGGGTTCTTAACCACAGCGATGAAGACGATAGTCAAGACTATGTAGGCGGCTCCGGTGATGGCAAAACCCTTCTCGATACCAGTGTAAGTTAGCATTATCCCCAGCACTATCGGCCCGAGAACCTGTCCCATCCGCTGGAGGAATCTGTAGATTCCCATTGCCTTCCCCGCCCCGATCCTGCTTGCCGCCGGAGCGTCCACGGCGTATACCGTCTGGGCGACCAGGCCTGCACTGCTGGAGATGCCAAGCATCATTATGGCGAAGACCGCTGCCGCAGTTCCTTTGTAAAAAAAGAATACCGCCAGTCCAAGCCCGCCGATTATTCCGCCCGCCGCAATGAATCCCTTCTTGTTTCCCGAGCGGTCCACGTATTTGTTGACCAGTGGTGCCAGGTAAATCATCGATATGCCATAGATCATAATCAGACGGGCGATGTTGGACTGAGTGAGGCCTTGTGCTTTCAGGTAAATGGGAGTGGCATAATAGAGGAATCCCACGAAGCAAAGCGCCCCGGGGATGGTGGCGAACAGTATCAACCCAATAATGTCTCTGTCGAAAATGTAGCTGGCAATATTCCTAAGACCGATCCCCTCCTGGGATACCAGAGATATCTCTCTGGGCTTTTGGTAAGTCTCCCTCAGGAAGAAAAGGGTAAACAGCAGGGGTAAGAAGGCTAGTGCTGCGGCCATAAAGAAGACAGGAGCGAAGCCGATTCTTTCCGCCAGCATGCCTCCCGCGGCTCCCCCGCATATGGACCCTGAGAAGATCCCCGCAGCCATATTGGCTATACCTCTGGCCTTTGTCGAGGTGTCGGTGGTAGCCAGGATGAAACCCTGAAAGGACATCCAGGTGAGGCCGTAGCCGAGTCCCAAAATGGACCGGTAGAGAATAAAAGACAGGGACCCTTCGGCAGTTCCCGACAGGAAAGCCCCTACGGCGGTTGCCGCGATGCCGTAAAAGAAAGGATTCTGCCAGCCTCTTTTGTCTGTCATATTGCCAGCGATAATGATGCCAATACCGGCCAATAACATTTCAGCGGAGATAGGAAGACCCAGAATAATTTCCCTGGACAACCCCAGCATGGGCTCGTAAAGATTGGCCATGTGCAGGGGTAAAAACGAGACGGAAAGGGCTGTGGCAAAGAGGTACATGAAAGCCCCCGGCCGGATGAGGCCGTAGGTTTCCCTCCCATATTGGCCCTTGTTCTTTTCGAAAAATCTGTCTCTACCTTGCTGAAGTTGGCTGGCTGGCTCTTCGGCCATAGTGGAGAGCTGCCTCTTCATAAAAATGAGCAGGAATATGACCAGTTCCACCATGAACAAGAGAGAGATAATAGCCACAGTCAGGGTATCATAGACCATCTCCCTAACCTGTGATCCGATAAACTCCCGGGAAAGATTGACCCTGATATAACCCTCAATGTCGCTCTTTCCGGAAACCGGGACGATGATCGAGTACCTCCAGTCTTCGAGATCGTACTCGTAGTCGGTTGTGGAAAGAGCCTCTGCTTGAGTCTCATCTTCATGGAGCTCTACAACCCCCTTGACGTCAGCTAAATACAGCCATCTCTTATCTCGATCCAGAATTCCTATTTCATCTACTTCGGGCGTGGCGCTGATAATTTCGCTCAGGAGAAGATCAATTTTTATAAGTCGATCTATCCGAACTCCCTTATTCAGAAGATAATCGATGTCATCTTTTAGGAGACTGGTGAGTGTCAATGTTTTTGTTCGCACAATGGTCATATAGTTTTCTTGAAAATGTTTCGCATTGAAAATGGAATAGGTTATCTGAGAGATACCCAACACTGAAAAGAGAATGAGATAGATTCTCATTTTAAGTCTTCTCTCATCTGTACTCATGGGCACACATAGATATAACAAGAACGCGATTAAAACGGACGTTATGACAGTAAATATACCCTGCCATTTGAAATTCCAGCTGATCATCTTGTTGACACGACTGTTGATAATATCTTCTCCAAATGAGAGGTCGATAGTGCCAGTCCATTGCCCATCCCTGTTTCTTACCGACAGCAGGATATGGTACTCGCCTTCATGGAGAACAGAATAGAGCTGGGCCGCCTTTTCACCGCTATTGAAGCGTGTTCGCAGTGCATCATTTATTATCTTGTCGCTTAGGACGCTAAGCCTTAGCGTCGATCCGACCTGATCTCGTTTGGTGGAGTAGAGGACCTTACCTTCAGGAAGAGAAATGGTGAGATTGTCGAGGTCTTGGCTGTTCTTTTTTACCGCCTCCATGAACCTTTCGATGCCGTACAGCTTTTCGATGGGCTTGCCGAAACGGAGGGCGGACTCAACATTCCTCTGGAAATCTCGGCCAACCACAGTGTAACTGGATACGAGAGAGTTGGTATAAAATTTTCCGAATGAGCTCACAGTGAGGGCGACGCTGAATCCCTGGGCCAGCAGAAGGACAAGGATGGCGCTGAGCAGCAGTTGTAATTTGATGGGGATATTAGACTTGCGGTCTCTTCGCATGCTGTCAATGTTGCTGAACGTGCCCAAAACCGCCGGACGTTTGGGTCAGCGATATCTGAAGTCTTTTGGGCACTGCTCCGAGGAAATCATTTGCAGGGAGTATGCTGGGTCCTGACGTTCTGCGCCGGTTACCCATAGAACTTGAGCGCCAGCATAGTGATATCATCAGACTGAGGTGTTCCCTCCGAGAAGTTTCTAACAGTCTGCCGGACGGAGTTAATAATAGTCATTGCATCTTTCTCTTTCCAGCGAGCTAAAGCTTTTTCCAGTCTCTGGTCAGTAAATAGTTGATCCTCAGGATTCATGGCCTCGGTGACGCCGTCCGTGTAGAGAAAAATCGTTTCTCCCTTGTGAATAACTGTTTTTCTTGACTCATAATGGAAATCCTCATCTACTCCCAGCACCACGCCGCCGGTAAGGGGCAGTCGCTCTATATCTCCACTGCTACGAATTATGTAGGGTGGGTCGTGGCCTCCAAGGCAATACTCGAGTTCTCCGGTGTGAACATTGAGCATTCCAAAGAAAAGGGTAACAAACATGAGGGAGGGATTGTCCATGGAAAGATTTCGGTTGACCCTGTTCATCAGTTCCTCGGGAGGTATTGCCCTGGTTGCTTCCATTTTGATCAAGGTTTTGGACACTGCCATAAACAAGGACGCCGGCACTCCTTTTCCAGAAACATCGCCAACTACAAAACAGAGGTGGTGGTTATCTATGAAAAAGAAATCATAAAAGTCTCCTCCCACCTCCTTAGCCGGCTTGAGAATGGCGTATAACTCGAACTCATCTCTTTGCGGAAATGGGGGGAATAATTTGGGTATGATGCCCATCTGAATATCGTGAGCTATTTGCAGCTCACTTTCGATCCTCTCCTTGGCGGCTGTGGTCTCCATGAGTTTCCTGACGTTTTTTCTCAGCTCGGCTCTCATGAAAAGAAAAGATTCTGCCAGCCTCCCTACCTCATCCTTATATTTGGCCGAGAGATTATCAATAGGGCTACTCTCTTCCTCCTCTGAAGTGAAATCGCTGGTAGGTAGCTCCCTGGCGTATGAGGCCAGCAAATTGAGAGGGTGGGAGATCCGTGTCACCAGTAGGTAAGCGACGATGAGACTGCCCAGAAAAATGAGGGACATGATAAAGATCTGTCTAGTGACAAGGGTCTTGGCTGGAAGCTGGATTTCCTCAACCGGAACCGCCACCGCAATATACCAGTCCAGTGCCTTAAAGTGACGGACATAGGCTTCCATGACCCTGTTGCTACCGCCTACCGAGACGACAAAGGACATGGAATTATCTCCGGATTCAGCAGCGACCATAAGGTCATCCAGAAGGAGATTGCCCGTACTTGCGTTGTTAGTAGATCGATAGTCTAATTCTTCTTGAGCGCGTGGCGGGATGAGCATCTCCCTTTCACCGTTGAACATGAAGACACTTCCGCTCTCGGCGACTTGAATCTTGGCGAAAGTCTCCTCCAGGACCTTGATGATTTCTTCTATTTTCCTTTGGGCTTCGGCCTCTATGTCGCTGATATCGACAACAGCAGCAATTGTCCACTTCCACTCCTGAACCGGGACAAAATATCCCAGCTTCTTTCTCCCGGCTTCTTCTTCCGGCTTATCCCAATCAAACAGGGCGAAGTCCCCGTCGGGCGCCAAAACGCTTGCAGTCATGCTCTTTGCTATGCTCCTGCCTTTCATATCGTGGATTGTGGCAATGGACACAGACTGTAGAGAGGGGTCAGGATGGGCGATGATTACCCCCTTATTATCAAAGACAAACAGAAGCTGTTCTTCTACAGAGGAGAGAGACCTGAGCCAATCCAACCAGCTCTGTTGAGCAAACTTTTTGGAAACTAGTCGCTTTCTGGCGAGGGTGGCGAATTGCTCCGAAACGGACAGGGCAACACCGGCTTGACTTTTCAACCCCCTTTTACGGTGCGCCATGGACTCAACTCTGTCGGTGAGGAGCTTTTTATATCCTCCCAGGATGTTCAGTTCAACGAGTCGAAGTACGTTTTTTGCCGAAGCCTCTTCGGCACGGGACATGGCATTTCCCACATCTCTGTGAGTGAAGTACATAACCCCTGCGGCCGTGGCTACCAGTATCAGGGCGATGAAAAAGATGATCTTTGTTTTGAGTGAAGAGAACATAGTTGCCTCATGTGTTTTAACCAGTTTATGAGCTGCTGGTATTCTACCTTTCTGCCCTTCTCTGGGGTGACGTCGATTCTAGTGTACGAATGGACATTCATAATCACGAAGTCGAAGCCGCCTGCTTCAAAGCTGCAGTAAACCGGAGTCCGGACAAACAGGATGCCTCTGTATTCCGTTTGGTCATCCATTTTCTTTAAGCCGGAAGTCATGACGACCGGGGTTCGCCAGATGAAGGCATACCTCTCGTCTCCAGTTTCAAAATAAGAAGTCACGCAGTTGTAACGGCAGGCGTCTGCCCCAATCAGTCCGTTCATGTAGGAGCTGATAGCCTGAATCTCCTTTCGTTTAAGTGGGTTACGAGCAACCGCACTATATCACGAAAGGACAGATTCGGGCCTATTCTATTTCCTTAACCGGACAGCACTGTCGCGGCTTAACGTTGAGAAGTCCAAACGGGGGCCGACTCAAGAGAACTCCCCCGATGGCTGCCAATCTTGTTGAAGCTATTTGGCCATTGGATGAAATCCTGGCCTACCCAATGAGATAACAATGATTAAGTGACACCACCAATTTTCATAGTCTATCATGTAAATTCATGATTTCGCACCGAGGCTGATCTGCCATCGGTCGACGCTTTTGTCATTGATGCAAGTGCCTGCTTTCATTGCTCGCACACGAGAATACGAGCGCTCAAGCGCCGTGGAGACGAATACCATGGAAGGAAAAATCAGAATTGGCATCAGCGCCTGTCTACTGGGGGAAAAGGTCCGCTTCGACGGCGGCCATAAGTTGGATCGTTACATTGTCAACACCCTCGGCCAGTATTTTGACTTTGTTCCGGTGTGTCCTGAGGTTGAATGTGGTTTGGGCATTCCTCGCGAAAGCATGCGTCTCGTGGGCGATCCGGAAAATCCCCGGCTGATCACACATAAGACAAAGATGGATCACACCGAGCGCTTATTGTCGTGGGCGCGTGGGCGTGTACGAGAATTGGAACGCGAAGACCTCTGCGGATTTATCTTCAAAAAGGACTCACCTAGTAGCGGCATGGAACGGGTACGAGTCTACACCGAAAAAGGCATGCCCTCTAAAAAGGGCGTTGGTATGTTCACCCGTGTCTTCATGGGGCACTTTCCCCTTCTCCCTGTTGAAGACGAAGGACGTCTCCACGACCCCAAGCTCAGGGAGAATTTCATTGAACAGGTCTTTGCCCTGAAGCGCTGGCGAGAGATCCTGGCCAAACCTCCACGTCTGGGACATGTGGTGGACTTCCACACGCGTCATAAACTGCTGGTTCTCTCGCACAGTCCAAGCCACCACCGCCAAATGGGGAAATTGGTCGCCGACGGCAAAACCGTCCCTGTCCAGAAACTCTACATGCAGTATGAGAAGCTGCTTATGGAAGCCTTGAAGCTAAAGACCACGTTGCGCAAGAACGTCAATGTGTTGCATCACGTAATGGGCTACTTCAAGAAGGACCTGAGCAAGGATGAAAAACAGGAGTTAGTTGAAATTATTCAGCATTATCGAGAAGGATTAGTGCCGCTG
>CP070692.1:3288919-3295806 GCA_020353215.1 Deltaproteobacteria bacterium
TATCCTATTGCTTTGGAAGGAGCTCTAAAACTCAAAGAAATTTCCTACATTCACGCGGAGGGTTATGCGGCCGGGGAAATGAAACATGGTCCGATTGCCCTCATCGACGAACATATGCCAGTGGTGGCCGTGGTGAGTTATGGCCTCACTTTCGAGAAAATGCTTTCCAATATGGAAGAGGTGAAGGCGCGAAGGGGGAAAATCATTGCAGTGAGTGATAGTTTCGCAGACGAGCTCGCAGCAAAGGTTGATGCCCTTATCCCGGTCCCCAAGACAACCCCGTATCTCTCCCCGGTTCTGTTCACCATTCCCTTACAGTTGCTGGCGTATCATGTCGCTGTATTTCGAGGAACCGACGTGGATCAGCCGCGCAACCTGGCCAAGAGTGTGACGGTGGAGTAGCCTGCAATTCAACGGGTGGGGAGTGGTATTCTCGGTCGGCAGCCGACCGTAACCTGTAACCAGAGAACAAAGCCTCTGCTAAAAGTTTATTCGAGCGTCTTAGTGCGCATATAACTCGCCTTACCCAGCCCAATGCTGTTCACGTAAGCGGCAAGTACGATTGAGTTTCTCTTGATAAAGAAGCGATTTAGATGGAATTTCAGGGAGTTGCACAAAATTCTTCTCCTGCCCCTTACTTGGGAAAGGGGGAGATAGAAGCTTAACTAGCCAGTATCGGTGCTAGGTATCCAAAAACCAGTGTCTCCACATATGAGCAGTGAATAGCTTGCTGCTCACCGTTCTCCAGTCGCTCTGTGCCACGCCCTCACCGTGCGGACTACGAATTGAGCCATATCGCTTGACTCCGGGAAGAGTCGAAGATTAGAATACGAAAAAGGCTTGTATCTTTGTTGAACTGGTGACACTCGCAGAAACCGACAAGTTTCTGGACACCGAGTTGGTAAGGTCGGTGGATAGTTACCGTTTCAAATGACTCACTCTTTGGTGAGTACTAACAATCCGAGTTGCGACAGGACTTTTGAGAGGTTTAGTGGGCGTGGATGAGATTGACGCTCCAGATGCGGCGATGGCTGCCGAGCATGAAAATGTGAGCCAAGAGACCCCGTTTGATCGGCTGGAAGCGAGAATTGATGCTCTTCTCGAAAGGTATGAGCAGCTTCAGAGCGAGCACAATGTGTGCGGTCAAAAACTGGCGGAAAGGGAGGCCCACATTCGTCAGCTAGAAGCACAGCTGGAGGATCTCGAACAACAGAGATTGGAGGTTCGAGGTCGTCTGGATGCACTTATCGATAAACTCAGCCGTTTTTGAAAGGGGGGTAAGGTTTGATTCGGCAGGTGAAGGTAAGCATCCTGGGTCAGGAATACACCATTCACACGCGAGCCGATAAGGAATACGTAGAGAAGGTAGCCAAACATGTGGCTTCGAAATGCCAGGAGGCAAAGGATAGCCTCCGTTCCTCGTCGCTGGTAACCATCGCTATCTTGGCCGCGCTTAATATCGCGAACGATTATTTGCAGATGAAGGAGGCTTATGAGCATTTGCTCGCCAAGATTGAGAGCAAACACGAAAAGCTCGCAACACTAATTCCCTGAGCGGATCGCCCCTGCGCTGTTGGTGATTGGCAGCACGTTCTTGAGCCAACATTAAAAGAACGGGGACCCTTCCTTGGAACGGTGTGTCGCGTCGGTACTCCGAAGCGCCTAAAGGACCAACAGGGACCCCACCTGGTCACGCCAGGTTCAAAACAATCTGCCAACACGGCATGCTCGCGGGGGATTTTTTGCTGGTTTGGCAATTTACCCGATTATTTCTGTTAACCAGCTTGGCTCTCGAAGGCTAGCGGAGCAATGTATTTGTTGGTACAGTCCGGCTTAACCGGCAAAACCGGACCAACCGACTAAACCGGCTAAACCCTAAGAATCATTTTTATCTTGCTAAAATCATTATTTTTCGGTATTTTTCTTTACACCGCTCGTAAGGTTTCCTGAGGGGATTCCTTGTACGGTGGAGTGATGGTGCACTTCCGGTGTTGTAGCTTGGAAGAGATAAGGGGTCGGGATCCAGACTCTGCCCTAGGCCGAATATGGGTAACGCAAAACCATCGCCGTCCAGGATAGGAAAATCATTTTCAGTCTGCCGCCGAGGCGGATTGGACATACGCAGGCGATACAACGGCTTGCCCAAATTCTCCTCAACAGACGTGTTTAATTGCAAACACGCTGTTTAGATAGAGCCTCTTTGAGGACCCAATCGACAGGGAAGTTGAGACAATTCAAGAAGGGGAATTGTAACTTCCCTCTGTCAACACAATCAATAAATTGCCCTTCGTGAATACAGGTGCCTAGAGGCAGGTGCTCCCTCACTGAACACCTCTTTACCCCTAAACTGCTCACCGGATCGCTCTGAGACCGCATCAATCGGGTCCATGGTTTTCTCCACATGAAACTGTTGTCCCCTGTATACCTCTAAGAGCGGCGCTGCCGAAGTTTTTAGGAGCTGAAACCATGTTCAGCTCTGTCTAGAAAGCTGTGCCATTCCTGGAAAACAGGGGAGTTGAAACCATGACAATTTCTATAGTTCTTTTGATTTTATCTGCTACTCTCCTGGGTGGTCTTCTGGGCGCCTTCATCGTCAAGAAGTTAACGGAAGCCCGAGTAACATCCACCGAGAATGCCGCCCAGAGGATAGTTGATGAGGCGAGGAAGGAAGCAGAGACCCTGAAGAAGGAGGCGACACTTCAGGCCAAGGATAATCTCTATCAGATGAAGGTGGAATTTGAACGAGACACGAAAGAGACGCGAAGGGAACTGCAGAATTTTGAGCGCCGGCTGCTGCAGAAAGAGGAGAACCTTGAAAAAAAAGGTGACCTCTTCGATAAGCGGGAGTCTAACCTGAGCAAGAAGGAGCGAGCCTTTCTGCAACAAGAGAAGCAACTAAACGAAAAAGAAACGCATCTGGATTCTCTCATCCAAAAACAACGGGCGCAGCTCGAGCAAATTGCGAGCATCTCATCGGCTGAGGCCAAGGAAATGCTTATTAAGTCGTTGGAAGCCGAAGCGCGCCACGATGCGGCCATGCTTATCAAGAGGATTGATACGGCGGCTCGAGAAGGTGCGAGGAAAAATTCCAGGAAAATCCTAGCCCTGGCCATCAAGCGCTATGCCGGGGACTATGTGGTGGAGAAGTCAGTTTCGGTGGTGACCCTTCCGAACGAGGAAATGAAAGGAAGAATTATTGGGCGGGAGGGACGCAATATAAGGGCTATTGAAGCCTCGACCGGCGTTGACTTGATCATAGATGATACCCCGGAAGCTGTAATACTCTCGGGATTCAATCCTGTTCGCCGAGAGGTCGCGCGTCTGGCCCTAGAGCGTTTGATCAGTGACGGACGGATACACCCGGCTAGAATCGAGGAAATAGTTGACAAAGTGAATCAGGAAGTGGAAGCCTCAATCTATGAAGCTGGCGAGCAGGCAGCCTTTGATGCGGGGGGCCACGGCGTCCATCCTGAACTAATCAAGATGTTGGGAAAACTGCGGTATCGGACTAGTTATGGTCAAAATGTGTTACAGCACTCGCTCGAGGTATCTTTCCTGTGCGGTATCATGGCGGCTGAGCTCGGGATGAACGAAAAGCGCGCCAAACGAGCTGGGTTGCTTCACGATATTGGCAAGGCGGTGGATCATGAGGTAGAAGGGCCTCACGCCACCATTGGCGCCGACCTGGCCAAGAAGTACGGTGAGTCGCCAAAGGTCGTACACGCCGTTGCCGCCCATCACGAAGATGTGGAGCCTGAAAGCGTTCTCGCTGTTCTAGTCCAAGCAGCTGATACATTGTCAGGAGCCCGCCCGGGTGCCCGTAAGGAGCTCATGGAAACCTATGTGAAACGGCTGCAGGAGTTGGAGAAAATCGCCAATTCCTACCGAGGGGTGAGCAAGTCCTACGCTATTCAGGCCGGCCGTGAACTGCGGATCATGGTAGAGAATGACAAGATTTCCGATGAAGAGTCGGTGATGTTGAGCCGTGAAATCGCCAAACAGATCGAGAATGAATTAAGCTATCCAGGACAGATCAAAGTCACTGTCATCCGCGAAATCCGGGCGGTGGAATACGCCAAGTAAGAAATTGAGTCGGTTAAGCCAGTTAGGCCAGTTAAGCCGGTTAAACCGGCGGGACAGGCTAAACCGACCAAACAGGCTAAACTGGCGAGACCGAAAAGACCATTTTCCATGAGAGCGAGAGCCCCGGGATTGTTACGGATTCTTTTCATTGGAGACATCGTTGGCAAGCCCGGCCGAGTCGTGCTCAAGGAATTGCTGCCCCAACTCATAGGCAATGAACAGATAGACTTTGTCATCGCCAATGCGGAGAATGCCGCTGGTACGGCCGGGCTAACACCGAAGGTGGCTGAAGAACTGCTGGATGTGGGCATCGATTTGCTCACCTCCGGCAACCACATTTGGAGGAAGAAGGAGATTGAGCCTTACCTGAGGGACAGTACCAGGGTGCTCCGGCCGGCCAATTATCCGCCCGGCGTTGCAGGAAGAGGGCACGCAACGCTGACCACTGCGGCCGGGACAGTGGTTGGCGTTGTAAACTTAGAAGGCCGGATTTTCATGAGTGCACTAGACTGTCCTTTCAGGCTTGCCGATGAGCTTGTCAGTCAGCTGTCGGAAAAAACCGCCATTGTAATTGTCGACTTCCACGCAGAAGCAACCTCAGAAAAGCAGGCACTCGGATGGTATCTTGATGGGCGAGTGAGTGCGGTTGTGGGCACGCACACGCATGTGCAGACAGCCGATGAGCAGATTCGCCCGTCTGGAACCGCCTATATTACTGATGTGGGCATGACAGGGGCAACCGATTCCATAATTGGTATTAAAAAGAAAGAGGCCATTGCTCAGCTCGTTACTCAGACTCCGAAGAAATTCACCGCAGCGAAGAGGGGCCGCCAGCTACAGGCGGTACTTTTGGATGTTTCCCCGGAGAGTGGTCATACTCAAGTCATTGAACGGATCTGCAAGTCCATGGATGACTGAGTCAACTAAGCACTTGGCACTGCTCCCAGTCACGTGCTGCCTGGTGCCTACTGCCTAGGCCTAGTCTAAGGACGGAGGATTTGGGATTGAAGAACGTTTATGACATTCTTGAAGAACGGGGTTTCATCGAACAGAGCACCGCTGCAGCTGCTTGTCGCGAGCTCCTGACAGAACCGATAACTTGTTACATAGGCTTCGACCCCACGGCTTCCAGTTTCCATGCCGGGAGCCTCATTCCCATCATGTCGTTGGCTCATATGCAGCGCCACGGACATCGTTGCATCGCGCTTGTTGGAGGAGGAACTGGCCTGGTTGGTGATCCGAGCGGCAAGACCGAGATGCGGCGAATTCTCAGTCATGAAGAAATCAATGCCAACGCTCAGAAGCTGAAGAGTCAGTTGTCTCAGTTCATCGATTTTTCAGCGGGAAATGCTTTGCTCCTCAACAACGCTGATTGGCTAGGGACTTTGAACTACATTGAGTTCTTGCGAGATATCGGTCGTCACTTCAGTGTCAACAGAATGCTGAGTGCAGAGAGCTATCGGATGCGGCTGGAAACCGGGCTAAGCTTCATCGAGTTCAACTACATGCTGCTGCAGGCCTACGACTACCTCCATTTATTCGATACCTACGATTGTCGTTTGCAGATGGGTGGCAGTGATCAATGGGGAAATATCGTTGCCGGTGTTGACTTGGTTCGGCGAGTTCGACAGGAGACAGTCTATGGCATCACGTTTCCCCTGATAACGACTGCCAGCGGCGAGAAGATGGGGAAGACAGCCGTTGGAGCTGTGTGGCTGGATCCGTCGCTCACCTCACCCTACGATTATTACCAGTACTGGGTCAACTGTGATGATCAAGACTTGCAGCGGTTCCTGGCATTTTTCACCTTTCTGCCGATGGCGGAGATTCGTTCCGTATCGGGGCTGCAAGGTGCCGAACTCAACCTGGCGAAAACCATCCTAGCATACGAAATCACCAGAATTAGCCACGGGGAGGCTGCGGCCAGAGCTGCCCAGGCTGAGTCGGAAGAGATTTTTGGCACACGGCAGATACGAGAAGACCTGCTGCCTAGCAGTGGCGTGAGAAGACACCCCGTCTCGGGGGCCGATGGCAAGGAAGCGGGAATGCCCACCACTATCATCGCCTCCAGCAGACTCCGCCAGGGTATTCCTGCCTTTGAACTTTTTGCAGAAGTTGGCCTGTGCTCTTCCAAGGGGGCGGCAAGGAGGCTAATACAGCAGGGAGGTGGTTACATAAATGGGAGGCGTCTCCAGGGATTTGATGATCAGACCACGCTAGGTCACCTGCAGAGAGGCGAAATCCTTTTGCGGGCCGGGAAGAAAAAATACCATCGGGTCCAAGTAGATGAGAACCGATAACGGTTCGCAACCCAGGGGGATTGTTTTCATCTTTGATTGGATACCACAGAGAGAGGCGAGCGTCGTAAAAACGTGGGATTATTAGACGATCCAGGGGGGGAAGATTTAACCATCGCATGTAAGTAGAGGAATAGGTTGGAAATCGGGTCGGACCCCTGAACTTCCAGAGTTTGACGGTGAAGCGATACCAGTTAATAATTAATGCCAATTGCTCGAGTTTTTTGACTTGACAAGTAGTGCGAGGTCACTCTATAAAAACAGATTGTCATTTTAGGGCAAGCGATTCTTTCTGCTTGACTTTGAATCCGGCTCATATTATAAAATAAAACAATACGTGTATGTTTGATCTTTGAAAACTGAATAGCGTGTAAGTCTCGTGGGCCCTTAATTCTTGCTTAAGAAGCCGAGATTTTTTGGCTTCACACTTTAAGTGGCGAGTTTGATCCTGGCTCAGAATGAACGCTGGCGGCGTGCCTAACACATGCAAGTCGTACGAGAAATCCC
>CP070692.1:3295906-3302791 GCA_020353215.1 Deltaproteobacteria bacterium
GCACCCTGATAGTAGCGTTGACTGGCTGATAGCTGTTGGACAAAGGGCATCAGAGTTAGATTGACGGAACGATGAATCAAGGCAATCGGGTCCAACAGCCCGGTTTGGAGGGAGGCAACGATCACCTTTTCCGTTGGAAGGATCAAACCAAGCCCAAACCAAAGCAAAACAATGACGAGAACGACGACGGCCACTTTTCTCAAATCGCTTATGAGCCTTAGCATCGCGAGTACGGCCAGGCCTGCCAAACTAGCGATTACCGCAATGAGGAAATATAAGGGCGCTTCTGAAGCAATCTTGAACAGGCGTGCAAGCAAACTGCCGGATGCAGCCGCCAGCAAGAAAACGAGTAGATAGTATTTGATCGCCTGCGCCCTGTGATACTGATTGAGCGCCACTTTTGTCTTAAAGGTTTTCCTTCTTCTTCCCAGATAACCGACAAACTGGTGCACGGTGCCAAAAGGGCACACCCATCCACAGAAGAACCTTCCCAAAGTGATGCTCATCACCACGGTTAGCAGTGCCCAGAGCAAGCCCCGGGTGAGCGTGTTTGCGCTCAACATGGTACCCAGGGCAACCAGCGGATCAAGCTGGAGTATCCAGTTAACCGGCCAGCCCCGTAGTTGCCACCACTGGACTCCGAGGGTCGTGACGATGCAGAACCAGATGAAAACAAGGAGGAAGAAGATTTGGCAAATACGCCTTATAGTAACGATTCGCATAGAACTATCAGGTTTACCCGGTTTCGCCCGTTGGTCGGTTTGGTTGTTTAGCCGATCTGGCTGGTTTGGCCGATTTTCCGTTTATCCGTTACTGAAACTGCCTACCGTCCTCGGCCTGCCCGATACTCCGCTATCCGGTCTGTAGTCGTATGGGATTGAGAAGTTCATAGTCGGCCGTGCCCAACCCGGCGGCCTCAGCTTTAGCAAGGTAAGGAAGGTCAGTGACGCTTTTTCCCAGCAGTGTGGCTCCAAAGGCGTCAGCTGCTACCTGGTCTGTACTGACTATCATGGTATCTGTCTGTTTCAAGTCCGAAATAGATCCACCGGTTGGACCGTTTGTCATCATGGTGGTGATACCGTCGAGGATTACAAAGGTTGGTCTGACCAGCACTGCCAGTTCCGTGATGATGGTATGAATATCTTGATGGAAAATGTTCCGCCTGCCGCCCAACAGGCCGTACCAGTTCTTCATGGTCATGGATGCGCCGCTGCGGTGGTGATCCTTGACCGGCGCAATGCCCACTATCTTGTTTATTCCTCGAAACGGACGCCAGAGGATGGGCCAGTTCTTTATCAAGGTTGCCTTGGGAACCGTTGTGGGCTCAAAGAAGCTCTCCCTGGGCATCAACACCCTGGCGCCCGAAGACCTGGCCGCCGCCGCTATACCGCTGAGGGAGAAGCAACTCTCGGGATCATTAATGGGGTTGTCCGTCACTACGACTGACGAAGCACCGGCCAGATAACAAAGTCGCGCGACCTCTGCGACCAGTAGTGGGTTGGTTGTCGCTGACAGCATGGGCGGGGTGGCAAAAGCAGCATTGACCTTTAGCAATACCCTGTCGCCCCTTTTAATGAAAGCCTCGATGCCTCCCAGAGCCTCGATGCCTCTTCTAACCGTATCTGCGCGGTTTTCTCCCAACGCAATGCTCATCTTTCCTGGGAAACCGGGAATGGAGAAATCAGGCAGGGTCACCAGCTCCTTGTCGTCGGATGGCCTGCCAGACCGGGATCTATGATAGAGCCAGGCGAAAAGCGAACAGGTAGCGGCCACGGACGCGCCCGCTTTCAGGGCTCGCCGGAGAAAATCTCGCCGGTTCGTTTGAATGTACTCAGGTTCTCGGTTCACCGAACAACCTCTTGGAGCTTGCGTCCCAACAGCCGTCCCAGCTTTTCCGCCGCCTCCCTGTTCTCTGCTCCGTGCACGCCAGCCAAGAGATTGGAGCGGCTGAACACGAGTTCAAAGGTGTCCATGATTTCCACCAGCTTGGCTTGCGGAATTTCCACTGTTGATGAGAGCTCAGTACCGCCGTTAGTAACCAAGAACCGGGTATAGGCCACCACCAGTTCGGCGGCTTCAGATTCGCTCTCTCGTCGCGACACAAATGCCGTCAGCTCCGTTCCCTCAACGGCGTACTGAGCTGTAAAAATCGAAGTGAAGCGATGAAAGCCGAAAGCATCAGTGGGCAGAAGTGCAAAAGCTCCTCTATTAAGGTGTTCTGAGGGGAATAGGGACAATTCTGTGATTCTGTCTCGAGTTACCTGGATTTTGCTGATGAAGTCCCGCCCCACCGCGAGCATTGATTCAGCCAGCTTCTTTTGACCAATCGAGGCGATTATTTCCACATAGTACGGGCCGTGAACAAAAAAGAGCGCATTTTCCGTGTGGTAAGCAAAATCTGCCAATTCCAATTCTTCGGCATCAAAACGTCTCTGCATGCTGTACACGGCAAAAGCTTGACGTAAGGACCCCATGTTATAGACATATACTTCCAGCCAAGCCCCGGGATTATCGCTTGCAGCGAAACGCTGCGTAAGTAGTCTCCGGAAACCCGCAGACAAATAGAGTTCAGCCTTACCATTTATCTTGTCGGAGAGGTTTTCGGGATTGTAGATCTCTGGAGTCGAGGGTGGAGTCAATCCATTCGGAGCGAAGCGAGAAAGATCTCCAAGTGTACCCGCATGGAAAGGGGATATGGATGAACTCTGTTTCTCAATGACCGTAGATTCAATGATGGCGGGGCTATATCGGAACTGTGACAGGAAGACACCACTCGCTATGGTTACAAGCGCCAGCAGAATAACGTAGCCAACGGTTATCTCTGTCCTACTAACAGTTCGCGCCATTTAATCTGACCTCTCTAGACAGTCCGCGGCAGAGAAGTTCGGTATTCGCTCTTGTTGGAAGATGCTGCCACAACAAGTGATTGTTGCGAAGGCTAAACGCACCCAGATGAAGTCGCGCTCCGGCTTGGGGGCGCTAAAGCAGACTCGCGGACGTACTTGATGAAATCTTCAACACACTCCAGAGAAGCGTCCAGCTCGTTGCCATGGCTGCCCACGGTGTCTCTGTGATGGGCATCGCTGTTGCGCAACATCAGAATCCCCCTCTCCGAAGCAACTCTGGTGGCCATGGTTTCAGCCCTGCGGTGCATGTTGCTACTGGCAACCTCGATGCCGTCAGGACATGAATAATCAAGCCAGTCAGGCCAGGTGCTGTCGAAGCGAAACGGGTGAGCCCAGATGACAACTCCGCCATAATGGTGAACCATGGGGATCAAATCCAATACGGAACACCAGGTGGGAAGCTTCCCGTTTTCAGGATTAGGCAGAAAGACCAGGAAATGTCCTTCCGGGCAGGAGTATTCGATTCCCCGCATGATAGTAAGCGTGGTGAACTGCTTCCGAAGCTTCTGAATCTTAGGAAGAGGCCACCAGACTTTGTGCTCGGTCAGCGCTATCCCAGCAAGCCCTGCCTCAGCAGCCTTGAAACAGATTTGTTCCGCTGTACTCACGGCGCAAGCCGAATACTCGCGGGTATGGATGTGAAAATCATATCGCATACGACAGGCGCCCCTTTGGGAACCGTGCGGAGCAGGTCGAGCTGTAAGCGTGATCGCCCCTGTGGCGTCCACTTCCTGAACAAATCGTGGAGGGAACTACGTTAACACCAGTGCAAAGTCTAACAATAAGGACGTGCAGTGACCAGAGGTGACCCCTTAGTTTCTTCTCAACTAAGTTACGATTATATCCTCAAGCCTGCGTTTTGGCACGTGGTGCACCCCCTCACTGTCGCGCCAATATTTGATATCTCCATCGGGCCCGACAGTTTCAAGCACCACGGTTTCCTTTGGCTTCCCCAGAGCGACAACCAGGAGAATTTCGAAGTGGGCCGGTATTTTGAGATCTCCACGGAGTCGCTCCCTATTTATCGAGCCAATCATGCAGCCCCCTAGGCCTTTTTCCACCGCCCCCAGCAAAATGTTCTGACAGGCTATGCCATGGTCACATCCGAAGGATTTGCATATGCGGGTGTCCCCGAGAACGACTATATATGCAGATGGTCGCTCCCCTTCACTGGGGCCACGCCAGTCCTTGAGGTATCCGGCCCAGGCCACATGTTTAAATACGGTTCCGTTTTTCTCGGGCTCATTACAGAGTGTGTATTTGAGCGGTTGTAGATTGGCTGCTGCTGCGGCCAGTCTGCCCAGGTCAACGAGTTCTCTTAGAGTTTCAATCTCAATGGTGACCTCTTGGTGAAATCGTCTG
The DNA here is from genome assembly GCA_020353215.1 of Deltaproteobacteria bacterium. Classification (GTDB taxonomy): domain Bacteria; phylum Desulfobacterota; class Syntrophobacteria; order BM002; family BM002. Next base: position 3,300,175 of record CP070692.1, read on the forward strand.
TAGCTCCTGCATTTGACTATTAGGTCACGGATCATGGGTACCTCCCTTCATTGAAGACACGGGGACACGGAGATAGGGCGACGCGGCGACGGACGAAATAGCCTTTGCCTTTCGTTTCAAGCCGTTCTATGTCAGGTCAAAAAAACAGGTTAAATCGGCACTCCTTTTCGCCGTGTCAGCGCGTCTCCGCTTCGGTGTACACTTGTGCCGAACTGACTCTATCTACATGACGTTAGAACACCATGCCCCCCATGATAGCATAGGCCAACGCTGGCAAGAGATTACCGGTACGGATAGTTTTGAGTTCCAGAAGGTTAATACCGATCCCCAAAATAAGAATTCCGCCTGTGGCTGTTATTGCATTCAGCACCCCCGGACTCTGGAGAAACAGCAGCTTTGAGGCGAGAAGTGTTATGCATCCTTGCACCACAAAAACGGAGAGTGCGGAAAAGGCAACGCCTATACCGAAGGTAGACGCCAGCGCTACAGAGGCAACACCGTCCAAGAGAGACTTGACGTAGAGCGTACTCGGATCTCCTGCGGTGCCGTCTTGAATGGAGCCAACAATCATCATGGCTCCCACCAAGTAAAGCAAAGAGGCGGAGACAAACCCTTGAACAAACGATGCAGAGTCAGAACGGATGCGTTCTTTCAGCCACTCCCCCACCCTTTCGATCCGTTCTTCAAGACGGATGAGTTCTCCCGTGATTCCACCCAACAACAGATATCCGATGGTGGCAATCATGTTCTGTCCAGAAAGGGACATTTTGAGACCGATCAGAAGCACTGATAGACCAAGCGCTTGCATGAGAATAGTTCTAATCCTCTCCGGTAAGCGTCGGCCCACTGAGATTCCCACCGTACTGCCCACTAAGACGGCTCCAGTATTGACAATCGTCCCGATCAAGCCTTTCTCCAATGACGGATGGTAGTGAGTTGTCCGTTATTGTTGGATAATAGCTTTCTCCCGGTCAGGGGAGGCAGGCGATACACTATAACAATTCTGTTTATCTCGCCAGAGCAAAATGGTATCAAAGAGGTGAAATAGATGTGTTGAAGAACCAGCAAGAAGTGACAAAAACCCTTTTTACACCAGTCTCAAGCCCAGGAACAGGCAGGTCTCTAATATGGCGGATTTCAGCAGATCTCTTGGATTCTGGGGCTGGAAGCTATGAGTCGCAAACAAACCAAGGAGAAGAGAGCAATGGCCAAAACGTACAAGCACCTTGAGACCAAACTCATTCACGCCGGGGAACCGGAGCCACTCATTCACGGCGCAGTATGCATTCCGATCTTTCAGTCCGCCATGTTCGAGTACTCTGGTGAGGAAAGCTATGAAGATCTCCGCTACATTCGCCTCAATAATACCCCCAACCATATAGCGCTGCACGAGAAACTGGCTGCTCTGGAAAACGGTGAGTACGCTCTGGTTACCGCCAGTGGTATGGCGGCGATTTCGTCAAGTCTGCTTACCATTCTCTCGTCTGGTGATCACTTCTTGGCCCAAGATTGTCTGTACGGGGGCACGCATGATTTGATCACCAAAGATCTTCCCGACTACGGGATCTCATGCGATTTCATTGATGGCAATGATCCGGGTTCCTGGGAATACAAGCTGCGCTCCACCACAAAAGCGATATACGTTGAAACCATGACGAATCCGTTGCTGCAGGTTGCCCATCACAAGGCCGTGGTGGAGTTTGCCAGAGCACACAATCTGGTGTCAGTGATAGATAATACCTTTGCCAGTCCGATTAACTTTCGACCCCTGGATTGGGGCTTCGACCTTTCCATCCACAGCTGCACCAAATATCTCAACGGGCATTCGGACATTGTGGCCGGAACCGCAATTGGCCGCTCAGACCTGATCGAAAGCATAAAACGCAGAGTGAATCATCTTGGCGGCTCTCTGGATCCTCATGCCTGTTTTCTGCTCCATCGCGGAATAAAAACTCTGGCGGTAAGAGTGAAGTATCAGAACCAGAGTGCGTTGAAAATCGCGCAGTTCTTGGAAAGCCACCACGCGGTTGCATCCGTCAACTACCCTGGTCTTGAAAGCCACACCCAGCACCACCGCGCAAGCGAGTTGTTTGACGGCTATAGCGGTATGTTGAGTTTTGAGCTGGAAGGGGGCCTTGAAGCGGCCGAGGCTTTTATCCAGAAGACCGATCTGCCTATCGTTGCCCCGAGTCTTGGCGGAATTGAAACCCTAGTCACCCGGCCCGCCACCACTTCTCATGCCGGTCTCAGCGCCAGGGAAAGGCAGCGGTTGGGAATTTCCGACAGCCTGGTAAGGGTATCGGTTGGAATTGAAGCAACTGAAGATATAATTACAGATTTTGGCCAGGCATTGGAGGGCCTGGAGTCATTGTCGTGACAATGGCATGGTATTTAAACCTTTAGCCATTGCTGAACCACTAGATGAAATCCTCCCACATCAAGGCCTTCCGTTTCGCGAAAAACTTGCAGGAAATCTTCGCCTGTGAGGAGATAACATCGTTCCTCGTGGAAAACGGCAACGATAACCCCTTTAGCCTCTGTTGGATTAAAGCGTTTGGCTTTAAGATAACGGGCGAATTGGGGATAGACACGATCCCGAAGGAACTCCCAGGATTTC
>CP070692.1:3302891-3309746 GCA_020353215.1 Deltaproteobacteria bacterium
TCCAATTCAAGAATTCACGGTGCGGAAGTTTCCAGTTGAGCGCGATCATAGAAACATTGAAACGATTGACGATGATGCCCAGGATGGCAAAAAAGGCAGTAAACCGGACCAGGCCCACATTTCTGTTTCTGACTCCGTAGGCGAAGAGGAGACAAGGGAGGAGGACAAAGATGATGATCTCCACCAGGAACCAGTGCCCGTAGGATGTGTTCAGGAGACTCCAGTGGTCTCCGTGGGCAATACCCATTATCTTCAGTCCAAGATAGGCAAATAGGGCGAAGGAAGCTGCCTTCCCCAGGCCGAGAGTGAGATCGGGAAGGCTTGCCAGATAGTCTGGCCCCACCCTGTGCTTGAAGAAGCGGGATGCCAGTGTGCTTTCGACAATCACGATCGACAACCCGGCGACGATGCTGGAGACAAAGAAGAACACCGGCAGAAACGAGGAATACCAGAGCGGATGCAGCTTTCCAGGAGCCAGGAGGAACAGTGCACCGAGAGCGGACTGGTGGAGGAAAGAGAGAGTCACCACCAATATGGTGGCTCCGACGGTCAATCTCAAGGCCCACCCACGGAATCTGTCGGAGTTGAGCCACTCGAAGATGGGCGCACAAAGCTCCACGAAATAGAGACCCACGTGGCAGGCCACTGACCAAGCCACAAAGAAGAGAAATGAGGCTACTCCGTATGAAACGAGCATGGGGTAGGGAAGCCGCCATGGATGGCCCAAGTCCATCAAGAGAAAGACGACAGCGAAGATGTAGCCCAGAAAGCCCAAAAGGACGGCAGGCCGCAGAAGCGGACGATATTCCCTAAGGCCTAAGAGATATATGGTTGAGCCCATCACGTATCCAGCGCCGGCAAGAGGAACACCGGTGAAAAGCCCCCAGCTCAGAAAGAGACCCCAGGGCTGGTCGTGTGAGGCGTGCGTGACCGCGCCAAGGCCTTGGGTAATACGCATAAACAGGACCGGCAGGCCGACAAGAATGATGATTCCGGCCACTATGTTGAAAGGCTTGATGAGCCCTTTTATGTATTCCTTGAGGGTGGATCCCAGGAATATCCTTTCTCGCACCCACGCCTGGATAATGGTCGCTCTCCCCACATGCTCGCTCATGGTTGATCCTCCTCTTGCTCTGGAATCGTCTCCTCATCCGCATCCACCTCTCCCCGACGTCTGGTAGACATGTAAAGACCCCCCAGAAGCACAGGCCCAATTACAAGCACGGCAGAAATCATTGAAAGGAAGCCCCTGGTCAGTTCCGGATAGGGCTTGGTGCCAAGGTCGGTGGGGAATCCCAACTTCTCAAAAGGAACTCCTGAAATATAGAGCCAAGACGTTCCCCCAACTTCGTGTTCACCATAGATGTGGTTAATGTATCTGTCCGGGTGATCGGTGATCTTCTTCCGGGCAAGTTCTATCAGTTCGCTGCGTTTCCCGAAAGTCATGACCTGCAGCGGACAGGCTTCCATGCATGCCGGAACACGACCTTTGGAGGTCCTGCTCTCATAGCACATGGTGCACTTTCTAACACCAGGGGAGAACGGATTGTCGTATTCATAAGCCGGGACATAGAAGGGGCAGGCAGTCATACAATATCGGCAGCCTATACAAATCTTCTTGTTGTAAACGACCGGTCCTTCTGGGGTTTTTCTGAAAGCGCTCACCAAGCAGGCAGAAGCGCAGGCCGGCTCGTCACAATGCCTGCATTGGTGTTTGACGTACACGGGCGGTCCACCCGGCTCAGGATTCGGAAAGCGATTGACCACCGTGTAGTTCTGGGCATCGGTTCTTCTAATCGAGTCAAAAACGGAATTATCTTCAAGGGGCACCTTCGGCGGAGGCAGCTTGTTCTCCTTGTTGCAGGCCGCTTCGCACTTCCGACAGTTTCTGCCAATACACAAAGTCAGGTCAGTGAGTATACCGTACCGATCCGGGTAACCGGAAAAATCTTCAACAGCAAGTGCCTTCTTCTGACCTCCAACCAGGCTCGAGGCTCCGATTGCACTAACAACCTTCAGGAATCCTCTCCGGTTGATTGCCATTATACCATCCTCCTATTCGTATCGTTTCTCCAAGCCACTCAGTTAATGGAAACTCAGGCAAACCGCCTAGTAGGCCAGCCAGTACGCTCCTCGGAATCGAAAAACATTCTACCCTTTCTTTCCCGGGCTGCTTTCGGGATATTCTCGTCCGTCATCATGGCAGTTAGCGCAGGATGGTTTTTGGTCGAACTTACGCCCCACATGGCAGTCCGCACAATCCATCTCTCCATGCATTTCATCCAGGATCAAGCCGGTGACAGCATGCTTGAAGGTGTCGGTAGTCCAGTCGCTGTGACAGGCGTCGCAATCTCGGTCGAGCTTGCCAATCTTGCGTCGGGCCGGATGGCAGGCTCGACAATCCAGACTCTGATGATGCCGACTCAGCGGCCAACCCGTGCGAGCATGAGTGAAACCGGCCGTTTCCTCTTTCGCATGGCAATCGCCACACCTGTCCATGTCGTGGCAGGAGGAGCAAGGTTTGTGGTGTTCCTCTATGGTCTTGACACGCACGGGCCTTTCCTCCGTGGTATGACAGCGTTCACAGCTCTCTTCGTGATGGCAATCAACGCACCCCAAGCCAAAAAGATGTATGTGTTCCTTGTGGTGGAAGGTAACCACAGTGCCGCCATTGTAATCGGTCTGATATATCCTTTTGTCCGGCTCTTCAATGTTTGGATGCAGTAAGCCCATAATGTCAGTCGTGTCCGTGATTTCAGGTATCCTCGCCTCAGCCGTCCTTCTTGCATGACACACGGAACACTCTGTATCATGGCTCCATTCCCGGTGACAATTCATACATTGACGGTGGTAGGCACCCTTGAGACTGGGCTGACTCAGATTCTCAGGATTAGATGGTCCCCCGTGACACTCCCGGCAGGGTGGGATGTGGCCGGCGGGGCTATGATGATGACAGGCCGCGCATCCTTCCGCCATTCCCGCCATTTCGGCGTGCAGTTTATGAGGAAAGATCACCGGCACATATAGATCTGAGAGCTGATCTAAGATGACCACAGAGGGACCCTCCTCCGGGGAGTGGGCAACGATGGCCCTGGAAAAGCGGGGACACCGCCTCAGACAAGGTGCCTCTGCAGTGGGTGTGGAACAGGTGTGGCAATCGCCGCAAGATACGTGTGGGCCGCTTGGCAGGACTGGTTTGTCTTTCTCTCCACCGGCATTGGCGAGCACGAGAAAAAGTAAGACTCCCCACGCCAAAAGACTACCGACAATTGCCTTCCTGGTCACCATGCCTCCTTGCTTTTCAGTCACACCTCTTTACCTACGTCTGCATCGATGTGCGAGAGACGCATTATTAGAAGAAATCTCGGGACACCTTCTCCCACTGCTCGGAGGTCAACTCATCTCCCAAATCAGGTTTGATCTCTCCTCCCTCCTGCAGGACCGGGTAACTGCTCGGCACTAAGGCGGCCACCAGCTGCTCTTTTGCTGCCTGATTCCACCGAGCAAGCATGTCTCCAGAAAGGAGGTTTTTTGCCTCCCGAGCAAGACGCACGGGCGTTATCTTTAAGATCCAGTTCTCTTCCGGGTTTTCCTGATTTAGAAGCCTCGGGTTTTGCGCGACCTTTTTGTTTACCTCTACCACTCTGCCAGTCACTGGAGAGACCTGCACCAATTCCCTCTCTCCTCTTTTCACTTTCCAAGCCCGATCCCCTTGGCGGATTCTGTCGCCCTGCCTGGGCAGCTCTATCTCTTGAATGGATCCGAAGACTGAAGAGGTGAATTTGTCCATCCCCACGTTCACCAGGCTGGGTTGGACAACTTCTGCCCAAGTGTGGCTCGGGTGAGCGAAAATTCCCTTGAGGATTTCGAGAGATTCAGTAACGGTTTCTCTCACCGGATGGCGCTGAGGAGCGTTCAACACTTTCCAGAAAACGATAAACAGCACTACGAATGCGATGCCTACTAAGTACACATTAGCGGTTGTGTTTGCTATGAATTCCAGCAGGTTTTGCATTTCAAGCTCCTTTCTACTATTATGGTGATGCCCACGTTTCCCTTCTCCCTTTGCTCTGGTTCTTGCCTCTCGTTTGATCCTATCAGGGTAACTCTTCTATCACCTGACCCTTCCATCGACAGTTGACCTCTTATTGTTCTCCCTAAGACACCCAGAGTTCTTCATCCACGCTACGCGCTTACTCCGATAGGCACGGCTGGGAGAAGCACTCTTAATGTCACCAACATGGTTCCCATCTGATGTCTGTCGTGACTCTCGACACCGGTATCTGCACGTTTATTTAGCAAGATGGATGCCAGGAGAATCGGACTGAGCCGTTGAGTCATCTAACTATCTGATTCCGTTGCGATTGGCAACCAGATTCATGCCACGAACTGTCCGGCCGACAGGAAAATTATCCACTGAACTGTGGAAATTTACGGCAATTACGACCTCTATATTTATACTATGACCGGGCAAACCTTTTGCAACAAATGACTTGTGTGGCGTGGGAAATTTCTACATCGACTGTTGTGATTCCCGGCAGTCTTCGTCCTCGGAATCAGGGATCGGCAGGTGCCGCAAGCTGAACTCGTGATAGCGACAAATCTCCGGATGCCTCTTTTCCTCGTCGATCGGTGATTGGGCCAACCCAGACGGCCCAAATGACGTGAGCTTCTTTCAGGACAGAGAGGGGAATAGTCACCGTGCGAGCAGGGAGCGAAAGTGACTGCAGTAGCTGCAACACGTCATCATTTGAGGGCGTACTTCGCGCTCAGAAAGAAAGGACTGTTCATGGAGGGCCACAGCTGAGACACAATTGGTCAGGTAGGCCGACCTTGGCGTTAGTCATCCTGGAGAAGACTCTGGTTGTAGCTGGAAAAGGCCCAGCAACGACCAAGAAGCGTGCTTCGCCGCTGGCAGCGCGAGGAGATTAGGGGAAGAGAGAACCAACTGCGGCTCCGCAGGGTGGTACTTCAGAGGGACACCTGCTCGGCTCGCCCAGAACGATGGTGATATCCGGCATAGGGCTGCTCGATAGAGAGGGGGACCCAAAGAAAAGCGACCCTGCCGCAGGCAGGATCGCTTCGTGTTTGGTGATGATTTCTAACGCTTGAGTTACTTACCCTCTGCCTTTTCTTTCTCCAATTCCTCTTTAGTTGGTTTGTGATGCGCCACCAGCTTCAAGGCCTCCTCATACTTGAATTCTTTAAAGGTTGGGCTGTCCTCGTTGTGGCATGTCACGCAGAGCTCCTCGGTCGGCTTCATGAGACCGTCCGCCATTGCCTGTTTCTCGTTGTCTTTCTTCTTATGCGACGCAAGATAATCGCCTGCAGGTCCATGGCACGCTTCGCAGGTTACGCCTTCTTCCATGCTGTATTTTTCTCCTTTGAGCTTTGCAGAGGCCTCGTGCCCGGTCACGTGGCACACCAAACACTTGTCACTCTTTTGGGCGTTCTCGATCTTCACGCCTTTGGCGACAGCCTGTGCCTTCTCGCCCGCTAGGACCGCGTAGGCGCCGGCATGCTTTGTGGCCGCCCACTTGTCATGAATCTTCCCCCACTTCTTCGCGTTATGACACATCTTGCATTTGCTCGCACCGACGTAGGCATGCTCTTTTACCTTCGCGGTATCGGCCTTCTCGGATGCAGCCTTCGGCGTCGAGGCTTTGGGTTTCTCCTGTGAAACGGCAAATCCCCAGCACAGAAGGGAAGCGGCAAACACCACAATTAGGATCCATGTGAGTTGCTTCATTCTCTCTCATCACCTCCTTTTCCGATTCTTGCGAGGTCCGGCTTCTTCATCGCCAATTTAACCCTCATCCTGAGATTTGTCAAGAGGGAAAAAAGAAAGCTCAGCAAGTTCGTATCATCCTGCCAGCTAATTACCGCAGCCATATTGATGAAGGAGTAATCCCGGAACCCCAGCTACGTGAGTACCTGGACTATCTCGAATACGGGACTTGGGGGCGAAGTGCTGAGATATACGAGATAGGCTGGGGGAGTCTTTCGCCGCTGAACACCTGCGAACGGTGTCGAAAACATAATAGCGAATTATCGTTGCCGATCAGACCGCATTAGGTGTTGGATCGGGCGAGAGTCGTCGGACGCAACAGCGGGGCACCCGCAGCTGAATTACCTCCGCATCAAACTGCTCATCTTTCCCTGTCTGTTATGACGGGGCACGTACATGCTAGAACGAATCCTGCATTAGGTTGTCTTTTGATTTGAAGAAACTGCACTTTCCTGGCACACACGTTGCACCTTTTTAAACCCCAGAATCACTCAGAACGGAATCGCTCACTCCTGATACCCCAATGTCGTATAGGGTGCTCATATGGAGACAACATGACTGGCAATCGCGAATGTTGCCCTAATTAGGTGTAGAAACGTACCAGGCTTTAGGAAGTGCAATTTCAAGCCGAAGTTCGATGACAGCATCAGGTACGGCGCTTTTTTGTGTCTGACGATTCAGCCCATCCTGGGTGGCTGTTAATCCCGCCTCTGGCGGGATTCGAGTCCAGCCGCGGGAGCTTCCTATCTGCCAAAGGCGCGGCACTGTCCAGCGCACTGATCAGCACAGAGTGAATCGGGGTTTCTTCTATCAGGTCAACGCCCCGCGGTGCAAGACCTCACAGAACACCAAAGGGTGCTGGCGGTGCATCCCGGCAGCATTTCTTTGACATCAGGTAAGTTCTAAGGCCGTCAGTGCGGCTTGCGCAAAGCTTGACAACGCTGTACGCCCGATTTATATTGTTGATAAGTTTATTCTCGAAGGAATTCGAAACCACAGGAGTCGCGACCTACGGATTGTGGCAAAATCGTTGCGCCAAAATGGGCAACTGGGACTGGAAGAGAGTA
>CP070692.1:3309846-3316681 GCA_020353215.1 Deltaproteobacteria bacterium
AGAAGCAGAAATGTCAACTTTTCTTGCTTTGTTTTTCTTGCTCCTGCTTCTTTATCTTTTCAATTGTTCGCTGAACGACAACACACTCCCTGACGCCTCAACTTGCGACACAGCTTTGTAGGTGGATTGGCGCATGTACAGATAGGCATCCCGCTTGAGATGATGGGTGGTCACGTTCTCATTCATCTCGCTTCACTTATCGGCTTCCCTTGTTCGCCCCCGCTCGATTCAGCTTCTCGACAAACTCGTCGGGAAGAGGCATTCCTTGTGACTCCGCTTCATCTTTGACTTGCCGGGCTTCCTTGATCTGGCCTGCGGAGAGGTGTGCGACGCCTAGTTTGTAGTAGATTTCCGGATCGCCTGTGTCAACACTCAGCATTCTCTCATAGAGCCGGGCCAAGGCCGTCCAACCTTTGACACTGCTAGGTTTGATTTCCACGACTTGTAGCATGTATCTCTCTGCTTCTTTGAACTTGTCTTGGCGCAGGTAAAGATCGCCAAGGATGCGCATGGCACCGACGACAGCCTCGGGGCTCGTGTCTACGGCCTCGCGGTAGACCTCAATTGCCCGTTCGGTGTTCCCCAGACGCAGGTGAAGACTGGCCAGGTTGTTGAGGCTGATCGCCATGGATCTCGTCCGATCCACACCTTCGAGGTTCTGAAAACAGAACAGCCCAGTGGCAACGAGAAGCAGTCCGCCGTAGGCTGCTCTCTTCCAACGGGCTTCACGCACCTGATCCACAATCCACGCCCCGCCGTTAACGGCGAAAACGACCAGAATCGGTACTACTTGCACACGGTAGCGGGAGAACACAAAGAATGCAATGACCGATAGGCAATAAGAAGCCACAAACCCAACGAGTATCCGTACTTCACGCTGCTTGCGGAAGGCAACGACCGCTCCGAGCAACGCCAGCGGCATGATCCATCCAAAGGTAATCATGGGAAGTCGAAGAACCCAGGTGTAACGAGCCAACAGATAAATATTGTTGTTGTCCGGGACCTCATAGTCATTCCAGAAGACCATGAACTTCCGAAAAAACACTCTTATGGCAAAGACCGGTTCAGATCGAATGTGCTTCCACGCCTGCCCAAGCCAGTAGTCCGACACCTCTGACGCTTTGAGAGGACGGCCCAAAAGTTTCTCGGCCGTGTTGTGGAAGTCCTCCTGCTCATACCTGGGATCGGGGCGAACTGAAGGTGGCGATCTGTAACTACCCGTTGTGCTTCGGGGGTTGTTACCAAGGTAGAGATTCTGTCCCAGCTGCGAGGTCGTCAGTACCCACTCGCCAGCGACGTGGTGGTTACGCAGGGTAACCGGCCCCAGGATGATGGCACATCCTCCCAGAAAGAGAGCTGCGTGCCGGAAGGATTGCGAGTTCAAGAAGCCGGACTCGCGGGATCTAGCCGTTTGTTTGTCGCCTTCCCGAACAGGCAATCGCTCGAAGAGGAGAACAAGGAAACCCAGCGGAACGAATATGAGAAGGTTGGCGCGAGTCAGTATGGCGAGCCCCAGGGTCACACCTGCGAGGAAGCGTGCGTACATGGATCGCTTCAAAGCCAGCACCAAGAACAAAGCTATGAGGAACACACTAAGAAACGTTTTTTCGATCTGTGCATCGTAGAAGACCGAGGTGGTAAGTATTGCCGCGAGCAGACCCGCAATGTTCCCCAGAACGGGCCCGAAGAGACGCCGACCCAGCAACGCCGTCAGCCAACAGGTCCCTACACCGAAAGCGACTTGGATGAGACGCACCAACAGAAGGTTTCGATCGAAAAGCGAGTAGAGGATAGATAGGAAGTAGGGATAAAGCGGATCCTGGTAGAAGATTTTGGTTCCGAGCCAATCTCCACCTGCGATTCGTTGGGCCCATTCATCGTATGCCCGGCAATCGAGGTTGAGGTGATTGAACCAGGGTGTGGAACGGAGGGCCAGCACGTGGGCCACACGCAACACCGCTGCGAGCAACAAGACGACGGGAAGAAAAAGGGGGCCTGTGATTACCTTTTCGATCTTGCCAGGTTTTCGAACGTGCCCAGCCTTCTCCGGCGCCTTCGGGGCATCCTTCCTCTTGTCCCGAGGTCCGCTCTTGCCAAATCCAGCTGGTTGTTTCTTAGTTCTGTCTGAATCCTTGATGCGCCGGGCTCGCTTTGACTGCCTGGACGTTCTCCTACGCTTGGTCATGGGACACTTGCGTTGTGTTGACGCTGCGCTGTCCGGTATCTGCCAGTTATCGCAATTCAACCGCTTATCGTAGCCTGACGGACCCTTCGATTCAAGCCGAAGCGGCCAATCTTCGCTGTAATTCGTGTCCGTCTGACCGCTCTCCCGGACAGCCTTCTTGCGCTGGCTCTCTGATATCAGGCCTTCATAATTTGCCGTTTAAAGACGGGTTCTGCGATTGATCATATAGTTAGAGCCTTTCAATTTTTTTACCACTTTTTTTAATTCACCGGCTATGGAAGAAACTTTTCCGGGATGATCAATTGTGGTGGTGTTTAAATCGATAACCGCTATGGATAAGGAAAGCAGGGGGAAGTGCTGGATATTTCCCCTGCGGTCTTTACTTTCGATATAACCACGTACTCGGTCTTCGTCGTCGATGAGAGTAGAGATAACCAAGTCAAAGTTCTGGATTATCTGTTCACAGCATTCCTTGGTGATATGGGAAGGCACAATAAAAAAGAAGTCATCTCCACCTACATGTCCTACAAAACTGTCTGAATTGCTCGTTCTGTGCACAACGTTCGTAATAACACGAGCGGTCATGCGGATTGCTTCGTCACCTCTGGCGAACCCATAGCGGTCATTAAAAACCTTAAAGTTGTCAAGATCCAGGTAACACAGCGCAGAAGTTTTTTCCTGCTGTATTGTCTTTTGGATAGTAGCCATGATAGTTTGGTTGCCTGGCAGGCGGGATAGAGGGTTGGCATCCAGGTTAGAAGTGGCATTGGTCTCTTTGAGCCGCACGCGGAGCAACAGCTCTTCCGGACGGGCTGGATACAAAAAAAAATCGTCACAAGATAGGTCTGAAAGTGATAAAAGAGAGGTAAGCATTTCTTCACTTGTTAATAGTATTAGAGGGAGGTGTTTGTAGACTGAGTCACTTTTTATACGGATCATAAATTCTTCCCACCCGCGTGTTTCAGTGGATACTAGCATGATATCGGGTGGTTCATTATAGATATGGGCGAGAGCTGCGTTAGCATCTGAGTAGTCGTATACGAAGTAGCCTTTATCAGACAGTATTCGTCTGATCGGGTCATATGCATAATCTTCTTCGTGGAGGCATAAGATTCGTTTTCCCATAGTTGCTTGCTTCACTTCATGTCCTCAGGAGCAAGATTTTGTAGACTTTCAATCTCAGGTTCAATCTCTTCTATGAATTTATGTATTTGTTCCAGAGTTAGTGGAAACTGTTCCTCAAGAATAGGATCAGCCGCTTCCAATGGAAGATCATCTTCCGCTCCGCTTCCCATTCCCCGGACTAATATATCTGCTAGAGATACTACTGCTACACCTATTTTATGTCCTTTTGAAGTGCCCGGCATGTGATGATAGCCAATTGGAATAGTGAGTTTTGCAGGTAAAGTCCAATTTTCACATATCCACAAGCCAATATTGGCATGGTCAAAGCCCAGTATTTCAGATTCAGCCTGCCATATTGGTTGTTCTGCTGTGAGGACGTGTTTAATGACTGCTCGATATTCTTCGGGGGCTTCAATATGAAGGATAACCTTGCCAATATCGTGCAGGAGACCGGCTACCGCAAATTCCTCTATATCCGGAAGAGATAGTTCCCGGGCGATAACTCTACTTGCTAAAGAGACAGCTATGGAGTGACGCCATAGCGAATAAGCTTCAGGAGGAAGGTTTTCGAAAATGTTGGAGGTAATAATCAGTCCTTTAAGCGCATCATATCCCAACAGGACCAGCGCATGGGTGACGGTGCTGATCCTGCCCGGGAACCCGTAAAAGGAAGAGTTGACCAGCTTTAAAAGTTTACTAGTAAGCACTTGATCTTTACTCAATTCTTTTCCAAAAGCATCCATGGAAATTTTTGGGTTTTTGATCATTTGATTAAGTCTTTTTAGTAAGTTAGGAAGTGTGGGTAGGCTGGAGAGCTGTTCTACCCTGTTGCGAAAAGAGGCTTTGTCCAGAATGAATTCATTCTCCATCGTTATGAGATCCTTTTGGGGATTCAAGTCGTTCTAATAGCACCGTTTTAAGTTTTCCTAGCAAAGAATTTTGATCACTTGATGCGGCAAAGCGTTTCTCTATCTTCTGCCTGGAGGCGAGGTATTCCTCCGGAGACATTTCTTTGTTACTTTCTATGTAAATGCTGGCGATCTCCATTTGCTGGAAGCGATCTATCAGCTCTTCTGTGAGGGGTGTTCCTTCAGAGCAAAGAATCATACCCTTATCGTTTTTCACATCTTTGGCCAGTATCATTTCTACTTCAGCATCTTTTAAAGGAATGCATTTTCTCATGGTTGAAAATCACTTTCTCTAGGATATGCATTTTAGATGGTTAAGCATATTATTTCTTTTCGGTATATTCAAGCTTTTTGAAAAGCGTTTTTTATTATTTCGGATTCTTTTCATGCCCAAGATAGTGCTTAATGTAATTCCTTAGACTTCACCATTTTTATTAAAGTTCTCTCTAAAAAATACTGATATGGATTTGAAAAATATCGTACTTAGAACTTTAGAAGTTTATAAGGTTTCACATCAACCAAAAGAGATGGGAGGCAATCATGAGAATTTTTTCTCTTTTCGAGCTATTCCTAGTAGTGTTTTCTCTTTATGCAATTTTTAAATTTGAAGGAGGAATGAGAACTTTAGTTCCCGTTCTTTGCTTGCTTACTTACTGTGTTTCTACATTGATAAGAACTCGCTTTTTGATGGGGTAAATATAAAAAAATCCAACTTGTGTGTCAATCAATATTTGAACACGATAAATGAGAATGTAACAAACTAAAAAATATAAGACTGAGGAAAATATTAAACCAGGTAAGCTTTGCTTAAAACTGCCTTTTTGCCTCTAAAAAGGGCAGTCTAGGGGCAAAAACGGTCCTGCTTTTAGTCTGTATCTCTTAAGTTAACGGCATTGGGTCCGACCCCGTTTTAAACCGTTAACGCTTTCAACAGTCTATATATCAGTAGGCATGACTGCGGTGCCACCCCGCATGCGTTCAAAAAAGCCCTTGGGTTTATACTCCCGCTGGGCCAGTTTCCCGTAAAAGTCTTTCAGGGTCCTGGTGCCGTAAGCAGGTGCAAAGTGCGAGGTCGTGGACCAGTATTTTATGGCCTGCATGTAAAACATTCCGCGGCGCACCATGGGAATCAGCACCCCCACATATTTCGCCATCCTGATGAGCCGGTCCCAGGACTTCATGGAAATCGTTTTATAGCGGGGATCCATCCCCAGGACTTCAAACATCATATCGCTTGAGCTTTTTGCGGTGCACATATTTTCCGGGGTCCAGGGGCCGCCTACCGGCAAAATTTTGCCGAAGCAGTTTTCGTCAAAAAGGGTGTTGACAAAAAACTCGGCCAGATCTTCGCGGGCTATGGGATTAAAAATACCCCACTCACCATGCTCAAAAATCGGGACGGGCTTGCCGCTGCGGGCGGCCTCAAAATTTGACGATAGGTGAGGAAAGTATGATGTCGGGCGTATGATTGTGAAATTGAGCGGCGCATGGTGTTGCCCTAGCAGCTCACCCTCGATCCGAAGCTTGTAGAACTGGGTGGGAAGCTTCGGCCGGTAGGCGCCGTAATCAGAGGTGTGAATAAGGTGCTTCACACCTTGCTCGCGGGCCTCTTCTATGACGCCGTTGTTTGCCACATAATCCACCTGCCAGCAAAGGGCCTCATCGACGATGTTGCGGCAGGCAAGCAGGGTTATGACGCCGTCAATCGGACCACTTGCAAATGCTCGTCTCAGGTCCGCACGGTCACCGACACTGCCGACTATCACCTCGGCATTGGGAAATTTTTCCTGAAAGCCCGTCTGGCGGGACAGGACCACCGGCTGATAGCCCCGGGCGCTGAGCTCGGGAATCAGCGCCTGGCCGATGTACCCGGTGCCGCCGATGACCAATACACACTCACCGTTGCCATGGCCGACTTTGCCGGTGGTATACGTGGAGCTTCCCTCACGCAGCGCTTTGTCCCAGATCTTTTTGGTTCTTTCCCTGGCCCCCTGGCTGTCTTCCTGGATGACGCCGCTGCCCAAACCTCCCGAATAACTCACGGTGTACCTCCTCTCATCGCATAAAAGTATAAAAATCTCAAAAGTGACACTTGGGATATGGAATGTTACAGATCCACAAGCAGCTTTAAATACTCATGAACCATTTTAGTCGATATTTTATCAGGTTTTCCTCAACGCTAACCCTAGTCGTCTTGGTAGCGAAAACCGTGTTTGATGATATCACCGAATTTGGCATCGACCTGTTTAAAGGATTCAGGGGCTTTGTTTTCAAGCAGTGTACGATTGAGCTCCGGAAACACTTGAGGGCCGCCCTCTTCAGGCAACTGCCTGGTAGCATCTATAACGATTTTGCTGGTCTTGCCCCGTTCGGCCTGACTCGGGTCGAGTGTCAGCCCTTGGACCTGCTCGTATAAATAGTTGGCTGTATAAGGCTGCCAGCGGGTGGCCAGGGCATTGTCCACCTGAGAATGGTCCAGGATGTCGATATCTTCATCCACTACAATGACCACCTTATAAATTGGTATTATTCCGGCCAGTGCCTTGCCTGCATCAAGACCCTGTCCCGGTGCGGTCTTCTTGATGCGTACATAGGTCAAGCCGGGTGCATGTACCGG
>CP070692.1:3316781-3323606 GCA_020353215.1 Deltaproteobacteria bacterium
TGCGACGTACTGTTCAAGTACGTCTCGGGTCCAGTCCCGCGGTACCGCGGGACGATTGGACGATGGCACACCCATCTCCACGGTCTCGCTACTCCAATTCATGAAATATCGGGTTAGGGGAGAATTATGCCTTAATACCCCTCGAATATTATCACCTGCTATTCTAGGCAGGAGCGCCAATATACCGAAAAAGTACTAGCCGCCTCAATCCTGAACTGCTACCTACCTCGCATTTTTCTTAGACCACTTCCGGATTCTCCGGTAGGAGTAAAACCAAACCTTCTCCCGATTGTTTACGGTTCGATCAAGCGCTAAGCTATGGCCTAACAGAAATAAGTCGATTTTTTTTCACCTTCATTCTCTGATTTCCATTGGCCGTCTGTTGTGCAAATCCCATTGGCCCTGGACAATAAATCAGCTGGACGAGAGGAAGGAATAATGATGCCGACACCCAAAGATGTAACCGTTATGATTTTTGTTTCTATCGCTTGGATGTTGTTATTCGCTGGAATGTTTTTATAAGTCAGAAGTAGATCCGGCCGTTCACAGCCCCTTGGTGCTGGATTACTGTAGAGCACTTCATGCGGTGCTGTGGTCCGGTTTCATGTTTTGCTTACCTCTAGCTTCAACTTCAGCAGGATGACCTTTTTGAATTAGTCAATAGAACTTCATCTCCTTAATCTAATAATTTGATTTGAAGATAAATGATATACTTACAAAAGCTTAAACAATATAGATATACACTAGTTGATATTCAAGAAAAAATCGAAAGTCTATATTATGACTTCAAGGAAAAATATCGAATAAGATTAGAAAAATATCAACAAATAACTGATCTGTCGTTTCTTGGAGCCTATCTTGCAGCAGCAACTATGGATGCTGTTTACACCTTACAGAATATAGAACATCATAATGATGAATCTCATCAATTTACCTCTTTTATGATGGAGAGTTATGGGATTGATGAAGGGCTGCTACGTACTCTGGGAATTGAAACTCTTCAACTTGCCGCTTTGCTCGGAATCTCGTACATTATCAAAGAATTGTGGCAGTCTTATAAAGGTAGAGAGATAGGTGCAGAAGTTAGACTTGGACTGGTGTATGTTTACTTGTCAATTGGCATAAGTAAACACGTTCAAGGCATCTTGTCTTGGATCTAGCTCCCGTATTTTCTCAGTACTGCCCTGATCCACATACTGTTTTATTCAGATTCTTTCCATCGTGCTTCTCACCCCATACGCCCTCCTTTTCAAGTACGCCTTACCATCCCAGGATTTCCTGGTGGCAGGGCATGTTCACCATTTCGCGACTTCGATTATCATGTGGACTTCACAGAACAACACGGGGACATCTATGTGTGGGGGGAAGGTGTGAAGGTTTTTCATATTGACATCTAAGTAACAAATTGATATAAAATCAACATATTATAAGTACTACACCGTTGTTGTCAGAACGTTTCAGATATCTTATTTCGTAGTGCCGGGCAACCTCATGGGGAAGGGAGTCGTTTTTCCACCTTGATTCGAACCAACAATCCTCCAGCATAGCTTATACTCGGACGGGCCGGACTCAATACTTGAGTTGAGGGCGAAAAACTACGGGTCTCTAATCCCAGCAAAAAGCCGGGTTGCCTGGTTGATGGTAATTCGGCTTTTCATTTCTGTGTCCGTATTTCTATGAGGTAATTTGTTATGGTCAAGAAGAGAAGAAACAAGAATCCTGATAGTATAAAACTGAACGCTGAAACTGATTTAATGAAAACCCTCTGGGATATCAGTCAATCTCTTTATCAATTTCTTAACATCGACGATTTGATTTTACATGTTATTAAAAGGATAAGAGAAGTAATGACGGCAGAGGGCGTATCAGTCATTTTGCACGATGAAGAGAAAAATGAGTTTGTTTTTTGTTGGGCAGAAGATGAAGCATCAGAAATCGCGGTGAAACTGAAAGAAATTCGTTTTCCTGTGGATCATGGAATTGCAGGAAGTGTATTCAGAAGTGGGAAAGCGGAAATTCTCTCAAATGTCAAGAAGGATCCTCGACACTATAAAGAAGTTGATAATATCACACAATTTATCACAAAATCTATGATAGCAGCTCCTTTGCAAAAAAGAGAAAAAACACTCGGAGTTCTGGAAGTTCTCAATAAAAAGAAAGGCATTTTTGATGAAAAAGATCTTACTTTTCTGACAACACTTACACCTATAATAGCAATGGCTCTCGATAATGCCATGATGTACGCAGAATTGCATAAAGCACACGAGGGTATCCAAGAAGAGAACATTCGTCTCCGCCAGGAAATCGAGAGACGTTATCGTTTTAATAAAATCATAGGAAACAGCGACCAGATGCTAGACGTGTTCAGACTTTGTGAGAAAGTCATGGACTCCGACATTAGCGTGCTGATTGAAGGAGAGACAGGTACTGGAAAGGAGCTAATTGCCCGTTCAATTCATTACAATAGCCGGAGAAAATCGAAGCCGTTTGTAACCCAAAACTGCGGAGGTGTGCCCGAAACCTTGCTTGCAAGCGAACTTTTCGGCCACAAACGGGGCGCCTTCACGGGTGCTACCTCTGACAAGAAGGGACTTTTCGAGATCGCCAATGGTGGAACCATCTTTCTGGATGAGGTGGCAGAGATGTCGCCTGCAATGCAGACCAGTCTTCTCAGAGTCGTCCAAGAGGGAGAAATCAAGCCTCTGGGAGCAGAATACAGTAGCAAAGTAGATATCAGAGTCATTTCTGCAACTAATAGAAATCTTCAAGAATGTGTGAATACTGGAGAATTCAGAGAGGATCTTTTTTATCGCCTCAACGTGTTTAGCGTGACACTTCCAGCTTTACGGGAGAGAGTTGGCGACATTCCCATGCTGGCTACCCACTTCATCCAGAAGTATAGTCAAAGAAGTAACAAATCCATTAAAGGGATACGACAGAATGCCATTCGATGTCTAGAGGCATATCCCTTTCCCGGAAATGTGCGAGAGTTGGAGAACGAGATTGAAAGGGCAATGGCTATGGCCCAGGATGGAGAGTTTATAGAACTATCCAACCTGTCTGATAAGATACGGAGCAAAACGGGAGAGGCCTGCATCGGTCTTACTGCACAAGGAACCCTTAAAGAGATGGTCGAAACTCTGGAGAAGTCTGTCCTCTCACAAATGCTAGAAGAACATCGAGGGAATAAAAGTAAGATAGCAGCGGAATTGGGCTTGAGTCGATATGGATTAAGGAAAAAAATGCAGCGCTACGGATTCTGATACTTGGGCCGCGTTAGTTACTTCCAGAATGACAACGTTAGGGTTTACGGTCAGCTTCCCAAGTTCTTTAATTCACTGCCTATTTAACGCCTTCCCCCTTGATGAACACTTACTTGTCGGTCCTTCACATAGTCGGGTGGTGGTTTGCCCGCAGCGGACATTCCCTTGAAAGGGCAAATATATAGCCCGGATGTTTCATGAATTGGAGTGGCGAGACCATGGAGATGGGCTTGCCCCCGGGCAGCCGCAGGGGCTTGAATCCGAGGCTTACTTGCACTGAATCAGCGAGCGAACTCCTCGCAGTCCGCTGCGAGGTTGGCGAGCGAATCCGACAAGAAAGGATAATCCCTTACAGTCGAAGATTCCCGGCAGCAACTCGACTTAAGGTCGTCGACAAGTCTTGTCGGAGTGAAGCGTAGATCTCGTTTCAGCTGGGCTGCAGGGAGATTCAGCAGTACGTCTCAGGGTTCAAGACCCGAGGCCGCCGGCAGAACGGTCATATCCGCGGTGGGAGCGACAGTCATATTCCGGTCTCAGTAGGTCGGTTCGTGCATAGTGCTATCCAATACCAGCTTGGCATAAATAATGCTAGTCCCTCAAGGAGAAGACCTAGACGCAAGGAGAAATTTCTAAAGCGGTAGACATTGGGAATTCTCTCCTTGAGGATGATGAAGCAATGGCTTGTTGAAAGCTGGTTTCAAACGAAAGGCTAATGGATGGAGCGTGCTAAGAAGTGGGACGAACTGACTGAAAGAGTCTTCTCCCTTTGCAAGCAGGGGCTTTTGTCTAGGGCTGCGAGCGTGGCGGAAGAAGCATTAGAGTTTGCAGAAAATACCTTTGAGGCTGACCATCCTAATATAGCGCAGTCCCTGGATAACATGGCTCAAATTAACTATTCCTTGGGGAGGCATGCAGAGAAGCTTCTTTTTGAGCAAACGTTATTTGGGATGGAAAAAGAGGCGCCACGGGCAGATCTCAATGATTGTCAACCGTCTTTGGAGAACATCGTCCTCTCAAATGTCGCTAAGCACAAATACGCCGAAGCAGAATATCTTTTCAAGCGAGCCCTGCAAATCAAGGCGAAAACTTTGCTACCAGACCACCCTCAGATAGCTGAATCTCAGAGAAATATCGCCGAACTCTATGAGTCACAAGGAAAATATTCCCAGTCAGAATCTCTGCTCCGATCAATTCAAGCACGTTGGCTAACCCCCTCGAGGAGTCTTGACCCACTGGGTGCTGCATCGAACGGCAGGGATCCCACAGAATCTAAGGAACGTCGGAGAGAATGCAGATTTCCTGCTGAGTTTCCGGTGAGACTCTCCAGCATCGGAATGGTTTCTCCGGTCAGCGGGGTGACCAAGAATCTTAGTCACAGAGCAGTGTTTGTCAAGACCAAAGATTGGCAATCGTTCAAGATCGGTGACGAGGTTGTGGTTACCATATTTGTTCCTTCTCCGTGTTCGGCCCAGGACGCTGACATAGGACTGAGAAGCCTAGCGCAGGTAACCAGGATAGATGAGGAGAACGAAGGACTCGTGGTCGGATTCGTCAGCCAACTCACGGATAATGCGCCCTTCGAACAATTTGAAATCGCAGGAAACGTCAGATACAAGAAACTTGCTCATTATCTATCCACCCTTGAGAATACCGGCTTGAGCGAGTTCACGGAAGAGCATCCCACTGGATTTTTCGTTGAGAGATCCAAGTGCATTCTTGACCAAGATGTCGTCTTCCAGTTTGGCACCCAACAAGTGGATCTCCGCCATGGCTTTGATCTGCTGGAGAACGGCAGCCCGCAAACGAGCGTTTTGGAGGCAAGAGTCATCGAGATAAAGAAGAGGAAAGCCGGTACTCCGTCAGGGGTCATTAGAATCGGCCGCTCAGCAGATAATGACATAGTTCTATACAACAAAATGGTGTCCAAATCGCACGCCTGTCTATTCCTGGGGACTGGAGACAAGATTCCGTATCTCGTTGATCCTGGATCAACGAACTGTACCTTTCTTAATCAGGAGAAGGCAGCACCATGCAAAATGTACCAAGTAAAAGACGGTGACGAGATTTCCTTTGGTCCCGAAACTAAAATGATCTACATGTCTGCCCAGGGTTTTTATTATTTCCTTTCCCGCATTGAGAATCGACCGTCTCCAGAAGTAGATTCATGACCCAAAACAAGTCCTCGTAGTGTATCAGCACGCATGAAATAGTTATCTCGGTCAGCAGGAACACGTTTCGGGATCAACAACTCGCCCAATTGTCTACAAACCGTCCGCCGCCACCGGGTATGGCCTTTTTTCCAGCTCGCCTCCTATGAGATGATATTCAGCGCGCCTGCCGAATCCCTGCGGTTGTCCAGGAAAGTGGACGTTTCCAAGATCTCGCGACACCAGTTCTTCAAAGATGCGAGCTAGTACGAAAGTATTAGCCAATCCATGTCTTGCCTGCTACTTCCCTCCTAACTTTTCTTAAACCTTGCCAACCCTGAGAATAAGAAAAGAACCACCCCTTTCCCTGATTGTCGACGGGTGACTGGGAGGCTAACCTGAGAGCCAAGATGGATTGGCCGTGAAATTGACAGAAATCACTGGCAAAGGAGCAAGTCGATGGCTTTGATATCCACGCACTGCAAAGACGCATTCCTTGAGGATGCCCGAGATCTGGTGGGTTGCAGTAGCGAGCCCGCCACTCAGAGTTTCGAGTGGAATGCGTCCGCTGATTTACCCGATCCCGATATCAATCCAAGACCAGCACCGTGCTTTGAAAAGACCGAGCAGATTCCGAAGAGGTTCGTCTTCTGCGGCAATTATGATTCGTGCCTTGATTTCGCCATCTCCCAATTCTGGGAGAGCTTCACGTGCGAAGAATGCCGCAACTATGAGGTTGCGGAGTGTGGTTCAGACGAGTGGTTTGCAGACGGCGTTAGGTGTTCCCAACTGAGTGAGGTGTTGGAAGACATGGAACCAGAGTTAGAATAACCCGTCTACGTCTGCAACCTTAACCCTCTGATCCCGATCTGCGGACCTCCCTTCGGGATATCTTGCACCCAGGTCTTCTAACCGTATCGGGCTGAATTCACAAACCGTTGGACAAAGGAGAGAGGAAACATGTTATGCCAGACAATCAAACAGGGAACTGAATGTACCTTCATGGGCAAGCAAGGATGTAATTTCAACGGCGGCGTCTGCTATCCGGTTGTCTCTTCCTGTCAAGGATGCGGCAAGGCAGTGACCGTAGCGCAAGGCGATTATTGCAGGTCCTGCCCCCACCCAGAAATAAAGTGGAAAAACGGTCCTTGCAATCTGGCTACTCATGTAACCGCCAAATCCGAAAAGGTGGTGAAGATAAATCCCCTCAAAGCATCAAAACGCTCGCGGAAATAACAAAACGCTTCCTTTGAGCAAAGCGCGTAAGATCCCTTTGTAGACCCCAATTAGGCGGGTCCCTTCCCTCTGGACCCGCCCTGTCTATCACCCCCGCCCACAGGACGGGCGGGTAGCGGGCATTCCTAGCCCGGATGTTTCATGAATGGCCTACTGCGACCGTGGAGATGGGCTTGCCA
>CP070692.1:3323706-3330497 GCA_020353215.1 Deltaproteobacteria bacterium
AGCAAAGTGGACTATCACACATGCAACAACTCATCTTCCCCCTTTGACAAAGGGGGATCGAGGGGGATTTTGCTGCGCGTTCCTCTTCCAGAGAATAACCGCAGCATACGTACTCAACAAGCAAAGCTGAACTATACCACCAGCAAAGCAGGTGGGTTTTGTAACTACTTAAGTTGTACCGCTCACTGTTTACGGCTTACTGCTTACCTTCAACTTGGATGTTTAGAGCTTGTTTGCGATGTCACCCGCTGCCCTGATGACGAAGCTCAAACCTTGGTGAAGCCCGACGGAGTTACGGTCCCAAATCGGAATGGCGGTCCCACATCAGGATTCGAGGCCGCCAAGTTCTGAAGGAATTCTCTTGCGAAAGCCATTATTTCTTCCAGGGGCCGATCTTCATTACAAAGACGGCTCAGCTTCACTTCCCCCGAAAGCGCCCGGGGAACCATAACGCTTGCACCCACCCCTATGCGCTGCAATGGAAGCTGCCCAGCCTCACTACCCCAGACAGCAAGTTGATAAGGTACATCCTGGGACCGAAAGGAATAGCCGCCCACAACAAAGTAAATCCTTTCCAGTTGGTCATGTCTCTCGAGCTGGATCCCACCTTCAATCAGGGCCATCCTGTACTGCTCGGACAAATGGGCTCCGGCTGCTGCAATGATAGCCTCGATCCCCACGAGTCGCCGCTCTTCAGCATGCTGTTTGAACCGCCTGCTCAACTCCACGCTGATTCCCATTCCGCCACTGACAATGAAAGCATGGCTGCCAACAGGGAACAATTTGTCAACAACGAAGTGATGCTTCTCGCCGTTCGAGTCGAACGTTGTGGCCATGCTGTCTGTGGCCACCATGATCCCTTCCGAGGAGATACCGCTTAGTATTTGGGTCATCTATTCCTCGTCAAGTATGGAGGGCAGTCCATCATTTCAAGTTCTCGAATCCGAATATCCAAATCCTAAATCTTGAACAAATCCAAAATTCAAATCTCAATTTCCCCAAACTTTATGTACTCTTAGTCAAAATGGAACCGAAGATACTGGTCAGTTCGCTAGCTTCTCTTTCCAGATCTTGTCGTTCATCTTCAAGCTCCAGGTCATCTTCAGTATCTATCAACCTCAGCCAATATCAGCCTTCTTTGGCCTCTTTGCGACAGATTTTAATCTCTCTTGTTATGCTGCACTTCAGCTCCGAGCCACACTCCGCTCTTAATGAGACAAGCTTCGTCCAACGGTCCCACATACTCGTACAGCCAGCAGGAGACGTGGCCTCCCCCATCCAGGAGTTCAGCCTTGTAGTCAACTCGCCGATAGAGGTTCTCCGGGTCCCTTTCCCCGTAATATTGTTCCACTTCATCGAGTATTTCAAGCACCGTTTCCATACTGCGAAAGCGGTGCACTTCGCCCCACACCATTTTCCCGTCAGCCCGGATTACCACTCCCGGGAACTCCCCCAGATCGTAAAGCACAACTGCCTCGACCTTCGCCGGCAAAACCTCCACACGCATATCCATGAGGGGTTCGAGGAAATAGAGAAACTCTCCCCGCTTCAAGCTCCCATAGACGAAAACGTTTCCTAGCTGCTCATCATCAAACGTGACCAAAGGGAGACCTCAAAAGTGTCGGTTGCGGAAGTCTCGGGTTGGGCGGTTCGCCAGTTTAGCCAGTTAGCCGGTTAGTTATGGTCTGTCTCCGGCAATCAATGGTTTCGCTTCTCGAGCCCTGAACTCCTAGCTTACGGTCATTTTCACTGATTGCCCTTCAACCGGATCACTGGCCAAACAGGATTGACCGGCCCAACTCAAGCTTACACAACGGCGCGCCCCTGGAAGATTTGGCCGAAAACCGACTACTGAAAACTGAGCCTATCCTGAGTGCACCGTCCCCCCTCAAGGTACCACACCGGAGTATTGTTATCGACTTCTTTGATTGCGGAGACAGTTTCCGGATGACAGGTGAACAAGAGGACTTGGTTCTTCTTCGCCAGTTCACTGTCCACCTGGAGCAAACCGCTAAACGGGCTATCCAAGTGTAAATCAGCAGTATGGACGAA
This sequence comes from Deltaproteobacteria bacterium, assembly GCA_020353215.1. Lineage (GTDB taxonomy): Bacteria > Desulfobacterota > Syntrophobacteria > BM002 > BM002. The sequence goes on from CP070692.1 coordinate 3,325,759, forward strand.
TGAGAAGCTTTTCATGAATGCGTGGGCTCATTCAGGTGCAAATCGCGTCCAGAGAGACGACGGCGACAGTCCTGTTGGTCAAATTGTCTGCATGCTAACGGCTTCACGTTGTGGATGGCACAGAAGAAGCGCGATTCGCCGAAGTACTGGAACAAGAAGGGGCACACCTGTTGGTTGTCCATGGCCCCTCCGGCAAGGTAGATGTGCCAGCGCTCCGGATAATGAACGGTTGTTGGTGGTTCCGGTGGTATCCCACCAATCTGACAGCAGACGCCACAAAGTGTGCACCATTGATCAGTTGGAAGCTGGTGTTTCACCCCGTCCAGGGGAATGCAGGTGATGGTGTCGGGATCATAGTGAGCCCGGATATCTTCCTGGATCCGGCGAAATGCAGTGCACCACTGTCGTAGTTCACCGATGAGCACGTCCACTAGTTCGGGTCGCCGCTTGCTAATAAAAAACCGCATGCCACCCACATCTGCGAAGAGTGTTCGAACCAGCACATCCACAGGAAAATATGGATCGACTAAGGCGTGTCGTAATTGAGAGGTGTCCGATTCCAATGGAAACCGATGAAGTAACTGTGTCAGGAGCGTGCTTGCAGACCCTTTTCTTTGGTCGTGGCCCTGTCTGAGCAGTCCAGCCTGAGCTTCAGCGAACTGCTTAAAAAGATCCGTTATGTGTAGGTCTTTCGGTTCCATCGGTCTCACGCAATCGCCTATAGATATCGTAAAGTCGCTCAATTGTACACTCAATTCAATTCAGTCCCTCCCGCAGGGCGGGAGGGTTTACCCACGATTAACTATTCTGTTGGCGTTTGGCAGTCTTAGGTGCTGTGTCGCAGCCTCCCCGTTGGCCTTGGGAGCTGCTGCACTCGGACCGAAGAAAAGGAGCAACGCCTCTCGCCTTTTCTTCTTGACATTTGCTTGGAAACACTGGATAAAGAAGACCAATATAGGGTCGCATCCAACGAGCGGCGACCTGGCGGTTTTAGTGATTAATCGAGTTATGCTCTAGGTGAAAGCCATCCAGACTCGTGCTGGGTGGCTTTTTCAGTTGCGGGTGACAGTTAACTAACTCTTCATACCCAATCCATTCCTCAACTTGAACCCGACGCTGGGGCTGAAAACCGACGCTTTCGTGCAAATTATGGAGGTGTGAGCCATGCGGATGCCAATGCTAATTATCTGGATTGTAGGAAGTTTTTTCGTCAGCCTAATTAAGCTGCCGGCAAATGTTCACGCTGACGTACCGGATGCCATTAGGGTGGGAGCAACAGTATCCGTGTCGGGCAAATTCGCCACTGAGGTTGGGCCCTTTCAACGTCTCCTAAAAGCGTGGGCCGATGAGGTCAACCGACGAGGCGGCCTGTATCTGAAAAAGTACAATCGAAAGCTACCTCTACAGCTAGTCACGTACGATGATCGCAGCGATGCCGCTACTGCTCGCCGCTATTATGAGCGACTGGTGACGGTTGATGGGGTACACCTGCTCTTCGGCCCTTACAGCAGTCCTCTCACCTTCGCTGCTAGCACAGCATCGGAACAGCACCAAGTTCCATTTATTGCAATCTGCGCAAATTCTCCCAAAGTTTATGACCGCGGTTTCAAATGGATCGTCTGCATCATCGATGCGGCACCCCGGTATACGTATCGCTACTGGGAAATGGTCCAGGCTGAGGCAAAGGCTCGCTCGGTGGGATTTGTGGTGGAAGATACGCTTCATCCCGTAGGGGTGTACAAAGGTTCCCGGAAATTGGCCGAGCAGGCGGGGCTCAAAGTTCTGGTCGGAGAAGTGCTCCCAGCGGACACCGGCGACTTTACCCCGATTATCCTGAAGCTCAAGAAGCTCAATCCTGACATCGTCTACGTGTCCTCCAACATCCCCTTCGCGGTAGCATTCATGAAGCAGGCAAAGGAGTTGAATCTCTCTCCTCGCGAATTTCACTGCATTCACCACAGCGGTGTGTTTCGCCAGCCTCTAGGACCTGCTGCGGACTACGTGCTGGGACAGTCTTACTGGGAACCTGGTATGAAATACAGCGACCCGGACCGGTTTCTGTCCCTGCTCAAGGAAGCGAAGATCGATCTGGACGACTATCCGTGGTCTCCGGCGTACATGATGGCCTTCGAAGTTGCCGAAGCTGCTATGAACCAGGCGGGCACTCTCGACCCTGCTGTACTCATGAAAACCATGAAGGGCTTGAGGATCACAACTCTGGGTGGGCCTGTCTGGTTCGCGGACAACGGCGTCGGTACGATTAATACCTATCCCTCCCAGATTCAACATGGCAAATATCAAATCGTCTGGCCTGCGGAGGTAGCAACGGCCAAGCACATTTATCCGACTCCGGCCTGGGCTGATCGCTAGTGCTACGATATCAGTAGCTCTTTAAGATGGTTGATTAACCCTCCCCGAAGTGAAGGATCAGCTAAATCCGAGAGCCGAAACAATTCTCAAGTTCTCAAGAATTAGATGACCAAAACCTTCTGTTCCAGTTCCATTCAGCGTTGTTTGGAGCATTGAAAAATTGGCAAGTCGGATTTGTTTAGTGCTTCATGCTTCGGATTTCGAATTTGGACAGGCGTTGTTTTCGCATACTGCAAACGTCTAGAGATTCAATTTGGACCTTGCATCTTTCACTCAGCTGCTCTTGAGCGGTCTGCTTCTGGGTGGCATCTATGCCATGGTTGCCGTTGGCCTGGCCCTCTGCTTTGGTGTGCTCGGGCTACTCAACTTGGCCCACGGGGCGTTTCTCGTCTTGGCCGGCTTCACCTACCAAGCCATCCATGGTCTCGGCCTGTTAGGTCCGCTTTCAGGATTTCTCTTGATACCTTTGGTTTTCTCCGGTTTGGGCTGGCTTGCTTATCGCCTCCTCCTCCAGAATCCGTTGAAACGTGCCTCTGAGGACTTTCTAGCTCCGGCATTGCTGATAACGCTGGGACTTGCCTTCATACTGGAAGAAGGAACTTCACTGGTGTGGGGTCGTTCCGTAGCAGGTACGATAAGTCCCTTCTCCAGCCTGCAATGGGGAGAGTTCTATATTCCCGGCAATCGGCTGCTGGTGCTGATTTTGATGCTGGCGATCTCAGGTGTGCTTCAGTTCTGGCTGACTCACACTGACAGCGGCCGCCGTCTACGTGCTCTCGCGCAGGACCCCATAGGCGCCACCCTGGTTGGAGTTTCGCTGGTGCGTGTGACTGCCGTCGCATTCGCCGTGTCCACGGGTCTTGCTGCCGTTGCAGGTCTTTTTTACGTAACTCTGTTTACCGTAAGTCCTCATTTAGGCCTCCCCCTGACGCTAAAGGCGCTCTTCATCATCGTCGTTAGCGGGAGTGGATCCTTGACCCGTCCACTTGTCGGTGGACTGGCACTCGGCACAGTGGAGACCCTGTTGGCACCACCTCTGGGCGCGCATTGGGCCAATACCCTCACTATCGTGTTGCTTCTTGCCTTCTTATGCTACCGCCCCGAGGGATTATTCGTCATGAGGCCGAGTGTTGGTCATAAGTAGCGACCTCCGGCAAAGCCGGAGGTTCAATTAGTGAACCGCTCAAAGTGGGGCGAGGATTTGCAGAAAGGATATTTTTTTAACCTATTAATATAACTATTCTAAATATGTATTATATGAAGTTATTTATTAACTTGCAGTTATCTGCACTGTTCTAATGGCGTCTCCGGATATGACCATATCTCAATATAAACAATTTCGCCCAAAGGGAATCGTACTGATTATGCTGCTTGGCCTGACGGTACTGGTGGTGTTTGTACCGGCTCTTTGGGGCGCCTACGGCCGCATTCTCCTAATAACCACACTACTTTATATAACCATGGCCCTCAGCTACGATGTAGTCGGGGGGCTGTTGGGTTATATCTATCTTGGACATGGTGTTTTCTTTGGGCTCGGAGCTTACGTTACCTCTCTCGCCCTCGGACGGGGTCAGACACTCCCAGTGTCGCTGACCTTGGCCGCTTGCTTGGCGCTTTCCGTGGCGGCCCTGCTTGGCCTGCCACTTATTCGCCTGCGAGGCCCAGTATTCGCTTTGGCCACCTTGGGGCTTCTCCTGCTAGGGAGCCAGCTGGCGAGTAATATGTCTTCGTGGACCGGAGGTGCCGCCGGCCTCTCCCTTCCCCCCAACCCGAGCCCGAAGCTGACTTACGCTCTAACGCTGGTCTTGGCCCTCGCCACCATTCTTACACACTGGCAGCTCCGTGTTTCGCGCCTAGGACTGAAACTCGTTACAGTTCGCGAAGACGAAGATATGGCGGAATCTGTAGGAATTGACGCCAGTAAGGCGAAGAGGCTGGCATTGATTATCAGTGCAATCCCGGTCGCCCTGGCGGGAGGACTGCAGGCTCGAGAAATATCCTTTGTTATTCCTACGGAGGCGTTCGGTTTGGAGCACTCTCTGGCACCCCTACTCATGTGCATGCTGTTCAAGCCCGGGACTACGTGGGGACCTCTGCTCGGGGCCGTGTTTCTAACCGCGGCTCAGGAATTCATCTGGACCACGCTGCCCCACTTCCGCTTGAGCCTTTACGGCATTCTCTTGATAATCATAGGAACGCAGAGGGCGAGGCGTCCGTAAGCCAGGAGGCAGACAACAGTTACTGATGAGAGCATAATATTGTCTGCGTAGAACAGCGGCAGCCATGTTGATGAAAGATCATGAAGTTCTTTCTAAGGTGACTGGCGGGAGGCCTGTGTTCACTTCCGCCGCTGTGGGTGGGGGAGCCCC
>CP070692.1:3330597-3337346 GCA_020353215.1 Deltaproteobacteria bacterium
ACCTCCGGCAAAGCCGGAGGATTGATTGTGAACCGCTCAAAGCGGTCATAAAACCATGAGCTACCTGAAGGTGGCTGTCGTAAAGACAGGTTCTAATAGAATTGCCCCATCTTGAAATCCCCCCTAAGAGGCTGTCCGACAACTCAGGTCTAGACGAGAAAACGATTGGAAAGTGGGCAGATAACCACAAAAAGAAGCCTCCTCGGCATAGCCCATCCCTAGATCATCGATATTTTCCACCCCAAAGTGGGTGAACGAAAAACGCGAAGTTAGTTGTCGGACAGCCTCTTCTAGGAGTTATTGACATTACTTGCCGCAAAAGGAGCTGAAAACGAGAATGAACGAGGATCATAGAGACACGAGCAGATCCACTGAGCTCGCCCGAGAGCGCAGTCGCGAGGCAGCCGACCGAACCCTGATGGCGTGGATTCGAACGTCCCTTGCACTGATTGGGTTTGGGTTTGGCGTTGGCAAAGTCTATTACTATCTGGGTGCGGTCAATCCTGGGCAAGCGCTCGACCCCATTCACAGCGCCCGGGTCTTTGGAGGAGCTTTTGTCGCTCTCGGGACTTTTGGCTTGCTCGCGGCTGCCCTCCAACATTGGCAAACTCTCAAACGAATCCAACGTAAGGACTTTGTCTATTCTGTCCCTTGGCCGCTGACTGAGCTGGTGACGGTTGTGTTGTTTTGCATCGGTGTCTATGCTCTTATGGACATCCTGCGGTGAAGCGGCGGCTGTAAAGTGACACGGTCAGACTTTGACGGGCTGTTGTCCACATACGACTGGTCAGTTTAAGCTCCAAGTCGCGGCTAAGCCGACTTCGCCTTAGTCGCCTATGGCTAAGACGGTTGCAAGCCGTTCCCACAGGGTAGTTGTTGGAATGATAGCTGGGGGAGAGACTGCTAGCCCCGATTTGCTGCTTTTAGCTGACAGTCATCTCAGCCGAGCATTTTGGAAATCGGCCTCCGGTGGTCTTGGGCAAGAACCCGTCACTGTTTGACCCTAACGAACTGGTCTGGAATGTTGACAGTGAAGCGCTGGAAACGTACAGTTGGTAACAGCGAACATTCAGCAACTTTTCAGACATGAACTCAACCTGAACACACATCGAAGCTTCTAGGTGTTTCAAAACCAAACATCAGAGAGGAGGAAACCATGAGTGATCTAGTTGTAATCGGATTCGATGATGAACACACGGCATTCGAAATGCGTGCGGCCCTGGCAAAACTGCAACGACAGTATTTGATCCAAATGGAAGACGTGGTGGTGGTGACCAAAGACGAGAAAGGCAAGGTGAAGCTGCACCAGGCCCACAACCTGACCGCCGCCGGCGCGGTGACCGGTACCTTCTGGGGTATGTTGATCGGGATGATCTTTCTCAACCCGCTTTTGGGTGCGGCCATAGGTGCCGGTGCCGGTGCACTTTCAGGCAAGCTCTCCGATATCGGCATCAGCGACAATTTCATGAAGGAACTCGGAGAGACGTTAACGGCGGGAGGATCGGCACTCTTTGTGTTGTTTCGCAAGGCCACTCCGGATAAGGTGCTGAAAGAGCTGAGTCATTTCAAGGGTAAAGTAATTCAAACCTCCCTGAGCAAAGACAGCGAGGACGAACTGCGAGAAGTCTTGGAAAGCACCTAATGTCGGTCGGGGTCGGGTCTTGACGGAATGTTGCCAAATGGGTTTTTGAAATCATGTTGACGAAGTCTACTCAGACTGAACTAGTAACTAAATGAGATTGCAGAACTAAATTCTTATTATGAAAGACTAGCCTGTCCAGCCATACCCAACCCCTTAGAAAACTATCTGCTCCCCCTCCTTGAAGATCCCGCTGCCGTGTAGCGGGGACGGGGGAGGTGAGGGCGGGGGTGATTCGACCGATCCTGTGAACACCCCTTCTTTTTTAAGCTTTTTTGATAACCTGGTTTCTGGAACTTGTGAATCCAGAATCGCTCGATTCAAAAACGATTCTAACCGGACAAGAACTTCAGCTGATGCGACTTCTTGTGGTGGAAGACGAAAGAAAGGTTGCCAGCTTCGTCAAGAAGGGTCTCGAAGAAGAAGGATACGCGGTTGATGTGGCATCTGACGGCGAAACGGGATTGATTATGGCCCTGGATGGGGTCCATGACCTGATCATTCTGGATATCAATCTGCCCGGTTTGGACGGACTGACCGTGCTCGAGGGCCTTCGTAAGAAAAAGGTGGCAACGCCGGTTCTGCTCCTTACGATAAGGGCAACCATCGAAGACAAAGTTCTCGGTCTGGATGCCGGCGCCGACGACTATTTGACTAAGCCCTTTGCTTTCCAGGAGCTCTTGGCCAGGGTGAGGGCCTTGCTTAGACGGCGGGTTGATACAGAGCCGCCTCTGCTTCAGGTGGCCGATCTCACCTTGGACCCAGCCAGACGTGCAGCCTACCGTGGTGACGAGAAGGTAGAGCTTACCTCGAAGGAGTTTGCCCTGCTCGACTACTTCATGCGCAATACCGGCCGCGTACTCACCAGGACCATGATTGCCGAGCATGTCTGGGACTATAACTTCGACCCCATGACCAATGTCATTGACGTCTACGTAAACTACCTGAGGAAGAAGATCGACGCTGATCGTGAGCCGAAGTTGATCCACACCGTTCGAGGAGTAGGGTACGTGCTGCAAGTGGAGTAGCCCATGCGGATCCGATCCATCGGGGCAAGGCTTACCGTCTGGTACACCAGCCTTCTAACCCTAACCTTTCTTTTCCTGGGAGGCACGGCCTATGGACTGTTGACATACAGCCTCTCCCGTGAGATGGATTCCGCCCTGAGCGGCGTAGCGAAAGTGCTGGCCGAGCGAACTCGAGCGGGCGGCCCTGCATTCTATCCCTCCGACATAGATGACCTCTTCCGTCGCTTCTTTGGTTTCTCGCCACTGGATAGGCATTTTGACATGTTTGATCCACTGGGCCGCCGGATTCCACGCCAGCCCCGAACCCGTTCGGACAAACTACTCCTCAGCCCTAAAGCCCTGAAGAATGCATCGCAAGGGGTGGCCACCCTCGAAACTTTCAAGGTCGCCGGCCCCTATCCGGTCCGCGTGCTGACCATGCCCGTGATTGAAGCAGGTCGTGTGACCAATCTGGTCCAGGTGGGGATGTCGCTGGAAAATATGTACAAGACTCGTGGCCGTTTTTTGTTGATCATGGCGGCTGTTCTTCCGCTTGGTCTGCTGCTGGCCGGTGGGGGTGGATGGATTCTAGCCCGCCGAGCGCTCAAGCCGGTGGATAAAATGACACAGGCAGCTCACAGGATCAGTGGCGAGTACTTAGACGAGCGTTTGCAGGAGACAGGGACCGGCGACGAACTGGACAGGTTGGCGAAGACACTCAACGATATGCTCGGTCGGCTGGATGACGCCTTTCGTCAAATCCGTCAGTTCAGTGCCGATGCCTCCCATGAACTCCAAACCCCGCTCACTATCCTGAGGGGCGAGATGGAAGTAGCTCTTCGATCAGAGAGGAGCTCGGAGGAGTATCAACGTGTTCTGGAAAGTGGGCTTGAGGAGATCGATAGGATCAGCCGTTTGGTGGAGGGCCTTCTTCTGCTTGCTCGTGCCGACGCAGGGGTGCTGCGGATGGACCTCAGACCGGTAGAGTTGAGGGAGCTCTCAGAAGAGGTGTATGCACAGATGAAGGTGGTGGCAGATGACAATGGTATAAGCCTACAGCCGAGTTTGGGTGAGCCCGTTTCTGTCCAGGGAGATCGAGAACACCTCAGACGGCTCCTGTTAAACCTCGTCGACAACGCGATAAAATACACCCAGCCGGGTGGGAGGGTCACCTTATCTGTCCACAGTGACGGAGAAAGGGCGGTTCTGAAGGTTTCTGACACGGGGATTGGTCTTGGTAAAGACGAAAAGCAGAGGATATTCAGCCGGTTTTACCGGGCTACCGAGGCGCGCTCGCAGGGCGAGGCAGGCGCCGGTCTTGGACTCTGCATCGCCCGCTCCATTGCTGAGGCCCATGGGGGATGGCTCCAGGTTGAAAGCTCCCCCGACCAAGGCAGCACCTTTACGGTTCTCCTCCCAATAAGTGGGGACGTCCATAATTAAGTAAATAACTTGACGGATTGTTATCCCAACGGTAACAGGTATCATATGCCAAGATCAGCTAGCCTCGACGCACCCGGTGTGTCGCATCACATCATAATCCGAGGGATCGAACAGCGAGAAATATTGAACAGCTCAGGGTGAGTCCCCGCGAACATCTACACGTTTACGCCTTATCCTCTTCGTCTTTTCTTCCTAATTCGATTATCCGTTTGGCGTACTCACCTTTCAGGGCATCGAGAAATTCACCATCCACCTGCCCCTTCCAGGTGGTCACCTCGGTAAAGCGCATGGGGATCTTCACTGCTGCTGGATTAAACCCTGTGGCCAGGCGGGTTTCCCAGCGCAGCTTCTGAATATGGTGTGACACCGCTTGCATGTTCTCAGCCAGGCTAGCATAGCCGAGGGATTTGAGACAATCTCCAAGCAGCTCTTCCTTGTACACCTCGCGGGCAAAGAGACACGACACCATGGAGGTCAGAAACACCCTGCCTTGCTCGTCGTTTACCAGGAAATCAACTGCCCCCTGCAGGTTCCGGTCTGTATGTTTCTGGTCGTAGGAATACCCACCGGAGTCCAGGTGCGAATGGCGAAAGCCCAAGGATTGAGAGGCGAAGAAGACTTCCCCGGTGGCATAGCCTCCCATTTCCTGCCCTAGCACGCAGGCAAAATCCTCCCCGCCGTAATACTCTGCAGCCTTCATGGTTCCCTGAGCAAGCAATTGGTAGAAGTCATTGGCAGCGAGGCCAAGATAACGAATAGCTTCCCTGTATCCTTCGGCATCGCCGAACGCTAGAGGTACCAGAGTCTCGTGCTCGGATATTACCCCTTTCTCCAATGCCTCCGTGGCCCAGGCCAAAGCGACACCCGCGGACATAACATCCAGCCCCATTTTCTCCACTGCGTCCATGAGCCCGAGCGTTTTGAAGGCGTCGGTAATACCGAGCATGGACCCCGTGGCAAAAATGGGCTCGTGGTCGTAGGAAACCTGACGATACAGATACTGATTGGGCTCCATGAACTTTTCCCGCACATAGCCTACGTGGATACATCCCACCGGACATCCGGAGCAGGCGGTGTTACGCAGCAAGGCATCGTCTGCGAACCGCTCCCCGGTAATACCCTCGATGTTCGGATCGCTCGTTTGCTGAAGGTTCCGGCAAGGAAGGGCCTTGAGCCCGTTCAGGACTGCCACGTTCACAGGGGTGCCCAGGTTATGGTACTTGTCCATCATGTCAGTGGTTGTAAGCTGCTTGTAGACCTCCTCAAAGAGTTCGGCATATGCCTTGCCCTTCGGCAGGTCGAAGACCCCATCTCCCTCGACCACGATGCCCTTGAGATTCTTGGCTCCCATGACCCCGCCCCCGCCGAGCCGTCCGAAATGGCGATAAGTGTCCACATTAATACAAGCCATGGCTGAGCGGTGTTCCCCTGCGGGGCCGATGCGCATAATACTCCGATGTCCAGATCCTGACGAGGCTCTACGGAGTAGCTTGCCCGCCTTGTCCACCTCCATGCCCCACATATAATGGACATCTTTGACCTCGAGATGGCGCGATCCGACCAGGACGCAGGAAGGTTGCTTGGCTTTTCCAACAATCACCAGACCATCAAGGTCGGCAAAGCGCAAAGCCAGGGCCGATCGCCCTCCCGCATGGCTTTCTGCGTATTGGTCGTGATAGGGTGATTTGAAGCTGCAAACTGTCTTGCTCATGAGGGGAAAATACCCGGTTAGCGGACCGATGGTGAATATCAGTGGCTGATCGGGGTGATCCCACGGCTTGCCAACATGGCCATATTTGTTGAACAGGACTGCCGCCAGTCCACTTCCGCCCACCTCCGTGTCACGACCCTCAAGGGTGACTACTTTACCCTTGCCTTCAGCCAGATCCACGGCAAGTATCCTGAAATGGTCCCGGATCATGATGCCACCTCCTTTGCCTCTTCCTCTGGCGAGGGCTCAGCAGGAACCTCCACCATTTCCAGACAATCGTGGGGGCAGAATGGTACACACCGCCCGCAGTGGATACAGACGAACGGTTCCGTGGCGACGTCCAAATAAATGGCATCCACCGGACACGCTGCGGCGCATTCGCCGCAACGGATGCAAAGTTTTCTCTTAACAATTACCCCACCGCCTCTACGCTGGGAAAAGGCCTCAGTGGGACAAGCTAAAGCGCATGGTGCCGGGCTGCAGGCCAGACAGGGCTTTGCCTCAAAGCCGGTGGAAAGGCCTCCTGAGGACACAATGCGGATGCCTGCTGTGTCCCAGGACAAGCGCTTGTGCACCAGACGAGCACAAGCCAGGGAACAGGAGTGACAGCCGATGCATCGTTCCATGCGGGGAGTGGTAAGGATTTTTGCAGCCTTCATGCAGACTCCTCATTTGGGTTTGAAAATGCTAGAGCGAACCCATTCCCCGCAGTTTGTCGGAGCGAAGCAGAGATCCCCGCTCTGCGAGCGGGGGCTGCAGGGAGCTTCAATTTCGGTTTAAAGAGTTGGAAGGCTGCCTGTCGCCGACGCAGGCCACACCCTTCCAGCCGGCAAAGGCAAGACACCGGTGGCTCAGGTGCTCTTTTTCTCACAGCTCCCACTGGCCTGGTAGGGGCATGGTGAGAAGCATATGGCACACCGATGGTCATCCAAGCAAATTCCGGAAGAAC
>CP070692.1:3337446-3344195 GCA_020353215.1 Deltaproteobacteria bacterium
CATATCTCTAATGAGTGCCATGGTCTTCAGTCCTTCTTCTTCATTAATGTCGAGGCCGACTGTGATCAACCCGTTCATAGCCAATGCAATCGCTGTGGCCCTGCCGATACCAGTCCCCGCTCCAGACACGAGACAGACGTTTTCAGTATTAAAATTATGATCAGGAAGAACGAGAATATCCTCACGCTTTATGATCGGCTCGGTAATATCCATGTTTTCCGTCTCCTTGGAATGGAATCGGTATATAAAACCACGTTATGTGACTATTTTTTACCCATTCAAGTGCCTGGAAAGGGTTTTCGGAGTATAAATCTAATGCTCTCCATGCCAATGGACGATAAGAGTTCGCTTTTTGTTGGGGAGTGAAGTTGATGATAATAAGAACTCGCTTCTTCAAAGTAGAAGTATCCAAAAAATTCGTCGGTGTCAATGATGAATACCATTCAGTACATTAAGGTTGCGACATTTAACATAATCGGATAAATAAGTAATAACCCATGGAAAACATACCTGAGATTACCATTGAAAAACTGATGAAACGTTATTCAGTGCTTCTATTGGACGCCTATGGTGTGCTGGTGCACACCTCAGGGGCGCTCGAGGGGGCTTCTGACTTGATTGCTGAACTCAATCGGGCGAAAAAGCCCTATTTTATCCTGACCAACGACGCGTCAAAGCTTCCAGAGACGGGCACCAAACGGTTCCGTAGTTATGGACTGGAAATCCACACAGAGCGCATTATCACTTCCGGTGCTCTTCTCAAGGGTTACTTCGAAAGTCATCGGCTCACGGGAGCCCGCTGTGCGGTGCTCGGTCCGGAAGACAGCTTACGGTATGTTGAACAGGCAGGCGGCCGGATTGTGTCTCCGGACGACGCCTTTGAGGTTCTGGTCATCTGCGACGAAACCGGCTTTCCCTTCCGCGAAACCATCGATACCGTCATGTCCACACTTTTTCATCTCCTTGACCGGGATGAAATAGTTCACATGGTCCTGTCCAATCCAGATCTGATTTTTCCGAAATCAGACCATGGTTTCGCACTTACCGCCGGAAGCATTGCGCTGGTTTTGGAAGCTGCCCTGAAACTGCGGTATCCCGACCGTCCTGAACTTCACTTTGCACGTCTCGGAAAACCATACCCGGCCATTTTTGAAGCGGCGATACAACGAAGTGGAACCCGCGATATGGTCATGATCGGTGATCAGATAGAGACGGATATACGCGGGGCAAACAGTGTCGGTCTCGACTCCGCCTTGGTGGGTACCGGTGTGAGTGATCGGGTAACAACACCCATCCCTGCCCACCTTCGTCCCACATACCGCTTACGAGAGCTCAAACCGCATCACTCTTAAAAAATTTCAAATGGATTATGCCGTCTATCCGGAAGGCCTTTATCGGGCGTTAATCGAAGTCGCCAAACTGGGGCTTCCCATCTGTGTGACCGAGAATGGGATCGCGGATCGTAGCGATGACCGTAGAGGTCCTTTCATTCGTCGCTCTCTCTTGGCCCTGCCAAAGCCATCGATTCCGGAGTTGACGTGCGTGGATACTATTACTGGAGCATTATGGATAATTTCGAGTGGGCCAAGGGGTATGGTATGAAATTCGGTCTTTACGAAGTCGACTTTGCCACACACCAAAGAATGCTGCGTCAGGGGGCGAGGATTTACCAAGAAATGATTAGAACCCAAATCGATCGTAAACAAAATGGAGAACAATTATGGTCCTTTGACCTCGAGCTATTTTGCTATTTTTGAGATGACTTTTCGAAAAAGTGGCTAAGACGATTCTTCCTCTTCCGGCTGATCAGGACCTTCGGACATTTGAGTGGCCGGCTCTTCCGATACCACGCAGATATCCTTTTCCGGTTCATCAGGGGCTTCGGATGTTTGGACGGTCGACTCTTCTGAGACGACACGGACATCCACGGGGCCGGAAGCGTCCAGATGTACATCTCGTTGCGGAAAAGCGATCGTGATACCTGCCTCGCGAAATAATTTATCGATAGCCATATGCAGTTCGTTGATGGTCATGAGACGGTTCTCCATGCTGGGTAAATAGGCTCTCAAGAGAAACGTCAGGCTATTGTCACCGAAACCCTCAAAGGTAGCCAGGGGTGCCGGGTCGTCCAGTATTAAGGGGTGGGCATGAGCTGCCTTGAGTAAAAGTTCGCGCGCCAGTTCGGTGTCAGACCCATAAGCCACTCCCACTGTGATGACGATGCGGTTGATATTGCTGGAAAGCGTCCAGTTGAGCAAACGGCCCGTGACAAACTCCTTATTGGGGACAATGTACTCCTTCCGATCCCAATCGGTAATGGTGGTTGCACGGATCCGGATACGGGAGACTATGCCTGTCGTGTTGTCAACAGTGACGATATCCCCGACCCGCACAGGACGCTCGAAGAGTATGATGATGCCGGAGATAAAGTTTGCCACAATCTCCTGAAGCCCGAAACCGATACCCACGCTCAGAGCGGCGAACAGCCATTGCAGCTGAGACCACCTGAAACCGATGGTATTAAAAACGATGAGGACACCAATGGCTGTGATCACATAACGGCAAACCGTGGTAAAGGCATAGCGGGCTCCCGAATCTAGAGAGAGACGGTTGAGTATGGAAATTTCCAAGACACCCGGCAGATTTCGAGCGGAAACAAAAGTGATCACCGCAATGACAACAGCTATAAGCAAATTATACACATTAATCGGGAGGGTCCTTGTAACGCCTTCCACCTCCGCACTGTAGCTCCAGAGACGGACATCCACAATGGATCGAAAGGCAGGCAACACCTGATCCCAGATCACCCACAGGCCCAAGATCGTTGCAAAAACAATGATCGTCCGCAGGAGCTTGCGCGTCTGCTCGTCCATCTCGTCGATAGTGATCTCTTCCTCATCGATAGTCACCCCCACGCTCTCGAGGTGCTCCTCAGTGGCTTGTTTATCTTCTTCCTGATCCCGCGCTGCTTCTTCCGCCTTTCTTTTAGCCTCCTCGTATGCAAATCGTCTTTTTGCAACGACCAGCCATCGCAGCAATAAATGATAGATAATCGCCAGGCCGAGTATAAGTTCATAGGTTCTAACGGCCAGGTTTGCAAGCGTTAAAGCCGTGTGATAGTAGTAGCCAAGCACCGCAAGTAACGCCATGAGGAGAGGGAAACCCACGGCCAGAGGAAACCAGACATAGCGTGAACGAACCAGCAGACCATTGGGGTGGTTTTTGATCATTTCTGAAACGATCGGTCCGGAAAAACGTAGAACTCGTGACAAAAACACCGAAAAACCGATTGTAATGGCCATGAATGCCAAACGGCCCATTGAATCGCCATATTCTACGGTTGTTTCCATCCGCATGAGAAATACGATGGGCAGAAGTATTCGTAACAACAACCAGAGGTTTCGCTGTAAGGTCAGACGCGTCGCCTCTGACCATTTAAAGTGGGACTGGGCCAAGCCGGCTTTGCAGCAGGTGTAATAGAAGAATCCGTAGAGGGCTAGAGCCATGGCTACTGATTTGAGCCCATTAATGGTGGCCAAGGTAAATTCGTAAGGCGTCGGCAAGGACGACAACTGCCAACCTAGAAGACCAAACAAGAATGGCCAACCTACTGCAAGATAGGCCGTCTCAACCAAAGCGCGCAATGTAAGTAGAAATGAATCCGTGGCTACGTGTCCGACGCGCTGTGAGACCTTTTCAAGATCTATCCGCGCCCTTCGTCGACCGAGGAAAAGGGCGAGGCCCAACAACCACGCCATTCCCCACAAAACGGGGCTTCGCCTGAAGGAATCCCAGATGTCATGAAGGAATCGCCACCAATGGGCGGGGTTTAAGATCCAACCCACAGCCGCAGGTAGATGTTTTAAATCACTCGGACCCAAAAATTTAGAACTGCGGATCCACATGAGGTTCAGATCCAGAAAGTCTCTGAATTCATCGGCCAGTCTGACCTTTTGATGATCAATGAATTCAAGGTTCTTAAGGTCATTAAAATATCGACGATACCCCGTGGACAGTTTTTCGAGCAGCTCACGCCGATCATTCAAAAGCTCGGTTATTTTGTCCCTTAATGGACCCTGTTTATTTTCAGGAATGGGTCCAGCGGTCTGGATAATGCGGGCCGTTTCCGCATTCAGATCACTCAGGGCGCGAATTTGGCGTTCCACTTCGAGGTGGGCGCCTTGGATTTCGCTCATCTTCGACTGACGACGGGCCGAGTCTTGGCGGTAACCTGAAAAGCTTGGAAGAGAGCGATGCTGTTCACGCAAGGCCAGGCCGATCGCTTCACTCCGTAAAGCAATTCTCACGCGCTCCTGGGCCAAGCTGAATTCTTGTTCAAGCTCTTTGACCTCGGCCTCTTTTTTCTCCAGGTCCTCGGTCGCTAAGGCTTCATCCCGGATCACCTTTTCCAAGGCCTCGGCGAGCTGGATGTTCATATCAAACTCTTTCTGTATCGGTTCCGGAAGTCTGTAGGCCTCAAATTTGGCGACCTCGGCGCCGGCGACAGCCCGTTCTGCTTCGCGTTGGCGACGTTTTTGGGCTTCCTCCTTCCATGCCTTGATGAAACCCTCCTGTTTCCCTACTTGGAGCTCCGCCAAGTCTCGCTCCGCTCTCAAAAGAGACAAGAAAACGCTCTGTCCGGCCAGCCGTTGTTCGAAGGCCGTAATTTCGGCCTGATACTTGGCTTGTTCTGTGAGCAAGGAATTTCGACGTGATTCAATCACTGGTTCAGCTTCATTGGGTGGCGGTGGGGCATCTAATTTTATCTTTACTTCTTTCAGTCCCTCCTTAGCTCTGGTGATGCTCCCCATGAGTCGCTCCGGGGCCTTTTCCTCCTTGGCAATCTGATTGGTCCATTTGGTGAGATTTGCTTTTGTTTCTATCAATGCCGCTTCTTCCTGGCGTATCTTGGTATCCAGGTTGGCCACATCCATGTCTTGGACGTCTTTGAGGGCTTCAATCGGGTCGGAGGGAAGGGCTGTCCGTTCCCGTTCGGTTTCTATTTCTTTGGTCCTCTTGGGGGCGCTCTGTATGGTTTGTGCAAAGCTTTCCGCATCTTTGTTGATTTGATCGACCTGTTCCCGAAAGGTTATGGCCTGGTCCAGATAGGTTAGGGTGCTTTTCTTGACCGGATCAGGCAGGGCCGTTGAGGCCTCTATTTCGGTCCTCTTCGCCTTGAGTATCTTGAGGTTCATTTCTCCAGCAGAAGAGGCATCGACCACCACGCTGGAGGGCTCTTCCTGGGCGTTAGAAGTCAGCCCCCATGTGAAGCAGATCACGGAAACTAAGACAATCGTGAAAATGGAAATTTTTCTAATGCTTTTACTCATGGGTTGCCTTTCTCGTAAATGAATGTCATTGTTTACGTGAAAAAGCCGGAATGCCCCGCTCGGAAGAGAGGGGAGAACCATCACGCTTTACACGAGACTGAACGGAGTCTGTTTGTCATATTCGTAAGGGTACCTTTTTTCTTTCATGTAAAAAAGCCTTCATGTCCCAGACTGTGAACAGAAATGAATTGTCAATAGTGTTTGGGCGCCAAATTGAGCAGGCTTTTTCACAGAATAACCTGACCTTTGGTCGGGTTCTTTACTAGGACGTCGCTAGACCATTCCCACCAGATCTCGAAACGACACGAACATCCCTCTGAGGGAAAGGGATTTCCACACCTTGTTTTACCAACTGCTTATAGACGGCCAGGTTCACTTTGTACAGGGTCTGAAAATACTTGATGGTGGGCACCCAATAACGGTAGCCGATGTTGATGGAGGAATCGCCGAATTCCTGAATCCCGACCTGAGGTGGGGGCTCTTTGGAAATTTCATCAAATTGATCCAAGGATTTTTTTACGATTCCTATAGCCTCTTCGGGATTGCTGCCATAACTTACCCCCACGACTTCTTCCACGATCTTCCATTCTTCTGAGTTTTGCAGAATCTCTCCTGTGATATGTTTATTGGGTATGGTTATCTTTACGCCGTCTTCGTCCGTGAGAATGGTGGCGCCAAGCTTGACTTCTTCGACGATACCATTGACCCCTGCGACGGTGATGGTATTACCAACGACAAAGGGCCTGGTCAAGATAATAACAAGACCTGCGCCGTAGTTGGCTACGGGACCTTGGATGGCGAAACTTATGCCAAAAGCCATAGCGGCGAGTGCGGCAATGAATGGGGCAATGGTAATACCGAATTTACTAATGGCGATGATTATTGCAAAACCAATGATGATCAACTTGATGGTGCTGACAAGAAACTTGGAAAGGGTAACGTCGAGATTTTTTTTCTCAAAAAGTTTTAAAAGGAGCGAGGCCACCCACTTCGCGATGATCACGCCAACGATGAGAATGATGATCGCCCCGAGCACCTGAAAACTGTATTTCACAAAAAAATCTATGACCAGATCTATGATTTTCTCCACCGCCCTTATTTCATCTTCCATCTCTTTCCCTCCCGCTTTTTTAAAATGGGCCGATCATAAAGGGGGCACCCCTTGATCTCCAAACATCAGATCTCCTGTGGAAATCATGTGGGGTTGTGAACTCATACATTGTAATTAGGCATGAAATGTTGGATTGATGATGTGAATTCACTTTTTGGTGCGTAGTATAGAAAGATTAATATTTCGTGTCAATATTGTACCTTTCTCACGATTTTAAGCTGCCGAATCCCGAAGACCTGAGACTGGGTTCAAGAGGTGTCATGCCTTGATTAAGTCATAGACGAAGCCTGCGACCTGTTCTGCGCCCT
>CP070692.1:3344295-3351026 GCA_020353215.1 Deltaproteobacteria bacterium
GTACGGTTAAGTACGCTTCGACCTACCCGAGACTGCGCGAGGCCACATCTGGCCCACCCTGGCGCGTTTTTCCTCGGTACAGGTTTGCAACGTTAGGGTTTACTTATAAGAGCCGCGAGGTAACCGGCGCCAAAGCCGTTGTCGATGTTCACCACCGATACCCCGGGAACGCAGGAATTGAGCATGGCTAACAAAGCTGCAAGCCCCTGAAACGAGGCACCGTAACCAACGCTGGTCGGCACCGCGATGATCGGCTTGGCCACCATGCCACCAACGACACTGGCCAGGGCACCTTCCATGCCGGCCACGACAACCAGTACGCTCGCCTCCCTCATCTGCTGTAGATTGTCGAGCAAACGGTGCAGGCCTGCCACTCCCACGTCAAATAGTCTTTCCACCCGACTACCCATCATTTCTGCGGTGACAACTGCCTCTTCCGCCACTGGTATGTCGGAGGTCCCTGCGGCCAGGACCATCACCGGCCGACCAACTTCTTTGGCCCGCTCTCCCCGGCGCACCGTGAGCGTTCGGGAAAGGTCGTCGTAAACAGCCGCTGTTATTTCTTTCTGTACTTCGGCGGCCTTGGCAGAATCCACTCTGGTGACGAGTATATTTGCGCCTCGAGCCAACATGGCCTGCATAATCTGGCTGACCTGGCTGGCGCTTTTACCCTCACCGAAGATCACCTCAGGAAAGCCCCGTCGCAGGGCGCGGTGGTGGTCTACTCGGGCAAAGCCGAGATCTTCATAGGGCCATGAGCGCAAGCTCTCCAGCACGGTTTCCACATCCGTTGTGCCATCGTGCAGCGCTTGCAGCATCTCTCGCAGGGTTTCTTCATTCACAGGTTTGCTCCGACAACAACCTTCGAGGACCGGCTCGCTGATCAAGGTTGCCTAGAATCAGCTCCGCTTGCTTGAGCGCCACCTGATGCCGGTCACTCAAGGCAGCCTTCCCTCTACTGCCCATGTTCTCTAGCTCCTCTGGGTGAGCAAGGAAATAGCGCAGTTTCTCCAAAAGCTCATTCCGGCCCTGCACGGTTATTCCGCTCCCAGCGGCCTCCAGCAATTGGCGAGCTTCCGGAAAGTTGTCCATATTGGGTCCGTAGAAAACCGCTTTTCCCCAAGCAGCCGGTTCCAAGATGTTCTGGCCTCCAAGCGGCACCAGACTGCCGCCACAAAACACCAAATCCGCTAGACCATAGAGCTCGAAGAGCACTCCCACAGAGTCCACCAGGATGATATTGGTTCGCCTTGCCTCTGCACCGTTGGCCAGCACACTGTAGCGCTGAAATGCCAGCCCCTGTCTCTGGAACCAAGTTTCCAAACGTCCCAGTCGCTTGGGATGACGAGGGGCAAAAATCCCTATCAGATCAGCTCTCTCCTTCGCCAACTGACAAAAGATTTCCGGCAACCAGATGAGTTCCTGATTGCGGATACTTCCAGCAATCAGGACAGGTGGGCTGGAACTTAGGTGCAATCTCTGTCTCAACCTCTCAATTCTCTCCGGTATAGCCCGCTCTGCCAGCCCAGCTCCCTTCATGTTTCCTGCCACCACGACTTTGTCCGCCGGGGCACCCATGAATATGATTCTCTCGGCATCTTTATCGGAAACCATGGCCAGTGCAGAGAATCCCCGGAGTATGGATGCCATCAGCGGCCGAAGTTTCCTATACCGCGGAAACGATCGCTTTGAAATGCGGCCATTAATGAGCAGGGTGGGAATTCCCAAACGATGAGCTTCGCCCAGAAAGTTCGGCCACAGTTCAGTTTCCAGGCAAACGATGATGTCAGGCCTTATGTGGCGTAGGGTCCGGCGCACGGAAACAATGAGGTCCAGAGGAAAGTAAATGCAAGTCGCCCTGCCGGCCAGTTTCCTGCGAGCCAATTCCTGCCCGTGCGGTGTGGTAGTGGAGACGATTATCCCTAAATCGGGCCGCACCCGGTTAAGGGCATCAAGTAGAGTGGACGCCACCCCCACCTCGCCCACTGACACCGCATGGATCCAAACCAGAGGCCTCCGCAGCCGGTGGTGAAGCGTCATTTGGGAATGGAAGCCTAGACGCTGTCGCCAACGTTCAGCTTTTTCAGGTTGTAACCGGTAAGCAAGATAGGCAAGTGGTGCCGCTGTTGTTGCCAGTGGTAACATGCCGACATTATATAAAAAACGGAAAAGGTTCATTTTGCCTGCCTGTTCCGTTAGCCGTTGGCTGCCCACTGTCTGTTGCCTGCTGTCCGCTGGACAAGACTTTTCTACTCGAGCACCAGTACTTTTCAATGAAGCTTTTGCCTCCCCCATTCGTAAACTGACCATGCCCCACATTTTTTGCTGGACACAGGAGATGCTCATCTGTTCCCTCAAGAGGGGCAATGGGAGCCTTTTCTGCAGTGACTGGCAGGAGGCTCGTGCCACTTCCGCGTTTGCGGCTAGGGGAGCCCTTGGTCCCGTTCCCTAGGAACGGGAAACAGGGAGGGGACGCCTTCCCCTGGCCGCAGACGCGTTAGAAGTGGCCGGGCCGGGAGCCTCGGAACGAAAGAAGAGGCCCCGTTGCCCCTCCGATGCCTCCCCCACCACCCGTGTCCAGCAGTCCCACTTGTGGGCAAAGCTCAGTTTGCCAACGGAGGGCTTAGCGATAGTCAGCCCTTAATCGACCCGGTTTGGGGCTAGGCTCTTTCCTCGATAGCAAAGCTTCCAGTGTCTAAAGCAAAGGTAAATAGCGCTTCAGTTCAAATCTACTAACATGAGTGCGGTAGTGGTCCCACTCAATCTTCTTGTTTACTATGAGCTTGTTGAAGATATGATCTCCGAGAGTCTCGCGCACCAGCTCGCTCTTTTCCACCTCTTGTATGGCTTCGAAAAGGTTTCCTGGCAGGGATTCGATACCGGCCTTTTCGCGGGCGACTTCATCCATCTCATAGATGTCTTCTTCTATGGGCTCCGGCAAGGGGTAGTTCTCTTCCATCCCTTTCAAACCAGCAGCAAGCATCACTGCGAAGGCCAAATATGGATTGCAGGCAGGGTCCGGCGAGCGGAACTCAATACGGGTCGCCTGCTCTTTTCCGGGCTTGTACATGGGCACTCTCACCATGGTGGAACGGTTCCTTCTGGCCCAAGCTACATAGACCGGCGCTTCGTAACCCGGCACCAGACGCTTATAAGAGTTGACCCACTGATTGGTAACGGCCGCCATCTCCCGTGCATGTCGCATTATTCCGGCAATATAGGATTTGGCTGCGCTGGAAAGATGATAAGGATCGTTTGAATCGTAGAATGCGTTCGCCTCACCGGTGAAAAGGGACTGATGTGTGTGCATGCCGCTCCCGTTCTCGCCGAAAATGGGCTTGGGCATGAAGGTGGCATACACCCCATTCTGCCTGGCAATCTCTTTGACCACTATTCTGAGGGTCACCGCCTTGTCGGCCATCTTTAATCCCTCGTCGTAGCGTAAGTCAATTTCATGTTGGCTGGGGGCGACTTCATGGTGACTGTACTCTACCTGAATTCCCATGTCCTGGAGGGCAAAAATGGTTTCCCGTCTCATATCGCCGCCCATGTCCAAGGGGCGGGTGTCAAAATATCCCCCCTGATCAATGATCTTCGGGCTTTCGTTGTCTTCAAAGTAGAAGAACTCGAGTTCCGGTCCCAGATAAGAGGTGTACCCCTTGTCGGTCGCCCGGGCCAACACTCTCTTGAACACGTACCTAGGGTCTCCCTCATAGGGGGTTCCATCAGGTTGCAGAATGTCGCAGAACATCCTGGCAACCGGGCGGTCCTTAGGTCGCCAGGGGAGGAATTGGAAGGTTGTGGGGTCCGGTTTGGCGATCATATCGCTCTCCTCGATCCGAGCAAAACCTTCGATGGAAGAGCCATCGAAGCCCATCCCTTCCAACAGAGCCTCCTCCAGTTCAGAGGGGGTAACGGCAAAACTTTTCAAGATCCCTAAGACATCGGTGAACCAGAACTGAATGAAGCTGACGTTTTGGTCAGCAACCGCCTTTAAAACATCCTCGGAATTCTTGCACTGCATCATTTAGACTTACCTCCTTTTAACCCATAGCCCACAGATCAAGGGCCCAAGTCTCAGGGCGCAGGGTTCACGTCTATTCATTCATTAAGCCATTTCGCTGCGCTGTCACTCATAGCCATTTATCGTGGCGACCCAATGACCAGATTACTTAATGACAGCGAAGCCTAATGGCCAGACACTACCTTGTACCTTGCGCCGTATGCCTAGCGCCTACTTCAGACTGAATAATAGGGCTCGCTTGATCTCCTCCACATGTTCCGGATTCTCCACCCGTTGCCCATCCTGCGTTCGCACATAGAAAATATCGGCCACCTGGTCCATTCTCGTTGAAATCTTGGCCAAGAAAACCTGTAAACGCAATTCCAGCATGGTACGCGTAATTGCATGGAGCAAACCCATGCGATCTGTGGTGTAGACTTCAATGATGGTGTATTGATCCGAGGAATCATTATCCACCACTACCTCATCGGGTTTCTCCGGAATCCGCCCTTTCTTCCTCTGGTGCTTTGCAGCGTGAATGGCGAGCCTGTACTCAAGGGCCAGCCTTCCTTGCATTGCGTTCTGCAAGTCAGTCATCACCTGCTCCCATGAGATTGTCATGTTCGGCTTCAAGGCTGCCACCTCGAAGATCTGTAAAGCGACTCCGTCTTTCTTGGTGTGGGTTTGGGCTTTGCGGATATCCAGCTGATGCAAGGTCAATGCGCCTGCGACCCTTGCCAACAAGCCGAGAGGGTGTCGACTCATGAGGGTGAGTTCCCAATTGTCCTGTCTTGCCTGCACATGCCAAGCTAGCCCTGCTTGTTCCAGTTTCCGCTCCAACCTGAGATGTCTAACCAATTCATCAGGGGTTACCGAAAGGAGATAGCGGGAATCCGTCTGATCAAAGTGGTAATCCAGCGTCTCAGGGGTCATCTCCTCAGCAAGGAGTTCTGCAGCCCGGCGTCGCAAGAAGTCCAGTCTGGTCGCTACCATTCGCTCATCAGGATCTCCTTTTTCCAGGCGATGCAACAGACGCTCGTATAGGGTGAGCATGGGCAGATTTTCCCAAAGCTCCCAGGCTCGAGGGCCGGTGGTTCGCATGTCCGCAAAGGCGTGGAGCATGAGCATTTTTAGACGCTCGACCGACCCAATGACATTGGTGCAGTGCTGAATCATCTGCTGATCATCGAGATCTCGACGCGCGGCGCTGTCTGTGAGCAGAACGTGGTTGGCGACCAGAAAACTGAGAAGTTCTCTCTCGGCGTCAGTAAGACCGAGACGTTCACCTATGCGGAGAGCCATATCGGCTCCACGCTGGGCATGACCGTGGCCGCCACTTTTACCCACGTCGTGGATCAAGGCGGCAAGCAAGAACACCTCTTGATCTTGATTAATATCAAGCCATTCCGATACCTCAGGATGCGCATCACCGTACTCACCACTAAGAAGTTTCTTGAGCTCGGTAAAGGTCAGTAGGTGGTGCTCGTGAACCGGATAGAGGTGAAAGGCATCGTGTTGAACCAGGGCGTGGACCTGTCGAAGCTCAGGGATGAGCGCGGGGAGTAAGCTCGTTTGATAAAGGGCCCTGACGGTCCCAATTTCCGGAGTTTCTTCTCGGATAATTTCAAAGAGCCATTGGCGCAGTTCGGGCTTGCCGCTCATGGACCCCGGTAGCTGGTGAGCTTTACTCTTCAGCCAGTTAGATGCCTCCACACTCAGGGGTTTCTTCACACGTACAGCCTGTCTGAAAACTTCCAGCAAAGCTTCTTCATTACCCCCCACAGCCTGGGTATTCACCACAATCCGATCAGATTCGAGCAAGATCCCGGGCCCGAGCCCTCTCGTTGTTGGTTTTGCCGGATGCGCTGTTCTTGGGCCAATCGAATCTGTCAGTCTATCCCTGAAGCGGTTCGCTACTAGCTTGACTTCATAAAAGTGAGCCTCCAATTCCTTCATCATCACTTCAACGGGTAGAAAGTCTCCCTGATTCCGGTAGCCCATGCTCAGGGCCACCTCTTGCTGGGCCTCGTATTCCAGCCTGGTTTCCTGACCCCCTTTGAGCAGTTGCAGATGATTTCTCACTCGCAAGAGAAAACTCTGAGCTTCTTGCAGTACTTTAACACTATCTTGATCCAGGGTGCCCATTCCGGCTAAACTTTCCGACTGGTAAAGCAGGTAACCTGCCCAATGTATCCGATTCAACTCGCCGAGACTTCCGGCGCTATATTCAAGATCGGGCTCAAGAAGACACTCAGGTTCCTGTTGGCCAGACTGCCTTGCTTGCCACTCCTCGAGGAAGCTCCTGATTAAGGCCGCATGTCTTTTGGATTGGATCTCCTGCATGAAGCTGACCCGCAAGTCTTCCACCAGCGTTCTTGAACCACTGATGAATCGACTATCCACCATGGCACTCATCCAGTTCAAATCAGTCAGACTCCGGTCCACAACGTCTCTAATCCTGCCCGATTCAAATGATACCTCCCATCCGGCTTCCTGTAAGGGCTGCACGATGCCACTTACCCACACCTCTTCTTCGAAAAAGACTTCAGGAGTGTGAAGGAAGAGCAATCCCATTGGAGAAAATGGGCCCAAGTGGCGTCGCCCCAACTCGCCGACGGCTACCACCGCCCCGTGCCGACGGATTTTTTGGGGTTCAATTCCCATCCGATTGGTTAGCCGATTGTAGAGGGAAATGATGGCCACATCGACCATCGCAGAAATCCTTGGC
>CP070692.1:3351126-3357826 GCA_020353215.1 Deltaproteobacteria bacterium
TAACCTCCTTTGTCCTTTGGGATTGTCAGTTACCTCTTTATACCACCAAAGGACTATCCAAGCGGCCCTTCATAGTATCTTTGGGGCGGGTCCCCAGTTGCGCGATCTCGTGCCGCCAATTCGTAAATTATCCGGGCTAGATGTGATTGAAATGCCGCTTCTGGTTGGAGTACTTGGGAGCACGATCAATCGGCACTCTCGTTGCGCAAAGGTCAGCCAACGTAACCGGAGAAATCAGTCCATGAACCCTATCGAGAGATGGAACGAATTAAGGGCCCGCATCGCCGCGCTTTACCAACAAGGAAGCCAGGGACGGTACCTGGAAGCTGCCGAAGTGGCAAGAGCGGCGCTGAAAATCGCTGAAGACCAAGTTGGCACCGATCATCCAAACATCGCTGAATCAAAGGAAACTCGATGCACCTGCCAATTTGATTACAATCGGCCGGTCACCGACCAATGACATCATTGTGTACAATAGTATGGTTTCCAAATCTCATTGTCATCTATACTTCAGCGATACTATAACAAATTGTTATCTGGTAGATACTGGCTCAATAAACGGCACATTCATTGATAATAGCAAGATAAAACCCAACAGAGAATACCGATTAACTGATTCCGACGAGATTTCATTGGGTCCTGACACAAAGGCGATCTATCTGTCTACCAGAACATTCCACACAACACTCACCGAATCGATACCTTTTTTTACTGACCTGTAGTTTTGCGGTGATATGGACGATATCCAGCCAAGATTGCCGTGGTCACCACCTAGCCCGGATATTTCATCAATTGGAGTAGCCAGACAGTGGAGATCGACGCGACACCAAGAGGTTTGGACTCGTGGCGTACTTGAATAGTGCGTTTTAGGGTTTGAGGTCTGAGAACGCCCGGAAGAACGGCCATACCAGCGGTCACGCCAGGGCGTGATTCGTGAATAATGCAGGTTGGGCTTTTTCGTTGACTCGGACCCTGCAATCGTGATTTATTTTCGGGCTAGAACACGATCATGTTGACAGATCCACGGGAGATTAGGAGATGACCCAAGACGAAGAGACACGCCGGCATCTCAGAACCAAGATCAAACTGCCTGTCAAAATGGCGACAGCGCAAGGCTCCGTTGACGGAGTTACGCTGAATCTCAGTACCGACAGCGCCTTTATCCGGTGCGCCAAACCGCTAAGGCTAAACGAAGAGTTTGAGCTGGTCATTAATGTTCCCGATCGACCCATTAAAGCCAAGGCTGAAGTGGTCTGGTCAAACATCTACGGTCCTGATGACGAACTCAGCCCCCGCGGGATGGGCGTTCGCTTTCTCAGCATCTCCAGTGAAGACCGTAAGTTTATCGCCAAGCTCGTATTGGATCGTCTCAAGTCGGAGAAAGTGGGGCCTGAGATACTGGAAGCCTTGCAGACGATCGTTAAGGATTCTGAGTAAAGTGACTCAGACTAGCCCTAATGTTGCAGACCTGCATCGAGGAAAAACGCGCTAGAATGTATCCCGCCTAGGAGGGACTGCCCGCAGGCTCGGACAGGTCGAAGCGTGCTGAACGGCACCTGAGGTCCTGCCAGAACCGAGCATTGTTCGGCCCGCCTTCGACATTGAGACGTGTCGACGAGGAGTTCGACTGAGGCTCACTCGAAGTCCTCACGTCGAGTCGCTCAGGCCGAATCTAGCTCACGGCCGAGGGCAGCCGCAGATGGCACGCTATCGCGTGGGCGCAGGGGCTTTTACCGGTGTCGCTCTGCAATATTAGGGGCAACGAGCGACTGATTACCCGTCGTCGTTTTGTATCAAGCTTGCCAACGCAAGATCGGTTTCTAATAACAAGCTACTACCTCGTCTAGTCTCCTAATAGTCCGTTCGTCTTAGGCTCTTCCGAGAGGGCGCTCCGATGACAAATACGACCACAATTATACTTTCTCCCGATTGTCACCATGTGTGTTTGAGAGTAAGACAAACATATCTAGTTATTTGAAAACATTTACTAAGTTGTGATGTGTAATTCTCCAGCTGTGTATGACGCTCACATGAATAGTATGATCAGAACCATGAAACGGAGTCGTTACGGATTATCAATGACCACCACTGGTAAGGGTCGGGCACAGAAGGATAATCATGTCGTCGACCGGCTGGAGCAACAGGCAGGGAGAAGACATGCGGGAGGGTAACCTGCTTGTAAAGGGCAGCAACGTGAGAACTGCTTGGGCAAAGTACATTTGTGGAAAGACCTGTGCACAGGGTGAGAAGCTCGAGCTTCAGCCATTTTCATGGTTGAACGGGATGACCCAATCGCCTGAGGGAAATGAATTGGATTGGCAGACTAGCCAGATCCGGCGAAAACTAGCAGGTTTGTTGATTGACCGGGTGACCTTGCTACCGACCCTGCAACTTCTGTTGGCAAGCTCAAAATCGAGCCATTCTCCTGGACGGTGGGGCAAGATTGCGGCCTCTCAGAATGGGTTGAGGCAAGCAAATTCTTTTTTGCAGCCAGGCGAATCTTGTGTTAAGCTACCCGATGAGGAACCACAATAAACCGACAATAGAGAATCGATCGCGATGAACGCGGGAGGGCCCTGAGCCGCCATACTTCAGCTTAAGGCGTCTGGGTGAGCCTGGGAACATGGGGTGGAAGAATGAAGCGAAAAGGATTGACGGTAATTTGGACATCATCCTGGCAAACCAAATCGTTTGTTTTTTTTGTCTCCCGTTTCGTCTTTTTTGCTTTCCTAGTCACTCTGCTGCTCTCCTGGGTCATGGTTGCGGTTGGCACGTACGTTGGGATTGGACTCTACCGTAACTACCTCCAAGTAGCGAAGGAGAACTCCTCCCTTGTGCAGAAGAAGCAAGAGTTGGATGCACTTGCGCTGAGCATGAACAGAGTTCGAAGGGATGCAGAGCTCATTCGCAATGTTCTCGGTCTGGAAAAGCGGCTGCCTTTGACAGCCAACCTTGGCCGAGGAGGTATGCCCACCACTGACCTCTCTTCCATTGCCTCGAAGGGCGCCATTGCGAGCAGTGATATTCCATCAATCCCAGAACTCGAGTCCCCTTCGATTCTGGATGAGGCCAAGTACCTCCAAACCAGTATTCAGGAAATGGTCGACACTATTCGTGAAAAACGAGAGCTATTGGCAAGCACCCCGAGCATTGTGCCGGTGGACACTGCCAACTACTGGTTCTCTTCCGGGTTTGGTTGGCGACGGAGCCCCTTCACCGGACTAAAAGAGTTTCACGAGGGTGTTGACATTAGCGCCCCCAGAGGTACACCAATTATTGCCCCAGGCAAAGGCAAGGTCATCAAGACTGCATATCACAGATATCGAGGCAAGTATTTGCAGCTCGACCATGGAATGGGGCGCATCACTACATACGCTCATCTTTCCAGGTTCAACGTCACCCGCGGCGACAAGGTTGAGCGCGGACAGGTGATCGCATACATGGGTAGTACCGGGCGCTCAACTGGCTCTCATCTCCATTACGAAATCGAGAACAAGGGCAAGGTTGTCAATCCAATGCACTATATCCTTAACGTTAGGGCCAACCGGGTGCTGGCGAGGTCGTATCCGGGCAGAGAGTAAGATACGATGAAGCGGAATAGAAACACTACTAATTACTCTCTGGATACGTTTATCGGGTCTGATACCATTTTTGACGGCCGTATTTCCAGCGCGGGCAGTGTCTGTGTGGAAGGAAGCCTCAGAGGCGAGATCGAAGCCAAGGGTGAGGTGGTTGTCGGTTACGGAGGCAAGGTTGAAGCCGACATCGACGCAAATTCTGTCACGGTTGGAGGCCAGGTCGTTGGCAACATTGTAGCTCACACTCGTTTCGAACTCAGCGCCACTGGTCGAGTGACCGGAGATGTGGAGACCACCACTACCTCAATTGCTGAGGGTGGGTTGTTGGACGGTTTCTGCCGGATGAAGCCAGAGATTGAGGCTGTGGATCCGCACTTGGAACCGCTAGCACTCGCCGGAATCGGGCCGCAATCTGACGTAGGATCTAAGCTTGAGTTGCCGACACCGAGAAGGAAGGCTGGAAGAAGCGGACCGAGGCGTCTGGTTTTCTATCCGTTGACGGCGGTCTTCTTCTTGGTTCTCATTGCGGCAACTGTTGGACGGCATTACTTTCAAGAGCGCGACCAAATGCAGAGCTCGGCCGCAGAGGTGGTCCCGACGGAACAGGTGGCCAGCCTGGATTCCGCGCTGGTTGAAACAAGTGCGCCGCCACAGGAAGAAGTTTTGGTGCAAACGGAGGCCAACTCGGATGAGATGGCGCTCGATAACAGTGCAGAGTTCCCACCCGCAGAACCTGAAGTTGACCAACGATCAGTCAGCCCTAGCCCGGAAACTACCCGGCTTCTCCAGGCAAATTATGCTCGGATTGAAAGTCCGACAGTGGAGCATACGGAGGATGGACAGAGTTTTCGTCTCAACTTCAAACTGGTCAACCCGATCCAGGGAGAGACCATTTCCGGGGTTCTGGCGATCATTGCAGTCCTCAAGCCCCCTCACGAGCCTCACTATATTTCTTTCCCCAGCATGAAACTGGACGAAGAGGGGATGCCAATCAGATTGAGAAAGTCTTTGCGGTTTCGGGTTCGGTTTTTCAAGTACGTGTCCGGGGAATTCGATTTTCCATTCTCCCAGGCAGAGTCTTTTCGCATTTTGATCTACAATCCTGGCGACAAACCCGTTCATGAATATGCCTTGCTCTCCGAAGAGGTTTCCCCCGGCAAGACCCGCTGAGTTCCGTCACGTCTCGCTCTTGATAGCCACTAGCTTCCAAACAGCCAGCCCGCATAACTCCGGAATCGCCTACTCCGACCCGAGACATAGCCTTTTTCCAGGGTGTCCTCGGGTCTCGGCCCCTGCGACGTACTGCTGAAGTACGCCTCGGATCCAGTCCCGCGGTACCGCGGGACGGTTGCCCTATGGCAAGGCGATCTTCTTCGCGCTCGCTCCGCTCCGCCCACTCTCCACCCCTTTGGGGTGGGTCCCCGGTCACACGGTCTGGCGACACTGTTTTGTGGATAAGGCGGGCTAGGGATTTTCAGGGTACAAACCTCGTGGTATTCCGCACTGGCATTTTCGTTGCATGTGGATTTCCGACGAATCCGGGAATCGCTTGCACCGGCCAAACGAAAGCGGCGGTGCTGATCAGTCGAATCTTATCTGCAAAATATGATCATTGTCGAAATTAGTTTCGAAAGTTTCAACGAGCCGCGTACATCTCTATCAGCAATGTCATGAAGAAGTTTGAAGAATCAAATTATTATGAACTGCTTGAGATTCCGTTCCATGCGTCCGCCTTTGAGATAAAAAGAGCATACGGGGAAGCGGTTTCTTTGTACAGTAATGACTCGTTATTTACTTATACGCTTCTCTCAAATGATGAAAGGGTAGTAATTCTTAAAAATATTGAGGATGCCTTTCTTACGTTAATAGATGATAAGAAGCGAGCGTCTTATGATACCATGCTGAGAGGGCAGTCTAGTAGAATAGAAGAGCAGGAAGTCAAGAAATTACCGTCTCCCGATACTGACTCGAACTGTGAGATAGTACATAGGGAAATCATCACACAACGAATTATTGAGTGTGCTCAACAAGTCAAACATACAAGCGATTTTAGCAGCGAAGATACCCTGACGAGTAAAATACTGCGAAGAAACAGTGATCCTGCCCGCATTGCTCGTGACAAACGGTTTGATCGACATGTGCAGCAGCTCGATAAGAAACACATCCGAAGACTACTCTACCTGCCCTTAGCTGTTACCTCGCTGCTGATAATGATTTCAGTAATGCTCTATTCACTATCTACATCCTCGAAGTTCTTAAAGGATATGTACTCTCGTGATTTTTCTGAGAGATCTCGCATTGAGGAAGACAAGCGCAATGGACCCGAGCGGCAGCTGATGATATCGGAACCCAAGCCAAGATCCGAGAAAGAATCAGGGAGCGTAGTCAAAGAACAAGCCACCAAACTTCAGCCAGCGTCACCGGGCAAGGACTCCGCTGAAGTCTACGTTAGCGTGGCATCTGTGGCCAATATTCGTTCCAGACCCACGATTACCTCACAAGTCCTTCTA
This sequence comes from Deltaproteobacteria bacterium, assembly GCA_020353215.1. Taxonomy (GTDB): domain Bacteria; phylum Desulfobacterota; class Syntrophobacteria; order BM002; family BM002. The sequence continues at coordinate 3,357,215 of CP070692.1, forward strand.
AAAGTTAGACGTGGGAAGAAGCTTGTTGTGGTGGGAAAGGATGGTGACTGGCTGCAAGTAAAACTGCCAGATGGCAGCATGGGATGGATTTATCGTGCGTTAGTAAAAAAGAGCGCTGCGAGCACTTTGACCTCATTGGTTCAGTCTTAGGTCCGTTCGAGTCTTGTTTACCAATTGGAACTCCCAAGACCAAAGGTCGATCCTAGGGATACCCTTTGTCAACCCGCAAGGATTAGTTGCCAAAGCAGAAGAATCCTGAAATGAAAACATGAATGTAATTGTGGTCTTTTCGGTTATGGAGAGCAACGGATGTCTCAAGGAGAGATTCGGTGACTAAGAATGACGACCAAGAATTGGCCAAGTTTTTCGGTATCATTGAAGAAACTGAGGGGTCTTCTGCAATCAGTCATGAGCTCTCCGAGGACCTTTTTGATGATCTGGAGTCGGTGGGCCAAGACTCCGGCGAGTACGCCCCCGCCACGGATACACCTGAGGCGAGCATTGAGCTCCCCGAAGATCTCTTCGATGATCTGGAAGCTGCAGAACTAGACCTCAGTGAACAGCCTCCCGTCAAGGAACCACTCGAGGCCGCAGACGGACTTTCCGAAGAGC
>CP070692.1:3357926-3364603 GCA_020353215.1 Deltaproteobacteria bacterium
CGTACCTGAACGGTACGTCGCAAGGGCCGAGACGTGAGGACACCAGAAAGGACGGCCGAATCCGCGGTCGTAGCAAGTGATTCATGAAACATCCGGGCTAGTGCGTTTGAAGAACCAAAATGAATAGAGAGTGATATCGGAAGATTGACACAAAATACGAAAGTCCTATGTCGTTAATGTTACAAAATAACAAAAGAAGTCGCAAGAAAAATTGGGACTGTAGCAGGTTTGGTGATTGGAATCCCCCTCCGAGCAGCATCGGGCATTTACGTGTCTCGAGCAGGACTCCCGGGGGCTTTGACGTCTGATTCCTCATGAACTGATAAGCCCTTCACACCACGCACACAACGCGTGGCGCACAGGTCCATGGTAGGAACGGGGCTAAACTGGAAAGGCGCATCTTCCCTCACTGCGTTCCCGACAATTTTAATACTATATATCGTATTTTTGTCTCTTGACACCCATCATGTTGAATATTAAGTTTGATAATATCAAAATAGTTGAAAATAATTAAACTCGATGGGGAGTATGTATGCAAAAAAAACTTGAAGCGATTGTGCTCGTGCTGCTGCTTACCTTTATACTGGTGGTGGGGGTGGGAGGCATGTTTCTGCGCCCCCTGAGTCTTGGTACATGCACCGCGAGAGGAGGACTGATTGCCGGCGGCACAGGATGCGCTGAGGTGTGAGAAGACCTGCACTGCAGCGAGGCCCGTGTAGGCCTTATGACATATCTTTCCGTCAATGGAATAGGTTGGATCTTCAAAGGAGAGCCTGCTCCTCCCTTCGATTTCCCCGAAGAGGAGCTGGCGATCAACGATCCATCTTCTCTCCCGACACATTTTTAGCTACTGCAAATTGAGTGTTGTCACCCTGGACGACACCTACGAAAACTGCGTCCGCTGTGACTCGGGGCTGACGTGCATTCTGGAGTTGGTATTCAGTTCGGATAGAATGAGTTCAAGTTTATCTAACCTTCCTGTGCAGTGCTGCTGAGATGCCCTGCCGCACAACGTTGTGGGCCACCTCCCTGCCTTCCCAGCCGAGGGTTTCCACTTCCTTTCTCTCTAGCTCTTTGTAGATGCGGAAAAAGTGTTCCACTTAGCGACATTTCCTCTCCGTAATCTAGGCTACGCTGCTATCGCCCTTGCATTCCTCCTGCTAGTTGCTGTATTTTGATCGCATAGATAATCTGGATATCGTCTTACTCCAAAACTCTGGCAGATCCATCAAAAAACTCCTCTCAGACTGGGCTTATCGCATCTGTCGTCGCTCCTGGCATGGTTGTGAGCCATTTGAAATTCGGCAAAGAGAGGACTCATGAAAATAAAACTCATATTCGGATTGATATTGCTAGGACTGGTCGTGGTGGTTGCCCTGCAAAATGCTGAGATGGTGACCGTGAAGTTGTTACTTTGGCAGTTTTCGCTTCCACGGGCACTGATGCTACTTGCATGCATGGGTGTAGGACTCATAGCCGGATTGCTTTTTGGAACTCTTTCCCGGGTAAGATCGAGGATCTCAAAATAGCCAGTGAGTCACCTTTAGTTTCCATCCGGAGTCTCTAGATTTCCGGATGGAGCTGTAGGCAGTCAGCAATCAGCAGTCAGCTGAACTTCTTATTTTGGCTACCTTTTGCTGAAGGCTGAGCGCTGAAAGCTGATGGCGCTCATCCGAAAACGGTAGTTTTCGGATGAGCACTACTCAACAAACAGCCAGGTCTTAAGGGGACAGATGCGAGTAATAATAAAGATTGTTTTCCTCATCATTCTGATCATAGGGCTATTAGCAACAAATGCCAGCACAGGGGAGCAACCGGTTTCGCCCAGATTGCTCATCGTGGGGACAAAAGAGGTGCCGCCTTTTGCCATGAAGACGGACGAGGGCGAATGGACTGGGATTAGTATCAATCTATGGCGCCAGATTGCGTCTGAGCTAAACCTCAGATTTACTTTTCGCGAGTTGGATCTCCGAGGTCTGATCGACGGGATTGCCGACCGTTCCTTGGACGTCTCCGTCGCGGCGTTGACCTTAACGCCGGAACGGGAAAAGATCTTGGACTTTACCCATCCCTTCTACAGCACAGGTCTAGGCATCGCTATTCCTTCAAGACACAGGAGTCCGTGGCTCCCCGTTCTCAAACGTTTTTTCTCGCTGGCGTTCCTGAAGGTACTTGCCACCCTCACTCTGCTTTTGCTTGGGGTGGGGGCACTGGTCTGGTGGTTTGAGCGGAAAAGAAACCCCCAGCAGTTCAACGGGGACGCGGCCTCCGGGATTGCGTCAGGATTCTGGTGGTCTGCGGTCACCATGACAACAGTGGGTTATGGTGATAAAGCCCCCGTCACCCCGGCCGGACGGGCAGTGGCTCTCATTTGGATGTTTGCAGCGATCATCATCATATCGACTTTCACGGCAGCGATCACCTCTGCACTCACCGTCACCCAACTCAAGTCTCCGGTCCAAGGTCCTGAGGATCTCCCAAAAGTGCGAGTCGGCACTGTCGCAGATACCACTAGTGAGGCTCACCTTCAAGAGAGTCACCTCTCTTTTACTTCTTATAAAACAGCGCCGGAGGGGTTGCGCGCCATAGCGGCCGGCAAAATCCAGGCGCTCGTCTACGATGCACCCATTCTTCGATATCTGATCAACAAGAAGTTCAAGGGAGAGTTGGAGGTACTGCCCAAGACGTTTCTTCGTCAAGATTATGGCATCGCGCTGCAAGCGGGCAGCCCACTGCGTGAGCCCATTAATCGAATCTTATTGCAAAAGATCCGAGAGCCATGGTGGCACGATATGCTTTATGAATATTTGGGCCGTTAATCGCGCCAGCGTTCGCTTGATAGACTGACCGTCTTCGTGGCCCTTTGGTCCAAACGGGAACAAGAGGCTTTAAGTCGATAGACCGAAAGAGTCAAAAGCAAAGTCACACCTGGAACTGCCACAAAAGAGGAGTGAAAAATCTTGAACGACTAACATACACTGAGCTAGGACAGTTTTTCTTTGATCTTTCCTTAATGGATCTTTGACGACACTATTGTTGAAAAGGAGGTCAGGAATGTCCAGGGAACCATACATGTCTATGGTGCTATTGATCCCGTGCGTCTTTTTGTTGTCTTTAGTTTTTCAGATGGATCTCGGTTTCTCAGCCTCTCCTGGGACTGTTACCAACTCAGTTGGCATGAAGTTCGTATTGGTTCCGGCAGGGACTTTCACGATGGGGAGTCCTCCAGACGAGCCCCAGCGGGAACCTGACGAAAGGCAGTATAATGTAACGATAGGCAACCCTTTTTATTTACAGACCACAGAAGTGACTCAAGCACAATGGAAGAAAGTGATGGGTAGCAACCCATCCCATTTCAAGCATTGCGGTGGCGAATGTCCGGTTGAAATGGTCTCATGGCATGACGCACGAGAGTTCCTGAAGAAACTGAATCAGATAGAGCAGACCGATAAATATCGTCTTCCCACCGAAGCCGAGTGGGAGTATGCCTGCCGGGCGGGTACCAGCACCCCGTTTATTACCGGCAACTGCATTTCCACTGTCCAGGCGAACTACAATGGGGAAAAGCCAATACGGAACTGTCCTAAGGGCGCATATAGAGAGAAGACAATGCGAGTGGCAAGCTTCCCGCCAAATCCGTGGGGTTTGTATGATATGCACGGGAACGTCTGGGAATGGTGTCAGGATTGGTATAGCAGGAAATATCCAGAGGGCCATGTTATTGATCCGAAAGGGCCTTCTAGGGGTGCGCTCGCCATGCTGCGTGGGGGTTCGTGGTTCGGTGGCGCTCGCCTGGTCCGCTCAGCCTACCGGCGCTGGGACATCCCCGACTATCGCAGCCACGTGATCGGCTTTCGCGTTGTGAAGGATTTTGGCATGCACCAGTCCGCGGCCAATGTTCCAAAAAAGAACCTTGAGTTCCGAAAAGTTGAGAATCGGTAATGCGGGTTCTTGTTGTGAGTTGTCACCAATATTCAGTAAGTTACATTGCATATGTTTCCTCCGAGGACGGAGTTTCATCTCTTCTCTCTGATACCGGAATCAGTAGTTCCGATTTATTCCCGTACATGTCAATTTAAATTTCATGATTTCAATAAGTTAAATACATGGCATCCCTGTTGCTAAAAGACTCATCAGTCTGTGATAAACTGTTGTCCAGATTGCATGCCGGTTGAAAGGAGCAAGATGTATGGCTGGATTGACCAAAATGGTAGTCGTAGCCTTAGATGGTTCCGAAAATGCTCTTAGACCCTTAGATTACTTGAATCTTGTCTACGGGCCTAAACACAATATGGAAGTGATGCTCTTACATGTATTGCCCACTTTGCCGCAGATTCTCGTTGCGGATGATGACCGTCAGAGCAAGCTGAGACTGCTTAACGTAGAGAAGAAGAGCATCCAGATGGCAGAGGAGATTCTTGCAGAGGCAAAAGACATTCTCCTGAAAAAGGGGTTCAAAGACAACCACATAAAAACCGTGCATCTGAAGAAGCAGATGGGTGTTGCCCGGGATATATGCAACTTCGCGGCAAACAAAAGAGCAGACAGTGTACTCATCAGCGCCAAAGGACGAAGCAGGCTGGAGGCCTTTTTCTCAGGAGAGACCGCCCAAAAACTACTAGAGTACTGCCGTGTCTGTCCGGTGTGGGTGGTGGAGGGTGCGGTCAAGTCAATAAGGGTGCTCGTTGCCATGGACAGCTCAGAAAACGGGCTCAGGACAGTAGATCATGCCGGTTTCATGCTTTCTGGAACCGACTGTCAAGTGACGTTGTTTCACTCCAAACGACATTTAAGACGCTTTGTGCCTCAGGAGATAATTGAGGCAGCCCCGGAACTGGAAGAGCTCTGGAAAAACAAAGCGGGAGAGCAGATCGCTCCGTACATGAAAAAGGCGAAAGAAAAGCTTCTCGAAGCAGGCATCCCTGAGTCTCAAGTCAAGACCAAGGTGGTTGACGGAAGCAGGGATGCTGCCAGCGATATCCTCAAGGAAGCCAAGGGCAACGACTATGGAACTATAGTCCTGGGACGACGAGGTCACTCAGGTGTAAGGGAATTTTTCATGGGAAGTGTCACCAGCAAGGTCCTTCAGAACTGTGCTGGTATGGCTGTTTGGATTGTGCAGTAGCGGATTGATCCCAATTTTCCCCATATTAGAATGGGGCAAATTGGAAAACAACCAAATAGAGGGGGATTCAAAATGAAAAGGGCGGTTGTTTATGTTGTGAATGTTTTGTTCTTGGCGCTATGCTCAATGGCTATCGCAAAATCTGCTGAGGCCCCTGGACCATTTGGCCTCGTCATAGGGGAAACCTCATACGAAGAGGCTTTGAATGTCGCCCAGCAGCGGAATTGGAGATGTCAGGAGTATGAGAAGAGACACTTTAAGGCCATAGGCAAGAAAGATCTCACGCGTGGCAAGAACACTTTTGTAAAAGCAACAGCCAAAGGTATGGAGGGAATAAGGAGTATCCTGATATTTTTTGATGGCGAATCGACTCTTGATGCAGTCATCATTATTTTGGATCCCAAGTTATTTGACGTCGTATTCCAGCAGCTAGACGGCAAATACAAGCTCGTCGAAAAAAGCTTGAAGGGTGAATATCTCTCCAGCGATTATCCCTATGTGTTATGGCAACAAAATAATGTTCTCATAGAATTGCAGAAACCCAGCCCTTACCGCACCAGATTACTGTATGTTGAAAAAACAGTTTACGAGAACTATCGAGAGTTCTTGAACAAGCATTATCCACGGTATCGTCACACTCAAGAGAGAAGAGGCTGGATGGATGAACTGTGATTGAATTGAGAGGTGATGATATCAACCAGTGGATTATCATCGCGGTTTCCGTCTTTGTCGGTCTGGCCTTATTCAGTTGGTTCGAGTGCAGAGGCCTTTGACTCCATCACTACAACCCCATTTTTCATTAACTCGTGTTTATCCGGAAACTCCATTTCCCCTCCCTTGGCGGGAGGGGATTAAGGGGAGGGGGATATGATAATTGGTTGTGATGACACCGATTTTTCACCCCCACCTTCATCCTCCCCCGTCAAGGGGGAGGAGAATAAGGTTGTTTCCGGATGGAAACTAACTCATTGAGTACAAATTGAACTATGATCGGTGCGTACCTGTTCTCACCATTCACATTGTTGCCTTCCCTACTACTCGACCAAGGGGTCCCTGCTACCAGTCCTGATATTGTTGTGTTTAACCATTCCGGCAATATTCCGTTGTAGAGAACTGAGGATTATTTCGGTTCACTATATTCACAGGAGTCCGAGACAATGGTTACAAAAAAGCCACTTTTTTCCTGGGTCTTCCAACGTTACCGTGGTCTCCAGCTTGCCCTGCTCGTTGTTATTGGCGTTACCGTCTTTTTCCGTGTTGTTCCCCTAGAGCTGCAAAAAAGGATTGTAAACAGGGCCATTAGGCTCAAGAAGATGGATTTGCTCCTGCTCTACTGTACTTTCTATCTGGGAGCTGTGGTGCTGGCCGCAGGGTTGAAATACCTTATCAATGTTCTCCAGGGATACCTTGGCGAGAAGCTTCTCTATGAAATCCGCACCCAACTCTACCAGCACGTTCTCCGCTTGCCCCTTCCTTTCTTTCGCCGCACTCCCCCGGGAATGGTAATCAGTTCCCTCACCTCGGAACTGAACGGAGTCGGTGACTTCCTGGG
>CP070692.1:3364703-3371350 GCA_020353215.1 Deltaproteobacteria bacterium
GACTGCGAGCGAACTACAATAAGATCAGATATCTTCCTTACATTTCGAAGACTCCCTGCAGCTACCTGCAGGGATCTTCCATTGCTCGTTGTGGAGTAGTCTTCCCCTCTGCCGGGCTCGCTAAGGACATTTTTGGGGGAAGTCCTGAAGCAAGATAATACTTGACTCGCGAATTCCCATGTGGTAATCATCCACGGCTTACCAAAAAATTGGATCCAAGTCAGTCGACCCCAAAACTCCTTGCTCCGGACACCAGGCCGGGGCTAACGAACCCGTAAGGAGTCCGGCATGCGTCGTTACGAGACCCTTTTTATCGTCACCCCAGATAGTTCCGAAGAAGACCTGAAAGCCGTGGCTGAAAAGATTCAGGGTGTGGTCACCGGCATGAACGGCAAGCTTGTGAATTACAAGGAGCAGGGTAAGAAGAAACTTGCCTACAATGTCAAGAAGCAGAATAAAGGATATTATGTGCTCATGGATTATCTGGGCTTGGCAGATCTGGTGGCTGAGCTTGAACGGAACATGCGGCTGGACGAGCGGATACTCAAGTACATCACACTGAAGCTGGCGGACACGGTGGATCCGGAGGATTTTGAGGTGCAGGAGCCCGAGCCATCCGAGGACACGGAGTCGGTTGCAGAAGTAGAGCCGGAAGTCGATGAAACCGTCGAAACCCAGGAGAGCGAAGAAGAGAGATAACAAGTAACCTGTTTAAGGCAGGAAGGAGAAAATATTGGCAATGAGAAGAAGAAGACGGGCGTTTCCTCGACGCAAGGTTTGTCGGTTCTGCGCAGATTCAAGTCTGGCAATCGACTATAAAGATCCGAAGATGCTGAAGTACTTCGTCACGGAGCGTGGGAAGATCATACCCCGGCGGATCTCTGGCAACTGCGCTCGGCACCAGAGGCGGATCACAACAGCCATTAAGAAAGCCCGACACATCGCCCTAATGCCCTACACGACAATTCAGCCCCACTAGTAGTGAGGCGTAGAATTCCGCTGAAATATTCAGTAAGATATGCCTTGGTTCCTACTTCGACACTGTGTCCTGCGCGAGAGTATCTAACATCTCGAAAATTCTTCCAGGGATAAGAACCAAAGCCTCGTTGAGAGAGGCTGCAAGTTGACCACAGAGAACCACACCCAACACCCTGGCTTCTGATGTGGACCAAGAATCAAGGTGGGGTGAGAGCCAGATATCATGGTTTCGTCAAAACGGAGGTTTGCTGTCCATGAAAGTTATCCTGAAGGAGGATATCCCCAAGCTTGGGAAGATGGGTGATACCGTCCAAGTGGCTGCGGGCTATGGCCGGAACTATTTAATTCCACAGGGCAAAGCTGTTCTGGCCACCAGCAAAAACGTGAAGGCCCTCGAGCACGTGCAACGTTTGATTCAACGCAAAGCTGAGTTGGCCCGCAAAGAGGCCGAGGGACTCGCCGCCAAGGTCAGTGGCGTGACGCTGACCCTGATCCGCAAGGTGACGGAGGAAGACAAGCTCTACGGCTCGGTTTCCATAACCGATATTGCACAAGCCTTGGAGGAAGACGGGATCGTTGTTGAACGAAAAAAGATCAAGCTGGATGAGCCCATAAGAACTTTGGGTGAGTATCAGGTTTCAATTAAGGTGCATCCTGACGTGACAACCAAGTTTACCGTTCGGGTTGTCAAGGAAGAACTGGAGACATGAACGCGCAGGGCGGTGAACCCACAAGGGTTCCGCCTCATAACATAGAGGCCGAACAGTCAGTTCTCGGGGGCCTTCTGCTGGACAACGAAGTTCTATCGAGTGTCCTGGAAATCCTTAACGGTAACGAGTTCTACCGGGCAGGTCACAGGACAATCTTCGCCGCTGTGATCGACTTATTCGAGAGAAACGAGCCCTGCGACCTAATAACCCTGGCCAATCTTCTCAAGTCCCAGAAAAAACTGGAAGAGGTGGGCGGGGCCAGTTATCTGGCCTCCCTGCTAGACCGGGTCCCTTCGGCCGCCAATGTAGACCACTATGCCAGGATCGTCAAAGAGAAGTCTCTGGTGCGGGCCCTGATCAACCGGGCCACTGGCATTGTGGCCAGCGGGTTTGACAGCGGATTGGTGGTGGATGATCTACTGGACCAGGCTGAGCAGGCCATCTTTCAGGTCAGTGAAGAACGCATCAACCCGTCATTTTTCCCCATCAAGGAAGTGATCAAGCAAAGTGTCAAGACCCTGGAACAGCTCTACGACCGTCGGGAAATGGTTACCGGTGTCCCTACCGGATTTGTCGAGCTGGACAGGCTAACCTCCGGTCTGCAGCCATCGGATCTGATTATTATTGCCGGACGCCCCAGCATGGGGAAGACGGCCCTGGCGTTGAACATAGCCCGGAATGCTGCTGTGGATGGAGAAGTACCCGTAGGGGTTTTCTCATTGGAGATGGCGAAAGAACAACTCAGCATGCGCATGCTCTGCGCCGAGGCGAGGGTGGACTCCCAGAGGTTGCGCAGTGGCTTTCTCAGCGAGCAGGACTGGCCGCGTCTCACCCGTGCAGCCGGGACTATCAGTGAGGCTCCCATCTTTATTGACGACAGCCCGGTAATCTCAGCACTTGAATTGAGGGCAAAAGCTCGGCGTTTGAAGCGAGATCAGCACCTGGGGCTCATTATCGTAGACTACCTGCAGCTCATGCGGGGATCCCACAGGATTGACAGTCGGGAGCAGGAGATATCAGAGATCTCTCGCTCTCTGAAGGCACTCGCCAAGGAATTGAAAGTGCCTGTGGTGTCCCTGTCCCAGCTAAACCGACGGGTGGAGGAGCGGCACAATAAGCGTCCTCAACTCGCTGATCTCAGAGAGTCCGGCGCCATCGAACAGGACGCCGACGTCATTGCCTTTATCTATCGTGATGAGGTTTACCACCCGGAGAGCCCCGATCAGGGTCTGGCCGAGATCATAGTCGGCAAGCAGCGAAACGGACCTACGGGAACGGCCAAGCTCACCTTTCTCACCCAATTTACCCGCTTTGAGAACAGGGCATTTGAGGAGACGGGCTAAAAGCCGAGGATTTTTCATTCGCTTTCAACAGAGTGGTATGTCGAATTGCGGATTGGGTGCTACAGTTTGCAGTTCCGTATACGGGATGCTGCGACCGTTGAGATGGCCTTTCCCCAGCTCGTTAACGCATTGATCAGGTACGCCTTTAGAGTTTCTGCGGTTGATGGCAAGGCCATTCTTCCGGTCTCGAGATGTTGTTTGGCGAATATCTCCGGATAAGTGAAAGACGAAATGTCCGCATATTGGGATGAACATGTAGAAACCATGTCGCCTGCTCCCCTCGCTGAGCTCCAGTTAAAGCGACTGCGGTGGACCTTGGCTCAGGCGTATAGATCTCCTCATTACGGTACCCTTTTTGCCGAGAAAGGAATTCAACCGGATAAGATTCGAAGCATCGAGGACATCCGCCGGCTTCCGTTCACAAGCAAGCAAGACCTACGAGCCCAGTTTCCCCTTGGCTTGGTCTGCGTGGAGCTACGAGAGATCATCCGTTTGCATTCCTCGTCGGGAACAACCGGCCAAGCTACAGTGGTTTTTCACAGCCGGCATGATATCGAAAAATGGGCTGATCTGGTAAGTCGTTGCATGCACATGACCGGGGTGAGACCGGATGACGTCTTTCAGAACCTTACCGGGTACGGACTGTTCACCGGAGGGCTTGGCTTTCACTACGGGGGAGAGCGGTTGGGGGCCCTGACCATCCCATCCGGCACAGGCAACAGCAAGCGGCAAATTCGGCTCATGCAACAGTTCGGAACCACCGTTATCCATCTCATTCCATCCTATGCCATGAGGCTAATGCAGGTGATGGAAAAGGTGGGTGTAGACCCGCGCAGAGATCTGAAACTCCGGGTCGCGTTTCTCGGAGCCGAGCCCCATTCCGAGGAGATTCGGCAGCGGGTGGAGCGATACTTCGGGGTAGAGGCCTTCAATTCCTATGGACTTTCTGAAATGAACGGCCCGGGGGTTGCATTCGAGTGTCCAAGAAAGCAGGGTATGCACATCTGGGAAGATGCCTTCTTGGTGGAAATCATCGATCCGCAGAGCCTGGATCCGATTGAACCTGGGCAAGAAGGGGAGCTGGTGCTCACCACACTCACCCGCGAGGCCATGCCCATTATCCGTTACCGCACCAGCGATCTCACCCGTATCCTTCCTGAAGTATGCGAGTGCGGGCGAGCACACGCTCGGTTGGATCGCATCAAAGGCAGGACCGACGACATGCTTATTATCAAAGGGGTGAATATCTATCCGCTCCAGGTGGAACAAGCCCTCATGGAGATTTCTGAAGTGGGTCAGAACTACTTGATTGTCCTGGAAAGGGTGGATAGTGTGGACACCATGCGCGTACGAGTGGAAGTACATCCCGATGTGTTTCAGGAAGACCTGGCTCACCTCAAGCGACTGCAGGACAAAATTACCCAAGAACTCCGCAATGAGATTCTCATCACGCCCAAAGTAGAACTGGTGCAACCCAACAGCCTGCCACGCTCAGAGGGCAAGGCGGTCAGAGTGGAAGATCGCCGATAACAAAGCGCCTAATGTCTGTAGCAGAGGCCTCCCGATTGCGTCCTGCTATCGGTTGCAAAAAGTTCCGTAGCGAATTACAATCAATTAGTCATCCCGGTGCTAAAGACGTTTGGTTGGATGCGATTTGGAAGAGTGCATCTCCCGATCCGTAAAGCAGAGGAGTAACGTCAATCCGAAAACTGTATGGCAATATTACCGGTCTTGGTGCCGGTTACATCAAGCGGTTGCAGAGAATTTGCCGGCGACGCTTGCCGCCTGAAGTCATTGTCACCCCAGATCTTTCACGTACCCTGGCAAGGCTCTCATTTGACATCAATCGTCAAGTGGGGCTGTTAATCAATCGCAGCGGTGAGATCGAAACGGTCGTTGTCGGCGACCATCGTTCCATCCTCATCCCCGAGTTACCTTCCACACGCGGCCAACGTGGTCGTCTTCGCGGCTTGCGTTGTGTACACACCCATTTAAAGGCTGAACCACTCTCTGAAGATGACCTCATGGACCTGGTGTTCCTGCGTCTCGACTTAATGGCTGTCCTGGAAGTAGACGAGAACGGTGGCGCCCGACGTTTGCTCGGCGCCCATCTGCTGCCGGAGAATCTCAACGGTAAGGGATGGCTTCTGTTGGACCCGCTTCCTGCGCATGAGCAGAGACTGGACTTCCTCCAACTTGTCCAATCCCTGGAGAGCGAGTTCGTCCGGAAGCAGAGTCTGGTGGAAGTGGGATCGAATCAAGATAGGGCAATTCTCGTCAGCGTAACAAGTGGCGCCCGAGCGGAGGCGGAAGCGTCCATGACGGAGCTGGCAGAGCTGGCCCGGTCATCCGATATAGCCGTGGCCGACCGTATCATCCAACGTCAGCAGAAGGTCAACCCCAAGTTTCTCATGGGTCGCGGCAAGCTTAGTGAACTGGTGTTGCGGGCCTTACAGCTGGGCGTCGATCTGCTCGTTTTTGATCAAGACCTCAATCCCTCTCAGGTGCGTTCCATTACCGACTTCACTGAACTCAGGATAATAGATCGAACGCAGCTGATTCTGGACATCTTTGCTCAGCGAGCCAAAAGCCGGGAAGGTAAAATTCAAGTGGAGATGGCCCAATTGAAGTATATGCTGCCGCGGCTGGTAGTCAAAGATGATGCTTTGTCGCGGCTTACAGGCGGCATTGGGGGCAGGGGGCCGGGCGAAACCAAACTGGAAATCAACAGGCGTCGGGTAAGAGATCGGATCACGCGGTTGGAAAACCAACTGGTCCAGATCCGGAAACAGCGAGGTCAACAGCGGGGACTGCGGCTGCGCACCGGCCTTCCCATCATCTCCATCGTCGGTTACACCAACGCAGGGAAATCCACCCTACTCAATGGACTTACCAACAGCAGGGTGGTTGTGGAGGATCAACTCTTTGCAACTCTCGATCCAGCAAGCCGTCGGCTTCGCTTTCCACGAGATCAGGAAGCCATAATCACTGATACAGTGGGCTTCATCCGCGATCTCCCCACTGATCTGATGGAGGCGTTTGGCGCAACTCTGGAAGAATTGCAGCATGCAGACCTCTTGCTCCACGTAATCGACGTTAGCAATCGCATGTTCGAGGAGCAGATGCACGCAGTGGAAACATTGCTTCAAAAGCTCGATCTACATCTATTGGCAATGCTAAGAGTCTTCAATAAGGTAGATTTGCTAGATGACGGGGAGTATGTACAGAACATATGCAGGCTGCATCAGGCAATCCCTGTCTCGGCACTGAACCTCGAAACGCTTAGGCCTCTCGTGGAGGCAATGGAGACGAGGCTATACCTGAACCCCAAGTCGAGTTGGTCGCAGGGGGATGGACTGCATGCGGACCAGGTTCGATAATGAGTCCCGCCCGGCGGAGGCCTGTGCTCGCTTCGGCAAGGATGTCACCCACGGTGCAGTACGCTCCGATCCCTTCCGAGGGGAGGACTAACCCGGATATTTCATGAATCACCTGCTGCGACCGCGGATATGACCGCCCTTCCTGGCGTCCTCGGGTGTCGGCCCCTGCGACGTACCGTTCAGGTACGCCTCGGAACCCATCCCGCGGTACCGCGGGACGGTTGCCAGGTGGCACG
>CP070692.1:3371450-3378082 GCA_020353215.1 Deltaproteobacteria bacterium
CGAGCGGGGACTCCTTTTCGATCTGGGCTGAGATCAGTGAGCCCCCTCTGGGGGAAGCTCAAAGCCGGGTCCTTCCCCGCATAGCGGGATCTTCGATGGGCTCGGATGCTTTACATACTCTTTTAGCTTTGGCCTTCCAAGACGGTGGAGATTTTGCTCAGGCAGATCGAGATCTTCTAACTCGCCGATCTTCCACTATGCTAATGCGAGGCGAGCTATTGTCAATACGAAAAACTACTACCCTAATTAGGAACTAGGCGGATTAGGGGAGAGATACTACGGCGAGCATAAAATAGTTTCCATCATTAAGATCCTCACCTCTGCAAGCACCAAATCCTTGCTAAACTACGGTTATGTGTGCCGCGATAGCACGGTACATTACAATTTGATGTTGTAGAGAAAGATATTGACAAATACCAGGATTATGCAACAGTTGGACCTACCTGCGAAAGAAATACGGAGCTAAACAGATTCCAACAAGGAGCTAGGTGTATCCATGGACGAGAAGAAACTTCTTGAGCGAATTACGATAAATCCCAACATCTTTGGGGGAAAGCCCATCATTAGAGGGCGCCGCCTTGCGGTGGAACATGTTCTGGGAATGCTAGCTGCGGGAGACACCATCGAAACCATTCTGGAAGGCTATCCCTGGCTGGAACCGGGAGATGTTCGAGCCTGTCTGGCTTATGCCCGCAGAGTTGTCGGCCACAAGCGCATTGAACCTCTGCATCTGGAGTCTCACGGATGAAACTTCTTCTCGACGCCTGTGTTTGGGGTGGATCGCGCAAGGAGCTAGAGAATTCTGGTCATAATGATGAAAAAACTCAGCCTGAAAAAATTCATTACTGAACTGTCTTCTCGACTGGAAAAATTACCTTATGATGAACTGCGGGCGATCATTCTGCACCATGCTGAGACTCTGTCACCGGTTGAGCGAGAGCCTTTTCTGGACATCTTTAAAGGTTCAGAAAGACGGAGAGAGCAAAAACCAGTCAGAACGGAAGCAGACTATCTGTTGAAGGAGATTGACGTCTTTGGGAAGTGGGTGGAGAATTATGAGTACACCGATGGCTGGGGCTGGGATCATGAGTTGCGCGACGAACGAGCCTGGGGTGATGAGAACTGGGTTTACGAGGTCGACGGTCTATTTGAGGAAATAGATAAACTCTATGAGGCGGGAGACTATTCTCTTGCCAGGAAGGCTTATGAACAGTTGTTGGGTGTCTACCACGGAGCAGTTGAGGACGGCCAACTTGCGGGTTACGAGCACGATGAGATGTTGAGAAGCGACCTTGAAGAGATTAGTCTGAAATATCTTCGCTGTATCTACCTCACCGAAAAATCCGCCTCCCGCCCGAAGGCACTTTTCGGCGCCATCTCCAGTACGTACTACAACATCAGCCTGACCCTGGAGGGGATCATCAATGTTTCTCTGGAAGATCTGCCTGATCTGGATAGGTTCGGGCGAGACTGGACAGCATATTTACAGAAAAGGAAGGGCGATGCTCTCGCCACCAGACTTCTGAAAGAAGCGATTGGCCTGTTTCAGGGGATCGAGGGCCTTGAGGCGTTAGCCAGAGAACACGGCCGGGAATATCCTGGTGCTTTCGTGGAATGGCTCGACGCGTTAAAAGAGAAAAGGCTTTACGAAGACATGGTTCGGGCAGCCGAACTTGGACTCGAGACCCTACCCGACAGCTTTGCCATACGCGCTCGGATCGCAGATTATCTTTACAGTGCAGCAAGGGAATTGAAACAAGAGGACTTGGTGAAATTCGCTCTGAAGGAAGCCCTATACTCTGCTCCATCATTGGCCAGGATCCTAAATCTTTTGGACAGCGCTGAAAGTCAAGAGCAGCGAACCACCCTGATTGATGAGGCCCTGTCCCGTTTTGGTGAGATCCAAGGTAGAAAGGGCCGCTCAAGAACCACTGCGTGGACGATCGGCCGCTCGCCGGACCTTGATGAAAACTATGTTCCAGAGAACTTGGAAATGTATTGCCATCTCCTCAGAGGTGACTATTCAAAGGTCTTCTCGCTGATCGGAAAATCCAAGCCACTGGGATGGTCTCATGGAGAGAGTCCCAATTTTCTTGCTGTACCTTTCTTTCTTTTCGCCGGGTGGAACAAGGACCAACCACTGACACCCAACATGGCCGACTTGTGGAACCAGGCTACACTGGTTCACACTATGATACACGACGACTGGGAATTTGACGATTATCACGAGGAACTGGAATCTCGTGACCTGGGGTCCCGTTTTCGGACTTACCTGGAAAATGTACTGACAGATCAAACAATTGCTGAAAAAGATCTGAAAAGGTATTTCCATTCTGCTGAGAAGGCGGCCAGGAAAAGAGTAGACGCCATTGTCAGCAACAAGTTTCGGACAAGCTATTGGAAAGCGGCGCAGTTGATATTGGCGATAGCTGAGACGTACTGGAGCAACGGAAAGCTAGTGGAGGGACAAAAGCTTATCGATCACTTTCGAGGGAAATACAATCGCCATTCAGCTTTCAAGAGTGAGTTGAAAGGAATGGCGGCGAAATCCAGGCTGTTTTCTGTTCGATAGCTTTCAAGAGGGCGCACCCATGGAACATAAAGAGATTCGAGTTTCCGGAGAACAGGTCGAACAATTGATCTTCATCGCGCGTGCGCAGAAAGTGATCCTGAGTACCCATCTGGCTGAGCTTTATCAGGTTGAGCCTCAGGTCCTTGTTCAGGCGGTAAAGAGGAATATAGATAGGTTCCCAGCTTGAAACTTCTCAATCCTTTCAAATTCCTCTCCACTACCACCAGGTTTCCAAAATAGTTCCAAAAGAATCGTTCCTGCTTCGTTGCGTCTCGCCACCTCTGTCGTGACCGGACTGCGAATTTCGGTTTTTGTGGCGTTATGCCTTAAGGTTCAGTTGAACTGAGTGGATGTTTGAGAGCTCCTGCAAGAAAAGATCTTGACAGAGTAATGCCTTGATAGTAACTCATTGGTTAGTCATCCCCAGAAGGGCTTCAAAGCTCCCTGGGCCCGTTGGGTTGCGATCCAGCGGGTTTTTTCTTTTCCACGCGGTCTCCCTAGCCAGAACTTCTCTTAGAACCTTTCAAATGAACCGTGTAACCTTCCTCGTAGACGGATTCAACCGTTACCACTCAGTTCGTCAGGCTGCCAGGGTGCTAAAGACCTCAACCAAGTGGTTGGATATCAGGCGGCTACGCGCATCCTAGAAGAAATCAAAGATGAATGGTGGACACGGCAGAGTTGAACGCAAAGCTCTAAGGCAGTGGTGCGGTTTTGCGGAGGCTTGACCCTAATGTGCTTCACATTCAGTTGGCAAGATGTTGAAGGCCGTTTTCTAACCATCCTTCTTTCAGCAATATAGAGAAAACGAAAGCCTTTGTTACTCCACTGACAGCATTATTCTCACTTCCGTGTCAATGACACTTGGCATCTCTTTCTCAGCAAACTCGTGATGCAAAGTTTCCGCGAGCGTGTGTCTTCGCCTGCCAAATTCCACCTTACTTTCACCTACCTGATCGGCCAGTATTACAGGTAACTAACCGTTATTCCATTGTTTACCAAAATTTCATCCAAGAACAGTAAACTGCTGATAATCGCCACTCATTCCTTTCTCGTCCGGTTGTTTGCCGGATTTCTTTCGGAGGAGAGAGAGTTGTTTACTGATCTGTTTACTGTTGGATCAGTGGGCCAGCTGGAGAAAGCTTTCTTCTTGCGTCCTCCTTATTCGTCCTATAGTCTGAAATCGTGAAACAGACTCTCTATGTCATTCTGGAGACTGGCTAATGGCGAACCCAGACCACCTGGTCAAGATTAAGGAAGGCGTTCAGGCTTGGAATGCTTGGAGGAAGGCGAATCCAGACATTCAACCTGACTTGACCGAGGCGAATCTCCTCATGGCCGAACTACGCACGGTGAACCTCCGCTTGGCAGACCTCAGCATGGCAGATCTGCGTGGAGCAGACCTCGGTGAAGCTGATCTCAGTGGAGCAGAGCTTTACGGCACCAAACTTGGTGGAGCCAATCTCAGCGGTACAAATTTGACTATGGCGGACCTGCGCAAGGCGGACTTAAGCGGAGCTTATCTTCATAAGGCAAACCTCCGAGGAGCAAACCTCAGGCGAGCTGATTTGAGAGGAGCTAGCCTAAGATGGGCCGACCTTAGAGGTGCGGACCTCAGCAGGACAAGATTGGGCAGTGCAGATCTTCATGGTGCAAAACTCCACCGCGCAATCCTTACCTACGCCGATTTTAGCTTCGATGACTTGCATGGAGCAAAACTCAGTGGAGGCTATGTTCAGAAGACGCAAGTCGAAGCCTGTCAAAAAAATGAATTAAACAGCAAGTGAGTCCTGCCCTCGCCGTCTAGCCAGCCTCTTATACAACATGCCAAATTCCTTGACAGTTCGGGGCAGACCGGTACGTTATCCAAAATGCCGGGGTTGTCGCTCTCTTCGACTTGGAGGACGTGAAGCCGGGGATTTCCCCCAAGGATTTTTCGAAGTGGTTACATGGAGCCTTTGATCTCAGACAAAGATCTGATTATTCTCCCGAGTACAGGATTCCCGTGGAGGAAGTCGAAGGCGTCCTGCGGAACGCCACCTCTTTTGTAGCTGAAGTGAAAACACTGCTTGCAGCTGAACTTGATTGACTGGAAAGAGGCATAATGAGAACGGGGTCAGAGCTTAATTATTGATTTCACGAGCCGTCATGTTTCTGATGAGTTGCGCATGATGGCCCGACCAATGCGAGTGGAGTTCCCCGGAGTTTTCGTTAATACTGACCCCGTTTCTGCTGCTCACTTACCTGGCCATGCCGCCCATTTTCTGCACGGAGGTAAACTCCTAGCAGACAGTTTGCATATTACTCTGGCCTTATTACCATGTGACACCTCCCGTTGATTTTGACCCTTTCGGGGCTTCAAGCAGATCCCTGAGCATCCCGGACTGCATCTGGCGAGGTCAAAACTCTCGATCTCCGATGACTACCTCCGCACAGATCCTCAATACCCCGTGGAGTATCTTGTCTCCTGATTTGAAAACAGGGAAGGGATAGAAAAGGATTCGTGCGCTCCAGTTTTCATGAAGAGTTCCAATCTCAGCCCGCAGGAGGCGGACAATCCCTCGCAATTGTCTTCTGCTCTGAATGCCAAGGCAAACGAAAACCTTTAAACCATCATACCTAAAGGTGAAGGACGCTCGACACACAGCGGTTTCTCAACGTATACTCCCTTGTATCGAAAGGGAGTTCATTTGAGTATCAGCATTTTGACCTACGTTGCTCAGGTACGCAGAACTGAGTTAAGCTCGTGCTAGTTTCGGTTGGTGAGTATGGCGTTTGAGATCGAACAAGGATGCACGGAAAACATTTTATACCCCGGCTCTGGCGGGAGACCCAAATAATGCTCTCGCAAAAGATGGACTGATCGCGATGGAGAGAGAATGATGAGTACCGAGTTGCCATTCGGTGTTACTTTCGCGGATTTGCCGGAATACGATTTAGCCCAAATACGAAAGGCCAACGCAAAGGACTGGATCGATAAGTTGCGAGAAAAAAGGTGGTACTATGTCGGGGTTTTCCATCCGGAGGTCTTTGTTGGCGTGGCAATAATTCGGGTGGGTCCGTTAGCTAGCGCTTTTGCATATGCCTTTGACCGCAAAGAAAAAAGCCTTTTCGGACACAATATGCTAGGCTTTCCCGTGCAAGTACGCTTCGATCTGGATCCGTGCTACGGCTGGCTTAAATTTCGCGCTTTCCGCGGCAGCATAACCATCCAACCCCGGCAGTCGGACGGGTTCCGGCGGCTTACCACTGCATTGACCTTTCCAAACACTTCCTTGGACGTCCAACTTAACTACGGGTGGTCTGATCACATTCCACAAGCCTTGTGCCTGTTGGCGGCATTGGCCAATGATCGCTTTGCCTTCACCCGAAAAATGGTTGGCCATGAGGTGTCCGGACACATCCGCTTCCCGGGTCGCCAAATAGAGATCTCCCCAGGGGACGCAGTAGCGGTGGAGGATTGGACCATTGGGTTCCATCCCCGGGAAACATTCTGGAACTGGGCGACCGGGGCAGGCGTGGATCAATGCGGGAGAACGGTCTCTTTCAATTTTTCCGGCGGAGTATACACCGTAGGTGAAGGTGAAAACGTGGTGTGGCTGGACGGGGTCCCACGCTTGTTTGGTCCTGTACGATTCGTGTACAATCCCTCAAAACCTCTTAAAACCTGGCGAATCACGGCTCAAGACGGTTCAGTCGAAATGCTATTCACCCCTGAAGGTTTACGCCGAGCAGATCAAGACTACATTCTGGTCGCAAGCAGATTTGTTCAGGTTTTCGGCCAGTTCACCGGCACCTTCATAATCGATGGGGAACGAATTCAGTTTCAAAACGCCAACGGAGTGGTAGAAGAGCATTTTGCCCGTTGGTGAGCCTCTCCGATTCCCACGGCAACCCCTCAGTCATAAAAGGTACAGTTAAAAGCTATCAAGAAACTCCTAGCGGATAAGCCTAGGGATTTAGCTTTGTTTACGGTTGGAATTAACACGAATCTAAGAGCATCTGACCTTTTGAGAATTACGGCTGTAAGACCGGACGTTGGTGCAGAAACAACTTAACG
>CP070692.1:3378182-3384797 GCA_020353215.1 Deltaproteobacteria bacterium
GGACGCTTGTTTTTCATTCGACGTTGGATGTTCGATGTTCGACGTTCGTCTTTCAAAACAACCCTGTACGGCATAAATGTAACCTGTGACTGCTTACTAAACGACTTAGCGCTTATGGCACCTGCCCCTGTACCCCCCTTTTGTAAAGGGTGACCTCAGCGTTATTTCCACAGGATATCGTCATGACTAGCATCAATCCTAACAATCGCTCAATTTAAGAAGGCAATAGAAATGATCACAACTCTCACCCCCTAATGGGTGACCCCTTTATAACATCCCTCCCCCTATTCAAGAGGTCAGATTGTCCTTGCACCGTGCTCCATCCATCCCATTAAGGGCTAATCGTAGCAGCCGTCCACAGCGTGCGCGAAGGCTTCGATTTCAAGCGGCATCTTCTCCGAAAACCGCTTGGGAAAGGCAGATTTGCGTACGTACATGGTGAAGAGGCGATTATCCTGCCGCTTGATTTCCCTGCAAGTTATGCCCTTCTCAATAATTCTTACTGCCATGCGCGCAGGCACTTCACCCTGTTCGAAAGGGGACAAACCCACTGCCAACGTCCCGCCGTCTTCAACAAAAAAACGCGCGAACCCTAATGTGGGCACGTTGCTGTTGGCCTCGGTCCACTTTATGACAGATGCAGGCTTGACAACTCTTTCCGGGTCGTTGGGATCCTTAATGGTATGGTAGTGCGTGATCAGGAGACAATCTACTGTGTTTTCAGCATGCTTAACGGCTGCTTTCCATTCATTGAAGTTGCCAATTTGTTTCGATCCCACAAATTCAAATGGGGCCCAGTTGAATTTCATCACTGACTCATGAACTGCCTCGGATGAGGGGGAATCATCGGATAGGTGGAGCAGGCGGGCATTTTTGCCGAGCACCTCCTTAATCTGATCAACAGCTAAAGCCCAGGGGATCGTCTCAGAGATCCCCGAAACGTTGGAGGCCTTGTCGTAACCATATTGTGCTGGATCCGCGTTCACGCCGCCGTAGAAAATGCTGATATTGGGATCGTCAACGAAATACTTGCCCACATACTCCTGGGCATTGTCATCAAATGCTATGATTACATCTGGACGCCATCTTTCGATCATCTTACGTGCCGTGGCACCTGCTTTGAGCTTGAACTCGAGACTCGGGTGGCGCTTGGTGTCCATGTAGTGGTAGCGGATGTTGTAGGGTCGGTCCCACAGCACACGATTGATGCCAACGTTGATCTCATTTACCCAGCTAAAATCCGTGTAGTAGCTGTGCAAAATCAGCACACGCGGACGCTCTAAGCTTTCGTGGACAAGAAATGAAATTGCATAGACTAGGAAAACGACTGACAGAATCTTGGTGATTTTTTTGTTTGTCATAGCAAACCGAGCTCCCTCCAATAGGGCAAAGATGCAAAGATTGCGACCACGCGGACAAAATTCATGCAAAGGTTGTAGAGCAGCATTTTGCGGTCTTCATATAACTTAACTCCGTCTTCCTCGGCCCCTTCCCGGAAGGCGACGTAGTAGGTGCACTGGTACCCCATGAACCAGCCGTCACTGATGAGCAGCACGATGAAGGCGATGAGCCAGGCATTGATGCCTTGTGCTTCCGCGATCGGGAGGAAGAGGCTGCATGTGAGGATGATGGTCGCGTTGTTCGGCACGACGAAACGTACTAGGAAGATGGCCAGAGACAGTAGCAACAGGAACAAGTACAGGTTGTCATGCATATAAACACCCAACCATTCCAGTTGCTGTTTTATTTCGGCATCCAGCCCGAGATGGGACATCGTCTGCACGATGCTGATCATGCCGGCCAGCATCAGCAAGAAAGGCCAATTGATGTCCCGCCGCACATTCGATTTGGAAAAGACTCCTAGCGCTAAAAGGAGGTAGAAAACAGCTAGACCGATCCAGGGCGGATGAATCTTGTGCAGAGACGCTGTCAGCACCCCCAGAAAAAAGAGGGCAATAGCCCCCAGTGCAATCCACTCGTCGCGACTGACTGGACCGATGATAGCCAGTTGAGCCAGGACTCGCTCTCGATCAAGTTTGGGCTCTTCGTCGTTGCGAAAAAACAGCCACGAGAAGATTAAGTGGCCCAGCAACATGACGAGACCGGCTACAGCGGCTGCCATAGCCCAGTACCCCCAGCTAAATTGATACTGCACTTGACCTGGGAACAGGGCGTAGACTACGAAGTTGATGGATTTGCTCGTCAAAAACACCGGCGAGAAAAGGCCCACCCCGGTAAACGCGGCCGCAGCCAGACCAGTCGCGGCAACCCCGCCCCGTTTGTATCTGAGGGAATGTTTCATGTCCTTAAGTAGCGGCAAAATCAGAGCCACCCTGCCGTTCGCGGAAGGAAGAACCGGGGTGAGCAGGAGTCCCAAAACAAGCATCGAGAACTGATAGCCCAACTGAGATTGCGGCGATCGCCTGAGGAGCCAAAGGACAATGCGGTAGGTCAGGCCGGAACGGACAAGAACCGCGCCGATTCCGAACACGCTCATGGCCATGAAAAAACTTCCGGAGGAGAAGCCGGAAAGCACTACCTTCGTAGGGACAACCCCTAGGATTATCGAGGCCAATACCAGAAAAATGGCGGGAATAAATTCCGGCAGCAAGCGGAAGATCCACATAAGTGTAGTGGCGGAGAACACTGCCAGATAGTTCACTGCTCGGGAGTCCATGCCTTTTGCAGAGCAGTACCAGTAAACCATTGTGGGTATCGCCATCGTCGCGACCCAACCAACCGGTTGGAGCGAGGAGATCTGCTTGTCGTCCTTCTTTTCGAGCTTCTCAAGCTGTGGGGGTTGGGAGTCAGTATAGTGATTGATCAAGGAATCATAGAAGCCGGAGACGGCTGTGGGCGTGTATCTGAGGAGGTGATGCAGGGATTCTCGAGGAATAGCGATCACTAGCAACGGGTGTATCGCAACCGCATCTGCAAGGTAGGCTCGGGCATTGATCGCTGCTTCTTCTCCCAAGAAGCCAGTAGAGACCTGAGTGACCTCTCGACCGTCGAGCATAAGCCGGGCAGTGCCTGAGCAAAGCAAGTAAGCTGTAGCCGCCGGCTCGTTGGCTTCGAAGAGTTTATCACCGGCGCCAATCTGCCGCACCTCCACGCGGGTTGCCAACCGGGCCAATTCCTGGCGATTGCAGCCTGATAGGATAGGCGCTTGCGCCAAACAGTCTGCAATGTTAATGGGCAGTTCAGTTTCCATGTAGCCACGCCCTAGCTTTTTAGGAAGCTAACGCCGAGGGAGATCTCGGGCATCACCTCGCTTGCCCTCGACCTGCTTCACCGGTAGGGAATACAGACCTATATTTCAGGTTCTTCCCAGTCTTGCGTAGATGACAGGTATTTAGGCATAGACGAGGTGGACATGGATGCCATAAGGTAGGGTTTCGACGAAAAACTCTATCTTAAGGAGGCATCCAATGTCCACGAGCCTACTATACCATGCCTTTGGTTTGAAAACCTATGAATACGTGAGCACACCATATATAGGGGTCACCGTTTGACGTTTATGTCTATTTCTGCAAATGATGGCATATGGTCAAACCATTAAGGATCGAATATCCGGGTGGTTGGTATCATGTGATGAACCGCGGTAGGCGGGGTGAGCAGATTTTTCTGGAAAAGAGAAACTACCGGACATTCCTTGATCTCGTCATGGAATCAGTGGAGCTTTGGAATCTGAGAATTGCCGCCCATTGTCTTATGCCGAACCACTACCATCTGCTGGTTCAAACTCCTGAGGCCAATTTGTCCCGCTGCATGCGGCACATAAACGGCATATATACGCCGCGGTTCAATCGATTTAAGCCAATACGGGCAACTGTTTCGGGGAAGATACAAGGCGATTTTGGTAGATGCTGACAGGTATTCCTTTTCCGCAGGTCAAAACCTTTAATTTTTGCTACCAGTGTTCCACACCAGTAGCATCCCAAAACATCCCAAACGAAGCAACAAAACGATACAACTTTTCCCCGTTTTGCCCCTTGTCTTTCGCAAGTGATTTTGATAACATCCCGCGACACTGGAAAGGAAGAGGCAATATCCTAAGAAACCAAATAAAATCAGCCATATAGGCTTCGAATTTGCAGGTAGCACCTTCGAATCGTGCCGGGTGCGCCACTTCCTTTTTCGGGCTCAGTTCAATGGGCCATTAAGTAGCTTGACCGGGCCGTTAGCTCAATTAGGCAGAGCAACTGACTCTTAATCAGTAGGTTCGGGGTTCGATTCCCTGACGGCCCACCAGGATTATTAGGGGTTTAGCGGACTTAGTCGCTAAGCCCTTTTTTGTTGAAGCCCGCGAATGGGCGCAAACGAGGATTTCTTGCATGTAGTTTGGAGAGAGGTTCATGCTACCTCCAGACGCAAGGACTGAATCTCCGGTGGCATCCAAGAATCGAATTGGGTTCACGAACCATACCCTTTCGACAAAGCGGCTGTGTGAAATAGGGGCATTCTGGGTGCAGTCCTCATGAAACCCATGCTAATCCGCATCCGAAATGGTACGGCGGACCCGGTATCCATAGGTCATATCACTTTGCCCTGAACACGCCAGCGATAGCCCCATAAAATCAGTGGATTATTATCGGAAACTGGAACACCGGTTTGCTGCTTGTCCGTGCTGTACTTGTGGACATTCTTCCCGATTTAAGCGTAAGCCAATTTTGGGTTTGTTAAAACTTGCACTTACTCCCGAGTTCTGATAAATTGACTCGGACTTGCTTCCAGGGGGAATAGGGCCGGATCGACCACAATGAAGCCGTTGTGGAGGTCCGGCGACTGGAAACTGGTAGAGTTTCCCCAGAATGATTATTTTCTTGGATATCGAAAAAGCTACCTTCTGGTGCTGCCAAAGTCTTTTCGGGCCAACGGTAGATATACACGAGCTTGAAAAAGTCATAATAAAGGGGGTTTTATGAAGGTTATTGTTGCTGTTGATCGAGATCTCGAATCCCATCTGGCGCTCAGGTATGCCTGCCACTTAGTAGAACACGTCGAGGCCGAGGTGGATGCCATCCACGTGAAAAAAGATGTGGGTAATATCATCCTTGAAGACTTCGATATTCCTTTTTTGAAGACCGACCATCG
Organism: Deltaproteobacteria bacterium; assembly: GCA_020353215.1. GTDB lineage: Bacteria > Desulfobacterota > Syntrophobacteria > BM002 > BM002. The sequence continues at coordinate 3,383,277 of CP070692.1, forward strand.
GCAAAAGATAGAAGCCCAGGCAAAAGTGGTTCAGCAGGCCATTTCCGATGCTTGCGAGATTTGCCTCGAAGGCAAGGTCCCCTGTGAACCCCGAGTCCTCACAGGAAAACCGGCGGAGGTGATTCTGCGGGAGGCGAGTGTTGGCGACTTTGACCTCATCGTGCTCGGCTGTCATCACTCTTCTGCTCTCAGAGAAATGCTCCTGGGACAGGTGCACACTCAGGTGATGAACCATGCCACTCGCCCGGTGCTTATTGTCCGGGAACTGAGGAAGATACAACGGGTCTTGGTGGCCTATTCAGGCTCCTCGTGTGACGAATCGGCTCTCAATTTCCTGGCGCCCATGTTGCTGAAGAAGAAGCCGGAGATCACCCTCATACACGTTCGGGATACTGACGACAACGAAAGCCAGGAGTTTGCCGATGCCTGTATTCTAAGAGGGGAATCCATCCTCAAGCAGCTTGAACACCAACCTCGGACCAAACTCGTCACAGGCAACGTGGTCGAGGAAGTCTTGAGAGAATTGACTTTGGATAATTACGACCTGGTGGTTCTGGGCGCCTACGGATTCAGTAGATCTGGGCCTTTCAACATCCTGAGTGAGAAACCACTTCAGATCATCCGGCGAACCACACGGCCGGTACTTCTTTACAGGCCAAAGGTGTGATGGCAATCGAAGGACATATTCCTTGCCTTTGATGCGGAGCGAGCATTTTTCTCGCAGCGTCCTCAATTTACCGTATCTCTTTAGAATCTAATTTTACCTTGACAGGACTGGTAGCGGGTTGCTAGTTTAAGCGGGGCTTTGTTACAAATTGCACGTACTATGTTTCACATATCTTTTCGGAGCTTCAGCGGTTCAGTTGATCTATTCAATCGAGGTTGGTCGATGTTGAGAAGCGGTTACAGGTTACTGAAGGTGAATTTAATCTTTCTGTCGCTGTGGTTTGTATCAACACCCGCATGGGCAACAGCGGAAGCACCGGGGCCCACCGTTACGGATCGTCCCTGGTGGTTCTGGCCAGTTGTTCTATTTGTCTTCTGCTTTGTTCTGGGCATCCTGGCGGTGTTGGCCGGCGTGGGTGGCGGCGTGCTCTACGTGCCACTGGTGAGCGGTTTCTTTCCATTCCACCTTGACTTCGTTCGTGGTACCGGCCTGCTTGTGGCCCTGGCGGGGGCTCTGGCAGCAGGGCCGGGGTTGCTCAAGCGAAACCTTGCCAATCTCCGTCTCGCTATGCCGGTTGCCCTCATCGCCTCCAGTTGTGCCATCATTGGTGCCTTGTTGGGTCTCGCTCTTCCCACCAACATCATCCAGATCGCCCTGGGCGCGACCATCATTTTCATCGCGCTCCTGCTCACCTTTTCCAAGAACGTGGAGCGGCCGGTGGTGGAAAAGCAGGACGGAATAGGCGGAGCTCTGAAGATGGCGGGCGCCTATATGGAGCCGGCAACTGGAGAAAACATCGAGTGGAAAACCCACCGCACGCTACCAGGCCTTATTCTTTTTATTGTCATCGGCGT
>CP070692.1:3384897-3391366 GCA_020353215.1 Deltaproteobacteria bacterium
GCCTTCCAAATTGCTTCCAGCGCTCGCTTACTGAAGAGAGAGTGGTCCCCGCAGCCGGCCTTTTTCAGACGGTGGTTAACATAGGCGATCGTATCGGCCCGATCCATGCTCTGCAAATGATAGCGTACACCGATGCGTTGGCTCAGGGACCTCAGCCGAGGATGACGCAGCGTATCCAAGAATTCAGGCTGCGCGGCCAGAATGATCTGCAACAGGTGTTCGTCAGCGGATTGCAGGTTGGACAACATCAGAATCTGGTCGAGAACTGGAAGGCCGAGTCTATGGGCCTCGTCAACAAAGAGCATTACGATTCTACCGCTTCCAGCTTCCCGTTCCAGGTATTGCCGGAGTTCATCAGTGAGACCTTTTCTGGATTGATCGCCCACCGGGATACCTAGTTCTGTGTTCACCTTTTCCAGGAACTCCACTTCCGTCAGGTACGGATTGTTGAGATAGGCAGCAGAGCAACACTCGATACTCTGAATGTGGCTGCAAATGGTAGTCTTGCCGGTGCCTATGTCCCCCACCAGCAGAACCAGGCCGCAACGGTCCTCAATGCCCCTGGTCACCGTCGTCGAAGCTTGACGGTGATTGGTTGAAGCGAAGAAAAACGCCGGATCAGGGGTGTTCTTGAAGGGTTTTTCCTCCAAGCCGAAGAAGTCCAGATACATGACCCGCCCTTTACTGATTGCAAGTGTCTAAAATGAACAAGTAGGTCAGGCAGCCTGCCTGACTACTTCCTAGCCAGCCCGGATATTTGTTGCTCCGCCCCCCGCATCCCCGTGTCTCCGCGTCACTGAGTCACTGCGCCGAATCTGACCCTATCTCACCAGATGACTCATCTCGAATATGGGCAGAAGCACGGCAAGGACAACAAAGCCCACCAGGGCGCCCAGCGCAAGAATCATCACTGGTTCCAGCAGCGAGGTCAACGCTGTCAGGCGGCTTTCAACTTCGCTCTCGAATGTCTCCGCCACCTTGAACAGCATTCCCTCCAGGTTACCGCTCTGCTCGCCTACGGAAATCATCTGAATCACCGTCGGTGGGAAGACCCCTCCTCTGGCCAGAGGCGCCGCAATGCCCGCACCTTCGCTTATTTCTTGACGTGCCTCGTCTAAGGCCTCTCCCAAAATCACATTGTCCACCAAACTCCGGACAATTTCCATGGCGCTGAGTAGCGGGACCCCATTGTGGAGCAGGGTGCCTAGAGTTCTGGCAATTCTGCCGATGGCGACCTTCTGCACAAGCTCACCCACAACCGGCATTCGGAGTAACTGACGGTGATAGTAACGTTGTCCTTTTTGGCTCCGAATATAGTAACGCCCCAGGAACCAGCAAAGGAATGCAACCAGGATCAAGACAGGCCAGAATTTTTGGAAGAGTGAGCTTACCCGTATGAGTATAACCGTTGGCAGGGGTAGGGCTTGCTTCATATCCTGGAAAATTTGAGTAACCTTAGGAATGACGTAAGTCATGAGGAAGAAGACCACGCCCAAGCCCACGGTGAGCATCAGCATGGGATAGGCGAGGGTGGAGCGGATCTTTCTTTGCAAGGCCAACTGCTGCTCACCGAAGTCAGCAAGACGCTCCATGACGAGTTCTAGGGTACCGGAGGTCTCTCCGGCATGAACCATCGCGGTGTACATGGATGGGAATACCGACGGATGTTCCCTCAGAGCCGCGGCCAGACTCATCCCCTCGTTGACTCGCTCCCGTACATGGGAGAGAACCTTGCGCAGGGCCTCTCGCTTCACCTGCTCCAGCACACCGCTGAGAGCGGCCACCAGGGGCAATCCCGCCACCAGCAGAGTTGCGAGTTGTCTGGTAGTGCTGACCAACTCAGCTCTAGTCACCCGTTGAAGGGTGATCCGGACCTGCCACCTGCTGAGCCGCTGGCTGCGTTCCCGAGTATGGGTCTCCTCTAGGTGAGTGGGATAGATGCCGTCTGCTCGAAGTTTTTGTCGAGCCGTTCGCGGACTGTCCGCATCCACAATGCCTTTGCGGCCCTTCCCAGCCGCGTCAATGGCCGTATACTCGTAAACAGGCATCAGGTCATCGCCTAGCGCCAGTGGTGAAGAGCACGACGTTAAAGCGAGAAAAACTTTTCAACACCTGAACATTCTTGCCAGGAAAACTACCGTCCAAGCTTCTATGCCCTTTCTTCGAACATTTCCCGCTTTTCTTGCCTTTGTCGCGCGTCCCACGCTGATTAGATCTGTGTCACCCTCAGCACCTCGCTGATGGTTGTCTTTCCTTCTAGAATCTTTTGGTTGCCATCATCGCGAAGGGTGGTCATACCCTCGGCCACAGCCGCCTGTTTGATCTGATTGGCGTCCGATGTTTTTAGCAGGAGGTTCTTAATGGATTCGCTCATACGCAAGAACTCAAAGATCCCCATTCGTCCCCGATAGCCGGTATCCAGGCAACGGGAACAGCCTGTCGCCCGAAAGATGGACGAGCGAGTATGCTCTTGCAAGCCCATTTCAGCGAACTCCCACTCCTCTGGCTCATAAGCCTCTTTACACCGAGGGCAAAGCAACCGCACCAAACGCTGGGCGACTATAGCCTGCACAGAGGATGAGGCGAGGAAGGGTTCGATTCCCATGTCGATCAACCGGGTGATTGCACTTGCAGCATCGTTGGTATGCAGGGTGGAGAAGACCAGGTGTCCGGTGAGGGATGCCTGGATGGCGATCTCTGCAGTCTCCAGGTCGCGAATCTCCCCAACAAGAATCACATCTGGATCCTGCCGCACCATGGAACGCAATCCATTGGCAAAAGTCAGGTTGATTTTCGGGTTGACCTGCATCTGGCCGATGCCGTCCAATTGGTACTCGATGGGATCCTCGATGGTAAGTATGTTCTTATCAGGGGAATTGATGTGGTTGAGTGCGGCATAGAGCGTGGTTGTCTTGCCGCTCCCGGTAGGCCCGGTGACCAGGATAATCCCGTAGGGAAGCTGAATCAGTCGCACCATCTCTTCCAACGCCGACTGAGAAAGCCCGGTCTCTTTCATACTCAGCAGCTTGCCGGTCTTCTCCAACAACCTCAACACCACCCGTTCGCCGAAGGCGGTGGGAAGACAGGACACTCTCACGTCCACCTGCCTCTCGCCGATTTTCACATCCATGCGGCCGTCCTGGGGTAGCCTCTTTTCGGCGATATTCAGCCTTGCAAGGACCTTGATGCGTGAGACAATGGCAGCATGCAGCCGCCGGGGTGGACTGAGGACGTTATGAAGCACTCCGTCAAGACGTAACCGCACCAGCAGTTGCTGCTTATAGGGCTCGATATGGATGTCGCTGGCGCCGCTCTTCACTGCCTGTGAAAAGATCTGGTTGACCAGCTTGATGATGGGAGCGTCGCTCGTTTCATCCAGCAGGTCGGCGCTCTCCTCCAGTTCAGTGAGGAGTGACTGACTCTCCTCTTGATTGAGGTCCTCGATGATTTGCTCCGCCGTGTCGTCGGCCTGACCGTAGGTGCGATTGATGGCCGAAACGATTTCCCGAGCCGGTGCGAGCACTAGGTGGATTTCCTTCTTGCCATAGAGAATGCGAAGGTCGTCAAAAAACTCCAGTCTCAGTGGGTCGTTCACCGCAACCCGGAGGATGCCATCCTCGGTCTCAAACGGAAAAATGAGATTCTTCTTCAGATATTGGATGGGTAGTTGTTGCACCAGGTCAAAGCGCAATTGTTCATCCGCAATACTCTCCATCACCTCAAGGTCTAGTTGCGAGGCCAGGGCAGATAAGAGCTGGGACTCGGTGATCTTCTTCTGCTGCAGCAGAATTTGTCCCAGCCGCTCTCCTTGAGTTGCCTGGACCGTTAGTGCTTCCTCCAGGTCTTCGGAATTGATCAGGCCCATTTCATTCATTATATGGTGCAATTCTAATATCTTCATTCCTTATGGCTCTTAGCTGCTGGCCCATGGCTTATGAGACCATGAGTTTTATTGGTTTCCAGGTTCAGGAGGTGCCACTTCCGCCGGAACTTCTGCCGGCACCTTCGTTGGCACTTCGGCTGGCGCTTCGGTTGGCACTTCAGCTGGTACTGCAGCCGGCGACTCCATCGGCCACGCCTCGCCTTCAGTCCCTTGTCGAACATCTTCCATATGCCGTGCCTTCTCCCGGTATATCTCTGACGCCTCAGCTGGACTGGCAATGATATGAGGGGTGAGAAAGATCAGCAGATTCGTGCGGCGTTCAGTTTCATCAACGGTCTTGAAGAGCCAGCCGAGAACGGGTGTGTCACCGAGACAGGGGACTTTGGAAACCGCAGAATCAGAGTCGTCACCCAAAAGGCCGGCGATCACTACCGTTTGACTGTCTGCCACCTCCACAAGAGTTTCCGCCGTCCGCTTCCGGGTTGTGGGAGCCAAAAGAGTTTGGTCACCACTCGTTACAGCCGACTGAACCACCCGACTTACTTCCTGAAATATTCTCAGCTTGACAAACCGCTTCTCATTTATCTGGGGGGTTACTTTGAGGGTCACACCCACATCTCTATACTCGAAGCTTTGAATAGCCCGACTGGTTACCTGGTCGCCCTGGTCCACCCGTGTGCTGAATGGAATGTTATCCGCCACCACCACCGTGGCCTCCTCGTTGTCCAGGGTCATGAGCTGGGGGGTGGAGATAATATTGAAGGCGCTATCTGTCTGCGCCGCGTTGATGAGCGCAGCCAGGTTGTTGATGAGGATATCCGTACCGTTAACTGTTAGGGTGGTGGGAAAGGTGAGTGCTCCCAAAGACAGACCGCCTGGAATCGCCAATTGGTTGCCTTGAACCAGATTTGTCCCTCCTCCTGGATTCGAGCCCAGAAACACCGCCCCTTCCTTGCCCCCGATGGTCGTAGTGCCGGCCACACTCCAATTCACCCCGAGCGAGAAGGTGGTGTCCGAGGAAATCTCCATGATCAGCGCCTCCACGAACACCTGCTTCCTGGGTATGTCCAGTTTCTGAATGATGGGATCAATGACCTGGAATTCTTCCGCTTTGGCGGTAATCACCAGACTGTTGGTCGCCTTGTCCGCCACGATCTTGACTTCCGCGGAGATAATGGGCTCTTTGCCTTTCACTACTGCTTTGGTAGCCAAGCCCGAGAGCGTTTTTGCCAGTTCCTCCGCATCCGCATTCTCAAGATAAATCACCTGGACGTTGCCCGCGCCTTTGGGAGTGGGTCTGTCCAGGTTCTTTACCAATTCCTCGATCATCTCGGTGCTGCCCCGGTCCGCCAAGATTACGAGCACGTTGATGCGCTCATCCGGGACGATTTTCAGTGGCGGCGCTGTCTTGACCCTGCGCGCCTTGGTCCCTTTCCGTTGCGTCTCAACCAATTGGGTGATCTTCTGTGCCAGTTTTTCGGCGCTGGCGTACTCCAGGCTGAGCACCGTGATGGTTGCCTCCCGGAACTCCACGTCAACCTCTTCGATGATCCGGAGCAACCGCTGAATGTTGGACTGGAAATCCGTGATGATCAAGGTGTCAGTGGGATCGTAGGCGACTACTACCCCCTGTTTGGACACCAGCGGGGCCAGCAGTTTGCGGATGTCCTGGGAATCCGCGTATACAAGGGGTACGAGCTGGGTAACGACCTGGTCTTGCGGTCTCGGGACAAACAGCGGTTTCTTGCGAGTCTCGATACTCTTCTGCCTGGCAGCCGCCGAGGGAATCACTTTGGTGACCTTCCCTGCCTTCACCGTGGTAAAGCCGTTTACCTCCAGCACCGACTGGAACACCCTGTACGCTTCGTCCACCGAGATCTTGGTAGGTGAGAGTATTGTCACCTTACCCCGCACCTTGTCGTCCACAACGAAATTGATCCCGGTCAGCTCGCTTATGAACTTGATGAAGACTTTGATGTCAACCTGGTCGAAATCCATGCTGATGGTCTTATTCGCCTTGGGCTTCCGACTGACGTCCCCTTGCTCCTGGGCCTGCCCCAGGGAAGCGACGCTCAGGACCGCCGCGAGAACAAGTCCTGGAAGCCACCGGTGGAGATGGTTGCGGGGTCGAGTAATAGGACTTTTCCTCGCCGCGGAAGGATTACTCGATTTCATAGTGGAGTTTTTGCTGACGCCGACCACGCTTGATCTCGATGTCAATGGTTTCATCCTCCATTATCCGTTCGTAGAACTCAAAAGCCTGTTCCGGGGTGGAGATGGTCTGGTTGTTAACACTCTTGACCACGTCACCGTTACGCAGACCCATTTTGGAAAAAATGCTGCCGGGTTTGATATTGCTCATCAGAAAACCCGCAGGCCGCTTCCCTTCCATGTATGGTCTTATCCGTACCTGCTGCATCAACTGGTTCAGATCATCAAAGGATGACTCGATCTCTTCTCGGCTCAGACTGATAGTACGGCCAGCTTGAGCGCCGGAGCGTGGACGCTGCCGCCTTGCAGACGGTCTTTTGGCCGGGGTGCTAGACTCTCCTTCCTTGGGCTCCATGGTGAGCACCTCGTCCCCCC
>CP070692.1:3391466-3397893 GCA_020353215.1 Deltaproteobacteria bacterium
GCTGTCCAATCATCTTAACGAACGCTGTCCGATCGTGGAGCCCCACAAGATAAGAAATTTGCTCAGCCCTGGCTCAAGGATAATGAGAAGGATCAGTCATGAGACTGGTTTAGTGGCAAGTCCTTTGCAAGCTTACTTGGAAAGTGGCGTACATGGTTAACGATTATTTTTCCGTTGGCTTTTCCGGAATATGGCCGTATACGAAATAAACAAGCCGGGTCGGCCTGGGGGGAACCAACTCAACAATAGAGCATATTCGCATCAAGTATGATCGGGTTCATGACCTTCTTGAACAGCGCTGTTGCAGAAGCAGACCAGCCCACTCTAGGCAGCCGAGGCAAGACACCGGTAGCTCAGATGGTCTTTGTGCCGCAGGTCCCCTGCCTAGTTTGGAGGATTGGTATCCAAGGGATGGTCATCCGGGCAAATTCCGGCTGAATCGCCATAAAGCCAAAAATGCTTTTGACATCGGTATGATAGTGCTCTAAAATCTATATTTCTCCTGGAAGGAAAAGCTTTCCATTGAATTGATCGGAGTAAGCGTCTTGGCCAAACGGAAAGGATACTTAGGACCGCAGATGTTGGGCAAACGGCGCAAGAGGCGGGTAATTCGCTTCGTGCTCTGGAGCCTTCTGGTCATGCTGGTTTTGCCTCTGATTGCCGGAGGGTACGGCTTCTACCGGGTCACGCGAAACCTGCCGAAGATTTCCTCATTGAAGGATTACCAGCCGAGTATTATCACCACCGTCTATGCGGATGACTCCACTCCAATCGCGGAGTTTTTCCTGGAACGGCGTATTGTGGTTCCCTTGGAGGAAATTCCGGAGCGCCTTATTCAAGCCTTTGTGGCCGCTGAAGACTCACGGTTTTTTGAACACGAAGGAATTGACTTGTTCGGTATCCTTCGTGCTTTGTGGAAAAATATCCAGGCAGGCGGCATAGTCCAGGGGGGAAGCACGATAACTCAACAGGTGACCAAATCCCTGTTGCTAACTCCAGAAAGAAGCCTCACACGGAAAATAAGAGAGGCGATCCTCGCCTACCGTATCGAGAAACATCTGTCCAAGGAGGAGATTCTTTATCTCTATTTAAATCAGATCTACCTCGGCCACGGGGCCTACGGAGTAGAAGCGGCAGCGGAGAACTATTTCGGGAAGCACATTGACGAACTTGATCTCGCCGAGGCCGCCATGTTGGCGGGTCTGCCCCAGGCACCAAGCAGATACTCACCGTACAGCCATCCTCAACGGGCGAAAGAGCGGCAGGTTTACGTCTTGAATCGAATGGTGGCGGATGGGTACATAAGTGCAGCACAGGCCGCCTCCGCTCTGACCGTTTCTTTGGATATCAAGAAGCGGAAAGCTTGGGATATAGGAAGGGTACCCTACTTCGCAGAACACATCCGGCGGTATCTGGAGGAGAAGTATGGGCAAGAAGTGCTGTATCGAGAGGGGCTCCAGGTCTATACCACCGTGAATGTGGCCTTTCAAAAAGCAGCTCAAAAGGCGGTCAGAAAAGGACTCCACGCTCTAGACAAACGTCAAGGTTACCGGGGTCCTCTGGCACATCTAACTCCTGAGGAGATAGAGCCGTTCTTCCAGACTCTCAAGGAGTCCCGCGAGGATAACCTTGTTGGACGAGAGGGTGTGGTAAAGGGCGTTGTCATTGCTGTCTCGAGTCCTGAAAAGGTAGTGACGGTGCGATTGAGCGACGGCATGGGCATATTGCCGCTGAAAAACATGGCGTGGGCGCGCAAACCCGATCCGGAGGTTGCCTACGGCGCCGTAAAGATAAAAGATCCTGCCGAGGTTTTGCGTGTGGGGGATGTAATCCTCGTGCGGCCCCTGGAGAGAGACAGTAAGACGGGTGACTGGATTCTTGCCCTTGAACAGAATCCAGAGGTTCAGGGTGCCTTGCTTTGTCTGGAAAACACCACCGGCCACGTCAAAGCAATGGTGGGTGGACTCGATTACAGCGCCAGCCAGTTCAATCGAGCGATCCAGTCGAGGCGTCAGCCGGGCTCGGCTTTCAAGCCGTTTACCTACGCTGCAGCCTTGGACAAGGGCTACACACCGACTACCATAATCATTGACTCACCGGTCATCTATAGCGACGATCAAATGGATTGGAAATGGAAACCTAAAAACTACAAAGAAAAGTTCTACGGCCCCACCTTGCTCCGAACAGCCTTAATTTTTTCACGCAATGTGGTGACCATAAAAATCTTACGTGATATTGGCATTGACTACGTAATAGACTATGCTCGGCGCTTCGGCATTACTTCACCCCTATCTCGAGATTTGTCTTTGGCTCTCGGTTCTTCCGGGCTCTCACTCTTGGAGCTAACCAACGCCTACTCCGTCTTTGCCAACTTGGGCGAATTGATCAGTCCCGTTTTCATCACCAGGATTGTGGACCGCCACGGTAACGTCCTGGAGAATACCAGATCTCAGCGGGAGAGAGTCCTCGAAAAGGACACGGCCTTCATCATGACACATCTGCTCCAAGAAGTGGTGAAGTATGGTACCGGGTGGCGGGCGCGTTCCCTTAGACGACCAGCGGCCGGCAAGACTGGAACTACCAACAAACTGCAGGACGCGTGGTATATTGGCTTCACTCCGTCTTATGTAACCGGGGTATGGGTTGGCTTTGACGATGATAAAACACTTGGCAAGTTTGAGACCGGTTCACGAGCGGCCAGCCCGATTTGGGTGAACTTCACCGGCGCGATACTCAAGGACACCCCAGTAAGGGCCTTTACGGTGCCGGAGAAAGTGGTGTTTGCGAAAATAGACCCGAAAACGGGACTCCTTGCGAGGCCCGGCGACAAGAACGGTGTCTTCGAGGCGTTCAAGGAAGGGACAGCCCCCACCAAGACCAGCACGGACACTGAACCTGCCATTGATCAATTCTTTAAAGCCGACCTGGATGCTGAGCCCATGTAGGGTGACAGCGGGGCACAAGTTTCAAGTCCCCGGTTCCAAGGATGAACTGAAAAAGCTCTGAATGTACCGTATGTTGCCGGAGGATTTACACGGGCAGTGGGGGGTGAGGTTTATCCGCCCGCTTTAACTCGCGGCCGGGAAAGGCGCTGATTAAAATCCCCTTTGAGAGGCTGTCCGATAACTCCCAAGTTCGCTGTTTTTGAGAGTTCAGATCATTAGAATTTGGCATTTTAGAGAAATTCCCAAACCCCACTTTAGCAAAGGGAACCAGGGGGATTTCAAGCCGACATTGCCATATTCTTCGTTTCAGGTCGTTCTCCCTGGGGCGTCACCGAAGCAGGAGCGGTTCAGCAAGCGGCCCGCTAGCCGGGGATTCTTTACGGTCAAGGTCTTGAGATGAAGCCAACGATGGACGCAATATTCGGGAAAGATGGATTATTGAGTCGCCTGCTCGGCGACTACGAATATCGCCCGGTGCAGGTGGCCATGGCGCGCGAGGTCCAGGCGGCCATCGCCGAAATGCGAGCGAGCATAATCGAGGCAGATACTGGCACCGGGAAGACCCTGGCCTATCTTGTCCCTGCGGTACTAGGCCAACGTAAGACGGTCATCTCCACAGGCACAAAGACACTTCAGGACCAGTTGCTCCAGCAGGATATTCCCTTCTTGAGAAAACATCTCCCACAACCATTTCGGGTGGTATGCATGAAGGGACGAGCGAACTACCTCTGTCTCTACCGTTTGCAGCGGATTCTCATGCAGCCTGAGCTGATGCCGGGCGAAGAGGAGAGTTTTATTAAATATCTGGTTGACTGGGCTCAAGAAACGTCAAGTGGGGATAGAGCCGAAATCGATCAGTTGCCCGATGATTTTGCTGGATGGGGATTGGTGAGTGCCCGGGAGGATCAGTGTGTCGGACAAAAATGTCCAAGATTTGATGACTGCTTTCTCACCCGGATGCGTCGCGAAGCCGCGGAAGCTGAAATCGTAGTGGTCAATCACCACCTTTTCTTCGCGGATCTGGCTGTGCGGTCCGGCGGATACGGCCAAGTAATCCCACCGTACGAGGTCGCTCTATTCGATGAAGCTCACCTCTTGGAAGAGACGGCGAGTCACTACTTCGGCATCCAAGTGAGCAGTTATCGGGTTTTTGAACTATTTCGTGACATTTCTTGGGAAATGACCGCAGCAAGGAGCAAAGATCGTTCTCTGGTCCAGTTTCTGGTCAGTCTTGGAAGCTTGTGCACGGAGTTCTTTGAGGGGTTTACTGCCAGCCAGAGGAGAACCCGTTTCCATGTCAAGGGATTTTCAAACGAGTTCAAACAACGCTGGTTCGAAGTGGGCGAACTCCTAGAACAACTGACCAGCGAGCTTTTCCATCGGCGCGACCTCAGCGAGGGGCTGTGGAGTTGTCATCGTCGTTGCCGGGAAATTTCGCAGGCACTCGACCTGATGTTGCATCAGCCCGATCAGAACTACGTTTACTGGTATGAGACAAGGGGCAAGGGCAGATTCCTCTGGGCCTCACCCGTACACGTAGCCTCTTTGCTGGAGGAACTCCTTTTCAAGCAGCCAAGAGCATATATTTTTACCTCTGCTACCCTTGCCGTGAGTAATGACTTGAGCTTCTTCAAGAATAGGTTGGGTCTGCCGAATGAAACAACAGGAATGGTCCTCGATACAACCTTCACATATCGGGAACAAGCAGTAATTTATGTGCCCAAGAACCTGGCATCGCCGGATTCGTCTAGATTTCTCACGGAAATTACCGACGAGATCTCCGCCATCTTGGTGCAAACGGAGGGACGTGCATTCGTTCTGTTCACCAGCCATCGCAATATGCGGGAGGTATATGAGCGGCTGGCAGAACGGTCCAGATTTACGCTTCTCCTTCAAGGCGAACAGCCCAAACCTGCCTTACTGAACCGATTCCGAGAAGATACGGGTTCAGTGTTGCTCGGGACTACCTCCTTTTGGCAGGGAGTTGACATGCCGGGGGAAACCTTAAGTTGCGTGATCATCGACAAGCTGCCCTTTGCAGCACCTGACGATCCACTGGTGGCGGTTCGTATGGAGAAGATTGCTGAAGCAGGGGGAAATCCCTTCTGGGAGTATCAGGTCCCCAGCGCAGTTCTCGCACTTCGACAGGGTCTTGGCCGGCTCATCCGCAGGGCCACTGATCGAGGTATTCTGGCGATCCTAGACGCTAGACTCTATAGGAGAGGGTATGGGAGAGTGTTCTTGGAAAGTTTGCCGGAGAGCGTCATCACCCATCGACGGGAAGATATAGCGACTTTCCTGGGAACACAGAGACAATCCGCCGAAGGAGGCCTCCTGCTGACTGAAAAGAGTTGAAAATATCTGACATCTCACCCTGCTTTTTTCTTTGTGCTTCTCTCCGCTTGTTGCATTCGGGTCAACATCTGGACAACAGTCTCGTTTCGGGGATTGATTTGGTGGGCATGCTCCAGGGCGTCGATCGCTTGCGGCCACTGCTCGCCGATTTCATACAGGCGAGCAAGAAGCAGCCACAGACTCCAATCGAGAGGATGTCGCCGCAGCCTTCGCTTGACCAGAATAATGGCGAGACTGGCTCCGAGATATTTGCAGCTATGCGCGAAGGATCCCCAGTATCGGCTTATGGCGGAGGACATTTGGTCCTTCCCTCCAATCGTAGAGGTATAACCTAGCCGGTTGGCCGGCAATACTTGAGGGCCTCAGCGATCGTTCCCCAGGTCAGGCCCGAGAACGTTCACGATTTATCACTGGCTAAACTGGTTAAACTAAACAACCCAAAACCAGGCCAGAAAGAAGTGCGATATGGTTCGGGTTCCCTAGCGTTTTTGGTGGAGTAAAGTGAAGCCCTCGTCTTTAAGCTCTTTCCAGTAGTTCCGACTGGCTGTCAAGCGGTCCGGATTGTCCACGATAACGAGGTGGACGACTTGTGAGAATTTACTGGCCACCTCAACCGAGCAGTAGTCCATCAGCAACAGGGCTTCAAATCCGAGCACTTGTTGCTGTCGCGTGGTAATTGCCACAGGTACCATAGGATCACAGATCTCGCCCGTTACCAGACCATGTGGGACGAAACTGTCCGGCCTGAAGGTCCAGAGCAAATCGTCCACACGAGATGCCTGCTCAGCGTCGGTGGCCATAATTTGCAGTCTGCGACCTTGAGAGTAAATGCGCTCGGCGATTTCGCACGCGTGCATTTCTTGACGACTCGTGGTGACTTCGACAAATAGAACTTCCGTCATTGTTCAGCCAGCAGATTGCACTGGGCGGCAAACAGCAACAGACACCCAGAGTCCTGCTCCCCCCTCGAGTTAGGGTTTACCCTAACGCTGCAAACCTGTTACCGGCCAAAACCGGTAAACTCGCACCAGAGCAGGCCATCTGCGGCCTTGCTCGCCTCGTCCAGGATCTCACGTACGGTTAAGTACGCTTCGACCTACCCGAGACTGCGCGAGGCCACATCTGGC
>CP070692.1:3397993-3404321 GCA_020353215.1 Deltaproteobacteria bacterium
TAGTGGCTTTTCCTATTTCCCGACCTTTGCCCACTGGTTATCCTCAAGTAGGGTATGCCTTTTTGGTGGGGCAGGATGCAGCGTCGGAGATGGGCATAGTAGCTGTATCCTGCTCCTACCATCTAAATCTGGTTCTTTCCATTTTTGCGTAGGTGCAACGCAGAAGTCTCGTCCGGCCAGGACAAGCTGTCCTCGGCTGAAAGGATACTCCATGACAAGAACACTCATCTACGCAATACTGGAAAAAATCCTAAATCTGTTGCGCCCCCAGGTGGAAAGAACCCATTTACAGAGCCAGCCTCGCTTGATGTGACGTTTCTCTCTTTTGCTCACTATGCCACCCTGTTCCGTGGCACTTATGTTTTCGACGGAGAAGGGGACAGGGTAGAGACACGGAAAACCGTCTTTTCCCTTCCTAACCCCATCACGGATTTATGCTGTTTTCCTTGCTCTCTCAACCCAAATATGGCACATTTTCACACAGGCGAATTTTGTTTCTGTATTAGTTGCAGTCGGTTGAGACTTTTATACTTTCTTACTGGGCCAGTTTGTTCTTTAAGGAATCACTTGGATTGCTTCCTCTGCTCTGGACGCAGAGCGAATCCGACATTCTTTGAATCACAAAAACCTGCTCGTTAAAAGATGAGTTGCATTGCTTCAGCTTCAGTCTCAGGAGGATTTAGGAATGACCATAATAGATGGTGACTCCCCAATACACCCCACCGCCGTGATTGATCCCGGGGCCGAAATCCATCCGGAGGCGGAGGTCGGACCCTACGTGGTGATCGACGGCCCTGTGAAGGTTGGCCGTGGTACCCGGATCATGGCCCACGCTTATCTAACTGGTTGGACCGAGATCGGGGAGGATAACAGAATACACATGGGAACCGTGATCGGCCACGAGCCTCAGGACGTCGACTACGAGGGCGGTAGGACCTATCTCAAGATCGGACATCGCAACATCATCAGAGAGCACGCAGAAATCCACCGGGGAACAAAGCCCGAGAGTGCTACACTTATCGGAGACGATAACTTCATCATGAACCACGCCCACATTGCTCACAACTGCGAGATGGGTAACGGCACTGTCCTAGCGGGCGGAGCTCTTCTGGCTGGCTACGTGCGGGTTGAAGACGCAGCATTCATTTCCGGCAACTGTGTGGTGCATCAGTTCGTCCGAATCGGCAAACTCGCGATGCTCCGCGGTCTTTCTCGGACCAGTAGAGATGTGCCACCGTTTTGCATAATGGATGACACCCACACGGTAAGGGGGATAAATCAGGTGGGACTGGACCGAGCCGGATACGGCAAGAAAGAGATCCGAGAGCTCAGGCAAGCTTTTTCACGCCTGTTCGGCCGCAGGGGCAACCTTACCCAAGCAATCCAGGAACTCGAGGCGAGAGAGTCTCTTTCAGAAGAAGTAGCGTATTTATTAAACTTCATCAAAAGCTCTGAACGCGGCGTTTGCTTTGGGCCTAAGAGAACGTGAGTCGTCGTCGCCACCCGGCCTATACAGCCGTTGTTACTGCGGCGGAGTAGGCTTCAGCCGCAGTGGCATGCTCTACAGAAGAGTCCGAACAAACTTCATGATTAGCCGTAACGGTTTTCTATGGTCGTCATAGGTGTGGATACTGGGGGCACGTTCACCGATTTTGTCTATAAAGAAGGAAGTCGGTGGGGGATTTACAAGGTTCTCTCGACTCCTTCATCGCCTGCGACTGCGGTTTTGCGAGAATTGCAGCAGATCGGCTGGGAGAAGAAGAAACAGATAACCCATGGAACTACCGTTGCAACCAATGCCATCCTGGAGAGAAAGGGCTCCAAGACGGCCTTAATTACAAACAAGGGCTTTGAAGACATTGTTGAAATCGGCCGGCAAAACCGAAGCCGCATGTATGATCTCGCCTACCGCAAAGAGCCCCACCTCGTCTCGTCAGGTTTGAGATTCGGTGTCGCCGGAAGGACCTTGTCTACAGGAGAAGAGCTCGAACCCTTTGATGTTGCAGGAGCGCAAGAAGTCATTCTACGCCTCAGAGAGCTCGAGGTGCAGTCAGTCGCAGTCTGTTTCCTTTTCTCATTCATAAATCCAGCTCACGAACAAAAAATTGGGCGGATGCTGGGAAAAACTGGAGTCTCGGTTTCACTCTCACATCAAATTCTGGCTGAATTCCGGGAATTCGAGAGGGCTTCAACCACGGTGGTCAATGCTTATGTCTCCCCGAAGATACAAGAGTATATCGGAATCCTAATGGAAGGGCTGGACGACCAAGACAGGTTAGCCGTGATGCAGTCGAATGGCGGCAGTATTTCTGCACGAACTGCAATGAAGGAACCGGTCCGAACGATTCTGTCCGGACCAGCGGGAGGCGCCGTCGGTGCGTTGGAGATTGGGCGTATGGCTGGCCACACGAAACTCATTGGATTGGATATGGGTGGCACGTCAACAGACGTTTGCCTTATCGATAACTCCCTCTCCCTCACGGTAGAATCGCAGATATCCGGTTACCCGGTCAAAGTTCCAATGATCGATATTCATACGGTGGGGGCGGGTGGTGGATCGATTGCCTCCCTGGATGTGGGGGGATCGCTCAAGGTAGGTCCGGAAAGCGCAGGCGCCGACCCCGGTCCCATCTGCTATGGCAAGGGCGATCAAATCACCGTTACCGATGCCAACCTCTATCTGGGCAGATTGATTCCAGAGCATTTTCTCGGGGGTACGATGAAACTGCGACGGGATAGGATTGAAGATCACTTCCAACGAATGGCGAAAGAGGCGAACCTTTCCGCGGGGGAGCTTGCCGAAGGCATTCTCGCTGTAGCCAATGCGACAATGGAGAAGGCAATTCGAGTAATATCGGTGGAAAGAGGGCATGATCCGCGAGAATTCGGGCTCTTTGCCTTTGGAGGAGCAGGAGGGATGCATGCGGCTTTCCTCGCCAGACTCTTGAGCATCCCAAGTGTACTGGTTCCGCAGAATCCTGGAATCCTTTCTGCCATGGGTATGCTCATGGCTGATACCATCAAGGATTATTCCTTGACTGTGATGAGAAATGAACTGAATGCCAGCTACGAAGAGCTTTCGGCACTTTTCCTGGAACTCGAGAGACAAGGGCTCCAAGATCTCAAGAAGGAGGGATTTGCAGAGGAGCATGTTCGTTTCCACAGATATCTGGATATGCGCTACCAAGGGCAGTCTCATGAAATCGTCGTTCCTTTTACTGCTGACTACGTCGCGAGTTTTCACAATCTCCACGAAAAGAGTTATGGCTATAGAAACGTGGGGAAGGTTGTTGAAACTGTCAATATAAGGCTTCGAGCCTGCAGTACCCCGGACAAACCCCAGTTTCAGAAAACGAAAGAGAAGTCAGCACCTATAGCAACAAGGGCCATTCTCGGAGACTGCAAGGTGACGTTTGACCAAGAAATCACCGAGACAAAAATCTTTGCGAGGGACAAACTCTCGTATGGCAACAAAATAAACGGACCTGCCATTGTGACCGAATATTCTTCGACCATTGTTATTCCTCCGTTTGCGAGAGCTTTTGTGGACGAATACAGCAACATCCTCCTGGAAATAATGGAGTAAATAGAGAGTGATATGAAGGTTAATCCCGTCCTACTCGAGGTTTTTCAGAATCGGTTCTCCTCCATTGCTGAAGAGATGGGAGTCACATTGCACAGAACAGCCTTTTCCCCGAACATCAAAGAGAGACGCGACTTCTCCTGCGCCGTTTTTGACCGAGACGGTGAGATGATCGCCCAGGCGGCTCATATTCCGGTTCATCTGGGCTCCATGCCCATGTCCGTCAAATTAGCTGTGCTGAGTACTCCCTGGGAAGACGGGGATATGGTCATCTTGAACGATCCCTTTAAGGGCGGGACTCACTTGCCGGACATCACCATTGTCGCTCCAGTGTTTGCTTCCGGGGCAAAGCCCGTTTTCTATATGGCCAACAGAGCTCATCATGCAGATGTGGGTGGTATGAGTTCTGGATCTATGCCTCTGTCAACTTCTATCTTCCAGGAAGGACTAATCATTCCTCCCCTGAAACTTATGGAAAAGGGACTTGTTGACCAGAAAATCATGAGTTTCCTCCTGAACAATGTCAGAACTCCAATGGAGAGGGAAGGGGACTTTTCAGCTCAAATCATGGCCAACATTACGGGAGTCCGGCGGATGGAAGAACTCATTCACAAGCATACTCTGGAATCCGTAGATTTCTATGCCCAAAGCCTTATGGACTATGCCGAACGAATTACGCGCCACACGATTCAACACATTCCCAACGGAGTTTACACATTCGAAGATTTTCTGGACGATGACGGCGTGTCCAGTAAAGATATTAGAATCCATGTCGCCATCACCATTCAGGGAGATGAAGCCATCCTTGATTTTAGAAAATCAGACCACCAGGTGGATGGCAGCATTAACGCGGTTTATGCTATCACCCTTTCTGCGGTGCTCTATGTGTTTCGTGCCCTTGTTGAGGAAGCGATTCCCACAAACGAAGGGATTCTGAGGCCGATCAAGGTATTGACCAGAAAAGGCAGCGTCATCGATGCTCAGTTTCCAGCTGCTGTGGCAGGGGGAAATGTAGAAACCTCCCAACGGATTGTGGATGTGGTGCTGGGCGCTCTTTCCCAAGCGCTGCCAAAGGCCATTCCTGCGGCAAGCCAGGGCACGATGAACAATATGACCATTGGCGGGACTGACCCAAGAAATCAGAGGTCATTTGCCTACTACGAAACCGTCGGAGGAGGCATGGGAGCTACGGCCAGGGGCGTCGGAGAAAGTGGTGTTCATTCTCACATGACGAACACGTTGAACACACCCATTGAGGCGCTTGAATATAGCTATCCTTTCTTGGTTACCCAGTACTCAATTCGAAGGGGTACGGGAGGCAAAGGGCTACACAAAGGTGGAGACGGTATAGTGAGAGAAATTCAACTGCTCGCGGATGCTGAGGTTACCATCTTGTCTGAAAGGAGAAGACACTCGCCTTATGGTCTTTGGGGCGGAGAACCTGGAGATGTGGGCAGAAATACGATAATCCGTGACGGAAACCTGGTGGAAAAGCCTGGAAAATTTTCTGTATCTTTGCGGGAAAAAGACATTATTCGAATAGAAACTCCGGGAGGCGGAGGGTTCGGGAAGCAAGAAATGTGGGGGAAAGAACAACAACAAAGGCGCAGGCCTTAACACCCTGGGCGGAGTGTTTTCTGATTGACGCCAATCTGGTTGTCCTTAACATCATTTCGCTGGGATCCGCAGTGGACTCCTGCAAACAGGACACAGTTTCACCGTCGACTTAATAAGTAAGCTCGCCTTGCAGGTGGGACACTCGGCTTTACGGAGCGTAATTCGCTTTCCCTTCATGTATCACCAGATAGCGGATTTGATTAAGTGATGCCAAGGAATCCAGACGAACTACCATCGGGCCTTGCCATGGTCTCGCTTACTACGTCTTGGTCAAAAGGGGCGATTGAAGCTCCCTGCAGCCCCGCTGAAGCGAAATCTCCGCTTCGCTCAGACAAGACTTGTCGACGAGGAGTTCGACTGAGGCTCACTCGAAGTCCTCAAGTCGAGTCGCTGCAATCCGCCTCCGGCGGATTCGAAATATAAGGATGAGATTCCGTTTTATTGTAGTTCGCTCGCTAATCCCGCAACAAGCTGCGGGGAATGCGCTCGCTCTAGAATTTTCAATGTCTGAACCTGATCCCGTCCCTTGCGAACCTCGTACAACCAAGAGCAATAAGCAGCGAGCAAGGCCCCAACACAGAGACGATCGCCGCGGTTACTTTGTTTCGCCTTGCTAGTTGCTCCCGAGTGACGTTCTGGAAGTGCGCAAAAGCGATACCATACGACAAAACGGAGCATGCCATGTAGAAAGTCACGAACACTGCCATGATTGTCTCCTTTCACACCGAGATAGGATAAAAAGGTCGCTTTCCATTTGTTATCCGCAATGGACATGCCAACTCGGCAGAAACGAGAGGCGATTTTAGTATCATCGTTTAGGTGGCTGAATTTACTCGAATTTACGAACAGAGATAAGAACTGGAGTGTTAGGAGAAACTATCAAGATATAAGTAAGAAATGGCAACGGAGTTGACAAAACGGGAACGGAATGCAGAAAACTGTTTGTTTTCAATGGCTTAAATGGTGAAAACTAAGTTGCCAGATTGGTGGCAACAAGATTGACATGAAGATGAGGAACACTTCGCTCTGATCTTGCTCTGAACCGAGGAATACAGGAAATCAGTCTGCGACCACTAATAACTAACCCGGATGTTTCATGAATTGCTGTGGCGAGACCGTGGAGATGGG
>CP070692.1:3404421-3410748 GCA_020353215.1 Deltaproteobacteria bacterium
GCGGTCGCAGCTGCCAATTCGTCACTACAATCGTCGCCACACCGCCCGGAGTGTTCGTAGTGGAGGGATTTAAAACAATCTTCCCATTGTTTCAAACAATCAAAAGATGATGGATTTCTTACTGCCGTTGTACCCTGGCTCAGTGTCCCTGTTCCCTTTAGTCGCAAGTGGTTGAGCAACAGGCACAACTTTCGGGTGCGCAACTACTTTGTGCTTCCGCCGCCGCCAACTCTTCAGCACTAGCTTCCCGAACCTCGACTATATTGACCTCGAAGTGAAGACGCTCACCAGCTAGTGGATGGTTGAGGTCTGCCATCACCACGTCCTCCTTCAATTCCTTCACCCGGAATCGAACTGGTCCGTTTGGCCCATCGGACTCGAATATCATATTAGGCTCAATGTCCATGTTACTGGGAAAGTTCTGCCGAGGGATCTCACAGTAGAGTTCTGTTCTCGGTTGGCCGTAACCCTCCTCTGGTTCAACCGTGAGTTTGGCTTTTTGGCCTTTCTCCATGCCTTCGAGGCCTTTCTCAAGACCAGTGATTACTTGGCTACCACCAAATACGAAGCCGAAGGACTGGCCTGGTTCGGTGCGGTCTACTACCTCCTTGGAGTCCAGGGAGAGAGTGTATTCAATGGCCACGTAGGTTCGGTTTTGGATTTTCATAGGTTTGCTCTCCTCAAAAATAATGTGTGGTGGAACAAGCGGAGTATTGTGAATTTTGCGCCAGGGATCCACGGTGCACTATAACGGCAGAAGATGTAGTGTTCAACCATTTATAAGTAGATATCCCCAGAAATCGACGTTCTAGTATTGAAGTACAAACCTTCTCGATTGCCCATTACGCTGGGCAGGGGATGTATCCACAGAGCACCTCTTTTCAGCCCACCTGAATCAACGAGACCTTTCATGACTAGACCGACCGGTCGGCCAGTGAATAGCATTTGACAAAACTAGTTATATTTTATATTATTTTTATCGACCGGCTGGTCGGTCAGAGTGAGGTGGTTCCTGATGCTTGATGAAACTCGCAAACAGGAAAAGAGAGAAAGGATCCTGGAAGCTGCGGCCCGGGTCTTTGCCATGCGGGGCTACAATCGCACGCTAATAGCGAATATTGCAGCACAGGCGGGTGTCGGTAAAGGCACGGTTTATGAATACTTCGACAGCAAGGCCGATCTGTTCTTTGCTGTTTTCGAGTGGTTCAATGACCAATTGGCCACAAAGGCCCTGGTGCAGATCCAGGATTTGGAAGGACCTGCTGCCAAACGGCTGAAGGTTTTGATCAACTCCCTCACCTCGGCCTTCGTCGAAATCGAGGATCTCTACTCTCTGGTAATGGAATTCTGGGCAGCCACGGCATCCTCCGACATGCGTCGCAGGCTGGGTGAGGAATTTCGCCGGATATACGATGATTATCGCCGGCTGATCGCTGGTTTGATTCAGGAGGGGATCACGCGGGGAGAGTTTCGTTCAGATTTGAACGTGGAGTCAGTTGCGGCTGGTTTGGTTGGGGCCCTGGACGGAATATTCTTGCAGGCCTGGTTCGACGACAACATAGCTCCGGTCCCTTTGGCCAGGAACTTCCTCGACTCTGTCATTCGAGGTTTGCTCTTTCGAACGGAGGGAGGTGAGGGATGAAAGCATGGGTGAAAAGACTGCTGACTGCTGTTTCGATGAGCATACTCTGGCTGGGGTTGTCCGGAGTTTCAGCGCCTGTTCTGGCCCAGGAGTTATCCCTTACCCCTCGGCAGATTCTGGACAAGGTGGATGATCTGTTCAGAGGCCGCTCGAGTTTTGGCCTTGGAACCATGACCGTTACTACCGCTCATTGGAAGCGTTCTCTGAAGATGGAGTTCTGGAGCAAGGGTAAGGACAAGTCTCTCATCCGTATCCTCGCCCCCAAGAAGGAAAAAGGCACGGCAACTCTACGCTCAGGAAACGACATGTGGAATTATTTGCCCAAGGTTAAACGGGTGATCAAGCTACCTTCTTCGATGATGGCCGACTCGTGGATGGGCTCTCACTTCACCAACGATGACCTGGTCAAGGAGAGTCGCATGGCCGATGACTATACCTTTGAACTCACTTTTTACGGTGAAAAAGACAGCCAAGAAATCGTGGAGGTTACCTGTCGTCCCAAGCCTGAGGCAGCCGTGGTCTGGGGCAAGGTCCTGGTGACGGCGCTGCGCAAAGAGTATTTGCCCATATTTATCCGATACTTTGACGAAGATATCCGGCTGGCTCGGACAATGACCTTCTCCCAGGTGACTGAGTTGGGCGGACGGCGGATACCTTCGGTGGTGACGATGGTTCCGGAAGACAAACCGGAAGAGTCCACCGTGATTATGTACGAAAAGATGGATTTCAATATCGGCTTGGATGACGGTTTCTTCTCCCTGCGAACGTTGCAACGCTAGCCCGGATGTTTCATGAATTGCCGTGGCGAGATCGTGAAGATGGGCGTGCAACCGGGCAACCATCCCGCGGTACCGCGGGATTGGACCTGAGGCGTACCTGAACGGTACGTCGCAAGATTCGACACCCGAGGACGCCCGGAAGGACGCACATATCCGCGGTCGCAGCAGGTGATTCATGAAACATCCGGGCTAAAGGAGACCCGAGTGAACAGTCTGCGTTATGGTTGGCGAAATCTTTGGCGAAACACCAGGCGCACCCTGATCACGCTGACCGCAGTAACCTTGAGCACCGCCATTCTGATCACCAGCTACGCCCTTATGGACGGCCTGCTCGTGCACGCCGTCTCCAGTGCAACCAATCTCGTGGTGGGCGAAGTGCAGATCCACGCGCCGCGTTATCTGGCCGACCGCTCAATTTACCGGGCTTTGGCTGATCCTGCCCGAATCCTGCGGGGAGCACGGGAAAAGAAGATCAGGGCTGCACCCCGACGCTACGGTTACGGTTTGGTGGCAGTCGGAACAAAGTCTGCCGGGGCACTCTTCTGGGGTGTTGACCCTGAATTGGAACGGACCACTTTCGACCTGGCCGGCCACATGGCAAAGGGTCAGTTCCTTGCCGAAATGCCCTCCCGAGGTATGATTTTGGGCCGGAAGTTGGCCAGGTCTCTGCAAGCCGAAGTTGGCTCGGAGATCGTGGTGGTAGTGCAGGCTGCTGACGGTTCCTTGGGCAACGAGCTTTTCACCGTAACCGGAATCTTCAAAGCTGCAGGCGACGCGATTGACCGCAACGCCGCCTTGATTCACGCCGCCGATTTCACTGAACTTTTCGTATCAGGAGACAGAATTCACGAAATAGCTCTCAACTCGCGGGGGCAGATGTCAACTCAGGATTTGGCGACACTGGCTGCAGACTTGGCCTCCAAAGAAGAGGTCAAAACCTGGCAACAACTCCTTCCCGCCGTCTCAGACATGGTCAACCTGTTCGATGTCTTCATATGGATATTTGGGCTGATCTTTATTTTGGCTGCAGGCATGGGGGTAATGAACACCATGCTCATGGCAACCTATGAACGAATACCTGAGTTCGGCATCATAAAGGCTTTGGGAGCAACCCCATGGCGCATTATTAGAGATGTGGCCACAGAAGCTTTGGCTCTTGCAGCCCTGGCCACTCTCTTGGGCACAGCGTTGGGTTTGGCCGGATCCTATTACCTTCAGGAAGTGGGTCTGGACACCAGCCTCTTTGCCGGCAGTTACTCTGTGGGCGGCGTGGCCTTCGATCCAATCTGGCGAGCGGCCATTGGTTTGAAAGTGGTGTTAGTTCCAGTGGTTCTCATGGTGATCATCAGCCTGGTGGCCTCCCTCTATCCGGCTGGACTGGCTGCCCGGTTGGATCCGGTGAAGGCGATTCATCGGCCATAACGACCTATCGAACGACACCTGATGACCATAGAAATGGAAAGGACAGAGTAACCCGATGCTCACCCAAGTTGGAAATCCCAATATCGAAATCCGAAACAAATTCAACTTCTCAAAATACAAATGACCAAAACAAAGTACTTCAACTGATCGTACGGTTTGCAACATTTGAACATTCGAATTTTGAACTTGTTCAGTGCTTCGGGGTTGGAATTTAAGATTTGCCAAGATAGGCCTCGGTAAGAGCAGGTTTTCAACGATTCCATTGCGAAGAGTTGTGGGAGAATTCCAATGATTGTCCGACTTGCTTGGCGCAGTATCTGGCGGAACCGGCGACGGACACTGATCACGGTCCTCTCTATCGGCTTCGGCCTCGGCTGTGCCATTTTCTTTATTGCCGTTGCCGAGGGCGTTTATGCTCAGTTGATTCGGGAAGTCGTTCGCATGCAGGCCGGGCACATAACCCTCGAGAATCCTGACTACCGCGAGGCCCCGGCTGTGGATCTCTTTCTCAGAGTGTCAGTTCCGCTGCGCTCTCGAATTGAACGGTTACCCGAGGTCGAGCAGACCAAGCTGATTGTTTTTGGGCAGGGTATGGCCCGGTCCGGCTCGGGTAACATCGGGGCGACGTTAATGGGTGTTGAACCCTCGGTGGAGCAACTGACCTCGCCTCTAGCAAAGCGGATTGTGAACGGCAGATACCTTGACGATGATGATGGTCCATGGGTCGTTGTCGGAAGTGAACTGGCACAGCGGTTGAATCTGGATCTGGGGAAGAAACTGGTGTTGACAACCAATGACGTGGCAGGCACGCTGGTAGACACTCTCTGCCGGGTCAAAGGCATCTTTGAGACCGGTTCAGTGGAGATTGACGGCCACTTTATCCAAACCCCTCTGAGCTTTGCTCGCCGTGTCTACGGATTGCCCGAGAATACAGTGACCCAAATGGGAGTGGTCTTGCGAAGGCCCGAGACCCAGCAGTACGCCTTGCAGACGATCAAGGGGATCGTCCCAGATCCTACCGTGGCTGTACTTCCCTGGCAGGAAGTGATACCGGAGATTTCCTCGTACATCAAATTGGACAGGGGGTCGAATCTCATTTTTCAGGCGCTCTTGATCTTTCTCATTCTGTTTACCATATTCAATACCCTCCTCATGTCTGTGCTGGAGCGGCAGCGCGAATTTGCCGTGTTGTTGGCCTTGGGCACGAAACCTGGTCAACTGAGGCTTCAGCTTCTCCTGGAATCGGCATTTCTGGGACTCATGGGCTGCACGATTGGTCTGATTCTAGGCGGGCTGGTTTCCTGGGCCGTGCAAGTCTGGGGCATTGATCTGCAATCTCTCCTGGAGGAAGGGTTTACCATTTCGGGATTCGCCGTTAGCGCCAAGATGCATGCTCGTGTGACCCCCGACTTGCTCTTGAACACTACCGGGCTGGTCTTGGGCGCTACCCTGTTCCTGAGCCTCATCCCCATGCTGCGGGCCACCCGGGTATCCATAGTTGATCAACTGCGTTAGGGAGAAAGCATGAAAACCATCGTTCGACTGCAGAACGTAACCAAAGACTACGGCCAGGGACAGGCCCTCACCCACGCCTTGCGAGGTGTGAATTTGGAGATTGAAAGCGGAGAATTCACGGCCATGGCCGGGCCTTCCGGATCCGGTAAAAGCACCTTGCTCAATATAATTGGCGGCCTTGACCGACCGACTTCGGGAAAAGTGGAGGTGGACGGTCGGGAGATCGATAGCCTCTCGAATACCGACTTGGGTGTACTGAGACGGGATCGCCTTGGCTTTATCTTCCAGAATTACAATCTCATTCCGGTTCTCACCGCCTTGGAGAATGCAGAGTACGTACTAATGCTTCAGGGGATGCCTACCGGAGCGCGAAGAGACAGGGTGCGTGAAGTTCTCCAAGAGGTGGGCCTGGAAGGCTTGGAGAATAGGTATCCACGACAGCTGAGTGGTGGCCAGCAGCAGCGCGTAGCCATCGCTCGAGCCATTGTCTCGGAGCCCGCTCTGGTGCTTGCCGATGAGCCCACTGCAAACGTTGATTCCAAGACCGGCCTGGCCTTACTGGACCTGATGCACCGGCTCAATGAGGAAAAGGGGGTGACTTTCTTTTTCTCCACCCATGAAGAGGCGGTGATGAAAGCCGCGCGCCGACTTCTCCAGCTCGAGGATGGAGTGATTTGCAACGACGGGCCGAATCATATGTGATGGTTTTCTGGCGACGGTACCTGTAAATGGGTAAGCTCAGTTTTTTTAAGCGCTTCGGTCCCTTGACTACTGCCCTGCTGTTCGCCGGCCTGATGCTCAATCCCAGCCTGCTCTGGGCCTTGGTGGGTGATACGAACACTTCCTTCGGCCTTGACGGCAGATTCAGCACCACCGCAGCTCTTCGCGACAACTACGATTTTGCGCCCTTCTTCGGGGATCACACTACCGACGCCATCTCCCAGACACTCCTCCGGCTCATCGCTGCAG
>CP070692.1:3410848-3417168 GCA_020353215.1 Deltaproteobacteria bacterium
TCAGTATTCGACAGCTTCTTGAGGGCACTAATTCCACTATCCGCTGTTGCAACATCATAGCCATCTTTTCTCAGAATGTGTTCGAGGTTCTCCCTGGCAATGGCCTCGTCGTCTACGACAAGTATCCGGCTCTTGTTCATCTGACTTTAGTCTCCCAATACCTCTTGGTCTCTGAGGGGGAGCCTGATGGTGAAGACGCTACCCTCGTCCACCTTGCTCGCGACGCTGAGGGTGCCATTGTGCTGTTTGATGAACCCGTGGGCCACCGATAAGCCAAGTCCGGTGCCATACCCTACCTCTTTGGTGCTAAAGAACGGGTCAAAGACGTGCGGTAGGTTCTCTTCGGGAATACCGCAACCGGTATCCTTGACCAGGATTTCCACCTGTTTCGCTTTCTCATCCTGTGCGGCGGCTACGCTGATGCGCCCCACTTCGTTGGGCATGGCCTGAGAGGCGTTCAACAAGAGGTTGAGGAGGACTTCCTGCAGCTTTTGGGCATCTACATAAATGTCCAGGTCCTGTGGAATCTCGGTGAAGATCTCCACTCCTGCCGGCAATTGGCTGGAAATCAGTCTAGTGGTCTTGATTACCAGGTTTTCCAGGTTCACCCAGTTCCGTTGGAATTCCCGCTCCCGGGAAAACTCCAGCAGACCCTTAACGATGTCGCGAGCTCTGTCCACCTCTTGATCAATGTTGTTGAGAAGTCTTCCAGTAAGCTCTGAATTGCCGTCAGCGATTTCCTCCTGTAGGATCTGACAAGAGGTGGAGATGTTGTTCAAGGGGTTATTGAGCTGATGGGCGATTCCCGAGGTCAGAACCCCCAGGGAGGAAAGCTTCTGAGCCTGTACGAGTTGGTCCTGCTGCTTCTCAAGTTCGGTGATCATCTTGTTGAACGCCTCCACCACAGACTGGGTTTCATCCCTGGTCTGCACCACCGGCAACGGTTTGAAATCACCCCGGGCGATCCGCTGGGTGGTTCTCTCAATAACCGTGAGCGGCCTGACAATTTTCCGAGTCACCAGCACAGTCAGAAAGTAGCCTAGAACCAAGAGGATTGAAGCGAAGAAGATAATCTTGGTCTCGAGGGATTTGACAATTTGCTGGACCCGGGTGTGCTCGAAGTCAGATAATCGCAGAGAGAGATCAACGAGATCCTTGCCAACGTTCCTGATCTCTGCCTCGATCTGCTGTCTCGTTCGTGGGCTTGGATTGCGCCCCGCCTCTCCGGCCACAAGCTCACGCAGAAGCTGACCATAACCATCCATCTCGCTCTCGAGTTTTTCTAGATAGGTAACGCCCTTCAAACCCCTGACGTCAGGGTGTAAGCGCAGATATACCTCCTTTCCTCTTTCCAGGTGCGTAAGCGCTTCTTCAAAGTCTTTTCTTTGTCCGTAGAGAAGGAAATTTTTTTCATAACGCCTGGCTTCCAAGAGGGTATCGTGGAGTTCGTGACCTCTAACCACAAAATTGAATTTTCGTTCAATTGTTAAGAGGTTGTGGTACGCAATGATGCCCACAACCACAAAGACAATAATCGAGAAGATAAAGCCCAGGACGACCTTTTTTCGAATGGATAAATGCATACTGGAAAAGAGTTTCGCCATAATACCCGTGCCCTAGTTCCTTCTAATCAGTCAGTTTCTATAATAGAGTACATGGGCTCGAATAGCAAACGGTGGATCGCCTCAACGGGGCAATATCGGGGGTTGCTTGCATGAATAAATCGCTCCGTTGAATAGGGATTTAGTCAGGGTCGGGACGGATCGGTTTAGTTAGGATTCCACATATCGCTTGCCAAACATAATAGCCCGAGCACATTGGGGATCTCTCGAGATCTGAAATGGAGATGTGGAAATCTTGAGAAGTCATAACCTTACCCTCAAATTCCTAACAACCATGCCTGCGGGTCGAACGGACGAGACAGCCGACTCGGTCCAACAACTTAACTATACCCGCGGCACAGCCGCGGGGTTTTTAAACTACTAACTCGTAGAGAATAAATGAGCTAATCTGCAGTTCCATAATAATATTCTATGACCGCAGATTGATTGCGGATCATAACGATGTAGAGGTCACCTCTGTTAGTCTGTTCTATCCCGCCCTAATTGGAAGTGGGACTTATGGCAGTGCCGTCTTTGTGAGGAGGGATTCTTAATACCCCTCTATTTCCCGATGCAACACTGCCTTATCATAGGCTGCCATGACATCCCTTTTGCTCACCGTACCGATTACCTTTCTGCTGCCATCTTCTGTCACCACCGGAAGTTGAGAAATTCCCCTGCTACCCATCTCCTGGAGAGCAAGCTGCACGTTGTCCGAGGGACATATGGTAATGATGTCTGTTGTGGCAACATCTCTGGCAATAACTAGACGTTTCAGGGCTTCCTCCTGAAGCACGGGCCGAATGTCGCGGAAGGAGATAATACCTGTCAATTCATCGCTTTCACTGACCATGTGGAGATAGGAGACATCGTGCGTTTTAAGACAGTTAATAACATCTACTAACTGCATGCTTTCTGGAACAGTCACCACCTGATCGTTCATGATGTCTCGGACTTTGAGGGCTTGCAGGACACTCTGTTCCCAACCGTGGGAAATCTCTATACCCCGGCGCGCCAGCTTGATTGTATAGATCGATCCGCGTTTCAAAGAAGTGGCAATGATCGTACTGATCATACAGGTGATCATCATCGGCAAGATAATCTTATACGTGGCAGTCAGCTCGAAGATAATAATGATGGCGGTTATGGGTGCATGGGTGGTGCCTGCAACTACGGCACCCATGGCCACCAGGGCATAGGCGCCTGAATTGGCGGTGATCAGGGGAAAGAGTTCATGCACGCCCCAGCCGAAAAAGCCGCCGGTCATGGCGCCGATAAAGAGGGAAGGTGCAAATATCCCTCCTGAGCCGCCGCTACCAATAGTAATTGAGGTGGCAAGTATTTTGACAAAGACCAGAGTGAAGAGAAGCAGCGCAGGCAATTGGTTCTTTAGTGACAGGTTAATAGACCCGTAGCCCACCCCGAATACGTAGGGCCATTTCCAAAGAAGGCAACCTAGCATTAGACCACCCAGCGCCGGCTTGAGGTAATCTGGGACCCTTAGTACTTCAAGAAGATCTTCGCATTTATACAAGCAGATAATGAATAACAGCGCAATGAAGCCGGCAACAACGCCCAGCAGAGGATAGAAGAGAAATTCCCATAGGGAGACCAACTTGTAAGTGGGAATGATAAAAGCTGGAAAATCACCAAAATAGTGGCGTGAGATGGTGGTGGCAGTTACCGAAGAAAGTACCACCGGAGAAAAGGTGGCGAGGCCAAAATCGCCCAAGAGAACTTCTACAGCGAAGAGCACCCCGGCAATTGGCGCGTTGAACGTGGCAGCAATGCCGGCAGCAGCGCCACAACCCACGAGAGTCCTTTGCCGGAGGTGGGGCACCCTGAGTATCTGCGCCAGACTTGAACCAATGGATGAGCCGATCTGGACAATAGGGCCTTCCCGACCCACAGAACCGCCAGAACCAATGCAAATGCCTGAGGCCAGTATTTTGACCAAAGCCACCCTCGGGCGAATGCGCCCCCCTCTCAGCGCAACGGCTTCCATAACTTCCGGCACCCCGTGTCCCTTGGCTTCACGAGCGCCAAAGTAAATAATGGGGCCCACGACGAGACCCCCTAGGGCGGGCAGGCCAATTTTTAGATAGACCGGCAGGGTGTGAGCAAATGTCAAAAAATCGTGTGTGTTCTGATAGAAACTGTATTGTGCGACCTTGATGGCGAAGCGAAAGAGAAGAGCACCGTAACCGCCTAGAATTCCTATAATAATAGCGAGTAACGAAAGATAGACCTGGTGATGCAGACGCCACTTGCTCAGAACATGTGCAATCTTCTGAGAGGCTTTTGTAGCCATAATAATAGTATACCAAATGACTCTTCAGAAGTGCAAAAGTGGCAGTTACGTAGAAGCGCATTGAAAAGGAGTTGCTGGGTGAGGTATGCGGGCGGTAGAAATCCTTTCCGAAAGCCAGACAAACCTTAGATTTCTCGACTGGGCGTAAGATTTCGTGGGAGCTTAGGAAAAGGAAGAGAAAAGTGAGGTGAGACAATGACAGAACCCGGAGAGAAACTGAAGTTGTTCGCTGAATTTGTGGTCAAGGCCGAGTTTGGTCGATACCTGTTCATAGGGGTGGGCAAAGGGAATGAACTTCTCGTCCAATCGAAAGAGATTGATCCCAAGTTCGTCGCGACGCTGGCGTACGGCATCGAAACGAATGGAGACATTGCTGCCGCTGTGAACGGAGTAATTGAAGCACTCAAATGGGCCCAACAGGCGATCGGACAGAGGAAGACGCTGAACTAATAGGCAGGATGCCTCCATGTATCAGTCACTGTCGCAAGAAGAGTCAAGGGATTGCGTCAGGCCCTCTCTACATATCCACCCGTCCGGGTGTCGACTTTCACTTCATCGCCTTCATTTATGAAAAGAGGAACCTGAATAACAACGCCGGTTTCCATGGTGGCTGGCTTGGTGGCTCCTGTTGCAGTATCTCCACGAAGCCCTGGGTCCGTTTGAACGATTTTGAGGTTCACGAAGGTGGGCAGTTCAATGCCGATCGGCTCGTTGTTGAACAAGAGCACTTTGACGTCAATGTTTTCCTTCAGATATGACCTGGTGTCTCCGAGGTGTTCCTCATCAATGAAGATCTGCTCGTAGTTCTTATTGTCCATAAAGCAATAACCTTCGGCATCCTGATAAAGATACTGCATCTCTCGTTCCAACAGATCAGGTCGTTCTACCTTTTCGCCAGAGCGAAAGGTTTTTTCCAACACCTGACCGGTTTCCATGTTCTTGAGACGGGTGCGAACAAAAGCGCCGCCCTTTCCTGGTTTAACGTGGAGGAAGTCAATAATAATGAACGGCTTGCCTTCCAGCTCGATTTTTAAACCCTTGCGAAAGTCGCTTGTGGTATACATTTTCAGTTCCCGGTGTGCAGCTTGCTGTTGGGCCACAGAGTGGACATTATCGCGCTCCGGTAGTTAGGAGGTGCAGAGCTGTTTGACATGATTCCGTATGAAGGCGGCCAGCTTCTCGGGGTCAGTCTTTCTCGCTTCCGAGGGCTGCTGCGCAGTACCATCAGCGGTTCGTTCCTGCAACTTGCGGTACCAATGTTCAAGGATTGAGAGCAGAACACGATTGTCTTGCAGGTCGCGGATCTGCTTTTCCAGGCCGGCAAGCCGCTCCTCCACGCCTGCCGTCCCCGGAGCGGTCTCGATAATTTTGCGGTAGACTGCGACTGCTTTCTCAGGATAGCCCTGCTCCTCGTACAGTTCAGCCATTGTCACAGTCGCCATTTCTGGCTCTTCCTGCGGAATGTCTATGGGTTCAAGCTCTGCCTCTGGCTCTTTGTCTTCCTCTAGCTCTACCTCTGTGCCCTCCACTTCCACAGTTCCAGCAGGATTGATCGCCCGAGACACTTCACGATACCCTGCAGCCCTGTCGTGATCGCCCTTCACTTCGTAAAGTTCGGCAAGAGCGTCATAGATGACCGCATTGATCTGTAGCATTTCCCTGGCTTTCAAGAGCTCGGCTTCAGCTCTATCCAAAGCCCCAGTTCCCAAACAAGAGAGCCCGAGTATAACCCTGGCTCGAAGGTCGTGCGGGCGGAGGCGAAGTCCGGCGGCACAT
The DNA here is from genome assembly GCA_020353215.1 of Deltaproteobacteria bacterium. Lineage (GTDB taxonomy): Bacteria > Desulfobacterota > Syntrophobacteria > BM002 > BM002. The sequence goes on from CP070692.1 coordinate 3,416,537, forward strand.
GTTTCAATCGCCTCTTCGTACATCTTTCTTTCGAGATAGGCCTCGGCGAGAAACACAAATGCCTGGGAAGAAGGATCCTTGGTTAACATCTGCTGATATAATTCAATTTCATCCATCATCTTTATCCTGGGAAATAGATGTTCGGATCCTGAGGCTAGCCCGGATAATTCACGAATTGGCGTCACGAGACCGCAAAAATGATCTTACCACCGGGCAACCGTCCCGCGGTACCGCGGGAAATCCAAGGCCAAATTGAGCAGTACGTCGCAAGGCTCAAGACCCGAGGACACCGGGAAGAACGGATAACTCCACGGTTGAAGTAGCCGAGTCGCGAATCATTCGGGCTCGGGTTAGTTGGCGGCTACTATAGTGGCTTTAGCGGATAAAAGCAATACTTCAGTAAGCAGAACTTTCTCCAAGAATACTAGCCTGCATAATTCACGAATTCAGAGAATTCGTGAATAACCACCTGCACACAAAGAATCTTTGTTGCAGGTTTCGACAGGGTGCTTCGTCCCGAGCAAAGTCGAGGGACTCAAGGCTAACCCTGAGCGAGGGCCCGAAAAGGCCCGAGTCGAAGCCCTTGCGGCGGATTGTTCTGAAAGGCAAAAGCCCTTCATGAACAATCCGGG
>CP070692.1:3417268-3423555 GCA_020353215.1 Deltaproteobacteria bacterium
CGCCACCTTTTGAGTGCGAAGATCCTTTCGATGAAATTCTCCCTTAGCTTGACGTCGTGGAGCCGACCTTCCTCTTCAACAGGTAGCAATGGGAAGTGGTCCATGAACGCACGAGCAAATATGCCGACTCCTTTCTTTTCTGGCATTCCGGCTTCATTGTAGATTCTGACCCGCTCCATGCCTGAACTTGGCGAGTTGCTCTTGAAGATGAAGCCACATAGATCTTCCTTCTCCAACTGACGCACCCGTATTCGGGCCCAGGCAAGCATGCGGTCAGTGTGATCGATCTTTGTGCGAGTCGTGATCAGTCGGGGCGACTCCGGACTTCCCTTCAGGTGCATGGACTCTCGAGGGATGCCGAGCCCACATTCCGCCTCCGGACAGACCGGAACGAACTGAACGAATTGTCCCAGGGTGTCGGTAATGAAGCGGTCACGCTTGTGCCCCCCGTCATAGCGCACGTTCTCACCCAGCAAACATGTGCTGATTCCCAGGCGTATTCCCTTTTCCATGTGAGGGAGAGGTTTCTGCATTTCCTACGAGATGTTTACCTGAATGACCTCAACCGCAAACGTCTTTGAAGTCGAAGTCCCAAACACGAACCACGAAACAGAATTCAGATTCGAATAGTCTAATGACCAAGACGTTAGACATGCTTCCGGTTGCTCAATTCAGTGGTTTGGAATCTTTCTGCTCAGACCTTCGGGTTTGTTCTGGTTTTCGATATTTGGATCTATTCCTTTGATACTTAGGTAGCATAATTGGTGAAAGCCGGTAATCCGGAAACGTCCGCGTCTCCGATTACTGCGACTGCAATTCCTGTCTCACAAAATTGAGGGTTCCGCCTGCAAGCAAGGATTGGCGCTGTCGTTGGGAAACATCCAACAACGTTGTGACCAATTGACCGTCTACCTGTACAGGGATTTCCGTATCACCGCGCTCCACCCGGCTTCTGATTTCCGGGAACACCACCTTGCCTCCCTTGTTGAACAGACGATAGTCCTCCCCATCCTTGAAGGTGAGCGGGAGGATTCCGAAATTACATAGATTGGCTTTATGAATTCGAGCAAAGCTCTTGGCGATCTTGGCTCTGACCCCTAGGTAGCGAGGCGCGAGGGCGGCGTGCTCCCGGCTTGATCCTTGACCGTAATTGTCCCCACCGACTACCACAACAGCGCCCTTCTCTTTTGCCTCACGATGGAAGGTCGGAGAAACCTGATAGTAGACAAACTCGCTGATAGCCTCGATGTTGGAGCGAAGCGGTAAGACCTTGTTCCCCGCGGGCATAATGGTGTCGGTGGAGATGTTGTCTTCCACTTTAAGAACGACTTCTGTTTCCAGTGTCTCTCCAAGCGGTTCCAGCGTGGGAAAGGGTTTGATATTGGGACCTCGGAGAATCTCTGTCTTGCTCCCGTCTTCCGGAGGGAAAACGATGGAGGACTCGTCAACAACGTACTTCTCCGGATCTTTGATGCGAGGATAATCCATCTCCTTGCCAAGGTCCCGGGGATCGGTGATCACCCCTTTTAGCGTGGCGGCGGCAGCCGTCTCAGGAGAACAGAGGTAGACCTGGTCATCCTTGGTCCCTGAACGGCCCGGGAAATTCCTCGGAAAGGTGCGTAGACTGACCTGTCCCGTCCCCGGCGCCTGGCCCATGCCGATACATCCGAGACAACCGGATTGGTGGATACGGGCACCTGCCGTCAGCAGGTTCACAACCCCCTCCTGAGCCGCCACATTCTCGAGAACCTGGCGGCTGCCCGGGTTAATATGAAAGGATGTGCCAGGATGGGCCACGCGTCCCTCCATGATCTTAGCCACGACCATAAGGTCTCGAAATGAAGAGTTAACACTACTGCCCACGATGGTCTGATGCACCTGGATGCCGGCCACCTCCCGTACTGAAACCACGTTGCCAGGCGACGACGGACACGCAATCAGAGGCTCAAGAGTGGAAAGATCAATCTCCGCGTACTCGTCATACGCTGCTCCCTCATCAGCGGCAAGTGCGATCCAGGCGTCACCGCGCCCCTCAGCCTCCAGGTAAGCTCGAGTATTGTCGTCAGAGGGAAAAACTGTGGTGGTTGCCCCTAATTCCGTACCCATGTTTCCTATGGTTTCTCGGTCCGTCGCAGATAGGCTTGCCACCCCGGATCCGTAATATTCGATGATCTTCCCCACACATCCCTTGACGTCGTATCGCCTGAGCATCTCGAGGATGACGTCCTTGGCGCTTACCCAGTCCGGTAGTTGGCCGGCAAGCTTGACACCCAGAATCTTGGGGCAAGGGAAGTAGTAAGGCCGGCCGGCCATTGCCAGAGAGACATCGAGCCCTCCGGCCCCTATGGCAAGCATGGAGACACCCGCCGCCCCAGGGGTGTGACTGTCTGCTCCCAACATGGTTTTCCCCGGCACCCCGAAACGCTCCATATGGACCTGATGGGAGATACCATTGCCAGGACGACTGAAGTGGATACCGAAGCGGGCGCAGGCGGTCTGCAGGTAAATGTGGTCGTCTGCATTCTTGTTGTCAGTCTGGAGAAGATTGTGGTCAACGTACTGGGCCGACAGCTCCGCCCTGATTCTGTCGATCCCCAAAGCCTCGAACTCCAACATTGCCATTGTGCCTGTGGCGTCCTGGAGCAAAGTATGATCGATCTTGATCCCTATCTCTTCGCCGGGGACCAGGCGTCCGTCTACAAGGTGAGCTTCTAAAATCTTGTGTGCAAGGTTTTTTGCCATGTGTATCCTCCTTCTCGCTGAATCGTTATCTAGGATCTAGAAATATATCAAAACCTAGAGCGGTCGGCCAACTTGTCGACAAATCACATAGCGGCAAGCTTGGAGCGCTAGTGTCATCAGGAAACTTACACGAGCCGGGAATTGGTAGGCGGCAAGAGCTTCCATGCGCAATTTCCATGGACAAAATGGAAAACATATCCTTGTCAAGTCTATGCTGAATTCCGAGTTGTACAGGAATTGCCTGAACAACGCGGTTTCAGCCTAATAGGCGGTAAAAAAGCGATGAGACCGTGGCCCAGAGCAGTACCACAATTGTTAGTACCACGCAGCCTCCACCAAGCAACTTGTGGAAAAGGGTCTCCGGAGTTCTCTCCCGATAACCAAGCAAGAAACCAAGAGCGATACCCGCAACGATTCCACCGCCGTGACCCCAGTTATTAATCCCGGGCACGATGAAGCCAAATAGCAAGAGTCCCAGTACCCAACCGCTGACCTGCTTGTATATCGCGTGTCCGTATGTACCGCCTCTACTCTTGCCATAGTATAAACTGGCGCCAATCAGACTGCACACAGCGGCCGAAGCCCCCAGGGTGAACCTCACTCCAGCGAAGTATGAGAGCAGAAACCCAAACACACCGCCAAGAGTGTAAATGCTGATCATCCGATTAACTCCGTATTCCCTTACTACGAGAGGGCCGATCTGACTCAACGCCAGCATGTTGAATAGGATGTGGAGGATGCCTCCATGCAGATAGTTGGCAGAGACAAGAGTCCACCAGCGATGCCACTGGTCAATGGGTATGGTCCCAGTTGTTCCCAATAGTATCAAGGTCTCGCTGGACGGTGAGAGGAACTTGAATGGATTTGACGACAGGTGCAAAGCCGACGGGTTAAGCACGAGCGAGATAATGTACAGACCAACGTTAGTATATGTAAGCGTTTTGATAACTCGATCACTGCTTAGAAGGCCCCGAGTGATTGCATTGTTCTTCCACCAGGCCCCGGGACGCGATGTTCCACAATGAGGACAGGACGGCTCGTCCTGACTGACCAGCTTACTACAATGGGGACAGAGTATCGATCTTCTTCGGTGGCTCAGCATGATTCAACCTGCGGTCAAGTTTTCGATCCAAGGGGGGCTGACTCTGGAGCACCCCGGAGGGACGAAGTTTACCTTAGACTGGTAGCCATAACAAGCAACGGACACTAACCCGTGGCAAAATGGGGCACGAATCCATATGCTTCATAAATAGCCTGCGCAACTGGAGATTTTATGAACTCCAAGAATCTTGTCGCGTTTTCCTGGTTTAGTCCGTGTTTCAGGCTGCACATATAGTAGTTTATTCTTTCTCTTTGATCCAGTCCCTCGCCTGCCTCGATCGCCCTGATAGGCAAACCGCTCTGTAGGGCGTGGTTTATCTCAGTGGCCCATACCGGACCTACATCCACCGTTCCTTTGGTTAGCCTGAGGGGAGTCTCTCTGTGATGAACTACTGTAAGGATTGTTGTTCCTTCAGCCCGCTTTTCCTCCATGATACGGTGGACGAGCGCATCACCTCCGGCCTGCTGATACATGTCGATGATGTGGAAGGCGATGTCTTCGTATTCTGGATTCGGCTGGGAAATACGCACTTCGGATCTGGCAAGATCATGGACAGAGGTAATTCGGGCGGGATTGTCTTCCGGCACCATCAGGACGATACGGTTGTGCAAGTAGAGAAAGTAGTCTTGCCTGTTGATGAGATCTTCTTGCTCCAGACGCGTCATGGCCTTTACAGACACGGAAGCGTACACATCAGGACGCACCTGTATCAGTTTGTCTCGAAACAGGGCTCCGCCCGCCAGAATCTGCTTCAGTTCCAGCCCTGGAGGCAAGGTTTCGTAGAAGATCCTTTTGACCTGGGGGCACCTTTCTTGAAATGCGCCCAGCAACTTCTCCATAACCATAAACTGGTTGCCGGCCACGAAAAGTATCAGGTCAGCCGAGTCCGCGAACTCCAGGTTATGCAAATCATCCTCTCTGTCAGCAGGAATTACTGGGTAACCCGCGTCGGGTTTCTCTGCAACCATGTCTTGTCTCCCTGTGGAGGCCACCTCTCATTAGTAACAGGTAAGCAGTGATTTTGGGTAAGCAGTAAGCGGTAAGCAGTTGCTGGTCAGAGGTCGGCTATGCGAGGGACCGACCTTCTCGACCTGTTGAAAGCAGGCGCAGTATTCTAAACTCAACTCCCTGATGATCAAAAAGGAGTGGCGCCATTCCTGATTCGTTCGGAATTTGCCACCTTTTTCGGAGAAATACTATATCCGCTTACTGCTCACTGCTTACTGCTTACCGCTCACCGCTCACCGCTTACTGCTTACTGCTCACCACTCATACCCGCAGCCGACGAACTACTCCCCAATGAGCCTCAGGTGCTCCGGCGCCAAGTACCAGCGCAGTTTACCCTCATGGCTAGGGAGAGTTTCCACGTCAATCCTACCGATTCCTCCCCTCTCGAACTGAACCGTGGCCTTTGAACCCGAGGTAATGAGAAAAGAGGTGACCTCGGCTAGAGATGGGAGATGTCCCGCAATCAGAACCTTTTCTTTGTCCTCAAACTGCTTCAGGTAGTTAATCGTCTCGTCTGCTGGGGTCATAGCCTTTACCAGTTCTGTCTCAACTATGTTCTCCACCGGAAAGCCAGTCGCCTCAGCTACTATGGCTGCGGTTTGTCGTGAGCGTTTCTTGGGGCTTGCAATGATCAAATCAAAGTCGAGCCCCATCCTCTTTATGGCCTGAGCTGCGGCAGCGATTTGGCTCTGCCCATCGGAACTTAAGGACTCTTCTGGGTCCTCATCCTTGGAAAGGTTAGGTCCGTGTTGCATGAGATAGATTTCCATACCACTCACCTCCTGGTCCCTGCTTGCCATCGGCCTGTGTACTGAGCGCAACCGAAAAGCTTAGCAGTTGGCAGTTCCTTCAAAGAAACCCGTGTCCACTTCAGGGGGAAGCTTGGCCAGCAACAAACTGGATTCTGTCCTGGAAAGAACCTGGAGCGGCAAACTCCCGCGCACCCGATGATGCACATCGTGTCTCAAGCTCGCCCCCATTACCACCACGGAATTGTCGCCTGCTGCCTCAATAATCACATCTTGGGGACGATCTCCCTCAGGCATGAGCAGGTCGCCACCCTTGCCGCAACGGTCCAGCCAGGCTCTTGCCCGCTCCACACACTCGGTGCCAGCCCGGAACTCTTTTTCACTTGCGCCAGGTTTACGGACCCAGATGAGATCCACCGGTCCGTGCACCGCAGGCAACACCTGCTTGAGGAGTGGGAACAGGCGGCGGGCGGAAGGAGAACCGTCAGCGCACACCAGAAGACGACCGCTCAGGTCGCCACCTCGCACCACCATAACCGAAGTGTGCAGGTCAAGAGCCAGGAGGCGTGCGGCATCACGCACTACCAACCGTCCCAGACCACTGCGCCTGGGAGGCGCGACGACGACCACGTCGTGCTGGTGTTCGTCTACCTCCTGATTCAACGCGTCAATCAGATGACCATAGC
>CP070692.1:3423655-3429884 GCA_020353215.1 Deltaproteobacteria bacterium
AAGCAAGCACGTAGACTTCCGCCGGGGGAGGATCCGGGATGGTGATCGTATAGTTTCCACTGCCATCTGTGAACGCCTCACCCAGGTAGCCATTCCAGCATTTCCCTGAAAAGGCTTGCACCCTTAAACCTTGAATGGGTTGTCCGTCCTCGGTCTGTACATTACCTGACACGGAGGCAGTCTGTCCTTCTGCCGGTGGGGCGAACACTGCCAACGAGAAGCACAGAACAGCGGTCATCAAGATCGCCAGGCTGAATTTTGTGAAAGCCTTGGTATGAGTGGCCGTGGTCTTCATGGGATGCCCTCCCTCGTGCATGCCCTAAAAAAAGCAAAAGCCGGGTTGCCGCCTGAGGCAACCCGGCCATCTTTCCACCGACCATCAGTCCTTATCCTGCAGACAAACAGCCGGCGCAAAGATCCGTGGCTTTCCCCGCCAAGTGTGATCACTCGACGTGCCTACCCTTATCCCACATTGGCGACATCTGGCAGTGTCGGCAAAGGAAGGGCAGGCGCCCCCCGGTTACCCGGGGTTTGGCTTTTCTAGGCAAATGGAAATGGGCGGCGCCCTATTTCTCATTTACTTATATATTGCGCTACTTATAAAACACTGGGAGAAGAACTTGGTCCCAGGGACTCAGCTATTCTGTCTTCAGGCATTACAAAGTAAGACGTCGCGGATTCTATTCATCCAGCCAAGATAAGGGCAATAGTTATGCCATCGGCTGTTTTTGACCAGTTTTATTATAAATTACAAGTATTTATATTGATACGGTTCTCCCAGTAGAACTCAGCATTCCACTGCGGTTTGTAAATAATCCCGGCAAGTTTGATTCGCTCTGGCAATCCCTTGGATTCAATATGCTACCAATTTTCCTTACAGAATAGTTTGTTTCATCCAACCATGAGACACTGGACGGGGGGGACCCAATAAGCGCTCAAATGAGCGATCTGCGGCTTTTGTCGCATGACTATCTGAGAGGGCTCAATGCTTTTGGGCTAGCGCTTCGCTCGACAAAATCCCCCTCGATCCCCCTTTACAAAGGGGGAAGATTCTTGAGTAATCTCAGTAAGTTCCCCCCTTTGACAAAGGGGGGCTAGGGGGGATTTGCAAGATCCCTGTGTTCTCCTTCACTTTCCTAATCAAACACGATTAGGGCTGGGTTGGTGACGAAAAACCTTAATTCTATAGCTTATGGGTTTATCCCCGGCCGCAAACTCTTCGCCGTTCAAGTCAGCGAAGTAACATGTTAAGGCTTTCACAAACTGCATCAAGACCGTAATGTCGATAGCAGTCCATAGGGAGTCTCAGCTTGCGCTGCTGATCGTTGCCCGGTAGGAAAGGATCCTCGAACAACCCAAACATCGACAACGTGATCGGATTTCATATCCGATTCTGAGTAAGCGGTCAGTCAAGTTCAATAAGAGATGGGCAAAACTAGAAAAGTCTATATAACATTTTACCGCTACTTTATGTTTGATGTCAAGGGTATTTTCTCACCCTCTCAATGCAATTTCGTTTTGTTGGCGCGGAATCATCCGGTATGATAAAAAGTTGTCAACGAAATGGAAGGTTCGCGACGTTGTATCGGCATGTAGTTATTGAAATTCGACTGATTAGCAGGATTCTTTACGCTATTGTGTGGGTAGGAATTAACGTGTACTGCACAGCAACTTTTGCATTCGCAGGCACCATCTCCCTTGAAACCACCACAAAGACACGGGTAGTTGACGGCAAACTCGACCTCACGGTCACCATTACGAATAGTGGAAACGAAGCTGCCACAAGAGTGATGCTTCACCCGGAAGTGCAAGGTCTCGAATTAAAACCACAATCATTAGACTCGCTTGCAAGTGGAGAGACCCTTTCCGTCACCTGGAAACGAGCCTTACCTTCCTGGCCTCCTGGCACCTACACAGCAGTAGTTCGGGTTGTTTTTGCCGATGCAAAGGGAGAACCCTTCACCGGACTGTCATTCAACACCTTTTCGTATCAGGAAAGCGGTCGATCCGATGTTGTTCTGGAGGGTGCTCCCCTTGGACTGGAAGACGAGGCCATATTAGGGATCTCGGTGAAAAACAATGGGAATACAGAGAAAAGCGTGAGTTTGCGTCTTGTTTTGCCGGATGAAATCCGGTGTGCATCCCCCAACAAGAGGTTGGCACTCCCTGCCCGTTCCGAGGCGAAGGAGAGCTTTGCACTTACCCGGGTTTCCGGTCTGACCGAAGGTTCCTATCCAGTTGTCCTCATAGCCCGTTACCTGGAGCAAGGAAAACATTACTCTACGGCGGTTGCTGTTGAGGTGGCGGTGGTGGATCCGGTGCCGTTCATCCGCAGACACCGACGGGCGCTGGCTTTTGTTACCGGCGTGTTGTTTATTGCTTATCTGGGATTACAGTTCAAGAGAAAGCAAACAAGGATGGAACCAAAGGAGTGAACCGCTTCAGCCTCACCCCAACCGTTCGGCTGAGCCTTTCGGCAGTGAGACGTGTCGACGAGACCTTTCGAGTCGCTCAAGGCCGAACTGCTCACGCCCGAAGCCCTCTCACCCAAGTATCGGGCTGACTTTGGGAAGGGGAGGACTCAAAATCGACGCCAAGGTGCCCGGCGTGGGTAAAAGCCAGCGCTGCGGGAGGGGGATGAAAATCGTGCAATTCAGGGGTTAGAAGAGAAACAGCATGAGAGTCCTTCTGGTCAACCCTGATTGGGACAGCAGGGTAAGTGTACGGGGAAGGCGGCACAATCGTGCCTGGCCTCCCCTGGATCTACTCAACTGCGCTGCCATACTTGAAAGCCAGGCCATAGAAGTCTCCGTTCTCGATGCCCGGGCAGAGCCCATTCAACCGGAGTTCCTGAATCGAACCGCACCTGCCTTTGACCTCGTCATGCTCACCTCGAGTCCGCTGGATCGGTGGCAATGTCCCAACCTGGATCTGAGACCATTCTTGAAGTGGGCTTCTCAAGTGGACCCGGAGCATCTGTATATCCTGGGCGTACACGGCACCCTGTGGCCGGAGCAAATGCTGACAGCCACCGGCGCCAAGGTAGTTGTTCGGGGGGAGCCTGAGTCTGTGGTGCAGGCCATAGGCCGGGGTATGGATCTTGAGAAGATTGAAGGGGTCAGCTTCAGAAACAGGCGCGGGGAGGTGGTTCACAACCCTGACAGCAAACAGATTGATATGGCGGCAATGGTGCAGCCCGCCTATCACCTTGTTCGTTCGCAAACCTATGAATACGAGCTACTGGGTGATCGATTGGCCCTTTTGGAGGTCTCCCGAGGGTGTCCTTATCAGTGCAGGTTCTGCCTGAAGAAAATGTACGGCGCGGGGTTGAGGCACAAAGAGGTGTCGCAGGTCGTGGCCGAGCTGGATTCTGTGGTTCGCAAGTGCGGTTTTCGCCGCGCCTATTTTATTGATCTCGACTTTGCCTGGAACCGGGAACTGGCCGTGCGCCTCTGCGACGCGTTGGTCGAAAAGAAGGTAGATTTTCACTGGTGCTGTCAGACCCGAGCAGATCGGGTGGATCGGAAACTTTTATCCACGATGTTTCGGGCCGGCTGCCGCTTGATCCATTTCGGTATCGAAAGTGCATCGGACAGAGTGCTTGAAGCTATGGCAAAGACAATGGATCTTGGCAAGGTGGAGAGAGGGGTAAGGCTGGCACAGGAAGAAGGGCTGGAGACCGCGTGTTTCTTTATGTTCGGGTACCCCGGGGAGACCAACCAGGAAATGGAAGCAACCCTCGCCCTGGCAAAAAGGCTCAATCCAACCTATGCCTCTTTCCACGCAGTCACCACCTACCCGGGTACTGCGCTTTTCCGTGACACCATGGACGAAGATGACGCATTCTCTGTGGATGGTCGTTGCCTGGAAACCCAGGCGCTGGATCCCTTCCTGCGCCGGGCATATCTGAGCTACTACCTGCGACCGCAGTATGTCGTGGAACGGATACGGCAGCGGAACTTTGGGGGACTGTGGAGACAGGCAAGGCTTTTCTGGGACTATATCCGGGGATAATTCCGGGACGCGGAGATACTGAAAAGAAGACACGGCGAACAATAGATTGGTATGGACCCGTTTGAAGCTATTTCCTCAGGACGCTTGAATCTTCCCCTTCTGCCGTACCATGCCTAAATTCCCTCTCCCCCAGAAAATTGGGGGAGAGGGAAAGAGGTAACAAGATAGATGTCATAGCGAGAAAACTTCTGAAACTAGGTGGTATCTCGGATCAGTCGGAGACTAAGATTCACATTTAAAATACGAATGTAAGGCCATGAACCCCACGGAACCTGCAGGCTGCAGTCTGGTTATTCCGGTATTCAACGAAGAGGAAATCCTGCGTGATAACACGGAAACACTCGTGCATTTCATGGACACAGTGGACTCACCCTATGAGATTCTGATTATAAGTAACGGCTCAACAGACAATACCGTGGTTCTGGGTCACGAATTGGAGCGCAGTGTCCCCGTGGTAAGATTCTTCCAATTGGGCCGGAAGGGAGTTGGACGCGCCTTCCAAATGGCCATCCGGAGTGCCGCCTTCCCCTATCTGCTTTGTCTCGACATGGACCTTTCGGTGGAACTGGACTTCATTCCCCGAGCACTATCCCTGTTGGGAGATTACCACGTGGTCATCGGCTCCAAGAAGACAGGGGAACAGAGACGTTCGTGGGTCCGACGTGCCGGAAGCGACACGTTCCTGCTGTGCGCCCGGTGGCTACTCGGTCTTCCCTATGACGATTACTCCATAGGTGCCAAGGCCTACCACCGAGCTGTGGTAGAGAACTTCGTGGAACGAATCAATCACGGCACTTCCTACGTGCTGGAGATCATCTACCTGGCCCAGGGCCAGGGCTATCGGATAGGTAGCATTCCGGTGCAGTGTGAGGATCTTCGCGGCAGCCGTTTCAATCTGGTCCATGAGGCAGTCTATCGCTTCTACCACCTGTTCAGATTATGGTTCACGGAACGCCAATCCGGTAAGCAGTGAGCAGCAATTTTTGGTAAGCAGTAAGCGGTAAGCAGTAAGCAGTAAAAACAAAGGGGGCACCATGAAGAATAAACCGCACAAGAAATTGGAAGCATGGAAGACGGGAATACAGTTGACGGTGAGAACTTATCAGCTGACAGAAAGATTGCCGAATGCCGAAAAGTTCGGCTTGGCAGCTCAGATGCGTAGAGCGTCCGTTTCCGTAGTCAGCAATGTCGCGGAAGGGGCTGCCAAGAACACCAAGAGAGAGTTCACTCAGTATCTTCACACTGCCCAGGCATCACTCGCGGAACTGGACACCCAGGCTGTCATTTGCCAAGAATTGGGGCTATCTTACTGGAACGGCTTTAGAGCCACCTTGTGAGGACATGGAAAGAGAAAGTAAACTTATTACCGGTCTCATCAAGTCCCTAAAGGGAATTGGTCAATAATACGAGATAACCGTTTTCCGCTTACTGCTTACTGCTTGCTATAGGTGCTGCTTACCGCTTACTGCTTACTGTTTTTCAGTTCTTCCAGCTTCTCTTCAGCCGGGCCAGCCCAACGGCTGTTGGGAAAACTCTTCATCACGTGTCGGAATGATTCACTGGCCTTTTGCGGCCTGGCAAGATGGGTCCAACAGAGTCCCATATGATAGTATGATTCAGCCGCCAACGTACTCTCCGGGTATTGATCCACCAACCTGCGCCAGGCTTCTATCGCTTTCTCCCAGTTTGCCTGCTCAAAATAACTCACTGCATAGAGATAGACGGTGAAATCGCTCACCGGTGACAGGGGGAACTCCCCAATCGCTGATTCCAGAACTTTCCGCGCTTCCTCATATTTTTGCTGTTCCACCAGCTCTTTTCCACGGCTGTAGAGAACAGTAGGGTCGCGGTGGTGCACCGTGACGGCAAAGACTACGAAAACGAGAAGTGGGGTCACCACCAGGAGCCGGTGCAGGGGTCGGCTCCATCTCTCGAATGCAACTGACCGGCCCGCCTCGAAGAAACGGAACTGCAAAGGGTGTGGCCCAGACTTCTTGCGCCGCGACACACCCATATATATCCAGGACGCAAGCGCCAACAAAACGCCCAACATGGTCAAGGCTTTGCCCAGGGTTTCCGGAAGCCCTGGGACGAATTTCAGCCGCACCTGGTGAGACTTGGGGCGGAGAAGCATAAAGCTCGGAGAAGCAAGATAGATGCGATCCGCTCCTTCCACACTCCAGTTGGGGTGGTAGGAGACCTTTACCAATAGAGG
>CP070692.1:3429984-3436194 GCA_020353215.1 Deltaproteobacteria bacterium
AAGAGAGTCTTGACTGGCATCTTCTCCAATACCCGGTCCATGCCACCCTGCAACGTTGGGTGGAGGACTTGAATAAGATCTATCGGGGCGAGTCCGCCCTGCACGAATTGGATTTCGACCCAGGTGGATTCGAGTGGATCGACTGCAACGATCATCTCCATGGTGTCCTCACCTTGATGCGCAAAGGGCATTCAGAGAACGATATGATCATCGTCGCCTGCAACTTCACGCCGGTTCCACGCCTCGGATACCGAGTAGGGGTTCCACGCTCCGGTTATTGGAGAGAAATTCTAAATAGCGACGCCAAGGAATATGGGGGCTCTGGCCTCGGCAATCTGGGTGGGGTCGAAGCCTCCCCCATCCCCTTTCATGGCCGGCCACACTCGTTGAACTTAACCTTGCCGCCGCTGGCAGTGGTGTTTTTGAAAACCGAGGGCTGACTCAGATGAGCTAAAGGGCTTGCTTCATACTCTGGCGAGTCAATGGGGCAGTCTGCGTCTGTGCTACGGCACTCCCGAGTAGAAGAATCTGCAACCTACCTGCTGGATCGTTTGAGGTCCTTTTTCATAATTGGAATTTGGGAGATAAGAAACCTATGGAGAGGTACATCTGTATCCACGGCCATTTTTATCAGCCGCCTCGAGAGAATCCGTGGCTGGAGACGATTGAACTGCAGGATTCAGCCTATCCCTACCACGATTGGAATGAACGGATTACTGCCGAGGCGTACTCGCCCAACGCAACCTCTCGTATCTTGGACGGAAAAGGTTGGATCGTTGATATTGTTAACAACTACACCAAGATGAGTTTCAACTTCGGCCCAACGCTTCTGGGCTGGATGGAAGTCAATGCGCCTGAGCTCTATGAATCAGTTCTGGAAGCCGACAGAGCGGCCCAAGCAAGATTTTCCGGACATGGCTCAGCTCTGGCCCAGGCCTATAACCACATGATTTTGCCGCTAGCCAATCGCAGGGACAAGTACACTCAAATCCTTTGGGGGATCAGGGACTTTGAGACGAGATTTGGCCGAGCACCGGAGGGGATGTGGCTGCCGGAAACAGGGGTGGACCTCGAGAGCCTGGATCTTATGGCTGAACTGGGGATCCGCTTCACCATCCTGGCACCACATCAGGCCAGAAGAGTTCGTCCACTGTCCGAAGATGGGTGGCGGGAACTGAGCGGTGCCAGCATTGATACCACTATGGCTTATACACTCGAGCTTCCTTCGGGTCGGAACATTTCGCTCTTTTTCTACGACGGGTCCGTTTCTCGCGCTGTTGCTTTCGAGGGGCTTTTGAGCAACGGGGATTCTTTTGCCCAGCGGCTCTTGGACCGCTTTTCCGAGAGCAGCCTGCCGGCACAACTGGTTCACCTGGCTACCGATGGAGAGACCTACGGGCACCACCATCGCTTCGGGGACATGGCTCTGGCCTACGCTACGAACTATATAGAGTCCAAGAACTTGGCCCGACTGACCAACTATGGTGAGTACCTGGCAAACTATCCACCCACTCACGAGGTGCTGGTCATAGACGACACATCGTGGAGCTGCGCTCACGGGGTGGAGCGGTGGCGGTCCGACTGCGGCTGCAACAGTGGGGGACGTCCCGGATGGAATCAGTCCTGGAGGACTCCGTTGCGGAAAGCCCTGGATTGGCTTCGGGACCAACTCGAAATACCGTTCGAGCAGAGCGCAGGTCTGTTTTTGAAAGATCCTTGGGAGGCAAGAAACGAGTATATCCGGGTGATCATGGATAGGTCGAGTGAAAGCGTTGAGGAATTCTTCCGAGATCATGCCGTTCGTCCTCTGAATGAGATGGAGAAGACAGAGGTACTCAAACTCCTTGAACTCCAACGTCATGCCATGCTCATGTACACCAGCTGCGGCTGGTTCTTTGATGATCTTTCGGGAATTGAGACGATTCAAATTATCCAGTACGCTGGTCGTGCGGTCCAGCTTGCCGAACAGATGTTCGGCGAAGGCATTGAGCAAGGTTTCGTCGAACGTCTTGCGGAAGCAAAGAGCAATAATGTTGAGTATGGAGATGGCCATCTCATCTACAAAAGATTCGTCAAATCGGCCATGGTCGATCTTGCCAAAGTCGGCGCTCACTATGCTGTGAGTTCTCTTTTCGAGGACTACCCCGAACGAACCCAAATATCCTGCTATACCGTCGATCGGGAAGACTACCGTAGCCTTGAAGCTGGAAGGGCGAAACTCGCACTGGGTCGGATCAAGGTAACCACTGAAATCACCCGTGAATCAGCCAACACGGTCTTCTGTGTTCTGCATTTTGGTGATCACAATTTAAAAGGAGGCGTTCGGGAGTATTCCGAAGAAGATGGATATGAGAAACTCGTTCAGGAGGCAACGGAAGCCTTCAACAAGGGGGACCTTACCGAAACCATTCGCATTATGGACCACTATTTTGAAGCCTCTACCTACTCGATCCAGACTCTGTTCCGCGACGAGCAACGGAAAATCCTCGACATTATCCTGGCGTCAACCCTGGCCGACGCTGAGGCTAATTACCGCCGGCACTACGAATACAACGCCCCGTTGTTACGGTTTTTGAAGGACTCGGACACTCCTCCCCCTAGGGCGCTTTACACTGCGGCTGAGTTTGTCCTGAATGTTAGCCTCCAGCGGGCTCTAGCAGAGGAAGAGCTCAACCTCCAGTACGTCCAGAACCTGCTGGAAGAGGCCAAATTGGTAAGCATCCCCCTTGATACTGACTCCCTGGAAATGGCCCTGAGAAGAAGGAGTGAAGGCATCGCTGAGCGCCTCCTTCTCAGCCCAAGTGAACTTCCAATTCTCAGAGAGCTCGATTTGGCAATAGAAATTTCGGGGCTGCTTCCGTTCAAGGTGAACCTGAGGAAGATACAGAATGTCTGTTATGACATCCTGAGGAGTTTCTATCCGCATCGTCTCCAAGACGCAAGTCGGGGTGACCCTAACGCGCGCGAGTGGGTCGAGCTATTTGGCACCACTTGTGAGAGGCTTTCGATTTTCGTGGCGGGAACGACTGAGCCTTAGCCTGCATTACTCACGAATCACTCCATAAGGATAGTGGGTTGCCCCGGGTGATCCAAGGCCACGAGAAGCAGAAGATACCGCTTCAGCAGCTTGGTGATGAGGAACTCGTCCTTGACCCGCTGGTGCCCGTTATCTCCCAGTCTCTTGGCCAACTCTGGCTGCTTGAGAAGAGTCCTGATTTGCAGGCTCGCCCCTTCCACCGAATGAACCAACATCCCGGTGTAGCCGTGGATTATCTGTGCAGGAATTCCTCCCACGGCCCCCCCAATCACCGGACGGTGCTTCCAAAGTGCCTCGGATACTGTCAGGGCGAAGCCTTCCCGCAGAGATTTTTGCAGAACCACATCTGAGGCCCGCTGAAAGGCATTTATCTCCGTGGGAATGGAATTAAGCAGAAAAATGATCTTGATATCCGGGTCGTCTCCTGCTGCGTCATTTACCTTGGCCAGAATCTCTTCGGCTTCAGGATCGTCAGCCGCCTTGTCGCCCACCATGAGCAATCTGCAATCCACATACTTGCGGGCCATTTTGAAAGCCTCGATGACACCCACCGGGTCTTTCCACGGATCATACCGCGAGATCTGGGTGATGATGGGTTTGTCCGTCGGAATTTCATACTTCTCCAGAACGCCTTCGACGTAAGCAGCTTCCAGGTCCCTGTTCTTGTCAGCCAACGGGTCAATCGAAGGGTAGAAACGGTACTGCGTAATATTCAATTCGGGTGAAAAAAGCGGCGAGGAGAAGATGGCGCCGTCATACTGCTCAACGTAAGGCCTGAGGAACTCCCAGAGCTGTTGGTTCGGATGGGACATGTCAATGTGACAACGCCACACCCACCTGTTTTTCCGATTCTTTTTCCAGTGGATCATGGCAGCCGGCTGGGGATCATGAATCACAATGAGATCCTCTTCGAACTCCAACTCATGGTAGTTCATCTCATTGTAAGCCAGGTAAGTCTTGAATACCTCTTCCCCGAAGTGTCCTTCCTTGCCTTGCAAGGCGTTGTGGAAGGCTTTGGTAATATCGAAGAAGTCAGCGCCGCCCTTGATCACGTCCCAGGTAGTTGCAATCCCGAGTTCGTTGAGAAGAGGCACTACCCGATGGAGCATTTCAGCCACGCCACCCCCCACTGCCGTGGAGTTGACCATCTTGATGGACCGATTTCCCACGTGAGAGGCAAGGATATAGAGTTCCTCTACAACGTCCCTGCCGACGACCGCCTTGTAGTCAGACAATTTTGGTATACTCATGTCTCGCCTTCATGACCTTTTCAGTGAGTATTGCTTTCCTTCCCAAAGGCTAGCATTAGGACCTCTAACCCCAACAGTAGACTCCTCGACAACAGTAGTCCTAAGTGAAAAGAAAACCCGGATTACTGAGTAAATCCTTCCGTTCAATCGGCCTTAGACTCGTTATTTCGATGGTTCTCAAGATGATCGTCAATTAATTGAATGATTTTCGTTCTCAGTTCTTCCAGAGTGTAGATGTTAATGTCCAGACTCCTTATTCTTTCGGCCAAATCCCGATGCTGGTCATTTTCCTCTATCCAGTTGGAAAAATCATCTGTTTCAAGCTTGGTGTGAAGACGGCTTTCGATGAAATGATAATACAATGAATCTATGCTTACTGTATCCACCAATTGTCTAAATGACGACAGATCATAGGCAAACTTGTCGGTTAGATACACTAACCTGACTACGTCATAGAGGTAGAATGGCTCATTTGCTGTCTTTTGGAATATGGCAGGATTTTCGCTCCTGTAACCCTCGACAATTTCGACCAGCCGCGACCTCAAGCTCTCAATAGTACTGTACTCGGACAGGTCAATGGCCATCAGTTTCTCTGCTAAGGCCGCCTCGTCGAGATGCGTCGATATCCAGGCGGCAAAGTCAGTGGTATAAGGCACATGGACTTGACTCATCTTCCTAAATGCTGAGAAGGTATGAAAGAAGATAGATGAGTCCGGAGAGGACTTGACGATTTCGAGCAGTTCCTCGAGATTGTGAGCCCTACGCCCCGTCAGTTTTTCCAGAGAAGCACTGGAAGAAAATTGAAATACTCGATGCACAGCCACTGGCCTCCTTTCCCGGTCTTACTTGGCCCGACCAATCCGCTCTATTTGCCTTCTTAAAGACCTCAATGGCTGGTGATAATACCTCATTACCGGGTCTGAATGCAACATTCTTCTGAGACTTTCACCTCGAGCCCCAGACCGAGCGCAACTGATAATCACCAACATTTTTCCGACATTCGTTACTAGACCTCGGACGCGACCGAAGACCAGGCTTCGAGAAAAGCTTTCACCTCTTCGCAGTCCCTCAAAAGACTAGTGGCGGCAGTCGTCGTGTTAGGCTCCCCAACCTTTATTCCGACTCCGTATTCCCTCATCACCATAAATGCGTCTTCGTCGGTCACGTCATCTCCCACGTATACCGATAACGTCTCCCTGGGCTGTTCCTGCAATAGTTCTCCGACTACGTCACCCTTGTGCCTCCCGAGACACCGGATCTCTACCCCACCATTAAATCTGAGACATTCCAGCCTGTATTCCTGTGTAATGGTTGACCACTCCTGAAATATGACGTTCTCGATTTTTGTGGCCTTATCTTGAGGAAACATGCGGGTGTGGAGCGCCAGGCTGGCGATCTTTCTCTCCAAAATCCGTTCATGTCCTGCGTTAATCGCAATCTTGCGTGCTGCTTCTAACCCTTCTCTCTGTTCTGTCGTGGGCGGATCCACAAACGTACGGCTATCTGAGCGCCGGATCTCACGACCATGACTCCCAACCACAGTGATGCGCAAATCTCCCAGAAGTTCCAGAATTTCAGCGATCGGACGACCCGATATAATAGCCAGTGTCGTGTCTGGCCTCTCGCCGAGGGTTCTTACTAGCTCTGTTATTCCCGGGAGTGGGAGCGCCTTCATGGGGTCCACGTGGAAAGGAGCCAGTGTGCCGTCGTAATCCAGTGCAAGAAACTTGGTGCGAGCTGAACGTAGCCGTGACCAAAAATCAGGCACGTCCATGATCCATGGTAGTTCTGGTGGAGCGGAAGTCATTCCAGCGTAATCCTTACTTGGTATGTCCTTTCTGCCTTAGCCCGGATGTTTCATGAATTGGAGTGGCGATACCGTGGAGATGGGCTTGCCACCGTCCAATCGTCCCGCGGTACCGC
>CP070692.1:3436294-3442475 GCA_020353215.1 Deltaproteobacteria bacterium
TTTGATCTTGGTGTAGAAGGTGGTGAAGGCGCCTTTATCGGGGGCTGAGCCGGATGCGGCTGCGTGTACGACAAATGCGCGCCACAAGCCGTCCTCGGCGCGTTTGTGCTCCACGAAGCTGCCCATACGATTGGCCCGGTGGTTGAAACGCCATCTATGACGGAAGCCCCGCCATAGGACGGCCGTCGAGTCTGAGTAGTTGTTGTCAGTCATGCTTCCTCCTAAGCTTACGTGCCACCTCATTTAGACGCTCGGCTCGACCCTTGTCGCCAGAGCATCCCGGTCGAATTGTGCCCTATATCATTTTGTGTATTAGGTTTCCGTTACGAAATCATCTCTTATCAGCTCGAATACAGATAAGAGAAACTGATCCGAATCAAAATTGTTAGGGCCCCGTGATCCCACGACTTCTAGGTGGTCACATGATACCATACCCATGAAGCGGCCCCATTTTGCAGATTCCAAGGTGATAATTGAATCATTGGGCTCGAAGGTATCGGCAGATAGCAACAATTGCGGAATTCTCAGCAGAGTGCCGACTTGTTCGGCGACGCAAGCATACGACAAATAGGTCGTGCTCTCGACGTCCTCATATTCCTCATTAAACTTCCGCATTTCTTCGATGGTGAGTTGGAACAGCGCTTCCTCGTCTGCCCCGAAGCAAGAAGCAATGAATCTGTATAGCCGCCGGAACATCCAGGAGATCAAGACGGGGCCGATTCTGTCGCGGGCAGACCGTGCGTAGACTTCCGCATGTTGAATGCCACGGTGAGGCGTTGCAATGGTAACCAGGTATCGAGGCTGCAGATACCCAAGACTTGTCATATAGCGGGCGATGATACCCCCAAACGAGTGTCCAACCACGATCAACTGGTTCTCGGGTTTTATGCGGCCTTCGATCTCGACCAGGATTTCTTCTGCGCGCTGCTGGTACGATCCCAGGGGATTCCCACCACTTACGATTACCTCATCAATCCACGTGAGTTGTTGTGCTACAAAGCGCGCCTCGTCAAACCAAACGCGTTTAGGTTCGGCAAAACCAGGGATTAACAGTGCCTTAACTGCCATGTGAGAAAGTTCCTTCAAGAGTCGGTGTTCGCTAATCGACCAGTTACGTTTCGCTTGTTGCCGAAAGACGCCAAAGGAGGAAGAAGAGAACCCCGAGAACCAATTCACCAATTAGCGCAAGCATCATGAGAAGATTAGGAACACCATCGACCAAAACTGAAACAGTTCGTACCGCAGCGCCACCCAGCATTCCGAATGCAAGAAATGGCAAGAAAATCCGGTACTTTCTTCCATCGGCGAAAAGGAGAAAAAGCATGATCCCATACGAAAGAAACAGAACGTTGAGATAGCGGAAGTGACTGGCTAGACTGGGGGTTGTATTCGGCACGCCCAGAATACTGATATACCAGGCTGGAACAGTTATTCCAATACCACTGAGAATACAAAACCCAATACCTGGCAGAAGAATAATCAACCACCGAAGCCAGGGTTTACGGGACCACAACATTTGTCTTCTCCCTATCTGAACTGTATGTCACACTCGCGCTCAATGACCGAATCCACTAAGTGGCGCTCGTGCCGACTCATACGCTGTCCACTCAGAACCATAAAAAGCCAGTTCATAAACTGGTAGTACCAACGCATTAATGGAAAACGTGGTGGAAATTCGTCCGTATCCAGGTTAAGTATACCTGACATAGCTCCAACGTTTGACAAAAGATAGATCGCCTGTCCCACATCAACGATGTTCTGGACATCGTCAGGGACATTCTCCCAATCCTGGATTGGGGTGTCATCGCCAATGACGCTATATTCGGGCTCCCCAAGGTGCTGCATAACAAAGCGTGGTAAAGGGGCCTCCCAGGCATCAATATTCATCAGCTTGGCTCCCACCAGGTCTAGCGCAATAATATTCTGGCCGGCCAACATCATTTTGAGCACTTTTGGATTGTATTGAACTGCGAACCCTACTGTTCCGTCCGAAGCACGATAAGCATCAATGAACCCGAAGTCAACCGGGAAGTTGACCAAAGTATAGAAGGTACAGGCCCAATACGGGATACGCGTATGATAGTGCCAATACTTGTTGGCCAAAGGAAGCGTACCAAACTCATTCTTGAGACAGAGAGTGAAGTAATTGTCGAGCTGAGTTTTGAATTTGGCGAAGTCGATTCGATAATCCGCGTCCCGCCACGTACGACCTACCCAGTTCTTCCAATCCGGGAGTCCTCTCACCCGATACGTATGGCGTTCCTTTTCCAGGGTAAGATCCACAATCTCATATCCGTTACCAGTATAGCCAGCTACCCTGGCCACGTTGGCTACGGAGCGGTTGCGAACCCAGTTGTTCATCGTGTTCTGTGATTCTACCACCTTCACATTGATGAAGCCTCGCTCCCTCATTAGTTTGATCAGGTGTTCGACCAGTGCTGGCTCGGTAGCTGTCTCGGGGACCTCCGGAGTCATGAATATCATCAAGTTGGGCTTAACGGCAATCAGAAACTGGTCTTTCGATTTTCCGGCGTTTTGAAAAGTGCGTTCAAGATGACTCCAGAATCCAGAGTTCTCTGCCACTTCCTCCAGTAGCTGGAGTTTGTTCTCGCCACGTGCGATTGCGACCTTCGCTTCAGTCATCGCGCTCCCCTTTCGTGATATCATCTACATCTCGGCAATAAGGCCCGACGCATAATCAGCCAGAGCCATAATGGTTAGCTGCGGGTTAACCTGGATTGAGGTCGGAAATACGCTCGCATCGCAAACAAATAGATTCTCGAAGCCGTGAACGCGGAATTGGCTGTCTACCGCGCCAATATCCGTGTCGTCACTCATAGGGTTGCCGCCCTGTGGATGCGCAGACCCGAAGGAGATATCATCAGGTTCCACAACGAACTCATCCAACCGATAAAGCTGGGAAGGATGAGTAAACTCAAGAGGCCGGAACGTCGCAGGAATAACACGCGTTGCGCCAGCGCGCAGGAAAACTCGACACACCTGCCTGATTCCCTCTCTTAGCTTTCGAAGATCTGAGATTGGCAGTTCAAAGCTGATAGGTGACATCATATCTGCAAGGAATGGCAGAGGCGAGGGGACGACACGCCCTACTGGCTGGGTCCCGATCAGAGCGCCGGCTACCGCGAAATGCCGATAGCGACCCATCCTATCGAAATGATCCTGGAACCAGCCTGGCATGGCCGCGGCAAAGGCACCAGGTGACATGGCAATTGTCTCCAGAAAGTATCTTGGCCGCTCTGCGTAGGCACACATTTGAATTCCGTCAAAGGAATCAACCGGATCTGGAAACTCGGCAAATACCCAGCTCCCGGCATTGAAGCTAAGGCGGGTACCTACGTTGCGCTTGATGCCAGAACCGAGAAGCAGCAAACTGGAGGCGATGGCCCCACCGGCAACCACAATCTGCCGGGCCTTGACATCCAAGGGGGTGCCGTCCCCGCGCCGACATTGAACTGTCTGTGCCCTTGAGCCTGAGGTCGTAATCGCCGTTGCCTTACAGTCACTGACCAAGATCGCCCCCGCCTCCAATGCCCGCGGGATGTAAGAAAGGTCAACGGACATTTTCTTCTCGTAGGGACAACCGATGGTACAGTAACCGCAACCGATACATCCATCCAGGTTAACCTCAAACCAGCCGGCACGCAAGCCAAGCTGGCGGCAGCCCTCCATAAAGCGTGAGTTACCTTTCTCCAGGAGCTGCTGGCGTTCCTCCAATTTTATGATCTGGATTCCGTTGCGTACCCGATCGAAGGATTGATCTAACCTGGCCTGGTCCAATCCTGCTCCCAGGTCCACCCAATCTCTAAAGGCGAAGTCGGGCAGGTCGAAGCATACCCCGTTGTTGACAAAGGTGCTGCCACCCACACACCGCCCTTGTAGAATGTACATATCAAAATCAAGGGTCAGTTGGAGGCCCCCTTCACGATAGGTTTTTGCCTGCATTGATCGCTCGTCGTGGTTCACGCGATCTCTTTTGAGGAACGGGCCTTCCTCCAAGATCACCACTCGTTTACCGGCTTCGGCGAGCCGGGTTGCTAACACTGCGCCCCCAGCACCCGAGCCAATCACACAGACATCTGTCTCCAGTTCTCGATTATCAACCGGGGCCGGGTAAACCACCGGCCCGGAAGGCAGCTCACCGTTTTGCTCAGCCCGTTTGAAGTGCTCCCGTTCTTTGAATTGAACAAAGCCAATTTCTCTGTTAGCACGCTCATCACTGTAATATATGAAAAATACAAGTTGCTTGATCCTGATGAGATCTCGGAATAGCCCGCGACCTCGTTGAAAAACCGAAACCAGGTATTGCTCGCGTTCCAGTCTTCCCATTCGCGACATTGGCACATGGAACCGCAATAACGATCCCATTTCAATCGTAACCAATGCCAATTTGATTCGATCGATTCTGGGCGAGGTTATTTCGGCCAGGAGGGCATCCGCCGCGTCGGCAATCTCACGAGGTGTGATCACCTCTATATCTCCCTTAATGATTACCTCCGCAAATCGTTCGAATACCCGGTGCAACCAGGGTCCAAAGAACTGCGTTGGTCGCTCGCGACGGGCGGCTGCCATACTCAAAGCAACGGTAGTTACTGGGATAATAAGATGAGCCAGCGCCCCAAGGAGGAATAAAAAACGCGTGGTTGAGGTCAAGTCGAATTTTATCGCCCAGAACAAAAGGACGACGGTTGCAAACAAAGAGGCTATCACCATAATGTCGTGAGCATAAGGACGCCGTCGGGGCGACTCGGCTGACAACGAGCTCAGGAAGGCCAAACCTGCATATGCGGCTACTGCGTTACCGGCCGCAATCTTAAAGACAGCGTTTTGAGGGACCCTAGCAGACAGGATGGCAACCAGCAGCCCCAGCGAGACAAGGCTGAAAAGAGCTGCACAAGTGGCCAAGCTGATACGTAAGGCTCGTGCTGCCGGACTGTCCGGTTCCTCTTCGATGCTGGGATCAACGTCAAACACTAACGGCATACGCAGAACGCGGCTGCGGCGAGCCACCAACCAAAGTCCAAACGTTAGACCTCCCATCACGTAGTTAAGAAGGGCGCCACCAACGAGCAGAAGCATGCTGCCAGCAGAGGGACTGCGGCTCAAAAGAAAAACCAGCATCGCTGTGCCAGATACCAGTTTGTACCAGGTGATTACGGGCGCTGTGAGCTCATTGTCTCTAATTCCGCTAAACAAGTAAAAAGAGCATAGGAATAGCAATGCCTGTCCCAGCCAGGTAAACGCAAGCAGCGGGATGTCTGTATAGAGTTGGGAGCCAGCGGGCAACCAAGCATAGATACCCATAGTGATAACCCCACCGCCAAAAAGAACCAACCAGATGATGAGCAGCGTTTTCAGTCCTCGTTCAGCATTTGTCATATTCATCGAGCACCTCCGCGCTCTGTACTGTTTATCTTACGGATAGATCCTGGTAGTAACGCCACAATTATCTTGAAGAAGCAGAAGATTTCTCTTCCACTCCGAGCAAAGTCTCCAAGATTAACTGTGGAGCTGCCGAGCAGCTTCACCGGGAAGAATTTGTAAGGTTGTAAGAGTATGACAACGGGCTGGCGAAGTCGCACTACTTGCCCGGGCTTCGTGCTCGAGGTAGGAGTTAAAGTTGAGATCGGTGAAATGCTGTGTAGGTGGAGAGTTTCTGGTTGGAGAATTCGCCCAGTGATAGTAGGCCTTGCTGGCCCCTAGTATAATCGCCTTTCACACCTTTCGGGCAGGCGGGCTAACGCAGCTACGGTTTCCTCGCTCATTTTCACGCCATAAGGTTATTATACCATAAAATAGACCATATCTACCTTAAAATTTGTTTTTCTGCAAGATTCTGATGCGCGCATTCAAGATCTGCCCCTTCCCAAAACAAAAGCCATCCGCGTGGCTGCGAATGGCTTTGTGCGTTGTCACTTACGGGCGCAAGGCGACTGTCACATCGTCTCGGCCAGCATCTCCTCAAAGAGAGACACTTCGATACCCAGCGGCTGGCTCACCGGGGCGCCGCGCCCCAGCACCGGGTCGCTCTCTTCATAGGTCGGCTGTTGGCTCTGGTAGAGCAGCCCCAACGGAATACGATCGCCCCATTCAAAGGCTTTGCCCAGAGCAGCCTCCGCATCTCCAGGATCGTAACCCTCTTCTTCGGCCAGATCGTAGACAC
>CP070692.1:3442575-3448733 GCA_020353215.1 Deltaproteobacteria bacterium
GGGAGGGGCTATGAGGTTATCGACGCGTGGCAGATACGGGACCCGATTGATGGTTGATTTGGCCCAACACTATGACGAGGGTCCCATCCCGCTGGGAGAGATTGCCAAGCGCCAGGAACTGTCAGTAAAGTATCTGGAACAGCTAATCATCTTGTTGAAAGGCGCTGGCCTCATCCGGAGTACACGTGGCAGGCGAGGTGGCTATATGCTGGCGAGAAAGCCGGGGGAAATCAGCGTAGGTCAAATCATCGAGGTCCTTGAAGGTAGACTCGCCGTAGTAGACTGCGTGGCGGACGGAGAGCTTTGCCACCGTTCACCTGGATGTCCTACCAGGAACATCTGGATGCAGATGACGGATAATCTGAAGGAGCAACTCTTTTCCTTGACCCTCCAAGATATTATTTTCTGCGAAGCTGAGCCGAACAGTGTGTTTCAGCACTCGAAATAGTTACTCAGGAGCCCCGCCTCGACCAACAAACTGGAGAGGCGGAACGCAGACAGATCGGGCGAATTCGGGCGAGAAGAAATGTTTCCTTGTTACTCCTTGATCCCCGCGCCTGTCACGCTCAGCAAGATTCGATTACTCGCTTGAAAAGTGGTTCTTCCGGAATTTACTTGGATGACAATCGGTGTGTCATACCTTTTCCACCTTACTCCTGCCAGACCAGAAGGCGCTGCGAGACAAAAAAACCTGAGCTAACGGTGGTTTGCCTTTGCAGGCTGCAATAGAGTGGCCTGCGTCGGCGGCAGGCGCGATACCAAGGGAAGGGACCGAAGCCCAATTGGCGCGAATCTGCTCTTTGGAAAGCAGGTTTCTCTGGTCACACTCGCAGTCTTGTTTTTCATGTAAGCAAGTTCTGGAAGAACCTAAGAAGTAGCGTGCAACTGGGATCGATTGCAGCAAGGAGAGTCTTTGGATCAACCCGCATTTTTCATCAAACGCTGGCACCAGTCCGTGAACAAGAACGTTCCACCGTCCACCCGAAACCGCTCGAACCGGTGGCGTACGTGCACAGTACGCTGCAGGGTAAGAGGACCCGGGACATCCGGAAGGACGGCCATAGCTCCGGGGGAAGCAGGCGGGTTGTAAAGAATGTGAGTTTAGGAGGGTGACATGGGAAATGTAGTCCACAGATCGCAGATTACCATTACACGAGAGAAGGGTCCCACCCGGAAAGCTGTCATCGAAGGATTTGCTGAGCCCGTATTCTATGGTGTTCACGGCGGAATCAAGGACTTCTATAAGGTCGACCCCGAAGTTGAACACGCGGCCACCTTGGACCATGTCGTTGGGGCTGTGGGCGGGTGAATGATGGGAACACTGGCCGTGGTACTGGCCGGCAAAAAGATTCGAACCTTCGAACACCTCTATAGGGCGACAGTAACAGGTGATATTGAAGAGGTAGAAGGGGTTTTGAAGATCACCCGTATCAAGGTGGACTACACGCTCAAAGTGGACCCCGAGAAGCGAGAGGATGCCAGGAAAGCACTGGAGACCTATCTGAAACGGTGTCCCGCGGCACAGAGTGTCATCGGCTGCATAGACATCAGCCATCAACTTATTCTGGAGGACCTTCCCGAGTAAAGAGCCGACCATCCCGTAGGTCCGACTTTGGGGTAGCCCTGTGAAGGCATGGTTTGGTGAAACGGGGTTTGGATTCGATACAACGCCTACCGCTTACTGACGAACTCCGTGGTTCTTCATCTCAGGTGAGCCAGCGTTTGCGTCGCTTGTAGTGCTTCACATCACGGTAAGAACGCTTTGTCCCCACCTCGGTCAATCCCAAGTAGAAAAGTTTCACGTCCTCGTTGTCGCGTAAACGCTCCACTGTGTCATCCAGGACAATTCGTCCGTTCTCCATGATGTAGCCATAATCTGAAATGGTGAGTGCCAAACGAGCGTTCTGCTCCACAAGCAGTATTGTGGTTTCTTGCTCTTCATTGATTTGCTTGATAATATTGAAGATTTCCCCCACCAAGAGCGGGCTTAATCCCAATGAAGGTTCGTCTAGCAGCATCAATTTGGGCTGGGCCATTAGGGCTCGCCCTATGACCAACATTTGCTGCTCGCCACCGCTCAAGTACCCGGCCAAAGCGGTTCGGCGATCTCTTATCCGCGGAAAGTAAGAATAGACCAGATCCTGTAACTGTTTAATCCTTTGTCGCCCCCTCTGCAGGTGCGCCGCTGCAATCAGGTTCTCCTCCACACTCAGATCCTCGAACACTCTCCTCCCTTCCATGACCTGGAAGATACCTCGCTGAACAATCTCTTCAGGATCAAGGTGGTGAATAGAGCTGCCCTCGAATTCTATTACCCCGTCAGTGACTTCTCCCTCCTCGGTGTTGAGTAATCCGGAGATAGCTTTCAAGGTTGTGGTTTTACCAGCACCGTTGGCGCCGAGCAAGGCCACTATCTGGCCTTGCTTAACCATCAATGACATGCCTTTCAATACCAGGATGACGTCATTGTAGATCACTTCGATATTGTTCACGTTGAGAAGTGCCATGGAAGAAGTGCCTAAAGTAAATACTTGAACCCAAGATTGCGTGAGCAGCGGAGCTAAAACATCTCTGCCGATCTCATATCGTGGATCTTGGTTGATATGCCCGGAGAAATTGATGGACCAACTGGTCGAAACGTTCGTCTGCCACTAAGAAATCTTTGCGGAACAGCTTCTGTGCCTTTTCCCCAAAGAAAATGAACGACCCGGCGCCAAGGTGTAACAGTCCATACAAGTTGCTCTTTTCCAGGGAAATCACCTTGTGGGTAAACTCAATAGCTTGCTCTTCGGCCCCGGTTTCGTAGATGATCATTCGACGGGAGATCTTTTCCTGCACCACCATAAGCGGTTTATACTGCTCACGCCTTGCTGCAGGTAACCCCTCGAGAAAAAGCTGCACTTCTTCACGCACCTGAGAAGGAAATCGACTGAGCCTAGTTTGGTAAATCGAACCTTTGTTTTCGAGAAAAAATACGTTCGCTAAGCCGCCGCCCCACTGCTGGATCTCAAAGAAGCGGTGATGAATAGACCCTGAACTAGACTCACGCAATTCCAACACTCGCCGCATCGGGCCCACGCCGTCTTCGGCCCGATATCCACGGGCCATGGCAATATCTACCAGCTGTTCAAGGCTCTTATCCGGACCATATTGCAGCCGTTCAGCCAGTTCTCGGCTGCTCAAGTAAGGCCGGAGTTGGGCGCATTCGGTTGCTGCTAGCAAGATTACCAGAACTCGAGCGATGCAACTGAATTCTCGAGTGTGAAACCCGCACCGTTTTGCATGCACCGTGGACAGCAGATACGCTGTCCGTCTTACCCTGTGCGCTAGACGTTCATGGCAGAAAGGCAAGATTGAGCCCGGAAAGGTCCGCATCAGTTTACCGGCCTCGTCATTCCGGGCTCTCCATCTCACTGCAGACCGTTAGAACGTGTTCCGCCATCTCCGTTACCAGCCCAGGAAACGGTCCTCCCTTTCTATGGAGACACCCATCACCGGAACCAATTTGTTGTTGCTCATTTTAAAGATCCGCAAAGAAGTGTTGGGACGATGATCGGTGGGTGTAAAGGTAATGGGTGCGGTTAGCTCACCGGTGCTGAAATTCTCGATACTCTCCAACGCGTTCTTGAGCCCTTCTCCGTTCAGCTGACCCGCCTTATCGGCCCGTTTTAGACCTTCCCACATGACCATCATCGCCGACCAACCCTGAATGTAGCGGACGGTATGGGCGCCTTCTGGGTCCGCCTTTTTGGCTGCTTCCATGGCAGCTTTCATGCCGGGAACATCTTCTCCCCAGAAGGCAAACGGTGCCATTCCGAAGATGCGGTTGTTCCCAGCAGCACCCGCAAGCTTGATAAGGTTTTCATCAAATCCCCAGACATTGGAAATGAACTTGGTCCGGAGACCTAATTTGGCAGCGTCCTTGACAACCACTGAGGTGGAAGGAGTGGTCCCACCAACCCAGGCCCAGTCCGGGTCAAACTCCTTCATGTGGAGCAACTGGCTAGTGGCGTCAATGGCCCTAAGGCCAACGATTTCATCCGGTCCCACCTCAATACCCAGTTCTTTCGCCATGGCTTTGCCGGCTGGGATGGGAGCTTTCCCATAGGGGTGGTCGGGGTAGATAAAGACAACTCGAGGCGCCCGGTTCCCGGCGTTGGGAACCATCTCCGCAAAGCTATCTTTGACGAATTTCATTGCCAGCCTGATAGCGTCCGAATAGCTCGTACCCACATAGAAATTGTAAGGTGTCTTGGATGGGTCGTTGAGCTTGGAGTCGTAGGAGGCTGAGATGTAGACGATGTGATCTTTGTTGATCTGTTGCTTCAGTGCATTGGTATCACCGGTCCCCCAACCCTGGATCACAAAGACTTTGTCCACCTCCTTGTACTGTTTGTACAGGTTCACGGCTTCCGGGATCTTGTAGGCGTAATCGTTCGCAATGAGTTGTATCTTGCGACCATTTACCCCCCCATTCTCGTTGATGTACCGTTCCGCATCCTTGCCGGCCTGGGCATAGTCTTTTCCCACCGCCGATGTAGGGCCTGTAATGTCAAAGATACCACCTATCTTGATCGGTGCAGCTGGCTCTTCCTTGGCACAGCCCCAAAAGACCAACCCGGCCACGAGCAACACCATGCAGCACAAGTAGATTATCTTGCTCCTTTTCATTATCCCGCCCCCTTTCACATCTTCAGGTGTAAGTTGAATGGTCCATTGAGTGGCACTATCTCCCCGTCTTGTTGTCCCTTAGTCGGAGGTCTCTTCCAGGAGTCCTTCTCACCTCCTTTCCCATAAAGTGGATTTACCTGACAACCGTTAACGTCAGTACGAGAAGGGCCATAGTTTCCAGTACGCCCGGACAGTGTGCCAGCGTGCGGCAAGGCCATCCGGTTCAAAGATAAGAAAAAGAATAATCACCAGACCAAATACCAGTTCTCTCAAAGTACCAAAGATTGCAAAGATGTTTGGGTAAATGTTACTGAGAAACTCCGTCGGGATGCGAAGTACTTCGGGTAGTAATACCATAAAGATCGTTCCAAAGATAGCTCCCAAAACATGGCCCAAGCCGCCAATGATCACCATAGCCAGATATTGAATGGAAAGCCACATGGTGAAGTGTTCATCGCTCACCACCAAGTTGTAGTGAGCGAACAGGCCTCCGGCCACTCCCACGTAAAACGAACTGATGCCAAAGGCGAGGAGTCTATACTTGAACAGGTTGACTCCCATGATTTCGGCAGAAAGATAGCGGTCACGAATGGCAACCAGGGCTCTGCCAGTCTTGGTCCGCAACAAGTTCTTGAGGAAAACGGTGGACACGATCACCATTACTAGAATGAGGTAGTAATAGTGCTGGTCGGTGTCCAAGGCAAAGCCAAAAAAGGTGGGCCGGCTCACATTCAAACCGGCACTACCTCCGGTGAGGGAAGTCCAGTTCCTCATTGCGTATTCGAGGATGAACTGGGCCGCCATGGTGGCAATGGCCAAATAGAGCCCGCGGAGTCTTAAAGACGGTATGCCGAAAACCATGCCTATTCCGGCTGTGACCAGGCCGGCAGCCGGCAAGGACATCCAGAAAGGCCACCCGGCTTTCATAAAAAGGATGGCCGAGGTGTATGCGCCGACGCCCATAAAGGCTCCGTGACCCAGTGAAATCTGACCCGTAAAGCCCGTTAGAAGGTTGAGACCGTGGGCGCCAATAATAAAGATCCCGATCATATTGGCCATATGTTGGACACTAAAACCGAAAAACCTGCTCAGTGAGGGAGCAACGAAAGGAAAGCCGAAAAACAAAAAAAGCAAAAACGCCCCCATCCAACATTTAAGCCACAGGGTCTGGAAGATCTTTTCGTCATCCTTGTAGGCGCTGTGAAACAGACCAGTAGGCATGCGTGATTCTCAGTCCAGTTCTGATACAATCATGGGTCCTGAAGTCCGAAATTGCCGTTTGCTACACTCTCTCGATTTCTACAGTCCCAAAGAGACCGTAAGGCTTGATCATCAAGATCACTACCAGAACGACAAACGGAGCCACCTCCTTTACCCCGCCGCCAAAGTAAATATCCAGGTACCCACCCATGAGGTTTTCCAGAATACCGACGGCCAACCCACCGATGATGGCCCCTACGACACTATCCAAACCGCCAAGGATCACC
>CP070692.1:3448833-3454955 GCA_020353215.1 Deltaproteobacteria bacterium
GAGGACGCCAGGAAGGACGGCCATATCCGTGGTCGCAGCAAGTGATTCATGAAATATCCGGGCTAGCAATTTGTCACGCATGTTCGACTCCTTTGATGGCTTAGTATCACTCTGGTCGCTTCTTGAATGGACAAGATAAGTCCGAAAAACACCTGGCGCAATGAGAGAAAAGGAACGAATTCTCCAGCAAATGTGACTCTAAAAGAGATGGGATAGCACGGAAGAGAAGAAGGTTAGGAAACAGTCGGTATGCCACCGCACCAGTTTTGTTCACTGAAAGAAGATACGTCGGTCAACCCTTGACATTTGTGAACGTTTCCTGATCAATTGACAACGACAAACATCCGAACTGTTATATGTTCACGAACCGAACGGTCTCAACCTTCCGCTTGCTGGAGGAAGAATCGCCCATGTACCGTGTACCTTTCGGCAAGGACCATCTGGACTTCGAGCTTCCGGCGAATATGAGCTGTAACTACCTGACTCCCCGATGGGTGAAACCAGTGGCAGACGTGGAGAAGGCTATCGTCGAAGCCTTAGCCTCTCCTATCAACTCCCTACCCTTGCGGCGGATGACCAAGCAGGGCGCGGCGGTCTGCATTGTCTTCACCGACATCACCCGTGACAGCCCGGACCGTCTCCTAGTACCCGCCCTGCTGGCCGAGTTGGAAGCCGCTGGAGTTCGCGACGGAGACGTAACCCTGATCTGTGGTACCGGCCTGCACAGGCCCAGCACCCGGGAAGAAAAGATCATCAAGCTCGGGCAGGCAGTGGTAGACCGCTATCGGGTGGTGGATCACGAGGCCACAAACCGAGAAGGAATCAAGGATCTGGGCAAAACAGAGAAAGGGGTTCCCCTTTCAGTAAATCGAATTGCTTATGAGGCCGATT
This sequence comes from Deltaproteobacteria bacterium, assembly GCA_020353215.1. Classification (GTDB taxonomy): domain Bacteria; phylum Desulfobacterota; class Syntrophobacteria; order BM002; family BM002. The sequence goes on from CP070692.1 coordinate 3,449,725, forward strand.
TGCTTATCGCCACCGGGATTGTGGAGCCGCACCAGTACGCCGGCTATTCCGGGGGGGCGAAGACTTTGGCTATTGGTGCGGCCGGTGAACCGATGATAGCCCACACCCACGGTCCTCAGATGGTTGACCATCCAGGGACTCGACTGGGAAAGATCGAGCAAAATCTCTTCCAAGACGCTATCAGAGAAGCGGCCCAGCGTGCCGGCTTGAGTTTTATCCTCAACGTGGTTCAAGACGACCAGAAAAGGCCGGTCGCCATCCGAGCCGGCGAACCGGAGGCGACCTTTGGGGAACTAGTAAAAGCCGCTAGAGAACTGTACGAGGTCTCCATCCAGCAGCAGTACGATGTGGTCGTCGCAGGAGTCGGATTTCCCAAAGATCTCAATATCTATCAAGCCAGCCGGGCGGCAAGCCAGATTTTTTTTGCCCCCACTCCAGTCGTCAAAAAGGGAGGAGTCTTCATTGTCCCAGCTCCCACGCCTGAAGGGGCCGGACGTGGGCTCGGGGAGCAACGTTTCCTGAAATTAATGCAGAACAGGGTGGAAATGTCAAATCTGCTGGCCACACTGCGGCGTACCGGCTACCCGCCAGGAGCCCAGCGGGCGTTTATCATGGCCAAAGTCTTGGAAAAGACCCACGTCATCATTGTCGGAACCGAGACACCTGAGATGGTGCGTCGGCTGCAGATGATTCCGGCCGCAAACATGGACGAAGCCTTCGAGATCGCAGCCTCGAAGATCGGCCGGAGCGATTTGGACGTGCTCATCGTCCCCAAGGCGCTGCTGACAGTGGTAGTAGGAAGGCGTGGGTAGAAGCGGGTCCCGGTGGCCCGATTTGGTTTTCTGGATGGAGTGAAAGGTATAGAATAAGGGTTCTAACGAGATTCGAGCCAAAGTTTTGCCTGTGAACAAAGGAGAGGCGAGATGTCCGAGCAGATTTTGCGGGAACAACTGTATGCAGCGTTCAAGAACCGTGCGATGATGTATTATCATATTTTTGAAGAGCTCAGAAAAGAGGTCGGCGACGACAAGGCGACAGAAATCATGAGGCGGGGGATATACAAGCGCGGGCTCGACCTCGGAGCGCGGTATGCACGATATGGCCCCGCAGATCTAGAGGGCTTGAGAAATGCTTTTTTGGCCTCTTCGGCCGATGCAGGGAAAATGTTCCAACCCGAGGTACTCCATTTTGATGCAGAAAAACTAGATATCAAGATGGGAAGCTGTCCGCTGAAGGAAGCCTGGCAGGAGGCAGGTCTGAGCGACCAGGACATTGCTAGGATGTGCCACATTGCTGCCGCCGTTGATGACGGGACCTTCGAAGGAGCGGGTTTTCAGTTTGCGGCGGAAACGTGGCAGCCGGGCCAGGAAGGCTGCTGTCTCCTGAAGATTCGTCCCGGGAAGTGAGCTCAGGCGTTCTGAAGAGGGTGGACCGAGACCAATCTGCCCTACCCCGCATATTTCATGAATTCATGCCCTGGCGTGACTGCGTTCAACAAGCTTCAAGGTACGTTCAACCGTAGGTTCTAGCTTCTATTTGACTGTCGTCCCCTGGCTGGAAACCAGTTTTTCACCGAGATCGATTACTTCCTTCACAAGAATATTAAAGTCTTCCCTCCGGCTACGATGATTGGTAATGGCCACACGCAGTGCATACTTCCCGTCAATCGTGGTGTAGGAAGGAGCTGCAACACCGCTTTCGTGCAGTTGCATCAAGAGCTCTTTGTTCAGTTCATTCAGAGCCTCCTCACCAAGTGAGTCATGTGCAAATCTGAAACACACAATGTTCAGAGGTGCAGGAGCCAGAAGCTGGAGTTCGCTGCTAGCTTCAATGAGCCGAGCCAAGTATCGTGCTTGATCAACATTTTGCTGAATGAGGCTGCCATATTTCTGAATACCGTGTTCTTTAATGGACATCCAAGCCTTCAGTGCCCGAAAGCCACGCGATAATTGGACACCATAGTCGCTAAACCATATTTTGCCACCTGCCAAACCGCGCTCGGCATGACTCAGATAGTCGGGTGTCAGTGAAAATGTCTGCCGGTGTGCTTCTTTTTCTCGGACGAGGACGCAACCCACCTCGTACGGCATATACATCCACTTGTGCATGTCAAAGGCAAGAGAGTCAGCTCGCTCCATACCTTCCAACAGAGGGCTGAGCTGGGGGGAGAGTGCTGCAAGCGCCCCAAAAGCACCGTCAACATGAAACCACAAGCGCTCTTGGTCGCAGATGTCAGCAAGCCTGTTCAGATCATCGATTGCTCCGGTATTCACGGTTCCGGCATTGCCAATGAGGCAGAACGGTAGAAATCCAGCGGCGCGGTCTTTTGATATGGAAGTCTTTAGCGCCGACACATCAATCTGAAAATCTCCATTTACGGGTATTTCCCGAAGAGCATCACTGCCCAATCCCAGCAATTCAACCGCCTTATGAATCGAGCTGTGGGTTTCCCGGGAGCCGTACAGGGTCATTCTGCTAGGTGAAGCTCTCAGACCCAGCCGACGCAGATCAAATTCAGCTTTGGTATTACGGGCGACGGCCAAGCCAACAAGATTAGCCATCGAGCAACCACTGACCAGCAAACCGCTCGCCTCGGACGGGTAGTTCAGCATCTCCTTGCACCAGTTGAGAACCTGCACCTCAACATGATTGGCCACATGATCAGCACCACCGGTATTGGGATTTAGCCCTGCGGCTAACATTTCTGCAAGCATACCTAGGGGAGTTCCCGTCCCAATCACCCAGCCCCAAAAACGTGGGTGAATATTCCCCATTGGATGAGGAAGCACGAAGTGGAGAAAGTCCTGGTAGGCTTGTTCTGCACCCTGGGGGTCGATGGGCAGGGGTTGTCTAAATTGCGTTTTCACTCTCTCTGGAATCGGTTTCCAGACGGCACGCTCACGCACACGCTCAAGATAGTTCATCATGTCGTCAACCATTCGATGGCCCAGCGCTCGCATTGCTTGCCAATCATCAGGATCAAGCGAATATTCCCTCGTCGCAGCCTCCGTCTGATTCATAGACCGTCCTCCGTCAGTTGTTTTCAAGGTTTCTTCCCTCTGTGCCGCTTCCCAATATACTTGGCGATAGCTTCATATGAACAAACAAAGCCTGGGGGAATAATCAAAGGGCTTGCCATACTTTTAGCTTGCATAATAATCCAATAGGTAACCCCTCGGCTTTGCCGAGGGACTCCATAAGGTTTGACCGTATGAGGCAGTAGTAATAAGAAGACCTCCCATAGAGATCGCCAAATCCTAAATATGGGAGGTCAGAATGAAAGACTACCGGAGTTTAAATCACACGAGATGGGATTGCAAGTATCATGGTGTCTTCATTCATGAAATATCCAGGTTAAGTCAGTCACCATAATTCTGGCCAAAATTTTCCTTTCAATCCGGTTGACTCCGTTGGCACCGGTGCTTAAGATGTCATAAGCAAGCAAGATTCATCGTGAGCCATCGCATTTCTAGCTCACGTCAACGGATTTGACATATGTCCGGGGGAGGGTGCTCATATGGAGGCAATCGGTTCGTTCGGTATGTATGAGGGTGTCGTCGTTTCACTTGGTGGAATGGTGTGTGTCTATCTCGGTTACCGTCTTCTTCTTCTGGGTATAAATCATCCGTTTAAGATATTTTCGGATTTGAGCGGATGGAGATTCAAGGTAGCCAACGTAACTCCAGGTGTTCTCTTCGCTATCTTAGGAACAGTAGTACTATGTTTTCCGATTACCGCTAATATTGTAGCCATTCTTCAAAAACAAACATTCATAAATAGCTATGCAACTAAACTCATATTGGATGAATTATACAATAGAAATGAGCAGCTCTTGCACCATAGAATAAGGAATAACTTGTCTGTCGTGAAATCTGCACCTGGAATATCGCCTAGTACAGTTAAATTATCAACAATTAGTCCACGAAAGTTGGACAGAGCCAAAGTAACATCAAATGTCTTACGTGTCAGGAAACAACCAGGGACTCGTTATCGAATTATAGGTGCTTTGCGTAAAGGAGATATTATTGCAGTAAAGGAAACACGAGGACTATGGTTACGAGTGTCAACCGATAAGTTCGCCGATGGATGGGTTCACGGTAACTACGTTACGCGTCTGGAGGACTATAGAAGTAACGATTCGGCTGGATCGCCATTGCTGTTGAGTTCCAATCCTTAGCCCGCATTGTTGACAAAGACCCGATGCGACAGGAAATGTCGTCGTCCTACCGCTTCTGGTCGGGCTTCATACCCGGCGGTGTAATGTCCACGTAAGGTTCGCCAACCCCTTTCATAAGAGACCTTTGACGATTGAACTTCTTTTTGGTGCACAAAGTACTTCCGACTAACCCCTTGCAGTTCTGGCGACGTTGCCAGGTACAGGGACGTTCGGGCCCCTTCTTCCGGCTTAGCCCCCATGCTGACGGTGGTGGATAATGGTCTCCTCGGTATGCCCATGTAATCCGCCAGTATATTGGTTGCGACCATTCCCGGGTGCAAACAGTTGGCGGTCACCCCACTTCCTTTCATTGGATGTCTGAATACCTCTCGATACCAAATAATAACACACATGTGGCTGACCAAAAGAGTCGAGAGCAAATGCAAATCACCGGTCAAGCCCGTAAGCACCGGCCGACTGGTTTATTAATGGCTTATAATTTGCATAGTTAGCGGTCAATAACTGGAGTGGTTGTTTCTCTACATGGGTTAGAGGATATTTAACTTCATGACGCTTACGAGAGCTGACATCGCCAAAGCCATTAGAAAACAGGCAGGCCAACCAAAGCAGCAATCAGCTGACCTGGTCGACTCCGTTTTCAATATTATCAAGCATCAGCTGGAAAATGGTGAGGATGTCTTAATAAGCGGATTCGGCAAGTTCTCGGTGAAAGAAAGACGCGAAAGAAAAGGCCGCCACCCAGTCACAGGGGAGCCAATGATGCTTCCACCCCGGAAGGTGGTTACCTTCAAGTGCTCCGGAAGGCTAAAGAACAAGTTGAATGAGAGTGCTGAGACTTGAATAGCACAGACGTATCGAAGTTGTTCATCCAGTCCTGCAAATCCGAAATGAACCGAAATGGGGTCGGGCCAGGATATCATATTGAAAGAGTTGAAGAAGCACTCTAAATTCAGTGACCTCCGGCAAAGCCGGAGGATTGATTGTGAACCGCTCAAAGCGGTCATAAAACCATGAGCCACCTGAAGGTGGCTGTCGTAAAGACAGGTTCTAATAG
>CP070692.1:3455055-3461169 GCA_020353215.1 Deltaproteobacteria bacterium
TTTTTGGGGAAACTCCTGGGAAAACGAGGTCAGGTCTCAAGTTCATTGGGGAGGGTACGCCCGTTCCACCTTATCCTGGTAGGGCAGGCCTCTGTGCCTGCCACAAAAAGATAGGGGGCAGGTTTTGATTATAAGTTTTCGCAAAACATTATCTCCCCAAGATCCTCGGTCATGGTGAGACCACTTCGACTCAGAAATAGCTAGACATTTCAGAGTCATTAATCAACCATTAGAAAAATAGTGAAACGACATCTCCGAAAAACTTATAATTCGAGACCCAACTCTCGAACCTAAGACTCAGAGGGTTGCGCTAAGCGTCTACCGAATTTCTACAGGACTGGCTATACGCCGTGAGCCGAAATATATCTATAGAAATAGACGGAACCAGGACGGAAATTCCCAAGGGTATAACCGTCAAGAGGGCCTTGGAACTGAACGGCTACAAGACTTCAAAGTATCCTGAAAAAGACTCAATATTCACCCCCTGTGAAACCGGTGGCTGTTGGAGTTGTGCTGTGCAGGTCGACGGGGAACTGGAGCCAGCCTGTGTTACTACCACGAAGGATGGATTAACCATCAAGACCAGCCTTCCCGAGGACGTCACACCAAGAAGAATTGTTTCCGGCTTCAGCGGTCATCCGGTTGGCGGAGTGGGCACACCCTGGTGGCTGAAAATGGAAAGAAGGTATATAGAGACAGCCGTCTTCGCCGCGGGCTGCAATTTTCGCTGTCCCCAGTGCCAGAACTGGGACATCACTTACCAGTCAAGCGGTAAAGCGTACACGCCGAGAGAGGCAGCTGTTCTGATGACAGCTGCCAGCAAGAAATACGAAGTAGACCGGATGGCGATTTCCGGTGGGGAAAGTACCTTGAACAGAAGATGGCTTGTCCAATATGTTCGAGAGCTCAAAGCGTTAAACCCCGATGAGAACGCACGGATTCATGTGGACACCAATGCGTCGATTTTAACAGAAGATTACATAGATGAACTCGTTGGGGCGGGTATGACCGATGTGGGCCCTGACCTGAAGGGATGCCACCTGGAAACATTTGTGCGGATCACCGGGGTGGAAGATCGACCTCTGGCCGAGCGCTATCAAAACACTGCCTGGAAGGCTGTGAAATATCTGCTCCAGAATTACAAAGAAAAGGTTTTTACCGGTGTGGGTATTCCCTACAACAAGAAACTCATATCGCTTCGGGAAGTTCGGGAGATGGGGGAAAAGCTCTCCGAAATTGACCCTGAGGTTCAAGTGTGTGTCCTGGACTACCGGCCTGAGTTCAAAAGGCTGACTCTCATTAAACCCAGATACCACGAGATGATAGAGGTCCACAAAAGGCTCAGAGGAACGGGCCTCAAGACAGTACTCTGCCAGACGGAGCGTGGGCATGTCGGGCCGGAGTTGCAGTGTGATGAAGGGCTCCCCCACCCACAGCCGCGGAAGTGAACACAGGCCTCCCGCCAGTCACCTTGGAAAAGACTTCATGATCCTCCATCAACATGGCTACCGTTGTTCTCTGAAAAAATTATTATGCTCTCATTAATACTAACCCCACTATCTTGAGAGAAATCCATCGTTGGAAATCTTCGTCTTGTGTTATGTTATCGTCCAGTCTGTGAACACTGCTCACCAGAGATATCTAGTGAGCAAAGATGTCCCTTCTCAATTTCCCGACATGAAGCGCAACCCGAGAGTCCAGAGGCAGGATAATGAGACCTAGAGCAGATGACCAGCGAGGTGACCGTCCTGCCCAAGGTACACTGGGAACGTTTTCTGGAGTGTTTACACCGAGCGTTCTGACGATCCTCGGCATCATTTTATTTCTGCGGTTGGGCTATGTCGTCGGCAGTGCGGGTCTTGGTCGCGCACTCTTGATCATCGGGCTGGCCAACGCAATCTCGGTTCTTACCAGCATCTCTCTGTCGGCAATAGCCACTAACTTGAAAGTCAAGGGCGGGGGCGACTATTATCTTATCTCGCGCACTCTTGGTGTTGAGTTCGGTGGGGCAATTGGGATCGTTCTCTTTCTCGCCCAATCAGTGTCCATCGCCTTTTACTGTATCGGCTTCGGGGAGGTGCTAGCCGGCTTCTTCCCACGAGTGACTGAGTTTCTTCCCCAGATCATAGCCGCTTTTGCAGTATCATTCCTTTTTGCCTTCGCCTGGCTAGGTGCAGATTGGGCCACGAGACTCCAGTACGTTGTGATGGCCGTATTGACAGCAGCACTCATATCTTTTTTTGTTGGTGGCATTGCCCAATGGGATCATATGATGCTCAGCAGAAACTGGGCATCCCTCTCTACTGGTCCGGGATTCTGGGTCCTTTTCGCCATCTTCTTTCCAGCGGTCACGGGATTCACCCAGGGAGTAAGCATGTCGGGAGATCTCAAAGACCCAGGAAAGAGTCTGCCGCTTGGAACGTTCGCAGCGGTAGGAGTTTCCATCCTGGTCTACTTCGGCGTGGCTCTGGTTTTCGCTGCAGCGTTGCCTACAGAGGTCCTGAGTGGGGACTATGGGGCCATGAGGCGGGTTGCTTCATACGGTTTTCTCATAGACGCGGGAGTCATTTCCGCCACCTTATCCTCTGCTATGGCCTCCTTTCTTGGCGCACCTCGTATCCTCCAATCCGTGGCAAAGGATCGCATATTTCCTTTTCTGCTGCCGTTCGCCCACGGTGTTGGCCCGGCTGAAAATCCGAGGCGTGGCGCCGTGCTTTCCGGAGCGATTGCCTTTGGCACCATCGCCATGGGTGAGTTGAATATCATCGCACCACTGGTTTCCATGTTTTTTCTGGTTTCTTACGGTCTGCTCAATTACGCAACTTATTTTGAAGCGAGGGCATCGAGTCCTTCCTTTCGTCCTCGCTTTCGTTGGTTCGACCTCAGGCTTAGCCTCCTCGGTGGGCTGGCATGTTTGGGAGTAATGCTGGCCATTAATCCGGCAGCCGGTGTTGTGGCATTTGCCGTCCTTTTCGCCATCTACCAGTATCTCAAGCGGACTGCCGGGCCAGCACGGTGGGCTGACAGCCGCCGTTCTTATCACCTTCAACGCGTACGGGAGAACCTGCTGGCTGCGGCGCAAGAGCCGGAACATCCACGCGATTGGCGTCCGCAGCTTCTCGCATTCTCCAATGATTCCCACAGGCGTAGGGAACTTCTTCGCTTTGCCTCCTGGCTGGAGGGCGGCAGCGGCCTCACTACAGTGGTGCGGATTGTGGAAGGAGAAGGAGTAAAGATCTTACGTCTGCGCGAGGAGGCTGAGGAAGAACTGCGCGCCGACATTGCAGAGTATGGCCTCAAGGCGTTTCCGCTTGCCGTTGCTGCACCAACCCTGTCTCTCGGAGTGCCTACCCTTCTGCAATCATTCGGGATCGGCCCGCTAAGGGTGAACACCGTTCTGCTCAACTGGTTCGAGCAACTTCCGAAAGGGATTCTGGGCCTTGGGGAATTTCGCTATGCACGAAATCTCCGGACTGCCTTCCGATTCGGCTGCAACATCGTGGTACTAGATGCTAAGGAAGATGAGTGGACCTCCCTTGAAACGCTCTCTCCGAATGAACGGCGCATTGATGTTTGGTGGTGGGGGGATGCAACCAGCCGGTTGATGCTTCTGCTCGCCTACCTGATGACTCGGAGTGATGAGTGGAGCGAAGCAAGAATTAGAGTACTGACTCCCGGGCGTGAGATGGACTCAGAAGAAGGGGTGGAAAGCCTCAGAAAGAGGCTTGAGGAGGTGCGAATTGAAGCGGAACCAGAGGTCCTAGAGAACGTAAGTTCCGCGACTGTTGCGGAGCGTTCCGCCGATGCGGCCTTGGTATTCTTGCCGTTTCGACTGCGGAGGGATCAACTGTTGGATCCATTTGGTTACCCTCTTGAGGAACTTCTTTCCGGTCTGCCCATTGTAGCTCTTGTCCTGGCAGCCGAGGATATCGACCTTGAAGCTGAACCGGAAGAAGGAAAAGCTGGAGAAATCGCCGTGGCGCTTGATGCCCTTGCAGATGCCGAGAAGAAAGCTCGGGAGGCGGAGAAGGATGCCGCCGAAGCGGCTGAAGATTCAGAAAAGAAGCTTCGAGAGATCCGGGTTGCCGCCGAGTCTGGAGCCACGCAAGAGGAGTTGTCCGAGATAGAGGCTGCTGCCCTCGAGGCCAAAGAAAGGGCAAACAAAGCTGCTCGGCGGGCAGCAAAAGCCATGGCCAAACTTGAGGATGCGGGCCGAACGGTAGAGGCCCTTGGGATAAAATCTCCGGAGATGAGCGAAGAATCCGAACATTCGTGATAGAGATCAGCGACGCGCTGACCAGTTTCCTCTTTGGATTAATGTTCTGAGTTCAAAAGAAAACGAGGTCGAGGCCATGCACATCACCTTCTATGGTGCAACCCGTGAAGTAACCGGCTCCATGTATCTCCTGGCCACTTCTACTGACCGTATTCTGCTGGACTGCGGCATGTTTCAGGGCCGTCGTAAGGAGACAGCGGCAAAGAACAAGGTAATTCCCTTCGACCCGGGGATTCTGAGCAATGTGGTGTTGTCTCATGCCCACATCGATCACTCTGGCCGGTTGCCTGTTTTGACCAAGAACGGATTCAGCGGGCGGATCATCAGCACCCGGTCCACTGCGGCTGCGTGCCAGTATCTCATACCGGATGCGGCGCACATTCAGGAATCGGACGCCGCTTATCTCAATTACAAGCTCGTTCGTTCCACGCTCTCCGAGATGGAAAAATCTCCAAAGGCCAAAACAATCAGCCGGCGCAAGCTCGGAGAAATAAAAAAGCTCCTCAAAAAGAACCGCCACAAATTGGATTTGGAAAAGATCGACGAGCTCATCGGCAAATACGGACTGGAAGGGATCGAGCCACTCTACACCGTGGCCGATGCCGAGGAAGTGCTCGAGTATTTCGACGATTATCCATATCGCTATCCGGTGACCGTGGGAAAAGACACCACCTGCACCCTCTACGACGCCGGTCATATCCTGGGCTCAGCCATGAGCCTCATCAAAGTACGTGAAAACGGGAGCGTACAAACCATCCTGCACACCGGTGACATCGGCCGTTTCAGCAAACCGATCATCAAGGATCCCTGTTTGGACTTTGCGGAGGAAGATCGGGACGTGGATCTCTTGCTAATGGAGAGTACCTATGGCAACCGGGACCATGAGCCCGTGGTTGACCTGAAGCCGGGGCTAGAAAGGGTAATGTTAGAAGCATTCGGCCGGGGTGGTACGCTGCTCATTCCGGCCTTTGCCTTCGGTAGAACCCAAACGCTCCTTTACATTTTGCATCAGATTTACAACGAAAACAAGCTACCCCGCGTGCCGGTTTACGTGGACAGCCCGCTGGCAATCAGGTTGACCCGCGTGTTCGGCGAGCATCCTGAAGTGTACGATGAGACGAGTCACAATGATTTTTTAGAAAAAGGAATGAATCCCTTCCATTTCGACCAGCTACACTTTGTCAGCTCGGTAAAGGAGTCCATGGCTCTCAACCGGCAGGACAAACCGCAGATTGTTATCGCCGCCTCAGGGATGTGCGAGGCCGGCCGTATACTCCACCATCTGCGCCATAAGATTCATAACCCTAAGAACACGATCCTGGTTGTGGGCTACATGGCCCAAAACACCCTCGGGAGGCGAATCGAAGAGCAGGGTTTGGCTTACCAGGCAAATGGCCGAAAAGGGGATCCACCTGTGCTCCGTTTTCTGAACAAGGACTATCCGCTCAGGGCTCATGTAGTTAAAACTGGGGGGTTTAGCGCCCACGCGGACAGGACCGAAATGCTGCGGTTTTTAAAGGAGTCAAACCTGCGGATAAAGAATATAGCCTTGGTGCACGGTGAGGAGGAGCAATCGTTTCCGTTTGCTGAAATGCTTCGAGGGGAAGGATATTCTGTTTTTGTCCCAAAGCGTGGCGAGACGGTTCGAGTCAAATAGCAGGCATCAAGGGGGCAAGGGGTCAAGTCTGCCGTTGACTCTTATTTAAAGTAACTTATATGAAGCTCTCATGGCACGACCACTACGGTAAGCAGCATCATTGAAACGGTTAGAAGCCAGAAACGTAGGGTGCATTTCATGCACCAGTAAAGGGGTCACCCATTAAAGGGTAAGTCAAGAG
>CP070692.1:3461269-3467364 GCA_020353215.1 Deltaproteobacteria bacterium
AAGAAGTTCAAGGCCGTGCAGACCGGAGGCCCCTCAGGTGGTTGCGTTCCCGAGGGATTGCTGGATCTGCCCGTGGATTACGAAAGGCTCACTCAGGCGGGCTCCATGATGGGTTCTGGCGGTATGATCGTCATGGACCAGGATACCTGCATGGTGGACGTAGCCAGGTATTTTCTCGAATTTCTTCAGGAAGAGTCCTGCGGCCAGTGCGTGCCCTGCCGAGAGGGTATCATGAGGCAACTGCAGGTATTAACCGACATTTGCGCAGGCAAAGGCAAAGACGGTGACATTGAGCTCTTAGAGGATCTTTCCGACACGGTAGTGAAACTTTCTCTCTGCGCTTTGGGAGGAACCGCCCCCAATCCAGTTCTCACCACACTGGCCTACTTTCGTGATGAATATATAGCGCACATTTACGACAAGAAGTGCACCAGCGGTGTCTGCAAGGAGCTATTCTACTACGAGATAGATGAAGAAAACTGTAACGGCTGCCACGTCTGCTTTAGGAAGTGTCCTGAGGAAGCTATCTCGGGTGAGAAAAAGGAACTTCACACAATTGACCAGGAAAAGTGCATCAAGTGTTCCATCTGTTATGAATCGTGCAAGTTCGACGCGATACTCATTAAGTGACAAGCATAGCAAGGAAATGAACCATGGTAACCTTTACGCTCAACGGCAAGGAAGTAAAGGCTGAAGAGGGGTCAACCATCCTCCAGGTTGCAGAGGAAAACAATATTTACATTCCCACCCTCTGTAATCATAAAGCCCTTGAACCGGCCGGGTTGTGTCGCCTCTGTTCGGTAGAGCTCTTCGACGGACGGAGAACAAGATTTGTGACCGCCTGCAACTATCCTGCTTGGACAGGCATGGAGGTCAAGACCGATACCGAGGAGGTCCACCGTCACAGGAAGGTGATCGTTGAGCTACTGCTGGCTCGGTGCCCCAACAACGACTTCGTCAAAGAACTTGCCGGGCGGTTCGGGGTCGAGAAACCCAGATTCAGACTGGACGACGACGACTGCATTCTGTGTGGACTGTGCGTCCGAATGTGCGAGAGGATAGGTGCTCGGGCAATTGACTTTTCCGGCCGCGGTACGCAAATGGAGGTGGCAACACCCTTCGGAACATTCTCGGAAGCATGTGTCACTTGCGGCGCCTGCGACTTTATTTGCCCCACCGGTCACATCAAGCTTTCCGAAATTACCGACAAAGAGGTCCGACCAATACTGTCAGAGTATGATGAGGGACTCAAGGGCCGAAAGCCTGTCTATGTCCCCTACGCCCAGGCGGTGCCCAACATCCCGGCCATAGACAGAGCCAAGTGCGCCCACTTTCTTACCGGTGATTGTAAAGTCTGCGCCGACTTCTGTCCCACCGGGGCCATTGATCACACACAAGTCGACGAAGAGGTAGAACTTGAGGTGGGCGCCATCATTTTGGCCACCGGCTTCAGGCCGTTCGATCCTTCCTTCCATGATGAGTATTCCTATGCCAAGCACCCCAATGTGGTCACCTCCATGGAGTTTGAGCGGATTCTTTCTTCTTCGGGGCCTTGGGGTGGCCATCTCGTGCGACCTTCGGACGAGAAGGAACCGGAGAGAATCGCCTGGCTTCAGTGTGTGGGTTCCCGCGACATAAATCACTGTGACAACGGCTATTGTTCCGGTGTCTGTTGCATGTACGCCATCAAGGAAGCGGTCATCGCCAAAGAACACAGCAAGAAAGGTCTGGATGCGGCCATCTTTTTCATGGACATTAGGACGCCTGGCAAAGAATTCGAGCAGTACTATAACCGTGCTCAGAGCAACGGTGTCCGCTTCTTGCGCTCCCGGGTTCACAGTGTGGATCCTGTGCCCGAGAGCGACAACTTGCGGTTAACTTATGTAAATGAAGCCAGTGAGATCGTTAGTGAAGAGTTCGACATGGTGGTTCTTTCCGTGGGCCTGGAGGTTCCCCGGGAAACCGAAGAACTTGCAGAGAAAGTGGGAGTGGACCTTAACCATTATCGCTTCGCCACCACCAGCAGTTTCAATCCCGTGGAAACATCCAGACCTGGCGTGTATGCCTGTGGTGTTTTGCAGGGACCAAAGGACATTCCGATTTCAGTCATGGAGGCCTCGGCCGCGGCAGGCGCGGCAGCCAGCCGACTTGCTGACTCACGCCATGCTTTAATCAAAGAAAAAACCTTTCCCGAGGAACGGGATGTGAGTGCTGAAGAACCCCGCATTGGTGTCTTTGTCTGCAACTGCGGGGTAAACATCAGCAGTGTGGTCCGGGTTCCCGAAGTTGTGGAGTACGCCAAGACTTTGCCCAACGTCGTATTTGTCGAAGACAATCTTTTTTCCTGTTCCACGGACGCTCAAGCTCAATTGGTCGATGTCATCAAGCAGCGAAATCTCAACCGAGTGGTGATTGCCGCCTGCTCGCCACGTACCCATGAGCCCCTGTTTCAGGAAACCTTGCGTAATAGCAGTCTCAACAAATACCTTTTTGAGCAGGCCAATATTCGCGACCAGTGCTCCTGGGTGCATTCCAATGAACCAGATGCGGCCACGGACAAGGCCAAAGATCTAGTGCGAATGTCGGTTGCCCGGGCGTCTCTGATAGAACCGCTGCCCATGCCTGCGGTATCGGTGAATCCAGCCGCTCTCGTAATTGGTGGTGGTGCGGCCGGTATGACTGGCGCTCTCACCTTGGCCGAACAGGGATTTGAAGTGCACATAGTGGAGAAAAGCGATCGACTCGGCGGCCAGGCTCTCAATTTGAAGAAGACCTGGAAGGGTGAACGCGTCCCACCATTTCTTAAACAACTGGTGGATAAGGTGAAGACTCACGAGAAGATCGAGGTTCACCTCAATTCCCAAGTGAAAGAGGTCTCCGGTTTTGTTGGCAATTTCAAAACCGTTGTAGGGCTCAATGGCGAGGAGGACATCCGCGAGATCGAGCACGGAGTTACCATACTGGCGACTGGAGCCCACCCGAGTAAGCCCGACGAATATCTCTACGGAGACAACGATCGGGTCTTTTGCTGGCATGAACTCGATGAAGCCTGGGAGAGCGATCTCGTAAAGAACGCCAGCAGTGCGGCCTTCATCCAATGCGTTGGCTCCAGGGAACCAGAGCGTCCTCACTGCAGTAAGATCTGCTGCACTTTCTCGGTGCAGAAGGCGGTGGAACTGAAAGAACGCAACCCGGAGATGGATGTATATGTGCTCTACCGGGATATTAGAACCTACGGTGAGAGGGAAGATATTTACAAAGAGGCGAGAGCCAAGGGCGTCATCTTCATCCGATTCGACCTGGATCGTAAACCTGAGGTCAGGGAGACTGACGAAGGAACCCTAGAGCTCACAGTGGTGGATCATGTGCTTCAGCGACCCATTACCCTCAAGCCCGATTTCATCACCTTGGCGAGTGCCATAGAAACTCGAGGGCTGGAACAGTTGGCCCAGTTGTTCAAGGTGCCCCTCAGCCAGGACAACTTCTTTATGGAAGTTCATATGAAACTGCGCCCGGTGGATTTCGCCACCGACGGCGTCTTCGTCTGCGGTCTGGCCCATTATCCCAAACCCATAGACGAGAGCATCTCTCAGGCTCAGGCGGCTGCTGCACGGGCTGCCACCGTCTTGGCCCAGAAGAAAATCGAAGTGGAGGGTGTGGTATCCAGCGTAGACCAAGAACTCTGCCGCGGCTGCGGCCAGTGCGTCGAAGCCTGCCCTTACGGGGCCCCCGAACTGGTGGAAATCAGCGAAGGCGTGCAGGTATCCCAGATCCAGGAGGCCCTGTGCAAAGGCTGTGGTGCATGCGCCGTGGCCTGTCCCACGGGTGCCGCAGCCATTCGCCATTTCACCGACGATGAAGTGCTCACTATGATAGACGCCGCACTTTGCGAATGAGCGGTGAGATATGGGATGTGAGGTGCCTATAAAGGATCTTTATCGCAGATCTCCCACGAAACGACACCTTTGGGGCTGATTCCAGAGAATGAACCAAGCAACCTGAGGAAAGAATACTATGACCGCTGAATTCCAACCGAAGATTATTGCTTTTTGTTGCAACTGGTGCGCCTATGCCGGGGCTGATCTGGCTGGGGTCAGTCGGCTGCAATACCCGCCCAATATTCGGGTTATCCGGGTCATGTGTTCGAGCCGGGTCTCTCCTGATTTTATCCTCAAGGCATTCCAAAAAGGGGCCGACGGCGTTCTGGTGAGCGGCTGACACCTTGGTGACTGCCATTACCTGGACGGTAATGAGAAAGCCCAACGCATCATCGAGATGACCCGCGAGCTGCTTGCCTTGATGGGCATTGCCAACGAACGGTTGGCTCTGGAGTGGGTTTCTTCAGCTGAAGCCGGTCGTTTCGCCGAAATCGTCACTTCTTTCACTGAAAAAGTCAAAGACCTCGGGAAAAATCCCATTGGAGTAGCCGCATGAAAATCGAAGACGCTGCCCAACTCACACAAAGTTACTATTGTCTAGACTGCGGGGTGTGCACCGGGAGCTGTCCGGTCTCAAGAGTCCAACCCAGCTTCTCTCCCAGGATTATTGTGGAAAAGGCTCTTCTCGGCTTGGGTGATGAATTGCTCAAAGACCGCGATCTCTGGGCCTGCCTGACCTGCAGCCGTTGCTTCGAACGATGCCCGTCGAGCATCAACTTCCCAGAATTCATGCGTCATATTCGTGAAGAGGCCACCAAACTGGGAACCCAGCCCGTCTACTCCCATCACGGCATGCTCCAGACCATCATGGAGCTCCAGACTCAGGGCATAAACCAAAAGAAAACGGATTGGGCTCGCGAAGCCGGCAGCATTGCCGAAAAGGGGGACACTTTCTTCTTTGTGGGCTGTATGCCTTATTTTCAGGTAATTTTCCGCGACATCGGTGTCGACAGCCTTTCAGTGAGCAAGAACATTATCAGAATCCTCAACGGTGCGGGTATCGAACCAGTGGTAAGTGACGATGAGCACTGTTGCGGCCACGACATGCTCTGGAACGGCCAAGTGGACACTTTCAAGCAGTTGGCCGCACACAACCTTGAGGTCATTCGGGCCTCAGGGGCCAAACGGGTGGTGTTCAACTGTCCTGAAGGTTTCTATACCGTGAAACACCACTACGTGGAACACTTCGGAGACTTGGGTTTCGAGGTCGTCCATTTTTACGACTTGGTGGCAGAGATTCTCGACAAGGCCTCTTTGACTTTGGAGAATGGCGCCGGCCCTCTGACATTTCATGATCCTTGTCGCCTGGGTCGCATGGCCAAAATATACGATGGGCCCCGCAATATCCTCCGAAGGCTGGCTGCAGACGATTTTGTCGAGATGGAAAGAAATCGAGAAAATGCGGTGTGTTGTGGTACCAGCGGCTGGGCCAATTGCTCCACAGGTTCGAAACAGATCCAGGTAGAACGGTTACGAGAGGCGAAGGCCGCCGGTGCTCAGGTGTTGGTCACGGCCTGCCCTAAGTGCCAGATCCATCTCAACTGTGCCCTTAACAATCTGGACCTGGATCTCCAGATCAAGGATCTGATCTCTGTGACGGCCGAGGCGATTACAACTTAGCCGTTGTCCAGTTCGGTCGGCTCGCCAGTAGATCAATGAGAACAGACAGTTTGGGGCCTAACCGGCTAAACCGACAAAACAGGCAAACAGGCCAAACATATCGATAAGAGGTGAACTGTGAGCAACGATGTCATGGTACTAGGTGGCGGAATAGCCGGAATTCAGGCTTCGCTGGACTTGGCAGAGATGGGCATCCAGGTGCATCTGGTGGAAAAGCTTCCGTGCATCGGTGGGAAGATGGCCCAGTTGGATAAGACTTTTCCTACCAACGATTGCGCCATCTGAATACTCTCGCCGAAGTTGCTGGACGCCGGTCGGCATCCAAAGATAAATCTCTTGGCTTACAGCGAAGTGGAAGACGTCGAGGGCGAGGTGGGCGCATGGCAGGTGAGGGTGCGGAAGAAAGCCCGCTACGTCAGCGAAGATCTCTGTACCGGTTGCGGCGCCTGTGTAGAGAAGTGCCCATCCACGGTTGAAGATGACTTCGACGTCGGCCTGGGTGAACGCAAGGCGATTTACAAGTATTTTCCTCAAGGC
>CP070692.1:3467464-3473507 GCA_020353215.1 Deltaproteobacteria bacterium
ATTTGAACGCTGAGCTTGAAAATCCCATTAACGCCATTTCAAGGGGCTCTATCCAACCACATAGGCTTCCATGGTTGCTTACTTCCCTAAGAATTGATTCATGCGAGAGCAGATCTACAAGGGGGACCTTCATCCGTTCTAGTGTTAAAGCCGAGCTTGGAAGTCTTTGATTGATTGGGAACCGGGATTAGGAAAACGAAGCGAATTCATCTAAGACCCCAACTTAACCTTCAGTCGGTCTGCTCTATGTAACCGAGTTGGCGGAGCTATGCCGGGCCAAAACCGCACCGCGTGTAGCGCAGAGCGCCTAGCCTAGGTCACAACTTGCAGTTTAACGGAAAGAGTTTTCTGCTTCCTGACCCAAAAAGAATTCCCACTGTTTCGTGTCATGATTAACCCATAACGATTAACCGTTTCCCCGCCGCTGGCATCTGTCCACTGACTGTCTGCCGCAGAAAGAGGCGAACGACCAATGACGCAGCAATTCCGAGTCCCTTTGCTAGATCTTAAAGGTCAGTACGACAGCATCGCAGAAGAAGTCAGGGCAGCCGTGGAGGAGGTTTTAGAGTCGCAGCAGTTTATCCTTGGCCCAAAGGTGGAGTCATTGGAAGCGGCTGTGGCGGACTACTGTGACTGTGGGTACGCGGTGGGCGTTTCGTCCGGTTCAGACGCACTGCTCATTGCCTTGATGACCGCCGAAATTGGGCCGGGCTGTGGAGTTATCACAACTCCCTTCACCTTCTTCTCCACAGCAGGAGCAGTTACACGGGTTGGTGCAAGACCTTTTTTTGTGGACATCGATCCGGTGACCTTTAACCTGGATCCAAGAAAGGTCCAAACATTCATCGAGACAGAGTGCCGCTTTAGTCGCGAACAAGGGTTGATACACCGACAAACCGGCGCCTTAGTCCGCGCCATCATTCCAGTTCATCTCTATGGTCAGTGCGCTGATATGGATCCTATTTTGGCGGTTGCCGCGGAATACGGTCTTTTGACCATTGAGGATGCAGCTCAGGCCATTGGTGCGCTATACCCATCCACAGAAACAGGTGCAGAGAAGCATGCTGGGACCATGGGAGACTATGGTTGTTTTTCGTTCTTTCCAACCAAGAATCTTGGTGGGTTCGGAGACGCCGGTATGGTGACCACCGCAGATTCCCAATTGGCCGAAACGCTCAGAGTGTTGCGGGTCCATGGGTCAAAACCCAAGTACTACCATCAACTGATCGGAGGCAACTTTCGGTTGGATGCTCTGCAAGCTGCGGTGTTGCTGGTCAAGCTCAGGTACCTCGATGCATGGGTAGCCAGACGACGACAGAACGCATTTTACTACGACTCCCTTTTCCAAGGATCCAGACTCTCACACGATGGCCTTGTAACTCCTCCCCACGCGGTCTGGGAAAGTGTTTCCTCAAGAACAAGTTCAAAGCTTGAAACCGTAACTCCTGGGATCTCCAGTGATAAACTTACCTCCGACGGGCGAAAATCGACATCGCAAAGGCATGTCTACAATCAGTACGTGATTCGCGCCAAGAACAGGGATGAACTCAGGCTTTACCTCGCGGAGCAGGGCATCGGCACAGAGATATACTACCCCCTTCCGTTGCACCGGCAAGAATGCTTTGCAAGTCTGGACTACAAACAGGGGGTTTTCCCCGAGAGCGAGAAAGCGGCAGCCGAGACCCTGGCGCTCCCCATCTATCCCGAGTTGCAGTCTGCCCAGCTCGAATACGTGGTTGAGAAAATCAAGGCATTCTACGCTGCCAGGGCATAGGGCCAGCGTTTCGTTGTCTTGGATTTCGGTTGTTTCTCCTGGAATCCGGTTGATCTTCTCAAGCGGAGTAACCTTTGACTGTTCACTGCCTGGCATATCGCTTGCAGCCGCGGTGCTCAAAATAACAGTACGATGATCTTGCGAAGGATAGGCTTCAGGGGCCAAAGACTTTTATAGGCCATGACATGAACCGGGATGAGTTGAGAACACTACGGGCGTTGGAGGCCATTGAATCTGGCGAAGTTAAGTCTCAGAGGGAACTGGCCAAGGATTTGAACATTTCCCTGGGCTTAGCGAATGCTTTTATGAAACGGCTGGCCAGGAAGGGCTACTTCAAGATCAGCACGATCCCGAAGAACAGGGTGAAATATCTGCTAACACCTGAAGGCGTGCGAGAGAAATCTCGTCTGACCTACGAGTACGTCCGATACTCTATTGGATTTTACCGTGAGATCAAGGAAATCCTGCTTTCTCTCTTTACTCGACTCCAGGATGAGGGCGTGCAGCGGATTGCCCTTTACGGATCTGGTGAGGTAGCCGAACTGGCATATCTGTTCCTGCAAAATACCTACATCAAGTTGGCTGGGGTGTTCGACGAGCAGCCAGACGGTCGAGAATTCTTCGGCCACAAGTTAGAAAGCTATGAGGAACTGGCCAATAGTCGTTGCGACTATGTGCTCCTCACAGAAACCGAGGACGTTCAACGCCACTACGATCGTCTTGTCCATGTCGGAGTGGAGCGAGATTGTATCTTGCACTTGCGCGATCAAACAACGGGAGTGAGCGGTAGGCGGCAAAAGGAAGCCGCAGTTTTCTGCTCACAACTTCTGAAGAGATCGAAGAGACGCAATGGACAACATAACCACAACACAGGATTGACCAATAAATGAAACGAGCGTTGGTTACCGGGATCACCGGTCAGGACGGCAGCTACTTAGCTGAGTTGCTCCTTGAAAAAGGCTACGAGGTTCATGGCCTTATCCGGAAAGCCAGCACCTTCAACACGGGCCGGATAGACCACATTTATCAAGATCCCCATATTCCCGATGCCAGATTCTACCTGCACTATGGGGATCTGTGCGTTGCGGGACAAATCACCAACCTGATCTACAATATCCAGCCGGACGAGATCTATCATCTCGGTGCCCAAAGCCACGTGCGGGTGAGCTTCGATATGCCGGAATACACCGGGGACGTCACGGGGTTAGGTGTGGTGAGGCTGCTGGAGGCGATTCGAAAAACCGGGGCACAGACCAGATTGTACCAGGCATCGTCGAGTGAGATGTACGGGGGCGCTCCGGCCCCACAGGGCGAAAACACGCCTTTCGAACCCCGCAGCCCCTATGCCGCAGCAAAGGTATATGCCTACTGGTTGGTACGAAATTATCGCGAGGGATACAATCTCTTTGCCAGCAACGGCATTCTCTTCAATCACGAGTCGCCGCGCCGGGGCGAAACCTTCGTGACCCGAAAGATTACTCGGGCGGTGGCGCGCATCCGGTTCGGCCTGCAACAAAGACTCTACCTCGGCAATTTGGAAGCACGAAGGGACTGGGGCTACGCTCCCGAATATGTGGAAGCCATGTGGCTGATGCTGCAGCAAGAGCGACCGGACGACTTTGTCATCGGTACAGGCGAGTCTCACTCGGTTCGTGAATTTTGCGAACTTGCGTTCGGCGAGGCCGGGATCGAACTCGAATGGCAGGGCACAGGTACCGAGGAAGTCGGTGTCATCAGATCAATCTCTACAGAAATCCCTTGTTGCGAACCTCGATTGAAGTCCGCGGGGACTGAGCCTTCCACAAACGTCCCGCGTTTCTTGCCACAAAGCTCGATGGGAGAGCTCCGACAGCTCCGTGTAGGTGACCAGGTCGTGGCGATAGACCCCCGCTATTTTCGACCCACGGAAGTGGAATTCTTGCTCGCGGATGTCACCAAGGCGCGGGAAAAACTGGGCTGGGCGCCCAGGGTGACTTTCAAAGAACTCGTTCGCATTATGGTCTCCGCCGAGCTCAAAGATCTAGAAGAGCTGCGCCAATGCCAAGATGTTATCAGGCAAATTATGAATAATCGTTCGGTAAAGGGTTAGCAGTGTAGCCGATCACTTCGGCTAACCGCTAACCGTTTAGCGTTACCAGTAAGAAGGATCCAAGTTGGAAAGAGACTCACTCATATTCCTCGCTGGGCATAAAGGTTTGGTGGGCTCAGCCCTGCTTCGACAGCTCAAGGCGAAAGGATACGGGAACCTAATCGTTCGGAGCCATGCTGAGTTGGATTTGGAGAGGCAGTCCGAGGTGGAGTCTTTTTTCGACAAGGAACGGCCGGAATACGTCTTTCTTGCAGCGGCGAAAGTGGGCGGCATCTGGGCAAACAACACCTATCCGGCAGAGTTCATCTATAAGAATCTGGCCATCCAGACCAACGTGATCCACGCGGCCTGGAAAACTGGAATCAAGCGTTTGGCATTTCTCGGGTCTTCCTGCATCTATCCCAGAGAATGTCCCCAGCCCATGAACGAGGAACACCTCCTCTCCGGCACTCTTGAAGCAACCAACGAGCCGTATGCTGTGGCGAAAATTGCCGGTGTGAAGATGTGCGAATCGTACAACCGCCAATATGGCGCAAATTACGTCGCTCTCATGCCCACTAACCTTTACGGTCCCAATGACAACTTCGATCTTGAAACCAGTCACGTGCTTCCAGCCCTGATCCGCAAGTTTCACGAGGCCAAACAGGGAGTCAGCAGTCAGCAGTCAGCGGTCAGCGGAAGAACTGCTCACCTCTCAACGCTTGCCACTGACCAGCCATCACAACCGGTGGTGATCTGGGGTACCGGTGAACCCCGCAGGGAATTTCTCCATGTGGACGACCTTGCAGACGCCTGCATTTTCATCATGAATCTCGACGAGGAAGATTTCCGTCCCCTGGTCAGCGCTTATCGTACTCCCCTGATAAACATCGGTTGGGGTAAAGATATTTCCATCAAAGAATTGGCACTTATCGTGAAAGAAGTAATCGGTTTCGAGGGGGAGATGACTTTCGACACCACCAAGCCCGACGGGACTCCCCGAAAGTTATTAGACATAAATCGAATCAACCGGGTCGGTTGGAGCGCAAAGATATCGTTAAGAGAGGGTATCAAGCTAACTTACAAATGGTGTTTAGAAAACTCGATCTTCTAAATCTGCTATATTCCGTTATTACTAATTGCATGCAGTCGATTGTCTGGCTCTGCAAGAGAGGTGAAGTAAATGAAGGGGATCATCCTTGCCGGTGGCTCCGGAACTCGTCTCTATCCGATCACCCGGGTAGTTAGCAAGCAACTGTTGCCTGTCTACGACAAGCCAATGATCTACTACCCTCTCTCGGTGCTCATGCTGGCGGGGCTGAGAGAGATCCTTGTCATCTCTACTCCCGAGGATCTGCCCAGATTCCGGGAGCTTCTCGGCGACGGGTCGCAATGGGGCCTTTCGTTTGTCTATGCTGAGCAACCTCGTCCTGAGGGAATCGCTCAGGCATTTGTCATTGGTCGCGATTTCGTTGGAACTGATCCAGTCTGCCTTATTCTTGGTGACAATATCTACTATGGGCACGGCCTGCCGCGCATTCTTCAAAAGGCCGCCTCCCAAAAGCACGGCGCAACCATTTTTGGTTACTGGGTGAAAGAGCCTCAGCGCTATGGTGTTGTCGCTTTCAACGAAGAAGGTCAACCAGTAGATATTGAGGAGAAACCCGAGCAACCCAGGTCCAACTATGCAGTGACAGGACTCTATTTCTATGACAACCGAGTTCTGGATATCGCTGCCGATCTTGAACCTTCGGCCAGGGGAGAGTTGGAAATAACCGATGTAAATAGGGCCTTTCTGTCGATGGGGGGTCTTCGGGTTGAGAAATTGGGCAGAGGAATTGCCTGGCTGGACACCGGAACCCATGAAACCCTCATGCAGGCTACTAATTTTATTGAGGCCATTGAGCAGAGACAGGGGCTGAAAGTGGCCTGCATTGAAGAAATCGCCTATAGAATGGGATATATTGATGCCAGCCAGGTGGAAAAACTCGCTCAGCCGCTTGTTAAAAACGGCTACGGGCAATACCTGATGGATATTCTCAAGCATGAGAGCGACTGGCCATAGCCTTTGAGTGATCAACAACCAGCCAGATTCTGTATTTACCCTAACGTTGCAAACCTGTACCGAGGAAAAACGCGCCAGGGTGGGCCAGATGTGGCCTCGCGCAGTCTCGGGTAGGTCGAAGCGTACTTAACCGTAC
>CP070692.1:3473607-3479630 GCA_020353215.1 Deltaproteobacteria bacterium
GTAGCAGGTTCCTCAACAACGGGTGCTTCTGTCGGCTCCTCGAGCGTCTCTTGGGGACCACATCCGAGGATTAGGCCGGCTAGCAGAATAAGTGTGACCACCAGGGTCAGTTTCTTCAAGTGACCAATGGTAAGCATTTCTTCCTCCTTTTACTTTGATATAACTCTCACGGACCTTGTGAACCCACTCTAAAGCCTAATAGATGCCCCTAAAACCACCTCCTCGCCCACTAGTGCAACACACAGAGCCAAACGACCAAACAACGTTCAGGGTCCAGCGTTGGCTCGACCAACCATGTGACGTATTATCGACGACTACTGGACGCCGACAAGTATCTTGGCAAGCGCCACGGCACTGATGGCATCCTCAGCGTATCCATCAGCGCCAATCTTGCTCGCCCATTCCTCAGTAACAGGAGCGCCGCCGACCATCACCTTGATCTGGTCACGGAGGCCTGCCTCTTGGAGCGCCTCAATGATCTTGCCCTGCTGAAGCATCGTCGTTGTCAGCAGCGCAGAAGCGCCAACCAGCGTGGCACCTTTGTCCTTGACCGCGTCAACAAAGTCGGCGGCCGATTTGTCAATGCCGATATCGGTGACATCAAAGCCATTCGCCGTGAGCATGGTGCCCACCAGCGTCTTGCCAATCTCGTGCAGGTCGCCTTCAACGGTGCCCAACACCACCCGGCCAACAATGTCCCTTTTCTGATCTTCCAAGAGCCTTGGTTCAAGAATATCCAAAGCTGCCTTCATAGCATCAGCACAGATGATCAAATCGGGCAAGAAGTATTCGCCGCTGGCGAAGAGCTCGCCAACTTGCTGAATCCCTGGAGCAAGACCCTCTGCGATGCAGGCCAAGGGATCGAGCCCTTGCTCCAGGGCTTCTTTGGCCAAAGCTTCGGCGTCTCCCGGTTCGCCGTCGACCACTGCCCGGGCCAACTTCTTATGCATTTCTTCTACCATATGCGCCTCCTAGAGTCCTCATGCGAAAGCAATCGATGCATTTCTTCTAACACATATACCCAAGTTCTCATTCAGAGACAATTAGGGATTTTCGGAGTCGTTTCCTTCGCTGGCACCGAGTACATTGGGAGGCAACCACGTATCGAGGTCCTTGATCTTGAGTGGGAGCAGAAAGGTCTGTGTACGACGAACGCCACGAATCTTCCCCAGCTTTTCGGTGACGAAATCAAAGAGTTCCTCAATACTACGCAATCGCAATGAGATGCTAACATCCGTCTCACCCGTGGCACAGGCAACGTAGCTGCTCTCTGGGAACCGAGCAGCGTGCCTGGCCACCTCACGCACCTGTCCCGGCTCCACCTCAACGAATACGTCGGCCAGCACCCCATACCCCACCGTTTCTGGATTGACGATGGCACGAACATTGATGATGCCATGTTCGATCAGTGCATTAATGCGATTGGTGACGGTGCGTGCAGAGACACTGCTCAGCCTGCGCGCAATTTCAGCACTGGGCATTCGACCATCTTTGTTTAGTAGCGCGATGATTCTCCAGTCAAGACTATCAGGCTTGTACATGAACTCCATCCAAAGTGAGACCAAGTGCCTTGGACAATGACCACTAGTACCAGGATAACCCACTTCTACCGATATGTCAACGGGTCGGGGGTCTTGTTTCGGTTTCGGTCACATTGATGCGGATTAGGCGCATAAAGCGAAAGATCCGTGGTATAATAGACCAGGCGTGGAACTGTCCTTGGCTCCACCAGTTGTCAGCAAAGTCAGGGTAGGAACCCATTCGACCAGGGAGAGAGTCTCAAACAAGCCCACTGTGATTTCATAGCAGAAAAGGATAAGGATATGGTAGACGAAAAAGCGAATCAAGTCTTCAAGAACGGTTTGATCTATACCGTCGACAGAAATCGCACCTGGGCACAGGCCATCGCAATTGCTGGAGATCGTATCGTCTTTGTGGGTTCAAACGATGGCGTGGACGCTTTTATCGGATCTGGAACAGCGGTAATAGACCTGGAAGGGAAAATGGTCCTGCCAGGATTCGTCGACTCCCATGCTCACCCGTCTCACGCCATGGATCTGGTGGGAAACATCAGCCTTTATTTGCTCAGTTCTCTTGAAGAATATGAAAAGGCGATTGCAGAATTCGTCGATGCTCACCCAGACAAAGAAGTCTTTCGAGGAAGTGGCTGGGCCGATACGTTCTTCCAAAGCTCTGGCCCCACCAAGGGAATACTGGACGCGATTATCCCTGACCGGCCAATTGCCATCGTTTCTTATGATGGTCATTCCATGTGGGTAAATTCCACAACACTGAAAAAGGCACGGATCACCAAAGACACGCCTGATCCGGTAGGGGGGAGGATTGAACGCGACCCAGAAACGGGTGAACCAAGTGGAACACTCAGGGAGACAGCGTTCAGATTAGTCGAGAATGTGATTCCGGATTACACACTCGAGGAACGCAACAATGCGCTGCTTGCCTATCAAGAAATGGCCAGTCGGGTTGGCATCACGATGTCTCATGATGCCATGTTGGAAGCTCAGGCCATCACAGCATTCAACGCCCTCGCAAAGGAGGGCCGGCTCAGAATGCGTTTTCGGGGCTCGATCACAATAGATCCTCGACTAGATCTGAAGCAGCAAGTTGAGATGCTGGTGGATGAGCGCTCCAGGAATACCCACCCTTATTTCCAGACCTCTGCTGCGAAGATATTCGTGGACGGTGTTGTTGAGGGCGGGACCGCCTACTTGCTTGATCCTTATGAACACAAGCCCTGGTTTCGCGGGGAACCCATATGGAAACCCGACATCCTGAACGACGCGTGCGTAGCCCTAGACAGAGAGCACATCCAAATCCACCTTCATGTGATCGGGGATGGCGCAACGCGCATTGCCTTGGATGCACTCGAACAAGCTCAGGAATCCAATGGGAAACGAGATGGCCGTCATCTGGTTACCCACTTGCAGCTCGTCTCAGAAAAAGATATCCACCGCCTTGCGCAATTGGGCGTGGTCGGCGTGCCACAACCCTTTTGGTTCAAGATCGATGAGTATTTCTCAGAACTGGCACTGCCGTATCTTGGAAAGAAACGGGCTGAAAAGCAATATCCGATGCAGAGTCTCATCGATGCTGGTGTCATCATGGCATCGGCCAGCGATTTCCCTGTTACGATCCCATTTGATCCCCTGATTGCCATCCAGACCGGGATTACTCGATCAGCAATCAGCGATTCATCCAAAGGTGTGCTATGGCCGGAGGAAAGATCTACGCTTGAGGAGATGATCGTCAGCTACACGTTTAATGGAGCCTACGCCAATTTCCTCGAGAAGAAAACAGGGTCCATTGAGGTTGGCAAGCAAGCCGACATCATTGTGTTGAATCATAATCTCTTTGAAATTCCCACCGGTGAAATCGCCAGAACCAAGGTGCTTCTGACCTTGGTCGATGGTAAAGAGGTATTTAGGACGTCGGAGTTTGCTGGAGTTATGCTCTGATTGTTTCGACTGCTGCTTCTGCGATTGTCAAGCTCTTTGCAGAAAACTCAGACTATCGAAGTAATCTCAGTCCCCAAATATCCTTTCCGCCTCACTTTCTGCTCTCTCTAGAATGCGATCAAGTTCAGCCAGAACGTCACTGGATAAAGGTGGTGGATGATGGGTAGCTGCGATCTGCTTGGTTTTCTCTAGAGCGATTTCACGGGGGTCGCGCTGCTGACCGTCCGGTCCGCGGTGCCTGAGTAGAGACGGCAATCTAAGATTCCGGATATGTTCTCTGGTGTGCTTCTGCGCCAGAAAATGATTGCGTGGCCCTACCTCTCGAATCACATCCAAAGCCAAGTCAATCTCATCCAGTCCCTTATTGTTCATCATCTCATAGACATGAAAGATACCATCGTGATCGAGAATCACCTCTTCGGGGTAGAGAGTCATCGCACTGCCTACCAGGCCCAGTAGGCCACAGATATCGCCTCCAGCCATGGCAATCATCCCTGAGCCAAGTCCAACTTCATAACCCGACTGCCAACCCAATTCGGGAGCATCTCCACTTACTCGGGCGCCGCCAAGGCAGGGCACATCCCAGGCATGAGCAAGTTGTTTTGCCATGATGTAGGATGGGGTTGGAACCTCGCTGATATAACCGCCTGTGCGCGGATCCATCAACGATGTAAAAACTGCATGAAATACCGGCGTTCCGGGAAAGGCAAGCTGAACAAGGACCATCGCGCTGATTACTTCAGCATCCCCCATTATCAACGCCGCCAGGGGAGTCGCCGGTGCGGTGGATCCCATGGTTGGCATTGCCATGAAGCTGGTGGGTATCCCAGCCTCAGCATAAACAAGGGCGGACTCGATTCCATGCTTATCGTGGCTTAGGGGAGAGATGGTGCAGATATTCGCGCAGATTGGAGGTCGCCTAATCCGTTCTGCACTGTTCCCGGCTACAACACTGGCCATCTCGACAATATACGGAGCTAAACGAGGATGAACAGTCGTTCCGCCGCGCACATGTTTCAGTGTGTTGATGAGACCGGCGTGGCAATTGTGGAGCGGCGCGGTACGCCCATACTCTCTCGAGCTGACCATTGGCCAGAAAAAGCTGACCAGTGGTAGCGCGTCACACACCCGTGCCATCAGAGCGATATCATCCTTGCGGGATGGGCGCTTCTCGCGAGTATCCAGGTCGATCACATTCACCCCGGTGCCATCGGTGGAGATGTAGGAACTCTGACCATCTAGTACCAAGTCAAAGCGCTCTTCGCGCCCCCCAAGAATGAAGGAACGTGGGGCTGTGGACATCGCCTTGATTACCAGTTCAGGCGGAAACCGGGCAATTTCATTTGCCCTATCCACCTGTGCTCCATGTTCAGCGAGAACATCCAGGGCTTTGGAAGAAGGAAAACACACGCCGACTTGATTCAGGAGATCAAGTGTCTTACCTTTGACCATCTCGAGTTCAGCCTGAGTCAGAATCTCAGCCTTTATTGGAGACACGAAAGGTATGATATCCGGCGTTTCTGAAGTCATGCTTTTCCTTTCCAGATTACAGATCTCTATCGGAAGCGTCTACGGATTCATCGAATTTCGCCAGGCATTTCTGGCAAACGCAGATTTTCCGAACTGCGGCATCAGGTATCTGTGCAAGTAGTTCCTCTGGAAATGCGGCCGAATCGCACCAGCACTCAGTGGCAGTAGGATCAGCTGCTAGAGCGCACTGATTGGGTTCGCCGCAGAGTGGGCACTTGGCGCGATTTATTCGATCCACTCGACCTCTTCTCCGATGGTGATGCCGCGCAGCTCTAGCTCATCGAAGAAGATCCGGGGGTCAATGGCTGTTTCGGGGGGCACGACGCCGCGCACATCCACATCGCCGCGGACGATCATCTGCGCACCGATGCTCAATGGGATGGCGATATTCTTGTAATAGGCAGCTTTCCCACCCCACTCTGCCATTGGTGGGTGTTTGTTCCAAAGCTTAATCTTCAAGTCCTTACCATCTTTCCTGCCGAATACTTCCACCACCAATCCGTAAGCCCACAGTGGTGTCTCCTTGGTCCGGGGTGATCGAAGCAATAGCTCGTGCATCATATCATGGGAATTGATCTCAACACCCTTGTAGGTGAAGGGTTCCTCATCATATAAACCCCATTCCAGCAAAGTTCTAGCGAGATTCATGGCCTGGGGTGGGAAACAGCCATGCACAGAGACTTTCTTGGCGCCCAGGCTTTTCGGCATGGTCCGTGTTTCAGGATGGGGGATATAGCAGACTTGCTGAGCTCCGATTTCTCCCACAAAGTCCACTGTCTTTAGTCCCTCGAAAGGTTCAACCCAGTGAAACTCTCCGTTTGCATAGTAGAATCTGGTTTCAGTCTTGGGATGAAATTCCCACAGAAATGTTACTAACAAGCCAGGAGCCGGTGCAGGACAGCGAAAAGCGGCAAAATTAATCTGGATTTCGTCAACTTGATCCATTTGGTTTGCAGCATGTTTGGCCATAGCATTGGTGATTCCGGGTGTCGCCCCCACTCCAGGGATATAGACCAG
>CP070692.1:3479730-3485686 GCA_020353215.1 Deltaproteobacteria bacterium
CCCTCGAAAAACTGAAGCTTTTCTTTGATAGCTCTTACGTGTCCCTGGCTTTTTGAGAAATGCCAGGGATTTTTTTGTGAAGCACGAATGATAGGGGTGCTTTTCTTTACTGCCTTGATTATAACTTTTTTCTAACTTTTTTCTCACAGCTTTATGATTAAGCATTGCTACACTTGCCTTGTGAAAATTTGAGCTATACACAACATGCACTATGTAACCCAAATTGACTCGGAGATATCATGATGAAACGAAACATATCAGCAATAGCTGATAAGAAATATGATCTTGTTATCGTCGGTGGGGGGATTTTTGGAATTTGTGCTGCGTGGGATGCAACCTTAAGAGGTCTTTCGGTTGCCCTTGTCGAACAAGGTGATTTCGCTCATGCCACTTCTGCTAACCACTTAAAAATGGTTCATGGTGGTATACGCTATCTTCAACATGCTGATCTGTACCGTATTCGTGAGTCAAGCCGGGAGCGCAGTTCGTTCTTGCGGGTTGCGCCCCATCTTGTGCGTCCTTTACCTATTGCCATCCCCACCTATGGCCACGGAATGCAAGGCAAAGAAGCTATGCGTGCTGGTCTGATGCTCTATGACTTAATGACGTGTGACCGCAATCGTGGTATCCGAGACCCCAAAAGACATGTTCCTCCAGGACGTATCATATCCCGCCAAGAATGCCTGGAGATGTTTCCTAATCTGGAAATAGATGGATTCACTGGGGCCGCCGTTTTTCACGATGGCCAAATGTACAATCCTCCGCGTCTCGCTCTCTCCTTTCTCAAGTCTGCAGTTGAAGCTGGTGCTGATGCAGTAAACTATCTAGAGGCTACTGGTTTCATTCGAGATGGTAATCGGATTATTGGCATTAAAGCACAAGACAAACTGGCCCAGGAAGACTTGGAGATTCGGGGGCGGGTCGTGCTAAACGCTACTGGACCGTGGGCCAAATGGTTGCTCAAATTACAGATGGGACTCCAGTTAGATCCTGAGCCTTTCTTCTCACGAGATGCTTGCTTTGTCGTTGGACGGCGACTGATAGGAGATCACGCCTTGGCTGTACTGGGTCAAACGAAGGATCCTGATGCTGTGTTGAGCCGAGGCAAACGTCATCTTTTCCTTGCTCCCTGGCGAGACTACACGCTTATTGGGGTATGGCATGTTGTCTTCCAGGGTAAACCGGACGAGTTTACAGTCACAGCGGAAGACTTGCAGAGTTTTATCGATGAGATAAACGCATCGTATCCATCTCTTGAGCTTACTCTCAAAGACGTTTCGATGTGGAATGCAGGCTTGACTCTATTTGGTGAGAATAAACCTGGTGCAATCGATCTCAGCTACGGAAAACGTTCGCGCGTTATTGATCATGCCAAAAAGCACGGACTGGAAGGACTTGTTACGCTCATTGGGGTGCGTTTCACGACGGCAGGTGGGGTTGGGACAAGAGCGATTGATTTGGTATTCAAGAAGTTGGGTAGAAGATCTCCGAAGTCGAAATTAGAAGTAACCCCAGTTTATGGCGGCCAGATCGACAACTTTGACGAGTTTTTGAGCCAAGCTAAGCAACTACATCCCGTTTTGTCGGCCGGAGTAATGACTGCCCTGGCACACAATTATGGTTCAAGCTACCCAGAGGTTCTAAAGCACATCGACGAAGATCCAACATTGGCCGAGACACTAGGTACCTCGAAGGTGATAAAGGCCGAAGTCATCCATGCCGTCCGTGAAGAGATGGCCCATAAATTGGGAGACGTAGTGTTTCGACGCACCGATCTTGGTACCGGCGGACATCCTGGCGCAACCGCTTTGCAAGGATGTGCAGAGCTAGTAGCTGCCGAGCTGGGATGGAGCAAGGAACGAATACAGCAGGAGCTGGCAGAAGTTGAAGCTCGCTTTCCAAATTTCGAAACATGAGAGTCTGTTGGGTCAGCCGGCCTTGTAGTAGTCAGGCAAAACATATACTTTGCTGGGAACTTGGCAAAGATCTACAATGACGAAAAGCAAACTCAAACAATACATACTTCAGTTTGTGAAATGAGGGGAGTTATCCTAAATGAACGTATTGATTACGGGTGGAACCGGATTCATTGGTTCCAGACTGGCCCTTAGATGTCTAGAACAAGGATTCTCTGTTACGGTTCTGGGTCAAGTGAACAATGAGACCGAAGAACAAAACAAAGAATTAATCAGCAACAAAGGTGCAAAAATCGTATTAGCATCTGTAACTGAAAGAGCAAAGATATTTGAATCGTTATCAGACATCGATATTGTCTACCATCTTGCAGCTGCTCAACACGAGGCTAACGTACCGGATCAGCACTTCTGGGATGTCAATGTGGAGGGAACGAGGAATGTTCTCGAAGCAAGTGTCAGTGCTCAAGTTAAACGTTTTATTCATGGGAGCACAATAGGTGTCTACGGTTCAGCGTTAGAAGGTAGTATCAGTGAGCAGACTCCCTTAAGACCGGACAATATTTATGGAGTAACCAAGCTTGAGGGTGAGAAGCTTGTGCTTGCCTTTGAGGACAAATTACCAGTCGTGGTAATTCGTATTTCGGAAACTTATGGGCCTGGGGATCGACGACTTCTGAAACTATTTAAGGCCATAAAAAAGAACTCCTTCTTTATGATTGGTGATGGGAAGAATTTGCATCACCCGATATATATCGATGACCTAATTGATGGTTTGCTACTGGCGGCCACTGTTGAAGTAGCAGCGGGACAAGTGTTTTTGCTTGCCGGGAAAGAAGCTATCACAACTAATGACATGGTTGCAACCATAGCGGAACAAGAGGATACAAAATTGCGGCGATTCCGTGCACCTCTCCTTCCATTCTTGATACTTGCCACCATTGCTGAGACAATCCTGCGACCTTTAGGAATTCAACCACCGCTTCATCGGAGAAGGATGGACTTTTTCAAGAAGAGTTTTATCTTCTCGAATGAACAATCTCTCAAGACTCTGGGGTTCAGTCCGCACTACACATTCAAACAAGGAGTGACTGAAACGGCCAGGTGGTATGCGGAGATGGGATATCTCTAATATGTGTAAGCCATTATATTTATAAGATCAGAATACCTAAGCCAGGAGAAAAATATGTCATCCAAAATAGAGTTGACAGCTAAGATCGAACCATTTGATACATTCTGGGAAGCGCCTGAAGATATTGAACAAGGTTATGACTCATTTCACCAGTTTTATCGACGGAATTATTTGAAATACGTCCCCAAAGACAAGGAAAGTAGCATCCTGGTGGTGAGTTGTGGAGCCGGATATTTTGTGGGCCTGTTAGATATGGAAGGTTACAGTAATGTCTTCGGGATAGACTCCGACCCGGAAAAAGTAAAATTTGCTCAAGAACGAAACTTGAATTGCAGGGTAGAAGGAGCGTTTGATTTTTTGGAAAACACCAATGAGCGATTCGATGTGATTGTCTGTGAACAGGAATTGAATCACCTGACTAAAGATGAAATCTTGGTGTTTCTTAGACTTTGCTGGAGTAAGCTTAAAGACGACGGAATAATCATTGTCCACGGTCTCAATGGGGCAAATCCAATCACCGGTGCGGAAGCCCTGGCTCAGAACTTTGACCATTACAATACATTTACCGACTACTCACTGAGACAGGTGCTCACATATTGTGGTTTCGCTGATATCAGGGTGATTCCACTTAACTTGTATGTATTTTACTCAAATCCTTTCAATTATGTGGCAATGGTGGTAGCTGCCTTGTACACTCTGTTCTTCAGGGTCAGCTTCATCCTGTATGGAAAATCGAACAAGATTTTCACGAAAAAGATAGGTGGAGTGGCAAGAAAGGGAATAATGCCCCAGTCTCCGGCCTAGAGTATTTCAGCTTCTCTTGATCCAGACCTCAAAGATGTAGATCAATTTTGGGAAAAGAGCTCATTCGTGGGCTCTTTTTCGTTGACGATTCCTCTAACCTTTTTCTAAGCTTGTTCACACGGCTTTATCATTAAATGTTGCTAGACTTATAACTGTCGAAGCTGAGTAAGAAGAGGCATTAGTTTCTGGAGTAGAATGCCGAGGAGACTAAAATAATGCGCATATTGTTCTGCAACTATGAATATCCACCGTTGGGCGGAGGCGGAGGCGTGATCAATGCCCTGATCGCTCAAGAAATGGCGAAACACCATGAGGTGACTGTTCTTACTTCCCAGGGATTGGGATTGCCACGAGAGAATATTGAGAGTGGGGTAAGGGTTGTCCGGGCACCGGTTTTCTTTCGAAAACAGGAGTCTGTAGCCACTTTACGCTCAATGTTAGCATATATCCCGATGGGGATCAGAGCAGGGCACGAACTGATCAAGGCCAATCATTATGATGTGATCAATACTTATTTCGTTCTTCCAACGGGACCGGTGGGCAATGCCCTGTCCAATTCTGGAGGGATTCCAAATGTTCTTACACTCCTCGGCGGCGACATTTATGATCCGAGCAAGTTTCTTTCACCGCATCGGCATCCGGTGCTCCGAGCTGCGGTCAGACATCTGTTGAGGAAGGCAGATATTGTCGTTGGGGATTCGAACGATACGATTGAGAAGATGCAACGGTATCATTCGCCGGAAACTAAGGGTGTTTGGATTCCGTTAGGGATACAAAGACCCAAAGTCGAACCCGCTTCACGGAAGCGATATGGTTTTGAGGAGGATGAGGTTTTGCTTGTGACTGTTGGCCGACTCGTACCTCGAAAAGGTATCGACCAACTTATTTCCATGATGGAATCCTTTAAGGGACAGAGAGTGCATTTATTGGTTATTGGCGCTGGTCCAGAGGAGAACTCTCTGAGACAAGAAGCCCTGAAGCGGCAATTAGATTCACAAGTCCATTTCATGGGTTATGTCGAGGAGAACGAGAAGTTTCGTATTCTGAAAATGAGTGATCTCTATGTATCGACTAGCCAACACGAAGGTTTTGGGCTAGTCTTTCTGGAGGGGATGGCCTGTGGGCTTCCTGTCGTCTGTTATGACCACGGGGGACATACAGACTTTTTGCGAGATCAAGAGACCGGATATATAGTAAGGCTCAATGATTTGGAACTTTTCAAAGCACGATGCCAGTTATTGATTGAAAACTCGGATTTGCGAAAGGCGATTGGTGAAAAGAATAAGCGTCACGTTGAGGAGTTTTATATTGACAAATGCGCTTTGAGGTATGAGTCCATTTTTAGGGAAGCTGTGGCCATCCACGCGAACAAACATAGCGTTGGGCAAAGAGTCTGGTCTATGCAAAAACGGGCCGCCTGACAAAAGGTGGTCCACAACTGGTTTTATGCAAAAAAATCCGGGATTTTTTCCAGGTGGCAACTCCTTTTGGGCATTCTTTAGCTGGTTATGCGATTTATAGCTCCACTGCGTCCGCCAGAAACTCTCCTAGCCGATTGCATATGGCTCTGCTATGCCTAGTTGTAGCCATGGTTCCAGATCTAGATTTAGTTCCTGGAATTCTTATCGGTAAACCTGTCTTCTACCATGGGTCGTTTACGCATAGTTTAGGATTTGCTCTTGTTGTTAGTTTGAGCATCGCAGGTATCTACCGTTTTAAGGAGAGATCGTTCCCAATAGTCTTTAAGCTGTGCTTCCTCGCGTATTTCTCACATCTAGTGCTGGATTTTCTGGGTCCTGACGGACGTCCTCCTTACGGTATACCCCTATTTTGGCCGCTAAGTCAAGCATATTTCATTTCTCCAGTTCCGATCCTATTGGGGACTCATCATGTTGCAGCAACATCTGCATCTACGTCGGAATTTCTAAGAGGTATCCTCAACCTTTACAATCTTGGCGCTATCGCGCTTGAGGCATTGTTGATTTTACCCTTCGCCTTCCTGGGGAAACAGAGCAGAACCAAAAAGCAATTGAAGAGTTTCGTGAGACGAATAGGACCTCAAATGGAAGAAAGGAAAACCTGATATGTGTGGGATCTGTGGTCAGGT
>CP070692.1:3485786-3491633 GCA_020353215.1 Deltaproteobacteria bacterium
GAACTTTTGCAAAAGTTCATATATGTTAACAGGATCTAAACTCGCTTAGATTGCGGGTTTCATCCAAAAATCTAGAGCTATTGAAATGAAATGTTCTACTTGGAAGGTTCGGGTTGTTGAGGCTGGTCCACTTCCACCTGAGAACATGGAAGCGCTGAAGGAGCTGATCAAAAAGGCTGCTCTGCGAAAACTCGGACAAATGGAACACGAGGCTCAAAGAAAAGTTTCATAGAAAAGCATCTGGATCGGAACAATTTTCGAATCATCCTGAACTTACATAACTAATTGATATCCATAAGACAAAGGCGAGAACAAACTTCTCGCCTTTGTCAGTGGTGTAATGCGCCCAAGCACTGTAAATACTTGATATCATTACAATTATTATCTGGCTCCCCGGGACGGACTCGAACCGCCGACAAAGTGGTTAACAGCCACCCGCTCTACCAACTGAGCTACCGGGGAATAGTTGGCTATCGTCTCAAATACTTACTCTCTAAACAACGTATGAAAACCGCAGACTAAGTCGTTAATCTCCCGCTTCAGCGGGACGGGACTCTACCAACTGAGCTAGCGGGGATCTGGCTTATGCTGGAGCCAGTTGTCTATAGCAAAGACGTCTAGTGCTGTCAACTGGAAACCAGCCTGGTCTCGTTCCTGCTATTCCACCCCACAGAGCTCCAGGAGTCGTTCGTACTCCCGGTCCACCCTCTCTTGAATAAGAGCGATGTCCTCATCCGTGAGATGACGGAAGCGGCGTTGCAACTTGAAGTATTTGTTCACCGGCTTCGGCTTCTTGATCTTGCGGGATAGTCTCCACCTGCCGTCGATTACTTCGTAGAGAGGAAAGATCTTGGTCTGCACCACGAGCCGTGCAGTTTGGATGGAATCCTCGACAGCGCAACGCCAGCCTGTAGGGCAGGGTGAGAAAACGTGAAGGTAAGCCGGACCTTCCACCAAAGAAGCTTTCTTGGCCTTGTTCATCAGATCCACATAGTAGGCCGGAGAAGCTGTGGCCACATAGGGAATGTCGTGCGCGGCCGCGATGGCCGGCATGT
The DNA here is from genome assembly GCA_020353215.1 of Deltaproteobacteria bacterium. Taxonomy (GTDB): domain Bacteria; phylum Desulfobacterota; class Syntrophobacteria; order BM002; family BM002. The sequence continues at coordinate 3,486,842 of CP070692.1, forward strand.
TCTTCTTCCAGGTTTGCTGGCCGATACTCTTCTTGCCGGGAGGGGAAGTCGTGGTCCCTGCTCCGTACGGAGTGCTGCTGGAACGCTGGATGCCGGTATTCATGTAGGCCTCATTGTCCAGGCACACATAGACGAAGTTGTGTCCTCGTTCCAGCGCCCCGGATAGCGCCTGAATGCCGATGTCGGCTGTGCCGCCATCCCCAGCAATAGCCAAAAAGGTGATTCCCTTGTCCTCCATTTTGCCCTTACGGATCATGGCCTTGTGAGCAGCCTCCACCCCGCTCGCCACAGCCGCAGCGTTCTCGAAGGCCACGTGCAGCCATGGCACTCGCCAGGCGCTTTGTGGATATGGCGAAGATACAATTTCCATACAGCCAGTGGCGCTGACAACAATAACCTCGTTGCCCAGCGCCTTCATCACCTGGCGCAGAGCCAACACCTCACCACATCCCTGACAGGCCCTATGTCCCGGAGCCAAGGGTTCTTCCTTCGGCAGCTTCTTGGGCGTGAATCTTTGAAAATCCTTCAACGCGTCACCAGCACTTTTCATCATTCCCTCACATTGATAATGGTGTAGTCTGGTCTTAAGCCGTCAGCGGCTGCTGCCTCCACCCCGTCGACCATTTCCACAAAATTCTCAATAGTTACGTCTCGGCCTGCAAGACCTGCCACGTAATTCCAAATGTAAGGTCGTTCCGGTTCATCATAGAGCGCCGCCTTTACCTCGGTGGTCAGGGGTCCGCCAGCACCATTAAGGGCCAAGGCACGATCCATCACCGCAATTTGCTTGGCGCCCTTTACGGCGGCTAGAAATTCCTGGAATGGAAATGGCCTGAACAGGCGCAACCGTACCAGGCCTACGTCCTTGCCATTGGCACGCATTTCGTCAACAGCTGTCATTGCCGTCTCGCTGAGGCTTCCCATGGTTACCAGAAGGGTTTCGGCGCCCTCCGTCCGGTAAGTCTCCACCGGCTTGTAGTAGCGGCCGAACAGATCGCCAAACTCCTTCCAGGCCTCGAGAATCACTGGCTTGGCTCCGTTGATTGCCTCATTCTGTGCCTTTTTCGCCTCGGTGTACACCTCAGGCATTCCAACCGGACCAATGGAAATCGGATGTGCCGGATCAAGCCGCATTTTTGGCTGGTAAGGGGGCAGGTAACGATCTACCTCATCCTGGTCGAGTATTTCAATTGGCTCGATCACGTGCGTTAAGGTGAACCCGTCCAGGTTGACGATCACCGGCAGCAAAACTCGACTGTCCTCTGCCACCCTGAAGGCATGCAGTGTCAGGTCGAAAGCCTCCTGTCCGTTCTCCGCCACGGTTTGAATCCAGCCGGTATCTCGACTCATCATCATATCGGAGTGATCGTTCCAGATGCTTATGGGACCCGAAAGCGAGCGGTTGGCAACGCTCATCACAATTGGCAGCCGCAAGGCCGGCGCAATATAACAGATCTCGAGCATGAGTGCTTGCCCCTGCGAACTAGTGGCCGTGTAGGTTCTGGCGCCAGCGGCTGAAGAACCACAGCAGGTACTCATTGCCGAGTGTTCCGATTCCACCGGAATGAATTCCGCATCGAGGTGGCCGTCAGCGACAAGCTCGGAGAGATGCTCAACAATGTGGGTCTGGGGCGTGATGGGATAGGCCGCGATCACATCCACGTTGGCCAGTTTCACCGCCTCACTGACAGCAAGCGAAACCTCTATGCCGATTCGTTTAGCCATGACTAGTCACTCTCCTCCACCATGGTGATTGAATCCGAAGGGCATTCCTTTGCGCAGATACCGCACCCTTTACAGTAAAATAGGTTGGGGTGATAGAAGCCCTTTTCGTTCTGAGTGTAGACCATGTCAGGACAGAAAATGTAGCACTGCCCGCACTGGATGCATTTTTCGTAATCGGTTACCGGACGTTGCGAGCGCCAGTCACCCGTTTTCAAATTGGCGGAACTACCCGGCTCTACAATGGCACAACCCAGGGCCAGGTCTTTCCAGCTTACAATCCCTGTCTCTTTCGCCACTGCTTACTCCTCCACTATGGTTTCTTCAAACGCCCTCTGGAATGCTCTGATGTTCTTGCCGGCAATACGCCCAAAACGCTCCTGCAGGGGAGCCTCCAAGGCTGAAACCGGCAACAGATTTGTCGCTTTCAACATCGCGCCGAGCAACGTAGTGTTGGTAATTGGAACTCCCATGGTTTCGATTGCTATTCGGGTAGCATCAACCAACGCCAGCTTCGCCTTGATGCCGCTGGCATTGCGAATTTCTTCTGCACTTTTCTTGCTGTTGAGCACCACAACCCCATCTTCTTTCAACCCGGCGGCCACATTGACGATCTCAAGAAGAGTAGGATCCAAAACCACTACGATGTCCGGCTCATAGATCTTTTCCCTGGTCCGGATCGGATCATCACTGACCCGCACGAAGGCCATAACCGGCGCTCCCCGTCGCTCTGGCCCGAAACTTGGAAAAGCCTGGGCGTACTTTCCCTGTTGAATCGCCGCCAACGCAGTCAGCTCAGCTGAAGTAACTGCTCCCTGGCCGCCTCGCCCGTGGAATCTAATCTCAATCATGGTTTTCACTCCACTCATAGTTGTTCAGCGTAAGCCTGATCAGGAGAGCGCTTGAGAGTATGGGCAGGAACTTGTAGCACAAGTAGATCGAATAGAGCTTGTAATTGGCCCTTTAAACCACATATGAATAACTCTACAGCCCAATGTAGTCAAGAAGTTTCCCCAAAAAGCCGACGTTGACATCCGTAATGTGCGATTAGAGCAAGAATCTTGCCAGATCGACAAGCGAAAGCGAGTCACCTGCGGGGGAAGCGGCGAAACAGCGTGCAAATCACTGGGATTCCCTTCGCCCGTCCAAGGCCCGTCGCAAGGTGACGGCGTCAGTGTACTTAAGATCACCACCCATGGGAATACCCAGAGCGATTTGGCTGACGTTGACACCCTTCTCGCGCACAAGTCCGGCAACATAGGTTGCTGTGGCTTCACCCTCGGCGCTTGGATTGATGGCTAGGATCACCTCCCGGATGGTTTCCCGTTGCACCCTTTGCAGCAGCTCCTTTATCCGGAGGTTGTCAGGCCCGACACCCTCGAGAGGAGCCAACACGCCTTGGAGAACATGGTAACGCCCGCGAAAGGCACCCGCTTTTTCCAGGGCCAAGAGATCCCCAACCTCTTCCACCACGCAGATTACACCAAGGTCCCGGCTCATATCCGTGCAAATGTGGCAGGGATCTTCATCTGACAAATTGAAGCACTTAGAGCAGAGGCCGATATTTCTTCTGACTTCAAGAATGCTTGCAGAAAGAGACTCCGCCAGATCTCCCGGGGCACGAAGAAGATAGAGGGCCAGACGTGCTGCGGTCTTCTCACCGATCCCGGGCAGTTTGGACAGGTGTTTAATCAGACGCTCCAGCGATGGTGGATAGGCAGGCATCTTTGGTTCCTCTTGCAGCTCTGTTACAGATTTCTCTCCAGCCCGGATATTTCATCACGCCCCGGCGTGACTACGACCGCAGATACGAGCGTCGTTCCGGTCGTCCTCGGGCCTCCCACCCTCCGCCGTACAGCTCAAGCAGGCCTCGGGTCCGAACCCCTGTGTATGTCCCCCTTTAGAACAAACCCGGGATCTTCATTCCCGGCACCTTCAAGCCTCCGGTGAGTTTACTCATTTCTTCTGCAACCATCTCCTGGGACTTCCTCAATGCATCATTTACCGCCGCAACAATCAAATCCTGCAGCATGTCGATGTCTTCAGGATCGACCACTTCGGGTTCCAGTTCAATTGAAAGCAATTCCTGGCGGCCGTTGGCCTTAGCCTGCACCATACCACCTCCCACCGAAGACTCTACGACTTTTTCTCCAAGCTCTTCTTGCATCTTGGCCATCTTTTCCTGCAAGACCTTGGCCTGTCGCATCATGTCTCCAAGACCTTTTGCCATGCAACTCCTCCTTATCTCGGCAGATCATGTCAACTCATCAAGACGGATTCATCTGGTTATTTGCTCTTGGAACTAACGCCTACTTTTCCTTCTCCGGCCCTACCCTCACCTCCACAATCTCACCGCCGAATATCTCCAGAGCTTCAGCTACCAGTGGATGTTTCAGGGCCTTTTGCCGAAGCTGTCGCTGTAGCCCCGTCTGGGTTTGCTGTTTATCCTTCACTTGCGACCCACCGGCACTGAGGGAGAAATTCGTTTGTTGTCCAAAGACCTCTCTACCTAATCGTTCAAGCAATGCTAAGCTTCCCCTTTCTCGGACCATTTCGTAATCAAATTCATGGCCGTTGAAATCGAACTCCAAATGACCAGGCTGCGGTTCTTTGATACTCGCCCGTTCGAGGCTTGCCGCCAGCGCAGGTTTTTCCTGCCGTATTCTCCCCAGAAGAGCCTGCCACTTGGTAGGGGAGTAATCGGCGACAATCTCAGTCCCAGCATTCTCTTCTACCTTCTGCGGATAATCTCGAGGGGCCATCTGCGCAACTGATTCCTCCTCAACCGCAGGAACTGTATTTCGAGGTTCCTCGCCTGCCGCAAATCGATGCTCCAGCTTGTGCATCTGCGAAATGATCCTGTCGATATCCATAACCTGGGGAAGCTGAACCAACCGAAGAAGTGTCATCTCTAGCACCAGCTTGGGATTGCTGGATCGCCGGATTGTCTCTTCGCCTCGCAAAAGAAATTGTATTATCTGCTGGAGAGTGGCGCTGCTTACTTTGGCTGCCTGCTCTTTCAGTTCGTCCACCTCGATCTCAGTGAGATCAACCATTTCTTGCGGCTTTT
>CP070692.1:3491733-3497577 GCA_020353215.1 Deltaproteobacteria bacterium
CTCCATGATCCCTTTTAATTTCGAATTTACCTCTTTCTCGCTCCAGAAGTAACGTTCCAATCCCTGTACCCACTCGAAATAGGATACCGTCACCCCTCCTGCATTGGCGAGGATATCAGGGAGGTGGTATTTCCCCCGGTCATACAGGATTTCGTCAGCTGCCGGGGTGGTGGGACCGTTTGCCCCCTCGGCGATGATTTCTGCTCTTATGCGCTCGGCATTGTCGATAGTGATCTGGTTGTCCATGGCCGCTGGGATCAAAATTGAGCACTCTAGTTCCAGTAACTCCTCGTTGCTAACGTTGTCCGCTCCCCCATATCCCTGAACAGTACCATTTTCCTCTTTGAATCTCATCAACGCTCTGGGTTCCAACCCCTTCGGGTTGTAAATCCCACCTTTACTGTCACTGACGGCTATGATCCTGGCGCCGTCGTCATGGAGAATCTCGGAAACATGGTAACCCACATTTCCGAAACCCTGGACTGCCACGGTTTGTTCACTCACCTGGCGATTTAGCCGTCGAAGCATCGAGTAGATGACGAAAACACAACCACGACTCGTGGCACCAAGTCTGCCCAGGGAGCCTCCCACCGCAACGGGTTTCCCAGTGACCACTCCGGGTTCGGCATAGCCGACTGACATGCTGTATGTGTCCATGATCCAAGCCATGATCTGCGGATCGGTATAAACATCAGGTGCCGGAATGTCGGTCTGCGGTCCAAACACGTTTATGAGCTCGGACGTGTACCGCCGGGTCAGATGCTGCAGTTCCGCCCGGGACATCTCTTTTGGGTTACACACAACCCCGCCCTTGGCGCCACCGTAGGGAATGTTCACCACTGCTGTCTTCCAGGTCATCCACATGGACAGCGCGATGACCTCGTCCAGAGTGACATCAGGATGGTAGCGAACACCTCCTTTGGCGGGCCCACGGGTTGTGTTGTGATGCACCCGATATCCGGTGAAGACTTCAACTTCGCCATCATCCATTCTTATCGGGCACGAGACGATATAACATCTTGCAGGCTTTCGGAGACGCTTGTGAATTGCCGGATCGAGGTGAATGCGCTCGGCCACTTGGTCCAACTGTTTCAAGGCGACGTCAAGGGAAGTCTGTTTGTCGGTCATTCTGTTCTCCTTTCCGTGAATAGGCAAGGCGTCCCGGCCCAGAAGTCAGGAACGCCGACAGACTGTAGCAGGCATCAGCAAACCTCGCTTGCGGTACTGTACTTTCCCTTGCTCCTCAGATCAGTGTTCCCTCGAAACTCGTTGTCGTCCTGCTCTCGCTAAACGCCTGGACTGGGTCCCGATGTCTTGATTACACTACGAGCGTCCATGAATTCCCGAATGCATCATTCCTCAACCTATCTTCCGAGTAAGCGCTCCAGATTGTTCTTCTTCCAAGACTGCAATCTGTGGTGATGGCGATATTCGGCTTCTAACCGGCGAAACGCTTTTGAGTGAGCTATTCTGCGACCGTTGCAGCACTCCACCCCGAGAAAATGGTGGAGCATCTCATGGTAGACGATACCTTGAACCACATATTTTGGCACATAACTCCTGTCCAGAATTGGATTGATCCGGATGGTTCTGGCATCCTCGGAGTAGGTGGCAAGCCTGATTGACTTCTGCCGTCGAATGCGCCTCTTGGCTCCCCAGGTGATCAGACAGTCAATCTTCCCGTCAAAGTATTCGTGGTTCATTTGATCAAAGATTGCTCTCAGGTCAAAGAAACGACCCACGGTTCGCAGCGCTGTTTTACGCCGTTTGGGGGGAGCCTTTCTGATCCTATCCGAGTTGGCCTCAACGAAATGACGCAGTACGGATGGCACCTTTCGACTGCTGCTCCGAACAAAGTACGCTAGTGAGCTCAGAACCTCCTCATCCGCGTCGAGGAACATGTGATGCAGCCTGAGAGCGTAGCCGCTATTAGACTGCGTTACGTTTATCATGGAGAAAGAATTGTCTGTGATCGTAAGCTGTACCGGTTTGGCGACTAGGTTTGAAATGATCTTTTGAAGATGCGACACTGCTAGGTGGTTTGGAGCTTCCACGTGGCTCTTCCGATTGATGAGAAAATGTTCCCTAGCCCCCATGTTTTCTGAATTGGCGTCGCGAGACCGTGAAGATGGGGTGTCAACGGGCAACCGCCGGGGCTCGGACCCGAAACTTCCAACAGCCGTGCGGCGCAGGGTGAGCTTGTCCTGCCTGTCCCGATCTTGTCGCGGGGGGCTTGTCTCGGGGAGCCGAGCCGAAGGAAGACCCGAACACTCTTGGAAGGACGCCCATATCCGCGGTTGCAGTAGCCGACTCACAAAATATGCGCACTATCCTTTGGCCGGACGGCACACTGCCTTTTAACAGAAAACGGTTGCCGAATACCAGCATAAACTTCTTCGACTTGATGGGGATTCTCCTTTTGTGGTTGACAAGAACCTTGTGCACGATAAGCTGGAGCAGGCATGAAGTCGCCCATCGAATACGGAACCTGGGTGGAGCCTGGATCCTCCCCTAAACCGGAATTTCAGTTGTTCTTCTCCCGCATCATGCGAGATCGAAGTCAGGATCCATTGAGCCTAGTGGGGCCTTCGACCGGCGGCATCATGGGGCGGGAGCGGGCAAAACTGTGAAACGACAACAGGAAGAGAAGATGCGAGGTGGCGAGATGGATGCAAAGGCTGTAGCTGCCCTACGGGCGCGGGTGTTGGATGAGCCCTTCGCGAAGATGCTCGGCCTACACGTGATCGATATTGACGATGGCTACGCTGTCGTTGAAATGGTTGCCACCGAAGAGATGGAAAACATTTTCCAGATGATCCATGGCGGCGCAATTTTTACTCTGATCGACGAAGCATTCGAGCTGGCCTGCAATTCCCATGGTACCGTGGCGGTGGCGCTGAATGTAAACGTGACCTATCACAGGGCCCCAGCCCGGGCAAGCAAGGTGCGAGCGGAGGCCAAAGAAGTGGCCAGAACCCGTAGAACCGGGAGTTATCATATTATTGTGAAAGATGAAAAGGAAAATCTCATTGCAAGCTGCCACGCCCTTGCTTACAGGAAGGGGGACAAGTTACCTTTTATGGAGGATTGATTCGTTTGCTCGGGTACCGGGCGCATTCGCGACAGGGTCCTCTGAGCCAGACTTGTTTCAGTGGTTGCTGAAAGCAACGCTTGTTGGTTAACATGTCGAGTAATCCTCGGGTTTGGGAGATGCATCCATGGCAGAAGCAGTGATCGTTTCGGGAGCAAGGACGCCTGTGGGAGCTTTCGGTGGTGCTTTGAAGACAGTTCCGGTGGTGCAGCTCGGTGCTCTCGCCCTTAAAGAGACACTGAAGAAGTCTGGCCTGCGACCAGTGGCGACGTCAGAGTTGACTCAGTTTGATCCCGAATTCCTCCAAGGTGCGAGCATGATAGAACTCCAGCGGGAAGCCTACGACTACGAAGACGGCTTCCAACCCGTGCAAATCGACGAGGTAATCCTGGGTAATGTTGTCGGGGCAGGTCAAGGTCAGAATGTTGCCAGACAGGCCATGATTCGAGCCGGGATACCCAAAGAAACCGTGGCCTACACGGTCAATAAGGTGTGTGCCTCTGGCATGAAGGCTGTCGCCCTGGCAACCCAGGCGATCCGCACTGGCGAGGCGAAGGTGGTTCTGGCAGGGGGCATGGAAAGCATGAGCCTTATCCCCTATATCGTGCCTGCCGCCAGGTGGGGTGCCCGCTTGAACGATGCCGGCCTGGTTGACCTAATGGTTTTCGATGGACTGTTTGAAATTTTCTATGGATATCACATGGGCATTACAGCCGAAAACATCGCTGCAAAATACGACCTTACCAGGCAAGAGCAGGATGAACTGGGCTTGCTCAGCCATCAACGGGCACGAAAGGCTATGGCAGCAGGACTTTTCAAGCAAGAAATCGTTCCGGTTGTCGTTTCGGAGGCAAAGGGTGAGCCTAGGGTCTTTGACACTGATGAGAGGCCCATGGATACCAGTATCGAAAAGATGAACAGCTTAAGACCTGCCTTCAAAAAGGATGGAACCGTAACCGCAGGAAATGCCTCAGGAATAAACGACGGGGCAGCCGCTTTGCTGCTGATGTCTGAAGAGAAAGCCAGGGATCTCAGTCTGACGCCTCTGGTTAAGGTGCTGGACTACTCGTCTGCGGGGGTGGATCCCGCCTTTATGGGCCTCGGGCCGGTTCCCGCTGTGCGCAAGATTCTCCATAACCGAAAACTCTCCATGGATGGCTTTGGTGTCATCGAGCTCAATGAGGCTTTCGCAGCTCAGACCATCGCCTGTATGCGCGAGCTGAAATGCGACCTCGAGAAGACGAACCCCCTGGGAAGCGGGATATCAATTGGTCATCCTATAGGTTGTACAGGTGCGCGGATAATCCTGACCCTAACGAACGAGATGGTCAGAAGCGATCTCGAACTTGGATTGGCCACTCTTTGTATCGGTGGTGGCCAGGGTATGGCCGTGGTCTTGGAAAGGGCCTAGCCCGGCAGTTCACCTCCAGAGGACCTGGTTTCCTTGACTGGAATGAAGTACTTGTGAGGACTGGCGCGCAGGATGTGAGCCTCCAGCTCACGGCCGGGGGTAGCCCCTTCTGGGGCGGGATGAGCTATCACACGGGTTTCGCTTGGGCGCTATTCTTGCCGGTGTAGGTCTGCAGCGTTAGGGTAAGAACACTCTGCATGCCGAAAAAAGGGTATTTATGGCTCTACATTCGGACCTGAAAACACAACGGCGAACCAGAAAACAACTTGTCGTTGTGGCACTGGGAATTACCCTGCTTCTGCTCACCATAGTGGACGGTGGGCCGTTGGCAAGGGGGGGGTTTTTCGGTCTGGATCCGACCCTGTCGGCTCTGCCATCTCCTGTTTCTCCTTTGTCTTCAAAACGCATCAAGCCGGACGAAACACTTTCAGCCGGAAAGTTGCTGGTCGCCAGTCGGAACTTGAGGGATCCGAATTTCGCGGAAACAGTAGTGCTTTTGATAGAGTATGACTGGTACGGTGCGATGGGATTGATCATTAACCGTCCCACCGACGTCAAGCTTTCAAAGCTGTTTCCGGAGACCAAGGAACTGCAACGGCGGCAGGATACCGCGTACATTGGAGGGCCGGTAGGTAAGAGTAAAATGCTACTGCTCATACGATCACCAAGTCAGCCCGACGGATCTCGCCCGGTCTTTAACGATATTTACGTCAGCGGGAGCCAGGAGGTACTTGAGCGGATGATTGACGGGACAGCGGAGGCACAGCAATTTCGACTCTTCGTCGGTCATGCCGGGTGGGTACCCGGCCAATTGGACCGAGAGATCTCCAGGGGCAGCTGGCATGTGGTGCAGGCCGACACTGAGACCGTGTTTGATAAGGCGCCGGGTGAGATCTGGCCGGATTTGATTCGTCGGAGTTCAGTTCTATGGGTGAAGGTGCCGGAAGTTCCGCGGCAGGTGGCACCCCGCTAACGATTCCCCGGTGAGCCGCTTTTTGATCCCTACCACTTTTTCTCTGCTTTCTTCCTCCCTGAAGGTGCCAACGCTTTTCCAGAGTTTAAGTCTGGCTCTCTCCCAGTTCATTTCAGATACGACCTGTCGAAAGTAGTATTCCGTCTCCGCATCGGTTGCCCTCCTATGGCGACTTGAAGTGATTCCTCTGAGCTCCACTAGCCCGCATATTTGATGAATTGGCGTTTCGAGACCGTGTAACTAGGGACCCGCCCTAAAGGGGTAGGGACTGAGCGGAGCGCAGCGAGCGCGAAGAGGATGGGTGTGCTACCGGGCAACCGTCGCGCGGGAATCCGAACCGTACTTGAACAGTACGTCGCAGGGTGTGAG
>CP070692.1:3497677-3503483 GCA_020353215.1 Deltaproteobacteria bacterium
TCGTGCCGATCACCTTGATGAATCATTATGTGCGCAAGTACCAGCAGCCGTATCTGCAGCAGCAGACTTATCTGAATCCCCATCCGATCGCTCTCAGACTGAGAACTCATGTCTGAGCAAGAACACAAAATCAGTCCTGATTCGAACTGTGAGGATGATGGCGAGATCCAGGAGGGTGTGAATGGCAAGGCTCAAAGGAGGTGTCGGCGTCTTCGTAAAGGAATTCGCAGGATCTGATTCGTGAAATTTCCGGGCTAGAAGTGATCTTTCCTTTGCAGATAAGCGAAAGTCATAATGAGTATCATTTTTCTGTTGCGCTCTGAGGTAAAGTAAAGTATCCACTGATCGTTCAAAGTCTTTGATAGCCGTTGCCAATCTATAGTTTTTTCTTGCCATATTACCTCCTACTTCTGCCGCCATGTTCGGTAGTTCACTGCGTAACTGATGACTGACCGCGAGACACCAAATATCTTGGCCAATTCTTTCTGCGTACAGTTATTTGCGTGATACAGCTTCCTGATCTTCTCCACCTTCGCCCAGGTGAGTTTGGCCCTTCCATTTTGTTCGCCCGCATTGTGACTCATATGCACCCTCCCGCTTTGTGGTTGCATCAATCATTTGACTATAGGGTGTGAATCATGTTGAACTAATCAATGAGACTGCTGGACTCCAACCAGATTGGGTGCTGAGGGCAGAAAATGTGGGTGGGAAGTAAACATCTCGTTGATAACTATATGTTGCCAGAAATAGAACTTCTCCCGATTATTTGAACATTCCGGAAATTCTCGATTCCTAACAGTGCGTGGCAACGGCAGTTATGTTGTGTGTTTAATCTTAGCCAACTCGCATCACCCAACGGACAAAATGGGCCAGCAGTAACGCAGCTGCCAATCCACCACACCAAAGTGCTACAACCCAGATCCATTGCTGCTGCTTCTTAGTAAATGGTTTCACTGGACGCTTTCCCCCGAAATACGTAGTAACAGTAGCCTATGTAACCAAGCACGATGGGTAACATAACGACTGTGCCTACCAACAATAGAGATTGGATTCCGGTGCCGCCGCCGCTTGCCAGATTGTGATTTCAAACGGTACTACATAAGGCCACAGACTGACGCCCAGGCCAATGTATCCCATAACAAAAAGGCCAACGCTCAGGAAAAATGGCCGATATTCGCGTTGATGACGCAAATCGCGCCAGATTGTTACAAACATGGCCAGGACCAGCAAGGGGACCGGTAACAGCAGGTAAAAATTGGGCAGACTAAACCACAAGGTCTTTATATCGGCGTTCATCAAAGGCATGCTCAAGCTTACCAACCCCATGAAAAGTGCAACGTAGAACAAAACATAATTCGCGCATTTTCGCGCCCAGTCTTGAGTGGTCCCATCGGTTTTCATCACTACCCAGGTGGCGCCCAGCAAAGCGTATCCACCCACCAAGGCAAAGCCCGTCATTACACTGAACGCGTTCAGCCAATCAAACGCGCCACCAGCAAAGCTTCGTCCGTCTACCTTGATCCCCTGGACCAGTCCACCAAGGAACATACCCTGCATAAAGGCTGCAACCAGGAAACCAAAGTGGAAGGAATAATCCCAGAGTTTCCTGGATTGCCCCGTTGCCTTGAATCGAAATTCAAAGGCAACTCCCCGAAAAATCAGGCCCAGCAGCATAAGGATCACAGGAACGTAGAGAGCCGGCATCAAGACAGCGTATGCCAACGGAAATGCTGCAAACAGCCCACCACCGCCGAGCACCAACCAGGTCTCATTGCCGTCCCAAAAGGGGGCAATTGAGTTCATCATCCGATCCCGGCTTTGATCAGAAGGAGCAAAAGGAAACAGAATCCCAACACCGAGATCAAATCCATCCAACAGAACGTAGAGGAGGACCGCCGTTGCAATTAGACCAAACCAAACCATCGGCAAGTTTAGAAAGCCTGCAAAACTAAACATGTTTGCCCCCCGTGTGTGATACCAGATCAGTTACGAGTGGTGGTTCATCTACGCCATGCGTGCCATAAGCTTCGTTTTCAGTACCGGGACCCTTGGCGATGAGACGCAAAATATAATAACTGCCTGCACTAAATATAAAGGTGTAGGTGATGATGAATGCCAGCAGAGACAATGCGATGTGTGGACCAATCACCGGTGAGACTGCTTCCCCAGTGCGAATCACTCCATGAACAACGTAAGGCTGCCGACCGATTTCGGTTACACACCATCCAGCGATGACGGCGATAAAACCTGATGGTGTCAAGAACATGCACCAATATTGGAACCAACGGGTGTCAAACAGTTTCTTGCGTAAAAATAGTACTGCGGCAATTATCCCAGTCAATATCATCAATAAGCCAATGCCGACCATGATGCGAAACGACCAGAATACCCAGGCGACGGGTGGCCGTTCGTCTGCAGGCCACTCTTTGAGCCCTTTGACTTCACCATTAAGATCGTGCGTCAGAATCAAGCTGGATAACTTTGGAATCTCTATGGCATATTTTGTTTCTTCCTCCATTTGGTGAAGCCAGCCAAAGAGCTTCAAACCAGCCCCACGCTCGGTTTCCCAGACACCTTCCATGGCAGCCACCTTAGCAGGTTGATGTTCCAGTGTGTTCAGCCCGTGTAAGTCCCCGAGCACCAATTGAAGCGGAGCCACAAAAATCGCCATGATCATGGCCATACCAAACATCACCCGGGCATGGTTTACAAACCGCTTACGGTAGAGATAAAACGCCCCAATTCCGCCGACCACAAAGGCCGTCGTCAGGTAGGCTGCGGTGACCATGTGCATGAAACGATAGGGGAATGATGGATTGAAAATGATCTCCAACCAGTTGGTGGGGTAAAGCAGTCCGTGTTCACCGACGCGAAAACCCTGCGGGGTCTGCATCCAGCTATTGGCCGACAAGATCCAGAAGGAGGAGAGCAGGGTTCCAAATGCCACGATTATCGTCGAGGCAAAATGCATCTTACGACTCACTCGGTCCCAACCGAACAGCATAACACCAAGAAAGGAAGCCTCCAGAAAGAAAGCGGTCAACACCTCAAAACCCAACAACGGACCGAGAATATTTCCGGCCTTGTCTGAGAATACGGACCAGTTGGTGCCGAATTGAAAGGACAACACCACCCCCGGAACCACTCCCATGCCGAAGGTTACAGCAAAAATCTTTACCCACATGCGGTAAATTTCTCTGTAAATCGTGTTTCCGGTTTTCAGCCAACGCCACTCTAGCACAGCTAACCAGCTGGCAAGACCGATGGTAAAGGCCGGGAAAATAATATGGAATGACACGGTAAAGGCAAACTGTATTCGTGCCAACAAGACTGGAGCGAGACTATCCAGCATTGTTTCAACATTTCTGATCGCGGGTTCTTCTGAAAATCAACGATTTCCGAATGCAGTGCTTTTGGGTGAACTTTAAGTTCAGCTCTTTGAATGGGTGCGTAGATCGCAGAAATCGGTTCATGTGTAGCCAATCTCTAGTCTGATGTGAGGTAACCCCAGTTGCAAACGGTCCATTCATCGCAGAATCCCCAAAAGAGTTTAGTATTTGTATTATTTATGTTGATCCGCAGTTTGACCAGGGCAATGGTAAATTGACTGGGCGAAAATGGCAGTCAAACACTACCAATAATCGGGCCAGAATATGGATCGTCTAACCCGCATAATTCGTAATACATGACAATCAGTTTCCTAACGATATCCGACTTCCCCTCCCTCGCGGGAGGGGACGAAGGGGAGGGGGAAAAGGTGTAATCATTGCGATATATTTCAGCCTCACCTCAATCCTCTCCCATCAAGGGAGAGGAAGCTCTTTGCCTTTAGGGCAATGGCAAATCGTATAGAGGCAAGTACGCTCTGCTCTCTAGGTCGATCCTGATTAAACTTTATTTATCAACATGTTAAGGTCAACTTCCAAATATTCAGGAAATATCCGCGCTAAGTATCAATACCGTGGTGGTTTCGAGATAACCAAGGTGAGGGATTCCCATTAATCAGGAACTTCAGGCTTCTTTTTGTGGATGGCAGTCAACCAAGACCCACGTATTGGTTGATGACGGCGGGAACACCTTCGTAAATGGTTGGAAACAGTGGCTTCAAACCCAGTTCCTCCCAGACGAGGCCGGGCTTCACTGCAATGCTGCAATTGTACGTACGCACTGCGCCGGGCGTCTCCAGTCCTGGATAAGGACGGAACCGGCGAAACGGGGTCAGTGCGGTTGTGGTGGCGAGGGCGAGCCACTGCGGAAGGGCCAAAACACGGGCATTAGGGTAGTGAAGCTTGACCACATCAAGGAACTCGGCCCAGGTTGCTGGCATATTATCCCCCACCGGAGAAATGGATGCGTATCCCTGCTCACCGCTGGTGATAAGAAGTCTGGCCGCGTCAGCCACGTGCAAATGGGTGAATGTATTTCTACCCAGGCCAGGCAGTATGAGCCGTCCGTTCCGAAGCTGCTGAAAGTATAAGTCCATGGGACCGTATACGTGAGGAAGACGCAGCGCCGCGAAGTTGATGCCGGCGGATGTCGCCATCTGAGTCAGTGTTTTCTCGGTGTCCAATTTAACCCTGCCGTAGTCCAGAAGCGGATTAGCCGGGGTATTGCCGTCGACTTTGTCGGAAAGATCACCATAAACGAGGAGGCTTGAGCTGTAAACAAACGACTTCACTCCTGCCTCGATGGCGGCTTTCATCAGCGCAAGAGACCCGTCCAATATAACCGGTTTCAGGGTGTTGTAGGATTCAAAAGTCGCTCGTGCCCCCAGGTGAAGGACGCAATCTACCCCCTCTACGGCGCGGGTTAGACTTTCAGGGTTTCTGAGATTCCCCGCAACAAAATCGGCGTCAAAGTCCCGGATGGATACTTGCTGCAGCGGTTTTCGGATCATCAGTTTCGGGCGGTAACCTTGAGCAGCCAGTTGCCGTGACACCTCGTGTCCAATGAAACCTGTGGCACCGGTAACCAGAAATTTGGGTTTCTTCATAGGCCTATTCTGGGATTCTGTTCTTTGGCGTGACTAACGAAAAAAGCACGCTTGTTGGGAAATCAGTTTTCCAGGTCCCCCTTCAACCTCTGCCAAGGCGTTACAGATGGATTGTTCCAGGGTTGTGAGTTTGATGGGAATGAGTTCGCGGATCCGATTCTCCCTACAGACCACCTCGTTTCTCAACCCTTCCACCAAGGGGTTTACAATCCCGGATGGCACCGGGGTTACCATGTTTACCCAGTAGGTGGAGAGGCGCGGCGTGAGTACGGGCACTGTAATGATGAGCCGCTTCAGTCCTCGCACTCGAGCATAGATATCCATCATCTGGCGATAGGTTACGATGTCGGGCCCTCCCACATCCAGAGACAGACCTGCGGTGGCGGGTTCTCGCAGACAGCCGAGCAAGTAAGCAATCATGTCTCGAATATCGATGGGTTGACAACGCGTCTCGATCCACCTGGGACAAACCATTACCGGCAACCTGTCCACCAGATAACGGAGCATCTCAAACGGTGCTCCGCCTGCTCCCATGATGTTGGGTGCACGGAGTTCGGTCGTTTGAGCACGCCCTGAAGAGAGAATCTGGCCCACCTCTTGCCGACTGGCAAGGTGTTTGGAGAGACCGTCACCGGTTTCTCCAAGGCCTCCCAGGTAAATAATCCGCTCTACTCCGGCTCGATCCGCAGCCCGGACGAAGTTCTCCGCGGCAGTGCGATCCCGCGCGGCGAACACTTTGTTTTCCCCGATGGTACGACCGCCCATGGAATGAACCAAGTAGTAGGCGACCTGAGTCCCAACCAGTGCTTTTTC
>CP070692.1:3503583-3509352 GCA_020353215.1 Deltaproteobacteria bacterium
CAAGGGCGGGACTCTGGTGCGAGTTTACCGGTTTTGGCCGGTAACAGGTTTGCATCGTTAGGGTCTAGTCTCCTGCGGGCAAGATAGAGTCCAAAACCCAAGGCTCTTGTTCCTGTATCAAAAGGAGATTTTTGTAAATGCCTATGGAATTTGGGATATTGGAGTATTCCCTTCACACAGAGAACGATCCGAAACTGCTGAGTTGCCCTGTTGTCGGACGCACAACGATGGGAAGATCTGTATGATTTAGCAGCGAACTTGACTGCAGTGTATTGCTTATGTGAATCAGCGGAGCAAGAGATGCGCGGGAAACAGAGTGTCTTAATACTGGTGTCCATTTTACTAATTTTCTCTCTCTGCGGTCCTGCAAGCGCTCGTAAAGCTAGGATACATGGCGAATACTGCTACCAATACGGTGACCGAGAATCGTTGGTTGCCGCAAGGGAAATCTCCTACGCCTTAGCTTTGAGAAAGGGAATTGAAACTTACAGCACGTTCGTAGTTTCAACAAGTGTTGTCAACAACAATCGGTTGAGGAAGGATTTGGTCGAAACAATCGCGTCTGGTTATGTTGAGAATATTCAAGTGCTGAAGGAGGAGATCGAGGGACGAACTGTGTGCATTGAGCTGGTGGGCGAGGTGAATCCTGCAGCTATAAAGAATATAATAGCTAGACACGTTGAGGAAACCCTAAAGAAACCTGGACACGATTTCGTCGGACTATTCAGTACTGCCCATTTCGCCATACTCAATTACAGTCGCTACAGACTGACGTCAACGCAATCTTTGCTCGTCGAGTCTGTCGAGAGAAGAAGAAAAGAGGATGCATTGGGAGACGAACGGTGGGCCGTATTCGATGAGTCCGGAAGTCCATATGTGCTAGATGCGTCTGGCCAATCTGTGTTTGTCTATTACCAGGCAAAAGTGAATACGAAGGTTAGCGATTTAGTGATTGTTGATTGTTACGACAAGAAAGGTAGTCAAATTGAAGGGACTCGTTTCAAGGTTGGCAACGAAGGTAAACTACTCTACCATGGAGAAGTAAGAAGAACAAAGTTTGTTTTGCCTGCACACACGAAATTCTTCAAATTCAGACTGCCACAATGGCAAGACAAGTGAAGGAGCCACAGATGGCAAGAAATCTAGGTATCATTATAATATTAATTATTCTCTTTATCCCCGCATCTGGTGGAACACAAGATACCAGTAATTATTACATAGAAAAAGTATTTAGAGGCGAAAATCTAACTACAGATGAAATCAATAATTTCTTGACTCAATTAGAGTTTAAAACGAAAGCATTTGAAAAACAATATTCAAAAATAATTGTCACTGACTTAACCACGGATAATCCTACGTCAGACGTCTATGAAAAGATCCTTAAAGCTGATAAGAGTAATCTACAGACGTCTTTCCAGATTATAGAAAAATTGAGAAAAGATCTTAATTCTATAAGTTTGTCCATAGGTCTCTATATTGTGTTGCAAGATCTTTTACAAAATGCTTTGGATCTTTCTTTAAACAAAAGGATTCGAGAGCTGTTTGGCGAGACTCATATAGAACTTGGAGTTTGGTGTTTCGCCTTCAGAAAAGCTCATCTGCTCCCACTGGCCTTAGCTAAAGACCAAAACAGGCAGCTTTATGTAGTCAAATGACACTGTCCCTAACCCACGGTATTCAAGGATCGATGTCGCGAGACCGTGTAACCGGGAACTCGGCCCAGAGGGATGGAGACTGAGCGGAGCGAACGCGAAGGAGATGAGCGTGTCACCGGGTGGACGATTGCGGTCTGCAGAATGCGGATTGAAGATCTACTGAAAAGCTTGTGAGAAAAAGAAAAAGCATGGCGAGATCCGAACCCTTAACGGGAAGAATGATATGAGAAAACGGATACAAAACGTACTAGCGATGCTTTCACCCCGCTTCGATTGGGAAAGACATTGGGAGAAAGAGGATGCGTTGGGCATTGAAGACGAGTTTCGAAAATGCGTCAGAGTCTTTTCCCTGACTGACGAGGGGGATTACCACAACTGCGGCAGTTACAAGGGTGAGAACACGCCCAAAGAGCTATATCGGCTGTTTTACCTTCTCGAGCCCAAAGTAGTCGATTTCTCAAATATGTACAGAGGGGATCTTTTTGCTTTTGTATCAACTGATGAACGGTTCCTGGTGAAAGTCTCTCTATTCGAATATGAACTGGGGCTTTACTTCTTCGCTCCAGAGGAGACCATTGACAAGACCGATGCTGTTTGCGTTCCCTCTGCTTGGCCTGGTGCGGACAACAGGATTCGATGCACCGATCCTGTAGGTGTAGCCTTTTTTGAGATGGTCCAGAAGATCGTTCAGCATGAATATGAGGTTTATCCCGTCGGTGAATTCAGAGTATGACTGGATCTTGACGGGCCTCGCCCGCCATGATTCTGGATATTCCTTTGCTTCTGTCCAAAATAAGGAAAGTTCCCAAACATGACCGTCACATGTACCTGTTCATGGGCTGCATGCGTTGGGACCTCTAGGAGAAGATCGAGAGAGATTTCTTCGGCAAGATGCCGGCACAAGTACATCTTATCCTGACGCTCAACCCAGGCCACTTCAAAAGGTATGGCCTGAATGAAGGCAAAAGCAATTCATCAGTGATCTGGGTCAGCTGCGAACTGTGTCGTTTTCCCTAGGGTCTCTGTGTTATTAACGCAACTAAGATTGTTTCGGCCTTCATACTAATATAGGATAAGTATCAGAAATTAATTTAAAATATTTCAAAAGTCCTCGCTGGCACGTTCTTTGTTATGAGAGCAGAACGGTTCGCACTTTCGTGTTTCCATGTGCTCGCTTGGAAAACAGGAGGTGCGAATCTGGTGAGACGTGTTAGAGGCAGGGTTTATGAGTCTCACCGTCAGTTCCCTGGCCCCCATTGACGAAGGGCCTAGTCAGTGGGGGCTTTTCTTTCCCGGGGTGGAACATTTTCACGATTCCGTTGACAATGCCATCAACGAAGCAAGTTGCTTCCTCCTTGTCTCTCCTCCCCTGCTCCCCCAACGACCAACAGCGCAGGCCAGCTAGGAAAAACAAAGGTCGGTGGTTTTTTTTGCCACCTCCCCCTTGCCGTCTGCAGAACACAAAGATTGGATACTTGCCGACGTGAAAGCGGCCGAATCTTTTTTGACTCATTTTCTTGGATAGTACATAATTGCTAAATTTACTTTTCTCTTTCCTTGGATGGCTATGAACAGGATACTATTAATCGTCCTGATTTTGCAGGCGATAAGCCAATCTTCGTCTATGATAGCAAAGAAATCCCAACCAGATGCTCTCGCTGCCCTGCCCGATGCTCTACCCAACCGTGTCGGGGCCTGGACTGCTGAAGCCACAGATCGCATTTACGATGAGGAGACCATCTTTAGCTATATCGACGGCGCCGGTGAAGTCTACAAGGCTTACAACATGCGCAACTGCCTTTCCCGTAGGTATATTACCCCTAACGGCCCGACCATCGTCCTGGACATCTTTGATATGGGATCCTCTGAGGATGCTTTCGGTGTTTTCACCCACGACCAAGACGGAAAACCGTTGGATGTGGGACAGGGGGCCCTTTACCGCCCGGGCTGGTTGAGCTTCTGGAAAGGCCGATTCTTCGTCTCCATCTATGGGGAAGAAGAAACAGCTGCCACAAAAGAAGCTATCGGTGAACTGGCCAAGGTTGTTGCTTCGCTGATTAAGGATCACGGCCTCAAGCCCGAGATCCTTTTGAACCTGCCCTCACGGGGGCTTCTGCCCCATAGCGTCAGGTTTCTACACCACTACGTCGTGCTGAACTATCATTTCTATCTTTCAGACACGAACATCCTGAACCTCGGACCAGAAACGGATGCTGTCCTTGCAATGTACGAGCGGGGCGATGAACGTGCCCATCTTCTTGTCGTCACGTACCCGGATTCGGAGGAGGCGTCAGCAGCCCACAGAAGCTTGCTCCGGCATTACCTACCCGAGGCAGACTCGAATGGAGTAGTGCTCTTGGAAGACGGGAAGTGGTCCGCCGCAGCTTTCAAGAATAAGCTTCTGACTGTGGTATTGGAAGCCGACAGCCGACCACTCGCCGAGGATCTCTTGCGAGAAGTCATGAAAACTCTTTGACAGAATTAATCATTCTTGCGATTCATTAAGAAAGCAGGTTCAGCCGAAATTTGATTGGATGACCATCGATTTGCCAAACATTTTCCACCGTGTCCCTACCAGGCCGGAGGGATCTGCGAGACAAAGAGCACCTGAACCACCGTTTTCTAACCTTTGCCGGCCGGAAAACCGTGGCCTGCGTCGGCGACAAACTGGTTTACGAACTAGTGGACTGAATACGCTCTCTGTAGAGCACGTTGCTCTGGCCACACCGGTGGTTTTGTTTCCCATCGCAGCCAATTCCGGAAAGACCAGATAAAAGTATGTAGTCTCTACTGGGGAGGAAGAATCGTCACATGAAAGCTGGAAAGAAAGTCATCACCCGTCGTGATTTTATCCGTGTCGGCTCATGCTTCACCATGGGAAGCCTTATGGGGCTACCGCTGGTAAGGAGTGTTCAGGCAAAGAGCTCTGACAAGAGCCGCGTCGTGTTGGTACGGGATGGAAACGTTATCGACAGTGGGGGCAACTTGAGTCCTGGCGTTTTGGAGGACATGTTGGATAAAGCTGTGACTGCCCTCATGCACACGGCTGACCCCGTTTCGGCATGGGCGCAGTTGGTGAAACCCAGTGATGTCGTGGGTATCAAGACCAATGCCTGGTATCATCTCCCCACACCAGAGCAACTCGAGGCTGCCATCTGGATGCGTCTTTTGGACGCGGGCGTGAAAAAGGGAAACGTTTCCGCTGATGATCGGGGAGTGCTGGGCAATCCCGTCTTCCAGCGGGCCACAGCCTTGATAAATGTGCGCCCGATGCGAACCCACCACTGGTCCGGCCTTGGCACACTTCTCAAAAACTACATCATGTTCGTGCCCTCGCCCTGGAAATATCATGGCAACGCTTGCGAAAGGCTGGGTGCCATCTGGCAGCTTCCCCATGTGGCCGGGAAAACACGGCTCAATATCCTGGTCATGTTAACGCCGCTGTTTCACGGCATCGGTCCCCACCATTTTAGCCGCCGCTACACCTGGCGCTACTGCGGCCTGATCGTGAGCCGTGATCCAGTGGCAGCCGACGCAACAGGCGCTCGGATCATCCAGGCCAAACGGAACCTCTTCTTTGGTACTGAAAAGCCAATCAGCCCGCCGCCCAGACATATCCCTGAGGCCAACGTCAGGTTTGGGTTGGGAAACAGCCAGCCGGACCAGATCCAGCTTATCAGACTGGGGTGGCAAAAGGACCTTCTTATCTAGTGAGAAAGGAGAGAGATTACCTTAGCGATGCAAAAAACCGATTGTGAAAGCACCGGATAACCGCTGTCTGAAAGGCGTTAGAAGTGTTTATGTTCACTAACCTGGAATCATTATCGCTTCAGTCAGACAAACAGAGTCGTAGCCTCTCGCATCAATCGTCCGATTTGCAGGTTGCGGGGGCACGACCTTTCTGCCTCGCTGAAATCCAACTGAGTCAAAAGCTCTCTTGTCTGAGACGGCAAAGTTTCGAAGGTGGAACGTGCCAGCCCGAGATCCTGGTAGGAATGGAAGTACATGAGACAGCGCATGACATCGTTGATCGGCACCATATTGGGAAGCACTTCTGAACAGAGACGCTCGCATCCAGAACAATAGTCGCCGCTGGTTTCCTCGGCGTATTGGG
>CP070692.1:3509452-3515210 GCA_020353215.1 Deltaproteobacteria bacterium
ACAGCTGCGCTAGAAGTGACCAGGCCGGTAGCCTTGGAACTGCAGAAAAGACTTCATGATCCGTACCTGATCAAAATGTAAACTGCTATTTAGTGCTCTCCGTAGTATCTGTTGACAACAGTCCCTCTGACCTGGCGATTGCCTCCCACGCCTCTTCCGCCGTTTCAGCGTACATAAAGAGTTCAAGGTCTTCCGGTGAAATTGTTCCTTCTTCTACCAAGACCTGAAAATCGATTGTCCGCTGCCAGAACTGTTTACCGAAAAGGATTATGGGAATTGGCTTCACCTTGCGGGTTTGTACAAGGGTTAGTACTTCGAAGAGTTCATCAATTGTACCGAAACCTCCCGGGAACGTCACAAGTGCCCTGGCGCGGATGAGAAAGTGCATTTTACGAACTGCAAAATAGTGAAATTGAAAGCTCAACTCCGGCGTGATGTAGGGATTGGGCGCCTGTTCATGGGGAAGGACGATGTTCAGCCCGATGCTTTTTGCCCCAGCTTCGTGGGCGCCTCGGTTTGCGGCTTCCATAATACCAAGGCCCCCTCCGGTGGTAACCACATGTGTGAGCTTACCGGAGGCCTGACAGTGAAATGAAATCAGCCAGGCAAGCTTTCTGGCCTCATCATAATACCTACTACGCTCCACGTTTCGGCGTGCTTTTTCAAGTTTTCTTGCCAACTCTGGGTCAGTGGGATTTTTTCGGACTTCTGCCTGGATAGACTCAAGCCACTCAGTGGCGAATTCGGGATCTTGAATCCTGGAACCCCCAAATATCACTACCGTTGATTCGATATTCTGCTCATGCTGGATCAGTTCTGGCTTTAGAAGTTCAAGCTGAAGTCGAACCGGCCGCAACTCATCGCGGAGAAGGAAATCATGGTCTTGAAAGGCGAGTGCGTATGAAGCAGAAGCGGTTTGCGGTGTTTCAACATAAAGCCTGGCAGCCTCTGCGTCCTCATGGGCAGTGGGAAAGGGACAAGCTCTGGTACGTTGGGATCGCATGTTCAAACCCTCCTCGGTACTCTCCGGTGTGCTGCAAGAAAACCTTGGATTGGGGCTATCAACAACACCCGGATGCAGATACGCCTCTTGAGAAGTTCCGATCTATTATTCCGGCTTAGAAGACCTGCTGTTTCACCGGTTCTACGAAACCGACTTGGACCATTGTGCGGACCTGGCCGGTCTTCCACGCCCTCGTACTCGAATATTGAGAATTTCAACCATGAGAGAAAAAGCCATGGCGAAGTAGATGTAGCCTTTGGAAATGTGTTTGCCGAGACCATCGGCAACCAGTACCACCCCCACGAGCAACAAGAAAGAAAGGGCCAGCATCTTGAACTAGAGTTACCCCGTTGTTTCGTCCCCTCTAGAATGCCGTGCCCACGCTGAAATGTATGACGTAAGAATCCTCATCCATTCTCCTATCTGGGTTGAATGCAACATCGACTCTCACCGGGCCAACCGGCAAGAGGTACTGGAGGCCAAAACCCACTCCGGGGCGGAAGTCTTTGAAATACTGGCTGAAGGTATCAGACAGGATCTCGGACCGGCTTTCATAAGGAGGCAGACCGCGCTCCAAACGTGTCTGGTTCGGGGAAACATTTCCGTAGTCAAGAAAAAGGGTTCCGATCAGATTGCCGATCAGTCTCTGGCGTAATTCCAAGTTCAACACATTGAATGCCAGACCCCCGACCGGGTTCCCTAGGACATCCTTGGGGCCAAGTTCGGATTGGTCAAAGCTGCGCACCGTATTTTCACCGCCATTGAAAAACCGCTCAGCTATGGGCAATGTAAAGTCGTCGGGCCCAGGGATGATCAAGCCCGTTCGGTAGCGCGCACCCAGAACCGTGTATCGGGCAAGCGGCAGAAAGAAGCGCATCCCCCCTGTTAGCCGCATGAGTGTGATCTCACTTCCCAAAAACGTGTCGGCGTATTCGGCGGAGATGAAGCTTCTTTGCCCCCGGGTAGGGAAAAATAGGTCATTGCGCGTGTCGTAATTCATCTGAGCTTTGACACTGGCGTAGTCGTAGTCGCTGGGAGCATCTCCGGTGGCAATGATCGGATCGACATCGGACACGTCTGTTATGCGGAAGCCATAGCCACCTGTCGCGCTCAGATGATCCGTTAATTTTTTCGAAAACAGAACGGACGCCCCCAGGTCTGTGCGGGTAAACGACGGTTCCTCGCGGCGGTTGTAATAAACAGGCAGGTCTGCGGTGATATCGGTGTTTAGAAACCAAGGATCGGATAGGCTTGCCACCAGGCTTTGGGCCTTGAAAGAGACGGTTGCGTCCAGACCAAAGATTCGGCCGGTGCCGAATAGGTTCTTCTCGCGAAAACCGGCTTTCAAGCGCAGTCTCTCGTAAGAACCCCAGCCCGGCTCAAAATAGAGTTCCTTGGATCGAGCTTCTTCTACCGCTACTACGAGAGGCCATGCATCGGTCCCTTCCCTATCCTCAAGACGCAAGTCCACTTTAGTGAAAAGCCCTGTCTGATAAAGCTTCCTGAAGCTTTCCTTCTGCAGTTCAAGGTCGAACCGATCGCCAGGCTGCAAGAGCAACCGGCTCCGGATGAATGTGGCTCTGGTCTTCTCGTTTCCCTGGATTAAGATTTCGGAAATGGTCACGCGGGGACCCGGGTTGATCTCAGCGGCAAGCACCACCATGCCGGCCTCGTCACCCTGCTTTTCTCGGATTTCCACGGCTGCTTTAGGGTATCCGAGATTTCCATAGATCTCGGTCAGCCGACTTCGCAGGGTTTGCTTTCTTCGGGGGAGGTATGGCTTGCCTGCTAGCTCCTGACGCAGATTATCCATTGAATCCTTTGCATCCGCAATCACATCTCCTAAAAAATAAATGTCATGCAGAGTGTACCGAATTCCCTCCTCTATATTCATCGTGACGGTGGCCTCAGTCTGGTCATCGGAGAATGAAACTCGGGGCTCGGCGACAAGCACATCACGATACCCCTGAATTACATAGAAATCACGAATTTGGGCTGATGCTGACTGAATGTTCGACTTAATGAATAGAAGTTTCCCCTGGGCGAAGAAATCTGATTTTTCTCCCTCGAAAAAGCGTAGCAGCTCTTCTGCTTTGAATGCAGCGTTTCCAGTGATTTCAATCTTCTTAAGGATCACACGGGGGCCTTCATCGATAATAAATGTAACGAGCGTCTCTCCTTCGACTTGCTCGATTTGATAGTCCACGGTTGCAAAAGCATAGCCGGCCTTTCGGTAGGTAATTTCCATCTGGAATGCGGCGTCATCCACATCAGAACGGCGCCGCCCCTGCTGGTCAAATGATTTCAACTCATCCACCGCACCCTTTCGCAAGGTCATCTCGCTCAGAGCTTCGTTTCCCCGAAACATGATTTTGTAACCTTTCTGTTTATCCGTGGCAGGTTCGGTCTTTGCAGCCGATACTTGTCCTTGCCAAAAAATCGTGCCCATCAGGGTCAACAATGTCAGGCAAATAAACCAGGTTGGCCAGCGCGCCCTAAACTGGCATGGAGCCTTGTTATTTGAAACGGAAGACAAACCTCACTCCGGCATTGTAAAAATCAAAAACATCCTTTTCACCAGTGATATAGAGCGTATCCCCGTCGCCAATGATCCCTTGCGCAACCCGAAATTTAGCGTCTATGGTCTCATCTCCCCCGCGGGTCACTGCACTGCCGACCTCCACCTCGAACCGGTCGAGAATGGACTCCTCGTCTTCAACCGATTCGCTCCCAAACCAGCGGGAGATCAGATCTCGGCCGACGTAGACCGCGACATTCATGAACTGCCGTTGTGAAGCGGTGCGGTCATCCGTTGTTGTAGGTTGCCGACCGGTGAGGACGAGAAGAAGCAAGTCTTCATTGGACAGCGCCGGAACCGAGGACAGCGTCACCACCGGCTCGTCGTAAGGCCCTTCCACCAGTATGGTAATATCGTATCCGAGCATGCGCGATTTCCCGACGAGGTCCAGCATCGGACGATCCGGGTGGCTTTGATCGAAACGAATGACCCCGGACTCAAGAATCAACCTGCCGGCAGGTAGGTTCAGCCGAGTCGGCTCAACGTAAATCTTGCCGGTGAGAACCGGTATTTCACCGGTGCCGGCAAGCCTGAGATCCGGACGCAGCGAGCCTTTGGCCAGATTGTTGCGGATCGTGAATGGATGTTTGGATGCTATGCTCACATCAAACACGGCATTGCTAAACGGAGGTTCTCGGATGGCGAAAAGGTGGAGACCGGTGTCGGTTTTCGGTTTTCCCGATCCCGTCACTGCGCTGATAAAATCAAAGGATTTTACAAAACGGCCATCGGTGATCGCCACTTCACCCGCAAGTTCTAGACGGGAGAAAGGCCCCTTCACCGTCAGGTCCGTATCCGCACGCAGCTTTACCCCCTCACTGC
The DNA here is from genome assembly GCA_020353215.1 of Deltaproteobacteria bacterium. Classification (GTDB taxonomy): domain Bacteria; phylum Desulfobacterota; class Syntrophobacteria; order BM002; family BM002. Next base: position 3,513,856 of record CP070692.1, read on the forward strand.
GGTAAAGAAGGAGGTTCTCACCCCGCAACCGCAAGTCAGCATTACCGCCGCTTTTTCCATTGCGTATCACGGACCCGGAGAGGTGAAACGTGGCTCCGCCCAATTCACCCGTGAGCGTGTGTAACTGAAGGCCCGCAGACGTTACCGCAGCCTCCAGATTCACGGATCTCAACGATGGCACCGCCATATCAAGCCGCAGTTCCCCGTCGGTCAAACGAACGGTGCCATTTAACGCGGGGTTTGATACTGCACCCTCCATCGTCACCTTGGCGTCGAGTTTGCCGGCGATCCGCCGAAAACTGGTAATCTCCCCAGCCAGCCAGTTTAAATCCGCTACGCTAAGATTTCCCGTCATTGTGACGTCACCCTTCAGCTTTCGCACCACTCCTCGGAAGAGGTCGGCCACCAACGGCATTCCATTCCATTCACCCTTGCTGTCAAAGGTGAGACTGGGGGAGTCGATTTGAATTGATTCCACCACGACACGATCTCCGTCTAGTTGAATATGACCCAGAATGTAGGAAGGACCGGGGGGCATAAGTCTTAAGAACGGGGGGTTAATGATGCCCCGACCCTGGAAAGCAATTGTTCCCGATGGAGCATTCCAGGAACCGGTCAGATGAAGCTCGCCCCGCAACGACCCGGCCAAAGGTATATAGTCAGGGTAATAGAAAGCAAATGCGCCCAGATCGGGAAGGTTTACCTTTGCGTCCAATGACAACGGCCCAGGCACCAGAGCTGACTTTCCCAAGAGGTTTACGGGAAGATCGCCTGTGATGGCAAGCTGTTGACCCTCCTTGCCGATCCATTCGAACTGCCGAATTGTAAACCTTTTTTTTGCGTAAGATAGATCGAAGCGCCCGGACAACTGTGTCCGATCTGCACTGCTGCCGATTCCTGCCATGTCGCCGGCAATTGTAAAAGAGGGCGAGTCCATTGGACCGAAGAGATGGATACGCGCATTTAATCCGCTGAAACCTAAGCCATCAGTGGTGAGAGAATCCAACCAACCATCACTGTTGAGGTCCGAGACGAAGATGTGAAGGTCCGCGTTTCTGTTTGCGGCCAACTCTCCCTTCAACCGTATGTTTCCGGTCGGCCCGCTCAAAGATATGTCCTTCAAAGATATGTCGCCACGGCGCGAAAAACGAATATTTCCCGGAGAGCTCAGTGCCAGCAAAAGGTCCTGCCCAGACAAGCTCAAGGCGGTGACTTCCAAATCAAACTCAGCATCAGCCGGTCCCCTCAGAAGCTGACCGGTTAATTTCGCTTCACCCACGGGGGTTCTCGCCTCGGCCAGATCAATGCTTATCCGTCGGCCGGAGCTGCGGGCCTTGAAGGTTGCACTGGGAATG
>CP070692.1:3515310-3521027 GCA_020353215.1 Deltaproteobacteria bacterium
TCATGTCATAGAAGAGGCCCGTGTCGCAGGCATGGTATATCTTCTTGCCTTGGATATAGAACAGAAAACCGCAGGGGTTACCGCCGTAGGAACCGTCCGGAAGGGCCGAGCCGTGATGCGCGATTGTCAGTTTGACCCGTCCCCATGGAAAGTCGAACCCACCACCGATGTGCAGCGGGTGTGCGTTCTTTACCCCCTGGCCCACGAGCCAGTTGTGGATTTCGAAGTTGGAAACTACTGTCGCCCCGGTTCGTTCTGCAATCTGGACGGTATCGCCCACGTGGTCCCCGTGGCCATGAGACACAAAAACGAAGTCGGCGGGGATCTGGTCGGCAGCTAAGGGTGCGAGAGGATTTCCACTAAGGAAAGGATCAACCAGTAGGTTCGTGTCATCCGTTTGGATCAGGACGCAGGCGTGGCTGTACCAAGTTACTTTAATACTCATTTTGATCCTCCTTGTCTTGAGTCAACACCTGAAATGGCCTGTTAAGGCCACGGTATAACACAGAAGTGAACCAGCGTGCGCATCCTCCGTCCCGCTCTGGGTGGGACGACGAGGAGCTCCAATTCGAAACTCGAAAGACTTCCCAATTTGAGATCAACAGGTTTCTCGCCTAACAATAACAGAGTAGGCTCTTTTGGCAAACTTAAGAATGTGCCGGCTGCACCAGCCGAAGTGTTCGAGCCGCTGAAGATAAACGGCATGAGTCCCCAAGGTTATCCTTTATGTCAACAGTAAGATTAGGAAAGGTTTTACTATCCCAAAATATCATCTAAGAAATCCAAAAGATTATCTCGAACAGCGACAAATGACGGGCCTCCACCAAATTCCACCCCAATTGCAGCTGCATCTATGACCTCCTCTTTTGTAGCTCCATGCGTGATCGCATTGTTCGCGTGATTCGCCAAGCATGGTATGCACCTCGTCGCAACCGAGACCCCAACAGCGATCAACTCCTTTTGTTTTAGATTCAATGCACTTTCTTTGTAATAACGTCTCATTAATTCATTGAATCCATTGAAAAGGTCGGGAGCTTCTTTCTCTAGACGGTCTCTATTCTTCTTTCTCTTCATCAATATTTCCTCTAGATTACTCATCTCGCACTCCTCCATTCATTTGCCTGTTTTCCGGTTAGAGGTAGGGTCACTCTTTCATTACACGGTAGTCGGTTGGCTGGAGAGAATGGTTGAAGGGAAAAGCTGTGGTCGTTCATTTCAGATCCTGGGTGATGGTACGAATGGCTCTTGCCTGGGATTCGATACTCTCGGTGAGCTTGAATTGGACTAGTGCTCTGACAAGATTGTGTGTTTCGTGGTTGGCCTTGAAGTAAACATTGCCTTCCAAATGGTCGGTAAAAAATCTTAGTCCCAGCTCGAAGGCGATCAATCGGACCGCGTCGTAAATATACTCACAGTCGTTCTTGGTGAGGAATTCCTTTGCCAAGGAGAGATAACCTTGCAGAATGGCCTGGCAAAGTTCGGGTTCGAAACGAACCATTTCCCACCGCTCGGTTTCTTCACCGAGGGGATTGCAGCCCGAGCGGAGGCAGTCGCCAATATCATAATGAACCAGACCGGGTTTGACCGTATCCAAGTCAACCATGCTGATGGCTTGCCCGGTGGTCGTGTCCATCATGACGTTGTTGACCTTTGGATCGCCGTGAATCGTGCGAAGATGCAGCTTACCTTGCTCTCTCGCATTCTCGAGTACGTGCGCATAGGTTCTTCGCTCGCTCACAAACTGCAAGCAATAATCCACCTCGGGAGTTTTGCTTACGTTGTTATTCGCCAGGACCTCATCGTAGTGGAGAAGGTAGCCCGGCGTGACGTGAAACCCTTCCAGCGTGTCAGCCAATCTTTCTATGGGTAGATCGCTGAGGAGATGGTGAAACATGCCGAGCGCATGACCGACTTCTCTTGCGTGCTCAATATCTTTGATGGTTTCAAAGGACTCCGAACCGTCAATAAAGCTGATCGCGCGCCAAAAAGATCCCTTGGGGTCAAGCCAGTGGTCCAAGGCATCATCTGTCATCAGCACGCGCACCACCTCCCAGCGCCGGTCTGGGCTGAGGGGGGCACTCTGCAACCTTTTTCGAACATGCTCAGTGTAGGTGCGCATATTCAGCATTACAAGTTCTGGCCGACGAAACACCCGCGTGTTGACGCGTTGAAGGATAAAGTGCTTTTCTCCTTTGGAATCCAGGGTTACCAGGAAGGTGTCATTGACATTGCCTTTCCCGTATTCCTGAATGTTCATGACCCGGCCCTGGGGTTTGAATCGTTTCGCAACGGCAACAAGATTCTCCAGAGTATTGTCCGTTGTCCTGAGATCTTCTGTCATGCCTGTCCTAATTTGCTTTGCAGGTATCGGGTCTGGCCAAGCTAATGCGTAAAAAGTGTGGACGTCCGTGACATTTGGACATTTTATTTCGCATCGAAAACCTGGTCCTTTCCCGCACAGCGGGATCTTCGATAGGCCAGTCGAAGATCTCGGTGTGGGGGGAGCATAGTTCACTGGCTTTGTCGGCAAACATGTCCAGTGGTTTTGCAGTACTGGAGCCTCAGCGACTGTTGATTTAAGATTTCAGATTGAACAGAGTTGAGACTAAGAGATTCCACAATCCGCAATCTACAGTCTGAATTATCACTTTCTCGCCCCGGATAAGCGGGATTCCTTGCTCAAGCTTCCCCATTGCAATAACGGCTTTCGTCTTCGCCATACGTTCTCAACTCCTTGAATCGAGCTAGCAAGGAGGTCGCAACCTGTGAAACAACAGTTAACAGCGGGATCGGACCAAGCTATCTTCCGATAGCGAGTGGTTAGGCGGATAATTCTATATCATTATCCTCGCACCACTGCCGGAGTGCCTGTTCCGTGCGTCGCCTCTCGAAGTCGTACTAACTCTGCAGCAGTCCCTTTGATTCCAGAAAATCCTTGAGCCGTCCATACGCTCCTCGTCTCCGGAAGATCTGCCGCACGTGGTGATACCCGTCGGGCAAGTGGCCTTCGACAAACTCAAAGACGAGTCGCTGATTCAAGTCGAGATCGTTCTTGTGAGGGATGTCAATACACTTATCCCAATCAAGATCCTTATCACCGATCTCGTCGATGCCTCCCATCTCTGAACTGTAAAATATCTGGCCTGTGTCTTTGCAGAACACTGCTGAGTTCATGCCGTAACCGGATGAACTCACAAAGAAGAAGGCGTCTTGGATGTCGCTGAAACTGATCATTTTTCCTCACGGCTAACGCTAGCGCTAAGCTGCGGGCGGGACAGCGAAGCTGTTCGCCTGTCAGCTTCAGCGGCTTGTTCGGGCTTCCAAATATTTCACCCCAGGTAACCCCTTAAAGTCCTCATCCTGGGTCCAAATTATTGCCTTTTCCAATTGGCCTGTTGCATAGATGAAGCTGTCGGCCAAGGGAAGTTTATGCTTTAAACTGATCAACGCAGCCTTCAATGCGATGTCCTCCCTTAACTCAATTACCTGGCCTTGATTCATTTGGGCAACGGCTTGCAGCGCTCTTGCCTCATCTGTGACTTGGTGGACCTTTTTGAAAACTTCATACAGGCAGACAACAGGAACAATTAAATCAACGGTATGCTGGATTGGCTCAGCGAAGTACGAGGAATTGTTCCCTTCGAAGAAATATTCAATCCATCCCGAGGTGTCGACGAGATTCATACCCTATCCTCTTCTTCTCTGTCAAAGGATGGATCCAACCCCTTAAGGAATCCTCTCATCTCTGTCATTGGGCGGATTGGAACTAACTCAATCCGATCGTCAAAGCTTATAACCTGAAGCTTCTCACCGGGCTTCAGGCCCATTCTTTCCCTTATCCGGCGCGGTATCACGACCTGAAACTTGGGTGATATTGTCACAGTATCCATATCGACCTCCCTTTTGTAATACCAATAGCAGATCGATAGCAAAAAAATCAATTCTATCGTCTTGGGAGATCTTGCCCGAACGGCCGAGCTCAGCGGCGGAGCTGATGCGGCGCTGTTTTTTTTTGATCTTCCGAATTCAGTATAGAAAACCAACGAAGCCGCTTACCCGGTCCGACTGCAGCGGGTTAGGCTGGGAGCGTTCCGACTGAGCGGCCCAGGTCACGTGCCCGGTGGAGCCCTTGGTTAGCTGATATTCCTGGATGGCAAAAGGCTGGAGTCTACAGTATATCAATATGCTCCGGCGAAGCGATCTATTCGCTGAGCTTGACAGCTGTCCCGTAAACTAAGAGTTCAGCCGCACTCCCCACAACACTAGTAGTCATGTAGCGGACGTTGATTATTGCATCCGCCTCCATCTCTGCAGCCTGGGCGACCATCCTATCAGTAGCTACTGCCCGAGCTCTTCCCATCATCTCTGTGTATTCAGTCAATTCGCCGCCAAGAATCAACCTGACTATTGCGGACAGATCTTTGCCAAGCCAGATGGCAAACACCGTATGGCCCTGGACAAGACCGAGAATATCGGCGATCTCTTGGCCAGGTAGTGCTGCAGAACTCAATAGCAAAACTGTACGATCGGACTCAGTACGCAGGTCCCCCCCTTTCAATGTCTTGTTTCTTCCTTGTTCGACAGCCACTGTGAGTAGAACCACAAGGATACCACCCAAAAGGCAAAAAATAGCTATCCTGAGCCACCAAGGGATGACCGGATCGTGGCTGACGATCACGTACCAGGGTAGCCCAACAAATACTGCAGTGAAAAGCCCGAACACGAAGGTCAGCGAGCCGATATTCCGAAGTATTTTCATAGTTCCTCCTTTTGCACGAAAACTAGAAATTTCAGCTAACTACTCAACATGGAGAGACTTTTCAATATACCCCAATGACGAAGGACTCTCGCAGGAAGAATCCAACATAGCACAATATTAAACACCTTGCTTGATACACGCCAAATCGGCCGGTGAATACAATTTAAATCGGCCACCCAATACAATCGATTCCGGGCATCCAATACAACGCAAACCGGCCACTGTTTGGCGGACATTGACATCGGTGGCCGATTTGATTGTGTTGTTTTGTAATGATTGAGTAATGAACTCCACATGTCTAGCTATCTCTGAGCCGAAGTGGCCTCCCCATGGCCGAGGATGTTGGGGGAGCCTATTTACGAAAACTTATAATTCAAGACCTGCCCCAGTTTCGTACTTGACAGGAGAAAGTGGATCTAGTATGAATGGGTTACCAACCGACCGGTCGGTTCCTACTTTGCACGAACGATAGAGAGCAGATGACCCTTAAAGAGAAGATTATCCAGGAATCTTTACGGTTGTTTTCAACCAAGGGATTCGCTGGCACCTCCATTAGTGAAATACTGGAGGCGGCAGAAACGTCGAAAGGTGGACTGTACAATCATTTCCGGACCAAAGAAGAGCTTCTTTCTGACGTGTTAAGGGAGTCAAGAAGAATTTTGCGAGAAAAGAACCTTGCTGGCTTGGATGAGATAGAGGAACCGCTGGGAAAAGTCGAGAGGCTTTTGTTGAACTATCGAGGCCGATACTGGAAAGACTCAGGGAATTTACCAGGTGGCTGTATATTTGACAGGGTCTCTGTAGAAGCGACGGAAATGGGTGACCAATGGCCTCATTTGGCCGAAGAGATCGATGAAGGCTTCAGTCGCTTGAGATCCATGTTAAAGAATTATTTGGATCAAGCGAAAGAAGACGGCCAACTAAGAGATGAAGCCAATACCGAAGATGTTGCAGATAT
>CP070692.1:3521127-3526798 GCA_020353215.1 Deltaproteobacteria bacterium
ATCAAAAGGATCCGGGCACAGAACCGTAAAATTCTTACCACAAAAAGGGGCACTAAGCCCAAGATGGTCGGTGGAGTGAATTACATCGCCCGGCTTGAGTGAGCGAATTTGGTCCTTTGAAAGTGACATAGGTGCTGGCGGAGTTTTCTTTGGGGTTACGCTACCAGAAAATTCCAACAATTCTCGGTACATGTCCCTTTCTTCCCAGGAACGGTCCCAAGACTTGTAATTTTCTTTATAGAGCTGTTTCTCGAAAGACTTTTCGTACTCCAGATGCTCCTTGACTATATAGTCAAGAGACTTGTACAAGTCTTTTTTATTGTAGCGTTTCATGGGTTATGTGCACTGATTAGCCTGCGAGTGCCTATTATTTTGACCTGATTTTGGACTTATCTGGCAGACTAATCGGCGCACATAAGCGCCTTACGAAGTCTAAACTTTCTAAGTCTAAACTTCGCGAGTATCCAGCTGGAAGTCGATTGTCATGTGAGCTTCGCGCTCATCTTTGAAATCGTAATACCAGCCGGCGAACCTGTATCCTGCCGGCCGATAAAAGATCCCAAATTTCTTGGTTACCGGATGACGACGGACTTCTTCGCTCCGGTAGAAATGGTGGAACCACTCATCCACAGGCCGCTCAACGCGCGTCAAAACTTCGCGCTTCCACAGCTCAGGATCTACTTCCCGCAAAGGTTTTGCGGGCAAGTCTCCTTTTTCCCACTCGAACTTGATAGGCTCGGGCGGCTGATCGGCCGGGTTTTCCAGAACCAGACGAGGATCCAACAATTCCCCATCTTTGACCTTTTTGCCCAAAGGCCTGAGAGCTGCCGCAGACCGAAACTTGGGCAATTCCTTCCCGGTCGCAACATTCTTGACCCGAAAACGGGTCTTGTTTCGGCGGGAACCAAAACCACGCTCTTTCACCTTTTCCAGGACTTCCACCCGGATTAGGGCGCCAGAGACATAGCAGCGGTAAATTCCGCCGACCTGTACGTCTGCCTGCTTCATCCTACTTGGCAGCCTTTCGGGCCTTCATCTGCTCGGCCTTGGCTTGGGCCGCCCGCTTCTCTTCTGCCCGCAATTGGGCCTGAAGCTCGGCAGCCCGCTTGGCAGCCTCCCTCTTGTCTCGCTCCTTCATGCGCTTCTGCCAGTCCATGAAGTCGAGAACTTGTTGACGCGTCATGTTGTCGGCCGCCATCTTGGCCTGGATGAAATTCTCTCGGTCCTGCTCGCTGGCCTTTTTCAGACCCTGACCGATTCCCCCGATATTCCGCCGGGGTTTCTGGCCGCGAGACTTCTTCTCCTGGCGAGCACGAGCCTGAGCAAAAGCTGCCGTCCTTTTGGCAGCCCGCTCGTGCTTCCCACAGTACTCCTTCTCGGGCAGAATGCCCACATCGCAGCCTTCGACCTTGCAACGCTTCATCTTAGCGTCTCCTTCCTTACACGTTCCGGGTTGTAATGAAAGATAAGGTAATGTCTGTCTCCCTCATACACGCTTGTAGTTCTTCCACAGAGTTTTGCGCAATGAGGGCAGCGGGAACCAATGGTAGCTTTACACAGAGAAACCCAGCGCCAGCCCCTTTTCCTTCTCACTTTTTGGGCGGCAATCATGGCCTCAGATCCGTTAAAAGCCTGGACCGACCTACGGATTGGTCGGCCTCGATCGGAATAATGTCCGTAAAAGTTTCGGATTCTTCCCCGAATATAATCCGCCAAATCTTTGACAGGAGTTAAAACGGGAAACTTCCGACCGAGAATGTTGCACTGAATCCATAGCAGATGCCAGGACTCATCGGTGCGAACTTTTACTGAAACATTTCCGTTCCAGTCAGTTATTTGCTGAGCAGGAAGCACACTAATCCCTGGAGAAATCGGTCCACATGAGTTTGCGGGCTTCGCGCACTTCTTCGCCTTCTTCCCACTTGGTGGCTTCCGCCAAAGCTTCCTCGCGTGTCTCGAAGCCGGGAGAATAGAGCATGGGGAAGTTTCGCCGCTGCCCAGTCCACGAGCACCAGCCATTCTCTTCGTTCCAGTGCGCAGGAAAGAAGAAAAAGTACTGACCATCGCCCTTGTCGGCTTCCTCAAGCCATTCCAGCGGAAGGAGAGAATTGGGAAGCTCGTTGAGAAAATCGTTCAGGTCGATGATCCGATACTTTCCACCAGGAGTCAACATCTTTTTACCTCAGCCGCAACCAGGGTCTGCCCACGGATCTGCTTCTTCGCCTTCCAGCTCTTCGCAAAGGCACGGGTAAAGCCCACAATTGGGGCATTGATCCATCCGGTCCAATTCGGCATCTTCACGCCGATCCAGCTCTTCTTGAGCCCAGGCGCAAACCATGATCAAGATCATGTTGTTCGCCCGATCTTCTTCGCGGGTCATATGGTCTTCTCCACAGGCGGCCCTAGCAGAGCCAGCTCACGGCATCTGGTTGCGCCCTTGATTTCCTCGTTGATGTAATCTACCAGGATGGGGCCATTGACCGGGCAAGGAACGGAAACCAGGATGAAACCCTCTCCCTCGTCTTCCCCAGTATAGGGCTCGTGATGCCTTCCCTTGGGCTCACAGTAGGACTCGATGAAACAACAAGCCGCAGTCCGCAACTTGTAAGCTTTCGAATCCATCCACTGATTCGAGCAGATGCGGTGAACAAGTTGCATGATCCAGACAGGCACCTTTTCCCCGCGGATGCAAGGAACGTTCAGGTAGCTGTCAGTCTTGATTTGGAATTTATACGGCATGGATTTCCTAGTCAGAGTCGATTTCATCCAGAAACTCGCACCACTCTGGCAAGCAGTCGAGTGATTCCAGAACGATCTGGGCAGCACAGCTAGCTGCCTGCTTGTGCGAGTCGAAATACAGGGTTGCCAACCAATTGTTGTCGTTGGCTGCAACTTTGTACTTCACACCATCAAGCCAATATTCCTCCTGCAAAGACACTTCCATCTTGTCGGTTTCAATGAAGCAGAAGAACCCATCGTTTCCTCTGGGATTCGCCGAATGCTGTTGTACTTCCACAAACATTACAGAAAAAGATTGACGGCCTTTTAGGATTTCTACGGGGATAACCGCCCTAACCGGTGAACCATGTAGGAATCGAACCTACATAAACTGAGGATTTAGTACGGCGCCAAACTCAAACACCAGAGTTCGAGGTATGTTCCCTTTGGGCGAAATCGAACCCTATTTTGGGCTTCCCTATGGGCGCAATCCTCGGTAAGGCTTAATGCTTGAGTTTATACTAAATTATCTCAGTAAACTTTCACCAGAAAGTATGGTTCGGGCGCGGGAGTAAGTTTTGTTAGACAGGGTTACCCTCCCGCTGGCTTGCCCTATCTTTTTCTGTCGGTTTTATTAACCGGCGCTCCCAAGGGGAATCGAACCCCTATTTTGGGCTTGAAAGGCCCACGTCCTAACCGTTAGACGATGGGAGCAGACTATTCGGCTTGCCCCTTAGTTCCGCTTTCTCCTCGACAAAGGAGTCTGCCTTTTGACTGACTTGGCGGAATCAGAGTTTCACAAAGGATTATTGTTGTCGCTCACCTTTAAGGCCGAATAGGTTTGGCAGTTTCAAGTCGGGCCATAGACCGCCCACTCTAAGACCGGGGCCAGGCCGTAAAGGATTGTTTAGCCTCCTCCCACTGCGGAGTCCCATCTTAAACCAAGCAACAGATGGGGGTGTTGCTGCGGCCGAACCTTTATTGCGTCACGCTACAAATGCACCCTCTCGGTACTACAATTACCTTGTGCGCGCCCACCTTATGGTGGTGGCTGAGGCAGTTATCGTACGTAGCTCAGGCTCGTGCCATATCCGTTAAAGACGGATGAATCGAGGATTTTATTGTATGCCTTATTTCCCGCGGCCGGCGAATATGTACTTGGCCGCGGTAGTCGTCGGAAGGCATACAATACGGAGAAGCCCGCCGGTCTTAAACCGGCGCGAGTTTGGGCTTCAAATAAACCTCCTTCTTTTCTTTATTCAGTTTTTGCCACAAGGGTGATACGGGACCTTATCCCGCTTTACTCACCCAAGAGTCAGACTAGGCCTGGCCTCCCTGCTTGCGGATGGCCCGCCGGCGGGCCTTGGCCTGGTTCTTCTTCCAGTTGGGGCCCCTGGCGCACATCTTCTCGTGGATGGCTGCCACCAACTGGGCCTTGTTCATCCGACTGCGGCCGGAGATGTTGAGGTTACGGGCCTTTTCCTGCAGCTGCTTGACGCTCATCGAATCCTCCAGAAAACCGGGTGTTGGAAGAAAATTGGGTCGCAAGTCGAGGATTCGAACCTCTCAAGGCCCCTTTACCTGTTGTGCAGGCTCGCCCACCGGCTTTTACACCGAATCTACCTGGCAGTAGGGCTACTTGCGATACGATTACGAACAGTAAGTTAATGTAAGGAAGTGTCGGCGGCGCAGCTCAAAAAATTAGCTCTTCCAGTACCAATCCTTCATCATACTACTTCCTCCGCTTCTTCTCGATGATGTAGTGCCGCCCATCGGCACAGTACAACGCACGAGTGCCGACCGGGAAGTCCCAGCCGGTGAAACTGTCGTAGGTGGCCCCGATCTCCTCAGGGTCCACGATCCCAGAATCCTTGGGACCAAGAGCAACATAGCCCTTGTTGTGAAGAACGTACATCTGGCCCTTCTTCGCGTTCTCCTTGTCGGCGCGGGTAACCAGATGTAGGACACCAACTCGCCTAGCTGCCTCCAAAGGCTTGAGCCGGCAGATTGTGTCCCAACACCCGAAATCGGGGTAAGTGTTGTGGTGTTTTGCGCGGTCTTGCGGATTCATCTTTCCTCACACCTTCTGGACCACATGGGCCCGAAAAGAATCCTCTCCCCATGACGAATGAGGGTGCCGGGCAGGAACGTATGTGGCAGCCTGCCAGGCCCAGAAAAACATCGATTCCCCAGGATGCTCACCCGCAGGAATGTCCGCAAGGATCTCCTCACGAGATTGACCCCAAGCCAGACGCTTGGCAATGAAGCCAATCGTTTTCTGTAAACTCATGGGTTCGCTCGGAGTCGGATTGAGCCTTTCACCCGAAATGGCGTACTCATCCATTTCCGGGTCTGTCTCCGGGTAAACCATGTCCAATTCGTGGGGACTCAGCCGGGAATCCAGAGACCCGCCTTCACTGCGAGTCAATCCGTACTCGTTTTGAGTCTCACCCTGCAAACCGGTGTACCCACGATCCTTCCAGCCGAGCAGAGCATTGGTCACACGCCAGCGCCTTTTCTGGAAGTTTTGAGGCAGACGCTCAGACTTGTGCCAGGAAATGTGGCGGTAATCATTGTCATAGAAGGAAACCGCCTGCAGACGGCTATCTCCCTCCTCGACATAGATGAAAACACTCTTGTTCCAATCGTACTTCCAGCCAGCCAAACCGGCCAGATGTGCGCAGAGCTTGGAATGAAAAGACTCCTCATCACGGGTTGCCCCGCGAACGTCGTGAGTCTCTTTCCAGCCAGGTTCGTCCTTTTGCGAACCCACAGCCGGCTGAATTGCCGTGGTTTCGTAGGGGAAAGCCCCAATCAGAATGATTTTCTCGAACATTCGCATGTCCTCTCAACCAAAGAGAAAAAGACAAAAAAAAGGCCGAGCGCCAAAAGGCGCCCGGCCAAACCCGGCTAAGGGAGGAAACTTTTACTGTGTATGTTCCTGGTGCCAGCG
>CP070692.1:3526898-3532553 GCA_020353215.1 Deltaproteobacteria bacterium
GAGCCATTGGCGATCAAACCGGATGTCTGGATTGAAGCCAGGAGTACTGAGTCCACCGGTACTAAAGTAAAGAGCTGTGGCACGCTCACATCGGTGGCGTCGCCTCCACTCGCCTTCAAAGTCACGGTTTCCGCCTCCATGTTCGTGACCAAGAAGGTGACATCACCACTGGCATCGGTCTGGACCGGGTTCTGGGAGGTTATCTGAGCAGAGCCGGTGGAAGACAGGGTGATGGTCTCCCCTTGAAGAGGATTCAGGCTGGCATCCGTCAAACGAGCGGTTATGGTTGCTGTGGCGCTGCCATTTGCTAAAACCGGGGAAGGTGTATGGGTGAATGAGAGGATATTGCCGCCACCGGTGCCGCTGCCGGTTCCGGTAAAATACAAGGTAACCGGGGAGAGGGTGGAAACTCCTCCGGAAGTTGCGTCTATATCTACGGTGTCATCGTTGGCGTTAATGTCCTTGACCGTAGTGGATACGGTGCCGTCAGTCCCTGTAGTCCCGAAGGGCGTAAAAGCAACCAGACCGCCATAGCCTGAGGCTGAGAAGCTAACCTGCCGACCACTCAAGGGTTGACCGCTGGCGTCCAATACCAGGGCAATTACCGTATAACTTGCAGAGCCGTTGGCCAGCTGACCCGCTACCTGGGGCGCAGCCAAGTTAACGGAGGCCACCGGCACGGCCGTAAAGATCTGGGTTATGGTTACCCCCGTGGCACCGCCCCCACTGGCTTCCAGGAAAATGCTTTCCGGGACACTGTCAACCACAGTAAACGTGGCAACGCCACTGGCATCGGTCTGAACCGGATTCTGTGAAGTCACCTGAGCAGAGCCATTTTGGGACAGGGTGATGAGTTCTCCCTGCTGCGGAACCGGGGGAGAACTGGAATCCGTCAAGCTCACCGTAATGGTTGCGGCTGTGCTACCATCTGCCACAATTGGGGCAGGGGTATGGGTAAAGGCGAGGATATTTCCGCCTCCGGTTCCGGAGCCCGTTCCAATAAATGTCAGGACCACCGGAGTGGTGGCGGAAACGCCGCTGGCGCTAGCGTTGAGCGTTACGGTGTCATCACTGCTGTTGATGTCCGAGACTGTGGTGGTCGCAGTTCCATCAGTTCCTGTGGTGGCAAACGGAGGCATTGCAACCAGTCCCACATAGCCGGAAGCTGAGAAGGATACCTGTCGATCTTTCAAAGGCTGATTGTTTGCATCCAGCACCTGGGCAATAATCTCATAGGCGTCGGAGCCATTGGCCGTCAGCCCTGCCACCTGCGGGGCGGCAAGGACCACGGTTGCCACCGGCACCTCCGTGAAGCTCTGGGACACATTTACATCCGTGGCGCCGCCTCCACTCGCCGTCAACGTCACGGTTTCCGCCGTAGTATTGATCAGGGTGAAGGTGGCGTCTCCATTCGCATCGGTCTGTACTGGATTCTGTGAGATTATCTGAGCAGAGCCGTTAGTGGTGAGGGTGATGAGCTCACCTTGCTGCGGGACGGGGGGAGAACTTGAATCCACCAGAGTGGCCGTAACCGTTGCCAGTGAGCTGCCGTCTGCCACAACAGGAGTAGGCGTATGGGTAAACGTCAGGACGTTCCCCCCTCCAGTACCGGTACCGGTACCTATAAAGTACAAGTCGACCGGAGTGGTTGCCGAAACGCCGCCACAGAATGCACTGAGGGTCACGGTGTCGTCGTTGTTGTTGATGTCAGTGATCTGACAGCTCGCCGATCCATCGACTCCCGTGGTTCCAGTCGGCGGATTCATCCTCACCAGGCCCGAGTTTCCGGGAAGGATCGAGAAGGTAACCGGTTGATCACTGATGGGGTGACCGGAAGGATCCGTCACTAGGGCAACCAGGGTGTAACTCTCAGAGCCGTTTGCCGTCCTGCCTGTTGTCTCTGTGGCAGCCAGGGTCACAGCACCCACCTGGACGGGAGCTGTACCACTTGTTCCCCCGGTAGTCTGGGCGACCTGCTCTTCAGCGGTCTTTGGCTTGTCACAGCCAAAAGAAAACGCCACAAGCAGAGTCAGGACGATTGCCGTCAAACCTCGTGTCGACATTTTCATGAAACGCCTCCAGTTTCGTCTACAGCGGACACCCGCCCAAACACGGAATCCATGGGCGTTATCATTGCTGCCATTTGGCGACTGATATACCATCTAGAGTGCAACACCTTCCTCATGTCCTTCTGGTATTCGGAAAGGGTGCGCGATTTTTTCCTGGGAAAATGCATGAGTCGTGCCAAGCGGAACACTCCTTTTGTATGATTCTGCTTGCGTCCGCTGGCTTGTTCTTGGAGGTGCAAGTGCGGTCGCATGCATGATGGAACAAGTCATTGAAATTATTCACTCCGTGTTTGGTTCTGGGTGGAATGCACGGGGTTTCAGTTACGGAAGTACTGGGGTCCTCTCCTCCCAGTCCTTTTGAAGTGAATGGCTAAACACGGGTGAGGAATCCGCTTTCAATTTTCGAATGTTCCATATAGCAAACAATGCACGGTTATCCTTTCTTGGGGTTCCCTGTATCCAGGTTCTCGCCCTTTGCAACTTCATGCAATGACAGTGCCAGTAGGCGGTTAGAGGGATTTGTTTCCGTATGTTGCAAGCCAATTGCTCGGGATTTCAGTGGGATAAATAAATAGACGCTGCCCTCTCTGCAAATTTTTTTGCTAATATGGCGTGAAGCTGAAAAGATTGTCTGTTGGTTTTCGATCAATGGTCAACAAAGTATGTGATCTCAATAGGATAAGTCCAGATTGTGAGTGCCTAAGTCTGGAGCAAGTGCGGGGATTTGAAGGGCGGGTCCGGCAATACTTGTGGAGTCAGAACAGCTTTAGCCCGCATATTTCGTGAATTGGAGTAGCGAGACCGTGGAGATGGGTGTGCCACAGGGCAATCGTCCCGCCGTACCGCGGGACTCGGACCCGAGTCGTACTTGAACAGTACGTCGCAGGGTTTGAGATCTGAGAACGGACGGAAGGACGGCCATATCCGCGGTCGCAGTAGATAATTCATGAAATATGCGGGTTAGTCGGCCCTGAATATGGACCGTTGATGGAGGCCGGGTTCATCAGTGGGAAGTGGTTTTGTAACCTGTTGGCCGCCTTATAACGTTTGGCTAAACATTGGCGTGGTGGAATAACGGGTTCTGAAGGAGGAAAAACGACTGACGACCAAGTCCAGGACTGTGTACGACGTGACCTGACGCATTTTATCATCAGCCTGAACCGGTTGTTCGGTACGGTAGCCCCTCGGTCCAGATAGGAAGTCTGCCTTATCGGTAGGTATACTGTTCGTCTTTGACGATGGTTGGATTGAGAAAAATCAGCAGTTCGGTTTTGTCTTCTCTGATCTCCCTGTTCTTAAAGAGCCAGCCCAGCACCGGGACTTGCGAGAGGAACGGGACTCGATCTTCTGCCCAAGCGCTGTCCCGTATGACCACACCACCTATAACAACTGTATCGCCGTCATTAACCAGCAGTTCGGTTTGCGCCTCCCTGGTACGAATGGCCGGTACGTCCTGAACAGTCCTGCTGAAGTCGGCCTCGTCCTTCTTGGCCTGCACTTCCAATCGAACCTTGCCGTCAGGGGTGATGTGCGGCGTCACGGTCAGAGATAGGGTGGCGGGAGCGAAGGCGGTGCTGATGGTTCCTTCCTGAGTTCTTTGTGGATAGGGGATTTGATCGCCTTGCTGGATCATCGCTTGCACATGGTCCAGGGTAAAAATTCTCGGGGCGGAAATCACTCGACCCTCGCCCTTTTGTTCCAGGGCCTGGAGTTGCATATCTATATCCACCAGGGACCCAGTTATGCGGGAAAATTGAAAACCTGCTGTGCCAATTGAGGCCACTGGTGCAGCCACGGCAGCGTCGAACGTGGGGAGACCGCCCAATTCATCAGAAAGCCTGTTTGCCGTATAACTTACACTCCAGGTAACACCCAGGTTGCGAGCGAAGTTCGTTCTCGCTTCGACAATTCGCGACTCGATCATTACCTGGAGGGTGGCTCGATCCAATCTGGCGAGAACTTCTTTGGCTGTCTCGATCCGCCTGGGGAAATCACTATAGATAATAAGGTTGGTGCGTTGATCTACGGAGATGGTCCCATTGTCGCTTTTGATATTTTGAATCTGGTTGCTGACATCGTTGACATCCGCATAGTTAACCTGCAGGTATTCCGTGGTGATCTCTCCCAAATCCATGGCGGCGACCATCAGTTCCTTCTGGGCTTCGACCTCCTGTCGCCTGCGCTCGAATTCCCCTCTGATTTTGGCAGCTGTCGCAATGCGGATCACATTCCCTTCCATCACCTTGTCCAAATCGTTGATCTTCAAAATCAAATCCAGGACTTGGTCCCATGGAACACTGTCTACTTTCAGGGTGACGGTGCCCGCGACATTTGGCTCCACCACGATGTTCTTGCCGGTTACATCGGCCAGAAGACGAAGCACGTTGCGGACGTCCACCTCCTGAAGGTCGAGTGAGATTTTCTGGCCACTGTAAGGCGCTGGTTGTACGAGAGACCGAGGAGAGACTTCGGCCACTTCGGGCGCGGTTTCCGCAGCCACCACTTCCATTTCCTCCACTGGCTCAACCGGGGCTGGTAAGGCTACTTGCTCCGAAGCCGGCATCTCTTTCATCTCCTCGGGTATGGGGGCCGGCTCAGCGGGAGCACGGGCCTCGGACACTGTCACTGGCTTGCCCAGTTTAATGGGTTTTGGTGGAGGAAGGGTTGAAGCATCAAAGTCAAGGTGGACCTTGTTGCCGTCACGCGCCACATGAAAGGGAACCATTTCTCGCATCTCAATGTGAAACTCAACCGTCCTAGGGATTTCCCTCATGGGGCGAGGGTCAATGAGGTTAACGGCGCTGGCGAACTGCCCTGTGTCGATATGTCGCTGCAAGTGTTTGGGAAGATGAGCATCTGGAAAGATGAGCGAAATGCTATTGGCGCCGGTGATCTGGACCTCGGGCTCCAAAGGGCGGTCAGCGGTGATGGTCAAACGCGACTTATTCGAATCTAGCATATTGAAGTCGATGGCGCTGATCCTAGCCGCTCGAGGTCGGCTCTCAACTGGCTGGGTTTCCGCCTCTGCCTTCCTGGGCGGAAACCCTGGCCCCGGTTCAAATGAGACAATGAACCGTTCATTTTCGGGAATGAGCTGGAATGGCAGGCCTGACACAGGAACCAGGTCAAAGACCACCCGCACCTTGTCCGGGTGAGTTCCAAGCCTGATTCGCTTGACCATAGGGTCGGAAAGGGGGAACACAGCTCTGTCCAAGGCTGACTGCATGCCCATGAGATCCAGTACCAGCCGTGGCGGCTCACTAAGAGGAAATGCATTATAGCGGTCGATTCGGCCATCGGCCACGATAGTTACTTCGAATCCCTGACCCACAACTTCGGACTGAATGGCGACGATCTTGCGAGCCAAGGGAAGGTCTTCTCTTCTAACCGGGTCCGCCTCAGGAACTGCTCCCGCTACAGCTATGGTTTCAGGCGGGTAAGCCTCCAACTCTGGTTCGGCGGAAGGTTCAGCCCCGGCCGGTAAGGGAGCAGCCTCAGTCATTATGGGCGATTTTTGAAACTCTACTCGGATTTGCCCGTCTTCCTGGCTAATTTCATAGGGGGTTTCTCGGTTCAGTCCGATTTC
>CP070692.1:3532653-3538302 GCA_020353215.1 Deltaproteobacteria bacterium
AGGTGACTGGCGGGAGGCCTGTGTTCACTTCCGCCGCTGTGGGTGGGGGAGCCCCTGGCTCCCCGTAGCTCAGCTGCGGGGAGAACAGGGAGGGGGCGCTTTCCCCCACAACGCAGCGGCGCTAGAAGTGACCGGGCCGGGAGCCTCGGAACCACAGAAAAGACTTCATGATCCCTACCTGATTTAAACGCAATCTACTTAATGCTCTCCGTAGTAATTGTGCAGAAGTTATGATCCCTTAGTCGTCTTTAGCTCCGCGTCCCCGTGTGGTCGCGTCACCGCGTCTCTTGAGCCTAGGCTTGCCCCGTCGCATAAAGACCGCAGCGAGTCTTCGCAAACGGCTAGGCTAAGCACATTTCCACCTTCTTGAAACATGAGACGTTTAACTTCCAGATCAGAAACAAAGCTCTGGAGCTGATCAAAAGAGAACTTTGGGAACTGGTTCTGAATTTCAGCCAGGTTTCTTGTCGATTCGCAAAAGCGGTATATGTCTCGAGAAGATTTGCGCAGCCTGAAAGTCTCCAACTCACTTTCTTTGGTTCTTCGACGAACAAGGAGAAAATCTCCGCCGTCACGGTAACCGAGCAGAGGCGAAAGAGAATGTTGCGCTTTTAGAGAGTGATACTGCTGTTGCCAGAACTTCACCTCCTTGGACACCGGACGCCATAGACGTTTCTGTCGGGTGCGGTCTCCCACGTAATTTTTTATCATGAGGCATAGAGAGGTGCCCAGAGAGTCCGGGAGCAAAACGCTGTAGTTCGGGTGGTTACCAATGCGGCGAATTCCAAAACGGGCCGGACGCAGGGCAACCGGGCTGTTCTGTCCTAGCCAGAAACTGGCTATACGCAGTGGTTGATAGGGTAAGACGAACTTGAGATTGTTCAGGGTTTCCCGGATATCCTCCTCGTCACTCCCCGGAAACCCGCGCATGAGATTGGACAGATGCTGGATGCCGAGTTCTTCACAGTGTTTCATCACCTCGATGTTCTGAATAACCGTGGTGCCCTTGTTGATTTTACGGAGGAGTCTGGAACTCAGACTCTCTACGCCGATCTGCGCTCGGGTGACCCCTGCCCGCCGCATACGGACGAGTTGCTGACGCGACACGGATGCTCGCAGTTCAGTGAAAATTTCGAAACTGCGACTCAAACCAAAGATGCTGCGAAACATTTTGTCGATCTTGGCTGGATCAAGGATGTTGTCCACAAAGGAGAACCTGAGGCAACCGTGTTTCGCCGCCAGCTCCTCCATCTCATCCGCGACCTGAATGGGATCTTTGCTTCGATACCCCCGCCACTGAAGATTCAGATTGCAGAATCTACAGGCCCGACCAACGGAGCCCGGTTCAGCCCGATGCCACCAGCAGCCCCGCGAGGTTTCCAACGGCAGGTTAGGCACCAAATTGGCCAGACGTGACTGACGACTCAACTCCTGGAAGTAATCGTGGAAATCCGGCACGGTTAGTTCTTTGAGATCAGGCAACTGGCGCAGCCCACCACCCTGAATGTGACCGCGGTCATCCCGCCATAGCAGCCCGGAAGTGTCCTGTTCCTGGAAAGCACCCTTTTCGAGCCCCCTGATAAGGTCCAAGATTGGCAACTCACCCTCACCGCCTACCACGAAATCAATCTCAGGTATGTTGGCGAGCAGAGAACGCCCCATCTCGTCGGCGCAACTGGAGCCCCCAACAACGATCCTGCAATCAGGATGACGGACGCGAATGTGGCGTATCATGTAGAGGGTGGAAGTCAACTGGGAGAGAGACATGGAAAAACCGATAAGATCATACGAGGACCATGGGAGGTGGAAGTGTTGTTCCTGGTGGATGTGGTGAATACGAGTGGAAAGGGTCTCGAGGTCCGGGGGAGACCTTTGTGCCCCATATTCTCTACCGAACAGTTTTTCTATTTCAGGTCGTTTTTCCGGGCTGAGCAGATAAGCGTAGATCGACTCGGCAACCCAGGTTCGTTCTGCAATGGCATTGTAGTCGCGAATCCCAAGGAGCTCGGCCACGGAGAGGTAAGGATGGAAGCAGTCAACCCGTAGATCTGGAACCCTGCGGTTGAGAAAGCTTTTCAATGTGCCGAGTTGGATGGAAGGACGATTGGCCAGAGGCCAGGGCATGGAAATGAGGGCAAGGCGAAAGGGCGCCATCAATAGGGTCTCTTCATCCAGACGAGCGCCAGTTCCGCAGACGGGTCATACTTGCAGAATCGTATCTCCGAGAGATCATCCATCGACTGTTTCAGAGAAATGAACTTATCGAATTCCCGGTTAACGACCACCTTGCAGAATCCAAACTCATCTTCCTCGGGGAGCGGCAAGAAGTCGCTGTCCCAGACTTCCTTGGTGATCAGGTTCATTCCGTCTTCCAGTAGTTTGCCGTTACAGACCCGGTAGCAGCCGCCACAATCGCAGGTGTACACCCAGTCAAAGTCGGTGGGGATGGGATGTTTTCTCTCACAGAAGGGGCAGACGATGTTCAGGATCATAAGAAGCCTCCGTTGGCACGGCATTGATCACGCAAAATAGAGTTGAAAGTCTGAAACAAACAGTCGAGAATCCGAAACGGTCCTATGTTATGGGATGTGAGACCTGCAACGTTAGGGTTAACCGGTGTCCTTTGGCAGAGCCCGAATGGTATCCCCAGGTCTAATGATGCCGCCCTCCAGAACACGGGTAAAAATCCCCTCTCTGGGCATGACGCAATCCCCCACTTGGTCATAGATGGCGCATCCGCTGTGACACTCCTTGCCAATTTGGGTAACCTCCAACAACGCTTGGCCCCCTACTGCCAGTCTGGTTCCCAATGGGAGTTCCCAAAGCTCCAGCCCGGTAGTGGTGATATTTTCAGCGAAATCCCCCGGGCTAACCTGAAGGCCCTTCTGCTGAATTTTACTGATGCTCTCCATTGCAAGCAGACTAACCTGTCGATGCCAATCGCCAGCGTGGGCGTCGCCCTCGAGGCCCTCATTCTTGAGAAGTTGGCCAAGAGAAAGGTTAGTCTTCTTTTCACCCTTGCGGCGACTCACTGATACCGCCACAACTCTTCCCTCAACGGTAAGTGCATCACTTTGCACCTCTAGCCCTCCCGAGAAACTCCCCAACCCTTATATTTCACCAGTTGGCGCCGCGAGACCTTGAAGATGGGTTTGCCGCCGGGGCAACCGCAGAGACTAGCAACCGTGGCCTACTTGAGAAGTACGGAGCAAAGTGAGCTTGTCCTGCCCGTCCCGCCTGTCCCGCCTGTCCCGCCTGTCCCGAGCTTGTCTTGGGGAGCGTCATTTCGGGGCGCGCAGTCTCGGGGGCTAGCCGAAGGAAGATCCGAGGACGCGCGGAATGACGCCCTTATTCGCGGTTGTCCTACGCCATTGATTTAATATGATGGTAAATGCAAAGCAGGGGTGATGCTAACTGAACTGCTGTCTCGGGTCAAGCAAGAAAGAGCATAAGATCGTGGAACATACCACAAATGGGTCTGAGATGCTCTGCGATGAAAGTACATTGATACGGTGGGTAATCTTCAACAATTATGTTAGTTTTAGAATAGTGGGCTTTGCCCAAGGATTCAATGGAGCCGTGAGGAAGACCATGAAGAACATACCGACTATACTCGACATTCTGGATAAGAGCTATCCCGAAGCCAAGTGCAGCCTCGACTTCAGCAATCCCTTGGAACTCTTGGTAGCAACCGTGCTTTCAGCCCAATGTACAGATGAGCGGGTGAATCGGGTAACCAAGAGTCTGTTTCGGAAGTTTACTACGGCAGCTGACTATGCCAATGCTGACCAGGACGAACTGGAAGAGGATATACGAGCTACAGGATTCTTCAGGAACAAGGCGAAGAGTTTGAAAAATTGCGGCGCGGAGTTGTTGGAAAGATTTGACGGAGAGGTGCCGTCAAGTCTCGAAGAGCTGGTGAGTCTGCCTGGCATAGGCAGGAAGACGGCGAACGTTATCCTGGGTTCCGCGTTCAATACTCCAGGGATTGTTGTAGACACCCATGTTGGGCGGATCGCCCAAAGGATAGGAGTGACACAACACCGAGATGCAGTGAAGATAGAATTCGATTTGATGGAGCTGATTCCGGAAGATAAATGGACCATTTTCTCACACCAACTCATCCAGCATGGCCGGAAAATATGCACGGCCAGAAAGCCCAAATGCCCAGTGTGTCCACTGCTGGAGCACTGCGACTGGGGTCAGCAGGCAGCAGGCCACTAGGCACTAAACAGTAGGGACTATGCACCAAAACTCGGAAGAGGAAACGTAGAAAGCTTGATATCAAAGTCGAAATCCCAAGCACGAAGCACTAAACAAATCCAAAATCCAAATTGTCCGATGTTGAAAGCAGAACCAGTCCAAAAAAATGGTCTATACTGGTCTTATAGATTTGGATTTGGAAAATTTGAATTGGGTTGGAAGTTCCGCGATCTAAATTCCGCGTTTCTGGGTTTCGTGCCTAGTGCTTACTGCTTAGTGCCTAGTTGAGCTAAGCCCGGAGTTAACAGCAGAGCACTAAGAATCGAAGCTTTAAGGTGGCCAATGAAGGTGCGTGCAATCGGTTTAATGTCAGGGGGCCTGGACAGCATGCTGGCAGTCAAGGTACTCATGGATCAAGGGGTTGCAATGACGGGCATCACCTTCCGAACTCCTTTCTTCGGGCCTGGGAATGCGCAAAAAGCAGCTCGACAGTTGGGGATTCCCTTACGAGTGGAAGATATCGGCGGGGTCCACCTGGAGATGCTCAAGAACCCTGTCTACGGCTACGGTAGCCAGATGAACCCATGCATCGACTGTCATGCCCTCATGCTCGGGACGGCTGGCCAAATCATGGATGCGGAAAAATTTGATTTTCTCTGTACAGGTGAAGTCTTGGGCCAACGCCCCATGTCCCAAAGAAGAGATGCGCTCATGGCAGTGGATAAGCTCTCTGGCTATCGTGGATACATTCTTCGACCACTGAGCGCGAAACTCTTGCCGAAAACCATACCGGAACAAAGGGGGAAGGTGGATCGCGAGCAACTCATGGATATCCACGGGCGATCTCGTAAGAGACAAATGGCTTTGGCTGCCCACTATGGAATAGAGGACTATCCGAGCCCAGGCGGTGGGTGCATCCTTACCAAGGTCGGGTTCGCCGAGCGGCTGAGGGATCTTCTCGCCACTGAGGCGGATGTGAAGCTTAAGGATGTGGAACTGCTCAAGTGGGGACGCCACCTGCGGCTGCCCGGTGGGAGACGTCTCGTAGTGGGACGAGTACATGCGGACAATGTAAAGTTGCAGGATTTGGCTCAGGAAGAAGATCTGCTCATCAAAGTCAAGGATATACCTGGTCCTGTGGGGTTTCTAAGGGCAGAAGCTTCCGCAGAGGAAGTGGAACTGGCCGCCGAGGTTGTAGCTGCCTACAGCGACGCGACGGATGACACAGACACAGTCGTTGTCTGTTCTGGAAAGGTTGACCGGGAGATTACCGTCACCACGCGACCAAAGGAGGAATTTCGCAGCCTTCTTATCCAGTGATTCATAGTGTGTGTTCGCTTATTTGGGAGGTAGCCGTCAAGGTGATAACTGGCCTCCGATTCTTTCCCTCAGCACTTCCGGCAGGGCTCGAGCCTTCCAGGTGTGGTCAATGGCGACGCAGGTGGC
>CP070692.1:3538402-3544013 GCA_020353215.1 Deltaproteobacteria bacterium
AGCCCCCAGCGCTGAAAGATCTCCAAGGGGCAAAGGATCCACGATGAAATCGCTCTGGTTACTGGAGATCTGGATGAGGCAAACCCGAGGTCTATGCGCGAAAAAGCTGTTGGATTCCGAGTCAACAGCGATGTACTTTTCACCGGACACGGATTTAATAAATTTATCTAATCCTCCCGGGGTGTTAATCAGTTTCGGCTTCTTCATCTCAGAGTCTTTATCATATTTAAGGAACGAGTTGCACCTTTTTTTGTGATTACCGGCTGCATCAGGGTAAGATTTCACCCGCTCCTCGAAAATACCTGCTCAGTCCATGGTCAGAAGTTAATAGCCCTGCCTGAAGTCATGTCCAACGGGAATCAGGAGCTAGAAGGTTTCGGTGTTTCGCCACCGAATCATGCTGGATTCTGACTCCTTACTTCTGACTTCTTTCCCCTCGAGATGGCTGTCCGAAAACCCCACCGGATGGTGTCGTCTCAGAGCGGGATTGTTGAGGCCCGGATTCTTTACCCCGGACCCTGGTTGCTTCCGAGCGGTTATTTAAGATAAGATGACCTTGAATTCACGATGTGAGAGACTATGAGACCCTGTTCTCGGTCGAGGGTCAGAAACCAGCACCCATGAAAGATTACTACGAACTACTCGATCTAGATCAAGATGCCTCCGAGGAGCAAATCAGGAAGGCCTATAGAGGGCTGGCCCTTCGATACCACCCTGACCGCAATCCAGGGGATCCGGAAGCGGAGGAGCGGTTCAAAGAAATTGCGGTGGCTTACGGCGTCCTGATAGATCCGGTGAAGCGCGAAGAATACGACCAGTGGCGAGGGCTAGGGGAGCAGCAGCGGATGACTGGAGGAGGTTTCCGCTACTCTCAGGAGGAAATCTTCCAGGATCTCTTCAAAGACCCTAGATTCAGCCGCGTTTTTCAGGATCTTCTTAAAGAATTTCAAAGAGCTGGCGTGCGTTTTGACCAACGATTCTTCGATCAAGTCTTTTTCGGTGGCAGGGGGATGTTTTTCGGGGGCGTCTTCGTCTGGAGCCCGTTTGGACCTGGTCGACGGAGGATCCGACCGCGCCACCAGCGCACACAGGTAGAGCAATCCGAGACTCAGCAAATCCAGCCTTTCGGATTCTTGAAGCGAATAGGGAAAACGATCGGCCGTTATCTCCTGGGAGGACAAAAGCAACTATCTCAAGAGGCGAGCAAGGCGTCCCTCCAATCTCACGATCTCATCTATGATTTGACCGTTCCTTCGGAGGATGCCCAGCGTGGCACGTGGGTGACCATTACCATCGACCGGGGCCAGGGTCGCGAAACCCTGAAAGTAAAGATACCCCCTGGTACCCGGTCCGGCACACGCCTACGTCTCAGAGGGAAAGGGATGCACCGAGTGAGAGGGACCGGCGACCTCTACCTTACCGTTCACTTGGCATAGCCCGGACAAGACCTAACTCACTGGGTCGCGGTTTGCCATCCAACAACTCTCAGTGCGACAGCGTCTATTCAGGTACAGCCAGACCCAAAGACACCTGCATTGCCTCTATCTTCGCTTCCAGATTGGCAGCATCTCCAAGTCTCCGGCTCAAGGCTTCCTCATATACCGGAAGCGCCTGCTGATATGCCTTCGCCAAGGTCAGCTCAGCGAGGGTCACCCGCTGTTGTGCCAGCTCCAAGCGAGGGCCAGACATGCGGTTTCCTTCCTTCACTGCAGTCTGGATAAGGGTTTCGGCTTCGTCCAACAGTCCGTCTATTCGAGTAAGATCTGCCTGGCTTTCTTCGGCGTACTCGGCACCGATCTGGGCCATGTAGTGTCTGAAAAGAGCCCTATATACGGAATCTTTGCCGACGAAATTCCTACGGGTGAGTTCCGTGATGTCCGTGTCTCCCACATTCAGCGGCTGAAATGATTCCGCCAATTCCGCGTCGCGGGGGGAAAACTTCCCTTTCCACACCGTAATCTGGTTGCCGCTTTTCCGCAGCTTGTAAGTGTTATAATTGCTCGCGCTGATGCCGATCAAGAGTCCGATCACCAGGATGCATGCCGCAATGAGTGTGTAAGCTGTCATTCCCTTTCTCTTTTCGCCACTGTCAGAAGCCATTCTTGCGTCGGTCATCACCGTCTCCTCTTTTCTACCCAGTTCGCTTTAACAGGTTCGGCAACCAGTTCTTGCATCTCCGCATGCTGCTGCTGCGGTTCACGGCAGGCATTTATACCTGTTGAGGGTACGACTGTCAATAGCGGGACCGGAGAACGCTTCTGAAGTAAGCTCAAAGAATTGGGCCGACTCTGACTTGATCAACATCAGTCTGCGGAAGGTTTCAGAACCCTTTCATAACCTATCCTCCTATGCTATAAGAAAGCAACAACCTGTGGGTACAAGATGAAGAAGAGACGCAGAAGTAGAGCTTCGGGAAGTGAGGAACGTCCGCGTTCTCACCACAGAGCAAATTTCAATACTCCCTTTGCGGAGCTGGGTGACATGCTGAGACGAGCCCGGGCTGACACTCGAGCGCAAGCTGGCCCAGATGAGGTACGATCACAACAGGCAGAGGGCAAAAATAATCCGACCCAGAGAACTACTGATTCTGGCCCTGAAGGGGATGACCGTATATTCTGGAAGGCGATGACCGGGGTGGAGCCCTTAAGTGAGAGCAAGATCCGACCTAGGACGCCCCGGCCACGGACTAGACCTTACAAGCGGCCCCTGGTGGAGGAGGAACTTGAGGCATACGCACAACTCGTGGACTTGGTGAGCGGTGAGGGCCGTTTCGATATCCAGTATACTGATGAGTACATGGAGGGAGCGGTGGTCGGGGCTGGTCCCGAAATCCTCGAGAAGCTACGACTCGGTACTTTCTCTATTCAGGCCCACCTGGACCTTCATGGCATGACGGCCGACGAGGCGCGGCAAGCCTTAGAGGAGTTTATCCTCGTAAGCGTGATGAAAGGGCTGCGATGCATCCTGATCATTCATGGCCGTGGGCTTAATTCGCGAGATCAGATTCCTATTCTCAAACAACGCATGGCAAACTGGCTCAAGAGCGGTCGATTGAAGCGGTGCGTTCTTGCTTTTACTACAGCTCGATCTTGTGACGGCGGTGCCGGTGCTCTCTATGTGCTTCTGCGCAAGAGTATGCCAGAGGGCATGAGTTGAGCATCCAATTCATGTCGTCTGACCGGGTTTACCCCTTCACCCGAAAAAAGCCGGGATGCTTGGTTTCGTGGTGACCGTCGACTGCGTTCGGATTTACCATGGCGGCGATACTGATTCTATTCCGGAAATGAAAGAAATCCAGGCTGATATTGCCCTGCTACCGATATCCTCCACTTACGTGACAACGGCCGACGAGGTAGTCCAAGCGGCGCTGGCAATTCAGCCGAAAGTGGCGATTCCCATGCACTATGGGGCTATTGTCGACGATAAGACCGATGCCGAACGTTTCCGTGACCTCTTGGCCGGGGAAGTTGAAGTAGTCATTCTTGAGAAAATGTGATTATTTTGCGCCGCTGGAATTGTCGAAAGGCTGGGACAGATACGGGATGCAACCGGGGCCTGATGGGGAAGGGTGATTTTGATGGATGATCCGCGGTTTTACTTTTGGATTGGCCTGATTCTCGGGGCTGTTGTGGGTATGGGAGGAGCGCTGCTCTATGGGAGATTTCGTGGTCTCTTTGCTGGCTCCGAAAGCAAGCGATTACGACAAGAGATCCGTACCCTCAAGCAACGTCTTGAGAACAAGGACAAGCACATCCAAGAGATGATGCACCATACCGAGAAGATTGCCGCTGGTCTGGCTGAGCAAGCAAGTAAGAGAAATACAAACGGATAGTTATTCTCGAGAACGCCCTTTAACCCGGATGTTTCATGAATCACCTGCTGCGACCGCGGATATGGGCGTCCTTCCGGGCGTCCTCGGGTGTCGCACCTTGCGACGTACCGTTCGGGTACGCCTCAGGTCCAATCCCGCGAACCGCGGGATGTTTGCCCGGTGGCACGCCCATCTTCACGGTCTCGCGACGGCAATTCATGAAACATCCGGGTTAATTTTCCAGTTTTACTCTGCCCCGAGGGTATATTTTCTGCGGACCTGGATTTGCCGTAGACAGGCTTCCTGATTTGCAGGGCGTGTTGATTAAACTGGAAAACTAAAGGGCGTTCCCTGTTTTGTGCTTTACTTCTTGGGCCTTGCCGCCAAAGGAAGATGATGGCGTAGCTCAAGTGCCAAGGCTGCCCTTCCCAATCAAATCTGTTGACTTTTCTGAAATTGACGAATAACAAAACGTCCCAAATTAGAAGAATTTCCCTTCTTGAAGTAATCGTTCAAGTTCGCCAGTGATATCTCAGCCCTTGCCATAGCCCGGTGACCACCAGCGCTGCCCAACCGGCCAAAGGCCTTGATTGCCGCGGAGCCGGCGTTCTTTCTGAAACCGTCGTTTCGAATTACGATCACTAGATGCTTCTGACAGATTCCGGAGACGACGGTCCAGGCAACCTCATGGCACCTCATGAAAAAATCGGCAACGAGCACGAGGATATCTGCCGAGTGAACGTGGTCGAGGTGTGTAAAGATCTTTCCCTTGACGACTCGCTTGTTCTCCAGTGCAAGTTGAAAATATTTGAGGTCTCTTACCCCCATATCAGACATTTCGATTTTTCTCAGCAGGTTCATGTTGGCATAAGGGAAAAGATAGCGGAAGGCCTTGACATCCTCTTCCGAGGCTCCGGCCTCAAAGTTGTGCGTATCTACGCGAATTGCATAGAGAAGAGCGGTGGCCAACCCTTTGGAGGGGCGGATCCTGGCCGAGCGCAGATACTCGGTCAGAATTGTGGCGGTGGCGCCGTAGTGCGGTCGGATATCTACGAAGGCAGCTTCGACTGCAGTGGTAATCGGGTGATGGTCTATAATTGCATCATAATTGAAATCGCCGAAAGCCTCATGATGATGGGGCTGGCCGTCCACAAGCACTGTTTTGGAGAAGTCCCTGCGATTGATCTTTTGGAGCCTCTCAAGAGGGATTTTGAGAAGCCGTACCATGGTGACATTGTCGAAACGTTTAATATCGTTAAAGTGGGCGATGGTAACAGACTGGACCTTGTGCCACAGTAGACGCTTGAGGGCCATTGCTGATGCCAGGGAGTCGGGATCGGCGTCGATGTTTATCAATACCCTATCCTTGGGCTCAAATAGGTCGAATAGCTTCAGAAGAGTTTCGCTGATGGATCGAGGTCTTACGGCACGACGCCGAGATGTGGCAGGAGACATTTCGTTGACTCATGTAGTCTTTATAAAAGATATCAATATCTTATAAAGATAACTTCTCCTCGCCTCCAAGGTGCCACATCATTCCTTGCAGGTCAAGGGGATTTTGTGCCAAGACTTTTCCCAATAATTGATCGTTGATCTTTGTCAACTCAGGTCACGAGGTAGTTTGCCCTGATGTTGGAATGAAAATGCTTTCCTGGTGTCTCTTCTGTCGTTCCAAAGCTCACGGTCTGGTCACTTCATTCCCGGCTGTGGCCGGGGGATGGCGCCCCCTCCCTGTTCCCCGTTCCTGCAGAACGGGGCCAGGGGCTCCCCCAGCCACAGCCGGGGAAGTGGCACAGACCT
>CP070692.1:3544113-3549675 GCA_020353215.1 Deltaproteobacteria bacterium
GGGGGTGGTCCAGGCGGAGGTCCGGGGGGTGGTCCAGGCGGAGGTCCGGGGGGTGGAGACGGTGGAGGTGCGGGTGTCGATGGAGCAACTAAGAAGGGGATATCCAGGTCACGCCAGGAGAATTCCACGCCTCCATACAAAGCCTTAGAGAATTTCTGATCCAGCGCAATACCGTAACGCCAAGAGTCCGTGCCGGCACCGTCCTCAAAGAACTGATTGAAGCCAGCCACCTGAGTGGGCTCAAGTGTCTGGCTCGAAATAAGGGTTCTTTCCAAAACCCGAAATATCGCCCCTCTCAGGGTGGTATTCGGAACCACACTCCAGGTCACTCCCAGTTTCGGATTGAATTGGTCCGTGTCCGTGACGGGAACATCGATGAAGTTTGCGCTTCCCCCGATCGTCCACGTCACTGTGTCCGGATAATTTATCGAAGAGTAGAGATAAAAGTTAGTATGGTTCTTATGGCTTTGTTGGGTTTCTGCGCTAGGGGACGGCAACTTTTCCGTCTCTGCTGTGAGATGCCCCAACCCGCTCGTAAGATGAACTCGTTCTAAGGCCAACAGATGTTGAACTTCAGCCATGTAGCCGTCTTCCTTCTCACTCACGTCGCGCACAGGATTGGTATTGTTGCCAGTCGGTGGAAATGCCTTCTGATCGAACTGCATATGTTGGTACATAAAAGAAGCGATAAGGATAGAGGGAGGGGAAAAGGCGTAACGAAGACCCACGCGTGCAGTTTGACTCTCCTCTTCCACTCGCTCGTTGAATAGACTGGGGATGAATCTGAGGGCAAGATCACCTCTTTCGGTATCTTGGTACCGAAATTCCGCCTGCACGCTGGTTTTGTGCGTCAAGGATGCTTGAGTGAACACGTTGTACAGTCTCTGTGTTAGATCGTTGTTCTCCCGAAATCCGTCGGTATGAAAGCCTACGGCCCCAAGGCTGTACGATAGGCCTCCTTGAACAGCTGAGTGGACCAGTTCACCGCCGAGAGTGTCATCTTCGCCAAAAACGCCACTTCCTTGCAGTGCGAACCGGTTTCGAAGGAAGAGCGGATTAAACTCGGCCAAAGAGGGATCAGTCGGACCCGCTCCCTCCAGGATCAGCAAATTGCTCTCAGCGAGTCGAGGCTGAACTGGGGTGATGTTAATGGGTTGCAGCAGTTGGGACTGGAGGAGTTCACTCACCCTGGCTATTTCGTGCCGCGGCAGGGCAGAGTATGTATCGGCCAGAAACCTATGAGCGGAGAAGTTCGCCGGATCCGTATTGACCGATTTGAAGCCCTCCACCAGACCGAGTTGCTCAAAACCGAGGTTGTTATATATCCGGGCGAGACTGGCGCTCCGCGCTGCGAGATCCTTATCCAAGAGTAGTCGCGACCGGTAAACGGCCCGATTGTCATTGAGTTCGATGGATTTCTGCAGATCCTGTAGCGCCTCAACAGGTCGATTCACAGTTTGTTTACGAATCGCGTCATAGAACCAGGGGGTGGGATCCTTTGGATCAAGTTCCTTTGCAATGGCATACTGCGGCCCATCCAGGTTGGTGCGTTTTTCTTCGAAGTATGCTTTTCCCAGGTAACTGCGGATAATGGAATTGTTGGGGTCCAGAGCCGCAGCAATCTCGATTTCACCTACCCCCTCTTTAAGGTCCCCATCCCGAATCTTCGCCAGTCCCAGACCCAACCGGGGGAGTGGAGCGGCCTGATCAAGCCGAATTGCCTTTCCGAAAGCTTCCCTCGCTTCTTTGGTCTTGATTTGGGCCAGATAGGCAAATCCCAGAACGGTTTGCGTGTGTGCCAGGTGAGGTTTAAGGGCCACGGATTTCTGCGCTGCCTCAAGAGCCCTGTCGAGATACCCGAAGGATAGCCATAAATCGGCCAGTCGCGCCCAAGCGAGTCCATTTTCCGGGTCCAGTTCCACTGCTTCCTCGAGACTGTCCAATGCTCCCTGGAGATCAAAACCGGCCTGTTGAGCATAGGAGAGCGCGACCTTTGTCACTGCAGATCCAGGATCCAGATCAGAAGCTTTCCTGGCAAGCTCCAGGGCCGGATCCTTTTTGTTTTGCGCCACCTCAATGATGGACTGAAGCGCAAAACCGTTGCTGTTCGTTGGATCAAGCCCCAGCGCCCTCTCTATATCCACACCAGCTTCCGCAACTCTTCCCACAGTGAGGAACAAAGCAGCCCTGTAGGTGAAAAAACGCGGATCACTGATTGGTTCCGATACTCCTTCCAGGCTTGAGAATGCCCTCGCCAGATCTCCTTCCCAATAGTACTCTATGGACCTTCGGACTTTGGCCTGCCAGTCGGTTTCGGTTCCACCCGGAAAATCGGCAGATCGATAGTCCAATACGGGCGGATAGTACAGGGCCCAGTGAACAGCATCCCTGGGACGAATCACTACGCGCGGCTTGGGTGCTTGCCCAGCCCTCGCCACCGCGGATTGACCACTTTCCAGAGTAAGACTTCCCATCTCATTTGCAGTTGCTACTCGCCCCTCAAATATGGACAAAAAGGTCTGCTCGGGCTCGACCCTCACGAGAAATTCTGTGCCTTCTACCACCCCGTTGACAAAAGGTGTGGTTAGTTTCAGACTGCGGGGGAGTCGACTAAAGAAATGGAAAGTACCTTTGAGCAGCTTTAGCAGGAGCGTTTGTTCCTGCTCCTGGCCGGAGAACACGACAGTTGTCTTCTGATCTAGGCGGAGTACGGCTTCGTTGCTTAGGACCACAGCGGCTCGGCTCAGATCCT
The DNA here is from genome assembly GCA_020353215.1 of Deltaproteobacteria bacterium. Lineage (GTDB taxonomy): Bacteria > Desulfobacterota > Syntrophobacteria > BM002 > BM002. The sequence continues at coordinate 3,546,866 of CP070692.1, forward strand.
GGACCCGAATCATGTCGCCAACACAATAGGTATCGTTTAATGCAACAGCTACCCATTGGGTCTCACCCGCTCTCCTAACTTGAACACTACCCTGTACGGAAACGACCTTGGCCACCCAGTTTTCGCATGTCTCTGTAAACCCAGTAGCGGGAAATAGGTGCCCAAACAATAAGCCGATGAATAACGTCCCAATGAAGAGGCTAGTTCGGATCTGCTTCATGGCGCGGCTCCCTTACCTTTGTCTGGGTCATCTTCTGTCCCTCTGCGTCCTCCACTCGTTGGCAAGAAATAATGGCCAGTGAACAACTCTGAGGCCCCTGTATTATTTTCGCTCCAAACGTACTAATCCACTCCAACTCTCTCCAGGCGGGTTCTGTCTGTATTGCTCACACAGATTTAGATAGAAGAGCGACGGGCCATCATCGCTATTTATTTTGGTGGACTCACGAAACCTCTCCATCGCCTCCTCCCAGATTTGCCTCCTGTAAGCGTTGAGTGCTGAGGCAAAAATGGCACAGAGGCTTCGCTGTTCCTCGTCGGCTTTCTCCTTAGGACACAAAAGTTCGTGAACGACAACTGGCTTTGTCTTCCCCTTCAAGAGAAACTCTCCCAGTTCTCTGGTAAGGAAGCCTTCTATTTGTTCCAGCACCTCCTCCGACACCAGGATCCTGGTGCCCAACTGTTTGTTCAGACCCTCGATCCTCGAGGCGGTATTGACGATATCTCCCACAGCTCGGTACTCGTAATGATCAATGGCACCGATGGTGCCCAGAGACATGTGTCCAGCATTCAAACCAATTCGAGTGGGCAACTGCAGAGCCTTAGAAGACTGGTTGAACCGGTGTACTGCGCTCACAATATCTATTGCCGCCCGGCAGGCCTGACTTCTCAGATCGATGTCGGGATGTGCCGTCGTCCACAAGGCCAGCACAGAATCTCCTTTGACGTCCGACACGATCCCACCCCGTCTCCGTATCGGCTCAAAAACGACTTGATAATACCTGTTCATGAATCTGCTGAGTTCCTTTGGATCCATGGTTTCCGACAACCTGGTGTACTGTTCAGCGTCTGTACATAGGCATGTACCATATACTATCTGGCTGCTGCTTGTGATGTCCGCCAAGTTCTTCGCCAACTGATCCACTGCGTTATCGGGCAGGAAGTATCCGAAGGCATCTCGGATATTCTGACGCTCCTTGTGCGTCTCAAAATAATCCCACACCAGCGCCCCAAAGAACGCGAAAGTGGTCTGAAAGCCCAGCGGGACCACCAGCGGATACCAGCTCCCATTGTACTTGAATTGGTAATCGGCAATGACCAGATAGAGTGCGCTCAGCGTTATAACGCTCGCCGCACCTACGATGGTGGGAAAAACACGACAGAGAATGCCCAGCAACAAGCCCCAGAAGAATACGGTGGCCACATGTCCAGAGATACTCAGCGGTCGAACAGGCATATCTTCCATCAGATTGGCGAAAGCGGTTGCGGCGATTTCCACACCGCTGATATCTACTCCGCTTGATTGAGAAAACGTGGTGTAGAACCCATCTTTTTGTTCCGGCCGCATACGTTCTGAAAGCCCAACAAATACTGCTTTACCGGTGAAATCCAAAGGATCTTGTGGGGCTGTATGTTTTTCGTCAAGTTGCAGTACGCGGTAATAAGAAACAGTGGTAATGGTGCCGGCAGGGCCATAGAAATTGAGATAGTGGCTGTTGGGGCTTTGATACATCCTGATGAGCGATCTGAGGATCTTATTTCTTCTGGCGTAAAGAGGTCCTGCCTCTGAATTTGCTAATTCTCTCAACATCTTCTTGCCCAGTGTAGGATCCTCTCTAAACATTTCTCTCAGAAGTTGGACAAGCTTCTCAGCGTTTCTCGTCGTCATTATGGCTTGCTTATGAGCGGGTAACTTCTCGACTTTAGATGGACTAACCAGTTTAATAAATTGGATAAATTCATCGTATAAGTCCAGAACAGAAATTTGAAACACCACCACCGGCAACGTGGGTGTATCGCCGGCACTGGTCTTAAATGTCCAGTACTGGCTCACCTTGACCGGCACCTTTGGCAAGGGAAATGGCGCTATGGCAACGGCTGATTGCCTGAGGGGCGCAATGGGTGGCACAAGTCTCTCAATGTTTACAAATGCCTTCTGTCCACCGTGCTCTCCATTCAGCGGGAAAGTTTCCTTTCGAATGATTTCGGAAAGGACGACGTTACCCGCCTTACGGACCGCTTCGGCGAACGCACTGTCCTCGTTCGGGGACCGAGCCTCGTCGAAAATCATATCAAAGGCAATTGCCGCAGCACTTCTACCAATCAAGTTGTTGATTAAGCGGGCATTCAGAGAACGTGGCCATTTATCCGGCTCGGCAGGCAGATTGAGGTGATCGGCCGAAGCCTTATCCATGGTTACAATAACCACCTCAGGTGGGACTTCTCTCGTTCCCCTCAGTTTGAACAATACATCCAGGCCGACTTTCTCTTCCAGATCAAGTCCAAATGAGGCGAGGCTTGCGAGGAGACCCATGATGCCCGTCAGCAAGCCAACGATCATTGCCTTTGACAGGCGCGACATTTGAGAATCTCAACTGAACAAAAGATAAGAGGGGGTTTTCGTTCCCGAGGCACTGAACTTGCGCGTGGGATGCTGTCTTTGAATTTATCGAGAGAATTCGGAAGCCTCGAAAGAATCTACGTGTAGAATACAACTAACCTAGCGTTGCAGTCAATCTGAAAAAAATCCAGGAGTTTCCCCAAGAATTGATCACTGATCTTTGTCAACTGAGGTTGCGAGGTAGTTTGCC
>CP070692.1:3549775-3555264 GCA_020353215.1 Deltaproteobacteria bacterium
TCTATGACCCAGGACGATGAGATGGTCTTCTCTCTGCCCGGGCCACAGCTGCAAGGACTAGTACAGGGTCTGCAGGAAGCGGGGCGAAAGATCGGAGCCAGGTACCCCGTGACCTTTTACCAGAATTTCCAGCCTGAATTTCCCAAGCCTTACCAAGTGCTGGGAAAGGAATTGGGACTTCTGTAGTTGCAGAAACTGAACGGGTCGTGGCTCAAGACTTTACCGCGCTATGACCCAATTCGAGCTGCTGTTCGAATTAGGCGCTCAAGCAAATGTGTTGACGAAAGAGGATTGATGGGAAACCATTGCTTGGCCTCAATCGTTACGATCCCTTCGAGCAGAGGTGGAGTATGCTCAAAGTAGCCCCACATCCAGATTACCCCCCAGAGGACGGCAGATATCTCAGGGGAAACGATTATTCGCCGGTTGCAGTGGCGATTATTCTCAATTGCGACGGAGACAAGATTCCTCCCGAGCTTGAGAGTCTGGTAAGGGCAGGCATCGAAACAGGGGCTGCACTCTCTGGTACCGTGCAAACAGAGAATATCGGCTTTGAAAAGATTGTCTGTAATATCGTCGCCAATCCCAATATCCGCCACCTGATTATCGGTGGACCGGAATCGGAAGGCCATTTGACCGGCGAGGCCTTGAAAGCCTTGCTTCACAACGGTGTGGACGACAAGAAGCGAATTATGGGTACAGACGCGCCCCATCCTTTCTTGTTCAACGTGTCCACCAAGATGATTGACCGCTTCCGGAGCCAGCTTTCTGTGATCGATCTCCAGTTTGAGGGAGACCCGGATGTGGTCAGAAAGGCCGTTTGGTCGTGTTACCAAGAAAGCCCTGTGGATTTTCGTGGTGTTTCTGTCTATGACCCGGGTGCATATCCGGAATCACCGCTCAGCGGCAAGTTAACCTGGCGGGTCACCCAGCCCTGGGCTGAAGTCCTGGATGAAAAGGAGCGTGACGCCAAACAGAGAGCACAGGAACTTATGAAACGGTTGAAGGCCAGGGCAAGAGACAAGCAACGTTGATGAGATAGGAAGGCTAAAACGGTACCGCAGTGCACCTGACAAGGCGGTCATCAGGTCATTTGGGCTAACGGTCGTCATCAAGTCATTGGGTCGCTTTGATAAACCCATCACCAAGAATGGCAAAGCGATGATTTCGTGATTTTGGCATAAGACGACACAGTGACCTAGTGACTATGACTGACAGCGAAGCGTGATGACAAGTAAATTGGTCGCAGTAATCAATTCATGAAATATGCGGGCTAGGTCTTGCCTTTGGCGTACTCTTCCCTGGTGACCGGACGTGTCTCACGCGAATCCCTTGACGAAAGTTTCTTGTGAAGATCATTAATTAAAGGGGCCAAAGCCTCGTGAGCCTCTGGAGCATTTTCTTCCGGCACAAGAATCTGCCCCCACCCTCGCTGCGGCACGAAAAGACCGTCATACGCCGTTTCTTCAAAGGTTCTCAGAATTGCCGGCACGTTTTCACGCTTGAGCGCATCCATGAGAAGATCACCTTCGAACCTGTTGGCAATGGTGTAAACGGATACGAACCTACTCTCATCCATAATGGGTCCTTTTCTTCCAATATCTCTCCGCGACAGGCCGATTCTCAATGTAATTGGACTGAGTGTAACAGAATCCTGTTCCATTGTAACGGGTATAGTAGATAATCAACGCCGACAGGAGGCGGTTCGGAACCACTCCCCAAGGCGATGAACAATCGTATGATGATAACCCCTGGATTCTTGTACCTTGCGCCTGATGCAAACAATTGAGTGAAAAGAATTCCTATCACAAAAATAGTTTTATATTGACTCACCTGACACTCTGGCCGTATCCTAATTTTAGATCCATCAATACTACGATCAAAAGTTAGAGACTGCCGGTTCGCGAATGATTCTAAAGATGTGCATAGCAGGCTCCCAATAGGTCCCATGCTGTCTATTGGGAGCTTGGTAAGACGACCGGATCAAGACAACGCTATTGTTCGACTGCGTTTGCGCTTCTGGAGTGTGTGATCAATTTTTGGCGATCATGTCAGTATTCGGCTTCAAATTCAATTTGCCCGCAACCTAATCACTCGATCACTGGTCCTGAATGAGGTTTGTTGCCATCGTCCTCTGCGTGCAACTATCACAGAACCATTGACTTCAGACATTTCCCCCTCTTCCCCTTCGCGCGAGGATAAATCGCTTCCGGAACGAGTTCTGATGGTTGCATGTTCCCTTTTTCAACGTATCCCCCTGCGCCGTGACTGCAGTTTCCGTTGAAATCCTGGACTCTTTGCTCGACAGGTTGGCTTCAAACAATCCGATTGAACAGTGCTGAAAGAGTCAGACTCTGAACTTAGACGCAGCCGAAGACCGAGCTGCAAGCAATTTAGGAGGGATCTGTTTCTCGTTTACTGGCTGGAGGGGCGACATCAGATGAATTCCGACGACGAGAGAGGCTGAGCCTTTATCCCTTCGAAGTCTTGCGTGCTCCTGGAAGAGAAAGGAGCAACCATGATAATTCAACAAGCCGATCTATTCCGAGGAATGAGTCGGGAGTTCGTGAAGGAATTTATGGATTCCACGAAGAAAGAAACCTTTGAAGTAGGAGATAACGTCTTTCGGGAGGGTGAAGACGCCAACCACTTCTACATCTTGCTTAAAGGGCGTGTGAGGCTGACCACCGGCGAGGAGGGGCAGGTGGTTCACACCGTGGATCGTCCAGGAGAGGCATTTGGCTGGTCAAGCCTGGTGGGCCGAGATGCGTATTCAGCATCGGCAGAATGTATAGCGGCGACTAAAGTGATCAGCATGGAAAGAGAGATTTTCCGCAAGGTTGTTGAGAAAACTCCATCCGATGGGATGGCTTTTTACCAACGTCTGGCAGGGACCGTCGGCGACAGGCTGATCAACAGTTACAGATCGCTTGTTCTTGCACAACCCAGTGAGGGTCACCGTACCTACGGAAGTTCGCTGACACTTCTTCAGAGGAGTCAGGCATCACCTGAATAGATGCGAGAGATCCTGTTATTGGTAAACAATTACGTCAATGCTGGGGCAGATCTTAACTCTCAAGGTTGGTCCAACAGCCGCGACCACAGGTCCACTTAGTGGTGAGGGCGGATCCTCCAGGCGGAGAGCAAAGGAGGTTCTGCCCTTTTCAATGATTTCTTCTTGGTGTCCGCCTGCAACCGAGAGCTAAAAAAAGGGGGACCATTATGGCCGTAATTACGATCTCTCGGAAATACGCTTCGGGGGGCAGAAGAATTGGCAAGTACGTGGCCAATAGACTCAACTATGAATATGTCGATAAAGCGCTTTTCCAAAAGATTGCAGAAAAGCTCCACGTATCGGAGGGGACTTTGTCCTCTTTTGAGACGGGTAGGCAGTATCGGATTTCCAATCAATTCTCCAAGTTTTTCAGCAAGAATTATATCCAGCGAATAGTCGGCTACGACAGAACCGTGGTCGAGGAGCCTGAATACAAAGAGGCATTGAGAAACCTGGTTTTGGGAGTGGCGGCAAGAGACAATGTGGTGATTATCGGACGTGCAGCGCACTTCTTTTTGAAAGACATGGAAAATTGCTATCGGTTCCATTTATTGGCTTCAGATGCCTGGCGCAGTGAGTATGCCATCCAAAGACTTGGGGTACGTCGCTCCCGGGTAGAACAAATCCTAGAGGACCGAGACATTAATCACACTTGGTTTCTCCGCACTGTCAGTGGGGAGGCTGCTGAGGAGCCGCACCTTTTTCACTTGATCTTGAATATGGACCTCATTCCTATTGAAAAGGCGACAGACCTGGTATTGAAGTCGGTGGAGGAATGAAGCGCACATTCAAACCATTACCGAGCAAGAACAGAAACTGGAAGGGATTCTAGACGGAATGGGCGAAGGAGTGAATATCAAACACCATTGTCAAGCATGAGAGCAAATGTTACCGGCATGACCATGGATTGCACAACATGATTCGCTTAGAATAGGACTTTCTCTAGGTTTACACAGCAGCAGCCGTTGTGTCTTTGAATGAGTCTTCTTTCTTGTAGACCCGCTACCTTTTCTCAAAACACTCCTCAAAGAAACGTTCTTCCATATAAGGTTTCGTTTCTATCCTCATCTGTTGTAACCGCTCCGGATCTGAAATCAGGTTTTGAATGGCTTGAGAGATCAAACTAACCTGTCTGAAAATTCTTCGTTTCTTCACAGAACCGCCATCTGCCTGCAACATTTGTAACCATAAAACTACTGTTGTTTCCGGATGGATAGGTTTATCTCCACTGGCGTCTAGTTTGTGGAACAGTCAAGTGAAGCAGAGAAGATCAGAATGCGATTGTCTCTACCTTCAATCGACTATCATCACAGGATATAAGGAATAATCATGTCAAAGACAGCGATGATCAATTGTACTGAATGTCAGAAGTCTCTAAATAACACGAAATCAATTACAGCCGTCAAGGACGGTGTGCTCTGTCTTTTCTGCAGTATACGATGCCGAGACAGATGGATACATTATATTGCCCAAGATGGTAGTAATGCTGGAAAATCAGAACTCCTCGATCTAGGGATTTTCTTATATAATGACCGGACGAGTTTCTTATGAACCGAATTGGGAAAACAGATTTTCAGAAAGAGAGTTTCATGAGTGTGAAGAGTAGGCCGAGAATACTTTTTCTGTGCACCGGTAACTCGTGTCGGAGCCAGATGGCACAAGGTTTTGCCCGACATCTCAAAAGCGATGAGATTGAGGCCCACTCCGCCGGAGTAGCCCCAAAAGGAGTTGACCCCAGAGCCATAGAGGCCATGGCAGAGGCAGGCGTCGACATTTCAAACCAGAGTTCCAAATCTCTTGATGAAATCAGCCAGGTGGAATTTGATTACGTGGTTACTCTCTGCGACAACGCCCAACGAACTTGCCCGAGCTTTCCTGGCAAGAAGACTAAGGTCGTTCATGTGGGCTTCGAAGATCCACCCAAGCTGGCTGCGACCGCTACCGGTGAAGAAGAAATCATGGGTCACTACCGGCGAATCCGGGACAAGATTAGAGCCTTTGTCGAGCAGTTGCCTAAACCATTGGTGAGGGCACCGGACGACCCGTTGGGCCACAAGAGTTCATTTCAATCCGGTATGAAGGCGTTCTTAGATCAACATTCCAGCGAGTTACCGGGCAAGAAAGAGGATTAGCCTGCCTTATTCACGAATTCAGAGAATTCGTGAATAAGCACCTGCCCTTCGACAGGCTCAGGACCCTGAGCGAAGCCGAAGGGCCCTTGCGAGGCTGTCCGACAACCGTTTTTTCAATGAATGGCTGTTGGAAATTATGTTTGAGTGAAAAACAGATTTCACCCTCACCCCAACCCTCTCCCTCCCCGCTTTCAGCGGGATCTTCGACAAGCGAGGGGGTTTTGGGAGCTTCTCTAGAATGCCAAATTTCAATGATCTGAACTCTCAAGAACAGCGAATTAGGGAGTTATCGGACAGCCTCT
>CP070692.1:3555364-3560828 GCA_020353215.1 Deltaproteobacteria bacterium
CTGGCCTTTATTGGCGGGGGAACATACCACTCTCACATTCCTGACCTGGAAACCGGGTATTCCAGGAGTGTGGGAACGATTGATCCGACGATTCGAGGCCGAGAATCAGGATATCCGCGTTCAGCGACAGGTGGGCCCTCAGTCGTCGACCCAGTTTCACGCCATCGTAAGCCAGCGCCTCAAAAACCGCGATCCGTCGGTGGACGTATTTTTCATGGACGTGATCTGGTCGCCTGAGTTCGCGAGCGCAGGTTGGGTTCTTGATCTTAGCCCCTGGTTCCCAGCCACCGAACGAAAGAGATTTCTAACGGGTCCCATCGCTGCAAACACTTATCGCGCCGGCATTTACGCTATCCCCAGCTTCTTGGACGCAGGTCTCCTTTATTACCGCACAGACCTTCTAAAGAAATACGGTTACGATCCACCACGAACCTGGAATTTTATGCTCTCTCAGGGGAAGAAGATCATCGAGGGGGAACAAGATCCTACCCTTCACATTTACTCTGCCCAGTTCAAGCAGTACGAAGGGCTTGTTTGCAACATGATGGAGTTCATCTGGTCCAACGGTGGGGCAGTGCTTGAGCACTCCACCGGTAAAGTGAGACTCACAAGACCTCCCGCCCTGGAGGCGGTGGCCTTTGTGAGAGATCGAATCATTGGCAAGGCCGCTCCCCGTGGCGTACTCAGTTACGAGGAACCCGAATCTCTGGCTCTTTTTATTCAAGGAAAAGCGATTTTCCATCGCAATTGGCCTTACGCCTGGACAGTGGCCAATGACCCAGATAGGTCCAAAGTGGCAGGGAAGGTGGGGGTGGTGAGTCTGCCCGCTTTCCAGGGCCACTCGCCTGCCCCTGCCCTCGGCGGATGGCAGTTCGGAATTAACCGCTGGTCCAGGCATCCGGATGCGGCTCGACGCTTCGTTCAGTTCATGACTTCATACCAAGCCCAGAAGACTCTGGCTCTCGAGGCTGGTCGCGCACCGACAAGAAGGGCAATTTACCAAGACCCGGAAGTGCGGTTCCGGGCACCGCATTTTGTTTCTTTCTTGCCGGCGTTCGAAAAGGCACGGCCCCGTCCTCTCACCCCGCTATATCCTTACATAAGCCAGGAGCTACAGCGCTTCTTCTCCCGAGCCATTTCTGACCCCACCTCCAACATTTACTCCTTAGCAAGAGAGGTGGCCGTGCGTATAGAGGGAATCAATCGACTGGGGACTGCCATCCAGCCATGAAAAGGCGGGACACACAACTCTATCTGACCCTGCTGGCTCCGGCGGTCGCGATACTCTTCCTGTTCATCGTTCTTCCCATTGGGCAGTCAATGATGCTCAGCCTCCACCGTGTCGTGGTGGGGCTTCCCGCCCTGGGAAATCCATTCGTCGGTTTCCAGAACTACGTGGATCTTCTCAAAGACCCAGTGGCCCGCCATTCCTTCAGCATTACGGCCGTCTTCGTGACAGCCACCACGTCTTGCGAACTGCTGCTCGGGCTCCTTGTCGCTCTGCTCATCAACCATCGGTTCCCTGGGAGGGGAGCTCTCAGAGCCTGCGTGCTCATTCCATGGGCCATTCCTACTGTGGTATCAGCTCAGATGTGGCGCTATCTCTTTAACGATGCTTACGGAATGATCAACTACATCGTTTTCGGTGCCGAGACATCTAAGTACGTCCCTTGGTTGGCTCTTCCCAACGCGGCACTTACGGCCATCATCGCGGCTGATGTCTGGAAAACCTCTTCTTTTGCTGCCCTGTTGATCCTGGCCGGCTTGCAGCTTATCCCAGACGAGCTCTACCAGGCAGCACGGGTAGACGGGGCAGGAGCGTGGAAACGTTTCTGGTACATCACCTGGCCACTCATCAGACCTGCTTTTCTGGTGGCATTACTCTTCAGAACCATTGATGCGTTTCGCGTTTTCGATCTGGCCTTCGTCATGACCCAGGGAGGCCCTGCGGACGCCACCAACGTCCTGCAACTTTATGGGTACAAAAAAATGTTTGTTGAAGGATGGATGGGGTACGGATCGGCCATTTCAGTTGCCATATTCCTCTGCGTTCTCATTCTGGCCGTTGTATACGTGAGACAAGTAGGAAAACGTCTCTTGGAGAGCCCATGAAGAAAAGGTTGAAGAAGCTAGGACTGCTCGCTGCCATTTGCCTAGTCGCGGGCGCATCTTTGGCCCCTTTCCTCTGCTTCGTCTCGTTGGCGTTTAAAACCGAGGCGCAGGTCACCACGATTCCACCGGATTTATGGCCAGACTTTTCTCTGACCTTTTTCCGTTCCGCCGTCGTGCGCTACGGGGTTTTCCACTACCTGTTCAATTCAGTGATCGTCGCCGGGGTTACCACTGTCATCACAGTGACCATGGCCACTCTGGCGGCCTACGGTCTCGCCCGTTTGTCCACTTCTCTGGCAAAAGCCATCCTCATGGGGATCCTTGCTTGTGCAATGTTCCCGCAAATATCCATCGTAGGCCCGATTTGGAGGATATTGCGAACCGTTGGATGGCTCAACACCTACCAAGGGATTATTCTGCCTTATGTAGCCCTCACCCTACCCCTGGCCGTCTGGATTTTGGCCGTCTTTATAAGAGAAATTCCCGAGGAGTTGGAGGCAGCAGCTTTAGTGGATGGATGTACGCGGTTAGGCGCCTTATGGCGGGTGATCTTACCGTTGGCGGTTCCGGGCCTATTTACGGCATGCATCTTGTGCTTTATCCATGCTTGGAACGAGTTCTTCCTTGCGCTTCTTATTCTTACCGACCCGGCAAAACAGACAATGCCTGTTGGTATTGCTCTTTTTCAGGGAGATTATATTGTCCCATGGGGGGAAATCGCGGCTGCCTCTTTCATCACCACTGCGCCGTTGGTGTTGCTGGTGCTCCTGTTTCAAAGACGAATAGTGAGCGGGCTTTCTGCTGGGGCCATTAAGGGTTAGTTAAAGTGTTTTTGCTTCAGGGGAGACTGGGGGACTAAATGTACATAATCATCAAGACCAGGTCCCCGTAATCGCCCTTCACATCCTTGATTAATCCCTTTAGAGCTGCGACCTCATTGAAACCTAATTTCTTGAAAATAGAGCGGGTTCCCTCCACCGCCGGTGCAATTTCCGCGGTAAGTTGCTCTAGCCCGAAATAGGCGGCGACCTCGATCAACTCTTGGATAAGACGAGTTGCAAGACCTTTTTTGCGGTATGCCCTATCGCTAGTGATGCGGATTTCCCCCTGGTGTTTCGTCCAGCCGATATGGCTGAAGTGCAAAGTGGAAATGGCCACAATGCGACCATTATCTAAGGCGAGCATTGGCAAAACGACATCATAATCGAGATCGTAAATCCAGTTCTCAATTACCTCAGGGTCGGTGACGTCATCCCTCAGCCCCATCCGGTCCTCATCGGGAAGCCCTAAGAAATACTCGTACAGAGCCTTCTCGTCTTCTTTTCTTAACGGCCTAAGGGTTAGCCGAGTTCCATCCCTCAAACTAGTTGATTTGGGATATTCATAGAGAATCATTTGCTGTTACCCTCCTTGGGATGAGCTCCCATGGTTGGTTTTGCCGGTTAAACGGTCAGCCAGTCTCGAGTAATAACGAACCTTTGTAATCTTCAATTGAGATGTATTGGCGAAGTTCTTTGGACTTAATGCAACAGGCGAACGGGCCCACCGGCCAGCTAGCAAAACCTTCTAGAAATACCAATCCCGCTCCACAACGCAGGCAATGCCCATGCCGGCGGCCAGGCCTACTTTGACATCCCTCCTTTGCATCTCGTAGAGAAGAGTTGTAAGTATTCTGGCACCGCTGGAGCCTATGGGATGTCCCAGGGCGATGGCCCCGCCGTTCACGTTGACTATCTCTGGATCAAGGTTCAATTCTCTTATGGACACGACTGTCTGGGCGGCAAAGGTCTCGTTCAGTTCCACGAGATCGATCTGCTTGTCCAACTTTCCTCTCATTTTGTGGAGAGCACCCCTTACCGCATAAATGGGACCGTAGCCCATCAATTCCGGCTCGCACCAGTGATAGTCATACCCTACGATCTTGGCCATCGGCCTTATTCCCATCTTGAAGGCTCGCTCTGCACTCATAATCAGTAGAGCTGAGGCTCCGTCGGCAATCCCAGAGCTGTTACCCGCGGTGATCGTGCCATCCCTACTGAAGGTCGGCTTGAGTTTGGCTAACTTCTCAACATCAGTATCGAATCTAGGGTTCTCATCCGTGTCGAATACTACTGGATCCCCTTTCTCTTGTGGTACACGGACGGGCACTATCTCATCGCTGAAGCGGCCGTTGGTGATTGCCGCTTGTGCCTTTTGATGACTGTTGGCTGCATACTTATCCTGTTCTGCCCTGCTTACATTGAAGGTCTCTCCAATATTTTCCAGAGTAGTCCCCAGATCGGAATTCCCAAAAGAGCACCAGATTCCATCGCGAATCATGGGATCAATGACCTTCTCAGAGTTCCCTTTGTCACCTTGTCCTGGTTGAGGAAACAAGTTAGACGCAGCGCTCATATTTTCCATGCCGCCGGCAACAACAATATCCGCGTCTCCGGATTTTACGGTCTGGGCCGCCATAATTACCGCTTTCATACCCGCGCCACAGACCTTGCTTACCGTAAGCGATGGGCTATATTGGCTTATTCCAGCCCGAGCCGCTGCCACTCCCGCGGGATTTCTGCCCAGTCCCGCCTGGAGAACGTTCCCCATGATGAGTTCGTCCACTTTTTCCGGTCGAATCTTGGCCTTCAAAAGTAGCTCCCTTATGACTATTTCCCCCAATTCAATAGCGGGCACACCACTCAGCGTGCCCCCAGACCTGCCAATGGCAGTGCGAGCACCACTAGCAATTACCACCTCTCGCATAAGATCTCCTTTATATAAAAGCTATCCTTCAGTTTGGCTCAAATCCTTGACCAGAACAGCAATATCTTGATATTCGCCCAGGTAAACGTCCTTGACAAAATTCTTAAGGATAGCGACCTGGGTGAATCCATTCTTTTCGAAGACCTTAATTACTTCCGACTGCGAGGCAACGATCCTGGCACAGAGCTTGTCCAGATCACCCCTGACGGCAAGGTCCGAGAGTTCTTCAACCATCTGAGAGCCCAGGCCGCGTTGTCGAACCTCTGCAGCAATCGTGATGCGGATTTCTCCCACGTGTTTTCCCCATCCAAATGTTTGCCTGTGGAGGGTGGCGTTTGCAAGAATGCTCCCTTCGTGCTCGGCCAGGATAGGCAGAACCTTATTATAGTTCAGCTCACGGCACCATTTTTGAACCAACCTCCTGTCAGTTGGATCGTCTCGCAAATATCTTCTGTCTTCTTCAGGAAGTGAGACAAAGAACCTGTAAAGGGCCTCTTGATCGTCACAGACCATAGGTCTCAGTGTACAACTGAAGCCATCCTTTAGTGTAACCTCCTTGGGATACTCCTCTAACATAACTCCTCCTTGGACTTCATGTCTCTCAAAA
>CP070692.1:3560928-3566383 GCA_020353215.1 Deltaproteobacteria bacterium
ATGACCGGGAATAGAGGTGGCTCGATGATAAAGCTAATTACCGGCGGTAGGCCTGCCGACGAAAGTGTCAACCTGGGGTTTGATTACAATCGGGATAATTCAGGAACCGGTGCTAAAAGACCGTGGACACGGGCGTGTCACTAACCTTTAGGGACTGAAGTTGTATTCCCACAGTACGACGCAAGGTCTTTCGCGCCAGCCACGACGGCCAAATCCTCCATCGCATCAAGTGGTTTGTGACTAGTACAGATCAAAGTCGGATTCCGCGAGAATGGTAGACAACTGGAGAGCATTAACCCGCCAACGAGCGCCAGGCAACTGAGAAGTGTTCCGAAAGACTCAATCATTCCCAGTCACCCTGATGCTGCAAACCTACAGCGCGGAAAAACGTGCCAGAGTGCGATCCCGCCTCGAGCGGGATGCACTATCACGCCAGCCCCGCTGCGGTGGGATCTTTACCGTTGTGGGCTAGCAACATTAGGGTTTACATTCAGGGACAAAAATTGTATAGAATTATTGGAAAATAGTCAGGTGAATTTCTTTGAGGAGGGCGCCCAGTCTCTGTTTTCACTTGGAAAGGTAGGTCCTTTACCTATTCCCGGCTTCGTCGATACAGAGTCTTTTTACGCTCGTATCTTTAGTCTCACTGAGTGCCGCCCTGCAAGCGTATGTTGCTGCTCATGAGCTCTCGCGTCCCAGAAAACCAGGAAAGTCGGTCTTCACTTCAGTACGATCAAGTCCTAGTCGTTGGCCGCCGGAGGCTACAGGGCGAGTTGATCGCCTCTTACCTTGAGCAAGAAACCGGCGCGAGATGCCAGGTCATCAGCGAAGATTTGTCTCATATCCCATCTCCCGACGACACGGAATCGGGAACGCAACCCAGACTGGTCCTCTGTGACTACCAGGCAATCGATCTCGAAGGGCTCCTCGTCGACTTAAGGTCCTCCTCAACTCAGAAGTTGGGGAGGGACCACGTAGTCCTGTTTAATGTCCGCCGTGATCAAGGCATTGAAGAGCAGTACGTGTGGGAGGGAGTGCGTGGGGTTTTTTATGAACACGATCCTTTAGAGCAATTCCTCAAAGGGGTCAGGGCAATCCTAAACGGCGAATTGTGGCTCTCCAGAGAGATCATGATGAAATACATCCTCGAAGGTAGAGACCCTCAAAGAGCTTCCGAGAAGACCGAAGCAATTCTCACCCCAAGAGAGGTGGAGATACTTGCTCAAGTGGCCGTTGGGGCGAGAAACGAGGAGATTGCAGACGAGCTTTCCATCAGTCCCCATACGGTCAAGACTCACCTGTATAATATCTTCAAAAAGATCGACGTTCCCAATCGTCTTCAGGCAGCCCTCTGGGCGGCCAAAAACCTCTGATTTTAGCCTCCATTATTCAGGAAAGGGCGTTGCGAGGCCGTGTAACCGGAGACCCGCTCCAAAGGAGTGGGGACTCAGCAGGGCGAGCGCGAAGAACATGGGCGTGCCAAAAGGGAACCGGAGGGTCTCGGGTCCCAGTTGTACTTGAACAGCACGTCGCAGGGTGCGCGACTCGAGGACCCTCGAAAGGTCAGCCCTGTACTCGGTCGTAGCAGGTGGTTCGTCAATCATGCGGTCCAGGGGTTCACCCCTGGAAGAGTCAAAAACTACTTGGGTCCACTTCAGGTAAAGGGTTGTCGGGCAGAGCGAAGTGGTAGCCCTGGGCGAAACGGACACCGACTCGTTTCACGGCCTTTAGTTCATCCACCGACTCAATTCCTTCCAGGATCATTTTAACGCCGATGCGCTCACTGAACTGAGCAAAGGTGGTTACCAGTTCCTGTTTGACCTGATCAAGATGCAGGTCACGAGCTAGGCTCATATCCATTTTGATGAAATCAGGACGAAGTTCAGCAATGGACTTTAGACCCGCATAACCTGAGCCCACGTCGTCGATGGCCACTTTGAATCCGAGCCTTTTGAAGCTTTGAAGAGTTCGGCGAAAGTCTTGAAAATCCTTGACATCGGTGTGCTCGGTTAGTTCGATTACCACCCGCTCTGGGCTGAGTCCCACTGCAGCCATCTGAGTCAGCGTTTCAGGGCTAAGGAAGGCGGGATCATAGATTGCCCCCGGCTCGACGTTGAGGAAAAGCAGCTTTCCCTGCTCAAGCTGGGACGCCCCCTCCAATGCCCGCGAGCGACAAAGCCGTTCCAAGCGCCAGACAGCATCTGCCTCAGAGGCCACCTTGAACAGATAGTCCGGGCTTTCGAATCCAGTTTCAAGACCACGACTCAAGGCCTCATAGCCGATCACTTCTTTGTGGTGCAGGTCCACAATGGGCTGATACACCGTGCGAATCTTTCTCTTGCGCACCATGTCTTTGACCATGTTGGTGCGACGCTTCCAGTCTCGCTCTTTCTCCAAAATGGAGTCCGAACACGCCTCCTCCAGGGCCCGATACACGCTGCGCTCAAACTTCACTGCCGGCTCCTGCTCTATGATTGCACAGCCAATGTCACAGCCAAACTTTTCGTAAAGCTCGTAGTCAAACCGCTCACGAAGATACCTGTGAAGCTTGTCGTAGACCAACTGGCGCAAACAGTTCAAATCCTCATAATCAATCCGCTTCCTGGTCCTGGGCGGAGATAGAATCAGAACCAGAGCATTACCGTTTATCGTCACCTCGCCCACAACGTCCTGCTGACGCAGATGACTTTCTTTAACCTCCACCAGACAGCGAGCCACCTCTCTTATCACCCCATCAAAGGTCTCCCAGCCGTACACGTGCTCGATCGTGCTGCACTGAACAACACCAACATAGAGCAGACCCACCTGCCCTTGCTGGCTCAACATCTCTCGCATCTCCTCCAGCAAAAGCGGGAGGGTCGGCAGCAAGGTCACTCGGTCAATGAGCAAACCAGTCGGTTCGCTCTCACTGCCCTGCAAGCACGCAACGTTTGAAAGTGTTCCGGTCATCTCATTAAGCCTCTTCTGTTCGCCCGAGTTTTTAATCCTTCACACGAAATTCTCCGCGATATAAATTGCTCAGATTCTGCAAAACACGAGGCCCCTGCTAGCCCGTGTAGATGCTCTGCATCGTATATCTTGACAAATCTAACCTGGATGTTTCATGAATCGGCGTGGCGAGACCACGGAGATGGGCTTGCCACCGTCCAATCCCGCGGTACCGCGTGATTGGACCCGAACCGCACCTGAACGATAGGTCGCAGAGTTCCACACCCGAGAGGCCCGTGAGCTCGTCCTCGAAGATTAACCTTGAGGGATCTTTGCCCACATGTTGCAGGAAATATAATAGATCCTCGTGACCCATATCTTAACGATTCCGCAAGATCAATTACCGAACAATGAGACCCCTCGCACCATGCCCTGCTGAGAACCATGCCACAGGTGACCGAGACCACCGACCGCATAGCGTCTGGTAAGAGTGTCGTAGTAACATGGCTTTCCTAGAGTAGATGTTCATCCAGCCCATGCGTTGACCATCAGTGCCCCCAAAGGAGACAGCTAAGACAAAGTGTCTCTATTCGCGACCCCGAACGACCACATCAGAGACGGGTGAAAAAAATTACTGTAACTCTGAATAGTTGGCTCCAACAAGAGACCTATTCTGCCCCCAACCTTAGCACAAGACTCGCCCTGTGATCTTTCAGGGAAAAGTATGGTTTTGCTCTTATTTGTGGGTTGAATTGGTACTAGAAACGGATAAGAAGTTAGGAGTAGCCTAGCCGGGTTAGATAGGATTTTCTTAGTAGTAGCGGAAGGAATTCAGAATGTTACACGCACAATAGGCTAAGAAAATGGCGCCTGACCGTAGTGATTCCAGTCTTTTCTTCTTGGTTCCGACTTGGATGTCTTTACCCTCTGGACTAAGCCGAAAACAGTACTTTCTCCCTATTGTGTGTGTTGCTGTGGAAAGCTAAGTTGGGCTCAGCAAGAACTGACGGCCGAACGCCAACTCCAAGGAGACAATGGGAATGCGCTCTTACCCCTTTGATCGCAGAAGCGGAACAGAGCGACGCTTCCGCAGGGATCGCCGCCTTACCATTGACCCCAAGTACATGTTCGTTCCTGAAGAGCGAAGCGACTTGGAGCGAACCAATGGATCAGAACGACGGAGATTTGAGCGCAGGAGATTGGTGGACCGACGGCTTCTCACTAACCGACGTTTCTTTGATGACCCTGAATACCCCGGCCCTGAAAGACGAAATAGTGCAGATAGAAGGAGAAAGGACGATACGAGATAGGAGAGTAGACAAGCACTAACCCGGTCAAATTGATCTTGACGAAGGCGCAGAGTTCTTCCCCAACCCCTCTAGAAGTAAAGCTTTCCATAAAGTTGCACCCCGACGAATCTTATTTCAACACTGCCGGTAAAACTCGCCCCGAGAAAGCTTCCCTTGTCATTCTCGAGCTCAAAATCGAGGAATTCGAACCCGATCCCCATGCCGAAGTGTTTCCAGATGTTGTACTCGAGGTTCGTGTTAACGTCAAAAATATGGCCCCTGTAATCACTTATTTCAAGGTAGAACAACTCGACACTCTGCCGCAAGATGAGCTTGGGGGTGAAGGCGAAATCAGCACGCAGACCCAGCACGGGAAGGGGCGCAGTAAGGGCTTCATCTTCGTAGACTGGTTCGAAAGGAGGTTGGAGAGGAACTTGTATTCTGATGCCCACGTCCGCCACATATGCTCCTACGGAGAAGGCCACGTTGAAACGGTCGTCCTGAAAGAAGGAGTACGCGTATGCCAGCTTGTAAAGGGCAAGATCGAAATCAGTATAGACGGTAGAACCTTCGTGGATCTTATTGCCATTGCCATCAATTGGGATATCCGTTAAAGCTGTCGTGGTGGCACTGCGGGAAAGATCATACCAGGTGAAATACACCCGGTGCCGTTTCCGAGAGTCGAAACTATAGAACGCGTCCACCCGGAATACCCGCGTGGTGGAATCCAAGCCCAGCATATCCTCTCCACTAATCTCCAGTCCGACGCCTCCAACACCAAGTCTGACATCGCTGCTTATCGCTGAAAAAAACCCACCCACCAAAACGGCGCCACGGGCCCAAGGTGTCTCCGGTCCTTCTCTTTGATCAGCCCGCACGGGTTGAGCAACCAGTAACGCCGCCAAGGTGATCGCGCCAAGCAAAAACGTCCGTGTCATAGCTATCCTCTTTAAAGGCAAGGTTCTAGAAGGTGATGGCAGCTTTATTCGTTTCAGGCAGGAATCTTTATGCTATGCGGCAGTATTGCAGAGCCAACGGTTCTCTGTCAAGCTCCTATTGCAGCAATAAAGAAGCCCGAAATGATGACGGACTGAAAAAGGTTTCCGTCTCAGATCGGGCCAGAAGAATCAAAATATGTCAACAGAAAAATGGTGCCGAAGGCCGGACTCGAACCGGCACGGGTCTCCCCACCACCCCCTCAAGATGGCGTGTCTACCAGATTCCACCAC
This sequence comes from Deltaproteobacteria bacterium, assembly GCA_020353215.1. GTDB lineage: Bacteria > Desulfobacterota > Syntrophobacteria > BM002 > BM002. Next base: position 3,566,375 of record CP070692.1, read on the forward strand.
TTCGGCATT
>CP070692.1:3566483-3571937 GCA_020353215.1 Deltaproteobacteria bacterium
GACTGAGCGGAGCGAAGCGAGCGCGAAGAAGATGGGCTTGCCACCGTCCAATCCTGGTGGGGCGGGCCTCGACTCGACTGAGCGACTCAACCTGAGCTCGTCGACAGGTCTCGTCGCAGGCTGCGCCCGCCTCGAGGCCATACAGGCCGGCGCAGAGGCCGGCCCCACCGATACTTGACCAGGACCAGAAGACACCTGAGGACGGAAGGACGGCCACTATAAGCCCAATGTCCCTGTAAACCGTTGTTCTTTTCAGGCTGAAAACTATCAACCCAGGAGCTGGACAAGATGGCATCTACCTGTTTGCAGTGTAAAAATGGGTTTACTCAGAACGGCTTAAACCGATCTGCCTCGGGACGTGAACGGATAGAGTCGTTCTGCACCGTTCAGTGTAGAAACGATTTTATTCGCAGGGAACCTCCCAACCGAACGTGCTCCCGAGAGGGCTGCAACCGCAAAGTACCAAAGGAGCAAAGACTGCTTTGTCGGGAGTGCCACCTGAACGGAACCAACTTGGGTGAACAGGTCAACTTGTTTGATGCGACCGAGAGAACTGGTTGGGACCGTCAAGAACGGGCCATTCGTAGAAGGATCAGAGAACAAGTTCGAGTTTATAGTGCCGGAAATATGACGCAGGAAGAACTTCGTGCTCTCGTCCCGAGTTTGCGCGAGGAGCCGGAATGGCACAAAGATGGGTGAGAAGTACCTAACCCATTGCTTGATGCTGCCCACGCTTTCAAAAGGAATCTGTCCGGAGCAAAGCACGATCAGTTTTGACTGAGATACTCAACTACCCGCCCGAGATCTTGCCTGATCTGTTGACACATCAATGCCATCCCCCTAAAAGTCACGTGGGACAGTTTCTTCCCTTCCCCTGACCTCGGGAGACTAATTGATTGTAACGCCTCGGTCAGCAGCCAGAGTTTAGCGTAACACCGTTCAGCCGTCTCCTGCATTTCTCTTTGCAGATCTTTCGTTTCTGCAGTTTCTCCCATGATTCACCTCGAGATTACTAAACCGTGACCCGAGTAAGCCCTCCCGTCCCAACAATAACCAGAATCTTATATCCACGCGAACGGTTCTTCACTTTGCTGCCTCGACAAACCAACTGCGTAATGGGTACAGTTTTTGCAAAAATTCACAATATCAACAGGATACTGCCAAGCCAACAAGACGAACACCGATTGGAGGTGTGAGGTGAATATTGAAAGTCAACTCGCGAGTTGCCCGTGGTGCAACGGCTCGTTAAGTACCGACGTAGCACGAGGCTGGTGTACAGATGAGTGGAGCGATTTGTACTGCCACTATTGCCAACAAGATTTCTTTGAATGGCAAGCTGACGGGAGCAAAAGCAGCAACAAGAATGAGCCCAAGAACGACTTGGGTTCCGAAGATCTTTGAATCAACGTTATAACGGATCTCACCTTTTAAGCTTTCTTCCTCCTTGTCACCCTCTTCTTCTTTGCCGCGGGTTTCTTGGCACCCAGACCTCTCGCTTTCCTCGCCGCCTGCAGCCTCTCACCCAGTCCGAGAGCTTTTGCAGTCTTGCGCCTCTTGGCAGTCAGAGACTTGGCCGAAAGCGGCTGCCGAACAGAGAATCCCCACTTGATCCGATACTCGCGCGGTGTGAGTTCGAAATTTGCAAGAGTTCTCGCAGTGAGTTGCTTGTATTTCTTCCCATCTTCAAGGTTGATGATGTAATTGCGTTGGATGGATCTAGGGGGATTTTCCCGCAGGGCAGTTAACTCGTCCTTTTCTTCGACAACCTCTCCTTTCTCCTCAACCGCCTTAATACTCTTGAGTGATTCAAACGCTTTTCTGAGTGCAGCCTCCAATTCTTCAGCCGACATTGCCGCATGCGATGCTTGTGCTTTGACGATATCGGCGGCCATTTCGGTTAGACTTTTCGCCATATCTATTACCTCCCTTAAATGACTTACAACTACGACAAAAACAACTGTCTGTATCAAAGCTAACGTACATCCAATGAGTTGTCAACGACCATTTGATATACTTTTATGACTCTCCTGTGATCTCGAGTTTTTCTCCTTTTTACAGCTGCCATTGTGCTACAAGGAATTCGTTTCATTTTCGCCAGAGTAACCACTCACGACGATAGTTCCTAACAGGCGAGATTGAAAACCTGTCAAACTCATCGCAGTTCCCTGATTCACACTTCGTTTGTCATACTTTCCCGTTCCACGAAACCAGTTTAGCCCGGATGTTTCATGAATTGGAGTGGCGAGACCATGAAACCGGGAACCCGCTTGTCGCAGATTCAGCCTGCGGGGCGGTGCGGGACTGAGCGAAGCGAGCGCGAAGAAGATGGGCTTGCCACCGTTCAATCCTGGTGGGGCGGGCCGCGACTCGACCTGAGCGACTCGACCTGAGCTCGTCGACAGGTCTGGTCGCAGGCCGTGCCTGCCTTAAGGCCATACAGGCCGGCCCACCGATACCTGGCCAAGACCAGAAGACACCTGAGGACGGACGGGAGGACGACCATATCCGTGGTCGCAGTAGGCCATTCATGAAACATCCGGGCTAGGCTTGTCGCCTCCAGTGAGCAAGAGTGGCATTTCTGCAACTACTGTGTGGATTTAACAACATTTTTCGATCTGCTTTTCCATGGCAGGCATATTAACTATCTGACATGACGTGATAATTATGTAAAGACACTGGCTGGCATACTTCTTGTTAAAAGAAGCCGGTGGCCGCATGTGCATGGCTTCGGTTGGTTTCTGTGATAATTCTGGCATTGGAAACGCGGCGGAGGAGAAAAGATGATCCTGTCCTATTGCAAGGGCTGTAAGCACTTAGAAATGATAACAATCAATAGAACGTCCCATTCGAAGTGCATAAAAGAGAATTGTTTGTCTGTATATACCAAATGCATTTCAGATGAGGCCATTAGGCAATTCATTCGAAATGACGAACTTGGTAGTACCAAATGGATAACTTCTGCACTTGAAATATGTTATCCAAGGGATTGAAAATTGGTTTGCACGATAAAGGAATATGGGTGGTTAGAAATGGCAGCTGGGTTGATGTGCCCCACATGCAAGTCGGGTGAATACGCGGAAATGGCAAATTGTTTTTGGTGCTTGGTTTGTGGATTCAAGCACGATAAGGTCTGTGGGGAGTCCTCAGAATACCCGTTGCGATATGATTCAACAGACGACCATTTTCTCATCCTCCTGTCCGGTCGGGAGTGAGGTAACGATTATTTGCGATAAATGAGAGTGTTGATGCCAGTGACGACCTTGGCTATCAACGGCATTCCTGCTCGGAGTTTCACTCGGAACCGTTTCCAAAAGGACGCGATGCTGAGTAGGAGAGTACAAAAAGGACGATAACAAATGAAGATACTAGGTGTGATCGCTATTGCTCTGACACTCCTCGGTTCGATTCTCGCAGTACCTGCACCGGCTCTTGTTACTTCAGATGCGGAAACCGACTATGGTACTTTCTCCTACCAGAATGCGGATCCGGATTTGAGGCTTCCGAGTTTTGGGACCGAAAGCGAAGAAACTCCGAGTCATTTTCTTCGAGACACCGACACGTTCAGTGGCTGTTCCGTTCATTGGGCCAGGAAGATAGAGTGGCTCGGATTCAGGCTGGGGATGCGGTCATCAAAACAGGGCGTTGAAGATACGCTTCAAAAGAACTCGGAACGTTCCTTGTTCCCAGAGTCGACTTCGCTAATCCTGAGGTATCCAAAGGGACAGGTGCGGCCATACGTATGGATCTCTCCTAACAACCTTGTCTCCGCCAGCGGAGTCAACCTCAATTTCGGCTCTACCAGATTCCTCCTTGGTCTGTCGTATAGTTTCTGAATGAGTGGTGCGTTGCTAAGGTCGGCAGAAGCTTGCCGATCCGGCGACCGCATTTTCCCCCTCCCGCAAACTGAAAGTAAAGAGCCCGCTCAAGCGTGGGATGAAACAATAGAGAATTGCGGCCAAGAGCAGAGAAATATCTTGTTTTTTGATTGATCACTCACCGCACATATCTAAATGACCGAATTCCGCCAAACCCAATATTCCAGTCGCGGCAATTGTTACCGGCAGAACCAATTATCTCTGACCCCCGCTATGGTGTGGGGAGGACGAGGTTTTCGGTTTCAACATAGACTCTCGCCGATTTTCATACCTGTTGGGTGATTTTTCTTGCCCATTTTCGCATTTTACTAGTACCTTGAAGGAAGCTTGGGTTCACGAGCAACGGAGAATGCTCTGGGGCGCCCACGAGTCCTCTGGGGCTCTACGGATCTAATAATGAAGCTATTTTAGCCCGAATGATTCACGAATTGGGGGTCGCGACACCGTTTGTCCGATGCGACCGGGAGGGAATCAGCGATGGCCGATCCGGGGCAATTGATCAGACTCAAGGAAGGTGTTGGGGTCTGGAATGACTGGAGGCGTGAAAACTCGGACCTTGTGCCAGACCTCCGCGAGGCGAACCTGCGTCGGGCGGACCTGCGTGGTGCGGACCTTCGGGAGGCAAATCTTCAAGGGGCAGACTGCCGTGAAGCCGATCTCCGAATGGCTAATCTCCGTGAGGTGGACCTCCGCTGGGATGGGGGTGAGTTCCAGGAGGCGGACCTGAGGGGAGCAAATCTCCGCTTGGCGTATTTGAGCGAGACGAACTTCCAGGAAGCAAACTTAAGCGGAGCCGATCTTAGCGGAGCGGACCTCGAAAGGGCTAAGCTTCGTGACGTTAACCTGCGCGGGGCAGAACTAGTTGGAGCGAACCTGAGTGAGGCTGACCTCAGGGGAGCGTTTCTCCGTGATGCGAATCTGCGAGATGCGTTCCTTTGCGAAGCAGACCTTCGTTGGGCTAATCTCCGTCAGGTGGACCTTCGTTGGGCTAACCTTACGGGGAAGACTCACACCGGGGGTGGTGCCAATCTGTCCCGGGCGAACCTTCGAGGTGCGGACTTCCGCGGCGCAAATCTACGCTGGGCCGACCTTGGCTGGGCCTTGCTCGACGAGGCCAAGCTCATTGGCACGGACCTGATGGCTGCAAACCTGCGCGGCGCGTTCCTTGACTCGGCCAACCTCATAGGAGCCGAGCTTGTGGGGGCAAACCTGAATGGGGCGTTCCTCGACAAAGCAATTCTCATTGGGGCCAATCTTGTTGATGCGAATCTTAGTGGAGCTTTCCTGCGCTGGGCTACCCTCCGGGAAACGAAGAATCTATCTATCAGGCAGCTTGCCAAAGCCGCGACACTTAGAGGAGCTGAATTAGATGAAGACCTCAAAAAGCAAATAGAGAAAGAGTTCCCGGAACTCCTTGGGACGTAAAAGTCGACTGAATATCACCGTAGCCTAAGTCTACCCTAAGGTTGCAAACCTGTACCGAGGAAAGCCGCGCCAGGGTGGGCCAGATGTGGCCTCGCACAGTCTCGGGTAGGTCGAAGCGTACTTAACCGTACGTGAGATCCTGGACGAGGCGAGC
>CP070692.1:3572037-3577475 GCA_020353215.1 Deltaproteobacteria bacterium
CTCGCCAGTACATGGTTTGCCCTTGTATTTCTTAACCGAAATACCACGATTCCCACGTTTTCGTTCCCGGAAAGTGCGACCATTTCACTGAAATCGAGGTCAAAGGTCAAAAGTATCCTATTTTCGGCAATCGCCTTCTGAAACATCTCGTCGTCAGGTAGCTTCTGCAAATCCTGCTCTCGCAAATGTACCGCGTCGTGACCTCTTTGACGAAGCATCACAATAACGCTCCCCGGCACTCCCATATCAGCGAGAAACCTCACAAAGCCTCCCTTACCCGAGATGGACTTCTTCCTGCGTTAGCCAAGCAGCATATTCAAGCGCCTGCTTCACATCTTCTCGTTCCAAGTCAGGGTACTCATCCAAGATTTCTTCAACCTTTGCCCCATGGGCAACCTGGCCAACAATCACCGATACTGGAATACGCATTCCCCTGATGCAAGCTCGCCCGCCCATTATCTTTGGATCGAAGGTAATCCTATCAAACATGGCCTGTCTCCAGTGTAGTCGTTATCTATACCACCATCTCAAAATGAAATCCGAAATTTATATGTATCATATTTGACGGCACAAGTGGCAAGTTCTAACTTGAGCATTTCTTGAGTCCCGAACTATCTCTCTCTGAATAACACCCCCCTTTCATCTTAAACAGATTCATTCCAAAAGGCTGTACATTCCAAAACCTAAAGAAAATATCTGAGAATCGGCTCTGAAATGGGAGTAGGAAAAGGAGTAATATGCTGCTATTAGCTCTCTCTCCGTGACAGCCTTTCACGCCGTGGACTCCCAGACCAGGCTTAGTTTCGGAATTGCCCGAGTGCTGAAGTTCTTAGCCGCGGTAACGAATTTTGCTTGGTTACGTCACGCTGCGCTGTATTTGAGAGAAGTGCAGGAGGATTTTTGTCAATTTGGGGCACCGTACTAGATTCATCAACATCTACTCCGGTGAATCTCGATAACTGTCAGGTTAACCTGAAACGTATTTTTTGTTAGCACTTTCGTTTCATTTCTGTTAGAGTAGGCGCGGTCTTGGCGCGGGCACCCCGTAAAGTTCTGACGAAACTTTGGCATCAAACGTGCAACTTATGCTTTCAAATCCCGTGCGCCCCTGAAAAATACGAACCGAACACTCCGGTCAAAGGGTTCAGTTGCCAATGCCACGTTTTTTTTATGTAACTCTCCTCGGGCTGCTTCTTTCTACTGCCTCTTGTACTAAATCTTCTTCCGGTTTCTGGCCGTTTAAGGCGGCTAATCCGGAAGCACAGGACACCACTGAGCAACTTGCCTCCCGGGACACATCGAATCCTTTGAACGGGGAACCTTCCGATCCCGCCGCCCATCCAGATGAAAACAATTCCGATCTCGTGAGACTTGACGAAGCGGAAGCATTGTCCAAGATGGCCGAGGGAATTGCCCCCGAGGAAGATAGATACACGGACCAAAAACGCATCGACGACGCCCTGTACATATACCAGGAAGCTTTAGAGTATTGGAGTCATGGGGAACCGGACAAAGCAATCACTTCTCTCGACCAATGTTATCAGATTATAGGCAGCATCCAGAATGATGATGATCCCGAGATTACTCAGTCGAAAGAGGACCTGAGACTGCTCATCTCCAAACGGATTCTCGAAATCTACGCTTCGAGACCTCATCCACAAGTGGGAAGCAACGGAGAAATTCCCCTGGCCATGAATGAGTATGTGGCCAGAGAAATCAAACGTTTTCAAACTAAAGAGAACCGGTTCTTCCGCGATTCCTATCGGCGCTCGGGAAAATATCGCCCGTACATTATCGAGCAGATGAGGAATGCTGGTCTTCCGGAACAGCTCTCCTGGCTGCCGCTGATCGAAAGCGGCTTCAAGACCAAGGCCTTCTCCAAGGCCAGAGCGCTCGGACTCTGGCAATTCATCGCTTCAACCGCCTACCGGTTCGACCTACGCCGCGACCGCTGGGTGGATGAACGGATGGACCCGGAGCGCTCAACCCAGGCTGCCATCGCTTACCTCAAGGCTCTGCACGATCTTTTCGGCGACTGGACCACTGCACTAGCCGCGTATAATTGCGGCGAAGGAAACGTGCTGCGTGTCATTCGCCAACAGCGGGTGAATTATCTCGATGATTTCTGGGATCTTTATTCGCGCTTGCCATTGGAAACCGCGCGTTATGTGCCTCGCTTTCTTGCGGCGCTTCACATCATCGGAGATCCGAAAAAGTACGGTTTCAATGAGTTGCAGCTTGATCAGCCGCTGAGTATCGAAAAGGCGGAAATAAACCGGCAGATGCGTCTCGTGGATATTGCCAAAGCGCTGGATGTGCCGGTGAAAACCCTGGAGGACCTCAATCCCTCCTTGCGCTACAAGGCCACCCCTGATTACGCTTTCGCCCTGAATCTGCCTAGCGACACACGTGAGATGTTTCTCGCCAAGTTGGAGCAGATTCCAAAGTGGAAGCCTCCTAAGCGGGCCTACGTGGTTCACAGGGTGCGCTTCGGCGAGACCCTCTCTGGAATCGCCTTGAAATACAGGGTGTCTGTGCGAAGCATCGTGCGCGCCAATCGGCTGCGAAGTGCCAGTAGAATCAGAGCGGGCCAGCGACTGAAGATTCCTTTCCGGGGCCGAGTGATAATGGCAAGTAGTCAACCTGGTGCGAAATCAGGCTCCGAAGTCCGCTACCGGGTCAGACGGGGGGACTCTCTCTGGCTCCTCGCCAAGCGGTACAATACCACAGTAGCCAGGATCAAGGCCTTGAACGATATCGACTCAGATCTGCTCCAATCCGGCCAGCTCATCCTCATCCAAAGCAACACCCGCTGAGCGTCAGGGCCAATCCCCCACCTCCATGCACAGGGCATCTGCTCCAGGCGCAAACGGTCCGCACCGGACCATCTCCGCAAATATCCGTCCAGCCGGGATCATTCACGCAGGCCCGTTGTACCGGGAGAATGAGTATTGCACTTTCCACAACCTTTATTGCCGGGCGTACTGATTCGTCTTTACCAACGCTTTCTCGCCGAGGTCAGGCTACCTGACGGCAGCGTGATCACAGCCCACTGTCCTAACTCCGGGAGTATGAAAGGCTGCGACCACCCTGGTAGAGAAGTGCGCCTCTCACCAGCCGAAAATCCCAAACGAAAGACTCGTTTCACTTGGGAGATGATTCACTTGCCCTCCACCTGGGTGGGCATCAATACACTAAACGCGAACAGGCTGCTTGCCGAAGCGGCAACCCTGGGTGTTGTCCCCGAGTTCGGACCCTTCGATAGACTCACCAGGGAAGTCAGTTTGGGGGACAGCCGCATTGATTTCGGCCTCGTCCGTGACGATACCGTGTTTTTCGTGGAGGTCAAAAATGTCACTTTGGTGGAGAATGGCACAGCCCTTTTTCCAGATGCCCCCACACTGAGAGGGCGGAAACATCTGCGAGCATTGATGGATGCTGTTCGTGGGGGTCACCGGGGCGCCATATTTTACGTAATTCAGCGTCAGGATGCCGTCCGTTTTGCTCCTGCCTCTGCTATTGATCCTCTCTATGCCCAGACCCTTCGTCAGGCAAGAGATGCTGGAGTGGAAATGATTGCCTATCGCGCTCGTGTTAATCCCGAAGAAATCGCCCTGGAAGTCGCACTGCCTGTAGAACTTGAAACAAACAGATGAAGACAGGCGATAGAAGGCCAATCAAATAGTATCGGGACTAGACTTGCTCGGAATCGCCTAAATCTGGGGCATATATGGTGCTGTAAGGGATTGGGTACACCTCCAAGTTACCGGGCATTGGAATGAGGAGCTGATCGCTCACTGTCAGCCACTGGTAGTCTGGCTTCAACTTCCGCAGTCTCCCGTCTTCCGGCGGTTTCGAGTGGACGGTATTTCTGTAGACCACTTGAAAAATGCCAATCCCGTAGTCGTCCTCCATGTTCACGATGAATCGTTCAACGAGCTTGTCAAACTCCATACGGTTTTCATTCGCCAGCCTTGAGATTTCTTCAACGGGCAGTTTGACGAGCACAAATCTGGTCACCCCTCGTTCACTGATGCGGGTTAGAGTCCGTGATTCTGCGCTGGCCACATAGACTGTAGAGATAAATTCCATCTTCTTGAGAAACTGAGCGGCTACCACCGCGGCTGTGCGGCGACCTCCTACGGAATGATGGAATCCGTAATGCTCGAAGAGCTTGTTGTTGAGGCTTTGAGCGTACTTCTCCCCCATCTCATAGAGATCCTTGGGAATGTAGCGGAGCTGCTGGCCCATCTCTTCGGTTGCGTCGTCAATGGGCCAGTCAATTTTCACGTGGAAGTGCGTCATGGCATAACGAGTTCTGGTCTTGATAGACGAATCCCTCTGGATGAGCAAGGCATAGTCCACCGGTAACAGGTCCAACACAAAACCTTCAAAACCCGGGGTTTCAAAATAGCGCAAATTCTTGCTGTATTTCTTGTGTAATTGCACTCGGGTCAGCTCAGCGATTCCTTCCTTTGTAACTCTGTTGGAGTCGAAGAAACGGACATGCTTCTTGAAACGACCAGGGATAGTTCCTTCGCAGAATAGCACCAGAAAATGATTGTGGTGCACGTACTCTCTATCCACCACTCGAGCTCTGGGCTTTAGCTGACGTTTCGGTACGAAAGGATATGGCTCCCCTGCCTCGCAGAAGTTCCAGTATGAATCGATCAGGGCATGTTTGACTAGGTACATGTCCATCTGATCCCGCAACACTTCATAGAGCGAACGCCGCAATCTATCCTGCCGGCTCAACTGGTACCGATAGGGCCAGGTGGGCATTATCTATCTCCTCTCATCAGCCTTCCGCACACCACTCCTGAAACCGGAACGGTTACCCCCACCAAAAACTGCTGCCTCAGAGTCCAATGTTATTCAGCCGCTGTGTTGACCGAGGAGGGACCATGTACAGAAGTCCAGCGAAAGCGGGCTGATAACTTGTTGTTAATTTTATTTAATTATGTTTTCTTGTCAATCGAATTTTATGTGCCTAAAGCGAAAGGATGTGTAACAAAGATGTCCAGAGTGTGGAAATCAGATCCCAAAGAGGGCGGGATTTATTCCCTTCCGAAAAACTGGACATTTGGTGTAGCGGCTGAACATAAAATCCACCCCTTCTGCGGATGGAGTCGCCGTGGAAATAGACATTCATTGATGAATGCGTGATTGATAACCAGTTACTACGGAGAGCACTAAATGGTTTGCATTTTGATCAGGTACGGATCATGAAGTATTTTCTGTGGTTCCAAGGCTGCCGGCCTGGTCACTTCTAGCGCACCTGTGCTTGGGGGAAGGCGCCCCCTCCCTGTTCCCCGTTCCTGCGGAACGGGGCCAGGGGCTCCCCCACCCACACCTGCGGAAGTGAACACAGGCCTCCCGCCAGTCACCTTGGAAAAGACTTCATGATCCTCCATCAACATGGCTGCCGCGGTTCTCTG
>CP070692.1:3577575-3582960 GCA_020353215.1 Deltaproteobacteria bacterium
GGTCGGACCAAGTCAACCGTCCAAGATCACTTAGTAATCGTCCCAGAAGTAGGTTCTTCCCAGTTTTGCGTAGGTGACAGGTAATATGGTTGAATAGACGAAATGGACATGGAAGCCGTAAGGTAGAGTTTCTTTTTCCCCAAAAGGCTATTGCAATGGACATGAGCAGCGCCCACTTGAAAGCAATCGAGCTCTATGCCCCGGCTGGAGTGAAGATCATTGACGATCGCTATCATCTGGTGGCCAACATGAACCGGGTGGTCGATGAGGTGCGCCGGGATGAATATCGTCGCAAAAGCGGCGCAGAGAAGGCGGTCATGAGAGGCTCACTCTACCTACAAAGCCATCATCAAAGATGACCTCAACAAGCGGTTGAAGCGGCGTCGAATCGGCCAGGTACGCCTTATTGCCATCGATGAGGTCTCGGTCAGGAAAGGCCAGAGGTATCTGCCCAACGTCGTTGACCTGAAGACCGGCAAGGTCATCTACACCACCGAAAAAGTAACAAGGCTCAAAATCCTATCCTTTATGGGCCTTAGGCCGCGAATCTTGATCCGCTAATTGATCCGTGGTCGGCCAAGTTAAATTCTTGGCGCTTTCCTTGCACTTTCGGTCGGGCCAAGTTAACTAACTGATAGGATTGGAAAAATTGTCGAGAACAGGTCGAATTCGAGGTGTGAATAACGGCCTTTTTGGGGCAATATCAGCGTTTTTTCGAAAGGCGTACAAGATGGCAACACCAAAAAGACACTCTCCATTTAGCTCGTCCGCTCTTGTGAAAAAGAAGCGCGGATAATATACTGGGCCAGGTTCTTCACGGCGGTTTCGTCCCGGGGATAGATGCACGGACCACAAAAGACGTTGAACCCTGAGTGGCGCCATGACATCAGCATACCGAACACTCTTCGGTGATCTTCCCCTTGGGAAGGAGCATCTTGAAGACCTTATGCCGGAAGATTTCCTCCAGATCATGCGCACAATGGCAGGAGCAACCCGGAAAGCGGTTGTGCCTAGGAAGCAGCCATCCGTGCCCAGAATGTGACAGTGTAGATTGAATCCCAGAAAATCACCGAATGTTTGGATGGCGATCACCGTACCTGGCACAGCGTCTTGTTCGCCAAGGCCACTTTTCAGATATACTTTAGATGATCGCGACTTGCGATCCAAACGTATGTTTTCGTTTCTAACGCTGCTGTTCACGCTGGTGGATTTAAAGGCGCCCTTGGCTCCGCTGGTAACGATTCCCACCAACTGAGGTTGTCAAGGAGGACTGAAGATATGCGGTGCAGTAGACTCTGGATAATTAGAATTTGTCTGGTATTTTTGCTTTTGCCAGTAAACGGATGCAGCACGGCTCAAACAAGGTCGAAAGGCACCGAGACCCTTGCACCCACACCCACAATGACGCAGGAAGAACTTCAGGCGGCGGTGATTAGCTATGCCAACCGATTCATTGCAACAGTGGCACTGGCCGCTTTCAGATTTGAAGAAAAACTGCCAACCCCCGAGGCGCGTCTCATGGCATCGAGGCGCAAAGTATACTCTTTGAGTTCTGTCACCGAAATTGCCGCAGGACCTAACCCCGGGGCAGCGCTACTGGATCTGGTGGTGACAGTTACGCTGAATCGAATGGTGTGGGATGATTATTGGCGACCGCAGGTCTTCGGTATGCCGGCAACCATCATTGTTGATGCTTTTAAAAAGATGGAAAATGACGCCTGGCATCTGGCTTCCCAGGTGATGACCCCTCAACAGCTTGAGGAACTCAGGGATCTGATTCTCGATTGGTACGCTGCCAACCCCGGCCAGGTAGCTGTCGACTACATCCGCTTCAGCGATTTCGGCGATCTCGGTAAAAAGCCCAATCTAAAAGCAATTGAAAAGCCGGGAGGCTTGCTGGCTCCGATTCGTGAGGCAACCCAAGCGGCAGATGAAATCCGCATGACCTCGGAACGTGCCATGTTCTTGGCCACAAAGATGCAGTTGATCGTCGGTTTTCAGGTGGAGCTGACTTATATGAAGTTGGTCATGCAGCCTGAAGTTGTCAAGATTCTAGAAGATGTTACGGAATTTAGAGAGACCAGTGAGCGCTTTGCCGTACTCCTGGAGAAGCTGCCGGAAGAAGTGGCCGGTGAGCGCGAAGCCGTGATGAAGGCATTTGACGTGCGCGAATCGAAAATCCGGAGTATCCTCGGTGAGGTACAAGAGACCCTGGACCGCGTGGATGGCTCCTTTGCCAATCTTCAGAAAACCACGGTGGATGCCCAGCGTCTCCTTACGGAAGCCGAAAAGACCGGGTTGGTGTTCCAAGACCTAGTTCAATCCGTTGACCAGCTAGCAGCCAAATTTGAATCAAAAGGGCCTAAGGAACCCTCCAGACCCTTTGACATTGAAGACTATACCGAAGCTCTTTCTCGGCTCCAGGACACAGTGCAACGACTAAACGAGTTCGTTATCGCTGTTGACCAAACCAGTTCTCCCTTGATTACTAATATCGTTGGTCAATTTAATGATGCTGCCGAAAAACGCGTTAACCATGTTTTCTGGCGACTTATCCAACTTTTTGCAATTGTCGCAGTCATGGTCACTATCATCATGGTTGTCCATAATCTGACCAGGCGCCGGGAGGTACATCGTTCAAACCAGGCGGATTCTAGCTGAAATGAACGGAACTCGCTTTCGATAAAAGGAAGTATGGCAGCTTGGATGCAAAAGCCTGCATAGGGGAAGGAATCCCCCGGAGGCCTCACCTCGGCACCTTTTGAGATTGCATATTCATTTGATCCTCCAGAGGGTAAAAAGCAATTGATTGCAATCAGTGATTTTCAGACCAGAGGAAGTTATGCAGAACCGAGAATAAGGTCTCTCGAAGATGTGCAAGAAAAGGAAATCGAATTAATTTCATACTAGGTTAAATGGGGGGCTGTGTTAAGAAAAACCGCAATCCCAAAATGGTGTGCACAGGCAAAAAGGGAAAGGGTCAATTATCGATTACATCCCGAAAACTCCAGTATCAGCTACGGGGAGCACAGCACTATACCGTGGGGTCGATCAAAAAGGAGAACAACTTTTTCCTCGATCGAGATATATGAAACCCTATCTGAACGCCAGGACAATCAACTTAACATCCATAGCGCAAAGGTAGTCTTTTTCCCTCTGCGGGACAAGATTTTGACAAACGACAAAATCGTCACAAAGGTGTTAAGTTGACTCTCCTAGTAACCTGCTGGGGATTCAGATAATAACGCTTTATGTAAGTCTGAGTGAGCAGATTGTCAGAGCCGTTAGCGTCCTCCAGGGAGGCTCAACATAAGAAGCGCAGACCTTAACTTATTGATATTACAACGGAGTCCACATACTAGCAGATACATTAAATTCTACGTGGATCAAATGGCATACATGATGTGGCATTTTAAGAAGTTGCGCTCGCGGATAAACTGCAACAACATGTGGAAGGTAGATCTGCATATATAGAATAGTGGGGAGGCTGACTTTGAAAACACAAACATGTAACAAACATCTAACTTTTTATTTTGTGGGGATTAAATAGGATGGCAAGTTATAGCAATCTAATTCGTCAGCATATGGATTCGTTTTTTCAAGATGAGTTTTACCTCTTGGCCCTCTGCGAAGATTCCTCTGTATTGGGGATCGGACTCGTCTACGTATACGGTTTGATCTCCGACGGTGATGGTGAATCGCATGACGGAACCGATGTACATGGCTTGCTCAACGCGGCCTGTCAATACATTGTCCATATCAGTCAATTCTGCTTCCGCGCGTACAACAGCGATGGACTCTGGCCTTACCACCGCCTTTAATTTGTCACCGACAGACACTTGAAAAGGAGGCATCTCCAATTTCAGCTTTCCCTGAGAGATTTGGAAGGTCATTTCGTTCCCTAATATATCAACCACTTCTCCGGCAAAAAAATTAACATGCCCAATAAAATTGGCCACGAATTCATCTATTGGATACTCATAGACTTCTGTTGGAGCCCCAATCTGTTTTACTATGCCGTGGTCCATCACCACCAGCACGTCGGAGATGGACATGGCCTCCTCCTGGTCATGAGTCACAAATACAATTGTAAGTTCCAGTCTGCGCTGCAGCTTGCGAACCTCCTCCCGCATGGAAATGCGAAGATTGGCATCCAGGTTGGACAGCGGCTCATCCAAGAGTAGGATTTTGGGATGCAAGCTAAGAGCCCTTGCAAGGGCCACCCGCTGCTGCTGGCCTCCGGACAGTTCATGGGGCTTCCTATTCCCCAGCCCCTCCATCTGGACCAAGTCAAGGAGCCTCTCGATCTCTGCGTCGATCTCTCTTTTCGGCTTTTTCCTGACCCGCAAGCCAAATCCTATATTCTGGGCAACTGTCATGTGAGGGAAGAGAGCGTAGTTTTGAAAAACCATTGCTGTGTCACGATCGTTTGGAGGGATTCCCGTTATGGCCTGCCCGTCCAGGACGATTTCTCCCTCATCAGGTTCGCTAAAGCCACTGATAGCTCTGAGAAGGGTCGTCTTGCCGCAGCCGCTTGGTCCGAGAAAGGTAGCCAGCTTGCCTTGTTCGAGTGATAATGAAACGTCATTGACGGCTACCAGATTTCCGAATCGCTTGGTAACGTTCTTTAATTCGAGAATAATAGAATCGTTTTTGTTCGACATCTGTACTATCCTCTCAGAACACCGTGGTTTTGGTATAGTGAGAAAGCAACTTCAACCCTCCAAGGCACGCCATAACCACGACGATGAGCATTACCGAGATGGCGCACGCCATCCCAAGAAACCCTTCCTCAGCGACAGCTAGAATATAGAGGGAGGCAAGATTATTGCCAGGCGATATCAAAAAGATTACGGCACTCACGGCGATCATTCCAACCATGAAGGTATAAACGAAGCCGGCAGCGAGCGCCGAGCTGATCAGGGGGAGCACAATCCTTGTAAAAGTTCGGAAAGAACTAGCTCCCATATCAATGGCCGCCTCTTCGATGGCAATATCAATCTGGTGAAGCTTACCCACCCCTGCCTCCAAGCTCACAGATAGATTCCTGAAAGCCTCATTGATAATCAGTATCACGAATGTCCCGGTTAGCCTCAAAGGAGGAGAGTTGAAGAAAAGGATGTAACCCACCCCCATGACAGTTCCAGGTACGGCAAAACCAAGAAGGGCCATGGTTTCTACGACTCGTTTCAAGGGAATACGTTTCCGGACGAGAATGTATGATAGGGTCACACCAATAACAGGAGCGATTAGCGCTGCGCCAAAGGAGAACTTCAAGCTGGTCATCAGAGACCTAAACCCGTTGGGGCTCTGGAAGTGCTCTAGGGTAAAACTGTTGTCGATCATAATGATTTTTGTGAAGGCACCAATAAAAATCATCCCGAA
>CP070692.1:3583060-3588435 GCA_020353215.1 Deltaproteobacteria bacterium
ATTGAACGCCACTCAGGTGGCGGACGAGCCGTTTGTTTCCATGGGTATTGTTCACACGTCAGCAACCGATTACGAAACACATGTTTTTCCCACCCGAAACACCTATCGCAAGTTGGTCTTCAGCGAGGATGGGGAAAAATTGGTGGGGGCCTTGTTTATTGGAGACATTTCTCATGCCGGCCTCTATCGTTACGTGATTCGCGAAAGGATGACCGTCGACAAAATAAAACATTTCCTTATCAACCACACCCTGCATTACGGTCATTTGTTGCTGTTGTAGATGGCAGTGTTTTGGTGAAGAAGCCAGACCCATCGAAGATACGGTCATGTCGGGCGGGACGGGAATTCCAAGATTCAGTGAGACTGCCAATGACCAAGTAACCCTGCAACCTGGAGAAGAAAAGTGGTCGCCTACGATCTGAAATCGCTGCTCGAGAAGGTAAGAAAAGAGAGACCGTTGGTGCACAACATCACCAATTTTGTGGTGATGAATTTCACCGCCAACACCCTTTTGGCCATGGGGGCGTCTCCTGTCATGGCTCACGCTGTTGATGAGGTGGAGGAGATGGTGTCCTTCGCCAGGGCTTTTGTGATAAATATCGGCACTCTTTCCGAGCCCTGGATTGAGGCGATGTTCAAGGGGGGCAGGAAAGCCAACGAATTGGGTATACCTATTGTGTTGGACCCAGTGGGGTCCGGAGCAACGTCTCTGAGGACAACGACTTTCCGGAAGCTAATTAAAGAACTCAATCTCGCGGTGGTCCGGGGCAACGCATCGGAGATTTTGTCCGTTGCCTCGGATGAGATAAGGACAAAGGGGGTGGATGCGGCCCATGATGCCGGGCAGGCTTTGGAGACTGCAAGAAGTGTTGCCAAGGAGATTGGCTCGGTCGCGGCTATTACCGGACGGATTGATCTAATCACCGACGGGGACACGGTTATTCGATGCAACAACGGCCATCCGCTTCTCGGGAGAGTGACTGGCACCGGATGTGCCGCTACAACTACAATTGCAGCCTTTGCCGGCGTAACCGATGATCGTTTGGAGGCAACATCGGCTGGCCTCGCGTTCTTTGGGTTGGCAGGAGAACTGGCCGCTGCCAGGGCCAATTCACCTGGATCTTTCATGGTCTCGTTAGTAGATGCTCTTTACGAAATTAGCCCGCAAGAATTCCAGGCTAGAGCCCGGTTGGAGGAAGCGTAAGAGTAGGGGACCGGAGAAAAGAAG
Organism: Deltaproteobacteria bacterium; assembly: GCA_020353215.1. Taxonomy (GTDB): domain Bacteria; phylum Desulfobacterota; class Syntrophobacteria; order BM002; family BM002. Next base: position 3,584,289 of record CP070692.1, read on the forward strand.
TGGGTGATCGGGTTTTTAGCAAAACAACGGTGGACTACTCTTTATATCTTGTTACCGACCGAGACCTGTCTCTCGGCCGGAGCAATCTTGAAGTCATAGAGGCGGCGGTCGCTGGGGGTGTAACGGTCGTTCAACTCAGAGAGAAGTATGCGACCACAAAGGAGTTCTACGAGGAAGGGTTGAGAATTAGAGACTTTCTCCAGTCGAAACACATTCCTTTGATCATCAACGACAGAATCGATATTGCGCTTGCTGTTGACGCGGACGGGGTCCATGTGGGACAGGATGATATGCCCGTGGATGTCGCTCGCAGCATACTTGGTCCGGACAAAATCATTGGTGCCTCTGCATTCAACGTAGATGAGGCGACGACTGCTGAAGCTATGGGAGCCGACTACCTCGGGTTGTCGCCCATCTTCGTAACTGCCACTAAACCGGAGTTGGTCGAACAGATCGGTATCGAGAGGATTTCTTCGTTTAGAGAATCTTTGCGCATTCCTCTCGTCGGCATTGGCTCCATGAACCGGAGCAACGTTTACGAGGCTGTGATGGCGGGTTTGGACGGCGTCGCCGTTGTATCCGCCATCTGCGCCCAGGAGGATCCGAGGGCTGCGGCTCAGGCCATCAGGGCCGAAGTTATGAAGGCCAAATCTAAAACTACCAAACCGCAACGAGATCCGACATGAGGCTGAAGGATATAGGTGAGTTTGGCTTTATCGAACGGATAAAGAGCGGTTGCCTCATCCGCAACAGCAATATCATCAAAGGAATAGGCGACGACTGCTGCGTTTTCAGAAACTCCGGAGATCTTGCCACGCTGCTCACCACTGACATGCTAGTGGAAAATGTCCATTTTCTTCGCACCGAGATACCACCATACAAACTTGGCCGGAAATCACTGGCTGTCAACATCTCGGATGTTGCCGCCATGGGAGGTATCCCAAAAGAGGCGGTGGTTTCGATTGCCATTCCCGAAACCATGGAGTTGCTTTACCTAGATTCAATCTACGAAGGGTTGAAGTCAATGGCCAGGAAATTTGAGGTGAATCTCCTGGGAGGTGATACCACTTCGTCTCCACAGCACCTGGTAATAAATGTCGCTCTCGTTGGTGAGTCACGCGAGGATGAGATCCTCTACCGGTCCGGTGCAAAACCGGGAGATGTCGTTTTTCTGACCGGGCCGGTGGGATCATCAGCAGCAGGTCTTGATATAATGCTTGCCAAGAGATCGTTCGAGGGGCGAGAATACCTACTTGATGCACACTTTGATCCGCATCCGCACGTAGCAGCCGGCCGTATCATAGGCGGCTCAAAAGTGGCGAGCGCGCTGATTGACGTCTCCGATGGTGTTGCCGCCGACTTGGCACATATCTGTGCGGAGTCGAGACTGGGGGCCATCATCGAAGAGGAAAAGATGCCGACAACCGAACTGTTTCGAGCGTATTGCCAAAGGTTCAGGCTGGACACCAGGCGCCTCTCACTCCACGTGGGAGAAGACTATGTGCTGTTGGGAACGGTGCCCGCCCAGTGGACCGACAAGCTTGAAGTTGCGCTGGAATCCGATGGGTGCGATTTCTACCCTATTGGTCAAATGGTTTCAGAGCTTGGCCTCCAACTCAAGTGTCTAGATGGTTCCATCCAGAAGATAAGCAGCACCGGTTGGGATCACTTTAAATAGGCTAGACTCTTTGGCTTACCCACTCTTCTCTTTACAGGGATGGAGCTTGTTGATTGGTGTGTCGTAGTCAGAAGACCATGGTATAGGCAGTTATAGCGATGGCTGAGGATGGAAATAGAAGAAGGGTTGTTGCGACCGGTTTGGGATTGGTTACACCCTTGGGCAACAATGTGCAGCTGACTTGGCAGTCCATGCTGAAGGGCAAGTCTGGCATCTCCACCATCCGAAAGTGGGGCGACTTGGATGAAATTAGAAATCAGTACAACTTGCCACAAGGATTTCCGTCCATCGCAGGTGAGGTTAAGGACTTTGACATTAGTGAGATCCTAAGAGAACGTAAAGCGAACCATACCAGAGACGATACAAAGAGATTAAAACAAACGGATCCTTTCATCGCCCATGCTTGCGCTGCCAGTCTGGAAGCGGTCAAGGACTCAGGGCTCTCCTTGCCATTCCCGGACAAAGATAGGGTTGGGGTTGCCATAGGTTCCGGTCAAGGCGGAATCCAGACCCTGGAAGAGCAGCACAGAAGAATGCTGGCGGGCAAGAAATTGTCTCCTTTCTTCATCCCCAGGCATTTAGCAAATCTGGCCAGCGGCAATGTTAGCATTCTATTGGGTGCACACGGTATGAACTTGTGTCCGTCTACTGCCTGTGCAACCGGCGCGCATGCCGTGCTCCAAGCGTTCAGGGCGGTGCAACTCGGGTACAACGATATTGTCATCGTCGGGGGTACAGAAGCGGCGATTACACCTCTAAACGTATACGGCTTTCATGCCCTCAATGCACTGTCAACCGCTAAAGTTCCTCCGGATAAAGCGTCCCGTCCGTTTGATCGGTACCGAGACGGTTTCGTAATGGCCGAGGGTGCAGGCGTCATGATCTTGGAATCTTTGGCACGTGCCCAGAAAAGGAGTGCGAAGATTTACGCAGAGCTGATCGGCTGCGGTGAAGCCGCTGATGCTTACCACATCACGGAACCCAATGTCGACGGCACCATCAGTTGTATGAGGTTAGCGCTCAAGGATGCGGGGATTACTCCCAAGGAAGTCGATTTGGTCAATCCGCATGCAACGTCTACACCCAAAGGTGATGCCAGCGAGGCTAGGGCGATAATGGCGGTATTTGGCCAAAACCAGACACCACCCCTGGTCACGGCGAACAAGTCTCAGATTGGTCACGCCTTGGGAGCTGCCGGAGCAATCGAAGCGGCGATTACCGTTCTTTCTGTGAGTAACGATAAGGTCCCACCAATATCGAATCTTGAACATCCGGACGAGGACTGCAAAGGCCTAAACTTTGTACGTGGTCGGGCCGTATCTTCTCCCATCAATGTCGCCATTTCAAACTCAGCCGGCTTTGGTGGTACCAATGTTTCTCTGGCTTTTAGAAAGTTCAAAGAGTGAGAACCTCTTGCTTACTTTCTCCCTTCAAATTACTTCATTATTGTCTTCTGTCCCCCCAAACCGGAGGTAAAGACATGTATAAATTCGGCGAGACTTTGCAGAAAGACGGCTTTTTGGAATTGCGCAGGGAGGGGGACGTGTATATCTTTGCGGTCGGAGACTGCTTTGACGATGGTGAAGAAGGCGTATGTATGCCTCTTTTCAGTTTCACTAAGAAACTGAATCGGGAGCGCGTAGAGGGCCTTCTTCAGTATCTGCAAGAGAAAGCAGACGAGTAGAGCGGCAAGTCTCGCTCACCAGAGTAATTGGACGTAGGTCCCCGCAGGTTGGCGTCAAGCGGTAGCAACTTGTTCTATCGCCACAAAGGACACCAAAGATCGCGAAGAGTTTCTCTTCTTTGGCACGGTTTTATTTGCCCACTTTGTGTTCTTTGTGGTTTAGTTCCGGGTAACTTACTTACCCCACGGGTTATCGAGTCGATGCTGATTGGCTTTTGGAAACGGCCCCTGTCATGGTGCGACCGCAATGCAACCGGAGGTCGGTGAATGACTATAACATTGCGTAAAACAGCCCTAATCGTGAGCTCTTGTCTGTTAATGGTTGCAGTCTACGTTTCCCTGGATGCAGCTAAGCGTGACAGCACGGAAATCATCGGCGTGGATTGGAAATGGCAGCAGTCGCTTTACAACAACGACACCAAGGCGGTCCCTCCAGACCCCGCCAATTACACCCTGAAGCTCCAGGCCGACGGCTCGGTTAGTGTTAAGGCCGACTGCAACCGTGCTGGAGGCACCTACAAATTAACGGGCGGCGGGCTATCAATCGAAATCACGCACTCTACAATGGCTGCCTGCCCGCCGGATTCACTCGAGGGAAAGTTCATAAAGGATCTCAACGCAGCGGCTATCTATTTCATCGAAGGTGGGAATCTGTATATCGACTTGCAATACCATAGCGGCACCATGAAGTTTTCGAAATAAAGAAGCCGGAGTCATAGAAGAACCCGCCATGCGGGGGAAGGACCTGGGTTTCAAAATTCACCCTAACGCTGCAAACCTGCACC
>CP070692.1:3588535-3593908 GCA_020353215.1 Deltaproteobacteria bacterium
CCATTAAAAAGTTGGGCTTTAGCGAAGACAATCTCAAGGTGTTCAAACAACTCATTGAGATGCCCTACGGTATTGTTCTGGTGGTGGGCCCCACGGGTTCAGGAAAGACCACCACCTTGCATGCGGCTTTGACTCAGATCAACCGGCCTGAGAGCAAGATTTTAACTGCTGAGGACCCGGTGGAGATCACCCAGATGGGCCTTCGCCAGGTTCAGGTGCAGTCCAAGATTGGCCTGAGCTTCGCCACAGCCATGCGGGCGTTTTTGCGCCACGACCCGGATGTGATCATGGTGGGCGAGATGCGGGATGAAGAAACAGCGCGAATCGGCATTGAGGCCTCCTTGACTGGGCATCTGGTACTTAGCACCCTGCACACCAACAGTGCCCCTGAGACCGTGACCCGTCTGCTGGACATGGGCATTGACCCGTTTAACCTTGCCGATGCCCTTTTGGGCATCGTGGCCCAGCGTTTGGTGCGCACCTTATGCACCAGCTGCAAACAAGCCTACCATCCCACAGAGCAACAATTCCACAGCTTGATCATGGACTATGGTGAAGCAGATTCTCACCGACTCAATCTCAGCCACAGACCAGATCTCACCCTTAACCGAAAAAGGGGCTGTGAGACCTGCAACCACACCGGCTACTATGGCCGCACAGCCATCCAAGAACTTATGGTTGGAACGGATCAGATCAAACGGCTCATTCAGATGCGGAGGCCTACCGAGGAGATTCGCAAGCAGGCCAAAAAGGATAAAATGGTTACCCTGAAACAAGATGGGATCAAAAAGGTCATCCAGGGACTTACCGATATAACTGAAGTAAGAAAGGTCTGTATCAGATAAAGTGTCCCCGCCGGATTATCTATCAACCCCAGACGGTGACTCGGCGTGCTTCGTGTTTGAGTGCAACTCTGAGAAGAAATTAGTGGTTAGTAGTCAGTAGCCAGGGTCAGACAATGTGAGCAAAAACCCCTTACCCCGCTCACGTGCTCCTCCTTGACAGATGGATTCCTTTCATTCCCCCTCCCCACCGATGCACTCCTCCAGGTGTAAGAGAAAACAACGAAGGATGTCGGTTTTCGTAACAGTCCACCTCAAAAGTTCCACAATTTCATTAAGTTGCAACTTGAAAGCCCGCAAATCCTGCAATATGGTTGTAACTAGTAATTAATACACAGAAAAAACACGCCCATCTTCAAGCTAACGTCGGAAAATTTTACAAAAACAGGTGACTTTTATCGACCATTCTTAAATGGTAATCTGCTAAATATCTGAAAAATAAGATGAAAGACAAAATAGAACAACGTGGCACCGTATCTGCTTTAGTATTCACTAAGCAAATACATTTTGTTTACGTAAGAACATCACAGTTTCTATGTTTGAGTCTTCGTATAATACTTCCAATAAGCCGACAATATGAGAGTATTAATATCCGTTATTATATTATTGTTAATAGGATGCAGTGGTGAAACTGCTAATGAAAAGACAGCAAGTTTATATGATAAGATATATGATCTGCAAAGTCGTCAACTAGACTGCATTAATGACTACACTCCACAACATGGTAAAGTGATCGATGGAACGATATTCAGAGTTTTCGATGAAGCAATGACCAATATTCGATACAACCGCGAAGAAGCTGATCACTGGCAGACCAGCAATGAAACCGAAATGTTGAAGACCGGCGACTGTGAGGATATCGCTGTGTATTTGGTCAATGCTTTTCGGCAAGCCGGTTTTCCTGATTCACAAATCGGTTGCATTATCGCAGAACACCCTGACGTTGATGATTTGCACGTCTTTGCCTTTGCAGGGGATTACTGGGTGATGGATTCAGTTTCGGGTATTCAGCCAGGATCTTTTATGTTTGGTCCTGTTGGATGGAAAAAGAAAGTAGGTTTTAACTTTTTTGAAGTCTGGGATTATTAAGTGACTTCAAATTCCCTGAAGATTAGTACCTGTTTCTCCCGCCTGCTTCCCTCTTTCTTCACGTGCTTTCATATGGAGCGCATCTTCAACCGTTTTCAACAGTTTCTCAAGATCAAACGGTTTTCTTAAGTAGTCGAAGATGCCCTTCAGCACAGACTCGACGCCTGGTTCCGTTGACGTATAGCCCGTCATAATAATAATCAATGGCTTCAGACCGTTAACATTTATATAATCTATGACCTGGTAACCGGTCATGTCCGGCATCACCATGTCCAACAAGACGAGATCGAACTTGTGTTTCGCTAATAGATCAATTGCTTCTGTCCCGCTATAAGCGGTGTAGATGTCTGAGTTTTGGTTGTTCAAGAAAACCTTTAAACTATTACAGAGACGAGGCTCATCGTCGACGATCAAAATCTTCGCTCTATATGACATGGTTACCTCTCTACCAAACCACGTGCAAGGTCTGTATTCGATCCCCAAGTCGGCACGCGCCGAATCAACTTTGACACAGGAATAAAAACCTGTCAAGGCGGGCTTGGTGAAACATCGGTAAGCGGAACAATCCTTTTGACAGAGTCTGGCCTTGGGGCCTCCTGAAGCCTGGGGCCCCTGCGACGTACTGTTCAAGTACGTCCCGGATTTCCCGCGGGACGGTTGCCAGGTGGCACGCCCATCTTCGCGGTCTCGCGACAGCAATTCATGAATTATCCGGGCCAGCGGAACTTGTCTTTATGGTTAAGCGAGGAGGCAGGGTAGGCAGGAACTCAGCTGCAAATAAACCGTGATGATAGACTTAGCTGCCCAGCAGGGTTTTTCTGTTTGAATGCTGCTCCACTTTTGCTCGTTACCTGGCATCGTTTTGTCTCTCAGTTCTCAACGAAGGCTACGGGTACACACCATATACGTGGAGTTAGATACCTATGCCGCTTCCTGTTGCAGACTCGGCACAAGTGCGCGAAGTTCTTCTTGAGTCATATCGTCAGAACTGAAAACTCGCACTTGTTCTTCGAGCCGCTTCAGCATGGCCTTGTTCCCACTCTCCCAAAGCGCTCTGTCAGTTTCATCAAACCAGGTACTGGGCTCTCTCAGGTTGTCGCCTCGAATATGGCATTCAAGGCAGAGCATTCTGTTACCCTCTGGTACTCTGTTGCCGCATCCCTCTCTGGCACAAATCCGGTTGGTGAGATTCGGATGGACGTAGTTGTCTTTGCACCGAACGCTGCAAAAGAAATACTTCCAGTCATCTCTGAGCACAGTCTCAGCAAAATCATCTTCGGACAAGGGAGTTTTGCACTCTAGGCAGTTAGGCATCATGTCATTGAACTCCTTCTGTCGGAGTTTTCAGCCGGTAATTGATTCAGTCTCATCCAATCGCGCCTTGGGTCCTTCTTGATCGACAGCTAAGCTCGTGAGAGATCATAAAAGATGGAAAGAGAGAAATTATGTATCTCCTTCCCTTTGTATCCAAAATAGACTTCCGTAGAATCAGAGGCAATCGGGAGAAGGTGTGGTTTTATTCTTATTCCCTGGATTAAGGTGAGTAATACTTTCGTGCTAGCTTAACCCACATCATCCGCGGTGGCAGTAGCCGCTTCGTTAATTATCCGGGTTAGGCGAGGATGCAGAGAGCTTTCGACAATGGAGAAATTAACGCCGAGCGTCAGTGTGGACATCGGCTTGTTCTGAAGATCAAGTGGGACTCGGGCAGGATCTCAGGTACGGTCAAGTATCGTTCGACCTACCCGAGACTGCGCGAGGCCACATTTGGCGGATCCTGGCGGGTTTTTCCTCGGTACAGGTTTGCAGCGTTAGGGTTAGCTTAGACCGGCCAGGACACGTCTGATTGAAACACGGGGAGAGAGGATCTTTGCGGGTAGTCCTTGCAGCTCTCTGCACCCTCAGAGTAGTTTGATCACAACCAAGGTAATGTCGTCTTGCTGAGGAGCATCGCCCTGGAAATCATGCAGAGCGGCAAGGACCGTGTTCTGAATGCTTTCTGCTGGTTCTGAGGCGTTTCTCCTTATGACGTCGTGCAACCGCTGTTGACCGAACATTTCGCTCTCAGTGTTCTGGAGTTCGCGGATGCCGTCCGTGCCGACTACGATCACCGAGCCTGAATTCCAGCCCCTTTGAACGTATTCCTGAAATTCAAAGTCTTCTACTACTCCTAGGGCAAGGCCCTCGCCGTCCAATTCTAGAAAACGGTCCTGGTTGGAATCATAGAGAATGGCCGGATCATGGCCGGCGCGGACCCAGCGCAAGGTTTGTTCCGAAGGTTCGATTTCTAAAAAGAACATGGACATGAAGCGGCTCGTTTCAACGCTGTCCCGGCTCAGAAACCAGTTGACGTCTTTGAGGAGCCGGGCAGGGCCGATGTAGTTTCTTGCTCCAGAAAGGAGAAAGGCTCGGGCTGTGGTCATATACAGAGCAGCACCCACTCCGTGGTCTGAGGCGTCAGCTACCACCACACCCAAACGACCGTTCGGCAACGTCAGGTAGTCGAAATAATCCCCGCCGGTTTCGTCGCAATACTTGCTGGTGCCAGCAATGTCCAGGCCGGATAAACTGGGCGGGTTCCGAGGCAAGAAATTTTGCTGTACTTCCTCTGCCAATTTCAACGCGGCGATGAGTCGGGTTCGGTCTCTGAGTCCTTCGATCATGTTGTTGGTGTGACCGGCGATGACTCCGAACTCGTCTCTGGTGGCGACCGGAACCAGTTGGGAGAGGTCTCCGCGGCTGACACGTTCCAGCACAGTGGTTTCGTTATCGAAGAGCAGCTTCAAGTTCCTCGAGTAAGAAATGATCAGGTTAACCACCCAGGCCAACAGCACAGCCATGACAAAGAAGACTTCGGATACCACCGAGCCTTGCGCTTGACTAACGGATATCCCGCTCTGTCCGATCTTGGCAAGCCAGGCAACGTCACCGGCAATGACCAGCCCAAGGATGGTGGAGACGAACAAAGTGGTCGTAACCGAGACCAGAGAGAATTTTCGCGTGAGTGAATATAATCGTCTCGGCGGAGGGAGAAACATGTCCCGAGCCAAAGCGTCATGAATGATCGCGCGCTCTCTGGCCAAGGATGTATCCAAGGCTAGAAAGAAACCTGCCACAATGCAACCTAGAACCACCTTGAGGCCGCTCCCGACAGGAAATCCAAATACGAGCATGTTGTGATTCATAACTACGATACCAGCTATCACGGCCAGTAGGGCGTCAAGGAAGAATTGCCGTTTGGGTTGGACGGCGGCGGGTACGGATAGCACGAAGAACCGCTCCAGGGGCACACGTAGGGCCAAAGCAACCACAAAAGCAGCGATGAAGACTACCCCCAATCGCACGGGGGGTAAGCTATTCATGAACGGTCAGACCTGTCCGCCGTAAATGGACAACATGACGGCGGCAAAGAGGAAATGAAGCGCGACTCGTAGCATGCTGA
>CP070692.1:3594008-3599380 GCA_020353215.1 Deltaproteobacteria bacterium
CACTGATGGGCAGATTCCCGATTCTATTACGATCAACTATGCCAAGAACGCTGACAAGGTGGATGGTAAACACGCTTCTGCTTTTGCTTCAGCGCTCCACAATCACGTGGGGGCGGTTTGGTACGCGAATAAACCTTGGGCATATGCTGGCTTTAGAGTCAACAACTCTGCCAACGGCCCCAGCCTATGGGGAGTGAATACTGGTGGAGGAGACGGTGTGCGTGGTAACGGATATGGTAGTAGCATTGGAGTATATGGCCAAGGTGTTTCAGGGCCTGGAGTTAAGGGGAACAGTGCAAGTGCCACTGGCGTAGTTGGTGTGGGCAACAGCGGTGTGGCTGGCTACGCCAACAGCAACACCGGGGTGGGCGTGTATGGCCAAAACTCGGCCGGTGGCTTTGCGGGATACTTTAAAGGGAACGTCAGAGTAGAGGGTACACTTTATAAATCAGCCGGGTCATTCCAGATCGACCATCCGCTTGACCCTGAAAACAAGTACCTCTCCCACTCCTTCGTAGAATCACCTGACATGATGAACGTGTATAACGGCAACGTCGTCCTCGATGGAAATGGTGAAGCATGGGTTGAACTTCCTGATTGGTTTGAGGCATTGAACAGGGCTTTCCGTTACCAGCTCACCCCCATCGGAGCACCTGGACCGAACCTTTACGTTGCTGAAGAAATTTCTGGCAACCGGTTCAAGATTGCAGGTGAGGTGCCCGGGCTGAAGGTATCGTGGCAGGTCACTGGCATCAGGCAGGACGCTTTTGCCCTCGCACACCCAATAAAGGTGGAGGAGAATAAACCGCCCAAGGAGCAGGGTTACTACCTGCATCCGGAACTCTATGGCCAACCTAAAGAGAAGAGCGTTGAGTGGGCACGATACCCAGGGATGATGCAACAACTGGAGCAGGCACTGGAAAAAACGGCCAGCGTCCAACTAACAGGAGAGTAAGGAGGTTGTCATGGCAAAAAGCATATGCTGTCCCATTCTACGATTGGTCATCCTTTTGGCACTTGCTTTGGCAGTTCCTCTGGCCACGTTTGCCAGTATGGAAAGCGGCACCTACCGGATCTCCACCGCGGTCATCTCAGGAGGCGGCGGGGCCATGAGCTCACAGAGCTACGACATGAACAGTACCTTAGGGCAGGCTTCGGCCGTAGGTGTTTCATCGAGTAGCACCTATGCAAACGCAGCAGGCTTCTGGCAATCGAGCCAGGCGCCCTCACCGGGCGACTGCCCCTGCGATGTCGATGGAGACGGTGATGTCACAGCTCTCGATGCTCTGGGATGTTTCGAGAAATCTCTCAGCATTTGCCCCACGCATTGTGGACCATGTGAGCAGCTTTGCTGTGATGTAACCGGGGATGGCGAGTGCACCGCGGAAGATGCCCTGGAGGTGTTCAAGGCATCTCTGAAAATGTACCCCAATGCCTGCTCGCCCGAGTAGGATAGGGGGCCTAGGTTATTCGTTCGGATATACCAGAACTGTCATACAGTTACTTGGAAGTGTAAAAGGACAAGGAGGTCACAATGAAAGCATTAAAGACAATAAGCAGCAGCATGAATGCGAGATGTTTCGCCGTCTGCATGGGCATGGCGTTGATCTTGGGTCTGTTTACCATTGCATGGTCCAGCCAAGCCATGGCGGCTGACCTGGAGTTAAACGACCAGAGTGGCGGGCTCGGAAGCTCAATCACCTATACCCTTTCAGTGAATAACACGCCCAACCCTGTATCCAGCTTAAACGTGGATGTAGAGTTTGATCAGACGACACTGCAATATGAGGGAGCAGACTTTTCCGGCACCCTGATGGAAGATTTTGCAATGAAGCTTGTTAATCCCTCAGAAGGCGTCTTGCACGCGGGTGGTATTACCACCAACCCTATCCCTGCCGGGAGTAGTGGGGATCTTGTCAAGCTCACCTTTACGGTTATTGGTGACCAAAACCACAAGTTGACTCTGAGTGCGTTGTTGGCTGACATCAACGGCTGGACCACAAAAGACGGCTCGTTTGGCTTTATTGGGCTGAGTATTCAACCCGCCTCTGCGACACTGAGTCTGGGTGGAAAGGTGGAGTTCAAAGTCGAGCCGGAAAACCTCGGAACCCCGCCCTTTACCTGGAGGGTGGACGGTGTGGAAGTTCAGACTGGGGACTCCCGCACCTTGAATTACGAAGCCACAAAGGCCGGGAAGTATACCATCGCTGTGGAAGATGCAGATGGTCAGTTGGCCGAGGCCACAGCCACGGTTGAGGAGGGAATTGAGCTAATGATTGAACCTTCTCTGGTCTCCCTGTGTGTAGGGGCGAAGATTGCATTGACAGTTGCCCCCGAAGGTGCAGGCATCCCGCCGTTTAGCTGGTATGTGGACGGTGTGGAAGTTCAGGCAGACGATTCACCGACCTTTACTTACGAGGCGACGGAGTCCGGAGAGTACACCATCACCATGGAGGATTCAGCCGGCAAATCGGCCGAGGCCACTGCCACGGTTAAGCAGGAGGACAACACCGGGTCCCTGGACATTCCAGGCAAAGTTGCCCCCCCCGGCGGCACCGTGACCATTCCAGTGCGGATACAGGATGCGCCAGAAAAGGTCTCCGCCCTCGGCTTCGATGTTCTCTTCGACCCGAAGGTTTTGACCTTTGAAGGTGCGTATTTCACCGGCACCCTGCTGGATGATTTCGATCACAAAGACGTCATCGAACTCGCAGATGGCCGCCTGCGGGTGGCAGGCTTTACCACCAGTAATGCCATTGCTATGGGAACTACAGGTAATGTGGTCTACCTTACCTTTGGGGCCAATTACCAGGAGTGTACGGCTTCCACACTGGATTTGGCCGATCTGGTGGATCACATTGCTGGCTGGAGCGCAAGCGGGGGTCACCTGTTGGGGGGTTGCGGCTGTGACGGAGATGTGAACCGTGACGGCTCCATTACGCCCCTGGACGCACTGAGTGCCTTTGAGAAGTACCTCTCCATATGTCCTACTACCAGTGGGATTCCTTGTGAGGAGGTCTGTTGCGATGTGACCGGCGAAAAGGAGTGCACCCCACTGGATGCCCTGTGCATGTTCAAAAAATACCTTGAGTTGCCAGGGTGTCTAGACTAGCGTTTCATCGAAGATCAACCCGGGGGCGGCTTGACCTGATATCCGCCGCCCCCACTTTAAGCTGTCCTGTTATGGGTGGAAGGGAGCACACCATGGACAAGACAAAAAGCAAACTCATACATGTTATCTGTTTCTGCATCACGTTGTTCGCACTTTCTTTTATAACCACCCAAGCTCGCGCAGCAGCATTGAACTTGAATGACCAGTGGGGCGATAAGGGAAGCACTGTCACCTTTGAGGTTTCCGTTGATACCGCTCCCAATGAGGTGGAAGCGTTTGGCTTCGAGGTTCGATATGACTCCAGCGTTCTGAGGTATCAGGGCTACACGACCGGTTGGCTCACTCTCGAGTTCGACTTCGTGGATGCGAACAACGCTTCGCCAGGCGCAGTGAGGGTCGGAGGTTTTGAGGCGGGTGGTGAAAAGATCGAACAAGGAGACAGTGGGACACTGGTTTCCCTGACCTTTGAGGTTGTTGGCCATGATGACTGTCAGATAAGACTCTCCCGTTTGAGGGACAACATCAAGACCTGGAGCACGAGACATGGTAACTTCACCGGTGACCATGCGTTTGAAGAGGAATCCGATAACCCGGTTGATCCACCTATAGTCGCTGGAGGAGGTGGTTCAGACGATATCGTCCCCACAACTGATGTTGCCAGGAGCGACACCATAGATGATACCACTGATGATACCAATGACACTGAAAACACCCACCGAGCACAACCGGAATCAGATATGATTCATTCAGATGATAGAGATGATTACGACCGCTCCGATCTGAGTAGGGATGACACCGCCTTTGTGTCTCATCTTGAACGAGAAGAGATGCCGACCCTGAGTGAGCCTGTAGAAGTAGAGAATAATGATATGAGGAGAGGAAGTGCGAGGTACAGTCACAAGAATACTCCTGTAAGGCATAGCATTACTCGAAAGACTTTGCCGAACAAGAAAGATTCAATAACAAAAGAAGATGCAGGTGTTCGGAAGAAGAAGGACGATCATCGAACCACGGGTGATCAGATGACGGTCTATTCCCTGGACACGACTCAGACTGAAAAGGCACACACAGGTGGGCGGCATGCGCTACTCGGATTCTTTGTGGGCTGTTTCTGCTGGGAATTTGTTCAGAGGGTGTGGAGGAAGGTACATGAAAGATATCTGTCCTAGGAATTGGTATTTTGTACTCGGTTCTCTTGTGCTGTTTGTGCTTGTTATTCTCGGGGGTCACAACCCCTGCTCAGCAACCACCCATGGACCGGGCAAGCTGACCATTGTATACAGCAGTAATACTTCTGGATTTACAGAAACGACCGGGTGAGGCGCCAATAAGCTGGGCGGTCTGCCTCGACGGATTGCTGCTTTGGTTGAACTGAGGAAATCGGCCAATGAGGGTTTTCTGCTCCTGGATGCCGGGAACCACTTTACCAGCACATCAAAGAATCCTTGCGACGCCCCGGGAAAGGTGGATGAAGTCCTGGAAGCGTATCGTATCATGGCCTACGATGCCATAAATCTCAGCCAAAACGACCTTATTCTAGGGACACCTTTTCTGCAACAGAAAGCCCAATCTCTTGAGTTACCTCTCCTGTCCACAAATCTGAGGGAAAAGAAAACAGGTAAGTGCTTGTTCGCCCCGTATGTTATCGAACAAGCAGGGAAGTTGAAGGTGGCAGTCTTCGGCCTGATGGAAGACTCACCAGCTAACGAGAAGACGAGCAATGCCTACACTGTCGAGAATCCATTTGACACGGCTCGCGAAACCGTAAAGGTTCTCAACAGTAAAGCTGATTTGATCATCTGTCTCTCCAGCCTTTCACCTGAAAAAAATACGAGATTGCTAGACGAAATCCCAGACATTGATTTCATTGTAAGCACTGATAAGCGAGTACATGCCCCATTTAAGCGGAAAAATGGGTACGTGCTGTCGTCAGGCAACAAGGGCAGGTACCTTGGCAGTCTGGATATTTTCCTGGGTTCACTGCAGAGACCACTTCATCTCCAGGATCTGAGCAAAACAAAGAGGCTGAAGTCGAACCTATCGCGGTCGGAAAAAGCAATTGCTGGCCTCGAGGAAAGGCACGAGACCATTGCAGCGTCGGATGATCCCCAGATCAAACAGCGATTCAAACAGGAAGTTGAACGTTTGCAAGAATGGGCAACTAAATACCGGGAAGAATTGGTTCAGTTGGCCAGTGCGGATAACTCTTTTAAAAATACTGTCTTACCTCTGGTTGCACAGAAATCAAGAAAATCTCCTG
>CP070692.1:3599480-3604834 GCA_020353215.1 Deltaproteobacteria bacterium
GGTAGGGGGGATTTCAAGATGGGGCAATTCTATTAGAACCTGTCTTTACGACAGCCACCTTCAGGTGGCTCATGGCTTTATTGGAATGCTCATGAAGAGAAAGACGAAACTTCTCATTGTTGACGACTCCAGAATCTTCCGTAACGCTATCCAACAAAGTCTTGACGGCCAGGATGATATTGAAGTGATCGGTTCTGTCTGGAACGGAGCAAAAGCGATTGAGTTCATTCGATTGCACCGACCGGACATCGTCACTCTTGATGTGGAGATGCCGGACATGGACGGCCTGGAAACTCTACAGGCCATTCAGAAGATCAATGCAACCAACAGACAATTTCAGCCCATCGGCGTAATAATGCTCAGCTCCTATACTCAGAGAGGGGCTGACACCACGCTCAAGGCCCTGGAGATGGGGGCATTCGATTTCATCCCAAAGCCCGAGGGCAAGAACCCCATGGAGAACATTGAGGCCCTTCGCCGTCAGCTGGTGGTGAAGATCCGCTTCTTCGCTTCAATTCGCATCTCTGAAGGGTTGGCGAGGCCCCGTGCTGAGACGCCCCGAGTGGCTGAGACCCGCATAGATGTTTCTGTCTCCCCCAGGGCGATCAAGGCCATACTGATCGGCGCGTCCACGGGAGGGCCCAGGGCCCTTTTGGATTTGCTGCCGCCGCTTTGCGAGAAAGTGGATGTTCCAATATTCATCGTTCAACATATGCCGCCCACTTTTACCCAATCTCTCGCCAAGAGTCTGAATTCAAGGTGTCGCTACACGGTGATAGAAGGTAGTAATGATGATGTTGCGCAGGCACAATACGTGTATGTGGCGCCGGGAGGCAAGCACATGCTGCTAAAAGGAAGGCAGCAAACGGTTAGGACGGTTGTTAATGATGGACCGCCGGAAAATGGATACAAGCCCTCAGTGGACACCCTCTTTCGATCTGCGGCAACCGTGTATGGCGGAGACGTGGCCGCAATCATTCTCACCGGCATGGGAGCAGATGGTTCAGAAGGCGCTGGAGTCCTTAAGCGAGCCGGAGCCTACGTTATTGCCCAGGACAAAGACTCAAGTGTGGTCTGGGGGATGCCCCGCAGTATCGCAGAATCCGGGAATGCTGATCAGGTATTGCCCCTCGATAGAATTTCCCACGCGGTAGTCACCATGATCCGCCAATCGAAGCTGAGGTGAACTAGCCCGGACATTTCACGATTCAGCTGCTCCGACCGCAGATATGCCCGTCCTTCCGGGCGTCCTCGGGACTCGAACCCTCCGACGTACTGTTCAAGTACGCCTCGGATTCAAGTCCCTGCGGTTGCCCTGTGGCACGGGCATCTTCACGGTCTCGCGACACCAACTCGTGAAATATCCGGGCTAGAGTGCAGACGCGTCGAGCAAAGCGGCAGAAGAATTGAAACGCATGGTCGGAAAATTCAAAATCTAAAAAGGCTAGCATCATTATTTACAGTTTTCATGACTCCATTTCCATACCGAGGCTATCCATAATCTTCCCGATCAACTCTTCCTGTGAAAACGGCTTCATGAGGTAGTTCTTCGCGCCCTGATCGATTGCCTCGACAACCCTATGCCGTTCGGTTTCGGTTGTTACCATGGTAACGGGAATACCTTTCAAAAAATCGTTTGATTTTAGTGTCTTCAACATTTCCATACCATCCATTATTGGCATGTTCCAGTCAAGAAGGATGAGATCCACATCACCTTTTTCTCGTTCGAGGACCTCAAGGCCTTCTTCACCGTCGCCCGCTTCCAAGAACTCAAATCCAAGTACGTCAATGGCACTCTTGATAAATTGTCTGGTGGCCTTCGAATCATCCACGGACATAATTCGCATAACAAATTCCTTTCATTTTCTATCCCCATTGGCTGCAATTATAAACCCATACTTCGAGCTCTATTAACCTCCTTAGGTCTCACTCTATAGTACAATCCTCGAGTATGCTGCAGCATCTGATAGTCTTGGGTATAATTGACAATTGACTCGGAGCCGCCGACAAAGAGATAACCGTCCGGTCTCAAAAGCCCGCCAATACGGTTCAAAATATCTCTCTTGAACTCGTCTGCGAAATATATCAGTACATAGCGGCAGAATATGATGTCCTGTTTGCCAAGATGGAAGAAGTTCTCCTGGAGATTCATTCTTGCGAACGTCACTATTCTCTTGACTTCGTCGTTTATTGCCCACACGTTGCCGACGGGCTTGAAATAACGCTGTTTCAGATCCCCGGGAAGCCCACGGGTGATAGAGAGGTTATCGTACCTCCCAGCCATGGCAACATATAATGCTGCTGATGAAATGTCGGTACCAATGATCTCGAACTGCTCAGGTTTCAAGGAAAAATGTTTCCGGGCAAATTCCAGCACTGTCATTGCGATAGAGTATGGTTCCTGTCCTGTTGAACACGCAGCGGACCAGATCCTTATTTTTGAGCGCTTCCCCGCGTGTATTTCTGCAGCGAGTTCAGTGAAAAGTACTTCATCCAAAATGGCAAACGGACTTTCATCTCGAAACCAGAAAGTCTCATTGGTAGTAATGGCTTCGACAATCTTGTCGCGCAGCGCATTTGTACTCTCCGTTGTTGCTTTATAGTAGAGCTCAGTGAATGATTTGCATCCACTTTCCACCATAAGTGTTGTCAATCTGGTCTCTACAAGGTACATTTTATCTTCTGTTAAGAATATACCGCATATCTTCTCAATATAATCCCTCATAAGCCGGAATTCGTTCGGGTCTATCCGGGTTGGATTTGGCATACTTGCATTTCCTTATCAGGAATACATATAAGATCTACTTCTATTCAGTTGCTTAATTGCTAGTTAAATGCCAGTTGAGATATATGCTTGTTAGAAGCAAATTGTTTTCTACCGCATCGCGATGAACCTGGGAATTCAAGAACTGGCTGCATTTTCCGTGCCTGTTGCGCGATTGAAGGGATAGAGAAATGACGGGCTAGGAACGAATCTTGCACACATAGTATTCTCCTGAGATAGGCGCAAATACCAAAGGCCAGTGACTCGCAGTTGACATTGACGCTCCCATGGCAGATTCGTTGAAAAGCCAAAATGTTGCAGAGGAGCACAACTGAAAAGTCTCCTCCTGACTGGCACTGAAACCGGAGGATGCCTCAAGAGCACAGATGCTCAAGAAAAGGGGAACTTGACCGGAGTCAACAGGATGAATTCCCCATTTGCCACATTGGGCAATACCCCTCGCTTCAGCTTTTGACGAACCGCAAGTGCTTTAGCCCAGGGTTGTAGGACACCAAGGATGAAGCGCAGCAAGTAAAGCCGCGCAAACTCCAGCGACACATGCAGGCCGAAATTAGGACCGACGGGCGGGTATTGCTCGAGCAAGAACTTGATGGGAGGAAGGCAATTGGAATATGTGATTAGCGAGGAACAGCTCGAAATCCTAGAAAACGTCTTGCGAGAGGATTTCATTGAGCTAGGGGTTCATTCCGCTATTCTCATTGACATGGCGGGCAACATTATCGCAGATCTTGATAACAACAAGACTCAGCATGATGTTTTCTCTCTGGCAGCCCTGGCTGCAGGCAACTTTGGCGCAGTAAGTGCCATGGCCCAAATAATCGGCGAGGCTGACTTTCCATTGCTCTTTCATAAGGGAGAAAAAGAAAGCATGCATTTCAGCAAGATAATGAACGATTTTTTGCTGATTACCATATTCGGTCGTGAAACCTCCCTAGGGCTTGTGCGTCTGAAGGTGGCTGAAGCAACCGGAAAGCTAGAAGAGGTTTTGGAATCTTTAATCTCAAAATAGTATTTTGCTTTCATTGAGCAGAGAGATCGGCACGAAGCACACTGCAAGGGGAACTGTCCTTGTCATTTGTAAATGTTAAAAAGAAAGAAGTACAAATAAAGATAGTCTATTATGGTCCGGGAAGAGGAGGAAAGACAACTAATCTAGAGTATATTTACAAAAAAATGAATACTAATGTAGGCACGGAAATGGTCAGCATTAAAACACGTGGAGATCGCACGATATTTTTTGACTATCTTCCTTTTGATATGGGAAAAGTAAGAGGTTATGATGTAAAAGTACAATTGTATACTGTACCTGGACAGGTGAAGTATAATGCCACTAAAGAGGTTGTATTGAAAGGGGTGGATGGAGTTGTCTTTGTAGCTGACTCCATGGAGGTAAGAGAAGAAAAGAACCTGCTTTCCCTCCAAAACCTCAAGGATAACCTGGCAACCCATAACAAGGATATTTTCAAAATCCCCTTGGTAATTCAGTACAACAAGAGGGATCTCGAAGAAAAGGGCATCCCCTTGATCTCCTTGGAAACACTTCAAAAAAGCCTAAACTCCCAATTAAAGGTTCCTGCCTTAGCGGCCAGTGCTCTGCGGGGGACAAATGTGGTAACTACACTGGGTAAAATCATATCGATGACCATGGTTTCCATTAAACAAAAGTTGAAATAGGAGAAGCGTCTTGGACTCTCTAACTAACAGTTCTGTACCCGGTGAGGCGGTAAGCTGTGCAGACGACCTGGTTGGAGTGAGCGAGTCAACGGGTGCGGCCGGAAAAGACAGCTACGACTCTGAAGGCTCATCGCTTAGGGTATTGAAGGCAACTTTGTTATCCATCGACTGGGAAATCAACGATGAGACAATGAGCAGCCTCATCGAGGAAATAGGCAGACTGGAAAACAAATACAAGGACGACAAGACTCTGGTCTCTTTCCTTCGACTCCTTAGTGCATCGGGGAAATATATCAAAGCCAGGAAGGCCAATGCTCATCCTGGTGCCGTAAGGCTACTGAACTCGGTTTATGACAGCTTGGAGAGAATAGTTTTATCCCAAGACCTATCGGAAGACGAGAAGAGAAAAGCACTTCTGGTCCAGGTAAGGGAATTCAAGGATCTGAAGCAACAGTTAGCCCTCAGAAATTCCTCTACGGACAACAAGAAAGCGTTGAAGCACTCCGAAAAGCCGGAGGTGCAATCTGAGCTGAAGGGGTCCGAGGAACCGGAAGTGCAAGCTGATCCCAGCAGTATGACTCCCCAAGAGGTTCTGGTTTATGTCCTGAGTGAGCTCAAACAGGTTATCAGAGATGAATTCAAGGCCTTGAAAGCTGGGCTCGATCGGTAGTCACAATCAGTTATCAGCGGTGGTAATTCACAGGACCTCCTAGCCCGGATATTTCATGAATTGCTGTCGCGAGACCGCGAAGATGGGCTTACCACCTGGCAACCGCAGGGTGTTGGTCCTGAGGCGTACCTAAACGGTACGTCGCAGGGGCCGACACCCGAGGACGCCAGGAAGGACGGCCATATCCGTGGTCGCAGCAGGTGATTCATGAAATATCCGGGCTAG
>CP070692.1:3604934-3610277 GCA_020353215.1 Deltaproteobacteria bacterium
GGTGATTTTCTGGAAGACCAACGCGCAGCAAAATCCCCCTCGATCCCCCTTTGTCAAAGGGGGAAGATGAGTTGTTGCATATGAGATAGTCCGATTTGCTGTCCCCCTTTCGTAAAGGGGGGTTGGGGGGATTTCGTTCACAGGCACCTCTTTGGTCCTACCACAAAACGTGGATTCCTGAATAGCCCCTAAGGGGGCGCCACGCGTTCGGGTTGGCCCATGGACCAAAGCCCCCCTTCGGCGTCGGGGGGGATGCTTTACTTCATGACCAAGCGTCGGCGAAAGAGGGTGGAGTAATTTGTCAGAATCCTTCATGGTGAGTGTCAGTGAACAAGAGATAAAGCGGGAGCGGGAAAAGGCTAGGGCTTTACGCAAGACGAGGTGGTGGAAACAGCGGCTGGCCCGTGGCACTTGTCGTTACTGCGGTCGCCGCTACTTACCGGACGAGCTTACCATGGACCACATCGTTCCCATTATCCGGGGGGGCAAGACCACCAAGGGCAACGTGGCTGTTGTCTGCAAGGAGTGCAACAACAAGAAGAAGTACCTGCTGCCGATGGAGTGGGAAGAGTATGTGAAAAGATTCGAGCAGGGCGAGTAGGCAAACGTCGGGGTACGGGAGAGAAATTGTCAGTGAATTGCTAAGGAGGGAGAAAGCATGGAGGATGTTACACCAACGGGAGCACACATGAGGAAGGCGATCCAGTGGATCTCGGACAAGCGTCAATACGAACCTGAAACGTGCGGGCCGCTTGCTACCCTGATTGAAGAAGCTGCGGAGAAATTCGATATTTCTCCCAAAGATGAGGAGTTCTTATTTCGTTTTTTTGCCGGTAAACAGTAGTCCTCGACTGTGCTTGGGTGCTTTCCCTTACGGTAGTCTCCGAGCCGATGATGACGACCGTTTGGAATTTGTCTTGTATTGCAGAAGAAAGTCGGTAAAATAGGGTCGCTGTTAAGCGTCCACAATCCTGCATAAAGTTGTTCGGGGGTCGTCTAAGGGCAGGACAGGGGTCTTTGGAACCTCTAATCTAGGTTCGAATCCTAGCCCCCGAGCCACCAGGGAATTAAGGGTTTACAAGTTTAATCAATAGCTTGTAAGCCCTTTTCTTTTGTCTGGAATGTTTCCGGATGTTACAGAATGAACTTATGTTTTTCCTGCCAGCTAAAAAGGCATTAGAAAAAGGTCTTAATCTGAACCTAGGGCAGAAATCGCCGGATTTTGAATCGTAGTGCAGTGTCAACTAATTTATTACTAGAAGTGGTAGCGTTAAGGTTCTTATTACTATTCATTTTTCGAAGTTACTATGGATACCTTGGTCCGACCCCAAGACTCAGATTCAAAGCTCCTCCTCCAGTCCCATGGCTCTTATCAGGCGAGCTCGAGCCACGTTGAAGGCCGCAAGGGCGTTAGTGTAATTGGCTCTAGCTTCAGTGAGTCTAGTCTGAGCATCCAGAACTTCTGTGGCTGTTGCCACCTCTTCCTTATAACGTTCGGCGCTCATTCTGAAATTCTCCTCCGCCGAGATAATACCCTTTTTGGCTGCCACGATTGCTTTGTCTGCGGCTTCCAAGGTTAGATAAGCTGTCCTGACCTGAAGACTAACCTTGTTCTTGAGCTCCTCGAGGACGTCTATGGCCTGGCGCGATCGGGCTCTCTGCTGATTGGCTGCATAACGGGTCTTGCCCCACTCGAAAAAGGTCCAAGTGGCGGTGGCCACCAGGTCCCAGGTCTCTCTATCAACAAATTCACTCCCGTCCACCGTCAGATCATCCCCGCGACGTTTGTAATTTAATGACAGGGCTATATCAGGATAGTATTCACTTTTGACAAGGGTTACCTCTTTGTTAGATATGGTTACGTTCCTTTCCGCCTCCAACAGCTCAGGCCTGTTTTTGAGTGCGATCTCGCGACTGGATTCGTACGATCTCTCGTAATGCTTGACAGTGAGGATGTCCTCAACCTTCACCTGAGTTTGAGTTGGTAGACGCAAAAGCGTATTGAAACGGGCTATAGCCACATTTAAATCGTTCGTAGCCCTGATTAGTTGCTCCTCAGCCCTTGCCAACCGTGTTTCGGCGTCAAGGACATCGACTTTGGCTCTCATACCTTCTTGATAGAAGCCCGCTGACACTCTAACCCCTTCGCGCAGCTGGCGTACGGAATCCTCTGCTACCTTGCGAAGCCTCTCAGCTCTCAAAATGCCAAAGTATGCCTCTTTGACTTGGAGAATAAGGTCTAGCCGAGCTTGCGCCAGTTGAATTTCAGCAACATCCAAACCGAGCTTGGCTAACTGGTAACTGGTTAGAGTGGAGAAACCGGTAAAGAGCGGCTGCTCAAGGGTTCCTGTGAACTTGTATTGATTCCTATCGGCAAAAGGAATTGTTACACCTTCCACTGTTGTTGCGTTTTCACTTACTCGACGGTACTCATACTCTGCACTGAGTTGTGGAAGGAAACCAGTGACAGCCTCCTTTCGTTGCTGACGGGCAACTTCGATTTCCTCTAAAGCCACCCGTATGCTAAAGTTGCGCTCAAGTGCGATCTCGATGCTCGTTTTGAGGCTCAAAAGTGGCGGTATTTTCTGTGCGCCCGTGGTTTGCGGTAGTAGGTTGAAAGCTAAGCACACCAATAGGATTCCAAACCCCTTGATGATATGATGCCTGCCAAATAAGTTTGGAGTCTGTGAATTGGTGTGCTCATACCCATGCAAATTCCTGGTTTCATGCATCGCTCCCATACGTGGTTCCTCCCTTTCATTGAAGTTGCAAGCCCTTCATCTACTCGTTGAAATACCTAGTCGAACAATGAATAAACTATGCGGATTATAGTGGCTTTTTCGCATTCATAGAGACTGATTTCTACTAGGTTTTACTAACGTTTGAGGGGGGAGTACGAGCTTGTCTTTCCGCCTGTGCTTGACGCGCTACAGAAAGCCACAGCAATTTGCAGTTGAGCCGCAAGGATTGAGCGATCTGATTGATTTCTATATAGTTCTTATGTTGAAAAAAGGGAGTTTCGGCCGCAGATCTTTAACAGATTAGCATACAGATATTGATCTGCATATATACTAGACATTGCCTTCTCCAAGCCCATAGTGTAAGGTTCGTCTATCTATCATACCAAACCTTGAGATCCAGTTGTTTGCTTTTAGCTTAGGCTTCGGAGCTCCTTGAGACGGGATTTCGGTCACACGGATAGGTCTTAGTTTGTTTACATCACTCAGGCATTGGAAGCCTGGATCAATAAGTCCACCATAGCCTAGCTAGCTACTGGTATGTATAATGTTTTCAGAGTTAACAATACCTGTACTGTATTATCTGCTTTGAATTAACACTCGGGCGATGCACAAGGCCTTAGCGGGTAATTCAGATTCTTTTTTTGGAATGGCCGAAACGCCCCCCTTTGAATTTCCGCTCCACAGGTTTACTCGTCGAAAACCTCGTTTGCTAGAGACACTTTGCTGCCACTATAGCACGTGTTCAAAAGGGAGATGACACATGAGCCTTTAGGATCGCAAGAAACCGTCTTTTGGTTTTGTATCCACCCGATATTCAGGCACGGACGGGGTCTCTTTAGAAACCGAAAAGTGGGTTGAGGTACTGAAAGAGAAGGGTTGTTCCGTCTATTTTATGGCTGGCAAGTTGGACACCGATCCCGAAATATCCCATCTTGCCCCGAAGACGTTTTCCCATCACGAGGAGATCTTGGAGGTGCAACACGCGCTTTTCGTAGAGAAACGGAGGAGGCGACAAGTCTCCCAAAAAATCCACGCACTCAGGGAAGAACTCAGGGACGAGATAGAAGAGTTTTACCGACGGTTTGCTTTCGACATCCTGGTGGTGCAGAACGCTCTCGCAATCCCCGTCAACATAACCTTCGGCCTGGCTTTAGCAGAGTTTATCGTAGAGTCGGGAATTCCCACCATCGCCCATCACCACGACTTTTACTGGGAACGTCAGCGGTTCCGCAGCTTTGCAGCTATGGAATATTTCCGCTGGGCTTTCCCTCCCATCCAGCCACATATACAGCATGTCGTGATAAACTCCATTGCAGGGGAGGAGCTGGCAAGGCGCACCGGTGCCAGTTGGACGCTCATTCCCAACGTAATGGACTTTAAGCTCATGCCGCAGGGTGTGGACAAATACAACCTAGACTTTCGAAGCGAGATTGGCCTTGGCGACGATCACCTACTGGTACTACAGCCGACCAGAGTAGTATCTCGAAAAGGTATAGAGACCTCCATCGAACTCGTCCATCACCTCGATCTCGTAGAAGCTCACTGGTGATAACTCGCGAGTCTGGAGACGAGGGCTTCGCTTAACAGAGGAGAGTGAAAGAATACGCTGCGTTCATGGGCGTTGACCTTAAGATTATCCCGGAGCGCATCAGCAAGGATAGAGGCAGGGGAGAGGATGGGATAAAGCAATATACGCTTTGGGACGCTTACTCACATGCGGATCCAGTCACCTATCCATTTATCTATGAGGGTTACGGAAACGCTTTTGTCGAGGCAATCTTTTCCCGTAAGCCCGTCGTGGTTAACCGATACCCGATATTCGAAGTGGATATCGAACCCAAGGGTTTCGATGTGGTGGTCTTTGATAGTTTCATCTCCAAAGAAACTGTTGGAGAGGTTCGACAGTTGCTCAAAGATTCTGATCGCCTTGCTGAAATGGCGGAAACAAATTATATGTTGGGTTGGCGCTATCTTTCTTACGAGATGCTGCAGGAAAAGCTCGAGATCCTTCTGGTCAATATTTACGGTTCGTGATCAGAAAATGTAATGTCCCAGAATCAGAGAAATGAAAATCGGTGGGATACAGTGTTCAAGTGATTGCGGAAAGGATGCTTTCCATTAAGCGGTAACGAGTTGGACGGAACATTCCATGAGAGCAAAAGCATTGATTGCCTCGAGGCTGATTAAAGTTTATCTGCTTGCAAGATTGACCTTTTGATCTATAAGGATAGGCAATGAGCATACTCATTGTGGATGATTCATTGGATGACCGGCTACTTCTTGAAACTTTCTTGAGAAAAGCAGGCTTCGCTGAATTGACCCTTGCGGATTCCGCCCAAGATTCTTTTAGACAGCTTGGTCTTGAGGCGCCCACAAGGGAAGTTAACCAAGTCGATCTTGTCTTGATGGATATATTTATGACCGAGATTGACGGAATAGAAGCCTGCCGACGGATCAAGGCGAGTGGACGGTTTAGAGACGTTCCCATCATTATGATCACCGCCCAGACCGAAATGGAATACTTGCAAGCAGCCTTTGACGCCGGTGCTATAGACTATATTACCAAGCCGGTGAACAAAGTCGAACTCCTGGCCCGGGTGAG
>CP070692.1:3610377-3615719 GCA_020353215.1 Deltaproteobacteria bacterium
GAGGGTGACCTCCAAATATGCGCTCACCATGGTGCCAACGTAATCTACGGCTCTCATTGCTCCTTCGGAGGCATCTAAGCCCACAAGGATTTTACCAACATGAGGGGTTCCACCTACCACGCAGAGGGGAACATGTGTAAGACGTCCAAGGAGCTTATCGGCAATGCTTCCCCATAAAAAATC
Organism: Deltaproteobacteria bacterium; assembly: GCA_020353215.1. Classification (GTDB taxonomy): domain Bacteria; phylum Desulfobacterota; class Syntrophobacteria; order BM002; family BM002. The sequence continues at coordinate 3,610,561 of CP070692.1, forward strand.
TTTCAGCAAACTCATTCCCCAGCGTCCCACAACTACTGCGTTGTAATCATGTTGTGACTCATAAAAGATGTCTCTTGCTATGCCCACCTTCCTTTCCTGAATTTTGACTTTTACCGCGTCTTCTGGCACGCCCCGCTCCAGAAATAGCTGACGTGCTCTTACCATGAGTTCCTGAGTCTCCTTCTCGTGCTGGTCTTTCCAGTGACTTAAGGTAGCCTCCTTATGCATCGATGTGGGATCTTTCTCGATGTCCCAGAAGTCTTCTGGGATTTTAGTAGTCACATGGAAAAGAACCACTTCGATGAGGTTTGGTGAAAACAACCGGCTCGCATAGCGCGCCGCCTGAAAAGCCTGATCCGAACCATCTACTGCCAACAAAATTTTTCTCTTACGTTCGGCCATGGAGTGCTCCTAATAAGGTACAAGGTTAAAGGAGAAAGAAAGATGTTAGTGAACTGTTCAACCTTAAACCTTGCACCTTCCTGGTTGTTCTTTACCCTTCCATGAGGACCCGTATATGGTTCTCAACCGACTCTGCCAGGGCCTTTAGGTCGTAGCCACCCTCGAGCACCGAGACAAGCCGACCCTCTGCGTGATCCTCGGCGATGCGCTTAATTCTTCGGCTCAGCTCTTCATACCCTCTGGCAGTGAGGCTTACATGCGCTAAGGGATCTGCTATGTGGGCGTCGAAGCCAGCAGAGATAAGAACAAACTGGGGCCTGAACTTCTCCATCGCTTGCTCAACCCTTTCCATGGCTTCTAGATACTCTTTCTCTCCTGCTCCAGCGGGCATGGGGAAGTTCTGAGTGAATCCTTTCCCTTGATCGTATCCCGTTTCTGAACCCTTTCCCGTGCCGGGATAGCAAGAGGAAGGATCTTGGTGGAAACTCACGAAATATATGGTTGGATCCTTGTCGAACATATATTGGGTTCCGTTGCCGTGATGGACATCCCAGTCTATGACTACAATTCGTTCTGTGGAGTGTCTTTTCTGAAGGTACTTTGCCGCGATGGCCACATTGTTAAGGAAGCAAAACCCCATGGCCCTGTAACTTTCTGCGTGGTGGCCGGGAGGCCGCACCGCACAAAAGCAGTTTCCCACCTTGCCTTTTATCACGTTGTCTATCCCCTTAAGCACACCCCCAACAGCGCAGAGGGAAGCTTCGTAAGTTGCGGGACTTAAGACGCATTCTGGAGTGTTCAGAAAAGGCTCAGAGTTCTCCACCGCACTTTTAAATTCATCTATGTACCTAGATGTGTGGCAGAGTTCCAAGACGCTCCTCTCTGCAGGTGCGGGCTCTATCCTCAAAAGTTTGTCGAGAAGTCCCGCGGCGTCAAGGGTCTCAATGATAGCACTGAGTCTTTGAGGCCTTTCCGGGTGTTGGGGGCCGGTGTCGTGTTTAAGATATATGTCGCCATAGACCAGTCCTGTTTCCGCTAAGCGCATTTCGTGTCTCCGTGTAAGTTGAATGGGTATGCAGTTATCCTGTTGAACCAGGCTAGGAAAATAGGAGGATTCACTACTCGACTCCTGTCAGAAGATTGTAGCGGTCTACTTTTTCAGCATAAATACTTTTGGCCGACATAATCAATGATAGATTTACAGATTCATGGAACATTCGGACTAATCCTGGCACGGGTGAAAGAGGCTACAGCTACTGTAGCCGAATTAAACAGTTGGTAACCTGCTAATAATATGTACATTTTCCAAGCTGCCATCCATAAGACCCTCCACTGGTGTAGTTTTTTTAATCACTGAGTCTTCTGACCTTCCCTGGCAATATTAGTAAAATTGAATAAATTTCAACATGTTATGAAATTGCCGTTCGTTCTGCCAATGCTGGCACCCCTATTGCTCATAAGAAACAACACAAGACGATAACTTCTGAGAGAAAGGAGCAAGCTATGAACGCCATAAAGAACAGCAGAGAAGTTAAAACAAGAAAAGCTGGTGTGCCGCTCTGCATTTGGTCTGAGACTAGTTTCGTCAGCAGCCGAAGCTGCACCCGAAGACTTAAGTGCGACCGTTGCTTGTTTGACCAGAACATGATGGACTTTTTCGCGGCCGATCTGACCAGGATGCCAGAAGTGCCGCAGGCGGCGTGATCGTCAATAGACCGAAATAAACTTCAAATCATCTGAGTGAGGCACTACGCACCGTAGGAGTATGGGACTATCACTCTGAAAACCTCAGCACTCCATGCAAGTGCCAGGAAGAGCTAAGAAAGGAGGTTTGATTGTGGCTGAGAAAAGGAAGAAAAGTAGCAAGCCTAAAAAGGTCCAAGGTTTCAATATCCTCGAAGACGAGTGCATCTGGATGAAGGCAGGAGTCATCAACTTCAGGCTCTGTGATAACGCATTTGATTGCATGAACTGCCCCTTTGACACAGCCATGACACGAGCCCTTGAAAAGACAGGAGCGCTGAAGAGGGAGGCAGTGCAGGAGAGCTGGCGAGACCGAATGCGACTAAGGTATGGGGATGAGCGTGAATGCCGCCACATGCTCTCCGGCCGGGTTCATTATAAGATCTGTACTAACGACTTTCACTGTGACGCCTGTGAATTTGACCAGAGCCTGGATGAAGCAGAACTTCATGAACATCTGGGCAGACCTGCTGTCCATAAAGTCTTAGGGTATCAGGTGCCGGACAACTACTACTACCATCGCGGTCACGGCTGGGCCCGCGTGGAGTACGGGGGGCGCGTACGACTTGGCCTTGATGATTTTGGCTTGAAACTGGTTGGACCGGTGGATGAGTATCTCCTCCCAACACTCGGCCAAAAAGTTGAGCAGAGTGATATAGGCTTCAGGCTTGCCCGCGAGAGTAATGAAGCCGAGGTGCTCTCTCCGATAACCGGCACCATTGTAGCCGTTAACCACAAGGTCCTGCGCCAGCCAAATCTGAGTAATCAACGGCCCTACACAGAAGGCTGGCTGATGGTAGTGGAACCCAAACGGCTCAAGGGCAACCTAAAAAATCTGCTCTTCGCAAAGAACGAAGTAGATGGGTGGATGGAACATGAGGTCCATCGTATGCACGAAGTGGTTATGGCAGAATATGGACCCATGGCTGCCACCGGTGGTGCCCCTATTGATGACGTTTTCGGTAATGCGCCAGAGGTTGGCTGGAAAAAGCTGGTAAATGAGTTCCTTTTGACCTAACACGCAAACTACCTATGCTATCGCGGTAGGATCTGTAGGAGTGGCTTTCAGCCACGATCTGACCTTAATGGATCGCGGCTGGAAAGCCGCTCCTACAGGAGATCACTACGGCTTTTAAAACGAATTGTCTGCTCATGCTCCGGCAGCCGACGAACGCCATACTTCTGAAAATTACAGTGTAGGGTCGGCACCGCCCACCGAGAGATCAGTGGGCTACGCCCGAAAGGAGCACAATCTATGGAAATGGAAGAGAAGATATTGTTCGGCGTCGATCACTCCGAGTCCGCCCGGCAGGCCGTTACCGCAGCAGGCGCTCTCTTGAAAGACAGGGAAGGATGTCGCATAACGTTATTTTACGGGGCTCCAGATCCACATATCCCTTCCTTGTATAAAATGTTTCGCCATACTCCTGCTGCCGTTGAAGAATGCCGAAAGGTTTTGAACCTGCAAGAACATAGAGTTCTGGAAAAAGCCGAAGCGGCTTTGATAGGCTCCGGATTTGACGCGGTTAGGGTGACGATCCGTGGCGAGGGCAAGTGTCATGACCCTGCTGACGCATTGTTGAAGTTGGCGGCCGCCGGTGACTCGGACACCATTGGCCTGGCTAGGAGCAGCACCAGTCGACTGGAGCGGATGTTGCTGGGATCGGTCACCTATCGGCTCGTTCATTGCGCAGATGAAAAGGCAATCTGGGTGATCGATCCGTCGATCGCTTCACATGATGTGCTGGTGGCTTTGGGGGGCGCCGCGGTCGGCCGCCGGCTACTGGAACACGTGGTTCGGTATTTTGCTCACCTCCGGGAGAGTAGATTTACATTTTTTCATGTAGTTCCGCCCTTGCCTCCGCAGTACTGGGACAATGCACGCATTTTAAGCGCACTGGAGCGCAAAGCACGGCAAGAGGAAATAGCCTGCTGGATAAAGGAGAATGCAGACAAAGTTCGAGAGATTGCGGATGAAGGAAAAGAGAGGCTTGTCAAGGCCGGGGTTCGTGAAGAGAACGTGAGCTTCAAGGTTCAAACCGTCGAGAGAGGCATGGTCCGCGATATACTTGCCGAACTGGCGGAGGGTCACTACGGCATTTTGGTCATGGGCCGTAGAGATTCCAGGAAGAAAGGGCCGTTTCGGCTAAGCAGCAAAGCCAATAAGCTGCTCCACACCGGTCATGACGCCATGATCTGTCTGGTCAATTGAGCCAGGGTTCATCTACGCTATGCGCCATGCCCTATGCCTTTTCAAATCCGCAAACCGAAATTACAGAAACTGGTTAGTTCTATGACTCCAGGCGCAAAAATCTTCGCCCACCCTGCATTACATTATCGCGTGGCGATGACATAGTTTGGCCGAGCATGTCGCTCGGCCAAACTATGTCTGTCTGTGTCCGCGGTTAACTATTTCCTTCAATCAGGAAATCTTCGGATACCATACCTCCGGTAAGCTTCCTCAAGAAAGGCTTCGCAATATTCACAGAAGAACAATGGGAGTTCATCCAAATCGGTCGGCCCCGAAGAAAACCTCATTATACACTCAGGTTGACTGCAATGAACCAGTTCGAAGGTGTGCGCTACTTCGTGCAAAGCGACTTTGGCCGCCCGTTCGTAGAAAGTATCCAGAGGTATCCGGATTCCTTCTTCTTTCTGCTTGAGGCGATGGATTGAGACCACCGCCGCGCGCCCTCCTATTTGCGCTTCTCCGAACACATAGGTCAGCACGGGAATGAATAGATCGACGCTTACTAAGGCCAGAATTCGAGTATGGGGTCGTCGGCTCTCAGCGAGCTTTTTCAAAATCAGGGCAGCGTGATACTGCTTACGGCCATCACTGTAGGCAAATTCGGGGGTTTGACGGGCGGGGAGAATATCCACCGGCACATGTAAAATCTCCTGTAGGTTGGCGGCAACAATGTTCAAGACCGCTTCGCCCACAGGGCCCAACCGCACAACACCAACAACTCCATGTTTTGGGAGTGAGGTGTAATTGTTTCTGCCAGGGTCCT
>CP070692.1:3615819-3621147 GCA_020353215.1 Deltaproteobacteria bacterium
AAGTCTAGCTTCAAGGCTCAACCGCTTTTCATGTTTCGTATTGATTTTGCGGGAGGAGAACTGAAGGGAATCTCCGCCCTTGTCCTTGGCGTAATCTCTGGCACTAGAGGCCAATCTCACCAATGCTACACCATCCACGTTTTCGGTCGGATAAGTAGCAATCCCAATACTGGCTGTGAAGTAGATCTCCGTGTCTTCCACTGTCAGTGGCTCTCTGATTGACTCAAGGATGCGCTCGGCCACCAGTGCCGCACTTCTCGCCCGACGGGGGTGATGAAGGAGCAGTGAAAAAACACCGCCGTCGAAACGGAAAAGGTTAAAGTCGATGTCTTCCTCCATTTCGAAATGTCCTAGCAAATCCACGCTTCTAATCACGGACTGAATGCGGTGGGCAAACTGACACAGGACTTCATCTCCCGCGAGCAGCCCGACTGTGTCGCTGATTTTGTCGAACTGGTCCAGCTCGATACTCAGTAATGCCAGATGCTTTCGGTAGCGTTTCGCCCACTTCAATGCCCATTCAAGGCGTTCCATGAACATGTGCCTGTTGGGCAGGTTGGTTAGGGGGTCGTAATAAGCCAGTTGATCCACGTATGCCTTGGCGGCCAGGGTATTGCGCACCCGCAGGCCCAGTTCGCTCGGGTCCACTGGCTTGGCCAGAAAATCGGTCGCACCGAGGTCCAGAGCCAATAATTTGTTCTCGGCGTCTGATGATGAAGTCAAGATGATGATGGGCAGGTGCTCGAGTTTCGGGTGCGCCCGCACCGCTTCAAGAATTTCGAAGCCTGACACCTCCGGCATAACAAGATCGAGCAGTAGAATGTCGGGACGTGTTTCTTCCAGAGCATGAATCGCCTGGGTGGAGTCCTCAATCAAAACGAAGTTGCAATATCCCGCGTCTTCCAGAAAGGCTTGCACCACCTCCATGGTGGTCGGCTCGTCATCCACCATCATGATTGTCGCGCTAAGCAGTTGCTCCAAATCATCTCCTGACTGAGTCTTGCCTCCCAATCCTCTGAGTTTTTCATCGTCAAGTGCTAATGTCACGCTTATACAATCCCCAGTTTCCCTCTGTGGCATGGTCATCTCCCATTCACTCTTTTTCCTTTTCACGGTTGTGTTCCATGATCGGCGGTGCAACGGCTTTCGCCAGGCATTTTATCTTCTCGAGCATCTGGCCCGTTTGCTCCACCTGCATTGACTTGGCAAATCTTTCGAGTTCCCCTGCAGGCTCCGTAAACTCGTCGTAACCCACCGTGCCCCCGGCCCCCTTCAGCCAATGGGCTAGCTGGGCGAGTTCTTTCAAATCACCACTTGCCCAGGCCTTTTCCATTCTTATTAGTTGTTCTTCGAGCTTGCTGATGAAGTTGACAATTACCCCTTGGAATCTTGGGATCCCGGCTAATCGTGAGACCAAAGGTTTCTCAATTATAGAGTCGGTCTGTGGCACGGGACAGGAATCGTCCGGGACCGTTTCCTCTGACGGACCGATGCCAGTGATGGAAAAGGTGAGGGTTTCCTCTTCAGGAACTACCACACGACCAGCCAATCCGCGCAGATCCCCTATAGCGTGTGCAACTTCCAGTTCGCGCCCTTCCTCTGCGAGCATCTCCAGCCTCCTTGCCGGATCCGTGAATTCATCGAAGCCAATCGTGCCGCCCGCCCCTTTCAGCCAATGCGCCATGGCCGCCACTTCCCCAAGGTCGCCTTGGTCGTTGGCCTGCTCCATCGCGTCCAACTGCTCGTGTAGCCGGGTGACAAAACGAACGATCAGCTTCCTGAACCTCTCGTTGTCGCTCGGCAGTTTAGAAACGATGGGACTCGGTTCGGCCACCTGCCCTCCCTCGTCGATACCTTCCTGCATTCCACTCGACATGGCAGACGAATCTGCGCGATGAGTAAGCTGTCCTTCAAGGAGATCGGCCATCAGCTCCATGAACTGATCGACATCGATCGGCTTGGTGAGATAGCCGGAGTAACCTATGTCAAGACATTCTTGCTCAAAGCCCTTCATGGCATTGGCGGTTAAAGCGATGATTGACGTGTCCAGGCCATGTTGCCGAAGCGTTTGTGTGGCGGTGAAGCCATCCATGACAGGCATGTGAACATCCATCAGAATAACGTCATACTCACTAGCGACAGCCTTTTCCACACCTGCGAGACCGTTTTCAGCCTCGTCCACCGTAAGCCCTGCCTCCTCGAGCAAGAGTCCGATAAACTCCCGGTTCTCAGCGCCGTCATCCACGATCAGAACACGGCCCTCGGGGAACCGCCAGCGCAATGCCTCCGTTGTTTCAATGAACTCCTGCTGAGGCATGGCCACGTCGTCAGGCTGCAGAAAAGGCACACCTTCCAGATCACCGGTTGCCAAGGTGACCCTGAAGGTACTTCCCTCACCTGGCACGCTCTCCACTGTAATCTCGCCCCCCAGTGCCTGCGCGAACTTGCGGCTGATGGATAGGCCAAGACCGGTCCCGCCAAAACGACGCGTCACCGTATTGTCCGCCTGAGCGAAGGGATCAAAGATGGTCTTCATCTTGTCCTGTGGAATACCGATTCCAGTGTCACTGATCTCGATTAGTAGCCGGGACTCGGCGGAGGTTTTCTCGAACCGGCAGGTCACAGTGACACTGCCCTGCTCCGTGAACTTGATGGCGTTGCCAACCAGGTTGAAGATGATCTGACGCAAGCGTGCCGGATCGGTCTCGATTCTTTGCGGCAAGGTGCTCTGCGCCCGGAAGCCGAGAGCAATTCCTTTTTCCTGCGCCTGGTTGCCCAGGACCCGGAGAACCTCATGGATGATTCGGTGGGACTCAACCCAGGTTTTCTCCACTTCCAAGCGACCCGACTCCACTTTGGACAAGTCCAGGATGTCGTTGATCAGCTCGAGCAGGGTTTTGCCGCTGGAATGAATAGTATTGAGGTATCTAAGGCTATCTTTCTTGCTCCTCACATACCCCCGCTTGAGAATCTCCGTGAAACCGAGGATGGCATTCATGGGAGTGCGGATTTCGTGGCTCATATTTGCCAGAAACTCGCTCTTCGCCTGATTGGCCGTTTCTGCTTGCTCCTTGGATTTGCGTAATTCGATCTCCTTTTTCTCAAGTTGTGTTACATCGTCGAAGCTTACCAGCACCCCGGCGTATTTGCCGCCCGCGCCGAGGACCGGAGAGCAGTTGACATTGAATGTTAGCCACCCTTCATCCGGAAGACGTAACCGGAGCAGGCGGTTTTTCTGCGCTTCTCCTTGACCCAGGGTTTGAACCCATGGCCGGCTGGGCTTCTTCAATTCGTTATCTTTCGTGTCCATCCATGGTAGATCCCCGGCCCGGTGGCCTAAGAGATCGTCCGGCGATTTACCAAGTAGGGATGCAAATGATTGATTGGCGAGGACGATTTGCTCCTTGCGATCAAGCACAAGTAAACCTTCCGCCATGGTGTCGAGCGCGGCTCGCACCCTCCCAGGTATAGCTTGGGAAGGATCCAGGTGGCGGAGCGCTTTACTCAGGTAAACGTAGAAAGGAACAAAGCAGCCCAATCCCATGAACAGTACCATCCGAACCATCGGGTTCTCCAGCACACCCCAGAGTCCGCCGCCACTCAGAGGTTTGAATCGAAGCTCCAGTTGTCCCCATTTACGCTCTCTAGCCCATATGGGAACCCTGACTTGTGAGTCCTTTGAGAATTCACCCACCATGGCCTGCCAGTGGTCATCATGATCGCCAATGGCGACCAGGGACCGACCATCCTCCCGACGCAGGGCGAGCGATAACAGGTTTCCATTCCTTTCAGCGATCAGACTGAAGTCGGCTTCCAATCGTTGAATGTCGCCCTTGATTACCATCACCGTGCTGTGTACCGCGATGGACTCTGCCAAAGAAGTGCGGCCTTCTCGCACCGCACTGGCCCTGTCCGGGACAATACCGAAGTAAGAGGCCAGCATGAGAAGGCTGATAATTAAGCCCAACAGTCCGAAGACGATGCGGGTTTTAGTGTTCAATATTGTCATACTCTACCGCCCTTTCATCTCGACTTCTGATCATGAGTCAGACTTCTTCTCCTTCTTAGCCTCATTTGGTGATCCTTGTTTTATGATCGTCTCCAGGGATTCCTCGTCTTCCGACTCGGAATCCTCCTTTTTCTGCGTCAGGATAGGCAAGGGATCCGCGATCTGCCAGGCGGGCAATGAGGAAAGCACGGAACTTAGCAGCATCCCACCCCGGATCAGCCAAACGACATAACCCACAGACAGGCCCGTTGACACGACAATGGCAGAACCGATAACTGCCTTCTCGAGTTGAATCTCGCTGACGGTCTCCTCGTTCAAAGCGTCCAGTGAGTTCCGTAAATGCTCGTATACACTAGCTGAAATCGGTTCATGTGCAAGTCCTTGCTGGACATTTTGTTTTCGCTCCAGAACTGATGCTGCCGGCTCATTCTGAATCGGTTGGATGGTAGACCGGCTCTCCGTCACGTCACCGAGGTCCATACTGACTATACTGGCCAGTCTGAAACCGGGACCGGCTGTATCCAGGGAGGCCCTGGGAGCATTCCTTGTCGAGCGACCTCGCGAATCACTTCTATTCGCAGAACCCTCGTTCGGTGCCAGGACATCCGCTTCCAGCACATCTTCTCTTGGAACATCCTCCTCCAAGATATTCTCTTGCGCGACATTTTCCTCGCCACTATCCCTATCCGAATCCTCCGAAGAGGTGTCCTGTTCCTGGTTTGCAGAGTCTCCCGTGTCCGGATTGTTGTTCTCCGTTGGCGCACTAGACGGCGGTACCACCGTAATCACCGAGGTGGCGACACTGCTTTGCGCCGTTACAGAGACTCCATCTTCGGAGGACTCAACAGCAAAGCTGCCGGTGGCGGTAGAATTTGCCGCCGGCTTGAACCGCACTCCGGCCTGACCCTGGGCATAGGCGATGTAGTCACCGTCGTTGATGTGCGTGACACCGTCGGCATGATATAGGGTGCCGTTGGTAATGCCGGAGATACGGAAGTGGCTGACCTCAGCGCCATCGTTGGGATTCCGGTCAATAACAATAAGCCCGGATGGTGTATCTGCCAGGGTAACGATGTTGCCGACTTGCGGCGTATCGCCCACCGCAGTACCCGTCACATTCTTTATCCCGGTCAATACCGGCGCCACGCCATCGTCAACGCTGGTGGCGATGGTAAAGGTGCTGTTGTAATTCAATGCTGGGCTGAAGATTACCCCTGCAAGCAGGGTGTTTACATCGGCAATGGCACCACTGGCTGTCCACACACCACCAGCAAAGGTCGAGATTACTGCACCGGAGGTGCCGGTGCTAAGACTGCCTG
>CP070692.1:3621247-3626570 GCA_020353215.1 Deltaproteobacteria bacterium
AGAACGCGGGAGATCGGCACCAGGCTTGCCATCGGCGCCCTGGAACAGGAGGTGCTGATGCAGTTTCTGGTGGAGGCCGTGGTTCTGTCTTCCTTCGGTGGACTGTTCGGCATCCTTTTGGGGCTTGCGTCCGCCGCCGCTGGCGCGCGTTTTTTAGCTGTGCCGTTTGTATTAAACCCAGGCATCGTCGTGATCGCCTTCCTGTTTTCCGCGGCAGTGGGAGTGGTTTTTGGCTACTTCCCGGCACGCCAGGCGGCGCGGCTCGATCCCATTGAAGCACTGAGACACGAATAAGATGGAGCAAAGACAAGAGGCTCTCAACAAAAAATCGGTCAAAGAGAAAATGGGACGACCGGCCTTGCAAATCTTGACAACGGTTTTGCTAGCGCTCTTGCTGGCAGGATGTGTTACCGTGGGCCCGGATTACCTCCCACCCGAGATCTCACCGCCAGATAAGTGGAACGCTGATTTGAAGGATGGCTTGTCTTCCGAATCTGCTGATCCTCAGACCCTAGCCTCTTGGTGGACAACTCTCGATGACCCGACCTTGACAAATCTCATTGAACGAGCCATCGAGGGCAACCTGGACCTCAAAGAAGCCCGGGCACGGGTTCGCGAGGCGCGAGCGCGCAGAGGTATCACTGAGACCGACCGTTTCCCGACAATTGACGCCACTGGCTCCGCCAGGTACAGCCGCAGCAGTGAGGACACTGGCAGCGGTGAAACGCGGGAGTTCTATGCTGTGGGCTTTGATGCCAGTTGGGAACTCGATTTGTTCGGGGGTGTTCGGCGTTCCATCGAATCGGCCCAGGCGGATCTCGAAGCAAGCGAGGAGGATTTAGGTGATGTCCTTGTAAGCCTGCTAGCCGAAGTCGCCGTAAACTATGTTGAAGCGCGTACCTTGCAGACTCGACTTGCGGTAGCGGAGGCAAACCTGAAGGCGCAGGCTGATACTTACGAACTTACGGTGTTTCGCTCTGAAGCAGGTCTGACTACAGCGCTCGATGTGGAACAGGCCAAATACAACTTAGAAGACACGCGATCAAAGATACCCACATTGCGGAGCAGCCTCGAGGAGGCTAAAAATCGTCTTGCGGTGTTACTAGGCACACGGCCGGGCGCCGTGCACTCGGAGATGTCGGAGCCAAAATCGATACCGGTAACGCCCCTTGAAATCGCTGTCGGGGTGCCAGCGGATGTCTTGCGTCGCAGACCTGATGTCCGTAGGGCCGAGCGAGAGCTGGCTGCCCAAACTGCACAGATAGGGGTGGCCACCGCTGAGCTTTATCCCAAATTAGCGCTGTTTGGCTCTATTGGTCTTGAGGCTCTCTCAATCGGAAATTTATCTTCTGCCGGCAGCCGGACGTACGGCATCGGCCCCAGTTTTTCGTGGAATATTTTTGATGCGGGCGCCATACGCAAGAACATAGAAGTGCAAAATGCCCTGCAGGAACAGACACTCATTCAGTATGAGGCCACCATACTCACCGCTCTCGAAGATGTGCAAAATGCGCTTGTGGCCTACGCTGAAGAGCAACTGCGGCGGCAATCCCTGATGATAGCGACGAAAGCCGCGCAACTGGCCGTCGATCTCGCAGTCTACCAGTATTCATCGGGGGTGATCGATTTTCGAGATGTGCTGGATGCCCAACGATCATTACTGTCTTTCCAAGACCAGTTGGCGGGCAGTGACGGGACAGTAACATCCAATCTGATAAGACTGTACAAGGCGCTTGGCGGTGGGTGGACTTCCCTGGCCCATGCCCCTGGCGAACAGGATGCGGAACAATAGGATTTTAGACATAATGACTGCCAGCTAGAGGAAAGTGACCTGCCCCATGCCAAGGTGGGATATATGATGTGAGCCCACAACTCAGGAAAGCGAAATCTTCAGGGCCAAGTGGCAGAAAAGGCTTCAAAACATGACACCCGAAGAGAAGCAGCAATACACCGGTAGACCAGATAACGCACATTTTTCGCCGAGTGCTGATATGATGCAGGGCAGGGGTGGCTAGAAAGAGGCAGTGGCAGAGGATCTGGTGGGGATTCCGATAAAGGAAGGGGCGCTGTTAGATGGTAAGGAACTGAAGAGAATCCTAACGGTGCAACATCAGACCTGAAAGGAAAACTATGTACACGAAACAAAAATGGGTTGTTTTTCTTGCGGCAGTTTTGCTACTGACAAGTGCGACTTTCGATGCTGCCTTGGCTGAGAATGGACATAAAGAAAGGAGACGTTATCAAAAACGGCATAGAAATAGTGCTGAACATAATGCCAAAAGCCATCTAACGCCAGTAAATAACTCAACCTACAAAGAAACCTGTGGCGCCTGTCATTTTACTTATCAACCAGAATTGTTGCCTTCTGCATCCTGGGGAAAAATCCTGGATCGACTTGATGATCATTTCGGAGAGGAGATCGACCTTGATCAGGAGCCCAAAAAGATCATTGCCGAATATCTAAAGGCGAACGGAGCGGAATCTTCCTCGGCGAAGCTAGCGGTAAAGAACATGCGCAGTCTAAAGGGACAGACTCCGATGAGGATTACGGATGTTCCTTACATCGGGCACAAGCATGAAGATGATGATATCCCGGCCGATGCCTTCCAGAGGAAATCTGTAGGATCGATGTCAAACTGTATAGCTTGTCATACCACCGCTGAAAGAGGGATTTACGATGACGCTTATGTCGAGATTCCGAAGTGACACGTCTGTTCAAGAATTGAGCTAATTATGCACAAAAGATAGCCAAATTTTGAAAACCCTATGTTCTCAAGTCGACGAGTCGGTTTGATGGATTACTTTCCTAAATGTCCACATATTGTATATGATTTCTTCGATACAGAATTAAATGTCCCTGCTATAACTGTTGAGAGTTTGGTAGGCCTCAAATCTTAACATCTTGAAACCATAACTTCACCCAAGCAACTAGAACCGCCTCATCATATACCTGTAGGAAACCTTTGATTTGCATCAACGCAGATTGAACCTAACTTCTAAACGGGAACACATCACATTCGGCCACTCAGAATGACCTGCCACTAGCCAAAAACTTGCTCACCCGACAATCGATCGGCCCAGTCCAGTTTTTCAGACGGAACCTTGTGTCCGGAAAGGGTATCTATTCCGGCACCCGTTTTGGTTTGAGCGTCCCTTTACCCCCTTTTTGCCACCCAGTCCTCAACATCTTGATTTTACAGCGATAATACCCCTGGACGTCAGGTTCGACTCCCGCCGCCTCCACCAATTATTTATCTTTATTGATAAAATTTAGCTTGTCACCCCTCTGAAAACCGTATCCCAACCGTCCACCACTCGATGCGCCCTTCGCTCCGCTCAGTCCCCACCTCTTTGGGGCGGGGCCCCGGTCGCATGGTCTCGCGACTACAATTCACGAAACATCCGGGCTAGGTGTGGAATCCAGTCCAGTGTGACTATCCGTTTCCAGATAGCTGAGCTTCCCAGCTTTCACCATATTGTTTCAGCGCATGATCAACTGACTTTATGCCGAGTGTGTAACTCTTTACCGCCGCCACAACCCTCAACTTCACTTCCAACGGCGCTCGGTCGTCGATGATCACGGTAGCGTCAGGTGGACCGGTGAGAATTTGCCAATCAACTGATTCAAGCCGTTCCGGGATGTCAGTGTCGATCTGTTCCCGCTTTAGTTTGCCGATAAGCTTTCTAGACTTTTTGGGTTGAACCAACCTAAGATGTTTCTTTCGTTTATCTTTATCCCATCCATCTTTATCCATGGCGGCCTCTCTGAATCGAAATCGTGTCACGGTCGATGCAGCGGATATTAGTTTGGTATCAGAATCCAACGGTTAGTGGAAGCCAAAAGTAATGCGGATCCTGTTTCTGAGATAAGAGGAGTAGAGCATAACGCGGTTAGCCAGGCCGGAACAAGGTTGAGGAGTATGGTGGATCAATTGAGTGATCAGTCGGCAGACTTCTCGCATCTTGCTGCTTCCCGCTTACCCTCTTGCACAGCAAGCAACTACCAGGGCGCAAGCAGGCAATAGGAGGCCAGCGGAAATCGATCAAATCCTGTCAACGGATTTCGTTGAGTATCGTCATAGACTAACTGTTTACCGTTTACAGCTTACCGCCTACCAAACTCAGAGTCGTTCGAGATACTGGCTGATAAGTGAGTGAACACCGGCCGGTGCCGCAAGGAGGGGTTCGTTCACTTTCTGGCTGTCCAGGTAGTCGTTGAGATGAAAATCTCCGCCATCGAGGTAACGGATTTCACCACCCGCAGCCTCAAGTAGAATTAATCCCGCAGCCAAGTCCCAAATATGAACATATTTCAAAAGTGCTCCTTCTGCCCGCCCGGAGGCAACATAGCTGAGGTGCGCCGCAGTACAGCCAAGATTTCTGATTTTGCCCGGAAAGGTAGAACTGAATTCGTTGTGGAAACGGGAATAGGTGAATAACACGGACTCGTTGTCGGCGACTGCCTCCGGTTCGAGTCTCATGGATCTTTTGTTGACCATGAGCTTGCGCCCTTCCAGAGCCTCGTACATATCTCCAGTTATGGGCATGTGAAAAACCCCCAAGATGGGCCAGAAGTTCTTGAACAGGGCAAGAGAGACGCCCCAAATGGGAATGCCTGCCTGGAAGTTGGCTGTTCCATCCAAAGGATCAGCTATCCACTGGAAGCCCCGCTCACCATGACTGTAAGCTGTCTGATCGTCGCCCTCGCCCAGGATATGATGCTCTGGAAAGCGGTCCGCGATGGAAGAGCGAATGAACTCGCGAATGGCCAGTTCAGCCTCAGTTACCAGTTCCTCGTCGAACTTGAACTGCGGATCACCCCGGCCATAGTACTTGAGGGCACGTTGTCCGGTTTCCTTGACTAGATTCTCGGCAAATTCCACAAAAGATTGAGCCTGACCTTCTTGCTCGCCACCCATAAATCCTCCTCTTTTAGCCCATATTTTTTCATGATAGCATGGCCACCAGGGTCCACCAAGTGAAATCAGGTTAAGTCGGTCAGCCAGTTTGCCCTGTTGAGCCGGTGCAGTTGCACAAGCGCTCTTACGTAAAAAAACGTAAAACAAACCAAGATGTCACCAGTCAAAACAGACCAGCGAAGCAACGGGGTCATAGAATCGCACGGCCCCGTGGGAAGTGACTCATGGCAACTACTTACTACGCAGAGTATTATCTAGTTGCATTTAAATCAGGTAGGGATCATGAAGTCCTCTCTGTGGTTCCGAGGCTCCCTGCCTGGTCACTTCTAGCGCCGCTGCGTTGTGGGGGAAGGCGCCCCCTCCCTGTTCTCCCCGCAGCTGAACTACTGGGAGCCAGGGGCTCC
>CP070692.1:3626670-3631952 GCA_020353215.1 Deltaproteobacteria bacterium
GATAATGAGGTGCATGTTTGGTGTGAATCTCTCAGACAATCATCCTCCTCTAGGCAAAGACTTATTCAGACTCTTTCACCTGAAGAACGAATGCGAGCGGAGCGTTTTTGCTTTGATCAGCATAGGAGAGAATTCATTGTGCGCCGTGGCGTTCTTAGAGAGATGTTAGGCCGGTATCTCGATTTGGAGCCAAACCAGATGCAGTTCAATTACGGGCCGAAAGGAAAGCCTATCTTGGCCGGAGATCATGGTAGAGGGCCACTCGGATTCAATTTGTCTCATTCGTGCGGACTGGCACTTTATGTCGTGAGCCGTGAAGGAAGAATTGGCGTTGACCTTGAACACATTCGTCTTATTGCTGAAATGCAACAGATCGTGACACAGCACTTTTCTGCTTTGGAAAACAAGGTGTTTCAGGCTCTGCCCACCACCAAAAAACAGGAAGCGTTTTTCAGTGGCTGGACCCGAAAGGAAGCCTTTGTAAAGGCCATCGGAGACGGCTTGTCCATGTCGTTGGATACGTTTGATGTATCGATGGTCCCAGGAGGATCGGCTAGGGTGATGAATATAAGAGGAGATTCAAAGTCGGCATCCCGGTGGTTGATTAGGGATTTGAGACCTGCGCCTGGATTTGTGGGCGCCCTTGCAATGGAAGGAGAGAGCTTACGACTTCATTGTTGGCAATGGACAGAAGAGTTTCCAAAAAGATCAAGGTTCAAACCTGAACTTCAAGGCTAATGTAGGTTTGCGAAAACTGATCCCTCGAAAGAAATATTAAGTTAACCACTTATACCAGGATAACCTGCCTTTTAGGGCGGCCTAATTCACTCCGAGAAACAACATCCTCGAAAGGATGAGAGTATAAGGAGAAATGATATGTCCAAATCACGAAAATTAAGTTGCTATCTCATGGGGCATCAATCCAGACTCATACAATGCGGAGAATTGCTTCTTGAAAAAGGGCATCAGATCTGTGGTGTTATCTCCGATGTGCCATCCATCCAAGAGTGGGTTACTGGAAATGACTTAAGACTAATTGTGCCAGATAAGGACATCGTGAGTCTTCTTAAGGACCAGGCTTTTGACGTTTTTTTCAGCATCGATAATTTTTTGAAGGTTCCGGATGAAATCTTGACGCTACCGGACATGTACGCGATCAACTTCCATGACGCCCCCCTCCCAAGGTATGCCGGCACTAACGCAACAAACTGGGCCCTCATGAATGGAGAGAGTGACCACGGTGTCACATGGCATGTTATGACAAATCTAATAGATGCTGGTGATATACTTAAACAAAAGATGGTTCCCATCGCTAACGAGGAAACTGCACTGAGTCTTAATGCCAAATGCTATGAAGCGAGCATCCAGTGTTTTTCCGAACTTGTGGACGAACTCGCAGTGGATCAGGTTAAACCAATTCAACAGGACCTTGAAGGACGAACCTTCTTCCCGAAATGGAAAAGGCCTCGTGCTAATTGCGTAATTGACTGGACGCGCTCTGCCGAGGAAATCGATGCCTTGTTCCGTGGCTTGAACTACGGCTCATACCCGAATCCATTGGGTCTACCCAAGCTTTTTCTAGGCGATGACGCAGTGATAGCGAAACAGATTTGCATTTCAGAATCACAGTCCAATGTAAAGGCGGGAAAAATAATCCAGGTTTTAGATGGAACGATTAGGGTGTCTACTGCGACAAACGAGGTGACTCTCCAGGATTTCTGGTCGCTTAACGGGAAGCGGGTTTCTCCATCTGAATTTTTGGAAAGATCCGGTTTGGGTGAAGGCGACATGCTTCCAGAAATTGGAGAAGACCAGGCCCACAGGATTTCCGAACTTCACTCGAAATTGAGCAAATATGAAGAGTATTGGATAGACAGATTAGGGAACATGGAATCCATCGATATTCCATACACGAAATGGCATTCATTAAGGCAGAAAGGCGCAGACTATTTAGAGACACGATTCAAAGTGCCTGAGGTGGACCTTGCATCACAAGGCATTCAGGGGAATCCTGGCGATGCGGTAATGGTAGCATTTCTTCTATATCTTTCCCGTATCGGGGGTAAAGAGAGTTTTGATGTAAACTTCAAGGATGCTTCTCTGCTACAAGAACTGGCAGACACACAAATGTTTTTTGCATCGCATGTGCCGCTCCGAATTGAAGTGGATTTTGAGCAAAGTTTCAAGGACTTCCACCAGAGTCTATCGAAACAAATGGAAACTACGAGAAAGTACATATCTTATGCTCGCGATCTGGTTCTTAGAGACTCAACTCTACGTGACATCTTCAGCCACAGCAATACGCCTGAACTCACGATAGCCGTTGAGAGAGTGGGGAATTTGGACGGTTATCAACCGAAGTCTGTTGCTGAACTTTTGGTTGTTATTCCAGATGACGGAAAAGAATGTCTCTGGCGCAGTGATCAAGGGACTTTTGAAGAGAGTGCGGTAAGCCGTATGCAAAGGCAATTTGAGGTGTTACTGAATGACATCCCAAAAGGACTGGATCGTCCCATTTCTACGTTGTCCATCCTTACCGACCAAGAGCGCCAAAAACTACTCATAGAGTGGAATGATACAGGCAAAGATTATCCTCAAAATATCTGCTGGCACAAGTTATTTGAACTACAAGTGGAGCGGACGCCAGAAGCAGTGGCAGTTGTTTATGATAGGTTACAGTTGACTTATCGAGAGCTCAATCGTCGTGCCAATCAGTTGGCCCGCTATCTAAGATCTTTAGGAGTAGGGCCAGATACACTTGTCGGCCTTTATATGGAAAGATCCCTTGAAATGATTATAGGCATTTATGGCGTTCTTAAATCCGGTGGAGCCTACGTTCCGCTAGATCCTGAGTATCCCCCAGATCGTGTCGCTTACATGATAGAAGACAGCCAGATCCCGATAATCCTGACACAACAAAATCTACTGGAAAGCCTTCCAAAGCATGAAGCCAAAGTGGTCTGCCTGGACTCTGAATGGATCACGATCGCTCGGGAGAAAACAGATAACTTGGATGGTGGCGCTATCCATGAAAACCTTGCCTATGTAATATATACGTCCGGCTCGACGGGTAAACCGAAAGGAGTGATGAACGAGCACCGCGCGATATGCAACCGCATTCTATGGATGCAGGATGAATATGGATTAACAGAGTCAGATCGAGTTCTGCAGAAGACACCTTTCAGCTTCGATGTGTCGGTCTGGGAATTTTTCTGGCCATTAGTGGTTGGAGCTAGGTTGGTCGTAGCAAGGCCAGCGGGACATAAAGACAGTGCTTACCTTGTCAAACTGATTATCGAGGAGGAAATTACAACACTTCATTTTGTGCCTTCCATGTTACAAATATTTCTTGAGGAAGCGGGAGTCGAGAATTGTGCAAGTCTGAAACGGGTCATTTGTAGCGGCGAAGCATTATCTTACGAACTGCAAAAACAGTTCTTCGATCGTCTGAAAGTGGAACTGCACAATCTGTATGGACCCACAGAAGCAGCCGTAGATGTGACATACTGGCCCTGTAATCCAGAAACTGACCTTCCTATTGTTCCTATAGGCTTTCCAGTTGCCAATACGAAGATCTATATATTAGACCAAAAACTTCAACCCGTACCGATAGGTGTCTCGGGTGAACTACATATCGGTGGAGTACAGGTCGCTAGAGGTTATCTCAACCGGCATGACCTAACGTCTGAGAAGTTCATTTCAGATCCTTACAGCAGTAATACAAATGCACGACTGTATAAGACCGGAGACCTTGCCCGCTGGCTTCCAGATGGGAGCATCGAATACCTCGGTCGGGCCGATTTCCAGGTGAAGATTCATGGTTTGCGAATCGAGCTTGGAGAAATCGAAGCAATGCTTAGAGATTATGAAGGAATAAGCCAAAGCGTAGTAATGTTGCGAGAGGATGGTAGAGTCGGTGACAAAAGGTTGGTGGCTTACATTACTCATATACCTAATCACGATATTGTGCTGGATGAAATGCGAAAGTACATGCGAACGAAACTTCCTGAATACATGGTCCCGCAACATTTTGTCATTTTAGATACGATCCCATTGACACCCAACGGAAAGGTGGATCGACGTGCTCTCCCAAAACCAAAGACAGACAGGACATCGGATGCCAATTACGTGGCGCCCCGAAGCAAGGTGGAGAAAAAGATCGCTGATATTTGGCGAGAACTCCTTCAAGTTGACAAGGTGGGGATAAACGATTCCTTTTTCGATCTTGGAGGCCAATCACTACTATTGCTAAGAATGCTGCCCAAACTCAAAGAATCATTTTCTGAGGATTTGTCAGTTGTGGATCTGTTTCAGTATCCGACCATAGCAACATTTACAGCGTTTCTAGAGCAGAAAGACAAGACGAAGCGTCCGCTTGCAGAAACGCTTGATCTTGCGAGAAAGCAAATCGCATCACTCAAACAGCAGAGACGAATGGCAGATGCACGGAGGAGATCCCATGGCTAAAGACTTCATTTCTCTCGGAGAAGGAGACATAGAACAGATAGCTGTTGTCGGCCTAGCTGGACGGTTTCCTGGAGCGCGAAACATTGAACAATATTGGGAGAACCTGCGAGATGGTGTTGAATCAATAATCCATTTCACTGATGATGAACTGAAAGCTCAGGGGGTCCCCTCCGAACGGTTAGATGATTTAGGTTTTGTTAAGGCGGGGACAGTCCTAGAAGATTTTGACAAGTTCGATGCCAGGTTTTTTGGATACAATCCCAGCGAATCAGAATCCATCGATCCACAACAACGTATCTTCTTAGAAACAGCTTGGGAGGCGCTTGAAAATGCGGGTTATGATCCGGAGAGCTATAAAGGGCCTATAGGAGTATACGCAGGGTCTAATCCAAATGATTATCGGAACATACTCGTTGACGATCTGGAAGCAAGCGATGTGGCCGGAGCAATGGAAAGATTAATAGGAAATGAAAACGATTTTCTCTGCACTCGCGTGTCCTACAAGCTGAATTTGAGAGGGCCTAGTCTAACCGTACAAACGGGGTGCTCTACTTCATTGGTTGCTGTTCAGTTAGCCTGCCAAAGTCTGTTGAATTATCAATGCAGCATCGCCTTAGCAGGTGGTGTTAGCATAAATTTACGACATAGCAGCGGATATTATCATCAGGAGGGAACCATCTTATCTCCCGACGGCTACTGTCGAGCTTTCGATGCCAATGCTCAGGGAACCGTACTTGGACAGGCTGTAGGCGTTGTGGTTCTCAAGCGGTTATCAGAAGCCCTAGCTGATGGTGACGAAATATACGCTGTGATCA
>CP070692.1:3632052-3637256 GCA_020353215.1 Deltaproteobacteria bacterium
TTGGGATTTCTTACACCGCCCTGCGAGCGTGTCGTTTTCGGAGCAATGGGGAGGAGCCCGTATTTTTCCATTCTATCTGTCAGCCTATCCAACGCATCGAGACCGAGCCGATAGTATCTTTCAATAGTTATATGATCGGGCTCCTCCTCCGCTTCAATTGCTTCAATGGACGTGTGTACTGATTTCATAATGCGCTGGGTGAACCGCCCGTATCCCTCCAGCACAACCTTAGCAAGAAGAAGAGGACCCTGTGGAAGGTCCTCCATCTCTTGCTGCAATTCCAAAACGGCGTTTTCGTAATCCGCCTTGATTGTATCTTCGTCGAGTAGCAAGAACCGGGACAATTGGGCAGGGCCTACGCCTTGCATGAGAAGCGCCAGCACAACCGACTGGCGCGATCTGTCCGATGCTCTTTTGATATAGCTGCGGATCTCTTTGACCTGCTTCGGGCCGAGCACTTTCTTGCCGTCCGCAGCCTTGATTACGTCCGGGAATTTGGCGAGCGCGTTCTTCATTTAATCACGTCCGGAGCTTTGTAATCTTCGCGGCTTTTGATCTTGAGGATTCGGATGTCTTGGTTCGTTAAGCAGACCTCACATGCATCAAATTCCACCGCGAGAATCTGGGCGACCTGCCGCCCTTCCTTTACACATGAAACTTCTATGTCTGCATCGAGTCGGACGATGGGAATTCGGCTCTTACAGAGATCACAAAGAATTCCTTCCCACACGGCGCATTCCCCCCTCCTCCGTCCCTTGAGCGGGGCCTCGTATCCGACAGTCGCAAAATAAGATATAGCGGAAGGAATTCAAGTAATGTGATGCTGTAATACAATACATGTGTAATTAATTCAGTCACTTATCGATCAAAAAATTTGAAATTCACTTTCCCGGAAAAAGAAATATGGACACAACCCGACCCCTGTGCTACCAGGTTGATTGGCGCTTTGCTTTGCCCAGAGGAGATGACGCCCAGATGGCATACCCCGAGGTTGTTTGGGTCGTTGAGGCACGCCAGATCAATGGCCTTTGGAAACCCGTTAGGGTCCCCCAAGAAAAGCCCTTCACCCAACGACAAGCCAAGAGATGTATGAAGGCACTCCTGGCGGAGTTTCCCTTCCTGTCCAAACGTAATTGGCCACTCAGGGTGGTGCCCTATGAGCGTTCTGTTCTCTCGTGGCATGAATAAGCGCCTCGTCGCGGTCCATGAGGGGTAGCGCGTCGGGTGAGCCCTGAATTAGACCTGGAATGTTCACCGAACCAGCGGCGAGGCTCGATCTAGGGGCAGTGGAAGCTCAGGCTTGGAGACCCCACAGGGATGAGTGCTCAGACAGCAAGACCCCAACAAGCAGGAAAACCTCTAATTCCCTCCTCCAGTCTATCGGGTGAGCCGAAACTGCCCCACCTCTATTCGCCCCCCGGCGAAGCGGTCCAATCGTTAAAGTCTCCAACAAGGAGTGTGGAGAGTGGGATGGCAGTTCTTGACAAGGATCTCTAAGTCAATTGGAAGGGCTTGCGGGGGGGCGATCCTGGCTTTATTGCTGGCCGCACCAATCCAGGCCGATGAAGTCCGGGAATTCACTATCGGTATGGATTACCGCAACCAACCGGAATGGCAAAAGCTTACGGGCTATGAGTATGCAATCGTCAGCCCAAGAGCGGATCATGCGCGGGCTGCTCACGCTGTCGATTCGCTCATAGCCCATGGCACTGACATTATTTATTGGATTCAACCTTTCCTCTGCTACTACATGGGTAATCCTGTCACCGGATGGGATTACGATGATGCCCTCTTAGAAGTTGTCCGAAAGCATGACGCCATCCTGAAAGATCCCGGAGGCTTTGCCCCAACGGTCGAGGGCGATGACATCTCCGGGTGCTATGTCCTGGATTTTACCAACCGCGATTTCGTCAGAGAGTATGCAGCCGTGGTCACTGCTGCGGGGGAAAAGAGCAAGGGAGTGCTCTTTGACTACGGCTGCATCGATCTGGCCTGGGAACCAAATCTTAAAACAATTACGGCAGAACAATGGAGAGAATGGGGCAGCGGTTATTACCTGGTCCACGATGAGATCCGTCGCATCCGCCCTGACTGGTTCCAAATCTGCCAATGTAATCGGTGGGGAGGCTGGCTGTCCGGTACGTGCGACGGCTTGCTCTTTGAGAAGGTAGGTTGGTCATTAAACCCATACATGCACGTATGGAAAACAATAAACGCAGAAGGCACCCACAGTGTCATTATGCAGCAGATCAACTACCCCAAGGGGCGTAGACTCACGGCTGGTATGGCCCTCCTCACTGATAGTTACTTCAACTACCGCGACATCAATATTCACGTCTGGCACAACATCAAGGCACCAGAATACTTTGAGTTGATGACCGGGGACTTCTACGGAAGGCCCTACTGGGAACGGGCTCCTGGGGTATTTATGAGAATAGGGACGCACGGACGAGTCCTGGTCAACCTATCTCAGGAGCCCTACAAGTATGGTTCGCGGACCATTCCGGCCATGGATGCTGTTGTCATCCAGCACCGAGATCCAGAGACCGGAAGGTTCATGAAATGGATCGATAACCAATAAGTCAAGGAGGACGATATGGGGCCACATGCACCGAAACACAAAAAGTCCCATGCCTCCTAAGCACCTGTGGCTGGCCTGGGATATAGAAAACGATATGCCTATGTTCGATCCCGTCTCCGGATGCCCCATCGTGGGAATGACCTCGGGAGCGGTCAAATCATACGCATACGATCATATGATCACAGGGAATCAATACAGATTGGTGATCTACGAAGTGCAGCCAGAGGAGATTGAGGAATCGGAACCTGGATCATGAAGCGAACAAGCTGGTGGTGCCGACTCTTCCACTACAAGGATTGGGTTGGCCGAATGGCAATGATCTATGAACCAGAAGATTCGCCCGATGCCCCCGTTGTGTGGACATCGGTGAAATGCCGTAAGTGCGACGAGCAACCCATATTCACCTGGGAAAACATGCCCGTCGTCAGGAGCAGGGACCGTGGACGTGCCTATCGTGGTTCTTAGCCAAGAGCCGGAAGAACGCAATAATGAGGCAGATGGGCGCACGGTCCCGTAGGAAAGGGGCTGGTGAGGAATGGTTGGAGGGTCGCCCTCCAGGGGGCCATTCCGAGTGACCTGGCCGGTCAGCCAGCCCCCGAAAGAAAGGGGGGCCAAGGATGCTACTCAAGCCATGGATGGCGATAACTCTTGGGTCCATTGTCGTCCATACCCCTCGCGGGGGAGGGGATCATGGCCCCCAACATCGTGCAACTCCCCCGGATTGGGAAGGAATTAGAGACTTCGCTTTTGAATGGATCATGAACGGCTTCACCCTGATCGGGTTTCTGGTGGTGGTCCTGATCCTGGGCCTGCTCTTTGGAAACCTATTGGCCAAGATCCTTCCGCCACAGTCACCACCAACACCGCCCGCACCAAAACCAACGCTGGAGAAGGAGGACGGGTGGATAACTAGATGACTAGCAAGGATTGGAAATGGCTCACTGGCCTCATCGTGAGCGTCGGCCTGACCGCAGTGGTCACACATTTTACAGCATTGGGAAAAGTGGAGGATGATTACCATGCCGTTGAACTGAGACTTGCGAGCATCGAGGCCCGGCTTGATGCCACAGGGATGTTGGTTATCGGGGCCAACGGATTTGGTCCGGCAGTGCCAGATACCATGGGAGGACAACCATGAAGCCATTTGGATAGAAACCTACGAGGCGACTTTGTAGAGGTATTCGTCATAATGAGGTTGATGGAACAAGGATTGAGGGTCGCCATACCCTACGGACAAACCAAAGGATTGGATCTATTAGTTGAAAACAAACATAAAAAATGGCGACGAATACAAGTCAAATCAGCCCAGAAGAAACCCGATGGGAGATACAGGGTTCACCTGGTTCAAGGCAACCCATCAAGCGGTAGAAGAAGATATATCAATAAAGAATTCGATTACCTCATTGCAGCAGCACCAGATGATGACAAATTCTGGATCTTTCCATTCAGCTTTATTAAGGGTAAATCATGCCTGAGCGTGTCCCCGAGGCGGGAGGAGGGGTGGAAACTCCTAGAAAAATAGCCCGCAAAAGACCCAAGAAGTGGAACAAAGGACATATGTACGCCGTCCTATTTGAAGATCACGAACACCAAACCGGAGTCACCACCGAAGATAGCAGTAGACCCAACCTCAATATTGCCTTTGGTCGATACGCCATGATCAAGGGCCGCTACATCTACTTTGAAACCTGGACCCCATACTGGCCGCAGGAGCGCGACTCCGGAAACATCGAGCGCTGGAAGCTCCTTCGGACGCAAATTGTGAATGCGTCAGATCACGGACTGGTCGATGTCAAAGCCCTGCTGCCAGATCACTTCAAAAAATGGCTCGATGAGCCAGAGGATTAATATGAATTCTGTCCTTCATGTGAATATTAATATCATTGACCCGAACGGGAAGAAGGTCGCTGGGCCTTTTGAGAGCACATGGGATGTGGGGAGAGAACTGTTCGCCAAGGAAGTGGAGGATTGTCAATACATCATCACCCCAACTCTTGAGGTAAGCGACTATGAGGAAGGTGATTTATCTCCCGGTGAACCGAGCAACGGGAGAGCATAGAGAAACGTACCCAGAAGGAGGCATTTGGTTCTCCACGTCAACGGAAATCTATGAATACTGGGACAAGGACGACACCAAAGCGGTCAAGTACATACTCGCAACGGAAGCCAACAAAAAGGGAGAGTAAGTGTCACTGCGGCGCACCTATGCCAGAAGAGACGATCTTACTCGCTGTCCAACATGTCCACAGAAAGGGAAGAAAACGCTGCGACCGATGCGCGATCCTCGGATGTAAGCCGAGCAAGCTCCACTCCGACTGCAAGGGAAGAAAATGACCCTGCTGTTGATGATTCTCCTGGTTGTCTTTGCTGGCTGCTCTACGGAGATCTTTACGGCTTCGGGTATGGCTACCTCTGGTGCGAACACAGACAGCGTTGGCCGACACCAAAGAAACCTGCTTCGGATAAATCCACCGACCATGAGCTTGACCCAAATGCCTCCAGGTGATTGGTGGTCCGTGCCAAGACTTCCGGCGTACACCATGACCATCCAACCGAATGGAGATTGGAGTTTCACGGTTGCGCCAAGCGGTGTCAACCACCTGACCTGCCTGGATACGGCACT
>CP070692.1:3637356-3642546 GCA_020353215.1 Deltaproteobacteria bacterium
GGTGAAGTACGCTTCGTCCTGACCGAGCCTGTGCGCAGCCACATCTGGCGCACTCTAGCGCGTTTTTCCTCGGAGTAGGTCTGCAACGTTAGGGTTAACATTCAGGGCTGGCGCCCGATCCAATTACCTAATGACGCATTATTCTTCGACCCGTGACATCCTGGCCGGTTGTTTAACCCCTCGCATGCTGAAATAGACATTTCCGCCCTGTATGAATATCTTTACCCCATAACCACCCGTACCCGATATTTCCTGCCCGTTGATAGCCCACTTCTTCCATTCTTCTGCGATTCTTTTTCCGCTGTGCCCTGTGCGATAAAAATAAAGGGCGTATTTACCATCGTATTCTATCAATCGATACTTGACATAGTTTCTGTCGAGCTCTTTAGTTGTTCTCGTAAAACGACCCTCCCATGTTCCCATTAATAGGGGATCTGGCTTCTGGACCAGCTCGCAAAAAGCATCGGGTTCCCCTAAATCTGAGAATGATTTGCCTCCCTTGATCGCACAGTCAACGAATGCAAGGAGGAATATCAGGAAAATAGCGAGTTTTTTCATATCAATCTCCTCGTTCTTGGCAAAGTTTAGTTTACATTCGAGACTGTCGAAAAAGTCCAGACAGACTGTTTTGGCGATTTTCGTCTCTAGTCAGATCAACTACTTAAAAGTCATCGTAAGTTACCAAATCGACCATTTTACAGTTTTTCGACAGTCTCTCCCTTCATTCACACTTTCGGCTCTCGGGGCCACAGTACCACATGTTGGCGTGGGACAGAAGCGGCCTGACTGTGCATTAAGTATGAATGTTCACCCAGTACAGAAAACCAACGCTCGTGCTGAACTGTCCCTTGAGCGGTTTACTACTTGAAGCCATCGAACGCGCTGGTGATGATGTATGCACCCAGCGCCAAAAGAGAGATGAAGAATACCTTCCGGAATAGTTGCTCGGACAAGCTTTGCCGAATCCGCTGACCAAACACCATTCCGACAATTGCCGGGAGCAAAGCTAAGAGGGAAAGGGTTCCATGCTCGACGGTCAGGAAGTCATTTTGCTGCAACCCGAATGCAAGGGCCAAGGTGGACACTGTAAACAACATTCCCATTGCCTGAATCAGCGCGTCTCGTGACAGGCCGATCGCCTGAAGGAACATCACTCCCGGTACGACAAAGGAGCCTGTCATCCCTGCCAGTATGCCGTTCGCCGACCCGGCCAATGGGCCGACCCATACCTCGTGGCGCGTCTCGATTGAGAATCGAAGCCCGCCCAGATTCACGGTAGAGTAGGCTACGAGAAGCGCCCCAAGGAGCGCGGAAAGCAAAGAGAGGTCGACACGCGTTAGCGCGGTCGCTCCAATCCAAACCGTTACTGTAGCCGTCAGAAGAAATGGCCAAAGCCGAATCAGGATGACTCTACCGTTGCCACCGAGCATCGCTTGCCACAGGTTAGTGACAAACGAGGGCACAAGTAGTAGGGCCATAGCACTTGGCAAATCGATCGCCACGGTCAGCAGGGCGAGGCTAACCGTTGGAAGACCGAGGCCGATAACGCCCTTGCAGGTGCCGGCGATCAGGAAAGTTCCGACTATGGCGAAAACAGTGGCCGCGTCAAGCATCCCGTTTTCCTATCCGCGCCGGGTCATGACCGTACCTTTGGTTAGACAACGGCCATCGCAGCATAGCCGTTCGCCGCGTCCAACTGCAAGTGGTTAGACGCTTCCTACACCAGGACTGGAAAGCTTCTCTGCCGTTACCAACAGCCACCTATGTTTAAAGACTACCGTGTCTCCGTCGAAGCGCAGATCGATCCCGGCTCGGTTTCCCGCGCTTGCAAGGCTTAGCATCACCGTTTGTAGTGGAGTAGTGCGCTTTGGATCATTCGCGATGTGAGCCCATTCGTCAAAACTACGCTCTTTCTCCCAGGTGGTGTCTGAAATGATGCGCAAGCCTGAATCCTGGATCATCGTCAAAAGGAGACTCTTGGGAAGCATTCGAACGTGTGAGGGGTCGCGGAGAGATTCCAAAGCATTGTGCAGCTCTGCTTCCTTTGGATCTTGAGAGGAAACGATGTCGACAGCCACGACTCGCCCGGACGAGCGCGTTACGCGAGCCATTTCTGAGACTAAGACCCTTGGGTCTTTGAAATGGTGAATGGTACATCGGGTGACCACAGCGTCAAACGCTCCGTCCTTAAAAGGAAGTTTCTCTCCATTTCCTAACAGAAGTCGAACGTTTTCCACGCCACTCTGTGAACACCGCTCTCGCGCCTTCTGTAGCATCTCAGGAGTAAGGTCAAATCCCACTACCTGGTCCACAAGCGGCGCCAAGACCGCAACTATAATTCCTGGACCGCAACCAAGATCCAAAATCCGCATGGTCGCTGTGGGAACGATGGCTGTTTGAATCCGTTCGAGAACGGCCAAATCCGTAAAAGTGGAATCGGCCGACAAAGTCTCAGCCTGACGTGCGAACTCCTTTTTGATGTGTGTAGTGTGGTCCGTCATGGGGCTTATTCTGCTTCACCAATTTTGGCTGACATTCAGATCCGTTTTGGACTTCTATCATCTCTATGTGGAGAACTAAATATATGATTCATATTGCGGTTCATACATCAAGGTTTGGACATAGGCTTCAACGTTGTCAGGGAGATCCACCCTTGCCAGTCCAGCTTCAAAGGCCTGTTCGGCTACCGCAGTAGCAATCTTTAGGGACACCTGTCGAATATCCTTAAAGGGTGGATACAACCTACCACATTTGAAGTCGCTTTCAGAGGTTTGTTCAGCTAGCACCCTTGCTGCCACCCGGAACATTTCATCGCTGACATGACGGGACTTGGATGCGATAACTCCCAGACCAATACCCGGGAAAACATAAGCGTTATTGCTCTGAGCAGGTTCATGGGTTCGACCCGCGATGGTCACTGAATCAAAGGGACTACCGCTAGCAAAAATGGCGCGACCTTCCGTCCAAACATAGGCTTCCTCTGCTGTGCATTCGGACTTGGAGGTTGGGTTGGACAAGGCAAAGATGATCGGGCGTGGATTGATCTCCGCCATTTGTTGCAGCACATTTTTGTCAAATTTGCCGGTCTGCCCAGATACCCCGATAATGACAGATGGTCTGACAACTCTCAAGACTGACAAGAAATCGGGAATCGGCGGGTGATCTTGAGCAAACGGCACTTTGTGCTCCGGTAGATACTCACGATTCTTTACCACAAGGCCTTTCGAATCAACAAACCAGCATCGCTTGCGGGCATCTGTTTCAGTTAATCCCATTCTTACCATGGCTGATACGAACAACTCGCCGATGCCGGTTCCCGCCTCCCCGGCACCTAGGAACAAGACCTTCTGCTCAGTAAGTTTACCGCCAATCATTCGCATGGCACTATACAAACCCGCCAGCGCGACACAAGCGGTCCCCTGAATGTCGTCGTTGAAAGTACAGCAACGATGGCGATAAGCTCTCAACAGTCTAAAGGCGTTTACGTTTCCGAAATCTTCGAACTGAATTACAGCATCCGGGAAAACATCCTGCACCGCAGTAACGAATTCTTGGATTAATTCATCGTAGGCTTGTCCTCGCAATCGTTCCTGCTTGAGACCAATATAGAGAGGGTCGCTAAGAAATTTCACGTTATTCGTGCCCACATCGATAAGTACGGGCAGGCAGTAGCGCGGATGGATACCCGCGCAGGCGATATAAAGGCTGAGTTTGCCAACTGGAATTCCCATTCCGGCCGCCCCCAGATCGCCGAGACCGAGAATTCGTTCCCCGTCGGTTACCACGATGATCTTCACATCCTTTTCGGGCCATTGTCTCAGCAGACCCGTGAAACGCCCTTTCTGGTTAGCAGACAGAAAGATACCCTGCGGTTTTCGGAAAATATGGGAATATTCCAGACAGGCCTGACCAACCGTTGGCGTATATATGATGGGCATCATCTCCTCTATGTGATCCACCAGAACCCGGTCATAAAGGGTAAGATTTCGATCTAGCAGTGCCATCATGAAGATATATTTTTCAATATCGGACGGCTTTTTTCTGAAATTTTCCATAACCCGCACGACTTGCTCTTCAAGGGTATTGACAACTGGTGGCAAAAGGCCATCAATTTCCAAGGCTTCACGCTCTGCCTCTGTAAAGGCCGTACCTTTATTGTAAAAGTGGTCGTTGAGTATTTGATGACCAGTGGGAATGGGTTGGAATTGCCTGGTATCTTGATTCGTCATGGCATCTCGCTTATATGTAGGAATTAGTCTGAAATACGCAACTTATCATTTTGAGTTTTGAGGCCACCTCCCTTCCCAAGGTTCATCTTCCCTTCTGCGAATAAAAAGGTGAGCCCCGCTGAATAGGGAGCTAGTCAGGGTCGGGATGGCGCGGCTTGGTCGAGATTCCACATAGCTTACCAGTATTTGATGGGAAGAATCAATCACGTTGGCTTAGTTCATGATCTCAAGATGCCAAAATTTTTGGACTATCAAATTCTCAACATAGCAGATACCTTGAGGCCGGCGCGAAATAACTAGATAACTATATGTAGAGATATTTAGATAAATGGACCCATTGTTGAATTTGTCCTGGAGCTTGACAATAAATTGTTGTCAACCGCGCACATTAAGATTTATCAAGATAAGAAACCTGACTCCCTCATTACGCTTGATTTCCTCATTTGAATGGGAGGCCAGACCTTGTCATGCCAGTGGAATGCGCCAGGGAAACAGCATGGGCACTTCTCTCTTGTAGTTGCTGTATTCCTCGCCGAAGGAAGCGACGAGGTCGCGTTCTTCAAGTACGGAACCGACTACTATCCATGCCGTCCACAGAACGTTATGCAGCAAACGGTCTAGGCTCAGGTTCGGACACGACCAGATCATCAATAGACAGAAAAAGTAGAGCGGATGGCGCACCCAGCGGTAAGGGCCGTGGATGATAAAAGGCATCGGCGGCGGGTCCTTTCCGCGTAAATTATTCAAAATCGGACTAACGCCGAATCCGTCAAAGGAGCCCAGTGCCCTGATGCTCCAGTAAAAGCTGAGAATCGACAAGAAAAAGACAGCGCGCATCAACCAACGAATAATGCCCTGTGGCGTCGCTAAAACGTAGGCGGACTTTTGCCAGAATACAACTAGTATCAGTAAGACAACGCCTGAGGCAATCGTAAATAAGGCGCCATGGTATTCCGCTCTA
>CP070692.1:3642646-3647801 GCA_020353215.1 Deltaproteobacteria bacterium
GTTGTTTCGCAGCCTCCCCCGAAGCCTTCTCTGTTGCGCCTACTGCGTGACCTCGGAACCGCAGAAGAAACACAAGCAATGCATTTTCACTTACAAGTGACCCCTTGGCTCGCGAATGGCCTGAATCTATGAAGATAAAACGTCAATTTTTGGGGAAACTCCTGTGGATGATTTTCCACTTGCGCTCCAGTGTCTTGTAAGGCTAAATCTAGGGGCAGATGGACGGTGAGCATATATGATGGGTATGGTACCTTCATTTACAGAATCCTGGAAACTGCTGGCCTGGAATGGCGTGAGTTTAAGGGTGCCTTGGCGTTGGGAGGTGACTTCATTGGGAACTTCCTTCCTCCAGTTGGACGACGGGGTAGGGCCGGTGTTGGAACTCAAGTGGCAGGCATTGAGGGGAAAGTATTCTCGCAACAGCATTCTGATCAAACTAGCCCGGCAGTCAGCCACCGTGGATGATTTGAATTTTCGGCAAGAACCGGTGCCCGACGATTGGCGTGAAGCTCTGTGCGGATTTGATGTTCAGGGCTTTGTTTGGCATGGCCCGGAGGTTAAAGGAGAAGGGGCGATTCTCTACTGCCTTGCGTGTCAGACGGCAACCTTGCTACAGTTTTATCAGAGAAAGGATCAGACTGATCCACACGTAGCGAAGCAGGTGCTCCGTTCGTTTCGGGACCACAGCGAGGACGGGTTGGTGACCTGGGCTCTCTTTGACTTGCGTGCTCTGCTGCCGCAGCGGTATCAGCTGACCCATCACCTTTTCCATCCGGGGCTTTATCAGCTCTCATTCCAGTATCGCAACCAGCGTGTGATACTGAGGCGTTGGGGACCGGCAAATCTCTTACTCAAAACTGTTGATCTGAAGGGATGGTTCGAGGAAAAATCCAAGGAGTTTGACTGGAACAATCTGACCCACCTTCGGACATATGACCATTGGGCCGTGCCAACCGTCCAAGCGGTGAGAAAGGGATCGAGTAGCCCTGGAGCAAGGTTCTGGGCCCGGATGAGCAGAAAATCACCCCACATCTGGATTCGTATTTGGCATCTGCGTTCCCAGAACCAGATCCTCGGAGTGGAGGCCCGTGGTAAAGTTCCTTTGGATGAGGACCTACTCGAGGAAATTTGCAGCAACTATGAAATGGTTTCATCGGAGGAAAGTGTCGGAAGTTGAGCTTGGGGCTAGCCCGGCAACTCGATCAGAAGCGCTTGCCTACTGTCCGGTCAAGAACCGGGAGGTGAGAGAACAACAAACGCCAAACGGTGATGTCCTGCTGACTTACCCGCTCATCCTGCGACCTTGGCTCGCAAATTTGGCACGGGTTCTGGGATTGCGGTCCAATGAATTCCTCTCCAGAAAACTGCAACTGGATGAGATGGGCAGTCTGGTATGGACACTGATGGACGGAAAGCGCACGGTTCAAGATATGCTGAATGTCGTATCACAGAGGTACAAACTGAATCGCAGGGAAATTGAGGTCGCCCTGACCAGTTTCTTACGGGAGCTAGGTCGGCGAGGACTCGTCGGGTTCCGCCCACCCTATGGTGATGAGGACGAAAATTCTACTTGACAAAGAAAAGATCCTCTCTGCACCATGGTGGAGGTGGCACTTCTGTGGGCAATGGTAACCAGGTTCAGGAGGCAGGAGGTGAATCATGCGTATCGTTCTGATTGGACAAGCGGCTTTTGGGGAAAAGGTAATCGAGAGACTGCTGGAAAGAGGTGAGGACATTGTCGCAGTCTATACTCCGCCAGACAGACCTGGAGGTCGACCGGACCCGCTCAAAGAAGCAGCGATCGCTAAAAACATACCGGTTTTGCAGCCGGCGACCTACAAAGACGATAGTGTCTTTCTGGAGTATCAAAATCTTAATCCGGATCTAACCATCTTAGCCTTCGTCACAGACATCATCCCTGAAAGGTTTTTCCGGTTGCCCACTGCGGGAGCCATCTGTTACCATCCATCTCTTCTTCCCCTTCACCGGGGTTCCAGCGCGATAAACTGGGCTGTGATAAAGGGGCGCGCCAAAACAGGTCTTACTATCTTTTGGCCAGATGGCGGCATTGACACGGGCCCGATGCTGCTTCAGCAAGAGGTGGACATCGGTCCCGACGATACCACTGGGTCGCTTTACTTTAACCATCTTTTCCCTATGGGAGTCGATGCCATTGTCGAAGCCGTAGACCTCATCAAGCAGGGTAAGGCGCCCAAGATTCCGCAACCAGAGGAGGGAGCCACCTACGAGCCTCCTTGCGATGATCGTGTTGCCGCCATCGATTGGGAAAAGCCTGGGCAAAGCGTTTACGATCTGGTACGCGGGTGCGATCCACAACCTGGTGCATACTCTTACTGGCAGGGAGAGAAGATTCGCTTCTACAGTGCCCAGCTTTCGTTGGAACCCACTGAGGAGGCGCCAGGCACAGTTGTACAGGCGGACGCACAGGGGTTCCAGGTGGCAGTAAAAGACGGTCGACTCACCGTTGGCAAAGTTCGGCCACAACCCGGGGGCAAGATAAATGCTGCTGCCTTCGTATCCGAACGAGATCTAAAGGTTGGAGATCGTTTTGGTGAAGAGACATAAAAGTCGACTGGATACAAGTCAGGAAGTAGAAGACGAGAACCGTCGGGTTCGGACCTTAAGACTTCTGGTGGATTTCTCTCTGGCCTATTTGGCCCAGGCAAAAATGGACTTGGAAGAGGCGCAGGCGGTGGTAGAGGGGGTGAAAAAACAGGCTCTCCGGCTTTTTCCAGACAAGGAGGACGCTTTCGATCTCATCTACCTCCCCAGGTTCAGGCGGATACTGCGAGAAAAGTACAGACTTCACTAGATCGATGGCGTACCTGCCAGGCAAGTGCACCTTTGTCTGTGAAACAACGTCTTGTGGAGGTGAGCCGGAGACGCAGGCGGAACTACTGCTATAGCGGGTCAATAACCAAGAAACGACAAACAGGGCGATCTGGGCAGGATGAACGAGATCTACAGCCGCCTCATGAACGAGTCGCGGCGTATAGCCTCCCGTTATGAGGTTCCAGAATTCTACCGGCGATTCAAGCCGGCGCTGGCAATCTCCCGTCGTATCTTCTACCACAATCCCTTGCTCATACATTGTAGAGCACTCATTTCCCCAGATTTCATGGATGACTTTGGGCATGGCATTCAACACGCAACGAAGGTAAGCGTTGATGGCGGTGCCATTGTACTTCTTGAGGGAGAGAAGTATTTCACCGTGCAGGCAGAACTTGAGCGTGCGGTTGTTCTCTTACAGCTTGCCGGACTCCTGCACGATTGTCGGCGGACTGAGGACAAGCATGCCTTCGCGGGAGCTCAAGTGGCGAGAAAGCTGTTACGAGACTTTCCCCTGACTCCCGTGGAGGTGACTTGCGTGGCAGAAGCCATAGCAAACCACGAGGCATTCTCTGAACCCCAGTCCTGCGGCACCTTGACTGGTCAACTGGTAGCTGATGCACTCTACGACGCAGATAAATTCCGTTGGGGTCCCGACAACTTTACCCACACTGTCTGGTACATGTCCAACTATCGTCAAATGGACGTTACAGAACTAGTAAGCCGATTTCCTTGGGGAGTTAACGGGATCCTTCGCATCAAAGATACCTTCCGCACCAACATCGGTCGCCAGTACGGTCCCGAGTTCATCGATTTGGGAGTGCGGATCGGAAAAACGATTTACCAGTACCTGCAGCGACAGCTCGATACTCTGCCGATAGCGGAGGCATCGAATGTCGGGGAGAGTGGCGAGAATGTCCACAGCAATGAATGAGAGTGACGAGCCTTCAGACATGAAGGGGAGTGTACCTTTAGAGAGTTTTGGCGGGATCGAAGGAATTCGTCTCGGTCAGGTGACGGATACAAGACATCGCACCGGATGCACTGTGGTGCTGGCTGAAGAGGGGGCGGTGGCAGGAGTGGATGTGCGAGGCGGGGCACCAGGAACTCATGGCACTGACGCGCTGCGGCCCGAAAACCTCGTGGATCGGCTTCACGCTGTGGTCCTCACCGGTGGGAGTGCCTTCGGTCTGGCAACAGTGCAAGGCGTCATGCAATACCTCCGGGAACGTAACATCGGGTTCAAGACGGACCATGGTGTGGTACCCATTGTCAGCGGTGCCGTGGTCTTTGATCTAGGACTGAATCACGGCGGGACTCTGCCGAACGCAACTACTGGCTATCAGGCCTGCGAGAGGGCCTCAGTGAACCGCATCGAACAGGGTTGTGTGGGGGCTGGCACCGGCGCCACAGTAGGAAAGCTGTTTGGGCTCGACCGGGCCATGAAAGGCGGGCAAGGCTTTGCCTTTTTTGAGTCTCCAGAAGGCTTACAGATTTTGGCCCTAGCCGTGGTGAATGCCTATGGCGATGTCCGGGACCCTGATACCGGTGAGCTTCTGGCAGGAGTCCGCACGCCAGACGGGCGTCGACTGGCAGACGCAGCCGCATGCCTGCCTACCCTAGTAGCCCTCAAAGGGTTTTCAAGTCCCAACACTGTCCTTGGTGTTGTGGCAACTAACGCCAGTTTTTCCAAAGCAGAACTTACCCGGGTTGCTCAAATGGCTCAGGATGGAATCGCCCGCGCAGTTGTTCCGGCGCATACCCTCTACGATGGAGATACCATTTTCGCTCTGGCCACAGGCGCTTATGGTGCAGTTGAAGTGACTGTGCTAGGGGCACTCGCTGCCCAACTCATGGCCCAGGCAATTGTCAACGGCATTCATTACGCGGAAGGCGTCGACGGCGTTCCCGCCCACCGGGACCTCTTTGGCAATTGACTCATACTGTTTCTTGCCGTACCCGTTAAACACTAATTTAACCTTTATACGTCCAGAGCAACCTGCCTTAACCGTCTCAGCACTGCTACTCCATGCATGAAGATTTGGTGGTTTGTTAAGGGGAACATTGGCATAGAATGGCGCGAAAATGGATCAGCGAGCACTAACCCAGTACGGCTTTAGCGGGGCTGCGGGAGTGCAAGCGAACTACAATAAGATCAGATATCTTCCTTACATTTCGAATCCGCCTGAGGCGGACTGCAGCGACTCGACTTGAGGACTTCGAGTGAGCCTCCGTTCGGCCCGCCTTCGACATGAGACGTGTCGACGAGCTCACGTCGAGTCGCTCAGGCCGAATGTAGCTCACG
>CP070692.1:3647901-3653045 GCA_020353215.1 Deltaproteobacteria bacterium
TTGCAGGTGCAAAATAGTCCGACATTGTGAGGATAGATGTTTGTATTACAATGTAATATTGCTCCTAAGTATTTCATAATCAGTATGTTACATCAAATGCATAGCAGTAATGAGTTGTAATACAGACAGGTACCCCTCTAGTCGATTCTTCTTACAATGCATGGCCTTTGCTACAAGACCCAATGGAAATTTAGAAGAAAAATACAAAGAATCAAATGAGACAGAGTATCAAATGATCCATCACCGGCCAAATCGCACGGCTCGAACACGAAGGGAGAAGTTCTTGAACGTGAAGTCCACGTCGCCGTCTAGGAAGTCCACGTCCCACGCGCCCGACGGGTCTTTCGCGTCGGTCGCGGTCGACCAGTAGCCGCTCGCCGCGGTGCAACTACACGCATTTGCGGGATTGAGCGCCGTGTTGGTGCACCCTGCCGTACAATTGGTGTCGAAAACAGGATCCACACACGGGGTGGTGAAAGGGGATACCCCACAGCCGGGAACGCTCGTATCAAGAATGGTCTGCAACTCGACGATCGTCGGCAGGCGCCAGTCGGTGTAGCCACCTGCGAAGCTCACCCTCGACCCATCCGCATCGTTGCTCGCGTTGGTTTTGTTGAGGCTGTTGACCTGGTCCAACCACGTGGTGATGGCATCGTTCCAATTCCGCACAGTATCCTTATCGAGCGGCCCCCCAGCATTGTCGAGTTTCACCCACATGAACCCCGTCTGCCGGTCGGTAATCGTGCCATCGCTATTGTCCTGGAAGCGCGGCAACGCCGAACCGTCGACCGCCGTCTGCACCGCGTCGAGCTTCTGGTCGATACTGGTCAACGGCGCCCGCGGCGTCTGCGCCTGAGCCACCCCCAGCCCGACCGCGACCACCAGCCCGACCCACCACATGCTTGCATAACGAACGTGTCTCATAGTCAACCTCCTGCATCCTGTCACCTGCCACTTATTCTAGCCCTCTCGGTGGACCCCACTGTGCAAGCTCGGTGCCACCTTCATGACGTGGGGGATGATAAGAACATGATAAGATTTTTTTTAAGCATGTGAATGAATAACAGACTTAACTGTAATAAGAATAGAAATCACAGCCTGCTTATTGAGCACAACAGGTTAATAGTGAGAGTACGAGGAAGTATCCTACATGCTCAAAGAACAAGGGGAAGTTTCAGGAGAGAAAAAGTGGTGGGAGAAGCATGATATGCCGTAATAGAGGCGGACTGCCGCGACGCGGTTTATTTTATGAGAAGGACACGTGACTCTTCTTGGTGATGAGATACGTAAAATGCGTATTACTTTCCGAAAGGGAGTCCCTTAAGAAGACTCTTGGCCTTTTCTTCTACTGAAGTGGAGTCGTCCTGTCTCTTCTGAGGATCTTCAAGGGCCTTTTTCAGACCGGAAGCATCCGGCAGTTCTTTCTCGAGGCGCCCTTTGATAATGGACTCAAGGTCTGGCCGGAACTGGGGAGAAGAAAACGTTCCTGTGACCAGTACTGGCACCGCGACTCCTGATTGGGCCGTCTTAGCTCCCTGTCCTTCCAAGGTGGCCACAAACTTTGGTTTCACCCGAAAATCAAGGGTCTCGCGTACTAGATCGGCCTTACCCTTAGCCAATACGCGCAGGAAGGGATTTAGTAATGTTGTATTTGGGGTGTTAAAGACACCATTGGTTAGTGTAAAAGGCGCACGAAGCTCGGCAAAGTCAGTCCTCGGTTTTTCCGAACCTTTCTCTTTACCGAAGGCGGACTGAACGTTGCGAACCATTTCCGCCAAGTCGATGCCCACGATGGCTCCATCATTGAAATGGAATTCGCCCTTGCCGTTCAGCGTGGGCTTTATTTTTTCGGCGCTATCTCCTGTCATAGCTAAAGCCACTTGGGCACGCATAGTTCCTTCAAGGAAATCCTTTTCCATCAGGTCTTTCAGCAGGGGTCTCACCGCAACCCCGTTCATCTGAAAAGTGACATTACTCGCCGGGGTATTTCGACGCACGTCCAGATTTCCCTTGGATGTCACACTTCCATCGTAGAGCCTCATGGTGAAGGGATCCACTTTCATAACGCCCCCACGACCCCTGATCTTAAGATCTAGATCCTGAATCTGAACGTTTTTTACCTTGACTTTGTCTATGTGGACTCTGCCATCAAGAACTAGCGTCCGCAGGGAGGTGTAATCGGTCTTCTTTGTAGGCGGAGCAGCAGCCTTAGTCTCCCCAGGCTTGTCCTGAGACGCCGGCAGGTAACGATCTAGGTCAATCTGGTCCAGTTTTAGGTCGAAGGTCGCATTGGGCTTGGAAAATTCTTTGAGATTAGCAAAGAACTTAAGCTTGGAGTCGTCAAGTTCCAAGGCTCCGTCCTTCAAAGTCAGTGCTTGCGCATTTCCCTGAATGGAAACTTTCAATGCCAACCGTTTCAGTGCATCTGGATCGGCTGGAGTTAGCGGCAGCGGTTCCCCAAAGGCAGTAGCCAACTTTCTGGGTGAAAATGGCTCTATCTGGAAATTCAGAGCGTAAGAAGGGCGAGTCGATGCATCCGTTACCTGGCCCTGAGCCTTTAGGTTTACCGTATCAAAAACTCTTGCCGAAAAATCTAGGGATAGTGAGCCCTCGCCGGGTTTCTTACCTATAGGACCTAGCTTTCCTTCCACTGAGAAAGGCCTGTCTTCCACAAGCGCGGACACAGACAAACGGATGGGTTTTTCTAAAGAAATTTCATCTAAACGGAGGTTTAGGTCTTTGAGCTCGCGCCGCTGCCCTCTTGTATGGTCGATCCAGAGAAGGTTACCGTCCTTGATTGTGAAGGTTCCAACGACCAAGCTTTCAATGGGAAGACCCTCTTTCCTTTTGTCTTGTGGGACTTTGTCTTTTGCTTCCGGTTCGGCGGGGGCTTCGGTCCTACCCTTTCCCAGCCCCTCCCAGTTGGCCCGTCCATCTTTGGACTTCTCCAAAACAATCCTTGGCCCGGCCAGAACAAAACGTTTTACCTGGATATCCTTGGAGAGCAGAGGCAGAAGTTTCACCTGAAATTCAAAAGACTCTACAGAAATAAAATCTTTTTCTTTGAAACCGGGCGGAGCACCTAAGCGAAGGTCAGACAACGCCAAGCCAGCCCACGGAAAGAGGGAAAGCCGCAGATCGCCGCCCAGTGTGAACGGACGCCCCGTGGCCTCAGACACCTTTTCTTCGATCACGGGCTTGTACTTCTGCACATCGATAAATCTAGGAATGATGAGAAGAGCCAGAAAACAGAGCATTATTAGGGTTGCGGTAACAAGCAACACCAGCCTGATGACCTTTTTCATGATTTACCTTTCAATATCGTTTTAACCTGCAAAGGCTGATCATTTTACAGTGGACTAGACCAGAATAGTACCTCAGTCTGATCGAGAATCCTCTACACCAGTGAACTCTTGATGATATTCGTGACAGCTGTTCCGGCCTCAGATTGTGCAAAGTCCAGGATCATCTTGACGTATTTGTCTACCATGCCGGCATCCAAACCGAGTTTTCCGAATCTTTGCGCTACGCCGGCCATCCCTCCAGTCAAATCGGATTTACCACCGAGTGCTGGGGAAAGACCTCCAATCTGTCTTGATAAGTCACTGGCTTTGGGTGCAAGATCTACGAGTGAATCAACCCCGGAAAGGGCTTTGGCCACCTGAGCAAAATCTTCAGCACTCACTTTCTGTTTCACGTGGTCAAAAATGACACCAGTTCCGCCCTTGGCCTGCGATTCGGTAACTCCAAGACTTTGAGTTAGCAGCGGTATTGATTTCATCATATCTGCACGGACAGGCTGACTGGTTAAGAAAACAAGTATGAATACTAAGACCAAGCTATTAGGTAGTGTTAATATCTTCATCATTTTCCTCATGGGCTGTGGGGTAGGTTCTCTGAACGAGATCACGCTTCATGTATCTAAGTATCGTCTGGCTTCTTGTCAACCGAAAGCGCACTGAACGTGCATAGGAGAGTCCTCGAGATAAGAAACGCCAGTGTTTTGATATTTAATCTCTGGGATACAAGGGTTGGTCTGAATCTTATTAGCTCGGTCTCCCTGGGCTGCCATTTTATCCCTCGTCGGGCGAGGGAATGTGCGATTCACAGGGTACTCCCACCTGGCACAGGCCGCAGCCGACCTTGTTTTTTAAACCATATTTTTTGCGGACATAGCTCTTTGCCTTTTCAAGGTGACTCTGACATCTCACTTTATCATGACCTTCGGAACTGATGGCCTGAACTGGACACCGCCCGACACATTTCTGACAGATACCATGACTATAGAAAAGACAATAGGCGTGGTAATCCCGGTAGGGTCGTGGGGTGGGAGAAACCTCTAGTCTGGCTACCACTGAACCTGCCCTGATAGCCTTGCCAACAGGAGTGATTAGACCGTCGCAAAGCCCGAAAGTGCCCAGGGCTGCGGCATGGGCTGCGTGGCGCTCAGACCAGTTAGAAGCGAATCCGTAACGCTCAGAAGTTTGCCGGGACCAGTGGGGTGAAAGCATGGGCGCCACCGCTTCCACACTAGCCTGGAGCAGAGTCTTGACCACGTGTTCGCGCAGGGTAACATTGAACTTTTCACCCGTGTCCCTGGCTGCTGCCCAGCGTGGTGAAGGATAGACCTTCTGCGTAGCGTTTTCATCTTTTGTGGTTTGCGTCTGGGGCAGTATCCAGCTGATCACGGTTAAATCTTCCGCTTTCGTCTCCACATTAGGAAAGGTCAATTGAAAGATCTCCAGCGGGGTCCAGTAAAAATCGCCAATGTGAAGTTTATACTCTGAGTAAATTGGATCATCACCCCGAGAAAAACCCACCAGCGGAGACTCCCAAGCAACCTCACCTCCAAGAAGTGCCAAGGTGTTCAGAGGAGAAGTAGAAACAAAATCGGTTACAATACCAGTTACCCAAACTTCTGGCGCGCCTGTACCAATCGTCATAGTCATGTGCATCCCCCGTAAGTTTTGCGCATTACTTGGTAATAATACAGTAGGCGAATTCGTGGGACAACCTGTGGCTGGGGGATAGAAGATATTAATAAGAGCATAATAGAGACTGTTACGAAAAAAACTGAAAATCTCACATTTCAGAAGTCGAAAGTCGTTTGAGTCTGTGTATTTTTCAGGGTCCTTTTTGCTCTA
>CP070692.1:3653145-3658257 GCA_020353215.1 Deltaproteobacteria bacterium
CTTTACCCTAACGTTGCAAACCTGTGCCGAGGAAAAACGCCTCAGA
The DNA here is from genome assembly GCA_020353215.1 of Deltaproteobacteria bacterium. Lineage (GTDB taxonomy): Bacteria > Desulfobacterota > Syntrophobacteria > BM002 > BM002. Next base: position 3,653,192 of record CP070692.1, read on the forward strand.
GTGCTTCCCACCAGGGCGGGATTGCAATGTGGCGCGAGCGCCCCGCTTTTGTCCGGTTTGGTTTGCAGCATTCAGGGTTACATTTTAGATATCCAGCTCTCTCACTTCCAGGGCGTTGTTTTGGATGAACTCCCTTCTGGGTTCCACCTTGTCTCCCATAAGGATGGTAAAGATTGTATCTGCCTCAACCCCGTCTTCGACGGCCACCTGCAGTAGGGTGCGTTTATCAGGGCACATGGTGGTCTCCCACAACTGCTCGGGATTCATCTCTCCGAGTCCTTTATAACGCTGGATGCTCAAGCCTTTTTTCCCTTGTTCGCGCAGGTAGTCTAAGAGACCTCTTTTGGATTGTATGGTCACCTCGTTGTCACCTTCCACTACCCGATAGGGTGGCTCCTCCAGTTCAAGAAGTTTACGCCGTCTTTCCAGTGCCCGGCGGAAATCTACCATGTTGAACAAGTGCCTGCCCACTGTGATCCACCCCCAACCATCTTCTTTGGCCCGCACCTGAAGGTCAAATGTACGGTACTCCTCATTCTCCACGAGATCACCTACCTCGAAGTTAGCCTTCTTGAACTCTTCTTGCAGCCGGGTCATGCTGACACGATCCGGCTGGATATCCTGCTCCAGCGAGAGTTTCAAAGGGACTTTCATCAGATCAGGGTCGTAGCCTCGCTTCTGTAGGGTCGCGAGCACGTCAAAATAGCCAATCATTTTTGCCAGAAGTTGAAGCAAGTCTTCGCCGCCAAACACCCTGTTACTTTTTTCCACCAGCAGCCTGCGGTCTTTGGTGGCACGCTCTAGGAGGAAACGCTGAAAGGCAGCTTCGTCTCGAATATAGGTCTCCTGTTTCCCCTGGCTCAGCCGTAGAAGTGGTGGTTGGGCAATATACAGGTGCCCGTTTGTAATGAGTTCTTCCATCTCGCGGTAGAAAAATGTGAGCAGTAGAGTGCGGATATGAGAGCCGTCCACGTCTGCGTCGGTCATAATGATCACTCGGTGGTAACGCAGCTTGGCGAGATCGAAATCATCCTTGCCAACTCCAGTGCCGAGTGCGGTGATCATTGTGCATATCTCTTGGTTTTCTAGCATCTTATCAAAGCGCGCTTTTTCCACATTGAGAATCTTACCGCGCAAGGGCAGGATAGCCTGATATTTTCGATCACGGCCCTGTTTCGCCGATCCGCCCGCAGAGTCACCCTCAACGATAAACAATTCACTCTGAGCCGGATCTCTTTCCTGGCAATCTGCCAGTTTGCCTGGCAGGGAGTGTTCTCCCAGTACACCTTTCCGCCGAGTGAGTTCCTTAGCGCGCCGTGCCGCCTCCCTTACCCTGGCAGCTTCCACCACCTTGGTGAGGATGGCACGGGCTGTCTGTGGATTCTCTTCGAAAAAGGAGCTGAGATGCTCATAAACCAGCGTCTCAAGCAAGCCTTTGACCTCGCTATTTCCCAGCTTGCTCTTGGTTTGACCCTCGAACTGGGGCTTGGCCAGCTTAACGCTGATTACCGCCGCCAACCCTTCACGAACGTCGTAACCCTCAAGTTTTACCTTCAGCTGTTTGGGGATCGAATCACCAGCAGCATATTGATTTATCGTTCGGGTTAGACCGGCCTTGAAGCCGCTCAGGTGGCTGCCACCCTCCCGGGTGTTGATGTTGTTGGCAAAGGAAAATATCTTCTCACTGTAGGCGTCGTTATACTGCAGGGAAATCTCCGCAGATATGCCGTCTCTAGTGCCGGAGAGATAGATCACTTCATGATGTACGGGGTTCTTGTTCTTATTTAGATGTTGGACAAATGAAATGATCCCACCTTCATAATAGAACTTTTGTCTACGGTTTATGCGCTCATCCTCCAGAGCGATCCGTACTCCCTTGTTGAGAAAGGCCAATTCACGCAGCCGATTCGAAAGAATCTCGAAACTGAAGTCGATGTCACTGAAGATTAAGGGGTCAGGTCTGAAGGTTACAAGAGTTCCCCGCCGCTGGGTGGTACCAATAATCTCCAGCGACGTAATGGTGTCGCCGCGTCGGTAACGCTGCCGATAAACCTTTCCCCCCTTGCGAATTTCCACTTCCAGGAACTCACTTAGGGCATTAACCACGGACACCCCAACTCCGTGAAGTCCTCCAGACACGTGATAAGACTGGTCGTCGAATTTACCGCCAGCGTGGAGTTTGGTCATCACCACTTCAACCGCGGGCAACCCTTCTTTTTCGTGAAGATCAATGGGAATGCCCCTGCCGTTATCTGAAACTATGATGGTATTGTCCGCCTGTATATGGACCTCTATTTGATCACAAAATCCGGCAAGTGCCTCGTCGATACTGTTATCCACAACTTCATAGACGAGATGATGGAGGCCTTCGGAGGAGAGATTGCCTATGTACATGGATGGGCGCTTCCGGACAGCCGACAGGCCTTCCAGAACCTTGATCTTACTCGCGTCGTATCGCTTTAGAGGGTTATCGGGACTATAATCTGGATTTTTCATAACACTCCATTCGAGCTCTTGATTGTCGCAACCTGTTATTATAACTTTTTCTTCTCTATAAACCTAGTACACTCTTGCCTGACACTTTGGGGATATGTTCGAGCCGGCAGCAGTGCTCTGTCACAATAAGATCAAGACATAAGCGGCCAGAGTGAGATTTCCCCTTACATTCACAGACGCATCGGCATAATCACGGCAAAGAACCCCTCGTCTTCTTCGCCGGAGATGATGCAGGCGCTGGACTCATCGATCATCTTTGCTGCGATCATCTTGCTTTTCATAACTGCAAGAGTTTCCATAAAATAGCGTGGATTAAACGCTATGGTCATCTCTTCACCCTGATATTTCACCGGTATGTCTTCCCGGGCATCGCCTATCTCTGGATTGTTGGAGATTATTTCCATGCCATCCGCAGAAATTTTGCACCGTATACCCCGGTAGCGCTCGGTGGAAATGATGGACATGCGTCGAAGCATCTCCATAAACGTTGATCGTTCGATCTCTAGAATCCTTTCGCAATTTTTGGGTATCACTGTATTGTAGTCCGGAAAATCACCATCAATGAGTCTCATCAGTAAGGTGGATTCTGCTTTTCTGAAAATGGCAGTATTTTCCTGAAACGTTATCTCGACTTGCTCGCCCTCTTCAAGTAAACGGCTCAGTTCCTGCATGCCTTTTCGAGGAGCAATGATTCCTTTGTCGAAATCGAATCTGGTTACCTCCGGCAGTGCTTTCTGGACAAGAGAGAGACGGTGCCCATCAGTAGCCACTAACCTTAGACTTACGGGGTCTTCGGTCTCGAGTTTTTCGAAGTAGATCCCAGAGAGATTGTACCTGGTCTCTTCCGTGGAGACGGCGAAAAGTGTTTTATCAATCATTTCTTTTAGCAGCACGGCTTCCATTTCCACCCAACTCGCATCCTCGAATTTTGTGACCTGTGGAAACTCGTCGGCTGGCAACCCCACAAGATTGTATTCTGTGTTGCCGCTAGAGATGTTCACCCAGTTGTTTTCCTTCTCCAAGATACGGATTTCGGGAAAGGGCAGTTCTTTAACGATTTCGTAGAATTTACGTGCTTGGATGGTTACAGCCCCCTCTGTGATAACAGTGGCTTGGTGACTGCCAGTATAGCTGACTTCCAAATTGGTCGCGGTAAGATGGAGATACTCATCCTTTGCTTCCAGCAAAACATTAGAAAGGACCGGCATGGAACTGCGTTTCTCTGCTACACTTTGTGATTTCTGCAACCCCCTGAGCAAGTCGTCTCGTTCAATGGTAAGTTCCATCATTCCTCCTCATTGCAAATCTATGATTATTTACTATAAGAAAAAGTCTTTTTAATCATAATCATTATCTCTGTTTGTTTGTTAGTAACACAACTATAAGTTTGATTTGACTTAATATATTTATTTTAAATTCTCAAAAGTCTCTTTTCAATCTCTACAACCCGTTCTGCAAACGACCTGTTTCTTCGCATTTCCGCCCTCACCTTGCGGCATGCATAGATTACAGTTGAATGATCGCGATTTCCAAAAGAAACACCAATAGCAGAGTAGGTGGAACCAGTGAGTTTTCGACTAAGGTACATTCCTACTTGGCGAGCGATTACCAAAGGGCGTGATTTAGCGGCTCCTGACAGCGCTTCCAAGGCTACACTATAGGTGGCACAAACTTCCTTCTGGATGGCTTCAAGCGAAAGTCTTTCCGGACTCGGAATGCTCTTGCGTTTGATGGCCAGACTTTTGTTTTTGAGAGTTGGAAGAGAGCCTTCCTTTTCAACAACTTCTTGCAGCTTTTCTACAAAATCTTTGAGATCGTGAAAATTGATCGAACCTTGTTCAGCGAGATAACCAGATATTTCTTCAGATACCTCTATTTCACTTGCATCGAGAAATGCTTCGATTAGTTGGCGGTAACTATCAGGGTCAGGCTCTCGAATCCGCACAATCAGCCCCCAACTGAGACGAGAGCGAAGCCCCTCGATCAACTCCGGGATTTGATGTGGAAGTCGATTTGCGGTGAAAACCATCTGCTTGTCCAGATCGTAGCACCAATTGAATACTTCTCGCAGGAATTGTTGGAACGATCCCTCCGCTGGCAGTAGATGAACGTCGTCCACCAACAGCACCTGCATGCTGGTCAGGAACTCCCAAAAAGCCTGACCAACAGTAGAGGAAAGAGACGAATTTACGACTAGAAGGCTTCGGCAGGTCAGATAGACTGCTGGATTTCTTGCTGGCGCTGCATTGCCTATGGCGTGGAGCAAATGGGTCTTACCCACTCCAGGTGGTCCTTCAATGAAAAGAGGGTTAAATTTAGATTTGCCTTCATTGGTGACCTCTTGCGCCGCGGCAAAAGCCAAGCGGTTGAACGTCGCCACAACGTAGCTCTGAAAGGTTTGTGATTCCTGAAACCTGGTTACGAAAGGCAAGTTTCCTATGCGGGTACTATCTGTTTGAGTGGGGTTGGACGTTCCTTCAGACATTTCAAGGTGGACTTGCACTCCACTATCTATCTTGCGGCAGCAAGATAAGATGAGCTCAAAGTAATGCTCCTGAATCCACTCGTAG
>CP070692.1:3658357-3663440 GCA_020353215.1 Deltaproteobacteria bacterium
CGAAAATTTAATTAGTTAAGTAGCTTGAGAATGTAAGATAGTCTAACAAAGACTCGGCATCCCGCTCCCGTTTGGCTCCACCTTTGGACAGGTATCGAAGAGTGTGGCTTAAAAAAACTGGTCAAAGACGCCATTTTACGCTAGCATAATGTGGCGAAACGGGTTACGAGACTCGAACCATTCGCGTGGCTCACTCAGTAGAGTTCTCAGAGCTCGGTGAGATACGAAGGCCGTTGACTCGGTGGTAGCTGTTTTTGCCTTAAGGTTGGAAATTGCTACACAATTCGGGCGGGGTTCATTGCGACAGGGATATAAGGAAATCGAGCGTGCAGAAGCGGCCCATTACCAGAATCGGTTACGAAAGGTTACGCCAAGAGCTTGCCTTTCTCTACCGCTTCGTCCGTCCTGAGGTCATTGATGAACTCTACAAAGCTCGAGCGTTTGGTTACAAGGCAAACAACCTGCAGTACTTTGCAGCCCGGGAGCGTCAGGCTTTCGTGGAAGGGCGGATCGAGGATTTGCGTCGCAAACTCTCCCTGTCGGAGATAGTGGTCGGCCAGCAACTCATTTCCTCGGTTGTCAGGTTTGGAGCTACAGTCCAGGTGGAAGATATAGACACCGGTGATCGAGCCAGTTATCAACTTGTGGGGCCATTCGAATCTGACGCTATAAACGGGCGCATTTCCATTGATTCCCCAATGGGCCGTACCCTCCTCGGGCGGCAGGTAGGTGACGAAGTAACCGTTTATGCACCGGGTGGAATCCGCTGCTTTCGGATCATCGTTGTCGGCTCCGCCTGAACCCGCCTCTCACTCTCCTTGTGCCAGGCTACCCCTTGATAACTCCCATGGGACGCAACCGTGCAACCTTCTTGCTAACGCCGGCGCCGTGCACAACTTCCACAACCTGACTCACATCTTTGTACGCCTCGGGAATCTCCTCCTGCACAGTGGCTCTTCCGGCGCTGCGAATGGTAATTCCCCGATCCTCCAACTCACGGACGATCGCCCTGCCCTTGGAAGCCTTTCTTGCTTGATGGCGGCTCATTACCCGCCCGGCACCATGACAGGTACTACCGAAAGTCTCCGACATTGCCCCCTCTGTCCCCACCAGGACATAGGAATAACGCCCCATGTCTCCTGGAATGAGTACTGGTTGGCCCACTTCCTTGTAGACGGCAGGTATGTCCGGATGATGGGGTGGAAAAGCCCTCGTTGCCCCTTTGCGATGCACGCAGACCTCCACCCCCCGGCCTTTGATTCGGTGTGTTTCTACTTTGGCGATGTTGTGGCAGACATCGTAGATGAGGTTCAAGCCCAAGCGCTCGGCGCTCATCTCGAACACACGCTCGAAGGTCTCCCGAACCCAGTGGTAGATAAGCTGTCGATTGGCAAAAGCGTAGTTGGCGGCTCCAGCCATGGCAGCCAGGTAGTTCCGACCTTCCCTGGACTTGATAGGAGCGCAGCATAACTGGCGGTCAGGGAGTTCGATGCCGTACCTCTGGGTGCTCTTCATGAGTATCTTGATGTTGTCGTCGCAAACCTGATGGCCAAGACCCCGGGAGCCAGTGTGCACGATGATCGTCACCTGTTCCAAGAATAGTCCCAGAGCTTTAGCCACACTCTCGTCGTAGATTTCGTCAACATAACCTACCTCAATGAAGTGATTTCCAGAGCCAAGCGTCCCGAGCTGTGCCCTGCCTCTTTCCAGGGCCCTCTTGGAAATCAGGTCAGGATCGGCGCCCGGGATACAGCCGCTCTCCTCTATATGATCCAGATCTTCAGTATTGCCAAAGCCTTGCCGTACAGCCCATGCGGCACCTTTGACCAACACCTTCTTCAACTCAGCATGGGAGAGGCGCAAGTCCTTGCGTTTCGATCCAACCCCTGACGGAATATTCTTAAACAGTACATCTGAAAGTCTACGGATCTGCCCCGCCACTTCCTTGCGCTCCAGCCCGGAGCGCACAAGTCGTACCCCTCAGTTGATGTCGTAGCCCACCCCCCCAGGTGAGACCACACCATCATCCACAGAGAACGCCGCGACTCCTCCGATGGGAAATCCGTATCCCCAGTGAATATCGGGCATGGCCAGAGAAGCACCCACTATGCCTGGCAGCCAGGCCACATTGGTGACCTGCGTCAAACTTTGGTCTTTGCGGAGGTCGAACATCATCGACTCGTTGGCATAGACAATGCCTTCGGTCCGCATCTTGCCTTCTCTTGGCAGTCGCCACCGCCATTCGTCAATTTTTTCAGCCTTTACTGGCTGGCTTCGTGCCACGGCAGCACCTCCTTGCACACATTCTGACACACATGCCGAGTATCTAAATGTCAAGAATTACTTGACCCTGCCATCCCGTGTCAGCTTTGGCGACCTGGAGCTGGTGATATGTGATCGCCTTTATTTCCGTTTTGGTTACGTGTTTTCTTGGATCAAAGGGTTCACCCCAGGCAACGGCCTTCAGCTGGAACCCCTGCAGATCGACCTTAAACCTCCCGAAAATAAGGCCCTCCGTATCGAGTAGGTAGAGCAGTTCCTGCAGCCACGTCACAAGGAGAGTATCAATTTCGTCAGCTTGAAGCTGGAACTGGTGCTGGATCCGGAGGGCGATCTGGCGCGCACTGGTAATCACCTCTGTGAAAGCGAGTCCGGCTACTTCAAAGAGCCCGTTTAGGGTCTCCGCAGTGAGCTGGATGCCGACATCGGCAGTGTGATCCATCAACCGAAAGGTTCCCTGGGGATATGTGGGCACAACGCTCACCTTTACAATATGAGCCTTTAGCGTTCAAAGATCAGTTGGTGCCATGACAGACCGTGGTGGCGTCCACCTTGACTCTTGTTGGACCTCTTCCACGAGCCATTATTCCACCGAACGCTGAAAGCAAGTGTCTCAAGTCCTCCGAATTAATATAGCATGTAGACGGGCTGTTGCCCAAAACAATCACGATCAACTCGGTCACCTGCGACTGAGCATCTTGCCGGCAACCCAACCACCAAGAGTACAAAGTACACAAAGAACTCAACACTACAGACCAAAAACTCTTTCTGATCTTTCTGTCCTTGTGGTGGAGATCGGCTCGCCATCCTGTGGGCGACAACCTGTGGAGAAGTAAAGAATCGGGGCCCATCGAAGATCCCGCTATGCGGGGAAGGACCAGGCTTCCGATGTGGGAATAAAATACAAAGAGGAAATTGTGACCATAAGCATTCGGAAACCCGAAAAGTGAAAGACTCAGCCTTCCGAGTTGCCGTTCGGAGCTTTGCCGCTAGCCATGATCCTCTTCAATATTGGTGAGGTACCCTTGGATAATCCGCTTGGTGTCGAGTTGTAACACCTCGGCATATGATTTCAAGAAACTCTTCAGATAGATACTCGGCGGGAGGTTGGCAACATCGTTTCCTTCGATGGCTTGCAGAACGGTAGGGCTGATTTTGGTGGCCTGAAAGATCTCTTCCACCTCCACCCCCAGCGCCTCCCGGAGATTCTTCAGATCTTCTCCGGAGATCACGTCATCTTTGATAATGAGATTGGAAAGTTCCTTAACCCCTTTTTCTTGGATTTTTCTCCTTATCTTTTGTAGGTAATTGCTTCCGGTTTTCTCCTTGTTTATTTGATAAATGGGTGTCGCTTTCTTGTGTTCGTGGTCTTTTAACATACTTCGAGATACTTCTCCGATATTGACGAGTTTCTCATCGTAAGCTATCCTCTTTTTGCTATCGATCAACGTCAGAAATGCTTCTTCAACTTTCGCCAGTATCTCTGTTCTTTCATCTGATGAAAAGAAAGAGTATGTAGCTAATGAACTTTCCTCATATATATTAAGCATATTCTTATAAGCTTGCCTGATCTCAAAAGGAGAGGTATTAAGCGAAACTTGTAGTAGTTGATAATAGTTTAGGTCTTTGAATCTTTTTACCATTTCTAACTCTCCAGTCCAATCGCAATTGGTTGTTCTTGTTTAAGTTTTCTTGCGGCTTTTTGCAGAGCTACTGCAGTTTTTGTATATGGATACTTCCCGATGAATATCTGCTTGGAGAGTATTGCATCATAAACCCGACTATCATAGTTGATCGTTTCGAGCAAATCAAAGCCAGGATACAGATGCCTATTACACACCTCTACAATCTGCCTTCCTAAATTTTCTCTGATTTGTCCGCGGACCTTGTTCATGACTAGCCTTAGTTTTAAACCATTGAGCAAATCCTCAAATATTTTCCCCTGCTCAATATCCTTTTTTACGAGAATATTGATGAAGTCTATGGGAGACGTTAATCCGTTCCGTGACATGGCAACAATCTCATCCCGACAGAGGTACCAAATGTCCGCTTCCTTTAAGGATTGCTTCAATTTTCTTAAATAGATTGACTTGATAAAACGAAATGTGTTTTCGATTGCCGTTGGCTCAGGAGTAGCCACAAATACACCTTCCGAAGCAGTCAGAAAAAAGTCCAGCGTATTGAAATGCGTTCCGGGCCCCAAATCCAAGAGGACGTAATCAAACGGAAGATTCTCGATGGCGCTGATCAGTTTCTTTTTCTGGGCATAAAACAAGTTGGCAACCTCTAGGGAACATCTCGCTGAACTGATTAGGTATAGGTTTTGGACCGATGTGGCCAGTGCTACATCCTCCAAGTGTGCAATTTTCTTGTCGATAAATTCGTCGAGTCCCCTGGGTGGATTCTTTAGATTCAGGAAGGTGTGGAGATTGGAAGCGCCCAAATCCAGATCGACTAGGACCACCCTGCTCCCTTCTCTTGCGAACAATGCGCCTAGGCTCGCCGCAATGAAGCTTTTTCCTGATCCCCCCTTTCCTCCGCCGATGGAATAGATCTTCTTCATCTTTTCCGCTTCCGGTTGAGTTCTAAGCCTGTTGTTCAAGGCAGCACCTTCATAAATGTGGCTAGGTTAGTGGACTAGATAGGAACGCTCTCTGTTTTGATAAATCTCAGTTTTCAGAAAAGGCTGCGATCGATCACGTGGCAGCATCAGCGCTTGCGTTATCCGACCAAACACTTTAAAGCAAATATCAGGCCACTTGTTGTCCGATCTCACGACTGCAGCTGTCAGCTGAATCCAGCT
>CP070692.1:3663540-3668589 GCA_020353215.1 Deltaproteobacteria bacterium
GAGGTGCCCAAAGGGGGGCATTCCTCCTCCACCTTGCCTGATCTGTCTGCTTACCGCAGCTTCACCCACAGCCTTACCGCTCGGCAACCGCTCCCGTTTGAAAAGCCCCGACAGACCAGGCCCCACTTTTCTGGCTTGGGTGTCTGTGAAGTGGCAGACAGCGCAGTTGTTTTTGAACAGAACCTCCCCTGAAGGAGCCGTTCTTTCGTTCTGGAGTTTGGTAAAAATCCAGTTACCCTTTCTGCCTGACGAGGGAAAGTGAAAAGGTCCCTTCAGCTCCACTCCCCTGTCCGAGCAATTCAGTGCCAGATTTGCCTCCCCCTCCTGATTCTCGAAAGCGAATGAAACGTGGAAACGCTCATCCTTCCTGGATATCTCCTTTATTGTCAGGTTTCCTTCAAGCTGCTCCCCGGCAAAACGATCTGGACCAGCCGGGATCAAGCGATAGGTCTTGTCAAAATTGGACTTCCAGATCCCGGATATCTCGCATCGAAGTGGCTCAGGATTTGGCCGGGGTTCAGCGAAGACGGGGTGATTAAGACCGTTGTAAATGACCCCGTTACTGCATTGGTGGTCAGCGGCAACGAAGAACCATTGGCTCTTGTCCAGGGTCTCAAGCTCTCCTTCGATCTCGGCGGAGACATAGTCTCCTTCCGGGAAATCGGCCTTCTTGTCGGCGATGTCGCCACCGATGGGAATGAGACGGTAGCTCTTGTAGTTTCGCCCATCAATGGCCAGCATCTGTGGTCCAAGGTTGTCGTTTCCGTCTCGGACCGTCATTCGCACCCGAAATCGGCCGGAACCTCTATCCTGAAAACGTATGTTGGACAATCGGGGATCATCCTTAGCATTACTGTCCGCAGGGAGCACAACGGGTATCTTGTTGTCCTGTCCTTCTTCAATGGTAACTTGCAAGGGAAGCTAGAGATAGCCCTGGGTGTAAACGTGGAGACCCCAACGTCCTCCGCTTGGCAGGGGAATGCTGAATTTCCCATCAGGCCCAATAACACCGCCGGTCTCGAACTTGTCGTTATGTAATTCCCCGCGTTCGAGAGCGACTACCCCACTCGCCACCACCATTCCATCGGCGGTGATCACCGTACCGGACACGAAGGTGTCCGCGCGGGCGAACTGAACTGGAAACATAACAAGGGCTGCAAATGCCGACAACAGGAAACAGCGCAACGATCTGTCCATGGTGTTCTCCCGGAATTGAATGTAACGCCTATACTTTCGTTGAAAGTTAATGTCCTTGACTTGGGCGATGACTTTATCAAAGGCTCCAATGGATCCCGCAGCCTTGACAACAATTTGGCGGTGAACCCGTTTGATGTCGGGTTCTGAAAGCCTGGTATTTGGCGTTAGACCATATCGCATCTAAGGGTTGCTCGAAAATGTTGCCCAGTATGATAGATGAGTAATCAGCAGTGGAGAAAGGTGAGATACAGCAAGGAAGAACATTACCGTGGGAAGTAATGTAGATGAGCTCCCAGGGACGGACGCAGTTCTTCCAGGGCGCCTTCTGTCGAGTCTTCCCTTGCACGCTGTGAAGCGGATCGGTGAGACCCGACGCGCTCAGGGAAATTCCCAGCTGTTGGGCTCGTTCCTCGCTACGCTGTATAAAACGTTGTACCGTAGCGTCCGGGTTGGTGAGAGTCATTTCAGATCTGGCCAAACCGTAGCCTTGGTCATCCAAAAAATAGACAAGCCGTTGCAGATACACCTCACCAATACCAATTTGGGCCGCCAGTTTAATAAGGGCAGGAAGTTCAGAAATGTTTTCCGTAGTCCCCATAAACCAGAGCGATAGCTTGGGCTTGGGTGAGTTCCTGGATTTCAATCGCTCGGCGAAACCACTAAGATTATGAACAATCAGGCTGAACTTATTGCTTTCACGTATGGCTTTGTAGCCACTTTCTGATGCCGCATCCAGAGAGATGCGCAACTCATCCAGATGTGATCCGATCAGCTCCTCCTGCTTCTTCTCATTGAGCAAGAGGCCGTTGGAGTTAAAAAGAACCGTAACCTTTCTTTTCTTCAGATGGCAAATCATTGCCGTTAGCTCCCTGTTGAGCAGGGGTTCGCCGATCCCATGGAGTACTGCACGCTTTAGGCCCGGTAGCTGGGCCGCAATCATCTTCACCTCAGCAAAAGACATGTCGCGCTCTGGTTCCCAACCGCCTTTGTAGATGATGCAACCTTTACACTTCAGATTGCAGCGATTTGTCACCTCAAGATAGAGACATTTCGGCAGGTCCACAGCTCGGCTTTTCCGCACCATGTTGGTTACAACCCTTTCACAATAGTGGTACAGATGCTTCCCGACCGAAGAGGTCTTTTCGCGCTGGATGGGCTGGAAGGTAACCTCATGTGTTGGCCGCGGATCACCGGGCAATACTCATCAGGATCATCTGGGCGACCGCGCAATATCCTGCGAGCGGCACATCCGCCGCCACAGGTGCGGACATACTCGCATTTCAGGCAGAACTGCGGTGTCCTGTGCGTATCCCGGAACAGGGGTGTCTGGAATACAGTCTCGTTCTTATTCACCAGGTCATTGATGGTCAGATCCGACTCCGGCCAGTAGACACATGGTTTCAAGCGGCGATCAGGAGTTACGCGGATACTGGTTCCTCCGCAAGGAGTTCCACCGCCATTACTCATACCAAGGAATGTGTTCACAAGCGGTTCGGTGACCGAGATTATCTCGCTCTGGTCAAAGAGCATCCGATACGCCTCCCAGTACTGTTCAAAGGTCAGCATAAACTTGTCGGTGAACATGGGTTGATACGCGTTGACCCTAAAGTCGGCTCCGAGTGAACCGGCCAACTTGGCTAGTCTTCCTTGATCTTTGTAATTCACGTTCATAAGGACGGCGAGAATGGACACCTTGATTCCCAGTCGAGCACACCTTTCTATCGCCTCCATAACTGTCCGCCAGTTTCCCTCACCCCGGAAGGCGTCCTGCCTTTGTTGGTCAGGGAAATCAACAGAGAATTCTATGTCCCGAAAATAGGCGAGCATTTCGTCTGGTGTTATGGCAAGGGTATAACCGTTGGAGGCCAAGGTGAGTTTAATTCCTCTCGATCTGAGGTATTCGATAATCTTATGGTACTGTGGATTCAAGCCATTTTCGCCCGTGCCGAAACCAATGGAGCCGATGTCCAAGCTGTCACAGACCTTTTTGATATCTTCCAGAGTGAGATTGTAGATCTTACCCTGGTCTCGATAGCAGTGCGCGCAGTGCAGGTTGCAGTTGTTTGTCAGGCCTATACCCACTGACACCATGGTGAGACCTCCTGAGTCAATCTTTCCACAGATATCGTAAAGGAACTAGAAACATGTAGTAAGCTGCCAAGACGGATCCTCTCAAAGTCCCGGTTACCTTGGACTTCCCGAGACGCCGTCTATAAGGTACCGGCACGCTCGTAACTCGCCAACCTTTCTTCGCAGCCTTGACTACCATTTCTACTGGCCAACCAAAGGTCATTTGTTCCATGCCAAGGTCAAATAAGGTCTCAGTCTTGATTGCACGGAAAGAGCCAAGGTCGGTGATATCGACCCGGTAGAGCCAGCGCAGAAGTAAGACAATCAAACGATTACCAAGCCGGCCGTGCCAAGGCATTGAACCCTTCTCCAGTCTACCCTCGAGGCGACTTCCGATCACCAGATCTACTCTGTTTTCGAGGACCGGGCCGGCCACATGGGACAATTCACCCGGATCATCACTGTAATCACCGTCCAAAAAAACGATGATATCTGCATGCTTGCTGGCTTTGGCACCCGCGAAGCAGGCGGCGCCATAACCACGGCGGGGTTCATGGACAACTCTGGCACCGGCCGCAAGAGCCTGCGCCGCGGTCCCGTCCGTGGAGCCATTATCGGCGACGATAATCTCGTCCACCAGTGCATTCGGTATTGCTCTTACCACACCACCAATGGCCTGCTCTTCGTTAAGTGCAGGGATAACAACCGAAATTTTCATGGCCCATGCAGAAGTTCTAAAAGGGGCGAATGTTCCAATGACCGAAACAAGCCTTTCACATCCCAGGCTCGAACCCAAGTGGAGCAGGAACCGGTTTCGGTCAGGTGGATTTTGCTCATTCGACCTTGTTCAGAGTTTCAGATTTGGAGCTTCCAATTCGCAGGTTCAGCGCAGAAACGCTCCCTGTGCCCCAATCGGGTGCTGACTCAAATCACAGGGTGATAACTTATCCCTCCAACGGTGCCTGGGCGTTCAGAGACCAATCATAGTGAATATATGAGATCATCGGTTCACGCTCCAGAAAGGAGAGAGTTCCGTCATTCAGATAGGGCCGTATGAATGCCAAAACAGAGCCGGATTTCTGGACAAAGTCCCCGGAGAACCAGTCAAAAAGTTTCGATAGGAAAAGTGTGTTTTCTGCAGGATCCATCCGCGTACCCCGCGGAGAATTCAGGTATTTTCTGGTCTCGTCTTCCAGCCGTGCTTGGACATTCGCCTCGGTATACGCGATCCGCGGCAGTGGCGGGCAGCCCCGAGAAGCGCAAATAATAGCGAAGTGGATCCGGGGGTCACCGAACTGCTTCCGGAGAATCTCATGCTCGATGTCATCTTGGCTCAGGGGTCTATTGGCCACGGTGTGCTCACGGGAAGTAAAGAACGTTGTAGAAGTCCAGACTCCTGGAACGAATGTCTCCCGTACACTCTTTTTCGGCTTCTTCTTGATGACTTTGTCGATGGTAACTGCGTTGTAAGCGTTGATCCAGAAAGCGAGTTGACCGTCAGTTGACAACTCTTCAACTTTAACGGTTTGCAATGATTGCACATACTCGGCAAACACCGGATCGGCTGCAAAGCCGTTGTAGTCGACGAGGCCTTTCTCATCCACGTATTTCTTAAGGGTTTGATCAAACTTTGAATGGTCGAAGTCGCTGGCAAGGACCCCCGGAACCATGCACAGCGACGTAGTCAGCAACACCAGCGCAACAATTATCTTCATGTTCATCTTAAACCTCTGTTCTGGTTCTTTGAGTCCTTGTAGTTTGGCTCCCGGTGACAGACTCACC
>CP070692.1:3668689-3673732 GCA_020353215.1 Deltaproteobacteria bacterium
AGTATGGGAAGGCGGCCACACACCTGGAAACTGCGGTGAGCCTCGTTCCTGACTTTGCCATTGCGTACAATAACCTGGGAGAAGCGTACGAAGGACTAAGAAGAAGCCGAGAGGCCAGACGCGCTTACGAGAAAGCCCTGGAGTTTGACCCGGATTACGTGGATGCTCATCTGAACCTGGGAAAACTGCTCTATCGGAGTGGTGAAAGGAAGAAAGCCGCCAAATCCTTCATGGAAGTGGTGCGATTGTCACCGGAATCTGAAAGCGCAATGGAGGCTCGACGCTACCTGAGTAGGTTGAGATAACGGGCAAGGTAGCACCGCTATTCCAATCTACTTGGTGTTCCGAAGAAGTTGCACCTAACCACTTCGTGCTATGCACTCTGTCAGAAATAGTCAGGCGCAAATACACTCCCGTTCGAAAACTCACGGCAACCCAAATAGAACCACCCATTCATTTTCGAGTATTCGCTTATGATCACCGAACGTGCCAAGAAGATCAGACCCTTTATTGTCATGGACGTGCTTGAGCGTGCCCAAGCACTCGAGAAGCAGGGTGAGCACATCATACACCTTGAGGTGGGAGAGCCCGATTTCGAGACTCCCGCCTGTATACGAGTTGCTGGAGAAAGGGCATTGCAAGAGGGGAAAACCCACTACACTCACAGCCAAGGACTATTGCTGCTGCGGGAAGCCATCTGCGAGCATTACCAGAAGCGCTACGGGATTCGCATCACTCCTGAGCAAATTATCGTTACCTCCGGCACCTCGCCGGCCATGTTGTTGATTTTTGGGGCTTTGCTGGAGGCAGGAGATGAGACCATCATTTCGGATCCCCACTATGCCTGCTACCCCAATTTCATTCGATTTGTGGGGGGAAAACCCGTGACCGTTCCAGTGGATGAGAAAGACGGGTTCCAATTCAGGCCCGATGACATACGCCAGAAGATGACTTCGAGAACCCGCGCCGTCTTTATCAATTCGCCCGCCAATCCTACCGGCAACTTGCTGGCTCCAGATCGTATGGCTGAAATCGCCGACCTGGGGTCAATGGTGGTGTCTGATGAGATTTATCACGGTCTTGTCTACGAAGGCAAAGAACACTCTATCCTCGAGTACACAGACAACTGCTTCGTCCTGAACGGGTTTTCCAAGCTGTACGCCATGACGGGTTGGCGGCTGGGTTATGTGATTGCTCCCCACCGATTCGTCAGGCCCATGCAGAAGATGCAACAGAATTTCTTCATATCTGCAAGTGCTATGGCCCAGTGGGCGGGAGTGGAGGCACTGAGGGCAGAAGAGGCCGAGAGAGAGGTGGCTCGTATGGTGAGCACCTACGATCAACGGAGACGCTACATGATTCAGCGCTTGAAGGGGATGGGCTTCGGCATCGAAGTGGAACCCACCGGTGCCTTCTACGTGCTGGCTAACGCCAAACGCTTCAGCACTGACTCCTATCGGCTCGCTTTTGATATCCTTCACAATGCGAAAGTCGGGGTAACACCCGGTATCGATTTCGGAGAAAACGCCGAGGGATACTTGCGGTTTACCTATGCCAACTCCTTGGAAAACATTGCGGAAGGTATGGATAGATTGGAGAGTTACCTGAAATCGCGACCATCTGCGAGCCCAGACTGAGAATGCAAGGTGCATTTCTCTCCCACCGGGTCAGCATGAACCACCAAAGAACTAACCACCAAGGACCAAGCACAGGGCAGAACACAGAAGAAGAATCTCTCAAGCATATTAAATTCTTATTCAACAACCTACGGGCGCTTAGTGGCGCCTGCTTACCACGTCGTAAGTGCAAAGGGTGATGATAATTCGGTCGGCCAGATTTGTTTGCAGTGCGGTGGCTCAGGAGCAGTATCCTGCGGCTGGGCTCCCCGAAGTTGCCTTCGCGGGTCGTTCCAATGTGGGCAAATCATCTCTCATCAATAAGCTGCTCAATCGGAAAAACCTCGTCCGAACCAGTAAGGCTCCAGGTCGCACTCAATTGCTCAATTTTTTCGAGATCAATGGGAAGTGGCACTTCGTCGATCTTCCCGGGTATGGATATGCCAAAGTTCCGGTTGAGGTGAGAAAGAGCTGGCGCCCCATGGTGGAGAACTACCTCCTGGGCAGGGTCACTATGCGCGGGATCGTGTTCCTGCTGGATATTCGACGGACCCCCTCCAAAGAAGATCTGACCTTCTGGAGCTGGCAGAAATCAAAGGGTTTGGCTGTAATCACCGTGCTCACTAAAGTGGACAAGCTCTCCCGCGGTCACCGAAAAAAACAGGTTGCGAGTATTGCTCAGGGGTTGGAATGCGAGCCTGACACACTGCTTCAGTTTTCAGCTAAGTCAGGGGAAGGACGGGAGGCTCTTTGGCGGCGACTTCTTTTGCTTCTTGAAGCGGATCATTAATCATTGCACCGTGACACATGTCAAGTGAGAAAGGACCAATGAGAGCGGTTGTGCAGCGCGTAAGCGAAGCAAGCGTCCAGGTTGGGGGGGAAGAGGTCGGGCGCATTGGTCACGGCTTCTTGGTCTTTATTGGCGTGGGCCGTGACGACGGGCCGGAGGATGCTGCCCTGTTGGCGGAAAAAGTGGTTCATCTGAGGGTGTTTGCTGATGAGCAAGGCAAAATGAATCGTTCTCTGCTCGAAGTGGGAGGATCCCTGTTGGCGGTGTCCCAGTTTACCCTGTGGGGGGATTGCCGCAAAGGGAGACGGCCTTCCTTTATCACCGCCGCTGAGCCGGGTAAGGCCGAACAACTTTATCACGCCTTTGTGCGGCACGCCATGGACCTGGGGGTAACAGTGTCGACGGGACGGTTTCAAGAAATGATGCAGGTGTATCTGATCAATGACGGTCCGGCAACTTTACTTCTGGACAGCCGCAAAGTGTTTTGAACGATCCCGTGACACAACGGGAGGAGAGAAACCATGGTGGATAAAAGGCAAGCAGGCCCGTCGATGGCTGAAGGCGAAATGGTGTCGTGCGAGATTTTCATAGATCGTGAAGGTGACTGGTTCCATCGCGGTAGTCGCATGCACCGAAGTGATATTGTGTCCCAGCTATGCCAACACGTGCGGGGGGACGAGCCCAGTGGTCGGTACATTATCGAAATGGGAAAGCAGCGGTGTTACCTCGAGGTGGCGGATGCGCCCTTTGTTGTCACCCGGGTCTTGAATGAGGCAGAGAAAGATGGAGATGGACAGGACGTGTTTCTCCTGGTCTTAAAGCACCTTCAGACGCCCGAACCTTTGGATCCGACAACTCTATGGGTGGGCGAGGAAGACGTAATGTACTGCAAAGTCCGAGAGGACCGGCTACCCGCCAGGTTCCTGCGCCCAGCGTACTACCAGTTGGCAGCGTTTATCAAAGAAGATAGTGAGCGGGGACGATATTACTTGTCTCTTCGGGGAAGGCGGTATTATGTGGGGCACCAGCCTGGCGGCTAGCTGCAAGAGTGAGTGACCTGTGTGGGAGGAATCAAGGGCTGGATCCCGGGGAGATAAGGGTGGAGATCCCGTGGAAAACGCGATTCGTTTTGTCTAGGGTTAAACAACGGTAGTAAAATAGTGCAAGGGATGAGAGGGAGATGTCGTCTGGCGACTACTACCCTGGCAAATATCTCGGACCAAACCTTGTTATAGCTTAACCAGCTGTTTCTGGATTTTGTTGCTGGCTTGGGGTTTAATCCTACCCCAGGCGACGTAGTTTCTTAGGTTGTCCTCGAGTGGATTGTCGAAGACACGCACATCCTTTCCATTCCCAGAGGCAAGCCCTTTTAACCAGGTGGGGACGGGAATGGTGAAGAGCTCCATGGTCTTTTTCTCCAGCTGAACCTTTATGGTCAAATCGTCGATCGTCATGCCTTCTGGACCTCTCATGCGTTAAAGTTCGCGTTGGGGTAACTCTCGTTCAACTCAAGCCAAAAGCAAGGCCGATTAGTCTTCCAAACATGGCAACTACCTTAGCTTTCTGCTGCCGCAGCGGCAATCAGGAGAACGAATGGTTTTCGTCTTATTCGTTTGTTAGCAGACGTGTAGGAAGGCTAGGAGAAAGGTAGCAATCGAAGATCTGGAGGAATGGTACTTTATTGGTAGATACCGTTGTGGTTAATTGCTAAAGATAGCCGTTCAACCTGACGCCGATCACCCACACCCTGGGATCGGGTTCACCCCGGACCGTGTCCTTTACATACTGAGGGTTTGCGAAAGCGCCCGTAGCCGCCATGGAGGGGTTTTCCACCACAGAACAGCATTTGGTAAACGGCATAGAGCAATTGGGAAAAGTGGTGGTAGCGGCTGTCAACGGTTACGGCCTCTGCGTGCGGTCGGAAATCCTTGAGGCATGCCATCTGCGCGTTGCTGCAGAAACCAGCCGTTTCGGTCAGCCGAAAAACAATCTGGCCTTCAACCCATGTTGGGGAGGCACTGTACGGCTCCCCGGGCAGTCGGACGAAAACAGGCGCTGGAGATGTTCCTAACGGGAGAGATGCTTGATGCCCAGGAGGCATCCCGAATCGGTCTGGTAAATGCTGTGTCACCGTCGTCGGAACTGTTGTCGGCTCCAGTATCTCTGGCCTGGAAGGCGGCGGAGACATGGTTAGTTGCTGTAAAGCGGTGTCTGGATTCGTTGTTGCAAGGGTTGGAGATGTCCCGGGTCGACGCGTTACCTCATGAGGCCGCAGTGCCAGGATTGGCGGCAACCACCACCGACGCCTTGGAGGGCATGACAGCCTTGTCGGAGAAGCGAAAACCAGTCTTTCAAGACAAATGATAAAGCAACTGGATAGACTGCAGACTTTGCCGATCCTGCCGTCAAAAGACAGTCCGGGAGGCAGGCCGGAGGCACCATAGCTCAACTCCAGTGATTAGTTGACCGGTGGTGCTCCGCCTGAAACGTAGTAAACCCGCAACAGGGGTGCAGCGGCTGGGAGTCCGTTGTAAGACTCTGCTACCCGCTCGCCCGTGCCGGTGATAATGATCACCAGAGAATTGCCGCTGGACCAGTCGGGTCGCTCGATGATTTCCTGAATGATTGGGGAGATAT
>CP070692.1:3673832-3678873 GCA_020353215.1 Deltaproteobacteria bacterium
AACTGCGTTAACTCACAAATCTACAAGATCATCGTCTTGCCACAGTACAAGTCCCAATCTCTGACCGATCACCTGGAAGCGGGCTGGAACATCTTTAGCCAGAAACTCGGTCATTTCTTAAAGATCGTGCCCCCACAACAGCGAACGGGCAACGACTGGTACCGGGGTACCGCCGATTCAATTCGCCAGAATCTCTATCTTATTGAACGTACCATGCCTCGCCATGTTCTGATCCTATCAGGCGATCACATTTACAAGATGGACTACAGCTTGTTTCTCACCTACCATCTTGAGAAGGAAGCAGACGTCACCATCTCCCTGCTGGAGGTAGGTAAGGAAATGGCCCCCCAGGTCGGTGTCGCCGAAGTCGATACTGACTTCCGCATTCACGGTTTCCAAGAAAAACCCAAGGAAGACCCCAAGACCATTCCCGGCGATCCCGACCGAGTCCTTGCCTCTATGGGAATTTACCTGTTTCGTACGGAGATGCTTATCGATGTCTTACAATCGAGCGTTGAGGAAGACTTCGGCCACCACATCATCCCCCATTTGATCGCTCAATCCAGGGTATACGCTTACCCTTACCGCCAACATAATAGCATTGAAGATTACATCTACGTAACCACGGACGATGGAGAGCGCCAGTTGCGACTGGAGCCTTGCACGCGAGACTCCGCCTACTGGCGCGATGTGGGGAATCTGGATTCATACTGGAACGCCAATATGGATCTGACAGGAGTTGATCCGTACTTTAACCTCTACGGTCACAAATGGCCTATGAACACCTTCCAGGTGGCAGCACCTCCGGCCAAATTCATCTTCGCCAATGAACGACGAGAAGGCTTTCGTGTGGGTAAAGCCCTAGACTCCCTAGTGGCACCCGGATGCATCATCAGTGGTATCGTCCGCAACTCCGTACTTGCCTATAACGTGGTAGTCCGGAGTTGGGCCACGGTCGAGGAATCAGTGATCATGGATGGTGTGGTTGTGGGCCGGCATTCCAAGATAAAGAAAGCCATCATTGATAAAGAGAATGTACTCCCGCCCTATACGGAAATCGGCTATGAGCCGAAACTGGATCGAAAGCACTTCAGCGTGACACCCAGAGGTATCGTGGTGGTGCCCAAAGGCTATTTTAAAGGCGAGCAATCATAGGTCAGTAAGCGGTAAGCAGTGAGCAGAAGGACCTCTCGTCAGCGAAGTCTATTTCCAACAGCTAGCCATCTATTCCCAGCATCAACGAGTAAAGCAGAGCCGGAAAGCAACGTACGGATTCGAGGGACCGCTTACTGCTCACCGCTTACCGCTTACCGTTTACCAGCGGACGGGCACAATCCGATCAGTCGAGGGGGGGGTGCCGATGGTGAACGTCGGTGTTCTTCTCCAAATTATAGCCGACACGCAACGCCAGGCCTTCCTCGAAGTGTGGAGCCAGGATCTGAAGGCCAATCGGTAAACCATAACTACTACACCCGCATGGGACGGCTAGTCCTGGAATACCTGCCAAACTGGCTGGCAGGGTGAAGACATCGGAAAGGTACATTTGCAGGGGATCATCCACCTTCTCTCCCAAGGCGAATGCCGGAGTGGGGGCCACCGGGGTGACCAGTACCTGGCACTGCTTGAACACCTCCAAGAAATCCTCCCGGATCAGTGTGCGTACTTGCGAAGCCTTCTTGTAGTAAGCGTCGTAGTAACCAGCTGACAGGGCATAGGTTCCCAGCATTATTCTGCGCTTCACCTCAGGTCCGAAACCCTGGGATCTGCTCTTTCGATACATTTCCATGAGGGTTTTACCGTCCCGGCTTCGGTAACCGTACTTCACACCGTCGTAGCGCGCCAGGTTGGAGCTGGCTTCGCACGGTGCAATAATGTAGTAGGCGGCTACACCGTACTCGGTGTGTGGGAGTGAGACGTCCACCGCTTTGGCGCCGAGATGCTCAAGTATCCGGATGGCCTCTCGCGCCGACCGATCTACTTCCAGATCCATCCCTTCAACAAAATACTGCCGCGGAATTCCAACCGTAATCCCCTGAAGACCCTCGACGAGGCTCTGGGTATAATCGGGCCGCTTTGCGGGTACAGAGGTGGAATCCCTCCTATCGTAGCCAGCAATTACATTCAGTAAGATGGCGGCGTCGGTGACGTCTTTGGTGATGGGACCGATCTGATCAAAAGAAGAGGCAAAGGCGACCAGACCGTAGCGCGACACGCGCCCGTAAGTTGGCTTCAGACCCACGACACCGCAGTGTGAAGCGGGCTGACGAATCGAGCCTCCCGTGTCTGAGCCCATAGCTGCAATGCACTCATCGGCGGACACGGCAGCTGCCGATCCGCCGCTCGATCCTCCTGGTATATGGTCCAGACTCCAGGGGTTACGAGTGCTAGTGAAGGCAGAGTTCTCATTAGAGGAACCCATGGCGAACTCATCCATGTTGGTCTTTCCCAACAGGATACATCCAGCTCTTTTGAGCTTTTCAGCAACTGTGCTGTCAAAAGGGGGTATAAAGTCGGCGAGAATCCTAGATCCACAGGTAGTTCGAACTCCTTTTGTGCAAATGACATCTTTTACCGCCAGCGGAATCCCAGCCAATACAGCCTCCCTATCCTGATAGCCTCTTTGATCCCAGTATCGCGCTTGCTCCATTGCGGATTCATGGAGCAGGGTAATATAAGCAGCGACTTCCGGTTCCAATCTCCGAATGCGTTCAAAGATGGATCGTGTGACCGCTTCGGCGGTAACCTCTCCGCTGTCCAGCAGACTCCTCATTTCGTGAATGGTCAATCTATAGAGCTCCATGACCAGCCTCTCCAGCGACTCATCGCTCAACGGGTTAAGGCAGGACGAAATCACGACAAGCAGGCGTGTGGGCATCAATTGAGAGTGAGCAGTGAGGTTTGCGCAGTAAGCAGAAGGACCTAATATGGCCGGATTCTACGTCAGGACGTCACTCCTGCGCGGGACCAGCTTCGACCAGGTAACCCCAAACAGATACCTACATCGGTGAACCATAGACCGCTTCCTGCTCACCGCTTAGCTTAAATAATCCTCGGCACCACAAACTCCTCGTCGTTTGACTCAGGAGCATTTTCCAGGGAGTCGACTCTGTGCAGTGATTCTCGCACCACGTCCTCCCGAAAAGCATTCCTTAAGTCTATGGCATGCGAAGTAGGGACAACGTCGGTGGTATCCAGCTCGTTGAGTTTCTCCATGTAGAGCAAAATCCTGTTCATCTGGTGGGTGAGCTGCTCTTTCTCTTCTGAACTCACCTCCAGACGCGCGAGATCTGCCACATATTCGACCTCTTCGAGAGTGATTTTCATTGATCCAACTCCTGTGGATTGTGTTGTCGGTCTGCCGTTGTTTCCTGCTTGTCTCGGTCTGACGGCGACGCTCCGGGAGCGCGAGGTCCTTGGGTTCCGGTGAAGACTTCCCAGGTTGCTCGTCGCTGACGTAAAGTTTCAAAATCTATATGAATTTCCCTCATACGCCGCCGTTGAATCGTGATAAGGAAAGGTGGTTTGCTGACCTCACCTCCGGGCGTTACTGATGCTGTCCCCGCTACGCCCAAGAGTCCCCGTATTTCCAGCAGTGCATCTCTTAACAAAGGGCGCGAATTCACCCCAGGTTGCCCGAGAGCCTCTCCGAGCAGCCTCAAGGTATCATATGCCTGGGCTTCCGGATAGCCGGGCATTTCACCGAAGATGCTTTGATATCTGCGAACGAAATCCCTCGTCCGTGGCAACCGACTATCAGGGAAGAAACCGTCCACAAAAACTGCACCCTGGAGATAGGGGGCTGCCATCTCAAGCAGCCTGGGAGAATTCCACAGGTTCGTTCCCAGCAGCCTAACGCCCGTTACATCATGATATGCCAGTTGGGGTGCAATCAGACCGACTTTCTCATAGCCATCAGGCACGAAGATTGCCTCGAAGTCCACGATCGGTAAAGGCTCTTCCTCGATGGGTGCCTCGGGCGCCACTTCCAGCTCAGCTGACAAGGTTTCTGGTTGAACAATTACTCTGGAATCGTCGGATGGCTCCATCTCCGGACGAGGGTAGTAGAGGCCAACGAGCTTTTTAATTTGATCGGCATAGTCGGTCTGGTTCGCCTCGTACGACTCCACCCCTCGCACTTCTGCACCCAACCGCGCTAACTCGTCCCAAAAAAGATTTACCAGTCGAAGGCCGTAGCCACCGTTGGGGTAGAGTATGGCAAATCGTGTGTAGCCAAGTTCAAGAACGGCGTATTCAACTAGAGCCCGTGTCTGCTGTTCGTTGCTGAGAGAGTCACGAAACACGTAGCTGCCAACCTCGCTGACGCCTTTTTTTTGAGTGAGGGTAATGATTGGGACCCAGAGACCTTGTGCTTCTCTCGCTGTCGCCTCAGCAGCCACACGGCTAAGTGGTCCAATGATGGCCGCTACCTTCTGACCTATCGCAAGTTCCCGCACCGCCGTTACGCTCGTATCTGCATCACCCCTACTATCTTTGATCACCAGTTGGATCCCCGGACCAGGACCAGCCGATTCGTTAATGTCCTGTGCCGCCATCGCCAATCCGCGCAGCACCCTGTCACCATAAGCCTGATAGGGACCACTGAGGGGAAGTATACAGCCGACTTTGCTCATGTCCACTTGGAGCCACTCGTTGATCTGTTCAACCATGGCTGTCCAGGTGGCGGCAAGTGGGTGTAACGGCTGTCTGTCCAGGAGCGCTTGCAGTCGTTCCTGTGCCGCGGACAATTCCCCTGTCTTCATATCCATCTTGGCGATATGAGTCTCCAATTGGGTTTTTGGAAAAGTCTCTGGATACTCTGCAAGCAGCGCTAGCAATTGCTCCCGGTCAAATTGTTCCAGCGTCTCGTCCACTTTACTCGCCAACACAGTAAGGTCTTCTTCCCCCGCGAGTGCAGCAGTCTTGGCGTACCAACGGATCGCCTCAGCATAGTTTTCCCTAGCCACCTCCGCGTCACCCACAATCTCGGCTGCCGTCGCCCGCTGAGTCTCATCGGGCAAATAGTCCACAAGTGACCTTCCCG
>CP070692.1:3678973-3683990 GCA_020353215.1 Deltaproteobacteria bacterium
CGCCCAGCAACGGTTCGTTGACCGGTATGGTGCTCAAAATTGCTCCTTCTCCTC
The DNA here is from genome assembly GCA_020353215.1 of Deltaproteobacteria bacterium. Classification (GTDB taxonomy): domain Bacteria; phylum Desulfobacterota; class Syntrophobacteria; order BM002; family BM002. The sequence goes on from CP070692.1 coordinate 3,679,028, forward strand.
TGTTCCTAAATACGGTCCCTGTTTAACTTCAAAAAAGACCGTGTCTTCAAGCATACGAAAACCATGGGCACCGCCCAGCAGCAAGACAACGTCACCCACTCCCAACTCGGGACTGGCGACTTTCTCTTGATCATCGTTGTAGATGTCAATGATACACCGCCCTTTCCTAACAACGAGTACTTCTGAAGTTCCAACAATGTGCCGCTCCAGAGGCCGGTGCACATGTCGACCGATCTCACCTTCGGCTGGATAGACCACAAAGCCCGCCTGGAAGTCCAGCTCTGGTGAGGTCAAGAAAGTCGTCTGTTCTGGAGCAAACTCGGCGCGAATGATGTAAGCCAAAGGTTTGTCTTCCCAGACAATGCATTCGATAGGTTCCAAAACATCATCCTTTCAACTGATTTTAACGCTTAAGCTACTCGGACTCCCAGCGAGCACTCTTGTTTCGGCCTCTTTCAATACATCGAAAAGCAGGCTCCGATAGTCAGCTGGTCCATACAGAGCGAGCCTCTGCCTGCCTTTTGTAACGAGAGTCTCACGCAAGTCGTCCTCTGTAAGAAGACGATATATGCCATCAGCGATGGCTTCCGCTGACTTTGGGTCCACCAGAATAGCAGCATCACTCACCTGTTCTCTAATGCCACGTATGTCTGAAGTCAAAACCGGACATCCGAGTGCCCAGGCTTCCAGCACCGGGATGTTTGTAGGCCCGAAGAAGGTGGGCATCACCAGGCCTGCTGCAGTCGCGTAAAGAGCAGAGATGTCGTCATCCGGCACATAGCCAATATGGAGGATCTGATTCTCTATGTGGAGTCGCCGGGAAAGGGAATTTATTTGCTTGAATGTAGCTTCGCGGATTGTGCCAGCGTAAGTACCGCAAAGTACGATTGGGACCTCGAGGCGGTGTTCTTGTTTGAGTAATCCCAATGCTTCCACTACGCGGCTGTGGTTCTTGTGAGGCCAGTATTGGGCAGGATAGAACAGGTATTGCTCGGGCAAGTCATAGATCTCTCCGACCCGCCTTTTTTCTGCCTCCGGAACATCCTCAGCCAGATAGGAGGCAGGCAGAAATGGCAGGACCTTAACTCGATCGGGTGTGATCCCGTATTCACCGTAGACGTTGAGGATATCTTCTTTACCAATCTCAGAGTCCGCCAGAACAAGAGTGGCATAGCGGCAGCCATTGCGATACAAATACTCTCGCCTCTCCCATTCCCCATCAGCGGAAACCTCGGGAAATTCTGGATGAAGACGATGCTGGAGGTCGTGGATGGCCATCACATATGGCACCCCAGATTCAAAAGATCTCTCTAACGGAACAGGGTAGAGCATCAGTTCCACACCACAGCCAGTTGCCCACCGGTGCAGTTCCGGCTGAAATTGTACCGTATCAGGGTCGGGCACGGTAGTCTTCATAAATCCACGGGTCTGCAATTTCCGTCTCATCCACCTCCAGGCGTCGCTACGTACCCCTTCACCCACAGCTTGGGATAAGCGCTCCAAGGCTTGCTGCTTCCTCGAAGGAAGAGGCAACAGATTTACTTTCCAGGAATCCAGTTCCAGTGACCCTAAATCTAGGGAATCCTCGGGATCGGCAAAAATAACAAACTCGTTTGTGCAGGTACCGCTTCTTTTCAGCACGTCCAAAGAGCGAAGCATGGTCAGGCTATACTGATATACGCCGCCACGTCTACGATGCAAAGCTGGCACTATACCGATACGCATAATGAACTTTCCTTGATACGCGAGATGCCGCGACTATACTGCTTTGTCGAGCAGTTCACCATCTCCAGATAAGTCTTTTGGCTTCCCCATTCTAATAAATTCCGGAAGAGCCCACGTTAGACGATTATTGCAAATAATTCTCCTGCAACACGTGGTGCCTCAGCGATTGACTCAGAGATAGTCGCAACTGATGCTGGGCTCGACCATACCAGTACCAGGCCTTAGATCTCCAATAGATGCGGCGCTGTGAAGCACCCACCGATGTAGCATATGACCGCACTGCACCCATTATGCACCCTCCCGCGTGCCACAACAATTGAACCACAGTCAATCGGTTTCTGCGCATGTGGGTGTAGGAATCGCTTATTCCCTGGATGAAACTGCGCCAAAAGAAATAGCTCGGTTCTAGGCGTGAGGCCGGCACCCGATGATGCAGCCAAGCCAGGGGTTCGTAGATTACCTTGTAACCGGCATGGTATATTTTTTCATGCAATCCTGTTTCCCCATCACCTCGCAGCCAGATCAAGTGACGGTCACCGATGGCGTCGGGATTGAATCCACCGATCTCGTAAAGTACCCCTTTTCGCACCGACATGTTGCATCCGTAGACAGTTTGCGGCCAAGCCAATTCCAAGGCATCATCACCCAAATCCAACATGCTGAGATTGATACCCCCATTCCTGCCAAACTGGTCCAGCCAAGTCGGCGGCTGTGCTTCCCACTGGGGCAAAATCCTGCCGCCCACACAGGCGACTTCAGATTTCGCAAAGGGTTTAGCCATCGCCTGGAGCCAACCAGGCGGGACAATCACGTCTTCGTCTATATAGACGAGAATCTCCCCTGTCGACTCGCGTGCCCCGGCATGCCGGGCGTTGTGCAACCCTATGCGGGACTCGTAGATATAGCGAACTATGGAGTGCTCAGAAGCAATTGATTCAACAACTTCTCGCGTTTCATCGCTGGACCCATTGTCCACCACAATGACCTCGTACTCTTCAGGTGGTATCGTTTGCGCACACACTGAGAGCACCGCGTCGCCTAAGTACTCAGCTCGGTTATGGGCGGGAATGATCACCGAGAACAGCACAACCTCACTCCTGGAAAAATTCATGTCCTGAGGCACATTTATTTCGGCTAGCAGCACAGCCCTATCCGCTATGCTGGTAAACCGCTAAGACCGTAAACAAATCTCAATATTTTGTACAAAGTGAAAAAAAAGTCCCTCTCAATTTGCAGAACTTCGGTTCAAGGCGCGGTCAGGGCATAGTTCGCTCATGAGCAACCCGTATTTCGTCATGACTCCACTCTGCCACCAACAAAAAACCTGGCCACGCGTATGAGGAATTCATACACAGCCCCAGTTGCACGAAAGGAAAAGAACCACGATGACGCCTCGAGAAAGCCGCGGCTCAAAGGGTAACGTTTTCCTGTGAGATTCCTGAGATGCTCTTGCAGAGAATATCTCACTCGTACTTGTCTTTCGATACGTCGCGCCTGCTTCAAACATTTTGTTACTTGATCTTTTGTCATCGCGTCAGTTGGTAATACTGCTTCAGTTGAAAAACCAAAATTGTCCTCTGGGTACCTCCCCCCGGATTCATCCTGATATCCGTGCCGAATTGCCCAGTCGTAGAATTCCGTCCCAGGTATTGGTGTTAGGTTGAAGAAATAGACGTTGGCCACATTGTATTTCAGTGCCAGTTGGAAAGACTTATTGACATCCTTCACGTCTTCTCCCGGTGAACCAATCAAGAAAAATAGGGTAACTCTAAATCCCAATTCTGTTGCTGCCGCTGTGGTTGACTCAATCTGTTCGAGCGTTTCTCCCTTCTTCAGCCTACCTAGAACTTCGTTGCTGCCACTCTCCACACCAAAGGTGAGGTGAGTAAATCCCGCCTGTCGCATCTGTTCTAGAAGCTTCCGATCAAAATGATCGGCCCGCAGTCCTTCGGCTTTGAAATCAGCATCCAGATTGCGGCGTATTATTTCTTTGCAGAAATTACTCACTCTGGTTTTGTCGACAGCAAAATTGCTATCGTCGAAGTAGAAATCTCGATAATTCCTCTCATACCAATACTCTACCTCCTCCACCATTCCTCTTACGCTTTTCTTTCGCCATTTCCTCCCTAAAATTCTGGGGGCTCCACAAAAAATACACTTGTACGGACAGCCTCGAGACGAAGTAAGATGCATAGATCGGTCATACCTATCCAATTTGAAACCTCTATATGTTGGAAACGGAATCTCATCCAAGTTGGTGACAAAATCCCTATTTCCTGAGAATCTCACCCTTTCTCCGTCCCGATATAGCGCTCCCTTGACCGCAGATGCTTCACTTCCTAGCGCAATCTCCACTAGGGCAGCTTCCCCCTCACCTACCACACCTACGTCGATCGCTGGACACTCCATCAATACCCGCTCTCCATTAGCGGTAACGTGAGGTCCGCCTACAATAATCTTACCTTCAGGCCATGCACTTTTTAGAGCATGTAGCTGTTCGTAGGTTCTTTTGCAGCCATAGCTCATCATACTAATGCCGATGAACTCGGGGCAGAACTCGCGTAGCCTGGACATCAAATCATCAACGGAATCGACATTCAGATCAATCACTTCATATTCGATTCCGGCAATTTCAAGAGCTTTGGCAATATATCCTAAGCCGACCGGCAAATAGCCAGCAGTAAACACATCGCTACTTCTATAGTCTGGATATACGAGCATAACCCGATTACTATTCAAATGAAGCCTCCTACGAGAACTCTAGCAGCGATACGCATCATGGATTAGATCCACCCAAACTTCCAAAGATATACCTCATCAATCTATAGGGAACCCGAATTGGATTGAGTAGGAATAATCTAAGAGATAATGCGAATGCGTTGAGGTGACTCCGATGTTTCACATTGATGATAATCTTTTCCGTTAACTCTTGTTCCAGTGACTGTTTCAAGTATTTTTTTCTTTTTTTTACGTAATCTTTTACATACTCCGGGTCGCAATAGGCCAAATATTTATCACAAAACCCGAATTTCTTATCGTAATATTCAATGCCGGCACTCGTTGATGTTTTCGTTCCTTCAAACAAGCGAAAAACGCCCAGACAGAAATCTATTTTTGTCAATGTGTAGTTGCGTGAAGCCTCCAGAAGAAACTCGAGATCCATACTGTGATGATTTTCGACATTAAAGCCGCCAACCGCTTCCTGAACATCCCTCAGATAGAAATAGCCTGCGGGATT
>CP070692.1:3684090-3689107 GCA_020353215.1 Deltaproteobacteria bacterium
GCGATCTGGGGCTGGGGTCCGGCGGGAACAGGCTATGCGACGAAATACGGCAACTACGATGTGGATGACCCGGATGGTCCCGATCCTGTATTCGGTACAAAAGAGTACAAGGAATACACCAAAGCGCTCATGAAGGCCTACCCTGACAATTTCCCTGCCAAACTGGTGCAGATACCGAAGACCAACGTTGAAACTCTCGAGGAAAAGCCCTACGAGGCCATCTATACCTATATCCGCACCGATTGCCAGCGCTGTCACGTCGGCGTCAAGGGTCGCAACAGGCGCGGTGATTTCCGCGGCATGGGCTGTGCTGCCTGTCACATCCCGTACAACAATGCTGGGCTGTACGAAGGGAATGACCAGACGGTGAAGCGAGACGAGACGGGTCATTCAATGGTACATTCCATCCAGTCCACGCGCGACGCCAAAGTGGTGGTGAACGAAATGGTCTATTCTGGCATACCACATGAGACCTGCGTTTCCTGCCACAATCGAGGCAAACGCATCGGCGTCTCCTTCCAGGGTCTGATGGAATTCCCGTACGGCAGCCCCTTCACCGCGGACGGGAAAAAGCAGCCCAAGCTCCATACCAAGGTCTATCAGTTCATCAAAGATGACGTCCATCATCAACTCAAATCTCGCGATGGCAATCCCGAAGGCGGAATCCTCTGTCAGGATTGTCACGCAACCACGTCGTTTCACGGCAACGGCAACATCACCGGCACGTTGCTGGCCAACGTGGAAATCGAATGTTCGGACTGCCATGGCACTGCAACCAACTACCCGTGGGAACTGCCGCTGGGTTGGGGTGATGAATTTGGCCGCGAACTTGACATGAGCAAACCTCGAGGCGTGGCAGATGAACCGCTGGAAAACAACCAAAGATTCGGGACCCTATACCCGGCAAAAGACGGCTATCTACTCACCACTCGCGGCAATCCCTTCGGCAACGTGGTTCGTGAAGGAGACAAGGTCGTTGTTCATTCTGCAAGCGGTCTGGACTTTGAAGTTCCTGCACTTAAATCCATTAATCTTCAGAACAAATGGCAGAACAAGAATGCGGCAATTGCAGCGAAGATCAGAACGCCGGAGCATTTGCAGAAGCTCGAATGCTATGGCTGCCATTCGGCCTGGGCACCCCAGTGCTACGGCTGCCATGTCAAGGTGGACTTCTCCGGGAAGAAGACGGCAAAGGACTGGGTAGCGGCCGGCAACACCCATTTTCCGGACGGACACACCGCGGAATCCATCCGCGACGGCAAACCGCCTGTGGCACCGGGCGTTGCCTCCGGCAAGACCTCGGAGAACCGCTCCTATCTCCGCTGGGAAAACCCTGTCTTGGCATTAACGGTGAAGGCCGGGTCGGACCGATAATCCCCGGATGTCAGCAGATCACCACCGTAGTTGGGCCGAATGGAGAGACCCTGATTCACAACAGAATCTGGCGAACGCCTCCACACACCGAAGGCGGAGGCGCCGATGGCCAGCGCGGTATTGATATGGCCCCGGCTGCTCCACACACCACCGACCGCGCGGCCCGCTCATGCACCTCATGCCACGCCACCACCAAGGCGTTGGGATATGGAACTCAGGACGGCCGCTACCTGAAACAGTACACACAAGGTGTCTTCGTGGACATCATGAATGAGAAAGGCCAACTCGTAACTAAGACGGCCAAGCTTCAAATTAGTCCCATTCCTGATTTGCCCATGGATCTAGATCAGGTTGTCACACGTGAAGGGGAGCAAGTTCAATCGGTTGGGCAACACTGGCCGCTTTCCGGACCTTTGACCAAAGACCAGAGAGATCATATGGAACGAATAGGGGTCTGCCTTTCCTGCCACAAGGATATTCCGACCGGTGCATTCGTTTATCGCGTTATCAGCGTGGTTGGTACTAATTTGGGGCTCATCCCGAAGACCGATGCGGAACATCAAAAGCTCATTGCCCGAGCCATGTTCATTGCCGCGAACCTAGAGATCTTTGGCTTCCCGATCCTGGCCTTAATTGTGGTCGCTGGTATTTACCTGGCTCGACGGAAGCGACAGAGGGCCCAGTAACGTTACAAACACCACAAGGTTGACACCTCGCAAGTTACATTACCGTAAAAGAGAAAAAGCCGTCTGCTTGCATTTAGGGACGGCTTTTTTTCTTCTCTCTTGGGACAGCCAATGCGGTGTCTTTGATTAGAGACATGATCTCAACAGAACCGAGCCAAGCTTTTTCCTGCCCGGGTTAGTTGACTAACAGCAGTGTCACCTCATCCTATAAACCACTCGCACAGACGCCAGAACAACCTCCACCTGCTATTCCGCACCTCCTCATCACCAAAATCTCGACGCCGCCAGAGGATCAAGTTGCGTTCCCACGGAAAAATGGGCCAGGGCCGAAATGGCTGCAAGCCGTAGCGACGGATTTCGGTCCAAGTCCGCACATATCCGCGCCCCCGAAGCTGCTGTCTTTCACAGCCGTGAAGATCCTCTTGGAGCACCAGCTTCGGGGTCATGGACAAAATGACCTCCTCCCAGCGACAATCGGGATATACTCTTTGACAGACAACCACGGCGCAATGCATATCTTTCAGCTCCTCCACCCAAGTCCCGGGGAACACTTTAACCGCCTCCCACAACTTTTCCGGTTGCCCCTGGTAGTACCCTGTCAGCAACTCTGTCATACCAGGAGGGTCTGAGAAAATATTGGGAGATGTCAGTTTGATGTATGGGGCACAGTCAATTCCTACGTAGTAGGTTAGACTCAATTCTTTCATCAGACGAAGGTGATTATCAATCCGGTTTAACATGCACCCAGCACCCAGGTTGACGAGGGATTTGTGCCCGTATTTGCTAAGGAAGGCCACAGCGTCGTTGTTGTTTGTCATGGCAGTGATCCCAGGCTGCTGACATCAGGCTCTGGATTGTCTCTAACTCTGGACCAGCTATAGCTCTGGTAGAAAAGCGGTGCCATGGGCTGCCAGATGAAGAGCACTTACAAGTGGAGCCAAAAAATGAAAAATCTCTGTTCGATGATTCAGGATGTCGACCATGCTTACCACAGTACTCGAGGGAAATATACCAAACCGGCATCCTATTCTTCAATTGATAGTCCTTATTTGGAAAGATCTGCTGAAGACTTGATGCTGTGGCTGATGCTTATCTTTCTAGGTTTTAGGCCGCCTGCCAGGATTCGACGAGACGAATCGACTATGTTGGGTAAACGCATGATTTCAAAAGGTTAAGATCTTTGACTATCAAATTCTCAATAGATATAGCGATAACCTACAATCCAAGTTCAGACTCTGAAATACAATATAATCTGTCTTGTTATGATGGTTGTTCACGGCTGAGCAGCAGATTCAATGTGCGATCGATGATAAATTGGCCATCATCGGTAAGTCTTCGGCTGCAATCCCCCTTCCAACCTTATACCAAAGCCAGATCCTAGGGGCCCTGTTTCTTTAGCCGGAACATGCAGAAGGCGGCCAGGGTCATGACCAGCCCTGCAAAAACAAAAGCCAGTTCATAGCCGCCAGTATGATCGAAAACAAGACCGCCGATGTACGGGCCGGTAGCGGAGCCTAACCCCCAGCTTATCATCAGGACTCCCATGATCTCTCCCACGTTGCTCAACCCGAATACATCGGCCATGAGGGCTATCACTGGGGGATCTAGGCCGCCGTATGCCAGGCCATAGGTCACAGCGAACATAAAGAACATCCACACGTTCTCCGCCGCAGCAAGCCATAACATGGCTATGGCCATGATCAAGGCAAAAGTGGCTCCAATGGTCCTTTTATCCACCATGTCCGCAACGAAGCCAGCCAGCAGTCTGGACGGAATCGCGACAGCCTGCATTACGCTCAAAACCACCGCCGCTCGGATCGGCGTTATCCCGGTATCTTCGGCTCTGGGAACAACATGGGTCATAACCAAGTGCAAGCAGAAAGAATAGGAAAACCAGACCAAGCAGAACAGCCAGAAGTTCCGAGATTGCACAGCGCCTTGGAGTGAGAACCCTCCGGCTGCTTTCGTGTCGGTCAACTGGATTGTCTCAGAGACAGGTAGTCCATCAATCGAAGCCCCAACCTCTGAAGGATCTTTCTTGAGCAAAAGTGCAGCAGGCAGAATAGTACACCACGCAATAATACCAGTGATCAGGTAAGCGGTGCGCCAGTGATATGAATGTATCAGCCAGGCATTGAGCGGCGCTAAGACAACGGTGCCCATGCCGGCTCCAGCACCTATGATGCCAAGAGCAGTCGCCCTTCTTCTGGAAAACCAGCGAGAACCCGTAGACATGACGATGACATACATCGCTCCCATTCCGAAGGACAACAGGATGCTGTAGGTGAAGTATAGTTGCCAGGGTGAAACAATTTGTGATGTCAAAACCAAGCTCAGTCCAGTGATTATGCCCATCATCAATACAACGATTTTGGGGCCATATTTGTCCGAGGTCCGGCCTCCGATGATAGAAAAAAACCCAATTAGGAGTAGGTAGAGGGAGAACAGGAATGAGGTTGTGGCCCTGTTCCAGGAGAATTCATACTGTAAAGACGTGAAAAAGACACTGGATGAATAGCAAATACCGTAGGCGATGAAAAGGAGAAGGGTGCAGGAACCAACAACTACCCAGCCGTAGAAAAGACTGCTGTCTGGGGGATCGAATCTCTCGTTTCCAACGTCCTCATCGGAGTCATGAACAGGCATGATACTGACGACCAGATCTTCATTTGACGGAAAGTTTCTTTTGGGCGGAACAGTATAGGAATACCGGGGAGTCTGTCAATGCAAAAGACTCCTCGAACAGTACGCTGTTTCTTGGTTGCCGTCTCATCGTTGCTTCATTTCTGGAAGTTGCTCAACGGGCGACTAGGGAGCGAAACCAGAATAGGATTCTACTTGACAATTTCCAAGGACTAAAAAAAATAGGGTCAAGAGGACTAAAAAATGAAAATGGGGTCAAGTCTGCCGTTGACTCTTTGTTATCGTCGCCTCCAAGTCTTTAAAACGTCTTTGAA
>CP070692.1:3689207-3694208 GCA_020353215.1 Deltaproteobacteria bacterium
CCTGCTTTTTTCACAATTTTTATTTAGTCAAATGACGACAATTGTAGCGAAATGAACTATCCTGCAGAAACAGAATGGCGCTTTGGTGGGTTTCTGGTGTGTGGTTGCCGCCAATGTACACTATGAGGTAATATCTCCAAGGATTTCACTAATGCCTGTGGTTCTTAATTAAAGCGTTCTAAACTCAGCGCGTTCAAGTCAAATGTGGGGATTTCATCTGCAACGAGCTGGGAGACGATTTTTCCCGTTACAGGGGCCAGCGAAATGCCCAGCATACCGTGACCGGTGGCGATGATGAAGTTGTCATAGAGACGAGATCGTCCGAGATACGGAAGCCCATCCGGCGTACATGGCCGCAATCCACGCCAGATCTCAATCAGTTCAAGTGCGTCGAGATCGATATCTGGAAAGTATGCTGGTACGGCTTTGAGAATGGCCTGCACGCGACGTTGGTTAATCGACATGTCGAATCCTGCTAGCTCAAGGGTACCGGCAAAACGTAGCGTGTCAGCCATGGGGGTAAGGATGACTTTCGCCTCAGCCATGGCAAATGGTATCCCAGGGAATCTCGGCGGCCGTTTAAACGTTATGCTATAGCCCTTTGCGGGTTCAATCAACAGCCTGATTTTTAACTCCCGGGCAATATCAGCAGACCCATACCCACCGGCCAAAATAACTTCTTCAACGATTATATCTCCGCGTGTCGTCCTAACGGTTATCACCTTCCGACCGGAGGTTTCAAACCCGAGCACCTCCACCGAAGTAAGCAGATCAACCCCTTTTTGTTCAATGTGTCGGGCTAACTGGTGCACCAATTGGTCGGGAATGAGATGAGCATCCTGTTGGAGAAAAATACTACCTACAGCGGTGGTCTGCATCCCCTGCGTGAATTCCTTCAAATCGTCGCTTTGCAATATCCTGTTCTCAATACCGTATTTTTGCAACAACCGGATATCATTAACCGCCTCCTCAAAGCCTCTAGGAGTATTAAAGATCTCAACGATTCCATTTTTTTCATAACCGAAATGAATTCCTTCCAGCGCAGCCAGTTCGTCAAACAAACTGAGACTTGCCAAACTAAGGTCGCGTAGAACGGGTATGGCCCTGCGTAAGTGACTCTCGTTGCAGGCGCTGTGAAACTTCCACAGCCATGTAAGAAACTCGCGGTGAAAGCGGGGCTTAATATAGAAGGGGCTTTCCGGATTGAACATCCATTTTAATGCTTTGGATACCACGCCGGGGGCCGCCAGCGGTATGCTGTAGCTGGGAACGATAAGACCGGCATTGCCATAGGAACTTCCGGAACAAATGTCTCCTTTCTCAACTACCGTGACATTCTTGCCAAGCGCGTTGAGGTAAAAGGCACAACAAATGCCGATGACCCCACCGCCGATGACCAGTGTTTCGGTTTTGTGGTACATGAATTCACTTAAGAATTCTAGAAATTCAGATCAATAGCATCATATATTTATTGAATTTTCTATCCAGTTTCTTTGCATCTCTTAAGAGTTTGTCCAGGTGATGCCAGAATTGAGTGCCGTGATTTTTGATACGAGTATGAACCAGTTCATGAAAAATGGTGTAATCGATTAATTCATCCGGTAATCTGGCCGGATCAATATTCAAATTGATATTATTTTTCCCTGAACAACTGCCCCATCTGGTTTTTTATGAACTGATAAGAACTCGCTTTCGATAAAGGGAAGTATAGGATGAGAGAGTTTTGTGTGTCAAGTGCCATTATAAAGAGGGGAGGCCGCTGGGCAGATCTCGTGCTAGGTCGCAGGCGTTGCGGTAGGAGTGTCCGCGTTGTCTCTGATGGGCGCCTCCAATCCCAGATCCAGCATCTTCGCCGGCAGCGCGGGTTTCCGTGTCAGGGTGCGCCGTCGGAACGGACTGGCCAACAGCTTCAGGATGTCGCTCTTCTTCATGTGCCGACCAAGCGTGCGCAGCAATTGAAACGTCTTGATCGGGCGGAACAACAGGCGACGCGCAAAAAGAATGACGTACCCCTTTTGACGGGCTCGATTCACCACCTCGCTCGGCAAAATGGTCGGGTCAATGTCCGAACACTTGAACCACTTGTCCCAATCGCGCTCGTCATCAATGATCCCACGATCGAGATACTCCTTCCACAATGGCGTGCCGCGATAGACGCACAAGCGGTTGAATCCAAACGTGTCGAGTTTCAGACGGGCCGCGAAACGAAAGCTCTGCAGGATCTCCTCCTCCGTCTCATCGGGCGAACCGACCAAGAAGAACCCATGAGTCCGCTCGATCCCCTGCCGTTTCGCCTCGCTCACCGCGTGTTCGATCTGCTCCAGCGTCTGGTTCTTGCTGAGTCGATCGAGAACCTTTTGCGTGCCGGACTCCACACCGAAAGCCAGGGAGTTACAGTTGGCCTTCACCATGCTCGCGAGCTGATCCACCGCCACTGAATCCACGCGCCCTTCACAGCCCCACTTGAACTCCAGTTTGCGGTCCACCATCCCCTGGCAGATGTCGTGGATGCGGCTTCGCTTCATCAAAAAATGGTCGTCGGTCAGGTAGATGGAACGATAGCCCAAATCATTGAGCTGTTGCATCTCGCCCAACACATGCTCCGGCGAGCGATGCCGCCACTTGCCATTGGTCAGCGCCGGGATATCGCAGTAGATGCAGGTGTACGGACACCCTCGCGAGGTCTGCATGGTGCAGAACCTTTCCAGGGAAAGCACGGCCGGCACATCCAGCGGCAGCGATTCAATGTAGTCGATGGGCAGCGTCGCGCGATCGGGGTAGGGAAACTTGTCGAGATCGCGGATGATCGGGCGGCGGGCGTTCCGGATGACCTTATCCCCGTCCCGCCAGACCACACCGGCAACAGAACCAGGGTCGTCAATGTGATCCAGGTAGTCCGGCAGCAGTTCCTCGCCTTCTCCAATCCCAACAGCATCAATGTAGGGACAATCTCGCAGGATGCGATCGGCATTCATCGTGGCGAAGACGCCGCCGACAATGATGGGAGTTTCTGGAACGCGCGATTTCAGGAGCTCGGCCAAACTCTTCGTGCCGGGGTAGGTGGTGGTGGAGAGAAAGGACAGGGCGACGACATCCGGTTTGTCCTGCTCCACCGCGTCGGCGATGTGCTCGTCCTTCATCTGAGGATGACAGGTGTCGAACATGCGAACGGTATGTCCCTGCTGCCGCAGCACCGGCGCCAGAGTCTCGATTCCCAGTGGTGGGAAGGCCATGACTTTGAAGCGCCCGTCTTTCGTGGGCTTTCCCCCCAACTCTTCGGGCAGGAGCCGATAGAAGTCCTTGTCGCGTACGTAGACCAAAAACACGTTCATGATTTCTGTCTTTCTTACCGGGCCTGGCTACGAACAGACTCCCTATTCCAATTAGTAATAAGAAGAACTTCTTCTAAGATAGGCGGGACCTTGGAGGCCTCGGCGACGCGCAAGCTGAATCGCTTTGAAGTATTTGTTTGAAGCAACCAGAAAATTCCAGGAACAACGATAAGGACAATAAACGACCTTCGCCTGAAGGTCGTCATGCTAGAAGTTGCTCCAATGAAACTCGGCTTGCCTAGGTCCGGCTCGCTGAAGTCCTTGATGGCAGGGTCCGACCTGACTTCAGAATTCTCGTCCCTCAATCCGTTCCTGACTTCGATCCCCTGCTTGAGGATGGCGAAGTGCTCCTTATCGGCCATAGCGGACTCTCATGATTACCGCAAGTCCCATAAGGGCCGCTGAAATGGTTTTCGAGCCTCTCGGACACGCCCTTCCCTTCTTGCGATCGGCCGAGCTCAGCGGGCGGCCATGAAAAGCGAGCACTTTCTCCGGCTCTTGGTACGCTACTCCCTTCCTCCACTCGTTGCTATCCATTCTGTATGTCGTGGCGCAGCAAAACCGTAACTCGAGGAGCCGACCGATAAGAACTCCTTTGCGATAGAAGGAAGTATAGGATCAGGGAGACGTGTGTGTCAAGCGACGAGAACGGCAACATATGGTGGTTGGGTGTTTCTCGGTTGTCTCAAGACCGGGGATAGTAGGCCATGGCGAGGGATTATGCGCGTCGTGCGGGGTGGGACTGGAGTTATTCATCGAAATTCGGGCGCAGGAATCCCTTTCGATCCTTTGCGTTTGTTTGAATCAGGAGAGATAGTCATCTGAGACCTAGACTTGAATGAATTCAAGGTTACCGAGGTACGGAGAAAGCAGGGACGTTGGTTACAAAAGGTACATATTTATTTCTTCTCAATAATGGCGCCAGAGGAAATTGTTGCGATCCTGGTCGTCTTTGACAATCTTACACCGCTCAATGCCACGCACAACCACATGGTGTAGCGTGCCAGGCACATCTAGTCGTGCTCCCCGGGGCATAGCGTCCTCTGCCAGTTTTTGACTACTGGAAAAACCACGAAAAAGAAATTTGTATAATTTGTAAACAACGCATATGGAGGGCGTCACATTATCTAATCTTCGTCGGGGTCAAAAGGAATATCATCGGAAACAGTGAGCCGTTTCCCCGTAAATGTATTCTCGAACTTTATTATCGGAACTGCGTCGGGGTCAAGGGGATCGACCCCCGGGGCGAAGGTTTCACCGATGAGCTTCCCCGTTACGTTTTGACAGCGCCGGTCGAATTCGACCGTAAACATGAAGCGTGACATGCCGACGCCCTCATCGGAAAAATAGAAATCAAGCGCTTTGGCTTTGATCTTTCTCTTTCCAACCCGTTCCCATGAGCCCTGCTGGTCACTGAATTTATATTCGAACTGGAGCGAATGGGTGCCGAACCATCTGCCGTCGGCAGTCAGCGTTACAATCCGAGAGCCGCCCTCATTGGCTTCAACGAGAAGATAAGTTCCGGCTATTTTATGCCTGAGTAAACGGGACCTGAAATCAGAGGCTTCGGCGTCTCCCGTGCCCCAGACGCTAAAAAACATAAAAGCCGGCAGAAAGAAAAGACAATAGATTTTGTTTAAGTTCATGGCGAACCTCCTCTGATGAGATT
>CP070692.1:3694308-3699308 GCA_020353215.1 Deltaproteobacteria bacterium
ATAAATGACGGCGAGCATATATGGGTGGTGTGGGAAGATACTAAAAATAGACCTTTCTGAATTACGGGTCACGGAACTGAACACCATGGACTATGCGGACCGCTTTCTTGGGGGGCGCGGGATTGCCACTCGGATTTATTGGGAAGAGGTAGGACCTGATGTGAGTGCTTTTGATCCAGAAAATCACCTGATTCTCATGAGTGGCCCTTTGGGAGCTACGGGTGCCCAAGGTGCGTCGCGGTTTGAAGTCGTAGGGAAGTCCCCCATGTTGATGCCGGAAGGGTTCTGTTACGGGAACCTTGGTGGATTTTTTGGTCCTTACTTGAAACGAGCAGGCTATGACGGTGTTGTCATCTCAGGACGATCTGAAAGGCCGGTCTATCTCTGGATCCATGACGGGAAAACCCAAATTTTAGATGCTTCTGTGCTTTGGGGAAAGGGTGTTTATGATGTCCGTCAGATCTTGAGGGAAACGCATGGGAAAAATGTGCGATTCGTAACGACCGGTGTGGCCGGTGAAAACATGTGCCGGAGTGCCAATCTGATGACAGATAATGAGGGGAGCGCCACTGGTGGGTTCGGTGCGGTAATGGGATCGAAAAACCTGAAGGCCATAGCAGTATTGGGCACGGGAAGTCCATTGGTGGCGAAAGGGGAGGTGCTAAAAGAACTCAATAAATTGACAATCCATTTAAACAGGCGTGACCCGCTCCTGGCCCCTTTTCCTGAAGAGCAGGTCCGTAGAATCGGTCAGTCGTCTTGTTACCAATGCGGTCTTGACTGTAAGTATAGAAACTCTTTTCGAACGGCGTCCGGAAAGGAGATTGTAAGAAAATGTCAAGCCATGTTCGTCTACTTTCCATGGGTTATGGCAAAACCGGGAGAGTCGGCGGAAACCGCTGTTGACGCCACGGGAATCTGCAATGATTTGTCGATCTGTACAATGGAAATGTACAATATAATCAGCTGGTTGGCTGCTTGTCATAAGTCAGGTTACCTTACCGATAAAGAGACCGGGCTTGATATTTCGAAACTGGGCACCCGTGAGTATTTTGAGAATCTTGCCAACATGATTGCTCGTCGAGAAGGATTTGGCGATATTTTGGCCGAAGGCCTTCTTCGAGCCGGTGAAAAGCTCGGTGAGGAAGCCAAGGCTCATTTTTCAAACGAGGTATCCGGCGTAGGAGACGGCGCCAGTTATTCTGCACGCGAATATCTCATGAACGGCTTATTGTACGCTTTGGAACCTAGACAACCAATTGCCATGCTTCACGAAATAAGTTGGTTAACCGGTTTATGGGTAATGAATCAAGCCGACCCCAAATCTTCACCGGTAACATCCAAGGTTTTTCGGGCCGCGGCCACTAAATTCTGGGGAAGCGAGAAAGCGTGGGATCTTAATAGCCATGAAGGAAAGGCCATGGCGGCAGCCAAAATCATTGATCGAACTTACGTGAAAGATTGCCTGCTGCTGTGTGATTCCGCCTGGCCCATGATGGTATCCTGGAATACCACCGATCATGTCGGAGACCCAACGCTTGAGAGCCGATTATTTACCGCCGTGACCGGCATCGAAACTGACGAAACCGAGCTCAATCAATATGGTGAAAGAGTATTTAACCTCCAAAGGGGAGTTCTTTTACGGGAAGGTTGGCGGCCGAAAGTACATGATGTTCCGGAAGAATTTAATTTCATTGATCCGGTTGAAACCGTATTCATGAACCCCGATGTGATGGTACCCGGACCGGGGAGAGAAGTGATTAGTCGAAAGGGCCAAACTTTGGACCGGCATGTATACGATCAGATGCGGATGGAGTTTTATGAACTACGAGGCTGGGACGCTGAATCAGGCTTGCAAAAGGCTGAAACCCTTGAACGACTTGGGCTGCCTGAGCTCCTGCAAGACCTCAAAAGAATTGGCTTGATTAAACCCTAACGCTGCAAACCTGTTACCGGCCAAAAAAGGATGTTTGGACGAAAGGATATGAGATCCATGCAGACCACATGGCTGTTCATGTCTGTGCTGGCGCTGAGTGTGCTGATGGCGGGTTGCGTGCCTGAGATCGTTCCACCCACGCCGAACCCGATTGTGCTGGGCGCGCTCTATAGCCTGACCGGCGGGCAGGCGGCCTTGGATGTGCCGTCGTCCCGAGGCGCCCAACTGGCTGTTGACGAAATCAACCGGGCGGGGGGTGTCCTGAGCCGTCCAGTGCAGCTCGTTGTGGAGGACGCCGAGTCAGCCCCCGAGGTCGTCGCTAACCGCAGCGCGGATATCCTCAACCGGTATCCGTCTACAACCGCCCTATTGGGCCTGTCCGACACCGATCTGGTGCTGGCGGCAGCACCTGTCGCTGCCAGCAGAGGACGTCTGTTCCTGACCTCAGGGGCGACCTCGCCTAAACTACCCGCCCAGGTGCCAGACTATCTCTTCCTGGCCTGCTTTGGCGATAACGTGCAGGCTGCCGCCGGGGCGGAATGGGCCTATGATGACCTCTCAGCCCTTACCGTCTCCGTCCTGTTCAACAGCCGGTCGACCTATACGCAATTGCTGCAGGGCTATTTCCGTACCCGGTTCGGGGAGCTAGGCGGCCAGGTGCTCTCTGTTGCAAGCTACACAACCGGAGAGGATTTGGACACGCCGATCGACGAATTACAACCGGCTGACCTCATCTATCTGGCGGCGACCCCCGATGACGTGCTCGATGTGGTGCTGGCACTGCGCGCAGCGGGTCATGACGTGCCCATCCTGGGCGGAGACGGCTTTGACGCCGCTGACCTCTGGCAGGAGCATCCGGAGATAAGCGATGTTTTCTTCACAACCCATGCCTATCTCGGCGCGGACAACGACGATCCCAAGGTCGTTGCCTTTCGCCAGGCGTATACCCAAACCTATCCTGACGCCACCCCAGATGCCTTTGCCGCCCTCGGCTATGATGCGGCACGCCTGCTTTTGACCGCCATCAGCCATGCGGGAAGCACCGACCCGGAGGCAGTTCGCAACGCCCTGGCGAGTATCCGTGAGTTCGACGCAGTGACTGGCCAATTGGGCTATCAGGCCGATAGCCGGATCCCAGTGAAATCAGTCACCCTTCTGGGTGTTGAGGGGGGCGCGTACAAGCTGGTGAAGCAACTGATGCCGGACCAAACGCCGGCACCTTAGAAGAAGGATGTCTGATTGGCTTGATTGGTGGTCGGACCAAGCCAGTGGTACCACCGCAGTGCGGAGGATTCTCAGCGATCCCAGTTTAAAGGCTGCAAGGGACGCGGGAGCCATGAACATTTTGTGTGCCTTGCGCCTTTGCGTGATACTACCTCCTTATCGTCAACCCCAGGCTCTCAATATACGTGCCATGAACTTCCAAGATTCCAAAGCTGCACATTTCGCATTTCAATGACAGTCCTATCATGGTACGGTCGACCCACGTTAAGGTGTTTCCAGGCTGGGTTTCCTGGGCATAGATTCTTCACCACCACTGATGAGAAACCTGGAGGGAACTGTGGCAGGAAATGGCAAAAGGGTGTTCACTGTTTACTTTTCTCCAGCTGGATCTACCCGCCATGTAGCCCAGGTGATGGGAAAACGGTTCAAAGGGTTGGGATGTGAATCTTCCATATTTGACCTGGCTGAAAACAGGGAAGCCTCAACGATAATATCCGAACAGATTCGGGGTCTGAAAGGTAACAGCTGCCTCATTGTCGGCTCTCCGGTTTATGTTTCTCACGCAGCACCGCCCATCATGCAATTTATTTCCAAGTTAATCGGTGGCAGCTCCGCATATGCGGTTCCCTTTGTCACTTGGGGAGGTGCTTCCAGCGGTATTTCTTTGTTTGAAATGTCAAGAGAATTGTCCAAGCAAGGGTTTACTATCCTGGGCGCGGCGAAGGTCCTGGCGGTTCATTCACTCATGTGGCAACTCGACCATCCTCTGGGAGAGGGGCATCCGTCCTCGGAGGACGACAGAATGGTTCGGGAATTGGTCGATGAGATTTATGCGAGAATGCATAGTGAAAGCCCAAAAGGGATTGAACTGTCTGAGCTGGACTACCAGAGCAAAAAGGTTCATGCCGAAATGGAAAAAGTGAGCCTGGAAGTTGCCAAAGCTCACATGCCGACGCGGGAGGTTGCCGAAGCCTTGTGTGATCTATGCAAGATATGCGCGGAAGTCTGTCCGGTGGGCGCCGTCGCTTTGTCTCCTTACCCCGTCTTCGAAGAGACATGTATCTACTGCTTCAATTGCGTGAGAAACTGTCCGGAGGGGGCAATAAATGCGGACATGACCGGAATCTGGCAGCGAATCAGAGAGAGGGCCGAGACGTTCGTAGAACGCCCATACACGAAGATTTTTATATAGCAGCCGGGAAGACAGGGCCGGTCCACAGGTTGTCATCGGGGTCAGATCTTTCATTCTGACAAATCTTTCTATTAGGTCACACTATGGTAGGGAACTGGTTGGAACTGGGATCGGGCCAATCCAAGTTGTTGATATGGTACGGTAAACTGTAAAAGATGGGGCAAATATGGCCTTATATTTACATTCTTGGGGTCAAAAAGAGCGGTTTTAAGCAACGATGTATTGGTGAAAAAGGGGGCGGTTCTTCTGACTTATTGTCTTGCCTAGCCCGGATATTTATCCTGCTCGCCTTGGTTTGAGGCTGGCAACCGGACAAAAGCCCACCTCACGTTCCCGGCTTGAGGTCATAAAGCTTGGAAACTAAAGAACGTGCCCATCCCCCTATTCTTCCTTTTTGGGGGCTCGCAGGGCCACCTGAAAAATCAGCACAAATGCGACACCAATGATGCCCAGAAGTCCCCCCCACTGGACTGCCTCAAGACTTGGAATATTATCGAAGTATCTAAGCAGAAAGAACCCGAAAACATAGAACCTTGGATTCAACTCCATGGCTTTACGAAATTCAGCGTCGGAGAGGTCATGTTGCCCTCGCTGCCCGTAGATCTTGGCGCGGGTGGCATGAGCGCTGGCAATGCTCAGGGAATCTCC
>CP070692.1:3699408-3704395 GCA_020353215.1 Deltaproteobacteria bacterium
TGACATTAAGAACCTGGTGGCAAAGCTAAAGGAAAATGGGCTTTCTCCTTCACGCCTGAAGACAATAAACGCTGTGATCAGCGGCATACTTAACAGCGCCATAGAAGATGAACTGATCGAATCAAACCCCTGCCAGAGAATGGGCAGGTACACGGGCAGCGGAGCTGTAAAGGAAATTGACCCACTGACCCCTGAAGAGGTAAGCACCTTGCTGGAAAAAGCGTCTGAGCGCCTCTCAGATACACTATACACGCTATTTCTGGTAGCAGTGAGGACAGGGATGAGGATCGGTGAAATACTTGCTCTGGAGTGGTCTGATATTGATTTCGAGGGGCGTATAGCTGAAATCACTAAAAGCTGGGATTATACGAGGCGAACGCTTGGCCCCCCCAAAAATGGAAAATCACGTAAGGTGGATTTAACCCCGCTGGTGGTTGATACTTTGCGAAAGCTAAGAGCAGCCTCCAAGGTTGTCAGTTTGGACGGCCCTATTTTTACCGATGCGACAGGCAAGCGGCCCAACTACTGGACTCTTTACAATGCCATTTCCGAGATTGCGCCTCGGGCAGTCCGCACACATGACCTGAGACACACCTACGCCACACTGCGAGTGGCCAAGGGTGACAACATCGTGGATGTAAGCAACCAGCTAGGCCACCACGACCCTGGTTTCACCCTTAGAGCCTATACTCACTGGCTACCAGGGGAGCACAAAAGCCAGGTGGACGAACTGGATAAAGTTGCACCCATCCGCACCTCCACTGCACCCTAGAGCCGCAAACCCGCATGATTGTGGCACACAAAACAATCACCTGTTTTGCTTAGCTTGTTAAAAAGATAAAATAGCCACAACCGACCATCGACGACTGACCTTTTCAGCCTTTGCAAGGAGTGACCTATGAAAATGTTTATAGCTGGTGAGTGGGTTGAAGCCCCGGAAACGATTGAGGTGTTCAATCCATACGACGACAGCGTCGTAGATACCGTTCCTCATGCTGGTCATCATGAAGTAGAGCGTGCCCTGGAGAGTGCGGCCAGGGGAGCCGCCGTTATGGCCGAACTCCCCGCCCACGAGCGGTACCGCATCCTTCTGAACACAGCCAGCCTGCTGAGGGAAAGCCAGGAAGACTTTGCCCGTCTCATCACGCAAGAGGCAGGGAAGGTTCTGCAGGATTCGAGAGTCGAGGTCAGCCGCGCCGTGGAAACAATGGAACTTTCCGCAGAAGAGGCAAAGCGTCTCCACGGAGAGACCATCCCACTGGATGCGGCTCCTGGAGGCCAGGGTAAGTTCGGCTTCACCCTGCGGGTTCCCTGTGGTGTCCTGGTTGCCATCGGCCCTTTCAACTTCCCGCTCAATCTCCTCTGTCACAAAGTGGGTCCGGCCCTGGCAGCCGGCAACTCTGTTATCGCCAAACCGCCCACAGATACGCCTCTCACCGCTCTACGCTTCACTGAACTACTCCTTGAAGCGGGCCTGCCCCCGGAAGGGATTCAGTGCGTTACCGGCCCCGGGACTTCAGTAGGAGAGCAGCTCTGCACAGATAACCGGGTGCGTAAGATTTCTTTTACCGGCAGTCGCAGCGTGGGTGAGCGTATCTCCAAGGTGGCTGGTATCAAGAAGGTCACATTGGAGCTGGGAGCGAACTCTCCCCTGATCATCATGCCGGATGCCGATCTCGAGCAGGTTGCTCGGGCCACGGCAGTCACAGGCTACGCCAATGCGGGACAGGTGTGCATTTCCACCCAGAGGGTACTGGTAAATGATAGGGTTTACGGTGATTTCCTTGATGCACTGAAGCCCGAAGTGGAATCGATAGTACTCGGGAACCCACTGGAAGAACAAACCCAGATGGGACCCATGATTCGAGAACATGATGCCATTCGAGTGGAAAACTGGATCCAAGAAGCAGTAAGTGAAGGCTCAACTCTGGTCACCGGAGGTGGTCGCCAGCGCAGTCTTGTGTCTCCCACGGTGGTTGCCGACGTGGCTCCAAATGCACGACTCTCTTGCGAAGAACTATTTGGCCCAGCCGTCGCTGTGATCCGCTTTCAAGATATAAATGAGGCCATCTCTTTGGCCAACGACTCGGAGTACGGACTGAGCGCGGGTATTTTCACTGGCAACCTGGACTGGGCCATGAAGTTTGTTCGCCAGGTCCATAGCGGCAACCTTATGGTCAACTGGGGGCCGCAGTGGCGCATAGACCTCATGCCATACGGTGGTCTCAAGCAGAGCGGGTATGGTAAGGAAGGGCCTCGCTATGCAGTAGAAGAGATGACGGAGTTGAAGACGGTTGTATTCCATCTGTAAAGATAGAAGGGACCCGCGTGAGAGCGGGCCCAAGCACGAAGTCTTCAGCTTGCCCGTTTGAAAAGGCAGGAATCGTACATCCTACTTCCCAGAGTGTCATTGCAGTAGGAGCAATCTTGCACTTCCCAGCTCTCTTGCTCTTTGCCATTGAGGAAGTCGGTGAAGTCTGTATCAAAGGTCATACTTTCCGAACTAAATGTCTCAAACAGATATTTCTTTTCCATCACGCACACCTCCGCGTTGGGGTATGTTTGAACAGTAACCCAGAAGAAGTCGAAGTCAAGATCTTGTCGCTCGTTCAACCACAGAACCTTCCTTAATCCAATCCTTTCAATTCGGGCCCCGTTCGTCTGGACAGAACCCCGCCATTTAATCGTCAAGTCGCATGTAACAGAGTGCTTCTTTTGAACGACAGTAGAAAGGTGAGAAGCGTTGGTTCCAGTGGCCTACAGAATGTTTGAATGCTTGTTTTCCTTCATAGTGCAAGAGGTCAATAATGAAACGATTAGTTGCCGGGACTCTGCTTCTTGGAGCGTTCTTGATGCTGTCGGCTTTCAACCTCGACAACTCCATCGGCCCCAAAGAAGACATCCTCTCAGGAGGCCCGCTTAAAGACGGTATTCCTGCCATTTTGCAGCCCCGGTTCATCAAAGCGAATGAGTCTCATTTCCTCAAGGATGAAGATCAGGTGATGGGAGTGGAAGTAGGAGGCCAGTCCAGGGCCTACCCCATCAATATTCTG
The DNA here is from genome assembly GCA_020353215.1 of Deltaproteobacteria bacterium. Lineage (GTDB taxonomy): Bacteria > Desulfobacterota > Syntrophobacteria > BM002 > BM002. Next base: position 3,702,462 of record CP070692.1, read on the forward strand.
AACTGGCACGAGGTGGTCAATGACACCATCACCGGAGAGCCTGTTGTGGTGACATTCTGACCCCTCACCCAATCGGGGGTGGTCTACTCTCGAGCTGTTGAAGGGGATATTTATACTTTTGGGGTCTCAGGTCGCCTCTACAAGAGTAACGTGCTGCTATACGACCATCAGACCGACAGCCTCTGGTCACAGTTACTGGAAAAGGCTGTGTCCGGTCCCCTGGTTGGGAAAAAGCTCAGAAAGCTGCCCTCGAGCCGAACTTCGTGGAAAGCCTGGAGACAAAGACATCCCGAGACCCTGGTTCTATCCACAGACACCGGATATCATCGAGACTATTCCAAAGACCCTTACACCGGCTACTACAGAGTTGGTACGATCTGGTCTCCTGTAGGGCACATGCGTCAGGATCTCTCTCCGAGAGCAAGGATTCTGGGCATTGAGGTGAGCCGGGAGACCAGGGCCTATCCCCTCATTCAACTGCAAAGACAGCCTGGAATCACAGACGATTCAGTCGGCGGCGAGTTGGTCCATATTGAGGTCAGCCCCGAGGGCGAAGTGGTTGCGGTCAAGAACGGCCAAGGAGAGCATATCCCACACATCTTCGCGTACTGGTTTGCCTGGCAGGCGTTCCATCCTGAGACCACCGTCTACCGGCGCACGAAGTAAATAGACTTCGGCTCTGGGCAGTGGCCTGAGGTTTTTCCAAAACCATATGGTGAAGCTCTGTCCTCCCAATTCCTATGATTCAGTCGGCTGCAGGTCCAATCCGCACCCTTGAGGTGGATGAAAATCGTGGCAGACGGTTATTGACCCCGGCTATCCCCGCAAGGATCAACCCTAGCGAGAGAAAAGCACTCCAGTGCAGTCTTTCACCCAAGATTAATGCTCCCCAAAAAACACCCGTAAGGGGAATGAGATAAGTAACCAGACTGACATTGGTGGGGCCGATCCGAGGTAGCAAGTAGTAGTAGAGTAGATACGCCAGGGCGGTTCCCAAAAGGGAGAGGCAGACCAAGGCACCCACCGCAAGAGGCGTAGCAGATAACCGCCAGGGCGCATCGAATACCATGCTCAAAGGCATGGTAAGCAAGGCCGCGCCAGTGAGTTGGCCCGTGGCGGAAACCAATGGGGGTATATCTCGCAACCGTCGCCCAAAGATAACCGCTACGGCATAGCACATAGCGGCGCCAATTACAGCCAACTGGCTAAACAAATGGGTGCCGAGTCCCTTTAAGACCGCCGGACCAATTAGCACCAAAATACCCAAAAAGCCCAAGGCTATACCCACAACTTTCATCCAATTGAGTTTTTCATCTCGGGTAAGAAAGTGAGCCAGGAGGACGGTGAACAGTGGCATGAGCGCGTTCAGTATGGCTGCTAAGCCCGAGTCGATGTAGATCTCGGCCCAGGTTATGAGGGTGTACGGCAACGCACCGTTGAAAAGACCCATGACCAAGAACGGTCCCCACATCCTCCCCAGACGAGGCAGATTCAACCCTGTTGAGCGTAGAACCAAATATAGAGTCAACGCCGCCAGTGCCGTACGTCCAAAGGCCACAGTAAACGGCGGCACAGCGACCACAGCAACCTTGATGAAGAGAAAGGAAGCACCCCAGATCACGCCCAGACCAACCAAAATTAAGAACTCTTTAATCGTCATCGCTTTTCACAATCGCCAGAGAATGCAAGATTCTGATCCAGCGGACAGCTAGCCCGGATATTTCATGAATTGCCAGGTGGCACGGTCATCTTCACGGTCTCGCGACACTAATTAATCGCGGGTAAACCCTCCCGCCCTGCGGGAGGGACCCATCAAGGTTTGACCTTTCGGGCAGTAGATTGTTGAAGCAACCTGATTGTCCCCTGTACATAAACCGGAACACGACATTGTCTGGCTCTTTGATATGAAATCTTCCAGCAAAATCCCCCTCGAT
>CP070692.1:3704495-3709391 GCA_020353215.1 Deltaproteobacteria bacterium
CATAAACTGCTGGTTCTCTCGCACAGTCCAAGCCACTACCGCCAAATGGGGAAACTGGTCGCCCACGGCAAAACCCTGCCCGTCCAGGAACTCTACGCGCAGTATGAGAAGCTGCTTATGGCAGCCTTGAAGCTGAAGACCACCTTGCGCAAGAATGTCAATGTGTTGCACCACGTGATGGGCTACTTCAAGAAGGACCTAAGTAAGGATGAGAAACAGGAGTTACTTGAAGTCATAGAGCATTATCGAGAAGGATTAGTGCCGCTGATCGTGCCGATCACCTTGATGAATCATTACGTGCGCAAGTACCAGCAGCCGTATTTGCAGTATCAGACTTATTTGAATCCTCATCCGATCGCTCTTAGACTCAGAACGCATGTCTGAGCAAAGATACGAAATCAGTTCTGAGTCTAACGTTGAGGATGATGGTGAGATTCAAGAGGGCTAGTAAAGAACGGCTCAAAGAAGGTGAATTTCGTTATCCTCTTTATCGGATTTCAGATCATGCCTTTCTTTTTTAAGGCGTGAGCCGCAAGAAACGTGTTCCACTCTTTATGCTGCCGGCCCCAGGTGCCGTCACTCAGTTGGGTTTCATAGAGTCTTTTGAAAGCGGATTCAACTTGGGTTTCTGCACAATCAGAGTCGAGATGAGCTAAAGCGTTGACCGTCTGATAAAACGGTACGCCGGAAGGCCACGATCCAGTTGGACTTTGAGCGCGGGCCAGATATTGCACCGCCATTGCCGTCGCCTTGCTTTGCGAATATACCGGATGTACAACAAAGGCTCTCAAAATGTTGTTGGAACAGGACCGGCCGCACCAGTGCCCTTCTTTCTTAAGAATCTCATCGCTCAAACGATCGTAGGCTTCCAAGACCCTCTCGTCTTCCCCGTAGCCGAAAATTGTTGCAAGGAACAACGTGGCTCCCGTGATAAGAAAGCCCGATGAGCCTCGGGTGAAGGGAAGCCCGTGCAGGAGTTCTTGGCGAAAGCGCAGGGTTTTGCGGTATCCTTTAAACGCTTGATAGCCGGTGTCAATGAGCCACTCCAGAGCCTTGGTAATTCCTTCCGTCTCATATCTAACCGTGAGATGGAGACCGAAGAGCCGACGCACGGTCTCAATCTCGGAGTGTTCCCAAGATCCATTTGACAACTGCTCTCGCCAGAGTTGCCGGACCGTGTGCTCAAAATCTGCCTGCCATGAGGGTGTGGATTCTTCGTCTAGCCATTTCTGTCGGACGTACAATCCCGCCGGCGTTCGGCTGCACTTGAATATCTGGTAAGGATCGAATCGCAGAAACATTCTCTTGTTCCAGCGGCGACTGAAGTTCCTTCGTATCTAGCTAGTTTCGATTTTGCTCATTTCGAACCGCTCGCAAGATACGTCTTCTGGGTGAAATCCTTCTTTAATGCGTCGGCGCGGGCTCGAATCTTTTTTTGCTCGCTCGAATCAATTCGGTCAAGATTTCGGTATTGCATACGCATCCGATGATTCCCCTCGAGTGCGTCCCGGTTACGAGATAGAAAATCCCAGTAGAGGCTATTGAATGGACATCCCCGCTCGCCCACCCTCTCTCGGGGGTTGAAAAAACAGTTTTGGCAATAGTTGCTCATCCGTTGAATGTAGTTACCAGAGGCAGCATACGGCTTGGTGGCAACAAACCCTCCATCCGCATACTGACTCATTCCTAAAACGTTCGGAAGGGAGACCCAGTCTATGGCATCCACGTACATGGACAGGTGCCATTTGTGAACCTCATAGGGATTTACACCCAGCAGGAGTGAAAACAGTCCCATGACCATGAGACGTTGAATGTGGTGCGCATAGGCGTGCGCGATCAATTGGCTTACACACTGGCGAATGCAGTTCATCTCGGTTTCAGCGGTCCACATAAAGGCCGGCATGGGGAGCTGTGCCTTAAGTTCATTCAACTGGGCGTATTCTGGCATTTTCAACCAATAGATCCCGCGGATGAACTCTCGCCAACCGAGGACCTGTCGGACAAATCCTTCAACCGAGTTAATCGGTGCCTGACCATCTTCGTAGGCTTGCACTACCGCCTCAATCACCTCTTTTGGATTTAGAAGGTGCAAGTTTAACACGCAGGATAAGCGGGAATGATAGAGGTAGGGAAAACCTTCGGCCATCGCGTCTTGGTAAGGACCAAAGTCCTGCAAACGATGATTAATAAAATCCCGCAAGGCCGCCAGGGCTTGCTTACGACTCACAGGGTAGTCGAACCTGGCCAACGCCCCCGGGCTGTCAGAAAAGAGTTCATTCACCAGCCGAAGAACCGCCTCGGTCTGTTCGTCAGGGCGAAACGACCGCGGTGCTTTTATCCTGGCAGGACCTTCCTTGCCGAAACTTTCGCGGTTTTCTGAGTCGAAATTCCACTTGCCGCCGACCGGTTGCCGGCCATCCATGAGGATTCCGTAACGCCGGCGCATGTGTCGGTAGAAATGTTCGAGCAGTAAAGATTTCTTGCCTTGGGCGAATTCAGAGAACTCTTCGTTGGATAGCAGGAAGTGGTTGTCTTCTCGTATCTCCAAACGGCAGTCCAGCTCTGCAGCAATTCTTATTACCGCCTCCTTGACCCTATAATCTCCGGGAAGGGTACAGACCAGCTTTCGGGGACGGGTCTTGTGAATCCATCTGGAGATCTCCTTCTCGAAACTACCGCGGTTCTCTCTGTCGTCAATGTGCGAGTAAAGAACCTTGTATCCTTGATCTCTCAACCGATCGGCAAAGTGGCGCATGGCGGCAAAAAAAAGCGCAATCCGAATCTTGTGTTGAGGCAGGTAAGTGGCCTCCTCCTCCACCTCCATCATGAGGACGGCATCGTCTTGGGCGTCAAATCCGCGCAACGCGTCAAGATCCTTGCTCAACTGGTCGCCAAAAACGATAACAAGATTTCTGAACCTGCTCTTATTTTCTCGTGCCATGCAACAACCTGCCTGTGAGGTCGCTGTGGGACTACCGCGGTTCCCCATCTGGCAGGGGAAAGACCGGGCAGAGCACGCGTGCAAACTGTGAGTCCTTGGTGCCGTGCGGAGATCTCAGAGGTTCTGCTTGAACCGCTATTTGAGCGGCACCTTCGAAATCTTATCCTGATGCCACATAACTTCAAACCGATACCTTAATATGAATCGCCCCCCCATTGAGAGGGGAACATCAGTTCTTATCCTGTATTGCTACAAACCCTTCTGCCGTGCCAAGCTACCCCTTTTGGGAACGGCGACTCGCTTCACAAGCATTTGGCCGCATTCAGAGCACACTTGGCACAAAAAGCCGCGACTTCATCCTGATCCCTTAAAAGGCACATGACCGCATCTGCATTTTCCATGGTTTTACATCATTTTCTCTCGCTCCCGCCCAGAGCGAAATGCCGGCAATATTTAGCTGATCCTCTCTGATCCACGCACCGCAGAGATGGTACGTCTTTTCCGACACCTTCGTAAGCCTCATCCAAGGGCACAAAGGGAATGTTTCCCGCGGACAATTGGGCGTCGCTGCCTAATACTACTACGTTAAGTAATTGACATTCAGCCATGGGTTCTGTAATATGGTCCCATGGATGCAAAACAGTTGGGAGAGTGTCGAAGTCGCCTCCAGAGGTACCTTAAAGATCTTCTGGAGCCGGTTGGCCGAGCTGAACGTCGTCACTGGGGTAGCGTTTATGTCCGGGGACTTCTTTTGGACGGCAAACGCAAATCCATTGAGCCCATGGCCAATCGCCTGCCGGATGGCAACGTCCAAGCCATGCAACAGTTTGTCGGTCAGAGTCCTTGGGATCACATGCCTATGAGGAGGAGGCTTGCCGAGAGAATGGCCAAGGAACTGATTCCTGCCTGCGCCTGGATTGTTGACGATACCGGCTTTCCGAAAAAAGGCCCACACTCTGTGGGCGTAGCCCGCCAGTACTCTGGCACTTTGGGCAAGGTAGCCAATTGTCAGGTAGCTGTAGCGCTGCATTTGGCCACCGATGATGCGTGCATGCCCTTGGACTTTGCACTGTATCTGCCGGAGCAATGGGCGCAAGATGCTGAGCGCATGAAAAAGGCTGGTATTCCAGAGGGAGCAGTGTTTAAGAGGAAATGGCAGCTTGCGCTGGAGCTTATAGATGAGGCACGCACGTGGGATATTCCCCAAGGGGTCATTGTCTGCGATGTTGCTTACGGAAAGATCAATGAGTTTCGCCGGCAATTGATTGAGCGAAACCTTACGTACGTGGCAGAGATTGAGAGCAAAACGATTGTCTTTGATCAAGTGAAAACGGGCAAGGCGAGGCGGGGGCGCCCCAAAAAAGGTACGACAAAGGACGAGTTGAAAACGCTCTCGGTAAAGGATTTTGCCAAGAGTTTTCCTGCTTGGAAGTGGAAGACTATCCGCTGGCGAGAAGGCACAAAAGGACCCCTGGTATCTCGTTTCGCTTATGTTCGCGTAGAGCCTGCTCATGGCTACAAAAGAAAAGCCCATCTGCCACCTCGCCAGTGGCTGCTCGTTGAATGGCCTCACAAAGAGGAGGAGCCCACGAAATTCTGGTTTACCAATCTCCCTCACCAGGCGGGCCTAAGAAGAGCGGTCCGCCTGGCCAAGATCAGATGGCGGGTGGAGCAAAACTATCAACAGCAAAAGGATGAACTCGGCCTCGACCACTACGAGGGTCGAGGCTATCTTGGCTGGCATCACCATGTAACCATGAACATGATGGCCTATGGGTTCCTTCTGCTCGAGACCCTGCGCAGTAAAAAAAACTTCTGGGTTGACCCTGCCGAAGATTCGCCAGATGATCCAGGGGCTTTTGGCCACCTGGATAGGGATCTGCCCGATCTGCGGTAGAAAGGTTACTTATCGCCATCTGTCTGGTTTTATCTGAATTACTTAACGTAGTAGTATT
>CP070692.1:3709491-3714354 GCA_020353215.1 Deltaproteobacteria bacterium
TGGAACGGGGCCAGGGGCTCCCCCAGCCGCAGCCGGGGAAGTGGCACAGACCTCCCGCAGTCACTCTGAAGAGACACCAGAAAAGGCAGAGCGGAAGGCTGCGAAACAACGAGCACCTGAGCAACCTGCCTTTGCTATCTCAGCTTGGCTAGTCCATGCATGAAGATTTGGTGCTTGGTTAAAAGAAACATTGCCATAAAATGGCGCGAATTGCTCGTTGTGGAGTAGCCTTGCGCTCTGCCTAGGTCGCTAAGGACATTTTTGGGGAAACTCCTGGAGCGCTTCCGGTTGACAGTGTTGGGTATTTCTCCTATAGTGCGCAGGCAAGTCTGGGCCTTAGCTTTTGCCAGAGCGGCTCGAAGAGGAGGGTTGGTGGACAGATCATCGCGCATATCCAGGGAAACGAGTGAAACCAAAATCGAGTTGAGAGTCGACCTTGATGGGACTGGCAAACAGCTAATCAATACCTCTGTCGGTTTCCTGGACCACATGTTAACGTTATTCGCGGCTCATGGTGGCTTCGACCTCGAGGTAAACGCCGAAGGCGATACATGGGTTGATCAACACCATACGGTAGAAGATGTCGGCATCTGCCTGGGCCAAGCGTTCGCAAAGGCTCTCGGGCAGAGAAAGGGCATCAGACGCTACGGCCAACAAATTGTGCCCATGGACGAAGCTCTCGCTTGGGTGGTTGTGGATCTGTCCAATCGGCCATACCTGGTGTACAATGTTCCGAAGCTAAGCGAGAAAGTAGGAGAGTTCGAGACCCAGCTAATTCCCGAGTTCTTCAGGGCGTTTGCCTCAAAGGCCGGAGTCACGCTCCATATCAACCTGTCCTATGGAGACAACAGCCATCACATAGTAGAGGCGGTGTTCAAGGCTTGGGGCAGGGCCATGAAGCAGGCTTGCGAAACGACACCTGATGCAGATGGCGTGCCGTCAACCAAAGGCCTTCTATAGCTTCGAGCAGCATCCTGGACAGCCATCAGCAGGTGAGGATGAGCTTTCAAGTCGCACGTGTTTCGGAGTAATTCGGTAGCATTCTGATAAAGTGTGGCACCCGGGGGGGCTGAAAGCTGGCGGCGGGCGCAAGCCCATCGGTCACCGTCTCCAGTCGGCTGAAGTTCATGACCTGGCCCGGGCCCAATGGGACCAGCCGAAGCCTGATGGTTGGCCGATGACTGAAAAAAGGATTGTCATTCTCTTGACAAGGTTGGTGAATTCGAGTTAAAAACAAGATTCCAACAGTGACGCGGGGTGGAGCAGTTAGGTAGCTCGTCGGGCTCATAACCCGAAGGTCCCAGGTTCGAATCCTGGCCCCGCTACCAAGTAAAATAGAGGGCTTAGAGTAATTTTCTAAGCCCTTATTTGTTCGGTCCTAAAGTCGTACCCGTCAGTATTCCCAACGAATCCTTGAACTTTTCCCGTGTAAACACATCTGTGGCTAAACTGATTCACACAAGTTTGAAGCTGGTTTTCGTCGAATGATTGCAGTCAGTCCACCTTCCAGTCTTTTCCCCTGGCAACCCCTACTGCTGGTCCTGTAACTACTCTCAGTTCAGAACATATTCCCGCACTAGCCCGGATATTTCATGAATCAGCCCCTGGCGTGACAGCGGATATGACCGTTCCGCACGGTGCCCTCAGACCTTGAATCCGAAACGTACTTGAACAATGTTGGCACGAAAATTGCCATTTTTACTCCAAACCGTTCCTGCAAGTTAGATAACGGATGCTAAAAATATCGTTCTCCTTAGCGGCGCTCAAATAATCTGCTAGCTAGATACTCTCAGGAACCGTTAGCGAAACTCAAGATTACCTGCTCCAGATGCGAGACATGGCAGGAGATCATCCCCTAAAAGATAATGGGCTGACAGTCAATCCTCAACATTACAAAACTCCGGGGTGTAAGCAATGAAAAGGAGAATCAGAAAACAGTTGGGTGGGATTATTGTAGTTGGTCTGGGTGTGATGCTCATCGCAGTTGTGATTTGCAGAAGTTACGGGAACAGAGCCGAGCATTTGGCAGAGCGGACTCGGACTGAATCTCTGCTTTTTTCCATGAAAGCGAAAGATATGCAATTAGCAGTTCTCCAGGTCCAGCAAGGAGTTACTTACATATTGCGCAATGAAGGAGCGCAGGGTTTTGAAAATGCGTTCAGGGAGGTCGAAAGTCAGGCTCTTATGTTTGAGAATCATTACGAATTTCTTCGTAATGGGTTCAGCGAAGGAGAGCAGAGAGATTCTCTCGAAAAATTGGAGATAATTAAAGAGCATTTCGACGCCTATTACAAAAAAAGTCTAGAAATTGCCAATGTCTGTATGAACAATGGTTTTCCCCAAGATACCAGACCCGTAGAAAAGTCGGGTACTCTCGCATTAAATCTTAACAAAGCGGTTGAAGCATTTGTTGAGCAGCAAATAGAGAACGTGCATAGCAATATGAAAAGTATCGAATCTGAAATTAACGCAGCTCGAATGTTACTTATTTCAGCAATTATCGTTACTTTACCCGGACTAATAATTATTGTCTATCTTCTTGACAAGAGAACGCGAAAAAGCATAAGTGGCATGTATAACACCTTCAGAAGTCTGATCCAAGAAGGCGACCTGACCGAGCGTGTTCTCATGCGTGAGGTGAATTGTTCCGACTTGAGAAACTGCAAACACACAGATTGTCCGGAATACGGCAAGAAGGCGAGTTGTTGGCAGACTGTCGGCTCGAACACAGCAGGAAAGATTCAATGCCGCTGTCTGACTTCGGGAGAGTTCAGCGCCTGCATCGAATGTCCTGTGGCCCAAGGCGTGTTGCGAGACGAGCTTGATAAGCTGGCAGGATGGATTAACACCTTCTTGACGAGGCTATCTCGGATTATCGGAGACATCGCCCTGGGTGCCGATACCCTGAAAGAATCCTCGACTGGCCTATCCAGCCTTTCCAGCCAGATGTCCTCCAGAGCAAAGGACAGTTCGGCCAGATCAAACGCCGTAGCTGCAGCGGCCGGACAGATGAGCACCAATATGCAGTCTGTAGCCGCAGCCGCAGAGGAGGCCTCAACCAATGTCACCATGGTTGCGACGGCAGTGGAGCAGATGTCTGCCACCGTCAACGAGATCGCTCAGAATGCTGAAAAATCACTCAGCATTACGAATGACGCTGTTTCCCAGGCCGAGAGCGCTTCTAATAAAATGTATGGGCTCGGGCAGGCAGTCCAGGAAATTGACAAGGTGACCGAGGCCATCACCGCCATCTCCGGGCAGATCAACCTATTGGCTCTGAACGCCACTATTGAGGCAGCGAGGGCTGGGGAGGCAGGAAAGGGTTTTGCGGTGGTGGCAAACGAGATTAAAGAGCTGGCAAAACAGGCGGCGCAGTCTACTCAAGAAATAAAGGAACAGATAGCAGGAATTCAAGGTTCAGCGGCCGGCACTGATACGGAGATCGAGCAGATTTCGCGGGTGGTCAACGACGTTAGCCAGATAGCTACTACCATTGCCACGGCAGTGGAAGAGCAGTCTCTGACTACTAAAGAGATCGCCATCAATGTGAACCAAGCTTCACAGGGGATTCAAGAGGTCAGCGAGAAGGTGGCACAAAGCTCCATAGTCGCTGAAGAGATCGCTAGGGACATTGTACAAGTAAACCAAGCAGCCAATGAGATGTCCAACAACAGCTCCCAAGTCGATATGAGCGCGGAGGAGTTGACCACGGTAGCAGAACAGCTGAAACAGATGGTAAGCGTATTCAAGGTGTAGATAGATTGACGGTGCCCTCGTTACCGACCATCTTATTCAAGTCTTCATCCACTTTTCGCGAACCCAAGCACTTGACAAGACGGCCTGTCCACGTAGCCGGATAGATTGCCAGAAAATATGATTTGAGTAAGTCCATGGCAAACCTCTCTGGCTTGTGCGCAACACATCTTCTTCAGCTGCGACGTAACGCACTTGCGCTCCTATCTCATCCCACCCTCCCACCTCCGTCTTTCTGCCTTCACCCTGCCAACCACTGAAATCCGTGAAAGTAAGCGGTTTTCTGTCTGAGTCCTGAGTAGTGTCAGTTGTTCCAGAGGAACCAAAAAACCATTGCAGTACTCGCGCCCACCTTTCGGATAACTTTACACTTGTAGAAGAATTGGAGCTATTGTCACCAGGGTACCATTTGCTAACTCGTTGAATGGCCGATGAAAATTGTCAATTGTCCTGTTTGGCATGGTTACTGCCTAATAGGGGGACGGAAGAGTCTGTTCTGGTTTTAATCCTTTTACAGGCAGGTCTATACCGGGACCTGACACAAACGAGGTTTCACTAGCATGGCTGTATACGCGTCTGGTCGTCGAAGTGGGAAAGACAGGCGAGCAGTTAAGGAACGCAGGCAGTTTGCTGACCCCTCCTATGGTGGTCCTGAGAGAAGAAAAGGCACGGATCGAAGGAAGGCAGCGGTTCGCAGTGCGGAGAAATTCGACTATTTGCTAAGAAATGAACTAATCAGTGAGCAGGAGTTGAACCGTGCCGTGGTTGATGCTCAGATCAGGGACATTGAGGTTGAGCAGGTTCTTTTGCAGGACTATAAGATCAGCAAACAGGATGTGGGCAAAGCGCTGGGCCAATTTTACCAGAGCAGATACATTGCCTTTAACGACAACATTCCTATTCCCGCCAAGCTGCTGCGCAATCTTAAGCCGAGTTTTTTGTGGAACAATCTCTGGGTACCCATAGAGCAAAAAGATGGGCGAATCACCGTGCTCATGGATGAGCCCAATCATTTAATTAGTAGTTAGTAGTCAGTAGCCAGAGTTAGACAATGTGAGCAAAAACTCCTTACCCCACTCACATGCTCCTCCTTGACAGATGGATTCCTTT
>CP070692.1:3714454-3719282 GCA_020353215.1 Deltaproteobacteria bacterium
ATGGCGTAACAGTATCGATGCGGCTCGTTGCATACTCCAAGTCCCAGTCCCCATCGAGCTGTGCATGGCCGGTGTCGTCCACACTCGCCGCGACATCCGTGTCGGTCAGCGCGCTCAAGGCTTCCAGCAGCGTCCGCCCCTCTTCGCCGGCGGCCAATTCACAACCGTAGAAAAGCAGATCCGCCCCGTCTGCCAGCGAATTCTGCCACCCGGCGATCTCTACCGCATAGGCGTCCAGATTGTCACCATACAGCCAGTTGGATCCCAACTTTACGGCACGGTCGGTACCGTGGGAGACTATATGCAAGGCGTCGAGGTCTTGGCGCTCGGCCAGCAATTCGCTGATTTGTTCGACACCCCCGCGGTCCGGGTCCAGGAAGGCGACCTCGATCTCACGACCGTCACTCCGCTTCTCCAATAAGTCATCCACCAATTGCTGAGAATGTGAGACGCTGGCATCGACAAGAACCAACTCACGTCTCTCACCCCTGTCCACCAAGTCCTGTTGCAGATAGGGATTCGGTACGTCATCGGATTCGACATCCCCGAGGCCGGTCAAACGGGCGTCGCTGCTTGCCAGATCCGGGTTTGTTGCAGCTTCGATGACCCGGTCGCCGGCACCGGCTATATCTTCAGAAAGGACTGTGTCTGCATCGGTCGCGTCCGCAAATATATCGATAATCTTCAACGGCGAACCAACGGCAACGCCGTCTTGATAACCGTTTGCAGCGGGAGACCTCGCGAGCGAATCCTGCGTGCTCAATTCATCATTTAAGGGGAGTTGATCGGGCCCATTCTGCAAAAGAGTCGTTAGGGATTCCTGCTCAGGCTCTGAAGACCCTTCTTCTTGGACCCCTTGCAGTAAATTAGGAGCAATGGTTGTGTCCTGTTCACAGAATGTGAAGTATTCAGCCTCGACAAAGTGTTGGGATGGTTGTTGAGAATCCTGAAATTGGTTGTCGATAACAGCCCCATCCCAACTCCCGGAGAGGAGCAGGCGACATTCAAGAGGTTCAAAATAGACACCGATATCCAAAGAGCTTTGTGCCTTGCGGGCGCGCCTTAACTCTTTTGGCATTTCCTTCGGGCCTCCATTACCAGTTAAGTTGCGTGCAGATGAGCGACTGCACAGCGCAGGTTTTTGACCGAGTTTTCAACTGGTTTCTTGCTAACTCGGGTACGAACCATTTTTATATAAGCAGGAAAGATGCCAACTAGGGGAAGAACAAGAAATGTTATTTAATCTCAAGGTGTTGTTATCGAAGCTTGGCCCTAGAACCATTCGCCAACTTGCCAATTCACGCCTTACACCACACGTTCTACGTCTAAAAACACAGAGTGGAGCTCGATATTTCAGCTTGGCCAAGCGGAATCAAACGTTGATTCTTCAGGCAGCGGCAACGGTTCGGAGTTATAGGTAATCCACCGGCTCCTTGGGTGATAGCTGAACAGGCGATGTACATTGAGTCTGGAGGGCCTATCGCCTGATGGGTCGGGGCCAGGATTCGAATCTAGATTAGAGGTTTCAAAGTGCCCCGACCCAGAATGTACACATCTGAAATTATAAAACTTTTTCATCTATCAATTCTGGGGTAGCCACTTTTGACGCCAATCTGTCCACTAGAATTAATCTGTGACCGTTAGCCTTCCAGGGCAGTTAAGCGTCTATGCGACGGCTCTTTATAGGGATACTGTGCAACGCTTCTTGGCGGACAAGTGCCACAACACAAAATTGTCATAAAGATATTATATACAGTTTCCTGGAGGTTTGGTGGGACTCTATTTCATAACGCTAAGGTTGAAGTCGATGTCAACAGATCTCAGATTCCGTTAGCATCATGCAAACGAGACTCGAGATAAGAAAAGGAGATCCTAACTTATTGATACTTCATAGGAATCAAGATACATAGCAGAGCTGTTTAATAATGAGCCGGTCGGCCAGTCCTAGCACCATATATAGTGGAATGGGAAAGGGTCGGGTCGACTTCTTATTCCAAACGTCACCATGCAAAAATCAAACGGAGAGCTGACCTCCTTATTTGTCGCATCCGTCGGGAACGGCTTACCGATATTTACCCTCCATGACACCTTTTTACCCATTTGGGCATTCTTAAACCTCGGATCATTCTGCTTCTGATATGGGCATGAGTGTTCTCAGCATATCTTTTTTTCCCACGATTCCCACAAGCTCCCCCTCATTCACCACGGGAATGGTGTGAAAATTATGGTCCACCATGAGGGCAGCCACCTCCTCGATGTTCATATCGGGCCGGACGGTGACCGGGTTTGGCGTCATGGCCTAAGCCGCGGTGATGGCAGCGATCTTCCGAACCTGCTTCTCGATTTGTTTCTTGGAAATCAGAGGAATTAATCCGTTCAGAAGTGTGAAAAAAGAGGGAATGGGAAGCTTTTTCTGTTGCGCAATCAGGTCACTCTGGCAGAGGATTCCCACCCAGTTTTCCCGTTTCATCCCTGACGGGAACGCCGTTGATGCGGTTTTCCAGAAGAATCTTAGTCGCGTGGACAATCTCCGTCTCGGGTGAGACTGTTATTAGCTCTCTTGTCATGATATCTTTTACTTTGAGCATGGCACCACCTGCAATTTTCATGGAAGACATCCAGGGGTAAAAGAAGATATTAGTGTAGTCCGGACTCTTTCCAATCTGAGACAAAACCGACCCCAAGAGAATCGGAGAGCGTATTTCAGACTCCCAACAGAACACACGACGTTCTATTTAGATTATAGCGGACACATTTTCAGGTTCATTTGTCCTCCCGAGAGTCTGCAAGCAGACACTTCATAACTTGTCTGCAAATTAAGGTAGTGATGGAAGCTAATATAAACTTATAATAGAATCAATCCAGAAATGCCGTCAATACGAAAAGATCGCATGAATTTTGATCACTGCGGTTAGCTGGCGAATGATTCCAAGTGTGAGTCTTGATGGTCGTGATGAGTCTGGAATGCTTCAACCCCCCATATCTTTTAGAAGGCAAACTTGCAGGATAAGATATAAATATGTTAAGAATTTCGACTTCAAAAAACTCAAAGACTACAGCAGATACTGAAAGCCGCCGTAGGCATGGAGGTTACACTAAATCTGGCTCTTGGTGAAGTGAGACTTTTTAAGAGTAAGACCTGTATGTACTAGGATAATTTGAGAACAGATAAATGTGATGAAAATTTAATACACGATGTCCTTTTCATCCATTTATTTAATGCCTTCTTAATCGCTGTGGAGATTGGAGATTGAAGTTTGAAGATTATAGAATGAATACTGAAATAATAGACGAAATTGATTTCCGTTAGAGTTTTAGCAGTATGAGGACCTCCACGATGAATGGCGAGACCAATTAAGACGTATTAGCTATGGAGGAAGACAATGGATGAGCTTACTTCATTGATCATAGACCCACCGCATGAGCGAAAGATCTTTACAAACCGCACCTTGAACATGCGCTCCATTCGAGCCATCGGGTATGACATGGACTACACCTTGATCAGTTACGACGTGGAGCGCTGGGAACGTGCAATGTACGAATACTTGAAGCGAAGAGTGCTGGAGTTTGGTTGGCCAGTGGAGGATCTCGAGTATGAACCAGAGATGATGATCCGCGGACTCGTGCTCGACAAAAAACTTGGAAATATCGTCAAGCCGAACCGTTTCGGCTATGTCAAGCGGGCATACCATGGGACCAAGCCCCTTGATTTTAAGACAGTACGCAGAGTTTATTCACGCATCAGTGTTGACATCCGTGAGGATCGCTGGCTACTGTTTACTACCCTTTTCGACCTCCCTGTAGCTTGTATGTACGCCCAACTTGTAGACATGCTTGATCGCGATGAGTTGCCTGAAGTTATGGGCTACCCTGATCTTGAGGAGCGTATGAGCAGTAATCTTGATGCTGCCTATGCGGAGGGGATGCTCAGAAATGAAATCCTCAAAGACCCGGCCAGCTACGTCGTTGAAGATTCTGAAATTCCACTCACCTTGCTCGATCAAAAGCACGCCGGCAAGGAGCTCATGCTCATTACCGACTCCGAGTGGGAATTCGTAGGGGAAATTATGGCCCATGCCTTTGATCCTCACTTGCCTGCTGAAATGACCTGGCGCGATCTGTTTGACCTGGTGATCGTCTCAGCGGGGAAACCCAACTTCTTCCTGCAGAAACAGCCCGCCTTTGAGTTGGCCACGGAGGAGGGACTATTGAAGCGCGTGGTTGGAGCACTGGAACAGGGCTCCATCTACGTGGGCGGTCACGCGGGGCTGGTGGAAGAGGCCTTCGGTCTGCAGGGGGGCGAAATCATGTACGTGGGCGACCATGTGGAGTCAGATGTGCAAGCAACCAAGAGTATGCTGAGATGGCGCACAGGGCTTGTTTTGCGTGAATTGGAGGGAGAATTCGCCTGCTTGCAAGAATTTCGCGATCAGCAGGCTGAGTTGTCCAAGATGATGATGCAAAAAGCCGAACTTGAGCGAAAACAGGCGCAGTTCAGGGTTCAGGCGCAAAGGGCTGAGCAAGGCTATGGCCCGGAAGCAGGGGTCTCAATTGCTGAACTCCACCATCGAATGGATGAAATTACTGAAGAAATATCGGCTCTGGATGCAAAGATGGGGCCCTTAACCCAAGAAGCGTGGACAATATTTAACCCGCGCTGGGGACTTCTCACCCGGGCGGGCTACGACAAAAGCTATCTTACCCGTCTGCTGGAGGGCTATGCAGACATCTACATGTCCCGGGTGTCCAATTTCCTCTATCAGACTCCCTTTGCCTATCTGCGTTCCACCCGGAGCAGCCTACCCCATGACGGTGGTATCGTCGGCGG
>CP070692.1:3719382-3724184 GCA_020353215.1 Deltaproteobacteria bacterium
AAACAGCTCTGGCAAGCTGTTGAAAAGCAGGTGATAGCTTCCTGTGCTCCTACCTGGTACGTGGAGATTGTCGATTCTGGCAGGAGAGATCGCTTATACTTTGAAAAGAGAATGCAACCAATCAAAGATCCGGACGGAAAAGTTTCACTCGTTGTTGGAATTGTAAGTGATATCACGACCTATGTAAAAAAGCAGA
This sequence comes from Deltaproteobacteria bacterium, assembly GCA_020353215.1. Lineage (GTDB taxonomy): Bacteria > Desulfobacterota > Syntrophobacteria > BM002 > BM002. The sequence goes on from CP070692.1 coordinate 3,719,579, forward strand.
TCACTCTTGCGAATGAGATCAAAGAACTGAGAGTCCGGATAACGGGAGACGCTGGTCCTAATATTGTCGGTAAGAGCAAAGCCATTGTTGAAGTGCTCGGCCGCATCAAAGCCATCTCTAGTACCGACACTACCGTTCTGGTAACTGGGGAATCAGGCAGTGGCAAAGAGTTGGTTGCAGAGGCCATTCATCAGGCAAGCAGAAGGTCAATGCGACCGCTGATAAAGATAAACTGTGGTGCGCTTCCTGAATCCCTCATTGAAAGTGAGCTTTTTGGCCATGTGAAGGGTGCCTTTACTGGTGCAGTTAGCTCGAGGATTGGCCGGTTTCAGGCAGCACACCGAGGCACCATCTTTCTTGATGAGATAGGCAACATTTCAGAAGCGATTCAAGTCCGGCTGTTGCGGATCTTGGAGGATAAGAAGGTTGAACGAGTTGGCGACTACAAACCAACTCAAGTGGACGTGCGGATCATCGCAGCCACCAATCAGAATCTTGAGAAGCTTGTGGAAAAGGGTCGTTTTCGTGAAGATCTCTACTATCGCCTAAATGTTTTTAACATACATACAGCACCACTTCGTGAGCGTTTAGATGATATTCCCCTCCTTGTAGGCCACTTTCTAGGTCATTGCTCAAGAGAAATGGGTAAAGAAATACTATCAGTAAGCAATGCTGTCATGGATCGTTTGCTTGAGCACAGCTGGCGAGGCAATGTTCGAGAACTCAGAAATGTCATCGAAAGCGCATGTGTTCTTTGCCCGGCTGAGACCATACAGATGGAACATTTGCCTCCTCTTTTCGACCCGTCGATCCTACACGTAGAAGCAACCAAAGAGAAGGAGATAATTGAAGCACTCCGCAGTACTGGTGGAAATAAGGCCAAAGCCGCCAGGCTCCTTGGCATTGACCGCCGCACTCTTTACCGCCGAATGAAGCGCTACAACATTGTGACAAATTGAGGCGCCACACCTGCCCCATTCTTGCCCCACGTTGAGCAAAACCCAGTTTACTATCTATCTGTAATACCGAGAATACTTCTTCCACACATGTTTGGTACACTCCTTGCTCCATAGGCATCGCATGCGGACACCCTATCTAGAATGACTAGCACCATCATCGAACTAGAATCTGGAATAGAGTTCAACTTCACCGACTCCTCCTTGCTCCTTTGACTGACTGGCCTAAAACCGGAACAGAATAGAGCCAGATTTGTAGACGTTACGGAAGGCTGGGGAATGAGACAGAGGCGTGTATTAATAGGCTTGTTTTGGCTGCTTGTTTCCGTCTTTGCGGGACTTCCTCATCTTCGAGGCCAGGAAATACAGGCGGGCACATCCTGGCTGAACCTATCTCAATTAGAACTTCAGGCGCCCAAGTCGTCGGAGGAAAGAGAATACTTGGGTCTAAACGATCAAACGTCCTTCTCCCTAGCTCAAATTCCTACCAAACTTATCCTTATCGAATGCCTCAACCTTTACTGCCCCAGCTGTCACGAGCAAGCAAATGTAGCCAATAGTCTTCATGACCTTATTCGCGAAGATCCCAATTTAAGCAAAGAAATCAAGGTGATTGGCATATGTGCAGGCAACAACGTCCACGAGACAAAAGTCTATAAGGACGATCTTGTGATCAGATTTCCCTTATTTCCAGACCCGGATTTTGTCGTGCACGAAAAGTTTGGATCACCGAGAACACCATTTACTCTTTTATTAAACAATCGTGGTGAAGTTTTGTTTATCCACTATGGCATCGTTAAGAAACTGGATGATTTTTTCTGTAGTCTAAGACAGTTCTACAAAAGAGAGTGCCATCCCGACTCACCCAAGAAGAACTGCGCCAAATCAAACTGCAGGGCATTAAGCCCCCAGTGATCAATCCATCCTGTTTGTAACAACAGATCTTATTCACACAGTGTCTAATGGATAGGGTATTGCCCTCCTTATTGTGCTTTACCCATAACCCAGCCTCCACCCAAGCATGGGGGGCGGGGCAAATATGGCAGAAATCATGCCAGCTTGAAGTAGTTGGAGTCTTCGGCTCAGTTCTGGCTAGTTAGCTCGCACTACTTCAATAACTGGAGCCGGTAGTCTGGATAACCGGGGTCACAGTGTAAGAAAAGAAACGCTCACTAGAGCGATTTTCAGAAATACGAAGAATTCTTAATTTCATGGTTTTTTTTGAGACTTGCCTATAGGTGACCTGCAAGGAAGAGGTGAAGTGTATTTGATGAGAAACCTAAATTCACCCTGATCACTGCGAAAGTGGATTACATCCGAGACTGTCAAAAAAGTCGTGAGTGCTCATTTTGGCTATTTCCGTACCTAGTAAAATCAACTACTTACAAGTTAAGAAACGCCTCAAAACTGCTGTTGCAAGGGTTTTTCGACAGTCTCTCCTTTGAGAGGCTAACAGAAATAAGGTCCCGGCTTTGCCGGGGGGCACTTAACTCCGAACGGGATGGTTTTCAGATTGACGCCAGCCTTCAATAGATTGTATTGTAATTCAGCTATCTTATTCAAGGGTTGGGCCTGTATCAATGGTACTCAGAGGATAAAGTAGACACTTGAACTTTCCTCTTGCATCCAAATAGGGTACAGTACGGTTTATGGCTGGCGTAGGATTTCTGCTTTGCTTGCTCTACTTCTTAGCACCCTATACCAAATAGAAGTCGAAATTCAGTAATTTCTCCCCGCACACGGGAATCCTATTCCCCTTCCCAGTGGCCCGCGGCTCACATGCGATCCAACTTGGTATAGGGCATCTGTATCTGTTGATTCCTCGCAGATATCGGGCTGTTTAATGTCTATGGGAACCGCAAGAGCGAAGTTTCACCAAGAAAGGAGGACATCATGGCAAAGAGCATTAGAGGAGCTATTACCAGACGGGATTTCATTAAGACTGCCGGTGCAGGAGTGCTGGCGGCGGGCTTGGGTCCCACCATCTTCATTCCCAGGCAGGCACGCGCAGCCGGTAAGGAGTTGAAGATACTGCAGTGGGCCCACTTCGTGCCCCGGTACGACCAAGAGTGGTTCGACAACTTCGCCCAGAAATGGGGAGAGGCCAACGGGGTCGAGGTCACCGTTGATCACATCAACATCGGCCAAGTTAAAGCCCGTACAGCAGCCGAGATATCCGCCAGGGGTGGACATGACCTGATTGAGTGGTTTTCCCCTCCGGGTCAATACGAGCCAAGTGTGGTGGATTTGACCGACGTCAACCAGGAAGCCGAAAAACGTTTCGGCAAGCAGCACCCCCTCTGCAAACGAAGTTCCTATAATCCCAACACCAAGAAGTACTATGGCTTCTGCCATGGCTGGGTCATCGACCCGGGGGACTATCGCAAGAGCTTGTGGGAAAAGGTGGGCAAGCCTCAGGGCCCCGAGACCTGGGAGGACTTAATCACATACGGCGGGGAGATCAAAGAGAAGCACGGGGTGCAGTTGGGCATTGGCCTCTCTCAAGAACTCGACTCCAACATGGCCGCCCGCGCTCTCCTGTGGTCCTTCGATACCGGGGTGCAGGACGCAGACGAAAATGTGATCCTCAATAACGAGCGGACCATCGAGGCTGTAAAGTTCATGACCGAACTGTACAAGGCGGCCATGACTCCGGAGGTGTTCGCCTGGGCTCCGGCGTCCAACAACCGGGCTCTCATCGCCGGTAAAGCTTCCTACATCCTCAACTCTGTCTCCGCTTACCGCAGCGGCCAGAAGAAGGTGCCGGAAATTGCCAACGATGTCTTCTTTGTACCAGCACTAAGGGGTCCACGGGGGACGCGTTGGGCGAGCGAGCATGTTATTTACAACTACTTCATCCCCACTTACTCCAGGAACGTTGATACGGCCAAGAAGTTCATGCTCGCCCTGGTGGAAAACTACGATCAGGCGATGTACTACAGCGAGCTCTACAATTCCCCCGCTTTCTTTGACACCCCCGTGCCCAAGGGCGATCGGGGCTATGCCCGGGTCCGGGGGGCGAAAAAGCTTCGGGATCTGCACAACGCCTGGTTCGACAAGGACCCGTTCGCTCTCCCGGGCGAGGCCACTGATAAATTGAAACCCCTTAAGGACGCGGAGAAGTGGAGCACTGCCGTGGGCCATCCGGGTCCTGCCAGTCCGGCCATCGGCGAGGTGTTCGATACATATGTCGTGGCGAACATGATGGCCAACGCCGCCCGGGGCATGAAGCCTGAGACGGCAGTGGAGCAGGCTGAAACCTTGACTAAAGCAATCTTCGAGAAATGGCGCAAGAAGGGGCTGGTTGGCGGAAAAATGTAGAACTGTTTTTTCAGCTCAACCAGCCATTAAAGATAAAGACTGGGGGCCTTATAATTCCAGGCCTCCAGTCTTGCTTTGGGATTGAGAACCTCTCATATTGAACTAGAAGCCAAAATGAGGTAGTGAGAACCTATGGCTCAAGTGGGGACAAGAGGTCTTAAAAAGTATTTCGGCAAGGTTAGGGCGGTGGACGGCGTCGATCTAACCACTCGTGAGGGGGAGTTTCTGGTGCTGTTGGGTCCCTCTGGTTGTGGCAAGACCACGCTTTTGCGGATGATCGCCGGCCTGGAACGGCCGAGCGCCGGAGAGGTTCTTATCGACGATCAGGT
>CP070692.1:3724284-3729078 GCA_020353215.1 Deltaproteobacteria bacterium
CTTCCCGTCCCTGGATGCGGAGGATCGAATGAGGGTTCAAAGAACCTTCTGTGAGCGCCTGACCTGGCTCGACGTCATCACCAGTCGTGATGATCAAGCGGGTATTGGAGGGCACTTCATATTCCTCTTCCTGGCGAACCTCATAGGAGACGATGATCTTGGTCTTTCCTTCCAGGCGCACCTTACCATCTTTTTCAGCGAGGAGGGTCTCGTCACCCTTGGCCGCGAGGACATCGCCCGCTTTAACTTTGTCTTTATCCTTGACTTCCGCTTTCCATCCGCGGGCAATTTTGTATTCATTCTCGGCCATTTCGCTGTGAGATACACGGACGACGCGCAAGTCAGTGTAGCGGTCCGACTGGTCCACTTCAGCACGACCTGCGATCTCGGAAACGACAGCCTCACCCTTCGGCGCCCGACGAGCCTCAAACAACTCTTCGACACGCGGGAGACCTGTGGTGATATCCGTCCCTGCCGCGACCCCACCAGTGTGGAAGGTGCGCAAGGTCAATTGTGTGCCCGGTTCGCCGATAGATTGGGCAGCGACGATACCAACGGCTGCGCCAGTCTCTACCAGACGGCCGCGACCCAGATCCAATCCATAACACTGCACACAAATGCCACGTTTGCTGCGGCAGGTCAATGGCGAGCGGACGTATACTTCTTCGACGCCTGCATTAACGACCCTTCGCACCTGATCGCTTTCCATCAACTGGTCGCGTTCCACCAAAACTTCGCCCGTTTCTGGGTGAACGACACGAGCGGCAGCAACACGGCCGTAAATGCGGACACCCAAAGATTGGTCGGCAACTTCATCCGTAGAGCGGATCCAGATTCCTTCTTCAGTCTCACAATCTTCCTCGATTGTGATGACATCCTGCGCCACATCCACGAGGCGACGGGTCAGGTAACCAGCGTCAGCCGTGCGGAGGGCCGTGTCAGCAAGACCTTTACGAGAGCCGTGCGTCGAGATGAAGTATTCCAGAGTGGTGAGACCTTCCCGGAAGTTTGATCGGATGGGGAGCGGGATAATCCGTCCCGAAGGATCGGCCATCATCCCGCGCATGCCGGCCAACTGGGAAATGGTGCTAAAACCACCTTTTCCGGCACCTGAATTCGCCTGGATGGCCAGATTCCCCATGGGATCCATCGTGTCTTTCACCGCACCAGCAATATCATCGGTGGCTTTCTGCCAAATCTCAATAATGCGGTCATTCTGCTCTTGTTCGGTGAGCAGGCCCCGGTGGAAGTCGTTCTCGACGGCTTGCTCGGATTCCATCGCCTCGGAAATGATGTCTCGCTTTTCCGCCGGGATGGTGATATCAGAGACTGCAACAGTGACTCCCGAACGGGTGGCGTAGGAAAACCCGATCGCTTTAATCTCATCGGCCACCATAGTGGTGGTTTCTTCATCTGTGATCTCTAATATCTCACCGATGAGGTCTTTCACTGCGCCTTTATCCAAGGTGTAATTGACAAATTGTACTTCGGGGGCTATTACCAAGTTGAAAAGCACTCGCCCGACGGTCGTTTCGATCATCCGTTCTTCTGGCTCGTCCAAACGGTTGTTGTCTTCATCATACCAGGTGGTCACGTTCACTTTAATCTTGGTATGAACGTTGATCTGATCGAGTTGATATGCCATTTCAACTTCCTGCATATCCGCAAAGACACGCCCATGCCCCTTAAATTTACGCTCAAATTCCATGGTCAAGTAATAGACACCTAAGACCATATCCTTGGACGGGCCAATAATGGGCTCACCATCCGCCGGTTTGAGCAGGTTCTTCGAGGAAAGCATCAACTCTCGAGCTTCCATAACTGCCTTTTCCGACAGGGGGACATGGACAGCCATCTGGTCGCCATCGAAGTCGGCGTTGAAGGCTGTGGTAACAAGGGGATGCAACTGGATGGCACTCCCTTCGATCAATACAGGCTCAAATGCCTGGATCCCCAATCGGTGCAGCGTGGGCGCACGGTTGAGCAGTACAGGCCGTTCTTTGATGACCTCTTCCAACACTTCCCAAACCTCTGGGCGGTTGCGTTCGATGAAACGCCGCGCGCCTTTGACGTTGGCGGCGTAATTCTGGGTTACCAGCCTGGAGATGACGAAGGGGCGGTAGAGTTCAAGCGCCATGGTCTTGGGAAGACCACACTGGTAGAGTTTCAACTGCGGCCCGACCACGATCACAGAACGACCGGAGTAGTCCACGCGCTTACCGAGTAGGTTGCGCCGGAAGCGGCCTTTCTTGCCTTTGAGCAGGTCGCTTAAGGATTTCAGTTCACGACGCCCCCGGCGAGATAGCGCTTTGCCCCGCTGTGAGTTATCGATCAATGAATCGACTGCCTCTTGGAGCATGCGCTTTTCATTACGGACAATCACGTCCGGCGCGCCCAGCTCTAACAGGCGTTTCAAACGGTTATTACGGTTAATCACACGGCGGTAGAGATCGTTCAGGTCAGACGTAGCGAAGCGGCCGCCGTCTAATTGCACCATTGGGCGCAGATCAGGCGGGATCACTGGCAAAATCGTCATGATCATCCATTCAGGCCGATTCTTTGAGCGGATAAAGGCCTCAACAACCTTCAGCCGTTTTGTCGCCTTGCGGCGTTTCTGCTTGCTGCGTGAGGTGCGAACTTCGTTCCATAACTCTTCGGCCATTTTTTCCAGGTCAAGCCGTCTGAGGATATCGTAAAAGGCTTCCGCGCCCATATCTGCCCGGAACACCTGTCCCCATCGAGAGCGCAATTCGCGATAGCGGTGTTCCCCCATGAAGGTGAGCGGTCTCAAATCTAACAGTTCATCGCGCATGCGCAATTTTTCACTCCTGATAGAGGTGGCTTCCTCATCCAGATGCGCCCTGACTTCGGTGATGGCAAGATCGGATTCTGCCTTTGTGCTCGCCATGTTCAACTTGATGTGCTCAAGTTCACGCTGCTTGCTGCCCCCACTTTCGGCTTCCAAGTTTTCCAGGGTTTCTTTGACAATGTTTTGAACCATGGAAATGTGTTTGTTGCCGGCCTCTTCCCCTGCCTTCACAATGACTTTATCGACTGCGGTGAAGACCACATCTTTCCGTTGCACTGTGCCAGCCTGATCTTGCAATTTCTGTTCAAGCTTCTGACCTTCTTTGATCACCGGATCGAGTTGAGAAGCTAACTCTTCATCATAACGCTTTTCAACATCCGAAGCCTGGAGTTCTAATTCAGCCAACTTTTCGTCTCGAGTCACCTCGAGTGTTTCAATCTGTGAAGTCAGGCGTGCGTCGATCTCCCCTTCCGTTTCGGCGATTTCCTCGTCCAGTCGGATCAAAGCCTTTTCACGGGCGTCTTCATCCACATAAGTGACGACGTACTGGGCAAAGTATAGGACCCGGTCCAGGTTACGGCGGGAGATGTCCAGCAGTTGTCCTAAATAAGAGGGCACCCGGCGGGTATACCAAACATGGGCCACGGGAGCAGCGAGGCTGATGTGTCCCATACGCTCACGGCGAACCGAAGAGCGGGTGACTTCCACACCACACTTATCGCACACGATCCCCTTATAACGGATATTCTTATATTTTCCACAATAGCATTGCCAGTCGCGTTGGGGGCCAAAGATAGCTTCACAAAAGAGGCCATCCTTCTCAGGCCGAAGCCGACGATAATTGATCGTTTCTGGTTTTAGCACCTCACCGTATGACCAACTCTTGATGGTCTCTGGTGATGCCAAACTAATTCGCAGTGATCTTAATCCCTTTGCTTCCATTCAGGATCCTCCTGATTTATACAGAGAAGTGAAATTATTCAATGAGTTATCACCAACCCTATCGGTACGAATAGCCACCGTATTCAAATTTATCATCATTAAGTCGTATACCTATCAAACTAGCCATTCGCGTCTCGAACAAACGTGCTAATCATAGCACAAACGAAACCAGGCGCAAGAGACCTCTTATCTCAAACGCTCGTTTCATTAAAATGTCATTCTTCTTTTTTTCAGAACCTTCATTATACTGACTCACAATCAATTTTGTCAAGTATCATTTTTCATGATTCTGATACAGTCGATAATCTTACCTGGCATGCTTGAAAAAACTTTATTTGAACTATTGACGCGCGTTGAGATTCCGAGTAAACTACCCCGCTGGCTTACAGGTCAGGTGTGCCTTGCCGGAGTAAAAGCCATTTGGTATAATCTTTTGACTATATCATTGTACATTAAACAACTAAACTTCACCCGCCGACGTAGCTCAGCCGGCAGAGCAATCGCCTTGTAAGCGATAGGTCATGGGTTCGAATCCCATCGTCGGCTTCCGTTGAGTGTTAGCGAGCAGAGCTGAACCCCTTCGGTTGAGAGATTCAACAAAGAGCTTCAGGTCAGCTCTCTAGCTGGCAACGGCTAGGCGGGCAGGTACCCAAGCGGCCAAAGGGGACTGACTGTAAATCAGTTGTCATACGACTTCGGGGGTTCGAATCCCTCCCTGCCCATGTGATTTGCTTATGCAAATCAGTTATGAGAATGCGCATCGCACATTCTCGACCGCTCAGTTTCCGGCGAGTAGAGTTTTAGGCGAAGCCTTAAATTCTAAAACAATCAGTTTGTTGGTTGTACGCCCTCATAGCTCAGGCGGTAGAGCACATTCTTGGTAAGAATGAGGTCATGGGTTCAAGTCCCATTGAGGGCTCTCGTAAACGAAATAGATTAGCAAGGAGAAGTAACCATATGGGTAAAGAAAAATTTGTACGCGACAAACCCCACCTGAACGTGGGCACGATGGGACACATCGACCACGGGAAGACCACCCTGAC
>CP070692.1:3729178-3733965 GCA_020353215.1 Deltaproteobacteria bacterium
CCGATTCGTGAATTATCCGGGTTAGACGCCACTGGTCAAATTGTGGTAACATGGCGTAAAAGGTAGAAAATAACTGATTGACGGGATATGCTTCTATCGTTGCAGCAGATAATGAGGACAGGTGACGGGGTCGGCTCCAAGGCTATCCATCTTGGCGTCCTGCTGGGGCTGATCTTTCTACTGGTACTGGGATGCCGCAGCCTACCGCAGGAAGAAAAGCAAGAGACAGAAAAGCAGTGGATTTGTCCAGAATTTGCTGATCTGCCCCTCCGACAAGGTCGTTTCGACGAAGCGATCGAGCAGCATGTGCAGGTATTGACTCAAGAGCCTGGTAATGCTTTGTCCTATTACCATCTGGGATACGCCTACGGCCAACTTGGGCTCTACACTGAGGAAGTTGAGACATACTTGCAGGCGGTGGAACTCGGTTTGGAGAGAGGAGACCTCTTCTACAATCTGGGAATGGCTTATTCCGAGTTGAGAGAGTACGAACGAGCGGAACAGGCTTTCATCCGGGCGATTGAAATAGAAGCCGACTACGGTGAAAATTACCGGGCCCTGGGACTGGTGCACTGCAAACAGGAACATTTCCACGAGGCCATAGAAGCATGCCGTCAGGCCGTGAAACTTGATCCGGAAGATCCTGATGCTTGGCACTGCCTGGCAATGGCACTAGCGAAAGTAGATAAGGTTGGAGAATCCCGGGCAGCTCTGCAGCAGCTGCGCAGGCTTGCACCCAGCTATCAGTTGGATCCCGTTCTCCTGAAGCTCTTCCCAGTAGAAAGTGGGGGGGAGAGTTATGAATGACCCGGCGTTGTTGCACTCCATCTAGCGACAGATGATGATTGGAAGCCAAGATTCGGAGAGGGCAATGGAAATACGAATTCAGACAGGTGATTTTACTACTGTGGGGGCTGACCCACTGGTCCTTTTTCACTTTGAACAGGATGACAGGCTGCTTGAAGTTACTGGAGCAGTCAATGATGCGACGGATTCCCGTATCGGAGGGGTAATAGAGGCCGGGGATTTTCGCGGAGAGCATCTGGAACACCTGCTTCTCTTTCCCCAGGGATCTCGGACTAACCAGCGCATCCTCCTGATGGGGCTGGGCGGACGGGAGGAGTTCACGGCTCACCGGTTGCGAGATGCGACGGCCCAGGCTCTCCGGATCCTCAGAGAAAGGAGGCAATTCCGGGCGAGGCTGCCGATTCCCACGGATACCGAGTTTCCCCTCAGCCTCGAAGATGCTGCTGAAGCTTGCGTTCTAGGCGGCATGCTCGGTCAGTATCAATTCACCGACCTGCGAACCAGGGACCGGGACAAGATCAAACGATTTGAATCTTTGACTATATTTTCCAACGAAGAAACCCAAAGGCTGACTGGGTCCGTACACCGTGCGAAGGCAATCGCTGAGGGAATCTACCTGGCCAGGGACTTGGTCACCCTACCGGCCAATCTGGCAACCCCGACCTTGTTGGCGGAAAGGGCAAAGAGCGTCGCCGACCAAGCTGGCATGCACTTTCACATGATCGAAGTGACAGAGGCTAAGGAATTGGGGATGGGTGCGTTTCTAGCGGTGGCGCGAGGAAGCGATGAACCGGGGATTATGGTGGTGATGGACTATCAGCCCTCAGGAGAGGAGGTGTCACCAGTTCTTCTGGTTGGAAAGGGGATCACATTCGATAGCGGTGGCATCTCCATAAAGCCGGCGAAGGACATGGAGAAAATGAAACACGATATGGCAGGAGCCGCTGCTGTCATCGGCACCATGCAGGCTGTGGCCTCTCTCAATCTACCGCTAAGAGTGGTCGCCTTGATTCCTTGTACCGAAAACCTGCCCAGCGGCAAGGCGTACAAACCGGGCGACGTGATCCGCTCTTTGAGTGGGCTGACAATCGAGGTGATAAATACAGATGCCGAGGGGCGGATGGTGTTGGCCGATGCACTCACCTACGCCGATCGCTATAAGCCGCAGGCTATAATAGATCTTGCAACCCTTACTGGTGCATGCATTGTGGCGTTGGGCAATGAAATCGCCGGCCTTTTGGGCAATGACGAAGAACTGCTCGCGCGGATAAAGGCTGCCGGTGAAGAAAGTGGTGAAAAGGTCTGGCCGCTACCCTTATGGGATCGATACTTCGATCTCCTAAAGAGCGACGTAGCTGATTTCAGGAATGTGGACGGCCGTAAAGCAGGCGCCATTACCGCTGCTATCTTTCTGAAACAGTTCGTCCCTGACGGTACCCCCTGGGCGCACCTGGACATAGCGGGCTGTGTCTGGGAAGAAAAGGACCGGCCTCTGACACCCAAAGGCGCCACAGGCATGGGCGTTCACTTGCTCACACGACTCCTTCAGGATTGGCAGCCCTTATCCCGAGAAACTGGCTGATTCTTCGGCCTCTCCTCCGCTTTGCTGCAGCAGTTCCACCAACTCATCTCTCACGATGGTTTCCTTTTCCAGGAGCGTTTGGGAGAGTATTTGGAGTTGCGTTCGCTTTTGGGTCAGGATTTCTCTGACCTGGCCATAAGATAGCGATCCTCAGTGGGAAGTTGTTGCGTATAACCGAGGGCGGCGATGGTTCCTGGAATGATGGTCACCTTGTTGACCGGATCCGGTTGAAAGCCTATTTTTTCATGATCTCCCGGAATATTATCAGTTTTTGAACATCCTGAGTTCCTTCTCCGAGAGATGAAGCCCAGGCGTCCATGGGGTATTTATGCACCGGGTGATCCTGCATCACCGACGCCGCGCCGAAGAGATCAGCAGCCCACAGGCCAACTTCTCTGGCAATTTGTACTGTCAGGTACTTGGCCATGGAAGCTTCCATGCGAAAGTCCTTTCCCTCATCTTTACTCCAGCTCGCCTTCCATACCATGAGCCGTGCCGCTTCGATGCGAGTGAAGAAGTCAGCGATTTCAAAAGCTTTGGCCTGGAAATCGGCGATTTTTCGACCGAAGATTTCACGCTTTTTTGCTCGGTCGAGCCCCTGCTCAAACGCTCCTACTGCGGTTCCCAAGGTGAGGGCAGTTATGGGAAGTCTGCTTTGGTTGAAGGTGGCCAGGACTTGCTGTAGCCCTCTGCCCCTTTCACCGACGAGACTCTCCTCCGGAACGAATACGTTGTCAAAACTCAGCCTGGTGAGATCCGATGGAATCCAGACGCGTTTCTTGAGCTTCCTCCTCGATATCCCTTTTGAAGAAAGATCAACCAGGAACATGGAGAGTCTACTATTTCTGGCCGCTTCAGGGTCCGAGACAGCAGTGATCAGGGCCAGATCACTGATGGCCCCGTTGGTGACATATGCCTTGGTGCCATTGAGAAGCCAACCACTATCATGCTCTTCAGCCCGCATGGAAATGGAGGCAACATCGCTCCCCGCCTTGTGTTCAGTGTTGCCGAGGCAAAGCAAGGTCTCTCCCCTGATGGCTGCAGGCAGATAGGTCTGCTTCTGTCCTTCAGAGCCAAAGAGAAAGAGAGGCGCCGTGCCAAGAGATATCTGGACGAGGACTGCAACGGCAACCCCTGGTGAGAGTTTCGCCAAGTGCTCAAATAGAATCGCCTGTCTGAAGGCAGATTGCTCCACAACATGTTCCTTCTCCTGACTGAAGCCCAGCCACTCAGCCCTCCCCAGTTCTCGAAAGAATTCACGGGGAATAGCCTCCGTGCTATACCATGTGTTCAGATGGGGCTCTAGGTGACCATTGAGAAAACTCTTGAACTGCTCCAGGTCTGTAACGATATTCTCTGGAACGGCAAAATCCATGGTGTCCTCCTCGCAGTTGTTCGCAAGAGCAAGTGCAGAACCACACCGGAAAGATCCCGACCCCGCGGGACGGCCGTTCTCTCCTCGTACAGGATAGCCCGTACGCTCAAGTACGCTTCGACCTGTCCGAGCCTGTGCTCAGTCCCACCCTTGGCGGGAACGCACTCTAGCGCTTTTCTTCCTTGATGTAGGTCTGCAAGGTTGGGGTTTGCACCCCGACTCTTTGAATATAATTACCGTGAAGAATTGCTGCTAGTGTAAAGGCAGCATCTTTTTCTTGCCAGGACTTGTTTTACTGGGTATTTTCCCTTGGGGGCAGGGCACAGGAAATAGTAATTCTCAGGGGGTGTATCCATGAGCGACGAAATGGAATGCATGTGCCGGCAATGCGGAATCTCCGTCTACCTGCCTGCAGACATTATTTCTCTCCAAGATCCGGCCAACACCGAGGTGAAGCTCTTGGCGGACATTCACGTGTGTGCGGAATGTGGGGGCCAGTTGGCTCTAATAGGCAAGGCCGGGGGTGAACCTCGTTACAGGCTCGAATGAAGGGTTTCTCTGGTCTGACTCCAAGATTCCTCAGGCTAAAAGAAGTTTGCCTGGTAGAGGTGGAAGATCTCCGCCTCTTCGTCTTCGTGCAAGAGTCTGTCTGGGTGGACACCCATTTTGCATTGATAATTTGGCGCGGTGCCGTAAAGGCGACAGATCAACGGTCTGACAGGGTAGATGGTACACCCTCCGTCACCCAAGTATGGACACGTATTGTCGCGAGCTTCTCCTTGTTTGATTGAGTGCTCGCGAAGAAACTCCTTTACACGGGCATCCTCAACACGCGTTCGAGCCGGCACTCCGAAGTTCCTGCAGCATTCGTGACATCCCTCAGTACAGCGAAAGCCTGGTATCAGCATGTACAGATCTTCAATGTCCATAATAGCCCCTGGGTATCCATAATTCTGCTCGAAACTTCAGGTGGGGAGAGTTAATGATTTGAGTGTCGAACATTTGAAAATTGTTTCAAGTTTC
>CP070692.1:3734065-3738848 GCA_020353215.1 Deltaproteobacteria bacterium
GGATGAGCTGCAATGAATACAGATGTATCATCTCAATATTCAGAGGATAAAACCCTGACGGGTAAATTCCTTGTTCGGAGTTAGGGAGTAAACCTTTTATTCAACCTCTGGATATTGAGCATCTACATACAGATTCCCTTTTTCAAAAACAATAAGCCTGTTTGGTTGATCAGGAGAGCTTCCTGTCTGGCCAGTTCTACTTTCAACGGCTCATTCCTTGTCCTGAATTGGGTGGTTGTTCGGCCAGTCACCGTTACATCATCGCGAACCTCCCCAGTTCTGAAATCGACGATACTTGTTATTTCGATCGGATCTGTTACGAAAGAATGTGTTCCTGGATGCTGATCAGGTAATGGTTTGTGCCCATGTATAAACTGTTTTCGTGATTGAAGTAGATTCCTCCGTATTCATGGCAATATTTCTTCCCGCGACCCAGTGGTATCCTCCAAATGATGCGCCCGTCCCAGGAATCGATGGCTGAGACATAATACATTCCGCCCTCAGTGGAGGACTCGTCGTCAGACCAATCCCCCGTGTGAGCGAAGATGATTCCTTTCTCACGGGCCAGCATGCTCATCGCAAGAAAACTCATGCGGTCGTATTCCCAAACTACTTCGGCGGAATGGTCAGTTGCATAGGGATCGAGCATGACAAGCGCCATTCCCGGTTCGTTTTCCACATATTGGGACCACGGGATGTCCACAGTGTGACCGAAATTGTTCTCCACGATAATGGAATTCTCCACACCGATAAACGAGGCCTCATCGCAGCTTCTCATATAGGAAAATACCGGGACCTGTGCAGATAGAGAACCATCGGCCTGGTTTACTACGTCTACGTTCATTTGGGGATATGCATTATCGCCGATGGTGATTATTTTATTGCCGGCCGAATCGCGCATCACGGTCGGCGTTGTGCCGGATCCGATATTCTTCATTCCCACTTTGTAAAACCCGCTATTCACGTACTGATAGCTCCATCTCTGGACGATCGATTGAGTCTGGGCATCAAAGGCCACAGCGTGCAGATAGCCGTCGTCGCAAACCCCGGGGGCAGTCAAAGCATTGGTCACAAAATAGGCGCCATTCTCATCCACTGAAAAGGTATTGTTGTTCCACTGGTTGGGCAGTTGAATGAAATCTATGAGTGTCGTAGTACAGCCGTTGGGCTGGGTGCGATCGGGCACGACCTCCACCATAGCGATATAGGCCGTTGATTCCAGTTCGTGGGTGTCAAAATTAAATCGTCCCGCGATAAGGCACCAATATAGGTTGGGCGAGGCCGAGTCCCAGATGGGCAGAGTGGCGTAAAGGCTGTTCGTGCCGGAACCGGGAATCATGGCAACGATATCATCGGTTACCCAGAGCGGCGACAATTCATAAATGTCATCTTTGACCTCCACATTTGCGGTTGGATAGCACTTCATACGGTTATCCCCCACTATCACTGCGTTCTCCTGGTTGTTCAGAAAGAAATACCCTCCACCAAAAGAGCCCTCGTCAAAGCTAGCCGTCTTTGCCTGGCAGAGGATGTGCAAGTCTTTGTCGAATACAATGAGACGGTATTCACCCATTACGTAACTAAAGGATACCCCGATCATCTGGTTGTTTCTGTTGCAGGCCATGACAGGGGTAAAACCATATGGATTAAGCTGCATGATCAGCTTCAAATGCTTTGTCACCGGTCCGGTCAGGCCAACCGAGTCTCAGCAATAGCTGTCCTGATGGCCGCCGCTCCAGTTATTCTGAGCGAGACCGGGATTCTGAGGCAGGACCATTCCAGTGTAAAGATTGTTCAGGCTGATAGCAGACAAAGCGGTAAATATCTTTTCGCTTCGAACAGGGTCATCCCTTCCACCTCCGGCTTGAATAATGGTGGTCTCATCGGTACAAGACAGCATAGTGAGAGTCAGAATAAAGAGCAAGAAAGCAACTATGAATTTCCTATCTTGATTGATTTTCATGGCTACACCCTCCTTACGGTTCGTAGAATGTGATAATGCAGGCATCGAGACAAATCAAAAAGGGGATCATTCAAACTGGGGCCCCTTTTCGAAAGGACTCTCTACCCGGATGTTGGCGTGGGACAGAAGCGGCCTGACTGTGCATTAAAGTAGAGACTGTCGAAAAGCCCTATGACGCTCAATTTTGAGACCAATCATCACTTGTAAGTAATTGGTTTTACTAGATGCAGAAATAGCAGGAACGTGGAGTTAGGACTTTTTCGACAGTCTCGTATGTAATAGTCACTCAGTAGAGAAACTCAACGAAGTCGTACGCCCTGTCCGCCTGTACATCGCTTTTTTCCGTTTTTGGTTGTTTACTGAGTTACTCGTCTTTATCCTTTAGAATCTTTAAAAGATGAAGGCTAACCCATATGACGAGGAAAAAGGGCACGCCGATAACAAATACCTTAATCAGTTTCACCCCGCTTGCATAAAAAGCTTCTTCAACCGCAAAGCTTTTTGGATAAAAGGATTTTAGAATCTCCATCCGTCCGGTTCCAAACTTTGAAATCAAAAGACCCAAAAATCGTCTCCCCAGGTTGTCTAGACCAAGAACCCGGACTCACGTTGCTCACCGTTAGCCCATAGTCGCATGTGCCAACGCTAAGGGTTCCTAAAGAGAGTTTTGGATAGCTCTGTTTATTCTTATGCGCACCTATTCTATAGACGCCGAAAGGAGAGATCGGGCGACCTCAGTCGTAACGACGCGGACTCTTTTTGACGCCGTATATCAACCGAGGTTTAAAGAAGGCTCTTGAGGCGCAACAGCCCTAGGGCTTCGGTGTGAACTTGATGATCCGATCGATCACGATCTCGCTGTAGGCCGGGGCGACCCTCGTCGCAGGCTCCATGTACGCGCGAAAGACCAGTGCCAGTGGCTCATCGTCGGCGACTCCGCTCATGCAATCGTATCCGACCTCCCGGCAGTACTTTGGATCGCCGACACAGCTGCCGGGGCGGGCCACGACATACGCGTATAGGAGGTTGGCGGTTGGATCATCCGGGCTCAATCCCAGATAGGAGCTGGCGCTTCCGGCCATGTCCTCGTTGCTGATCATCACGGGGCTAGCCTTCTTTTTCCATCCCAGGATGGATACATTGGAGTAGGTGGCCTTTCCGGATGCCTTGTGGTTGACGCCGTAAGCCACGTAGAACTCCCCCGTCTCGAGGACGAGGTTCTGGTGCGGGGTGTACGTGAACGGGTTGAAGCTGGGCGGTATATATGGGGTATCCCTGTTGTCTCCAAGGCAGTTCTGGCGATTCTCGATGCAGTTGTACCCCTCGTACCAGTTGACCGTAAGAATGGGCGTGGCGTCGTACTCAGGGTAGGCGGCCACGATGGCCTGGCCGAGCTGCTCCACCAGGGGCAGCAGGGATACCTCGGTGCTGCCGGTGCCCCGGACACGGAGCTTTGGCAGAGGCATAGGGTCGAGAGCGGACGGGGGAATGGGCTCCCTGGGGCTAACCCTGAGAACGGTCTTGGGGGAATCAATGTATTGCTGGAGGGCCGGCGTCATCTCCGACGCCAAGCGCTGGACGAACATGAGCGAGTCCTTGTCGGATTCCACACCAAGCCGCACGAGGTCGGGTGATACTACGACGGTATTGATGATCTTGTCGCGGTAGCCGGACCTGTGAAGCGCCTTCCTGATCCGACGTTCGATCTTTCGGTCCGCGGCCAGGACAAAGACCACGTTCTTGAGGAACGGTTTTTTCTTCTTGCCCAAGACATGGATCACCCGGTTGTTGACCGTGTCCCCCAAGCTCGCGAACAAGGGGACCCGATCTACGGCAGATGCGGGCGTTGGTCGGATCTGGTTGTACCCGAAAGGGCAGCCGGGCGGGTCGATCCCTGCCCGATAGCGGTCGAAGAGGTAGGCCGTGAAACCGAAGTAGTCCATCTCAGGGGGGGTCGTCCCCAGGAAGACTATTGCCTCATCGGTCCTCAGCCTCCAAAACATACTCCAGCCTTCCGGGTAGGTTTGATCCTCAGTAAACCACTCGGAGTAAGGGTTCGGCACGGTGGATGCCTGGTTGGGCGCCGGCGGCAGGACAAACCAGCCATATGGACTGGCGGGATTGTTCGCGAAACAACTGGGTATCTGGCACCTGCAGCACATGTCCAAGAGCTCGGGGTAATCCATCAGCCCCTCCTGGACGGTAAACCCCATGTTGGTCAATGCCTTCTTGAAGGCGCCTAGTCTTCCGTTGGCCTGTTCTTCCCCCTCATGATCTCCCCCTTTGGTCAACGCCTTCTTGAAGGCGCCTAGTCTTCCGTTGGCCTTCTCTTCTGCCTCATGAGCTCCCCCTGTTGATGAGAGCACTAAAACCAAGACTGCAACGATCGTCAACACACTCTTGCGTTTGAACATCTTTTCCCTCCTCATACCGGGCTCAAAAGCCCTTTGACGGACTTCAGCTACCGTTCCGTCCTTTCTTAATTCAGTTTTAAGCCAAGGCCTCTGTTAGGGGACGTTGTCCCCTAATATCGATTATTAAACTGACGTTATCCAAAAACTCAGGACCATATCTTTCAGAAACATATTTATGAGCAAAGACCAATAAGCGATCGGAACGGGCTTGAGATAATGCAGTATGGGGGTATCGACAATACTGAAGAATTCTTCTCATTTTCACACCTCCCTGGACGTTTTAATGAAAGATCAATAATGGACAAACGTGTGCAGCTTGCTGGGATTGTTTTACTTCTTCAGGTTGGTCAATGCCTTACGGAAAGAATGTCTCTCGCAATCAATGATAGCAGGAATGTGAACTGTT
>CP070692.1:3738948-3743692 GCA_020353215.1 Deltaproteobacteria bacterium
CAGTCACGCAGCTTCACCCACATTTCTGACGTTGTGGAAGCACTGGTTGGTCTTATGGATGAGCCTCAAGCGGTGGGGCAGGTGATCAATGTCGGCAGCACTGATGAGGTGACCATCCAGGAGCTTGCCCTATTGGTCAAGGAGATGACTGACAGCGCATCAGAAATTGAATATCTCCCGTACGAGAAAGCATATGGTCCGGGCTTCGAAGATATGAAGCGCCGCTGTCCAGACATAAACAGAATCAAAGAGCTCATCGGGTTCCAACCAAGAGTCGATTTGCATGGCATCATCCAAAGTGTTATTGACTATTACAAGCAGTAAAAGGGAGAAAAGCCGAAAGGGGACAGTGGTTTCCCCTCGGCGTTCGCCGGCACGCCAAAGATGAAACCGTATTTTTCATATGCGCTCTCGTTTCTGATTGCTTTTGCCCTTTCGGCCATGGCGACGCCCCTGGTCCGGAAGGTGGCGGTCCGTCTGGGGTACGTGGCCCGGCCAAGGGAAGACCGCTGGCATACAAGACCTACGGCTCTAATGGGTGGAGTGGCCATCTTTGCCTCCTTTGTCTTGGCAGCGGCAGTGACACTGGTAATCTTTCCCAAGGGTTCGTCGCTGTCTCACTACCTGCCGTTATACCTTTGCAGTCTCCTTGTATTTCTCCTTGGATTGGTGGACGATGTCCGTCAAATGTCCCCGCAAGCCAAGCTGGTGGGACAGATCATTGCTGCCGCTCTTCTCGTTTTCTTCGGGTTCAAGATTAACTGGTTCACCTCCTACACCATGAACACATTCATCAGTGTGTTCTGGATCGTAGGCATTACAAACGCCTTTAATCTCCTGGATAACATGGACGGACTCGCTGCCGGAATCGCTTTTATCTCCTCTCTAACGTTGGGCGTGATCGGCCTGCTCAGCCTCGGGGAGGGGACCGGGGACGGACAACTCATGATCATCGTCCTGTTCATGGGCGCACTTCTTGGCTTTCTGCTTTACAATTTCCAGCCGGCTTCCATCTTTATGGGGGATTCCGGGAGTCTATTCATCGGCTTTCTTCTCGCCGGCATTACCACCAATCACGGCCCCTCTCACTCCAGCCATTTCCTCCCCGTTATTATGGTCCCGGGACTCATCCTCTTCATCCCGATCTTGGACACCGGTTTCGTTTCCATGATGCGCACGCTCTTCGGCCGCTCCATTGCCCAGGGGGGCAAGGACCACTCATCGCACCGACTGGTAGCCATCGGTTTGCCGGAGCGAAAGGCCGTGCTCACCCTGTACGCTTTTTCCCTGATGGGAGGCACCGTCGCGCTGGTAGGAGCTCTTTTCCGAGCAAGCTATTTTTTCACCTGTTTGGTAATCTTCCTGCTTGTTTCGCTCTTTTTTTGGATCTATCTCGCACGGGTGAGAGTATACCCGGAAGAAGACAGACCGCTTATCGAGAGGAGCAAGACGCTCACCACCATCTGGATCGACTTCACCTTCAAACGGAGAATCTTCGAGGTGCTGTTGGATGTCTGGCTGGTCTCTTTTGGTTATTGGCTCTCCTATCTTCTCCGCTTTGAGGGGGCCGCCTACGGGGAAAACTTCCCCATGTTTCTCAAAACGCTTCCCATAGTACTAGCCTGTCTGATGGTCTCATACTTTGCTTTTGGCGTGTACAGAGGTGTCTGGCGCTACACGAGCATTGCCGATCTCATTACTTACCTGAAAGCGGTGACCAGCGGTGTGGTGTTGAGCATTCTGGTCATCCTTTTTGCCTACCGATTTCAGAGTTACTCCCGCACGGTCTTTGTTATGTACTGGGGGATTTCTCTCTTTTTCCTGGCGAGCTCTCGTCTCTCTTTTCGACTGATTGCAGAGAGTCTCAGACGGGGCTCGGTCCCAAACGGAAGAAGAGTGCTCATCTACGGCGCCGGCGACAAGGGGGAATTCGCCCTGCGCGAAATCCTCAACAACCAGACACTGGGAATGACCCCGGTGGGTTTTATTGACGACGATACCAGAAAAAAGAAAAGAAAGATTCAGGGGTACAAGGTTCTGGGGGGACGTGAGGATCTCGAGGCAGTGGTAAGCAAGTACAAGATAAAAGAAATCATTGTGGCCTCGAGAAGTATCCGCCCCGAGAACCTGCAGGCTGCCAACAGCGTTTGTGATCAGATGGGAGTAATACTGAGGAGTCTGGAGTTGTCCATTAAGTAGAGATGACAGCCCACATCAGCAAGTGACGGCGAAAGCACCTGAACTAACGACAAGGCCGAAGCCATGATGGCTTCGGCCTTTTGTATTGTCAGGTGTAGCCCGGTTCATACCTTCGAATTCACCTTGATGTGCCAGGGTTCGAAGCGCACTCCCAATCTATTATCTCTTGGGTAGCGGATCTCAACGTAACCGAGGCCTTTGAGCTTCTTATAGACTTCCGTAGTGGTGAAGCGCGCACTGAAGTTGGCAATGCCGAAACCGACCTGACCCACGTCAAAATCGCCGATACCGTGGAACGAATAGCCTGGGGGGGCGAGTGAGCGGGAGGCCATGGAGAGATTTCCTTTGCTCCTGTATGCCTTGTTCAGAAACAGATAGAACTGCTTCATCACGCTGCGCACGCCGGAGGTCAAAATCGCCCGCTCTCCCACGTCCCGTTTGATTTTCTTGTAGGTCTCGAGGGGCAACCCCCTGTACAGGTAGTTGCCCGTGTAGGGGACCTTGACCACCTCTCGTCTCGGGATTCTAGCGGTGAGATCTTGCAGAGGCTTTTCACCAAGGAAGCCATAGTAGGCGGCGTCTTCGTAAAAGATCATCTGCAGGAAATCAAGCTCCTTTTTGGAAAATCGTCCCACCCGCGGATAGTTGCGGCCGATCTTGAGGGCATCGTCGAAGTTTACTAGATAGAAATTACCGTAACCCACAGTCCGCTGGAGACGTCTGAGTCGCTGCACGGACAATTTCAGAAGCTGATACCCCTCCCGATCAAGGCAGACGTCTTCCCCGTAATGCTTGTTGAAGTTCCGCATCTTATGAAGGTAGTCTTTGATATACTTGTCGTGGGATTCAGGCGTTCTACTGTACGCAATTCTTGTCATCTCGGCCATTACCTTGGGGACGGGTCCCCCTCCGATAGTTACCGCGATCAATGCCTTTAGGAAGTCCCTTCTTTTCATCTTTTTCCTGCGAGATTCTAATCTGGGCGACAGTGGCCTTCTTTAGCTTGCCTTCTTTGGCGCGACATTCTAGCAGAAAACCATAGAATTACAATCATTCACTCCGGTCCTTGCTAGCCACGACCTTTGGCATAGATTCTTTAATCAACCCACTTGCATCAGGATAACCGTGCTTGCCGAGAATGAAATGGAAGGGAGACAAACCGTCCAAATGGAGGAACCGCTCAAGTTGAATTTTCATCTTCGGACGGTTTAGGCGGACTATGATTCCAGTACAACCGAGAGATGAGAACTACGGGCGTGTTGAAGTTCTTGCAGAAGCCCTTCGTGCGTTCATCCCCTCAAATCTCCATTTTCCCAAAACATTCTCGGAATTGGCGACCCAGCGACTGTCCCATCGATCGCCACCGTTACTCCATCTATTACCAGTACCGTACTCGGCCCACATCCACATGGACAAAGCTGTATTTGGCATAGTAGCCCACACCCCCGGCTCTCAGATCGATTGCAGTTCGTCGCAGCAGGTCAAGTTCGCATCCCGGCAGGCTGATGTCTGCGGCCTTGCCGTAGATGTGCAGGCTGTTCTTGGCCACACCCCCACCTTGCTTGTGCAGAAGAGCGTTTGTGGACGGGGAACGATAGCCTGAGATAATGTGGAAGGGGTCGCGCGCGTCAAGTTTCAACCGAATGGCGTAGAGAAGATCCAGTAACCGAGTATCTATGGGTTTCATTTCATCTGTGCGGTGATCACGAAGGATGTGCTTTATATCAACCAGCGCCTCGGGGAGATACTTTCCCTGGCTCCAGTAGACGGTTTCGAGGTTTTCACCTGTGTGGATATTGAGGAAGGCCAGAGACCTCTCCGGCGAGAGGAAATCACGAATTGTCGCGAAGGCGGGGCAGGGAAAGATACCTGCTGCAAAGGCGAGCATTCCCAGTTTGAGAAAACCGCGGCGGCTGATACTATTCTCCAATACCCTGGATCTACTTTCCTGCAAGAACATAGTTTCTGTGCCTCCGAGCCAAGTGGAACAGAGTGAGTGCAACAAAACAATTCCCTGTAGACCCTACCCATCTTTGGCGCCAGCAAGATCTGTGCCTCTTTTCTTAGGTTCCCTCACGCACCGAGCTTGCTTCTAGCCACGTCGAGCCTGAAGCCCTACTTATTAATGAGAGCATCATATTGTTTGCAGAGAACAGCTTCAGCCATGTTGATGGAGGAACATGAAGTCTTTTCCAAGGTGACTGGCGGGAGGCCTGTGTTTACTTCCGCAGCTGTGGGTGGGGGAGCCCCTGGCCCCGTTCCGCAGGAACGGGGAGGGGGTGTCTTCCCATAAGCGCTCAAATAGGAGGTTTCTCGTAATAAGTGTAGACCTAATCGTAATTGATTAAGAAAGTAAAACGGAACTCAAAAGTCTTTCAAATCCCCCCTAACCCCCTTCTGCCAAAGGGGGGAAGCCACTGAGATCACGTCAAAATCTTCCCCCTTTGTAAAGGGAGATCGAGGGGGATTTCCTCGAGCGAAGCGTTAGCTCAACAGCATTGAGCACTCTCAGGTGCTTCACCCGACAAATGCTTCAGATCGCTTA
>CP070692.1:3743792-3748534 GCA_020353215.1 Deltaproteobacteria bacterium
GGCCTCCTTGGTAGAAAAGTTTTTGGCGAAAAACAAAATCTACCATACGGCTTCCATGTCCACTTCGTCTATTCAAACATATTACCTGTCACCTACGCAAAACTGGGAAGAACCCTTTTTATCTTGACAAAGACAACCTTGTTTATGGTAAGGTGAAATCACTGCGCTGGTTGGATTTTCTACCCTTGGGGTTTATCACTTGCCTCAACATTGCCCTATCTGTTTGGCCCATCTTAATAACCATAGAAGTGTGAACTCTAACTTTGCAGAGCTGTACCGAGGAAAAACGCGCCAGGGTGTGCCAGATGTGGCCTGGCGCAGTCTCGGGTAGGTCGAAGCGTACTTGACCGTAGGTGAGATCCTGGACGAGGCGAGCAAGTCCGTTCCGCCAAGGCGGGACTTGGGTGCGAGTTTACCGGTTTTAGCCGGTAACAGGTTTGCAGCCTTAGGGTAAACACAGAGAAAACTTTTAGAAGCGTAACATTACTATGGGCAAGGAGGAATCCAACCATGAGTGCAAAGAAAATCGTAATCATCGATGATGATCCGGAAATCTGTGATGCGTTGAGCCAAATTCTCTCCCAGTATGGCTACCAGGTATTCACCGCCCAGGATACAGATACGGGCTATCGGGTCTTTGTGGACACTAGGCCGGATCTCCTCATCCTCGACATCATGATGGAAACCATGGATGAGGGACTAAACTTTGCCACCGAACTCAAAAAGAACGATGGTCCATTCGGAGTGCCCATACTCATCGTTTCCGCCAAGCCGCCGGTGGAAAAGGGGTATGGCCGAACACTAGACGAGGATCTGGACTGGATTCATGCGGATATCTTTATGGAAAAACCCATCGAGCCGGAAGAACTTATCCATAATGTGCAGCTTCTCGTTAAAGGCTAGTGTTGCTGGATCGGTTTGCCCTCCTCCATTGTGAATAGATATGGGCTGAATGAGGATCTGTTTCGAGCACATCTAGCCCGGATATTTCATGAATCACCTGCTGCGACCGCGGATATGGCCGTCCTTTCGGGCGTCCTCGGGTATCAACTCCTGGGACGTACCGTTCAGGTACGGTTAGGGTCCAATCCCGCGGTACCGCGGTACGATTGGACGGTGGCAAGCCCATCTCCAAGGTCTCGCTGCGGCAACTCATGAAATATCCGGGCTAGCCTACGTTCCTATGCACTGCGTGCATGATATTTCGATCTGCATGTGAGAATATAAAGTTGTCAACGTTGGGTTCGGCCCCTACCTGCCGTGGCCGGATAATCTCATATCCGGTTCTGATTGACCCCAATCGGCTCGTGGAACGATGGGGTTTTTTCTTGCTATTTTCCCTCTCATTTCTGTAATCTGATAACCGTTCAAGACTTTCTTAAGAATCCTGGCCCGGATGTTTCATGAATGGCCTACTGCGACCACGGATATGGCCATTCTTCCGGGCGTCCTCGGGTGTTCCTTCGAGTGCCTCCCCGAGACAAGCTCGAGACAGGCAGGACAAGCGAACCCTGGGACGTACCGTTCAGGTACGGTTAGGGTCCAATCCCGCGGTACCGCGGTACGATTGGACGGTGGCAAGCCCATCTCCATGGTCTCGCTACAGCAATTCATGAAACATCCGGGCTAAAACTGTGATGAGGGAGGAGATTCTGTATGGGTACCAAAGAACTAGAACAGACACTTGTGCTAATCAAACCGGACGCACTTAAGAATTCATTGACAGGATACGTGCTTTCTTTACTTTCCCAATTCCATACAGGATTGCGCTTCGCTGGAGCGAAGATCGTTAGTGTCAGTATGGTTCTTGCAGAGGAACATTATGCCGAACATCGAGGGAAAGTATTTTTCCCCTCACTTCTAGACTACATCACTGGACTCCTACATTATCCCGACGAACCTTGGAAAAGGAGGGTCATCGCAATTGTGTATCATGGTCCAGAGGCAATTACGAAACTCCGAGATATTGCAGGTCCGACAAACCCCCACATCGCCCGAGAGACAAGGCCAGGATGCATTCGTGCACTGGGTACAGTAGTTCCCATCAAAGATGCCACAGGAAACGTGATCGGAGAGCGCATGGACAATCTCATCCACGCCTCCGCCACCAATAGTGAAGCTGAACGAGAAATCAAGCTCTGGTTCAAGCCCAACGATATCCCGCCGTTGATGCATGCCTACCCTGTTGAGGTAAGCAAGGAGCATTACTATTCCAAGGATAACAAACTTTATATGACCTACGAACCAGACAGCATTTGCTTTGTAGCACCTGGTGATGTTGTATGGAAATCTGATTTGGATGCACTACGTCTGTTATACCAAGGTTCACCTGCACCGTGTTCTCTTGAATCAGTGGTTGCCAAGTACCTCATTAACATATAGTGGGAGAGTCATTAGGGAGTTTCTCCTTACTCAACAGCTCGATATTCTAATACCAGACGTAGTAGTTGTTTCACTATCTTCACGGTCTCGCGACTGTAATTCATGAAACATCCGGGCTACCGTTGCAGACCTGTACCGAGGGAAAACGTGCCAGGGTGTCCCGCCAACGGCGGGATGGCCTGGCGCAGTCTCGGATAGGTCGAAGCGTACTTGGCCGTACGCGGGACCTGCACGAGGCGAGCAAGTCCGTCCCGCCAAGGGCGGGACTCTGGTGCGAGTTTACCGGTTTTGGTCGGTAACAGGTTTGCCACGTTAGAATTCAGTGTGCCGACCAGGATTCGAACTAAGTCAGGCGGATGAAATTGGAAGCTAGAGAAACCCAGCCAAGAAAGAACTTGCAGTCGTCATTAACAGTAATTTTTGTGATCATATCTGCCATTGCAGTTATGATTGCTCTTTCACTGAAGAAATATGGTTCAACCCCAAAACCGGTAAGTCAGACATCTATTCAAGTGGGCAGCCCGGCTCCTGATTTCACTTTTCCCGATCTCAATGGTAAGTTGGTTCGCCTATCTGACCATAGAGGCATGGTGGTTCTTGTCAATATCTGGGCCACCTGGTGCCCCCCGTGTGTGGATGAGATGCCGTCGATGCAGAAGCTCTATAATAGATTGAAAGGCGAAAACTTCGAAATGCTCACGGTAAGTATTGACTCAACGGGGCGCGAGGCGGTGGTTCCTTTTATACGAGAATTAAATCTGACTTTCCCTACTCTGCTTGATCCTGACGGAAAAATCTGGCGTCTTTATGGATTGACCGGTGTCCCTGAAAGCTTCGTCGTGGACAAAGAGGGAATTTTAGTCGAGAAAATCATCGGTCCCAGGGACTGGGCCTCCCCAGAAGTTCTCCGGTTTTTCCAGGACCTGATTGAAAAAGAACGGTCCTAACCTCCGATGCGCGTGAGGATCCTATGAAGTTTGTGCACACGGCAGATACCCATCTGGGATTCGAGATCACCAGGGTCAAACAGAGCGATCCCGGGGGTCGTGGAAAAAGAGCTGACGCGATCTACCAGAATTTCTTGAGGATCGTTGAACATACCGTCGAGATAGAGGCTGATCTTTTCATGCACTGCGGGGATCTCTTTAACAAATACTATATCCCGAAGGAAACGCTCGATGAGCTGGTCCGACCCATTTTTAATTTGAGCAAGGCTGGAACCCGCGTGCTGCTCATTCCGGGGAACCATGAAAGATCGGAGTTTCCCTTTGATCTCTTTCACGGGGCAAAAGGTGTTTTCGTTTTCGACCAGCCAAAAACCCTATCCTTTGAGGTGAGTGGCTATACAGTTGGTATTGCGGGCTTCCCCTTCATCAGGCAAAACTCCAAGACAACCTTTCATAAGGCCCTGGAACAGACCGAATACAAGAGTCTGCGAACGGATCTTAACATCCTGATGACCCACCAGGCATTTGATACGGCCTCTGTCGGACCAGTCGACTTTGTATTCAGGGCAAGTCGACCGGATACCGTCTCGAGGAACACCGTGCCACTGGATTTTGATTATATAGCCGCAGGCCATATCCATCGATATCAAATACTCGATCATCCCATGAAACCAGGATTGAACTTTGTGTATCCAGGCTCGACCCAGAGAATCAGCTTTGCGGAGATGAACGAGGAAAAAGGTTTTGTGGAAGGGGAGCTTTTGGACAACAGAATTGAGACACGGCTTGTCCCGCTTCCAACGTATGAAATGGAGATCGTGGAGATCGAGGCGGCTGGATTGACGATTGAGGACTGCTCAAATACCATTCGCAGTCACTTCTGGCGTTTCGACGAGGAAAGAGTGATTCGATTCAAACTAACCGGTGGCAAGAGGGCGGCAGATTATCCTGCCATTGACCTTGAGAGAATCAGGATGGAGATGCCACCCGTACTGGAATGTCAGTTTGTCACTCAGGTGGGGAGCCGATGGGTAGCCGCTTGATCCACGGAATGCGTACAGCGTCGAACCTTGAAGTGTTGCGACTTGGCGATTCCCTTTTGACGATCCAGATAAAATCGAAAACAGGGTTGATAAATAGGATCCAATACGATATAAGCTAGTATCCTATTCTGTGATCTTCGAGAGAGAACGAAGATTCGGCAGACTTTATCTGCTGAGCAGTGCTTTGTTTTCCTCTAACACAATTAGCCATAATCTATATGAGTGTCGGAACCGATAGGACTGAAGAGAGGCTGCTTTCCTTTGAGAGCATTTGCCGTGAACATGGCTTGAGCATAACCCCTCAGAAAGTTGCAATTTATAAAGAGCTAGTTTCCTCTCCAGATCATCCATCTGCCATTTCGATCTTTAA
>CP070692.1:3748634-3753367 GCA_020353215.1 Deltaproteobacteria bacterium
GCGCCCCCTCCCTGTTCTCCCCGCAGCTGAGCTACGGGGAGCCAGGGGCTCCCCCACCCACAGCGGCGGAAGTGAACACAGGCCTCCCGCCAGTCACCTTAGAAAGAACTTCATGATCCTTCATCAACATGGCTGCCGCTGTTCTATGCAAACAATATTATGCTCTCATCAGTAACTGGTGCCTACAGGCGAAAAATGGTAGAGACGGGGGCGAATTGCTCGTTGTGGAGCAGCCCTCCCCTATGGAGGGGTATCAGATGACATTTCTTGGTGAAACTTCTGCCGGATTTTCCCTTGACACCAGCACGGTCTGGCTGATATGTAGCGGAATCGACTTTGATCCCTGTTTCCGGAAGGTTAGCGGATGAACCGTGGTCTTCGTTGGTTTATGTGGTGGCAAATCTCCCCGGAGGAGTTCGCCCACAGTCTGTAGATGGACTAAGATCTAAGATGACTGACATGAAAGGCCGTGGGCAACACCCAAGCCCACGGCTTTATCTATTTTGGAGGAGTTGAATTGAGCGGACTCGAACAACGCATTCTCATGGGCAATGAGGCAATAGCCTGGGGTCTGTTGGAAAGCGGTTGTACTGTCATAACCTCTTATCCAGGCACGCCTGCTTCTGAAATTCTTGGTTCACTTGTACGATTTCGCCACGAGTGGGACAGCGCCGTCCATGCGGAGTGGTCCATCAACGAAAAGGTCGCGTATGAAGTGGCGCTTGCAAATAGTTACCTGGGAGCTCGCTCAGCGGTGAGCATGAAACAGGTGGGCCTGAACGTGGCAGCAGATCCGTTGATGAGTTCTGCGTACACCGGGGTCAAAGGAGGCTTTCTGGTGATCTCGGCTGACGACCCTGGACCACACAGCTCGCAGACGGAACAGGACAGCCGTTTTATGGCCATGTCTGCCAAGATTCCGGTGTTCGATCCTGCATCGCCGAGGCAAGCAAAGGATATGGTCGGACATGCTCTGAACCTTTCAGAGCAGTTCGAGCTTCCGGTTATGTTGAGACCCACCACCCGCATCTGTCATGCTCGTCAGGATGTGCGAATATCCAAGCCCAAGGTTTCAAAACGGAAACTCGAGTTCCACCGTGAACCCGGCCGCTGGGCAGCCACGCCAAAGTTTCGCTATTTGCTTCATTTGCAACTGAATGAAAAACTTAAACACTTGGCCAGTAACCCGGACCTGTATCCTCAGTTGCTAAACGCGGGGGTTGACGGTGATACCTGCGTGGTGGCTTCGGGTGTCGCGCTGGCTAATACGCGAGAAGTCCTTGAGGATCTTGGGCTTTTTGAGAGGGTGCCTCTCTACCAAGTCACTGTCCCTTACCCTCTCAATCCGGATTTCGCCAGTCAGCTTCTTGAAAACTTTCGCCGGATCCTTGTCGTTGAAGAGACATATCCGGTCACCGAGTTGCAGTTCCGTCAGCGCGACCGGGTGTTCGGACGCCTCAGTGGTGAGGTCCCTGATGCTGGTGAACTCGATCCAGAACGCATCGAGGTACTGCTGCGAGAATTCCTGCGCTTGCCATCAATTCGTCCCCGGCCTCAACCCGAGGTCAAGGAAAAGCGACCCACACTCTGCGCAGGCTGTCCACACAGGGCCGCCTTTTTCGCGATCAAGCGGGCCTTGCCAAAGGCTATCTTTCCCAGCGACATTGGTTGCTACACACTTGGACTTAACCTGGCAGCAGTAGATACAGTACTCTGCATGGGAGCGGGCATAAGTATGGCCGCTGGTTTCTATCACGCGCACAACCGCACCGGTGAAGAGACGCCCCGCCTTGCAGTCACTATTGGTGACTCCACGTTCTTTCACGCCGGCATCCCACCACTTATCAACGCAGTTATTCACAAAGCTCGCTTCGTCCTTGTCATACTGGACAACAGCACCACCGCCATGACCGGCTACCAACCAACGCCTCAGACCGGTAGGGATGTGGATGGTTCACCCGCTCCTGCAATTTCAATCCAAGATATGGTAAAAGCATGCGGCGTGCGCTTTGTTCGGGAAGC
Organism: Deltaproteobacteria bacterium; assembly: GCA_020353215.1. Classification (GTDB taxonomy): domain Bacteria; phylum Desulfobacterota; class Syntrophobacteria; order BM002; family BM002. The sequence continues at coordinate 3,750,657 of CP070692.1, forward strand.
TGATCCATACGAGCTTAAAGAGTTCAGTGCTCTCATCCGTGAAGCAGACGCTTTCAGTCGTGCCGCCGACGGCGGCGTGGCAGTGGTGATCGCGCGCCATCCGTGTCTTATGGACCGGAGTGGACGAGAGGCTTCACCACGCCAACAGTTGAGAACCAACGAACGTTGTAAAGGTTGTCGGTACTGTGCGGACCATTTTGAGTGTCCGGCTTTGGTCTACAGCGAGGATGAGGACCGGGTCCATATAGATTCCACTTCTTGCGTAGGCTGCGGGGTCTGCGCTGAAGTCTGCCCCACGGGCGCCATTGAGGAGCAGACAGAAGAAACTTAGACACTAGGCACTTGGCACTAGGCACTAATAGGAAAGCATATTAACTAGTTATGCAAAAGCACGAATTTGCGGCGGCATGTGAGAAAGCGCTGGCCTGAGGAATCTGTCAAGGTAGTGCATAGTGCTTGCTGTCTAGTGTCTACTTCTCGAGACCTTCTGGCTGAGCTACTGGGACGCCTCATGATCAAACAGCAAATTGTAATAAGTGGGGTCGGCGGCCAAGGAGTGCTTTTCATCACCAGGCTTCTGGCAGAAGTTGCACTGGAGCTCACTGCGCCGGTTCTTTCTTCTGAAACTCATGGCATGGCCCAAAGAGGTGGTACGGTGATTTCCCACTTGAAAGTGGGCCTCTTTTACAGTCCACAGATACGGACCGGGCAAGCAGATGTAATGTTGGCCCTGCGAGAAGAAAATGTGTTGCTCCACGGACATTTTCTCCGGGACCAAGGTTTGCTTGTGGTCAATAAGGCCGACAGCCATGATCCCGGGGCCATTGACGCCACGGGTTTGGCCCGAGAGCTAGGATCTGTCGTGTCCGCCAACATTGTGCTCCTGGGATTCGCTTTGGCTTCGGGGAAGTTGTTTTGTGATGTTGACTCAATCCGAACGGTGCTGGCCCGAATCCTTCATGGACAACGTTTGGAACTGAGCATCAAAGCTTTAGAGCTAGGCGTCCAGGCACCGAAATAGCGTGCAACCCGTCACTATCTCTTTGAGCTTGAAACTGCGGCACGGCGATTCGTTACGACTTTAGACATTCCTGCCCACTTTGGACAGTAGAGGCACTTCCATAGAATGATTTGGACTCAGCTCCCACAGTTTATTGTTTCGGGCCTCACCAGCGGCAGTATCTACGCCCTTATCGCCTTGGGATTCGGAATCATCCACAACGCCACCGGTGTCGTCAATTTTGCCCAGGGAGAGTTTGTCATGCTCGGGGCACTAAGCATGATCAGTCTTACCCGGGGGGCGGGACTGCCCATCTTGGTGGCTTTCCCTTTTGCCGTCCTGGTGGTCATGGGAGTAGGCGGGCTCTTGGAGATTGGTCCGGTTCGCCAATCGCGCTCTCGCAACATACTGATTCTGGTCATGATAACTGTGGGCGCCTCTATTACCCTGAGGGAAACGGCCATGCTCATCTGGGGTAAGACCCCGCGCGCCCTGCCTCCCTTTTCCGGAGATGAACCACTGGTCTGGGGGCCAGCCGCGATTCTGCCCCAAACCCTCTGGATTATTGGCATCACGTTTGTGGTTGTCTTAGCACTGAGCTTCTTTTTCAGCAGAACCATGGTCGGCAAGGCAATGAGAGCAGCGGCAGAAAACCGCAGAGGTGCCGTTCTCATTGGCGTTGCGGTGCACCGTATGACCTTGCTTTCCTTCGTATTAAGTGGGGGTATTGGAGCTGTGGCCGGTATCATCATCACACCCATCACCACCATGTCCTATAACGCTGGGGTTATGCTGGCCCTAAAAGGGTTTTCGGCCGCCATTCTAGGGGGATACGGAAACATGAAAGGGGCAGTAATAGGAGGCCTGCTGTTAGGTACTCTGGAATCACTGGGGGCAGGATTCATTTCGTCTGCTTACAAGGATGCTTTCGCCTTTTTGATTTTACTGCTGGTCCTTTTCATCTGGCCGGCAGGTCTTTTTGGCAAGGAAGAGATCAAGAGAGTTTGAAATGTCTCCGACTACTTGCCATCGGTCGTGTTACTAATGCTGTGAACTTGTCGACGACATTCGGTTTTGCCGGTTAAGCCGGTCTGCCTGTTATCCAACTGAACTGGCTAAACTGGGTAACCGGCCAACCGGCTAAACCATCTTTACTCACTGACACCTACTATGTCTACAACCAGAAGAAAGTGGTTCCTCTTTTGTGGACTTGCCGTGGTGGTGGCGTTGCTTCCGGTCTGGGTGCGAGGCAGCTACTACCTGCTGGTTCTGAACATAATCGCCATCAATGGTTTGGTGGTTTTGGGGCTTAATTTGCTGATTGGATTTGCTGGACAAATTTCGCTGGGGCATGCCGCTTTCTTTGGCATGGGAGCCTACCTATCGGCCATCCTGACGGCAATGTACAGTATGCCGCCTTGGCCAACGCTTTTGTTGGTAATGGTCTTAACTGCTCTTGTCGCCTATGTGCTGGGAATACCAACCCTGCGGCTCGAGGGCCACTACCTGGTGATGGCAACCCTCGGCTTCAATATCATAGTCTATATACTCATGGTCCAGATGGACTCTTGGACTGGCGGCCCCGCGGGTTTTGCAGGGATTCCTTCGCTCAGGCTAGGCTCGGTGGCAATACAGAGCGATCAGCATTTCTACTGGCTGATTTGGCCTGTGTTGCTTGTTAGCTTCCTACTATCCCTTAATCTGGTAGATT
>CP070692.1:3753467-3758165 GCA_020353215.1 Deltaproteobacteria bacterium
GTCAATGAGACTGTGAGAAGCAACGGAGGGACAGAAGATGGTATGGTTCTCAGTTATGTATGTTTCTTGCTGTGTTCTCTCTTATGGTATGGCATTTGCGCACTTCCAGGATATCACTCGAGAGAGATTTGAAAGGCGCAACAAAGTTACGGCCTTTCTGGTTTCCGTTCTGGGACCTTGTTCGCTGGCCATCGCCCTGGGATGTACAAGATTTGCACGAACCGGGGTTAGGTTTCGATAACCACGGGTTTCTCTTCTTACCGCAGACCTGGCAGGACCATCATGCCAAAAGGGCCCTGCCATGTCTGCTTCCTTATTCCCATCGGCCGCAGCACCTGTAAGACTGTTCAATCTCATTGACTCACCAGTGCTTCATCGCTCAGATTCACTGGAAGTAGCCCATTCTGTATCATCAAGTATACCCAGAGACCAAAACAGAGTTGATCATCGGGCTTCAAACGATGTGTCAGGCGAGACTCCGTGCGAGCTCACAATCCACTGGGTTGCCAGCCTCGTTGCTGTTTCCGCCTGGTATCCTTTTTGCATTCGAGGTACTGAGCTAGTTCGTACAAACGCGAGAGGCGTCAATCTGGCACTGCTCGGCAGCTGAACGGAAGTATCTCATGGGCTCTCCACGTCACCTTGAATCGCCATAGGAATCCAACGCTGAACTTGTGAACCGAATCCGGAGGTAAAAACAGGGAATGAACGACCTGGCGAGGGCTATGCAAGAGGCGAGCGACTATCTCGACCGGCATGGAGAAGGCCCAAGGCATTTTGTCAAAAAGAAAGAAGTGGTAACTGGAACACAAGCCCCTGCCGTTGGAAACAAGCCCAATCGTGCTCAGGGCGATCCTGCTGTTATCCTAGCCTATGGTTTGGTGCTCGTACTTGCGATCGTGGCAGGGGGATACGCCACAAGGTGGGTGGTCCCTGCTCTTGGGGCAGGATTCGGGATTGCTACCAGAATCATCGCTGGAGGAATTGTCGCTTCCGGTTCAGATTTCTCGTGGGTTATACCTGCAGGTGCAGCGGGGCTTGCCTCAGTGGGTGGTGTGGCAGTCATTATGCTACTGCTGAGGCTGGCGAAAGCCGCAGCCGGTCAACCTTACCTTTGTGTGCTCCCTCTTCTTGCGGTTCTGGCAGGATTTTGTGTTGATATGTGCGAAGATTTCTATCCCAGCTTCCCTCTGGTGAGAATTGCTTACGGATCGGTCACGAGTGCCACGTTCGTCCTAGCCGGTCTCTGGTGGAAAAAGTATGGTCTTTTGAATAAGCTCGCGGGGACTCTTCTCATACTGCTCTCGCCCCTGCTCATGTTGGCACATGGGGTCAGTGGCAGCATCGATCGGGGTCTGGGCACGGCTCTCAACAATGTGCCCGCTAAAACCTGGACAGCTCTTGGCGGACTGATGACAATTGTAATCCTGACCGGCTTGCTCGCCTTCACGCTTGAAAATGAGATCAACAAGTAAGATGTGAGATCTACTTGGCTCGCCTAAGAGAGCGGTTCCTGCTTTTAGCTGGCTTTCCTGAATGACCACTCCATAGGCTGTTCAGCAGAGGGCGAACAACCTTGCTGCCTCGCTACCGGGGAAGAACCTTGCCCTGGAAGTGTGATTTGGTGTAAGCTGTTAAGCAAAATGGAGCATCTAGTCAACGCGGTTGTCTTAGTAGTGGAGAGCGTATACTGTCAGACGGAGGCTAAACCATGGACCCTGCAGATAAGAGAGCACTCAAGGATCGACTGGACGAAAAAGGTGTTGAGCTTGGCAAAGCAGCGGAAGAGCTGAAGGTACCCGAACAGATCATAGCCCTCTATCTTACCGAGGATTCGAACCCGATTCCCAAGAGAATTGTGGACGGGCTCAACAATCTGATCCAGTGAAGACTCGTAGGAATAGTTTTGTAACATGTAGGCAGTAAAAGATTGCCTTCTCGTCACAAGGCTAACTGCCGGTATCTAGTCATTGAGATAAGTTAGCCTCCGGCGTTGAGGTTCGTGGCTTTCTTCTGTAGTTGGTCATTATCTAACCCTAGTTTCACCCTGCAACCTACTTCGCCAGCTGCAAGATCTGGCCCTCAAACCAAGCAGCCGGCCACCTCGTTCTCGTTCCCTGCCAGAAAACCAGTGTCAAGAGGTTCTTCTAAAGAAACTAGTCACTGAAATGGTCGCTAACCAGAATGTCCGATGGCGGACTCTGGCCTAACTCCTTCGGCACGATCATTGCTCTGTGAGTATGGAACAGGGTCTCAATCCGGAACGATTCAGAGGGTTCTGCTACGTAAACATGGTTATGCGCGAGAATTCATCCAAATCTGGTTTGTATCTTTTCGTATCCCTGCTGGCTGTATTTCTTTTCGTACAACAACAAACGCTTGCCAGCGAAATCCCACAAGGGACCCAGTTGGTGCATTGGGTTTTGCCGGGAGAATCACTTCACAGAATCGCCCTCCAGTACCTCCCACTGACGGAAGAGCTGACCGTTGAAGATTTGATCGAGAAAATCAGAAGGTTGAGCGGAATTGACGGATCGTTGATCCGGCCTAACCAACGCCTTCTGATTCCTTCGGTTCGCAAGAATCCAGTGACAGCCAAGACCGTCCCGAAAGAGATCGACTTTCAGGGAAAGGGCATCTACATAAACCGTTATTCTATGGCTTGCCAGAAAATGAGGCGGCTGGCGGATGAGATCGTCTCCCATGGAGGTAATACGGTAATCCTCGACGGTAAGGATATGTCTGGTAGGCTCTCTTATTCATCGAGGGTGAATTTGGCCAATGAAATAGGCGCAGCACACAATCCACCAATGGGAGATCTAAGCAAACTCATTCATTACTTGCACTACAAGGGACTCCACGTTGGCGTCCGCCTGGTCCTTTTTTACGATCCCCTATTGGCAGAGAAAAAGTCAGATCTGGCCCTTCGGTCGAGCGTCACTGGAGAGCCTTGGATGGAAAATGGCAGAGTGGCTTGGGTGGATCCCGCACAACCATACGTTCAAAGATATAATCTAGATATTGCCGAAGAGCTGGCAAAAATGGGAGTCGACGAGATCCAGTTCGACTATATCAGATTTCCCACTTCGGAGAACATTCAGTACGGCACAAGCGGCTCTAGTAACGAAATAATCCCCAGGCACAAGATTATTACAGGTTTCCTTGCCAAAGCTCGTAAGGAATTGACGGATTACAAGGTCCTAATATCCATCGACGTTTTTGGCATTCTGGCTTGGGGACAGCAAGAGGATATCCAGTTGACCGGTCAAAAAATCGGAGACCTAGCCAGACATTGTGACGTGGTCAGTCCGATGATCTATCCGTCTCATTTCTACGGGCCTTTTCAAGGAATGGCCAATCCAGCTACCCATCCCTTCACGTTGGTGTTTGAAACATGTAGACGATTTTCAGGTTTTCTCGGTAAGTCCAAGGTGACTCTGCGACCTTGGATCCAAGCCTTTCGGTTGGGCGCTAATGCTTTTGACCAAGAGTACGTTCTGGAGCAACTCCGTGCCCTGAGCGAGTCAGAGGCCCAAGGGTGGCTGCTCTGGAATGCGGGAAATGCTTATGGTGTTGCCTGGGATGCTTTGGCGCAATGGAAGGATAACACCAAAACTGCCAAAGAGAAAACCGTGGGAACTGGCCCGCTTGCGGGAAACTGATAATACGGCAAAAATGGGGACAAATATCCCCGGGAGAGTACGATTAAGTTCCACGGCTTGGTGCGTCGTGTGGTAGATTTCCTTCTGATACTTGCAGGTGTTCCACCTGGCCAAAGAACTAGTATACTACTGTTTCTTCCCTCTCATTCGCCTGTCGTAGTAGATGAATTTCTTTCTGTAGAGGTCGTTTTCTGGATAGAGACCGACCAATTTAGAATAGACGTCCCTATTTGTTTTTACGTTTTTGGCTGGAATTTCTTTAACAAGGTCATAAAGGATTTCCTCAATTCTTTCATTACATCGAACATCAAGATGAGATGCATGACCAAGTTTATCATCCGCCTTATAATAAAGAGTTTTTATGTTAGGATCTAAGGTATCAATAGCTGCAATTCTGGCAGATTCGAATCTCTTATTTTCAATTAGTCGTTGAATTTCCTGTATCATAACGATATTTTGTTGTTGAGTATTTTTATCGCAGCCCATATTATATAATATTATTAAAAGTAAAAATAATATCAGTTTTCTCATTTCTCTATTCTCCTCAATAACAATTACGAAATTGATACTGCTAAATCTAACTTCGCACTTGCCATCCCCTTCATCAAGAATGACTTTGCTTCATCACGGCAGAGAATTCTGATTGTTAACTTCAGGGGACTTCTCTTAAAGCATAATCCATGCCAATGAGAGCTTATACCTGCTTGCTCATCGAGGAATAAACAGCTGCGTCTGTAAGTTACGGTTGTCTTTCCGGTCGTCGTCCTCGACTGTTGCGATGTACTACCAAAGCTTTTTGAAGTCCAGCCTCAGCGGGATTCGGAATGTAAGGAATTATAGCTTTTTATCAGATTCGCTCGCTAACCTGCAGTCCCGTTCACGTGCGGGACAGAGAATTCCCTCGCTGGTTCAGTCCAACTGCGCCTACCGAACCTCGGCGACCGGAGCCCCAGCGATCTCCACGGTCTCTGGGCACCGCTTATGAACAATGAAAACGGGAGAGAAGCGATACGGGCTTTCCCTAAAATCGCAGGCG
>CP070692.1:3758265-3762950 GCA_020353215.1 Deltaproteobacteria bacterium
CAGTCACGCCAAGGCGTGAATTCATGAAACATTCGGGCTCAGGGTTGGACGTAACCATACTTTCATAATTGACAAGTGACCAATGACGAATGAAACCTTGACTTACGACATTCTCGTAATTGGAAGCGGCATCGCCGGTCTCACGTTCGCTCTCAAGGTGGCGGATAGACGTAAGGTCGCTGTGGTGACCAAAAAAGAAAAAGTCGAAACCAGTACCAATTACGCCCAGGGAGGCATAGCCTCCGTACTGAGTCCTGAAGATTCATTCGACCTGCACATCCAGGATACCATTACGTCAGGCGATGGGCTCTGTCATCCTGATGTGGTGGAGATGGTGGTGCGGAGCGGTCCTGATCGAATTCAGGAACTGTTCCAGATGGGGGTCGGTTTCGTCCAGGCGAAACAGGAGTCCGTAGCCTTTGATCTCGGCCGAGAAGGAGGGCATTCCCGCAACCGTATCGTCCACGCCCGGGACATGACCGGTAGGGAGGTGGAGGGAGTTCTTGTCGGGCTGGCCGAGGCCCATGCAAACATCGATCTGTTTGAGAATCATATCGCCATCGATCTCATCATTGAGTGTCACCTGCTTAAGCGGGGGTTGCTGACCACCCAACGGCAGGAGCGCTGTTGGGGAGCCTACGTCCTGGACATTGAAGGAAATACGCTTCTCACCTTCCTTGCCACCGACACCTTGCTGTGCACCGGTGGTGCCGGAAAGGTGTATGTGTACACCAGCAACCCAGACGTGGCCACTGGAGACGGTGTGGCTATGGCCTATAGGGCCGGAGCCCAAATCTCCAATATGGAATTCGTTCAATTTCACCCGACCTGTCTCTACCACCCTCATGCCAAGAATTTTCTCATCACCGAGGCAGTGCGGGGCGAGGGGGGTCGTCTCATAGACAAAAGCGGCCGAGCCTTTATGGAAAAATACCACCCTCTCAAAGACCTTGCCTGTCGGGATGTCGTGGCCAGAGCCATAGACACAGAGATCAAACACAGTGGCGATGACTGCGTCTATCTGGATATCAGCCACCGCGATAATGACTTCCTGCGGCAGCGATTTCCAACCATTTATGAGAAATGCCTTTCTCTGGGAATGGATGTCAGTCGTGAGCCCATACCAGTCGTGCCGGCAGCCCATTACATGTGCGGCGGAGTCTCTACCGATCGATGCGGCCGCACGAGTATACAGCACCTCTACGCCTTGGGGGAATCTGCATGTACCGGGCTGCACGGCGCCAACCGGCTGGCCAGCAACTCCCTTCTGGAAGCCCTGGTTTTCGCGCACAGCGCAGCAGAGGACTTGAACAGTCAGCCCACCTCCCTCGCAGAGAGGACTGCCTTTCCATTAGTGCCCCCCCTGAAGATGCCCTCTACAGCCAACAATAGCGAGATGGTGCTCATAGCCTACAATTGGGACATTATCCGGCGCCTCATGTGGAACTATGTGGGGATAGTCCGGACAGACAACCGCTTGCGCTTAGCACAGAACCACCTGGCCCAGATTCAGCGGGAGATCAACGAGCACTATCCCAACATAAGCCTCAACAGTGATCTCATCGAACTTAAGAATCTGGCAACCGTGGCGGAGATCATCGTGGCCTGTGCCCTGAGACGCCGAGAAAGCCGCGGACTCCACTTCAATGTTGATTACCCCAACAAGGATGACGAGCGCTGGCGGCGAGACACCCGGATTAGCCTCGAGCAGTGGTCCTAGCCCGCAAGTTTCCTGAATCGGCGTAGCGAGACCGCGAAACTGGGAACCCGCTTGTCGCAGATTCCGCTTGCGGGGCTGGGCGGTGCGGGACTGAGCGGAGCAAAGCGAGCGCGAAGAAGATGGGTATGCCACCGTCCAATCCTGGCCAGGACAAGAAGAGACCCGAGGACGGACGGAAGGACGGCCATATCCGCGGCCGCAGTAGATAATTCATCAAATATGCAGGCTAGCCATTGGGCCTTGGGCGCTGGAGCAGGGGGGGGAGGATGCCGCCACAAGAGAAAGCCCCGGTAACAACCGGGGCTTTTCTTAGCCTAAATGGCCGAGCGTATTAGTCAATGGGATTCAGTTCTTTTTCCCTGGGAAAAACTGGCAGGTAACGATACGAGAGTGAGAGCAGTAGCGCACCGTACGCCACTAAGGCGGCAGTGGGTGCCCATTCCTGCCAGGTGGGGACGTAGACCTCCCAACGGTCGAACGGCAGGACCGGCGCCGCCAGGTTCTGAACCGTAAAGACGAAGCGGTTTATGACAATCCCGGCGCAGTCAAGGAAGCAGGCTATAATCAGCCAGACGTAGTCCTCTCGAGCCTTGGGGATCAGGAAGATCAGGGCAGGGAGAATACCACACACACCCAACTCGGCAATGAGGAGCCATAAGCCGTAGGGCGCGTGATAGAAGTCAAGGAAACCCTGGCCCATCTTCGGAGCCGTGTGAGTAGCCCACCACCAGGTGTCCAGGAACTTGAAGAATAGATAGAAGGTGAGCAGGTAACCGGTAACCTTGGCCAGAAGCTGGATCGCCTCGGGGCGAACGAGTTGCTTGCGCGTAATACCTTGGACCATCATGCACACAAGGATGGTCAGCGCCGGACCCGAGGCAATGGCAGAGGCCACGAACAGGAAGAAAGTCCAGGGCCAGATAAAGAAGCCCTCACGGAAGGCGAAGGGCCGGGCAAACATTACCCCGTACAACCCCCCCAAAGATCCCTGGTGAAAGAAGCTCAGAAACGTTCCGGTGGCAGCGAACACGACCATGATTTCGTGCAGGTTGTGGCTGAACGAGTGAAGTTCGGGCACCTTATCCAACTGCCTGTTCTCGAGGATCAACGGCACATACTCAACGGTGAGCACGATGGTATAGCAGGTGATACAGAATATCACTTCGGTGAGCATCGAGTGCACGTTGGGATGCCAGAAGGAAAACCAACCGCGGATGGGCTGACCAATCTCCAGAAGCAACACCAGCTGGGCACCAGTATAGCAGATAAACCCAATGACCACCGCGAGGTTGATGATGTCTTTGAGTTCCTTCTTGCCGATCACATAGGTGAGAAAGCCGGTGAAGAAGGCGCCGGCTCCTAGTGCGATGATGGCCAGGTCAGCCGTGATGTACAGGCCGAACCCGAAATAGTCGTTGAGCCCGGTCTGATTGAGACCCTTCCAGAGTACCAGGAATCCCCCCAGCACGCCCCAGCCGATAACTGCAAAAATAACCAGCAGCCAGACGGAAAACGCCTTAAACGAACACCGCTTTACCCCTTCCTGGATGAGTGCTGAATCCATGGTCTTCCTCTCTTCTCCCGGGTAGTTTTGGATCCCACCTAGAGCACGTTGTCAGCCAGCTTGCGAATCCAATCCTGGGTGCTCAGGTAGATAACCTTGGGTTCGGTGCCAAGCCTTTCCAGAAGGCGAAAGGCATATGGGCTCTTGGCCAGCTTGGCCACCTCACTCTCCGGATCATACAAGTTGCCGAAGGACATTGCCCTGCTTGGACAGGCTTCCACACAAGCTGGCACGTACTCACCCTCGTGCAACTCTCGTCTCCCGTCCATAAAGGCTCTGTCCTTGGCTTGCTGCAAGCGGTGCACGCACATGGTGCATTTCTCAACCACACCTCGCATTCGTGTCGACACGTCCGGGGTGAGCATCTCTTCCATGGGCTCGGGCCACTTGGGATCCCACCAGTTGAAGTAGCGGGCGTGATAGGAACAAGCAGAAATACAGTACCTGCAACCGATGCAGCGCACCGGAATGTGATTCACCAGGCCGGTCTCTTCGTCTCGATGGGTGGCATTTACCGGACAAACGAAGGTGCATGGCGGATAATGGGACGAGTCGCAGTGAAGACACGGTCTGGGAAGGTAGGCCTTGCGATGCTCTGGATACGGTTTGCCATTGTCCAGATAAAAGACCTCCAACCAGGTTATGGAACGTAACTTATTAGTCTCATCCTCCCGGAAAGGGACATTGTTCTCCTGTTGGCAGGCCACGGAGCAAGCCCTGCAACCGGTGCACTTGTCCAGATCTATGACCATCCCGTACCGAAGTCGACTTGACGATTGTTCACTCATTTCCTGCCTCATATTTTGGAGATTTTCACCCGCGTGCCCCACCAACTGGAGAGACCGGTCACCTCTTCGAGTTGAGCCACCATAATCTCGTTGGCGTTCACTCCTCTACCCTTGATGAAGGAATCAAAAGCACTATGTCCTAAGCCGGTGGGGATGAACACCACCCCTGGTCGTGCTGCTTCCGTCAGGTGGACACGTACATTGACCGTACCCCTCACGGTCTCGAGTGCGACTCGATCAGCCTCTCCAATCCCTGCGGCGGCCGCGGTTTTGGGATTGATCTGTACGAAAGAGTCATTCCCCTTCAGTTCGAAGTCGAAAAGCGTCTTGGTCAAGAAGGGGGGATTGGCAACTGGACCATTGGTAATCGCCATGGTTTCATACGGCATAAGGAGCAGCGGATAAGAGTCTTTATCTCCTGCCGGCTCGACCGGTTCATAGTGCGGCAGGTAGGTGAGATCATTTCCCTTGACCCCAAGCCGCTGCATTTCTTGGCAGTAGAACTCAAATTTGCCCGATGGGGTCTTGAAAGCGGAATCCCAAGAAGGCATGGTTCGGGAGGTGTCGACCCAGCACGCCTGCTCGGTCAGCTTTTCCCACAGTTCATCGAAGG
>CP070692.1:3763050-3767714 GCA_020353215.1 Deltaproteobacteria bacterium
ATCAACCAGGCTCAGGCCGCCTATAACAAGGAGATTCCAAAGGCCAAAGGTAATGCGGAGCAGAAGATTTCCGAGGCCCAAGGCTATGCACTGGAACGAGTTAACAGAGCAAAGGGCGAGGCCGACCGGTTTCTCTCAGTGCTCAAAGACTATCGCCAGGCCAAGGATGTGACCAAGAAGCGCCTCTATCTGGAGGCCATGGAACAGTTGCTCAGCAAGGTGGATGAGATCTATGTGATCGACGAGGATCAAAAGGGACTCGTCCCGCTGTTGGAACTTCAGAAGGCGCGAGGAAAGTAAGATGAAAAACAGAACAATACAAGGACTGCTGGTTTTGATTGTGTTAGCAGCAATAGTTTCCATAGGCGCGTTTTATGTGGTGCGTGAAGGCGAGCAAGTTGTGATCACCCAGTTTGGGAAGCCCGTGGGCACTCCTGTCACAAAGGCCGGACTTCACTTCAAGCTCCCTTTCATTCAAAAGGTAAATCGCTTCGAGAAACGCATTCTCAAATGGGACGGCAGTCCCAACCAGATACCCACGAAAGACAAGAAGCTCATCTGGGTCGATACCACGGCGCGCTGGCGAATCTCCGACCCGTTGCGTTTCCTCACCAGGGTGACGACGATGACCACGGCGCTTTCCCGACTGGACGGGATCATCGACTCCGTGGTTCGAGATGCAGTCTCCAACAACAACTTGGTGGATCTGGTTCGAGGCGAGGAATGGGAGGGAGAGCTCGAGGCCGTTGACACTTCATATGGTGCGGAAGTTACGCAGGAGACGGTAACCGTGACGGTGGGGCGAGAAAGCCTGATGCAGGAGATGCTCGACGGAGCAGAGAAACTCACGCCGGAGTTTGGCATTGAGCTTGTGGACGTGCGGATCAAGAGGGTCAACTATGTGGAAACAGTGCTCAAGAAAGTCTTCGAGCGCATGATTTCCGAACGCAAGCGAATTGCGGCGCAATATCGTTCGGAGGGCGAAGGCGAGGCCGCAAGAATCACTGGCCAGATGTCCAAGGAACTAAAACGGATTTCCTCGGAAGCTTTTCGTCAAGCAGAGGAAATCAAAGGCAGGGCCGATGCCGAGGCCACCAGGATCTACGGCGACGCTTTCAACCAGGACCCTGGATTTTACTCCTTCTTTCAGACCCTCGAGCTCTACCGCAACCAGGAAGGCGACAACACCCGACTGATCTTGACCACAGAAAGTGATTTCTACCAGTACCTAAAAAAGATTCCTCGTTAGAGCAGATTGTTAAAAAAAGATTGAAAAATACGAATTTTTCGTATTGCGGTTATACTTAATTCGTGTATATTGGTTGTTAGGTCTGCGCGGTTACTACCGTGTTGCCCCTAACGGTGTTTGACGGCAAGCATCGCTGGGGGCCTTTTTTTTGAGGCAAAACGCTCAAAGCAACTCAGAGTACAGTTCCTCAATATCCTCTATCTCTTCCTGTAGGTAAGCCTTCACCTTTTTGGCAATGCGAACCTGAATCTGGCGCACTCGTTCCCGGCTTATGCCATAGCGATCACCGATTTCCTGCAACGTCAGAGGCTCTTCAGCCAAGAGCCGACGGTCAAAGATAAAGCGCTCCTTGGATGGGAGTGTGGTCCTGAAGGCGGCCAATTTTTCTTTGAGTATTTCTTTCTTTTCGTAGTCTGCTAATTGCTCATCCACCGCCACGTCTTCGGATGGAATGAAAGACTGGTGATCGCTGTCGGAATCTTCCTTGATCGGAGCGTCGAGAGAGACCTCCCAGCTTCCCAGTCTTTGGTCCATTTCGATAACTTCAGATTCCTTGACATCTAGCCGTTCAGCCAGCAGCTTAGGGGCCGGTTCAAACCCCATGGATAGAAGTCGTTCCTTTTCTTTGCGCAGGTTGAAAAACAGCTTGCGTTGGGCTTGGGTAGTGCCGATTTTGACAAGTTTCCAATTATCCATGATGAACTTGATGATGTAGGCCTTGATCCAGAAGGAAGAATAGTATGAGAGCTTATAACCCCGGTAGGGATCGAATTTCTTCACCGCCTGCATGAGGCCGATGTTGCCTTCCTGAATGAGGTCCATGAGATTGCGCATCCAATGACGCTGAAAGCTGAGGGCAATCTTAACCACCAGTCTCAGATTCGACGTAATCAGACGGTACGCAGCCTCCATGTCTCCCTTTTCCTTATAGCGAATGGACAGCCGTTGTTCTTCTTCACGGCTCAGGAGGGGGTATCTCTTGATTTCCATGAGGTAATGCTTGAGCGGATCATAAGGGACGAGGGAGTCGGAAGGGTAGCTATCCAACGGGGCCGGACTGGCCTCAAACCAATCAGCTTCATTGCCGGCCGGCAGATCCATTTCCTTTACCTGCTGCTTCTTCTTGCGTGCTCTTTTCGCCATCGCTGCAGATTGCCCTGAGACTTTCTAGCCATCGTGCCGCCAAGGGGAGCCGGAAGTCCGCGCTGGGGCTTCACACCGACTCCGTTGGGGAGAACTCGTTAACGTAGTAAGAAATATTCGATGAAGCCGGAATGCGGGACGGGGAAGGCTGAAACTGCGCCGATGAAATTGAATCGCTTCTTTCCTTTCACTTCCGAGTCCCGCCCCCGTTCACTCCAATGCTTCCCACTCGCGGGAGCACTGCCCGCACCTCTGACCCCGACCAAAGCATCTAAGTTCGAATTTTTGATTTGGTCCTTCTACCAAATTTGTTAGGCTACTCCACGTCCGCCTTCATGTCAAGCAAACCTTCTTCCGGGACTTTCCCCGAAGATGTCCTTAGTGACCCCGGCTTCGGGCAAGCCTGCTCAAGAAAGAGCAATTCGCACCATTTTATTGCAATGTCCCTTTAGGGTCCGGCGCACACGGACAGAAGCTAAGGGTCAGATGAACCGCTGCAAGGTCTTGCTCAACGTCCGTTCGAGTGCCAGACGAATCTCGGGGAGACGGGTCTTTTCCTGAATGGATTTGAGCGCAGATCCTATCCAAATCTTGTCGTCCAAAAGTGGCCAAACAACATCTCTCGCCAGAGGCAGGAAGTCGTCACTGATGCGCTTGTGAGCGGAACTGGGCCAGTGGTTTTCAAGGGCAAGAAAGAAGGCAAAGAGACGCCGAAATAGACGGAGATCATAGCTCGGAAGAATCAGATCATTTTGGTGCCGACTGATAAGACTTCGGCCTAATTTCTTGAAACGTTTATAGAGTGGGACCCGAAAGGCGACACGCAGTGATTCTTCCAGTAGAGAGATTTCAGCGGCTATATAGTGGTACTGGGGTGCGGAATAGTCGTTCAAGACTAGGTTCTCGTGAGCGGTGCCGGAGAAGATGGATTTGCTCCAATCCATAACTAATAGGAACTGCGGTTCTTGACGCCACTGCCGCAAAAGATCGACGGGGATTTGCGTATGTAAGGCGATCCAGTCGAGGGAGGCTTTCCCAATGTAAGCCTGCATCAGGGCAGCACCATATTGGCTAGGGGGCATGACGATTTGTCGACCTCGCAGCAAAGGGGGGCGTGACGAGGTGACATACTCAAGCAATCTCTGATGCAGCCATTGTTGATAAAGAAACACTTGCTCCATCGGCTAACCTGTTCGGTAGTTTTCCTCTTTCCCTTTTAGTAAAAGCAGAGAGGATCTGGTACGATAAAACGTTGCGTCCTGGAAGTCAAAATGATGAACTGAACCAACGAGCCTTCAGCGGTCACCTTATGATTTCTATTGAGAGTTTTACCCTAATCCTGCAAACCTGTATCGAGCCAAAACGCGCCGGGGTGCGCCAGATGTGGCCTCGCGCAGTCTCAGGTAGGTCGAAGCGTAACTGACCGTACGTGAGATCCTGGACGAGGCGAGAAAGTCCGTCCCGCCAAGGGGGGGTCTCTGGTGCGAGTTTACTGGTTTTGGCTGGTAACGTTTGCAGTGTTAGGGTCTATATCGCATCCATGCAATAAATCAGACAAGTTGAATTGAACTCATCCACTGCTGGCGATATTGCGGCCGGTATACCGGAAAGGAGGCGGAGATGACGACTGAAGTGCTACTTCTGGACTTCGTTCACGAAGACGAGGGCGAATCCGCACCTCCGTGCGTTCGCCTCGCGGCTAGAGCCTATCCCTCGGATGCTAGGGGGTTCGTCTCCTTGACCCGGGAGTGTGACTCAATAGAGAGCTTTGAGCAAGCTGTCTCGGCACTCAAAGAGAGCATGGACGTCATATTACAGAGGGCCAGAGAAGCATTTGAACAACACCGATCCCAAGTCGAAGATCAGGGGCCCGGAGAGGAACTCCAGAGCGTTAAGGGAATCTGGGAGGCTCTGGAGCAATGTACCTCTGTAGAACGGATGCAAGCAATTTTCAACCCTTTGGATCTGGCGAAGCGCCAAGAAGTGGCAGACTATGTTTTCACTGAACTGAACATTTTCAAAGGGGCCGCTTCCAGCTTCTCCCAGCATTACAACGAGGAGGAGTATATCCTCGAGTGAGGCTCGCGAGAGTCCAGGTCATTTGCCTCCGCCGTCATTGCGCTTTGCTGTCACAAGCCCGCATATTTAACGAATTGGAGTAGCGAGACCGTGGAGATGGATGTGCCACCGTCCAATCGTCCCGCGGTACCGCGGGACTGGACCCGAGACGTACTTGAACAGTACGTCGCAGGGTGTGAGACCTGAGGACGGA
>CP070692.1:3767814-3772473 GCA_020353215.1 Deltaproteobacteria bacterium
ATCGAGGGGGATTTCCTCGAGCGAAGCGTTAGCTCAACAGCATTGAGCACCCTCAGGTGCTTCACCCGACAAATGCTTCGGATCGCTTATTTGAGCGCTTATGGGATTCAACCCCGCCTCTAGCCCGGATATTCCATGAATGGCCTACTGCGACCGCGGATATGGGCGTCCTTCCTGGCGTCCTCGGGCCACGCTCCCTGCGACGTGCTGTAAAGTACGCCTCGGGCCCGAGTCCCTGCGGTTGCCAGGTGGCACACCCATCTTCACGATCTAGTAACGACAATTCATGAAATATCCGGGCTAGCGCTCATAACAGTGCCCGCGGCCTACTCACTCTTTTCTGGAGTGACGATTTCCACCCTCATTTCAATTCTCTCCAGGGGGTTATCTCTTTGATCCTTGGGCTGGGAGACAATCTGGTCAACCACATCAATCCCCTCGATTACCTCTCCAAAAACCGTATATTGTTCGTCCAGGAAAGCGGCATCTGCCACACAGATGAAAAACTGCGAACCAGCGCTGTCCGGATCTGCGGCTCTGGCCATTGACAGGATCCCCCTTTTGTGAGGAGTGTTGTTGAATTCTGCCTTGAGGGTATAGCCTGGGCCCCCGACGCCATGTTTGGATCTGTCCTCACTCTTGGTATTGGGATCACCCCCCTGGATCACAAATCCAGGTACCACTCTGTGAAACGTGGTGCCATCGTAGAAACCATTGCTTGCCAGTTCTATAAAGCTGTTCACATGCTTAGGAGCCACCTCTGGGAAGAATTTGAGGCTGATTTGGCCGAATTCTGTGTGAATAACTGCCGTTTTCGCTTCCATAAGTTCAACTCCCTCCTGGTTGAAGGTTCTCTGCCGGCCCTTTTTCAAAAAAGTCTGCGAGCCATTAGTAGACTGAAAAACGCATGGGGTCAAGTTGCCTTTTCAATTGAAACCGATGGGTGTGATTTGCAGGACACCGTGATTTGGATATCCGATGACTAGCGAGAACCTACCCCTTTTCTTTACGGTACTGGCGGTAGAGACCGCGGAATTGATGGTAGGTCAATCCAAGTATCTCCGCGGCTTTTTTCTGGTTGTATTTTGCCTGCTCGAGGGCTCTTTCCAGCATCTGAACTTTCAATTCCCAAACTGCTTCTTTCAGTGGCCCGCTCAAAGGATCGGCGGCCGGGGAGGCTTCCGGTTCGTCACTGGTTTCGCTTTCCGGACCGAGTGGTCGACGCTCTTCGTAGGGAGAGATAAACGGGTCGAAAACAATATCCGCAATCAGGTCAGAATCTGATCTATACACAGCACGTTCCACCACATTCTTCAACTCCCGCACATTCCCGGGCCAAGGGTAACTTTCGAGCAATGCAACCGCGTCACCGCTGAATTGTGGCATGGTTTCCCGGTCCAGTTCGAACGCCATTCGGGTGGCAAAGTGGTTCGCCAGCAAGAGAATGTCCCCTCTTCTCTCCCGGAGCGGCGGCACGAATAGCACTTCGAAAGAGAGCCTATCCAGCAGATCCCGCTTGAACATCCCACCCTCAACCAGGGATTCAAGATCGGCATTGGTTGCTGCGATAATCCGCACATCCACTTCAACGGGCGTTGAACTGCCGACCCGCTCAAACACGCTATATTCAACTACGCGTAGTATCTTTTCCTGGACCTCCATGGGAATGTTCCCGATTTCGTCCAGGAAAAGAGTACCACCATCCGCGACCTCGAATCTCCCGGCGCGCCGCTGCACAGCCCCGGTAAAGGCGCCTTTCTCGTACCCGAACAGTTCAGATTCCAGCAGAGAAGGCGCAAGGGCGGCACAGTTGAGCGCCACCAGAGGCCCTTGCCACCTTTTTGATAGAAAATGCAACCGTGACGCAGCCAATTCCTTACCTGTGCCTCGCTCGCCCATTAACAGGACCGGTCTGTCCACCGGGGCCACGCGGGATAAGCGCTCCTGAAATTCAAGAAATATCTCAGACTGCCCCAAAGCTTCGATCATCCCCACCGACTTTTTCATCCTCAGAAAAGATCTGATGCCGTCGACATCTTTTTCATAGTGAAAAAACTAAGTAATAGCTATTTTTACAATGTTTTGGTAATTATTACCACATTTCTGTTAAGCCTGTCAATCCCAAAACATGATAATTATCCGTAATTACGATAAGAAATTCACTTGGCACAGTTCGTGATAAGCTTCCAGCCAAAAAGCCAAGATGGAGGGTTCAAGATGGGAATTTTCACACGTTTTCGAGATATCATCAGTTCCAATATCAGCGCCATGCTGGACAAGGCGGAAGATCCGGAGAAGCTGATCAAACTGATGATCCGCGAAATGGAGGACACGCTGGTTGAAATCAAGGCTTCTTGTGCGGGCGTAATGGCGACGACCAAGAAGGTTCAGCGTGAGTTGGAACAGATGGAGGAACGGAGCACCTATTGGGAAGACAAAGCCCAACTTGCGGTAAGTAAAGGACGTGACGATCTAGCCAAAGAGGCACTGGTGGAAAAGCGCAAGTACACCGAGCGAAGGGAAACACTTGAACTGGAGCTTGCCGAACACGACAGCTTGGTTCTACAGTACCAAGAAGACATCCAGCAACTGGAAGAGAAACTGAAATCCGCCCGTGATAAGCAGCGTGTACTCGTCCAACGTCACATTCACGCCAAGAGAAGAAAACGCGCTCAGGAAGAGATTCGCCGAGTGGACAGTTCCGATGTGGTGCTTAAATTTGAAGAGCTCGAAAACCGCATTGAAAGAATGGAGTCTGAGGCCGACCTGGTTAACTTTGCCAAAAAGACGACATTGGAAGAAGAATTTGACAAACTGACCGTTGATGATGAAATTGAGAAAGAACTTCAGGACTTGAAGGAGAAGTAGCGTATCGATTGCTCGTAGCATTACCGGATTGTGTGTGGATCAGGTTGCTCACAGGGGAGTCCGGAAAGGAGCTACTATGAACAGGTTGAAAGATTGGTTTGTTGGTCTTTTGCTCATATTTTTCACGATTGGGCTTTTCTATTTGATTGCCGATGGAATTAACTTCCCCTTCGAGTTCATGGACGTGTTATAAGATAAATGAGGAAGGTTAATCCTAATGTTGCAAACCCACACTGGTAAAAACCGCTGCGCTGGAACGATTGTGTGGCATCTACCGCTGCCCTCGGCCGTGAGCCCTTCGGCAGTGAGACGTGTCGACGAGACCCGTCGACGAGCTCACGTCGAGCCGCTCAGGGCCGAACTGCTCGGGCCGAACGGTGCTCACCTAGGACAGAATCTCACCTACGGTCAAGTAAGTTCGAACTGTCCGAGTCTGCGCGCAGTCCCGCCCCTGGGCGGGAACATACTCTAATATGTTTTTCCTCGATGTCGGTCCGCAACAGCAGGGGTTGGAGTAAATCGCAGTCATTGGGAGCTGGTTACACTATGGAAGAAGTTGTATTTATTGTCGCCCTTGTTTTCTTTGCACCCATCATAGCCTTGGCTGTTATCGGCGCGACTGTATTGATTGCCGCCAGAATCATCAAAGGCGAAGGGCCCCGGAGAGACAAGCCGCAACAGACTGAGGAAGCGAGAACGATCCAGGAGGTCCATCAAGGACTCTCCCGCATGGAAGAGCGTGTGGAGGCCTTGGAAACCATTCTGTTGGACCGCGCGAAAGAGGATAGTGAGACATGAGAAGATTTCGCAACTTGACCCGAAACGGCCCTTATCGCTCGCGGAACGGAGCTATTCTCGGCGTTTGTAGGGGGCTGGCCGAGTATTTTGATTTCTCGGTGTTCTGGACGAGGACCATTGTAGTCATCTTGTTGCTGGTCACAGGACTTTGGCCGATTACCGGGTTGTACTTTCTTGCGGCTCTACTCATGAAACCCGAACCGGTAATCCCTATCCACTCGGAAGAGGAGCGAGAATTCTACGACAGTTATGCCACTTCTCGGCATCGGGCAGCTCAGAGGTTGAAACGAAGATACAAGAATCTCGAGCGGCGAATACAGCGTAT
Source organism: Deltaproteobacteria bacterium (assembly GCA_020353215.1). Lineage (GTDB taxonomy): Bacteria > Desulfobacterota > Syntrophobacteria > BM002 > BM002. Next base: position 3,771,806 of record CP070692.1, read on the forward strand.
GGAGCACGCGGTCACTTCAAAGGACTTCAACTGGGAAAACCGGATGTAATTCGGTCATCCGAAACCGTGTACCAGACGTTGTCTTCTTTTTCTCCCCAAATCGCCGGGACGTTTGATATACGAGTTGTTGAGATATTCTTTATTGATCTACTGATGCCTCCCGTGCTATAAAGTGGCCCAAAGTCCCAATAGGGCGGGAGTAGCTCAACTGGCAGAGCATCAGCCTTCCAAGCTGAGGGTTGCGGGTTCGAAACCCGTCTCCCGCTCCAAGTAAAATCAGGGGGTTACGAGCAAATCGCAACCCCTTTTCCTTTACTTCTTCCGGCTTTCCAACCCTATTTCCAACCCGGAGCTTCGCGCCTACTGATTCCCCTGGTCGGTGGAGCTCTTATTTGCCCGAACATCGCCACTAGTGCTCACTGAGCACCCATCAGACGGGTAGAAGTTTGAATCTCCTAAGTAGCCCTATCCAGAAGATGAGAACAAAACCATGCCTTCTCCCGATTGTTTACGGCTCAGTCGAGAGGTAATATTAGAGTGGCAAGGAGGCATGAAGATCGCTTGTCGTACACTCCTAAAACCTCCTTCTAGCCCCACTGACTACTGGCCTAAGTCGGTGGGGCTTTTTTTGTTCCATCCCTCCGTACCGCCACCTAATAGAGACTGTT
>CP070692.1:3772573-3777206 GCA_020353215.1 Deltaproteobacteria bacterium
TCCGGCTCCTCGCCCGAGGCGATCGCTGCCTGAAGTGTATCGGCGAGCTCGCGATCCAGTCTGGTAAGAGTACGGTGGTCCTCAAGGGCCTTGTCCTCGTTGCCCATCAGCATGTGCAACACACCTCGATACATGTAAGCCTCGGCTAACTTTGCATCGAGCTCGATGGCGCGGTCGTAGTGACGCAGCGCTTCCCCGTAATTCTCCGATCCCTGCTTTCTCAGGGAGTATCCGAGGTTGTTGTGCGCCTCCGCCATATTCGGGTTCTTGGCCAGAGCCGACTCGAACTTCGCTTGGGCCTTTTCGTACTTCCCCTTTTTCATGTATTTGACCCCGGAGTTGTACTGTCTAACGCCGGGACGTCTATCCTTGGCCGGCCTTGGGCTGCTTCCCGCGGCGAGCGCGACAGGTCCAGAAAACGCCAACGCCAAGACGGGGACGGTGATTCGAATCAGAATCGGGGCCATGATTTCCTCCATCTCAAAGAGTATTGGCTAAAACGCAATGGTTCGTATTCACGTCATCTCGTCTTTACAGCATCGAACACTCCCTGCTGGAGTGCACAGCCTTTCATAACGAATACTAAGTGTGGAATCCAGCTAACAGTCTTCACTTGGCGAATTCATAAAGACAAACACCGTTTAATGGGCCGAGTTTGAACTAAAACTATAATTAGCCTGCGATTGGTTTTCACGCGATAGTACTCATCTGGGAAGATCGCAGCGGACACCTGATGTTGTGGTTCAAAAACGTCTTCTTGGGTTTAATGTCTCTTGCCGACATCTGAACTCCACGTGGCTTCAAGTTCACGGGAGCATATGTGGACCGGGGCAGGTTTGTATGTCCGATGCGCCCGAAGAGTCGCAGACTGGAGATGACATCCCTTAATTCACAGTCTCGGCGGCGAGGAGCATAGCACGAAATATGGGGGAGTTCAACAAGCGGCCGACTTGCGTATAGATCGAGTCAAAGTAACTCCGAGCAAATCACTGGGTTACTCAATATAATATCTCGACCGCCAAGATCGGATTTCTAAATCTAGCACAAGATGAGTGGTTCGGTCAAAATCGTTCCAAACCCAGAAGATATAGGGTGACTGCTGTATGTGGTAGCAGGATCTCGGACGACGGAGTGTAGATTTATGGTATGTAAACTTTCAGCAACCTAGAAAGGGACTGCGAATAACAACACTTCTGAGACTTGAATGGCAACCAAAAAGAGCAGAGTCATCGCTGGCTCCGCCTCGTTTGTTTACTACTTTTTGTGGTTCGACGATTCCAATTTTCACCTTGACATAAGGCTCACAGTGGGTATTATATCGGACTTTGGAAGACGCTAAGAGTGGAGCTCCTGCTGGTTTGCGCCAGGGAATTGTCTGCGTAGTGGTTATTTTGAATCCTGGCATGCGTCTTCCGCTTTAAACTGGTGGTCAATACGTCTATCCTTGCTCGATTTCGCAGACTCACATCTTGTATTTTCAATAGGCTACAGAGTAGCTCTTTCCTGCCCGTCTGATTTTGTCCACTCAAACAAACGGCAGTAAATCGGTGTGATGCCCAATCATTTTCCACTTCCCGTCCTCTTTGCGGAACAGGTTTGTGGCTCGGATTGAAACCTTCTGGGGCTTGCCCTCCGCATCGATATTTTCTCCCTTCTCGTAATTGTGTGCGACCGCGAGATCTTGGCCTACCGTAATCTGCATGCCCTCGGGCTTTACTTCGCCCTCCAGTTTCATCTCAGCCTGAGCCTGCCAATTCGCAAACACCTGATTCCAGCCGACCTGGAACCCGCCGCCGGGACCCATGTAGGTGACGTCGTCTGCGTGCGACCAAACCTCCTTCATCGGACCCAGGTTGCCCCCAAACATAGCGTTCAGGGCAGCGTAAAACTGCGCCGCCGCTTCCACAACTGCCTTCTCGTCGTCCTCCCTTTTATTCCTCACTCCAAACCTCCTTAAGAAAAGCTACCTCTACGTCACATATGCTTTAAATATCGCAAAACCGTTAAAACTCTATTCCGAATACTTCAGCCACAATCGCCTCCTCTATTTCTCGGCTGGGTATCCACTTGTACTTGCTATCATACCGCTTCTTAGCAAATCGGTGTCGGGCATAAATAACTTGGCGCGACCCGGTGACATCCACCAAAGGGGGGCGTATCTCCATTGCCAATCTCGCTTCCTTTCCTTTTTCGAACTGGTCGATCCGACCTTCGGAATCGAAGGAGATAATCGAGTATTGGACGTGCTCGATCCTTACTGGCTTTCTATCCACCAAATCCACCACCACAAGTGCGCATCTGACTCGCTGGCCAGCATACTGCTCCAGACTTTCCTCGGGCTCACGGGAAAGCAGCCGTTTGTAGCGTGCCATAGGAAGGCGCTTCAATGAGTCATCATCGTCGACAAGGAATATTCGAAGACTTAGTCCCATCTTGTGTCTTTTCAACCCTTAAGTGATTATCCAGCCGCCGGATTTATCCATTTGCAGTAGTCCGAAATCCTGGCAGACTTGATCTGTTGAAAGGCCGTCAGTGGGGGCCAAAAGGGGGTGCCGAGCCTGGCGGTGTTTTCCTTTATCCTGGTCCATACCTCGCGCATGCTCACTTGCCAACAGGACACACCAGTTCGCATCTTCGGCAATAGCGGACCACCCTGCCTGCCTTTTCGCCTCCTTCCGCAGCAGTCCTTTCGCTTTTGGCCACATCCGATTCCATCTGCGCATTACACAGATGGCGATCGTAGACGCCGTCCCTGCCCGGCAGGTCAGCGAGTCCCATTTGATCCTGCGAATACTTCTTGCTTGCGAAAGCGTCTTGAGGGCACACTTTTCTACACGGCATGTCGCACTCTTTGCAGGGATCGAATTCTAGAGGGCCAGTGGAAGGCAGCTTTAAGTAAGTAAAAAGAGCTCGAAGCCTGACCTTTGGACCGAGATCAGGAGTCAGAAAGAGATTGTTTTTGCCGATGCACCCCAACCCAGCCATCGCAGCGGCGTCCTTCAAAAAGACGCCTCCCTGCTCGATGTAATAAGGAAGTTTTTTGGTCTCAACGGTTTTCTTTTCTTCAAGCCACTTTGACAGTCCGTCGTTTATGGAGATCAACATTTGGTTTCCGGGAGTCCCGCCTCGGCAGCCTTCCATCCACCAGTCCAATTCCGGCTTGTAACTGGGATGTGGAACAGCAAGCACAATTATGGAGCGGGCACGTTGAGGCCATGCGAACTCTCCCGGTGCAATCCCCTTGGACTCTTTGGTCCCTATTCCTCTGAATCTGTCAAGCTTGCTGTAGATGACATGAGACGGAGACTGCCTGAGCTCTGAAACATGTGTAATCCCCGCCAGGCACGCCCCCAATTCCTTTGCTTTTTCAACTATTTCGTCTGCAAATTCCTTATGCCCGGTTCTTTCCATTTGATCAACTCTCGTCCACGTGCAAATGCCTTTCTTATTTGACGCCTGCGGAGTTCGCACCTTGAAATGATAAAGAAGGGACAAAGCAAGCGAATCACTCCTCGAAGTATACCGTGAATTCGCACGTTGCGTCACCAAATCCAACCGCCTTAGCAATCTCCACCCTCACAGGTCCACGGCAGACTCTCAAGAAAAGGTTTTCCCACAACCCCGCCGAACAGAGGCAGTGTACCGGGTTGGGCCTCGCAAGGCCGGCCTTAACCAGGGTGCAGCCGCATTCATCTAATATTAGATGAGCCCTATTTCCCTCTCTTTCCCAACGGTTGTCCAGATTGAGTTTCTGTAATCTTCTCCGGTTGTTGGCTTCGAGTAGCTCGTCCACGGTTTCAGGTTTCCTGCCGAGTATCTCCTCACAACCAGCAAAGATTGCTTCTGCGCACTTCTGACCGGCTGCTTTCATGATCTGGCTGACCAGAGACGGGTTCCCCAGTTCATCCAGGGTCTTCTCAACAGACTCAATCCAACTCACATTTAAAGCACGCGCTGCTTCCGGTATTTCAGTCTTTTTCATCTTTTCCCCCCGAATCCCTGATAGCTGAAGGCTTAGTCCTTATTCTCATTCGCTCTCGGAACAACCTTCACTTTGAGCATTACTTCGCCATATCCCATGCACTCCACGCCTGTGTCCGGGCACCGTACATATCTCATGAAGTGAAAGTCGTTAGGGTCAAGTCCCTCGCTCAACCTCTCGTTGATTAGAGCAACAGGCACGGCCAACTGCGAGACGAGATAAACACACATCTTCTTGGGGCAGAGTTTCATAATGAAATTGCCGTCCACATCCATGACGAATCTTTGTCCTTCAATATACCCAGAATTACAATGCCTAGCATCAACCACCTCTGCTTCAATGGAATAAAGGGGAGCCGCCTTTGAAAGTCGTTTCACTTGCCTGATTCTGTGCCCTCCCTAATGAAAAGTTTCCAACTCCGACTCGGTGTATCCCATCCGTTTCCCGAATTTCTTGATGATTTCCTCCGTCATAAATGCTTCTCCCAAACTCGGTATGATAAATAAGGGGTCTAAAAGGGATCAAGGCCTGACCCGGGGCACTCCAATCGTGTTCATGATTGGAAACATTGCCAATACGGGGAGAGTTCCAGCTTGATCAAGCGGACGATTTCCTTTACTTTCTGCAGCCCCCAGTCTGTTTGTAATCCAT
>CP070692.1:3777306-3781937 GCA_020353215.1 Deltaproteobacteria bacterium
GTGGATCAAGGAGACCAAGTCGTTGGGTCGGATCGTCGGGGAGATCCCCTGACGCACGATTGTCCTCACTGTGCGGTTGGTGCTCGATGAGTAAGCCCAAGGCGGCGGACTGCATCAACCAGCCTACTGTTTCTCCCTGGATGGTGCCTCGGTCAGCTGCGAGAAGTCCAACCAACTTCCCAATGATGAACTGGTCTCCACCTGCCCCGTATGCCCGCTTCCCCGCATGACCGTTTTGCCTCAAACTCCAAATAAGAGTACAATACGTAGCACCCGGCTTAGTTCAACCCAGGCGTTCGATGAACGCCCATTATGTGGCGGCTTCGCGCCACATGAATCCTTATACGTTAGGCAGCCTTCTGCTATCATAAGAGCCGGTGAAGACCAGCAAGCAGAGATGGTCCGCGATGCTTTTGGCTACATTACTGATATTCAAAAAACCTGTGCCAAGACTCTGAAGGAGTATTATGACCGATGTCTGAAACCAGGCGAGGAAATGCTCAGGATGGACAAAGAAAACTGGCCCAGTTTCGGGCTGCGGAAAACGATGACCGCGTTTTCAGATACCCTACCTGTCATCCATCCCAACCAACCGGCTTTTGCCCATGTGATGGTCCCGCTGCCAAGGCTATGTGGTTCTATCTAAAGACAGCGTTTATGAACATCGTCCTCCAATTACCATTCAATAGGCTCAGTATCTGGCTGCTGCGCAGAATGGGAGCTCAGATCGGGAATAATGTATACATCTCTGCTGGCGTATGGATCGATTCAATGTTTCCGGATCTTCTGACCATTGAGGACAACGTGCTGATCGGCGTCGGTGTCAAGATGGCGATGCATGAGTTCCGTCTAGACGAATTTATCGCTGGACGGATCACCATTCGGCGAGGTGCAATTATTGGAGGGTTCAGTCTAATTGGCCCTGGCGTCGAGGTTGGCGAATATGCTACAGTGGCAGGCGGCGCGGCCATTGCCAGGGATGTCCCAGCACACGCAGTTGCCGGTGGAAACCCGGCGCGTGTTGTCTCAAGGTAATCTTGCTCTCAAAGCATTTTTAAACAGGCGCAGGCACAGTTGGACTCGGCGCAGGCTTCTCCGGGTCTATCCGAGGAGTGGATGATGTCGCAACCGAGATGGATAGAATCGTTGCTTGTTCCTTTGATCATTCTCGGTGGATTGTTGCCCATGATTTTGAATTGGTGGTTCTGGGGTCGGGTGCCGACGCTTGCGCCTCAAGACGCCATAGAAATCCTGAACACCCCGGACGAAGAAGCGGTCTTGGTGGATGTGCGGGATACCGGAAAATTCGAGACCAGGCATTTGGAGGTGGCGCAGAATTGGCCGCTTGAGCAGATTCTGGCCATTTCGTCGCCTAGCCAAGTACCAATGCAGCTTCAGGACAAAACGCTCCTCCTAATCTGTGAAGCTGGTTTTTCAAGCGCAGAGGCTACTCGGAAGCTCCAATCGTTTGGGGTTTCCAAAGTCTACAATGTTCGTGGCGGCATGCAAGAGTGGATATCAGTCTGGGAAGCACCATGTACGATGCCCTTGTGCAGATTTAGACCCTCTTCTGGTGACCAGGGTCTTTCGTTTCGGGCAACACCGATTTTTGAACAGTGGGCCGGAGTCATTGCTGGTTTTGGGTTCAAGCCGGTTTACATGTTATCGAGCTTGGTGCTGGTCTGGATTTTGAGGCATCGGAATTCACCGGATCTGGTCGCTCTGAGGTGGGCGCTCATCTTTTTCTTCGTGGGAGAAGGCTGCTGTGCGGTTTATACACTGAATTATCTGTTCTTCCGCAGGGGCTCGGACTTTTTTGAATACCTTCACGGTTATGGTATGGTTTTGGCCTTTGCTTTCACTGGTTATGCGATCATAGAGGGGTTGGATACGAGAGGCGTCAAGCTAAGCAACCCAGGGAAAAAGTGTGCAGCTCTTGACTTATGTGGCCCATGCATCAAGTACGAGGATGCCCCCTGCGGTGCGAGAAGATTGTTTTTGCTGCTGGTACCACTCCTTATCATTCTTGCAGCTATTCCTCTCTTTGCCACTCCCAGCACGGTATCCTACAACACCTTTGTCACCGGAACGTTTTACAACTACTCGCATCTGGTCATACACCAGATATTCGAGACTCGATATTGTCCGAGCCTGGCCATCGGCTTGTTCAGCATCTCCTTTTTGGTCTTGTGGCGGAAAAAAGACAGACCTGTGACGCCAATGGCCAAGTTCCTTTTCGCGGCAGGTTTTGGACCCTTTGGGTTTAGTATGTTCAGGTTGCTGTTCACTTCGGTCTACCAGAACAATCTGGTGTGGTTTGACTTTTGGGAAGAACTCACGGAGCTTCTGTATGTGGCTACCATAGGGTGTGTCCTCTGGATATTCCGCCGCAGGTTGTTTCAAGAAGATGTTCGGGAGATTTCTGCTACGATCTGAGACTTCATCTGGAGAGGGAAGGTGATGGACCGAGCCCACAAAGAGCTGAGGGATGCGTTGAATACCGACAAGAAGCTGGTTGGGGCCAATCTGGCAGGTCTTGATTTGGTAGGGTTTGATTTGGGGAGTGCAGACCTGAGAGGTGCTAACCTGGTGAAGGCCGAACTGGCAGGGGCAAACTTGAGGGGAGCGAACTTGGCGAAGGCCGATTTGAGAGGTGCCAATCTGCAGGAAGCTGATTTGGGTGAAGCGATTCTGGGTTTTGCTCTTCTGGGGACCGCAGACTTGAGAGGTGCTAATTTGGCTCAGGCGGTCCTGTTTGAGGCCAGTCTAACTGACGCCAATCTGGACGATGCGGACTTGAAAGAGACAGATTTGAGAGAGGCCAACTTGACGCGGGCTGGCTTGAGGCATGCAGACCTGCAGAAGGCTAATCTCAAGAATGCCGAGTTGAGGGAGGCCGACTTGAGGGGTGCCAACTTGAGCGGGGCTATTCTGGATTTTGCTGATCTGAGGGCCACTGACCTGAGTGAGGCTATTCTGGATGGAGCGATTCTGGGCGGCGCGGTTCTAGCTGCCTCTGACTTGTGGAAGGTTCGTTTGAGAGAGGCTAATCTGAGGGGAGTTGATCTGACCAAGGCAAATCTGAGCGAAGCTGATCTGCGAGGGGCCAATCTGAGCATGGCTGATTTGAGTGCAGCGAACCTGGCTGGGGCCGGTCTGAGCGGATCTGTCCTGAGCGCGGCTGATCTGAATGAGACAAACCTGACCGGAGCCAACATGAGGAATGCTGATTTGAGAGAGGTCAACCTGAGTGGCGCTGTTCTGATTAGAGTTGATCTAAGTGGAGCAAACTTGGCGGGGGCAATCGTTTCTCATAACCAATTGAGGCAGGCGGCGTCGTTGGAAGGTGCAAAATTGCCCTCGAAACTCGTTTTCCTGTCCAAGATAGTGAGAAGTTGGTGGAGTGAGAAGAAAAGCTCATAGATTCTGTCTCAATGGGGAGCAATGCCTGATGTTCATTCGTGCGGTGTGTTTGTAACGATAGCCTCGCTCTCATGGCCGCCGGCAAGGTGAAAGGTAGATCTGTCAATCCATGAAGAAATTGCCCATCGTTGTCATCGCTTGTCGGGTGCTGCAAGATTTGCTTACACCACTCATACCCGAAGACCTAGCAGCACAGGTCACGTACACAGATTATGGTTTGCACCGACACCCCAGTAGATTGAATAAAACTGTGCAGGATGCGATTGACAGCATCAATGAGCCAAGCCTTGTGGTGCTGGGCTACGGTCTGTGCGGCGATGGGTTGAACGGTATCAGGGCGGGCAAGCACACCCTTCTAATCCCTCGCGTTGATGACTGTATTGCCTTGTTGTTAGGTTCCTACCAGGTTTACAGACGCGAATTCGATGCAGTGCCTGGCACCTACTATCTGAGCAAGGGCTGGTTGGAATCAGACGATCATCCACTGAAGGAGTACGAAGAGTATGTAGAGAAATATGGCCCGAAGGATGCTGTGTTCGTCATGGACATGCAATACCAGCACTATGAGCGCTTGGTTTTCGTAATCCACAATCACGCAGATCTAGAGAAGTATCGCCCTCTTGCGCAAGAGGTGGCTCGTTATTGTGAGCGATGGGGCATGCGCTATGAAGAGATCCTCGGTTCCGATGCATTCATGCGTCGCTTGGTCGAGGTGGCTGTTGTATTGGAGAAAGCAGACGAGGATTTTTTGATAATCTCAGCTGGGGGTGAGATCCGTCAGGCTCACTTCTTGCGCTAAACGAGAAAGTAAACAGGACCGACTGGTTCTGGGACTGAGCAGGCTGCCTACCGATGAGTTGATTTGTCAAGCGATTGCACCTTAAAATCCGCACGCGGAGGCTCGGGAAAGTTAGGTGGTTGGTTTTGGAAGGGCCAGCAGGCAAGTCGCGGCGCGGGTTATGCGCGACCGTTAGATGGCACTATGAAGGAGTGAGTTATGCCACAGTGGGATGACCCCAAACCAAGCTACAAGTGGCCGGTTGCAGTTGCACAGCCAATCGGGGCACCAGCGGACAAGGTCTGGAAGGTAATCTCAATGCCGGGCAACCTCGAGCAATGCCATCCCTTCTGTGCAAAGAATCCTGTGCAAGTGTGGCCTGGCGAAGAGTCCCGCGATGAGATTCACTACCTCAGCGGGTGGATTATCG
>CP070692.1:3782037-3786650 GCA_020353215.1 Deltaproteobacteria bacterium
GACGTGCGGGAAATGAAGTCAGGCGAGAAACAAGTGAATCTATGTCCAAATTGTTACCTCTCTCGCGTTTCTCGCCTTTCACGCCCTTCTCGCGCTGAGCGAAGCGACAGTGTGTTGCGGGTTTCGCAGCCTCCCCCGAAGCCTTCTCTGGTGTGTCTACTGAGTTACCTCTGAAGCGCAGAAAACACACAAGCAATGCATTTTCACTTACAAATGACCCCCTGGCTCGCCAACGGCCTGAATATATCAACATCAAACGTAAGTTCTTGGGGAAACTCCTACCGGGTAAATAAATTGACAGGAGTGACGAGTCTGCTACAATGTGTATAGGCACTGTGCGAACCCAATCTCGCTCTTTCTGCGAGAGGGGGGACAAAGCTTATGGACTACAATGAAAAAATGATCGTCAAGACCATTGAAAGTCCTTGCCGAGGCTGTCACAGGCTACCCGAGGATCGAGAACAGTGCATGCGCGATTGTCACAAGCTCGAGGCTTTTCAAGAAGCCATGGTCACGTTCCACGAAGAAAAAGTCCAGTGGTTCTCCTCACGTCTCCGCGCGGCATGAAGCAACGACTCTCTCAAACGAGTGACACTCATTCTAGCTGAAACTTCGAACCTCTGTCCAGATTTCGCCCCTGGTGATCATACCCTGCTGCCGCTCGAATCCGTTTAAATTCGGCCTACGGCTGCCGTGGACCAGTACGCCCTTACCTCGGGGTTTCCTAGCCTCTTGGGCATCAACTTTCAGCGCTGGCCGGGATAAGTCGGTTCATTTCGTGCTTCCCTTCATAGCCCCCCCGGGCTAGTCTTCTGGCTGATAAAATGACCACCCATAATCACAATGAGGACAAGCCAGGGGAAGTTCTTCTTCCGGTTGTGCGGTCATATTTTCAAGCTCAAGATCAAAATAAAAAGTTTCGCCGCATTTGGCGCACTGAAACCGATCCATGGCGCACTCCCTTTGGCCTATGATCGAGTCCTATGAAACCTTGAAGATATTTTCGGGTTCTTCCCAGTTTTGCGTAGATGACGGTTCCCCTCATGGAGGGCTTTTTCACTCTAGGACAGGGTGAGCTGCGAGACAAAGAGCATTCGGAGCAACCATTTTCCTCCAGGGTTTCTGGAAAGCCGAGGTGGTTGCCAGTCCTGAGCTTGTCGAAGGACTGGCGCACAACCATTCCGACACATCAAGGACCGCAGCATAAACAGGCGCGACTATGCTGCTTTGTCGAACAGCTTATCCTGGCCGTACGAGACTTCTGTCTAGCACCCACGCAAAACTGGCAAGGACCTACTTTCGAAACCGTAACTCTACCATCCTCTCGCCGCTTATGGAGGCGATTCGAGACATTGTCTCACCAGACGCGCCGTGTGCCTGCAGAAAAGCAGACCCACGTGGTTGACGGCTCGGGTCTCCAGCGAAGTCACCCCCCTTCCCATGAGCCTGGCGGATTCGTTGGGAACGATCATGTTGTCCAAAACAGTGTATACCGCATAAAGATTGCCGCCTTCCGGGACCTGAACAGTCTGGTTAAGATTCTCTAGGAATTCGCTGCCCGGAACCATCTCTGTCGCTGCACGACCCAAACCGAACACCGCCAACTTTGAGCCGGCGTGCGGACATCCGAGAGTGACAACCCGGCGGACTTTCGCTCTACCACTATTGCTGGTTAGATAAGAACGAATCACCAAACCACCCATGCTGTGGCCCACCAGGTCCACCGCAGTGCTACCTGTTTCAGCCAATACCTGTTCAACCTCCGCCGCAAGCATCTTCTCATACGCTCGGATGGAACTGAACTTGCCTCTCACACTCATGGCCTTGAGGTACTGCCAGCCCCATTTCCGAAACCAACGGAGGTACAGGTACCACGATGTTCGGTTGTGGTAGAGACCGTGGACAAATACTATGGGCGTCCGGTCGGCCGTCCCTCTGGCCGGACGCCAGACCCCACGGTGCAACGCGGTAGCCGCAACCAGCACCAGCATTAACTGACTGTACAGGCTCCACATAAAACCTCTCAGTAGCAGCATGGCGAGTGAGCCACGTGCGCGCAAGATTTCAAGGTGTGGACCATTGGCGGATTCGTAATAAAAGATCATGTAGGACGAAGCGACCAGTCCCATCCAGAATAACAAGATCAACAACACCCAACACATGGCTACTTCATCCTTTACAGCAAGCTTCCCAAGATTCTTGAGAATAATACCGTGGGCCACCTAAAGGTGGCCGAAGATCGCACGGTGTTTACCCGTGCCAACCTGGGATTCGCAGGGGAGGAGTTCTTTTTGCATGCCCAAATGCGCGATTCTTTCAAGACATGAGGAAAGTCCTGTTCACAGGAGTTTCCCCAAAAACTGCCGTTTGATGTTGATAGATTCAGGCCATTAGCGGGCCTGGGGGCCATTCGTAAGTAAAACTGTGTTGCTTGTATCTCTTCTGCCTTTCCGAGGCCACTCAGAAGAGACGACGGAAAAGGCATAGGGAAAGACTGCTCCACAACGAGCAATTCGCGCCATTTATGGCAGTGTACCTTTTGGGAAAGCACCAAATCTTCATGCAGGCCCAGGCCGGGCTGAGATAGGTAATGATAGGTTGCTCAGATGCTCGTTGTTTCGCAGCCTCCCCCTATGCCTAAGCTGCATGACGTTTTTGGGGAAACTCCTGGAAAGTCCTGTTCACCCTTTACTCTCGAACGAGTCCTGCGTAAACTGTATCCTCTCCGTCAGCCAAAAGCGAATTAACCGCAAGCGAGGAAGAGGCCAATGAAGCCCGGACCTTTTTATATAAGAAATCTCCGGGTAGAACCACCCCTGATACTGGCTCCAATGGCTGGCCTCACACACACTGCCTTTCGGCAACTCGTGGCAGAATGTGGTGGCTGTGGTCTCTTCTACACTGAGATGCTTAGCGCTCGCTCTCTGCCCTTTGAAACACCACACTGCTCACCTTGGCTGCAAACCACTGAGCGAGAGCGACCCCTCATGTATCAGCTTCTTGTCTCCGAACCCGAGGAATTACCCGCAGCCATCGAGAAGGTTGAGTCATGCGGCGCCGACGGAATTGATCTCAACATGGGGTGCGCTACCGCACTCATTGTAAAACGTGGTGGTGGCGTAGCGCTCATGAAAGATCCACGTAGAGCCGAGGCCATCTCCAAGACAGCCCGCCGGCACACCAACCTGCCTCTCACTGCGAAGATCAGACTGGGCTGGAGGCTCGATTGGACGACCTTGAGAGATTTCTGTCTCATGCTTCAGGCCAGCGGTATAGATGCGGTCACCGTCCATCCGCGTCTGAAAGGTGACCGTCTTAATCGGCCGGCCAGATGGACCTACATCACTAAAATCAAAGAACTGCTGGATATACCGGTAATCGGCAACGGCGATGTTGACTCGCCGGAAACCGCATTTCAAATGGTGGAGCAGACGAAGTGCGACGCGGTAATGATCGGCCGTGCTTCAGTTCGTCAACCCTGGCTATTTCGGCAGATCGCGACTGCGCTCTTTACAGGCTTCCAACATCAACCGGAGCCGGAGCCGCCGATGATCTACCACCGTTTTGCCTCCCTCCTGAGAATCACCACCCACCCTGAGCGGCAACTTCGTCTCCTAAAGGAATTTACCTTCTACTTTGCCAGGAATTACGCTTTCGGACATACCCTCTGGTCTCTGGTGCATAACGCGGATTCTTTGGACAACGCCGTCGCCCTCGCTGAAGACTTCTTCCAACAGCAGAGGCCAAAACCCAGCCCGCTTATTTCATGAAAACTCCGGACCTGTAAATATCAGAGTTGGTCGCGCATGAATGGCATACGAAATATTGGAGTCTCGCGAACCTGCGAGCGGTGTCCAAGTCCATGAGAACTCTTTGGCTGCGTCTCGACCAAATCTTAGCTTTTCTGCGGGAGCTGCCAAACGCCAGGGATGGGCAGGCCACAACGCCCACAGTGCCCATTTTTCAGGTGGACTAGCTGGACCCTGTAGCCCATTCTTTCGATGAGCCGAGCCCTGCACCGTGGACAATCGGAATGTTCGCCTGGATGGCCCGGGACATTGCCGATATAGACAAAATGGAGCCCTACTTCCAGAGCGGTCTTCCGAGCCTGTTCTAGGGTGGATACCGGCGTCGGGGGCAGACTTTTTAATTTGTAGAGCGGGTAAAACCGGGTGAAGTGCAAGGGCACATCCGGCCCGAGTTCATTCTTGATCCACCTGCACATGGTGCCAATCTGCTCCATATCATCATTCTTGCTGGGAATCACGAGGTTGACGATCTCCGTATGTATTCCCGACTCTCTAAGCCGCTTGAGTGTCTGGAGCACTGGCGCCAATGTCCCCCCAGTAAGATCTCGATAGTACTGATCGCTATAGCCCTTCAAATCGATGCATGCCGCGTCCAGATACTTGCTCAACTCCTGGAGGGGCGCACCGTTGATATAGCCATTGGAATGCATGACCTTCAACAATCCCTTTTTCCTGGCAAGTCGACCGATGTCAATCATGTATTCTGTGAAAATGGTGGGCTCCACGTATGTCGATGCAATGGATTGACATTGATATCGGACAGCATGCTGAACCACCTGCTCGGGAGTTACATCGTAGTTGTGG
>CP070692.1:3786750-3791358 GCA_020353215.1 Deltaproteobacteria bacterium
ATGGAGGATCATGGAGTCTTTTCCGAGGTGACTGGCGGGAGGCCTGTGTTCACTTCCGCAGCTGTGGGTGGGGGAGCCCCTAGCCCCGTTCTGCAGGAACGGGGAACAGGGAGGGGCGCCTTCCCCCACGCACAGCTTCGCTAGAGGTGACCAGGCCGGCAGCCTTGGAACCACATAAAAGACTTCAGGATCCGTACCTGATCAACGAGCAGACTATTTCGTGCTCTCCGTAGTAATTCATGAAATATTCGGCTTATACCCGTTTACCGCGTGAAGATAGAGAGGTCGGGCCGGGGTGAGGTTCGTACTCTTGGCGGGGCTGCAAGCAATGAGCCACGCCCGGCGGACGTGGCTCTGATCCATGCACAAGGGTTTAGAAGCAACACCATTTGGAATTACTTACTGTGTTAAAGTATTGGAAATCTCAGCTTGTGGATTGCGGAACGTAGTAGCTTAGACTTGCACTTTTGATTGCAGATTGCTCCTTGCCCGATAGCCTCAGTTCACAGGTTAAACTTGAGACAGTCTTAAATCCGAAATCCAATATCCGCAATCTTGGGTGCTCCAGCACTTCTGCACTCCGGATTGGTTCTCCCAGGGAAATCCTCCAAGATTGTCTAGTTCCAGCAGGAGCCGTACCCTTGCCCGTCGTAGGAACCACGACAGCCTTGCGGGCCATAATTGCCCGCGGAACCGCGAGGTCCTCTCATGTTTCGGCCATACCCCCTTCCCCACCCGGAGGCATAGGAACTATTCGGAGCTATCTTGCGGGCTTCCACTTCGAAATCCAGTCGCTTTTCACCCATTTTACCCCTGAGATCGCTTAGTTCTCTTTGCAGGGTTTTCGCTTCCTCGAGGTCAGGGTTGGGAGTATTGAGGAGAAGACCTAGTTCCTCTGACTTGGTCCAGATCTGCTCCCTCAGCTTGGCGGTGTCATTGAAGAACTTTTGCTCAAGTTTGTCCAGTTCAACATACTGGCTCTCGGTCAGATTGCCGTATGATCCCCCACCTCTCCAGCAGGAGCCAGGGCCGCCTGACCACTTACCCCAGCCCCCCCTTTGGGCAAAGACTGGAACTGTCAAAAGCCCTACCAACACCAAAATACCAAAAATTGTTACCGCCTTTCTCATCTTCATCAACCTCCATTATTTATTCTTGCGTTGCATCGTCAGTCGTTTGTCTTCTCTATTGGCAACCTCCGTGCCAAAAACACTACTTATATTTAAGTGACTAAATTTAATAGATTTTATAAATCGACCATTGGGAATCAGCTGGTTTTCTCGGAAGGAGGAGCCAGTAGACTGGATACTTTATACCCACGTCTTTGCTCCATGGGTATCCACATGGGTAGAAAATATCCATTACAACTCTCTAAAAAAAGGCGACCCATAAAGCCGCCTTTATAGTCTGCAAACTTAGGCTTGATGTCGCTAACTGGCAGCTTCAAGATTCTTACTCACCTGTTCCCAGTCAATCACTTTCCAGAAGGCTGCCACGTAATCCGGACGACGGTTCTGGTACAACAGGTAGTAAGCATGTTCCCAGACGTCGATTCCGAGAATTGGTTTCAAATCTTCCATGGCTGGAGTGTCCTGGTTGGGGGTACTGGTAACCACCAGCTCACCTCCACCGTCGACACTCAGCCAGGCCCAACCGCTACCGAAGCGAGTGATTGAGGCTTGAGAAAACTCTTCTTTGAAGGTGTCGAAGTTACCAAAGGCAGCGTTGATCTTCTCGAATAGGGTGCCGGTGGGCTGGCCGCCGCCGTTGGGCGACATCACCTGCCAAAACAGACTGTGGTTGTAATGCCCGCCCCCATGATTGCGTATAGCTGTGCGCACTTTCTCAGGCGCACTTCCGAGGTCCCGCACGATATCTTCAATTGTTCTGCCCTGTAGAGCCGGTGCTTTCTCTAGGGCTTTGTTCAGATTATCAATGTATGCCTGATGATGCTTGCCATGGTGAATCTCCATGGTTCTCGCATCTATATGAGGTTCAAGTGCATTGAAGTCATATGGTAAATCGGGAAGTGTGAACATTGAACCCTCCTCGTCTGATGGGTTTCAGTATTTTGGCTGAAAAATAATCATCGGCCTTCGGCGAGTCAAACCAGTAGGCCGCGATTTCTCACGAGGCAGCAGGCGCTCTAGCCCGGACAATCCACTAATCACGCCCTGGCGTGATCGCGAATATCACACTGCTTCCGGGCCTCCCCGGGTCTCACACCCTGCGGCGTACCGTTCAAGTTCGCCTCGGGTCCGAGCCCCTGTGGTTGCCCGGTGGCACAGCCATCTTCTTCGCGCTCGCGTCGCTCCACTCCGTCCCGCAAGCGGGTTCCCGGTTGCGCGGTCTCGCGACGCCAGTTCATGAAATATCCGGGCTCGGGCCTTCTTTGAATTTCTGCACTATTTGATCCGGTCCGGTATCACCCAACGCAGAAGTCGTTGCTCAAAGAACATAGAAGATAACGCAGTCAGTATTCTGTCAGCTCACTTCCCGTCTTCAAACACCGCTTCCAGTATGTCCATCCCTCTCTCCACCAGGTCTCGGTTTGCCTGGCTTCCCATGTGCCCAATGCGGAAGACTTTGCTTGCGAGCGGCCCGTAGCTGCCGGCAAGCACCAAGCCACGAAACCGTAATGCTTGGTCCAGTTCCACCCAGGACCAGTCAGCTGGAACCTTAGCGGCCGTTACCGTGGGAGAGCAGATCGCATCTCTGACAGGGAAGAGTTCAATTCCCATCTGCTGGAGCCGTTTCCGGCAGTAGGCTGCCACAGCCTCGTGGCGCTGGAAGACAGGCGGAAGCCCATCATGCAAAATAAATCTGGTCGCCAAATGGAGACCGGCCATGGCATGCCAGTTGTGAGTGTACGGCAAGCGGCGATCGGCAACCGCGGCCTTCCAAGGCGCCAGAGCATCATAACCAACGTAGCCGACTTCCTCCACGATCGACCAGGCACGCTCGCTCACCGTTACCATGGCAAGATCCGGTGGCATACTCAGTACCTTTTGGCTACCCAGAAGGCCGAGGTCGATGTGCCAGTCGTCTACCCGCACTTCTACCCCACCGCCACTGGAGACGAAGTCCACGTAAAAGAGTGTATCTACTTCCCGACAAATCTCGCCGATCTCCTTTAAAGATGCCAGCGTGCCACTCGGGGTCTCGCAGTGGACAGCAGTTACGAGTCGCGGGCTGAAACGTTTTGCGGCTTCTCGCACCTGCTGTGGATCGGGTACGTCGTCATATCCGAAACCTACTGTCTCGACCGCCATTCCTAATTGCCTGGCCATATTTCCGATGCCGTAGCCAAAGACACCGTTTGCCACAGCTAGAACTCGGTCTCCGGGTCGGAGCACACTCTTCAACGCGCTCCAAAGGGCGATCATGCCTTCTCCGCTTTGGATGGAGATCCGGTTTCTAGTAGCCAAGATCTTTCCTAGGTGGGACTCACATCTCTGATATAAAGAAAAGAACTCCTCCTCTAAATCTGAACTGCCGTAATTGACCTGATAAGCCGCGCGCAATTCTGGGGGTACGGAAACAGGACCAGGAACCAGACCGACGTCGTAGGTTTGCATAGCTCGCTCCTTCCTTGGGTGCTGGGAGTCGTTGTTGCAGTCAGCTCCTCATTTCTGGCTCTCGGACTTCTGCTTCTCACCCCAGACCATCTCCTCCACCGAGGTAGCTTTCTTGATAAGTCCCCTGCTTAACATGAACTCTTGCATCTCAATCCAGCGGGATTTCTCCTGGTCTGGGCTCCCTCTGAAAAAAGGAAGTGTAGCTTGGAAGGCTCGACGATTGAGTTCGTCCCTGAGACCCGGATGGAGCCCTAAGAAGGTCTCCAGGCTAACTTCTGGCTCACGAACAGTGAGCTGGATACCTTTTGACAGGCCTCTGATAAAGGACCGGACTCTCTTGCCATGAGCCCTTAATTGTTCGGGATGAGTGATGATGACCAATTCGTAGAAATCTGGAATCCCGTACTCCTCCAGAGGGAAGATTCCCACCGCTTTCCCTTCCAACTCGATCTGTATGGCCTCGTAATTCCTGAAAGCCCCCACAACTGCGTCCACCTTACCGCTTAGAAGGGACGGCGCCAAGTTAAACCCTACTCGGAAAATCTTATAGTCAGATGGACTAAGGCCCGCTTGCTCGGCCACGGCCTCGAAGAGCACCCTGTAGAGAGGTTCAACCGAGTACCCGACGCGCCGACCCTTGAGGTCGGCTGGGGTCTTTATGCCTGAGGCTTTGAGATAGAGTATGCTGCTGAGAGGGTGTTGGACGAGGGCACCAATGGAAACTACTGGCAGCCCCTCTGAACGTGCCGTGATCACGCTCGGCTGATAGCTAATGGCGAAGTGCAACTTGCCGGCTGCCACCAGCTTGAGAGGGTCGTTGGGATCTGCGGGCACCATGATATCCACTTCCAAGCCTTCTTCTTTGAAGAAACCCTTTGCCTTGGCCACGTACAAAGGCGCATGGTCCGGATTCGGAAACCAGTCCAACATGCAGCTGACCGTCTCTGCGGCCACGATCTCCAAGGACGATCCAGGCAAAAAGGCCAGGCAGCAGAGCAAAGCCATAAAAACCTTTCTCCCGTACATCATT
>CP070692.1:3791458-3796054 GCA_020353215.1 Deltaproteobacteria bacterium
CCCGCTTGTCGCAGATCCCGCTTGTCGCAGATCCCGCTTGCGGAGCGGAGCGGGGCGGAGCAGAGCAGAGCGGGGCGGGGCGGACTGAGCGGAGCGAGGGCGAAGAAAATGGCCTTGCCACCGTCCAACCGTACCGCGGTACCGCGGGATTGGACCTGAACCATACCTGACAAGGCTGTCAGCGGGTCATTTGGGCGAACGCCCGTCCTCAAGTCATTCGGTCGCTTCGATAAACCATCATCAGGAATGGCAAGGCCATGATTTCGTGATCTTGGAATAAGACGACACAGTGACCTAGTGACTATGAGTGACACCGAAGCGTGATGATAAGTAAAAGGGTCGCAGTCACGCGAGGGCGTGAATTCATGAATTATTCGGGCTAGGGTGAGGAATCCAGCCCAGAGGACCAGACTTGTCGACGTCAAAGGAAAACTTACCTACTCCCTTCCGTCGTGACCTTGATGGTCCTCTTTGACATATCGTTCGATCGCCGCCAACAGATCCACCTTCTTGATCGGTTTAGTCAGATGCGCGGTGCAACCGGCCTCAAGGCTCTTCCGACTATGTTCAACGATTGCATGGGCACTCAAGGCAACGATGGGTGTTTTTTGAGCCCGGTTGTCCGCTTCCCATTCTCTGATCTTAGTTGTGGCCGTGTGGCCGTCCATAACCGGCATCTCAATGTCCATGAGCACAAGATCATATTCGCTGCTTTTGAAAGTGTCTAATCCGGCCCCACCATCTTCGGCCATATCCAGTAAATAAGGCGTTTGCTTCAAGAACTCCTGAACAAGCATTCGGTTCTTCTCATTGTCTTCCACGAGCAGAATGCGGTGGGGCCTGAGATCTTGTTGGCAAGAGGGCTTGGAAATCTGAACCTGCTCTTGGTCTGTGGCCTCTTGTCGGCCCAAAGCGGCCATCACCGCCTCCTTCATGTCCGACCACCTGATTGGTTTGAGCAGATAGTTGGCTATGCCGAGCTCTTTGCTTCTCTCTAGCCCGAATTTCCGGTCACCCGAAGTAAGCATGAGGATGACCGGGATGGAAAGTGTGGCGTCTTCTTGGATTTGCTTGGCCAGGTCAAATCCGTCTACACCTGGCATTCGGGAATCCAGCAGCACCAGGTTGTAGGGATTTCCCTCGTCCCTGGCGCGCCTCAGAGCCACCAAGCCCTGCTCTCCATCTTGCTCTTCTGTTGCCGAAGCGCCCCACCCGGAGAACATCTCCGACAGAACCCTACGGTTGGTGGCATTATCATCAACGATCAAGACCTTGACACCGTTGATGTCCGCCTCGGGAATCTGCGAGGACTGTTCCACTTGTTGCACGTTAAACTTTGCCGTGAAGTAAAAGGTGCTCCCCTCACCCACCGTGCTCTCCACCCAAATTCGTCCAGCCATCAGCTCCACCAGTCGGCGAGAGATGGCCAGACCAAGGCCTGTGCCACCGTACTTCCGGGTGGTGGAAGTGTCAGCCTGGGTAAATCGTTGGAAGATGGTCTCCCTTTTTTCTACCGGTATGCCAACCCCCGTATCAGTTACTCCAAACTCCAGTTCCGCGCTCCTGACGATGTCCGACTTAGGCCCCGAAGTGGTACCTTCCGCATCTGTCTTCGGCAGGGGTTCCTTCAGTCTCACTTCAACGAAAACTTCGCCCTTTTCCGTGAACTTGACTCCATTACCGATTAGATTGGACAGAACCTGACCCAAACGAATCGGGTCCCCGAAGAGTCGCGTCTCCACCTCCGGCCTGACCCACCACACGAGTTCGAGTCCTTTCTCCTGGGCCCGAAAGGCTTGGGCCTCACACGTGTCCCTGACCACCTCCAGGAGATCAAAGGCGATGTTCTCGAGTTCGATCTGTCCCGCCTCGACTTTGGACAGGTCCAGAATGTCGTTAATGATCTGCAGTAGAGTCTCGCCGGATGATCTGATGGCTCCGATGAATCGCCTCTGGAAACTGGTCACGGGAGTCTCCTCGAGCAGGTCTGCCATGCCGATGACAGTAGTCATGGGAGCACGGATCTCATGAGTTATGCTCGCCAGAAACTCGCTCTTGGCGCGGTTCGCTGTCTCGGCCTCCCCTTTTGCCTCTTCCATTTCTTTGCGCAGCGATTCGGAAACCCCTAGCGACATTTCCAGCTTCTTGGCATAGAACTCAGCCGCATCCTTTGCTTTCGCCAGCTGCGTTTCCGCTTGTTTGCGTTGCTCGATTTCTCGTTTTAGTTTCTCGTTCGCTGACACGATTTGCGCCGTGCGTTCCTTGACCAAGTCCTCCAGGTGGTAGCGGTGCTTCTCCAGCTCTTTCTCTGCCTCTTTCTTCTCGGTAATGTCCCTCAAGGTGGTAAGCAAACATTCATCACCGCCGATGTCAATTACCTCCGCCGATACAAGTGCTACCCCTGATTCACCGGATTTCCTGCAAAAGCCTGCTTCTAGATCAGAAACCTCTCCCTGCTCTCGCACCAAGTTTGTGAACTTGGCACTGTCCTCCGGATCAGCCCAAATGTTCAGATCCACCAAGGTGTTGCCCACCATCTCTTCTCGGGTGTAGCCGGTAGTGCGTAGGAAGCTTTCGTTAACATCGATGTTACGCTGGTCTGCAAGCGAACTGATGAGAATTGCCTCTGGGCTGGAATGAAAGATCTTCGAAAATTTCTCCTCCGACAAACGCAGTGCCTCTTCGGACTGCTGCCGTTCGGAATAGAGCCGTGCGTTTTCTATTGCCACCGCCGCTGGACCGCTCAACGTGGTAAATAGGATAAGATCGCTTTCTTGAAATCCTCGTGGCGCGCTGGATGAGTGTACGTAGATGGCACCTCGTACTTTCGACTTACTGATCAAAGGGACACACATTATCGATTTGATTGGAGTCGCTACGATACTTTCTGAAAGATTCTCCAGATTTTCCAAACTGGTGTCAGACACCACCAAGGCCTTCCCCTCACGTATGACTCGGCTCACCGTGGTCCGGCTGTATTTTATTTTCAGGTTCTCATCATTATTCCGGAATCTGGTCACGACCTCTTTGAGCTTCGTTTTCTTGTGATCAATCAAAAGAATTGCGCCGCTGTCGATCCCTCTAAAACACCGAAAGAGATAGTCCATTACCTTCTCACATATTTCATTAATATCTAATGATTGCATCAAGGCACTGGACACCTCGTACACTAATTCCAGATTTCTCCGGTCGGTGATACGTGTATCTGTGTTCAATAATTTCCGCTCCGGATCGCAGTTTTCATCCAAAAGATCAATCGAATAACTGCAAACAGCGTCGTTTCGTGGATACTTCTCACCCAGACAAATGCAGGTGTCACCGATGACGATCGGAACACCTTCTTCTATCTCCAACTCCTCGGAAGGTCTTAAGAGTCTTCCGCCAATGCGAGTCCCATTCTGACTCTGCAGGTCTTTAACAAGGAATTTGCCGTCTTTATTTCTGATTCTCAAATGTCTACGAGAAATCGAGGGATTCTCTATTTGGATGTTGTTGTTCGAAGCCCTGCCAACGAACACGGTGTCACCCTCAAGTTGGAAAGTTTGCCCCTTGGTCGGCCCATTTAGGACAATAAGTGCGGTCATGGTAGTCCCCTGCAGTAGGTCTAGAATTGCCTTGGTCTAATAACGTCGGTTGTTATCCGTAGACAACTTCGACCTCTCCCAGGTAAATTGAGAGAGTGTCCAAACTCTTCCGAATCGCCTCCGAGTCCATGATCCCAGCGGCCTCTTCCAGGCTCCCTCCAATATCAGTCACAGGGGCGAAGCCGCAAGCCCCCCCGGTTCCCTTCATGCCGTGGCCAAGCCTTCGAATAGTCTCGTAGTCGCTTTTTTCCAGCGCTCGCCGCATAGAGCTGACTTCTTTTGTCCAATCTTCAATAATTCCCGGCATAATTTCTTTCAAATCAGGGTCAACGAAAACGGCTATGCTTTGCTTAGCTTGATCGTATGTCATGCCTAAGTCCTCACCGTTTCGGGATAGCGTAACTCTTTCAAACAATCTCTACTCCTCAGCCAGTACCTCAAAGCAACCCGACTTTCATGAAGGTGGGCTTACATTCCTTTCATCGCCGGACGCCGAACTTTCGTGCATTGGCTCATCAACGGCTGCAATGGGCTTCACAGGAATTCCCCGCAAATCATCTGCAAGCCCGATGCCAAACAGTCAGAGATCGGCCAATAGCCTATCAAGTTGAAAAAGCTTCGTGCATTATTCGGCTAGAAAGGAGGGGAATCCGAACAGGTCGAATCCTTGAAAATGGGTTGAAACTTTTGCCTCGCGAGGTTTCTGCAATCAGACACGGAGTATTGTTTCGGCTACTTCTTCGGACTGCCCACAAAGTCCTTGACTTCATTTGCCAGTTTGAGTAGATTCATTTCCTGCGTTACACAGGGCGAGAGTTAAGACGCTACCCGGTATACCGTTTGGCCCGTCGGAAGAGATTATTGACCAATCGCGTCCCCATCGTCTAGCCCGGCCAGTCGTAGATCCCGTTCTACGGGGGACATCCCGCTTTTCAAGCGGGACGACAGGACTAGCACCCGCGCTCAGGCAAAGGATGATAACTTAGACGACGCAATTACAACTTTGTCTTAA
>CP070692.1:3796154-3800743 GCA_020353215.1 Deltaproteobacteria bacterium
TTCCAGATTGGTTTCTTCCAGGGCAGCTTTGCTGATCTGCAGGTCAAGGGTCATTCGGTTGAAGGAATTGACCAGCGCACCGATCTCATCGTCAGAATCCTGGTCGATGTGAACATCCAGATCGCCATCAGCTATGCGTCGAGTCCCTTCAGCCAGCTCCTGGATCGGCACAGTAATGCTCTTGGCCAAATAGAAGCCGAACCAAGTGGAACAGAAGAGGATTAGCAAGGTAACAATGGAGAGCATTATGAGATGGCTGACTTTTATCGGATTTTTCAGCATTTTCATTTGCTGATAGTTATCAAAGCCCCGCGAAATCTCTGTCATATTGGCTAGGAGATCGCTGGGCAGTAGTTGCCCGATGAGGAGAAGGCCGTCGACTTCGGCGCTTTTGGCGCTAGAGAAAATGGGACTAATGGTGCAGAACAGATCGCCCTTGGAGGTCAGAATTGTATGATTCAAGCTGTCTTGTCGTTTAATCACCCTTTGGATCACATCACGGACGGCTTGGTCAAGAACAAAGGGTGCGGATTCGGCTTCGGCGTCCCGTGCCAGGAGTTCCAAATTCTTTGAGTAGACGCCAATCTTGTTAAGATGGTTGGCGCGACGTTCTTCCTGAACCAGTCTCACCAATTGCGACCGCTTGCCCTCTTTGAGCAGACCACGGGTGGCGATCAGCCCGCCTAATTGATCGCTCACAGTGCGACCAAAATCAACGGCCTCTTCATAAAGGAGTTTGCCTACCTTTAGGGATTTTTTCAACGACTGCTCCACCTGGATGTTATACCAGTACTCCATGCTGCTGGAGATAAACTGGGTGGCCAAGCCAAAAAGAACGATTGTGGGGAGCAGAGACAGAGCTAGGAATGTCAGAACCAGCTTTGTGCGTAGCCGATGTCCAAAAATGTTTCGCTTACGGTCGAAGATGAGTTTGACCACGTTACGGGTTACCAGATAGAGCAAAAGCAAGAGGAGGATGACGTTGATATTCATAAGGGCGAAGATCAGGACGTTGCTGCCCATCGGGAGTTTGCTACCGAATTGAAAGAAATGGATTTCCACATAGGTCAGCAAAACGATCAGGGGCACGGTGACAATGATTATCACCCGTTCCCGTTTGCGCCGCTTCATCTCGTTTGTTCTATCCGGTCGTGGTTGACTAGTCATCGGTTCTATAAATCGAAAGTGCTTAAAGTTAACTCAGCTTTGCCCATCCCGCTATAGCGGGAGAATGTTGGAATACCGGAATTGCGGAATAATGGGTCCTGAGAAAATGGGGCAGTGGTCTATTGGCAATATCCTCTTTAACATGAAAGTCAGAAATGTTGACAAATGAGAAACTCCGCTGAAATCAACATGCCAATATTCCACCATTCCATTATTCCTGGTGCGAGGCGGACACCTTGGGTTCGAAAAAATCCCTTCTTGTTCAGTAAGTTGTCCAATCTCAGAGACGTTCAATGGTTGTCATCATGACCGCTCCGAATGGGTCCGCTGATCGACTCTTGGCCGTGACATCGCACTCATCTGCAAAGTCAAAATCCATAGGGTAAGTAATTTAGAGCCAACGAGGATCATTTTCAATAGGTAAAGTCAACAGTGTACCAGTCCGTCTCGAAGTCCCAGAGCGACACGAAGAAAAGCACATAGTGGAGATAGAGAGGCAAACGGACCTTTTCCAGTTCGGCCTTCACCCGAAGTTGGTACTTACTGCTCTTCCTAAGTTCACTCAACGGAACTACTTTGACCTGCTTGATTTCTGTCATGGCCTTTTTGGCTTCGGCAAAGTCCTTGAATACGAGTTCGTTGTGGTTATCCTCAGAACGCCAAACTCGAAATTCATTCTTCAAGCTATCGTACTTGATAGTGTGTTCGATTTTCAGAGAGGCGATGGACGCGTCTAGCCATAGCATCCGACTTCTATAAAGATCAATGATGACGTTGAAGGTAGTGGGAATGCCATTGAGAATCGCCTCTTCCATTTCTCGTGTAAAACTGCCTTGTATTTCAAAAAAGACGAGCAGATCATCTTGAGTATTGGTGACAATAATTTCTGAGAGTGTTGCCTCAGCGGAGTGGACGGCACTGGGGGACAAAATTAGAAGGCTTAGGAGGAGAAACAGCGCAACAGGACCCAAGGGCCGGCGGAGTATGCACATCGTTTGCCACCGTTATGCCCGCATTCAAGCAAACGAGAGTTTGTCCGGGCGGAGTACTACATTCCCAAGCTTGCAGCTTCTGGCACCGTACTCTGACCACAATGCTCGTCCTTTAGAGAACGCTGGCCAATTGCACCATGCGAGCTTTGCCAGGAACCTCTAGGGTTTCTTCGCTCAAACGCAGGTACTATTTCACCTAATTAGCTCGGGATGTTAACGGAAAGGAGTTCAGATTGCAAGGGAATTCAGGGGTGGGACCCGCTCAGACAGTGGCAGGGCGGGGCAGGACAAACGTTGGGACTGAGATGTGGCGGGCTTCACAGGCTCGCCGATCTGAAAACTTGACCAATTTCCACGTCTTCTTACTCTTCAGCAACTTGCTCAGAAAACCGCAGTTGAGAGTGTGTCCAGATTTGTTGATGACAAAATGTCCAATAATTGGCATCCCCAACAGGTAAAGGTCGCCCATCAGGTCAAGGATTTTGTGACGAACAAACTCGTCTCCGTATCGAAGCCCGTCTTCATTTAGGACCCGATACTCGTCCAAGACGATCGCATTGTCCAGGGAGCCGCCTTGAGCAAAACCGTTATGCTTTAAGGTCTCGACGTCTTTGAGAAACCCGAAAGTGCGAGCCCGACTAATTTCTTTGATAAAGGCGAGCCCCGAAAACCGCAACACGTAGGTCTGCTTCTCCAAGAGCGGGTGATCGAAGTCAATGGCGTACGTTATTTTCAGCTCCCGACACGGATAAACGCTGATACTTTTATCCCCATTCTCAAGGGTGAACGGTTTCTTTATCAAAAAGAACTTCTTTACATCCGCTTGCATTCTGACGCCCACGTCTTTAAGCAAATACATGAAAGGGCCAGCACTGCCGTCCATAATGGGGACCTCTGGTCCGTTCAGTTCAACAAGGGCGTTGTCGATTCCCATGCCGGCAAAGGCGGACATAAGGTGTTCAACAGTAGCGACGATGTGACCATTTTGACCGACAGTCGTTGATAGCCTTGTGTCCACGACATTCTCAAGCCTGGCGGGGATGTGGGGACGATCGGGCCGATCAGTTCGACAGAAGTGAATTCCACTGTTCAGGGGCAGTGGTTTTATGGTCATGGTAATCTTCTTGCCAGTATGAAGACCGATTCCGGTACAACTTATGTCGCCATTAACAGTGCGCTGGTGCAGGTGCATGGAAAACCCTCCTCCAAAACCCGCGTGTCGCAAGAAACGTGCCGATGATTTGAAGTTTCTTTGGCACTGCAGGTAGAGCGATATGTGAAGAATTTATCCAACTAAAATGTATACAAAAAACTCGGATCGACTCACTGTAATTGTGACAACCCGGCATATGCCCGACTGACTCGGGAAGAGGATGGCCTTGTGGGATGTTGCGAAAAAGCGACAGTTCCGTGCGCCGAGTATGGGGTTTTTGCCACGATCCCGATTTCAGTAAAGGAGGATGGTTCTCCACCCTTCGTGCACAGCCGCGAACGGCAACTAAACACCACGAATCATGACCAGCAACATCTTGAATCGTTCAACCGCATTGAGTGAATGGGGAACATTTGCCGGCATGATCAGCATTTGTCCTGCCGTTACCTTTTGGGGTTGTCCCCCGATCGTGATCTCCGCCTCCCCCTCCAACACTTGTACCACTGCGTCGAAAGGCGCGGTATGCTCGCTAAGACCCTGCCCCGCGTCAAATGAGAAAAGGGTAATGTTACCAACGTCTGTCTTGAGTAAGATTTTGCTAACCACAGAACCAACTGAGTAATCGATGTGGTCAGTCAAGCTGAAAGAGATGCCTTTCTGAGTTGCTGGGCTATCGTCCATTGCGATCCCCCCCTTTGAGCAAATCGAGCATCAACAAGTGACTACTTCCAGCCCGCACAATTCACGAAACGCTTTCACGACACGGTTAAGATGGGCTTGCCCACCGACAACCTCAGGGAATCAGACCCAAGGCGTGCTCAAACAATACGTCGCAGGCTCCGAGGCTCGAGGACGCCATGAAAGACGACCATATCTGTGGTGGAAGTAGACGATTCGCGCATAATGCGCGCCAGGCAGATGTGATGGAAAATAGCAATTGTTCGCCCGCGTGTCAAATTGACCCTAGCGTTGCAGACCTCCACCGTCAAGAATCCGGCGCCAGGCGGGATTGCCTGCGCCTCAGCGCAGTAGGCTGGTAACGTTGGCTACTCCTACACGTCGTCCATCAAAAAACCCCACCTCTACGGCTAGGCGCGGAGAGGTGGGGCGCGGAAGGAGGTTTCTTGTTCAGTTGGATAGAGTCGACTAACCTGGGTGTTCCATGAATGGCCTACTGCGACCAGGGATATGGCCTTCCTTCCGGGCGTCCTCGGGTGTTCCTTCGGCTCAGCTCCCCGAGACAAGCCCCCCGCGACAAGCTCGGGACAGGCAGGACA
>CP070692.1:3800843-3805415 GCA_020353215.1 Deltaproteobacteria bacterium
CATCGAGCCCTACATGCGTTATCTGCGATCTAAATTTGGTGAACTATACAGTCTGTAGGAATTCCTCAAAAGGGCAAAGGTTCAAATGAATTACGCTTCCCGCGCGCTGGCTTGCAATTGTCATGTTATTTTGCATTTTCTGTCTCAGATTCTTCTAGGCTTTTCAAGAAGACAAGTGCGTCTTCAATCTGATCTTCACTGAATACGCGGATGCCATTTTGTTCTAGGAGTTCAGCTGTTACTCCTTTTCCTGGTATCTGTTTACCTGTGAAGTTCCCGTCATACACATAAGTACTGCCGCATGAGGGACTGCCGTCTGTCAATATGGCGATCCTTACCTTGTTTATTTCGGCAAAATCAACCGCTTTCCTAGCTCCTGCCACAAACATTTTAGTCACATCCGCCCCGGTATCCTCGATCACTTTTGCATGTCCACTAAGTACAAGTCTTCCATCTCCACCCACAATTTCGGCTGGTGGGCGTGGTATTGGAAATCCCGCTGCTATCTCGGGACAAAAGTGAACTAAGCGTCCCTCGCTTTTCCATTTAGACAGAATTGTTTTGTCGCTGGGTGCATCAGATCCGTTGTAACGTATGGGTCGACCAAGCAAGCAGGAACTGACTAATACACGAATCATTATCTTTTCCCTGTGAGGCTTTGCAAGAACAGTGAGCGCCGAAAAAGCCTACAACATTTCACTAACTGCTGTCAACATTGATCCTTTTTGCACAATGGCACATAGACGGTGGGTGAATTTGGGAAAAGGAGCAAAAAAGGTCGGTCCCAAATCAGATTTGGGCTTAGACGATGGGCGAATTGCAGAGGGTGAAAGCGTTGACCAAACCTGGCCAGGTCTTGAAGCCGTGAACGCACCGGCTGCGAATGCGCCAGCGGTTGATGACTCGTTCGGTGGCATTGTTGGTGGCCGGCACGTCGTCTTGTTCAAGGAACAAGCGGTAAGAGGACCAGTTGTCACTCAGGCGGAGCAGGAGCTTTTGCAGGCGCGACAAGGGGGACGATGAAATAGTCTGGGAAGCGACTGGCTGTAGCGTCTATTATCTGCCAGATTGTGATTACGCCTCGATGTTTGATGATGGTGTACATTCTATTCAGGCGGTAGGTAAAGCACTGATCGAGGCTGGATTTGACCGGATTGGGTAACGTCCTGGCACTCAGTCGCCGCCGAAGGCGGTCACTGCAGCGGTGTGGTGGACCCGTCCACCATCCTGTTGATCTCTTCCAATAGCCTACTTCGAAACCAAGAATCCAAATCAAGCCAATCACGCTATCTCTGGGAAATATGCTCTTAATGTAAACCCGTGTTCAAATATTGTCAGTTATAAGATCGATTGAAGCGCGCAGCGCGGACCGTTAATCCCGTTAACCCAATAAGTTGAAACGGAGGTGCTCAATCGATTTGTTCAGTGCTTTTTCTGTGACCTCGATCTGGGCAATTGTGTTAGGTGGGAGGTTAGACCCATCAGATTTTATATTGGCTATCAGTAGGCTTGTTGCAAAAAGGACTTGTATGGTGTCATCTTTAAATTGGCGAACCTCACGATCTTTTTGCTTGGCTTTTGCTAGAAGATTGGCTTGAAAATCTGCGGTTTCTTTTTCTTCTATCCAGCGACTTAGCATCTCCAGCAGGAGGAATACTAGCACTGGGCCCACAGTTCCGAAGAGGAAGATCTCTGCTACTAGGTGGAAGGTAAACCCTAAGCTGTCGTAAACCCAACGAGATGGACCAACCTCATAAGCAATGACTAATAGGACTAATCCGAGCGGAATCAGCCACTTAATTAGCCCTAATTTTCGGCGGAAGATCGACGTTAGATTGATCATAGCCTGTCTGAATAATGCAAGTATGAGGCTGGCCTGCAACAATGTAAAAAGGGTAAGGCTTCGTCTAGAAAAATGACAAGTGACATATGTCCGTAAATAAGCGTGATAAATGTCATAGCAATAGTAATAATTAAACTCATTCATCTGATAGAGTTGAGACAGAGCGACTAATTATCATCTGGATGAAGCCCATTTTTTAATGTGCGATTCGTTTGCTCGAAACCGGCTCGTGGTCGGGTAATGAGCAGCAAGGGGACTGGATGGCTAGACAGCCCCTTGACAACTGACTGTTCGACGTTGGGTGCAATTCCCAACTCTTAGTGAAGAGTGGAGTCCATTGGTATCGCAAGTTCGCCGTAAGGTTTCAGGATGGCCGCAAGCGCCGCTTTGGTTTCTTCAAGGAACGGTGGGTAGCTTTCGTTGTCAATAAGTAGGTCACCTGCATCACCATGACGCCAGTCGATCCCAATGGTAAAGAACCTTCGACATCTGATAGTAATTTTTCTGGGTCAGCGCATGTATTATCTGGGTGCTTTTACGGTGACGACATCAACAGCGTAGGGCATTTGATACGATTCGCCGACATTGAAGTGCTCATTAATCATTGCCAGTCGCTGTGCTTCCGTGCTTTTGGTGTCATATTGCAGAATGGGAAATAAGGCCATAATATCAAGCAATTTCTGTGGTGTATCGGCCGAAATACTGGCCTCAAAGGACAGAACATCGAACTTGTGCTCCTGGCCTCTAAGATATTCGACAACGGCGGTTGAGAATGGATAGGAACCAACTTCCTGGATATTGAGAGACTGCCTGATGACAGCGTTTGAATTGTCGTCCCTTGCTACTAAAATAACTGCCAATCGCCCTCCCGGGGCCAGATATGAAATCATTTTATCGATAAAGTGACCCCACTCAAAGGTTTCCACAAAATAAAGCACATGGGAACATACCACCAGGTCATAACGGCGTTTTCCAAGAGAGACATCGTCCCATGAACCATTAAAGGCAGTGACAAGCTTGCCTTGAGACAAGGCCTTTTCTGTGGCATTGAGACAATAAATCGAGTCTGGCTCAATGATGGTGATCTCGCCAAAATGGGTTGAAAGCGGTTCAGTTATCAATCCTGGTCCAGCACCGACATCGAGTAGGGCTTCTGTATTCGAGAGAGCAGGCACAACTGTTTCTTTCAGCATTGGAATCAGTTTGGTGTACTCGTCCGTTGCGCTCACTAAGCTATCAAACAGATTGCGGAATTCATTGCTAGACATTCTTATCCTTCCTTCACCTATTCAGTTTCCATATGCCCATGTTGTCCAAACAAATTGTCTACTCAGGCCCGAGTGAACCTTACCACCTTAGGTGACCTCTAAAGGGGAATTCTGGGTTCACTGGGTCCGATAAGTCATCCTTGAAGTCAAGCCGCCCGGTGACACCCTCGAAATCACCTGTGCCGCTGCCTGCTATGATGGGATGTTGACAACGTCCAAAAATCTCTCCAGCCAAGTTCGGGCAATCCTCGTACTTTGCCGTGAACCGGTATGTTGTTCTGAATGTACTTCCGCCGTCCTTGCTGACAAATAACTCGGTACCCGTCTCTTTGTAGGTCCCGCTGGGGGTGCAAGTAGAGGTCTCGACGAATACGTAGTGACAACCCTCCAGGTCCCCTGTCATATTGAGGGCGAAGTCAGCACCCTGACCCTGCACGTCACATTCTTCTCCGGCAAAAAAGCCGATCCCCGATATTTGCATCGCTCCATCGGCGCTCACCGGGGCAGCGATCAACAATAAGACCATCACGGCCAGCAACACAAAGATTTTCCAATTCATTAGAATCCTCCTTACTTTATAGGGGTTCACTCTCAGGAACGGAATCAAACAATTGGCAACGTGCGATTGTGCAAGGGGGGGATGGCCGCCAAAAACAGTCTAGAAAAAGAATGTTCGTTTGTCAACATTGATCCTTTTTGCACAATGGCATATACGCGGTGGGTGAATTTAGAGAAACAGGTCCCTCCCTGGGAAAGCTGGCGATTAGATGATAGGCGCTTTCCCAAAGCGGTCAGGAGGATCCGCCCGACAAGTGGACTTTGAATTATGTGTTAAGTTACAATAATCAGAACAGGATGCGAAGAATATGGCTGAATTAAAGGCTATTCCTATTGAAATCCCCCAAGATAAAATTGTCGACTATTGTCGTCGCTTCCATGTTTCCCGCCTTGCCCTCTTTGGCTCTGTCCTGGGTAGTGATTTTGATTCAGACAGCGACGTTGATGTGTTGGTGACGTTTAAACCGGATGCTCGGGTCGGTTTTCTAACGCTATCTCGTATGCAAAGCGAACTTTCGCAGATCTTGGGTCGCTCGGTCGATCTTATTCCCGAGTCCGGGTTCAAGCCCTTGATTTGTGATGAGGTGATTTCAAGCAGTCGGGTTATCTATGCGACGTGAGGAACTGTATCTCAGAGACATTGTTGATGCGTCAGATGCGATACAACGATTTGTTGAGGAAGTTAACGAGCAAGACTTCATCGCTGACGAAATGCTACAGAGCGCAGTACTACAGAAACTGATGATCATTGGTGAGGCAGCCGCCCGCATTTCAGAATCTATCCGCAAACAATATCCAGAAATACCCTGGACTGATATTGTTGCCTTTCGCAACATTGTCGTTCATTAATACTTTGCGGTTGACTGGTCTATCGTTTGGACGACAGCGAAGGAAGAAATTCCT
>CP070692.1:3805515-3810050 GCA_020353215.1 Deltaproteobacteria bacterium
GAAGACCAAGCCAAAGCTAGAGAGCTCTTAGGGCTCTCCCAAGAAGGGTTTTATCTGCTTTTTGTAGCATCAACACTCGAGTATGAGCGAAAGAACATACGGGTTTTATCGGAAGCCATAGAATTGATTCGAAATCCTGAAATCGAAGTGCTGGCATTGGGCAATACCAGTTCGGAATTCAGAAATCAATACGAGTTCATTAGATTCTTTGATGCTGATTTTGACCCAAAGAAATTGCGTACGCTGTATTCAGCGGCGGACATTTTTGTCATCCCATCCCTGGTGGACAACTTGCCCAACACGGTACTGGAGAGTTTATTCTGCGGAACCGCAGTGGTGGGCGCCGACGTCGGCGGGATTCCGGAAATGGTGGTTCCGGGTGAGACAGGATGGTTATTCGACCCTCGAGATCCTCGCAGTCTGGCAGAGATTCTGTCTCAAATTTACCAAGAAAGAGAGTTGCTTTCGCGCATGAAAGTAAGATGTAGATCTTGGGTGCAAGATCGCTTCAGTATTGAGAATCAGCGGGATCAATACTTAGAGCTATTCCAAACCATGGTAGACGATAACCTTGGGAACTAACACCATGCAGTTTTCCGAGCGAGACCTCCTGTTGAGACTACCGTACCAGACGCGCGACCAACAGGCACTGGTGGATGTGGGAGCTCATACGGGCGGCTTTGTCCAGCCTTTCGCAATGCGAGGTTGGCGGGTGATCGCATTTGAGCCTGAGCCCTCAAACTACAAGGACCTGTGTGAGCGCGTGGAAGAGTTCGCCAATGTCACCTGCATTAACAAAGCTGTATCTGAAGTCTGTGCTCGGGGGGTTCCCTTTTACATCAGCGAGGAGCACTGGGGTATACACTCACTGAAGCCTTTTCATCCAACCCATCGACCCACCCTGAGGGTGGATACGGTACGATTGGATGAAATATTGAAAGACATGCAACTCGATCAGGTTACGGTACTGAAAATAGACACCGAAGGTGCAGATTTTCTGGCGTTGAAGAGTTTTGACTTCAGTAGATTCCAGCCAGAAGTGGTCATGTGTGAGTTCATGGATGAGCGCTCCCGAGAAAACTTTGGCTATACCCATCATGACATGGTCGCCTATATGGACAGTTTGGGGTATGCCACTTTTGTCTCTGAGTGGGCACCTATCGTGGAGTATGCGCGCCAAGGAAAGCCCGTGTCTCACAGTTTTCTCCAATGTGTGCCCTATCCACTTGATCACGATCCGTCTTGGGGAAACCTTTTCTTTGTCCTCAGCGACCAGGTTGTCCAATTTCGGAAAACTTTATCGGCATATTTGAGTGATTTGGTGCTGTCTAGTAAGATGGGAGGTCTGCGGTCTTTCCTGGAAGTGCTGCCTGGTGGGATGGCACTTTACCGTGCCTTAAGCCGTGTTCATCAGGCCTTGGTGATAAATTCTAGCCTTTAGTTCGTATTGCGATGCCGCAACTGAGTATTGTCATCCGCTGCTTCAACGAAGGTCGCCATATTGGGCGACTGCTTCATGGCGTGACCCAGCAGACGCTGCGAGGCGTGGAGATCATTATTGTCGATTCAGGTTCCACGGACGGAACAGTTGAGGTTGCCAAACGATATCCAACAAGAACTGTCTCTATCAAACCGGAAGACTTCTCTTTCGGCCACTCACTCAATGTTGGCTGTCAAACAGCAAGAGGCGAATTTGTTGTTATTGCTAGTGGCCATGTCTACCCGCTATATAAAGATTGGCTGGAGAAGCTTATAATGCCGTTCGAAGATCCTAAGATAGCTCTGGTCTATGGCAAGCAGAGGGGAACCGCGACGACAGCGTTCTCAGAACATCAGGTTTTTGCCAAGTGGTTTGCTGAAGAGTCCAATTTGCACCAGGGCCATCCCTTTTGCAATAACGCCAATGCTGCGATTCGGCGAGAAGTGTGGGAGAAACTACCCTACAATGAAGAATTGACCGGGTTGGAGGATATTGATTGGGCCAGGCGCGCCATAAAAATGGGCTTCAAGATTGCCTATGTTGCTGATGCCCAGGTAGCACACGTTCACCATGAGACGGCGCAGCAAACGTACAACCGGTATCGGCGGGAAGCCATTGCTCTTAAGCATATTTTCCCGGATGAGCACTTTCACTTCGGCGATTTCCTGAGACTTTACTTGACGAACGTGTTTAGTGACTACGCGCATGCCTTGAGAGTCAGTGCATCCAGAAGAGAATGGTTCGCAATCCTGCGCTTCCGCTTGATGCAGTTTTGGGGAACATACCGAGGATTTGCTCGTCGCACTCCGGTCACGAGCCAGCTGAAAAGAACATTTTATTACCCGAATCACGGAGAACAGGCAGATAAAGTAATCTCTCAACATCCGGACCAAGACCGTCTAGTTGATTACCAGAGTGGGGAGCGTCTCTATCGTGAAGATCGTTGATATCTCGGTGGGTTTGGACGAAAATACTCCCACCTGGCCGGGGAGTCCTGGGTTGCAATTGCACTGGTCTAAGAGGCTAGTAGCCGGAGACGATTGCAACAACACGCGCTTGGAGTGTGACACTCATGTGGGTACCCATGTGGACGCGCCATCACATTTCCTGGAAAATGGTTCAACTGCCGAGAAGCTCCCTCTCAAAGTGCTCATTGGTCCTGCCCAGGTAGCGTATCTGCCTGAAGTGAGAACCATTACAGCCGATGGCCTGGACAATCTGGCGCTACCGTCAACCACTGAACGACTGTTGCTGCGCACCCACAACTCTGAATACTGGGCTCAGGTACTAACTGAGTTCCGAAAAGACTACGTGTCCATCGCCCCCGAGGCTGCCCGTTGGCTGGTGAATCGGGGAATCCGTTTGGTGGGAGTGGACTACCTTTCGGTGGGAAGCTTCGAAGAGGGGGCGACTACTCACAAGATTTTGCTTGAGGCAGGTGTGGTAGTTATAGAAGGTTTGAACCTGCATGAGGTCCATCCTGGGGAATACCAATTGATTTGTTTACCCCTGAAGTTGGTCGGAGCTGAAGGGGCGCCCGCGCGGGCGGTCCTGGTGAGGTATGAATAGATGATGGTCGAATCGAAGTCCTCCGTCAAGATTGTTGCACTGGTTCCCATGCGCCATCACAGCGTACGGGTGGAGGGAAAGAACTATCGTTCCTTTGCAGGGAAACCACTTTATCAGCACATTGTAAGTAGTCTCTTGGCCTGTCGACTCATTTCTGAAGTGGTCATTGACACTGACAGTCCGAGGATTAGTGAAGATGTCTCAGAGAACTTCCCTCATATCCGGTTAATTGATCGGCCGCACCACTTAAGGGATGGCAAGGTACCCATGAACGAGGTTCTGCTCCATGATGTCTCACAAGTAGATGCCGACTATTATCTTCAGACCCATAGCACCAATCCCTTGCTCCGCACCGCAACGATATCTCGAGCCATTCAACTTTTTCTGGATAACTGTTCGACGTACGATTCTCTTTTTTCGGCCACAAGACTGCAGGTGCGGTTATGGGATGATCAGATGCGGCCGGTAAACCACGATCCGGAGATTCTATTGCGAACTCAGGACTTACCTCCCATTTACGAAGAAAATTCGTGCCTCTACATATTCTCAAAAGAGAACCTGGTAAAAAGGGGCAATCGAATTGGCAAACGACCCCTTTTGTTTGAGATAAATCGGTTGGAAGCCTGGGACATTGACGAAGAATTGGATCTTGAAATAGCCGAATATCTCCATCTTAAATACCGGAAGGAGAAGTGATCCCAATGGGCTGGAAAGTACTGGTAACCGCCCCCTACATGCAGCTCGTAATCGATCGGTTCAAGCCATTATTTGACAAACACGACGTTGAGCTCATCGTTCCATCCGTGGAGGAGCGGTTCGAGGAAGAGGATCTGCTCCATTGGATTAGTGATGTGGACGGTGTCGTCAGTGGGGATGACCGATTCACTGAAAGGGTTTTACGGGCAGCAACACGGCTTAAGGTGATTTCCAAGTGGGGGACGGGTATTGATTCCATCGATCAGGAGGCCTGCAAGAAATTGGGCATTGCAGTTCGCAATACGCCTGACGCCTTCAGTGAGCCGGTGGCTGATTCCATTATAGGATATATTCTATGTTTTGCGCGCAATTTGCTCTGGATGGATCAGGCGATGCGCAGGGGGGTATGGCAGAAGATCCCTGGTCGCTCACTGGGTGAGTGCGTCTTGGGAGTGATAGGTGTGGGGAATGTGGGAAAGGCGTTGGTTCGTCGTGCGGTGGCACATGGCATGCGAGTGTTTGGTAATGATCTCGTGGAAATGGAGCAAGATTTTTTGCAAGAGACACATATCGAGATGGTTTCCAAAGAGGAACTTTTAAAACAATCTGACTTTGTAAGCATTAACTGCGATCTCAATCCCACCAGCTATCACTTGATGGATGAGGCTAGGTTTGCCCAAATGAAAGATACGGCTATCGTTATTAACACTGCGCGCGGACCGGTTGTTAAAGAAGAGGCGCTTATTTGGGCATTGGAGAACGGCGAGATCGGCGGGGCGGCACTGGATGT
>CP070692.1:3810150-3814630 GCA_020353215.1 Deltaproteobacteria bacterium
GCCTGGGTGTCCAGTTCTGCGAGTGATGCCTGGGCAGTGTGGAGATACTGAGTGAACTCTCTCTTGGTGTTCTTGGCAGCCCCTTCCGCAACATTGCTGACTATGGAAACGGTCGCTATATGCATCTGAGCTGCCAAGCCGAATTTGTCTGGCATTCGGTTATCTCTCTGTCAACTGTATTCCCATCTTCCATGCCTCCAAGTTCTTGGCGGCTTATTCTTCATGGGCCCCTTTCTTCTTTCCACTTACTGCTTACTGCTTACTGCTTACTATACACTCTGCTTACCGCTCACCGCTTACCAAAACCTACCGCTTACCGCTTACTGCTTACCAAGAATTGCCGCTCACCGAAGGTCTGGTTTACTTCGGCTAGAGGAGAGGATATAGTAGGTGTGTTTGAAGGAGAACCATAACCATGGAAAACGGGACACAAAGACGCAACGTGCGGCAGCTATATGAATTCGTCCAGACGAATCTTTACTTCAACCGTCCTGATCTGAACGTTGGGGGAGAACGATTCAATTCTACCCTGCTCTTCAGTCTTCTCACCGCCCTGATCGGGGGCAAGGCTTTGATCATCGGAGAACCCGGGCTTGGGAAAACCACGGCAACCGAGTATGTTGGCTCTCTGTTGTACCAACTGCCAGTAGGCATAGTCTGGGCCAGTGAGGTCTCCGGTCACCCGGAACAAACTGAAGAGAAGATTATCGGCAGACCTGACCTTGGCCAACTAAACCAGGGCAAGGAGGTGGTGGTTTGGTCTCATTTCGTTCAGCTGCCTGTAAAAATCGTGGATGAAATCAACCGACTGCCTGAAACCAAGCAGAGTATGATCCTGGACGGAGTCGATCGGGGAAACTGGGAATACCTCAACGAGATGATCCTCAACAGCGAGTACTGTCTTTTTGCCACCGCCAATTACCAGGACCAGGGCACAAACACCATCATCGCCCCCCTACTTGACCGCTTCGACGTCATGATGGAGTCGCGATATCCGGGACCAAGTTATGCCTTCCTCATCAGCCAGAGGCAAGAAAAAGAGGATCTGTTGCGCCACCCTGGTTTGGAACAAGAACTCCAGGAGATTCTGAAATCACGAACGACGCTCGAAGAAAAAGAGTCCCGACTTACCGCTGTTTCAGAGGCATTCGCCGCCTACCTGGAAGAATCGTTCCATCTTCCCACCTTGGATTCTTCAACAAGGAAGGAGGTGCGCAAGGAGATCTTCGCCCTAGATATTGACCAGGATGCAAACGCTTACACGAGAATGTTGCTTGCTGAACTCTCCTTCTGCGAGCGGCACGGCCAGAAACGCTCCAGCGAAGTGTGCGAGGAGGGCTGCCACTACACAGGCTATCTCTGCCACCGTCTCCGTAACTGCGCTTCCAACCGATTGCCAATCTCTCTGACCAACTACGCTAAAGCCTTGGCGTGGTTTACTGGCGTACCGGACGTGGGAATCGAACAGGTCCGTGCCGTTGCCCCATACTGCCTGGCGCATCGGGCTCAATGGACAGAACCGCACCTTTCCCTCTGGCAAAAGGATCGTCGCAAGGACCCGCTGCAAATCCACCTGGCACGTGAGGCCATCAATGAAGTCTATCAGAGGTACAGTGAGCAAGATGAGCACGTCAAGGCGGCACTGGCGAGAGCATACCGCATCTTCCAGGGCGAACCGCTCGAGCCCTTGTCCGGAGACCACCCGATTTATGCCGAAATAGTAAAAGATTTAAACCTGGAGAGTTGAATGGTTAATCCGTTCCAAGACTTCAAAGATTTCCTTTCCAAGGGCAAGAGCCTGCCCCTGGATCGGTTGGCGGCGGCTCATGATAAAGTCATGGCCGAGTTAACGACCGGTTACAGCAAATTGGTGGAGCAGGAGTTAAAAAGCCTCGTCTGGTTTGTGGAACACAATCGGGTGATCGAGGCCTATAAGACTGCCTCTGAGATGATTAAGGAAATTGATTACGACGGCCACAGCATTGAAGAGTTCTGTTATCACTTGGATAGTGGCACGGATATGCCATATATGATCTCCGGGCCGGCTGGGATCTTCATTGCCGCCCTCTGCAATCATGTACCCGACGACTCCATAGTGCTTCGTCTCGGGGAGATGCAGCGGACGTTGCATTTTCTTGGCTATCGCTTGCCCTACGGCAAATCGTTGAGTATCGACGGCAATGTGGGAAATTTCACCGGCGCTGCTTTGCAGGGTGGCGAGATAACCGTCAGTGGTTTTGCGGGTGACTGGACCGGTGCGGGGATGACTGAGGGCAAGATTACAATCCACAAGCACTGTGGTCGTAATACCGGCGAATGGATGCAAGGCGGTGAAGTCTGGGTGGGAAGCCGTATCCGAGGATTGGGACGTGTGGGTTCCGGCCAGATATATCTGGCTGGAGAACCGGTAGCCGGTGACCCGGAGAGCGTGTAGAACCACGCAGTCCGAGGTAGGTAGTAGGCGGTGAGCAGTAAGCCCTGTGCGCTGGCGATCTATCCATCCCGGCGTCAGAATGGCTTTGGTCCATGAACGAAACGGAACGGGGCGCACCGGTAAGTGGCCATATGAAGCGATGACCAGGGTAATGCCAGCTTCAAAATTCCCCCTCTAAGGGGGATTTCTAACTCGGCTGTGGGTTCATCAAACAGACTCGGAATTATCGAGCAGCAAGCGCAGCTCAACCATACCCACAACTTGGCCGAGGGGCTTTTACACTTCTAACCCTGATTTCGAATGCGGACCTATTATGTCGAGCATTAACAGGCAGCAGAGTAACCGGGAGCACCTTGACGAGTGGCAAAAGGTACTGATGCGACTCTGGCCGGAGGTGCGCCGAAGGCACCTCTATCCTGAACTCCCGTTACCCCGCTTTGACGAGAGCAACTCACCGGCGGCCATGGAAATCCGCAGCAAACAAATCATTCTCAACCTGGACTACGCCCGCCGAATGACAAGCTTGCTTGCGCCGGAAACCGTTGTCGCAGGTCTGCTTGATCACGGAATCAGCCACTACACCTGCTGCCCATGGGACCTCTCCAACCATCTACGTCTCTATGCCCGCGCCAAAGATATCCTTGATGATAGCGACCTTGCCCGCAAGGCTACCGACCTCTTCATGGACGTTGTTGCCGACACACACGCGGTAAAGGAGAGAGAGAGTTGCTTGCCCGAGCTCTATCGTTTAGGACCACGCACACCTGTGGAAGAAGCGATCTGTTCTCTCTATGAGAAGCTTTGGGGAATGGATTTGGCTGGCAAAGGAAGCCAAGACGTTGTCAGGAGGCTCGTGACCATACCTTATCTTGACAGAAGGAGATGGCTGTCCAGTCTTACTCGCTTCATTCGCGGCATCCGCCCTCTGCTCGAGGAGGCTCAGCAAAGCCAGCCGCAAGAACATACCCGCATGGGCGCACACGGTTTCCAACAGTACAGGCCGGAAGAGATCGACCGGGCCTTGCGCGAGTTCGCCCGAGAAGCGGACTCTCCTGAACAGTTCGCCGATGTGTTGGAGGACTTGCAGAACACGCTTCAATCCTCCGAGGACAACGGCGGTGACGGAATGGGCCATGGCGTTGGAGCCCCCAAAGACGCCAACCGACTGTACTACATGAAACTGGCAGAGAATTACGCCCTTCCCTTGCGCAAAATCCCCTTGCGGGATTCCGGACACCTCCATCCTCACTCTCATCGTCCCTGGGAAGTGTGCCAGCCTTTCCGCGATCTGGACCCATGGTCAAGTTTCGGCAAATACCTTCCCGGTATCACTCAAATCTGGGAGAGGCGCGAGGGCCTTATCTACGGCAAGAAGGAAAAAACCCCGGACTGCCTCGTTATCATCGACTCCTCCGGGAGCATGGTGGACCCGCGCACTCACCTTTCCCACGCAGTATTGGGTGGCGGCTGTGCATCCGACGCCTACTTGCGCCACGACGCCAGTGTGGCGGTGTACAATTTCAGTGACGCCCCTGCCGGCGGTCGGGAATTTCTGCCATTCACGCGCAGTCGTCAGCTTATCTACAAGGTCCTCTGCAGGTATTTTGGGGGAGGTACCGCGTTGAACCTGGACGAAGTAACCGGAGTCGCGCGGGAAAGTGAAGCAGATATCTTTCTGATCACGGATATGCAAATCACAAATCTAGATCAAACGGTCGCCCGCTTTTCCCGGATGAAAAACCGGGTCACTGCAGTTCATGTTGGCAAGAAAAGCGGCGCCTTGCGCTTCATCAAAGCGTCGGTCAAAAACCCGAACATTTCAGTTTTTGGGGTGAACGATGCCAACGATATCCCCCAAATCGTGCTCGGAAGCGTCCGATCATATCTGAGTCAGTGACCGTCGGCAAAGCCGGAGGTTCGATTTGTGAACCGCTCAAAGCGGTTGTAGGACCATGAGCCACCTGAAGGTGGCTGTCCGTAGAGACAGGTTCTCATAGAATTGCCCCATCTTGAAATCCCCCCTACCCCCCTTTGTCAAAGGGGGAA
>CP070692.1:3814730-3819197 GCA_020353215.1 Deltaproteobacteria bacterium
GTGAGAAAACCGGTATTTGCGCTGTACCTCGCTTTCGGTCTCGTCGGCTCCATGCTCGCAGGATACGCTTATCACTTGAGTGTTGGAACGGTTTGAAACAGTTATCGTAACTTTTTGGACTGAGTTGAATGAATCTCCTGTATCGTTTTTGTACCCAGTCTGCCACCAGTTCAGTCAATACTCAGATTGGGCCTACCAACGCTTCAGGGGGGTGGAACACACCGTTCCACAATTTGGCTGCAAAATAGTTTTCGGCCCGCAACCAGTCCCGGTCATCAACCACGCACTTCGGGGGCTACGATGCTTGTGGAAAGGAAGGGAATACTGGAGGCAAGAATTGGGAAGAATGATGTTCCAAAGGTCTACGCAAAGATCGCTCCCAAATATGATACTTGGGGTAATCTTGCAGAATCGAAAGCGCGGAGCCGGTGTCTCGAACTGGCAAACATCCAAAATGGTGAGGCTGTTCTTGAAGTTGCTGTTGGCACTGGTCTGGCATTCGCCGAAATTATCAAGGCGAATCCAGAGGGAAGAAATGAAGGTATTGACCTTACAGAAGAGATGTTAGACAGGGCAAGAAGACGAGTTGAAAAATCAGGCATGAAAAACTATCGACTAGAATTGGGTGATGCCTATAAGCTTGAATTTCAATGCAATGCCTTTGATGTTCTCATCAATAATTACATGTTTGACCTACTCCCAGAGGATGATTTTCCAACTGTTCTCGCTGAATTCAAACGGGTTCTCCGCCCTGGTGGTAGGGTAGTCCTAGTGAATATGGCCAAAGCAGAGCATTGGTACAACTACATTTGGGAGATCATCTATCGGATCAGCCCCGCTTCATTGGGTGGGTGTAGAGGTGTATATCTTATGCCATATTTGAAATCGATAGGATTCAATCAAGCAAAAAGAGAGTTCATCAGTCAGATGACTTTTCCCTCTGAAGTAGTTTATGGAATCAAACTCTAGCACTATAGAAGACGGATGCTCACCTGTCCTGGTTGTCCCGCGTAGATCGCGGAAAGCTTACCTGGTCCACCGCAGTCACGCCTGGGCGTGGCGAAGGTCGGGTCGAAGGACTGGTTATTAAATGCCCGGCTTTACCTCAACTACTGCAAACAATTGTTGTGCATTGAATGGATGACCCCTTTACAAGGATCCCGTATTCCTGCCATAATAGTTAGCTGGTGCGAGCAATATGTACCGGCTTCATACAAGCTCGTTCCAACCAGAAAATCTAAAGCCGAGAGGACAAGTAAACCAGCAAACGACTAACGGACAAGTGTGGGCAAGAAGTCTGTAAATAATAGCATTTGGGTCTGACATTAAACGAGTCAAAGTCACCAAAATAATCTGCCCCAAGTGTATAGCCGCCGTCATGGCCAAACCAAAGGAAAAATAACCAATGTATTTTACAAAATGGTACAGATTGGTGTGTCTCTTTTTAATCTGTTTAGGTTATAGTGTTTATACATATTACAAAAAGGTTAAACAGGAAAGACAAGTAGAAGAAGAGAGACAGACACTTAGCACGTTACCAGACGAAATGAGCAAATCCAAAAATGAAGTATTGGCCAAAGAGCCAGGCTTAGCCACAAAAGACAGACCTTTATATTATATAGTTTTGATTTATGGACTCCTCAAGCCACTACTTTATTCAAGTTTAATATATATAGTCGACCTTTGGTGGTATGCGATGCAATGGTATTAGAATATCACGGACAATTTGGCCCACTGGACTTTCAATGGGAACGTTGGTTCTGAAACAACTCGCACACGAGCGTGACCCTCAATTATGAAATCAAGCTGTCTTACAACCAACGTTGTTTCTTGACCCCATTGACAGTTCAGTGGGTTTTACTCTGGCGACCATAGCACTATATGTTGGTCAGGCCAGACGCGGGGGGCGTGATGTGAGATGAGGTGTCACAACACCAACGCACGCTGCCCGACTTTTATGGTTGTGTCTACTCCAGCTATTCGTCCTTTAAGCCTCGCGAGGCCGCGGCAGGAGAGCCAGTGGGCGGATAATCCAGAGACCCCGCGAGTTCCGCAATTATCTCCTCGGGGAAGCTGGGAAGGTAGAGTTCCTTGTTCTCTTTCCACTGGTTGACGTGCGCCTCAGCAGTCTGCGCCAGCTTTTCATCGAACCCCTTTCTCCTTTCGAGATACGTGGTCTGCGAGGGGATGGCAAAGCTCGAGCCTGCCTCGGTTACAATGTCCATGATCCGCAGGTTCAAGTCCTCGGCAACTTCTAGGAACTCGCCATAGTCAGTCACATCAACGTAGGCAAAAACATCCAGGTCGAGAGAATACGCTCCGAACCCTATAAAGCGTATTCGTGCTGGGTCAGCCAGGACCTTGGGATGAGCGTAGAGCAACTTCCGGATCTCCACGAGGATATAGCGGATCTGATCAGGCGTCGTCTCGTACCGCAGGCTGATCCGGGGATGATACCAGATCTTGTCCCGCTTCGAGAAGTTGTCGAGATGAAGGTTTGCGA
Source organism: Deltaproteobacteria bacterium (assembly GCA_020353215.1). GTDB lineage: Bacteria > Desulfobacterota > Syntrophobacteria > BM002 > BM002. The sequence continues at coordinate 3,817,234 of CP070692.1, forward strand.
ACTCGGCGTTGGGGACACTGACGACGGTGTGGTCGAGCGTGCGTATATTGGTGGAGCGAAGCCCAATCTCTTCTACGGTTCCGATCTGATCGCCAAACCTGCAGAAGTCGCCGACTCGGACAGGCCGCGACGCGTACAGCGTAATGGCGCCGATCAAATTCTCAAGCGGCTTCTGCGCGGCTAAGGCCACCGCCAGGCCACCTATACCAAGGCCTGCGAGGACTGTCGTTACCCGGAAGCCAATGTTATCCAACCACACAAGGACGGTGACTAAGATTACCAGGACCTTGAGACCATTGGTCACCGTTGGCAGGAGGACGGTTAAGTCGTCGCGGCCCTTTTCGCTAAGACGTTCTGCCAGCAAGCCGACTAGTAGGTCGATCGATCGTAGCGCGGCCCATGCGAACGCTATGATTAGTAGAGTGCCTGCCCGGTACAAAGCGCGCATGGTCACAGAAACGCCAATGAAATAACCCGCTTGCCTGATAAGCAGGAGCCACAGAATAATACGGATTGGCCCGGAGACAAACTGCGCGAGACGACGGCTCCTCTCGGTATCTTTTCGACTTAGCAACAAGGCGATGAGCCACGTCGGTAGCAGCGCAGCGAGATACGCCAGAGCAATGAGCAGCAGGAATACAACCCATTGCCAAATCTGCCAGCCGAGAAAGACAAAATCTGGAAACACCTTTGACAGGGTCTCCTCAAGAGGCCGGTATCCAAAATGTTCGTACAGATGCGGTATCTCCGCCACGGTCCTGTTGGAAAACTTCCAAATGAATACCCGATCCTCGCGCGGAACCCGCTGCAGCAAGATGTCTACGGTCTTGTCTGGGGTCTTGAGGCGACCCACACTATCGTTATAGGAGGGAAGACCATCGTCAGCGTATCCTTCGGGATCAGTGCTCACCAAATCGAGATCAATCAAGAGGGCACGATCCAGTACAATTTTGAGCTTGCGCGCCAGTTCGGAACCATCACTCTTATCCAGCCCTCGCGGCAGGTTGCGCAGGTCCAGGTACTGAGTTGCCCGCTCGTAATCCCCGTCTCGCGCCGCCTCAAGGAATCCTTCTAATGTGGTATGGGGGACACCCCGGTCGAACTCGTCAACCGGGCCAAGGGGCCTGGAGATTTTCGCCTCCTGCTCCTCCGCTGACTGTGCGAGGGCGGTATTTCCCATGAGAAAACCAATCAAGATCAAGGTGGCGAAATGGGACAAGAAACGAAATCTATCTCCGATACGTACCATGGCACTCATAAGCGCCTCCTTTCATATTCCTCATTCCGTTTTCACTGCTGTCCGGTTAAGAAAATGAAATAGGCCTGTATCCGGCCTTTCGTGAAATAGTGCGGTTACGGCTAACCAACTTAAACGAAAGGAGATTCAGGCCATTGGACATTCTAACACAATCTGTCATTCCCGCCTTGCGGGACTTCATCTTGTTGACAGACATGATTTTCGAAAGATCGAGACAAATCGCTTCCAACCGCGACGTAGGTATCAGAGCTTGACCCGTTGGAGTCAGTTTGTCGTGATGATGTTTGCGCAAATCACTGGAAGAACCTTACTTCGCTCAATTCTCTTATGATTTCGATTAGTTACAAATCCACGAGGCGCACGGAAATCGTGGGCAATTCCGCCGGATTAGATCAACTCGCAACATAGTAGCAGCCATCGTAAGTAGACGGTCGGACATTCATCGCACCGTCTATAGTCGAACTAGAGCAATTCAGGTCGACTCTTTGCTCAAGCCTCATCCTACAAGGGTAAGACGGAGATCTGACCATTTTAATACCACCTGCTCCATGCCCTCCAAATGCTGACTACTGACTACTTTCCCCGCTAACGGTAGGTTAATACCAAATAAAAACAGTTACAACGAAATGTAGGAGAAAAATGCCCATTTGGAGCCAGAGATAACTAGATTTCTTTCGACGAATAGAAAAATATATCGGTATAGTGA
>CP070692.1:3819297-3823745 GCA_020353215.1 Deltaproteobacteria bacterium
GACAGTTTACTTATACGGACCACATTCCTGAAAGACGATGTGGACGAGACCGTAGAAAACACAAACTTGTCGAAGTTTGAGAGGCCGGGTTATCCTCGACGGAACGTCAGACTCATATTTCCAATTCACTTGACAAATCGTACGAATTGAATATTAATTGAATTCGAATATTTGGTGCGTTTGATCGTTAGCAGGTAACCCAACATCATAACCCAAGCCTTCTGAATTGAATGGTGCGGAGAGGTTACCATGAAGTGAAAACACAGGAGCCTCCACGGGGTTCACTGAATCCCAAGGAGGCTTTTTTTCTAAACTCTGTCAACACTGAGAATAGGCGAAAGGCTTGGATAAATAATATCTTAAGGTGTCTTAGACAATATAACAAAACCTTTTTTGTAATAGAGAGATAAAGAATCAAAAAGGGGAAAATGAACAAAGAACAGGAGACGGCATTATGGAAAATCGTTTTCTATTATGTTTGAAGTGCTTGGTTACCATTTGTGTTTTCGCCTTTTTCCTATCGGTCAACTACTGGACGGTTCAAGCTGCTGAACGCATGGGCCTGGGGGCGCTGAACGGGAAGATTGCTCAAAAGGTGAAGCGCCTGGTCAAAGATCGAGAGCGCTTCCGGAAGGCCGCCGCATTACACAAAAAGCATATCGGGCATTTAATGGACCTTTCCGGCGTTGTGGGTACGGGCATAGGAAGTTCGCCCGAGGGTGAGCCGGTCATCAAGGTCTTCACCTCTAGGCCGGGGGTAACAGGAATCCCGACGAACATAGATGGCATACCCGTGAAAGAAAAAGTGAGTGGCAGGTTCTACGCCCTGGTCGACTCAACAGCCAGATTTCCCCGGCCCGTACCCATAGGGGTGTCCACCGGTCATCCTGCCATTACGGCCGGTACCATCGGGGCCCGGGTTGTGGACAGGTTTGACCCTAACAGGATCTATGCCCTCAGCAACAACCACGTTTACGCCGCCATCAACACTGCTACCATAGGTGATAGCGTTATCCAACCGGGCAGGTTTGATGGGGGCGCGCTTCCCAATGACTTTATCGGCGTCCTCGCCGCCTATCAGGATATCAGTTTCTGTGAATGGTGGTGGTTTTGGTTGATCTGTCCCGAAATCAACACAATTGATGCAGCCATTGTTGATGTTATTGATCCCGGCACGGGAGAGGTGCTGGTAGACACCGGCACGCCACCCGATGGTTACAACAAGCCCAATTCAATCATCCATCCGGGCTATGGAGACCCCTATATCATCAGCGACCAGGACGATAACTTGAGCCTGCTTGTGGGGCAGAGTGTCCAGAAATATGGAAGGACGACCGGATTGACCTATGGAACGATCGATACGTACGGCTTCGCTGTGAATGTCTGCTACGATGAACCCTGTGATCTTGTAGCCCGGTTTGAGGATCAGCTCGTCATAACACCTGGGGATTTCAGCGGCGGGGGCGACTCCGGATCTCTTATCGTGACCAACGATGAGAACAAAAACCCGGTCGGGCTTCTGTTTGCAGGGAGCGCTACGGATACGCTTGCCAACCGCATTGATCGGGTCCTCGTGGAATTTGGCGTAAGCATTGACAGCGGGCCAACCCTGCCCACATTGACCATAAACGATGTGACGGTCAACGAGGGCGACTCAGGCCCCACAGATGCCGTGTTCACGGTGACTCTCTCGGCGCAGAACGATGATATGGTCACCGTTGATTTCTTTACGCTAGACGATACGGCCACGGTGGGAATCGATTATACGTACACTGCCGGTACCCTCACTTTTGACATTGGTGAGACGACCCGGACCATTGCAGTCCGGGTTAACGGAGATACGGCTGACGAGGAGGATGAGACTTTTTATGTCAATCTCACCAATGCGAACTTGGCAACCATTGCGGACGGGGAGGGGGTTGGGACCATTATGGATGACGACGCGGCAATACCTCTACCACCGGATGTCTCCATAGGTGATGTGACGGTTGCTGAAGGTGACTCAGGCCCCACAAATGCGGTATTCACGGTGAGCCTTTCGGCACAGAGCGATGATGTGGTCACGGTAGATTACCACACATCTCCGGGCACGGCCACTGCGGACGATGATTACGTCTCCACTTACGGAACACTGACCTTCCTCATTGGTGAGACGACACAGACCATTGCGATCCCGGTTTACGGAGATACGCAGAACGAGGATGACGAGACCTTTTATGTCAATCTCACCAGCGCGACAGGCGCCGCCATCGTGGACGGCCAGGGTGTGGGGACCATTACAAACGATGATGCGCCCGAGCCCTCCAGCGACCCCAAGCTCTGGACCGGGACAGTTACGGCGAGGACAGATCAGTGGACGACCGTACCCGTGGGTCAGAACTACATTGACATGGTCGTGATCTGCACGCCCAATTATGACATCACAATCAACACCCCGGTTACCGCACAGGTGAAAGACGCCCTTGACGATACCTTTGATGTGAAGATAGCGCCTGCCGTTTTCGGGCTTTCAGAGTTCGAGCCGCCCTGGACCGCAGAGGTCCATTGCATGGCGGTTGAAGCGGGGGTATACACCGAGACGGAACACGGTGTGAAGATGGAAGCCGTTAAATACACCTCCACTGTGACGGACCGGAACGGATCGTGGAATGGCCAGTTGCAGACCTACGCCAATGCCTATCAAAACCCGGTGGTGCTGGGACAGGTCATGACGTATAACTGCAGCGATCTCGGGGCGGGTGAAGACCGTTGTCATTGTACGGTTGATATCATGAACCCTGGTTGTTACTGGAACGTTTTCTGGAGCCGCAGCGCTTCGTCTGCTAAGAACCCTCCGAATAATACGACGAACGAGTTCAGTACCGGCAAGCATGTGGGCGAAGATACCTGGAGCTGGGTTAATGATGAAACCATTGGATATATCGTGATTGAGGCCGGAGAAGGTACTATTGGTACGACGAGATACTATGCGGGACTGGGCTCTGACTCTATCAGAGGGGTGGGAAATAGTCCTCCATACACTTACGTGCTGAGTGGGCTATCTTTCCAACCCTCAACGGCTATCCTGAGCCAGGCGGCTATGGACGGCGGAAACGGCGGATGGGCGATCTTATATGGGGACAATCCCATACGGGCCAACGGTTCGAATATTGAGCTGAGAACAGCTATCGAAGAGGATTGGTCCTTGGATTCTGAGCGAAAGCACACGACCGAGCAGGTCTCTTTCTTCGTATCTGAATGAGAAAGCTCAATTAGGAATAGGAGGAGGGATTCGAACCCCCCTAGGAGAGACTGGTCATGGGAAGTGGGGCGCCGATTTTGGTGCCCCATTTTTTCTTTGTAAATTGCAAAAGAAGTGGGTTATGTTGAGTAGAATGAAAATGAAAGCATTCGATATGATGCTAACAGCGGTTATATGCTGCATAGGCATAACGGTCTGCACTGGCAATTCCGTCACGTTTGCGGATCAGACTGGGAATGCTCGGGGTGGGGAGGAGGGAATGCCCGAAAAGAACATCGAAGAGGTACTGAAGGAACACACCCCGGAGTTGATGTCCAGGCCGGGCGTGGTGGGCACGGGCCAGAGCCTTTGCGATGGTCAACCCTGTATCAAAGTGTTTGTCGTCAAAGAAACACCGGAGCTGAAAGAGGAGATCCCCGATACTCTCGAAGGTTATCCCGTTGTGATAAAAGAGTCGGGAAAGTTCCGAGCACTTCCTAGAAAATGAGAATAATCTTTGGGGGTTTTGCGTTTCCTCAATTTTCAATTGAGCCTTGCGGTATGAGTTCACTGATTTGCAACTCGACAGGAGAGGAGGAGTAAGAGAGGAGGAGTAAGATATGAAAGATCATAAAGTAGCGGTTGTGGGAATAGGGGCCACAGGCGCGGTTGTGGCCGCGGCATTACTCGGAAAAAACCCGGACAGCGTTCTCGTGGATCCAAAACCGGGCTGGTCCGAAGCGCTCACCAAAAAGGGCATAAGCGTCTCAGGCCAGATCACCTATGAGGTTCCGGTTAAGCATTTTGTCTCTTCCATTGATGAGATAAAGGCACTGAGTCCCAATCTAATCTTTGTCTGCACAAAAACGTTTCACCTTCAGCAAGTTCTTGAAGAACTCAAGGGTTTGGTTAAACCGGGCACAAAAATTATCTCCACCCATAATGGCCTGGGCACTGAGGATGTGGTCGCTGAGGAATTTGGGGCTGATGCGGCCTTCCGCATGTCTCTCAACTTTGGCGTGTCATTGAAAGCGCCGGGTGAGGTGGAAGTGGCCTTTTTCAACAGACCCAACTATCTGGGCGCCCTGACAGATGAGAATCGGGAACTGGGCCTGGAGATGGCCAGAACGCTTACGGAAGGAGGTTTGGACACACAGTTTGTGGATGACATCAAACTCCATGTGTGGAGAAAGATGATTCATAAATGCTCCCTCTCCTCCATATGTGC
>CP070692.1:3823845-3828260 GCA_020353215.1 Deltaproteobacteria bacterium
CGCTCGCGCTTCTGCGCGGCCTTTTCAGCCTTTCTTTTTTGACGCTCTCGCTTTTTCTGCTCCCTCTCACGTTTGACTTGAGAGGAGCGATTCCTTCTTGCCATTGATACTCCTTGTCTGGTCTGTACTCGATATCGACTATCTGAATCTACCCTTCCATCAGGATAGCATCACAAACCCAATTGCGGCAGCCGTCCGGTTTTAAGGCGACACTAATGCTGCCTTCTCAGATTGCTGCAGCTACCTTCCGAAAGTGATGTCCCATAATGGCAAGGGTCATCGCCTCCGGAAAAACTCTGCGATGAAAAACCATCACTTTGGCGACGAACCTCCAATATTCCCGTTGCCCCCGCGTGCAAATGCCCATGACCCAGAACGATCGGATCAAGGCCAGACATTCCCGCCAGGCAGGTCTAAACCTCGGTCCGCGCGGTCGGTATTCCTGGAGAAAACGGAGAATTCGCTCATAGTATGTTCTGGGAGCGTAGAGTCGCTTGACGAGCATGCGATAACCATGAACCAGGTATTCCCGGTCGAGCTTGGGAAGAAAGTTTAGTACCCCATCGACGTTGTTACCGGTTGCGTCATGGATAATCCGGTTCTCGCGCTTGAGTCTGGAAAAGAGTCGCGTTTCGGGCAGAGCCGTGAGCAGGCCGACCATGGCTGTAACAATACCAGACCGCTCGATGAATGAAGTCATCCGTTCAAAAATATCCTTTTTGTCACTATCAAAGCCGATAATAAATCCGCCCATGACTTCCATCCCGCTATGCTGGATTTTCTTTACCGCAGCGACAAGATCGCGTCGTGCGTTTTGGATCTTCTCGCATTCGATGAGGCTCTCCTCATCTGGGCTCTCGATACCGACAAATACCTTCTTGAATCCGGCTTGTACCATTAGATCAAGGAGTTCCTCGTCGTCCGCCAGATTCAGGGAAGCCTCCGTGGTAAATGAAAGTTTGATGCCCCGGCTATCCCGCCAGGAAATCATCGCTCTTAGCAAGGCCTTGACCTTGACCTTGTTTCCTATGAAATTGTCATCGACGATGAATACACTTTCCTGCCAACCCGCTTCGACCAAGCTTTCCAGCTCTTTGACCATCTGTCGAGGGCTCTTGGTCCGGGGAATGCGCCCGTTCATCACGATGATGTCACAGAATTCACAATTGAACGGACAACCTCGCGAGAACTGCAACGGCATAGTGGCGTAGCGCCTTAATTTGATAAGATCCCAGCGAGGTGCCGGCGTTTGTGTAATATCAGGCCGTTGGCTACTGGAGTAGAACCTCTCAAGGCGGCCTGATTCCATGTCGGCTATGAGGGTGGGCATGATATTCTCTGCCTCCCCAAGAACGAAGTGATCGATTTCGGGGAAGCGGGTGTGGCCGGTGGTAAACAGAGGCCCACCGGCAATAACTGTCCTCTGCTTCGATCTGCATAGTACGGCGATTGCGCGGGCAGAATCCGCCTGCACAATCATTGCGGATAAAAAGACGTAATCGGCCCACAGGATATCTGAATCACGGAGTCGCGTGGTATTCAGATCGATAAGCCGAAGTTGCCAATGCTTGGGAAGCATGGATGCCACGGTAAGCAAACCGAGAGGAGGAAAAGCCGCGCGGCGGGAAACAAAAGGCAGGACATGCTTGAAACTCCAAAAGGTATCCGGAGTGGCAGCAGCTATCAGGAGTATTTTCATCGCAATAGGTCCATTTTTGGGAAACACCGCTGCTGATTATCAAATAAGGTCAGCGGTTTACTTTTTCTTTCGTTAGCATTCTCGATACCTCGCCGGCTCTACAGAACGCAAGGTACTTAAGACAAATCAGACGCCGGTTCTCACTCTGAACCTGTGTACTTTCTGCTAAGGTATAATTGCCCACCCGTGTCATTTTGCTTAAAGTCCACCGTCTCGTTATCCAGGAGTTTGGCTGAATCGGGATCAAGCCGTAGCACAGTCCTGCCCTGGTGCTCAAAGGTCGAGTCGCCCGGCTTCTCATTATCCAGAACCAGAGAGACTGCGGACTCTTGACAAAGGAATCGTATGGCAACGCCGTCAGGGCAATCCCTGTCATCCAAAATCTCAGTCAAATGGGCTCCGGCAGCTTCGGTTAAAGTAAGCATGTCCTTTTCTCCGCAAATAAAGCCTTTCGGCAACCGGGCTTCCGGTGTCCCGGCATGTCTAGTGGACCTACCGAAATCATCAAGCGATCCGGCTTGATACTCTCGGATAGTAGTATTAACAATCGACTAGTAGCGACGATCGCGTCTAGTGGCAGTTGTTGGGCGAGGCTTCGCCTCGTTCACCTTGATCGTACGCCCCTCGAGACTGCTTCCATCGAGGGCAGTTATCGCAGACTGAGCCTCGGTACTTGTACTCATTTCGACGAAACCGAATCCTTTGCTCCGCCCCGACGCCCTGTCCTCGATAACGTTGGCGCTTTCCACCGTGCCATGTTCCGAGAAGAGTTGCTCAAGATGAGCGCTGGTGACGTCGTAGCCCAGGTTGCCCACATACAGTTTCTTATTCATACCAGATCTCCTAAAAGTACGGCTCGGCCAATAATGGCCGGGCTCGTGTTTGCTCTAAAATTTTAGAGAACCGAGAGCGGTCGGCTGGCTGGTTACAATCGACGGTATAAGCGCGCTCGATTCCTACCGTTTCCACGCTCCGACAGCGACATGCCTCGGCGAGTATTCCGCTACTCGCGCAGCTCTTACCGCTGAAGAATAATGCTCTCGTGACCAATCTGATTCAGGAGAAAAGTGCAGTACGAAAGGCAGGTTCCTCGGGAAGAAGAGTGATCAGAAAATTTCATCAGCCATGTATCATAAGAAGAGTCCGCTGATCTGTCAAATCAGAATATCGGAGTCCTCTAAGGTGTATATCGTCAGACTGGTTATTTCGCGGGAGACTTTGTTGACAAAATCATGGATAACCACCGATAAAAACCTTTAGATGGCGCTTTATTTACACCTAAATATGTCACTATTTTTGCCATTTTCACGATACATTTCTGAACAGGCTTGAGGCAATACTAACGAGTTTCTGTTTCAGATACTGTGTTTTTTGCAAAGAATTCGGGGTTTTGTTCTTTCAGTACCCGCAGGCCCTCGGCCCAGAATTTTTGTAGGGAGGGTGTTCTTGCCCCGGCGCGGGCATAACCATTTCTACTATCTCTGGGGTGTACGGTTGCCCGAATGGTTTGACCGACTTTTGAATCGGCTTGGGCAAGAACCGTACCGACCCGGTCGATGATTCTGCTACGGCCGTAAGAGCCTATGTCCCCATCGCCGTCTCCGGCATTGCAGTGGATGACTGAAATCTGGTTCTCGACCGCTCGGGCGATTATCTGACTGCGACAATTGTCGAGTTTTTTCAGGATTTTCGACTCGCAGCTTATATATATACATAATTTGGCGCCGGCCAGGACGGGGATGCGGACAAGTTCTGGATATCGCTCGTCGTGACAGATTATAATAGTTGTGGGCACGTCATCGATATTAAAAATGGCCAACTCGTTGCCGTTCTCGTATAACTTGGGCAGGACTACATGCAGTTTGGTGTAACGTTTGACGATCTGTCCTTTGGGGCCGATGACAAAAGCCCCGTTATACCATTTTCCATCATGTTTGTAGGCCGATCCCACTACTGCGTATATATCAAATTGCCGGCAAGCCTGACGAATTGAGTTCAATGCTTGGTCGATTTGTTTCTGATCCAGTTGTCTGATGAGCTTGACATGGGGGGTTAATGCACCCTCTGGAAATACAACCAGTCGGGTACCTCGCTGGGACTCGGATTTCAATGCCTTGACGATTGCTTGGGCATTATTATTAATATCCTGATTCATTTCCAGTTGGACACAGGCCACTTGCATTGCGTCCATACTGGAGGCGAAGGAACTTTGCGGGATTACAGAAATCAAGGCGAATACAAAATAGATACATAAAGTTTGTCGCAGCATTACATGTTCTCCTTTGGTAATGAAATTGGATTACTGGAATAATTACTTTTTACCGGATAATCTGCGAATGATTACCTCGGATAGGGTTAAATTCTGATTGCCCGAGTCTACGGTTATTCTAAAGTCGGCACAATTTCCTCGATTGGCGAAGCGCACATTTGGCAACAAGAGCTTGACGGTTCGCCACTGGCCGGTGTTGGGAAATTTTACATAGGGCAGGGGGCGGAATGAGCCGTCATGTTCGCCTAACTTTGGATCGTTGTTGTCGTAAGTGACGAAGAAGTCATCGCAACCATCGTCTTCAAGGAAGGTGATGGCCAGTTCCGCATCACACTTTTCTTCATCGAACATAAAGGTATCGTCAATATCGAAGTAAAAGAAGATTTCATCAAATGTCCGATGTGGGGCTTTAATAGTCATGACCGCCTTTTGGCCGTTCACATCGCG
>CP070692.1:3828360-3832745 GCA_020353215.1 Deltaproteobacteria bacterium
CTGGGCGCTGCAGGCGATGATGAGGGCTTTGGGTCTGGCCTACATTGAACATCAGGCCCGTATCTGACACAGCGCCACTGTTGCGGCTCTGGCAGAGTCGTTCGGACGCGGCGCAATGACCAACCACTGGATCGACATCGGCAACAGTGATTGCATCCTGATCATGGGAAGCAATGCGGCTGAATGCCACCCCATTTCCTTCAAGTGGGTCTTGAAGGCGAAGGAGGAGAATGGGGCCAAACTCCTGAGCGTTGATCCCCGTTTTACCAGAACCTCAGCCCAGGCAGACTTCTACACCGCCCTGCGCTCCGGCACAGACATCGCCTTCTTGGGCGGGATGATCAACTACATCATCGAGAACAAACTATACAACGAAGAGTATCTGGCGTACTACACCAACGCCGGCTTCATCCTGGGCAGGAAGTTCGGTTTCAAGGATGGATTGTTCTCAGGTTACAACGGAAAGACCCACACCTATGACAAGTCCCAGTGGGCTTTCGAAAAGGACAAGGAAGGTAACCCCAAAAAAGACCACAGACTCAGAAACTCACGCTGTGTGTTTCAGCAACTGAAGAAACACTTTTCTCGCTACACCCTCGACAAGGTTTCGGCCATCACCGGCACCCCCGAAAAGGACCTGATTGAGGTCTACAAGACCTACGCTGCTACGGGGAAGAAGGGTCAGGCCGGCACCATTATGTACGCCATGGGCTGGACCCAGCACACGGTCGGTGTCCAGAACATCCGAACCATGGCCATCATTCAGCTTCTGTTGGGGAACATGGGCGTTGCCGGCGGGGGAGTGAACGCCTTGCGCGGTGAGTCAAATGTCCAGGGTTCCACGGATCACTGTTTGCTTTGGCACATCTGGCCCGGCTATCTGAAGACACCCAGATCATCCAATGTTTCGTTAGAGGCTTACAACAAGAAGTTTACTCCAAAGACAAATGATCCTCTCAGCGCCAACTGGTGGGGCAACTATCCCAAGTATTCGGTGAGCTTCCTGAAGTCCATGTTCGGGGAAAACGGTACCCCGTTCAATGACTTCGGCTTTGACTGGATGCCCAAGGCAGACGATGGCAAACCATACTCCTGGCTGAACCTGTTTGACGCCATGTTCAGGGGCGAATTCACCGGCTTCTTCGCCTGGGGCCAGAATCCGGCCTGTTCAGGCGCCAATGCGGGTAAAAACCGCCAGGCCTTTGCCAAGCTTGATTGGATGGTGAACGTCAACCTGTTCGACAATGAGACCGGCTCCTTCTGGAAGGGTCCGGACATGGACCCCAAGAAGATCAAGACCGAGGTGTTCTTCCTGCCCGCAGCCGCTTCTGTGGAAAAGGAAGGTTCGATCACCAACAGCGGCCGCTGGAGCCAATGGCGTTACAAGGCGGCGGAGCCTCTGGGGGATGCCAAACCCGACGGAGACATGATGGTGGAGCTCTTTGTAAAGATCAGAGAGCTATACCAGAAAGAGGGAGGTGCTTTTCCCGAGCCCATCATGAACCTGAAGTGGGACTATGACACCGACGGCAAGTTCGACTCCCACAAGGTGGCCAAAGAGATCAACGGCTACTTCCTGGCGGATGTCACCGTCAAGGGCAAGAACTTTAAGGCAGGCACCCTGGTTCCCAGTTTCGCCTTTTTACAGGCAGACGGCACCACTTCCTCGGGCAACTGGCTCTATTGCCAGAGCTACACCGAGAAGGGGAACATGGCAGCCCGCCGCAGCACGGTTGACAAGTCCGGCATCGGTCTCTATTCAGAATGGTCCTGGTGTTGGCCCGTAAACCGGCGGATCATCTACAATCGGGCGTCAGTGGATCGTTACGGTAACCCCTGGGATCCGAAACATCCAGTGATTCGCTGGACCGGGAAGAAATGGGTCGGCGATGTTCCTGACGGCGGCTGGGCTCCAATGCTCTTGGCGGACGGCAAGACGAATCCGAAGACCAAGTACCCCTTCATCATGAAGCCAGAGGGCCATGCCCATGTGTTCGGACCGGGCCGTGCTGATGGGCCCTTCCCGGAGCACTACGAGCCGCTGGAATGTCCCATCGAGAAGAACCTGATGAGCAAACAGTTCATCAATCCCACGGTGAAGGAATTCGGCACCGCCGCGGATGCCCGCGCTACCTGCGATCCGCGCTATCCCATCGTTGCCAGCACTTATCGAGTTACCGAGCACTGGCAGACGGGGGTTATGACCCGCTGGCAGCCCTGGCTGCTGGAGTCGCAACCTCAGTCTTTCTGCGAGATGAGTCTCGAGTTGGCAAAACTGAAGGGGATCAAGAACGGTGACAAGGTCATTGTCGAGTCTGCGCGAGGAAAGATAGAGGCGGTGGCCATCGTGACCAGGCGGTTCAAACCGTTCAAAATAGCCGGTTCCACGATACATCAGGTGGGAATGCCCTGGTGCTACGGCTGGGTCACTCCAAAGGGTGGTGGTGACAGTTCCAACCTGCTCACGCCGTCGGTTGGTGATCCCAATACGTTGATCCCCGAAACCAAAGCCTTCATGGTGAATGTGAAAAAGGCGTAAAGGAGGTGAGACCTGTATGGCTGACAAAACATTCTTCATTGATACCACCAAGTGTACGGCCTGCCGTGGATGTCAGGTCGCCTGCAAGCAATGGAACAAGTTGCCGGCCACCAAGACGTACAATTGGGGGAGCTACCAGAACCCAGCAGATCTCTCCTTCAGTACCTTCAAATTGGTTCGATTCAGGGAGGTGGTTTCCAGCGGTAAGCTGCACTGGTACTTTTTCCAGGACCAGTGCCGTCACTGTGTGGAGCCGCCCTGCAAAGACACCATAGAAGGATACGTCGACGGGGCCGTGATCCAGGATGAGGCAACGGGTGCCGTAATCTATACGGGACAGACGAGTAAGTTGAGCCCTGCCCAATTCGACGAGGTGCGACAGTCCTGCCCCTACAATATTCCCAGGCAGGATCCTGCCAGCCGGATAGTCTCCAAATGCACCATGTGCGTTGACCGGGTGTCGAACGGCCTGCTCCCCGCTTGCGTCAAGGTCTGTCCGACGGGATCCATGAACTTCGGAGATCGGGCTGCAATGTTGAGTATGGCACACCAGAGAGCGTCTGAGCTCAAGAGGATGGGTTTTGACAAAGCCCAGCTTCTGGATGCCGACGCTACCCGTGCCGTCTACCTAGTGGTGGACGATCCTATGGTCTACCACAAGTTCTCGGTGGCCCAAAACGATGTGGGCATCAACCGCAAGCTGGCGCTACGTAAACTCCTCCGGCCTGCGAAAGGGTTAATCGCAGGCGTGGCCAAGCTTTAAAACGTCGTTGAATGCCCGCGATTACGGTAAGATCGCACCAAGACGAGGGAGGGATTCAGGTCCCTCCCTAATTTTTTGTTATAACCGGTTGGATTACAATTGAATTTGAAAGAGGAGACTCAGGTATATGGGTGCGGATCTCAATGATCTCTACCAACGTGTTGGGGACCGGCTGAACCTGCTCAGGCAAAAAAGAATTGAACATGAGGAAATCCTCGCTTTTTACGCCAAGGTCTTGGCTGCTCAGCAAGAAGCCCAGAGAGAAACAAAGGTTCCGGACGTGCATCTTCGGGAAGATCACCTCACAGTAAAAGTCGAGGAGGGGTTTCCCCTCGTTGACCGGGAAAGCTTTCCTGTTGACGAGAATTGCACTCTGGGACTCTTTCAGACGATCTGCAGGCTTGCCATGGAGGAGAATCCAGTGCTGGCAGGTGCTGGCGAGACCCTGCTGGAGGCGGCTGTATCTGGAGCGCTGGATATTTCGCAACTGATCACGGCGACCCTAAACAATGATTCAACCGTATTCGAGGTCCGCGCCAATGATCTGGGGATTAATTTGCCCATTCTGCAGGCACTAACCAAGCTTAGCCTGCAGCCTTCCCTATTTGCAGCAGCAGAGGCCATGGCGCAGCGGGTCGCCTTGAGCGACTGGCGGCACGGTTACTGCCCCATCTGTGGAGCCCTGCCCGCCATCGCCGGTTTGGTTGGTGAGGAAGGTAAACGGACGGCTCTGTGCTCATTCTGCGGCCACTCCTGGCAACTGCCGCGCCTGAGCTGCCCGTTTTGCGACAACACCGAACAAGAACAACTGCGCTATTTCTATGGGGAAGGTGATGATCTCTATCGGGTGCAGGTTTGCGACCAGTGCGGTAGCTATCTTAAAGTAGTCGATACCCGCGAAGGCGGGGATGTTGAGGTTCTGGCAGTCGACGATGTGGCTACTGCTCATCTCGACCTGTTGGCCGAACAGGCAGGCTATCAGCGCAGGGCCCCAAGATTGTGGGGGATATGATCCAACTTGGTTCGGCTAGCTCAGCTCTTCACGGTTTCGTGACTGCAATTCATGAAACATCCGGGCTAAGG
>CP070692.1:3832845-3837226 GCA_020353215.1 Deltaproteobacteria bacterium
CGGGAATATCTACGTGACCGGGTATAGCGAAGGCGGCTCTATCGGCTACGACTTCGCCACCATCAAGTATGTCGAATTTCTGTGCGGAGACGCCAATAGGGACGAGACAATAGACCTGGGCGACGTGGTTTACCTGATAAGCTATCTCTATAAGAATGGTCCCCCGCCCGATCCCGCTGTGGCGGGAGACGTCAATGGCGACGGAATAGTCAATCTGGGGGACGTGGTCTATCTGATCACCTACCTTTACAAAGGTGGATTGCCACCCTGCAGCGATTAGCCGCGGTCGGCCCAACGGGTCGCATGAATTAGACCCCTACGAAAGACCGATTTAAGGATTTCACAGGGACGAGAATTGACACCGTCCCTATTTTGTTTTCTCCTTCGCTTCTTTACATAACAGCCGAAAACCGGTATATTCTTCCTGTGCAAAACCAAGGGAAGACCTACATTTCGGTGCTTGAGGATACCATTGCCGCAATCTCCACGCCTCTGGGCGAAGGGGGCATAGGGGTGGTTCGCATCTCCGGCAAGGATTCGGTCAAAATTGCGGAAAAGATATTCAAAGGCGAAAAACCGGTCAACCAGCTTCCTTCGCACCGGGTCAACTATGGCGAAATAGTTGATTCCGAAACTGGCGAAGTGATAGACGAGGTTCTCCTGACCCTCTTCCTGGCTCCGAAAAGCTACACCGCAGAAGACTTGGTCGAGATTAGCTGCCACGGCGGGCAACTGGTGCTCACAAGAGTGCTGGAGCAGGCAGTCAGATGCGGAGCGCGTCTGGCAGAGCCAGGAGAATTCACTCTGAGGGCCTTTATCAACGGCAGAATCGATCTCTCTCAAGCCGAGGCGGTGGCAGAGGTGATCCGGGCCAAGACCGACCTGGGGCTGAAACTCGCGCTGAAACATCTGAAAGGCGACCTGTCCGAGACAGTCAATTCGTATCGAGACAAGTTGATCGACATTTTGGCCCGGCTGGAGGTGGAGATAGACTTCTCGGAAGAAGACGTTGAACCTCTGGACAAAGACAAGGTTGCGAAGGAGATCGAGTCTATTGAGAAAGACCTGGAAGGTCTGCTCGCCACCTACAATGAAGGCAAGATTCTTAGAGAGGGGCTGAACGTGGTCATCGTGGGAAAGCCTAATGTTGGAAAATCCAGCCTGCTCAATGCTCTGCTACAGGAAGACCGGGCCATCGTAACCCCCATCCCCGGCACTACGCGGGATGTCATCTCTGAGTTCGCCAATTTCAAGGGAATTCCGGTGAGATTGGTGGATACAGCGGGATACAGAATATCCAAGGACACCATCGAGCTGGAGGGTATCAAGCGGACGAAGATCGAGATGAGCGAGGCAGACTTGCTACTCCTGGTCGTGGATACCTCTTCGGAAATCGATCAGGAGGACTTGGACCTGAAAACGCAGGTGGGACGCACCAGGTATCTTCTGGTCCTTAATAAGATTGATATAGGCACGCCCGATTTGATCAGGAAGAATGAACGAAGGCTCGAAGAACCTGCAACTATGGCGAAGGTTTCAGCCTTGAAAGGAGATGGGCTGGACAAGCTCAAGGGGATGATCGTGTCAAGCTCCCGGCAACTGCGGAAGGACCGGACTGAAGGAGTCATACTCTCCAGTTTTAGACACAAGGACGCGTTGAGCAGAGCAAAGAGGAGCCTGGGGCTGGCGAAAAAGAGCCTGAAGAAGAAGATGAGCCCGGAGTTTGTGGCCCTGGACGTGAAAGCCGGTCTCGACGCCATTGGCGAGGTGGTGGGGAAAACCGTGACCGACGACATCTTGAACAAGATATTCTCCGAGTTCTGTATTGGGAAATGAACCTGACATAGTTGTAAGAATCACGACTTAACCCGACAATTCCACGGTTTGTTTTTCTTTCCGTAAGATCGAATAGATCATCTTCTTTCTGGACATCGGCGTCTTCCCAAAGCATGCTTGCGGCAGTGGGTGCTTTCCCCGTTGTGCTCCGACAGCCATACATCCAAATCAAACATTGCCGATCCGGAACGTAATTTAGAAAGTAGTTGACAGCGTTGCATAAATGATTATAATATCTACTGACTATCTAGCAAGACGCTGCTTACCCGTTATATGGTTGGGGGTGTTTTGCTGGCAGCCGGGCAGACAGAGACTCATATGCGGAGACCATATAATCAATAGTGGGCGCTATGAAGGTCACATTGAAAAAAACTTCAAAAGACCGTCTTTTTTGTTAACATGTGATTTAGCTGGTTCACTCAATCATTATGACTAAAGGAAGGATTGTCATGCATAGATGTAATAAACCACTATGACGCGTAATATTTCAGTCATAGCTAACTAATACTCAAGGGTTGACTATGAGTTTATTAAGTAGCATCTAATTCCTTGTCTGTCAAATCAATAAGGAGGAAACAATGGATGAAGAATATTACGTATTTGGTTGTCTGGGAGTTGTATGTCTGGCTATTTTTATTGTAGTCATCGTAGTTGGGGGAAGTTGGAGAACAGAGGTGACGTATGTTCCTTCAGCAGCCAAGGTTGTGTCTAAACAAATTCCGTTTGAAGAAGATCTCAAGGCTCGCCATTGGGCATTTGGATTAATTAAAGGAAAACAGCCAGATATACAAAAATCATTGTCGAAGTACGTACGCTCGGGCGAGGAAATAACGAAATTAACAATTATTACAAAGCACACTTGGACAGATAATCTGTTGGCGGGCTTTACTCTATTTATATATTGTCCAGTAACTGTCACAGTTCAAGGTACAATAAGCCAAGCAAGTAAATCCTCTCCTTAGTATAATTATCAAAGCAGTGGGTCGGCAGCCCCGCGCTTCTGACACTACTCATTTGTCAGATGCTCGGACGGCCTGCAGGCCTGCAACGAGCCCCCGGACTCACTCGCCATCCGCCGCCCTGCCTAGAGAGCGATTTACTATTCCCCTGGCATTATCGAGCCGAAACACCAGCCTGGATTCCACGTAGTATTAACTGTGGCGGATCGTGAGGTTGCTTGCGCAACGGTGCGGTCAGGCTGCGGTCTCCGGTACAAAGCATGCTCATAGATTGCTTAAACTGGTAGGAGAATCTATGAGAAGGTCCGCGATTCTTCTTGCCTTCTTGTTTCTAATTGCATCTTTTCTGGCAACTTGCAGCAGATCCAAGAAGCCAACTTCAGACGGTAGCCTTGTCGACGGGATAGCAGTAACCAACGGTTACCTGATAGACGGTACAGGTGCAGAGCCAATTCCAGAAGCGGTAATTCTCATCAAGAATGGGTATATTCAAGCTGTGGGAACGGAGTCCAGTCTGGAAATACCTAGCGGCGCTGACATAATTGACGTCAAGGGGGCATATATCCTGCCGGGGCTGATGAACACTCATGTCCACAGTGGATATGATGAAGATAATCTCAAGGAATGGGCGAAATCCGGAGTCACAACGGTGCGCGATTTAGGCAACTTAACAACCTCTCCCGAAGTGGGTTTTTCCATTAGGGATTCACTTTTAAATGATAATGAAAATTCGCGATTGGTCGCTGCAGGGCCGTTGGTGACCACCGTAGGCGGCTATGGAAATTATCCGGTGACATCGCCCGATGATGCGGAAGCAAAAGTCAACGGACTCATAGATGCCGGAGCTGATCTAATTAAAATCGCAATTGAAGACTATCTCCAGGGTCGGGCGTGGCCCATGCTCTCCATGGATGAGATCAAAAGGATCACACAAACCGCCCATAACAGAAATAGACGAGTTGCAGCCCACATAAGCCGATCCAAGCACCTTTATATGGCTATTCAGGGTGGGGTGGACGACGTTGTTCATATGGTAATTGACCATTTGCCCGACTCGCTTATTACTTTTATGATCGAGAAAGACATGTATTGGGTGCCCACGCTTGAACTCTGGTGGGGTGTGAGCGAACTGTATCACCTGAATTGGGACGTCATTGCCAAAGACAATCTTCAGCGTTTTGCTCAGGCAGGAGGCAAGGTCGCGATAGGCACGGATTATGATGGATATATCACTCCATTCGACTTAGGTATGCCCATGCGCGAAATTCGATTGATGCAAGCGGCAGGAATGACGCCTGTGCAAATCCTTGTAGCGGGGACAAAACACGCCGCCCATGTCTGCAATCTGGACAACGAGTTGGGTACCATCGAAGCGGGCAAGATTGCGGACATAATAATCGTAAGCGGTAATCCTCTTGACGATTTGGAGGCCCTTTTGGGTGTTCAGATGGTCATCCACAACGGTGTGGTAATCAGAGATAACGGAGAAGACTAAAGAATTTCAAGAAGATTTTGAAATTCACTCCTCACTTATTATATTCGAGCTTTGAGCTATTTGAGATGGGTGACCAACAGCTCTGCTGTGG
>CP070692.1:3837326-3841701 GCA_020353215.1 Deltaproteobacteria bacterium
ATTTCTTCAAGGCAGTGGGGTAACGCTCGACCAATGGGGTTTCGTTGTTACTGGCCACGATCTGGTTCACAGCGGCGAGCGCCCGTCCGGTTATGGGGACCGGGACCCTCATTTGCTGGAGACGAGCGTGCCAGGCATCTTCGCCGCAGGCGATGTGCGAGATAAGAGCACCAAACAAGTGGCCAGCGCCGCCGGCGAGGGAGCCACCGCCGCTTTGATGATTCGTGAGTATTTGAGGCTTGTGTAAGGGGGGAGTGCTACTGCCACACTAAAATAGGGAGAAAAGACCATGAATTATCCCAGGGATTAACAGATCCATCAATGGTCTCGGGTAATGGCAGCTTGCTGGTCTTCGGGGGAGGGGGAAAAGGAGAGCTTGTTCTCTATTGTTCTTTATCTAAGGTCAACGATGATTTGAAATTACTCCGCTCAGATATTGTCGGTCATCGCCAAAAACGGTTGTGAACTGAACACCCATCCCACGGAATATGGTCTTCTCGTTAAGTTGGCGAGCGTCTGGCCAGATCACTTCGGCCACGACCAGTATCAGCCTCTCCTTGGCAGATATGACCAGGCGAAAGCCATCGCTCAGATTTGGCATCCCAGGACAGCTAATAAAGGCGCCGCCGAGGCTGAGATTTTGAGTCTTACCATCCAACAGCCCGTTGGAGGTCGTCATGACAACTGGCCACTTGATTCTTGCCCTGGGGTATTGGCGGTGCTCTTTTGAGACCATTCCAGTACTGAAAATGGCCAGTTTCTGAAGAGGCTTGTGAAAAAACTGTTTAACCACCTTGTGGACTCCAAGTTGGTCAGGAAAGGTTAAACGCTGCCCGCCCAGAATCTCCATCGAAGGCACATGGAAGAAGCAGCCCACCAAAGAACAACAAACGCAAGCTGTCACGCGGACGAAACAGAGCAACAAGCCCCGGCAGATGCACCACCGCGGCTAAGTGACGTCCCATCAGTGTCTCGACAAATGGCTAAGTTCTCATGACGGCAAGATAGCGGCCGTTATCGAAATCTTCAGCCAAAATTTACCGTGGGCGCGCATAGCGGGACTTACATTCCCAGCGCATGAGCGGTTGGATGTGAAAGATGGCACAACCATCTCGGATATCTCAGGAATCAAGGAGTGTAATACCCGACAACCTATAAACGCTGAGCAATCCCACCAACAGCTCTTGTTCCTCGTCCGAAAATCATCTGAGCCAGGCAGAGGATCGAGTCACTCTACTAGAACGTGCCGCAAATGACTAACAAATGCCAGAGTACCCCTCTTATGGTGCTTTTTCCTTCACTGGTGCTCTTAACTGTTGGTTTCCTTTTCGGAATCACCAGTGACGGGGGATCCGTATAGTTCACCCCCTTCTATCGCTTTGAGTACCTTCTTCAGCTCACCTACGGCTTCCTCGAGGATGGCGCCTGCCCCTTGAAACCAGATTGAACCTGGGTTGTATTTCTCGCTATTGAAAATCCCGATGCAGGAATCCTTCAGCACGCTGAGTTTGGCTACTATGTTTTCCATGCCATCGTACACTTCAGCGTGTTTACTCATGCGCTTACCTCCTTAAGGCGCTTGCGGCTTCAACCTTGGGCTAGCCAGAATTGCAGAGGCGGGGCCATTTGCATTAGCCCGTCCAGAACCAGCGCGGAAACTCATAGCACGGCAACATTTAACTATACGACTTGCTCGGAAATCGAATTCCCTTCAATTGGATTTCCCTGCACTCCCGTAGTAGGGCAACATGGGACGTGCACTCCTTGGTCCATTCTCATCAAAGAATTTCCAAGATAGCTTTTTAAAATAGCACTTAGCGCTCTGCATTGTCAAGCAGCATCCACTGAGAGCTCAGATGATAGTGAGGCACGAATCGCCTAGGAACAGCCAGTCTGGACAACTCAAATCAAAGTTTGAGACCATTGCCGTTCCCCTTTCCTTCAAGCGGTAACACTTCCCGCCGGTTTCTCAGTACTTTTTTCCCGCGCTTCAGTTCATCGTCGCCCAAAGAGCTTCTGCCACCACGCCATTCTTCTCACCTTTTTCAATTCCTCTTCTGCCATAAGAAGCTTCGCCATCACCTCACCCAGATCTTTCTCCCTGTCTACTAGAGCGGTCTTAATGTCAACGAGGTCGTTCTTGTATTCTAGGAGATGCTGATTCTCTGACTCGAGCTGTCCCAAGCGAGTGAGGAGTTCTTCGTAATGATCTCTTTCAAGGGTGACGGTAGCCTTAATATCTCCGTGAGCCGTTCTTCCAGGACCAGACCCCCCTGACTTCTTCCTGGAAGCTCGCAGGTTCCTGATTTCATCCATGGGGACGTACACTCGAGAACTCTCTCTTATCCGAGTCAAGCGGTCTCTGTCCATGTATCGAATCACTGTCCCCCTGGAGACCCCAAGAATCTTGGCCGCCACCTGGATGGACACTTTTTGCCTTAGCAACGCTTTTCTCATGTTAAACTTCCCATTCTCTGGGAGGCCACGGGATAGCTCTCCCCCAACCCCGCGGAGACACTGGGCCACTGATTTCCAAAGTATCGCCAAGTCGGAGATTCGAAAATAGCCGCTGAAGGGATCTCTCAGTGCCAGGCATCATTCTTGCTCCATCCACTTGGGCAGTTTTTCGGTAATCAGCCACTCTATAGTGTCCCTGGTCCGTCTGAAGGAATCGATTCTTTCCATGTATGGATCCCTCACATGCCAGTTGACCACCCTGCCATTAAAGGATGTGGAAAGGAAGCTTGCCAAGTCATGTGATGTGAGATTCACGATCAGCTCGAATCGTCCAATCTCGATGTCCACCAAGTCCTTCGACTGGAGGCCTCCAGTAGAGATGCCAATCTCCTCCAGAACCTCTATAGTCTCTTGAGGGATATAGCCTAGAGCGTCCAGACCTGCCGAAGCCACCTCAAAGGTCACACCGCAGTAGTGCCTGGCCAGGGCCTCAGCCATCACGCTTCTACAAGCATTTCCGTAGCACACGAAGAGTACACTCTTCTTCATACGTTACCCCAGGACTTCCTCTCCGACAGGGTCGACAAAATCCCGTCTCGCGGAGGGGTGAGAGTTCGTTCCATTCTCCAAGGGATTGTTGCACAAGTTTTGGATTCGAGACCGGGCTGGTTGTCGGAAATTTCCAAAGAAACAGCCTCGGCATTTATATTGTCTTTCCTGCACGCTCACCAATCCTTAGTGAGACGGGAAAAGAGCTGTTCGATGGTCATAACCGCACTCTGACGTTCTGCTGGTGAGTCGAAGGCTGAGTCAAGTTTCTGGAGGAGCAGATCCATGGTGTTGTTCGAGTGGTAGGGAGATCGAGACTCGAGACCGTCCTGCTTCCCCTGAACACGCTCGGAGCTGTGACCGGCATCTGAATCCCTTGTCGAGCCTCTGTGGGGCCAGTCTATTCTCCAGTTGAAGAATTCCAGTGCCACTTCCAGCAACAATGGGGAGCGCAGCATGGCCGGATCGAGCAATCGCCCTAGTCTCTCTCGGGCCATTCGGAAAAAAACTTTTGCGAAATCCACATCGCTGATCACTAAACCATACAGATACCAGTCGTTGATTGACTCGAGTATTACACCCACTTCAATAGAGTTTAGTTCACGAAAAGCGCGACAGAAGAATCCCTGGCAAGCCATGGTACCATGGATAGAGAGGCCGCGCCAGTCCACGCCACCATTTCCCTTGGCAGAGGGGTGAAGCATGCAACCGACACGAGTTTCCCCACTGTCCAAGAAGCCGACGAACTCGCATGAGTAAAAAGTTTGATCTATCCATTGGGATCGTTCTTCTGCGGTGGTCTGCTTAGAGAAGTCGAGAATCCCGGTCACAGTCCTTTCCGTTCCTGCAAGCCTTTCGGTCCTACGGCGCAGTTTATGTGACAGTGATTCTCGTCCTTCCTCCTTAACATTGTACAACCCGCAACACCAGGCACATGATTTTTGCCGGTCCGGCTGACAGAGGTGGCAACTGGGCGGTAATGAACGCAAATTCCTTCTTCCTCTGACTGACAGGCTATTGTCCGTCCAGTGGATTAGCCTGCTCCCCTACGATCAGTCGCTTTGGGCCCCAGCGCCATACCACTTGAGCTTCTCTGCAACGCGTTCCATTTCACTATCCGAGATGAGCACTGGCTGGCCGATGCATTTTGCACGACAGTAGATCTCTGCACAGAATTCTATTTGTTCGGCAATGCCAAAAGCAGTTGGCAAGTCTTTGCCCCCGGCGAGCAACCCGTGATTGGCGAGTAGCACTGCTTTTCTGTCCTTCATGCCCGCGACGGCATTCAGTGCCAATTCGTCCGATCCGAATCTGGCATAGGGAGCGCATCTCACGTTCTTACCGGCAAACGCCACTAGGTAGTGCACCG
>CP070692.1:3841801-3846148 GCA_020353215.1 Deltaproteobacteria bacterium
TCTTCAGCTCTTATCGGACTTCGAGTTTTTGGTGCTCCTGACTTTACCAAACAACCCTTATAGAATAATGGTAATGGTGGATGTTCGGTTAAGAGCAGATAACTTATGGGCTTGATTGAAGGATGTGACAATCGATTTCTGTCCGTTTGACTTCTCAAAGGACCAAACCCATGGAAGAACAACTCTATGACCATCTAGAGATCAGATGTCCCAAGCTTGGCGGCGAGGTTACCTTCGCCTATTGTCAAAAAGAAGGAGGCGACCTTCCTTGCCACCGCACGATTGCCTGCTGGCAGCCATATTTTCCAGTCGAGACCTATCTCAGGAGTAAGCTCACAGAAACTGCATGGGATCGCTGCTTCGATCGACAACCCAAGGAAAAAATGCTTACCTTGATTGAGCTTATTGAGGCAGCCAAGAACAGGACCCAGGCTGAGGAGTGAAAGGGCCAGCTTAGATCGCTGATTATAGATTTTAGGCCTCAGTCTCACCAATTTTGAGCAAGAATCTGCAATCTTCAATCTCCAATCCTCAACAGGGCAGCATCATGGCTGATTCATCCAAACGGCTGGTTGTGGGGATATCAGGTGCCAGTGGGGTAATCTACGGGCTGGAAATGCTTAGGGTTTTGAACGCTCTCGGCTATGAAAGCCATGTAGTACTCACCGAAAGGGCGCGTAAGAACTTTCTTCTGGAGACGGACCATTCCCTTAAGGAAGTGGAGGCGGCAGCTAGCCGAATTTACGGCGACGAGGATCTTGCCGCACCAATTTCAAGCGGTTCTTTCATTACTGGAGGCATGGTGGTGATCCCATGTTCCATCAAGAGTCTTTCCGGCATAGCCCACTCGTATAACGCTAACCTGCTGGTTCGTGCTGCGGATGTTACTCTAAAGGAACGGCGAACACTGGTTCTCGTTGTTCGGGAGACACCACTCCACAGGGGGCATCTTGAACTCATGCTGTCTGCTGCCTCTCAAGGTGCAGTGATTCTGCCGCCTGTCCCAGCCTTTTATTACAACCCCAAGACCATCCAGGACCTCATCCACCACACCATAGGTAAGGTCCTGGACTGCTTTAGCATCCCTCATGAACTTTTTCGCCGCTGGGAAGGGGGATGATGTGTTGGACGTGGAGACGCGGAGACCAACTGCAAGCCGAAGCAGTTCACCAAGTTGTCCCGCTTCCTCTATTAGTGCTTGAACGCCCGCTGGCCGGTAAAAACCATAGTGGCACCAGCCTCGTTGCAGGCCTCTATCACTTCAAAGTCCCGAAGTGATCCGCCGGGCTGTACTACCGCAGTAATACCTTCTTTGAGACCAACATCCACTCCGTCTCTGAATGGGAAGAAGGCGTCCGAGACCATGGTGGCGCCGATTAGACCACCCTTGGCTTTCTTGGCGACAGCATCTATTTCCTCTTTGAGGGACCGGTCGCGTTCTCCTTTGGCGATGGCGAGCTCCAGATCCTTGTAGGGAATGGCGTGTCTCTCGAAGCAGATCCGGTCCGCATACTTGGTGTACGCTTTAAACACGGCAATCTCGGCAACACCCACCCGGTCCTGTTCGCCTGTGCCGATTCCCACAGTACATTCATCCTTTACATAAAGCACCGAGTTGGAGGTTACGCCTTGTTCGATGCTCCAGCCGAAAAGCAGATCCCGGAGCTCCTGCTCGGTGGGGGACCGCTTGATTCGGTAGGTCTTATCCTGGTAGGTTGTTTCTGCGGGCTTGAAATCATCAACTGTGAGAATGGCGTTGAGCGGGGACTGCTGCACGATGAGTCCCCCGTCCATCAGGGATTTGAACTCCAGGAAACGGCGGGTGCGGTAGTCGGTAAGCTTGTCCATCCGTCCAATCTGGATGATTCTCAAATTGGCCCGCTGCTTGAGAATCTCCACCGTGCCCTCTTCATATTCCGGCGCTGCCACCACTTCCAGATAATTGGCGGCCACCAGTTCAGCCGTGGTCCTGTCCACCGGATGGTTGAACACCACGCAGCCCCCGAAGGCAGCGATGCGGTCAGCCATATTTGCCCGATCATAGGCCTCTGTCAGGGTGCTACCATGGGCTGCGCCACAGGGATTGTTGTGCTTGAGAATCACCGCCCCTGGTCTGGTGTCCAGGTACTTAAGGATATTGAGACCGTTGTCCAGATCAGTGAGATTGGTCTTACCAGGATGCTTTCCTGCCTGGAGCATCTCATCCTCGGTGACCCCACTCGCCAGTCCCAGGCCGGGCTCGATGAACCGGCACTCTCCTAAGGTCAGATTACCGTCTACCAGTTCATAGAGCACGGCTTCCTGGCCAGGATTCTCACCGTAGCGCAACCCCTTTTCAATGAGCTCACCTGTTTTGTCGTCAGGGATTTTCCAGGTGCGTTTGCGGTAGGTAAGGATCTGATCACCGAAAGCGATTGTCATATTGTCGGGAAAGTGATCATCCATGACCGTCCGGTACATTTCCTTGAGCTCTGCCATGCTGGACCTCCCTTGCTCCTGACCAGGGTGTCAGGTCTGTTAACCAAGAACTGCTCTTTTCCACATCGGAAGTTCTGCTTTCCAAACAGAAAGACGCGGAGACACGGAGACGCGGTGATTTTGTACACGACGAGTATACTTACCCTCTATCCAACGGAGTGGCATATTCCTGTAGGGGCAGGGTTATAATCCCCATAAGCGTGCAAATAAGAGGTTTCTCGCAATAAGTCTAGACCTAATCGTAATTGATTAAGAAAGTAGAATGGAACTCAAAAGTCTTTCAAATCCCCCCGCCCCCCCTTTGCCAAAGGGGGATCAAGGGGGATTTCCTCGAGCGACGCGTTTGATCAACAGCATTGAGCATTCTCAGGTGCTTCACCCGACAAAAGCTTCAGATCGCTTATGGGGCTAATCCCCGCCCGTAACGAGCTAGCGAAACCCAGTCACGGACGGGCAAGCCTCGCTTGTTCAGCGGGGTCCGCACCCCGGCCCTGCGTGTAAGGGCTTATTTTTACCCAAGAATCGTAAGCAAAAAATAGCGGCGCTGTGGATAATGCAACATCTTGCGATTCTCGGAACGCTGCGTTGGAATCAAAGCAAGTTAAAGTAAATGTATGCGAGAAAACCGAAATGGCCAAGAGAAAAGTTTGGCCTTTTCGTTTGGTGCGGTTGTTGACCGGAGTGTTGTATCCGTGGTAGATACCCCACACATAAGAATTAAACACCGAAAGAGTTTTGTGGGAAGATACCGCGGCATTCAGTATTGTATCCTGAAACTTTTGGTGATCTTATTGGTCTTTAAGGGTGAATTCCTCTTAAGGTGAATGCTATGGTGAAAATTGTCAGAAGAACTCTATCCGTTCTCGTCATTGTCTTTTTCCTGTTTGCCGCAGCAGGCTCAGCGGCTGAGGTGGCAAGAAAGGTGGCGATCCTCCCCTTTGAGGTCAATGCTGCCGAGGACTTGAGCTACCTGCGGGAGGGCATTCTGGATATGCTTGCCAGCCGTCTTGCCTGGGAGGGCAAGGTGGAAATCATTGAAGAGCGTGCGGTGAAAGAGGCGGTGGCTGGCCGTGAAGGAGCGCTCAACGAGGCCGCAGCCAGGGAACTGGGCCAGGCCCTGGGAGCTGATTTCGTGCTCTTCGGCAGTCTCACCGTGTTCGGGAAAAGCGTGAGCCTGGACGCCAAAATGCTCTCTTTAACCGAGGATAGGCCACCGGTTACCGTGTACGCTCAGACCAAGGGCATGGACGAGGTCGTTCCCCGGATCAATGACTTCGCTCAGGACATCAACAACAAGATCTTCGGCCGTGGCCCGACCGCGGTGGCAACAGCAACAGCGCCTCCGCCGGAGCCTCGCTTCTCTCAGGCCCACCCGGAAACGCTCGTAAGAGGTCAGATGAAAGCCGGAGGGCCTTCTCCTCCCGAGGGCCAAGGCAGTTTCGTCATGCTGCAACCGGACACGCCGGGGGCCCAATCCGACCTGTGGCGCAGCCAGCGGTTGGATTTCGCGGTGAACGGCATGGATGTCGGCGATGTTGACGGCGACGGCCGTGCAGAAATAGTGGTGGTGTCAGACTTTCAGAGGGTCGTGGTTTACCGGTGGGAGCAAGGCATACTTCGCCAACTCGGCAAGTTTGACGGGTGGGGCTCCGACCGCTTCATCTGGGTCTGCCTCCTGGATGCCAACAGTGACGGCAAGGCCGAAATCCACCTGAGCAATCTACGGGGCGAATCCCTCTCCTCCTATGTGCTGGAGTGGCAGGGGGGAAAGCTGGTTGAGCGTGCCTCCGGCCTGGGGTGGTATTTTAACCGGGTCAACCTTCCAGGGAGAGGCACGGTGCTGGTGGGACAGAAGAGGCGAGCAGATGA
>CP070692.1:3846248-3850576 GCA_020353215.1 Deltaproteobacteria bacterium
GGGGGATTTCCTCGAGCGAAGCGTTAGCTCAACAGCATTGAGCACTCTCAGGTGCTTCACCCGACAAATGCTTCAGTTCGCTTATTTGAGCGCTTATGGGACGAGGCCCGAGAACGACAGGAAGGGCACCCATATCCGCGGTCGCAGTAGACCATTCATGAAATATCTGGACTAATTCACTGGTCTTCCTCGTCACTTTTCTTGCTCGACAGCACTGCTAGGCCGGGCCGTTCATCCTCAAGAGGGGTCAGGGTTGAGGTGGGGGATCCAGCTGCACTTTGTACGTGGAGATGTCTCTGGGGGAAGGGGATCTTCACTCCCGACTCTCGAAATCTACGGTCAATCTCCTGCAACAGCTCGGTCTGCACCGGATACCAGTTGTCTATATCTGACAAGTGCACGCGGAGTTCGAAGTTGAGAGCGCTCTCCCCAAAGCCCAGGAAGTATACTTTAGGTGCAGGAAGTCGCATTAACCCAGGATTCTCCTCCGAGCACTCTAGCAGGATTTGCATCACCAGGGGAACGTCGGAACCATAGGCAACCCCAATTGGGAGCCTGATCCGGGCCAATCGATCTGAGCGGGTCCAGTTGATGACATCGTTTGTGATCAGAGTAGAATTGGGCACAACTATATCAGCGCGGTCGAAGGTTCCGACTATGGTAGACCGCAGCCCGATCTTCTTGACCTCGGCCCACTGACCGGTGTATTCGATATAGTCACCTACCTTGATGGGTCTTTCAAAAAGTAGGATGAGGCCGCAGACAAAGTTGTTTACGACGGTCTGTAAGCCAAAACCGATCCCAACTCCCAACGCGCCGCCGATGATGGTTATGTTTTTCAGATCAACTCCCAGCGCGGCCAATGCCGCCAGAAAACCCAAAAATATGAGCCCATAGTGGACCAACTTCGCCACCGAGAATTGGATCCCGGTGTCAATGTCAAGCCTGGAAAGGGCTCCTTCCATCAGAGCCGCTTGAACAGCCCAGGATGCGAGAAATGATCCGTAGAGGACTGCTGCCGCCGTTAGCACCAGGCCCGCTGAGATACGCCAGGATCCCACACTAAATCCGAGTGAGAAAACTCCTTCAATTGCTCCCAGATGGCTCTCGTATAATCCCCAGCTCATAAGGATGAAGGCAAAGAACATGGTTGCTATGATGACGTTAGTGAAAAGTGCGAATCTGCGAACGATGGTATCGGCCCTGCTACTCAAGAAAGGCACTTTTTGGAATTGGCTGCTGTTCGCTGCCAATTCCAGACCGCCTCGGGCCAGAAGCATCAGTATCCACGCCAGCAGAAGTATGAGGATCGTACTAGTCGACGACTCCAGCAGACGAGAAGCCAGGGCGCTGTAGCCACCGAGTTCAGCTGCGAGAACCAGTATAAACACTATACCACCCAGCCTGAGCGTCCAGGTATACAGGGCCGAGTCTCCGCGGCGTACGCTTGCCATGGAGCGCCAGATGCAGAGAGGCAGTCCTACACATGAAACGCAGAAGATGAACAGGCGGAAAAGAGGAAGCGGCAGACCAAGAATCTGAAAGACGTTAATGGTTATATTGAGGAGGATCAGCCCGTAAATAAGCCGCCTTTTCCAGGCGACAGCGAAGAGGACTCCTGCGAGCCGCGCGGTGGCGATACTTATAACGGCCACGCATGCCGTATCCCAGATAGCCGGAAGCGGCTTATAAAGCCACATAAGCGTCGACACGCCAACGAGAAACCCAGCCGCAAAAGGTCTATGGGCCAAGAACTCCCAACGTTTATTTCCCTCCAAAAACTTTCTACTGCGAAGGATTCCTATGGAGATCACCGCAGCGAACAGCACCTGGAGAAATATCACCCATCCATTATGGGCAAAAAACTGCCATCCAGGCCAGGGGGCGACACGCGGGCCTTTTCGAAGCTCGGACCACAATGTTTTGTCAAAGGCGGCATAATAACCGGGTGACAACATGGAGGGAGCGGTTTTCTGCCAAACGTCTGCGCGCACAGCCAGAAGCAATGCATCTACCTCCACGGCGAGCTTATGCAGCCTGGTCTGGAGGTCTCCGGCTTCTTGCTGCGCTGCGAGCATCGGCTGCAACTGCTGATTAATCAGGCGCAGTGCAGTCCCAATAGATTCCTCGGCTTTCGAGAAAGCTGGTTTTACGGTACTGAGAGGCACATCTTTTGGCAGAGAAGATCTAAACTCGCTCCACCTTTTTTTCTCCTCAGACCATGAATTCCTCAAGAGTACTAGTTGGCTGATTTCTTCAGTCAACCTTTCGGTTAAGCCCGTAAAGGAGTCTTCTCTGTCGTTTATGGCCCTCCTTTGTTCCGCAAGTTGAGCTGCTCCGTAAGTCTTTGAGGCTTTTAGTTTTTCCAGTCTGCCGGAAATGGCCTTCAGATCTGTCCTCATTTGCTCCAAACTCCCCGTGACCGCAGTTATGTCGAACCCTGCTGCAATATTTCTCTCCAGATCAGTCAAGCGGTCAGCCAACTCTGAAGCCAAGGGGGCTAAGTCGGCCAGCGTGTGTTTAGAAGCGGGTTCTTCTGCTGCAGGAGACGGTGGAGGAGCTGTCGGTTGTTGGGCTGCCAATATCCCGATCAATATCAAGAAGATGGACATCGACAGCAATAAAAACCGAAATCCTTTCGCTACCTGAGACTTCATAAAATGTCCTCGAACTATGAAAACTGGCTCGTGCTGAACGCGCTAGTAAGCTTCGCGCCAGCCTGAGACCAATTTCATCGGACGCTTGGTGCTGAGCGGAGACACGGTCGCATCACATAATTTCTGGTATATATTGACAATAAACTCCACATTGGCCTCAACTGTGAAGTCCCAACGCTGTCTCCGGACATTTCCTCGCACAGTCGTCATTTCCAGTCCACGCAGCCGCTCCGCCAGTCCGGATATTCTGTCAATTACGAGACCTGCCCGGTTTGTTTCCAGGAAATGTTTGAGCGCCTCATGCGGAAAAGCAATTACCGGCAACCCACAGGCAATATACTCGAACAGCTTGTTGGGTAAAACCGTATCCAGATGTAATCTGTTGAGTCTATCGTTGAACCCAGCCCGGCCGAAATCATACTGTGTTATCTCTTCAAACAGAGTTCGCGGTTCATGGCTACGATGATAGAAGATCTTCGGCACGATGTCGGCTAGGTTCTGGTAGTCCGAATTTACGTTGCGTAACCCTTCGGCGTATTTGAGCGCGCGGATACAGGGCTGCGGTTGAACAAAGAGCAAATGCATAGTTCAGCTTGACCTGGATAATTCATGAGATTGTATGTGGCCATATGTGCAGGGCAGATGGAAAGCCGCGCACACCCGTTCAACAAAACGCACTACTTCCTCTGCTTGACTACTTTGCAGGGATTACCCACTGCTAGAGTCCACGCCGGGATATTCTTGGTTACCACGCTTCCGGCACCCACTATGGCGCTATCCCCGATGGTTACTCCCGGTAGAATAATCACGCCCATCGCGATCCAGACCTCTTTGCCGATCGTGACGGGCTGCTTGATATGCCCCTGTTCTTGAAGTGGTATGTTCGGGTCGGTCTCATGATTAGCGGTGTGAATCATCGAATAAGGTCCGAACATCGTCCTGTCGCCGACGGTGAGTCCACCATAGCCGTTGACATAACAGCCGTAGTTGAATCCTACGGCGTCGCCGAGTTCTATGAAATCTCCATTGGGCCAAACGATCATGTCGAGATAGTAGCACCCTTTACCAACTCGCTTTGCATCACGGGGACGGAAAGGAATAACCCTCTTGCTCTCCGGAGTGATCATCATCGCAGTATCCTACTCACGACTTTATCAAACAGAGGTCAGGCATCTAGTGTGACTTCCGATGAGATAACTTCGCTTCAGTCATCACTGGAAGAATCCATGCAACATCAGGAAGGCGAGTCGTTGCTGAATCATATTTAGCATAAACCAGTGAGGTCAGTCAAAAGGGGAGACATAGCTGTTGATTGGCGGACACTTTACCTCTTGTTGCTCACGAACCGCCAGCCTCAACGGGCCAAGGTCACTCCGGCACACAGGCGAAATCCCGCCGGCAAGGTGAGTCGGGAGTTTCCCCAAAAAGCCGAAGCTGATGCCCACAATGTAGGATCAAACCAAGGATTTCGCAGATTGATAAGTGAACACACACCCTTTGCCGGGGGAAACCCCTCCACGGTAAGCCAGGACTTTCCCCAAAAATGTCCTCAGCGACCCAGGCAGAGCGGAAGGCTACTCCACAACGAGCAATTCGCGCCATTTTATGGCAATGTCCCTTTTAACAAAGCGCCAAATCTTCATGCATGGACTAGCCAGGCTGAGATAGTAA
>CP070692.1:3850676-3854991 GCA_020353215.1 Deltaproteobacteria bacterium
CGAACCTGATCTTAATCTAAATCGCTTTTCTGGAGGTTGTCATGGCAACAAGAAAGATCGTCATTTTCGACACCACTTTGAGGGATGGCGAGCAGATACCGGGTGCCAAACTCAATGCCAAACAGAAACTGGAAATCGCCTTGCAGTTGGAAAAGCTCGGCGTGGACGTAATCGAGGCCGGCTTTCCCTGCTCCTCACCCGGGGACGCCCAAGCCGTTAAGACGGTTGCCCGGGAGGTGAGTAAACCTGTCGTCGCCGGCTTGGCCAGAGCTGTTCAGAAGGATATCGACATTTGTTGGGACTCCGTACGTGAGGCGGCACGTCCCAGAATTCACGTATTTCTCGGCTCATCGGATATTCATGTTCAGAGGAAATTGCGTATGGATCGGGACAAAGCACTTAATCTTGCGGTGGATTCGGTCCGCTATGCCAAGGGACTCTGCCCCGACGTGGAGTATTCCACTGAAGACGCCTCTCGCACCGACTTTGACTACCTCTGCCGTGTGATTGACTCGGTCATCAAAGCAGGTGCCACCACGATAAATATCCCGGACACA
Source organism: Deltaproteobacteria bacterium (assembly GCA_020353215.1). Classification (GTDB taxonomy): domain Bacteria; phylum Desulfobacterota; class Syntrophobacteria; order BM002; family BM002. The sequence continues at coordinate 3,851,234 of CP070692.1, forward strand.
GTGGGATATGCCGTGCCAGAGGAATTTGGCGACCTGATTGTCCGTTTACGAGAGGGTATCCCGGCGCTGTCCAAAGTAACCCTCAGTGTTCACTGCCACAATGACCTTGGGTTAGCAGTGGCCAACTCCGTCGCGGCAATCCGCAACGGCGCCCAGGCGGTGGAGTGCACCATCAACGGTATCGGTGAACGGGCGGGCAATGCTTCTCTGGAGGAGATCGTGATGACCCTGCGCACGCGGTCCAGTGTTTTTGGGGTTCACACCGACATCAATACCAAGGAAATATTTCGGACCAGTCGCATGGTTAGCCGACTGATGAACATTCCGGTCCAACCCAACAAGGCGGTTGTTGGGGCCAACGCGTTCGCACATTCAGCGGGAATCCACCAGGATGGTATTCTAAAGGATCGCCGCACCTACGAGATCATGAAACCTGAGGATGTGGGCATCATGGAACATACCATGGTGTTGACCGCCCGTTCAGGGCGGGCAGCCGTGCGACACAAGCTCAAGGATTTGGGCTATGACCTGGACGAAAACATGTTCCAGAAGGTCTTTCAACGGTTCATCAATGTGGCCGACCGCAAAAAGGAAATCACCGCAAAGGATCTCAGCAGTATTGTGGAGATCGAAATGTCCAAGGTGCCCGAGACCTACACTTTTCTGGGCATGCAGATCATGAGCGGTGACCAGACAATGCCTCTTTCAGCGGTCAGGCTCAAAAAGGGCGAAGAGATCTTGACGGACGCGGCAATAGGCAACGGGCCTGTCGACGCCACCTATCGATGTATTGATCGCCTGGTTGGCCACCGTGGCAAATTGCTCGACTACGATCTGAAGGCGATCACCACCGGAAAAGATGCCTTGGGGGAGGCCATGGTTCGAGTGGAGGTGGAGGGAAAGATCTATTCCGGCTTGGGTACGAGTCCAGATGTGATCGAGGCGAGTGCTCGGGCATATCTCAACGCGTTCAATCGTTTCTTTGCCAATAATGTCGAGTGATCCTTGTGAAAGTCCTCGGCGGGGGTGTAGATGGTTGGAGAACAGCGGGGTATAAACTCGTGGCGTGATTCATCATCCGCTGCCGGCTGGTTTTTGAGGACACAAACGAAGATCGCCCGGAGAAGATCCGGGCGATCTTATTTCAGCAACCCCTGAGACCGTTGGACACCAGTCATGCCGGACCTACGACAGGCCCTGTTTGCCCCGGAAAACGAATACGTATTCTTTGCCATCTCCATCTACGGTCAGGTTGCCACCCCGGGATTTGGCATATTCCACCCATCTAGCCCGGATATTTCATGAATGGCCTACTGCGACCACTTAGCGACGCAAAACTCTCAGACTCATCTCACCGTTATTAACTAAGAGATAGAACGGCGGCCATTTTGTCCAGGCACCCGTGTTGATGTAACGGATGCCATCCGTGATTTTATCTTCGGGGTAATGCGTGTGGCCACATGCGATGGTTCTGAAGCCCTTTTTCCTGGCGTAACTCATGGCACGTCTCATCAGATAACTACGATACCATTTGTATAGTGGGCGGATTTTCGTAACGCAAATCTCCAAATTGATCCGATTCCGTCCTATGCTGGCAATAAAGTCCCGGATTCTGAGGAAGCCCCTGACTATCTTCCTGACGTTGTCAATCTTATGTCCGTGGATAATCAAGAGTTGTGTGTCATAAGCGTGTTCAGATTTGAAAGATATTTCCCCGAGCTTTGACATGGGACACGACTCATCGTGATTTCCTCTCACCCATATCACCCTTCTGTGGTATGATTCCAGCCTGACAAGCTCCAGCACTTGTTGATGCGAGGGGTTCAGGCTGTTTTTGCAATCGTCGAGAACATCACCGTTTAGAACAAGATCGAATCCTTTGGGAAGACTGCGCAATAAGTTCTCGAACTCACGTGAGAGGAAATGCGTTGATCCCAGATGCAAGTCGCTGACAACTATTGCTTTCATGTTATTCAAACCCAAAAGGAACCAGTTGCCGATTCTTTGTAGCATCCCACGGGCCAGGGGGAAAAGTACAAGGGAAGCATTTCTTATGCCAATGCTCATCCCATCGAGTGCTGCTGCAAAGGTGTCGGGGCCATTCTCCGGCAGCTTTAGTCGAATTGCTACCTTCTCGATAAAGAATTTGCTTGTCTCCTGAAGAGGTCATCCAGCAAGATGAGTCTACCGAAGCTGCTAGTCACCGGTTCAAGGGGTAGGATTGGTAGTGTTCTCATGCAGGGTTTGGCCGATTCTTTTGAACTCTATGGAGTCGACCTTCTTGCCGGGACGGGGAGACGCGCGTTCAGCGCAGACCTTGCGGATTGCGAACAAATTCGCGAGGTAATGAGACAAATAGCGCCGCTGCCATACATAGTGCACCTTGCCGGTGATCCCCGAGTGCATGCTGATTGGAACTCGGTGCTCAAGAACAACATCGTCGCAACCAGGAACCTTTATGAAGCAGCGAAAGAACAGGAGGTCAAAAGAGTCGTCTTTGCGAGTTCAAATCATGTGACCGGCGCATACGAGGGAATTCCACCAAGGCTGCACGAAGTCGCCAATCCTGAACCCATAACGGTGAATGATCCGGTGCGACCCGACAGTGACTACGGGACTAGTAAGATTTTTGGAGAAGCTATAGCGAGGCAGTATAACGAACTTCACGGAATGGCGTCGGTCTGTCTCAGAATAGGTTCGGTTTTGGCTGATGATAAACCTACAAGGAGTGCAAGAGTACGCCGGACCTGGCTAAGTCATAGAGATCTGATTCAGCTGTTCATGAAGAGTATCCTCTCCGACGTGACTTTTGGAATCTACTACGGCGTCTCCGACAATAGAAGTTGTTTCTGGGACATCTCGAACGCAAGGAAAGAACTTGGTTATCAACCGCAGGATGACGCCTCGCTCTATTAATGGCAGTCAAGGAAGATTCGTCAGGCCAGCCAAGCCAAGGCTGCAGACCATGCCAAGAAATCTGATGATCGCGCTGATAACATTTGACCCACCTTCCTGCCAATCGAGTTGCCACTCTACTGGCAATCAAGTTGCCCCCATCTAAGTTCCCTAAAAAAAGTATTATTCCGCGATTCTCACAGCAACTGTCAACTGTGTTGTCAGGTTATGGCTCGCAGCAGAGCACCGTTGCTCCTCGAACATCCATTTTAACTAGAAAAATTATTGGTAATATCAGAATGTTACAGCAACAATGCAAACCTTTGCTCTTCGTCCCAGAGTTGGCACGTCAGTTGCCATGAAGAAGGTCAGGGGTTTAAAGAGCATCTCGACGAACATCAGAAAGGGGGACAGACATGAAGAGATGCATGATCACAATCACCACACTTTTGCAGGACAAGTCGAACCCCACGGTAGTGCTAGATATCTCTCGGCGCGGAGTCTCAGTCAACTGCCCCAAAGGCTCCGGGTTCCAAGTCGAATCTGTTGGCAGCAAGGCAAAGGTTCAACTGCGCTGCAAAATTCCTGGCAGTAGTGAGGAACTTCACTTCGAATTCAACGATCTCAACCTGACTGGCGCTCCTAAGGCAGTTGAATATGATTTGTGTGCGTAAGCCTAGCCCGGATATTCATTATTCTGTGTCGCGAGACCGTGCAACTGGGGACCCGCCCCAAAGGGGTGGGGCGGAGCGGAGCGAGCGCGAAGAGGATGGGCGGCCACCTAGCAACCGTCCCACGGTACCGCGGGATGGGTTCCGAGGCGTACCTGAACGGTACGTCGCAGGGGCCGACACCCGAGGACG
>CP070692.1:3855091-3859405 GCA_020353215.1 Deltaproteobacteria bacterium
TGCCCGCAACCTGTCTGCTTTGAAAGAGAAGCGGGTCCGGGCGAGCAAGGTTCTTTCCGGTCCAGAGGGTGCTGTCGAGAATTTCCGTGAGTCAGTAAATCGCGATGGGTTCATCGAGTCGGTGCACCACGCTTTGTACGCCTCAAAGATCTGCAGTTACGCCCAGGGATTCTTTCAGATGCAGGCTGGAGCCGTCAAATATGGCTGGGATTTGAAGTGCGGCGAGATTGCGCTGCTGTGGCGCGGTGGCTGCATCATCCGGGCCGCCTTCCTCGACCTTATCAATGAAGCGTTCAACCGCGATCCCAAGCTGGAGAGCCTTCTGCTCGATCCTTATTTCAAAGAGGCGGTGGAATCGAGCCAGCAGGGATGGCGGCATGTGGTTGGCACAGCGGCGCAGATTGGAATCCCGGTACCGGCGTTCAGCGCAGGTCTTGCTTACTATGACGGTTATCGAAGTGAGCGGCTACCCCATAACTTACTCCAGGCGCAGCGCGACTACTTTGGTGCCCACACCTATGAACGTGTGGATGAAGAGGGAAGGTTTCACTCCGACTGGCTCAGCATGCGACGTGGACCCTAGCCCCGATCCATCACCAGGCGGTTGTTGCAATCGGAGATGTGGCCTTCCTTCCGGGCCCCAATCCTCACATCCTGTGTAGCACTGCGGCCGCGCAGGACGCCTATTCCTGAGGAGGAGAGCGATGGCCTATCAACCAATTGAGAACTATGGGATTATCGGAGACATGCACACCGTGGCCCTGGTGGGAATGAACGGGTCCATCGACTGGTTCTGTTTCCCCCACTTCGATTCGCCAAGCGTCTTTGCAGCCATACTTGATGACCAGAAGGGAGGATACTTCAAGATCGCGCCCGCCGCCGCCAACGTCTCTTACAAGCAGTTCTACTGGCCGGAGACGAACGTGTTGGTTACCCGCTTTCTCTCACCGGACGGTGTAGGTGAGGTGACGGACTACATGACCGTATCCGGAGCTGCCAAGGGGCACAACCACCATCCCCATCAGCTCTATCGCCGGGTAAGCGCGATTCGGGGTGAGATGACCTTCCGAGTTCAGTGTCGCCCGGCCTTCAATTATGCGCGGGACGAACACACTGTGAACATCAGTCCGGAGGGTGCATCATTCCACTCGGAGAAACTCAATCTGGGGTTGGCAACGGGGGTTCCTCTAAGACAGGACGATAAAGGTGCTGTGGCAGAGTTCAGGTTGCGCGAAGGAGAAACGGCCATTTTCTTGCTCCAGGAAATCGAGCCCGGCGGTGGCTGCGGGATCTGTCTCTCTGAGCGGGAAGCCACCGAGGTCTTCATCAAGACAGTGGACTACTGGCGAGGCTGGATATCCAAGAGTACCTACACGGGTCGATGGCGCGAGATGGTTCACAGATCGGCTCTGACACTCAAACTACTCACTTATGAACCCAGCGGAGCAATCGTTGCGGCACCCACTTCCAGTCTACCGGAAGGTATTGGCGGCGAACGAAACTGGGACTACCGCTACACCTGGATTCGAGATGCCGCCTTTACTCTCTATGGTCTCCTTCGGATCGGTCTCCCTGAAGAGACAGCTCAGTTCATGAACTGGTTGGAGGCACGCACCCGTGAGCTCAACCCGGACGGATCGCTGCAAATAATGTACGGTATTGATGGACGCCACATCCTGACTGAAGAGACCCTGAACCACCTAGATGGCTACAAGGGATCGAGGCCGGTGAGGATAGGTAATGACGCCTACAACCAACTCCAACTAGACATATACGGCGAGCTTATGGACTCGGTGTATCTCTACAACAAGTACGGAAGCCCAATCTCTTACGACCTCTGGTCTCACTTGAGGCGGCTGATCAATTATGTCTGCGATAACTGGCAAAGGACTGACGAGGGCATCTGGGAAGTCCGTGGCGGCCAGCAGCACTTCGTCTACTCTAAACTCATGTGTTGGGTGGCACTGGATCGCGGTCTGCGGCTCGCTGACAAGCGTTCTTTTCCTGCAAAGCGGGAGCGTTGGTTAAAGGTCCGAGACCAAATCTACGAGGAGATCATGTCGGAAGGCTGGAACGCGGAACGACAAGCATTCGTCCAGTCTTATGGAAGCGACAGCCTGGACGCGTCTAACCTTATGATGCCCTTAGTGTTCTTCCTCTCACCCACAGACCCGCGCATGCTGCGCACACTCGACGCCACACTCCGGCCGCCCGACAAGGGTGGACTTGTTTCCAACAGTTTGGTGTATCGGTACAATGCGAAGGAGACCTCTGATGGTCTCCGGGGCGAAGAAGGCACCTTTAACATCTGTACTTTCTGGCTGGTTGAGGCTCTGACGAGAGCGGGGAGGGTCGATCCAGCGCGGCTGGACCAAGCCCGCCTCATGTTTGAACAAATGCTGGGCTACGCCAACCACCTCGGCCTTTACGCGGAAGAGACGGGTCCCAGCGGCGAGGCACTTGGAAACTTCCCTCAGGCGTTTACCCATCTGGCCTTGATCAGCGCCGCCTTTAACCTGGACAAGGCTCTTGGAGGCAGAAGTTGATTATGGGAAGAACGAAGGGCTCGTTCTAAAGCAAGGGACGCACAAGCGCTGGGATGCCTGGCGTCGGCCCACCTAACACCGCTCCCGTATCGGGAGCGTAGTCGCGCTCCACCCCAAATGATCCGACAATTCCCTGCGAGTTATTCCAAGAATCGTATTGCGAAGGGCCAGCCTTTGTACCTACAGGGAAAGCTGCTCCACAACGTGCAAATCGCCTCGCTTTCGCAAGGCCGTTCTTCGATTTTGGAAAACCTCATTTACGACTCACATCATGCCGTCTTTCGGCTTACGGCGCTGCAGAGAGCTTCAAGTATACCGGCAACAGAGCTTTGTTCTCACATGGTCACAATTTTGGCGCATCTGGGGAAAAGGCTTTTGGCTGGAAGATCTCCGGAAATCTGTAAGTGGACTTGACGCATCCACCAATCTGTGAAGTTGCGATTTGGTGTTGATTGCTCGGCTGGTTACTGTTAATCTTGCTGCAAATTTGATTCGTGCAGTCATAGATTGTGGGGCAGAACTTCCCCAAAAAAGGGTGCGCTTGTGTCATTCCAAACCCAGTGATCTACTTGTCATCCTGGTTACTTGGTTAGAGTGCAGTGTAATGAGCTAAGACCGAGGTTTGCCATAATTGGCAAAGGCCTATTTTGCCTGCCACTTTTGAGGAATACTTCCGCGATTTGAACCACCCTTTCTGTTTCTGCACCTGAGTACGCTCCCATCTCGGCCAAGGACTAGATTTCGCCTGGTTTATGCACGACTCTATGCGATTCGGGACAAGCACCTGTCAACGAGTATTCTGTCTTCGGACAGGGTTACCCTCGGCAGGCTCGAGATCCTGAGCTAGTCGAAGGGCCTGGGGCCGGATAATCAATGAGAGCGGAAGCCATTGCGAAATTATCTGGTCCAAGGGTCGTCTTTTCCGCCACAGGGTGGGCAAGATGTGGTAGTGTAAAATGATCACGTTTGTGAACCACAATTTTCAACCTCAACTCACTGAAAGGTAGCACAACTTGCATACTTTCGAGAAAAGACTGAAGAGACTCAAGCGTGACTTCCAAAGGAATGTTGGCCCTTCAATTAGAAGGCATCGTTATCATTTGAGTAAGGGTGAGCGGAACAGACTAAAACACGAAAAAGCTCTAAAGCGATTGAACAAGAGGAGGAGTAGAAGACCAATTAGGTGAAAGGGAGAAAAAACCTGCCAAAGTAATATCAGGGAGCACGATAAGAAAATCGTGACAACGTCAGCCAAAAGTGTGCTCTCAAGTTTTGACGGGCTCCTGTCCGAAACCCACCACGATTCGACATTCTCATATAATCCCTCGATGAAGAGACTGACATCGTTTGTTGATTAGACTTTTCCATTTGCATCAAACGGTTTCGCAAGTCATTGGCTTCATCCTCTTTATGCCTCAACGAGTCTAACTCTTGGAGGAGTTTATCCTTTGATTTGGGCTCATCTGATTTCATGGTAAGGTTTCCTCATAAAGCCCGCTTGTATGGTGCCGATCAGCAGTTTGCAGAATAAGTATTAATGGAGCAAACCCACACCGGTAAGAATTCCGCCCGGGAGGAACTGAGCGCAGATACAAGTAAACCACTCTAGCGCGTTTTCCCTCGATGTGGGTCTGCAACCTTCGGGTTAAACCCGTTTTTCTCAAACGGTAGGTGGAGTAAATGTTATGATAGCCAAAGTGAGCCCTCGCTGAATTACGACGCCCGGATAATTCACGACTCATCCCGGCTAGAGTATTGCTACGCCTGA
>CP070692.1:3859505-3863818 GCA_020353215.1 Deltaproteobacteria bacterium
GAAGGCCATCGTCGGTCTGGTGCCACCGGTTGAAAGTGGCGCGGGACAGTTACCGCTGTTTTAGAGTATTGGTAGGATCATTGTTGCGTTGCGCGCCGACTTAGTAGAGATCAATGGGTAGACTTCGACACAAAGAGTTGACGATAACAAAAGACAGGATAAGGTTCAACGTAACTGGGTGCTTCTAATAATGCATCGGCGATGTATTGAACCCGTAAATGGCAACACAAACAACACCGGTTGCCGTTTTAGATTGATGGTGAAAAACCAGCAGCAGGCGCGGGCTTGACTTTAGGCAGGGCAATTAGAAGAGTTGTTCTCAGGGGCGGGATGGAGTGTGGAGTAAGAAAAATTTTAAGGTAAAGAAGATCAAAAATATGTTATAATGAAACGCACATTCTGAAGGAATTCGCCAGAGCTCAGTCTGTAAGATACCTGAGCGTACGACCGAACTAGGCAAGTTTTTGGTCAAAATCTGGTTGTGAGTGTTGGACATTGACGGTGAATTGTTAAAAGGAGATAACTTACCATGAAGAGCTTTCGAAAGTCACTTGTACTTGGATCACTGCTGATCTTCAGTATGATACTTAGTGCCTGTGGTTCTGCAACTTCCTTGAATGAAGAGCCGGCCACGGAACAGAAGATGGAAGAGATGGAAGGGGCCAAGGAAGGAACGGGCGAGTCGATGGAGGGAATGGAAGGGATGGCGACGACTGATGACGTACCAGCCGAGTTGGACACTGCTACCACACGCATGACCGAGCAAGGGACCTATCAAGTTTCCATTACCAGCAACCTCGACCCGGTTGACATCAATCAAATCCATAGCTGGACGTTGTACGTTGAAACCCCCGAAGGCCAACCTGTCGAGAACGCCAAGATTGCCGTGGATGGCGGTATGCCCCAACATGACCACGGGTTCCCCACCAGCCCGCAGGTCACCAAAGAACTGGGGGACGGGGAGTACTTAGTAGAGGGGGTGAAATTTAACATGGCCGGATGGTGGGAGATGAGTTTTGCTATTACTGCCAATGGCCAAAGTGATAGTATCACATTCAATATCGTGTTGCAGTAAGCGATAGGGGTCTGAGCATAACGGTGCAGAGAATTACAAAGCTCAAAGTGAGGTTATTCAATCTCAGCATCTTGCTGTTTGTGATGATGCTTGGCATTTCGTGCGCACCTCAACGGTCTGCCCCCTCTCAGCAAAGCCAAGACCGTATTTCACCTGAAACCGAGGCGTCTGACGCCTTGTGGACTGCCGCAGAAATCGCAACCCTGCGCTCGATATGGATTGGCAGTCTGCCTCCCTTGCCGCCAGACCCCTCCAATTTCGTTGGCGACGATCCGCGTGCGGCCTCACTTGGGCAAAAACTCTACTTCGACACCCGTTTTAGTGCGAATGGTGAAGTCTCGTGTGCCACCTGCCACCAACCGGACTTGCTCTTTACCGATGGGCTGCCACGGGCAGAAGCCATCGGCACGACGCCGCGCGGTGCCCCCACCATCGTCGGTAGTGCCTATAGCCCCTGGTTCTTTTGGGACGGACGCCGCGACAGCCAATGGGCTCAAGCGTTGACCCCTTTGGAAAGCCCGATTGAACACGGCGGTACTCGGACCCAATATGTTCACGTAATTGATGAAGACGAAACCTATCGGGCTGAGTATGAGACCATCTTTGGCCCGCTGCCCGATTTATCAGACCGGACACGCTTTCCAGAAGTGGCCGGGCCGGTGGAAGACCTGGAGGCTCGGGCTGCCTGGGATGCGATGGCGCTGGAAGACAGGGAAGCGGTGACCCGGGCCTATGTCAATATGGGCAAAGCAATTGCCGCTTACGAGCGCTTGGTCATGCCCGGTCCCTCTCGCTTTGACAGATACGTGCAGGCGCTCTTGGAGGGCGATGAGGAAACTATGCAGACCACGCTCACTCCCGATGAGGTGGCTGGTCTGCGTCTCTTTATCCAGCAGGGGAATTGCATCCGTTGCCACAACGGGCCACTCTTTACCAACAATGGTTTCCACAACATTGGCGTGCCAACCACTGAGGGGCTGCCGCTGGACCTGGGTCGCATAAGCGGTGTACAGCAAGTGATTTCCAGTGAGTTCAACTGCTTGGGGAGTTATAGTGATGCCGGGCCAGACGATTGCGCTGAACTGCGTTTTGTGAAAACTCTGGGTCAGGAGCTGCCTGGCGCTTTCAAGGTGCCCACCTTGCGCAACGTCGCCGAGACGGCGCCCTATATGCATTCGGGACAGTTTGCTACGCTGCGTGAGGTGCTAAATCACTATAATCAGGCTCAAGCAGGTCCCATCGGTCATAGTGAACTGACACCACTGAATCTCTCAGACGCTGAATTAGCCCAATTGGAGGCGTTCCTGAGAAGCTTGAGCGGTCACCTAGCCACCGATCCTGAAGTCCTTGCGCCTCCCCAATAGTCCAATAGGGGTCCGTTCAGGAAACCTTAGCCAGTGTAAGAAACTGGTTCCTGGACAGGGGACTGAGCGAGACTCACGAGGAGACAAGACGGCATGAAGCTATTTACATCACCCTGCAGACATCATGGACACATAACGCTTCTCGCGATGGGGATAGCCCTGCTGGCTTCAGGGCTGCTGGCGGCGGTGACGGCTGCTCACGGCCCCGAAGTTCTGGTGAAGACTGATCCCCCCGACGGGGCCGTGCTGGAGCAGTCGCCAGCCCAGGTGAAGGCCTGGTTCAACACCGAACTGGATACTCGGTCGAGTACCTTACATGTTGTCGATATCAACCACCACCAGGTGGACAATGGAGATGGGGGCGTGGATCTGAACAATCCGGATCACGCCACAATGGTCGTCAGCCTGCCCCAACTCCCGGAGGGCGTGTACATTGTCCGCTGGAATGCCGTTACCGCCCGTGATGGTGACCTCGTCGGTGGTGTGTTCACCTTCGGCGTGAGCAACAGTGGGATAGCACCGGACCAGATTTCGACGGCTCAGACACCGCCTGCTGACAATGGTGCTCAGACACCGTCTGCCGACACAGGAACTCGGACAGCGCCTGTCGACAGGAGTAGTGGCTGGCCCCTCGCCCTGGTGGCAGCGGGCTTAGGAGTCTTGCTATCAGTAATGATCGGCGGGGTTCTATACGCTCGGTCAGTCAGAGGCAGTTGATCCGTGAACGTTTAGTGTGGCCTTGACATGGCTAATCATAGAATAGCTATGGTATCCTCACTTGATGTTCTTTGCGACACGTTCAAACCTTAGATGGCGATGATTTGGCCGCTGTCAGTGGCTAAATACCAGCATAAAGAGTTGACGATAATTCGGGGCGAGATTCCGTTTCACCTGACTGGAAGCTTTTAACAATGCACAAGCAACGCGTTGAACCCGTAAATGGCGACACAAACAATGTCAACATAATCTGCCGTTTTCTATGGTGGTGGACATCCAAAGACGGACGCAGACTTAACTCTCGGTGAGCATTCTTGGGGATAGAAGTATCAAACCCGCTTGTAACCTCTAACTTCTCTTCCGATTTCGATGCGCTGTCGTCCGTGCTCCAAATGCCTAACGAATTCATCTCCGCTAGCCTATGATGAGTGCAACCAAATCCTTCCCGGTCCTGAGGTTGTAGTAGCGACTTTCGTCGCTGATTAAGTGGGAACTACGACTGCCTGTCCTGGCGGAAGGCCAGGGAAATCGTCACTACGAACCCTTCGAATCCGCCCCGGCCGGTTTCGGTAAAACCACGCTGTTGAAGCGAGTGGCTCACCAGCCTGGAACATCCTGCTGCCTGACACACACTGCACTTCTCAAAGCAATCGTCCGACTTGACCTATAGAACAATCAAGTCCAACATGTACCGCATATGCCTGACACGTGGAGGACCCCTAAATGCAGAGCAAGGTTATTGGCGCCGCAGATGCTGCGAAGCTGGTCAACGACGGTGATTTTGTTGCGATTCAAGGCTCTGGGGGCGGGGTTGGTGAGCCCACCACCCTCATCCAGGCCATACGGGAGCGATTTTTGGTCGAATCGTCTCCCAAAGACCTAACGCTGTGCCACGCCACAGGCCTGGGTGATCGGAATGAAATAGGCACTGACTATCTTGCATTGCCAGGCCTGGTTAAGCGAGACATCGCCGGCCACCTGGGGATGGCACCCAAAATGGCCCAGATGCTCGTGGATAACGAGATCGAAAGTTTCAATTTTCCCCAGGGAGTCCTCTCGCAGATGTACAGTGCCATTGCCGCCCGCACTCCGGGTGTTTTCACCAAGGTCGGTCTGCACACGTATATCGACCCACGGCTCGAAGGCGGCAAGATGAA
>CP070692.1:3863918-3868191 GCA_020353215.1 Deltaproteobacteria bacterium
TTCCTCGAAGCAATCACGTCAATGCTCGCACCACAAACGCCCGTCTTGGCATAGGGATCCTTGCTCGACAACCGGCAAGGACCCATGGCGCAGTGCTTGCAACAGGCAGAGTCCGCTCCGATGGGACAAGCCTTCATGTCCGCCGCACGGTGAAAGGCGGTCTCGACTCCGTCTTCCGCCGCCTTGCGCAACATCTGCTGCGTGGATTTGCAGGTAGTCACCTGCGCAATCGGTAACTCCTTCTTCTTCTTTTCCTTCTTTACCTCTTCTGCCATCTTCTTCTCCTCGATTACAGTGAAATGCTGAGTTCGCGCCTTGGTTGGAAAGCCATCATTCAACTTAGGATGGTTTAATGGAAATGAGTCTTCTATCCAAAGAGCAGAAACCGTGCCAGACACATCGATTGAGAAAAGCAAGTTATATTAGTCAGTTAATATCAAAGAAAAAACGATTTCGACCTGATGATATGTCATTTTGGAATGACAGTATTCCATTTTGGTAGACAGCGGACCGGAGTGAAGTCGGCTTGACAGGGCGTCAGATTTTGTGCCAAAGTTTGCTGCAGAGACTACTGACCGCACAGCTCCCGCACACCCGGTACGCTCCGCTCCTGAGAACTCGGAATGGAATAGCAAAGGCCTCAATGGAAAAGGATATCATTGGTTCTTCCGGGATGGTCCGGGGTGGTCTTTTCTCCCTTGTTTCCGAGACGTCAGCATGACAAGCAGTCAACTGCGACTGCAATTATAAGACAGACGTCCGCTTCCAGCCCCGCAGGTACGTTCACCACGATTTCTTTTTACATGCCAGGAGTTTACGAAGATGAACGATCAAAGCCCCACAAAAGAGCAACTCTTGGAAGAAGTGGCCGAATTGCGCCGTAGCATCAAAGATTTGCAGACACTGGAGGCCGAGCGCAGCCAAGTGGAGCGTGCCCTGTGGGAAAGCGAAGCACGCTACCGAGCAATTGTCGAAGATCAAAGCGAGTTGATCTGCCGTTTCTTGCCCGACAAAACCTTTACCTTTGTAAACCATGCCTATTGCCGCTATTTTGACAAACAACGCGAAGAATTAATTGGACACAGCTTTATGGGCCTGATTCCTCAGTCGAATCATGAGAAATTAGAAACGCACTTAGGATCACTTGGGCCGGACAATCCAGTGGGGATACACGAACACAGTACTATCACGACAAATGGCGAAAGCCGTTGGCTGCAGTGGACCAACAAGGCGATATTCGACCGCGACGGAAACCTGCTTGAATACCAATCCGTGGGGCGGGATATCTCGATACGCAAAAAAGCAGAAGAAGCGCTCAAGGAGAGCCAAGTTCTGCTCAATGCGACTATTGAGAGTCTGCCATTTGACTTCTTTGCGCTTGACGCTAGTGGACGCTACATTATGCAAAACTCCACCTGCAGACAACGCTGGGGAGATGTGATTGGAAAACGGCCCGAAGACCTAAACGTGGACAGAGAAAATCTTGCTTTATGGCAAGATAACAACCGTAGAGCCTCCGCAGGTGAAATCGTCAAAGGCGAGGTTTTATTGAAAGTAGGAGGAAGAGAAGAAGTCTCCTACAACATCATATCGCCCATACGTGATGAAGGACAAATACGGGGTATTCTAGGGGTCAATATTGACATCACCGACAGAAAAAGGGCAGAGGAAGAGCTGCAAGAAGCTCGCAACCAACTGGAACGCAGAGTGGAGCAACGCACCACCGAGCTGATCAGGGCAAATGAACAATTAAGGAACGAAATAGAAGAGCGCAAGCAGGTGGAACAAGCCCTGAGAGAGAGTGGAGAACGCTTCCGCTCCATCTTTGAGGAGTCTGAAGACGCTATCTGTGTGATGGACCATGAGGGGTGTTATCTGATGGTCAATGATGCCATGTGCAGACTTACGGGGTTTTCCAGGGAGGAATTGATCGGCGAGCACTACTCCGCATTCATGGATAAAAAGCACTACGAGATGATGGAAACTCACTGGTCGCTTGTGGAACGCGGCGAACCCACGCCACGATACTATGAACTCAAGCTGATACGTCGAGATGGAGATGTTCGCATCGTGGAAAATGTACCCACCATGATCCATCTGCCTGACAGACCGGCCCTCACCCAAGCTGTCCTTCGCGACGTGACCGAACGTAGGCGCATGGAAGCAACGTTGGAGCATATGCGGTCAAAGCTGCTCAATTTGCAGGAAAGCGAAAGAAGTTGGATTGCCAGGGTTCTCCATGACACTATCGGTCAGAATATCAGCATCCTGGACTTCAATCTCAGCACTATCGAGGAAGTGCTTGATGAGGCCAGCCGGGCACGAATTGCTGGTCTAATCTCAAGTATGCGGAGCACCATACATGAGACCGGTGACAAGTTAAGAAACATATCAACCGGTATCCATCCCAGACAGGTTCAGGAATTGGGCCTCGTACCGAGTGTCACCAACTTCATCAAGCAATTTCAACGGAGAACAAAGTTACAGGTAATTACGTCTACGAACTTGGACGAGTTGATGGTTGAAGAGAGCGTGGCCATCAACATATTTCGTATCATTCAGGAAGCATTCACCAATATTCTCAAACACTCACAATGTAGCTCGGTGGTCTTTGCAATGAACGTTTCTGAGGCCCGGTTGATGGTGAGCATCAAGGATGACGGGGTCGGGTTTAGCCTGGAGGAAGTTCGTAAACGGGATGTCGACCAACAGGGCATGGGACTATTCATTATGCAAGAGCGGGCGAAGGCTATTGGCGGAAGGCTGCAGATA
This sequence comes from Deltaproteobacteria bacterium, assembly GCA_020353215.1. Lineage (GTDB taxonomy): Bacteria > Desulfobacterota > Syntrophobacteria > BM002 > BM002. Next base: position 3,866,691 of record CP070692.1, read on the forward strand.
AACTCCGATCTTAATCGCGGAACTGAGTTGCATTTGGATATGCTCTTGGAAAGCGGAGAGCGCTTCCCGGAGTAAGCACTCGGCATCGTCTACTGGAAACAAATTCTACCCACTTTCCAAAAACCGCTTACCGCTCATCACCCCTCACTGCTCGCCACTCTCTAACAACCTGGTAACATTCAGCTAGGCGCTTTCCTCCGACCTTGCTGTGATCGGCCACGAGACAGTAAACGTGGTTTCCCTGCCTGGACTACTGTTGACCCGGATGCGGCCACCGTGGTCTTCCACTATTCCCTGAGCAATGGCCAAACCGAGTCCGGTTCCTTCTTGCTTGCGGGTAAAGAACGGTTTGAAGATCTGCTCCAAGTCCTCAGCGTCAATACCCGGACCGTTGTCAATTATTTGCACCCACTGTTGCCCCTGGGATTGGAAGCTTATCAGCCGCAGTGTACCTTCGCCGTCGAGTGCCTGCAGCCCGTTTACTGCCAGATTCAAAAATACCTCTTTCATTTTCGCTCGGTCAAAATCGCAGGTCGTTTCGTCGGAGGCCGACTCGTAGGTTATTTGTACGTCTCCGGAGAGCTCGGAGTCCTGTTGAAGTTGAGCAACCGTTTCCTTCAATACATTAGATAATACCCCGCTGATCATGTTTGGCTTGCCCGGTCGAGCGTAGGCAAGAAATTCAGAGAGTATGTGCTTGAGGCGGAGGGTCTCTTTCTTGAGCAGCGAGAGAACCATTTCCTTGTCTGACTCTTGTTGGTCGCTCTTTTCCAGAAGCTTGATGCCTGTGAGCAAGGCTCCCAAAGGGGTACGAATCTCATGGGCAAGCCCTGAAGCGATCTCCCCCAACAGGGCTAGACGCTCCTGACGCCTCAGCCGGTCCGCCTGTTTGGCGACTTTCGTTTCTAGATTCTGTGAGTATATGAGTAACTGGGATTCCAGTTTCTTCTGCTCGGTGACATCGCGGAGGATGTGGAGTCTGGACGTGGTACCGTCCGGATTGGAAAGTGGAGAGACCAGCATGTCGTAGGTGCAGCGGGTAAGGAGCGAGGTCCACTCCAGTCGGTGGGGCGGCCCAAAGGCACTCATTCCTTCATGGCACTGGAGACAATTGGTGGGAGACAGCCCGAAGAATTCGTGACACTTCCTGCCAAGACCGTCACCGAACTGATACCGCAGATCCTGGTTCATGAACTCGACCCGAAAATCGCGGTCGGTAATAAACACACCATCCATGAGATTTTCAAAAATGGCGCGCAGCCGGTCTCGTTCGTCCCGAATCCGATCGTTGCTCTCCTTGGAGACCTTCGTCATGGTTTCCCTCGGCAGTGTCTCAATCCATTGCGGCTCAAATCCGAATTCCCCAATGCTCAAAACAGGTTTGCCTATCATCAAATCAGTAACCTCCGGCAAAGCCGGAGGATTGATTGTGAACCGCTCAAAGCGGTCATAAAACCATGAGCCACCTGAAGGTGGCTGTCGTAAAGACAGGTTCTAATAG
>CP070692.1:3868291-3872562 GCA_020353215.1 Deltaproteobacteria bacterium
CTTCCAGGCAGTGTTGCCACTGAGGGGAAAGATTCTCAACGTTGAGCAGGCCAGTGCCGACAAAATAAGAAAAAATAGGGAAATACAAGATCTCAGCCGCTGTATCGGCACGGGGGTTGGCGATCAGTTCGATTACAACAGGTTACGCTACGGCAAGATCTTCATCAATTGCGATGCGGATGTGGACGGCTTTCACATCTCCACGCTGCTACTCACTTTCTTCTATCGCTTCATGGCGGAACTCATAGAGAAGGGGCATATCTACCTGGCGCAACCGCCCCTATATCGGATTCAGACAAAGGAAAAGAAGGGCAAGCGTGTTCGCTACATATACCGAGAACAGGATAAGGAAAAGCTGGTGCAGCAGTACTCCGTCAATGAAGTTTCCATTCAGCGGTTCAAGGGTCTGGGAGAGATGAATGCAGCCGAGCTCAAGGCCACCACCATGGACCCCAAGACTCGAAGGGCGCTGCAAGTGACCATCGAGGATGCCGCTCGCACCAACGAAGCCTTCGAAACCCTGCTCGGCCGAGAGCCGGCACGGCGTTACGCTTTCATCCAGGAAAACGCTGCCTTTGTGCGCGAACTGGACGCCTGAAGTCAGCCGAAAGCTGGCAGATTCGTGTTCTGCGTTGATCGTTCACACGAGAATAGCGAGAAAGGCACGACGGGCTAGATTCTTTCTCGCTTTTCCTGCCTGTCCAGCACGTCTGGCTGCCGTGCATACTGGCTGGCGGCTGATAATCCTAGTTCTTTCGCTCTAGCACGGCCACTGCTTCGATATGGGGAGTGTGGGGAAAGAGGTCCACAGGCTGCACCCGGAGGAGGCGGTACTTTTCTGTCATCATTTTAAGATCCCTGGCCAAGGTGGCAGGATTGCAGGAGACACAGACCATTCTTGCCGGTCCGAGGGCCACTAAGCTATTCACCACGGAAGGGTGCATCCCGGCCCTGGGCGGATCCGTCACCACCACATCCGGCCTTCCGCAACGGTCAATGAGGGGGGCCGGTTTGCTGAGCAACGTCTTCATGTCACCAGATACGAAGGCACAATTGTCCACTCTATTCAACCTGACGTTGACCCTTGCATCAGCCAACGCCTGGTCCACCAGTTCAAAACCGATAACCTTCCTGGCCTCTTTGGCGAGTCCGATGGCAATGGTGCCCGTGCCACAGTAGAGGTCCCAAACCAGCTCAGAGCCGCTGAGAGAGCAACCTGCCGCAACCTCTTCCAGCAGTATTTTTGCTCCCTTACTGTTAGTCTGAAAGAAAGCTTCCGGGGAGACACGGAAGCGGAGTTCCCCCAGTTGTTCCTCCAGGTGGCCCCGGCCGAAGATGACTTCCTGGGTTTCAGCGCTAGCAATCTGCGCCTTCTTGCCACTTATTCCGTGCACCAGCGTACTAACCTGCGGGATCTTCGCCTGTAACCCGGACGCCAATTGCGCCACCACGGTTTCAGCCCTTCGATGCGATGCGGTGATCAATTCAACGAGTATCTCACCGTTGTGCTTGCTGTCTCGGACCACCAGGAAACGCCAGAAACCGGTGTGGTCGCGGGTGTTGTAAGAAGCAAGCCCAGAGGCCAGAACGAATCGACGTACTTGTTTGACAATGGCCACGCTCAAAGGGTTCTGGAGGTGGCACTCTTCGATATCCAACACCCGATCGTAGAACCCCTTGACGTGAAGGCCAAGGGCGAAGTCACGCGGCTTGTCCGGCCGGCTGAGTTCAAGTTCCTCCGGTTGTAACCAGCGGCGATTCGCAAAGGAAAACTCCATCTTGTTGCGATAGTAATATATCTCCGGGGAGGGCAAGGTGGGCAAAACGAGATCCTCAGAAACATTGCCGATGTGAGCCAAGCATTCCCAGACCAGATCCCGTTTCGCTTGAAGCTGTTCATGGTAAGGGAAGTTCTGCCACAAGCAGCCACCGCAGGTGCCAAAGTGTACACAGCGGGGGGCAATAGCCTTGGGTGATTCCTCCAAGACATCTACTATTCTCGCTTGGGCATAGGAGGATTTCTTGCGGATAATACGTGCGAGTACACGCTGCCCGGGCAGGGCTCGGTCGATGAAAACCACAAACCCGTTCACTCGAGCTAGCCCTCTCCCGCCAAAGGCTAGGGCTTCCACTTCCAGTTCGATTTCCATGCCTTTCTTCAATCTGGTCATTGCGTATCCAGGAAATCTTAAGCACACGGAGTTGTGCGGTTTAGGAATTAGCAATTAGCCGTCAGTATTCAATGTACAGTTCTCAGAACAAAAAAGTCCAAGTTCCCTATTTATAAACAGCGACGTTATGGTTTGCGCACGATTCTTGGCGAAAAAGACGCCCTTACATGTAAGAGCGGGTTGTAGATCTCGCTGATTAAGCGAGGCTTTACGCCCGCCCGTGACTTGGTTTTGATTGCGCTTTTCGGCCGGGGATCAACCCGCCCCTACAGACAATGGTCGGCTCGCTGGATCATCCGCACAGTAACTTTTTCGCTATGTACAATAACTCTGGGCAGGTGACCGTACCCACCGCTATACTGGTAGCCGACCGCAGACTACACGTAACCATACCCTCACCTGGGCGTGGTGGCAACCATTTCAGCCTTCCACTTGGCCTCCGACAGCTCTGCCCACTACCGAAACGGGCAGAGTACCAAATTCTCCCGAGCGACCAGGCAAGGTGTCAACCTGCCTTTCAAGGGCAAGCTCAGGCAAATTCACCTTCTAGCAACCGGAACGATACGTCCTGAAATGAGATTCCTCCAGTCCAGATGCTGTTTCTGCAAAAAACTCCTGTGAAAAAAGACTTTGCCTTTTCAGGATCTACCCTATAAAATAACAACAAAAGGGGCGTTGATTTGAGACTCATCAAAAACTTTCCGTCCATCCGTGACTGAGACGGCAGATACAAACCTGTAGATGACCATCTCTCCGAATTATAATTTCGCACACCTCAAATGGTTCTCGTACGCAAGAAGGCTGCAGGAACCCGCGCAGATGCCCAGTCCAATGATTTTCATCAACCCGACTTTGGGAAAGGAGGGGCCTTATGAGCGCACCCAGAGATAGCCGTTGTCGGTACAAAGAGTGTTACAACTGTAAACACCGGCTTAGTTCGGTCACCAGCGACAAATCGGATTATGTCTGCGCCTTAGCCATTGATGGGAGCATACGGGTGTTCGAGTGTGGAGGCCTTCGCTACTATTTGGCGGCCACTAAGGCCCAAAGGAGGGAGCAGCACGATCTGCTCATGGAGCGCCAGGAATTCATCGCGAGCTAGTCTTTAGAGAGGAAGGTTGCGCAGAATCCTTGCTCGTCGTGGAAAACCGCCGTTGCAGGGTGTCGATTTCCTGAGAGGAGGAGTTCTCGTCCAGGTTCATGAGATCACCTTCCACTGATTGGATAAGGTTCTCTGTAAACATCTTTATCCAGAACATGGCACTTTCCTGGTTCGGCTGTCTCACATGGATACCGCCGGCCATCTCGTCCGGCGATGTGGCCTCACCGGGATCCTGGACGTAGACGTCACCGCCAAATATTCTCTGCAGGTGCTTCAGCGCTTGCCTGCCTATGCCCCTGCGCTTTGCGCCAATGACTTCAAGGTGAAAGAGGGTTATGTGCTTCACCCCTTTTTCGTCCAGCCACAGACTGAGTTTCCCCTTATATTGACCGGGCTTTTCGAATCTGAGCACCTCCATGGGCCCGTAGCCTTTGAGGATCGTCAGGAGTTCCTTGATGCCCCTTTCTCTGTCATCTCCAGTCCAGACAATGTCCTTCCAAACCACTTGCGCCATAACCTGCAATCGCTCCGTCCTAACCAGCGTGAACTTTTGCGAGAATTATCCAGCATCAAACAGCGACGGTCGAGATAAAAATAACTTTCACGAAATCAAGGATAAAGTATTTCCCAAAAAAATGGAATAGAAAATATGCGCAAACGCGGACAAAGATGCATCAACGCTCTACTGATGACGGAATTCAGAGGATAGCCAATATTATCTTCGGAAGAACCACTCTTCGCGCCCACCTCTCATCACTCATGATGGGCAGCATTGTGCTTCTGGTGGGATCTTTAAGTAACTGATTTCGGCTTGACACCCTATTTAACTAAAAATATTATTTTTTTGTGCCATCGGTGCGGATGCCAATAAACGACGCTATCTAACCCGGATTGTTCATGAAGGGCTTTTGCCTTTCAGAACAATCCGCCGCAAGGGCTTCGACTCGGGCCTTTTCAGGCCCTCGCTCAGGGTTAGCCTTGAGCGGGTGCGAAAGCAC
>CP070692.1:3872662-3876923 GCA_020353215.1 Deltaproteobacteria bacterium
AGGCCCAAAAGAAACTATCTCGGAAGATGTCGATGTAGTTTTCCAGACCGACAAACGGTTGTCCCAGGGCTGGTCGCTTGAAGTCGATGATGTGCAGGCTCATCCAGAAGGCTCGGACAACGGGTATGAATATCAATGCAAAGACGACGATAAAAGCTGGAACAATTAAAGCCCAGGCCAGCCACCGCTCCCTTGTAGCATAGCCCCATCGCCAACGCGGACGCTGACGAGATATGGTCGTCGGAACCTCTGTTGCCTTGTTTGCCATAAAGTTCGTAGTTGCTCCGGTTACGAGTATTGGTTTGCCACCTACAAGCGCCTGTTCGCGCTTCTAATGGTATTCACGTCAATACAATGAAGTGCACACCAACATCCCAGTGCTGTCTGATAGTGGCAGATTGATTCCCAAATTGTATATACAGGTGCTGCGATTCAGGCCTCGGGGGCCAGGAGTGGCGCCATCCCTGGCCCCCACCGGGGATCAGCAGCAAGTTGATGTGACCAGCCCTTTTACTCGAACCGCTCTCGAGCTTCGAGGACAGCCGCTTCTGCGTCAGCCAGAGCTTGCTCTGCCGTCTTCGAGCCAGTCAGTGCAGCTTGGACTTCGCGGGCCACAATCTCTGAGGTTTCGGAATAGAAGGGGACGATCGGCCGGTTGCGGAGATACTTGTACTGGTCTTTAGAAACCTCAATAAAGTCTAGTTCTTTGGCGATCTCGGGCTGCATCTCCTGCAGTTCGGGATCATCAAACAGCGAGATCCAGATGGGCAGTGCATTCTGGGAGTATCGTTTCTGGACGTCCTTGCTGGAGAGATACTGAATGTAGTCCCATGCCTCATCAGGATGCTCGGAGTCGGCCATAACAGCCAGGCCCATACCGCCGTTGATGGTGACACTGGGTTCTACCTGGCCGGGCATTAAGGTCACGATGGCATGACCGGCTATCTGCGACTCCTCAGGGTCGTTGGCCAGGTTCAACTGGTAAGCCCAATTGGTGGAGAAAAGCGCGGCTCCCTGCTGGAAGGCGCGGCGGACCTCTTCGTAGGTAGATTCCAGCGAAGCCGGATTGTAAAGTCCATCGTTCATGCCATCTACCATAAACTGCAGCGCCGCCAGCCCTTCCGGGCTGTTGAAGGCCGGAGTGTTGTCTTCGTTGAAGAACTCGCCCCCGAAAGAAAGTAGCATGTAGGCAAAGGCAATGGTCAGTCCTTCATCCTGCTGGAAGTACTCGATGAAGGGATATTCGACCAGTCCCTTTTCTTTGGCAGCCATGGCCATCTCGCGCAATTCTTCCCACGTCTTGGGCGGCTGGTCGTAACCGGCTTCCTTCAGCATCTCTTCGTTGTAATAGTGATAGAGGACGTCGTTAAGCCAGGGCATGCCGTATACTTTACCCTGATACTCGACCGATTCCATGGCTCCAGGCCAGATGTCCTGTCGCATCTCCTCGGGAAACCGGTCGGTCACATCCAGGATAAACTCCGCGGCGGCGAATTCGGCGGGCCAGATGCAGTCTAGCAAGATCACATCGTAGGTGCCGGCCTTGGATGTGGCTGCAGTGACGATCTTGTCGTGCAGAGACTCATAGGCTACAAAGTCGAGTTCAAAGTTTATGTTGGGATTGGCCTCCTCGAACTCGGCGGTGATGTTCTCAATGTCTTCTTGTTGATAACCCGCCTGCTTCATGAATAACGCCCGCATGGTGATCTGTTCCTCTTCGGGCGCTGCTGCTTCCTCCTCTTCTGCTGGCGCAGCCTCCGGTTCCTCTACTACCGGTGCAGCCTCCGGCGTGGCCAGCTGGCAGCCGACGGCCAAGATCAATGTGGCCGAAATGACCACCGTTAGAAACCAGAACTTCTTCATGTTTTCCCTCCTCTTTCCTATGTGTGATTGAGTAGATGTTTGACATCGTCCTGACGTAAGGCTCTGCTGTCGTCCCCGGCACTTCGCCCGCTTTGCAGGAAATCGGGACTCTAACTGCTTCTCATCCCCTAATAGCATCCGATCCAAGGGCCACAACCTCATACCCGAGGCTCCAAATGCATTCTAGGTTGGCTTGGACTATCACCTCCCTTGAATGACACTAATCAATGCAAGGAACGCCCATCAACCAGGCTGCGGAAGTTCTGCCACCCTCCAAATAACCCCGTAGCCGGCGCATCTCCATGCGTCGGCGGGCGGCATGGGGATGCCGCTGTACCGTTATTGGGATAGGCTCTTAGTGCATCTCTGCCTCGCAGGTGCCGATCCCATGTCGATAGAAATTGAATTGGACGTTCGGGTGATCGGCCAGCAGGGACATGGGCACCGAGGAATCGGCAATCTTCTTGGAGATCATGAGCGTGGTCAGGCGCATACCAAAGGGGTTGTCGTGCATACCGGCCTGCCAGATCGATACCTTTTCCGCTTGCCACGTCTCTGCCGGACCAACCGTGATGGCCTGATCGGGCACATTTTGCACCACGCCGCCACCCGAGGTGCGTGCATTCTGGATCATGGTCATCGGATGCAGGTCGACGACCCGGGTCGGTAGCTGGCGATAAACCTCCGGCGGGGGCGGTTCGTCCACATACTCGCCCTCGCGCTTGGGCGGATCGTTGAAGGCCCAATGCTTGACTTCACCCTGACCGCCTTGCATGATTAGGCAACGGGCCTGGCTCCAGCTTTCGATGTATTCTGTTGTTTCAGCCTTCGGGAAGTGAAGATTCTCCGGCGGCATCCGCAGCTCGGGTCGAATGCGATTGAAGCAGAGGTCCATGTCTGCCCTGGCAAAGCTGAGGTGAAAGTCCATCCCCGCCTCTTTGCCGTCCACGACCCACTCATCCATAGCCCAAAAGTGGGCGTGTCTCAGGTCGATCTCTAACTCGTTCACCAGTCGAGCTACAAGTGGCAGTTGTTCGGTGGGTCCGATCGGGCCGCAGATGCCACATGGTTCTTCCTCTTTAGCCTGTTGCCAGGCCGTAACGTATTCCAGCGCCTCAGCCAGGAAAAAATCCTCGAGGGTGTCGTAGAATACTACTGTGAACCCTGGGCGGCTCAGTCCCAGCAGATCATCGGCGGTCAACCGGGCGGCTTCATCCAGGATCTTCCGATCCAACGTAGTGTAGTCCCACCAACCTGGTGCGATTTTACTGATGGGCCTCATCTTTGCTCCCTCCTGATGTTATTTGGAAGTACAATTTATGGATCCGATCTTAGATGGTTTCGGATCGTCTCGGCTTACTGGCCTACCCCTGCCAGGGGACCGACCCCTTTTGGGGAATCCATTTGATTAAGGCGTTGACAATACGGGCAGTTAATTGCGGGGTTCACATCTGACAGGTAAACGTGCTAACCTTCACTTGAGTAATGGTATACTATAACTATTCGAGTTTGTCAAAAAGATCCCTTGGACTGGGGTCTCCCCAAGGTCCTGCGTAGGCATCCGAAGTTGCCTCAAGATTTGAGGCCGAAACTTCGGAGGGCTAAAAGCCTAAGATTTGGGACTTGCCTCGTTGGTCTGCCTGAACACCCTGACCTGGCCTAGTAGTGCTTTAACAAGGGCACGATCACCGACGCCCGTCCCTTCCTGCATTGCCGTGGCTGTCCCGCAGGCCACGACCCGGCGTGCGGTTTCGACCGGGTCGCATTCGTCAGAGATGGCCCACAGCAATCCTGCCAAAGCCGCATCGCCAGCGCCAACCGGGCTACGAGCGGGGACCGGCGGCGGGGTCGCCATCAGCGTCTCGCCGTCCACAGCTAGCACCAGTCCCTGGGCGCCACGCGTCATGGCTACGAGCGGCACGCCGTAGGCCTGCAAGCGGTGGGCAGCAGTGCAGTGCTCTTCGTCGCTACGCAGGGGCGTCCCCAACAACTCAGAGGCTTCTTCGCTGTTAGGTTTGATGGCAAAGGGATGCGCGGTTAACCCCTCACGGTATGCGGGGCCGCTTGTGTCCAAGAGCGCGCGCCCGCCGCATTCTTGCACCTGCTGGATCAAATTGGCGTAAAGGTCTGACGGCACGCCGGGTGGCAGGCTGCCGCAAAACGCCCATAAGTCACCTGGGCCAGCCATTTTATCAATTTGATCCCCTAACGCGGCCAAGTGATTGGTAGCTATACTGGGGCCGGGTTCATTGATCTTGGTGTATTGGCCGCTGGCCTCGTCAAGTAATGTGATGTTCCGGCGTGTTTCGCCTTCCGTTTCAACAAAATGGACATCGAAGCCGGCCGCCCGTAGACCGGCCGTCATAAATTGTCCGGTTCCCCCTCCCATAAAGCCTGT
>CP070692.1:3877023-3881275 GCA_020353215.1 Deltaproteobacteria bacterium
CCTCACGCCACAGAGTCCTTGATCACCCAGTTGGGAACTCGTCTCGCAGGCCTCGCTTTTTCGTAAGGCGTTGACAGCCCACCCGTTACGGCCTAACCCTTCTACCGCATTGAAGTCGGCTGCAATTAACTGGGTGAGGTCAAACAAACCCAAGATACAATTCTCAAGCTGAACCGAAATTCGGAGGTCGGTCACAACAGCCCAATATATCTGCCGATATATATAAATAGGCAGTCCAGAGGTATAGCGTCATGCTCGATCTTATCATATTGGCCATTTCCATAATTGCTCAATTGGCCGTTGCTTTTATGGCCTTGAAACTTGTTGCCAATGATCGCCACAACGGGGGATGGATTGCCGTAGCAGTGGCCATATTCATTATGTCTATTAAAAGGGTGGTAGCTGGCTATTATGTTGTTTATGGCAATCGTGAAGAGCCCTCCGAATTGACCTTCAGCTCAATAGACATAATCATTTCGCTGGTGATTCTTATTGGTGTTGTTTTAATTAAACACAGATTCGTGGCCATAGAAAAGATCACCGAAAAGCTTCGCCAAAGCGAGGAGAGATACGCTCTGGCAGCGCAGGGGGCCAGTGATGGTTTATGGGATTGGGATCTTGTTTCAGGTAAGCTCTTTCTATCGCCGAGATGGAAACATACACTGGGGTATGAGGATAAGGATATAGTTGATAGTCCCGAAGCCTGGTTCAGTTTAGTCCACCCGGATGATATAGACGGGTTGAAAGCGGCGATCTCCAATTCTATATCAAGGGATTCATTTCATTTTGAGCACGAGTACCGTATTAGAGAAAAGAATGGCGCATATAACTGGGTTTTGTGTCGAGGGATGGCGATGGTCGATAAGAGCGGAAATTTGACCCGCATGGCCGGATCGCAAACCGATGTCATGATTCGGAAGATGGCCGAACAGATGCTTCAGCATGATGCCAGCCACGATACCTTGACCGGCTTACCTAATCGAGCCCAAATGGAAAAAAGACTTGTGTGGCTTATTGAAAAGCACCGGAAAAACGGCAAGTTCAATTACGGTATGCTATATGTCGATATTGACGGCTTTAAGGACATAAACGACAATCTTGGCCACTATATGGGCGATCTATTGCTAATTCAAACCTCCAGACGGCTTGAATCATGTCTCCGCCCAGGCGACATGATAGCCCGTACCGGTGGGGATGAATTCACCATATTGCTTGAAAATATCGATGACCCAAACGATGCTGTAGTATCGGCAAAACGCATACTGAGTGGATTGAACGCCCCGTTCAAGCTGTTAAACCATCAGATACAAATTTCGGCAAGCATAGGAATTGCGTTGGGCGATGATACTACCCAGGTCAAAGAGCTCATTCACAATTCCGATATTGCCATGTATGCCGCTAAAAGGTCCGGCAAGAATCGTTACGAGCTCTTCGACTCAATACCGGAACATCGACGGCTGGTGCTGGCAAAACCTCCAGATAACATATCAGGAGCTGACGAAGACTCAAGGTGTGCTACTCATAAACCTGCGCCAAGTCCTTTGTCTCATATGTCTCATAGGTAATTGATGACATTAATAGTGCGTAAAGGGGCGTAAACACCTTCCTAGAAGGATGTTCTTCAGCGTTTGATAAACCTGTTTGACGTTAGCCGGCACCCTCCAAACCTGGGCCGAAGCCGAAACAGCCTGCGCCGCCCTAAACGGAACTTGATGTGAAATCAGGGGGGATTGCCGCCGTTTCAGCATAGTCACAACTACACTTAATGACCCATCGCTACCTACCTGAATACCCTCTAACGGGTTGAGCTAGTCGTGGAATATCGCATATAGATCTGGAGGTCGTACTCTGCAAAAATCTGGGCAGAGTGAAGTCGAAGCCGCCTTTCGCCCTTGGACGCCCGAGTTGAATTGGGGGGAAAACTCGGTCCCCACCCACTTGGTCGATGCGGTGAATGAGTTGTCGTTTGGTCAGTCCACATACAGCGAGCTCGAGCCTTGTTAGCTTCGTGTAACGCCTTGTCGTACAATAGGCCACGAAAAAGGAGGCCGGCCAGACAAGTTATGGGCCTTTTCGTTGGTGATCAGATTGTGACCGTTTTCCCTTCATGGGACAGATGGATTGGAAAAAAAGATCGATTTAGGCAATAATAATCGTAGGTTTCTGTCACAAGAACCGATATAATGAATTGTTAGTCTTGATTTGAGTTCGACCTTTATCGCAGTCTTGTCCTAATCTACAACTCTCCGCTAAAGCTTAATCTCGAATTGACCGCGCAATAATGCGCACCATGTATTTTATCTTGAGGGATCTGACTTCATTGAATCGAAGCAGACTTCGGGATAAGCAATTACGGAGTGTAGAATGAACATCTACATCGGAAACATGTCGTTCGATACGACAGAAGATCAATTACGCCAGGCCTTCGAGGGCTTCGGTGAAGTCTCAACCGTCAACATTATTACCGACAAGCAAAGCGGAGAGCCAAGAGGTTTTGCGTTTGTGGAGATGTCGGCTAAGAACGAGGCTCTTGCTGCCATGGATGGTCTTAATGGCCAGGAACTGAATGGCCGCGCGCTGAACGTCAGCGAAGCGAGGCCACGCACCCAAAGCGGCAACCACGCCGGTGGCAATCGCTCCCGCAGAATCTATTGATGACTGCTTAACGAGCCCCGTGTCAATGTTGGCGCGGGATCGGCTTGTGAGGGGACTGGCCACTGGCCGGTCCCCTTTTTTGAGGGGGGAATCAGATAATCGTGAGCGGGCTGAGACTCCGGTTTTGGCGGATGACCATCAGGCAATTCTGGCGCACAGAATGGAGTCCGGAGGGTTGTGAACTTTCTGCGAGACAAGATAAGCATTGGGGTTGTGGCGTATGGCCTTTTCTGGTAGCCACTCCCAAAAATGGCCAAGGTCTCGGCGGATTCTCTCTATGAAATATTGGGGGATTTCCATCGTCTCCTGCTCGAGGAACCGTCGGAGAGACACGTCTCTCTCCAGCCGCTTCCTCATTTCAGCGAAGTAGGCGACTCGTCCAAAGCGTTCTGACGAGAGCCCGCGTACGACATTAAGCCAGCGCGGAATCCGCTCACCGTTGGCCAGAAATCGTCGCATTATCAGACGAGGAGAATAAGAGTACTTTGTTACTTCAATCAGGTGACCGTAGAATTCCGGCCATGAGTAGTTTCTGGGTTTGATGTTCATCTGAATATTACTGAGAAAGTGAAACGGGATCGGCAAAACTCGATTTGCCCGCTGAAACGTCAGGTTCAGTGGCGCCGCTTGCCCAAACGCCGAGAGCATCGAGTACGCAGGAAAGGACCCTGGAGTGAGGTCCAGGAAACGCTTGGTGAGCTCGAACGGGGTGGGTCCTGCATCGCTGTCGAGTCCGAAAATATGATTTGTCTGAACGTACGGGATATGTCGCAGGATCATATTGACCTGATCAGAGACCGTTCTAACCTTATCCATGCCCGTGTCATGCCCGGTCTTCGATTTCTTGCCCATCTCAAACCACGATTCTATTCCCGGCAGAAGGGCCTTGAATCCATTGCGCTTCAGTCGCTTCACACGGGACTCCGAAAGCAGAGACAGGGTTGATTCGGCAATGAAGTCCATCCGGCCCGGCGGCACGGCCTCTTCAATCGCGTCCATACAATTGTCGAAGCGGACCCCGAAGTTGGGGTCATGCCACGCCACCCGCGGGTGTTTCAACTTTCCGAGAAGAAAACGCAGATCCTGCTTCATCTCGTCCGTGTCCAACAACTGATAAGGTACCGACGAGTCGATACAAAAGTCACAGGTATACGGACAACCCAGGCTACTCAACAGGGGAACTATCTTTATAAACGGTGCCTTTCGTAGGGTCTGTTCTATGAATTTCCATCGCTCACTCACACCTGGCAACCGCACTGGATGGTGATCGGCTGAAAGGTGCAGGCCGACGGGCCGGTGCTGAGCACAATCGCCGAGAACTTCAAGAATCAGGCCTTTGTCGGTGAATCCAAGTACATAGTCGAAATACTTCTGAGCGTCCTGGGGATAACAACGGGCATGAGGCCCGCCGATTGCAGTAAGCGCACCTCGTGAACGGAACAGACTACTGAGTGCATACGACAACAGAGCCGCTTCAGTAAATGAGCTTATGAAGACAAAGTCTACCTTGCCCGGCAGTTCCTTGACGAGGTTTTCCCGACCTGTATATGTGACCAAGGTAACTTCATGGCCTTGCTGCTCGCACCATGTGGCAATT
>CP070692.1:3881375-3885598 GCA_020353215.1 Deltaproteobacteria bacterium
TTGGAAAAAGAGCGTGATTCGAGTAGGCGCTCCAAAGTGCTCAAGGACATTATCCGCAAGAAAGCGATCCGCACCCTCTACCAACCCATCGTGGATCTTTGGAACAAAGAAATTATCGGCTACGAAGCTCTGAGCCGGGGACCTACGAACGAATTCGAAGACCCTGACTACCTGTTCAAAATCGCATCCGAGGCGGACGCTATCTGGCGGTTGGAACGACTGTGTCGGCTCCAGGCATTCAAAGGAGCATGCCAACTCCAGGACGGAAAACTGCTTTTTGTCAACGTCGAGCCTCACGCAATCTATGATCCCAAGTTCCGGAGTTCTGAGACTCTCTCCCAGATGGCTGAGAGTGGACTTACCCCAGAACGCGTGGTCATCGAACTAACAGAGCACACGGCTATGATGGACTTCCCCGAGTTCAGGCAGACGCTCCAACTTTTCAAGGCGCTGGGATTCAAGGTCGCCATCGATGACATGGGATCTGGTTACTCCAGTCTGCAATCCATCGCGGAACTTTGTCCCGATTTCATAAAGATGGATATGTCCCTCACGCGAAACTTGCACCTTGACCCCATCAAGCAGGAACTCGTCAGTACCATAGCCCGCTTTAGCGAAAAGATTGGCATGACAATAATCATCGAGGGTGTTGAGACGGCGGCCGAACTGGAAGCCTTGAAGAAGCTGGGCATCCGTTTCGCCCAGGGATTCTATTTTGCCTTCCCCGGAAATCCTTTCCCCGAGGTGGATCCTGCCAAATTCTGATTTCCACCCGAAAGTCCTCGAAGCCGTCTCCTCAGGGGGCGGGTTCCATAGCCCCAAGTGTTTCCAGACTTGCCAGATAATCGCTAAGGTGCATGACTTGGGCTGAAAGGCTGCGTTTCACCATGCCGCTCTCGATTTGCATGACGCAGCCCGGGCAGTCGGTGACGACGATGTCGGCACCGGTTTCCCTGACATGCTCCATCTTCTTCCCCAGGATTCCCGAAGAGATTCCAGGAAAGTCCACCGAATACGAGCCGGCGAACCCACAGCAAACGTCGGTGTCCGTCAGCGGTATGAAGTTTTTGCCCAGCAGTTCGCTCAAATACGGTTCCGCTGTGGACTTCATTCCTCGACCGAGGTGGCAAGGAGTGTGGTACGTAACCGTCTTATTAGCAACACCACTAAACTTGATGCCCTTTTCTTCGAGAAAACTGGAGAGTGATTTCGTCTTGGATGCGATCTTCCTCGCTTTTACCCTGAGTGATTGATCCTCTCGCAGGAGACTCTCGAACTGTTGAATGATGGCGACTCCGCAACTGGGGCAGAGCACCAGGTAAGCATCATAATCGTCCGGGTTGCCCATGAAAGCGAGGTTGGTCTGAATCGTCTTTTCCGCACTGGGCCTGTCCCCTCCGAATGCTGCCGGCAACCCGCAACAGGATGAGATCGGGGGAATATCAACCCTCACTCCTGCCTTCTCCAGCAAATCCACCAGGGCTATCCCCATGTTCGGATAGAAATACTCCACGGCGCAGCCCGGATAGAAGAAAGCTCGGGTTTCGGTTTCCTTGGTTGTTGCACCTCGCTTCTCGGCCAGGTCAGTGAACGTTGGTCTTTTGACACTTGGGGGCACGAAGAAGTCATGCTTTTGGGGAAACGGCAACTTCAGATGATTCGCGTCTTTGTCCAAAAAGGGCTTTTGCACAACCGATCCGATACCCATCAGAGCACGAAACACGCCCGGGTTGGACATGACACCGGAGTATACCGTTTTCTTTAACGGACTGATGCCGAATCTATCTCCAGCAAGCAGCTTCAGCTCTGCAATCAGCTGCTGCAGATCTATCCCGGCTGGACAGTTGTGTGAGCATGCTTTGCAGGAAAGGCAGAGTTGCAAAATGTCTTTAGCGGCCTCTTCGCTCTGGAAAAGAGCAGTATAAATGAGGCCAATGGCGCCGATGTAGATATTACCAAATACGTGGCCTCCGATCATTTCATACGCTGGGCATATGTTTGCACAGCTGCCACAACGAATGCACTTGAGTGCCTCCTTGAGTGTGTGATGGGCAAAGTAGTCGAGCCGCCCGTTGTCGAGGAACACATAGTGAGTTTCCTTTAGCCCTTTTTCACTCTTGCCGGAAGGATTGCGCCCCTTGATCCATGTGACATAGGTACTGCTTATCTGCCCGGTTGCACTTTTTGAAAGTACACGTAACACCTTCATGGCGTCTTCAAAGTTACGCACGAGCTTCTCGTAACCAAGCAGCACTATATGCACCGGTGGCAGTGTAGTGCAGAGCCGCGCATTTCCCTCATTGGTGACAATTCCGATGGTACCGGTGCTGGCAACAGCAAGGTTTGCCCCAGTGACGCCCACATCAGCTTTGAAGTAATAACCGCGGAGGTGGTGACGCACGAGTTCCACCATGTCTCCTATATCCGGACATATGTCCTTGCCGAAATGTTGTGTGAAGATGTCACATACTTGACCCCGCGTCTGGTGGATGGCCGGCATGACCATGTGGGACGGGTGGTCTTTAGACACCTGCAGAATGTATTCTCCGAGGTCTGTTTCCACCGGCTTCACGCCTTCCGCCTCTAGCGCTGCGTTGAGCTTGATCTCCTCACTAGTCATAGACTTGGATTTAACCAGGTATTTCGCACCGTGTGTCTTGCACACCTTGAGGATATAACTGTTGGCATCAGCTCCGTCTTTGGCACGATACACGTGAGAGCCATAGCGTTCGACGTTTTCCTTGAACTGTTGAAAGAGGTCCTCCACTTCCTCCCTGGAAAAATCCTTGCTTGCATTCACGTCCCGGCGTAGCGCGTCAAAGTCGAGACCTTCGAACGCATTCTGGCGCGACACCTTATAACTGGCTGCAAAATTCCTCAAGGTGGCATACAGGATCCTGTCACTCAGCTTTACTTCGATTCTGCCCTTCAATTCTTTCATAACCCTTCCTTGCTCATGGACACCAGAGATTCAGTCTGCCGCAGACAGTACCCATCACCAGGAGTTTCCCCAAAAACTGACGTTTGTTGTTCATAGATTCAGACCCTTCGCTAGCCAGGGGGGCATTTGTAAGTGAAAATGCATTGCTTGCGTCTTTTCTCCGGTTCCGAGGTCATTCAGTAGACACACCAGAGAAGGCGTCGGGGGAGGCTGCGAAACAACGAGCATCTGAGCAACCTGCCATTGCCTATCTCAGCCCTGCTAGGGCCTGCATGAAGATTTGGTGCTTTCTTAACAGGGACATTGCCATAAATGGCGCAGAATTGCTCGTTGTGGAGTAGCCTTCCCCGTAGCCTGGGCCCATGATCTTTTTGGGGAAACTCCTGGTACCCATCACCCATTGCTTGAATCTCCCTGCTACACTGTGCTTAGTGCCTACTCCAGACAGGTCTGCGGTCTGGAAATCATCTATCTTCTACGATAATGACCTCCATCTCTTTGGGACCATGCACTCCTATTGTCAGCACTCGCTCTATATCCGCCGTCCTGCTTGCTCCGGTAATGAAGGCTACATAGGCATTTTCTCCGGATGAGCGCTCCTCCAAGAAGTCCACAACATCCTCCAGTCTCTCTTTGACTCGAGACGCCTCCACGAGGACGATGAGTTTTTCCGCCAGACAGGTGGCAAGGCGCAGCTTTTCGTCCGTACTGTCGATCACCACTGTTCCTGTTTCCGCTATGCCATAATCAGCCTGGACAATGGCTTCGTCGATCCCTTTTTCATCCACATCGAGGGTCGACGCCTCCATCCCGAAGCGAGGCGCGTTGACGTAGCGTCTCTGCGAACCTCCTGCCCCAAGCACCTGCTCTATCCCGGATGCGGCGATGACTGTGTTAACGTTTCCCACCAGTTCGCTATAGGAGATGAATCTCTCTATCAGGTTCATGGTTATCTCCACGTCAAAAATTAGGAATCGTTTAGCCCGCATATTTCATGAATTGGAGTGGCGAGACCATGTAACCGGGGACCCGCCCCAAAGGGATGGGGACTGAGCGGAGCGAGCGCGAAGAAGATGGGCTTGCCACCGTCCAATCGTACCGCGGGATTGGACCCGAACCCTAGCTGAACGGTACGTCGCAGGGTTCGCCTATCCTGCCTGTCCCGCCTGTCCCGAGCTTGTCGCGGGGGGCTTGTCTCGGGGAGCCGAGCCGAAGGAAGACCCGAGGACGCCGGGAAAGAGGGCCATATCCGTGGTCGCAGTAGGCCATTCATGAAACATCC
>CP070692.1:3885698-3889913 GCA_020353215.1 Deltaproteobacteria bacterium
TTGAGTGGCGGCGAGCAGCAGATGCTCTCCATTGCTCGGGCACTGATGGCCAGACCGAGAATGCTTCTCCTTGACGAGCCCTCTCTGGGTCTAGCACCTCTAGTGGTGGAGGAGATTTTTCAAGTAACCCGGAGGCTGCGCGACAACGGTACCACTATACTTCTGGTGGAACAAAACGCCCGGGCCGCACTCGAGATCTGTGATCGCGCCTATGTGCTCGAAGCAGGGCGCATTGTGTTAGAGGGCACTCCTGATGAACTCCTGACCAACGATGAGGTGCGTCGCGCCTTTCTAGGACGAGATTACAAGGAGAAGTGGGAGAGATAGGTCAGTTTAGCCAGTTATGCCTGTTGAGTCAGTTTAGCCAGTTAACCGCTTGACGTTGTTTCCGGCTTAACCGGCCAAACCGGACAACTGGCTCAACCCCCATTCGTGAGGTCATGATGACCGAATTCTGGAATGAAGAAATCGAGACTCTCCCACGGGAGGAGCTTTTTGAACTGCAGCTTGAACGTCTTCAGATGACCCTCAATCGCGCCTACACCAAGGTTGACTTTTACCGGCAACGGTTCGAGGCCATTGGCCTGCTGCCTGAAGAAATCAAAACCATGTCCGACTTGGGCCGGTTGCCCTTGACCACCGGCGCTGACCTGGCGGAGCACTATCCGTATGGCCTTTTTTCTGTCCCCTTGAAGTCCATTGTCCGGCTTAAGTTTTCAGCCGCTCCTACGGGACGGCCCATCGTCATCGGCTATACCCAACGGGATGCTCAGAATTGGCTGGAACTGATGGCCCGCCACTTGACTGCGGTTGGTATCGGCGTACGTGATATCGTTCAGGTCGCTTTCAATTACGGGCTTTTCACCGGTGCCTTTACCTTCAACCAGGCAGCGGAATTGGTTGGCGCCACCCTCGCCCCTACGTCAATTGCGTCCGCAACGATCCAACTTCAGATCATGCGAGACTTTCGAACTACTGTGCTCGCTACATCTCCCTCGTTCGCTGTACACATTGCCGAGACCAAGGAACGTCTTGGTGTGGATCCCGAGCAAATCTTTCTCAGAATCGGCCTTTTCGGCCCGGAGGCTGTACCATCTCACGTCCGTCAGGCTCTGGAGGAGCGCCTCTCGCTTGAGGCTTATGGGGTCTATGGTGTAAACGAGATGGTCGAACCTGGGGTAGCTGCTGAATGCAAGCAGAAGGAAGGGCTCCATCTGGCAGAAGATCACTTCTATGCTGAAATTGTCGATCCGCATACCTGCCGTACTTTGGCTCCTGGTCAGGAAGGGGAACTGGTGATTACAACCCTTACCAATGAAGGCTACCCCCTGATTCGTTTCAGAACCGGAGATCTAACCACCTTGAATCTGAATCCTTGCCCCTGCGGCCGTACCAGCATGAGGATGTCGTCGCCGTTGACCCGCTCTGACGACCTGTTCATGGTCCGGGGCATCGCCGTTTACCCGGACCAATTGGCACGTTTGGTCAAAGAGGCCGCCCCTGAAGTCGTCAACTATAGAACTGTCGTTCGTAAACGTGATGGCCTCAATGACCAGTTGGAGTTACAGGTGGCCTATCCTGTTAACTATGTCTCCGATTGGTATCGTACCCACGCGCTGGCCGACAATATCAGAACTCACCTGAGGCGCGCTATTGGGATGGGCGTCAAAGTGAAGCTGATGGAAGAGAGCAACCTGGAAGGAGAAAAGGGCAGCGTGGTTTTCGAAGATTGAACGCGACATGTTTTGCACAGTAAGGCGGATCTCGGTATCGGCCAACAGAAAAACGCTAATACCTTTTCGGCGGGTACGGAGGCCAGTCTAGCGATGATTTCCTTATTATGCCGACTCCTTTTAGTCCCCAAGTTCAGGTGACGCATGGCTGACGATATGAACCGAACTTTCATGCCGAATGTTGACAGTCCGGAAGAGCTGCAGGCCTTGCAGCTGGAAGGGCTGCGGTGGACTCTGCGCCACTCCTATGAAAACTCGCCGTTTTACCGAAAGCGGTTGCAAGAGGCTGGCATCAGCCCTGATGACCTCCGATCTCTCGAGGATCTCGTCCGCTTACCGTTCACCACCGCCGAAGATTTGCAGGAAGATTATCCCTTTCCCTTGCGGGCTGTACCCTTTGACGAAATTGTTCGAATTCACGCCTCATCGGGAACAACCGGAAAGCGAAAGGTTCTCTGTTACACCCAGAGAGACCTTGCTGACTGGGCCCACATGTTTGCTCGCTGTTACGAGATGGCGGGGCTTTCTCAGCAAGACCGGGTTCAAATTGCTGTGGGATATGGCCTCTGGACTGCCGGTGTCGGATTCCAGTTGGGATGCGAGAAGCTCGGTGCCATGGCAGTACCGATTGGCCCAGGAAACATGGCGATGCAATGCGAGTTGCTGGTGGACTTGCAGAGTACAGTTTTCTGCGCCACGGCTTCCATGGCACTTCTCATGGGGGAGGAGGTTCAGCGTCGAAATCTTCAGGATCGGTTGGCACTCAAAAAGGTCATCATGGGAGCAGAGCGCCATAGCGAGTCAATGGACCGGCGTATAAAGGAACTACTGGGTGTTGAGCACCTGTTTGATATTCCAGGCCTCACTGAGCTGTACGGTCCGGGCACCGGTTTGGACTGCGGTCGACATGAGGGGATTCATTATTGGGCTGATTATTACATCCTGGAAATTATTGATCCCGACACCCTTGAGCCGGTTCCTCCCGGTCAGATGGGCGAGATGGTGGTCACGACCCTGCGAAAAGAAGCTGCCCCTCTCATTCGTTATCGGACTCGAGATCTGACTCGTCTTCTTCCACAGCCATGCTCCTGCGGCAATCCTCTGCCCCTGCATGACCGAATTCTGGGACGTTCGGACGACATGTTCATTGTCCGCGCTGTAAATATTTACCCTGGACAAATAGATCACGTTCTTTCACAGATCCCGGAAATAGGCAGCGAGTATCAGGTCCATCTGGAGCGGAAACAAGATGGCCGAGATTATATGACCATCAGGGTAGAGCGGCGGCTGGGCATAGGAACCGAACAAAACGAAACAATTGCCCGGCGAATAACCCGTGACCTGCGCGGGCGCCTTCTGGTGAGCGCGGATGCAGAGATCCTAGACCAGGGCACTCTTCCACGAACGGAACGTAAGAGCAAACGAGTCTTTGACCATCGAAAATAAGTTTTCCTTTGGCATTTCCCATTTCTCATTTATCATTGACGAAATATCCATCTGTTGCTCACAGCTTTTGTCACCAAGAACGGCATCAAGGAATACCTCATTCCGGAATCTCCACCATGTCGGGATATCCGGATTCTAGAAACATCGACCTGTTCCTTGGATATCCTAGCGCATGAGGGGCTCCGCCGTGTCTGGTAAGACGGTTGTCGCTACTTCAGGACTCTTTCGATATCCTAGAAATGACCAATGAAAAATGGCCGGGGAGGTGATGCAAAACAGAGTTGATGGGTAAGCATTTGGCTTCTTTCTTGACCTAACGTCGAAGATCTGTACCGAGGGGAAGACGCGCCAGAATGTATCCCGCCCAGGGCAGGGTTTTGGCCGGCGCAGGTCTCCAATGGTAGGTTGACACTGTCCAGGAAAGGGGGGGTTCTAGTATGAACACGAGGAGAAAGATTCTGACTTTGCTCTGCGCTATTACGTTGGCTTTTTCATTCGGGTATACGGTAGACGAGACCGCCGCTCAGGAACCGATTAAGATTGGTGCCTTTTTTGACCTCTCTGGCACTGCCGCATTCATTGGTACCCCTACCAAACTTGTGGCACAGATGGTGGTTGAGAGGATCAACAAGGAAGGTGGCATCAATGGTCGCCCACTTGAACTTATCGTAGGCGACACTGAGGGCGATCCGACCAGAGCGCTGATGGTGGCCAAACGGTTGGTGGAAGTGGAAGAGGTTGTTGCGCTGATCGGTCCAACCCGAACAGGTACTGGAATGGCGGTAAAAAAGTATCTTGAAAGCAAGAAAATCCCGACAGTAATGACGGTGGGTGGGGACCCGGTGATCATGGAAGGTGTCCACGGAGGTAAGAATTTCGGTACTGCCAGATGGATATTCAAGTCGCCCCAAAGGAGCTCTATTGCGGTCAAAAAAGTCTATGAATACCTGAAGGCCAAGAAAGTGACAGATGTCGCCCTGATCACTGCATCAGACGGATTTGGCCGGGATGGAAAACGTTGGCTCACCATGCTGGC
>CP070692.1:3890013-3894211 GCA_020353215.1 Deltaproteobacteria bacterium
CTCCCCAGTTTACCCCTATGTGTGGTGGCAGTACCTCAAGGGCAAAAGTGTGCATTCAACTATGCAATATGAACTTCCAGCAGGGCTGTGCGGACTCTAGATCATAACGGTGAGCATATTTCTAAATCCTGAATAGAAGCTATCCATTTCGCTGGCCTAATGTTATGATTGGCTCATGAGCCATCGTAATCCATATCCAATTGGCGGCATAGATTATCCTCGCACTTTGCAGGAATTCGAGGAATGGTTCTCGACAGAAAAGGCCTGTACCAACTATTTTTGGCGGCTTCGTTGGCCCAAAGGTTTATCTGTCCGGTATGTCATGGACGTAAGGGCTGGCAAATGAGAACGGGGCTGATTCGTTGTACAGCTTGTCAATACAAAGTACCCACCATCTCCCCCTGATTACTAATGCGGATCTGATTCTGGTCTTGAAAACCGGCACTGTGGCCGAACAAGGCGATCATCAATCCTTGGCAGAAAAACACGGCATCTATTATCACTTTTGACAGGAGCAAATGGCACAGCTGCCGGCGCACCATCCCTTGCAGCCCGCCTGAGGTGGAAGAGTCTAATGGAGGTGAAAAGATGAGGTGGCCGGATCTTTTGGGTTTTATCGCCGGATTTCTGACAACCTTTAGTGCATGGCCACAGCTTTATTATTCCTACTCAACCAAAGATGTGAAAAGCATCCAGATGCAGTTTATGGTCATGCTCATGAGCGGGCTGTTTCTGTGGGGTGTCTATGGCATTTTGCTCAGATCGTTGCCGCTGATTGTTTTCAATTTCATCGGCTTCACCCTCTGGATCCCCATCCTCTGGGTGAAGTTGAGCGAGAGTGGTTCTTGACTTGAAACTACTAAGCCACCGTCTTGCGGCTCTGTAATACGCCATCGATATTCTTATCCGCCCAGTCATCAACCCTACGTTCCTTTTCCACGTAGCGGATGATTGCCACCGAAAGACGCTTGCCCTGGTCTAGAGCCCGGACGATTGTGTTTGCTGAGGCCCGGGGTTTGACCGGATCCACAAAGATCTTCTCTTCTTTTTGTTCAGGATTTCAGGGATGTCGGATTATCCCGGATTTCTCACGAGCTGAGTTTATTGGTGAGAACAATCTAAACGGTGTATTGTTCCTCATCTTCAGGCAACGGCAGGATATGGCCCCTGTTTGTCGGATCCAACGGTTCCATCAGCCTTGACTTGAAATCCGGGCCGAAGCTGCGTTCAAAATCCAGAGAATCCAACGGGCCCTTCAACCCACGCGCCCTTTTGTCCATCAGTGCCAGGGCAAGCTCCCGCACCATCGGGCCCACAGGGAGCAGGGTTTTTTCGCCGATCATCCGTACGTCGTTAGAGACACTACGGTCGGGCAAGCGCACGTTTATTTCCGGGGATCGGCCCACGATGTCCCCATCATCAATGGTCGGTGAGACTCTGTGGAGTGTAACGCGGGTGGAGGATGCCTTTCGTTCCACCAGATCCTCCCAGGGCTCGGGCCCTGCGCCGTGACAGTGCAACAGATCAGAGGGGTGTACGTTGTAGATGCCGTGGCAGGGAAATTCGATAATAACTTCGTCGATCACCTGTCCGAAGGCTGCTACCACGATGGCCTCAGGGTCCCATTTGGTTAGAATCTCACGGAACGCGCCGCTCTTTACTTCTCCTGTGTAGCAGGGGATTCCCAGGGACAGAGCGCGGTGCAGGATGCCCCATTCGTATTCTTCCCGCTCCGGCTCCTCGTAGTAGCGCCAGAAACGTTTTTTTACGGATATTTTCGCATCAGCGTCCAGAGGATCGTCTGTTACCAGGCCCACCAGATTAATCCCACCAGGTCTCAGTATTTCTATAGACAGGAGCGCTTCAAAAGCTAAGAATCCCAAGGTCCAGGAACCGACACAAAGTACCCTGAGTCCTCGATCGGGCCTCCTGGCAGCTTCATCCGGGGCAGGCAGAAAGAGCCTTCCCCATCGTGAGCCGGCAATCCGGGTGATCCGTCGGCCCGAGTTTTCCTCTATCAACCTTGCCAAAAGGTCATTCTCCAGATCCGAAACGTTTGTCATGGAATTTCCTCCTTAAGACCCCGTGCCATTAGGTGTGGATAGCACGGGAATGTTCCGAGTGATGGATGTTCATCCAGTAGAACGTGCATGCGGCGCTGACCAGAGTGACCGCATAGGCGCTGGTCAAAGCTCCAAGAACATCCATGTACAAAACAACATGCCGGTACACCAGAGCGAAAACCATGCAGTTGACGACACCGCTGATCATCATGGGTTGTGCCATAACCCTTGTCAAATCCCTTCCCCCGTACGTGTCCGTGATGATGAGTGTGGCCACTACCGTCGCCGGAAATGCAGAAAGAATGCCCCCAAGGATCGGGCCACCCATCCGGGAGCCGATCATGGCCAAGACAATGATTGTACCTCCGGAAATTGCTCGAATGGTGATCTCGGCAACCCCGTGGTGGACGGGCTGGGTGCCGGGATCGGGTATATCAAGGCTGCTTATGAACAGTAGTGAAATCAGGAACAGCACGATACCAAAAGTAACTACCACGCCGAACCGAATGGGATGGAAGTGCAGCAGAACCGACTGGACAACGATCCAGATTCCCAAGGAGGCCAGCAGTCCGAGTGAAAAGCTTTTCCTTGAAAAGGCCGCAAATGCAGCTAAAAAAACGGCGTTGACGGAGATGGCCAGGGGGAAAACGCCCGTTACATCAAATCCGTGGCGTGCCCCCTCTGTGTATGTGATAAAAAATATTGCCAGCACTGACGTAGCCGGGAGCCCGGCAATAAAACCGCCGATTTTACCTCCGAAACGCTGCGCTGTCACAGAGGCCAACGTGACCCATGTTCCTCCGACAACAAAGCTTGCAGTAAGATCCAGAACATATGCATTCACGGCCGATCCACGTCCACGGTTTTTCGTGCAGGTTGTATAAAGCTACGATTTTCCGAATAGTCCGGACCATATTATCCGGAGTGACTTACAGTTCCATCACAAATCGACTTTTTACGAAAACATCAAAATTAAATTCTTACAATGAATAGTCTTACGGGGATGAACCGTCCTTCTTATTTATATTCAATGAGTTTACATAAGTCACGAATTGATTAGGGTTTTCAGGAGTTATGAGTATCTTAGTTGTCGGAGTATCAATAAGAAGCAAGTTCGATCTTTCGCCTGTTGTAACATAGGCTCTGAAAATACCATACTTTTTATTTCAGAAAATACCCGTTCCTGCAAAAAGCCCTCCATTGCCCAATAACCGAATTCCGAATGAAGGTTTCTCTTCATAAACAGTTGAGCACTTTACAACAGGCCAAATAACTTTTTGCTGATGCGCGTGACTATCGCTAATTGACTCCCATTTAATTCATAGGAAACCAGAGAAAACAAACAACAAAATATGACTATAATGGTTAATATAATTCCCGCCCATAATAACCGGGGTTCGAAAAAAGATCCACTGATAAGAACTCCCTTTCGATAGGAAGGGGTATAGGATGGGCGAACCTTGTGTGTCAAGTGCCATGCAAGGTAACATACGGTGGTTCGGTGCTTTTCGGTTGTCTCAAGACCGGAGGTAGTAGACCATGGCGAGGGAGTATGCGCGTCCTGCGGGCCAGGACTTGGAGTATTCACGGAAATTCGGGCGCACCAACCCCTTTCGATCCCTTGCGTTTATTCGAATCAAAAGAGATAATCATCGACAGTGTATTCAGGATCTTTGTGGAGGTAGTCCTCGGAGTCCGGGACTTGAGTGTATGGGGAGTCGAGGCAAAGATCCCTGGGTGGCGCCCTCGGCAGAGGTTTTGATCTTACCAGGTAGAGCACGAGGTGGGTGGGGATCTTCTTGACTATCTGCTGGTCCTCTATGAAGATTATAATCCGCATGTGCCCCTTGCACTTCGGGCAGACAGGAGGATCTGTCGCATAAGTTCTCCGAACAAGTCTGATTTTGAATAAAAGATGCGAATATAAAGGGCGGTCCAAAAGTGAGACGCTAGAGAGGGCGGTTGAAAACTGTGACATCCTTGGCTAGCCTTCTCCGGGAGGCGTTAGGCGAGGGGGGCCATGGAGGCCTTTTAGATCTGCCTTTGCGGAGGAGGAGAAAGGGTGTACACAGATATGGATTGGTGGACACGAATACGGCTTCAGGTACTGAGGGAAGAGACTAGTAAACGAGAGG
>CP070692.1:3894311-3898492 GCA_020353215.1 Deltaproteobacteria bacterium
CCGGCCCGATTGCTCAGGAGTTTCTGCAGGCTGGATAGGGATTCGCATCGGCTGCTGGAAAGTGCAATTGATCGACTAGGCTTGAGTGCACGGGCCCACAATCGAATTCTCAAGATCAGCCGGACCATCGCAGACCTGGAAGGGCAAAAAAAAATCCGGGCTCCATACGTGGCCGAAGCAATCCAATACCGCAGCCTTGACCGGACCCTGTCTTAACCCTAACGTAGCAAACCTGTTACCGGCCAAAACCAGTAAACTTGCACCAGAGTCCCGCCCTTGGCGAGACGAACTTGCCCGGTTCGTGCAGGTTCTCACGTACGCTAAAGTACGCTTCGATCTACCCGAGACTGTGCGAGGATGCATCTGACGCACCCTGGTGCGTTTTTCCTCGGTATAGGTTCACAACGTTAGGGTTGACCCCAATGTTACCAACCTTCCACCAGGAAAAATTTCGCCCAGGTGGGACCGCACCCTGTTGCGGTTTGCATTGATTTAAGTTTGCGGGATTAAGCTTAGCGCGCCATATTTCAGCCTGTTTCTGTTCCGTTCAAGTGAGACGTCTAGGCAACCCAGCAGATTGCCTTGGCATGGGAATTGCTCTTACCACTGCCCGGGATGGGGGCGGTACTCTTCAGTAAATGCGCTAGGGGGTATGTCTTTGTTTCACCAACCAGAGGGAGAGCTTTACAGGAAGAACTTCCGATACGTTTAAAGGGCAGCGGTGAGAGAGGACGGTGTTCTATGAAACGAAGGGATAATGGTAAACAGACTTCTTTGGACACCTTGATCGGGGCCAACACGGTGATAGAAGGGTTGATCTACAGCGAGAGAAGTGTAAGCGTTGAGGGCAAAGTCCGAGGCAGAATCGAGGCCAAGGGTGAAGTCATCGTTGGCCGTCAAGGTAAGTTGGAGGCCGATATTACGGCTGATAATGTTGTGGTGGGAGGATACGTGGCTGGGAACATTACCGCCCATGGTCGAATGGACATGACTGCTACAGGCAGGGTGACGGGGGACATTGAGGCCACCCGGATTACCATCGAGGAAGGAGGGGGCGTAAACGGCCTTTGCAGAATGCTAGGCGAAGCTGAAATCGGGGAGTTGCAGGTAAAGAGGCTGCTGCCGGTAGAAGCAGAAACTGGACCCGAGTTCGACTCCGACCTTGAAGAGAAGAAGCCAGATAAAGAAAGAAGACGATTTGCTCTGAATCGCCGCTAGGTTCTCTATTTCCAACCTTACTGATTATCCTAATTCTGCTCACCTCAATTTTGGGCGGGACCTATTGGGGATGAGCGGGGCAAGAATGTAGTTCCCTCGTCAGAAGACATGGAATTACCAACCCCAATGGATGCGCTTTTACCAATGTCCTTAATGAGTGATTCCCTATCCACTCCAGTATAGACTAAAGAGGTTGGCCTTTTATATTAGACTTCTTGCCTTCGGGGTAGTATC
The DNA here is from genome assembly GCA_020353215.1 of Deltaproteobacteria bacterium. GTDB lineage: Bacteria > Desulfobacterota > Syntrophobacteria > BM002 > BM002. The sequence goes on from CP070692.1 coordinate 3,895,764, forward strand.
TGCGCAAGCCAAAGAAGAGATTGGCAAACCGCAGGAACTGGTCAATAAGGCACAGATAACTTTTCAGCATTTTGTATCTGATCCAGACATGGGTTGGTTCCGAAATCATCTGAAGGACTCTAAGGCAATCTTGATCATCCCGCAGTTACTCAAGGGTGGTTTTATCTTCGGTGCCTCCGGAGGCAGTGGCGCGCTGCTGTCACGTGATGGGAAGACGGGTAAGTGGAATGGCCCCGCTTTTTACACCAAGGGCAATGCGACTTTCGGTTTGCAGATTGGTGGGGAAGTGAGTGAGGTTGTGCTGATGATCAGGACCGAAAAAGGAATGGATGCGTTGCTCACATCGTCTTTTAAGTTGGGGGGGGAAGCGAACGTCGCCGCTGGACCAGTGGGTGCAGGGGCCAAGGCAGCAACCGGCGATATCCTGGCCTTTGCGCGGTCTCAGAAGATTTTTGGCGGACTAACGATTCATGAACAATCCGGGTTAGGGCTAAGGATCCAGCAATAGGCGTGACGAGGTGATTCATAAATAGGGCGGGCTACTGTTTCAAGATGACACGTTCCAAATTCCTGGTGGCCCAAAGTGCTGCCTGGAGCCGATTGGGAACATTGATTTTCTTAAAGATGTTGTATAGGTGAGTCTTAACCGTATGGTGACTGATGTGAAGTTTCTCAGCAATCTCGTCATTCGACGCCCAGGAGGCGACCAACACGAGTATCTCGATTTCTCTGGGGGTGAGAATCGAGCCCCTCTCCTTGTACGGGTAATCGCGGCCTTTGCCTTCTAGAATGCATTTCGTTACGATTTCTCTGGAAAGCCACAATTCTCCCGCCAGAACAGTGCGAATACCTTTCCGGACCCGATCCAAGGGGTCCTGTTCATAAAAGAAGCCTCGTATTCCTTTCCAGACAATTTTCTCTTCAAACCCCAGACCGCGAGTAACGTACAGAAGCACTACATGGGCCCGAGTCAATGCCTCTTCACCGCAGAGTTCGAGTTCGATCAGGAGTTCTTCCGGATCTTTTCCCTGGCAGTCCCAGAGGACCAGATTTACTCGATCACCAGGAGGGGGCTCATCCAGAAAAGGAAGCTCACGGATGTCTGGATAGACTGCACACTGGGAGCCGAGCTCTCGTTCCATGTAATAGGAGATCAATTCGTTTTGCAGCCTTCGAGGACCAACGATATAGAATATCTTATTAGCCAACGGGGACAGATTCTCTCGGTTTTCTTGCACCTTGGCTTTCATGGCTTGACTCAGCAGTAAAGCACTTAAGAAGAGTGGTCCAGTTGTACGTCTTAGTCGGAAGGTAATTCAGGAGAGCGGCCATAGAGATAAGGCTACTCCTTAGGCAAATCAAAATCGTGTAGTTGTATCCAGTTTGGAAGCTCATCTAGCCCGCCCATCTCCACGGTCTCGCTGACACCGTTTCGTGAATAATGCGGGCTAGGACAAAGAGACTCGCAATCTCACGAGCTCGTAGTCCCCATTGAAAGAGACCGCCATTCCTTTTGAGTCGGATCTCAACACGGTACCGTCTACTTTGACCAAAACTTGAGCACCAGTAAGCAGTTTTAATTTCTCACTCGTCACATGCAACCTGAGCTTGACAACTAAGCCCTCTCGGAAGGGTTGCCAAGTCTGAAAGTAAGCTCCACCAGCGGAAATATCCCTGGTCTGTGCGTTGATCTGTTCTTTATTATCGGAGCCCAACATTTCAACGGTGCACGGGAGTGTAAGCGAAAACCTCTCGTACTTTCGTCGCTCTAACATGGGTGCAACCTCGTCTCGAATATTAACTTGACGAAAAAACTCATTCCCATCGCTAATTTCTGGCATTTGGCCCTGCCCGAAGGAATATAGCCTAGACAGCAGCATGAATCCCTTTGACGATTACAATCGTCAACAGGTACCAGATCCTAACGAACCTGTATTTAATTCCCCCCGTTGCCTAACTAACAACTAAACGAAGCAAAGTCCGTGCCGGGCTTCTAAAACCCTGATATGTCATAATTTTCTGCCTAATTCTTTTAATGCCTTAAGAAACATGTAAGGTGCTTCCACACTCCGACTACACATCATAGGTATAATGGTGTAATACAACGATAGTAAAACCGATAAAGTACATTAAAAACTGTTATATCGGTGTAGGAATTTGAAATACTAGTAAAGCAATTACTTGTCGACTTCTATTACAGGCCGCGTGCCGATCCGACTCGTCCAACCGTGTTAACCTGCCTGTTAGTTACCTGATCTACCGTTTTGTCCACGAACCGTTAGACATCTTCAGTGGTTTTGGAGTACCGGCGCGATGGACATTTCAGATTGCAGATTGCGGAATCTCATGACCTGCTTACTCTAAGTTTGGCGGAAGATAAGAAACTGACAAAAGACGCCAAGTCATAGCTCCCAATTCAGGTCAATCTGAAATCCGCAATCTGGAATGTTCACGACTCTACTACTCCAGCAGACTGCCGAATGAGGGAAAGACTCTGTAAGCCCTCTCTGGGGGCAGCTCAAAGCCGGTTCCTTCCCCGCATAGCGAAAACTTCGATGGGCCCGAATTCTTCACGAATCGAAGGCCTAGCCCGGATGTTTCATGAATGGCCTACTGCGACCGTTTTACTTGTCATCACGTTTCGCTGTCACTCATAGTCACTAGGTCACCATGTCGTCTGATGCCAAAATCACGAAATCATGGCTTTACCATTCCTGGTGATAGGTTTA
>CP070692.1:3898592-3902770 GCA_020353215.1 Deltaproteobacteria bacterium
GGTACGGATTGAGGCACCGGTCTCTGGGCGAAAGCAGCCGGCAACAGCTACTCCCTGTGCCTAAGGCCACCGCGTCTGTCTTCGACTCTACTGAATTGCAGTCGCGAGACCGCGCAACTGGGGACCCGCCTCAACGGGGTGGAGACTGAGCGGAGCGGCCGGAATCAGAACTCCCAACCGATGCCTAGGGAGGTCCGAAAATCATCGCTCTTGGGCACTCTGCCATCGGCCTCAGGCTGTGGGTCGCCGACTCGGTCCCACTGGAAGGTGAGGCCCAGGTTGAAGTCGCCGACGAGATCGATGGACAGCTGTGCCACGATGTGGTGGTTGGTGTTCTTCGTTTCCGGAACACCGATCTCGATCTTGTAGCTGAAGTGGAACTCGAGGTCCTTGGTGATGTCCCAGTTCAGGTTCGTCCTGGGAATGACCGTCGTCGTAGAGTCCTCGCCAGAATCTCCCCCCGAAGCGGAGAGGTATTTTGTGTATCGCAAGCCAACTGCGAGCGCGAGGTCCCACTTGATATTCGACCGGTCGATCAGATGGTAGCCACCGCCGGCGGCAGGAGTGAGCTGGTGTTCGATGTTCGCGAAGCGATCGGAGTAGTAGCTGAGTGAGAGCGGCGTGAGAAACCACCTCTTGCTGACGAAGAGATCCCACCTGGCGGTGGCCCGGTGGTTGTTGACGTTCTGCACGCCATCGACCTCGCCCAGGTTGCCAATGTAGTTGAGAGTAAGTCGCGAGAAGGCGGAGCGGCGCCTGATGCTGAGCTGCCCGTTGGCCGTGATCTGCTCGGTGTTGCCGGTCTGCGTGGTGAGCCCGATGCTCAGGCCGCCAGACCAGTAGTTCCACTCAGAGGGCTTACCGGGTACGATCGACAACAGATCTTCGCGCCTGAAGCGGAGCTCGCCGTCTTCTGTGCCCACGAGCACGGCATCGCCGCGGATCAGCAAGGTGCCTACCGCTGTCCTGCGGTCGGCCAGAGTGATCGTGTTATGGCGCGGCGAGTGCAGCTCTTCGATATCGCTCCAGTCTACGGTCAGCGTGTCTAGGTTGTCGCTGTCGAATTCGAGCGTGTCGTCCCGCAGCACCTTGATGTCACCCTTCAGCCACTCGCCAGAAGTCAGCTTGATCCAGTCGAAGTCCTTTGGATTCGGGGCGGGTGGGCTCCAGTTCTGCTTCTCCTCTGTAGATGGCGCAGACTGCTGACCGCCTCCCGCACTCGAATCGAGCGTCGAGCCAAGCGCGGACGGATGCAGTCCGCCGGCGGAGAGCGCCATTGCGAGAATGGTGAAAACTGCGATTCTGAAGATATTCAGGGGCGATGGGGGCATAGTTTTGGAAGTATAGGAAATTCCTCTTTCCGGAGAGAAGATGCCAAAAAGGCGATTGTATGTCAAGAGAAGCGTTGGTATCTCCCATTGTGGAGACCGAATGAAAAGGGGTCAACCGATAAAAGGCCCTGTCAAGTAGAAAATACTTCTCCGTCGCAAAAAAGATGATTTTCTTGCAGGGTTACCTCCGACGCTCCATGAGCTGATCTTGTCCCTTTTCCGCACCCTGTTCTGCAGCTGATGGTGGTGTCGGCCCTTCGTGCTCCGCACCAGTCACCCATCGGGATCAAGGTCGGGTTGGCGCCATGCTTTTTATTGGTGAGCCGGCTTGATAGTTTTTGCTTTTCCGGTTTTTAACAAGATGACAGGATCAAAGCCATGAAGAGCGAAATTCAAGAAAAGATATTATCGCAATCTGGGTAAGGGAAAGCAGACTTTTAGATAAGGCTCTCAAGAATTTTTCATGGATAAGACCTTCAAGGGTTTGAGAATTTCATCTTGAAACTACTCCACCTATGGAAGCAAGGGAATGCATCAGATAGTTAATCGTATGATGGATAATTATTCACCACAACCACTCTCTGGCCGGCCCTCTCACCTAAAGCCCACACTGATCTGCTGACAGTGTAAATAGCATCCTTTAATGCACAGTCAGGCCGCTTCTGGCCCACGCCAACATGTAGTACTGTGATCCCGAGAGCCGAAAGTGTGAATGAAGGAATGTCATCTCCAGTTTGCACTTTCCCCTTCGAGCCCACTTAAGCTACCTCAAGCCATGCTTGCGATTGACAGGGATCACCTTCATCGCCTAATCTAAAACAAGTTCAATGCTCCAGTTCAGCTGTTTCTTTGAGAGAACTACATTTTAGTGCTGTATCCGTTCTAGTAAGCTTTAGGCTCACTCACTTCAATTAACGGTTTCGCTTTCCTACTTTATGGGGTTTACAGATTTCATTTAATTCTCATCGGTGGAGGGTCAAAGTATGGACCAAGAAGGATTTGTAATCAGACCGATTTTCCTATTGTGCTTAGCTTTTTTGCTAGCGGCTGCAATCAGCTGTGCGCCAGCGCAAACGAAACCAACCAGTGCACCGGGGGCTGAGGGGTCGATGAGTGAGGGTGGGCAAAAAGACCAGGCTCGCATGACCGAGGAGGAGCTTCAGTCCCAGGTGATGAGCTTCGCCGACCGTTTCGTCGCAATCTTGGGTCCAGCGTTCGCTACCTACGAGCGCACGTCGCCGTCTTCTGAAAAACGTCGTAGTGTTTTAATTAGCATCCTTTATCCCATGGCTGCGGCCTACATCATCGCGGCTGAGTCCGATCCCGGTGTCGCGCTGCTGGACATGGTTACGATGATCACCCTTGGACGTATGATCTCGGAGGATGTGGGGTTGAAGGAGTTCGGAAGCGGGGTGGAACCCATCCTGAAGGCGTATCAAAAAGCGGAGGAGGATATCTGGGAGATCGCCAGACAAGTGCTCACACCCGACGAGCAGAACCAACTGTATGCCCTCATCCAAGAGTGGCGTCAGAAGCATCCGGAAACAACTCTATTCAGCCACATCCGATTCAGCGACTTTGCGGCGGAGCGAAGGAGGTCGAAGTTGGCAAGGGGGGAGAAGGTTAGTGGCTTATTCAAATCCGTTGAGAAAGCCACTAAGGAGGCGGAGGAAGTGCGGTTGCTGGCCGAGCGCGGCATGTTCCTGGGGACCAGACTACCCCAACTGGCCGGTCTGTTTGCAGACGACTGGGCCTCCAGGGTGGCCAGCAACCCGGAAGTGAAACAGATGCTGACTGACATTCACACCTTCTCCGTGGTCTCGGAGCGTTTGGCCTACTCAACAGATGAACTGTCCAACCAGATTGCCAAGCAGCGGAAGGCCGCGGTCGATCAGATCATGGAGGAAGTGTCTCAACTTCGGGAGGTGACCGTTGATCAGGTCATGAAGAGGGTTTCTATTGAGCGCAAATTGGCGATCGATCAGCTCGTGGATCGAGTGGCCCAGGAAAGAAAGCGAACGATTGAGGAATTCCTTGCCGAAGAGAAACGCATGAAGGGGCTGCTCACCGATCTGAGGCAGACACTCGCGGTGGGAAATGAGCTGGTGACATCGACCAACATTCTCGCCGGCCGCTTGGGTTTGGAAGAAGGAGGGGCAGCGGGTAAGACACCTTCACAGCCGTTCAACATAAAGGATTATCAGGCAACCCTGGTGGAAGCCTCAGATGTGATTCACCGTGCCGACAGCCTGGTTAAGACGATCGATCATCTAATGATCTCTCCGGGCTGGGAGCAGAGCTTACCACGTTTCCTTGAAACCCTCACCGCCGCTGAGAAAAAGGGTGAACAGTGGGTCACTCACACCTTCCTGCTCGGTGCAAGCCTGATTCTGATCTTTTTTCTGACCCTGCTGGGCTATCGATATTGCTCGCATCGGCTCTTCGGCTCGGCCCGTGATCGAGGGAGCACCTAGCCCGCGACGCGACAGACAGGGACAATAAGGGTTTTGCGTGTTCCAGCGGAACATCGTTAACCGAGCCTAAGGATGGCGCATTGAGCCCCAGCCAACGAGCCTATTCCCGAAAGGCGACTTTCCAGGAACAACAGACACAATACATCGTGCTGGAGAAGTAGCTGCAATGAGTTAACAGTTCTGCTTCTATGTTTAGTCCGGGCTAACCAAGAAATGTTTCAACTTTTCATATCTGCACCCGGCGGCTTGACACAGAATCAAGTTTCAGCGTTAATAACTGTACTCCCACCAATACGATAGGAAAATTAAGATAACACGTTTCTGCCGATTTTGTTGTTTCTCTATATCTTGTCCCGCAGAGGGAAAAAGACTA
>CP070692.1:3902870-3907038 GCA_020353215.1 Deltaproteobacteria bacterium
ACGCCAGAGGCAAGAGCACGTGGATACGGCCCGGGTCGATTTTCATTTAACGTGACGGTTGGTCGATGCCAGAATTGCAAAGGCCAGGGTCAGGTACGAGTGGAGATGGCCTTTTTGCCCGATGTCTACCTTAGGTGTGAGCAGTGCAACGGTAGCCGCTACAACAGTGAGACCTTGGCGGTTCGGTATAAAGGGAGAACCATAAAAGAAGTGCTAGAGATGACGGTGGAGGAAGCAGCGGAGTTCTTCGCACCGGTGGTCAAGATCAGCCGCTCTCTTCGTCTGCTCGCTGACATGGGACTGGGATATCTCGGCATGGGCCAGCCCAGTCCCACTCTTTCCGGGGGCGAGGCGCAGCGGTTGAAGCTAACCAGTGAACTCACGAAGAACAAACAAGGACGATGTTTCTACATTCTCGATGAACCCACTACGGGGCTCCACATTGCTGACGTGGAACGGCTGCTCACGGTGCTTCAAGCTCTGGTGGATCGTGGGCATACGCTAGTCGTCATAGAGCACAACCTGGAAGTCATCAAGGCTGCTGACCACATCATTGACTTGGGTCCTGAGGGCGGCGAGGGCGGGGGGAAAGTCGTGGCAAGCGGATCACCAAAGGACCTATTGAAGCAAGCGAAAAGCTCATACACGGCGAGCTATCTCAAGAGCTATCTGGATGGACAGTAGTTATTCGTTAGTAGTTCTGAAGGCAAATCGGGCTTGACCGTCGTAGTGGTTCACTTGGTATGACTTCCTATGCAAAGTAACCGAGCCGATTAACGACTAACGTATAATGAATGGCCCCTCTCTCCGGCTTGCTCGCCGCGCGTACGGCCTTAGAAGCTTCTTGAGGGACACCGGAGCCTTGTGATAGTATCTTTGTTGTTCAGGATGGCTAAAGAAAAGCACGATGTACTGGTTTGGTGGTGAAATATGGACCTTGGAGTTGTGCTGAGAATCCTGCTGTTGGTTGGAATAGCAGTACTGCTTTTCATTCCCACGTTTTGGTCCATTCGGGATGTGGCCTACCGTAGCTTCCCGAGCTTCAAGACCAAAGTGGTCTGGTTTGCCGTGGTGACTCTCCTGCCACCTGTCGGCGGCATGGTCTATTTTCTGATCGGCCGGGATCGCAACAAGAAGGGGTCAGAACCCCGACCTTGACATCATTCCAGGGGCAGGTAAGGTTCCAGGTCCCTCTTGTACTCCGTGATTACCTTGTAGTTGGATCCAGTCAGACATTCGACCGCCTTTTCTCGATCAACCACATTCACTCGCATTACCAGTTCAAAGACACCTGGATACTGGTGTAGAGGCAGGGTGACCAGGCTCAAGATACTAATGTTCTCCTCTCTCAGCAGACCGCAGACATCTGCCAGTACTCCGATTCGATCCCGGACCAGAACCACCAAACGGCCACTCCCCTCTTGAATGCCGAGGCCATCAAGCAATAACTCCTTGAGATCCGTAGCGGTAATAATGCCCACCAGTTTCTCACCCTCCACCACTGGTAGACTCCCGATCTTCCGATCATGCAGGGTTCTGGCGGCCCGTTCGACGGTAGCGCCCGGAGTGATGGTAATGGGATCTTTAACCATCACCTTCTCCACGGTCAGCTTCTGCAGCACATAGGTTAGTTCGTAGATGCTGAGGGTTGTGGCAGGAGAGGCCCAGGCTTGCTTGATGTCTCGGTCGGTGAGAATCCCAACCAGTTTACCCTGTTCGTCGACAACCGGGAGTTGCTTGAAATCGTGCTCCCGGAGCAAATCGCGGGCTCTGAACAACGGTGTGTCAGGAGTGACGGTAATAAGTTCAGTCGTCATCTTGCGTCCTACGTACATGGTAGTATCCTCCTCCTGCCTAAGTTGTGGTTATCAAGTTTGAATCCCGTTTCGCTGTTGCGAGCTCAAGCGGTTGACCGGAGTTGTTAGTAGAAGTATAAAGAGACCAAACCTGCGGAGCGGAGGATCTACCAACCCGCCGTTCCCACGCAAAGTTATTTCAACAGACAGTCAACTAGTCCTTACGGGTCAAAAGCATATAATCCCCGCTCTCCTCCAGGTTGTATTTGCTGTCGCCCATCTTGAATTCGGGTTCGTATCTGAACGGGAGATTGAGTTCTGTTGCAGTAGCTATACGCTCTAGGATATAAGACACGACTCCGGTCATCTCGTGGATTTCTGCCAACATAAGGGCTTGGGGAACAGCAATATCCTTTATCCGGAAATGCTCAGCGATGCCTCTGGTGGTAAACACCCCTTGTCCGGGTCGGTGCAGAATTTCTACCACTTGTCCCGGGTTTTTCTGGTTGCCTATGGTTGCGATCACGATCTCATCGGAAGTCTCCGGATCGTTAAATAGCTCGGGCATCAGGCCCTCCTGGGCTAAGTGTTTTCACGTAGTTAATTCCACTAGTAACACGGTACCGGTGGCCTTGACAAGCACTGTCAGCGCAGTGTAGCCAAGCCCTAAGCAAAATACTAGAACTATTTCCACACATTTCGAATCCTGCCAGGATCAGAAGTTGCCAACCAAAATGTCATCTGCGACCCAGCATTTTCATTCTAAAACCAGGGCAAACGATCTCGTAGCCTCAGTTGACAAGAATGAACGCTCAATTTAGGTATCAATTACTTGGAAAACTGCTGGAATCCCATTCGTATTGACACTTCCTACCCATTCAGATTAAATTGACCACACCCAAGCGCTGGTGGCTACTAGGCGGCGCAAAGGCGCCCTTGCCAGAACTGTGGTTGGTGAGGCAAGCCACCTGCCCTCAAACGACACCACAAATAAACGGAGAAGAGCGATGGCCTCGAAAAAGTCTCTCACTATCGGTATTCTGACTGGCGGAGGCGATGTGCCGGGACTGAACCCATGTATCAAGGCGGTGGTTGATAGATCCATCGAAGAAGGTATTAGCGTGATTGGTATAAGGCGTGGCTGGGCAGGTCTTCTGGAGTTCAATCCAGACGACTCGGACAGCAGGAAGAAGAATTTACTCGACCTGGACAAGGGTATTGTCAGAACCATTGATCGGTCCGGAGGTACATATCTCCACACTTCGAGAACCAATCCTGGTAGGGTGAAAACTGCGAACGTTCCAGAGTTTCTCAGTGATCAGGCCAAAGAAGGGGAACTCCACGATTTCACCGGGCATGTCCTTGGCAATTTGGAACGACTGGGTATCGACGTCCTGATTCCCATTGGCGGTGACGACACGCTCAGTTATGGAGAGCGCTTGCATGAAGAGGGCTTCCCTGTGGTGGCCATACCAAAAACCATGGATAACGACGTACACGGAACGGACTACTGCATTGGGTTTTCTACGGCCGTAACCCGCAGTGTCAATTTCATTCACTCTCTCCGCACTTCCACCGGTTCTCACGAACGAATTGCGGTCATTGAACTCTTTGGCCGTTACTGTGGTGAGACTTCCCTGATTGCCGCATACCTATCGAGCGTGGATCGGGCCATAATTTCCGAGGTTCCTTTCGACCCGGAAAAGCTTGCCAAGCTGCTCATGGATGACAAGCAGGCCAATCCTAGCAACTATGCGATGCTAACCATAAGCGAGGGTGCTCGCATGGTGAGCGGAGAGATAATCCAGTATGGAGAGGAGGATGCTTACGGCCACCGCAAGTTGGGAGGGATTGGCATGCAGACCGGTGAGGTTCTGAAGAAGCTTACCGGACAGAATATCGTTTTTCAGCAACTCTCTTACCTGATGCGCAGCGGGGCACCGGACTCTCTCGATCTCATGGTGGCGGTGAACTATGCCAACATGGCCATCGACCTGGTCATGAGGAAGGTCAGTGGGCGAATGGTCTCATTGACTCAAGGAATCTATACGGACGTGCCCATGAGTACGATTACTGCTGGCCAGAAGAGAGTAGACGTCCGCGAACTGTACGACGTAGAGCGATACCGTCCAAAAGTGCGCCATGTGATGGGAAAGCCGATGTTTCTCTACTGATTCCAATTATCGTTACAATTCTCAACACTTATTTGGCTTCTCTTCTGCCAGGTGCGCATAGGGTGCGGAAAAGTGCAAAGTATCTAGCTCGTCCACTTGGCCTTTGTGCTCCCCTGGCATCCAATGAGCGTACTTATCCAGGGTGAAGCCTACCGCGTGGTGACCTAGCTGTTTGCTCACGTCCACAATATTGTCTCC
>CP070692.1:3907138-3911301 GCA_020353215.1 Deltaproteobacteria bacterium
TGAGTTTACCCTAATGTCGCAGACACCTGCGAGGAAAAAAGCACTAGAGTACTTTCCCGCCCAAGGCGGGATCTTTACCGGTGTAGCTTTGCAGCGTTAGGATTTGCCCAGGCCGTCTTCCTTGTCGATACCCGTTTTGCTCCGCGGCCCTTTCGAAACTCTCGTTGTCTTGTATGGAATGCGCTTGGCGTAGAGAGTACAGAAAACTGTCCATACCACAAGTCAGTTGCAGCAGTTCTTCTCCTCCCTGTTCGACACTCATCGCTTACTTGTTCCTCCGCCGGGTCGCCGGGTCAACTTCTCCCGGAGAGTGATGCCCCGGTCTCAACAGGTCGTTGATCGTCTTTACCGGGTTGAAGGTCTCCTCCGGGACTTGCACAAAAACTGTGTTCCAGTAAGCCATGCCACCGTTCCACAGGCCCGGCAATTCCAATGCCTTCAACTCCCTGCCATCCTCTGTTTTCTGGGCGATAAACACCGCCTGTGAATCAACAAAATCGTGGAGGTCGAAAGGTTGACCTTGGAAATCACGGAGCCCACAAACAAGCAACACAGGATTGAAGTGTGTGGAAGCTGAGAAGATTTCCACCTGCTCCGGTGATGTCCTGTCCACCTGTGCTCCTTCAACGATCTGCAGACTAACTCTGCCCGACGCCTCCTGTACCCAAAAGGGACCGCCACCCGGTTCTCCCCTGTTTTTTACCATGCCACAGACCCTCAGGGGACGATTCAGAATCCGGTAAAGCCAGGAAACCCTTTCCTCTTGGCCTAGTTGCGACGAGTCGTCGGGTAGAGATACAGAGAGACGGTGGGCTACAAACTCGGCCACTGCTTGCACGTCCGTTGCCGTTGTTGAACCAGACTGGAGCAATCTCAGGTACCGAAAGACCTCCTGTTGAAGGTCCAGTAGCATCCCGGCCAGCACTTTCTGATGGTAGACAACTGGGTCACGAAGGTCGTCAGTCACAACGTTGTCGATGTTCTTGATGAATACGATATCGCCCTGAACCTGGTTCAGGTTGTCCAGGAGGGCACCATGGCCCGCGGGCCGAAAAAGGAGGCTTCCATCCGGTAAGCGAAACGGGCGGTTCTCCTGATCTACCGCCAGCGTATTGCTTGCTGGCTTTTGCAGCGAGAAACTGAGTTCATACTGCACGCCCAGTTTTTCACCATACTTTGCCGCTGCCTTCCGACCGTGATGGACGATTATTTCTTCACTATCCGGAGCCACAGTGAAATGAACTCGGCAGCGCCGGGCGCTGTCGCGCACCGTGTGGCTTGCCTCCACCAGGTGTTCTTCTAAAGCAGTGCGGATATGATCAGAGTAGCGGTGAAAAGGTATGAGCGCTTTGGGCAGAGCTAGATAGTTAAGCCCTTGCGGTCCCAGAAGAAAGTCCAAAATCTCTTTGTATTTTCCTGAGTCGAGACGGTGCTGCAAAGAGACACCGGCCTTGGCCATCACATCCTGCAGCGGTTCAGCAAAGGCGAAGTCTCTCAAGGAACCGACAAATTGATTAAACGACTGCAGGTCGCTGCTGGTTTCGAAAGACGCATGCAGGTTTGTTTCATCGTTTGTTGTTTTCATCTGCTTCCTGGTGCGTTCGACAAAGGCGAACATTCGCGTGGCAGCACCAGAGGCTGGTAAGAATTCCCTAAGACGGCCCTCAGCAGCACCCGTAGCCCACATGGTCAACAGACGCTCCTCATCGGTTGCGTCGACCACAACGATTCCGTCCTCAAGAGTGCAGGGACGGTGTAATCGCAGACGATGCGGTCCTCTTCTAAACATATCCAATTGTGTTTCCACCTTGGCCTGTGAGATGCCCAACCTCTCCATCTGATCACGATCCTTTTCGGTGAACAACTCAGAACTCATACTCGCTATCCTCTCTCGCAGGGCTTTCTTGACAGTGAACCAAGTGGGGTCCTAGCGTACGCTGGGTATATTCATAGATCACACGAAGCGTGCCACCTGCTGACAGCGCCAAGAGCAAAACCGCTGGCGCTCTTTGTGGGACTTATTGACTCACTCGGACCTGCTGCTTGGTGTCGTCCATTCCTGTTGTACACACTGCAGGTTACTCGTTTCCATTGACAAAAAATGAGTTGCCAGCGATCAGTTTTCTTGTACACTGGAATGAGTCAAGAGGTCAAATGGGAGAATGTGTCTTTCCTGAGAGAATGATACGGTATGGGAGACTTCCCAGGTAACAGCGAGATACTGTATACGAATAGCGACCGGTTGAAAGGAAGGCGGAATGGACGGGAAGACATTCAGAGAGTATGACATCAGAGGCATCGTGGGCACTCAGATAACCGAGGTGGACGTCACTCGGTTTGGACGGGCGTTTGGCACGCACATGGCACAACAGGGAAAGAGCCGGATCACCCTAGGACGTGACGTTCGACCCAGCTCTGATCTGTTTCGTGAAGCGTTGTTGGAAGGACTTCTCGATGCCGGTCTCCACGTGATCGATGTGGGCGTCTGTCCTTCGCCACTGCTCTATTTCTCCATTCGTCACCTCGAGGTTGAGGGCGGTATCATGATCACGGCCTCCCACAACCCGCCAGAATACAATGGGTTCAAGATCTGCAACGGCCCTGATACCATTCATGGGGCTGAGATTCAAAAACTCCGTCAAATTATGGAGGAAGGGGATTTCCTTCATGGCCGGGGCACCCTTGATTCCTATGACATTGTTACACCATACCACAAACACATTCTCAACGATATTCACCTGGAGCGACCGCTACGCATTGGCGTTGATGCGGCCAATGCCGTCGGAGGTCCGGTGGCCGTGCCCTTGTTTCGCGAACTGGGCTGCGAAGTCCATGATCTCTACTGTGAACCAGATGGCAGCTTCCCCAACCACGAGCCTGATCCCACCGTGTTGGAAAATCTCGAGGACCTCATCGGACTCGTAAAGCGCGAGCAGTTGGACGTGGGCGTGGCATACGATGGGGATTGCGACCGCATTGGGGTCGTGGACGATCAGGGTCAGGCAGTGTTTGGCGACCGGTTGATGATAATCTATGCGCGCGAAATACTGTCCAGGCGTCCCGGCGCCACCTTTATCTCGGAAGTTAAGTGCTCCAAGACGCTCTATGAAGATATCGAAAAGCGTGGCGGCAGGGCGATCATGTGGAAAACCGGCCACTCCCTAATCAAGAAAAAGATGAAAGAGGTAGATGCAGTTCTTGCTGGGGAGATGAGCGGTCATATGTTCTTCGCCGACCGGTACTTTGGGTTTGACGATGCCATCTATGCTTCCTGCCGGCTGCTGGAAATCCTGTCCAACTCCGGCAAGACCATTGCCGAGTTGCTGGATGGCGTGCCCGCTACCGTGGTTACCCCGGAAATCCGAGTCGACTGCCCTGATGAAGTCAAGTTTTCCCTGGTGGAGAAGGTGAAGGAGCACTTTCGTGAGAAGTACTCGATCATAGACGTCGACGGCGTTCGGGTGCTCTTCGACCACGGCTGGGGACTGGTGCGCGCCTCCAATACTCAACCAGCTTTGGTCTTGCGCTTTGAAGCGGAAACAGTATCACAGCTACAACAATACAGGCAGACTGTGGATGAGGCAGTAAAGCGTCTTCGGGGATAAAGGTGGCGATCCCTTGCCGGTGGGAAGACGTCCACCGTGACGGATCGCATAGGAGGTACGATCTCGACACGTCAGCACCAAAACCTGATGAAAGGAGAAAGCCATGAAACGCAAAGCTTCCTATAGACTGCACGTTACGCGGAGGGAATGTCTCTATGTTCATGACGAACCTGATCACTCCCTTATGATTCTTGAATTGGAGGGCGAGCCTATTGAATATGAAGTGGGAATCGCAGGGGAATTTGTCTCTCGCCGGAGTGTCAACTTCCATGACCGGATAAAGGGCACGGGACCCATGCAGGGATATACCATTACAAATTTTCAGTATGGTTCAGTATATAGCCGCTTTGAAGGCCATCGCGACGGGGATACGAGAATTAGTACCGGAACCTGGCAGACATATAAGGGAACGGGAAAGCTGGCCGGTATCAAAGGCGAGGGTACCTTCAGGGTAACTGCTGGTGAAGGCCCGAATCAGTTCGTTTTAGATATGGAAGGCGATTACGAACTCTAGCCCGGACATTTCATGAATCACCTGCTGCAACCGCGGATATGGGC
>CP070692.1:3911401-3915530 GCA_020353215.1 Deltaproteobacteria bacterium
CCCTTTGAGATGGCGGCTATGGTAATCGACCACATTGACAAGAAGCGTGAGGCTCTGGGCATTATGGGTGAGCGTGAGCGCGTGCTCATGGATATGGCCGATCGCCAGGCTCTGGAGGTGGAAGAGGCCTCTGAGTAGAACACGGAATTCCACGAAGAAACCCGGCAAGATTACCTCTTGCCGGGTTTTTTTACTCTTAGTAGCCCTTCGCGGATTGCTTGGTGTTTAGTCTTCCTCGTCGGACAGGAGTCGCTTGCGGGCCAAGCGCTGACCGGTTGCAGTGATGAGTTTGCTCTCTATCAGTCGCTCCAGGGCCGACCGATCCAGAAGAGCCTGTTTCTCCAATAGATCAGCTAGAGTTAGTGCATCTGAAACAACCCTGTGGTTGACGTCTTCAGAACCGGTCCCATTCATCCTATGCTCAATGATCTGACAGACGTGATCGATCACCTCTTTTTCAGTGCCTAAATTAGCAAGTACCTTTCTAGTAATAGCGCTAGGGCTGTCCGTCGGGGAGGCGGCTTGGACTGATTGTGGCTGAGAGTTCAACGCCAATTCTCCAAGAATTGTTGCCGCAAATACTACCTTCGGCTGGCCTCCCTCTGCGTCGAGAATCTCCTCTGCCAGTTCCGCGACTTCCTGGCTGCGCCTGAGACGCGTATCATCAGGTTTCAAAGCGATCTTAGCCGCGACCAGAAGCCGGTCACGGTAGAGAGCCTTCATGTCCTCTCCCTGGAACATCTCGGGCATACACTGTTCAGCGTACTTGCAGTATTCCAGACAACCCAGATCGCGCTTTGGATTCAAAAACCGGTGCCCGCAGTTGCAGGTGCGCTTGCTATCATCCTTCCAGAATTCCACAGGCTTGCCACAGCTTGGACAAGTTACGTCATAAATGTCGTCTGGCTTCCAGAACAGGGTGTTCTGACCAGGGCAGCGCATATCATCTTTTTGCATCGGTCCACCTCCCCCAAGTATTAACGCCATTTTAACCTGAAATGGAGGGGTTTACCTTGACTTATGTCAAAATCAGTCAAGCTTTTTTCTGAGCGAGCGGTAAGCCGGCTATAACGTTCCACCTGTCTCGGCGGCAAGTGACTCCCTCTCTACAATTCCGGGGCACATATTTTGAGAACTCAAGATACTACCAACTCTGGTCTAAAGAACTGACCTAGACACTTGCTTTACCAAATGAGGACCTACGGAAAAATCTTTTTCTCTGCTTACTGCTTACTATCTACTGGACACTGCTCAGTAGATCATCGGGTAGTTCACATACTGCCTCGCCAGT
This sequence comes from Deltaproteobacteria bacterium, assembly GCA_020353215.1. GTDB lineage: Bacteria > Desulfobacterota > Syntrophobacteria > BM002 > BM002. Next base: position 3,912,693 of record CP070692.1, read on the forward strand.
CTTTTTCATCTCCACATAGTAGGCTGCGACCAGTGCTGCAGTGCAGCCGTCGGCTGCGGCAACCACTATCTGTTTGGCATACTTCTCTCGCAGGTCACCAACTACATAGATGCCCGGCATATTCGTCTCGCACTTCTCGTTTGTGACCACATACCCATCAGCGTTCATTTTCGTACCCGCAGGAACCAGTTGGTTGTTGGGGTCAAAGCCTATGAAAATGAAAACACCGTCGGTGGCCAAAGCCCGCTGATCGCCAGTGTGAACGTCCTGCAACTGAACCGCGTTGACACCCTGATCGTTTGCCTTGATCTCGGTGACGATGGTATTCCAGAGGACCTCGATCTTGCACTCCTCTTTGACTCGCTGCTGCAGGATCATACTGGCTCGTAAGGCGTCTCGCCTGTGGACCAGATAAACATGTTTGGCTAGCTTGGCAAGGTAGAGAGCCTCTTCGGCGGCCGTATCCCCACCGCCCACCACTACCACGATTTTGTCCCTGAAAAAGAAACCGTCGCACACAGCACAGTAGGAAACCCCCTTGCCATAGTACTCATTTTCTCCGGGTATATCGAGTTTTCTGGGACTTCCGCCGGTTGCCAGAATCACCGTATGTGCTTTCAGGAGGTCGCCGTTGTTCAATTGTACCGAATGGTAATCGAGCCCCGGCTCCAGCGCCACAACCTCTTCTTGGAGAACTACCATGCCATAGGACTGGGCATGCTGAAGGAATCTCTGCGATAGTTCGTAACCGGTGATTGACTCAAAACCAGGATAGTTCTCCACGCCGTCCGACATTGCTACCTGCCCACCAGGAACAGCCTTTTCTATAAGCACGGTTTTCAAAGCTGCTCGCATGGCGTAGATTCCGGCAGTAAGACCGCCAGGTCCGCCGCCGACGATAACTACGTCATATAAATCACCATCTGCCATTATGAACCTCCTTTCCACACTGCTTCTTCGCGGAGACTAACCCGGAGATGACCTCTCCGAGTGTCCCAATAAAAGGATAACAGATGTAACGAGGATTAGAAATAGTAATCTATCCATATAACAGGGGACATCCTATAGTCCCCTCTTTCTCCTGCATAACGCCTATTCTTGTCATATTTGCATTTTCCCGGTGATCCAACCAAATCCCCCACCCAAGGTTTCTCCGCTTGACCAACTCGGTGTTGATCCTGCAAGATTGGTTTGAGTGAGGGGGGATTGAGGAGCGAATGGCGTAAATGAACCTTTTTGTGTTATGCAGAGAGATTTCTACCTTCTAAATAGTCAGCTGCAAGGAAACAGATAATGGGTAATATAAGCTATGCTGCTGTATGTGGGATTTATTGTGGCGACTGTGAGTATCTAAACAGGCAATGCAAAGGATGTGAGTATCAAGCAGGCAAACCTTTTTGGACGCAACAAACGCCTTCAAAAATATGCCCACTACATGATTGTTGTCGTAACAGCAAGAGGCTAGAACACTGTGGATTGTGTGAAGATTTCCCATGCAAAACGTTTCGTGAGTTACGTGATCCAAGCATGAGCGATGAGGAATTTGAGAAGTCTTTGTCTCAGAGGAAAGATGAGCTGAGAAGAAGGATGGAGCTCGGAACAGAACAATGGTTGTCTGAGAGGACAAGCAGCTAACCATTCGCAGTCGGACAGGCTAACAGCGCGTTGGATTGGTAATTCAGTCTAGGGCAATGCAGCGCATTGCAGTGCTCTTTAGTTCGATCATTAGATGTCGAGAACCATTCCATAAATAAATGCCATGACCATACACAAAATCCGAACAAAGCTAGAAAAGCTTGCAGACAAGGAAAGAGCAGAAGTCTTACAGAGATTCTTCAAGACGGGACCGGGAGGGTATGGGGAAGGTGATGTCTTCTTGGGAATTCGAGTCCCTGTGTTAAGGAAGCTCGCAAAAGAATATCAAAGCGTTACTACCAACGAGGCGCAGCAATTACTCAAGTCTTCCATCCATGAGGAAAGGTTGCTGGCACTCTTCATACTTGTTGGCGCGTATTCAAAAGGAGATGAATCTGCAAGAAAGAGTATCTATGAGTTATATTTGGAGAATACCCAATCTATAAATAATTGGGATCTTGTTGACGGGTCTGCCGAGCATATCGTTGGTGCCTTCCTGATGGACAAGAGCAAGAAACCACTTTACCTCCTGTCCAAATCTAAGAATTTATGGGAACGAAGAATATCCATAATGTCAACTTTTTACTTCATTAAGCGTAATGAGTTCTCTGAAACACTTAAAATTGCTGAAATACTAATATCTGACAATGAAGATTTGATTCATAAAGCAGTAGGATGGATGCTCCGTGAGGTCGGCAAACGTCATCTGGAGATCGAAAAGAAATTCCTAAAAGACCATTACAGGAAGATGCCGCGGACGATGTTACGATATGCAATTGAAAGATTTTCGGAACCCAAAAGACAACTCTATTTAAAGGGAAAGATCTGATACTCAAAAGGCGGATACACGCTCAAATCGCTTGCTATCTAACCACTCACTAGCAATTGCAGCAAACAACTCCGCAAGATCTCATCTTTAACGTTATTTTTTGAAGCACTATCGAATTGGTGGGTAAGTCAATATTCTTCCATTCACAATAACGCCGCTTTTGCCCAGCTCTAACATCTGGTAGTATGCTTCCTTGAGACGGAAGTGGCACATTTGGTCGTAACGAGTACAAGTGAACACCAGGAAAGAACTGACCGTAATGAGATTGTTTTCGAGAGCGACTTTTCCCCTTTTGGCTATCATTTTGATGGCTTCAACATCTGAGGGAGCAACTGGCAGGATGAAAGTAAGAAAACTTAATCTTCCCAAGACTA
>CP070692.1:3915630-3919748 GCA_020353215.1 Deltaproteobacteria bacterium
CGCCTTCGCCACCGGTGTTCCTCCTGATATCTACGCATTTCACCGCTACACCAGGAATTCCACTTTCCTCTCCCGTACTCAAGACAGGTAGTTTCGAACGCAGGCTCCAGGTTAAGCCTGGAGTTTTCACGTCCGACTTACCTGCCCGCCTACACACCCTTTACGCCCAGTGATTCCGAACAACGCTTGCTCCCCCCGTATTACCGCGGCTGCTGGCACGGAGTTGGCCGGAGCTTCCTCTGAGGGTACCGTCAGTCTCCGGGGCTATTCGCCCCGGAAAGTTTCTTCCCCTCTGACAGGGTTTTACATTCCGAAAAACTTCATCACCCACGCGGCGTTGCTGCGTCAGGCATTCGCCCATTGCGCAATATTCCCTACTGCTGCCTCCCGTAGGAGTCTGGGCCGTATCTCAGTCCCAGTGTGGCCGTACACCCTCTCAGGTCGGCTATCCATCGTAGCCTCGGTGAGCTTTTATCTCACCAACAAGCTAATGGACCGCGGGCTCATCTCAAAGCGATAGCTTACGAGTATAGGCCACCTTTGGTCCCCGGAAGATGCCCTCCGGAGACGTTATTCGGTATTAGACCCCCTTTCGGGGGCTTATCCCAAGCTTCGAGGGAGATTACCCACGTGTTACGCACCCGTTCGCCACTTTACTCGCTCTGCCGAAGCAGAACTTTCTCGTACGACTTGCATGTATGAAGCACGCCGCCAGCGTTTGTTCTGAGCCAGGATCAAACTCTCCGTAGAAGATTATTCTCTAATTTAAGATTGATCGCAAGGATTTGCAGACTCTAACAAAATTAGGAATCGATCCTTCCTACCTCGCTCATGCACGCTATTTAGTTTTCAGAGAACGGCTCTTTCCTTATTCAAGAAAGAATATCACACAAAAAAAGCCTGCCGACACATGCCATACTCGGCAGACTCGCAATCTAATCCAGCCTGCGACACGTGTCAAGTAAATTCTTTAAAAAAATTGTTGCTCAAAGTATGCTCGCTTGCCGAAGTGAGCTTAACCGTCCGTGTCCACCTATCTTATCGGCAATTTCATGATAACAGCTTAGTTTCTCCTTGTCAAGTCTTTTTTGCAGAAATTTCTCCGTACGAAACAATTAGTACTGACTACCCTCCATGTTTGTTTGCACCGCCCGAAAGATTTCTGTCATTAGTCTCGAGATCGCCAAATGCGAATGGGTCTCACTTAGTTATACGGTGCGAGCAAGGCGCTTTTCTATCCACCGCCCAAAAAAAGAACAGCCCGTCAGATTGAAGGAACCTGGCGGGCCATTGGCTACACAAAGTCGTTTTCGGGGACAACCTGAACTAACTCTATTCTGGCCGGCAATCCTCATGCGGGCAACGGGCGCATCCGATGAGAGGGTCTGGGCCATCCCTGAACAGATAGTTGAGCAGATATACCAGGTCGCCGAGGTCGATCAGGCAATCCCAGTTGGCATCGGCCCCCTCGCATATGCACGGTTCTGATCCCTGCCGATAGAGATAGTTCACTAAGAAAACCGCGTCGGCAATGGTGACCAGACTATCGCCGCTGGCATCTCCCGGCACGCTCCACCAGACGGTTAAATCACCTTGATGGTAACGAATTGGCACCGCCTGTCCGTCTCCGTCCACCACCCAACCCATCCCCGGGAACATATAGATAGACGCGTTGCGATCAGTCGATGTATCAGGCATACAGCAGGTACTGGCGCAGATCCGAAAAAGCACATGGTAGCTGGAGGTCGGCGGAATTGGCATGTCACCATTCCACCAGATGGAGACACCGCCGTCGGAACACGTGCAGCCATCGAATACCCCGCCGGGGGCCACCACACATCCTCCGGTATCGTCACAGCAAAAATGAGCCACGTCCACACCGCTCATCATCAGTGAAAGCTGGTATCCCCACACCTCCATTGGGTTTCTCATCCGGACCTCGAGCCACGTTTCCGAGCCGGGATAGGCAGTCTTGTAGATGATCGCTATGTCAACCGAGTCCACCGGAGGAGTTGCTGGCGAAGTGAGTTGCTGGGTCGTGCCCGAGACGCTCAGGCCGAATAGTAGAAGAATGCCGAGAAGGCACATGATAAGGATTTTGCTCTTCATTTTCTTCCTCCTTCCATTCCTGAAACTGCCAAAAACAGCGAAGGAGAATCTAAAGATCAATGCTCTTGATATTCAACTCTACAGTTCTAAGAGGATTCACAACGCGGCATAGGTGATCCGCCTCTCTTCTTACTCTATTCGGGCCAGCAATCCTCGTGTGGGCAGGCAGTGTACGGACAGCCTCCAATAGGCACGCGACCGCCCCGAAACAAATACTGGAGCAGGTACACCAGGTCGCCCAGGTCGACCAAACAGTCACCGTTGGCATCGGCCGCCTCGCATACGCATGGCTCCGGCCCGTCACGATAAAGATAGTTGATCAGAAGAACCGCGTCGGCAATGGTGACTAGACTATCCGCATTCGCATCTCCGGGCACGCTCCACCAGACACATAACTCGCCTGGATTGAAGCGGTAGGGTAAGAGGTGTCCCTCCGGGTCCGAGAGGTCGCCAGACAGGTAGATTGCAGCGCACCGGTCGAGGGTGGAGTCCGGGATGCAGCAAGTTTCGACGCAGATTTGGAACAGTGTTTGATAATTGGGACTCGGCGGGATGCCGGCTTCCGTGTTCCAGGTGTGAACGTAAACGCAGGGCGAATCGAAGCACTCACACCAGACGGTCGGTCCGCCATCGGACACCATACAGGCTCCGGTATCGTCCTGGCAGAACCTGGCCAAATCCGGGTTGCCGAATGCTATGTAGAAGTTGTAGCCTGCCACCGGCACGGGGTTCTTCATCTGGACTTCAATCCACGTCTCAGTACCGGGATAAGCCGTGGCGTATGAGATGGCTATGTCAACAGAGTCTTCCTGAAACGCATCCGTCAAAGTAAGTTGCTGGGTCATGCCCTGGTCGCTCAGACAGAACAGCAGCAGAACACCAAGAAAGCACAGGACAAAGATTTTGCTTTTCATTTTCTCCCTCCTTCCATTCCTGAAAGTGCCAAAACAGCGAAGGAGTGCATAAAGATCAATGGTCTTGATAATTAATTGTACAGCTTCCGAGGAGTGAAACCAGGTTTGCAGAACCTCTAAGAGGATTCACAACGGGGCATACGCAACCCGCCTTTACTTCTGACTTTCCCCCTTTTTGCCTATTCGGCGTGTTTCCTACCGTAATAGTAAGCTCGAAGTACCGTTTTGTCAAGCTTTTTCTGCATGTTTCAAGCGGAAACCGAAAGATCATACACTTCTGTGAGAGGGGATGATTTGGCTTGACTTGTCCGCAGGTAGTGCTATATTGTGCTCGCAGTTTTGACTGATGTTCCCCGTGCGGCCGTGATCAATGATGACGTGGTAGGTCAGGTGTCGTGTGCACTTGACACCAAGATAACTCAGAAGCGCGGGGCCCCTGACCTTGTATCTACTGCCTTTATTGGAAAAGGGATGTCGGCCCTTCAAGAATTGTTCAAACGAGCAAACCGAACGGTGCCCGAAGCCTTATCTGACTGGGACGAGCAGGTTGACTCTTGGTGTCAAGAATATGGTGCCAAGTTCCAGCCGGCAGAACTCTCAGAAATCAACCTAGACTTCGCCGTCTTCCTATTTGACCATGCGGCGGAACGAGTTACTCTTGCGTACGCCCTCTCGGTAGAGCAGTTGATGAAACGAGATGCAAGTAGAATGAGAGGATTCCCTGACGTCAACGTATCCATACGCAAGGGTTTGGAGCAGGAATCTTTCACTGCAGACAAGGGTCACTTTTTGGGGCACGCGAGCGGTGGTATTCTTGACATAAACTTGTTCCCTCATCGTCGCGAATTGAATAGAGGTTGGTCGGCCGACGGGAAACGCTTTCGCAGCATGGAAAGATATGTTGCGGAACATCCGGGAGTTTTCTTCTTCCATCGTCCGGTCTATGATGATTCGACCTGGATACCGCACTATTTAACGTACGGTGTTCTGATTAATGATACCAAATGGTGGGTGGGTACGTTTCGAAATAAGTAGAAGAGGTTTACGTGCCGGCGAGCAAGCGGTCGAAGCGAAAAATCGAAACACACGCCGGGG
>CP070692.1:3919848-3923937 GCA_020353215.1 Deltaproteobacteria bacterium
GACATGTTCCATCAAATCGAGCAGGAGACCGGCACCGTCAGTTTCTTTGAACGTCTGTGGGACTACTTCTGCATATTTCTTCGAAGGTGCCTTGATACCCTGGCACAGTTTCTGGACTTCGGACCCGAATTTCGAAATTACATCGGCGCTATTTGCAGTGCCGTTAACGCTTTCCAACCCCTAAAGGGGTGCGAAACTTGAGTTAATAAGATAACCTGGAATCTTGGCCGGGGGAACCATGAAGAGTCGCAGACTCCTCCGGTTCGTTAGCCGCGGGTAAAATAGGCTCCTGCAGGACTCACTTGCTCCCGATAAATCCCTGGCGAACTAACCAACGAATCGCTTTACGGCAGTCCTCCGCATCCTTCATGCGGATGTTGAGACACCGTTCATATACGGTTGTGGTGAACGAACTGTGTCGTCCGCCGCTGTCCTTGTTTCTGTGGTTGATGCTTCTAAGGATCTGCCGAATATGAATGATCCTTCTCACCTTGTTGCGGTATTCTTTGAGAAGCCATTGCGGACTTCGACCAGAGTCCACAATCCAGCCAATATAGCCATTTGTCCTCACTCTATCCTCGCCTTACAGAACCGGGATAGTAACCGAATTCCGCTACCAAGTTTGCGCCCAAGCTGGGCATCTCTGTGTTACGCTTCTTTTTTCAGGGTATGATCTAGCCGACTATCTTCCGGTCCGTCAAACGTGATTAGCATGAAAAAATGGCTTTCATCTCATCGAGTTATAAACAAAGAGCATCTACAGAAAAGGACGAAGAATTCTTGACCATCGCTCCTTCAACTTCCTAAATTCGTTAGAGATCTTTCCCAATGCGAAAAGAGGTAGAAATATCCGGGCGTTAGTGACGTTATCTACAATTTCAACATCAGAGAAGATCTCGGGTTTTCTACCAATCTCTGTTAAATTCGGGTTCTTCCGCATTCTGCCTCTATGCCATACAAACGAGCCTGGTCGGCTCTCGGTGTAGCTCAATTGTTTGGATAACCTTTGGGAAGAGGTAAGTTCTACAGGGCATGGAGCATCAAATATGTGCTAGCCAGAGTACACTGGAAATTGATAAATTAAGCGCTTACAATATTTATCTGCGTCTGAGAATCTTGGTTCTCTGGACTAGGTCAGATTTGACGCTGCCCCCAGGGTGCGGTATTCCAGTGTAGGGAAGTCTCCTAGTCATGGGATTCGCTCGCTAACCCGACAGCCCCGGTGACGGGTCTCCACTTCGTTTAGCAAACTGTGGGGTTAGCGTTCGCTGGTTCATTTCAATGGCTTTGCCAGAAGACCAGGCGGGGAGGATTCAGTAGGCAGTATGGGGAAGGCGTAAGGCTCGAGGCGTAGTCACGGTCATTCGCTTCGCCTCACTAACCTACGATGTCATTAGGTTGACATCGTAACTGAAGGCATGGCGCTTGGAGGAAAGAGATCTAATTTGTATTTTCCCCATGCCCCTCATTCCGTGCGCCATGCTTGCTGACAGCGAAGCGTAATGACCTAACCCTCCGGGGTGACTCGCCGTAGAATCCTCCTGAATTCTGACTCCTTGGCGCTCCCGATCGGACTCAGTCCGACTGGGAGATGTCTCAAAGCCACGTCCTCCCCCCGCACAGAGGGATCTTCGGCGGGGCTGGATTCTTACTAACAGTGTGTACTTCGGATAGGGGGTAGGGATAAGATGCTACTGAGAAACCACCCAAAACTGCAACACCAGTGGCCTCCGGATTGGATTGGTCTTTATAACAGAGATTACAAAATCCCGGCAGGGGAAAAACCAGAGAGACTGATCTTCGTCGAAGAGTCGCGATGGGAACCGGCAATCATCCTTACAGCGAGATACCAAGGACAAAAGATCACCGCAGCCATAAACATAGAGGATGCACAGTTTCGATCGGATCTCTGCCGGATCTTGCAGGAGAATGTCGGGAAAAGCATAGAAGGGATTGGATCATTGGTTGTTCCGTTGTAGAACCTAGCGATACGACGGGCGCTAGCGGTTCAAGCATCCATGCCTAGGGTTCTACACGGAGAGTTTACTTTTCCAAGGATCCTTGTTCGTGGTCTGTTTCGAGGTGTTCCGAGACAAGCTTGGACAGAATTTGGTTGTCTTCGGCAGAAGTGTCTATGAAGCGAACTCCCATCCCGAGCACCAAACCTTTACCCCAAGACCTCATTTCGGCCATAATTTCCAAAGAAGTACGACTGGAACGGCTCAATGGTAAGCGTGACTACTTCACCGGGCTAGAGGTAGTCTCTCGAAGATGAGCTGGAAAAAGGAGATCGAGCTAATCTCAGATTAGGTTGCATGCGGAGCTGTGGCAAGAGAAACCAGATTCTGAAAGGGTTCACGTAGGAAGAAAGGAAAAGGCCAAGTTCAGATATCATCCGTGCAACTGGATTCGCCAAGATTCACTTTGTCACAAGATATGGAGAACTTTCAAGAGGGTGTAGCATTGGAAAAAGAAAGCCCCCACCGCACCCGTATTGAACTTGAGATAGCACGCAGGAACCCGACGACAGTTGTAGAGAGGCGATGGGGGTTTAGGGCCAAAAAGCCCGTTGGTACTAGAACTATTTTAGAGGAAACTGTTTGCTATGTCAATACAGAAATCAACTATTTTCCCAATAATATCATAATTTTAGTGCTACAATGTAATACATTACTTCACGAAACTAATTAAGATAATACAACTGGTAAGCAAATGACATGAAGTCTGTAGCAAAAAGAAAGCATCTTTGCTCTAATGATTATAGTGGCGTTAATGAATGACGTCCGATCGAGCTATATGAAACCATATTTAATAGCCAAGAAATAAGTTAACATCCACACAGCCAAGATAGACTTTTCGATCGTTGGGAACAAGATATAAACCGACGACAAAAAGGTTATTTGCATCTTTCTAGCGCATTGGTGGGAGTTCAGCTAGTTGACGCTTTAAGTTAACCCTAACGTTGCAAACCTGTACCGAGGAAGAACGCGCCAGGGTCGGCCAGATGTGGCCTCGCGCAGTCTCGGGTAGGTCGAAGTGTACTTAACCGTACGTGAGATCCTGGACGAGGCGAGCAAGCCGTCCCGCGAAGGGCGGGACTCTGGTGCGAGATTACCGGGTTTGGCCGGTAACAGGTTTGCAACGTTAGGGTAAAGTCGTCTCGCATAAAAGCTCAGTGGCCCCGTTGGGCATCCGTTGCAGCCGCTTATACATCTTCCCTTCTCAAAGAAGCAAATGCTGCTTTTGCTTCAGATATAAATCTTTCCACCTTGTTCCTAACCTTGCGGCCTGAAGCGTCTTCCACTCCGGTATGGGAGTCCACTCCGGCTGGTTTTACTTTTAGAATTGCCTCCCCCACGTTCTCTGGAGTTAAGCCACCTGCAAGTATTACCGGCCGATCTGTGAGTTCCACCAGTTTACGACTCACATCCCAATCATGAGTCTTGCCGGTGGCTCCACATGCGCCAGTCTCCCTATCAAAAGTATCGATGATAAAAGCTTCAACCCACGGACCCAGTTTTTTGATCATAGCTACAAGTTCCGCGTCCTCATACTTTCCCACTACCAGACTTTTGACTATCTCGAAATCAGGCTTCAATCCCTTCAACCTGGAAAGCTGAGCTAACCCAATATCCCCATGAAGCTGGACAATTCGTGCTCCAAGAAGATCCATGAATTCTGTTATTTCTCCTGCATCCTCTAAGTAGGTGATAACAACACCTTGGTGAGGTGGAGTAAGTGATCTTATAATTTTTGAAGATTCTGCTTCAGAAAGGTCTTCCTTATGTACGGGAAGGCGAAGAGGAAACCCCAAATACTCAACTCCACAGTCTATGAGAAGCTGTGCCTCTTCTCTGTCAATTATTCCGGCAATCTGAATGAACTCTTGAAATAATGCCACTCTACTCATAGTTCTATCACGCCACCAATCCGCCGCTGCTTTTAGCGGTCGACTGCATTTGCCTTGTGAGTCATCAGCCGAGCTAGGCGCAAAGTAGGTCGAGGACACCGGGTACGGCAGCTAGCCCGGATGTTTCATGAATGGCCTACTGCGACCGCGGATATGGGCGTCCTTCCGGGCGTCCTCGG
>CP070692.1:3924037-3928122 GCA_020353215.1 Deltaproteobacteria bacterium
GAAGAACTCGTTCGGCTTTACGTCCAGCTCAGAAAAGACCTGGAACTCAAGATGCTCAAACTCATCTACGACATGAAAGTTGACCCTACAAAAAAAGCGAAGCTTACCAGGAAAGAAAAGGTCAGCAAGCGGACCATCGTAGAAGAGGCTTTGGAGGAATACTTTGAGAAGAGAGAGATTTAAATGGCTTCTAGAGACAACCGCAAGGTAGTTCGGTTCTACTCTCCTAGGTTAAGCCGACAAATTGGTTGCGGCACAAGACGATATTCTACAGGAACAATCTCTTCAGACATGAATTTGTCTAGTCTAGAAAGGAGGAGGTGGATAAAGAGTAAACGGGTTTTAGTTTAGTGAAGTCATTGAGTAGGCTAGCTGGAAGAACGAATCTGAACAGTCTCCTTCCACTAACCAGAATCAAGGAGGAGGAACCATGAGAAGAATAGCACTGGTCAATCAAAAAGGCGGCTGCGGCAAGACGACAACAGCGATCAACTTAGCCTGTTGTCTGGCAAGTGAGGGCCAGGAGGTCCTGCTGATTGATCTGGATCCACAAGGGCATATAGCACTCGGGCTCGGGAGAAAGCCTGAGGAGATAGAAAGGAGTACCTATGAGGTTTTACTGGGCGAACTACCAATAAACAAAGCCATCCAGAGGCTGCGAGAGAATCTCGATGCTGTGTTGAGCGATGTGGTATTGAGCGCCTTTGAGCAGGTGATGGCCGGTACACGTGAGCGGGAATATAAGCTCACCCAGTGCCTGTTAGACATTGAGGACCAGTACGACTATCTTATCATTGACAGTCCCCCTAGCGTAGGCCTTTTGACTTTCAACGGCCTCATAGCGTGCGAGGAGGTAATTATCCCTGTTGACTCCAGCTTCTTTTCGCTTCACGGACTGGGAAAGCTTCTGGAGACGATCCAGATAATCCAAGAGAAGGTGGAGCACGAACTTTCCATAAAGATTCTGGCCACCAACGTGGACCGTAGGACCAAGTTCTCCAGGGGGGTGGTGGAGACATTGAGGGCTAGGTTTCCAGAAAACTGTTTCGAGACGGTCATTAACACATGCACTGGGTTGAGAGAATCTGCCAGTATTGGCATGTCCATAGCCGAATACGATGACAAGTGCGCTGGCTTTCGCGACTACCAAGACCTGGCCATGGAGATCCTGACCGAAGCGATAGAGATGAAAACCAAGCGCTTCAGTCTAGCGTCCTTCCTGGAGGCTGAAGGACTGCCGAAACAACTTCTGGAAAAAGAAATAGTCTTCACAGTAGAAGCGTCCGAAGAGGCTGATGTCCAGATTGCTGGGGATTTCAATGAGTGGGTACCTGAGTCCCTTCAATTTACAGAGTCTCAAGGTAGACCGGTGTGGCACAAGGCGATTTCCCTCAGGCCAGGCTCCTATGAATACAAATACCTTGTTGAAGGTCTTTGGACGAACGATCCGACCAACGATGAGACCATTGACGATTCATACGGAGGCCTGAATTCGGTTATCAACGTGTGATCGCTGTATTGTCCCGTATGAGAGATAGGAAGAAACAGGCAAGAAGATTCGACCGGGTATCTCATCTTTTCCTGTCCGGTAAGCGCCACCCAGATTCGGGAGAGGAGTCCGCAGGAAAAGTAGTCCCGGACAGTGTTGGCAAATCTGCGAACCAGCCTGAGGGCACTGCAGAACCCAAAGAAACTAGAAGGAGGTTAGCTACTGATTTCTCTGCAATTTTTGACAAACTGATCAGCACCTCTGATGCTCAGAACAATGGATTGGACCCAGACACACCCTCTTCTCCAGAAGAAGTGCAAGACACGCTAGAGACTTCCGGTTCGGATCTCACCTTGATGGATTTTCTGCCTGAGGCAGAAAAGGAAGTTGCGTCAGAGCCTGATCAATCGACACCAGCCGGCAAAATTCCCCATGGAGATGAACCGACCTTACTGTTTGTCGATGCTGCAGAGCATTTACTCCATTTAGGCAAGCAGTTGCTGAGTCAGTTCGGCTACAGGGTTTTGACAGCTGTTGACTGTGAGAGCGCTTTGGAACTCTTCAGTGACGAATGGGCGAGGATTGACCTTGTAATTCTTGAACTCATTATGCCGAGGATGGGGGGGATACGATGCCTAGAGGAGTTGGCCAGAGTGCATCCAGAGATCAGAGTGCTTGTTACCAGCGGTATCGCCGACGCAGATCTCCTGAAGAGAGCTATGGAAGCCGGAGCCGACGCGTGCATCACCAAGCCTTATTCCTTCAGTCAGATAGTAAGGGAAATCTGTAAGATTCTGGAGTGGAGCGGAAGGGAAGCTAAGATCAGCGGCGAATAGCTGCAAACCGGCACCGTTATGCTCGGGTTGCTACGGTAGGTTCCAAGATTTTGGTGACGTCGGACGCTCCTGTGTCACACAGAATGAGGAGATTGTTACTCGTCCTTGTCATGGCAACCTGAGCTGAGTGTCAACGGGCAGCAAGGAATGGCGAAGCGACTGGGAATCAGACCTGCTGGATCAAGAGTCGTATTGCTAAGCAAGGCACCCTGAACACCGAGGGAGATGGTCGACTACTTGGGCATGGCTGGCGCTTGCCTCAGATGAGTCGTGTGTTCTCCGTTGATTGTCTGCGGTGAGTATGCCCGCACTCACGTGGGGAAGGAGGGAGTTTTATGGGAAGAATACTCGTGGTGGACGATGAGGAACACATTTGCCAGTACTACACCGAGGCACTCTCTGAGGAGGGTCACGAGGTCTTCACCGTCGGTTCTGGATATAAGTTGCTGAAGAGAATAGACCTTCTTCAAGCCGAGGTAGTGATTCTGGACATTCGAATTGTGGACTACGACGGCCTTGAACTGCTGCAAGAAATCCGGAATGAGTACCACGACCTTCCGGTAATCTTGTGTACCGCTTATGACACTTTCAAAGATGACGACAAGGCCAAAGGTGCAGACTCCTATGTGATTAAGTCCTTCGACCTCTCGGAGCTGAAAATGGCAATTCAGCGAGCCCTCGAAGCTGGTGCCTGTATCACGCCACGGGTAGGAGCCACGATCCAATCTGACAGACGTCCGCTTGAAGTGAAAATGGATCAAGAGCTGCTGGTTCATCGTCGACTCCCGTCCTCCTGATCCATGTTGAGACGGACCAAGCTGGTACTGAACGCCAACATTATACCAGTGTAGCTCCCAACCCCTTTAGGGAGCCACGGATACCCTTTACTCCTCTCATCTGCTTTTCCTCAAAAACAACAGGTCAAATCGTTCATGCCGCGCAAGGTGCGAGGCGGAAGGACGTTCTAAAGGACGACCATATCTCCGGTCGCTGTCACGCCAGGGCGTGATTCGTGAATAATACGGACTAGAATTTCGCACCAATATCCAGTAGGATTCTAGAGAACCACATGGAAACAGAAGGCGAATGGCAGCACCGAACAACGATGCGAAAATACCGTCCATGAACATCGGGCAACGAACTATTGGATGTGAAGAGACGAGGTAAATATGATGAGCCCGGAGCATTCGATTTACCTCCAACCAACAGCAATTATCGACTGTGATCATCCCGGCGTTAGAGCCTATGCTGCAAAACATACAGAAGATTGTGCCGATCCGGTGAAACTGGCGGTGAACCTCTACCTGGCAGTGCGCGACGGTATCTACTACGACCCATACAGTCCGTTCCACAGACCAGAACATTATCGAGCCAGCCAAGTTCTCGCGCGTGGTCGCAGCTTCTGTATTCCCAAAGCTTCTCTTCTTTGCGCCCTGGCTCGGGCCTGCTCCATACCCTCAAGAGTTGGCTTTGCTACCGTGCAGAACCATCTCGCCACCAGACAGCTCATTGATTTCCTAGGGAGCAACGTCTTCGTGTATCACGGCTTTGTGGAATTCTACTTGGGAGGAAAGTGGATCAAAGCTACCCCCACCTTCAACAAGGAACTTTGCGCCAAGCATAAGGTGCCACCGATGGAATTCAATGGCCGGGAGGATTCCCTTTTCCACCCCTTCAACCTGGACAACAAACAGTACATGGAGTACTTGGAGTACCATGGCATCTTTGCGGATATCCCCGTGGACAGTATCTTGGCGGCT
>CP070692.1:3928222-3932275 GCA_020353215.1 Deltaproteobacteria bacterium
GGTTTACCCACGATTAATTACTCTATGCTCAGGTGTCACCAATGATCCTCCGCGGAAATGAGAGGGCACGACTGGCCACCCTACAATCGTGTATAAAAAGCCACCCAGGGCGTCCCGGGTGGCTTACGCGAGCTAACGTTCAACCAGCGCTAGTCGTTCTTGATTTTCAGCTTCACTTCCACGGCGAGGAGGGTCTTTTCGCTTATCAGACTGCCTTTCACCTCCACCAAAGAGCCAACGCTCAGGTCGTCGAGGCTGGCAAATCTTTCGAAGTCGGTGGCCGCATTTGTCTGGATCGTCACCCCGAGTATCACAAATGAATCATCCTCGACACTCTTTATGGCGCCTCGGAGCGACACCGCCTCATCGGGATCCTCAGGAGGATCATCTCGCTCCAATTTGGTGGCAATCACGGATACTTCTCCCGTCGGATCCTCATCCTCAAACCCACGCACCTGCAGGTAATCGCCAAGTTCAATGCGCTCCAGGCCAAATCGGCGCTCCGCGTCTGCGCCGTCATCGTCCCTATCGTCATCGAGTTGGGTTAGGTCGTTCACTGTTACAGGAATTCCCAGCAAGGTGACCGTACTGTCGTTCAGGTTTACCTGCTGGGCTATCGCCTCGATCTTCACCTGACTGGGCTTCCGGATGAAGACCTTATGGGCTGAGACCAAACCACTCTTATCCAGCTCGCCTTCAACTTCTAGTTTTACGTTTTCCTTGATGCGGCTGATACTTGCAGGAGTGCCGTTCTCGAAAACCTTCGTGTTGACGTCGGTCCTCACCCGTTGCCTGTCGACGAAGAACTCCACGAGAATTTGGTTAGATTTATCAATGCGGGTAACAATGCCTTCGAGCTCCACTTTCTCACCGGCAACGCCCCCCAGATCCTCCTCTTCGATCTCAATCGCCGTGGCAGAGAGAGTGGTCCCATCGAAATCATCGCTTTTAACTTCAACCCCTTTAACTTGGACCAACACGCCTTTTTCGAAGTCACTTATGTCCAGACCACTAGCGTCCACTCTCAGACTATTGTTGTTTATGGTGAAGATGCCACCATCTGGAGCCTCGTCCACAGTCCCCTGGACCTCAAACTGTTTATCTTCATCTCCGGAAAGGAAATCATCGGAATTGTCCGCTTTCTTCCTAATAAATGTCGCGCTGATTCTTCCGTCGGCGTCCTCGAACCCACTGACCTCGAGAATGTTACCCTCACTTACGTCGGTTTGGTTTTCGAATTTGCCTGTTGCCAGCGGGCCGACTGCAAACTGTGTCAGCTCGTCCACCAGGACCTTCTGTCCGAGTACTATTAGTTCCCCGGTGTCCGGTTCGATGCTCACCGGGCCTTCCAAGTTATCGTCGAACTCCACACTTTCCGCCAGCAGGTTC
Organism: Deltaproteobacteria bacterium; assembly: GCA_020353215.1. Lineage (GTDB taxonomy): Bacteria > Desulfobacterota > Syntrophobacteria > BM002 > BM002. The sequence continues at coordinate 3,929,612 of CP070692.1, forward strand.
CCATCTGTATCCGTCTTCCACTTCACCGTGACAACCTGGCCCACCGCCAGGTCACGTTCCTCCTTTCCGGGCTCCCCGTCGATGGTAATGGTCGTGTCTCCCGTAATCTTGTACTTTACGCCATCAACAAAGATACTTCCGAAGGCAGTCACCGTACCCACAGCGATACCGGAACCGCCGATGCCGCCGCTGGCAAGGTCTCCTACCCCACCGCCATCTAGGCCTCCCACTCCTCCACCGCTGCAGGATACGGAGGCGGAAAAGGCCAATGCGCCCAGTAATATGACTACGTGTTTAATAACCCTCATGACTGATCCTTTTAGGCGACCTTCACGACGCCGATTCAAGGGGACTGCGACCTTCAGTCTACGTCCCCCAGACTTATCAACCCGAACAGGATGTGTTACCCATTTACCTGGTCTAAAGTGTTACCAGTGTACCAGGTTTGGGACCCGCTATCCTCTCCCCACTCGGGGCGAGAGGAGGCGTTGGCCATGGTCAATGAACGTAAGATCAAACCAACACTCTCGCATAAGCCAACCTCAATGGGTCATGTCGGCTTTCGCGGCCCAATTGGTTTAGGAGACGAACCACTACCACTTCCAAAGTCGCCTAACCATCTGAGCTTATAGCCTCTTTCATTCGTACTCAAGAATCTTGGCGAAACTCCCGTCGCCCTCCCTATTCCCGGTACGAAAGCAAGGGCTGTTACGATGGAAATGATAATATGGTATTCCTGGCCAAGTAGTAGGATTTTGTGAACGCACAAAACTTCCTGTCCTATGCAACCCGTTTCACAACTTCCCGCAATAACTAACTTTTGTACGGCATCTCAAACCGCTTGGCCTTGATAGCAGTACGAAAAGTGAATCGACGTCGGTTAGAGAACAAGAATGTGGGGGGCACCGCCAACCATTAGATGCTGAATTCAATATCGAATGTCGAAGTGTATTCGGTTGAACATACCTCATGATTCGAAATTCCTTGTTCCATATTCGATCTTCAATACAGGGCCAGGTTGAGTTAGCTTCTTAAATAGCGTCCATTGGGTTTATCCGCGCCCGCAGAACACACAGGTAAGCATGACCAGAGCGGCCAACAAGATAATGGTCTGCTTACCAAGTTCTTTATGATTAACAAACCTCACGACTCATCTTCTTCGCTGTAGTCCTCCTCGAAATAGAAGATGCCGATCCCGGCTCGTTTCCGTCCTGTGCCTTTGACAGCGGGATTTACATCTCGATCCCTCTCAGACAGCCACCGATCGAGCCGTTCCAGCAAACCCTGGGCACTTTTTCCGCTGCGGCTGCGGAACTCGGGCAGAACCTCCGCCGGCAGGTTGTCATAGGATACCTTGCGTTGAAAAAAAGCCTCATCAGGCGTGGAATGTAGGTTGTGGTCTATGGTGGAAATCAAATCCGACACGTCCGTACCCAGAATGCCCAACTTGTCGGTCTCTCCCATAGCAGGAACGTAAGCCCTGGCACGCAAACGAATGCGCCCGTCTTTCAAGCGCTCCACCGCACCAACCCTGGTCAGTTCATCCAGTATAGCGCGAACCGGCACATCGCCAGCAAACCGCTTGACCAAAGCCGCAAACGACTTTTCCTCACCTTCAAGCGGCAAGGCAGCAGGACGACCACCACGATCATGAAACTCCCGCTCGCGTACCCATGCGGTAAGCACTCGCGCCGCACGGTTGTACCGTTGCATGGCTTCCTGGTCGTCAGGCGCTGGAAGCCTCGTGACCCGCAGCACTTCCTTGCGCGATAGTCCTGTAAGGATGGAAACTCGCGAGATGGTCTGCTTGCGTCCTGGAACCACAAACTCCTCCAGGGCTACATCAACATAGACCCGCTTTACTAGATCGGCAAATGCCCCAAAAGGCATACCATTCCGCAGCAATACGTGCACGAGTGGACGCAGCAACCGGAGAACCGCAGCTGATATAGCTTGACTCCGATTCGTGTTCATATTTGTGGTAGCAACCCCCGAGCGATAGGGGGCCTCACTATTGACCATGGGGTCTGGGAAAGGCTGTTTCGCCGGAAACCTCTATGCACCCTCGTCTCCTTGTTTTTGCAGTCGGTCTTACCCCTCAAACATCTACGGGATGAGGCGCAAAGCGTAGCGAGCGGCTCTATCACCACGAAGTTCTTTGAGGGGGGATCAACCCATAAGCGCTCAAAAGCGATTCGCGGCATTGGCCCCTAACCACCCACAATAGTGTAACCGGCGACAAACCCAAGCCTTCGTAAACCTGTCAGGTACCATTTGGGATTATTATCCCAAAAAACGTTCGAAGTCAAGGCCGTCTCCCAAGTGTAAGTAAAGCCCCACCCTTCGCGTCTTCGACGCTTCGGGTAGGGACGCTTTGCGGGCGGGGCTTTAACCCCGCCATTGACGAAAATGGTATTCAGATATTGAGTTACTGATGAGAGCATAATGTTGTTTGCATAGAACAGCGGCAGCCATGTTGATGAAGGATCATAAAGTTCTTTCTAAGGTGACTGGCGGGAGGCCTGTGTTCACTTCCGTCGCTGTGGGTGGGGGAGCCCCTGGCTTCCCGTAGCTCAGCTGCGGGGAGAACAGGGAGGGGGCGCCTTCCCCCACAACGCAGCGGCGCTAGAAGTGACCAGGCCGGGAGCCTCGGAACCACAGAAA
>CP070692.1:3932375-3936391 GCA_020353215.1 Deltaproteobacteria bacterium
CTACTCATGGAAAAGGCGTTTTGCTCCGCCAAACCAATTCTGGTACACAAGTCCAACACCAGTGACGCCAGCAGCCGGATTGCCCGCTCTCATACCGGATCGCTCTCCACCTCAGAGGAAGTGGTCAACGCCGCATTTCGACAGTGCGGCATCTTGCGGGTCACCGACATGCACTCCACCATTCACGCCCTGAAGGCACATAGTCTGCCTCCCATGCGGGGAAACAGGCTCGCCATTGTATCTCGCTCAGGCGGCCATGCTGTTGTAGCCGCTGACGCAGCGGCCAACTACGGCTTTGCCCTGCAACCCTTTCCCGAAGAATTCCTCCGCATGGTCGCGGGTCGGCTGCGTGCGGGAGTGATTCGCCTTGGCAACCCAATGGATCTGGGTGACCTGTTTGATCTCCAGTTTTTTCAGACAATCGTCAATGACACTCTAGCTCGTAGCGACATCGACGGTATGCTGGTGGTGTATAACTACAACGGAGTTTTCTTTGAGGAAGACAGTAGAAGCCTGGTGCACGCCATCAAAGAGGCTAGTCAGCGGATCCGCAAGCCCACGGCTCTCTGCCTGGTTACCAGCGATGAGGAATACCGTTTAAACCGACGCAATCACCCGAACTTTCCCATGTTCACTGAACCGGAAGAAGCGGTTCATGCCCTGGCCGTTTCCAGAGATTTCTATTGCCGTCAACTCGCGAATTTCGCCGAGGCTAAGGGGTTCGCTGTTGAGAAGAAGAAAGCCATGGAAATTGTGACCACCGCGAGGGCAAGGGGGGACCGGCAGCTAACAACGCCTGAGGCGTTTCAAGTTCTTTCTCACTACGGAATCCCGCTGGCGCCTTGGACCCTTGTCACGAGTGCTGAAGAAACGTCTGATCGAGCGGCCTCTTTGGGTTTCCCTGTGGTTATGAAGGTAATAGGCGAGGAGTTCATTCACAAGTCCGATGTTGGGGGGGTGATCCTCTCGCTCAACTCCGAGTCGGAGGTGCGGCAAGCGTATCATCACTTGGTTTCCCTGATCCAGAAAACCAAGCCTGGAGAAACAGAAAACGGTGTCCTTGTTCAAAAGATGGTTTCTGACGGATACGAGGTTTTTGTTGGCGGAAAGCAGGATCCCACTTTTGGGCCGGTAGTCGTGGTAGGATTAGGTGGCGTGTACGTGGAAGTCTTTCAAGATGTGGCGTTTCGCGTCGCTCCAGTTGGCGAAGATGAGGCCTGGAACATGCTCGGCGAAATTCGCGGAGCCAGAATTCTGCAAGGGATACGAGGACAGCCTCCGGCTGACCAAAACGCGTTGACTCAGATTATTCAGCGGTTATCCCAGCTCGTTTGCGATCTAGGACAGATTGAGGAGGTGGACATTAATCCTCTGAAGGTATTACCTCAGGGGCGGGGATGCCTTGGGGTTGATTGTCGAATGGTCTTGTCGGCCTACTCTTGATTTTATCCCATAGGGGATACTATTCAACGGCAGGAAGTGACAAACAAAAATAGTTTCAATGGCGAATCCTCTAATTGACCGATCTCCGGAGGAGTTCAGGTAGGTGACCAGATTCTGTCCATGAGGCTATTCAAGGACCAGTATTCGTCCGGATGGTCCGGAGAAAGCCCAGTCGTGTCGAAATTCAGTCTACTTTCCGAAGTATTAGGTCGCTCCCCTGCCGGAGGATCTGGAACACATCGCCCTCTTGGAAGCCCAGTTTCTCAATGAGTAGGGAACGGGTCAGGGTAATACTTCCACTCTGGCCTATACTTCTCCTATAACCGGTATCAATGCTTCTAGCCGTTGACCTTTCCTTCGCTTTTGGCAGATCGAATTGCGGAATCTCACCAAGCTGACGGAGTCCTCGTACATAGAGATCCTGCACCTGACTTTTCATCTTGATGCCGAAGATCCTTTGAATTTCCTCAAGCGACTTCCCCTTCTGTACCTCCAAGGCGACCATCTTGGGATCAATAGGAGGGCTGCTACCCGCTGCCATGAATATGTCCTCCCTGGGTTACCACGACAGGCAATGTTCCCGGAAAAGATTACAGAGGTTTGTTGTAGGCAGGATGCGTGCTCTTCTTACCTATTGCCTGGCTACATTGTACTGGTATTTATCGTTATGTCAATGCCGGGAAATACTGGCGCTTTATTGTTGGGGCAAAATCTGCTATGGTTTCATGCCAACGCAGCCGCTAGGGGACACTCAGACGTGGATGGCAGGAAGACGCATGAGCTGGCAAGGTGGAAACATGGCTGACAACTTCACTGCCAGGACATACATGGGTTTTCGCAACTTCCAAAAATCCTCCAGATTGTTAGCGTCGCCGATCGTCACGAAAGGGAAGAGGTGGGTATGAGTGTGCTGTGTCTCTTGTCCCGCTTTCGCCTGTGTTTCAGCTTGGTTCTGGTCATGTCTGCGTGCCTTCTTTCCGCGTGCCCCAAACAACAGTCCCTAAAAACAAGCCCAGATAACGAAGCGGTCGAAACCGAGCGAAGAAGATATCAGAAACTGCACGAGCAGCACTTGAAGCTCCAACGGACTTTGGAAGAGCATGACGCCACCAAGAGGACGCTGGAGGATAACCTGGCGACCCTCCAGTGGCGCCTTCTGGAAAAAGATGCGCAAATTAATGAACTCATGGAACGCCAGGCTTCACAGCAGAGAATGCTAGATGAGGCCGTCGTGGAGGTAGTGAGGGCCAAGGCGAAACGCCGAAGTCTGGAGAGCAAGGCAGAGGCAGCCTCTAATATGGCGGAGGCTGAAATAGCGATCAAGGCCCTGAAGACCCAGATAACTGGCGGTGAGCAAGACCCAGAAATCCTTAAGGCGGAGCAGTTGTTAAAGATGGGCGCACTCGAATTCGAAAAGGAAAACTACGGGGGCGCCCTTTATCTCACCAGCCAGGCCAAGGGGCACATCAAGATCGGCCAGATGCGGCTTTCGAACAGAGAGAATATGGCTCCCGTAGACGGTGAGATACTGTTCGCCCAGCCCTTGCCGCTACAGGTCTTGAAAAAGAGTAATTTGAGGCAGGGACCCGATCTCAAGCACAAGGTAGTCACTACGCTTTCGAAAGGCGTCAAGGTTACCGGCTATTCCTACAAGGGTCAGTGGGTGCGGATAAAGACCGGGGACGGCACCCATGGTTGGATCTACCAGACTCTCGTCGGTGGACGATAACCCAACAAGCACTCCTGAAAATGGCTCCCTTTTGCGACCTGCTCCAGGATTCTCCTTGAGTCTGGTACCGCTCGGATATACGGGCTAGGTTTCACTGTCGGCAAGAATTACCTGATTGCGTCCCGCTTGCTTGGCGCGATAGAGGGCGACATCGGCCTGGCTGATGATGGAATTGGAGTCATCACCATTTTCGGGGAAAGAAGCCACACCCACACTTACCGTAACCACCTCCGAATGTTCTTCACCGCCGATTCTTTCTTCAGCCACCCGCCGCCGAATTCTTTCTGCCGCCTGTACCCCTTGCCCGGACCCGGTCTCGGGCAGTATCAACATGAACTCCTCCCCACCATAGCGAGCGGCATAGTCTGAGCTGCGGATAGATTGTCTGAAAACCTCTGCCATCCGGCGAAGCACCTCGTCCCCGGCCAGGTGACCATAGGTGTCGTTGTACCTCTTGAAATGATCAATATCTATCATCAGCACCGAAAACTTGCGGTCATACCTCTCGGAGCGAATCAACTCTCCGGCCAGCTTCTCCATCAGGTGTTTCCGGTTATTGAGTCCGGTCAGGCTGTCGGTTATGGATAGTTCCTCGAGCTCTTTGTTTTTCTCCCGCAAGGTCGCGTTTATGTTGGCCAGCTCTTCCCTTCCCTGGCGAAGGCGTGCGACCATGTGGTTGAAAACCTCCGTCAGGTAACCCACTTCACTGCGACTCGGAACAGGGATGTCCACCTCGAGATCGCCCGCGGCCACCTTATCAGCGCCCTTGGTAAGACGGACCAGTGGACGAACGATGGAAAGACCCAGAAGATAGGCACAAAGGCCGATGCCAAGCAGCAGCCCT
>CP070692.1:3936491-3940476 GCA_020353215.1 Deltaproteobacteria bacterium
CTGGCTTCAGCGCCTTTGAGTGTCCGTTCACCGCATTCTGTTCGCCACATTGCAAATGCCTCCGTGCCTGATCCTTCTTCTGTTTAAGGACAATTTTCAATTTTCCATTTTGAAGACTTCATGTTCGACGAACGCCTTTGCCTCTTCCGAGCTGAATTCTCGATCACAAGCCCCACAATAGAAGCCTGTTTCACAGTTAAAATGCACCTCTGGAAGGCGGCACTGGGGGCAGGTAACGGCTTGATTTTCAAGATCAGACATTATCTATCAAACCTCCTTCTAACCATGAAATGCATCTTATTTCACATTTCAACCACTTGTTATATCGGCATAATCCAAAGAAGTGTTGAGAGCAGCTCGTGGTATATCTCTCAAAGGCAGATCGTCTATTCTGCTAGCTGAGAAATACTTCTGAGGGCTAATCCGCGAGATTCTGTGGGTGTGGATATCTCAAGCAAGCCCGAGATTCTGCCGATAGACAAACATCGGCCAAGTCAGGTTTGTTGTGAGGGAAACGAGAAGCAATGGGATCGACAGCCAGAAGTGATGATAATATTAGGAAAATTAGAAACGGCATCCTCGAACACGATTTGGAGTCATGGTGGGACTTCGTCGAGTTTGTGCGAAAGCCGGACTTTAGTTGTGGAACGCTGATCTACAGGGGCCACGCCAATACCGAGTGGAAAGTCACATCGACTCTGGATCGACTCGAAGAACGGTTTCCCACAAAGGAGAACGTTGGAGGCACGAATCCGCCCCACTTTGAGTGTCCACCTGTCAGTCGAGATCTCCAGCTTGTCCGATTCAAGGAAATCGCGCGCGGGAGATTTCCATTCGAAGGTAGTGCGCCAAGTGGTGATGAGAAAGACGAATGGTGGGCATTGGCCCAACATCACGGGTTAGCTACACCGTTGCTTGACTGGACGTATTCACCCTTTATTGCACTCTTTTTCGCCTTTGAAATCAAAGAATGCGAGTGCGCCAATGGTTGGGGAGAACCAGAAAAACGAGCTGTCTTTGCATTGGCGCACCATCTGATAACTGAGCATGACGGCGAAAATGACAAAGCAGCACCAAAGCCCCTCTCTCCAAGTGGGCACGCCCATTACAGGTTGGTTAACCAAGGTGGTCTCTTTCTCATAATGCCATCACAGACAGATCTTGAAACATATATGATTGAGCATTTCCAAAAAGACACGTACATATCCCCAGAAGCAAGTGGGAAAGGCAACCTGCATCCACGACGAATCCTGGAGAAGTTCACAATCCCCAACGAGGACCGACTCGGCTGTTTGAGGTTCCTGGACCATATGAATATCAATAGGGCTAGTCTTTTTCCTGATCTTGACGGGGCAGCACGATACGTTAACGCACTGTGGGAGGTAAACTTCGACAAGGCGATTGGTTATATAAATGCCTGCGCCAACAACCAGATTATCTGAATAGCTATCTGCAGAACGTGAGGTCAGGTGATATACAAAACGGCCCCCGCTCGGAGAGGGTAAAAACCGTAGACAGCGAGGGTCTGAAGATCTGTAGTCTCGCGCTGAAAACCATTCCTCTAGATGAGGAATCACGACGTTTGTGAACTTGAACAATCACTATGAAGGTAGTGCCCCGCCTATGATCCAAAGGCTCTTGAGGCTTTTTTGATGCTTTAGGCGGAGTTTTTGGACTCGATAAAAAGAGACCGAGTCGGGAATTTTGGTTTAAAAATGAATTTTTACAGTCCGCAACGCGCGCACACGCGTGCGCGAGAGGAACCTAACAAAACTTAACATTCTGAGCGTTTTTTTTGACGTGATAAGAACACGGCAATCGCAGTCTCTAAGCTGAAAAAGAGTTTTTACACCCCATAGCATGCGCCTGCGCGCAAACTGTTACAAATCGCTACGGTTTGTAGATTCTGCCTCCCTGCCAGGTAAGGAAAAACAAGGCTATATATTGACTTATGAGGACAAAATACGTATGATTACTTATATGGAAAGAGCCGAAACACAACAGATCGCGGCTCATCTCAAAGACCTTGAGGAGGGCCATGACGAGTGAACCTATTACTGGTTGTTTCCTCCTTGAATCCACTGAAAGAGTGGGTATGTAAAGGGAGGCATTGACTCAAAAAGAAAAAGTTTAAGCATGACGAAAAAAAGAAATACAACGGACACATTCAAGAACAAGGATCGCCGACTAAAGGAACTCAGAGAGTCATTTGAAAAACTGATAGAAGAGTTTCCAGATGACGCTGACAGGTTCAAGAGGTACCACAAAGAATTAGAAACTGAAATCTCGAAATTAATTGCAAGAAATGCAACTGATGAAGAAATTGATGCCGTAAAATTTGACCTCATGATGAAGCATATGGCAGGGACCGTGAAACTGGGAAAAGACCTTCCCCCAGTGCTAGCCGACGCAAGACAACGATTTGATGCAGCAACTCTTGCAGTTTATGCTCAAGTCTACTACAAGATAATTGAGGTAGTAAGCACTAGCCCAGTTGCCTATGCAGACTTCCCTCTTAACCAGCACTATTTGTACGTCGTTAAGCAGATAAGAAATATACTCAGCTTAGGTGAGATGAAGGATTTTACGGGGGAGTTCGATCCACCAGAACATATACTTCCTTCTTCTTGTCTTCGTGAGGTGGGGTGGGAAGATGGAGCTGGGCCACCTACAGAGAATTTCCTGGCATCTGTTCAGACATTTCTAAATGAACTGGATATGAGCAACGACGACGCTGCTGCCCTTGCCCTTTTCACGAAATGGCTTCACAAAAGGAGCGAACCTGCTCTAGTAGCAATTGAAAAGTATAGGCTAAAAGCAAAGAAGTACTTCGACAATTTGATGAAAAACCTCAAGAGAGAACAAGAAGAAACCGAAAAGGCAGCAAAAGATAAAGAGCAAACGAAACCCTGCACAGAGAAGGAGTACAAACGACTTACTTTGATTCATGGACGACTAAGAGATTTGATGAGACTACTTAGAAGATCTGACAAAGACGTGGAGGAAATTGAGTACAGACAAATCGAATTAGATGAAGATGTAACAGAGTTCTGGCCTACTATTGAAACGATAGGCCAGCGTGTTGGAATTAACGTCTCTGGTAAATTGGACGTGTTAAAGGAAATTATTTTTGTCAAAGAAATTACTCCCCTTTTGGGGGCAAACTTTGACGAATATGCAGATGAGATTGAGCTTGCGGAAATGGTTAGGGAAGGATTAGAGCGGACGGAGAAGCTACGTGTTGACTTGATCCAGGATTTGTATCGAATAATGGTTCGTCTTGCCAAACGCTTTGGTGTAAACAAAAAAATTGAATTGGAGCCATCATTCAAGAAGCCAGCAGAAACTGTGCAGGACGATGAGAGCAGTAAGGGTACTGACAATAGCTTTACGAAAGCCGAAAGACTGGCGTATCGGAGTTATGAGTACGCTATCTCTGAAGACTCAAGACTTGCTGGAGCCACTGACGACGCTGTATATGATTGGCTCAAAGAAAACGGGACTGGCGAAGTGGATTATGACTTACCTCGCTGTGATACTTGGAAGAGACAAGTCAGGGCTGGCCGCAAATATCATGGGACACAAAAGAACACACCGCGTGCTGGGAGAGAAAGACGAAGCACGATAAGAAGCAACCAGATAAACTCACTTTCTGAAATATCATCGCAATACAACGACAAAGCGGATTAAAACGGATTCTTTGAAAAATCCGCGCCTGCTATAACGACCCAATAATCGTATTTTTCCTCAGTTGGCGGGAAATCCGCGCCTCCGCTTTACGTTAAGTAGAGACGTTTGTTGGGAATGTCTCATTGAAACGAAGAATTTTAGTTAAGGAGTTCTTGGCATGGCTGAGACAATTGAAACAAGGGATAGACTATTGAGTGCAGAGGCCATCGGAAAAATGCTGTCGTTGAGTCGCAGGCAAATCTTTCGGCTCAATAGTTGCGGCAAAATCCCCGCTCCGATCCGGATCGGCGGCGCC
>CP070692.1:3940576-3944524 GCA_020353215.1 Deltaproteobacteria bacterium
CTTTCTCAGACAAAACCCTGCCATCAATGATGCGAATTGCACGTTGTGGAGTAGTTTTCCCTGCTACCACAAAGACAGTCCCTTGCAAAACGGAATTTTTGGGGGAACTCCTATATTGGTAAAGCTTGCCCTTTTCCCCTTTTTGGTGTTATAGAAACCAGTTCAGAAGTATTCTGTATGTCGATGGGTTAGCTCATGGAATATGAAGCGGTAATTGGGTTGGAAGTACACGCTCAATTGCTCACGGAAAGCAAAATCTTTTGCGGTTGCTCCACCAAGTTCGGCGCTGCCCCTAATACCCACACCTGCCCGGTTTGCCTCGGGATGCCCGGCGTGCTGCCGGTACTCAACCGCAAGGTGGTGGAGTTTACCCTCCGATTGGCCCTGGCCACCCACTGCCAGATCGTCCGCACGAGCCGTTTTGCCAGGAAGAACTACTTCTATCCCGACCTGCCCAAAGGCTACCAGATCTCACAGTATGACCTGCCGGTTGCGGAGCATGGCTGGATAGACATCGAAGTCAATGGCAAGAGTAAACGAATAGGGATTACTCGGATCCATCTGGAAGAAGACGCAGGTAAACTGATTCACGACGAAGGTCAAGCGGTCAGCTACGTCGATTTCAACCGGACCGGGGTGCCCCTAATCGAAATCGTCAGTGAGCCTGAGTTGAGATCCCCAGCGGAGGCATCCACTTACCTGAAGAAGCTAAGGGACATAGTGCGCTACCTGGATATCTGCGACGGCAACATGGAGGAGGGCAGCCTCCGCTGTGACGCCAACATCTCGCTGCGGCCGGTTGGGTCAGATGGACTTGGCGTCAAGACCGAACTGAAAAACATGAACTCTTTTCGATTCGTACAGCGGGCGCTTGAGTATGAAATCAAGCGGCAGCGGGCAATTCTCGAACAAGGAGGCGCGATCGTCCAGGAGACTCGCTTGTGGGATAGCGATAAGTCCATTACCCACGGCATGCGCGGCAAGGAAGAGGCGCATGACTATCGATACTTCCCGGATCCAGACTTGGTACCGGTGGAGGTGGACGGCAAGTGGATAGAGAAGGTTCGCCGTGAACTGCCCGAACTGCCGGACGCCAAGAAAGCCCGGTTTCTGGAACAGTACGAACTGCCAGAGCACGATGCAGTTGTGCTTACCGGTAGTAAGGAGTTGGCCGATTATTTTGAAGCGTGCGTGGGTCGCTTTTCCCAACCCAAGAAGGTTAGCAATTGGATACTGGTGGAACTGCTAAGGGAATTGAACCGTGACGACCGAGACATAAATCAATGTCCGGTGACTCCGGAAGCCCTTGCTGATCTCCTCGATATGGTTGAGAGAAACGTGATCAGTGGAAAGATCGCCAAAAGCGTTTTCGAGGAGATGTATGCCACCGGCAAAGCCCCTGAGGCCATTGTTGAAGAAAAGGGGCTGAAACAGGTAACCGACGAAGACGAAATCGGCCACGTCATCGATAGTGTTCTCGCCGCACACCAAAATGAGGTCGAAGAATACCGTGCCGGCAAAGCAAAACTTCTGGGCTTCTTCATCGGTCAGGTGATGAAACTAACCGGCGGTAAAGCCAATCCCCAAATCGTCAACGAGATCCTGAGGGACAAACTGAAACAGTAGATGTACCTTATCCTGCAAGTGATTGCAGGATGGCTCCTTTACCTTATCTGGCTGCGCCGCAATCCTGGCAGGATAACCCGGTCACCGACTCTCAGGAGGGTGAAGAGGTTCTACAGTACGTCGTTCTTTCTCGTTTCACTTTGCTACTCTAATATGTGACGTTCCAGCAGCCCAAAGAGGAGTTGAAACCCCTATGATACCTACCATTGCCTGGCGAGATGATCGGGTGGTGATGATAGATCAACGCAAACTTCCCTTCAAGGAAAGTTATGTAGTATGCACCACTTTGGCTCAGGTCGTTGATGCCATTCGCAAGATGGTAATCCGCGGCGCTCCTGCCATAGGGGTGGCCGCCGCTATGGGGCTTGCTCTGGGCGCGCGCCGGATCAGGATTCAGAACCGAGCAGCGTTCGAGCGTAACTTCCAGCGCCTTTGTGACCAGATGGCCAGCGCCAGACCAACAGCGAGCAACCTTTTCTGGGCGATCCAAACCATGCAGCAGGTGCTGCGAGACCACCCTCAAGCTTCGGGGGAGGAATTAAAGGAGTTGCTTCGCCTCAAGGCTGACGAGCTTCTTGCCGAAGACCAGGCCATAAACCAGGCGATAGGCCAACATGGGCAAGCAGTAGTGCCAAATGGGGCGACTGTACTCACCCACTGCAATGCCGGAGCCCTGGCGACGGCAGGCTACGGTACTGCCCTCGGCGTAGTCCGAGCCGCCTGGGAAACCGGCAAGAAAATCCAGGTGCTTGCAGATGAAACCCGCCCGTTCCTGCAGGGCAGCAGGCTTACGGCCTGGGAACTGCAGCAGGAGAACATCCCGGTGATCCTGATCACAGACAGCATGGCAGGGTATCTCATGAGTCAGGCCAAGGTTCAGCTCGTCGTCGTAGGTGCCGACCGGATCGCAGCCAATGGTGACGTGGCAAACAAAATCGGCACCTACACACTGGCGGTCTTGGCCAAGGAAAACAAGGTGCCTTTCTACGTTGCCGCGCCACTTTCAACCGTGGACCTTTCCGTTACCACCGGGAAAGATATCCCCATCGAAGAACGTGACCCTCAAGAGGTAACCCATAGTCTGGGTCGGCCCATTGCCCCGCCTGGGGTGACCGCCTGGAACCCTGCCTTCGATGTGACTCCCAACCGACTTGTTCATGGTATCGTCACTGAGAAGGGTATCGCCCGGAAGCCCTATAAGAGGTCGCTGAAAACACTGAAGCAGAAACGCGCCTAGTACCCTTTGGGGCGATTAGCCCGTGATTATCGGAGAAACCGTTGGTGACGAGTCGTGTGATTCTTCTTGCCCTGCGTTTATGCGTGGTAGTGAATAATCCCTAGTCCACAGTGCTCATTGACTGTGGCCGGCGCTTTGCGCTGAAAAAAGGAGAGGAAACAATGGTGGAGAAGGCAAAGAAAATCTGGCTGGATGGCAAGTTCGTGGACTGGGATGATGCCAACGTTCACATCCTCACTCACACACTCCATTACGGTCTTGGGATCTTTGAGGGCATTCGCTGTTACGAGTGTGAGGACGGGCGCTCTGCAGTTTTCCGGCTCCCGGAACACGTGGGCCGCTTTTTCGATTCTGCTCACTCCATGCTGATGGAGATTCCTTATAGCCGGGAAGAAGTCATCCAGGCAATCCTGGACACTCTACGCACCAACGAGCAGAAGGCGGGATACATCAGACCCCTAGCCTTTATCGGCGATGGCGCCATGGGGCTTCACCCTCAAGACAACCCTATTCGAGTGTCCATCATCACCTGGCCCTGGGGTGCATACCTGGGCGAGGAAGGTCTTACCAAAGGCATTCGGGCTAAAGTTTCGTCCTTCACTCGCCACCATGTCAACATCATGATGACCAAGACGAAGACTTGCGGCAACTATGCAAACTCCATCCTCGCCAAACTGGAAGTAACCAGGGACGGGTATGACGAGGCCATTATGCTTGATACGGAAGGATACGTCTGCGAAGCGAGTGGGGAGAACATTTTTATTGTTCGGAGGGGTGAACTCAGGACACCACCACTGACTTCCATTCTCGCTGGAATCACCCGTGACAGTGTGATCAAGATTGCCCGTGATCTCGGGTTCATGGTTCGCGAGGAACGGTTTTCACGGGACGAACTCTATATTGCTGATGAGGCCTTCTTCACAGGAACCGCAGCGGAAATCACCCCTATTCGCGAAGTGGACCGCCGCACAATTGGGGAAGGTCGGCCGGGACCTCTCACCAAGAAACTGCAGGATACCTTTTTCCAGGTGGTCAAGGGTACCCAACCTAAATACAAGCATTGGCTGACCTATCTGTAGAGTGGA
>CP070692.1:3944624-3948568 GCA_020353215.1 Deltaproteobacteria bacterium
TTCCGATTTCAAGGTTATTTCTGTGGTTCTCACATTCATGGTGCGCACCCAGCTAAGAATCTGGGGATGTTCCAAAAGAAAACGGCTTGGTTCGCCTTGTCCGCCAAAGTCATGAACGCAATGCCAGCTTCGGCAAATTTCAGGTTTGCGGCTCTCCTTCAAAGTACAGCGGCCTCTGGCATCTAGAAAAAGACACTCGCCAGTGCCGGACTTGAGCGGTAGGAAAAATCCTATCCCGGTAGCAATGGCTTCCGGAAACCTAAGAGCTTCTTCGTCGGTCAGCAACACGCCTACCACAAGTTCATGAAAGTAGCGACAACAGGTCCCAGCATCTGGACAGTGCTCGCAGCTGCTCCTGGCCATTTTGTTATTTTTAAGCTTGATCATTCTGGCTCCATGGGCAGTGGCATCCGATTCACCTTCCTTAACGGTCGAGCTGCTTGGGCTCGATTCGAACTCGGGCAATTCTACTTGTTCCGATGTGTAACAGCTCTTATGCGTTCCGCCAGGACCACGATGCAATCGCTACTAATTGCATTTCCCCCCGATATGTTATTTTTCATGCGCAAATTGACTTCACTCTGTTATAGAGGCCAAGTACTTTCTCCGACTGGAGCGCTGGAGCTTTTTAAGGCCCTTGGCCTGGATCTGGCGAATGCGCTCGCGCGTCACTCCAAACTCCTTTCCCACCTCTTGAAGGGTATGTGCTGTCTTCTCTCCGATACCAAAGCGTCTTCGTAAAATCCTCTCCTCCCGGGGGGTAAGAGTTGCCAGAATCATCCGAATTTGTTCGGACAGGTTACTTCGGATCACCGCCTCTTCTGCGGAGACGATATCTCTATCCGAAATGAAGTCTCCCAACTGAGAGCTTTCATCACCGATAGGAGTCTCCAGTGAGATGGTGTTACCCCTTTTGTTAATCTCGAGCACCTTTTTCACCTTTTCGCTGGAAAGTTCCATCTTCTCGGCGATCTCCTCTTCGGTTGGCTCCCGGCCAATCTTCTGGGTAAGGTATCGGGAAGTCCGGATCACCTGATTGATCATGTCCATCATGTGAACCGGCACTCGGATCGTCCGAGCCTGTTCTTGTATGGCGCGAGTTATTGCCTGTCGAATCCACCAGGTGGCGTAGGTGCTGAACCTATATCCCCGACGGTAGTCGAATTTATCCACGGCCCTCATGAGGCCGATATTTCCTTCCTGGATCAAGTCCATTAACTGCAGCCCTCGATTGATGTACTTCTTGGCGATTTTGATCACCAGACGGAGGTTCGCCTCCACCAATTCGTTTTTGGCAGCCTTTGCCTCTGCATGGTTTTCAAATGCCATTTTCCAGTCTTGTTTTAGCTGGTAGCTAATGCGGTGGATTTCCGACTCCACCTGGCGAATCTTTCGAAAGCCATGGTGGCTACGCTCTTCTTGGTCTAAAAGTTTTTTTAGGGGTATTCCACAGCTTTTGAAAATCTTCTCTGCTTCGTGGTGATCTTTTGGAACCCTAGTCAGTAACCCGTTGGTTGGTTCGAGGGAAAGAAACCATCCCCATTCACAATTCTGAATGCTGTACTCACCCAGTTCGATTCGATCCACGTAATTTCTGAGGTTTTCAATGATATTGTCGATTTGGTGATCGTTTAGATGGAGTTCTCGGTAGATCTCCTGCGTCTGCTGGAGGATCCGCCCTTCCTTTTTCCCTTGCCCAGAACTCCAGTGCCCCTGGGTTTTGAGGTGACTCAGTTGTTGCCCGAAGGTGCCACTACGGCTGATCATCTCACAAACGCTACCCAGTGAGCGCTCCTCCCCGCCATGGAGCACCTCTTGAATCAACACAGGGTAACGGAGCACTATCTCGGCAACCTTCTTACGACCAAGTTCGATCCGCTTGGCAATCCGGACTTCTTCTTCTGGAGTCAGAAGGGGAATCTGAGCCATCTGTCTGAAGTAAAGCTCTAAGGCATCATTCATCTTTTCCTCTTCTGAAGACACCTTTTCTCCTTTGATCCGCGACTCCTGCTTATGAGTGGCCTCGTCAGCACCCGTGATTTCCTGGTCCACCCGCTCTCTCTTATTCACCTTGTCATCCTGGTTTTCTTTGTCTGACATTGCGTTATCGTTTAATAAACCTGTTTCAGTTCCTTAAGGGCGATCCCATAAAGAGTTTGGAGCTTCTTCTGATTGCTGGTCATGATGCGGCTAACCTTTCCGAAATGGCTCTCTAAAATATCACTGGCCTCTGTCCAGGTTCCCTTTAATCGTTTGGCATCATGCTCCCCTTCTTGGATTCTTCTCTTAAATAGATCAATCATGACCCTGTCTGTCATCTCTCTGACATTGACGGTTATGTCCGTCTGTTTCACGGCCTAGTTCCCTCCTTTTTTCGCTTTGGTAAATGCCTAACCCGGATGTTTCATGAATGGCATACTCCGACCACGGATATGGCGTTCCTTCCAGGCGTCCTCGGGTGTCGAACCCTGCGACGTACCATTTAGGTACGGTTCGGGTCCAATCCGGCGGTACCGCGGGACGATTGGACGGTGGCAAGCCCATCTCCATGGTCTCACCACACCAATTCATGAAACATCCGGACTAAGAATCTCTGGGAATAGAGGGGGAAATGGGTCTGCCAGACAACTGGAAGGCGCAATTTAACGGGAAGACGGTATTCTCAGAACTTTATTCGATCCTGAAACGGTCGGATTCGGTTTGAGGGAAGATCCTTGAAGATTACAACATACTGAAATTATGTAAAAATATCATTCTTTGCCGATACACCTCTTTGGACTCCCAACAGAACTGACAACGTCCTATTGGGGGCTAGAATGCCACATTGTGAGTTTCAACTACACTATCCCTCCTCCATATATATTGTGCTAAAAAGAAAAAGAACCATATTTATAGTATTAATCTATCCCAAATCCTGTAATCCTGTCAATACGAAAAACCAACGCTTTTAGAGAGTTACTTGTTCACTGGGTGGGGTGAAGGCTTGTAGCTGGCCCAGATGGTCGACGTAACAATGCAGTGCGCGCAGCTTTGACTGGAGAGTTTTCGTCAACTGCCCGTTCAGTTGTATGGCGGGTTTCTGATTTCGCCCAACTCAGGTTCCGCAAGATGCTGAGGTTGAGTCCTTTGCCCGAAATTTCAGCTTACCAAGAAGACAAGTATTCTAAAGAGTAGGATATGCCCCAACTATTCAAAAATTCTTGACTTTTGTTTTCTCCTGTCATGGCATAAATATGAACTCGCGGACTAGATGAATTTGCTAAATGATCTACCACTTCCTGAAGCTGTACAACGCAAAAGAAGGCCCCACCAGTGGGCGGAGGATCTATAAATGCAGAAGTGTAGGAGAGACCTACGAAGTTCAATAGTTATCTGTAGACATCTCTCATGATCGCCTCATAGTCCCTCTTGATTCTTTCGTACATCCTCGCATTTTCGATGGCAATCGCGCCCGTTTCTGCGAGGACCTCGGCAGAGTTGATTTCTTCTTCTGAAAATTCCCGAGGCTCCGGGGTATATAGCCTCATTACGCCGATAACCCGACCCTTGATGCGAAGTGGTACCGAGATAATACTCGCGATACCTTCCTCCTCCGCCTCCTTCGGGTACTGCGCTCGTGGGTCCTCACTGACATTATAAACACTTATAGTCTTACCCTCCATGGCATCGGAAATACTCTTGTCAGCATCAACCGGGCCCTTGTTCAGATATTTCTCGCTCAACCCATGCGAAGCCACGAGCTCCAGGGTTCTCTTCTTTGAATCCAGTAAACGAACGGCGCAGGCCTTCAATTGTATGGCCTGAACCATATTTCTCACCAGCAAATTCAATACTCCCTGCAGGTCAAGAGTGGAGTTTACCGCTTTGACTGCCTCCCTAAAGGACATGAGAGTCTCATAATCCCTCTTGATTCTCTCGTACATCTTCGCATTTTCGATGGCAAT
>CP070692.1:3948668-3952599 GCA_020353215.1 Deltaproteobacteria bacterium
GTGTAGATTAAAGTATGTAATTTACATTCTCGGAAGAACAGTGCGGACATTGGGTATTAACGATTAGAATCGAATCAACGCCACTGTTTGCTGGCCTCTGGTGCTCGATATGAACATTGCCTCTGCTTTACTTGCCGGGATTCTGGGAAAGAGTCTCAATATTTGTACAGCGATAAGCATCACCTGTGGCAGACGAACCCCAGTAGGATTTTGATTTCCTTCGGATGAGTAAAACGTTAGCGCCAGCTTGTTCAGCTTCGTCTGCATAGTGAATAAAAAATCCATCCACAACTTACCCCAGCCTTAAGTGGTGCTGCAGCAACAGTAGCTTGCACATTAGCCCCAGAATAAACGTTATTTTTGCCTACACATGAAAACTTGCCTGGCTGCATGTTTATGGTTAGAATATTTTACTTTTTGATAGAGATTTTGTCTCAATACCGGCAAAATTTTAATCTGCAAAAGGGTAAATGGTTTTGCGGAACTACTATTCCGGTATCCACAAACAATTAAATTTTAGGAACACTTTGGAGCAGGAACCAATCTTGGTTGTAGATTCAGATGTTGAACGATGCTTTGTTTTTTGCGCTCTACTGGGACAAGAGAACTACACAACCACCCCACTTCACTCCCCGCGCGACCTGCAAGAAAACATCCTGCAAGGCGGCTTTCGAGTGGCCATTCTGAATCTTGACGTTCTGCCTGTAGATGACCATTTTTTTCGAGATCTCAAAAGAATAAATCCCAGCGCTATTTTTACAGCACTATCAGGCCGCCCGTTTCATCCTGAGCTGAAAGAATCGCTGTGTGAACACATCTACGCCTGTATTCACAAACCCTATGATCCCATGCAGCTGTGTTACTGGCTGAAGACGGTTTTCATAAATGAAGACGAGTGGAGGAACTCAAACCTTGGTTGAACTGCTTCTTTTTTTGGTCAACTGGAAAAAGGGCAATTAATTCATACAGGAGAAAGGAGCCATCTTACAGGAGGAAAATGAAACCATGAACAAAACATTGAAGGATTTCTTGGAAGACGTACAGCTGACGAGAAGAACCTTTGTTAAGGCTTCTGCGGTTGCGGGAGCAGCATTGGCGACAGGCAAAGCTTTCAAGCCTAGCCTCAAAGCTCTCGCCGAGGCGAGTGCGATCTCCCCGAATGAGCAGGGAGAGTGGATCGCCTCAACCTGTCAGGGCTGCACCTCATGGTGTTCCAAACAGGTGTATGTTTTGGAAGGCAGAGCTATCAAGATCAGGGGTAATCCCAACTCCAAGGTGAACGGTCAGGCCAGCTGCCCCCGGGCGCATCTGGCGATTCAGCAGCTCTATGATCCGGACCGAATCAAAACGCCCATGAAGAGGACAAATCCTAAAAAGGGAAGGGATCAAGACCCGGGGTTTGTGCCCATTTCCTGGGACGAGGCGCTGAACACCATAGCCGACAAAATTATGGAGCTGCGCAACAATAACGAAACTCATAAATACATGCTTATGCGCGGTCGATACACTTACATGAGGGATGTTCTCTATGACCGTATGACAAAAATCATCGGCTCGCCCAACAACATCTCCCACAGCGCCATCTGCGCAGAGGCGGAGAAGTTTGGCCCTTACTACACTGAGGCATACTGGGGCTACCGGCAGTACGACGTGGCAAATTCACGGTATATCCTGATATGGGGGGCTGATCCCCTTGCCGCCAACCGGCAGGTGTCCTACTATTCCAGCGTTTGGGGCGATGCCATTGATAGGGCACGCATCGCCGTGGTTGAGCCGAGACTCTCAGCCACAGCCGCCAAGGCGGATGAGTGGCTTCCCATCAAACCCGGCCAGGACAGCGCTCTCGCTCTTGCCATTGCCCACGTCCTCTTGACCGAGGGCCTCTGGTACAAGCCCTTTGTGGGGGATTTCAAGGATGGAACGAACAGATTCGCAACCGGCAAAGAGGTGAGCGAAACGGATTTCGAGGAATTGCATACCAACGGCATTGTCAAGTGGTGGAACATGGAGCTCAAGGACAAGACTCCCGAGTGGGCTGCGGAAAAGACCGGCTTGAAGGCCGAGCAGATCAGAAGAGTCGCCATTAAGTATGGCGAGGCTGCGCCTCATGCCATCTCGTGGCTCGGCGGCGGCCCCTGCATGCAGGTAAGAGGGGGTTACGTCGCTATGGCTGTTCACGCACTGAACGGTATCGTAGGAGGAGTCGACAACGTTGGCGGCACCTTGAAAGCCAACAAAGAGTACACTAAGAAGTTTCCCAAACCAGACGATTTCTTGGATGAAATCGCCAAGGAGGGCAAGAAGCACAAAAAAATCGATCAACGAGGCCGCCTGGAGTTTCCCTGTATCAATAAAGGAAAACCAGGTTCGGCAGTGGTAACCAACAATGCCGCCGTCGGCATCCTCGATGAAGACCCCAATGAAATAAAGGTGGCCATTGGCTACATGAACAACTTCGCCTTTTCCTGCTGTCAGCCGGAGCTTTGGGAACGCGCCCTGTCCAAGATCCCTTTTCTGGTCCACATTACCACCAATGCCTCGGAGTTTACCTGGTTTGCTGACATCGCACTTCCAGACACCCATCATCTTTTCGAAAAGTGGGGCTATGTGAAGTCCATTGGAAACGGCTATCGCCAGGTGACCATCATGCAGCCGCTGGTAGAGCCGGTGTGGGATTACAAAATAGACGAGACCGAGATACCTTGGCTTATCGCAGAAAAGCTGGCTGAAAGAGGCTTTCCCAACTTGCTCGACCATTACAAGGAGTACAAGGATCCTGAAACCAGCAAGGCTCCAACCAACGAGAAGGAATTCGCCCTCTACTCCCTGAAATACGCCACCCAAAACCTGTGGGATCCTGGAAAACACAAAGGTGGTGACAAGTTCAACGGCTGGGAAGACTTCAGAGAGACCGGTGTTTGGAATTCCGATCCCTATCCTTACCGGAAGCGGTGGGGGAAAATGAAAACCAAGACCGGTAAGTTTGAATTCTACAGTGAGACTCTGAAAGCAGCGTTGGAAAAGCATGCGGAAAACCACAACACTACGGTGGATCAGGTCATGGAGGCATGCTTCTACGAGGCCAGGGGAGAGCAGGCATTTGTCCCCCATTATGAGGAGCCCTATATTAGTGGCGATCCGAACCTGTATCCCTATGTTTTCGTAGATCACAAGTCGCGGTTGAACCGGGAAGGTCGCTCGGCCAACTGCACCTGGTATTACGAGTTCAAGGACCTCGACCCCGGTGATGAGATCTGGGATGACGTGGTCAAGATCAATCCGGTGGACGCGAGAAAAATGGGGATTAAGACTGGAGACAGCGTGCGCTTGACCTCTCCCACCGGTGCGATTGAGTGCACCGCCAAACTCTGGGAGGGGGTTAGGCCGGGCACAGTGGCCAAGTGTTACGGTCAGGGACACTGGGCCTACGGTAGGGTTGCCGCCAAGGTATTCGGCAAAGTCCCCAGAGGTGGCAACAACAATGATCTTATTCCCGCGGTTTATGAACGGCTGAGCGGCAGCACTGTGCGCCATGCCGGCACACGCGTAAAAATCGAGAAAATATAGGAGGAAAAAATGCCCAGATATGCCATGGTCATAGACCTGCAGCGATGCATCGGTTGCGGCGGCTGCAGCATTGCCTGCAAAAACGAAAACAACGTACCCGATGGCATCTACTGGTCCAACAAGATTACCGAGACATCCGGGACCTTCCCCGACGTGCTTTACCATTACATTCCCACCTTGTGTAATCACTGCACCAACGCTCCTTGCGCGCGCGGTTGCCCAACTAAGGCGATGCACAAGCTGGAAAACGGTATCACCATGCATGATCCGGATAAGTGCATCGGCTGCAAGTACTGCGAGTTTAACTGTCCCTATGGCGTGATCTACTTCAACTGGCGTGCCCCACACCAGTTCTGGAGGCAGA
>CP070692.1:3952699-3956625 GCA_020353215.1 Deltaproteobacteria bacterium
GGGCAGCAGAGAGTCACCATCGATCATGCTGCAAGAAGAATTAGGAAGAGGGCAGGGCTCCCCAAGGATTTCAGACCTCTCCACGGCCTCCGTCACGTATACGCCTCCATGCTGGCATCAAGCGGCAAGGTGGATATGTACACTTTGCAGAAACTGCTAACACACAAATCACCTCAAATGACGCAGAGATATGCCCACCTACGTGATGAGGCCTTACAAAAGGCTGCAAACCTTGCTGCCGAGCTAGTTCATCAGGTCATTGAAGCCAAGAGTGGGCCTGCGGAAGAAGATACAGGACAACCCTTGCCAGACCAAGTGTAGCTCGTCAGGAACAGGTTCTCCAGATGGCATCTCCTGAAAGCTGCTAAGGCAGGTTCCGGAAGGTGAGGAAGTGATGGGAAAGCAGAAAACCCGGTGGATTGTAACACCTGGACTACTTCATGAGATAAAGAAATTTGAAAACCTCTATCGATTGGTGAAGAGAGAAGAGCGAGAAAAGGACCACAGAATTCCTGTCATGATATGTGGGCCCACTGGGGTCGGCAAGTCCTTGTTCCTGCACATCTTCCAGCAGTTGTATGCAAAGGAGAACAACAGCGGTGGAGAAGTTGTCAGGATAAATTGCGCCTCATTCAGCGAAGAGCTCTTGTTGTCTGAAATCTTTGGACACATAAAAGGCTCTTTCACTGGAGCCACTAGAAACAGAACTGGACATATCCGGAAGGCAGATAAGGGAGTTCTGATCTTGGAAGAGATTGGGGAGCTCTCTCCACTGGGCCAGGCCCGACTGCTGACATTTATAGAAGATGGTTATTTCTTCAGGGTAGGAAGCGAAAAACAAGAACGTGCAGATGTTCAGATAGTGGCAACCACAAACAGGAAACGAGAGGACTTCAGGGACGATTTTTGGAACCGTTTGTAGAAAGGCGCATTATGGAGATATGAACATGGGTTAGATTTTCAGAATGAGTTGACACAAAGGTAGGTAGTATCGGATTAAATGGTCTCTTTGTCAGGAGGCCATTTTTATTTGGAACAAAGGGGGCGGTGAGTTTTAGGGGAACTCAACCGCCCCAAGAACTGAAGGCACATTGTGCCCCAGAAAGAGAGGTTGATGATACTACCAGTTTCGGCAAATCTCAAGGAGATTGAGAAAAAAGGACGCAGCTATCCGTGGTCCAAGCCCGAGATCTGTCTATGCTGCAGGCAAAGCCATGTGTGGGGTCATGGTTTTGTGGAGGCACTGTTTGACGGCTATGCCAAGGCATTGCCGTTGCGCCGGTATCGATGTCCGGGCTGTGGGTGTGTAATCAAGCTCAGGCCCGAGGCGTATTTTCGCCGTTTTCAGGCAACTATAGAGACCATTCGCTCGCATATCTTCAGCCGATTGCAGGCTGGCAGATGGCCGCGAGGTTTAAGTAGTGCCCGCTGCCGTCATTGGCTCAGGGCCTTGAAACGACAGGTGCTGGCGCACTTGGGTATTGAGTGGTTGAGTCGTTTGCCTGAAGCCTTTGACCAGCTTGTTTCTCTGGGCAAAGTGCCTGTATCCCGTTGTATTTAATCTGCACTGAGAGCCGTTTTTTAAGGAACCTACCGAACAGTTCTCTTACGCGAAGTGAGTGAATCGTGTAAGGGGAGAAAAACTTCAAGAAAGGAGGTTCCTTATGACGGAGAGTGAAAAGCAGACTGTTGCGATCTTCCGCTTTAGCGTCATTCACGAGTTTGTGGGTGGAGTCAAGTTGAGTCGGGGAGAGCAACAGCGGCTGTTGGAGGACAAGTGCGCCCGAAGCTGGAGCATTCCCTTCTCTGACAGGACCCGCCTCAGCCGCGGCGCCATCCTGCGCTGGATAAAGCTTTACAAAGACAGTGGCGGGCAACTGGAATCTCTCTATCCGAAGGATCGATCGGATAAGGGGAAAAGCCGGGCAATAGACAAAGAAAGCGGGCTCAATCTGATCCATCTTCGCCGGGAGATGCCCGATGTGACAGTGCCTGTACTGATCCGCACCATGAAGGAAAGAGGGCTTTTGCCCCCTGGCAAAGACCTGAAGCCGAGTACAGTCTACCGTTTCCTTCACACTGAGAACTTGATGAATCCGCCGGCGGGCCAACTCCAGGACCGACGCAAATATGAAGCGGAACTGCCCAATGACATTTGGCAGTCGGACGTGATGCACGGGCCCATGGTCACCGTTGGTGAGAGGAGAAGAAAAAGCTACCTGATCGCCTTTATCGATGATCACTCCAGGCTTGTTCCTTACGGTCGATTCTATCTGTCCGAAAGACTTGCCTCGTTTTTAGATGCCTTCGAGAAGGCGCTTTTGAAAAGGGGACTGCCCAGAAAGCTCTACGTGGACAACGGCGCCGCCTACCGCTCAAAACACCTGGAGCACATCACAGCCTCACTAGGCATCGCTTTGATCCATTCGAGCCCCTACAAACCTCAGGGCCGTGGGAAAATAGAAAGATGGTTCAGAAGCGTTCGGGGCCAGTTTTTGACCGAAGTAGAACACATGAGCCTTGATGAGCTCAATGGCGCCTTTGAACTCTGGCTCAAGCAGGTCTATCACCAAAGGACTCACTCGGCCACCGGCAAAACACCCTTAGAGCGCTTTACCTCCCGCATGGAATGTCTGCGGGCAGCTCCGGAGAATTTAAAAGATCATTTTCGCACCATTGCCAGACGCAGGGTCGCCAAAGACAGAACCGTCACTTTAGACGGATATCTGTTCGAAGCACCAGTGAAACTCATCGGCCAGCGGGTGGATCTGCTCTACCACAAGGACAACCCAAAGACAGTTGAGGTCCGTTGGCAGCAGAAAAGCTACGGCTATCTGACACCGGTGGACCTCAAGGTCAATTGCCTGGTCAAACGCGACAAAAACAGCCAAGCTCAGATCAGCTCCGAGAGCAACAAACCCACAGGAGGAAAGATCTGGTAATCTGCAAAGGAGTCGTATCTATGAACAGCAACTATCGCACCTTCTTTGAACTGGTGCGCGAGCCTTTTTCATCCGACATTGAACTTGACAATATCCTTTTGACCCCAGCGCTCAAAGGGGTTGAAGAACGCATCCACTATGCCGTGCGTCTGGGGGCCATCGCCCTGGTTACCGGAGAGATCGGCAGCGGTAAATCCACCGCCCTGCGCTACGTCACAGGCACGCTGCACCCATCACAGTACCGCACTCTGTATATCACCGCATCCACAGGCCCCATACTGGAGCTCTACAGGCAGTTGCTCGATGCGCTGGCAATGGATATGGGGGGACTCTCACGGGTCGTTATGCTCCGGCGCATCCGCCAGGAGATCGTTGAACTGGTCCAAGGCAAAAAGCTCAAAGTGATCCTGGTAATTGATGAGGCCTCCCTCCTGCGCCTTGAAGTGTTTGCCGAACTCCACATCCTCACCCAGTTCGAAAAAGACTCCAAACCCTTGCTCCCCATCGTACTGGCCGGACAGTCCAACCTGATTGACAGCCTGATGTATCGCTCATCACTCCCCCTGGCTTCACGAATCGTGGGACGCTCTCACCTGGAAGGCGTAACTCGTGAACAGATGGAGCAATACCTCACACACCACCTGACCATCGCAGGGGTCAACAACAACATCTTCGATCAAACAGCCATTACCGGCATCCACCAAGGCTCCGGAGGACTGTTTAGAAAAGCCAACCACTTGGCCCGGGGCGCCGTCATCGTTGCAGCGAAACAAAAATCCATGACCGTCACCGCCGACCATGTCCGAATGGCGGCAACTGAGATCTTCTGAAAGGAGTAGAGAAAATGACTGCAGGCTACAACAAAGAATATAACCAGGCTATAGAAAACATCCTTGACCAGCTTGAGAGGCTTCTACTGGATATGATCGTCGTCACCCTAAAGGAGTTAAACTACAAAAACCAAATCCTTAAATCGGTACCACC
>CP070692.1:3956725-3960644 GCA_020353215.1 Deltaproteobacteria bacterium
AGCGATGTACATTACGACAGTTTTCAAGGCTATGCTGGGGTGGGGTCTGCTGGCACTCCTTCTTCTTTCCTGCAACGGCAGTGAAAAGGCTGAACCTCAAAAAGTGATTCGTCCAGTGCGCTATATACAGATATTCTCCACCGGGGGGCGTCAAGTAAGAACCTTTTCAGGGACTGCTCAGGCGGGAGTAGAGTCCAAGCTCAGTTTCAAGGTGAATGGTACCATCCAGCGCCTTAGAGTAAAGGTGGGTGACTCGGTGAAATCGGGACAGCTGATTGCAGAGCTCGATCCGACTGATTACCAAATCAAGATGCAGGAAACAGAGGCATCACTGGCAAGGGCTGAGGCAGAGGCACGAAATGCTACGGCCAACTTCAAACGCATGCGGGCCCTTTATGAGAATAAGAATGTTTCTCGCACCGACTTGGATTCTGCCCGAGCCGCAGCGGATTCCTCCCAAGCCACGGTCAGAAGTATCAACAAGCAACTGGAGTTGGCGAGAAGGCAACTCGGCTACACTCGACTCAAAGCCCCCACCCGTTGCACCGTTGCCTCTGTTCCTGTCGAGGTCAACGAAAACGTAACGGCAGGCCAGGCCATCGTAAGGGTGACCTGTGGTTCGCAAATCGAGGTGAGTACTGCTATCCCAGAGGTTTTCATCGCAGACATCCAGGAGGGAAGTCCAGCCACGGTGGCTTTTGATTCAATCCCCAGGGCAAGTTTTCCGGCGGTTGTCACAGAAGTGGGAGTCGCCGCAACTGGTCTCGCCACAACCTTTCCCGTTATCGTCAAACTCAAACGCACGGATCCACGCATCCGCCCCGGCATGGCGGCAAGCACGACCTTTGAGTTTGGTTCCACCACCGAGAGACCCCGATTTGTCCTTCCCCTTCATGCCATCGGCGAGGATCGTCAAGGACAGTTTGTCTTCATCGTGAAACCTCAGGGAGCTAAACGGGGTGTGGTTCGAAGGAGGACGGTCAAAACTGGCAAACTGACTGCGGCAGGCCTGGAAGTCATCGACGGAATCAAAGACGGCGATCTGGTTGTAACGGCCGGGGTCAAGCGTCTCCAGGATGATCAAGAAGTGAAGGTTCTGCCAACGAAGGGGAAGTAGACTCTTCATCGAAGGTAAAGAAAATGGACATCACTCGAGCTGCCATTGAGAAAAACCGCATCACAGCCGTGGCACTGGCGATCATCCTGGTAGCCGGCCTTGTAGCTTACCGACAGATGCCCAGGAGCGAGGATCCCGGTTTTATCATTCGAACCGCAGTGGTCCAGACCTTCTTTCCTGGCGCCAGTCCCGCGAGGGTTGAACAGCTGGTAACCGACAAGCTTGAGAAAGCTATTCACGAGATGCCGGAGCTGGACTATGTGGCCAGTCAGTCCAAGACCGGGAGCTCCGTCATCTGGGTGAACATCCAGGAGCGCTACTCCAGCATGCAACCCATTTGGGACAAGCTGCGACGCAAAGTGGACAAGGCCAAAGGGGAACTTCCCGAAGGGATTATTGGTCCATTCGTAAACGATGAATTTGGCGATGTCTTCGGGGTCATCGTGACCATAACCGGTGACGGCTTCACCTATAGAGAGCTTGAAGACGTCGCCGACGAAGTGCGCGAAGAGTTACTACTCCTGCCAGATGTGGCCAAGGTCGAAATATACGGTGCTCAGGAAGAACGCATCTTTGTTGAATACAACAACGCCCGCCTCGCAGAACTCGGGTTCTCACCAACACAGCTGCAGGAGTTCCTGGCCAGTCAGAACATCATCATCCCGGGCGGTGACGTCACCACGAAGTATGAAAAGATCGTCCTGGAGCCTTCCGGGAATTTTCAGTCCGTCGAAGAGGTTGGCCGTGCGGTGATCAACCTGCCCGGCCGAAGAAACGTCCTCTACTTGAAAGACATTGTAGACATATCAAGGGGTTATATCGATCCCGCGGATACGAAGATGAGGTACACGAGCGAGCCCTGCTTGGGCTTGGCGATTTCTATGCGGGAAGGCGGCAATATCATCGAGTTGGGCCAACAAGTTAACGGTCTGTTGGACGTGGTACGAGGGTTTTACCCTATTGGGATCGAATTCGACTTTGTCCAATTTCAACCTCGGGCAGTCGAAAGGAAGGTGGGCGAGTTCGTTGGCAACCTTGGCCAGGCGGTCGCGATCGTGGCAGCCGTTATGCTTATCACCCTAGGTATCAGAACTGGTTTGGTGGTCGCCAGTCTAATCCCAATGGCCATGATCATGAGCTTCGTGGTCATGTCCGTCTTTGGCATCGGTCTGGATCAAATGTCCCTGGCGTCTTTGATTATCGCCCTTGGCATGTTGGTGGACAATGCTATCGTCATGTCGGAATCCATCATGGTTCAGATGGCGAGCGGAAAAGGTCGGGTGGAGGCGGCGGTGGATTCGGCGAGGGAGCTGCGAATTCCGTTACTCACCTCCTCACTGACTACAGCAGCGGCCTTTCTTCCCATCTTCCTCGCCGAGTCCAGCACCGGTGAGTACACTGCGCCTCTGTTTAAGGTTGTGACCATCACCTTGCTCAGCTCCTGGATTCTCGCCCTCACCATGATCCCGCTTCTCTGTGTGAAGTTCTTGAGAGTCAAAGTAGACCCGGAAAAGCAAAGCTTTGATTCCCGGTTTTACAGGATCTACCGGACCTTTCTCCTCTGGATCCTCCGCCACCGCTGGGTGTCGCTGGGCGTAATCGTGGTCACCTTCGTGCTTGCCATGAAGGGGTTTTCCTACGTCCCGGTAATCTTCTTCCCCCCCAATGACCGGCCCACCTTCACAGCCGAGATCGAACTGCCTACCGGTACGCCCATCCAACGGACTGAAGCCGTGGTGGTAGAAATAGAAGATTACATCGAGAGGCACCTTACTGCTGGACCGGAGAGGAAGGAAGGAGTGGTTAACTGGGCGTCCTTCATCGGACAGGGGGCGCCGCGGTTCATCCTTCCCTACAGCCCAGAAATGTCTAGCCCCGAGTACGGTTTCATGCTCATCAACGCTACCTCGCGTGACATCCTGGAAGAGCTCATCGTTCCTTTGGAAACATTCTGCAACGAGCGCTTTCCTGATCTCAAAGCCACCATTCGGCCTCTGGATCTTGGACCTCCAGCCTGGCCTCCCATCGAAGTAAGAGTCAGCGGGAGGGATCCTGAGACCCTTTTCGGCATTGTTGACCGGGTAAAAGCAAAGCTCCGCGAGATTCCAGGTACCAAGCTCATTGACGATAACTGGGGAGCCCGCGCCAAGAAGATCGTGGTGGAGGTCAACCAGCCACGGGCACGTCGGGCCGGGGTGACCAGTCGGGATGTGGCGATCTCTCTCCAGACATATCTAAGTGGCCTCGAGATCACGGAATATAGGGAAGAAGACAAGCTGATTCCCGTGACCTTACGCTCAGTTGAGGCCGAGCGCAAGGATATTGACAAGCTCGAAACACTCAACATTTACGCTCAGGCAAGCGGAAATTCGGTTCCGCTCACCCAAGTGGCGGACATCCGGGTGGTTTGGGAGCCGGCCAAGATAATGCGGCGAAACAGACTCAAAACCATCACCGTAGAGGCAGGGTTGGAGCAAGGATTCACGGCCACGGAGATCAACAGCCATCTCCGGCCGTGGCTCGAGGAACAGGAGAAGGAATGGGGGCTTGGCTACTCCTGGGAGTTCGGGGGTGAGGCGGAGACTTCTGGAGAAGCGAATGCATCCATTATGGTGAAACTCCCGATAGCAGGTCTCATTATCGTTCTCCTGCTCGTGGGACAGTTCAACTCTCTTCGACGTCCGACGATTATCTTGCTTACCATACCGCTCGGTCTCATCGGTGTGGTCATTGGCCTGCTGGTCACCAACCTATACTTCGGCTTTATGACCCTCCTCGGCATCATTTCACTTGCCGGGATCG
>CP070692.1:3960744-3964639 GCA_020353215.1 Deltaproteobacteria bacterium
CAAAGGCACCTTTGAAATTCGGCCGGGTGAACCTGCTGTTATTGCCCCTGAGCAGATCCCAATAACCTTCGGAGATGAATTCTACGACGAGAAGCAAGGTGGCTGCGTCAAGTTCGAATCGGACATTGCCCCTTTCAAACCGCGAGCTGACATCGTCCTGGTCGGCCATGCCCACGCGCCTGGTGGCGCCTCGGTTCTGGCCCTAGATGTCTCTTTGCGTGTTGGACAGGTTAGAAAAACCATCCGTGTGTTCGGTGATCGTCGTTGGGTGATGGCGAGCCGGTTACTTCCGGAGCATTCATCCAAACCTCAACCTTTCAGCTCCATGCCGCTAGTTTACGAGCGCGCATTTGGCGGCATCGATAGCGAAGGCGGAGGCTTCTGCCCGGAAAACCTCGTGGGTCGTGGCTTCTTTGCCAAGAAATCTGCGAAAGCCATTGACGGTTCCCCCTTGCCGAACTTGGAAGACCCAAATAAACTGATAAAATCCTGGAAAGATCATCCAAAGCCGGTTGGTTTTGGTTTCTATGGCAGGGCCTGGATGCCCCGGGCTGGTTACCTTGGAACTTACGATGACAAGTGGCGGGAAGAGCGTTCTCCTGATCCTCCAGAAGATTTCAAGTTCAATTACTACAATGCGGCACATCCAGACCTTCAGGTTGACGGCTACTTGAAAGGCGATGAGGAAGTCGAATTGGCCAAACTCACACCCGATGGAAATCTACGCTTCTGGCTGCCTGGGGTTAATCTCGCCTGTACTGTGACCAAATCGTTTGGGCAGGAGGAGGAAGAGCTTACTGAAGAGTTTGAGGAAGAACCGGATGAGGATTTTTACGAATTCGAGGACGAGTACGAGGAATTCGAAGAAGCCGAGGAACCGGCTTTGACTGAGGAAGAAGTGAAGCTCAATCTAGACACTCTCTGTTTCATCCCCGATGAGAAACGCTTCTATCTTGTGTGGCGAGGTCTCTGCCCCATAAAAGACCTGACAGCCTTGGAGGTCAAGATCATAGAGATCGAGTAAGCATATTTGGTGTCAGGCTTTATTATTGTGCTTGTTCTAAATAGTCTCACAGGCCTCTTTATCGAGATCCGGGAAAGCGAACTCACAATTTCCTGAATCTAACACATCGAAATGTGCTACTCCTTCAAAGTCCAATGTAATTTCTGGATCAAGTCCAGCACAAGTTCTTTTTATCAAGTATAATTTACCTGCCCCTTTCTCCTTTTCGTGGAAAAAGGAGAAGTGTCAAGGCGAGTCTAAACTACCCCAGCTTGAAGATGTACACTCCAAGTTTCGCTCAGAGTGCCCATACTCGAGAGCTACTCTCAATAAAAGAGCACGTTAGATCAGAATTGCTACAAAAGACTGTCACCCTTACCGCTGAGTGGCAGGCCTGCTTTGCTTCAATTCTTTCGGCGTCAGCTTGAGAGTTTTCTGCCACCAACTCTTCCAGTTGATTCCTCCAATATGCCGAAAAGGAAGATGAGCAATCGCAACCCTGTGCTCAGCATCCAATTTGAAGTAATCCTTGGTTATTGTCCAAGCTATCTTCTTCCTTGATCGTTTGTACTTATCATCCCATGACGTCCTATCCCAATCGAGAGTCGTAAGGTGCTTGCGCTCGTCCCAATCGAGACTTTCCCAGTCCACGCTCATAAGTTCAGGGAGTGGCCGCATCTCAAAGAAACCCGGTCCTCTGCACACGACGATTAACACGGTCTCGGTACGGAGGAACTGGAACCAAGCTACTGCACCAAGCTTCAGCTGCGGGGCCACAGCGATTGCCTTCTGAATGTCCGGCGGTACCTGTGCACCACCTGCCAGGTCAAGCTTCCAGCGGTAATACCTTTCAAGAAGGTCCTTTGTGGAGATTTCCACTCCATAACCCACTTTCTCCGAGCGAGGGCTCGCAACGCCCTTGACAAGGCCGTAGCCCACCTCCAGATCGCCCGTCACAGGATCGGCCTTGAACTTCCATGGTCCCCACGCAGCCACTGCCGACACCTTTTCTTCCCTGTTGCCCTTGTCGTCTTCAACGATCTCGACATTGAAACCGGCGGTGGGGCCACCCTCACCGCCTTGCGGCGTACCCGCTCCCACCTTGATAGACTTCTCAACCTTGCTGTCTCTAAAGGCAAACTCATCGTCGATTGTGAATTTGTATTTGAACGAACCTGAGTTGTACGGACTCAGTGTTTGCCCGAATATTTCCCCCGATTCAACCGAGAACTCGAAGTCGAACCAGACCGTGCCAGCAGGTTGGAGTCCATACAAACGTTTCAGCTTGTCTGAAATCTCTACCCATGCCTTCAAATCAAGGTTTTTGTCTGCATCGTCGGCCTTCTTGCGCAAATCATTCCATTGCTCTTGGCTAATGCCTACAGGCTTTGGAAAGTCGAACGGAGGATCAGGTGGTCCCAGATTACGAAGAGCGACTTCGCTTTTGGCAGCCTTGACTTTAGCGATGTAGTCCATCATATAGCTATTGTGGGCCAGCCGACAGTTTCTAACGACAGATTTGTTACGCTCGTGAACATTTCCATTGACCGTATTATCAACCTTATCAACGGGGTAGTTCTCGAGCAGCCCAGTGCCACCGTGTCGGCTCACAAACGCAGTTACACCCGCGAACCCTAGCTGGTAAGCAATATGAAGCTTACCTTGGAGCTCGAGATCGCTCGCGACACTCTCGTAGGTCTTGCGGTCACCATCAGTAAGCAAATCTGGGATGGCTATCACTCCTCTTTCTTGTAAAACCCTTCGTAAATACTCACGGGCTTTCTTTTGAGCCTCTTTTGACATATTGGGGTTTGGATCTGCAATGATGTCGTGCATGCCTGTGTTCATGTCGCGGTAGGCGCGCTTCCCGTCAGTATCGGGTAGTTCGAAATCTGCGTACACCCCAAGGGCTGCTCTCGCAATCAGGTTGGCTCGAATGCGATACTCTCCCAAACGCTCAGGTTCACCGCCCTGGAACTTGTCCGAGCACAGCACCACCTTGGATCCCATGAGGAAGGTGATGAAATAACCTTTTGCAGCCACTGTCGGGTGACAATCACTAAACCAAATTCTCACAACCTTTGCCAGACTATTCACATCTGTATAATTGCCCGACGAATCCCAACCCGCGACGATAAACAGGTTGTCAGTGGCGTAAGCACCCCAGTTCCGTCTCGTATAGCGATCTTCCTCCTTTCGTCCCCGATTGTGCATCTTCTGGGCTTTTTCACCCTCATGTTTCCCTTCATAACCAGACCGCAGCGTAGAAGGACTCCCTGCCGGAGTTCGGCCGTAGCGTTTGACGAGCTGCCTGCGTTCAGCACGTTGATCCTCCGAAATTGACTTCACAACAATGTCTGTGACGGTAGGCCGCGCAACGCGTGGGTCAAGAGAGGCCGTTTCACCCTCCGCTCCAGTAGAAGGGATCCACGCACCAGGGGCTCCAGCACCGAATCGCACAACGGTCCCGTCGGCAAGTGTGATCCGTATATTTCCAGCAGTGTCAACGTGTCCTTCCCAATACGCTTCCTTGTTTGTTGACTCCTCCTTGGGTTCTCCACCTACGGGCTCAAGTCTCAGTCGCGTCTTCGGTAGCTTATAGCCTAACTCGTCCACAGTCTGCAGGTTAACCCAGACTCTTCTTAGCACTGGTTCGCATTCAATATGTTCGTAACGGTAGACTTTGCGGTTATTGATCAAGCAGGTCGCAGGCGTGCAACCGCCGGGCTGGGGGGTACACTTCAGTTTCGGCTTCTCCTCAGGATCAAAAAAGAGTATCTCCACTCGGCGGTTGAGGTCACTCCGGTAGTTGTCTTGGCGCGGCGTGTCGATCGGGTAGTTCTCGCCGCAGCCAACAGCCTTGCAGCCATCATCCACGAAGTTCAAATAGCC
>CP070692.1:3964739-3968626 GCA_020353215.1 Deltaproteobacteria bacterium
GATTCCAATACCATAGACTTTCATTTTTCAGACACCCGGTAACGTGCGAATTGCGGAACACTGAGAATTGCATCAACCTCTTTTCAACCTTTCACCAGCGTCCCCTAGTATCACTCTAAACTCGCCATTCGGGCTCAACCAGTTCAAATAGCTGATCTTTCGCTTTGCCAAGATTTATTCGCAAAAAACGTTTTAATGACCGCTCAAAGGAATTCTTGTTTGGGCAACAGCCCGTCAAGGTTTGGCCCCATCTCACCCCATCTCACTAACCCCGTTGCTTGCTGCGAGCTTCAATCTTTTATCGGCTGATTTCCGTGAAGTCCTACTCTTGTCGTTGAAGGGGGCCCCTACTTGATGTAGTCGACCAAGGTAAACCAGCGGTTGCTGTCGGTGTATGCAGCCCGGACTGAAAGCCCGCTAAAGGAGGCAAATTTGCCTATGTGATCGGACGTGAACTTGTGGGAGTTTTCCGTGTGAATGGTCTCTCCCTTGCGGATTTCCAGGTTCCCCTCAAACAACGGTGACCTGACGGTCATGTCCCTCGTGGCAACCAGGTGCATCTCGATCCTCTGCTGTTCCTCATCGAAGAAAGCATGGTGTCGGAAATAATCGGGCTCGAAATCGGTTCCTATTATTTTGTTTGCCACGCTCAATATGTTCTTGTTGAATCTGGCGGTGACATCCTTTTCATCGTTGTATGCCTTTTCCAGAACAGCCTTGTCCTTCACCATATCCAGTCCAAGCAACAGCCGCTCCCCCGTCTCCATCAAATGGCCCAGCTTTCCGACGAATCGGACAGCATCTCGTCTTTCAAGGTTGCCTATAGTGCTCCCGAAGAAACAGAAGACTCTGTTTTCATATTGCGAGACGGGGTGGATCTGCTGCATGAAATCGGTAACGATCCCGCTTACCTGGATAGCACCGAACCGCTCCTGAAGATTGCATCTGGACTCTTCCATGGCGCTCATGCTCACGTCCACCGGGACATAGGTTAATGTCTTGAGCGTCTCCCTCGGCAGCGCCTGCAGAAGGATGGAAATCTTCGAACAATCCCCGCTTCCTAGCTCCACTAACGACGCCCCCTCGATACCTTGCATTAGTTCTCCGGCATTTTGTTCCAAGATGGACTTGTCGGTCCTCGTTGGGTAGTACTCCTCCAACCTGGTGATTTGTTCAAACAGCTTGGAGCCTGTTTCGTCGTAGAAAAACTTGCTGGGCAGATGCTTTTTGGCTGCCATGAGCCCGGCCAGTATCTCCTCCTCCTCGGTCTTCATGGCCATTTCCCGAAGACCGTCGCCTACCGGTATAGTCCATTCTCTATGCATCGCTCCTCCTAGAAAGGCTCACCGAGGTCGATTGGGTTCGCCGGATCATTGGACCATTCATACCAGCCCCCGTCGTAAACGGCGATCTTGTTCCATCCCATCAAGTAGGCGTTCAAGAAGGCTTCACTGGCTCGCCAGCCGGTCCCGCAGTAGAACGCATTGAATTGGTCCGAGGTAACCCCCGAGTCATTCCACATCGCTTTAATCTCGTGGTACTCGCGAGTGGTGAGATCGACATTCCGGTAGTTTTCCATGTGGTAGGCATCACTGCCGCAGTTGCCGAAGATCGCCCCTGGAATGCGTCCTTTCTTGAATATGTAATTGTACCCGCTCACCTTGCCGATGAACTCATCCCAACTCCTTACACTGACCAAGTTTCCATTGTCGGATTCCAAAACCTCTTTTGCCTGTGGCGTATCAATGAAGATCTCCGATCTTGCAGGCACGCTTGCGCCAAACTCGGATACCGGTTCAAGCTGCACTTCGTCCGTGGAGAGGGGATAGTCCTCGTTCCCCCATGCGGCGATACTTCCGTTCAGCACCCGGATATCCCGTACACCTGCGTACATCATTAATACTCCACAGCGTATTGACCCCAGGTGTCCGGCGCTGCTTCCTGGATGAGGGTCGCTGTTCCGAGGACTCGAAAACCTTCCGTATACAACCACAGTCGTATCCGCAGAAATCCCCAGCCTCATTAACGCCTGTTCCAGCTCCTGGGGAGACCGGCGGTTCCACGTATCCGGGGCTTCGAGTTCCAGGGTATCCAGCGCTATGGCTCCCGGGATATGACCGATGTCATAATCCGCCTTGTTCCTATAATGGCAATGACAAATCGCGTACTTATTTCCGTTGAAACCCGGGGGGCTCTCCCCGGAAACGAGCTGATAAACCCATCTCGGATAGACCAGCTTTTCGAACCGCTCCATCCGTTCTATGGGCAAGGATGGGTTCGCAGCCCATTCTTCGACGAAGCGGGTATACACGCTCACCTCCTTGTAACCCGATCCAACAAACCTCTCCGCCACTTCCACCGCATCGTCCCTGGTGTAGCCATACACCACTATCTGGTGGCTCGGCAGTGCGCCTTTAGTCCTCACTATCTCATCCCAGTCTTCTTCGTCGCTCCAGCTAACCGGTATGGTCTTTGCCCCCCTTATATGCCCGCTGCGTCGTTCCCCTTCGAGTGCCCAACCATTGTACGCATCAATCGGGCGAGCGTCGAAAATGCAGTGCGATTCACTCCCAATGATCTTTTCCAGCTGCTTCGTCGAAATCTCGTTCACCACGAAACCCCGGTCTCAACTACACCTGCAAAGAAAGAATTAGGGACGTTTTTGACTATTTGGACATACATAGTTATTTGCCACATCCTTAAGTTTTAGAGGCCTATGATTCCTTAAGTTTCTTCCCGGGGTCATCAACAGATCAAATCTCAACATATTGATATAACATCATTTAAGGGGAAACGATGAAAGGGCCATGTCATTCCCCGCCGTATGGCAACCAACAAACCCCGGGACTCCGTTTCCAATGGCAGCGATTTTAGATGGGTCAGTAACACTGGTTACTTGGTACCAAAACCACCCTTTCCCTGAGTCGGAGTCATCATTCGTTTTGACCATCACGGCCCATCCCCGCAAATCTCCGGTCTTGGTGAACATTTCTTTGACCACAATTATCTCATAGCAAGGACTGTTGACTCCAGCAATGGGGCCAACACTGAATTTTTTGACAACAAACAATGTATTTTGGTTAGAAATCAGCCCTAATCGTAAAGCAAAGGAGAGTCTTAAACGGATGGATGTTAATGAATTGTTGACACTGGAGACACGAGATGTGAGGTGCAGTCTCCCAGAATGGTATAGTTTCTTGCCAAGATGTATAATCTGAAAGAACTAAAGATCTGAAGTGCATATCACAGCTTTTTAAGCCTGGTCTGGACCAAAAGTTGATAACAGACATTGAAACACGGGAAAGCCCGACATGAAAGGAGCGTGGAGAAACATAGCTAGGGCCATTTACCCTCATCGTGATTCTTTCTTCCCCCACATATTAACCAACATAATAGTCTGCGCAGTATGTGCCTTTCAGTTTTTGTCCGCGGTTGATCAAAAAGCCGTGCCGGTAGCCGATCATGAACTAGGAACTGTCTAATTAATCCTTTTACATAGATTTCCTTGTCCTTAAGAAGTATCAACGCGTAAAGGTCTTCTTCGTCCCTTACCCGGTCAAGACCAAGTCTTGCCATGCCTGCAACCAAGAGAGGCAAGTGTGAAGGGGTCAAGTCTACTGTTGACTCATCTGCTAAATTCTTCAAGCCTCTCCGCATGTTATGCGACCAATGAGTTTGAGACCTCCTAGACCTCCTAGGGGACGTACTTTACACTTGAAGTTCATTCCTTCTGTTTGCTGATTGAGCAACGTTAACCTTAAAACTCAAGAACGTCCCCCTTCCCTATTTATGGATGTCCCCCTTTTCTCTCCCTTTTCCACGAAGACAATCCAAAGAATCGCCGCGAAGCTCAGCAGGGCCCTTTATAATTCTTACCAATTTTCTCA
>CP070692.1:3968726-3972611 GCA_020353215.1 Deltaproteobacteria bacterium
ACCGTTTGTAGACGACCTTTTGGGAACCCTCTTTGCTCAACCACTTGCCAACCATCCAGCGGAACTTTATCCGCAGCGGTTAGAATGCGGAAGTGTAATTCAGCGGCGCCTGAAGGCACGGTGGCTCGATAGAAAATTCCTTCTGCAGCATCGAAACGATACAGGTAATAGTGGCCTTTTCTTGTCAATTCATTGGTTTCGTAAACCCACATTCTCGGGTCACGGATGATCTCCACTACAGTATATTCGCCTTCCATCACGGGGAACTCCTTTGTTCAACGCCCCCTCTTTTGCCACTAGACGTCAAAATTTGTATCCAGTTTTATCCAGGGAGTATCTTCTGGATTTCTACTTTCGCAGGAAGTGGGAAGCTGGATAGGCTCAGGTTGGACAACCCGTCCATTCAAAAGAAGACCCTTTTGCCGCCAAATATTGTTCTCCACCAAGGCCGGCTCAAATGTTTCAACTCCTCCTCCAAAAGCAACCTGGTTCTGGTCTCAAACTGGCTGCTCGCGGCCTCAAAAGCTTGTTTCAAGTTATCCAGTTCGGACTTGAGAGTTTGCAACTGTTTGTCCTTGGCCTCCAAGTCTGCCTTGTTTTGCAGGAGATTTCGGCGTTCGTTTTCCAGTTGGCCTATACGGGTCAAAAGCCCTTCATAGTGGTCTTTGTCGATGGTCACCACACTTCGGTTGCCACGATCACTGGATACGTCTCTGGCAACAGCGAAATCTGGCCTTCTCTTCTTGTCACGGAGGGCTCTGATCTCATCTACTGAGATGTATATCCCATCTGCCTGTCTGATCCTTGTTAGTAGTCCATTGTCCAAATAACTGACTACAGTGCCCCTGGACACGCCCAGGGTCTTGGCAGCCACGTGGATAGCGACTTTCTCCTGTGGGGGCTTCCGGCCGGAAAGGAAAAGATGGGACACCTTTTCCAAACTTCTTGTCTGGTTCTTCTTATCTTCCATGGAGACAAACTGGGAGATTATACCCGAACGTTGATAGCCGAAACTAAACCTCGACGCGGTTCGCCAACCGGCTCATCTTTGACCGGATAGGGTCATGAGCCACATGTCCGTAACTTTGAGATCACGGCCTGAGTAGTGACTTATTGTACCACAATGCTCTTTTATTAGAGGAAAGGAATTTCGGGGTCGGGGGTCACCCAAATAACGTCTGTGTCTCGATTGACCCAAACGGTAGGGATATACCACACGGGTTATTTCAAGAAAGGAAAAGCTTTGACCAAGCAGTCTCGGTTTTACTCTTTACATCGTCAGTCGGAGCGATGTATCTGTCTCGACGGCCCTTTTGATAGCCATCTTCAGCTCCGAAAGATCAAATGATTTGACCACGTAATAGTCCGCGGCAATGGCCTTTTGGTCATACTTGTAAGTGTCGTACGCTGTGCACAATATGACCGGCAGATCGTGGTGACAATTCCGTATCTCCTGCAGCAGCTCCAGGCCGTCGTAGTCAACGAGTCGAATGTCTAAGACAACCACTTCGGGCTGCACACGATCGATCCTCCTCAGAAGGTTATGCCCCGAGGCCAAAGTCGCGACCTGGTGGCCCTCATCTGAAAGTGCTTCGGTGTAATAGTCTCTGATGTGTTTCTCGTCATCCACAACCAAAATTTTCGCCATGACAATCACTCCTTCAGGAGGGACACGCCAAGATCCTCACTGCAAACAGTCCTTGCGGAAGAGGCAGTTCAACTGATCACAGTAACCGTTGGCTGTGCCAAAGCAGTCAAAATTGCCCTCAGCCCTCTGGATTGCTTTGATGAGTTCGGTTTTTTTCAAGCCACCGGGCTTGATGCCGTATCGCTTCGCCAGTCTCTGCAGTTCCTTCACCGTCATTTTCCTCTCCCTCCTCCTCGCCGATCGGGTTCAAATTCAGACTGACAGATTTCAAAGCTGAAGGTCGAGAAAGGGCCGTCCCGCCTCGATGGGACTCAAACGGGGCATCTCTTCCAGACCTCGACGGTCTTGCTGGCAGATACGACACTAACCGGACAAACCCGGCCACCAACGATTACCCTCTTGTTCGTTGGCAACTACCCGCCTCCCGGCGGGTCCTCCGGCTCAGCAATGCGGGCAGTAACTGTAGCGATAGACAACGTGAAGAAGTGCGTGCAGGTCGAGTCAGAACGAACTCGCTTTCCCACTGGCTTGTATCGAGAACACGTGACTGCAACCTTGGCCAAGTACTTATACTCTGAGTGGAATAGGTTTGAACTTATCTGAGCATATTATCGTCTGTCAACTATGGTTAGTGCTGAAAAGCGGTTCTTAATCATTGAGTTATACACATAAACTAACCTTGTGGGAGAACAGGGAAATTTTTGGAGCATCTCTGCAACATATTAAAACAACAGCACATCTTAATCTTGTATTGAAAATAGAGAAATATCTTGACGATAAATGAGTTATTTACAATCTGAACGGCAGAAGATATCTCTGTTTTTCTATAGTTTTCTCTGAATTTTGCAGGATTCATCCCTGGACATTTGCTGAGCCCCCACCAACCACGTAACGGTGTCGCGAGACCGTGTAATCGGGGACCCGCCCTAAAAGGGGTGCGGACTGAGCGGAGCGGAACGAGCGCGAAGAAGATGGGTGTGCCACCGTCCAAAATCTGCAATCGACAATCTGAAATATCCTCCACTCCATCACTCCCGCCGTCTGCTGCCCTAAAACCCTTCTCTCACCCGGATATTTCATGAATTGCTGTCGCGAGACCGCGAAGATGGGCGTGCCACCTGGCAACCGCAGGGTGTTGGTCCTGAGGCGTACCTGAACGGTACGTCGCAGGGGCCGACACCCGAGGACGCCAGGAAGGACGGCCATATCCGTGGTCGCAGTAGGTGATTCATGAAATATCCGGGTTAAGGCAGCTCAAAGCCAGGTCTTCCGGGCCGAGATGATCTACTTTCTGGAACCTATCTGGGATGATTTGGTGTTTGAAAGACAGCAGCGCTTTCCTGCTGCACTGCTCGGTGCTGGGAGGTCGAGTTTAAAAACTGAGCCGGAATATTTGCTATCTTACTGAAAGAAAAACGATTATTTAGCGCTCGACAAGAATTCCGTCGGTCGATATTCCGTTGGCACCTTTATTGCGTGCACGTGTTGAATGCGAATGAGGGGTGGTTAGACCCCAAGGACTAATACCTTCCGGGGAGCTTTTTGTAACAGTCTACCCTCCTCCTTGCGATCGGGGTGAGAGCATAGCGCTCGTTTTCATTTCGCAAAAACAACCTAGTTTGTCCGTGGGAATCTTATGGAGAGAATGTACAAGTTGGACAACGAGCCAGGGCAGATGGATCTGATCGAAGCCTGGATAGACGTCGCATCTTTGCGGCAGGGTGAGAAGGGTTTAGCCAGACTACTTTTCGATCAAGTAACCAACCTGCCGACGTTGCCTCTGTTGTTCGAAGAGATGCGCAGAATTCTTAACGATAGGGGCCAGATGGGCCTTCTCTACATCAGTGTGGTCCAGTACAGCGTCATTGAGTACATCTACGGATGGAAGACTTTTGACGCCATCATGAGAGAAATCAGCCGCTGTCTGATTGATGTCAAGGAAAATTATCTTCGCGAACAGGATTTCGTAGGAGAGGTAACAATAAACGGCAACTCCTTCGTCCTTCTTCTCTCTCCACCGAGGACCAAAGAGTGGATCGACTACGACGATCTAAAAGTGTTGCGCAAGCGGGTCTACAAAACGCTGGACAGCTATCTTCGCAAGCGACTTGATTTCAACTTGCATGACAAGTTTGGCTGCTACATCGGGTGCGCGATTGTGGACGAAGATCCAACAGCGCGATTCGAACGCACCGTTTATCGGGCGGTTGAAGAGGCTTATGGGGATTCCATGTTGG
>CP070692.1:3972711-3976582 GCA_020353215.1 Deltaproteobacteria bacterium
AAATCTCCCTTTTCAGCCGCAGAAGAAGTGCCGAACTTGCCGTCTTTCGCATTAGGCGCTCCTTCCGGCACATGGCAAACAACGGCGCAGCCCTTGGTGGCGAACTTGTTGATCCTGTTAATCTCGAACAGGAGGGAAATACGATCCTCATTGCTCTTGATGTGTT
Source organism: Deltaproteobacteria bacterium (assembly GCA_020353215.1). Classification (GTDB taxonomy): domain Bacteria; phylum Desulfobacterota; class Syntrophobacteria; order BM002; family BM002. The sequence continues at coordinate 3,972,878 of CP070692.1, forward strand.
TCCATTTTTGGCCATCGTATTTCCAGGCTCCTTTGGTGACGCTCAAGGTTGGATCATTCCATTTAAACAGAAAATAGATGCTGTCGCCGGTGTAGACTGCTTTGGTGGTCACGCTTGCCTTCTTGCCTTCGAATTTCTCTTTTCCCTCAAAAGGAACCTGGACCGCTTTGGCCTTGTTCCAGACCGGGTCATCCAGTCCGGTCGGGGCTGCTTTGACGCGCTTGGCGGTAACGGTCTGTTTGGCAGCTCCTTCCACTTTGCCTGAGCCCAAAATCATCCCCCCAAATAACAGGGCTAAGGCTAGTGTCAAGCTAATTAATATCTTTCCTCTCATCGGTCACCTCCTCGATAAAGGTTTATATTAAACGGTCATAAAGACCTTCAGGTTACCGTCATCAACCTTGTGTTCCAGCACTGCCAATGGCTTCGTGGGTGGGCCGGCTATGTTTTGACCGTTGGCGTCAAAACGGCCGGAATGGCAGGGACATACGAAAACCTCTTCCTCTTCGCGCCAGATTACGTTGCAGGCCAGGTGGGTACAGGTGGAGGAGAATACTCGGAGTTCGCCGCCTGGCTCAGTTTTGGCCCAAACAAAACCCCTTTGCGGCAAGACCAGCCAGCCGTCCTTAACCATGAACTCGTAGGAGAGCATCTCCACCCTGCCGGGTTCGAGATCCTCAACGGGTCCAAAGTCAATCCATTTGCCCGTCCCTTTATCAAGGGATGGAGAAATGACGTATGAAGCCAGAGGCACACCAGTAACCAGAGCGGCCACGCCGGTCAGTGCAGCCGTCTTCATAAATGTGCGCCGGTTAGGATTAACACCAGCGTCAATGTCTTTCCTGATCTTGATAAGACCAGTATTTTGACTCACAAATACCCTCCAGGTAGATATGGCAATTGTCTTTTGCGGATCGAAACAAAGGTCCTAGTCGAGAATGTATAAAAGTCGAACCTAGTAGCAGGAGGGTGCATTAGAGGCAGTGCATCCGCTCGAAGTTCAATCACTACTGTCTTCGTAGTGAATAATAAAACATCAAGTTAACTGAAAGATTACCCGAAGATTACCATTTGGTAATGTTGGAACAAAAAACAGGTTGAGAAATAGGTTTTCTAGGAAGGCTGATTGTGAAGATACTTCCTTTGCCTGGGTAGCTACTGGCACCGACATCACCGCCGTGTGAGTGCGCAATTGCCATTACCAAACTGAGTCCCAATCCCACACCGGTCTCCGACCGACTAGGATCACAACGATAAAACCGCTCGAATATATTGGCCAGATCTTCCTCAGATATGCCGATGCCAGTATCGTTGACGGAGAGAAAGACTTGGTCCTCATCCCCATTTACGGAAACCGTTACAGTTCCTTCAGTCGGGGTGTATTTGACGGCATTGTCGAGAAGATTTGCCACCATTCGCTGGAGCCTTTGGACATCTCCATAAACCCAGCAGTTGGTTGGTAGTTCGGCGATAATAGTCAAACCTTTGTCTTCGGCCAGTGGCTGGAAGAGTTCACAAGCGTCCTCGACCACCCTAGCAATATCAACTTCATCCATTGCCAAATTGCCTGCTCCTGCTTCAAGCTCAGAGATATCCAACATCGTGTCGATCATTGTTAAGAGACGGTCACACTCCTCTATGGTGTTGGCAGCCATGGAGTGGTACTCATCCAAGGAATTGCCGCTCGTCAGCGTCATCTCAGCAATACCGCGAATCCTCGTGACAGGGCTTTTAAGATCATGAGCGATATTATCAGTCATCTCCCTCATCCCACACATCAAGCTATGTATACGGTCTAGCATGGTATTGAAGGTGGTTACGAGTCTCTCTAATTCAGCGCCCCTGGCTTTAAGTGAGACTCGGCTTTCAATAGAGCCTTTGGAAATATCCTCAGCAGTTCTTGAAACTTCTTCGATACCCGAAAGAGCCCGCCTGGCCATAAACCATCCGATCAAACCACCAAGAACCATGAGACCTGCCATCAACATCAAGAATCTTTCTCGGAAGGCCATCATGAAACGTTCATCGTCCTCTAGAGACTTGCCTATTTGGACGATTCTATCAGGCCCGATAATCCCATAGAGGATACGCACACTATGTCCACGACGTGGATTGTTCAATGTGTCAAACACATTGTTGCTACCACTCATCAATCGCTTTAATGCATTGTCGCTGACGAGTATATCTGTCCAGGATGACATATTTGATGAAACAAGCTCTTCACCTCCTGGTGTTAGGACACGCAAAAACATTCTAGTCACCCCGGTGGATTCAGCGTCCTGAACGATATCTAGCTCGACCGCATCGAGACCTTTCAATGCCAAATGCGAAGAAAGCTCAGTAACTTCGGTCAAAAGTTCTTGATCCGTGCGGTCTCGAAGTGCGGATGAAATCACGAGGTGGAAAACTAGGAAGGCCACAAACGAGGAGATGGTGAATATTAACGCGTACCAGAGGGCCAATCGAAATGCCAGGGTACGTGGTAAGCTAAGAAGCTTTCTTAAGTACATAGCCCACTCCGCGAATGGTGTGGATGAGCTTTGTCTGGAAGTCTTTGTCGACTTTATCCCGTAATTTACATATGCGTGCTTCCACCACGTTCGTTTGGGGGTCAAAGTTATAGTTCCAGACATGCTCCATAATCATGGTCTTGGAGACTACTCTTCCATGATTACGCATGAGATATTCAAGCAGGGCATATTCCCTAGGTTGTAAGTCGATCTCCATGCCTTCTCTGCTAACCTCTCGAGTGAGGAGATCCATGGTAAGTCCGCCAACCGTTAAGGTGGTAGGCTCCGTGACTTCGCTACTTCTGCGAATAAGCCCCTGTACTCGCGCCAGAAGCTCTGAAAATGCAAAAGGCTTGGTCAGATAGTCGTCACCTCCCGTTTGCAGACCTTTTACCCTATCGTCCACTGATCGCTTAGCACTAAGAATAATAACTGGAGTGTTGATTTTGTTTCGTCGTAGCGTCTCGATGAGGGTCAAGCCGTCTGTTTTGGGTAGCATTAGGTCAATTACGGCAGCGTCGTAAGATTCACCTAAAGCCATGTGGAGGCCGCTTTCGCCATCAGAAGCATGATCGACAGTGAAACCAGCCTCTTTCAGCCCCTTGGAGATGAAGGAAGCGGTTTTAGAGTCGTCTTCTACCAGCAACAGTCGCATGGTTACAGAACTCCCATAGTTTCCCAAGATAGGCTTTAGCGCTTTCAGTTTGATTTTTCATTGCTGCCAGGTCTTTATATCACGACTAGAAGAAAAGGTTCCACCTTACGAGGACTTATTGTTGAAAGAAGCAAACTTCGACCGCAAGTTAGTTAAACCTAACTTCGTTTTTCTCGATTGATGAATGATCTTTGATCCAAGCACTCCAAAGAGGCTAGGGAAATATCTGAATCTATGGTCTGACTGCTCTGAATGTATATTTCACTCAGTTGAACACTCGGGAACCCGTTATGCGCTCGGCCCTCTTTATTTTTTGACACCTGCGAAGGTCACGCCGAAAGTATTGAATTTTCCGGCAGACGACTCGTGTTTGGAGCCAGAAAAGACATCTACCTGCTTGCCCCATCTGATTCCATCAAAGCCGGCGCGATCTAAAACCCAGCTCCACTCTGCATCCTGCAGAGCTCCCGCGATTCAGCCGGACCACAGATCAATATTATCTTTGGCACTCTGTGGGACCTCCTTGTGAACAACGATGTC
>CP070692.1:3976682-3980549 GCA_020353215.1 Deltaproteobacteria bacterium
TTCTCCTATACTCGCCCCATCAAAAAGCGACTTCTTATTCAGCCCATCAAAAAGGGAGTTCTTATTCAATAAAGTGGGACGTCGATCGAAAACGGCACAGCAGAAAGTTGGGAATCATGCCGGGCCCCGGCGAAAAATGTACCCCGCGGCGGGAACGACATCGATGCCGCCACTCGATCCCACTCCCCTGAGGTGGAGATGGGTGGCCGCCATTCTGATCGCGGCGGCCACTATCGGAGTATACTGGAACACTCTGGGCAATGAATTTCTGACATTCGACGATCGTAAATACATCTATGAGAACACGCTGGTTACCGGTAACGGCGGATTGCAGGCGATCTGGGGAGACGTCACGAACGACAAACCGCGATTGCACTATTACCCGATGACTTTCACCACTTTTTGGATCGAATACTCCTTGGTCGGTCTCGAGCCGCCGGACGCCGACCCGGCCCGCACCGTCAGCAAGCGGGCCCACCCGCTGTATCACTGGACGCAGATGAGTCTGCACGCCATCAACGCCGGTTTGGTATTGTTTGCTCTCTATTTTCTCGGCGTCCGCTACATGGCATCGGTTTTTACGGCCGCCTTCTTCGCCCTCCATCCGGTGAACGTCGCCTCGGTGGCGTGGATGGCGGAAAGAAAGAGTTTGGTCTCCGGGTTGTTCCTGTGGCTGACTCTTTTGTTGTACTGCTTTTACCGCCGGAGAAGCGCCGCCGTTCCGGCCAATGCCCGGGGTAAGGTCCGATGGTTCTATGGCGCCACGATCTTAGGTTTTACCCTCGCTCTGTGCTCCAAAGCTGCATCGCTTGTGCTGGCGCCGGTATTGATTGTCACCGATCGTGTGCTTGATCGCCGGTGGAGTTGGGCCTCGGTTTTCCGCTGCGCCCCATTTTTTCTTCTCGGTCTCATCATGGCCGGCATCACCTCCGCCCGCGAGGCTCACATCGCCAAGAGTTGGGAGCCCATCGATGTCTGGCTCCGGCCGTTCATTGCCGTCTCCTCGTTGGTTCATTACGTCGGCAAGATGCTGCTGCCGGTCAAGCAGGCGATCATCTACCCGCGATGGGCCGAATCGCTGCTGGAGCCGAGATACTGGATCTCGCTGGCCATCTTCGTCGCGGCGGCGATCCTCATTCGGCGATACCGGGAGTGGCTCGGCGATCACTGGTTGTGGGGTCTGGCCTTGTACCTCCTGACGGTGGCGCCGGTCTTGGGACTGAAGCATTTCATCTGGACGCAGTTCGCCTTCGTGTCGGATCACTACATGTATTACGGCTCCCCCGGAATACTCCTGATGATCGGGTTGCTCCTGGAGCGGTGGTGTAGAGAAAAAGACCCATCGCCGGGTGATGGTAGAGCGGCCACCTCGACATCGTTGAAACAGAGCAGGGTCGTCGTCGTAGGCGTCTTGTCCGTGCTGGGCCTCGCGGCCTGCGGTTGGCGGACGGTCCAGCAAAATCGCACCTGGCATGACAACGCCGCGCTGTGGACCCACACCCTGACCGTCAGCTCCGATTGTTTCCTGGCCAACATGAACCTGGGAAACCACTACTCGCGTGAGGGGAACGACCAACGGGCTCTCGAACTCTATCGGGAGTGCACCCGCATCAGACCGGACTTCGCCCACACCTGGCGGTCCAGTGCCCGCAAGGCCGGAAGACTTGGGCTGGTGGACGAGGCCATAGGTCGCTTCAAGAACGCGGTGGCGGCGGCGGAAGCGAAGAATCCCTGGGCATGGAGTATCCAGGTCGAGTATGCCGATTATTTAAGCAGCCTGGGTCGGCTCGAGGAGGCATTGGTGGAGTACGAAACGGTCCTGCAAAAGGAGCCACCGGAGGCAAGCAAGATCAAGGCCAAGGCCGATCGGGTGCGATTGCGGGTTCGGAATTCGACTCCGCCGGAAACGCCGACTGCTCCGAGAGAATAGTCGGCAGGCGACAGGCATACGCCGATCATTTTACTTGGTTGCCTGAATGAATGCGCCGCTGGTAGTGAGATCGTCGTCTGAGAGGTTTCTGAATCGGCGAGCGAGACCCTTCCTGCGGATGTTGGACGGTTTGTATACTTTCAAGTTGCAGTTCAATTTAAAACCGGTTTCTCTCATCAAGCGCAGATGGGTAGAATGGGGTTCTCTATTTATCAGGTAGGGGCGGTTTCCCCTGATCAGTTTCCATTTAAAATCGGAATATTTCCAATGGCCATTCCACTCCTCGGCCATTCCGTGGCTCCTGAAGTCTATCTGTGAGAACTTTGGGGACGTTGTTGACTATGTTGAATAACTCTGATGCGAAGATCGGAACTGTCCATGGGCGGTAGATTTGGGAAATATGGCGATGCCAAGCGCAAGGCGCAACTGCCGAAAAACTGGCCTATGAAAGGCAGCCGTTCATAAACAATTATGCACGTTCTGCACGAACGTCCCGTTTATTCTCCGGTAAGAAGAATGAAACATGAGTCAAGCTAGTCAATGACGTCCCCAAAACCTCATTTACCCCACTCAAAAAGGGATACAAAAGATCACATTGGTGGCGTAAGGTCCGAGTTCACGCAAATTGGGGGTCGAGGTGGATAGCTCTTTGGGGAATTAGAGCGATATTCAAACGTGAGACGATCACAAGAATGACCCTTTCAGGATAATAACATGTGTTACTCATGTTCGTCTAATTTCGCACCAAGTGAAAGTATACGTTTATTGCTGCAATTGCCAAGGTGCTGACAACGAAGACGGGTAGTTTGTCAATATAACAATCCGGAAAAGCAATGTTTTGAGCCGTCTTCTGGACTAGCACTAGCAAGGCAGGGATAGAGAGAAATGTAACCAGCACCCTGTCAATGCCACGTACCAAGAAAATGAGACCACTGATTATAATCATTAAGACAATAACCCACGGATTCTGGAGGAGTGACCACCAGTCAATATTTGAAAGCAGGTTATTGGCTCCAACAAGATATTCTTTAAACACCGATATGAGATCCATTAACATAGGTTAGAGTCCCTCCTTGTCCTTGGTTGAAGACAGAATTTGCAGGTCTTACGTATTGTCACTCCGCTTAGATCCCAGAGCAAATAACATGCCACCACTCGTCTTTAAGTGACGGGCAACCAATGTGAGCCTTGCAAGTAAACAACAAGCTTAATATAAGACCGAGATATTGCTACTCAAAAATGCCCTTTTCTGTGCCGAAAACAAGCCCCATCTCTGTGTCGTCACGTTTGCTGGCTTCCACACTCACCACTGAATGTCTAAATTTGAATTACCTCCCTCTTACATTTCTGTAACATGAAATTCCCAAGTATCGGGTCCTTGTCCCGCTTCTGACTAATATTCGGTTATGGCTCGTCACTTAGTGGCCTATTCTAACTGACTGATACTTAAGCAAACAAAATCTTCTTAACTGGATCACTCCGTTCCAGTGGCACGTCTATTGCTTGGCACACAGACTGGTTCGTCAAATATGAAAAATGAGTAATGATTGTCGTAAACCCCAGAAGTATAAAAAGCTAAGCAGTTAAGGACTATGTAACCTTTCCTCAGGCCTTAATCGTTGCGCATAGTGGCTCCGAAAGAGTCGGTTGGAAAAGTAGTAATTACTTAGGATAAACAAATAAACTAACAAAGGAAGAAAAGAGATGAAACGAATTGCAATAGGTACCGTATCTGCGCTACTGGTGGCCACACTGGTCTTTGGGATTTCAACAGCCATGGCTGGCAAACTACAAGATGTCATCGAAAAAAGCAACGGATTCCCCAGCGGACCGCATTTCAATCTGAACATCCATGGGAAGAAGTTCGACTACAACTGCGATACAACACCGGGCGGAGGTTCAGTTTTCATGTGTGAATATGGTGAGTCAAAGATACA
>CP070692.1:3980649-3984504 GCA_020353215.1 Deltaproteobacteria bacterium
CACGTGGAAACCAGCAACGAGGCCGCCGTCCGCTACGTCGGCCGCCTACTCCAGTCCCTGAATCCAACCTCCAACCTCCAACCTCCAACTTCCAACCTCCAGCCTCCAACACCCGTAGACCTGTCCGTCCTACACCAACCCCTGGCCGCCATCAACGTGGGCCTGGAGTCGTTCACCGAGAGCCTGATGGCCCAGGATGCCCCGGTAATACACGTAGATTGGCAGCCTCCGGCCGGGGGCAACGAGCGGTTGATGGCGCTCCTGGAGCGGATGAGGGGATAGGGACGAAAGACGACGGGCAATTGGACTGGTTTGAAGAGATAGATGTGATCGGGCAGAATCCGCGTATATGTACGATTATGGTCATGATGAACACAAACCTGTAGTTATGTCGCCAGTTGTGTGAAGCGACTGTTGTGCACCACAATACTCGGCAAAGAGGAAGCTACATGGATGATCGACAGGCAAATCCGCAACAGCGCCATTCGGTGGATTTTCTGCTCGCCGAATACCAGAGTCATAGGGACGCGTTCTGGCACAATGAAGAACTCGGTGAGAGCCGGTTGAATTTCTTTGTCACACTCACAACTGCCGTGATAGCCGCACTAGCCGTTAGGGAAAGAGGGTTCTTGGTGTCAGGTGGCGAGGTCGATCCGATATTCTTCTATGGACTGGGAGCAGTGCTTCTGTTTGGCGTTGTTACGCTGGTGCGGATTATCCGACGGAACCTGGTTAGCCATGAGTACCTGCGAGCTAACGCTAGGATTCGAAGGTATTTCACAGACAGAGACCAGGAGATCCTGCGACACCTATATTATAAACCGTGGGATGATCGACCACAACGCAAAAAGGAATGGAATCAGATCTTCTCTTTAGGAACTGGTGGTCTCGTAGAGACAATCGCGCTCGTGAACAGTCTCATTGTGGCGGCACTTTGTGCACTGTTCACGCGTTCGTACCCAGGGTGGATGATCGGGCTACTTGCTTTGGTTGGTTTCATCGCAGCCTGGATTGTTCAATTCATATACGTGAAGTATCGCTACGACATAGGAAGGCCAAAGAAGGGTGAGATCGAATTCCCGGGAGATTGAGGCGGCCCTGATCATCTGGTCAGAGAATCCACGGGCCGATGCAAGACAAATCGCTGCTCTGACCTCGATTGCAGATTACCAGCTGCTGCCCCAGGACTCCCAAACGATTCATGACCTTTATTTCGACACGCCTGATCGGACGCTGCAAACCCAAAAGCTAGCTCTGCGTGTAAGAGAGATTGACGCAACGCGCTGGCTCACTTTAAAGGGGCACTCTCAACTGACTGATTGGGGGGGCGTGGAACGGCTGGAAATCGAAGTGCTGTGGTCTGAAGATGCCCTGACCAAGATTGTCAAACAACTCAGGGACAGAGGGATCAAAACACTGCAGCTGCGCCAGGATTTGGATTATACTCATCCCCTGGATGTCATGTCGAGTTTAGGACTGGGACTCGTTCAAGACCGCGAGAGCCACAGAAGAGCCAGGGACATTGTGCGTGCGGATGCAGAGATTGGTCCAGTACTCGCCGAGCTGGCGATCGATTCGGTGGTCTATCACTTCGGTGATCAGGGAATCCATCTCCACGAGGTGGAGATCGAAGCAAAAGCGGGGGGTGGCTCCACAGTAGTCAAGACCGTGATCGAAAGCCTGGTTGCGATCTATGGGCTGGCGCTCCGGCGGTGGGATCACAGCAAACTGGTTACCGGCATGGCCATCGAGAGACTGCTGAGTGAGGGAGCCCTAGAGGGGTTACTCGATATCAACAACACCCTGAAGCCTGCTGCCTATGACAGAATAGACGACTACCTCAAGTGCGGCAGTATCTGAATCTGCCTACGTCATACGGCGCACAACACGAGTCTCCCGACAGCGGCATGTGCGCGGCTTTCTAGCGGTGTCGGTTGGCTAAAGGTAAGGTGTCTGCGCATCAGGCGTGCGCGGGGGGCTACAGCGCTATCCGCACCAGCGGGCAATGCTTTCATCAGGATCAAAGGCGGCATAACCCCGGCTTGCACCCGATCCGGCTAATCGCGCTCGAATTCGAAAGGTGGCGTCGTCATTGGAGTTATCTTGCACAGTGAGGCATGAAATTACTGCCGTTGGTGCGCCGAGCGAAGCTTGTTGCTTCTGGAGGCGGTGAAAGCCCTCTCTGGGTAAGGGCAGACCACCCACCCGCACCAAGTGCTGCAACTGCCAGGAAGGTTGTTCAGGAGGTGGGGACAGGACCGAAGAGCCAGTTGAAGCGTAGACTGGCTACACCCTTCAGGTGGCTCCACCGCCGCCGTCAGCGGTGTAGCTACAACTGGAGAGGCTTCCGAGGGCTGATAGAGTTCTTCAGGATAGAACGACCACGGAGCGTAGGATGGCCAAAGACGAGAAGGGCGGCTTCGATGGCTTAGGCTCGATTGCGGCAGCGAGTATTCCTGAAGAGCCCGGTGCGGGAAACCCGCACGCCGGAGCCTGTCCTGAGCTTGTCGAAGGAATCTGTGCGGGGGCTGTTGGGTAGCTGGCTGTCCTACTGCCTTGGCGCTTGGCCTAATGCCATCAGATTTCACCAGTGGAAATGACATTTCTCATAAGACGATGTTTCACTCGATACTATCAACAGTCTGGAATGTGAGATGAAAGAATTTCTGCAACATGCTTGGGAAGATATAAAGCAAGGTGAAAGCATTGATGTATACGTTTCAATTTTGGTCGCCGTACTTCTCTCAATCCTTAACATCACTGGCATTATCTCTGCATCCTTGATAGCGCCACTCACACTGGCCGTGTTAGCCCTATTAGCAATTGGAATCTTAGGAAATAGGTACAGACTCGACAAACTTCATGACCATGTTTCTCAGCATTCAGAAACTGATGATATTCTCCTAAAGAATTTTCCAGATGACACAGAAGTTAGGTTGAATGAAGCATCTGAAGTTTGGCTTTTTGGTGTGACCTTCGGTCAATTCTTTAGAGAAAACTATGCCCTTCTTGAGTCCAAGCTTGTGAGGGGGCATTCACTCAAAATACTTTTGCGTGATCCTGAAGGAGCAACAACTCCACTAATTGCTAAACATAGTTACGACCCAGTAAAACCTGACCAAGTAAAATCACTAATATGTCTGACACTAGATAGGTTATGTAGTCTTCAAAGAGTATCTCCTGACCATCTTGAAATTCGAGTCTTGGACCATCCAATACCACTAGGCGGATTTGCTTTCAATCCTGAAAAGCCGAATGGAGTTCTTTACATTCAGTATTATCCATTCAAAATGCCGGAAGGAAGTCAACCGAAACTCATAGTACGTCCGGAAGATGATTATTGGTATGTCTTTTTTAAGACACAGTTCAATATCTTATGGGATAGCGGGAAATCTTGGAGATGTCAGGAATGAACAGGTTTCATAATTCAGCGAGACCTGCCTCCCGGAAGTTCTTGGGGTAATTGTGGCCTCGGCTAGGTTTGCACTTGATCGTGGTGGGTATAAGTCCCCACTTTGCCTGAAAAAACGGGGCTGAGTTTGCGATCATGCCCCACACCTGGGCCAATTCCGGGCAACAAATGGGCCTGTTCCCCCACTCGGGGGACAGCCGCACAGACACAGGACTGCTCGGTTTCAGGCATACCCTAAAAACCCATGAAACCCTGGTCTAGAGCAAGGATTGGCGACCTTGCCAGGGATTTATGCGCCACCGACTGGGTGTCTGTTACTTGCCCTGCAGGATGGCCAGGCAGCCGGGCAAGAGGTGTTCGGTTTCTCTATGACGAGCCAGTTGCCGGAATCATCGAGACCACCGGCAGAAATCGAAGAGACGGAGGATAAGGACTATGAAGAA
>CP070692.1:3984604-3988439 GCA_020353215.1 Deltaproteobacteria bacterium
GGTACCGCGGGATTGGTCTCGAGGCGTACCTGAACGGTACGTCGCAGGGGCCGACACCCGAGGACGCCAGGAAGGACGGCCATATCCGTGGTCGCAGCAAGTGATTCATGAAATATCCGGGCTGGACTAACTCTGGGTACGGACAACGGCTAGCTGACATAATACACCAAGAAAGAGTTGATAATTTTCCGGCCTCGCCAATTCCTTTATAGGTGATCCGAGAAGCCCTGCACAACTCGTTTTTTGGCGGGGACAAACGAAGCACCAAAATTGATGACCGGGGATCCCTAAATGTAGTAGTATCTGGTTGGTTTTGAATTAGCCGAGATTTGTAAAATCGGAGGACAGGCGAAAGCTAAGCCGCCGGAGAAACTGAACCTTGGCGCCAACGTAGCGAACCCCAGAAAAGAGGTAGAACAATCATGGGCAAACTCCTCTGGCAACCATCAAAACAGCGCTTGAAAGAAACCAATATGTATGGGTTCATGCAATACGTTAACGGTCTACACGGCCAAGACTTCGCCGACTACTTCGATCTGTACAGGTGGTCCATTGAGGAAAGTCCTGCTTTCTGGGCGACGTTCTGGGACTACGCGGGGGTTAACTGTAGCCGCGTGTATGATCAGGTGGTAGATGATGTCAATAGATTGCCTGGGGCCAGTTGGTTTCAAGGGGCTCGACTCAACTTTGCGGAAAACCTCCTCCGGTATCGGGACGACCGCATCGCTCTGAGCTTCAGAGGCGAAAACCGCCCCACAGTGAGCATCAGCTATGCCGAGTTGTTCCGGCAGGTGGCCCGGTTGGCCAGTGCGCTGCGACAGATGGGCTTGACTGCGGGAGATCGCGTAGCCGGATTCATGCCAAACATGATCGAAACTGTCATTGCCATGCTCGCCTCTACCAGCATTGGTGCCATCTGGTCCTCGTGTTCACCTGATTTCGGCATTACAGGCGTCTTGGATCGATTCGGCCAGATTCAGCCTCGGGTTCTGTTTACTGCTGACGGCTACATCTACAGTGGCAAAACGTTTGACTCTTTAGAACGGGTTTCCGAGATTTCCAAACAGCTTCCCAGTATTGAGAAAGTGATTGTGGTTCCTTCTCTGAATGAAAGTCCTGCCCTTGAAAGCATCTGCAACGCAGTACCCTTTGAGGACTTTCTCGTTGAAGAAGCCGCAGACCTGCCCTTTGAACAACTACCCGCCGACCATCCCCTTTATATCATGTATTCATCCGGAACCACCGGGGTGCCCAAATGTATTGTGCACGGAGTAGGGGGGACTCTGCTGCAACACATCAAAGAATTGAAGCTACACACAGATGTGAAGCGAGAAGACACCATTTTCTATTTCACTACTTGCGGTTGGATGATGTGGAACTGGCTCGTCAGCGCTCTCGCCCTTGGTGCTCGAGTGCTTCTGTATGACGGTTCCCCCTTCCATCCGAATCCCGCTGCCATGTGGCAGATGGCGCAGGACGAGAAAATAACCATATTTGGAACCAGTGCCAGGTATCTTGGTGCACTGGAAAAGGCAGATGTACGACCCAGAGAGTCCTTTAGTCTGGCCGACCTCAAGTCAATCCTCTCAACCGGTTCCCCGCTTTCCTCTGAAAGCTTTGAGTTCGTCTACCGTTACATCAAAGACGACCTTTGCCTCTCCTCTATTTCAGGAGGAACCGACATTATCTCCTGCTTTGCGCTTGGAAACCCCATGGGACCCGTCTATGCGTCCGAGCTTCAGTGCCGCGGACTAGGCATGAAGGTGGAAGCGTACGATGCCCAGGGCAGATCTGTCGTAGGGGAGAAAGGAGAGTTGGTTTGCACGTTGTCTGCTCCAAGCATGCCAATCTACTTCTGGAATGATCCAAATAATAGTAAGTACCTGAAAGCCTATTTCGACACGTATTCTGGAGTCTGGCGGCATGGAGACTACATCGAGATTACCGAACATGGTGGCGTCATCATTTACGGCCGCTCGGATGCCACCCTCAATCCGGGCGGGGTCCGCATCGGCACCGCAGAATTATATCGCCAGGTGGAAAGCATCGCCGAGATTATGGATAGTCTCGTAGTTGGGCAAGACTGGAACGACGATGTTCGAATTATTCTCTTTGTGAAACTGAGGGAGGGAACTCCGCTGACCCACGAACTGGTAGCGGAAATCCAAGCCACCGTCCGGAAGAACTGCACACCCAGACACGTCCCTGCCAAGATCGTTGCAGTGGCTGATATCCCTTATACCATTAGCGGCAAGAAGGTGGAACTGGCAGTGCGGAATGTCATTCACGGGCGGGAAGTGGAGAATAAAGACGCCCTGGCCAATCCTGAGGCATTGGCCGAGTACGTGGACTTACCTGAGTTGAAAACGTGAGGAAGAACGCTCAACCTTATAATAATGAGTAGCTGACGGTTAATTAGGCTGAGCGGTAGGTGCCAGGCACCTCTTTTTCTGATATTGGGATAGTAATCCTGCCACGGGTGGTAGAATCATAATGCTCCACTTTCAGTAGAATTTTCTGTTGACATTTCATATTCAACCTGTTATCTGATGAAAAAGGCGACCTGATGAGAGATTGGGCCTGGGTAGGGTATGGTAGGGGGGCACCTCGACTAGATGATGACTGGGGCAAGAAATCGCTATCTGTCTTCTTTTGCCAGTTACTGCGGGGAAGGACTGGGCAACCGGCCCTTTGGCTCTCAGGGCTTTATTCCCGGCGCACAGGAATACAATACTCTTTCAATGGAATCTCTACACGAGAAAATAAGATATCTTAGAAAAGTCAAAGGGTGGACCCAGGAGCAGCTGGCGAGGAACCTTGGTCTGTCTCTCAATACCGTCCAGAGGTGGGAGATGGGGAAGAATAAACCTTCCCCCCTTGCAAAGGAAAAACTCCTGGCCATATTTAAAGAAGTGTTGGATGGGGATCAACTGAAGTTATTTTAGTTGAGTGATAAGGACAATAACTAATACAATGCATTTAGAGAAAGTACTCAGTAAACTTACACCAAAAGAACGCGGGTTTATCTCTACTCTCATTGAAAGAGATCCCTTGACCGGGGTATACAACAGAAGAAAGTTCAACCATGATATTCAATTACTAGTCTCGATGGCCGAAAGAATGAGTCGTGGTTCGGGACTACTGATTATAGATATCGACGATTTTAAGAAATTTAATGATGAATTCGGTCACACTGAGGGAGACAAAATTTTAAGAAAAGTTGCACAAGTTATCGAGAAGAGTCTGCGAGACTACGATAAGATACATATATACAGGTATGGGGGAGAAGAATTCATTCTGATTATTCCGGACACCACGGTGAGCGATGCACATGCTATCGGTGAACGTTTGCGGCAAAATGTCAGGAATTCTTGTGGCGTCACAGTGAGTGTAGGTGTATCTCATTATAAGGAAATATCCAATAGCATGCACGAATTGCTAGTGGATGCAGACAAGGCGTTGTACGTGGCAAAAAGAGGCGGTAAGGACCAAGTCGCAGTTTATTACAAAAGACCTCATTAATCTCTGGGTTTTGAAACTGCCCGCTTCTTTTGCAGCAATTCCTTCCGATCTTCGTCTTGCCCCCCCTCTTGCGAATAATCTCTCCAAGCATCTTTTGGTTTTTCAGGTAAGACACTAGCTTGGGTAATTTTCGATATTGGTGTCGCAAGATCGTGTAACCGATAACCCGCGCTAGAGAGGTTGGAACTGAGCGAAGCGGGCGCCAAGAGGATGGCCGTGCCACACGGCAATCGTCCCCCGGTACCGGAGGATTGGACCTGAACCGTACCTGACAAGGCTGTCATCAGGTCATTTGGGCTAACGGACGTCATCA
>CP070692.1:3988539-3992352 GCA_020353215.1 Deltaproteobacteria bacterium
CGACAAGGACGCCTTGAAGCGCTACATCGGGCTCCTGGAGGCGGGTGAAACCGATTATCCCATCCAGCTGCTCAAGAACGCAGGGGTGGATATGAGTTCGCCCGAGCCGGTGAATGCAACGGTGGAACTTTTCGCAGACTTGGTGAACCAGTTCGAGAAGCTCCTGCTGGAGTAATTCCTTCGGAGTCCTTTCCGGGGGCTACCACAAGACAGAAGACTACAAGGGCGCCACTCGCGGCGCCCTTCTTACATTCGGATTTGCAGGACGAAGGCAATAGGTGCTTGGCGTCATTATTGAACTCCACCTCACTGTGCCGTGATAAAGCAAGGTTTCCGGCGGGCCATATCAAGAATGAACTGCTGGATGTCGAAGATAATCAATAAGGAACCGAAGAAACCTTAAAGCCAAGCAAGGAGGACGACGGTGAGTAGGTACCTGGTTGTCTTTTTGAGCCTTACCGTCCTGTGCGCCTTCCTGATCAGCTGTGCCGGCGTGGTCTATGTTCCAGGGCCGCCCCCGCCGCCCAAGAAAGAAGTCAAGCCTCCCCGCCCGGGTCCCAAGGCAGCGTGGGTGGATGGTCACTGGAAGTGGTCGCATGGGCAGTACATATGGGTTCCCGGCCACTGGGTAAAGAAGCCTAAGGGCCAATGGGTCGCCGGACACTGGAAGAAAACACCGCGCGGCCACAAGTGGGTGAAGGGGCACTGGCGTAAGTAGCAGCCATTGCAGAGATTTTGTAGTTCTCTCGTCCCGAGGGGACATCGTGGCCCTCTCGGGACGTTGCATTATGGCCTGGCGTGAAGTGCGAGAAGGCTCGCCTTTTTCTCCTTGACAACTCCCTCTTTTTTCGTTTTACTCCCCCCAAGTGCCATGGATGAACTAACCGCTCTTCTGGACAAAGCCGCAGGCTTCCTTTGGGGCTCCTGGTCCCCTCTGATCCCTTTTCTTCTGGGCGTAGGCCTCTTTCTCACCATAAGATACAGGCTCCTTCAGGTCAGGAAATTCAAACATGCCCTGGGTTTGATCAGCGGCAGATATGAAGATCCCAACGACGAGGGCGAGATATCTCACTTTCAGGCGCTCTCCGCGGCCCTTTCCGCCACCGTCGGCACGGGCAACATAGCCGGCGTGGCCACCGCCATCGCTGCCGGAGGACCAGGGGCCATATTTTGGATGTGGGTCACCGGCGCCTTCGGGATGGTCAACAAATTCGCCTCCGCTTCGCTGGGCCTGCACTTCCGGGTGATTCATCCGGACGGCACCGCCTCCGGTGGACCCATGTATTATCTGGAGAAGGGAATGAAGCTGAAATGGCTGGGATGGCTCTTCGCCTTCTTCGCGGCCCTGGCCTCGTTCGGGATCGGGGATATGGTTCAGGCAAACTCGGTTGCCAAACCGTTGGAGGAGCATCTGGGAATTCCCAGCCTGGCCACCGGGTTGGTGATCGCAGTTCTGGTGGGACTGGTGATCATCGGGGGCATAAAACGAATCGGAAAGGTGGCCTCCCGGATTGTGCCTTTCATGTGTGTGGTCTACGTGGGAGCGTGCATAACCATCCTTCTCCTCCACCTGGACAAGATCCCCGCTGCTTTCGGGCTGATCTTCAAACACGCATTCACTCCCACTTCCGCTGCGGGGGGTTTCCTGGGGGCTACTGTATCTCTCACCATCAGGCATGGTGTTGCCCGCGGTCTTTTTTCCAACGAGGCGGGTTTGGGTTCGGCCTCCATCGCTCACTCGGCGGCCAGAACCAAAGAGCCTGTGCGGGAGGGACTGGTGGCCATGGTGGGACCGTTCATCGATACCCTGATAATCTGCACCATGACCGCGCTGGTGATCATAAGCACCCGAGCCTGGGAGAGCGGGCTCACCTCATCACCCCTGAGTGCTCACGCCTTTGAACTCGGGATTCCCTATGTCGGAAAATGGATCGTTACCTTTGGTTTGGTCTTCTTTGCCTTTTCCACCATGATAAGCTGGTCCTATTACGGCGACAGATGTTCCGAGTACATTCTGGGCAGAAAGGCAATCATGCCCTACCGTTGGCTATTCGTTCTCTGCATACCCATCGGGGCAATGGTGAAGATTGACTTCGTCTGGCATTTGACGGATGTGATGAACGCCTTTATGGCCTTCCCCAACCTGGTGGGCATTCTGGGCCTAAGCGGGCTAGCAGTCAAGATGATAAACGACTATTTCTCTCGACCTCAAAGGCCTTTAAGACCGTAGGGCTCAACACCTGCTGTATACTTGCGATATCTTCAAAGGAGTTCTCTTTTAAAGAATTTCTTGACACAGGACGTAATAACTCATATAATCAAATCGCGCGCCTTTAGCTCAGCTAGGTAGAGCAACTGACTCTTAATCAGTGGGTCGGGGGTTCGATTCCCTCAAGGCGCACACTCTTTGAAAAGTCAACCCGTGAGGGTTGGCTTTTTTTCATCCCTCCGCCGAGCGTGGGTACTCTTCATCTCCCGTTGGCGAGAAACACCAAATGGAAAGCTATATTTAGAAATCGTATCTTAGTCCCCTTAACCTGCTGTATTTGAATTCATTCCCTGACCATGACAAAGTAATCCTTAAGGACACCGTGTTTCCAGAAAGGTTTGTCCCACCTGGATTGTGATAATCCACGAAATTCATCCTCACCTGAAAACCGATGTATTTGGTAGTGAAATCAGAAAAGTAATAACGATACCCAAGACCGACGTTGAAGTTGAACGAATTTATGTCTTTCGTGTCTTCTTTATCGTGCCTGTTGCTGTAGGCCGTGAAACCATCCAGGCCTGCGCCAATCACGAAATCAATCTCATTTCTTCTGTCACGGTAGGTTTCATAGCCTAAGTCTAAACCGATGTAACCGCCGAGGAATTTTTTTGTTTCAATGATACTACCTTTATGTTCGACAGTATATCTATTTGAGGAATCCAAAAAACGGAATATCAGTGTGAAATCATACAGGATTCTATTCTTCTTGAAACCAAGTGAGAATCCTACGGTGGGATGAACTCCTAATGTCTCAGTGTTCCCTTGAGGAAACCAAGCCCCACCAATAAAACCTAAGTGACCGTCTGCTTCTGAAAGGGTCTTCTCAACTTCATTTTCATAATACCTTTTTAAACGGGTATGGTTATATCGATCTGACTTAAGCTCGTCAAAAACAAAATCAAACTCATGGTCATAGAATTTGCACAGCAAATACCGAACATCCCCTTCTTGAACCTTCTTTAGGTTTATGCGAGCTAGCTTTCGTGTGAATTCATTGAACGTAGGATGAATTAGACCATAATTATTATAGCCCCAGAAATAGAGATACGAGAGATACGGGTTTGGCACGCGTTTTGATTTTGCACTAGCACTGCCTTCGTACCTCAAAAGGAAAAAGACAACACTTTCCTCATAAAGGTCTTCTGAGAATCTGTCCTCGTAAATGGAGCTTAGTATTCTCATTCTTAGCAATGGTTCATTCAGACCGCATTTCTGTTCCCAGTAATCAAGAATGATCTTTACAGAGTCATATTTTCCGTCTTCAAAGTATTTTTGGACTAAGAACGAGGAATTGTACAAAACGTCCTCGCATCGCAGTGTTCTTCGGGTCATTAACCTGTCAAGCTCAGATTCCTCTTGTGCGTGTGTCAAGCTAACCAGACTGAGGAAGACGAGTAGCTTGAGAATCGCATTCTTCATAGGCCCTCTCCTACTGCCCGTGTATCCCGCAGCGCGGCCGCGGGCTGTCAGCCTATCTACGCCGCCTCTTCTGCCAGCTTCAATATGGCTCGCCGCAGGCGGCGGTGTTTGTTGAACAGCATCAC
>CP070692.1:3992452-3996236 GCA_020353215.1 Deltaproteobacteria bacterium
TGACAAATGGATCTTCCCCTAGAACGAAACCGGGCCGCCAATAAAGACGGCCCTTTATTGATTGATCCGGATGATAACCTAGTTCTTGGATGGAAGTCAAGTCATTTATGATTATTCTCTCCTGGAGATAAACATGTAAAGAAAATGGCAGCAAATATTACCAACTTCTCTTCATTAACTTGGCTAAAATACTCTATTTTGAGCTGACAAAATTAATAAGCACGAGATAAATCTGTGATTAATATTTTAAGTCTGAATGACTATAATATCTCAACGAGTTCAATTTTAAAGTTGAGCTGTTCTCCTACAAGTGGACCGTTTCCATCAAATATTACACATTCTTCACCTATATATGGTCTTTGTACCGTTCTTCCAAATTCTTTGTTGCTCCCGGGTAGAGGATACCGGAACGGAGTCGAAGGACATAGACCCAAGCAGGCATGACTTTACGCTACAGGAAGATTGGCCCTTCGACAAGACCTTCGCTAGGCCTTTCGACTGACTCAAGACTTGCTCGGGTCAGCTCAGGGCCATTTCGACGCAGTAACTAAACGATCTGGCTGTAAGCCTTGAGCAAGAAAAGGGTACTCATCGATAACTCGATGGGTACCCTTTTCGCGTCGAAATGGCTCCTCGAACGGGACGTTTTACGAACCACACAAGCAATTATTCCCATAAAATGGAAAAACTCGGTAAACAGAAAATCCAAGAATAGCGCCCAGCGTTTTCACCAATACCCGACCAAGCATATTATCCATAAGGCTATAGAGTGGCAGGGTATGCTAGACGAGGGTTTGGCTGAATCCCTGAACGATATAGCCAAAGTGGAAAACCTCTCCCGGGCAAGAGTCAAGCAGATCATGGACCTATTGAAGCTCCCGGCTGAAGTAAAGGAGTTTTTGATAGGTCTGCAGAACCCAGCAGAAATTCGAAGATATTCTGAGAGAAGACTGCGCAACAACCAAACGACTAAAGTAATGCTCAAAGAAATCAATAATCAAAAAGTATGAAAATCATATGTAAACATTTCGCAAACGTCTTGGACTCCACATACATAGCAGCTAGGTTCATATCACACTCAAGTAACATGACTACTGTATGTGGCAGGAGGATCTCGGATGATGGAGTATAGATGTATAGTATGTAGACTTTCAGCAACCTAGCCCGGATGTTTCATGAATTGCCGTCGCGAGAACGCGTAACTGGGGACCCCTATTTCGACATTATTACTCAGAGTACTGACCACTTAACCCGGCCCGACCCCGTCCTGCACCGTCCTGAAGCTCCGATCGCGGATCCGACCCGGATCAGAAGCTGACGTTGAGCCGAAACCCGAGCAGAAGAGCGTCTTCGGCCCGCGGTACCGCGGGGTCCGTCCACTGAAAGTCGAACGTGAGCTCCGTGGATCGCAGGACCGCTACGTTGTAGTAGGCCTCGATGCCCTGGGTGTCCGTCGACAAGAGGTTATTCAGAATCGGTCGCGGCGCCTGCAGTCGGTTGTAGAAGTAGCCCACGCCCATGGTGTCGTCGTCCCGGCCGGGAATCACACCGCGCCCACTCAGGCCTACGAACGTGGCCCAGCTTACCGGGTTGGTATCCTCATCGCCGAGACCGAACGAGGCGAACACCCCGACGCCCTGGAGATCCTGGCGGCCGTCCCTCGCGTCGACCCGTGTGTCCGGTTCGGTCTCGGTGAACAGATACTGCCATCCGTCCAACCGCAGGGCCCACGCCTCGCTCTCCCGATCAAAGACGATGCCGCCGATGATGGGGTCGAAGTTGATGCCGCCGACGCGCACGAAGTTACCGTCGAATGCGTAGAGGAACCCGAGCGTACTCCCGCCCGGGCGTCCGCCTAGATTCCACTGGACGTCGACGCTGTTCCACCAGGTGGTGCCTTCGCCGATGTCGTCGAAACCTGTTGTGGTAGAGGAATCGGCCGTGTTCATCAGTATAGAGGTGAACTGTAAGGGTTCCGACGGCATCCACACGACGCCCGCGGCGAGCGTGCTGTATGGAGCGAGCTGCGCGTACACCGCAGGGAAAATGAACTGGAAGTTCATAAACTGGGTGCGCCCCTCGCCACCTGCGAACTCGTTCGCGTTCTTCATCGTCGTGATCTTGCCGACCAACAGACCGACGTGCTCCGACAGGAACTGGGTGTAGTTCAGCTCGGTGAGCGCGAAAGGCACGTTTTCGTCCGGCGGGTCGGTCAACGGGAAGGCACCGTAGGTGTTGACGGGGAGGAGGAGACCCGAGTCTCCGTTCACTGTGTCTCCGAAACGCGACTGCGCCCGAAAGGCCACCAAGCCGCCCGGGATGACTCCCATGCGATCCAGGTCCAGGTCGACGTACAGGTCGAGGTTCGTCTCGTAGGCCCAGCGTTCGTTGATCCCGCCATCGACGACCCCCTGCACCGCCTGATACCAGTCGAAGCGAAAGATCGCGCCCTTGTCCGCCCACTGCTGGCGTCTACCGCCCCAGTCGCCGGTCAACGCCGGTCGGGTACGCAGGTCTCCGGAGTAGTCGGGGACCGGAAGAATGCCCCCCTCTTGTTGGTCCCCGGACGAGGCGTCACCGGATGCACCGGTCTGCCCGGCGGTCCCCATCTCCTGCATGCCGGACTCGCTGGCGTAGATGTCCCCAACCCCGGTCGGCAGCGTGACGATCAGGGCGGCCACAACGCAAGCGGTCATGGTGAGGATTCTCAAGAGGTTCACTGATGTCGGGTTGGTCTGCTTCATTGGCGTCTCCTTTCGTCTCCTTATTCACCCTATCCCTGGCCCTTTACTTGTGGCTACCGGAACCGGCTTCGTTGAGAAGGTAAGATCTCAAGATGTTAAAATTTCAGGCCTACCACACTTTCAACAGATAGCAGCTATTGAAACCTTGCCTGGGTGATCAAAGAGCACAGCTTGTTGTGGTATCTGACAAAAAGGCAAACCACGGACTTGTGGTGACAATCCACGCCCTTTGAATTAGGTTCGCTGTTGAGGACTAATAGCCGCTTGATTCCCTTTCGAGGAAGTGAAACATCCATTTGGTATTGCCAGCTTATTCAGGCAAGTCGGGGTTTAAGAATAGAATAACGTCCCGGTTCAGCTGCAGCGCGTAGCGCTGTCAGCTGCAATCGGTTGTTAGCTGACACACAACTCCGCTCGATCGCGATCATTTTGGCGGCTCGTAGGGATCCGAGGCTCCGGTTGGAATCGGGGGATACTTCTTGAGCGACGCGACATGCTCTTCCAACTGCGGCAGGCCGGCCTTGAGAACCCAGGTGTGCGGGAACAGAACGTTGTCCAGCTCCTGCGGGTCTTTCAATAAATTATAAACCCGTGGCATCGTGTAGGTTCGCAAGGGAGTGTTCCATGCATCCTGCTCCTTGAAGTGGATCTTCCAATTTCTCCACTTCACGCCGTAAATGTCGTTCCCCATATAAACAATGAATCCGTCACGCCCGGACTTTTCCGTCTTACCCAAAAAGAAATCGGCCATATTCCGTCCGTCGATAATTCGATCATCTGGCACCTTACCGCCGGCTATCTTGGCTAATGTCGGAAACAGATCCATGGCATGGACAATCTCGTCACTCGAATGTCCTTCTTTAATCTTGCCAGGCCAACGGATGACGAAGGGAACCCGCAGCGCTCCTTCGAAACTGGTGAACAGGGTTCCCCGCCAAGGCCCTGCCGATCCGTGTACAGCCGTTTCCACGGTCATGGAGGTTCCATTCGCCTCAAGAGCTTCTGGACCATTATCCGCTGTGAAAATAAAGATCGTGTTT
>CP070692.1:3996336-4000112 GCA_020353215.1 Deltaproteobacteria bacterium
AATTGGGTGATGGCGCGTTGATGACAGATGCCGACCAGGATGTTGGGGTCGGGGTTAACCTGCTTTGGACCAGGATAGATGGGGTTCATGAGAGTTTCGGCTATCGGTGGGGTGGAACGGTTACAGCGCTCACTGCGCTGAGCGGAATAGCGAATGTGACAGTTGTGGTTGATCTTGATCAGTACACGTACGAGGTTGTCATTGATGGCTCTGTGGTGCAGTCTCAAGTTCCCTTTGACAATTTGGTTGATCTGGATACGGTACGGTTCTTTGCGGACGAAATTGGTGATAGCAAATTTGCTGGACGTAGTTTTGACAAGGTGGAAATCAGAACACTCCAATGAACCGTCTTATAGAAACCGACAGGATATAAAAGACAGAATTTTGAGACCGAATGGTGGTTTGTTTTGGACTTGCTTTATCTTTGGTATACAACGCTTTCCTCTGCACCTAAGACCCCTTCTAGATTTGGAGAATCTTGTGAGGCGAGGGAATACAAACCTCTTTGATCCAAAAAGAGCTTCCGCTGGAATTTGCCAAGGCGCTCATCAGGCGGATTGTTTAGGCATAGGGTGAATTACTTGACACAGCAGCATAGTCGCAACATTCTCGGTGCAGTTTCCTGTCCTGACAGAAGCCTTTCCGTAACCGTTAATCTCGGTCTCTCGCAACGAATAAGAGGTGGCTCAGATGCACTCTGACTCGCCGCTCTCCCTGTCGTTACGTTGTCCGTGTTCCTAAGACTGGCAGAGCATGATGGCTTTGGCAAATCCCAGAAGGGTTATTAGAAGATTCGTGGAAGTAGATGATCCACCGGCAAAGCTCCGCCATGGTGGAGCTTTGGTCCATGAGGTAGCACGAGCGTCGCGCCCCCAACCGCCGTCGCTAGAGGCATGGCGGTCAAGTAGGGGGGAACTCTATGGCAACACTCAGAAATCTCCCCCTTTCGTAAAGGGGGTAAAGGGGGATTTGTGTCCCAGTTATCCGTTCAACAAAGCAATCAGGCAATATCGATCTTCGCGCATAGCTTACCTAATACTCCCGGCAAAGCCGGGTTTTGAGACTACTAAAACCCACACACATTCCGTTTTCCACTCAACCGGGTCTCTTTGTTGCGCACAACACAAGAGGCAGAAAACTGCTGGCAGATGGGAAGTTAGCTGAGAATCATAATGAACTGAAGCTCACGCATAATCGCATACTCGGAAGGCAAAAAAGATGATGCACCATAAGTCATGCACACCGTTGCTTTGGATATCGATCCTACTCGTGTTGACTCTCTTGTTCATCAATGCTGGTTTGGCTCATGCAGATGATTGTCCAGAGAGAATGACCGCTTACTGGAAGCTGGATAACGCCGCTAGCCAAGGTATCTTTGAGGACTCATACAACAACATTGATGGTGAATGCTCCGGCAACTGCCCCACCCAGGCACCGGGAAAGATCAACGACGGCCAACAGTTTGATAGGTCGGCGGGAACGGGAATTGACGCGCCTGGTATGTATTTCAATTGGGGCAAGAACGACAGTTTCTCCATCGAATACTGGATGAAGAAAGACACTGCTTGTTCCGGGAACGAGGTTATCGTAGGCAGGAAGGACGGTTCAAACAGCCTGCACTGGTGGACAGGTTGCTGGGGCGCCGGTTCCGCCGCGTTTTTCCTAACCGATCAGGACGGGGGACCTTCTGGTGAGTTGCACGGCTCCACGAACATGACCGATGGATCCTGGCATCACATTGTGGTCGTCAGAGACGGCAGCGCCAATGAGCACCGCCTCTATGTGGATGGCAAATCGGAAGACTCACAGTCCATGACCTTCTCAGCCCCATTCAGTGGTGGAGAAGAAGTCACTCTTTTCAGTGATAGTTTTGACCGACCAGACAATAACATGGTGGGGGATGGATGGACCGAGGCTGAAGATAGTAACGCTGAAGTAGGAATTAGAAATAACAAGCTGAGTTTCATTTCTACTTGGGATCATGTCAACCGCCCGATGGTGACCCATTCATTTGCACAGGTTACTCATGGCAAGCTGGCCTGGGAGTTTGATATTGACTGGGCCAGGACAGGGTCTGAGAAAAGCTACAGACTGTTTATGCAACTGGGCGATGGCGCGATGATGACTGATGCTAGTCAGGACGCGGGGGTGGGGATTAACCTCATTTGGACCCGGATAAATGGGGACCATGAAACTTTAGGCTATCGCCATGGTGGGGAGGTCACGCCGCTCACTACTCTCAGTGGAATAGCGCATGTGACAGTTATAGCTGATCTTGACCACCACACATATGAGGTTACCGTTGATGGGTCTGTGGTGCAGTCTCAACTTCCCTTTGATAACTTGGTCAATGTAGATACAGTAAGGTTCTTTCCTGACGGAGTGGGCGATATAAACTTTTCTGGGCGTAGTTTTGACAATCTCCAAATCAAAGCGCTTCTCGGTTCCTCAGCTCCGGTGAACATAGGGTGGCTAAACCTGAAACACGGCTTCCACTTCGACGGCACACTGGACGAGGTGGCCGTCTACAATAGGGTACTATCTGAAGCAGAGATCAGGAACCACTACTACTTGCCCCGTGGTTATTGTGATACGTGTACCGCACCTGTCAAGATCATGCCCCTTGGTGATTCCATTACCGTGGGAAGAAAATCGGGTGTTGATCCTGATGATCCTGCCTACTATGTTTCCTATCGGAAGAATCTGTGGGATAGCCTTTCTGACGCAGGCTATCGTGTTGATTTTGTTGGTGGTGAATCGAATGGTGAGGCTTATGCTAATGAAGGTTTCGACCCAGATCATGAAGGTCACCCAGGTTGGACTGACAACGATATGGACGATTACGTTTTCGGGTGGTTAGAGACATCTCAACCCGATATTGTCCTGCTTCACATCGGCACCAACGGGCTGGACGAAGACCCCAAAAATGTTAATAAAATCTTGAATGAGATTGATCGGTATAGCGAGGACATCACGGTCCTACTGGCCCGCATCATCAATCGAGAGAACTATGTTTGTCCTGATGACTCAGAGACAACAACCTTCAACGACAACGTCGAGGCAATGGCCCAACAGCGCATCAATGCAGGCGACAAGATCATCATTGTAGACATAGAGTGCGGAGCCGGCATTGATTACAGGCAAGCTCCTGATGGTGATATGTGGGACGCCCTTCATCCATATGCCACGGGGTACACTAAGATGGCTGCAGCCTGGTTTGACTCTCTCGTTGGCTTCTTGCCTGTGTGTACGCCGCCTGCGCAGGCGGCCCCGTCGATCACTTCGGTCCCCGTGACTGAAGCGCACGTTGGTCAGCCTTACACCTACGATGTGCTGGCCACGGGCTATCCTCCGCCAACCTTCGCACTAACCCTGGCTCCAACTGGTATGACCATTGATCCAGATACAGGCTTAATAGAATGGACGCCAGCGGCGGGGCAGGAAGGGAGTCATCCAATCGAGGTTGAAGCCCTGAATTCGGAGGGATCTGACTCTCAGAGCTTCGCGGTCACGGTGGATGCTGGAAATACTGTGCCCACCGCACAAGAGCAGAGTGTGGCGACCACAGAGAACACAGCAATTGACATCACACTATCCTACACTGATCCGGATGGCCCGGGACCCTATACCTTTACCATTGTCCAACCACCCCTACATGGCACCTTATCCGATCATATTGATGGCGACCAACTGGTCGTCTACACACCGGATACCGCATACACGGGATCCGATAACTTCACCTTTATGCTCAACGACGGATTGGATGATTCCAACAT
>CP070692.1:4000212-4003988 GCA_020353215.1 Deltaproteobacteria bacterium
GGTCACCATTCGGATGATTACCCACTGGACCGGTGAGGATGCCCATACCGAATCGATGCAGCTTTTGTACGACCGCTTCCAGGAGGCCAATCCTGACATCAAGCTGGACATCGTTGAAATCCCCGACTGGTCTCAGGCTGATGCGAAAACGGCAGCCGAATGTGGCGCGGGCAATTGCCCCGATGTTGCTTTTGACGGTTTCAACAACACAGCCATGGTTGATGCTGGCCTCGTCCTGCCCACGGACGATTTCGTCGCGGCGCATAAAGACATCATTGACTTTGCCTACATGGGGGCAAAATACAATGACAAGTACTGGAAGGCCTTTCCTGAGGAGATCAGCGGCTTCGGCGCGGTCTACAGTAAGGATCTCCTGGCCGAGATCGGTATGAGTGAGTTCCCCAAGACCTGGGATGAACTGCTTCAAGCCGCCGAGGCAGTAAAGGCCAAGGACAAGACCCTCACTACTTTCCATGCGTACTGGCCACCGCTGTTTGGCTTTATCCAGCAGAGTACGCCAGAAGGGAATAAAGCCTCAGTCGAGGGATACTGGGACTCGCCAACGTGGGTCGAGACGATGGAGGCCTTTGCC
Organism: Deltaproteobacteria bacterium; assembly: GCA_020353215.1. Taxonomy (GTDB): domain Bacteria; phylum Desulfobacterota; class Syntrophobacteria; order BM002; family BM002. The sequence continues at coordinate 4,000,805 of CP070692.1, forward strand.
CAACTGGTTCCATATCTGCCACCGGATGAAATGGAACTCAACGACGCTGAGGCACCTTTGAGAGTCCGCGATGGTGAAATGCTCTTCTACACTGACGGCCAATGGATGATTGGAAACACCGGGTTGGACCCGGAGGAAGCGGCCAAGAAGTTCGGCGTGGCGCCCTTCCCTACTCCGGCGGGCAAGACTGCAGCTGGCTGGAATGGTCTGGCCATCGGTAACACCGTTTTCGTCAACCAAGATCACCCGGTGGAGAAGGTGAATGCTGCCTGGCGCTTCCTGGATTTCTGGGCCACCGACGAAGAGGTCATCAAGTCCTTTATCAGGGACGCTCAGTCGCCGATGGGGGTCCGGACAGACCTAATTACGCCGGAACTGGCGGGCCCCTTCCTGCCTATGTTCATCGAAGCAACGAGTGCAGCGGATGTGGCCTATACCGAAGAGGGGGCGTGGGCCCAGGTCGATATTTGGGGTGGAGTCCTACCGGGCTTCGAGGCCTTGATTCTGGGTCAAAGTCCCGAGGAAGCCACGAACGTTATGTTGGACATCTTCAAAGCAGGCGCATAAATAACGAATCGGGCAGACTGGCTTGGCGAAGTCTTTCCACAGTTCGGGGAGAAGGAAAGGGTGCTCCTTCTCCCCGTTTAATATGATGGACCGGTTTACGCATAAGGAGGGTCTACTAGATGATAGAGAAGCATCGTTCTCAACCCAAAGGCGGCTATGGCAGCAAAAGAGATGTCCTCCTCTTTCTACTGCCGGGTATGGGCGCTTATGCTTTCATTATGCTTTATCCAAATCTGGCCTCGATAGGCTTTAGCCTGACCAAGTGGCATGGCTACGGCTCACCCGAGTTCATTGGTCTGGACAATTTCTACCGGTTAATAATGGAAGATCCGGCGTTCTCGACTGCCATGCTAATGGTTTTGCGAAGTCTCTTTATGGCGCTCTTCGTCATGCTTCCCGTGGCCTTTATCCTGGCTTTTCTGCTCAGCCGTAAAGTACGGGGCCGCAAGGTGTTTCGCTTTTTTTACTTCCTGCCTATGGTCGTTCCGGCGGCAGTGTTGGGCGTGATGTGGAAACATATGTTTACCTACAACGGGGTGATCAATTATGCCCTCGGCGCACTTGGACTGGACATCCTGGCTATACCCTGGCTGTCCACACTCGGCATTGTGCAGTGGGTGGTGCTTGTACCCGATTTCTGGTTCGGGGTGTGTTTCTACATCATCATCTTTGCGGCGGGGTTGGAGGGAATCCCACAAAGGTTGTATGATGCAGCCGCTATTGACGGCGCCAATACCTGGCACGAACTAATCCATATCACCTTACCTTCGATGCGGGCCGTTTATGTAACGGGTATGATCCTGGCCTTACCCGGCGCCCTATCCACCTTCATTTACCCCTATGCTTTGACCCAGGGCGGCCCAATACGCAGCACCTACACTCTGGCCCTCTGGGTGTTCAACAACATCTATGCTACGCCAGGAGCTAGCAAGCCTCCCGATATCGGTTATGGTAGCGCGATTGCGCTCCTCCACGCCTTTCTGGGGATAGCGATCGGGATGGTAATCTGGCGATTTGGTCGCCGCAACGTGGTGGTGGGCTAGAGGGGAAGGACGATGCAGTTGAATAGTTCTTACGAGCTGTCTCTATTAAGGTATCGAATCGCACGCATCTTGGTCTATGTGGCCCTGCTGCTGTGGCTGGCTATCGCCGTTTACCCGTTTATCTGGGTTGTCCTGTCCAGTTTGAAAAAGATAGACGAGTATTTTCTCAATCCACTGGCCTTACCCACCGACCCCCAGTGGTGGCACTTTCCCTATGCATGGACCAAAATGCGTTTTCAGCGTTACCTTTTCAACAGCGCGTTTGTCAGCATCGCCAGTCTGATCGGCAGCTTGTGGTTATCTTCAATGGTGGCTTTTGTCTTCGCCCGTTTCAATTTTCGCTTTAAAGGGGTGCTGTGGGGATTCATATTATTTAGCTTTCTCCTTCCCGGCACAACCGCCCTCTTTCCATTGGTTGTCTTCGCTCAGAAGGTGGGGCTCTACGGTTCACTGTGGGCGCTCGTCCTCATCTATTCTGCCCAATCTGTGCCCTGGAATACCTTCTTCCTGCGGAGCGCCATGGAGGGCATCCCCCGCGAACTCGAAGAAGCCGCTGTGATCGACGGGGCAAGTACCTGGCAGGTCTTCTGGCGGATCATGATCCCCCTGTCGGGACCTGCTCTGGCCACCATGGGCATTTTCTCCTTTCTCTATACCTGGGGCGACTTTATGCTGCCGATTATGCTGGCCAAATCAGACGAACTTTTTACCATAGCGGTCGGGGCACTTTTCCTGACCATTAGTGGGAAGGGGACTACAGACCCCACCCTGGTCGCATCCGGACTCTTGATCTCCGTCGTCCCCGTGTTGATTATCTACATCTTTTTGCAGCGCTATGTGGTCAAGGGCTTAACCGCTGGCGCACTTAAAGGCATCTAAAAAATCGAGGTGCAGTTAATGAAAGTCTACATTTCAGTTGACATGGAAGGCATTGGCGGCATCGTCGAAGAGCGTCAGGTCTCGGCAGAGAATTTTGATACATCCTTGCGTCGTGAGGCGCGAGAGTTACTCACCGGCGAGGTCAATGCAGCCATCGAGGGGGCACTGGCAGGCGGAGCCACCACGGTCGTGGTCAACGAGAATCACTCCGGCCGTGAGTTAATCTTGGAGAAACTTCACCCTGCTGCTGAAGTGTTGCTTGGCCATGCCAAACCCCTGGAAACCCTCGACGACCTGGACAACTCATTCGGCGCCGTCTTTTTGGTAGGCATCCACGCCCGCAGCTATACACCCGAGGCGGTGCTGGCCCATACCTGGTGGCCTCGGGTGACCGATGAGTTCCGGGTGAACGGGGTCGTGATTGGTGAAATCGGGTTCAATGCGCTGTTGGCCGGACACTACAGTGTTCCAGTCGCCCTGGTGACCAGTGACGACAAAGGAGTGGCTGAAGCCAGGGCTTTGTTGGGCGATGTGGAGGGCGTAATCGTCAAGCAGGGGCGTTCGCGTTATGCCGCACGCTGCCTGCACCCGGAGGCGGCCCGGCAGGCTGTTCGGGAGGGAGCAGCCCGGGCTGTGCGTGAAGCACACCGCTTTCAACCCTTCAGCCTGGGAACACCGGTCAAGTTTGAGATTGA
>CP070692.1:4004088-4007864 GCA_020353215.1 Deltaproteobacteria bacterium
TGGTGCCATGTGGTCCTGACGGGTAACCCACTCGTCAACCAGGTGAAAATGCTCCCGGGGCACAGCGTCTTTTTGCAACAGGATTTTCTTGAAAATGCGATCCTCACCAGCAACCAAGGGGGACTCGTCAGCTAGCTTGGCCTCCAGCTGAGGTAATTCCGGTTGAAAATAGACCAGCTTAAGTAGCCAGGCACCAAACAATAAAAATGGTAGAATATAAATGAATTTTACCAAAAAAACCGGAACACTCTTGATAATCCGAATAATCTTGCCAAAACCCATTGGCGCTAGAACCTCTCACATTTTGTTCAATTGAATTCCCTTGGATCTCAGGCCCTGACGGATGCATCTCCGTCTTCATGTTCTGGAACCAGGTAAAGTTTCTGGAGTTCAGGGTCCGCCATGATCTTCTTATAGTGCAAGGGAAACTCTTCCCGCATCTCCTCTTCTTCTATCAAACCAGTAAGCCACAGGTTATCGATGGGAAACTTGCGCGGTCTGAGATGGACCTCGTACAGGTGCCACACCATAATTGCCAGGCAGGCCAGGATTGCTTCCATTCCATGGACAATTGTGGCAAGGTCCAGAAGAAATTTTGGCCACATCTCTTCCGTCCACAGAAGTACACCTGTTGCTGACATCAGGGTAGCACCGGCAATTAATGCACCGTACTCCAGTTTCTGCTTGTAGTAAAACCTGTCGTACTCGGGATGCTCGTCTTTGATGCGCAGATAATAGAGCATGGTGCCAATCATGTCAGTTAAATCTTTGAATCTGGGCAGCATATCCACAAGCCAGCGTCGGCCGGCCGGTTTGAACAGAAGGTAGAAGACATGATACAAGCTCACCAGAATCATAATTGTGCCGGCAATGCGATGTAATATCCCTCGGTAGAAAAAAACCACTTCCTTGGCATCACCGAACTTTTGAATTATATCTTCGGGAAGCTTTAACATAAATCCGGTTATAGCCAAAATAATAAAACAGATAATAAAAATCATGTGTTGAACTCTTTCATTAAAATTCAACCGCACAAAGTATCTATGGCTATCAGTTTTCACATCAAATTTCCTTCTAAAAATCCCTTTTTTTTGAATCATTGCCAAATCCTTACAAATTCAGATCAGCGAGATTTTAGTTGTCTCCTACTCGCCATATAGTCAAGTCCTTGATGTATGAGCATAAAACCAATAACGAAAGCTATTAAAATTTTATAAAAGAGCTTGACCAACTGCAGTACTTTGTAATGAAATTGCTCTTTCTTCGACAGATCCTTCTCAGCCCGTTCTCTAACCAGGGAAATATCTTGATTTTCAATAAAATTCATCTGCTTCTTGCTAGCCAGGAGCTGCGCTTTCATCCCATACGCATGCACCCGGCCCGAGGCAAATTGGGTCGTGGCTCCGGGATGGCAAGACTGGACCCCCCCCTGATTGCTACACGTTTTTACTCTGTTGTCCACATTGATCGGCGAAATACGGTCGCTTCTCGGCCGTATGTCGTGTGCCGAGTATCCCACGGGTACATGGCAACTGATACAATCAGGAGCATCTCTTACTCCATACTGTACCTGGGTCCAATGAAACGTGTCTTTGTAAGTTCCGATGCTCTCGAGACCATGGCGTGTCATCTTCTCTTGATCTTCATGGCAGCTTGCGCACAGGGCTACGATTTCTTCCTGACTTCTTCTCTTCCTCATACGGTGGGTGAAATGGGAATAAAATCTTTCGGCCCAGTGAGATGAAGTATGGCACCCCATGCACCTTGCCAGTGCCTCATTGATCAAAGCGTCGCTTTGACCCCAGATGCCAGTGGGAGCACGATACATTGGGTTGTCGTGACAGTACTTGCAGGTTGGCAAATCTTCGGGATGACGTTTTGCACTGTCACCTCCTACCGCCCCGTGAACGCTCCCCCGGAATTTGTCAACCATATTTGAGTGGGAAAATTCTTTACCCGTAGATGGCTCTTTAATATGGCAACCAGAGGAACAATCTACCTTTTTCACATTACTGTGGGGGATCTGATCCAGCCCAACATGGCAGCTCTTGCACCTTAGTTTTCCGTGGACCGATGAGGCAAAAACCTTTTCGTTTACATAGTAAATCCTCTTATTACCACTTTTGTCATACCGACCCATGTTAGGGTATCTGTGACAGAACAAGCAATTTTCTGTGTCGGTGACCACATCCGTTTGTGCAGATGCGATCGCCACTTGCAGAGCCACAAGGATCACTGCCAGGATTAACGATTTAACAGTTGAAAGACCGAGGAATCGCACCTGGACTCTCCTATTACCCAAGTAGATTCAAGTTCACATTTAGTGTTGAGTGAGCTCCCATAACCATGCGGTAACAACACTCCCAAATCTAACGAGCTCTCTCTCCGAGAATGTCAGGCAGGCGCTAGTGTGAATCAGGTGCTCGAGAGAGTGAGGTAATGGTGGAATATCAATAAGCATGCCACAATAATCACTGACTGGATAAACAATTCAAAACAGTATGTTAGCCATTTATCAGCACTTCGACACTGGTGATAATTCGGTGGAATGACCAAGTGTGGTCGGTAATTTCACCGGGTTATAAATTCCAGCTGTCCAAGACAAGACGCCTAAGACGTACTTAACCGTTAAATGGCCAGCCTCACTTTACATTTCTATCTCCTGTACTTAGCAGTTGGTAGCTAATTCCAGGTCCGGACGATCGGTTTCTGAGTTTTACTTAGCTCGTCAAAACTAGTTAGCGTCCATCCGGATAAGGTCTTTTCGGATGTCATTCCGAGGAGTCCTTCGACAAGACCTGTCAACGAGCTCATGTCGAGTCGCTCAGGATAAACTCAGCGACGAAGAACCTCATTGTTAAAGTCACCCAGTTTGGGTAAGTTGTCCTACTTTCGAACACCCACGAGAGCCTGGGGCAACCTGGAAACTCCTGAACTACCCCTCTCGGAAATCATTAGCTATCCCCTCTAATAATCCAATAGGTAAACCCCCGGCTTTGCCGGGGGACTCCGTAGGGTTTGACCGTGTGAGTCAGTAGCAATAAGAAGATCTCCCATAGAGATCGCCAAGTCTTAACCATGGGAGGTCAGAATGAAGGACTATCGGAGTTTAAATCACACGAGGTGGGATTGCAAGTATCATATTCGGATTTCTCTGATGATCGCTCTTTCGCTTCTTGATACTTCTTGGGGATTGTAAAATCGGTGTCGGTTGTCGGGATAGAATTGAGGCGCGCGCAGAATTAGGAGGAGAGTTACCGACATGTACTCTTTCGATATGTACAGCGGGATCCTAGTCCCTCCATACCTCACGTTTCCTCAAGCCTCCCTGCGATCCCGGACGATCGGATTTCTCCCGCTGAGGCGGGGTTCTGACCGTGGCTTATACTCTCACGGCCTTCCCACGGGAGGTGAAGCTTAAATGCCGGCCCATATACACCCCTCCCTCCGATGGTTTGCCTGTAAGACTAGACCCGTCTTTAATGGATTAGCTCACCCTGGCTCTGTGTCCAGGACTACCCAAGACCCGCCACGCGCCCAGAGCCCCTTTGCCCGATGGAGGCGTTACCTCCATCGGCGCAATGTCTCTCGCATCACGTCAGAGTGAGTTACCCCTCCTTCATCGCTCATACGGACTCATGCGCCAGACCAAATCCCTCCTGTCGTATTCGACTTACCTTATTGGACGGGTCTTTGCAGGTTGTTGCCAGTCCCTGCTGGGAGATGGTCCTTCCCGACGTTATCTCTGCAATCCTTGCATAGGTACCTGGACCCAT
>CP070692.1:4007964-4011738 GCA_020353215.1 Deltaproteobacteria bacterium
TAGTGTTGACACCAGCGCCCTTAGCTAGCAAAGCTTTCATTGTTGCCGTGTCGCCTTTTTTTGCAGCATCCAATAGATCTGAATTAGTATCCCCGGCCAAAGCCGGGAGAGAAATGATCAGCGAGATTAGAAGACCTATAATTCGTGTGTAAAGCATTGTTTTTCTCTTCATGACTCCCCTCCTTTGTTGAGTGGTAAGCCATATTTGTGTTTCGTCTGACTCGAAATAGTAGGACCTCCAAAGAGCATAAGAACCCCTTGGAGGCTTCCTATCGGCATCTTCTGTAATCCCCCACACATGACTCTCTCCAGAAGTCAGAGGACAGTACTTGCGATAGGTGCATTGATAGTCTGGTCAGAAGAGGACAGAACTAGAGGTATGGTCATTTGAAGATTCGTTGGAAAAGGAGGTCGAGCTAATTTCAGATTAGGTTACATGGAGGGCTGTGTCAAGAAAAACCACAATTACGAAATGATTTGAGGAGGCAAGAATAGGAAAGGGTCAAGTATCGGCTACCTCCCTCAATTCACACTCGGCTGGGACTTAATCTGGCCCAAGACTTTTCGGCTTGTCAAGATAGGCGGATCCATAAGGCAGCCTCAATTGACTTTTTGGGGAAATCTGCTATCTTTCCTGCCACCCAAATTCCCTTTTTTGTGTCCAACAATGCTCGGTGTTTTATCTCCTCTGAAAGATATCGGCGGCAACGGGGCAAAAGCCTATCAGTGCGCTTTCTGCACTTTGCTGATCACCTACTCCGATCGACTGATACGGGTTGACGGCAAGGATCGGCATCTATTTGTCAATCCGGCTGGGCTAGAGTGCGATTTCTATACCTTCGCTTTCTGCCCCGGTTCCATACCATATGGGGAGGCCACCGAGGTTCATACCTGGTTCCCTGGCTACCAATGGCGTATGGCTTTCTGTCGCCAATGCGGCCAACATCTCGGCTGGTACTACCAGGCTTTGTCGATTTCAAGCCAACCGAGACATTTCTGGGGAATCCTCGTGATACATCTCCGGAGCGTATAAGCTCGCCACCTTTCGGGGGCAGAGAGCACAGTGTATAGCAGCGAGACTTACTAATGAGAGCGTAATATTTTTACCAAGGAGAATGGTAGCGATGTCGATGGAAGGTCATGAAGTCTTTTCTCAGGTGAATGGCGTGAGGGCTTCTTATTTCTTCTCGCTCGCTTCGCTCCGCTCAGCCCCCAACTTCGTTGGGTCCCAGGTTACATGGAGTTGCGGGATGGGGACCCCCTGACGAGCAGAAGCAAACGCGGTGTACCCCTTGCATAGACAGGTTGTTTCTCTCTGCGGTGACTATGCTCCCTGGCGCTTGTAATGACTTCCTTTGTTGTTTATTATCGGCACACTGTCGACATAGATCCCATTCCGGAACAGGACTTATGATCCGCCAAAATCTTACTCGATTAATCTGGGTGTGGCTGCTTATCCTATCGTCTGTCTTTCCCGCGGCGGTGGCAGCACAGGGCCTGCCAGGGAGTAAGCCTCCGATCAAAATAGAGGTGCAGACACATCCTGCTGAGATCTCTCCTGGCCAGCAGGTATGGGTTGCTGTCAACCTCACTATTGACCCGGGCTGGCACATTTACGGCAATCCCAAAGGCCCGGGACCTGGTTTGCCCACAATACTCGAAGTGACCTCGCTTCCGGATAGCGTCCGTGCTGACCTGCCCCGGTTTCTTCCAGCGGAAAAGCTGGTTGAACAGGGTTTTGAACCGGATGAATGGGTTTGGGCCTACAAGGGTAGAACTACTATCTATCTACCCTTATCCACGACTGGAGAATTATCACCTGGCCTTTTTCCGGTTCGCCTGCATTTCCGAACGCTCATCTGCCGCGAGGGTCTTTGTCTACCCTACCAGACCGACCTGGTTACAACGCTTTCGGTCGTCTCCGTCACGAAGACCGAAACCAGGATCCCTCCGGCGGTTCTCAAAGATATCAATCGCACTCACGCTGCCGAAACGGAGGCCACGGCGCAGACCGCCCCTGTAGCCCTTGCCCCGCTCGAATCAGCCAAGGAGCGTCCTCCTGTCGCACTGAAGGAAATCCCGCAGTTGCAACCCAGACCAGTCCACCGCGGATTGGAAGTTGGCAGTTTAGTCAAAGCGACTCTCTTTGCGTTGCTCGCCGGACTCATCCTCAACTTTACACCTTGCGTGTTACCTGTGGTTAGTCTCAAGATCCTCGGCTTCATCCAGCAGGCTCAGGGGAGCCGGCGTCGCGTGGCGCTCATGGGCTTGAGCTTCTCGGCTGGCATCTTTGCGGTGTTCCTGGTGCTGGCAGCCCTCGCCAGCTTTGCAGGATATGGTTGGGGAGACCTGTTTCAGAAACAGTCCTTTCTCTTGGTCATGATAGCACTGGTTTTCTCCTTATCTTTATGCCTCTTCGGTGTTTTCCAGCTCCCAATTCCCCACTTTGCCACCAGCGAAGCCGGCATCAGCCTTCAGCGTCAGGGCTACTGGGAGTCCTTCTACAAAGGCACATTGGCAACGTTTTTGGCTACACCTTGTAGTGGGCCGTTGCTGGGGGGAGCCATGGCTTGGACCCTTCGGCAATCTCCGCTGCAGATTTTCGCGGTGTTTGCATGTCTGGGGTTGGGTATGGCCTCTCCATACGTGGTCATGTCTCTTTTTCCCGCCACGTTAAGATGGCTCCCCAGGCCCGGGGCCTGGCTCATCCATTTTGAACGCCTCATGGGCTTTGCCTTGTTGGCTTCCGTGGTCTATCTCCTCACGATCCTTTCGGAGACCATGAGAGTCTGGGTGATTCTTTTCTGCCTCTTCCTGGCTCTAGGTCTTTACGTTTGGGGGCAGATGACTTCCTTGACCGATTCCACCCGCCGTCGGGTGGTGGTTCGCTTCGTGGCGTTGATCATAATGGTTGCCGGGGGCTGGTTAAGCTTGGCACTGCTTCCGTCGGTTGCTGGGCTAGCTGAAGGTGTCCCCGGGCTCTCCTCAGAATGGCAACCGTACACTGATATGAAGCTGCTTGCTGCCGCTGAGGAGAACCGCTGGGTAGTGATAGACTTTACCGCGGATTGGTGCCCCAACTGCATTTTGGTAGAAAAGGCAGTCCTCGAAGACCGCAAAGTAGTCAAGGCTTTTCGAGAACATGACGCTCTACTTCTAAAAGCAGACCTTACGCGTGAAAACCCACCAGCCAAACGATTGTTGAAGAAGATGGGAAGCCGCAGCATTCCTTTTCTGGCCTTATTTCCTCCCGGACAGCAGTTCTGGCAGCCTTTCTTTCTACGCGATCTCTATCAGGTAGAGGACGTTCTCCAGGTCTTCTCGAAAGTCGCCGGCCGCTCCAACAGCGTCCAGCGACCGGATTGATGGGGCGAGTCAACTCCGCATTGCGCAACCCCAACCAATTCGGAACCTGCACAACATACCCAGTACCTCAATCGAGCCATCCCTCTCAATTGCGATTTATTCCCCGCGACTGAAGGCTTAAGCCGTTAGAGTAACCCGACTTTTGTCAGTGAGCTCATGGCTCGACCGCTGATTGTCGTTACCCGACTGAGGCTGTAACTCAGGGCGTCTCGCGCAGCCTCAAATTGCCCTAATCGAGCATAGCCTTCCATCAGACTGACCTGCTCGTCCAGCCCGTGGCAAATCCTCTCGGCTGTCTTATTCTTCAGGATCTGCGTTTCTTGCACCGCTTTTTTTACAAACGCAGCATACATCTTCAGCCCGCCCGGACGCTCCCTTTCCTCCAGACCAAACAGAACCTCGAGTAGT
>CP070692.1:4011838-4015605 GCA_020353215.1 Deltaproteobacteria bacterium
GGCGCCCCCTCCCTGTTCCCCGTTCCTGCGGAACGGGGCCAGGGGCTCCCCCACCCACAGCTGCGGAAGTGAACACAGGCCTCCCGCCAGTCACCTTGGGAAAGACTTCATGATCCTCCATCAACATGGCTGCCGTTGTGCTCTGCAAACAATATTGTGCTCTCATTTATAACTATGTGTCGAGACTCCAGAAGCCGTCTGAGGTGGCAGCGACCATACACCCCTGTGGGGAATGTCTCAAAGGTCCTCTCGACCCGGATTCTTTACTTTTTGAATTCCGGGGTCGAACCAAGCTATGCGCTTTTTTTAGATTCTAAGCGAAACAAATTGTCTGTTCTGAAGACTAATAGTTGGGATGGGTTATTTCGTCAATCCTATTGGGCCCATCCCAGGAGGGAATTTGGATATGGATGCTGGAAGGGAAGACTCCGATTATTATACCATTGAAGTGCCTCGTGACTTGCCTCTGGCAGAGCAACTTCATCAGGCCAATACTCGGTTGTGTTTTGAAGTTAGCGCGACAAAGAAGGTGTTTTTGGAGGATGTACGATTTAGGAATGGTTACAAGGTCTTGCGTTATCGATTTTGGAGAGAATAAATGAGTTGGCGCTTGCCGGAAAAGCCGGTAAACGAGAACGGAAACAACCGATGTCGGGTCATACCTGTCCAGAAGCAGCGGCGAGAGGCAGGGATGAAATGAGGTCGGCCGGTCAAATTTAAGTTGTGACCTGGCAAGCGGAACGGCCCCATGAAACATCCGGGCTAGGCGCGTTTCAGCAGCAACAATGTATTTCCGATCACGCTGAGGCTGCTCAAGAGCATGGCAGAGACAGCCACCAGAGGGGTTAGCAATCCACCCATAGCAATAGGAATGCTGACCACGTTATAGATAAACGAAAATCCAAGATTCTGGTGGATTTTCTTCCTCACCTTTTTCGCCAACTCCACGAAGTCGCATATCTGAAGAAGATCCCCTCGCATCAGGGTGATATCCGCCGCTTCTTTGCCCAGGTGATTCCCAGAATGAACTGCGATGGCCAGGTCAGCTTGGACCATGGCCGGGGCGTCATTGACGCCGTCGCCCACCATGGCCACATTGCGCCCTTGCTGCTGCAATCCTGCTATGAAGATCGCTTTGTCCTGCGGAAGTTTTCCTCCCCGGGCCTCGTGGATTCCCACCTGGTTGCCGATGGCTTTGGTGGTTTGGTCTTCGTCTCCAGAGACTAGAGCAGTGGAGTAACCTTGGGCATGCAGTCGCTGGACGGTGCCAGTCGAGGTGGGTTTCAACTGGTCGCCAAACACAAAAACGGCGCATACGTGATCTGCATAACTCATAAAAACCAAAGAACGGGCAGCCCTGTTTCCCGGCGGTGGAAGTGCAGGGCTATTCTCCAGTTCTCTCGCCAGGAATTCCTTGGACCCTATTTTGATCTGCTGACCGTCAAGAACGCCTGATACGCCATTTTCATGCACCACTACTTGCTCCAGTCCCACCGGTGGCGTTTCATTCTTCCTTGCGGCCCTGGTGATTTCAGCGCCGATCAAATGGTCTACTTCTCTCTCGAGGGATGCGGCGATGCCGAGGATTTCCTGGGTGGAGAAAGATCCAACCGGAATAAGATCCACCAGTGTCCAGTCGCCTTTCGTAACCGTGCCCGTCTTGTCGAACACGAACGAGTTCACCTTGTGCGCCTGTTCAAAGGAGGAAAAATCTCGGACCAGAATTCCTTTCTTCCCCGCCAGGGAAATCCCAGCCACCCGGGCCATGGGAATTGCAATGCCGAGAGTGCAGGGACAGGAGATGACTGTGACCGTAACCACTCGAGTCATTGCCTCATCCACAGTAAGGCCGGAAAGCAAGCAGATGACTCCGGTTCCCGCGGCCAGGGTGAGAATGATCGGCACAAACCACTGCAGAGCCCGTTCGGTCCTCCCCTCGAGAACGGTCCGCCTGCCCAGCGTCCTTTCCATGATGGCGATCATTTGGCCCACAATGGAGTCCTCTCCCACCTCTTCAGCCCTGACTGTCAGCAATCCATGAATCAGCCTGGTACCGCTCTTCACCCTGTCTCCAAACTTCTTGCCAATGGGATGGGGTTCCCCTGTGAGCGAAGACTCATCAACAGTACCGTCCCCTGCCACAACCAAGCCGTCTGCGGCCAAAACCTCACTGACCTCGACTTTGAAGAGATCGCCCGTACGCAATTGGTCTGTGGACACATAACGACCCTCAGGGTGTTGGTCCGAGCAAATTTTCACCTTAGTAGGACGGAGGGAAAAGAAGTCTGCCAAGTCCTGCTGCACTTCATCTTTAGCCCTTCTCTCCAACAATTTTCCAAGGAGGACAAGGGTAATGAGCATGGAGGCCGTATCGAAGTACAGGTGAATGCTACGGATGAGGAGACCATAGATGCTGTAAACATAGGCGCTAAATGACCCAACGGTGATGAGTGTCTCCATACTGAAGGCGGCAGTTGAGATTCCAGCCCAGGCTCTCCTGTAAATGTTCCTACCGCCGTAGAACACGACAATACTGGCCATCACGAAGATGGGCCACGAAAGTTTCCAGATAGTCTCCGGGGAGAATTCTGTGAAAAAGCCGGAATAGAGAGCAAAGGAGAAGGTCATGACGTTCATGGTGAGAAACGCGGAAATAACAAATCGAATGAACTCTGCCCTTCTTTCTCTGGATTCCATCGCATCATGGGGCAAACGGGCCTCGTACCCAAAGCTCTTTATGGCATCGATAATCCGCTGTGGAGAGGTAAGAACCGGATCAAAGTCACATCTGACCCGGTCGGTGGCAAAGTTGCATGAGGCGTCGATAATTCCAAGAGTCCTTCTGAGAGTCTCCTCAATGACCCAGGCGCAGGCAGGACACCACATTTGGTTCACAGTGAGGGTTAGACTCAAGTGAGTCTCATCCGGCCCGTCTATTGAGCCATCTCGTTCCAGGATCCTGGTATATGGCGAAGGAACGAGAGTCGGGGATTTCTGAGACCTGGATTTCTCTTCCAAATCCGCTTCAGACTTAGGAATAATACCGATCTCCCGGCACTTCTTGAAAAGCTCTGTATCACGGAAAGACTCTGGTTCAGCTGCATCGGATGACTCGATGAGCATATGGAACACCTGTTTGCATCCCATGCAGCAGAAATGGAAGGTCCTGTTGTGGGTGGTCGAAGAGATCTTCTGATAGCGGAGTGGGAGCCCGCAGAGATCGCAGGTGGCAAAAGACGTTTTCATCTCACTTGCGGACACCGATAGACTTTACGTACGCCACGATACGCCAACGGTCGAGCACTGGGATAGTAGTGGCGAGGGCCGGCTGTCTGCCATCGGGAACCCCGTAGCTGATTTCCTTGAAGTGCACTCCCTCCGGAAAGGCTTGAACCTTGGCGCTTCTAAGATCGGCTGGCAGAGGGCTGAAACTCTGACCCACGGATCCTTTTCCGTCGTGATTCGGGCCGTGACACATGAAGCAAAAATTAAAGTACAGTTTCTTGCCCGCCTCGATCGCAGCAGGATCCTGGAGGTTCAGGGGTGATTTGAGATCGTCACCTTTGCTGGCTCTCAGCATTGCTTCAGAAGCGGACACTGGAACCACCCCCTCGGCCATAATCAGCAGCGGTTCTTCATAGGGTCTAACGCCGGGAGTTTCGCGCATCCGCCAGAAGTCCGCATAATCGTCTATGTGCCGCAGGACCAGAACAGCCACGACTACTATGGAAAACAAGACTCCGGCTAAGAAAAGAGCTTTCTTCACC
>CP070692.1:4015705-4019463 GCA_020353215.1 Deltaproteobacteria bacterium
TTGGGACGTGTATTCATAGTTAGCTCTAACTTCACCTTGTCAAGTTTATTAAAAAAAAGGTTTTGTTGTGAAAAATATACAACTTTATTAACATTTTTTTCCGTAGGATTCATTATGGCATTAAATAAAACGATTAGGATTTTTGATGGGGCCACTGCAGTTGTCACAGGTGGAGCCTCTGGAATTGGCCGGTCGCTCGCCGAGGAATTAGCAAAACGTGGCTGCGAGTTGGTATTAGCTGATCTGCAGATCGAACTTGCACAAGAAGTCGCCTCAGAAATCTGCGCTTCTGGCGGTAAAGCAAACGCTCTGAATGTCGATGTGACCGACTTTTTTGCTGTGAAACAACTGGTTCAAGAAACCCTTGAGCGTACGGGCCGGTTAGACTATGTTTTCAATAATGTGGGAATCGGAATCGGTGGCAATGTCAATCATTACAGTATTGAAGATTGGAATCAAATGATAGATGTCAATCTTCGTGGGGTGATCAATGGAGTTCAAGCAGCCTACCCAATTATGATGAACCAGGGATTCGGACACATTATCAATACGGCCTCAATGGCTGGACTTATGCCCTCCCCCGGTTCGGTAGCCTATGCGACAACCAAGTATGCAGTAGTCGGTCTTTCAAAGTCACTGCGAGCCGAAGCCGCTCCATTAGGAGTATACGTTAGCGTTATATGCCCTGGCGTTATTCGTACCCCGATCCTGGAAGGAGGGGGGAGATATGGTAAAATGCTCATAGAGATTCCTCCTGAAGAAATGCGCCGCATGTGGGAAAGATTGAAGCCAATGCCCCCAGACATATTTGCAAACAAGGTGCTCCATTCAGTTGCCAAAAACAAATCAATCATAATTTTCCCGTCATGGTGGAAGCTGTTTTGGTGGATGAACCGCTTATCCCCTTCCTTGGGAATACACCTAGCCCAGAAGAATTTTCAAAAGATTCAAAAGGAGCTTGGAAAAGTGGTAAAGACTTAACTTACGTTGTAACCGAAGCCAACTAGGCAAAGTTTTATTGGGTTTAGCATGATCAATCTGTAAGGCATCTGCTCAAGGAGTAATGAGAGCTAACCCTTACGGCAACGGACGCTGTAAACCGCGCCGCTGACTCCGACGTTAGGCGGCAAATAAATACACAGAGTCATCTCTCCAAGCCACCTGCCTAAGTATACGAGAACAGTGTATACTCTTTAATGCAGCCAATTCATCTTTTTCCGAAAGGTTTAAAGGGGGGTCATAAATGCGATATCGGTGGAAATTGCTTATTCTGCTTTTGGCGATATCTGTGGTGCCGATTATTGTTTCGAATACCATTACCGTACGCGCCGTAACTCAATTCGGTGACAAAATCACTTCGCAGATGCGCGAGAATCTTATCGCCAGTGCAGAAAAGCGACTACGGCTCTTGGTGGACACTTATTCCTCGTGGCTTTGGCAAGGTCGTGAGCGGATGGAGATGGCACTTATGTTTCAGGCCAGGGAAGTGGAGCGCCGCCTGGCCAAAGACTCGCCTCTGCCGTCAAAGGTCTATTTTGCCAAGGATTTTGACAAGGAGAGGGATCTGCCTCACGACGTTATCCCGTCTCCCCTGCATTTCCGCTTCTTGGCAGGAGACAAAATGGAGCTCTTGAAAGTCTCCTATCTCGCGCAGGTTTTCAAGCTGGCGCCCGGCGTCAAAAAGGATGAAGTTACCGCGGATATCGCCCGGTTGTCGGGCATGACGCCTATTTACAAAGCACTGTTCAAGCGTCTTCAAGGCAGCGTCTCCTGGCACTACACCAGCCTGGAAAACGGCTTGCACAGTGCCTATCCGGGCCACGGCGGTATTCCCAGGGGTTTAGATCCTAGAAAGCAGTCCTGGTATAGAAACGCCGTTGAAATGAGGGGACATGCGACCTCATGGTCAGAAGCGTATGTTGACCCGGAAACACGCCAGATTGTGTTCGCCGCGACCATGCCGTTGAAGCGCCCGAACGGCGAGATCGCTGGAGTAACAGCGCTTGTTCTTCCCATCAGCAACCTCTTCGAGAGTAAGTTACTCCTTCGGAACATCCCGCAGGAAACCAGCTATTTTATGATCAGTTCGCAAACGATGCCGAAGACCGGTAAAAGAGGTGCACGGATCATTACTAGCAATGAACACACCGAGATGAAGTACAGAGGCTGGCACGCACAGGCCAAGACCTACTGGCTGATCTCAAGCGACGACAAGCAGATTCAGACAATGTTGGACGACGTTGAGGCGGAAGCAAGCAATATTCGCCGAATGCCTTACAAGGGCCGAGACAGCCTTTGGGTATACGGCCCGGTGAACGTCCGATCAGGTTTGGTGCTCATTACACCATACGAGGAAATTCTCAAACCGGCGCAGCGGACAGAAGGATATATCCAGATCGTTATCGACAACCTGGTTGGGTGGATGCGTTATGGACTGTTAGTGATAGTATTGCTGGTCGTCGTGTTGGCTTTCTCCTTCTCGCGAACTGTTACAAAACCAATCCAGGCCTTGGCCGATGGTGCCAGGGGCCTTGCGAAGGGCCGATTTGACGCCCAAGTGAGCATCCGATCCCGCGACGAGTTTGGTGATGTAGGCCATGTGTTCAATAGCATTGGGCCCCGACTCAAGGAGCACTATCAGATGCGTCAGTCTCTGGAACTGGCTATGGAAGTCCAGCAGAATCTTCTGCCAAAAGCTGATCCTAAAGTCGAGGGATTAGATATTGCGGGGATAAGTATTTACTGTGATGAAATCGGGGGCGATTATTACGATTTTCTGGACGTAGGCGAACTTGAAAGGGGGGAAATTGGGGTGGTCGTTGGTGATGTATCGGGTCACGGTATACCATCGGCCTTGCTGATGGCTACAGCCCGAGCTTCTCTTCGACAACGCTCTTCCTTGCCGGGCAGTATGGCGCGCATTGTTTCAGACCTGAATATTCAGCTTACAAAGGACGTCGAGGAATCGGGGCAGTTCATGACATTGTTTTATTTGACCATCGATCCGGCGAAGCAAAATGTGCGATGGGTGCGTGCCGGGCATGATCCGGCCATCATTTACGACCCGGCCACAGATTCATTTGAGGACCTGCGTGGCCCAGGAGTGGCCCTCGGCGTGGACGAATGTTGGCAGTACAGTGAAAATATGAAAACCGGTCTTGCAGAAGGCCAAATCATCGTTCTCGGCACGGATGGCATCTGGGAGGCGCACAATCCGAAAGGAGAGATGTTCGGGAAGGACCGTCTCAACGATGTCATCCGCAGAAACTCAACCGTTAGTGCAAAAAGAATCGTGGATGCCATCATCGACACCCTACACCGATTCCAGAAAGACCAAGAGCCTGAAGACGACGTAACGTTGGTAGTGATCAAGATTAATGGCGAAGTAGAAAAACCGGATAAAAATTGACACATGGCGCGCGGCAGATTCAGATTCTCAAGAGTCTGCCGAAGCCCTGTGAGGATAGAGATTGCTGAACCGGTTGGATTTGGAGATAACGAGTGTAAGTTCTACGTGGACTTCGAAGAATGACCTGCCCGTGGAAATCCGCTCCGTGAGGAACAATGGCAGACCTGACACTACCGGCATGAAAGAAATCAGAGGCTAAAAGCAGGTTGTCTGCGGCCAAATAAAAGGAGGGTGTCATCACCATGATAGAAGTCGATAACATTGACTCATACCTGCTTCGGCCAGTTGGAATCGTGCGCTCGAAACTGAAGCGGCGGGAAGATTGCCCACATCAGGGCTGGGAAGGAGC
>CP070692.1:4019563-4023320 GCA_020353215.1 Deltaproteobacteria bacterium
AAGGAGTGAGTAGAACGTTGAAGCTGAGTAGTTGAGACTCTTGTGAGAGCGTTAAATGCCTATTAATTGAAGAAGGGACACGATCATTTCATATTAAAGAATATCTCGGAAAGATGATGGAGACGAAGCCTTACAAAGTCGCATTAGCCAACCCAAGGGACGCCCAGTTCCCAAAAGAACATTATGCAGTATATGAGCATCTTGGACTTGGACTCCTTGCTGCAGTATTGAGGATCAACGGCTACCAAGTAGGAATTTATGATGCCTGTGCAATGGACTGGTCTGTAGATGATATTGTTGATAGAGTTCTGACTGATTCTCCTGATTTTTTCGGTATTACTTGTACTTACAAAACATATAGAGATGCTGTGAAAGTATGCAAACGTATCAAGGCAAGTATGAAATCAGTCCATATTGCATTAGGTGGCGAGCATGCCACATTCGCTTCGGAGGCAATTCTGTCGCGAGAGAGCGCCGTTGATTCTGTTGTTAGGGGGGAAGGGGAAGAGACAATTGTAGAACTCATGGATCATTTGAGAAAAGGGAGAGATTTGCGGGGAGTCAAAGGCATTCACTATAGGGTCAATGGTGAAATTCACGGGAACCCCGATCGTCCGGCCATAGAAGACCTTGACTCTGTCCCCTTTGCTGCACGTGACACGTTGGAATACTGTTTAAGAGAGCGCAAGACCGGTGCTATTGGTTTGATAGCCACGAGAGGCTGCCGGTGGAGTTGCAGTTTCTGCAACGCAAGCCGCTTCTTGCGCATGGGTGGAGGAAAGGCTCAGAGACGCCGTTCTCCTGAAAACGTGGTGGATGAAATTGAGATACTATATCATGACTATTTCTCCAAGGGTTTGCATGGGATCATGTATTTCTATGATGCGCAGTTCGTAGAGAGTACCAAAGCCAGTAAGAGTTGGGCGAGGCAATTTGCAGAGAACATGATCGCGAAAAATATCAGAGTTCCTTTTGAGATATACGCAAGAGTCGATAGTTTCTCCGAAAAGGATGCTCAGCTTATTGATCTGCTGAAACAGGCAGGGCTGGTTGATGTTTTCCTCGGGCTTGAATCGGGCTCGCAGGAGACGCTGGATGCCTTTAACAAGAAGGCTACCGTCCAACAGAATGCTGAAGCCGTGAGGTTAATGGAAAAATATGGCATTAACGGTGCGACTCACGGCTTCATAATGTTCAACCCTTATATTTCCTTTCAAGGAATTAGAGATAGTGCCAGGTTGCTGAAGAACACGGGGCAGGCCAGCTTCTGGAATATGAGCCAGAAACTACAGATTTTTCCGGGCACACAGTTGGTCGACGATCTGAAAAAAGAGGACCTTCTGCTGTCTGACTATTCCCATACCGAAGTGTATAAATACAGGTTCAAAGATCCCAAAGTTGAACCATTGGCAGAAAATCTGCTTGAGCTCAACGGTCACCCCACTTCCATTAGAGAGAATTCTTCCGTACGCTACATCAGGGCAATGGTGAATGAGATATATACAAGTGCGATACGAGCAGGAGAATTTACCGGTCAATTAAAGCAGCGAATGGATTGTTTGAAGGATAATATCCAACAGGAACAGTGCAAGATATGCAATCTGAATTATGACTTTGTTCTTCGATCGGTCGCCCTTGCTGAACGGGGTTGGGAGAGGGCGAAATTCGAGGAACTAAAGAATCAGTATCTTGACTCCATGGCTTTGATGTTGGATTCCATAGACGATAGCTTTCGTAAATTCTTAATTTTTGTGGACTCCAATGTCAGTAATGTATAAGAAAGGAGGTGAATGCGATGGCTATTAACCTAGCTGCTCCCAAAGGAGACAAGAAAACAGTTGTTTTGGCTGCTAACTTGGCAAAGAAACTGTCAAGAAAGCCAACGCGTAGCCAGCCTGAGAGGAAGTAATCGGGTTGGTGTGTGGAGAAAACTTCTTTGGATTGGGGAGGGTGTCATGAGATAAGCGCCCTCCCCATGTGGCAAGTCTCACGATGTCGAAGTTGCCGCCATACTACTTCGTTGTGTAATGACATCTTGGGGAGTAACCAGCGGTTAGAGAAAAAAACCAAGTGTACTTCGCACATCCTTTTTACATAACGCCATGTTGTCTTATTTTCTTTTTGGCTGCCGTGACAAGCTGGACGTAATCCGAACATAAGACTCAAGTTCTTCCGAACCATAAATTGTAAATCTCTTAATCCACGAAACCTGGAGGAGATTATGAAAGGTGCGGGATACTCGCCGTGGAAAATGACTGAAAAGTGGCAGGAGCGGTGGGAACAGGAAAAGGTGTTCGTTGCCTGTCCAGATCCAAGTAAGCCGAAGTTTTATTGTTATGAATTCCCACCTTTTCCTAGTGGCTCTCTTCATATGGGCCACGTCAGAAATTATGTCATCGGCGATGCAACTGCTCGATTCAAGCGTCTGATGGGGTGGAATGTGCTGTATGCACAAGGCTTTGACTCTTTAGGCCTGCCGGTGGAGGAAGCCGCCTTGAAAGCAGGCGAGACTCCGAAACGATGGGTCGAACATTGTATCTCCAAGATGGCTAAAGAATTAGTGCGACTGGGCTTGAGCTACGATCATACCCGATTCATTTCTTATCACGATCCGGAATATTATCGGTGGACTCAGTGGATATTCTTGAAGCTTTACGAAGCAGGCATGGTCTACAGGTCAGAGATGTGGGTGGGATGGTGTGAAAAATGTCGGACGGCAGTGGCTGCCGAACTCATAGAGGATGGACTTTGCTGGCGTTGTGGTAGTGCAGCGTGCGGGAAAAAACTCTTTCAATGGTTTATAGATGTCAAACAAATTGCTCCGGAATTGTTGGATGGGCTCAATAAGGTCGTATTTCAGAAAAGTGCTAATGCGATTCAGAGAAACTGGATTGGACGAAAAGAGGGTTACTACGTTACCATTCCAGTGGAAGAGTCTTCTGTAGAATTGGAAGCTTTTACGACTACTATCGAGTTGCTGTATGGAGTTACATTCCTGGCGGTAGCACCGGAAAATCCTTGCTTACTTGATATTGTTAAAGCGGCCCCTAACGAATCTAACCTGCTTCGGTCAGTTAGAAGGATGTGTGCGACTCCTCGGATTGAGCGATTGAAAGCGTCTCAACAGAAAGGTATTTTTACTGGTCGATTTGGAATTAATCCCCTAAATGGGAATCGAATACCAATTTTTGTGGCTTCATTTGTAGTGGGCGAGTTTGGAGCCGGAGTCGTGCTTGGATGCCCCGCCCATGACAAGAAGGATTTCAACTTTGCCAAGGCAATGAATCTCCCCATAATCCGAGTAGTTGACTCACATGACAGCGGCTTTGAATCTACAGATGAGCCGTATGTTGGCGAAGGAGTCATGATCAATAGCGCGTGCTATGATGGCAAAGAAACTGCAGAAGCTGCCAAGGCAATAGCGTCTGATCTGATCAAGAAAGGCTGTGCCCGCAAAGGGGTTTCCTTCTCAGTTAAGAACTGGTGCATTTCACGTCAGAGATACTGGTCGGTTCCAATACCAATAATTTTCTGTCAGCGTTGCGGGATGGTACCGGTTAGAGAATCTGATTTGCCAGTCGAATTACCGACCGAAGGGGTAGATCTGAAGTCATTAGGAAATCCGCTTGAACACCACGCCGGATTTGTTAACTGCGATTGTCCCAATTGTGGTCGAAAGGCCCGTCGCGAGACGAGCACTCTCGACACGTTTGTGAACAGTTCGTGGGCATATCTTAGATACTGCAACACAGACCAC
>CP070692.1:4023420-4027159 GCA_020353215.1 Deltaproteobacteria bacterium
GCAGTTTATGACGCGTGTGGAAGTCCACCACATGTCCCAAACGTGGCGGTTTGGCTAGGATTTCTCGCCAGCGCTTCAGGGTAAAGACCCGTTCAATGAAATTCTCTCTAAGCCTGGGATCGTGGAGACGTCCTTCATCTTCCACGGGGAGAAGGGGAAAGTGCTCCATGAATGCACGGGCGAACATCCCAACGCCCGTTTTAGCGGGCATGCCTTTTTCGGTGTAGACGCGTACCCGTTCCATGCCGCTACTGGGTGAGTCCTTCTTGAAGATAAACCCGCAGAGGTCTTCGCGTTCCAATTCTTGCACACGCCCACGTGCCCACGACAATAAGCGCTCGGTATGATCGATCTTCGTCTTATGTGTAATCAGCCACGGATTTTCCGGATTGCCAACGAGACGCATGCTTTCGCGAGGAATGCCCAAACCGCATTCGACCTCGGGACACACTGGAACAAAGTCAAAATACTGGCCGAGGGTGTTGACAATATAACGATCTAATTTGTGGCCGCCGTCGAAGCGGACCTTTTCACCCAGCAGACAGGCGCTGATGCCGATTCTGATTTTTCCCTGCATCGTATTCATCTCCACGGCACTCAAGTACTGGTGTTATCTGGTGCGAGCGCACAAAGCAGACCGTCGCATCGAAGACAAAAGCGTCAACAGATGGATGATCAGCCTTGGGACGAGCTCGTGCCCAGACACGTAAACCTGTCAAATTCAGCCCACAACTGAAACGTAATATAACAAAAGCCAAAAAAGTAGGAAACTGTGGTTATCCTTTGCCCCACACGTTGGTCGCCACCAAAATTCTTACCACATGTGGAGTCGACAATGGCAGAAAAGGTTCAGCGGGAAAAGCCATTTGTGATGGTCAAGAATACAGTGGCTGGAAGAGCACGAATAAGCCCGGTAGACCTCATAATCCTCAAGAAAAACATCAGGTAACGTTTCATTGATGAGTCTGGACGCGTCCAGATCAGCCATGAGCAGGTGGGATGGATTCGGCTTAACTAGCCAGGATATTTCATGAATTGGCGTTACGAAAACGCGAAAATGGGCGTGCCACCTGGCAATCTCGCGGCACCGCGGGAGACTCTAAACCCTATAGTACGTCACTGCGATACGCTTCTTGAGCCTGAAATTGCCGTAGGGAGCGGTTGAAGACTGTTCAGCGATTTACCTTCACAGAAGGTCGGGCTGCATGGAGAGTAGCATACCCGCCGTGTGGATGGCTGCCGCACCATGTCCCTTCTACTGACAAGTCGTCTAAGTTGAATCCTCGACCATTCAATGAATGCGAGGCAAACAAGAGTAAAGGATCGAGCCCTCTCCCGTAACGTCGGCCTGCGGAAGACTTTATTGTAGAGTGTGGCCACGCGGCTAGCCTTGTTGCGAGAGGCTTTATTGGGAGAAAAAAGTCTGGCGCTAAGCAAGAGGGGCCGAAACTCAAGGGCTCGTTCACGCATTTTCTCGAGGCGGAGGTTCATGAATTCATCAGGTTGATAAGTGGCTGATCGCTCGTAGCGAAGGGCTGGAGGGTTCCAACAAAGCCCAGCTCTTTCCCGGAGTTTCGTGTCCTCTTTAGCACGTTGATAGCCGCGAATTGCTGTTAATGCCATATTGAGCACCCCGGGTCCGTCGGCATTATACTTTTTGCGAAACGCTCTTCGCGTAATTTCTCGCGCCTCTTTACTTGTAAAGTGAGGGTGATAGAAGGCCAATTCATCTTGTCCGTGCAGTTTGGCATAAGGAAAATCGGGAATCATCTTACCCTCACTAACATATTTGCTGTAAAGCGGTGTTCCGGGAAATGGTATCAGCTGCATAAACTGATGAAGATCGGAGCCCAGGGCAATCGCCCATTCAATTTCCTGCTCGATTGATACTCTGTCGTGCTGCTCCAAAAAGAGAATCGATGAAGAGATCACGGTGATACCCTTGGCTTGCAATTCCCCAATGAGTGAGGAGACATTGATCCCTCCCGTCTTGGAGAAAGGGCATCGCTCGGATTCCACACCGATCCATACAAGACAAACGCCAAGCCTCAGCAGGAAGTCTACTCCCACCTCTGCAATCGTTTCTGCAGAGGAGAATATCGCAAATGAATACGGCCGGCGGTACCTTTCCATCATCGCCAGCAAATCCCGAGCTCTATCGGGCATCTTGAGGAAATTCTCATCAATAATTGCGAAGCCGTCAACACCCAGCAACTCTTCTGCCTTGTGGCAGACATCGAAAACGCTCTCGCCTGAGGGAAGAAGGGGAATATAGCGGTTGTCAAATTTGTGAGAGGTCGAACAGAAAAAGCAACCGTTGGTGCATCCCAGTCCAGGAAAGATCACTGCACTATCATCAATAATATCTCGGAAGCCGTAGATTCGCTTTTGGGCTACTCCATGCATGATAGGATGTCGGATCGGTTCGCGAGGATCTTCGCCAAAGTATTCCCGCAGCCAATTTACCCCTTCTCCTCTGCAAATTTCGTCGCATGGGACGATCTTTTTCAGGTCCGGAAGAATCGTACCATAACCGCCCAGAATGATCTTTGTTTGCGCATAGTGATTCCTTATATATCGGGCCATTCGTTTTGCTTTGAGAACATTCGGTTGGATAAAGGAAATACCCACATGGGTGTATTCGTTTTCAAGTTCACGGACGAAATCTTCCCAGGTAGGAAAGTCAAGCACCGTTGTGAAAACGGAAGATAGGTTTTCTGCCAGAAAATAGAGTGGAAAAGTCCAGAAGTTTGTTCGTGGTGAATGGACACCCTGTTCGCGGGTAATTTGGTTGTTGAACAGTTCCATCTGCATGCCCAGAGCCTCAGCGTACTCGTCCCTTATGCCGTACGGACCAAAGACCGTCGTGAGTAGAAGCCTGGGGGGCCGACTCACCAGTTTACACCTCTCGTCTCGGTTTGAAGAATGTTGTTTAAGAGATCAAACTATCACTCCCTTCCAAGCCGGTATTTTACCAGAAAAAGACCTGCCTGACCAATACGAAGATCTTTATGTCTGCCTGGAAATTGCCATCGCGACAAATGTTCGGGATCGAAATCATCTGATGCAAGCTCATTAGTGTCGGAATCCTCGACTCTCAGCTCGCCCGCAAAGAAGTCGGCCTCATACAGTCCCGGCTTGAAGTGCGCTTTGCGTTTTCGTGATACGAGGTGGAAGAGTAGAGCGTGAATCAACCCCTACCGATACCGCCGGGGAATGTGCCTTTGCCGCCGCCAATGCGGTCTGTCAAACACACCGCTTGTTCGAGGGGTTAAGAAGTAAAACTATAAGGTGTGAAAAGCAAGGAAGCTATGGCGACACGCGAGTCCAGATCGAAGAAGGGGAAGATCAGGTTGTGCAGCAGCACGGCCCCAAATGCCTAGCGAAACGTACCAAATAGAGAACTTGTGATGCTTTTCCATTTAACCACCCCCAATGCGTTTCATTTGATATAAGCAAACGCCCATGAAAAGCAAGCATCGGCAATTGAAGCAGCCGCCCCTGACAAAGCCGGTCAGGAATCTTGAAGGCCTCGGTGGTGTGATGGACGAAAATAAACAAGCCAGAATGTGGACCTGCAACTCGGTAAAAATGGAAGAAAGCTCTCCGGTCGGTGCCTGGCGTATCGGAGATCCTCCAGAGAGATTTCGGCCGGCCTATAACCACTCTTTAGCTCAAAAAAAGGGAGGGAGATGAAATCATCCCCCTCGCGAGTGATCCCGGATTCACTTGGTTACGC
>CP070692.1:4027259-4030997 GCA_020353215.1 Deltaproteobacteria bacterium
CGGCTATGCTGACAGAACTGGAAGCCTGCCTGACCTCTTTCTCTAGGCACCCGAGTGCCGAGGGACTTTCCCAGCCCATGAAGGGTCTTTTCGCCGAGGAGATAGCCGCAGAGGTTTCGGTTTTGTTTACACTGTAACCCGAGATTATTCGAAAGCAGAGGAGATGTTTAGAAGGGTTATCCCACTGGCGACAGCTTACCTCGACGAGGCCTATTTCAACCCGGCGATGGTCCAAAATTTGCAGAGTAAACGCGAGGAAACCATTGAAAACCTTTATCGGGCCATTGAGGTCAACCCCAACAACGCCAAGGCAAAGAAGTATCTGCTTCGTTTCAAGAGCGACTCACGAAACGACCATGGACCGGACGAACTGGCAAATGAGAGGTTTGGGTTTGCTTGGCCTGGCAGTGTTTTGGACACTCGCTGGTTGCGCTACTGTTGACAGACTGGTCCACCTGATTCCGGAAAAACCGTCCTCCGGGACGAAAAACGAGCACCAGGAACCTGATTATTATCTTCATCAAGTGCGTTGGTCTGGAGAAACTCTCCCCATTATCGCCAAGTGGTATACCGGCAGAGATACCAACTGGCCTGTCTTGGCAAAGGAAAATCCCAGCCTCGACCCAGACCGTCTCAACATCGGTACCAAGATACGCATCCCCGACAAGCTTGTGAAGACGAGCAAGCCCATGCCGCTTGACTTTCTGAGTGTTGCCGCAAAGCACGGTGAAACCGAATTGCGTGTCCCTCTCAAGGGCAAGACTTCGCAACCGGGCAAGTCCCCTGCCGCACGATCTGGCTACTACTTGCACGCAGTTCGTTGGCGAGGAGAGACACTATCCACAATCTCCAAGTGGTACACCGGCGACGGGCAGAACTGGCGCGCTCTGGCAAAGGCGAACCCCAAACTGGACCCAGACCGTATCATCATAGGCGCAAAGATCCGTATCCCCCACAATCTCATGCACACAGACAAACCCATGCCTCGCCGCTTTATTGCCGGAGCCCCACGCATGAAAGAAACCCAACCTCCTTCGCCCACTCAACCTCCCACCGATACCGCGGAACTGGAGCTCTTCGGCCCCAGATAGGAAATGACGCAGACTGGATTACAAAGAATCATTCATCCACAAGCTCAAACCCGTTATCCCTGGCGATTCTTTCCCCACGCCTGACAGAAATGCTTACTGCTGGCTGTGACAGCTTCAAATCTCTGGCTAGATCTGAACCATTTACGCCGAGTTCCCGCACAGCCCAGTAACAAAAGAGACTTCTGGCCTGCACCACCGGTGGATATTTTCCAGGTACGAATAGGTCATCCAGTTCTAATCCGAACAAGGAAGCAGCTTTGCGTGCAACCATATCAAGGTCATACCCTTTGGCTCGCAGTTGAGACCTGAAATCGAGTCTCTCCTCACTTGCCTTCAGGACCTCTGTGACAAAACCGCTATCCCCGAGAATTCTCTCATCTCCCTTCAACCGTATCCCTTCCTTCCTGGAAGTTCTCACCTGCATCCATCCCCCCAGGCTTCTGATAAGTCCTCCACCTACCAGATCCGGACGTTTCCCTTCTCTTATACCGTCTTGGACATACGCTCTGTAATGCCTGCGGGCAGCCGTGACTGTGTCGTCAAAATGAGCAAGTACGTAATCGGCGTCCTGCCAGTTGTTTCTTCTCTTGCCGAGGATAACACTGTGACCTGCATAGGGGTACGCATCAAGGTTTTTAAAGACCTCGACATTTCTTGCCCTAAGTGGATTCAGATGGATATAGCGCACCAGTTCCAAGAAGTAAGGATCTTCCTGGCAGAGAATAGACTTGTAACGATTTTGGAAGAGCTGCCCGTGTCGCCGGTGACGACGGTTGTAGGTAACAGCATAGCCCGTGAGAAGCCGTCTCATCACAGTAGCGATGGGGATAGTGCCGGTTCTCAGCAGAAGATGGACGTGGTTGGACATTAACACCCAGGCATAGCAGGCAGTCGCCGTTTCGAGCAGAATAGCGCCGAACCGATCCAAGAAGCTCACCCTATCTGTCTGATCTCGAAAGATGATCTTGCGCTCAATTCCTCTCAACATGATGTGGTGAAGAGCGCCTGGGGCGTCGATGCGGGCTTTTCGTGGCATACTGCCACTGTATCATAGTGCTGTTGGTGGGGAAACTTATAATTTTATGGACGTCCCCTATTTTTTCTGTTGACAACTTCTTGGGAGCGGTCGTATCATTCACGGGATTAATCTTTCGTCCATAGTTGAAGTACGAGGGATTATCCTGCCCTCGATGGCGCTCTGAGCTATTCGAAACTTGACTTCCCTCAACCTATTGCCTATTGCAGCTCGAGAGTGGGCGCTCAGCACCAGTAACGTGCATTTTATCCCGCAACAAAGAAGGATCCATTGCTGATATCTACCGCAAGCCCGGATGTTTCATGAATTGTCGTCGCGAGACCGTGGAGAAGGATGTGCCACCGGGCAACCGCAGGGGGTTGGATCTGAGGCGTACTTGGACAGTACGTCGCAAGGTCCGACACACGAGGACGCCCGGGAGGACAGTCTTATCCGCGGTCGCAGCAGACGATTCGTGAAATATCCGGGCTAAAGGCGAAAGGGGAAACTCCGAGACTATCCCTGAATGGACCAAACCATCGTAAGCAAATGCCACCCATGAATCGGGGAAAGCTGGCGCGTTAGTCATCATGGAAATATGTGATAAGCTTATCATTGGCCAGAGTCCGGCAATTCAAAAGATCAAGAATCTCGTTCGACAGGTCTCCAATAGTGATCTGAATGTTCTCATCTGCGGTGACAGTGGAGTTGGGAAGGAGCTAGTCGCCCAAGCACTCCATCTTGGGTCGCATCGGAAGGAGGGCCCTTTTGTCAAGGTAAATTGTGCTGCGATCCCGGGAGAACTTCTCGAGAGCGAGCTGTTTGGCTACGAGAAGGGAGCTTTCACCGGGGCCGACAGGAGGAAGAAAGGAAAATTCGAGGTGGCCCACAGGGGCACGATGCTCTTGGACGAAATAGGTGACATGGCGCTATTCCTGCAGTCAAAAATGCTCCAGGTTCTGCAAGATCTTCAATTCTCCCGCCTTGGCTCCAAGAAAGATGTAAAAGTCGACTGCTGGATAATGGCCGCCACCAATCAGGACCTCGACGTGAGAATAAGAGAGGGCCTATTTCGGCAAGATCTCTACTATCGTTTGAATATTATTAGAATATTCATCCCACCGCTACGAGAGCGACCTGAAGATATTCAGCCGCTAATAGAACATTTCACCAAACATTTCACCGAAAATACTGAACGACCTCTTTTCAGATTGCCTGCCGAGTCATTGGAATTTCTGCAACGCTATCCTTGGCCGGGCAACGTCAGAGAGCTCAAGAATGTGGTCGGTCGGCTGATGCTGATCGGGGACTGGGAAACCGTTAAACGAGAACTATCAGATCGGAATACCACTTTGATCGGCCGAGAATTTGTCTCGAGTACTTCGGCGCCTCTCACCAACGGTCCAGAGCTGGTACAGAAAAAAACGTTTCCTCCCCTAAAAGAAGTCAAGAAGAAAGCCATCCGCGAAGCGGAGAGTAAGCTAATCCGTGCAGTGCTCGAAGAGACCGGCTGGAACCGGAAACAGGCCGCCAAAATCCTGCAGATTAGTTATAAGGCCCTCTTATACAAGATCAAAGAATTCAATCTGGATCCAACTGAATAAGAGGCTAAATAAGAGAAACGATTAACAA
>CP070692.1:4031097-4034832 GCA_020353215.1 Deltaproteobacteria bacterium
GTAAGGGGCCCAAAACGAAATGCGGCCCAACTGACGGGGGACAGGAGCAGCGAGACCAGGGCCAGCCGGCCCCAGGGGCTGCGCAGAAAGAAACGCTTGAGGTGTTCCCATAGGTCGGCAGAGACCCAAGCATACCAGGCGCGGTTGTCAGCACCACAGCGGGGGCAGTGGTCCAAAGAGGCCGAGGTCAGGTTGGCGTGGCAGGCTATGCACTGCAGGGCGGCGGAACGTCCATTAGACAAGATTACTCCGTCCAGTGTTGACTGCTGGATGTGATGGCAACGCATGTCGCGCTTTGAGACCTGTAATCCCTTTCCCAAATCACCTCAGCCTCTTCTTGCTCGGCTGTTCCGTGATCTTCATCGTCTTCCATCTCTTCACCCTGATCAGCTCCGTCGGTGTCTGACGTAGGTAACTCTACGTATTGTTGCGGACCTTCCTGGCTCATCTTTTTTGTCCGCCCCCAGCGATTGGTAGTGATCTTCCAGTTTTGCAGCTTCCTCAGCGACTCTTTTTCATTCGAGGCGACCTCGGCGCTGATTACCAAGTCGACGCCACCATCCCTGCAACGCTCCAATTCCACGATGGTGGTTGTCACCCCTTGATCTCCTTTGCCTGTCGCCCGGCGAATTCCTTCTAGCACACCTGCTTCAATCACATCCAACAAACGTCTCTCCTGGGCAAAGATGGGCTGGGGCATTTCTCGATCCAGCCAGTTGCTGTAGTCGTGAGCCGCCAAGAACATGGCCGAGAGGGTGACGTTGACGAAGGTCAGAGCCAGCATAATGGTGGTCAGCACGCGCACTAGCCCCTCGGTCGGCCTCGCCTCCGGGTCGTCGGCGCGGGCTTCCATCATGAAGACCAAGGCCAAGCCGAAGATCAGCGCCAGGACAAAGAAGGTGACGCCCAGCGCCACCAGCGACGGCCTGAAGCCACGCCCCACCCGGCTCAAGACATCATAACGCCACAGCGAATCCTTTATGGCATACAGCAGGGCGACGTTGACAAAAATCAGCAAGATGGCCAGGGGGACCCCGATGCGCACCGAAGCAACAGGCACGATCGAGTCGGCGGCGGCAACGGCTAATAGGGGCAGCAGGAAAGAGATAAGAGCTAGATAACCCCAGGGAATGCTGCGAAGGAAGAAACGTTCAAAATGGGCGCCACCGCTGGCGGTGTCCCACTTGTGCCAGCGTCGGTTGTCTTGACCGCAACGAGTACAAGCGAGCACCTGCTCTCTAACTTCCTCCGTTTCTCTAGGTAGCGCTTCATACTCTCCTCGGCAGGATACGCAGACTGGCATAGTTCACCTCATTTCCTTTTGACTAGACAAAGTATTCCATTCTTGAAACCTGAGAACACAGTCCTAGGCCGTAAGTGCCATTTCACCGTTCTTCGAGTTATGATATAATTATAGGCGTGAGAGATCAGACTTCTGCGACGCGCTCGGCACTTTAAAAAACAAAGAATTTGCCACAGAACACATGTTCTGTTACCATATAGCTGGATATGGAATATGAGTCTCGAGTCCCCTCCGAACAAGGCAATTATCATTACCGACTTCCACAATCCTGACACCGTAGATCAGATCCGCCCAAATGGGGGGACAGTGATTCTGCAACCTATAGCTATGAGAATTCCGAACAGCCACGGTGTTTACTCGCCAAGCCAACTGAGACCCCAAAAAGCCGTGAGCTACGAGGAGTTTCTGGCACGATACGCCAATCATCCCAGAGGAATGCGGGTCTGCTTCGATGAAATACCAACCCCGACCACAATTATCGAAAGGTCAGAACTAGTTACGGCGTACGGCTTTGGTTTGGACTGTTGGTATGTTGTTACGCCCTAATGGATTTTGACAACCAAGATCGGTAATGTCATTTCGAATGGAGCGCAGCGGAATGAGAAATCCCTCAGAACGTTGCTTGCAAGACACCATATTTAGGGATTTCTCCCTACGGTCGAAATGACATACCAAGTGGTTACCGATTTTGAACATCAAAAACGATTAGCGGCACCAGGGACACCGATTCCGAAGAATAATCGATCTACCTTCAATTCTCTCTCACCAATCCAACGTATTTTCCTGTAATGATCAGTTCAGCGTCCAAATAGTACTGCAAGTTGCGTAGCCTTCCAGCATAAAGGGCCTGGATTTCAAGTACGTTTGCACCACCAGGTATGACAACTAAGTGCTCACTGCCAGGATTGCTGGACTCAAGGTACCAGTGCCTCATATGTGCTTGATTCTCATAGAGATGGTATCGCTTAAGCACACCCTCAGATCCTGCCGGTGTGTTAATCACCACAGCTGCAATCTCTCCCGTCTCAACCAAAGGCTGCTGGCGGATTAGTGCGATGTCTCCATTCAAGATACCAGCCTCTCTCATGCTGTCTCCCTCTACTCTTACCCCAAAATCGGCTCCGTTACAGTGATCTTCGTCCAAGTAGAGATACTCTTCGATGTTATCGTCTACTATGACGCCCAATCCGGCTGCAATACTACTAACTATTGGTATTGGGATAGGTATTGACGCTGAGGTCAAACCTTCTTTCACTGAAGCTTCTGTCATAGTGTCAATTTCTTGCTTGATCCGTTTCTTTAGCCGTTTCGTGTGAGGCGACCTGTCAGTAACCGGGAGGTCACGGATTGTATCCAGCGCTTTCTGTCCCGCCCCCAAAGCAATAGGCCAGTTCTTCTCTTGTTTATGCGTCAGGGCCTGACCAAAATAGGCCAAGCTCTCAAGAGCCCTGTAATTCCGTTCCCGTAGACGTCTGGCCCCTTGCCCAAAATAGTAGCTTGCCTTAGTCCAATCTCTCTGACCTAAATGGATAGCGCCTAAGAGAATTGAAACTTGCCCGTGAGCCCCATCGACTTGCCTGAAATCCCCTCCACTGCCCCGCAGTCTATTCAATACACCGACCATGCAATTGCAGAAACCTTCGGCATGGCCCCAATCAGGCATTTCTTGACCGCATGTTTCTACCGCTTTCTGCCAATGGCCGGCAATCACGTCAGGTAGATCTGGCGAGGTACCGCGAAGATCAATTAGAAACTGAACGATTTCATCACAAGCTTGTTTGTAAGAAGTCATAATCTTCCTCCCAAGTAATCAAGGACACTACTCTGTCCCAGACTGCCCAGCGGGATCACTCACTCCATCTCCATTACTTGGAAAAAGAAAGGGAGTTGGCCGATTCAGTCTGCCGTATACCCTCATGAAAGTCTCAAGATCATCGACTGAAGCAAAGGTACCAGCTAGTTGTTGCAGGATCGCTTTCGTTAGCTCTGGATCAATTGGACGACCATCCACCTGAAGTGCTTCGACGATATACTGAAAGAAGGCTGCCCGTGCCTCTGCTTGACCACGCCCTTCCATAACCCGTTTCTGGGCTTTAGCACGGGCGTTGATAACAATGGCTTGAGCCTCCAAATCTGCGATTTCCAGTGCGCCTTGCGCTTCCAGCCGCGTCGCTTCAAGGTCACCCTGGGCTCCGAGCAACTTGGCATTTAGCTCACCCTGCGCCTTGCCCTCATCCTCAATGAGTCGGATTTGTTGCTCCCACGGAGCTCTCCAACGATTAATCAGCAAGTCTTTTGCCTTTTCTGGAAACTCGATCTTCCCAATATCCACCCCGCGCACCAGGATCCCCAGCACGTTGATTCTGGTAGGCTTTATTTCTTCCAGAATAGCCTGTTCAATCTCGTAGATCTTGCGCTTGTCGACCCGGATC
>CP070692.1:4034932-4038622 GCA_020353215.1 Deltaproteobacteria bacterium
AGACGACATAGTGACCTAGTGACTATGAGTGACAGCGAAGCGTGATGACAAGTAAAACGGTCGCAGTCACGCCGAGGCGTGATGAAATATCCGGGCTAGCTGCTCTGGACACGGATTAGTTTGTCGGTTGAGCTGCGTTGGCTCTCTATAGAAGTCACCATTTTGACATGAATGACATCATCTTTTAAACCTAACGGGCGCAAGGCCATGGCTACTGCGGTGGTCACACGCGCTGATAAGCCGGCTTCGTCATTCGCAGGGACAACAACTATCACCACGTCACCTCTTTCGTCACTGCTTATCTGGAACCGCCGTACGCTAGCCATCTCTTCAATTGGCGACTCAATTACAAACGGGTGTACACGCACCGTCTTTCCATCAGGTTTGCGTAATCTGAGGAGTTCTTCCCGCCTCCCTTCAATTGCCAGAATACGGCGAAACGGCAGCCCACAAGGGCACGGCTCGTCGCTAAGGGTGATGAGATCGCTCACCGCATAGCGGATGATTGGTAGCGTCTTATTGATGAGACTCGTCACCAAAATACCAGCGCCGCGCTCACCGGGAGGCAAAACCTGTCCGTTCTCGTCCACCACCTCCAGTACCACCGCGTCCTCATAGAGGTGGAGACCTTTGTGTTCCCGACATTCACCTGCGATTATCAACGTTTCAGCCAAACCATAGAAGTCGAACAGGGCTCTGCCCCAGACCTGTTGAACACGCCGGCGTATTCCTACTGTTACAGTTTCGCCGCCAGTGAATATGAGCATCGGCGAAATCTTCAAGCCACCGTCGACGGCCGCTTCAACCAGGAGATCAAGCGCTGAAGGATAGGCGCCAAGAATCGTAGGTTGAAAGCAGTTCAACTGTTCCACCTGCTCGTCTAGCGGCATACTGGCCGGAAGGATCAAACTCGGTACCAGTCCGGAGTGGAAGCTGGCAGCAAGCTGCGAGCTGACATGGATCGGATTCAGGGTGCTGATTCCGGCCAGCCGTGGCCGCTCTTTGATAACATCCAGTATGCTGGCTGTGTGATCCGCCATGCCTCGGGTTGCCATGTCTGAACTTCTCAGCATATAGGCCATGCCTGTGCGCCAGTCATGGCGCGAGAAGGGCATGATCGCGGGCTCACCTGTCGTCCCCGAACTGGCGACAACAATGTAGCGCCCGCGCTGGCGTCGGCACATATCGGCAAGGCGAGTGCGTGCGGTAGCCAGGCTGAGATCGGTCACGGTGAGCGCTTCGTCAAACCCTTCCACCAGAAGAGAGGACTTGGTCACCGGTTGAAGGTCAGACAGCTGATGTGGGCGAGGTACGGGTCCTCCCCACCGGCGTCTGTAGAAAGAAGAGCAGCGGGCGGCGTACTCCAGTAGATCGGCCAGACGGCTGCGCTGGAATGCAAGAACATCAGCACGTGAAGCGCTCTCCAAGGCACGCAGGCGGCTGTGACGGATTACCAAAGCCCGGCCAAGGTCAAGTAAGAAGAGTGGGTCGAAAATTGAAGGCAGAATCGTTATGCTCCCCTGTACGAGGGAACGTTGTTTCTAATTAAACTTTCGCATAGCTATCCACTTGTTGCCAAATCAATTTGGGAACAAGGTCCCCAATCTATTTCAGGTTGGCCCGGTAAATCTGGCTAGATCTTAAATCGGTCCGGTACATCCTCCCACTGCCACTGTGGATTGCGATTCCCGTTGGATTGGGTGCCCGCTCCACCAGGATTTGGCGCTGCGAGCCGTCCAGGTTGGCTCGATATATTCGGCGTGCACGTGAATCGGTCCAGTACATTTTATCCCCGGCAGTATCTATTGCGATACCTCGTGGATAATGTGACCATTTCACGGTTTCGCGCTGTGAACCGTCTAGGTTAGCACGATGGATTTGGTGAGTACCTGAATCGGTCCAGTACATCCTCCCACTGCCACTGTGGATTGCGATTCCCTGTGGATTGGGTGCCCACTCCACCGGGATTTGGCGCTGCGAGCCGTCCAGGTTGGCTCGATAGATTTGGTGAGTACCTGAATCAGTCCAGTACATCTTACCTCCGACACTATCGATTGCGATTCCTCGTGGATTCGGTAACCTGGTCGCCAGGATTTGGCGTTGCGAGCCGTCCAGGTTGGCTCGATATATCTGGCGAGTACCTGAATCGGTCCAGTACATCTTACCTCCGACACTATCGATTGCGATTCCTTGTGGTTCGGACAACCTGACAACGAGGGCTTTACGTCCCGAGTCCTCCACATTAGCAAGCTGAATTGTACCTGGAAGCGGATTACTCCAATTGGCCTTTGGACCAGCAGCCAACGTGTTGGCAGGTCCTACCCCGACTAGCAGAGCAGCAGAAACTAAGCTGGCAATGGCATTCGTCAGTCTATGGGAAAGAGCTTTCACGGATTTCCTTTTTTGAAGTCCCGCCTATTATGCTCTCCAAACCTCAACTTACTGTCACTTCCTAAGGATTATTTTGCTTCGTCGCTAATCGCTTCTTTGTTACTGACCTAATGGAATAACGTCAATATCTCTCTGACGTTCAGGAAGACAGGCCCGATTCATCTAAACAACCAACTCAGACGCAGTGGCTAAATTGTAAGGAGAATGTTTGAAAACCAAGCTCATACCAAACTGGCGAGATACTTTTAATTTAGTCCCGAAGGTTACAGAACGTTACCACAAGATAGCTCAGTTGGTCAAAATCGAATAGTATATTCACGAAATGTCGGGTCGTTGTTTGTAGGCAAGAAATAATCAAGAAAGATAATAATCCGAGCGCGAAGTTAGAACCTTAGCACATTATGTCGGGGTAGATTCCGGCGATCGATAACCGCACATTTCTTGCCAGCATTCAAAGAGGCGGAGCAAACAGCTTGGTGAATTTATGTTTCCAAGATGTTAAGTATGCTAGACTCTCAACTCCTCAACAAATACAGCAGGGACCCAAACTTGAAGGCCAACGGAGGGACAGACATCATCCGGATGTTCTGAAGCTCCTCGTTTGTTATGGGCACCGCAACAGCGGTAGCCAACTTTCAAAAGCAAAATGTTCGTACCAGATCCATTACCAGTCAGGGTGGATCATTCTTGGTTCTCCTCAGAACCCAACATTTCCTCTGTTTCCATCCACATGACGTTAATGATGCCAAAGGCGCAGGCGAGTAGCACGCCCAAGATCCAAGAAAAGTACCACACGTTTCCATCCTCTAAAATAGTTGTTGTTTCAAGTTGTTGATAGTCATTAGGTCATTTGGGTTTCGCCCGTCATCAAGTCATTAGGTTGTTACAATTAATGACCATTAATGACAGCGAAGCGTAATGACTGAATGACAACTCAGTATGCCGTATGAGTTTCCTCCCTTATCTTCTTCTCGGTTATCTTGCCCCTCATGACCCGATAAACCCAACTGGTGTAGGCCAGTACGATGGGGAGAAGGACAATTACTGCGACAAACATCAGGGCCAAGGTCCGATGACTCGATGTGGCGTCAAAGGCGGTCAGGCTGCCGTTGGGATAGGTCGTCGAAGGCATAATAAAAGGAAACATGGCAAAACCTGCCGTCAGGATTACCCCTGTCAGGGCCGAGCCACTGCAGACAAAAGCGATTCCGGCACGATTCAAGCGGGAGAGGACAATGGCCAGAATCGCGCCGACAAAGGCCAGAACCGGAGCCAGCATCATCCAGGGATAGCTGGAGT
>CP070692.1:4038722-4042396 GCA_020353215.1 Deltaproteobacteria bacterium
CTGCTCATGGCCGTGGGCAGCCGTGCCGCCAGATGCGGGACTATCGTGCAAGTCCCGCCTGGGGGGGGGATTCCTACCGATGTGGGTTTGCAACATGAGGGTTAACCTATCGGGAAGCCCGGATCAAGAGTCAGAGACGACAGGATTTACCCCAAAAATCTTATTGTAGAAGGGTCTGCATTTGCGCCAGCAGGGAAAGCTAATCCATAAACGTGAATGCGTACTGCTCTTGCGGAGCCGTTATTCGTTGTTGGAAAGCATCGTTCACGGCTCACATCCCTCTATCTTTCTGCTCATGGCTCCGCAAAGGTGGCTCAGGCGCATGTTCTTTCGCAGCTGCCCCTGCCCGAGGGGCGCGTTTCCGCGTATCAGACTTTGGAACCCTTGCCTTGATTCTGCATCCCAGATGCCACTGGCAGATCTTTGGGGTAACTCCTGTCAGAATCGATCACTGATCCATGGCTGACTATCGATCCCGATTTGGCTTGGTTTTTGCAATTTTGGCCAGCCACGAGTTAATGGGGAAGCTGAGACCTTTCAATCTTTCATCCTAGTAAGTTATTGGTTTATATGAAAAAATACTCAACAATGTTGCAACCGTAGCCATTTGCACTAGCTGTTAGAAAATGGTGCTCTGAGAGTTATTTCTTATTGACAGTGTGAGTGTGGATAGCAATGAAAAGATTTGACATTCTAAAGATATACAGATACTATGGCCCGGGAATTTATATGGAATCTCACTCTCACCAGCGATCGAGGAGAGACAATGCTCGGGAAGAAGACTTCTCTCATCGGTCTTGATATCGGCTCTCATTCTGTCAAGATAGTCCATCTGCTGCAGGCCAAGGGCACTTATCGGCTAAAACAGTTGGGGATGAATCTTCTGCCCCCCAACGTTATCGTCGAAGGAGCCATCAAAGACCAGGATGCCGTCCGAGACGCTATCAAGAAGCTAGTTGGCCACCTTAAGGTAAAAGTGAAGGGTGTTGCGACCTCTATAGCCGGTTGGTCGGTGATCATAAAGAAAGTCGATCTGCCACAGATGAATGAGGACGAACTCGCGGCGAATATCAAGGTGGAAGCGGAACAATACATCCCCTTCAACGTGGAGGATGTCAACATCGATTTCCAGATCTTAGGATCTTCTCCAGAAAAGATGGATCGAATGGAAGTCATGCTCGTTGCTGCCAAGAAGGAGGTCATTGACGATTACACCAATCTTCTCAAGAAATCCGGCCTATCCCCGCAGGTCATTGACGTGGATTTCTTTGCTTTAGAAAACGCATACGAGGCAAACTACCCAGTTACCGAAAGCGGAGGAGTGGCCCTGGTTGATATTGGTGCCAATAAGATGAATATTAACGTCCTCAAGAACGGTGTTTCAATGTTCAATCGCGACGCCTCCATAGGAGGCGCTCAGATCACCGAGGACATCCAGCAGCGTTTCGGCTTGGAATACGAGGATGCCGAAAAGGTCAAACTGGGACTCGCCTCCGACCAAGTATCGGTGCAGGATTTAGAGGCGATCTTTGTGTCGGCAGCCACCGGATGGGCAACTGAGGTCAAACGTGCCATCGACTTTTTCTATGCCACCTATCCGGAAGAAACCATAAGCCAGATCCTTCTCAGTGGCGGTTCTTCGCGTTTGCCAGGTTTGGACTCGTTGTTCAGGAAGGATACCAATATTCCTGTGGCCCATTTCAATCCCCTGGCCAATATTGAAGCAGACCCGAAAGTGTTCGACCAAGAGTATCTGGACCATATTGCGCCACAAATGGCTGTTGCCGTAGGGCTTGCCTTACGGCGGGTGGGTGACAAATGATTAGGATCAATCTACTGCCGGCTGGCCGGCGCCCGATGGAAGAAAAGATCCGCAGGGAGGTCTCGCTCTTTTTCTTGCTGATATTTTTCTCGCTGGCGGTTATGGCCTACCTGCATGTTGATCACAGCCGTGACATCAAACGACTGACGAAAGAAAAAACGCAAACACAAGCCGAAATCACGAGGTATCGGGGCCGGCAGAAGCAATTGAAGGCGCTGGAAAAAAAGCAGAAAGTACTGAAACAGAAACTAGCAATTATTGATAACCTCAGAAAGAATCGAGATCTGTCGGTGCGACTGCTCGATGAACTGGCCAGCCGTATCCCCGCAGATAAAATGTGGTTTCGCAAGCTCTCCCGGAAAGGGAATACGGTGAGCATCGAGGGTGTAGCCCGCGGCAATGAAACCATCGCCCAGTTTATGGAAAGCTTAGCCAAATCTCCGTACATTAACCCCAACCGGGTCGTGCTCAAGCAATCGCGCCAGGAGAAGATTAAGGGCTTCAAGCTTAAAGGTTTCAACCTCACCTGCCAAATTGTTGTTCCTGTTCCGGAAAAAACAGCGCCCGAGGGAAAGGCAAAGACAAAGAAGAAGGATAAGAAGCCCAAGCCGTCTTAAGCTTATGCCGATTAAGGACGGTAGACCAATCGCTCAAGGAAGGAAGTCCATGGCTGTCGATATCAAAAAAGGCCTTGGAAGCGTGAAGCTACCCAACATTCCTTGGAATAAGCTAAACAAGCTAACAAAGCTCCATAAGATCCTCATTGCGGTTGGAGTAGTGGGTTCCCTCTGGGGAGGCTTTATTTGGTTTCTCTTCATGCCCCAAACAGAGTCTATTGCCAAACTCGATAGAGATCTTCGCACCGCCCGAAGTGAACTCAGCCGACTGAAGGACGTGGAAAAGAATCTGAGACAGTTCAAGAAAAAACTTAGAAGGACAGAAATCCAATTCAAGAAGGCCCTGCAACTCTTACCTGACAAAGAAGAAATTCCGACGCTTTTGAGCAGCATTTCCAATCTCGGCGCGACCTCCGGTTTGGAATTCCTGCTCTTCCAGCCACAGTCTGAGGTACGGCGCAACTTTTACGCTGAGATCCCTCTCAAGTTGGAGCTTTCAGGACCTTACCATAACGTGGCTACTTTTTTCGATCAGGTGAGTAAACTGAGCCGTATCGTTAGCATCGGCAATGTGCAAATGTCTCGACTGGGAAAAGGCAAGGGTGCTGATCGTGGTGTAATACTCAAAACAGGCTGTACAGCAACGACTTACAAGTTCATCGAGCCGTCGACTACGAAGAAAAAGGGACAGGGAAAGAAGAAAAGAAAAAAATAGCCAGGAAGCCGGGGTGTCGCCCTTGCAACGAAGAGCTGTCTTCTTAGCATCATGCCAGCACCCCTGAGCTACGGGATAACAAAGATCTCAGACAGAATCGGGCCACAGGCATATATCTGCGGAAGGAGAAGTGGAATGAGGCAAGCTTGCCGCGTAAAACTGAAGTGGATTTTCCAGCTAGGCCTCCTGGTCCTGGTTTTTTGCGCTCTTGGCTGCGCCACTCCGACCTCTGCTCCGTCAACCCCTGAGGACGTTGCTGAGGAAAGTGTTTCTCCTGAATCCAGACAACTGACGGATATTCAGGTGGTCGACCAAGATGGCTCCCTGGAGATTGTTCTCGTAGGCTCCGACTCCATGTCGTACACGGCCTTCAAGGCCATCGATCCTCTGAGGCTCGTGGTCGATTTGCCTGATACTGTGGGACAAGACGTGCCCTCCCCCTTGGCCGTGGAAAATGAAGTCATAGGTAAAATTGAAACTTTCATAGTTTCTCAGGGGCCTCGGCCCATGACCCGGGTAG
>CP070692.1:4042496-4046144 GCA_020353215.1 Deltaproteobacteria bacterium
ACCACAGCCAAGGTAGCCGATATCACGGTGGCCAAACTGCTGAGACTTCCTGCCTTCTCTATTGTGGTGATGGATAGGGCTTATGTGGATTTTGCCTGGCTTCATAAGCTAAACCATAAGAAGGTCTTCTTTGTCACTCGCCTCAAGAGAGGGATCAACTACCGGGTTGTGAAGCGTCGCAAGGTGATCAAGACAAAAGGACTGACCTCTGATCAGACCATCCTTCTCACTGGTACCAAAGCGAAAGATTGTCCCATCCAGCTTAGACGCGTTGGTTATCGCGATGCGGATACCGGACAGCACTACGTGTTTCTCACCAATATCTTTCATCTTTCAGCGAAGACTATCGCTGATATCTACCGCGAGAGGTGGCAGGTAGAGACGTTTTTCAAATGGATCAAGCAGAATCTCAAGATAAAGAGCTTTTTGGGAACCAGCAAAGATGCCGTTATGACGCAGATATGGGTTGCTATTATCACGCTTCTTCTGCTTGCTTACTACAAATTCCGGGCAAAGCTAGGTCACAGCCTTTCTCAGATACTTAAATTGCTTCAGTTGAACCTTTTTAGCAGGCGAAATGTATGGCAACTCTTTGATCCAGGACCAACAAAACACATGTTGCCAAACTGCGATCAATTCTCATTGAATTTCAACAACTTACAACCGGACAGCAGTGTTGTTTACCACACCCAGGACACCGTTGATCTTCTTCGCTTCCAGGTCCGCGTACTTCTTCGCAGCCAAGTTGTCGACACTGCCGGACAGTTTCACAATCCCCTTCTTGGTGCTTACGGTGATTCCGGAAACGTCCACTCGCGGATCGTTTCGAAGCGCATCCCACACCCAGTACGTAATGCCAGCATCTGGCACTTTATCGGCAGCGAACGACTGTGACACTGCTAAGACGGACAACAGGATGGCGAATGCGATCACTAGCTTGTTCTTGGATGTCCTCACAACCGGTTTCTCCTTTAGTTTCTTTGCTCGCCCCGGGGAACCAGTTCTTCAATAAACTCCATCTGTATCCGCTGGATTTCCAGGAGCCTTTGCCATTGATGCATGATGAGATGGTCCATTTTCTCGTTCAGATGGCGAATCTGCAGTTCAGCCTTCAGATTGACCCGATAATCATTTTCAGACCGCAGCCGATCTTTGTCTTCCTGCCGATTCTGACTCATCATAATGACGGGTGCCTGCATGGCAGCCAGGCACGAGAGCACCAGGTTGAGGAGGATGTATGGGTAGGGGTCGAAAGGTCGCCACAACAATACCACGGAGTTGATGAGCATCCAGGCTACAAGGAAACCGAAAAAACAGAGTACAAAAGTCCAACTCCCGCCGAATTCGGCCATCTTATCGGCCAACTGCTCTCCGAAGGTAAGCTGACGGGCAAATTCAGCGTTGATGTCTCGCGATAGGAGTTCATGCTCCTTCATGCTTTTTACAATTTCTGCCTCCAGCGACGAGAGCTCGCCCACCTCCGTTTCGAGAACGTCCTCAACGTGCTCTGTTCTATAGTGGTTTAAATCGGCAAGGCAGATATAGCCGCTAGTGGACCAATCCGGATGCTCCTTTCGAATGGTTTCCTCAACCGAATCCCGGACCAATTCCGCAGGCAGAACTTCACTCAACGGTTTTGGCTGTTTGCAAACTTGACAGATAACCGTCTGTTCTGGTTTATTTTTTGTCATATCTTGTTCCTCTTTTTCTGGGAAGGCCAGTTCGATGTCTCCGCCGGCGTAGGTCACAGAATTGGACGAAATCATGAGCCTTTGGGTCAGTGAAGGGCTATTGTGATCGATGACTCTAGAATAGTGCAGGAGCCATCTTTTCCAGGTGTGGTCAACAAAGATGGGGTTCCACATGCCAAAGACAAAGCGGCGGGGCTCTTTGGTGAATCCCAGTTCATCCATATTTTTGGGCAAGTTTAGGAACAGCCTCATGTAACCCTTTTCTATAATTATCTGATGGAGTTCTCCGTTGCCATCATGAAACCGCCCAATCAGCTTTTTCTCGTACTGAACGCCCCAGGGTAGGTGGGTGTTTTTGATGGTAACCAGAACCAGGTTTCGCAGGGCGAACCAGAGGGAGCATTCTTCAAGTAGATGGGATGATATAGAGTCCACATTGGCGCTCATGTAAACGTTGGTCCCCGGCACAATGGTGAGGACCATTTGTTGCAGGCTTTCCACAAAAGAGGCGACGCTGGCTTTGGGGATTGTCTGGTACAGCAGCCAATGTCCCCCAATACCCCCCCCAATGGCAAGATAGGCCAGAAACAGGGTGTACAACCCGTTGCGCTCGTATTTCGCTCTGTCCATATTAGATTCCCGCCGAATCAAGCCTAAGCCCGCCTATGTGAGTGCAGCTTCTTACAAAGTCGGTTCTTGCAAACGGTTCTTCTTTAGGTAACGCTCCTTATAGTACTCGGAGCTGAAGATTATAAAGAGCATCTCCAGCTCATTCACAATAGCCTTGATCAACGTCTTCTGGCTCGCTGTAATCTCCTCAGTTGGGAGAACGCAGAATGCCTTTATAATCAAATTATCCTGGTCCGATACGACGACACTGCAGTCATCAATCGCTTCGTTGCTGACAATGGCTCTGTTGCTTATGTTGTGCTTCAGCAGAATTGCACTTCCCCTCGCCCTACTGTGCTCTCGCAACGTCCTGAGGTTGTCTGGGTTTATTATCCTGAGCATAATCCAGTCTACATTTACAATTCCTAGGGCCTTTTGGGCGAGAAGACATAAAATCTTCCCGAAGTCTTT
This sequence comes from Deltaproteobacteria bacterium, assembly GCA_020353215.1. Classification (GTDB taxonomy): domain Bacteria; phylum Desulfobacterota; class Syntrophobacteria; order BM002; family BM002. Next base: position 4,045,268 of record CP070692.1, read on the forward strand.
CTTATTTTCGGGATACTTGTTTAGCGTTGAAAAGACGGTTTTAATTTCCTGTATTTGGACATTTACCTCTCCGATGTACTGGAAGGCGTCGTTGAGTGTATTCTGTAAATTCCTTTTGCTGATTACCAACTGCTCTATCTCTTTGAGATGCTTGGCGAGTTCCTTCTCGTACGTCCGGGAAACAAGGTAACCGACGAGGATAAGCAGCGCTATTAGTATCCCTTCAAAAATCTCTTCCTTCACAATGAGACTTCCTCTCAACGACAAATCACCTTTCATTAAATACGGCAGGGAAACAATCGAGAAGAATAGCAGCATCAGGATGGCGACGTAACCCGTCCGCAGTAGTCTTATCTTCTTGAATGCGCTCTTACCACTATGTACGCTCTCACTACCGTTCATACTTTGATCTCCCACCTCAATTATTCAGGTTCTCAATTCTTATACTGCTTTTATAAAGAAAACTCCTTTCAAGGAGGTCGCGAGCCTGGAACGAGCTGTTTCAAGATCTCGCCAATCTTGTCGAAATCCGTTGATTTATTCAGAAAGTAGTCAGCCCCAACGTCCTCGCATTCCTTACGGTACTGGGGATAGGAATAGCTAGTTAGCATGATGACAAGGGGAGCCAGTTTCTCACGCTTGATACTCCGGAGTATATCGATACCACTGCCACCGGGCAGCCGAATGTCTAATATCACCGCATCAGGAGCGAGCTTGCGGATAGAGGCCATGGCTTCCTGCGGATTCCCTGTCACCCCGATGATTCCAACTTCCTCAAGTTCAGAAAGCATGTCTATCAGCCTTTCGCGCACGACCGCTGAATCGTCCAGGACATAAACCTTCTTCATGGGCGGTATCCTTTCAAGTAGATGCCCAT
>CP070692.1:4046244-4049891 GCA_020353215.1 Deltaproteobacteria bacterium
CCTGAGGCGTACCTGAACGGTACGTCGCAAGGTGCGACACCCGAGGACGCCCGGAAGGACTCTCATATCCGCGTTCGCAGTCACGCCATGGCGTGAATTCATGAAACATCCGGGCTAAGACATGCATTAGGCCCAACACTTGATATTCACCGTAATCTATCTCTGCAGGATGTCAAAGATCCACTTACCCCCAGATTCTCTCGAACCGAGGGCTTGACAGGGGATTCTCAGGAAAAAAGTAAAGGTGGGTACTGCAACGACAGTCAGAGCTTCCGAAGCCTTCTATGGGGATCCCATGGCAGATTCTCCCGACTTCCTCGCTGAGAGCGCATTCTCTCTTTTCAACTGAATGGATTCTTCGTGTTCCGACTATCTTCGCATATTCTAGCAGATAATCGGCGTGCCAATGTTTTTTCTTTAGCTGAGATAAGTGTCTGGCTAGTCTTCTCGTTAAACCGTTGAGAGCTGAGCCAACGTAGACGTAGTATCCGTGTGGGAAAAACTCACGTCCGAGCCTGCCAATCACGATAGAGGTCGGCCTATCCAGCTTCATAACGATGCAGTAAGTTCCTCTGTCCATAGTTTCGTCACCGCAACTTGGGTGAAAGGACTTCTATGAGTAGCCAGTAGTCTATCGACCCCTTCTGCCTTACGCCTCCCCCCCTACGATATATTCATTTTCGCCCCGGAGTCACAAAACTTGTCGATTGGGCAGCTGGAACACTTTGGCCCGATAGGTCTGCAGATACTCTGACCGTGCTTCACCATGAGCTCGTTGTAAACCATAATGTATCTCTCCGGAATCACTCTCCAGAGTTCTTCCTCACTTTCTTCAGGAGTTCGGGTGGCTATCAGGCCAATCCGATTGGATATTCTGTGTACATGCGTGTCCACCGGCAGTGCCTGTTTCCTGTAACCATAAACCATGACGCAAGCCGCCGTTTTTCTGCCCACACCAGGCAAGCGCATAAGCTCAGAAATTGTGTCGGGGGTACTGCCTGAATATTCTTCCAGGATAATTTTGCTTATCTCTTTTATCCGGAGAGCTTTGGTATTGTAATAGTTGGCCGGTCTTATGAGGTTGGCGATTTCCTCCTCCGGTGCGGATGCCAGTTTCTCAGGAGAGGGATAGCGAGAAAATAGGGCCTTGGCCGCTTCGTCGGTCTTCTCGTCGCGCGTCCGCTGGGAAAGAACCGTTCCAATCAGGACCTGGAACGGCGTCTGCCTGGTGTGCCAGTTCCAGGGCTTGGTGCCGTACGTCTCAGCTAGAATCCCCAAAAGCTTTTCTGCTCGATCATCAATTTTCAAAACTTTAGACATTTTAGACTCTTTAGCTCGCTTTAGCCCGGATACTTCATGAATTGGCGTTTCGAGACCGTAACCGACTCACTACATTATAGCTTCACTATCGCGGGTGACCATTTATGGTGTTGACCGCGTGACCAAATGACAGCAAAGCGTAATGACGGCGAAGCCAAATGACCCAACCACAGTGCAGCAGGGTAACCCAGTGACCTATTGACTCAAAGATGCTCTGCGTCCACCCTATTGCCTAATGCCATCAGGTGCGAAACATATGCATCCCGTATCCGCTTGCAGCATCTTTCCACTTCCTCCATAAAGCGGACGGCATTACTTTCGATTCCAAGCACTCGTTTTGCCAAGGCTTCCATTTCAGCAGGATCCTTGGGCAAAGAATGTATCTGGCGATCTTCGAGAATCTGGAGGTGGTGCTCCACTCGCCTCAAGAACAAGTAGTCCTCGCGTAACTGGGCGGCCATCGGCTTGGGCAAAATCCCTGTCTGTTGCAGCCCGTCCAGGGCCACAAGAGTATTGCTGCAAAGCAGCTTCGGATGGCGACGCGCATGTACGAGCTGCAGGCCTTGCACCAGGAATTCTACGTCCCGCAGGCCCCCAACTCCGCTTTTCACATCAATGCCACTTCTTGGAGGGATCTTTTTGATGGCCGCTGTTCGCATTCCCTCTATGGCCTGAACAATGTCCTGCCAGCTGCGTTTCTGCAAAAGAATTGAGCGCAGTCGCTCCAGGAATCGATCGCCCAAGGCAAGATTCCCCGCTACCGGTTTGATCTTAAGGGCGGCTTGAATCTCCCAGAGCGCGGCGACATTGCGGTAGTAATCCATGAGTCCTGAGACCGAGTAAACCAGGTCACCCGCCCTACCATAAGGGCGCAGCCGCAGGTCCACACGATAGGCGTATCCCTCCTCGGTGTGCATAGAGAGATCACGACTGACTCTCTCCATAACCCAGCCGAAAATGTGTTTTAGTGCCGGGCTCTCAACGCCGAGGTCTTGTGGCAGGTTCTCCGGAAGCTCAAATATGCCCAGCAGGTCGATGTCTGAGCTGTAATTAAGCTCAGAGCCACCTAGCTTTCCGTAGGCCAAGATACAGAAGCAGTTCTCCAGCCCACTCAGATCACCGTGAGGTTTTCTCTCTCCTTTTGGGCTGTCCCATACCTTCTTCAACGCTATCTGGATAAGGGCTTCGGCCAGAATCGATAGTTCCAGGGTTATCTCCTCGGTGGAAACCCCCAGATACATATCCCTGGTGCCAATGCGCAAGATCTCCCGCCGCCGCAATCGACGAAGCTGATTCAGCCAGCCGCCGCGGCTATGGGCCCCATTCGCCGCCAGCTCCAACTCTTGCTCGAGATCGGCTCTTTTCCTAGTGTGGTGCAGGTTTTCAGGGATAATTACCCAGTCGAGAAAACCCGGATTTCGTATGAGAGTATCTGCTAGAAACTGGCTTCCCGAAAGGATATTGAGGAGCATTTCCAGTCTCATTGGCTGAGACAAAAGCAGATTATAGTGGAATTCCGGGCTCGGCAGCGCCCGAATGAATCTCTCCCAGTTGTTGAGGGCCATATCTGGATCAGGCGTCCTGGAAAGGATATCTGCAGCCAGCAAAGCCAGCTTCGCGAATGTGTGGCGACGTGAATCAGTTCCTGCGAGGTTTCGCAGATTGAAATGAGCACGGCGGGCATCTTGAAACCCTGCGGCTAAGAGGATCTGGTGGCACAGGTCATCGGGCAGACCATCCGACAAGACCAGATCGGCGACAGTGCCGGTAACCGGACCGGGCAACGAAGTCCGGCCAAAGTGTCTTTCGACAAAAACACGCACCACGGCAGTATGGGTCTCATAATCGATATGGAGCTGCTGGGCTGGTTCGAGTCCGTCCCCTCTGTCGTATCCCATGCGTCTGGCTAGGTGGGCAAATTCCACCGAGTCCACGGCAGGAAGGAAGAGATCCTGCGCCGAACCTCTCAACATACGCATTGCGTTGATCAGATTTCGGAGAAACCCATAGGCGGCAATCAACTGACCGGTCTCTTCCGGTTTCAGCACACCCGCATCACCAAGCGCGGCCAGAGCTTGGTGGATTTGAGGAGTTCTGAGCCCGGGGAACTCCTTGCCATACATGACCTGCAAAATCTGGACATCGTATTCCAGGTCAACCAGACCACCGGGGCTGAACTTGGCGTTTATTCGGCCCCCAACGGTCTTTTCATGGAACTGCTTCTCTCGCAGCTCTCTCAGTTCCTCGAGGTTGATGTTTGCTGAAGCATAGATCATTTCATCGCGAATTCTCTCCAACCGCTCTCCAAGGGCAGGATCCCCTCCAAT
>CP070692.1:4049991-4053634 GCA_020353215.1 Deltaproteobacteria bacterium
GGCACTGAAGCGGCAAATATTGGCGCATTCACCGCAGTACGTACACGTGTCAAGATCCACTTTAGGGCGGGGTACGTAGACTTTTTCGGTCTTTTCAATGTGCGGGTTCAAGAAAAGATGACTGTTCGGCTCTTCCACATCGCAGTCGATGAGCTGGACTCCATCGCCGATGGACTTGGCTAGATTTGTGGCTATGGTGGTTTTTCCGGTTCCTCCCTTACCGCTCGCTACCGCGATAATCATTCCCGCCGCCCTCTCTTCTGCCCCATATCTCTACTGTCGTCCATCCCTCGGCCCATTCCCATGCCCCGGCCACGCCCACCGCCCCGACCGCGGCCAGAACCACGGCCGCGGCCTGCGCCAGCTCCGCCACCCTTTCCGCCGGTGACGTAGTGGCTTTCAACCGTGGGGCCAGATGCTTCTTGTAGTTGGCTGGTTTTGTATTGCTGCAATACTTCGCGCCCGGTTCCTGAAGCCCCAAGGTGGGTCTTCACCCCTGCAGCTGCCAGAGTGTCGGCTCCATTGGGTCCCAGATTCCCTGTGATAACCGCATCCACCCCTGCGTTTATGACCATCTGCGCAGCTTGTATCCCCGCGCCGCCGCTCAGCATGGCTGCCTGATTGTCAAGAACCTCAAACGCCTTGGTCGCGCAGTCAACTATGACAAAGTATCGACAACGACCAAATCTTGGATCGACTTCCGCATCCAGATCCTGTCCAGTGGAAGAAATAGCGACTTTCATAACCCCTCCATTAGCAAAAAATGTTCAGTGGTCGCAGAGATTAGCTCCCGTAACCAAAGTCCCTTTGAGATAGTTCTGGATCAGAGATTCGGGTGCCTCGCTGGAAGCCCCTACAACCACTTTGATCCCTCTCTGGCCGAAAAGGTCCTGGGCTCTCCGTCCCATACCGCCAGCTATCACCACGCTTACTCCCAGCTCGCCCAACCAGCGCGGCAGGACGCCAGGTTCGTGGGGCGGCGGCGTATGCAATTCCTTGCCCTTGATCTGACCTTTCTCTGTCTCAATAATGGCAAACTGCTCAGAATGGCCGAAGTGAGTGCACAGCACTCCTTGCGCCAGTGGAATAGCAAACTTCATTCTTTTGTCCTCCCTCTTGTTTCCCAAAGTTTTCATGGGTCTCGGCAAGTCACTCGTCAACCAGACTCATTCATATCGCCGCGTCGCCGTGTCTCCATGTCGCCGTGTCGTTCCTCTCACACCCAGTGCCCTTCTACGTTGGCCTCCTCGGCACGTTCAAACTCGCCCCTAAGGTAAGTCTGGATGGCATCTCCTATTTTGCCCTTGACTCCGACAACGATTTCAATGCCAGCGGCCTGAAGAGTCTTGAACGCCTTGGGGCCGCAGTTTCCGGTGAGGACGACCTCTGCCCGGTGGTTTGTCAAGTTTTGGGCCGCTTGGATACCGGCCCCCTGCGGCAGATTGAGGCTTTGGTGATTCTCGACTACTTGAAAATGCATGGTCTCGGTATCTACAAGCAAGAAGTGTTTGGCCCTGCCGAAGCGCGGGTCCACCTCCCCATCCAGATCCTTTCCGTGAGATGTGACTGCAATAATCATATTTGATGTCTCCCTATCTCAGAGGGCTAGAGAAATCACTTCATCTTCAGTGATCTCCGCTCCCTTGATCACGGCTTGAGCCAATCGCGCAAAAGCCCTTTTCACAGCTGATGGGGCGGGATCTAACACAAAGGGTTTCCCGGCATCACACCTGATCACCATCTTTGGATCAATGGGAATATGCCCTAAATAAGGAACTCCTAGCTCTCGCGAAGCCTTTGCGCCGCCACCAACTTTGAAAAGATCGATCTTCTCGCCGCAATTGGTGCACACTAGGCCGCTCATGTTCTCCACAATGCCTAGCACCGGAACATTGATGAGCCTGCTAAAATTCACCGCTTTTCTGGAATCCAGCAGGGCCACGTCTTGGGGAGTCGTTACCACGATCGACCCATCCACCTTCTTTATCAGGTGAACAATACTTAATGGTTCGTCTCCGGTCCCTGGAGGTAGATCAACTACTAGATAATCCAGCTCACCCCAATTCACATCTCCGAGAAAGTGCTGAATAGCCTTGTGCTTCAGCGGACCTCGCCAGACTATGGCCTTATCCGGGTCTTGCGACACAAGTCCCATGGATGCAACCGTTAAACCCTTGAAGACGTTGACTGGATTGATGCGATCTCCATAGCCCAGCAATGGCCTGTCTTCCACACCACACATTCTGGGGATGTCCGGGCCGTGGATATCAGCATCCAGAATGCCCACTGCATAGCCCTGCATGGCAAGGGAAGCTGCTAGATTAACTGTTACAGTGGTCTTGCCAACGCCTCCTTTACCGCTCATCACCATGATCTTGTTGCGGATGTGAGACAATTTTTGAGCTAGCCGCAATTCTTCGTGTGCCTCCTTTTCTTTTGCAGAACAGGTAGTTTTCTTTTCGCAACTGCTGCAACTCTTACTGACATCACATTTTTCTTTTTCCATTCGCATTTCCTTCAACCTGATTGATGTCCACTCACTTAGAGAAGACAAGCCGAGTCGCCCCTTCAGATCAAACAAGCTAGTGATCGTGTCGTGGCAGAAAGGCCGATGGAGTGGGAGCCGGCAAAATGAGGGCCGAAAAGGCGACCTCGCCTGCGCCACTTTACTGATCGGTTTGGCTTGCCTCAGCTTCAAGCTCGCTTAGTCGCTGTTCGATCGATTGTAGTTCTTCCTTCAACCAGGCGGCCTCTTCCTTGAGCACCGCCATTTCGTCTTCACTGGCATAAGAGGGCGCGAAATTGGGTCCCCGAAACCAACCTCTTCCCCATCCGGGAAAGCCTGTTGCCGAGAACCTATGACGCCACCCTCCACCGCGGCCGCCCCGGCCGGACTGCGATCCAAAACCTCCGCGTCCTGCTTGTCTGCCGTAGGGCGTGCAGCGGCCACGTCCCCATCCTGTCGTAGGGCCCATTCCTTCGGGTCCCCTTCGATCGAATCCTGGCATGATTCATTCCTCCTTTCTTGACTTAACCGATCATACAAAGACAATTTCCGTCCGGTCTAACCATCTCTCTCCTATGTAGTACTATCCTCCGCCCCGAAATCGTCTTTTTCCCTGTCTCCATCTTCGTCCTGCCGGACAGCACCCCATTCCTGGTGTCAGCCGGTCAGCTTTAAAGGCAGCGAGCGCATCGTCTGCCTCACCCATGATGCCCCATATCACTTGAATTCCCCGCGACCGAAGAAGATTCTGAAAATAATGGTTCATCCCGCCGCTAATCACGACCTCCACTCCCTCGTTGTCAAGAATTCCAGGGATCTTTTCAGGGTAGTGTTTCCCCACCTTCAGAGTCTTCCTGCGGATCTCTCGCTGGCCACTGGTCTCTACGATCATGACCCCCTGACTGTAACCGAATCGAGGGGAAACTCTCGTGCCATAGAGCATGATGGCCAGTTTCATGATCGACTCCAGAGAATTAACTGCTACTTACAAATCCCACAGTACACCACCTTTAATGGCAATAGCTGTGCCATATGGGTATTTTCGGAATTAACCCTTTGATATTGTGAAATAATCTGGAAAATGGCAGCAATCTAATTGGTAGGCAAAAGAGGAAAGGCGGTTGCAATATTGCAACC
>CP070692.1:4053734-4057376 GCA_020353215.1 Deltaproteobacteria bacterium
TAAACTTCATAATTTCGGGTCAACCCCAAGGAGGCTCACCCCCACAGCCAGCATGGCCTATTCGAAACTCCCCTTGGAAAGGGCATCAACCCGACGCACGTAAGTTTCAATGTCGAACTTGCGCCGAAGTCCTGCTGCATTCATGTATCTGACCTTGCCGAAGATTGGGCGTTCAGGCCACGCCCGATCATGTTTGCCAAAGCACCACGCCACCCCCGCAAAGCCATTGGGATCTCTGCCATCTAACTCGTACTTGTTATTCAGGTGGAGAGCTGTGCGGTAGGCGTCTTCAGGGGTTTTGCTCCATTCCAAGATCTTCTTTCCCCAGTACATCCGGATGTAATTATGCATTTTGCCCGTGATCACCATTTCCCTTTGTGCTGCGTTCCAGTACGGGTCGTGCGTACGAGCTTGCTCCCACGCCTGTAAATTGTATAGATACTCGCGTTTATCCTTTTCGTGGACCTTCAGAGTCTTTTTTGCCCAGTCCGGCAGTGCCTCGTAGGCATCATAGTTGGGATTGTAGTGAACAAAGTTCATACTCAGTTCTCGCCGGACGACCAGCTCTTCGAGGTAGGCCTCTTTCGCGGCTTTCGCTCTGCCTCTTGCTTGGCTTACCTTGAGAGCAATGTCTAAGGGAGAGATCTGCCCAAAATGCAGGTATGGGCTCATGTGTGAACCATAATCTGTACCGGGGTCGTTTCGGAGGTCCTTATAATATTTCAGTTTGTCCATGATGAATGCATCGAGTAGCCGCATTGCGTCTTTCCACCCGCCATGAAAAGTCTTAACAGGACAAACGCTTCGATCAAGGGAGAGTTTATTCAGCAGTCCTTTAACATTCTGCACGTCCAGGCTGTTGAATCGAAAACCCAGGGAGTCTTTCCTCACAGGTGTTTCTTTTAGAGGCACCAAATAGCGTTTTAGATGCTTCTTGATCCTTGGCCGCAAGACTGCCGCAGAATAGGCTTCCCGATCTGAAGCCACGGAAACAGGAACGATCACATCGCTTTCCAGTTGGACAACCGGACAACTCGCATTTTTGGCAACATGATAGCGCCACTCTTTCTGGATTCTAAGATATCCCGCGTCTGTCACGACCATAGAGGCATCTTTGGAGAACTGGACGGCGGCAAGTTCGGGCGACTTATGCAGAACCACAAATTGAATACCCCGCTGGTCCAGGCCTTCACGAACTTCCCTGAGCCCCTGGAGCATAAAGGCGTAGTGTCGCTCATTGGCCTCAGGAAAGCGGTCCGTGATGCCAAAAAGGACGACAACCGGTTTATTCAGTTCATTGGCTTGCCTGATCGAATACTCCAAGGCGTGATTAAAAACCGCCCTTTGGGAGGCTTGCATCCAGTAGAGGAAATACCGCCCCTTTTGGATGGGGCGATCATTGCATGGTTGAATCCGTTCTGGTTGAATCATGAGGCCCCCTCTCGCGGATCAAGACATCTTCTTTCTAAGGCCTGTCTCGTAAGAGCGAATGGCCCGCTACTTTCCTTTTGGCAATCTGTTGAGGTTTCCGAGCTGTAACCGCATTCGGGCACTATGTTTCATACCAACTATTAACCTCGAAAACACCTATGGGGATTGTAAAGGATCTTAACGTGAAAAGGGCAGAATGCCAAGCCCGGTAAGGCTGGAATAAAAAGCCAGCAGGGGGCGAAGAGAAGGTGCCCCCAAATGAGCACGGCTTTCTCTCCACCACCGTGAGCAGGGTAGCCAAAAAAAGTTTCCTGTATTAGTATCATTCGAGATCTGATTACATGATCCGCCTGTCGGCTCGGTTTGCTAAATGATCAAAAACCAACTAAGTGCCTGGCTAAGAATCATGAGGTTGCAGTTTTACCCCATGACGTTTATTGCATACAGCCTTGGAGCAGCTGTGGCGGTTGGCAAGGGTCTGTCGTTCAGCCTTTATTTGTACTTGTTGGGCTATGCGTATCTGTTCCTGCTTGAGTTATGTACTATCCTCGCCAACGAACTACACGACCTGCCGACAGATCGAATAAACCGCAACGCCAGTCCTTTCAATGGCGGCTCCAGGGTGTTAGTGGAAGAGAAGCTTTCGCCCAAAGTGGTTAAGACAACCCTGGTTCTGCTCCTCTGTTTGCTTGTTACTTCCGGCCTGCTTCTTGTCCTCTTATGTCCCGCATCTTTAAGAACCTCTGCAATTGTCCTCCTGATAGCAGGCATACCCTTGGGATTGGGATACACCATGCCACCTCTCAAGTTCTCCTACAGAGGTGTGGGCGAATTGGTCGTTGCTCTGACACACAGTCCCTACGTCATTGTCTGCGGTTTTGTATTTCAGTCCGGTTCATGGGCGGACCCAAGTCCTTGGATCTTGAGCGTCCCGCTTTTCTTTGCCGTGCTCGCCGCCATAACTCTGGCAGGGGTCCCGGACCACCAGGCGGACAAAAGGGCCTTCAAAAACACGTTCTCTGTGCTTTTCGGTGAGCAGACGGCTTGCCTACTGGCTCTCACATTCGCCACCCTTGCCGTCGCCGCAGGGACGTTCCTTTGGCATTTTCAAATGCTGGGACGTTCTGGAGGCCTGCTAGTGCTTATCACGACACCTCACTGGATGATTTTTCTCATTGCCACTTTCCTTTTAATCAAGTCGGGGAAGTATGATAGAAGAATAGACGGAATCATGCAGATAGCACTGTCTTATATCATCTGGTTTGGAGTTATTCCATTGGTAGCCTTTCTGAGAAGCTAGGAAGGTTTGTACTCATTTACCTGTGCTGAGTGGTAACCTACAAGGTCTTACAAAGAAGACTGGTGGGCTTCTTGTCACGAACAACGAGCAGATGTTCGCAAGAAGGTCAACATGCCTATATTGAGGAGGTAAATTGAAGGACACAACAGAACTTGAAGGCATTCTTAAGGGGGTCCTGGCCTCCCAGAATCTGGCAGTCATAGCCACGCAAAAGGAAGGACAGCCGTTCACCAACCTGGTGGCTTTCGTAGCCACTGATGACCTGAAACACCTACTCTTTGCCACAACGCGCTCTACCCGAAAGTTCGCAAACCTGACGGCAGACGAAAGGGTGGCGCTGCTCGTTGACAACAGGCGGAATCAAGCCTCTGATTTTAGCAATGCAGTAGCGGTCACAGCTTTCGGGAGGGCCGCAGAGGTCGAGGACGCGGAAAGGGAGTACTTCTTAGATCTTTACCTCGCTAAACACAGCCACCTGAAAGGGTTTGCCACAGCGCCGACGTGCGCCTTAATAAAGGTAAAAATAGACAGATACGAAGTTGTGCAGAGGTTCCAAAATGTGTTGGAACTACGCGTGAGGCCATGACGCTTGTTTTACCACTCAAAACGATCCGGGACGAGGACCGCGAGCGGGTAGGCGGCAAAGCCTTTTCCCTCGCACGGATGGCACAGAGCGGCATGAAAGTGCCCGATACACTTTGCGTGACTATTGATGCCTATATGCGTTTCGTGAGGGAGTCAGGGCTTCGCGAACGCATCTTGATGGAGCTAAACCGTAAGGCTTTTAAGGACATGCGATGGGAAGAAATGTGGGATACGGCATTGCGGATTCGAAATATGTTTCTGAACACTCGCCTCTCAAAAGAACTCGGCCGGATCCTAAGAGATGCTGTTGTCTCGGTCTTTGAGGA
>CP070692.1:4057476-4061086 GCA_020353215.1 Deltaproteobacteria bacterium
ATTCAACGCAAGAGTGTAGAGAAACACTTCAATGGTGCCCACGAGGATTTCCTCGCATCCCTAAACATGATTCTGACCATTTCCCCCGCCGAGGAGGAGGATCTCAAGCGCGCCGAGGAGCTGACCGTACGCACGAACCAGTTGAATACCACAGGATATACTTATTCTTACCAAGAACTGAACCACTTTCGTCAATCTGATCGTCATCACCTGTGGGTGGCTGGCTTGGAGGACAAATACGGCACGTACGGCAAGATCGGTCTGGTGCTGATTGAGGTAACGGAAGAAGAATGGTGGATACGGTTATTGCTGATGTCATGCCGAGTGTTAAACCGTGGTGTTGGAACGGTGTTTATCAATCATATCCGCGATCGAGCAAGGAAGGCCGGCGTTCGATTACTGGCGGAAATGATACTTAATGACCGTAACAACATGATGTACATGACATATAAGTTCAATCACTTCAAGGAGAAAGAGCAATCAGGTGACTTGGTGATTCTTGAAAACGACCTTTCTCAGAAGCAGGCATTTCCTGGCTACTTCAAGCTTCAACTATGTTGAAGGTCGACAGAATTCCTGTAGCGGCAACGGAGAAATCTCCACATTGAATTAGTCCCAGGCTAGCCCAAGAGCCCCTTGAACAGCCGTTACCAAGTGAAATTCTTGCACTGAACAAATAGATTACCCGAATTATCTGAGATGAAAGAAGATACTAGCCACAGTTGATATTCAATGAGCAAGTATACCATACAAAGATTTACACCGGATCTCCATGGGCAAGTTTGCCAACTTCAGAAGCATTTGTGGGGCTCACCCACAAAGCTCAACCCGGCGTACCTAGACTGGAAACACCTTCGCAATCCCTATATTCCTGAGCCACTGATCTACCTTGCCCTTTATGAAGGCCACGTTGTGGGTATGCGAGCGATGTTCGGTGCGTGCTGGGAAGCCGGGGAGTATACTGATAAATCTATGCTTCCATGTGCTGCGGATACCGTCATCGAACCGGACTATAGAGATCGCGGTCTTTTTCAGGAACTCTCAGACTACGTCATGGACGACCTTAGACGACAGAACTATAGGCAGATTCTAAACTTCTCCTCCTCGCATGCCAACTACGTGGTATCAGTGTTGACTATGGGTTGGCGGCCCATGGGGTCGTCGGAGGCTCTGATAAGAGCGGTTCCCTCGATTTCCACGCTAATAAAAATGATCGAACTAACATCCCGTTTCAAGATCGCAAGCAAGGTGCAGGCGGTCAGCAGAAAAGCCATAAGGAAGGCTAGGGTTGCCGCCCGCATCAATGCATTCGCCCACCTAGATCGCAATGCTAACGTTCAAGGTCACCCTGTAAAGCTCTCCAGAGAACCCAAACCGGAAATGATGGCAGACCTGATTCAGCGACTCGGTGGCGACGGGCGAATCCGCCACGTTCGTGACCAGACTTATTTTTCATGGCGGTTCGGAAACCCACGAGCCAGCTATCGATTTCTTTACTGGGGAGACAGAGACCTCGATGGGTACATGATTTTACAGAACACAGTTGGGGATCCGCGTATCAATATTGTCGACTGGGAAGGAGCGAGTCTCGAGATCCGGGCCTCTTTACTCGAGGCTGCAGTAGCCTGGGGTCACTTCGGAATTGTGTGTACATGGGGCACGACACTGTTTGCCTCAGTGATTGAGATATTGCAACAAGCAGGCTTCACTGCAGACAACATAACGACAGATGCGCCAAACCGAAGCGGGCAGTTTATGCTGAAAGAACTTGGCACGAATGAAACAAGCGGTACTCTAGGTGGCCGCCAACTACTGGACCATGGGCATTGGGATCTGCGCATGATATATTCTGATGGTGTATGAACTTGGCACTTAAACGAATCAGAGAATCATGATGCAAAAGCATGAAATTCCTAAATCACTATCTGCCAAACCATTGTCAGAGACAAGAACGGGGATTTGCGATATTTTGAGGCATAACCAGCGTCTTCAAGAGGGCCGCTCCTAATGTTTCAGCCCGGGAGAGGCCCAGATGAGTACTTAACCTATTGCCCTATCGTTATTTTTCTCATCTGAACCAGGTCCAACGTTACATACCCAAAATCTAGAGGGCGAGGCGGAAGAGCAACCCCGCCGAAAATGTCAGCTAACGGCTTGTTAGGGTAGTCTATACTTTGGCGAAAATGAAGGTTACAGACTGTAGTCCTAACCTGTCCGGGGCCTCTTCAGAGAAAAGACAAGATCGTCTTGACAAATCATATTCAACTATCCTAAATTTTCATTAAATATCACCGACTTTTGCCGCTAATCTTTTAACCCCGTTAAATCCCTGTTTCACAATGTACGCTATACGCGGATCTTAACGGGGTAACCCCGGTTAAACCCCTGCTTCGCAGTATCCGCCGCTGGCGGATTTAACGGGGTAAACCTTCTGGAGGAAGCCATGAAAAGAGCTTTCGAGAAGGTTCCTATATCCAGCCTCTGAGGGAGAGCTTTACTTCCCTGGAGGCTTTTGTGTTTTTTGGAAAACCGCACCTTTTTGGGCCCAATTCAAGACAATCTGGGAGTCAAGAAAATGAAATGTCCAAAATGCCAGTTTGAGAATAGAGAAGGGGTAAAATTTTGTGAAAAATGCGGAAACAAGATTGAGATAGTATGTTCTAACTGTGGAGCTAAAATCCCACCAGATAGGCACTTCTGCGGTGAATGCGGTCATAACTTAAACATCCCCTCAACAGAACCAATTTCAAAAGACCTCTCCTTTGACGAAAAACTGGACAAAATCCAAAGGTATCTTCCCAAGGGCCTTACTGAAAAGATCTTGTCTCAAAGAGACAAAATAGAGGGAGAGCGCAAGCAGGTCACGGTGATGTTCTGCGACATGGAGGGATTCACTGCGCTTTCCGAAAAGCTTGGCCCTGAAGAGGCTTATTCCATCATGGACCAGGTTTACGAGATCCTCATCCACAAGGTCCATGATTATGAAGGCACTGTCAATGAAATGACCGGTGATGGCATCATGGCTCTTTTTGGAGCCCCTATTGCGTTAGAGGACGCTCCCCAAAGGGCAATCCGATCTGCTGTGACGATTCACCGGGAGCTGGCAAAATTCAGCGACAAATTAAAACAGGAAAAAAGGAGCATACTAAATCTCAAAATGCGAATCGGCGTTCATACCGGTCCAGTTGTAGTGGGAACCTTAGGCAATGACCTCCGGGTTGAGTTCAAGGCGGTGGGGGACACGGTCAATCTGGCCTCCAGGATAGAGGGGCTTGCAGAGCCAGGGGCTACCTTTGTGACTGAGGAGACCTTCAAACTTACTGAGGGGCTTTTTCGTTTTGAGGCCCTTGGCGAAAGGGAAGTTAAGGGCAAGGAAGAGCCGATCAAGGTCTATCAGGCCATCGCTCCCAGTACCAGAAGAACCCGATTTGACGTCAGCGCCGAGCGCGGTCTTACTCCCTTTGTGGGAAGGGAACGGGAACTTGAGCTTCTGCTTGATGGTTTTGAGCGTGTAAAGACAGTTCGAGGCCAGGCCTTTTCTATTGTGGCGGAAGCGGGTTTGGGTAAATCTCGATTGTTGTATGAATTCAGAAAGTCTGTGGCCAACGAA
>CP070692.1:4061186-4064781 GCA_020353215.1 Deltaproteobacteria bacterium
TCGTTTTCTCGTCTAGACCTGAGTTGTCGGACAGCCTCAGAAAGCCTATTTAGGACTACTCACGCTGTAGCGTAGAAGGCTTTCTAACCTTGTCCTCCTTATTCTATGATTCCCTCCTGAATCCCGGTAACATTAGCAGGAGATAACCCAGGAAGAACCGGTTTTCGTCTGTCAAGTCGCGGTATATATCAGCCTGACGACACCAGGCTTCCTCACATATGAATGAATTCATCGAACCGTTGTAGCAATTCAGGTTAAAAAACTTGGGAATGATCAAGGCGGCAGTAGTTACAACCACGATCCCGCAACGAGGATGACGTCAACCTTTTTTCACCCGTTTGCCTTTACCAAAAGCTCCCGCTGTGTAGCTGGAGGTTGTTGACTAGATCGTCAATCTAGTCAACAAGATTCCCTTTCTGCTTTTCATCGTGCTTGTCAGTGTAGTACATGGTGGCGCCCACGGGTGCAAAGGAGAGAAAGAGAATGTTCAGAAGCGGAACTAGGAACAAGAGCCCGAAACCCAGGTGGAAAGGGAGGCTTTGGAGAAAAAGTTTGAAACGTGTCTTGAAAGGATACTGTCGTCTCGCAGGGGTGAGATCTGTGTTATCCCAAGCAAGAAAAATGGCCGCAACTCCCGAAGAAACAATCGCCAACACCGGACCCAAGGGCGTAAGCCACCCCACAATCATGAGAATGAGCGTGACGAGAACTGGAAGGATGCTTCTTGGAATTTCCTGTTTGACCAGGTAAGCAAATTGTCGCCAAATGGGGACTTCTTCCGGCTTCTTCTCCTCTCCAGTGATCATGCGTTCGGTAATTCGGGACATGAAATCCATTATGAGCACGCTAAACAGGATTTGAGAGATAAGATAAGAAAGTATTGTCGAAAACCCAACCAGGATTGCGGTCAGGAGCCACGAAACCACGTGCCACAGCCAGAGAATCCATTGGCTCGTAGGCTTAGCCCAAATAAAATTGAGGATCTCCTCATGGTAAACAAGGACCAGGCTTGCGGCCAGCATGGTGATGATGACGACGGCGGCAAACCGAATGAGCCCCAGCACGAGGAGCTTGGGTGACCTTAGCCCCAACAAGAGACCACGCAAGTTGTAGGTAATTCCGCTAAATAGATTCATACTTGATTTTCACCCAGCCTTTCTTCGTGTGAGTTTAAGCTGTACTTATTTCTAACTACGTCGTCCTGTTTTGACAAGGAGATCTTTCTTCTCTAAGGGGCCGGGACTTCCCAAAATGAAGTACCCAGGTTCTAACGGACACTCGATTCATCACTTCGGGCGGCCCTCGTCTTTCCGCCAGTTTTTTGTCAACTCATACACCAGGACCGTGCAAGTCCAGCCAACAATAATAAACCAAACAGAGGCGTGCAACGAAAGGAAGCTGAGCACGACTTTTTTCAATCCCAACATGCCTCCCTGCTCTGACACCGCCCATTGAACCAATCCTTGTGGCATGAAGCCTGCGATGGGCATTCCTTCCCACTCTCCCCTTTGCGACCACTTGATCAATTGAATGGCGAAAACGATAGCCGCCAGAATCATTCCTCCTATAGCTGGAGCTATGGTGAAAAAATCGATGAGACGGGTGAGGCTCTTCCCGTCTTTGGTATTCTTCTTCTCCATTCGTTTCCACTCCCCGACCCTGTCTAGCCTGGCAATTCACCGGCAAAGAAGCGTTGCCTGTAAATCTCACATCACTCTTCTAGTAGCAAGAAAAATCGGTGACCTCCCGCAAGGCGCGGGTTTACCGTGATTGATTAAGGACCTAATTACAATGCCCATGCTCTCTAAAATCCCCCCAGCCCCCCTTCACAAAAGTGCGGAGCATGTTTGGGAGTTTCCTTTTGAAAAGAGGACTTCGGCGGAAATTCTTAGCCCGTCAACCCTTAACTAAACAGTATCGGCTCTAGCGCCATCTTTGCAGGCTGCCGGTGGTTTGTCCACCGAGAAGTGGCAGTGTCGGTGGGTTTTCCCGGCTCTGCCTCTTGCCTAGCCTTGGGAAGGTGAAAATATTTGCGCTCCGTTACGGTTAGCTGTCATCTCTTGACACTGGCTGCTAACGACCTCCGATTCAACCCTACCCTCGTTTTACGGGGGTGGGGTTTTCCTTACTGTGCCCGAATACGAAGTCCAAAAAGCCCGGTTTGTATGACGACGGGGTGAACTGTTCATTTAGCGCTTTATTAACTTGATCGGTTTTGTTACTAGTTTTGTGATCGTCCTGCAGCGGTTTTTAGAGCTGCCATCTGAACGTCCGACGGGAGGGATCGCACTCTTGGCAGATTCGACTGTTATTGAAGAAAAAGCATTGAAGGCATCGATGGTGGGAGCACTCGCCCTTGCAGTGTGGGGTATCGTGATGGCCATCGTGTCGTCGTCCGGGGTCATCATGCTTGACAGTATGTTCAACCTGATATCCGGCATCATGTCGTTTTTCTCAATCGAGATCACCCGACTTGTGTCCGGCAAGAAAACGCAAGAATTTCCCTTGGGCTACTTCGCTTTCGAATCGCTGTTCGTTTTTGTCAAAGGCGCCTCCATCCTCATTCTGATTGTGATGGCACTTTATGCAAGCGTCCGCGTATTACTGGCGGGAGGCCGTGAACCCGCTCTCGGGCTGATGACCCTCTATGTGGCGGTTGCCGTGGTTGGATGTTTTATCGTTTATGGAATTGCCAGAGGCGGATATAAGAAGACGGAATCGGAAATTCTACACGCCGAAATGCAGGCTTGGCTGATCAATGGTGTTATCAGTGGTGCGATAGGACTGGCCTTCGGCGCTACGCTGCTGTTGGAAAACACTGCTCTCGGGTGGCTCGACCAGTACATCGATCAGATTTTAGTGATCGTATTAAGCTTGCTGTTCATCAAGGATCCCCTGACTTTAATGAAAAATGGGCTAAGAGAGCTTCTACTGGCAGCCCCCCAAAAAGAATATGCTGCACGATACGAGGACAAGCTGCTCTCGTGTAAAGACCAGCTCGGCGCTAAGAATCTCGCTCTGGAGATCATAAAGACCGGTCGCCGGATGTGGCTTACCGTACGAATCGATCCCGAGAAAGAAACTGTTGAAATAAAGGAACTGGTCAGACTGAAAGAATACATAGGTGCTTTGGCTCGAGAGGTGTACACCAACACCCACACTGAAGTGATACTGGACAGATTCTAGCGACCCGAGCTCTTCATTCGCCTCTGAACGGTCTCGAATGGTGCCCGCCTTGATGGGCTAAACAAATCCAACCTGCAATTCCCACCTTTGGGCCAAAACTTGTAGTCGTTTGACCCCTTACTCTGATGATGATACTGTCTCATCAGTTGAACTGACTTGGTTAATTCAGATTGGATAAATAGAACCCCGGACATGTAGACTGGCAAAGTGCTATCTTGCCCAGGAGTCGCCGTTGGTAGTCATGACTGATCCTGTTGGTGTCAAAATAAGAATCGTTCGGGCCCTTTGGGGAGTAGAATTGGAGTCCCTGCCCTGGTGGAAAGCTTCCCTTATCAGGATGCTTCGAGTGGTTTACGTGGCCATACGAGATTTGGTGGACGGACAAATCTCCCTTCAAGCCATGAGCTTG
>CP070692.1:4064881-4068466 GCA_020353215.1 Deltaproteobacteria bacterium
ATTGGAATTGTGGCAGGGGTGAACTCTCTTCAGTATACCACCATTGGCTCCTAATCTCAATAATCCTTGATCTGAGTTTTTCAATTCCTGGGTAGGACGCCATTTGGCCCCTTTAATTGCGCTTGAGCCAATGGTTGGCTTGGTAAGGTGGTGGGAAATACGAAGAAAACGAGGGTGGCTCGATAGAATGGACTTCTATTTGTTACAAGTCGTCAGACAAATGAGCCATTGTTTCATCAAGATTGAGGACAAACCGGTATAGTATTTTGTGGTACATACAGACTTTTGCGTAGTCGCGGTCAGGCAAGGCAACACCGCGTTACTGCCCTCTGGCCGTTGACCAGCACCACGCTAGCTTTCTTTTGGCAGGTGGGCACCAAGGTTGTGAGTTATTTTATCGGGTCAAAATCCCATTTCCACTTGAGGCAAAACGGTTGCCGGTGTCGTATGATACAGCCTACTGGCTCGGGATCACGCCGAGTTGCTGCAACATACCGTAGCGATCAACCAGGTTCCAGCGCTCTGCGAATTTCCCATTGGCTATGCGGACAATCGTCATTGAGGCAATATCAACCTTTTTGCCTGTGGCCGCGATAGGCCCAAACTGGCCCAGATGGGTGCCCTGGCCCCGCAGATGGGCGATGACTTTGTCACCGTCTGCCAGCAGGTGAATGATCGGAAGTTTGAGATCGGGGAATGCCTCGCGCAGCGCCTTGAGTTCCTGTCTAAATGCCTCTATCCCCACGCTGCTGCTCGTCTCACCGGTGCCGACCACATTGTGATTGACGAAGTCAGACGCGACCAGTTCATCCATAAGGTCGAAATTTCCGCCAACGATAACTTCGTCGAGCATTCGGCGCATAATGGCTTTGTTTTCCTCTTTCGACATGCTATGCTCTCCTTTTCTTGTTATACCTCGTGCGTTTGAGAGTCCGCCAACACCACACCAAAGATCAGAACATTCTCTTGGCTTGTTGCGATGGATCCAACAGCATCTTGACCAAGAGGATAGCTGACCTGACCATCCGACCCTCTGAGTTCGCAAGATTCCAGCCGCTAAGTACCAACAAAGGGATTGTGCGCCTTTTCCTAATTCTCCTTATCACCCTTCAACCAACCAGGGGCTTGGAAGGCGGGATTAGGATAGGTGTAAAAGCCTTTGCCCGTTTTCATGCCTAGCTCTCCCCTCTCAATCTTGTCTAAAAGGAATTTGGGCGGGGCATCCGTCTCATCACCCGACTCACGATAGTAGACCATTTCAATGTCCCGCACCACGTCAAGCCCCACTACATCCATCAGACCAAAGGGTCCAGCCGGCATAGCCGTGGCAATCATCCAGGCCCGGTCAACATCTTCGTGAGAAGCCACCCCGTTATCAACCAGATGCAGACATTCTTTCTTGATCGCTCGCCATACCCGGTTGAAAATAAAGCCGGTGCTCTCTCTGCGTACCAGAAGCGGCGTCAAGTCGATCGTTCGCACAAACTGACGCACACTTTCAATGGTCTCATCAGAGGTGGCCGTACCTCGCATCAACTCCACCATTGTCCGTTGCCAGACCGGAGGGTAGAAATGCATGTTGAGGACTTTTTTAGGTCGGTTGGTGACCTCTTCGATAGCCGAGATGCGAATAGACGAACTATTCGTCGCCAGAATTGTGTGACTGAGGCAGACCTCATCTAACTGAGTGAAAACCTCATGTTTGATTTCTAAACGCTCAGGCACAGACTCAATGACTAGCTGAGCTTTGGGCGCTCCCTCCTGTATCTTCGTGGTGACGTGGGTACGACTGAGAATGGCTTCTTTTTCATCGGGGGTGATCTGTTCCTTTTCGAGTCGTGCGTCCAGTTCCTCGGAGTGGCGTTGTACTGCCCGTTGTAACTCCTCTTCTAGGATGTCGACAAACCAAACAGTATAGCCATGAGTGGCACAATGAAGCCCAATTTGCGCCCCCATAAAGCCGGCGCCAATGATGCAGACCGTTTCAAAGGGTTTTGTTTCCATTTCACTACTCTCCTTTCTCTCTTGCAAAGGATTAGATTGAGTCGTAATAATTTGTTGCCCGCAATCTTAGAAGGATGGCTCTTCCGAAACTTTGACGATGAGTTTTCCTTTGTTTGTCCCATCGAACAGCTTACAAACGGCGCTTGCGGCATGTTCAAGGCCATCAATAATATCGATGTGATAGTGAATTCTCCCTTCAGCAAGCCATTGCCCCAAGTCACTCACTGCTTCCCGAATTATGCTTGGGCTCTAACTTGGCCAATAGTTCCGCCGCTGTCTCCCACAAGTCCCGTGCCTTGCCCCGCTCCTGCACTGCCGCGACCACCTCCGGGGACAAGGTGGCGGCGACGGTAGCGATGTGTTTTCCCGCCACATCTTCAAACCAGCACGAGTTGGCCACAAACCCGTAGCGCGTGGCCAGAGCGTAGAGTTCCACTGCCCGCTCCTGCTCGCCCCGATCAGTCAGCAGAAGGGCTATCGCGGGCAGCGCAAACATAAGGGGCACAAAGGCCCCAAGTTCAACGGCCGTACGCAACGATTCGGAGAGGTGTTGCCTTGCCTGGGAAAATCGACCCAATCTACGGGCCGCATATCCCAAGCTGGCGAGAGCCATGCCCAGACGCATCCGATGCCCCATCTCCCGGTAAACGGCGACACTTTCCTGTAAAAAATCCTGGGCCTCAGCATACGCTTCCCCAGCCAGTGCCACATTGCCTAGCACAAAGAGAGAAAGCCCAATCTCCTGCTGATGTTCAATTTCTCGGGCAACATCGAGACGCGTCCGTGCGTCATCACCCGCTTGTTCGTACCAACCTAGAAATACCTTTACGTTGTTTATCACAATGCTGGCGTAACCTCCACCTAATCCCAGGTCGGCTCTGAGGGCCACACTCTTTTCGTACATAGCCAGGGACTCGGCAAACTTACCGCGATAAGCAAGGTTCGTTGCTAGTTCGTGGAGATCGTTCGCCATCCCAGCCCGATCCCCTATTTCCTGGCGGATTGCGAGGGCCTGTGTTATGAGAGTTTCGCCTTCTTCAAGCTGCCCCATGTGGAAATTGGCGACGTCACCCAATGATCTCAGCGACCTCGCGATTCCCCTCTGGTCGCCCAGCGTTTGTCGAAGCGCGAATCCTTCTTCAGCTAATTGTCTCGCTTCATCATAGGTGCCCAAGGTCCAGGCTATCTCGGTTAAGACGTCCAGTGCATCGGCCGTCCCCCAGTGGTCGTCCAGCTCTCGGTACAACGCCAGGCTTTGTTCAGCCAGTTGCCTGGCCTTCTCATTGTCAGAGTCGACTGCCCTATGACCCATTTCCAGTAGGATGAATGCTTTCTCCGGCCGGGTATCCTGATCAGCTAATTCAGGACTATCCAAGAGAGCCAGGCTCTGCTGCAGCAATTGGCTAGCAGACTCGGTACGGTCCAATATCTGGCTGAAGCGGCTTTGCCACGTTAAGATTTTGGCCAAGCCTCGTAGGCCGCTGCCAGATACCATCGATGCTAATTTCTTCACCGCCGCCTGGCACACCGCTTCCCCCTCCTGGTAGCGCCCGCGCCACTGATAGAAATGGCACAGCCCGT
>CP070692.1:4068566-4072116 GCA_020353215.1 Deltaproteobacteria bacterium
TACTCCCTTCAGGACACCCTGACTAAGTCTACGAAAACAAACCCTCTCGAAGCAGTTAGTTGACAAGTCAGGGTCCAGAAGAAAGGGGCTGCAACCGCCGTGCCAGGCCGTCTGCTCCGGCTCGGAAGCCAAGTCCCGTATGATTGGCTCCCCGCTTTCCCATCGATAGAAAAAGGCGGTCATATGCATGACCGCCCGAAATTCTATGGTGGCACCAGTAACAATTCGGTATTATGACCACATTGCGCTCCAGTGCCGACCAGCTCGAAAACTGATTCAGCTGGTGGAGCTGAGCGGGATCGAACCGCCGACCTCTTGAATGCCATTCAAGCGCTCTCCCAAACTGAGCTACAGCCCCACCGGGGTTCAACCGCTTCTATATAACAACTCGCCTCTGCGCTGTCAATCTGTTTTTGGTTGACCTTCAGCCGGAAAATCTGCTAGCAATAAAAGACCACTTTCCTACCACTAAATCATGTGCACTTGTGCGAAGCAAATTGAAGTGAACCGGCAAGCGCTAACCCCATCCCGCTCGAGAAGTGGCCGGTGGAGTTAGCGAGCGAACCGGATTAATAGAAGACTTCCGTACACTCGAATCCCGCCCCAGCGGGACTGCAGAGAGCTTCAACTTCAGCTCCGAGAAGTGCAGCCATGCAAAAGCTGAACGTCTTCCTCGTTGATGACCACACCATCTTTGCCGAGTCTTTGAGGCTGCTTCTGGAAACCAGACCGGAGTTTTGTGTCATTGGCACCTCCTGCAGTTGCCGTTCTGCCTTAAGGCAAGTGAAAGAATCAAGGCCGGACCTGGTGCTGATGGACCTTTCCGTGCCTGATATGAGCGGCATTGAGGCAACCCGAAGAATTACAAAGGCTTTGCCCAAGACGAAAGTGGTGGCTTTGACCATGCACAACGATGATGGATACGTGGCCCAGTTCTTTGAAGCTGGTGGCTCGGGATACCTGGTGAAACATACGGACGCGGGCTGCCTTTTTGAGGCCCTCGAGGCGATCGTCAGGGGGGAACGCTTTCTTAGTCCTTCCATCTCTGGAGAACAAATCCATGGCCACCTGCAGGCCCAGGACGAGGGCCAGAAGCCCGAGCTTTCACCTCGAGAGAAAGAAGTGCTCAAGCTCATCGCGGAAGGCAGAAGCAGAAAGGAGATCGGCAAAATACTCAACATAAGCGTCCGAACCGTGGACACTCATCGTACCAACATACTCCTCAAGTTGGGGTGCAAAGGCACAGCAGAACTCGTTCATTATGCGGTACGCATGAACCTTGTGGATTTGATTTGACAGAAGAACCACGGGTGGTTTGGGGATAAAGTTGATGGAAGGTGGGGCGAGTCGTTTTCCTGAAGTTGACAATGTTGCCGGATCCGAGGGGCTGCTCGAAGACAATCTGGAGCATCTGAAGAATCTGCTTCTTGAGCACGACCGCCATCTCTCTATCAAGCAATCCAGGGGCGAGAAGCCCTCACTGCAAGAGAAAAGGGAGCGGAGCCGAATTGTCCGGCAGCTCAACCGAACCCGACGTCAACTCTACCAGCTGAAAAGAGGGAACGAGAAACAACTCTTGAAAAGGATCACTGTCAGGGTCAAGGAAAGCGAATACACTCACCTACAGAGTCTTGCGCAGGAAGAGGGTTTGAGTCTCTCCGATTACATCCGCAAGCAGTTGTTTCCGGATCGTTGACAAGCCAGGTAACATCGGAACCTAGAATGCAAAAACAAGCGCAATAGTTCCCACCAACAGGCAATATGGGGCAAAATAGAAAAGCTTCCCTTTTCCCACCAGTGCC
Organism: Deltaproteobacteria bacterium; assembly: GCA_020353215.1. GTDB lineage: Bacteria > Desulfobacterota > Syntrophobacteria > BM002 > BM002. Next base: position 4,070,369 of record CP070692.1, read on the forward strand.
CGCAACAACCACAGCGCCGCCCAGCCCACAAGTAAAGCAGAGAAAAACCCGGCGGCCACCAAATGCCACTCAGGATACTGCCCTCCAACATGATAGACCTCAAGGGCGAGGGCCCCAAGAATTGCTGGGATTGAGAGTAAGAAAGAAAAACGAAATGACAGTTCCGGGCTGAGACCAAGCAGCAAGCCGGCGGTGATGGTTATCCCAGAACGCGACAAGCCCGGGGTGATCGCGGCTCCTTGCGCCAAGCCGATCAAGAAGGCGTGAGCCAGGCTAGAAGTGCCAAGATCATCACGACCCTGTCGAGACCAGCGACTTAAAAATAAGACTATTCCGGTGGCCCAGAGGCTAAGCCCGACCACAGCAATGGAAGCGAAGAGGCTTTCTGCCACAGAGCGCAAGAGAAGACCGATCACCGCCGTGGGCAAGGAGCCGACGACGATCATCGACACCATTCTTACGCTGTCGCTGACTTCAGAGGTTCTGATACGGGATGGCCTTAGTCGGGTGCTGAGCAAAAACTTGAAGCAGTCCCTGAGCATGTCAAGCAGGTCCGCACGAAAGGTCAGGAGAACCGCCAATAGAGTGCCAACATGCACCGCCACATCGAAAAAGAGCTGCGGTTCCTTCAGGCCGAAGAGCTGCTGCGCCAGAACCAGATGTCCTGAACTGCTTACGGGGAGAAATTCAGTGAGTCCTTGGAGAATACCGAGAAAAAAGGCCCGCTCAATGTTCATTGATTCCAGCTTTCAGGGTGTGGACGGCAATTGGTGTAACTCCGCTGCGATCGTGGATCAGTCGAGGGGAGCTCAAGATTCGGTCGGAAGTTGGGATGTGGGGCGGACGCACGGCGCCACCACGTCGTATTTCGCATTCTCTTCAGTTGGTTATGGGGGTCCGGCCTCAGTACTCCGAGACTCCCAGAGGACGGGAAAAAGTGTATTTGGCAGGATTCACCACCAGTTTCTGCCCAGCCTGGCCAGTATTGCCGCCGAGGATACTGAAGGGCAGAGAGATAATAAAAGCCCCGGTCCCCACAGCTATTGCTGCAAGACCTACAGGCCTGAGGAAGACTAAGTCAGCGAGCATAGCAGTTGAGGACGCTTCTTCCGTGAGTAGCATCGACCCTTCCTGGGCCAGTGCCGAGGATGCTACCCAGGTGGTTGAAAGGGCCGCAATCATTAAAGATACAAGAAACTTTTTCCTCCAACCAGACATGTGTGTACCCTCCTTAACAAAGAGGCGGGCTGTGGATTTGGTTCCGCCAAGAAGCATTTGGATGGTGGAGAAGAAACCCTTCATTCTTCGGTAGTTTACCATAAAAGAGCGTCAAATTTCCATGCAAATGTTGTTCCTTCTCGCCAAAAGCCTTTATGGAAATATGAAACGATCGAAAAAACCAGTCCGGCTTTCAAAGCAGAACTCCCCCGCCTCAAGGTCTCTGCATGATCGGCCCCAAAAAAGGTGGGCGTCATGGCTGGCCTGTCCGAGCAATTCGGAAAGAAGCCAGAGGCGGGACTGCAAGGAGCTCCAATACGAAATCCTGTAATGGGTGCAGTGCTGAAATTCATTTTCCCTGGACTTTTTCAGGGCGTATCGTTAGACTTCTGCGCGTGGAGCATTTCCAGAAGTGGGTATCGCTGATTGTAGACCAACAAGAAATCGAGACGGAGAAGGAGAGGACAATGGCTACCACACCCCAGCACTGCCCAGGATGGGAATCCTTCAAGGATCTCAAATCATTCGTT
>CP070692.1:4072216-4075754 GCA_020353215.1 Deltaproteobacteria bacterium
CCGCCTGGTACATATTACGTCGGCGCCTGGAATCATCAGTGATGAAGCGGGGCATCAACGCTGGCATTTCAAGGAGTTGATCCAGATCTGCGGCGTCTATGCAGAGCACTTCTGGGTGGACATAAGCCACCTCATCTCTCTCGAATGCTTGATCGTCAATGAATGCCAACGAGTTGATGCCTATATTTATCTCTTCTGCGATCGCCTTTAAGGATACTGACTTGGCTTCCCAGTTTATCTGAGGATAGATGAAGTACTCTTGAAGACCCAGCATATCTAGCTTTTCCATTGCCTGCTGGTAGTCATTACGCGAGGCGATCGACTGAAGAATTCCGCGTTCGTCTAGCGTACGGATGATTTCTACCACACCTTCACGCGGAGTGATTTCATCGTCCTCCAGCAGAATACCATTCCAAACGGTATTGTCCAAGTCCCAGACCAAGCACTTTACGTTGCCGGTCTTTCTATTTTTATTCATGATTGCCTCCGGTGAACATGATCACGAACCTGTCTCGAGCTCCTTTATGAGGGCTTGACGCTTTGCCTTTATGTGCTCCTGATGGGTGTACTGGGAAATTATGATCTGCTGCATCTGGTTGCTCCCTTCGATGATTTCAAGAATTTTCGCATCTCGCAGGTAGCGCGCTACCGGATAACGATCGGAGCATCCGTTTGCACCATGGATCTGCACAGCATTTAGGGCTGCCTTTACTGCTACACGGGAGTTGAAATACTTGGCCATAGATGTTTCCATGATCAAGGAGGGGTCGCCGCGGTCCTTTTGGTAGGCAGCGTGATAGCACATTAGGCGAGCGGCCTTGGCGTGCACGGCCATTTCAGTGATCATTTCCTGGACTAATTGGTGATCTTTGATAAAAGCCCCAAACTGTCTGCGTTGACCAGCATATTCCAGGCAAGCGTTGACACATCCCTGTAGCAGTCCTAGGGAAGCCCAGCTAATACAGTACCGACCATGATCAAGCGCAGTACCAGCAACATGAGAAAATCCAAAGCCAATGTTGCCTACCATGTTGCCCGACGGTATTCGGCAGTCATTCATGTTGAGCTCCGCCAACATCGCTGAGCGAAATCCCAACATGCCGCTGATGGGCTCGGCACTGAAACCTTCTGTGTTTCTCTCGATAAGGAAAGCAGTGGGTTTTCCCTGCAACTGTGCAAGGATCAGGAACAAGTCTGCTATCTGGCCGAACGAGATCCAGCGCTTCTCTCCGTTGACGATATGGTCATTGCCATCGGCTATAGCCTCCGTTAGAACGCTTTTGCCGTCACTGCCGACCTCTGGCTCCGTCAATCCGAATGCGCCTATACTCTCGCCTGTCGCAAGCTTTGGTAGCCATTTCTTTCGCTGCTCTTCATTCCCCCATTTGGCGAGGGTCTGGCTTACCATACTGTGTACGGTCAATAACGAAACCAGTGATGCACTACCGCGGCCAATCTCCTCGCATAGCAGCCCCCAGGTGAGAGCGTCCACGGCTTTACCGCCGTATTCTTTGGGCACCATGGCTCCCATGTAGCCTCGTTCGCAAATGGTACGGATCAGTATGTCGGGTATCCGTTCCTTACTGTCGAACTCGTCAGCAAACGGCGCCACATGTTCATCAACAAAGATTTTGAACTCATCTCTCGCAGCTTTTTGTGCCGTGTTTAGTTCGATTTCCATTGCCTTCCCCTCAGGTAGTCTCACCCGACTTTTTCTGAATGAAACCCTGAATAGCACTTAAGGACTTGAAGTTCTCAGGTTCCAGGTCTTCGTTGGTCACTTGGATACCAAAATTTTGTTCTACATACAGCACCAGTTGCATGGCAAACAGGGAATTCAACAGGCCAGAGGTGAACAGATTGAGGTCAGGATCGATATCGATGTTACTTATGAATTGCCCCAGGAAATCTCGAACCTCATCCATGATTCTTTCTGGATTCATCTCAAACACCAGGTTTGTAAGTGTAGAAACCCCGTCCACTTTTTCGGCCTAGCATCCCCGCATCGACCATCTTTCTGAGCAATGGACAAGGTCGGTACTTGCTGTCGTTGAAGCTTTCGTAAAGGACCTCGATCGAGTATAAAATGGTATCAAGGCCAATCAAATCTGCGGTCTCCAGCGGTCCCATCTTGTGGGCAAAACACTTTCTAAAGATTTCGTCTACCTGTTCGACAGTAGCTACCTGTTCTTGAAGAAGATAGATGGCTTCATTAACGGTGAGCATTAATACACGATTGGTGACAAAGCCAGGAGAGTCATTTACTAGCACCCAATCCATGTTCATTCGGGCCAATAGGTCTTTGGCGATGTTTATCGTCTGCTCGCTAGTGTGATAGCCCTTGATCATCTCTACCGTTGGTTTCATTGATACTGGGTTCATAAAATGGATACCGATAACCCGATCAGGGCGGTCGGTGAGAGCGCCGACCCTGGTAATAGAAAAGCATGAGGTATCAACTGCGTAGACAGTCTCTTTCGGACATACTGCATCCAGTCGTGGATACACAGCCTGTTTTGCATCCCACCTCTCGGAAACGTTCTCGATGATGAAGAATGCGTTCTTTAGTGGGACGTAACTGGTAGTAAATTGGATGCGTCTCACAATGTCCTCCGGATCGTGCGCCTTGCTTTTGTCCTTGGCAAGAAATGCCTGGAAGCGCACATTGTTCCTTATTTCGTTTCGGGCGCGCTCAAACACACCTTCATTAAGATCGATCAGGACTATCTGAAAACCATGCTGGACCAGTTTTTGCGCCACACCAGTGCCCATTACTCCCGCACCGATTACTCCCACAGTTTTTTCGCTCATTGTTTCTCCGTATATGAATTATCAAACAGAATCCTGCATCATGACTCTGCGTGGCATATGCTCTACTAGCAGATTGGCTTCAATCACTACCCCAGGCATAGCCGGGGGCTTAGCTTTTTAGCTGCCGGATTGACCTGTCCTTGGAGTGTCTTTTTGTTGTTTCAGGGAACTACAAAGAACTCATTTTACTCCTTAATCATAGCGGCTAGTAAAGATGTCAATAAAAGTCAATAAGGCAGAAGTACTATTTTCTTAGTAGAAACGTCTAAGGCTAAAGTCTGAGGTGGTCAGTAGGTCATATACAGTTAACTGCTGAAGGGTTTTGACTAGAACAGAGGATTATCTCTAAACGTTTTTACAGCGTTTTATGGATATCAGAGGGATCTAGACTAAGAGCTTGTTGGGGCAGGCTTGAAGCGGCCTTTTCTCAATATTACACGGAACCTTCTCGAAAGCTCTTTTCATGGCTTCCTCCAGAAGATCGAACCTGTTAAATCAGCCGGTGAAGGATACTGGGAAGCGGGGATTGAACGGGCTTAGAGGTTAGCGGCAAAAGTTGCTGATATTTGATGAGAATTTAGGATAGTTCAATGTGATTTGTCAAGATAATCTTGATTTTGCTCTGAGGGCATCCCGAACCGGGTTAGGACTACAGACAGTAACCTTCATTTTTGCCAAAGTATAGACTACCTTAACAAGTCATAAGCCGAGACGCTCACAGGGATCT
>CP070692.1:4075854-4079387 GCA_020353215.1 Deltaproteobacteria bacterium
GATGGTCAGCCGCTACAGCAAGCACCCCGAATTGGCCTATTACTTTGCTCAATGGCTCACCGGCCCGACCAAGGGCGACGAACTTATTGCCAATCCCAAGGGGTTCTGGGACCCACTGCGCGCTTCGAACCTGACGAATCCGGCCATTCTCAAGAAATTCGGAAAACCTTTGGTTGAAACGACCATGGCCAATACGAAATATCTGGTTGCGAATTTGTTGATAGAAGGAAATCAGGAATATTTCAACGTGCTTGACAAAAATCTCACTCAGGTAATGCAGGGGAACTTGTCGGCAGAAGAAGCAGCCAAGCGAATAGAAAACGGCTGGAACAAGATCACAGAGGATATCGGTCGCGACAGACAAAAAGAGGTTTGGCGCAAAGGCGTAGAGATGGGAGCCTATATCGACAAGTTCTAACTGCGTTAAATGTTCAAAGCTAACCATATGGCGCGGGTTCCGGCGAAACCGGGAGCCCGCACCATGCAATTCCGCAAGCTGGAGTGGACAGGTTAATGACTGAGCTTGAGCCGTCGCAAAGTAAATGGCTCGATCGTGAAAAAAATGGAGGGCTCTGCCCGGTCCAATTTATGAAGCGTGTCAGGGCCTGGTGGGGCCAGGAGCGTGTTTTTCGTCTGGTTCCTTTTGTACTGGTGGAGTCTATCTTTCTGTTCTTTCTGGCTGTGCCCTTCGCCATGACGATCTATATCAGTTTCCTCAAGTGGCGAGCCAACCGACCCTTCGAAGCCGCCTATTTCAAATGGTTTGTCAATTACAAGCAGGTGTTGACCGAACCGGCCTTCTGGGAAGCTTTAGGCCGAACCTTCTATTTCGCCGGAGTGGCGGTGACCCTTGAACTGACGATCGGTTTTTTCATGGCCATGTTCGTTCACAAAGTGGTTCGGGGAAGAAGGTTTTACATCACGGTCTTTTTAATCCCCATGATGGTGGTCCCGGTCGTCGTGGGATATAATTTTTCCATGATTTTCATCGACTCCGGACCACTCAATCAGATGCTCGCACCTTTTCTGGAAATGTTCGGCATCAATCCGCGAATCCGTTGGTTGTCCCACCCGGTGGCGGCCCAGTGGTCGCTTATCCTGGCCGATGTCTGGCAATGGACCTCCTTGACGTTTCTCATATTTCTGTCTGGATTCTCGGCCTTGCCACAACAGCTGCTAAACGCTGCGAGGGTCATGGGAGCAAACAGATGGCAGATTTTCTGGCGGGTTCAACTTCCGCTCCTAAAGCCTGCCATTATCGTAGCCGTGGTTATCCGATGTATGGAAGCACTAAAGCTTTTTGATCAGGCCGTCCTGCTCACCTTCGGCGGACCCGGTGCTGCCACAGAGACCGTTGCCTTTTTCCTGTGGCGTCAGGTGTGGATGTTTAATAAATACAGCTTCGGGGCCGCAGCTTCGGTGCTTTTGCTTATCTTCTTCTCGGGTCTGATCTATTTCGGCATTTACCTGCTTGTGAGGCAGCGGGCAATTGTCAGCCAGGAGAGTCTCTGATGGAAAGTCTATCCCCAAAAAGCGTAAAAGTTTCCTTTTTCCGGCGTTACAAACTGCGCAGGCTTTTGCGCCATGGTGTTCTGATCGTTTGGGCAATTGTCCTTCTCTTTCCTATCTTCTGGATGGTGCAGACCTCGTTCAAGGATGCGGGTGAGTGGGTGAGCTGGCCGCCGCACTGGCTGCCGCATGAGCCCACTGTGCACAACTACAGGCAAATATTTGCCTTCGGCGCCAGCGGGTTTGATGAAAAGCTCAGCCGAGAAGCAACGGAGCAGGCCTTCAACATTTGGGACTCGCTGAAGGATTCGGCCATCATTGCCTCGCTATCCTCATTGGTGGCTCTGGTCTTGGGATCTTTTCTGTCTTATTCCATCTCACGTTTCGGAGTCGGCGGCAAAAACTTCCGTTACATTATTTTAACCATTCGTATGGTTCCGCCCATCGTCATCGCCATTCCCATTGTCATGTACTATGCCATCCTGATTCCGCATGTCACCCAGGCCATTTTCGGGATGCGAGTCAGCCTGTTCGACACATACGTGGGGTTGGGTATGCTCTACATGGCCACCGCGCTTCCATTTGTCATCTGGATGATGTTGAGTTTTATCGAAGAGGTGCCTTACACCCTTGAACATGCGGCCCGGCTGATGGGGGCAGGAAGGATATACACCCTGCGACGGGTGGTCTTGCCACTGGTAGCCCCCGGCATGGTGGTTACTTTTCTTTTCATCTTCATTCTAAACTGGAGTGAGTTCCTACTGGCGCTGACGCTGACGCAGCCGGACGTGACTACTTTGCCGGTTCTGTTGAACAAATTTCAAAGCGCTGTCGAGGGACGGCTTTACGGCCCTCAAGCGGCCATCGGCACGGTGATCACACTCCCCGTGGTCGTTATGGGGGTGCTTATCCAAAAGCATCTGGTCAAAGGTTTTACCTTCGGTATGATCCGAAAGTAGCAAACAAACAGAAAGTCAAATAGGAAGGATTGTGGCTCGAATCACTTTAAAGAACTTGGTCAAACAATTCGGCAAGGTTATTGCCGTAGCCGGTATTAACCTGGAAATTGCCGACGGTGAATTCCTTATCCTAGTGGGTCCTTCCGGCTGTGGAAAGACGACGACCCTCAACATGATATCGGGCCTGGAGACCCCGACGAGCGGTGAAGTCTGTATTGACGACCGGGTCGTAAACGATCTGGATCCCGGAGAACGGGACTTAGGCATGGTCTTTCAGGACCTGGCACTCTTTCCTCACATGAGTGTCTTCGAAAACATTGCGTTCGGGCTCAGGGTGAAGAAAATGCCTGAGGAAGAGATCCGCAAGCGGGTCCTGGCCGCGGCCGAGACCATGCTGATCACAAAACTTCTTGACAAGCGGCCTTCGCAGTGCTCCGGGGGTGAGGCCCAAAGGGTGGCCCTGGCGAGGACCGTCGTCAGGAATCCCGCAGTCTTCCTGATGGATGAACCTCTGTCAAGCCTAGACGCTAAGCTGCGGGTGGACATGAGAACCGAAATCAAACACCTTCACGAGCAGATCAAGGCTACTTTTGTGTATGTCACCCACGATCAAGCCGAGGCTATGACCATGGCCGACCGCATTGTTGTAATGCGCGACGGGCACATCCAGCAGTCAGGAGGGCCTTTAGATATTTACGGGCGACCAACCAACCAGTTCGTGGCAGGTTTCTTCGGTACGCCCACAATGAACTTCATCGAGGGTGCCCTCGAAGAGAGCGGAGCCGGGCTTGTGTTCCGGGCCAGAAATTTGGAGCAGCTTCTGCCGGCGGAAACTCGCCTCAAAGACGCCGGGACGGTGGCAACTATTGGAATCCGATCGGAACATGTGCTCATCGGCGAAGGGTCCAATCAAGGTCGGGTCATACTGACCGAGCCTCTTGGGTCTGAAACCCTGGTTTTTTTTGAATACGGCGGTGACAGTCCCTTGGTGGCCAAGGTCAGCCCGGAACAGAGTTTCACCCCGGGAGATAGCATTCGATTCGGATTTGCCGGTGCCGGGATCCA
>CP070692.1:4079487-4083018 GCA_020353215.1 Deltaproteobacteria bacterium
AGCAACCGGGTGCTGAGGGCCTCAATACCGATCTGGACCTCGTGTGTCCCTGCGGCCTGCATGGCCTCCAACACGCGCCTTGGTGTGGAGGCGCGGATTTCACCAAACAAGCGGAAGTCCTTGTTCAGCTTGCCAAGCTGTTCGAAAATCTCTCTGGACTTTTTCACCGGAAGCAGGTTATCCATAAAGGCCACAGAGAGTGTCTTGTGCTTTGTGGTCAGGTGATCGATCTCGGAGACGACTTGCATTGGACTCTTTGACCTGTATCCGTCCCACTGGAGGTTGAGATTGCAAAAGGCGCACCCCGAGTGTTTGCCGGCACCTTGTGGCCAACGCCACCAGCAGCCCCGTGATATTTCGGCTGGAACGGTAGGGAAGAAGGTGTTTTGCGGGCTGAATGTTTTAAGCATATGAAAGTAGTCATCGTAGTCAGGGGGCGGCAGACTGCTTAGATGTATCACCTGGTGAAAGGAGATACCGGTCTCGTTCTTTGCTCCTTTCCTTGTCATAACCCCCGGAATAGGAGGTATATTATCAAGGCCCCCCGAATCACTCATATGACGAACCAGTTGGCTCAGCGGAAGCTCCCCTTCACCATTGACCACAAAATCTACCTCGGGAAACGTCTCAAGCAGCCCGTGGATCGTGTCCCCTGCAAACACGGAGCCACCCACCACAACAGGCACATTCGGAAAGGCTTCTTTGATGCGCTTGATAAAATAGAGCGAAGAGGTGAGCTGACAAAGACATATTGAAAAACCCGCAAGTCCGCAATGCTCCCAATCAACGCTGTCAATAAGACCGTCGGAGACCTCTCTGACCTGGGAAGTGAGCGTCTTGAAATCTATCTTGCCAACAAGGGGCTTACCTCTGGCCTCTCGGCAGAAAATCTTTTCAACCTCCCTCGCACGTTCAGGAAATAACAGGGCGGCATAAACGGATTCTGCCAGCCACGTCCTTTCAGATATGGCACCATACAGTTTGTATCCAATGCATTCGGCTACCTTGAGATAGACGTGAAGGGCGTGTACCTTTAACTCGGGAAACTGTGCTTTCAAATACGCCTTAAGGGCACCAAGCTGAATGGAAGGACGGCTATAAAGGGGCCAAGGTGTTGAAACCAGAACAATACGTTCCAATTGGTCGGTTCGCTTCCGCTTCACTGATCCAACATCCCCAGCCTCTTGTTGGTCCAGGCTGCCTCTTGCTTCAAATGATGTTCCTCAACGCTTTCCGCCCACATAATCTGCGAGGCCTCCAGAACCAACGTAATGAATACGGTAAACAACATAAGTTCCCAGATATGCGAGAAGCGTTTCATGTAAGATGCGTTGGCACAATATCAAACCTGTCCTCGTAAGTCAAAAAAGACAGATGCCTACGGTTCCAGCCTCAATATGAAGTGTCGACTTAATGCTTGACGCACAACCCAATTTTGCCATATCTTGCTCCGAAAAAAGCAAGTTCCTATGCTTGCAAATTCGTGCAAAGCCCCCCTATCCGAGATGCCTGGGTATTTCGAGGAGGGTGATTTGGCCATGATAAAGACAAACACCAAGGTTTTTTTGGAGATTCCGGACGAATCTGAAAAGCGCATCCTCCATCCGGGGAAGGTCGTGAGGGTGAGTGAAACCATCATCACCGCAGAATTCGTGGAAGAGGATCTTCATCTCGAAAAGGGGATGGACTTCTTCCTGTACTTCAACATTAAACAGAAGTTCACGAAACTGCCAGCACGCATCAAATCGGTGAATCGGACAGAACCCTCAATCATGGTTGCCCTGGAAACAACAGGAGATCCGGTCTCCGCAAACACTCGTCAGTTCTTCCGCGTTTTCGCCTTAGGAGGCGATCTAACGGCTGACTTTGGGCCCGAGAAGAACTGTGTTGTGGTGGATGTCAGTGCCAAGGGATTCGCAGTGCACGCAACCAAAAGGCATAAGGTTGGCACGCGCGTTGAGGCTGTGGTGCATCACGAGGGCAAGGCGTTCAGCGGCACGGTGGCCGTAATGAATGTCCGGAAAGGTGGCAAGGGCCAGTTTCGTTACGGTGTGCTTTGCCTTGATGATGCAGAAAGCGGCGGCAGTCTTAAAAATGGCTTGCCTAAGGTCTCCTTGGCCATTCAGCGCAAAGAACTGGCCCGTCTCTCAGGACTTGACTGATTAGACTTGCTACGCTGATTGAATTTCAATCCGCATATCCATACCATTGCTACGGAAAGTCAAGAGTCATATCTTACCCTTGCGGTCACGGCTTTTGACCGGCCGCAAGCATGCGACGGTTCATGAAGCCATAATCTTCTTTACGCAGGTGGGGGGAAAAGTTGGTATGGACGTTGACCCGCTTGAATCCAGCGTGCTCCAGCAGCGCCCCAACAGTTTGGGATTCATAAAGACGCATGCAGTAAGTGCAGTCGCGGATCAATCCCTTTTGTTTGCTAAGAACCATTTCGCGGGCATATACAGTGTTTCCTTCCATTTTGCGCTGACGGCAGACCACTATATCTGTGCCGATCTCGTGCCATGCCGTCGGATTGAACGAATCCCTGACTGCCGCTCCGTCGGCAACGTCAATCAACAGCCAGCCACCCGACCGGAGGACGCGATTCGCTTCGGCCACGATTTGCCTGTCAGCTGCAGGCTCTGGGATGTAACCCAGGGAATTGCCCATGATGAGCACGTGGTCAAAGCTGTTGGGAGGAAGCCCCGTACTTCTCGCGTCTGCCCGGACGAAGTCCATGTGATGATTGCACTCGGCGGCGCGTGTCCTGGCGTAATCGATCAGATAACTGGAATAGTCGAGCAGGGTGCACCAGGTAAAACCGCGCGCACACAATTCTAAGCTGTGCCGTCCATGGCCGCCACAGAGATCCAAAATTCTGTGTCCATAACGGATCGGAAGCAGTTCGCATATGATGTCCACCTCACGGCGCGTGATATCTTCGTCGCAAACCGAACGGGCGTCGGTGAGGAGGTAGACCTCATCAAACATGGTCTTCCACCAGTCAGCGTCTACCTTCATGCTCATGATCTCCCGGGATTGGTGCCAAAATTGTAACCGTTCCAAGAAACACGCCACCCCGTGAACGGTTACTCATAGTGTGCCCGTATTGGCGCCAAAATCGAACAGCCCGTCTGAGGCAATGATAGCCGGCGTGCCACCCCAAGGCTGCAAACGCGCGATTTCAAGCTCTTCTTTGTCGATTGTGATGATGTCATCCAGTTCGCCGGAAAGCCACATCTTTTCCAAGGTCAAGCAGTCCGACCACATGGCAGCACAATAGCTCTTGAGGGACTCGAGTTGGCGGGTGGTGATCACCCTCGGTCTCAAGGCGATCTTGATTGGACCGAGCAGGTAGGTAAAGTTGTGCTCCATAGCCATCTCTTTCTGCATCTCAACGACTTGGAACAGATCTCCGTATTCCATACCCAAAATAGCCTCATTGATACGATCCACCGCATCGCGCACCGTCATGTCCGAGTGAAGCACGGCCAACGGCTGAACCCCGCCGCCGCTTCCCACGTTAGTTGG
>CP070692.1:4083118-4086614 GCA_020353215.1 Deltaproteobacteria bacterium
AGTCGAACCAACAACTACTCCGGCGGAACTCGCATCCGCTGGTCTATTGCACCATCGTGGCGCACTGAAACATCCGGGCTAGGCAGAAGTGGCTTGCGAGTTTCAGAGCTTTGCCTTGGAACCATGACCTTTGGCGATGGTTGAAGGTGGGGTTCGTCCAGAGAGGATAGTCGCCGAATTCGCGGCATTTGGGTCAACTCTCGTTGCCATCTCACCTCAAATCCAGGAATACAATCGGAAGTTAATTGAGGAAAAGAAACTGGCGTTTGAGTTGTTGAGCGATCCTGGTAACGAGGTTGCACAACAGTTTGGTCTTAAGTATGCTTTTCCCGAAGACCTCAAGAAAGTTTATCTAAAGTTCGGAATAGATCTCGAGAAATACAATGGAGATGATTCCTGGACTCTGCCGCTTCCAGCCAGGTTCATCATAGACCAAGACGAAGTGGTCAAATATGCTGAAACAAATGTTGACTATACGATTCGTCCTTAGCCCGAAGATACGTTTGAAGCATTGAAGCAGATAGCCGGTTAGAAACGCTGCATGAGGTTCCGGCGACCTGTTCCCCGGAAGGCCAGACGGTTTCTGGAACACGCCCCCGGGGTTTCCCTCTCAGTATTGAACTTCGCCCTTTAACCATGCATATCTCATAGATGAAGTATGTGTTAACCAACTACGGGGTGTTGTTCAGTATCTAATCTGTGGTCCTGTACTGCAAATGCGTTGCAGGATTGAACAAATTCATGGACAATTGGCCTTCAGGAGATCAATACGAGACCGACCTGGAATATTTGCGGTCTGCCAGGCAAGTCCCATTTGCGTGGACGGTCGCAAGTTGTCGCGTTGACCCAGACGCGCTGAGTTCTTCAAACTCCTTTTTGCCCGGCATACATAAGGAGGACAAAAATGGTCGTGGGCGTTCTGAAAGAAATCAAGGCAGAGGAAAACCGTGTCGCCATGACCCCGGCGGGAGTTGAGGTCATGAATCAGTCCGGACACACGGTTTTGGTGGAAAAAGCAGCTGGCATTGGAAGCGGCTTCGAGGACCATGCCTATGCGGAGGCGGGTGCTGAAATTGTGGGTCCGCCAAAAGAGATTTTTGCCCGCGCTGACATGTTGATGCATGTGAAGGAGCCACTGCCTCCCGAATATGATCTCATTCGAGAAGACCAGATCATTTTCACCTATCTTCACCTGGCGGCTGAAGAAAAACTAACTCATGTCTTGATCGAGAGAGGTTCCGCCAACATCGCCTATGAAACGATCCAGAAACCGGACGGTTCGCTGCCCCTGCTCACGCCCATGAGCGAAGTGGCGGGACGGATGGCAATTCAGCAGGGCGCCAAGTACCTGGAAATGGCGCAGGGTGGCCATGGGATTCTCCTTGGCGGTGTTCCGGGGGTTGATCCGGGCATGGTGGCCATTATTGGAGCGGGCGTGGTCGGCACCAACGCAGCCAAGATGGCCTGTGGTCTGGGTGCCAAGGTGTACCTGCTCGACCTGAGCCTGGAACGGTTACGCTATCTGAGTGATGTCATGCCCAGTAACTGCTTTCTGCTGATGTCGAGTCCGGCAACGATTCGAGATCTCATCAAAAGAGCCGATGTGGTGGTGGGCGCGGTGCTCATCCCTGGCGCCAAAGCACCTGAACTAATCACTCGCGACATGTTGAAAACCATGAAGAAGGGCGCGGTGTTGGTTGACGTGGCCATCGATCAGGGCGGTTGCTTTGAAACCTCCAGGCCCACGACTCACGCCGACCCGATCTATGAGGTGGACGGCATCGTTCATTACTGCGTGGCCAACATGCCAGGGGCTGTGCCCAAAACATCCACCATTGCCTTGACCAATGCAACTTTGCCTTACGCTGTCGAAATTGCCAGCAAAGGATGGAAAAAGGCGATGCAGGACAATCCGGAAATCAAACTCGGTGCCAACGTGGTCAAAGGGCAAGTGACCTATAAAGGGGTCGCGGAAGCCTTTGATCTGGAGTATGTCCCCATCGACAGCCTGCTTTGAAGCGAACAATTCTAAGGATCGCTGAGGGCCGCTACCAAGCATGAAGGCTGCGCTTCTGGAGCTCAAGGTACGGAGCAACGAAGTGGCCAACGAGAGGAGGTCCCATGGTTATTGGTATTCCGAAGGAGATCAAGACCGAGGAAAATCGTGTTTCCGCGACCCCGGCAGGAGTGGAGATCTTGAAAAAGAGCGGGCACCTGGTTCTGGTGGAAAAGAACGCTGGGACCGGTAGCGGGTTCGAGGACGAAACCTACGCGGACGTCGGAGCCGAAATTGTGGATACGTCCAGGGAGATCTTCACCCGGTCCGAGATGATCTTGCGCGTCAAAGAGCCTCAACCTTCCGAGTATGATCTCCTCGGGGCACGGCAGATCTACTTTTCCTATCTCCACCTCGCAGCGTCCAAAGAACTGACGCAGGCGCTGATCACGGCCGGTTCCATTAATATTGCCTACGAAACAGTCCAAAACAGCGATGGACGTCTACCACTGCTTACACCCATGAGTGAAATTGCCGGACCAATGGCGGTTCAGGAGGGAGCTAAGTATCTGGAAATGGCCCAGGGTGGTCATGGTGTTCTGTTGGGAGGTGTTCCGGGGGTCGATCCGGGCACGGTGGTCATTCTTGGTGGAGGAGTTGTTGGGATTAATGCAGCAAAGACAGCCTGCGGTCTGGGTGCCAAGGTTTACGTCCTCGACGTGGACTTGGATCGTTTGCGTTATCTGAGTGATGTTATGCCCAGCAACTGCTTTGTGTTGATGTCCAGTCCGGCCACTATCCGTGAACTGATCACGCGAGCCGATGTGGTAGTCGGCGCAGTTCTCGTTCCGGGGAGCAGAACTCCCATACTCGTTTACCGTGAAATGCTGCAGACCATAAAGACGGGAGCGGTGCTGGTGGATGTTTCCATCGATCAGGGCGGCTGTTTTGAATCCTCGAAAGAGACCACTCATGCTGAGCCCACTTACACGGTGGATGGTGTGGTGCATTATGGGGTCAGTAATATGCCCGGGGCTGTGCCAAAGACGTCCACCGTCGCCCTGACCAATGCGACTCTACCCTACGTCCTTGAGATCGCCAACAAAGGATGGCGGAGGGCCATGAAGGAGAATCTCGAAATCAGACGCGGTGCCAATGTGGTCAAGGGTGAAGTGACCTACGAAGGTGTGGCTGAGGCCCTCAATCTGCAACATACTCCAATCGAGCAACTGCTTTGAGGTACTGCATGTAATTTCAACTAAGGAGGACAATTATGAGCCAGCGAGCAAGAGAGTTAGCCGAACAATTTACGGCGTTTAACAACGAGGTGATCGCATTCGTCGAGAACTGCTCCAACGGGGATTGGCGGAAGGTATGCTCAGGGGAACAATGGTCGGTTGGTGTGGTGGCTCGTCATATGGCTGCAGGCCACTATGGTGCCTTAGATCTAGCCAAAATGATTGTAGCCGGCCAACCGTTGCCGGAACTCAGCGGTGAGGC
>CP070692.1:4086714-4090189 GCA_020353215.1 Deltaproteobacteria bacterium
TAACCTCCTTTGTCCTTTGGGATTGTCAGTTACCTCTTTATACCACCAAAGGACTATCCAAGCGGCCCTTCATAGTATCTTTGGGGCGGGTCCCCAGTTACACGGTCTTGCGACACAGATTCATGAGTTATTCGGGCTAAGTACTTGGCAATAGGCGAGGGAATCGTTACACTGCTGACTGCTCACCCCTTACCACGGACGATGCTCTGTGCTGGCTGTTCCAACAAACAGGTAGAATTTATGGTCGCGACGGGGGATATCTCAGTAAGGGATTTCTTTGTTGAAGCCGCGGGCCACAGGCTTCGAGTCAGACAACTCAGCCATTCCCACGATGAGAGCGCGATCAATCATCCTGTTCTAGTATTTCTCCATGAGGGACTGGGTTGTATCGAACTCTGGCACGACATCCCCATGATCCTGGCAGAAAAGACCGGCTTAGACGCATTGATATACGACCGTTGGGGACACGGCAAATCCGACCCCCTCAATGTTCGCAGAACGATCCGCTATGTCCACGATGAAGCCCTGGACAGCCTTCCGGATGTTTTGAAAACATGCGGGGTCAGCGACGCCATCCTTATCGGTCACAGTGATGGCGGCACCATCGCCCTGATATTTGCTGCCAAGTATCCGAAAATCGTGCGCGGGATTGTTACCGAAGCGGCACATGTGTTCGTTGACCAAATAACCTTGGATGGAATTCGAAGTGCAGTCAAAACCTATGAAACTTCGAACCTCAAGCAGAAACTGACGCGCTATCATGGTGACAATACGGAACTGCTGTTCAGAGGCTGGTCCGACACCTGGCTGTCCCCCGAATTCAAGGAGTGGAATATTGAAGACTGTCTTCCCCGGGTCACGTGTCCAATTCTGGTAATCCAGGGCGAGGACGATGAATATGGGACCGTAGAACAGGTTAGAGCCATCACAACCCAAGTGGCTGGGCCGTCCGAGTCACTGCTTATTCCTGGCTGTGGGCATATCCCCCATCATCAAGCTCGAGATGTGGTGCTGGATGGAATGGGTCGATTCATATTGTCGCTCCAGTGAGTCAACTTCAGCCGACATATTCACCACCTGGGTTAAGACCCACCCACTTCATAACCAAACCTGGAATGGATCAATTCCTGAACCATTCGGAATGTTTCGTGACACTGGCGGCGAAGTCGTTCCAGCATTTTCTCGCATTCGCTCTTCCTGGAAGCATTGACCATCACCCGCAGGTTTGCTTGCGCAATCTCGTATGTCCCATTGGCCGCTGCTTTGAGGAGTTCGCTGACCACTGAAAGGTCCGAAAGCAGGTGTGGTTTGCAGTGCTTTGCCGCATTTGAAACGCAGGTCAGAGCATCATGGGCAGTTTGCATGATTTGGACGGGGCATTCGATTGCTTGCTCGAGTGCTGCCGTGATTGCTTCCTCTCCTAGTCCTGAGTTTTTCGCCTGGGCAAAGCCCAAATAGGCCCTTCCATCCTGATCACGAAGTCGATTGAATGTCCTGGTCAAAGTGGACACTTGGGCGAGCGAACTCTGCCAGAGTTGTTGAAGGTCGGCAGTGAGTCCCTCTCGTTTAAGTTCAAGGCGCACGATTTTCTCCAGGAGCGCAACTCCGACAGATGCCCCATAGGCTGCAGCAGCGCCTCCGCCCGGCACAGGCGCCAGCCTGGCGAGTGCGGCAAGAAATGACTCTCCCATCAAGAACCTCCTTTCCGAGGCCACAACAATCTTGCTCCATCCAATAACGCTTACCCGGTCAACGAAATTTTCTTCCTTCTCGCTTACCGCTCACTGTTTACTGCTTACTGGTTGCTTACCGCCCACTTCCTACTGCCAACTGGCCTGAAACTTGCGATTGGTAATTTCTTGACAAAGTTCAAGATGCCGTGGTTTTATATGCAAAGCAACCCGAAACCTTAGTTGGAGTCCACACCGTCTGTAGTTTGTGTCTATCCGGACACCCCGTAGTGCCTCCCCCTGGTGGGAGACCCCGCTCTGAAAGCGGAAACGGGGGAGGAGCAAGGTAGCAGATTCATCCTCTGTAGTCCCGCTCATAGCCGGACGGAGGAGGGGCGCGCCAAAGCCGCTTCGGCCGAAGGCGGATGGCCACGGCGCTTGGGGGTGAAGAAATAGAGCAGTAGTGAATCAACAATCTCCCCGCCCCCTCTAATCCCTGGCCCCATCGTATTGCGGAAGCTGCGACCGGGGCGAGGAAACGGCTTTCCGGATAAAAGAAGTTGATTTAGCCTAACAAGAAGTATCGCTTGGAGCCAGACCATGAAGGTATTACTCGTTTATCCCCAGTACCCGGTTACTTTCTGGAGTTTCGATCACGTCCTGAAGTTCATCGCCAAGAAGGCAGCGTACCCCCCTCTCGGTTTGCTCACGGTTGCGGCCATGTTGCCGGAGGAGTGGGATATTCGCTTGGTGGATTTGAACATTGAAAAGCTCAAGGATAGAGATCTAGAGTGGGCTGATTGTGTGATGATCAGCGCCATGCTGATCCAGAAGAAATCGGTTCTGGAAATTCTTCATCGATGCCGCCAGTTCGATACCAGAGTTGTTGCCGGTGGTCCCCTATTCAACAGCACTCCTGAAGAATATCTCCCCTTGGTGGATCATCTCATCTTGAATGAGGCGGAGTTGACCCTGCCTCCGTTTCTGGAAGATTTGCACAATGGGAACCCCAAGAAGATCTACCGCACCGATTCTTTTCCGGAGTTGTCCTCGACGCCGATTCCCCGGTGGGATCTGCTCAAGGTGGAAAAGTACGCCACTCTGATGATCCAGGTTTCCCGCGGCTGTCCTTTCGATTGCGAGTTCTGTGACATCACCGCCCTGTACGGGAGAAAGCCTCGGCTCAAGACTGCCGAGCAACTTATCAGCGAGCTTGAAGTCATCTACAACCTGGGGTGGCGAGACAATATTTTCATTGTTGATGATAACTTCATAGGCCACAAAGGAAAAGTCAAGAAGATGTTGCCCCGACTCATCAGTTGGATGCAGGCCCGGCAGTACCCTTTCGTTTTCCTGACCGAAGCGTCGGTAAATCTGGCCAACGATGAGGAGCTTATCGAAATGATGGTGGAAGCGGGCTTCGATACGGTCTTCATTGGATTGGAGACTCCCAATGAGTCGAGCCTGAAGGAGTGTGAGAAGGTCCAGAATTGTGGTCTAGACCTGATTGCGGCGATCAGGAAGCTCCAGGCAGCCGGCATCCAGGTTCTGGGAGGCTACATCGTGGGCTTTGACAATGATGATGAGGGTATTTTTTCACGGCAAATCAAGTTCATCCAGGAGTCCGGCGTAGTCACGGCAATGGTTGGACTCCTGAATGCGGCGCCGAACACGCGGCTCTGGCAGCGACTCAAAGCGGAAAATCGGCTCGAGTTGACCCCGTCCGGTGACAATACCGACGGTACGATCAACTTCATTCCGCGAATGGACAAGGACAAACTCATCGAGGGCTATCGCAAGATTGT
>CP070692.1:4090289-4093754 GCA_020353215.1 Deltaproteobacteria bacterium
ATCGGGATAGAAGAACTCTTCCGTCATATGTTTGATGGTGTGATCCACCATAACATAATTCCCCCCTGGGCCCACTTCTTCGATTGCCTCCAAGCCGAGAGTCTCAGTGCTCACGTTGATACCCGCAAGAATTCTCTTAATCATCCCGATAATCTCATTATCGATTACGTATTGCTCATATGAAATAGAATTTCCGGAATCCAGCATTCCGGCCGCCAAGTGAATGATATCCGCTCCGTTCATGGCCACCATCAAATTGGAAAAGGTCTTCTCACATCCTGCTTGAATCTCAGGTCTTTTGGCTTCGGTAACTCCCCCAGAACCGTAAATCGGTAAATCATAGAGCTTTGCCAATTGGACTGCGGCGGCGTTCATTATCGCCATCTCCACCGAACCCATGGTGTATTCCATGTTTCTCAAATCCATTGTGGTCGCTACGGCCCCGTAAAGCGCCCTGGCCCCTGGAGCGAACACCTGAGTGAGCGCCACACCAGCCAGCGCCTCAGCATGCAATTGGCCTAAGGTTCCCGCCAATGTAGCCGGCGCGGTAGCCCCGGAGATCGGTGCGGGTGCACAGGTGACAGGTATTCCGTTAGTGCCGCAGAAGTTGAGTATCTTTAGAGTGTTACTGTCGATGGTGAGGGGACTGATAGGATTGGTAATGACCGAAACGATTGGCTTTTCTCTAAGATTCCCTTCGCCTCCAGCAATATAGCTTGCAAGCTTCCACATCTGCCTGACACCCTCAGCATTGTCACAACCTCCCATCACATGTTTGGTGGTGTGGTTGAGGGCATGGAAGAAATCGTTCAGGTGATAGTGTTCAGGACCCAAATCGTGGGCCTGGCAGGCGATGATGTAGAAATCAATGTGATCCAGGTGATCCACCAGAGTTGCAGTGTGGACAACATCCCTCAGCATCGTGAGTCGGTATCCACCTGTTGCCATATCCAGGATCCGAAAAACCCGTCCCCCATTGGCGAAATGCACTTTGCCTTCTCCCAGATGCACATCGTTTTTCCCATTTTGAGAATAAAGGATGAATTGAGAGGGGGCTCGCGCCAGGATTTCATCCAGCCAACCAGCCTCGAAGTGCGCTCTCTGATCGCTACGGTCCACATGGACTCCTGCCGCCTTC
This sequence comes from Deltaproteobacteria bacterium, assembly GCA_020353215.1. Taxonomy (GTDB): domain Bacteria; phylum Desulfobacterota; class Syntrophobacteria; order BM002; family BM002. Next base: position 4,091,428 of record CP070692.1, read on the forward strand.
AGGGTATCGAGACAATTGTTATCAAGTACCCTGATCCCGACACGCTCCAAAATTCGGCGTGCTGCCAAGTCTATCTTCTGTAGGTCTTCAGCTGTGAGGGGCCTGTCTTTTGGGATACTCGTTCGCATGGTGGCAACCTACTTTAGTCAGCAAGTTCATCTTGTCATTTGGCTACACCGTCGTTATGCTACGCTATTCGTTCGCTTCGCCTCACTCATGGTCATTACGCCAGGCTGTCATTAGGTCACTAGACCGGATTGTTCATGAAGAACTTTTGCCTTTCAGAACAATCCGCCGCAAGGGCTTCGACTCGGGCCTTTTCAAACCCTCGCTCAGGGTTAGCCTTGAGTCCCTCGACTTTGCTCGGGACCCTGAGCCCTACGCAGTTTGACTCCTGATAACGGCTGGCCGAATATCAGCTTCTCAGGATTCGATCTATTTCTTTGAGCACTTCATCCGGTTTGGGCTCCACCTCATGCTCGGACAGTATCCTTTTGGCCTCAAGGTTGCAGCGTTTATAAAGGTCTTTAGCCCCATCCTGTTCCCAGGCGTCGTAGCGTGAGCGGTCTAGCAGTTTCGGCAAGAACAGCGCTTGCATGAAGTGCTCATAGGTGTGGTCATCCATGAGAAAGATGGACCCCGGACCGCCGCGACCCACTCTATCGATTGCCGCCAGCGCCAGGGTATCCTCATTTACGGGAATACCCCCGACAAAAAACCGGCTCATGGCGACCAGTTCATTGGCCATGGTGATCATCTCAAGTGAAGAGGTGCTGCCGTATTCCAGAAATCCCACATCGTGGATCAGGTTCGAACGGGACAGAAGGGCGGTAATGATGGAAAACATGGCTTCCGCCCCTGCCTGGGCATCCATAACCTTGGCATCAGAAGCTCCGGCAAAGGCCCAAATGGGCAGGCCGTAAATCTCGTCGCGCATATCGGCGAGCGCCGCCTGAGTGAGACTCCACTCTGGGCAACCATAACAGACCACACTGGACTTCATGTCCAAGGCGCTGACATTGGGACCAAAGAGAAACGGCGACCCTTTGCCAGCCATCTGGTGTACCACCAGGCCCACCAGGTTCTCGGCGATTCCCAGAGCCATGGCTCCGGCAAGCGTGACCGGGGCCCCGCCCCCGGCGTTGGATCCAGATGGAAGGCAGATGGGTACCCTCTTTTGTGCGCAGAAAATGAGTTTATCCATCACATTCTCAGGAAAGAGTAGAGGACTTATGGCCTCTGAATAATTGAGCAAAAACGGCTTTCTGTGAAGCTCTTCTTCTGAGCCCGCCACCAGACAGGCAATTTCATGGATCTTGGCAATGTCTCTGCCACTGTCCGCGATGAACACAATGGGCTTGTTGGTGTTCTTGACCATTTCAGCAAAGACGTATACGTAGATATCCTCGATGGGTGCATCTTCAGGATTAGCCATGGACATGGCAAAAGCCATGTTATCCAGCCCATCCACCAATTTGGCGACATTTCCGGCGTCTGCCAATACAGACCGTCTCCTTTCACCGGTATCCAAATCCAGCGTGAAAGTGGCGTCCGAACCTGTGCCATAGAATGGATTGCCGTTGACGAGAGGCATTGCTTTGCCGCCCTTGTGGTCATAGAGGGTTATCTGTCGAGGGGCCGATCGAAGAGCCTCCTCAGCGAGGTGAGACGGCATGCGTACCCAATCACCGTCGAATACTTTACAACCAGCGTCGGCAAGCATCTCCAAGGCGCCGGAATGCTCCATTTTAAAGCCTGTTTGTTCAAGAATCTCCAAAGCCGCAGTGTGTATCGCCCAGGCCTGTTCGCTGCTTAACACCTTGAGTCGAGGTCGAAAGGTGGGAATGTCGGGAAGTCTCATCGTTCGCTCCTTCATTGCTATTCACGAAACGCCGAGTAGTTCTTTGGCCTTAATGACTGCGGAACCTGCATCAGGTGCGTAAGAGTCCGCCTTAATCTCACGCGCAAACTTTTCGGTCACCGGCGCACCACCAACCATTACCTTGACTTTATCTCTAATCCCGGCTTGTTGCAGAGCTTCGATGGTTTCACGCATGGCCGGCATGGTAGTGGAGAGCAGGGCTGACATGGCCACTATGTCCGCCCCAACTTCTTGGGCCTTTTGGGTAAAATCTTTCGGGGAAACGTCAACGCCCAAGTCCGTTATGGTTAATCCAGCCCCTTCCATCATCATGGCAACCAGGTTCTTTCCAATGTCGTGCAAATCCTGCCGCACAGTTCCGATGACTACTTTTCCCTTAGCGGCTAGTTCGCCCTCCTGGAATAGCGGTTTGATCAGTTTCATGCATTCTTGCATGGTCTTAGCG
>CP070692.1:4093854-4097315 GCA_020353215.1 Deltaproteobacteria bacterium
CGGGAGATGGCACGAGTTGCCACCTGTGCTGCCAACATACGCACATCAGCTATGGGGGTCACATACTACACCATGATATATCGAGACTTTTATCCGAGGGATATGTACTGGGCGGAGATGTCTAGACCGCTGATTCAGAAGATCGCCACGAGAACCGCACACAACGACCCAGACGGGATCGATCAGGTGGTCAAATACTATATTTGCCCGAGTGACCCAGTCCGGGCGTTTACGAACATGGAACAGATTCGCGTAGACGGAACGACTAAACTGGTGAAGGCAAACTATCGAGTCAGTTTCGGCATAAACAGTTTCCTCACCCAGCGATTTGTCAACGTCGCTGCGGCACGCAAGGGGACGAATTATACGTTATATAACAGGCGTCAACGAAAGAGCAGCGATGTGAAACGCCCTGGTGAAATCGTCATGCTGACTGAAGCCGGTAATGACAATCTATGGAGATTCGAGCAGCTGGTATGGGATTTCGACGAAGAGGAAGAAAGCGTGGGGCCACGTTTAGAAGTCCATCATCGCACCGGCAACAACTTCCTCTACGCGGATATGCACATCCAATATGAGAAGGTGCTCAGGAATGCTTCTATCCCTCAACAAGGTGTGCCTCAGTTTCCCTGGCGATGGGTTCCGTTGAGCCGTCTTCAGGACCTTTCAGAGTGACTCAGATGAATGCTTTAGCAACTTGTTTTTTTCTTTTGTTTGCGTTTTTTTCCTGTTTGTCCTCTTGAGCCGCTTGCGTTGTGTCCCGATTCATATCTTCTCACCACACTCAGGACAGACACCGCTCACGTTGCCTGTCAGGTTGTAGCCGCATCGTTGGCAGTGACCGGCTGGAATGAGTCGGGGGTACCACCAGAAGAAAACAGCAGTTGCGAGGACCGTGAGCAACAGTGGAAGCCAGAGTGGGACAACCAAGGTCTTTGTGGCACCGACTAAGTCGTAGTGAGGTAGCCACCCCGTAAACGTCTCTGACCCAAATGATCGTCCTATTCCCCGGACAATACATGCGAAAGCCACGGTACCATTGCTGAGACATAACATCCATTCCTGGCCATACCAATAATGCGTAATCCCAAGGCGGCTCACGATCCAGGGTACAAATAGTATGAAAGTAGCAAACAATCCCGCCCGCTTGAAAGATTGACACCGACTCCGAGTCATATCCTCTCTCCGCACTCAGAGCATCGTGGCTCAGGAATACCTTTGAGTATGTAGCCGCATTTGCGGCAGCGTGTTTCACCATCCCATACCATAACATTACCTTTCGGTAGGATTGCCAACAACAACAGCCCAATGATGGAAAGAAACAGACAGATCGGCATCCACACTGCAGGCGAACGACGTTTGACTTTCGCCAGGAAATAAGCGGCAATGGAACATGGCACACCTAAGAACACGATGGATATGACAAGAAGAACCATCCACTCCCAGAATCCAGGCATCGCGTTGTACTGCACCATGGTCTTTACCTCCACGAATTTCTGCTAGTCATCGCTCGCCAGAACCAGTGCATGTAGTCATTGTCCTTCTGGCAGATAAGACGGTCAAATCAGCATCGTCAAACACCCCTATTATGTTGCATTTTAAGAAAACAGCCGTGGCTCTGGTGCATAAAGAAGGCGGACTCCTCCCTTGAACTCCTATTTCCCAGGTTGCGGATTAATCGATAATCTCGGCGGAACCGGGCTTGTCAGGTGCATATACAATGGGACGCTCACAAAGTAACCCAGAATCATAGATAGCAGCTTGGGCGCTGGGAATCGACTCAAGTTAAAGATACCAGGTATCTTTATTTGAAGACGGCTGGTGTCTTTAATTCTAGGGTTCGCTCTGTATATCGAGGGATTCTGCTTTTGTGTGCTTTTCTTTTTATCCTTTAATGACGATGGTAATGTCTTTTAGATCCTTGCCGTTTTCTGTTTCCATTTTGTTTCTTAAGATGGTTTTGCCTTGATAAAGAATCTCCTTAACCTTTTCTCCTTTTCCTCCAGGCCGGAAAAAAATAGAGGTTTCTCCTGGAGGTATCGCTGGAATCAAAAAAGTAGTTTCCGTTGGAAAACACATAAAGGCCGATGAACTGTTTCCCTGGCCTAAGTTGTACCAGACTGTTGATGCTTTTTGCATGTATGGCGGGGCGAATTTATTGGGAACCGGGAAATTGGAAGCATTGCCGGTTCGATTTTCAGTTTTGACACTTGCATAACCAGAACTTCTTGGTTTTATTGCCAACTCATTTTGCTCTTGATCAACAAATCTGCCGCTTATCGAGATACCTTGATCTAGTTGGAAATCCAATCGTTCTTTTGTGTTGCATTGGGGGATATTTACAAACTGTCTGTGTTTTACGTAACCTTTGTGCCTTGCATCAGCATGAATGATATACTCACCATCACCGAATGATCTAAATTTGTAACGACCCTTTTCATCTGTATAGGTTGGGAAAAGGTCATAGAACATGTCGGAGTGATAAGCAGTGACCATTGCCTGGGATATTGGCTGGCCTGTTTCCTTGTCTGTGACAGTTCCTTCCAGAATCTTTCCCCCTTCTTTTTTCATTCTGATATCAATATTTTCTATGACATCATCTTCATCTCCAAAGGTGATCAATGTTGCCTTCGCGCGTGATGGGGTTCCCGGATAGAATGTCGGTGGATAAGGATCATCTTTTTGGGCAGCTTCCCAGTCAAACACCATCAAATATACATCTCTGCCGTCAAGGGTATTTAGCTCATAAATACCATCCTTAGCGCCTGATACAGCTATTTGACGATAATGGCCTTTCCTTCGACCTTGTAGTTTTTGTGTCCATGCACATACTCGCAGACCGTTGTAATTTGTAATTGGATTGCCTGATTCATCTATAATCCTGCCGGCAATTTTTCGATAAGGTCTCTCAGGATCAAGAGCTATTCGTATCCCTTGCAATGTTTCTCGTTCTTTAAGCCGAAAAGTCGGTTGATCAGCTGTCTGGTCTTGAGGATTATAATAAGTGTCCTTATAGCCTTCTGTATTGAAAGAATTTAACGAGTAGGTACCGGCTGGGATGTTTCCAAAGTAAAAGACGCCGTTATCTTCAACTTCTACGATCCATGTTCCGTATTTTTGCGAAGTGAGAGACATTTTTGCATGTCCGATACGGTTGAAATCTACATTTCTAACGACTGTACCGCGAATTATGCAGTAACCATCTTGCCAGTTATCACTGCGAGAGATAGTTTTGCCTCTAGAACGAAGCAGAGTACGGGAAGTCCTGTCAACCTTTTCTTCAGGACGAGAATTTGAGATGTCTGATGCCTGTGACATGGCGGCAATGATAGAAATCAGTATTAAAGTCAAGATACCTTTGAGAACTTTCATTTTCGACTCCCTGGGATGAGTTAAAATAGGATTGCTCATATGACCTCTGCGACCTCGTTTCGGTCGCCCAGCAAAAACGCATTTTACCT
>CP070692.1:4097415-4100867 GCA_020353215.1 Deltaproteobacteria bacterium
GAGCGCTGGTTAACCGAGAGAGTAACTGAGGCAGAGAAGGACCCTCTTGGAGACCCTGAAACCGACGTGCGTCCCAAGCTGCCTTCGAGTAAGGAGGGTGTGAAGCAACTGCAGGAAGACCTTCAGACTATCGGCCAGTAAAATTTGACTGGACCCACGCCAGCCTCGTATTCTGGACACAAGAGAAGCCCCGGCAAACCATCGCGCCGCTTGACCTACCGCCACCTGTTGTCCCCTCCAGTTGTTTTTTGGAAGTCAACTGGCCTTATGCCATTAGCGTAAGCGGATTCGCAGGCTGACTTGCCGAGGTCAAGTCCCCTTCGCGTGGCTTATCGGGGCTGATTTCGTTTTATATTTTAGCACAGCCAAACAATAATTTCCTAGACTATTTTTGTTTCGGACAAAAATATGCATTGGAAGTCGAAGCTCCGACCATAAAACACTGGAAACTCTACGGTCCTGATGAGTGGCCACATACCGACCAATTGGCCACAGTTCAAAGAATACTGGGTTCGCGGTCTTGAAATTCTCTGGCTTTTCGGAGGAAAAAGTGGTAAGCATGCTAGTGCTTGAATTCTCAAAGTATCTTACCCGTGTCAAGCGCGAGTACGGAGACTGAGCTGGCACGAGTCAATGTGATTCCGGGCAGACAAATAGAGCGACCAGGTCTCGAATGGATGAACACTTCTCTAACGGGTGGGTGCTACGCTTCTATAAAGGGCACTGGATGTCAGGTAGCTGGTTACAGAAAACAAAAAGCGAGCGTGCACTATGGCAAAACGGACTTCTGTTCTTCTTCTGTTAGCAGTCATCGTCATCGGGGCAGTGGGGGCGTTGTTAGTGTGGAAGTGGGATGCCCTAATGGAGAAGATCACTGAAAAGGCGATAGTTGCCGAACGGCAGGCCTGGCTGGAACGAACGCGACAGCTGGAAGGTATTATCACCCAGATGCAAGAGGGACAAGAGCCCGGATCGGCGATCCCTCCAGAGCGGCTTGCCCTTGTGTTCGGCACCTCCTCTCCTCTGGTGAAGGGATCTTCGCCGAAGAGCATGGATTGTAGAGAACTGGAGGAATCGCTTCGAGCCTTTTGTCAATATCTTGATAGCAGTGAGATCTTTCGCACTCATGGTACTACTCAAAGTTGCTGGGCTCTGCTTACAGAAGTCCTTGCATCTTTGGAACTCCATCTTCCTACCGTCGGCGCAGAATCGTATCGCAGCGCAAACTTAATCGAAAATAGCTTCTATTTTTTCCGTTTACTAAGAAGAAAAAGAATCGATTTGATCCGCGACATCCTCAGGTATGAAGAAGACCTTTCAGAACCCCTAATGGGTATTCTCTATCACTGGCTTGTACTCGGGAAGGAGTGCGACGACCCCTCATACTCACAGGCTTCACTGAAGGTGATGTACCAATACGCCGGCTTCTTCCTCTACACCTTGGGGGGACGTTCTTATCTCTGTCGCCGCGATTCCAGGATCCGACTCCTGTCCATTTATTATGCCACCCTCGTGCTTCATGAGGCCAATCTGCGGGACCTCAACGAGTTAGGTCTAGATATACGGTTTTTCCTTCCTCTGATATTTAAGGAGATCCAGAGCAGAAACGACCTCCTGTACGCTGAGGAGTATCTTCAGACCCTGAGTAACCTTCAACTGCACTACTTCAGGCGGTAGGAAGAGCAGGCATCCACCGCGTAGCCTGCACCCAGTAGCTTGTGGGTAAGATCGTCATCCTGCGAGCCTTTGTTTCAAATATTACCCTGGTGCCTATGGAGGAGAATATGGCAACTAGATTCATTGACAACGGCGATGGCACTGTGGCAGATGGAGAAACCCTTCTCGTTTGGCAGAAGGAGACGGCCCCAGAACGGGTCACGTGGCCGGAAGCACAGCTCTATATCCAACAACTGAACGAGGCCAACTTCGCCGGTCAATCTGACTGGCGCCTTCCGAACAATGAGGAACTACTCACCCTCATTCTTCCCGTGGAAAATAGCCGGCGTCTCTTCGTGGATCCGATTTTTGGCAATCAACGGTGCTACTGGAGCGCCACCACCCGTGATCACCACGAGGCCTGTTACGTGGACTTCTACTACGGAGGCGTCTACCGATTTCCAGAGAACTACGTGAATCATTCGGTCCGAGCTGTGCGCGGCCAGATCAGGGGTGGCGCCGTTGAGACGCAATCTGCCGCGTGACATTCATTTGACTCTGCAACCGAAATGAAGAAGACAGGGCGACGGGAAGAAAGCCGGGAGCTTCGCTCCCTTCCCACGGGCAGAACCCATAGCGCATCATAGGTGTTACCGCAGGAAAGGCGAGACATGCGAGAAAGGTGGCAAATGGGTTGAGCTGAAATCGTTGAAACCCTGTCTCCCTCGTCTCGCACGGGCTTAGCCTGGGAAGTTTCAGCCATATTCTTGCACTTCCGCTTACTGCTCACCTCTTACTGCTTAGTTACTCATTCGCCGTGTCTCCTCGATCCTCGTTTTCAAGGTGGAGCGGGTATGACTGGATGCGTTCAGGTTTACACCGGCGACGGTAAAGGTAAGACCACCGCTGCCATTGGTCTGGCAGTTCGGGCTTTGGGCGCTGGCTGGAAGGTCTTTTTCGCCCAGTTTTTGAAAACCGGGAAATACAGTGAACATAAGGCCTTAGCAAAATTTTCAACTCATCTCACCATTAAGACTTACGGCAGAAATGTTTTCATCAAAGGAGAGCCGGAAGATGCAGATCGAAGGGTTGCTCAGGAGGCATACCAGGAGATAGCCGAGATTGTTGCTTCTGGGCGCTACCGCCTAGTGGTTCTTGACGAAGCCAATGTGGCTGTCCATTATGGACTGATCACGGTGGATCAAATTCTCGATCTCATGGACCGCAGGCCTGAGGGGGTCGAATTGCTCATCACCGGCCGTTACGCTCACTCCCGCCTCATCGCCCGGGCCGACCTAGTCACCGAAATGCGTGAAGTCAAACATTACTTCCATCGAGGCGTCAAGGCTCGGAGAGGAGTGGAGAAATGAAGAATCACCCATTGTTCCAATATTCAAACATTCCAAGCTGTTCTTTTACCGGCAAACCCATTTAATTTTGACCTGCTCAGATGAAGAAGTTTCTATGAAAAGGATCACTTTAGTGACGGGAGGCAGCCGAAGCGGCAAGAGCAAGATCGCCTTGGCTCTCGCCGCCCCTTATGGAAACAAAGGTTTCATCGCCACGGCTGAAGCAACGGATGACGAGATGCGTGCTCGCATTGAACGCCATCGCCGTGAACGGGATTCATCTTACTTAACCGTTGAGGAGCCGGTTAACCTGGAGATGGCTCTAAAATCCCTGCCGGAAGAAACCGAGGTGGCGGTAGTTGATTGTATAACAGTTTGGCTTGGCAACCTGTTTTATCGCGAGAAAATCACTGATGGGACTTGTCCGGAAATCGATGCTTTCTTGGA
>CP070692.1:4100967-4104412 GCA_020353215.1 Deltaproteobacteria bacterium
CATACCTCCAAATCATCGAAACTAACCACTTAGCCTTACGAGTGTCAGGGTAGGAATCACTCTAGCTTTTCTTTTGCCTTTTCTGCTAGTCTTGCCTCTCTCCTCACTCGAGCCTCTTGGTTACGCCTCTTTTCATCTTCAGATTCTAAAGTAAGGGGTGGCACTTTCTTGGGCCGCCCACTTTCATCCAGCGCTACATAGGTTAGATATGCCGAGACCGTATGACGAACCTCACCAGTGAAAAGATCTTCCGTCTCAGCTCGAACGCCGATGTCCATTGAAGTGTTGCCAACCATATGGATGCTCGCCTTGAGCGTTAGAAGGTTTCCGATAAACACAGGGTGGTGAAACTCAAGTCTCTCAATGGCAGCAGTCACAACATTACTACGTGTGTGACGAAAAGCAACGACACCGGCTGCCTCATCAATGTGTTTCATGATGACGCCTCCGTGAATATTTCCTGCAGGATTGGCATCTTGAGGCATCATAATGTGTGAAAGAATAACATGGCTTTCTTTGACTGTTTTGCCCTCCATTTTGTCTCCTCGTAAGGTTAGCATCAAACAAGAGTCACTGGGATGGATGTACAGGACCTTACCTTGGTCCGAACGAAAGCGCCTACCGCCCAGGAGATGATCAAGAAGCCTCGGGCTTTTTGGGCCTGCGGAGGTAAAAGGACAGCACAAGGCAGATGACGATGCCGAACAGACAGACCAAAAAGGCGTTTCTGAACCCCGACAGCGGGTAAAGATCGCCCACGCGGCCAGCTCGGTCCAGGATGGCGCCTGTAAGCACCTGAAAAACGGCAACACCTAGAAACGGCGCCGGGTTGAGCATGCCGGAAGTCAGGCCAAGAATTTCCGCAGCCGTGGTCTCCTGAACTATCCCCCACAGCGTGCTGATGAACCCGCCCGTGGCAATGCCCATCACCAGCAGTATCAGGGAAAGACCGGTGGTCCGCATCTGAGCGCAAAAGAAAACGATTCCCACCCAGGTCAGGGTATACACTGCCAGGATAGCGATCAGGGTATTTCCCTTGTTGAGTGAAAACCGATCAGTCAGCCAGCCGAAAAAAGGTGCCCCAATGATAACGCCCACGGGAATCAGCATGTTCAGCTTGCTGGCAAAGACGCGTTCGATTCCAAGAACCGTCATCAGAAACGGCGTTGCCCACAGCCCCTGCAGGGTCACCAGGGTACCGTAAATACCGAAAAAAATCATCGCAATGATCCAGAATTGCCCAGATGCCAGCACCTGGACGGCCTTTGCCTTTGAACCCGGATTGTCCCCAACGACTGGAGCAGGATTCAGTTGAACCGGCTCGGACGTAGTCGTGTGGTCCCGGGTGAGCAACATTGTGAGAAATGCCAGCCCCAGCGTGATCCCGCCGATCAGGAAAAAAGTGGGCCGCCAGCCCCAGGAGGCGGCCGCCCAGGCAAGGGGCGTAGTGGCAATCACGGCCCCGAAATTGCCCATGGACATGAGCAGGCCGATCATGGTGGCGAATTCGTTCTTTCTGAACCAAAGGGAGATGGCTTTGACCGCCGGCACGTAGACGCCGCCCACCCCAAGTCCGATAAGTGCTCGTCCCACCGAAGCCCAGCCTATGTTGGGCGCCATGCCGAAGAGAAAACACCCAGCGGCAGCCGCCATGGACCAGTAGCCAATCACTCGCCGGGGCCCCAGTCGATCCGACAGGTATCCCACGAGCGGCTGCTCAAAAGCGTAGAGATAAAAATACAACGACGACATGAAGCCCAGCGCCGTTGCGTTGGTGTGAAAGGCCTGTAAAAGGTCCGAGACGATGACAGACGTGGACACCCGGTGGAAATAGACGAAAAAGTACACCACGCAGATGACGGAAAAGACCATCCAGCGGTGCGGATCTCGGTCGGAGTAACTGGTGTGGTTGTTCATTTAATCTCTCGGGGTAAATGAACCTTCGTGCAACGATTTGCGGGCGATGGGTGTGATTGCGCCGAAGAAAAACCCTGCCAGCATATGCATGGCAGGGCACTTGTTGTCAATGAAATCCTTACCTAGGGTTCCTGTCCCGTTGTCTAATTGGCTTGGTTGCTACTATTCCTGCTGGTGCCACATAGTTCTCCACACCGAGTCCCGGGGCGCATTGTCTCATTACCTCCTGGCCACCCTGATCGAACTCTATCTCTATTTCTTCGAAGCCGATCTCAGAAAGGATGTCCTTCAGTTCATCCACCGGAGCCGCCCCCGAAACACAGGATGTCCACAATTCAACATTTTGTCTCATCTCCTCCGGGATGGGTGCAGTGGCCAATACATCAGAGATTGCCAACCTACCACCGGGCTTCAACACCCGAAAGGCCTCCCGGTAGGCTGTCCTTTTGTCGGAGGTGAGATTGATCACGCAGTTGGAAATGACCACGTCCACGCTACCCTCGGTCACGGGTAGATTCTCGATCTCACCCAAGCGGAACGAAACGTTCTCGAAGCCGGATTTGGCCAAATTGTTTCGGGCCAAGGAGATCATTTCCGGAGTCATGTCCACTCCAATTACGAAGCCCTCGGGACCAACTTGGTCAGCAGCGAGGAAACAGTCGAAACCTCCCCCGCAGCCGAGGTCGAGCACGGTCTCACCCGAGCGGAGATCGGCGATAGTCTGAGGATTGCCACAACCAAGTCCCAGATTCGCACCCTCCGGGGCGGCCTCTAACTCCTGCTGTGTATATCCCGTCGCCGTCGCGATCTCTACGGACGAATGTTCTTTACTGCTACAGCAGCCCTGACAAGTCAAACCGTTGTACCCACTGGAGACACCCTGGCGTGCTACGCTCCGGTATTTTTTCAAAACGAAGGACTTGATCTTCTCATTGTCTTTGGCCTTCATATTCCCTCCTTTGTGCAGGTATCGATAATTGCAGAAATGTAGAATCTGTCTTCCCAAAAAAACACCATCTTTAAGCTACTTCGGGCCGATGGGCGGAGATTCCTGCGCAGCAATCTTTCATCAAGAAATCGAGGACGTCCTTGATGGTTCTGTATTCCACCTGACAACGGAGCACCCTGCCTTCCCGCGTCTGCCTAATCAATCCGGCGGAGACCAGGTGGGCGATGTGGTGCGAAAGGGTAGATTGGGGGATACCAAGGTGAGACTGGATTTGCTTGACTGACAATCCCTCGGGGCCAGCTTGCACCAAGAGTTGGAAAGCAGACAATCGCGATGGATTCCCCAACTCCGCCAGACATTTTGCCGCTCTCTCCAATTCCATGCCACGAAAGATATATCATTCTTGATCACTTGTCAACTATTATTCCAGAATTATCGAATAATAGCTCAAATTTAACCACCAGCAATACTCTAGCCCGGATATTTCATGAATTGCTGTAGCGATACCATGTAACTGGGGGCCCGCCCTCATAGAAGGGGTGGGGACTGAGCGGAGCGGAGCGAGCGCGAAGAGGATGG
>CP070692.1:4104512-4107954 GCA_020353215.1 Deltaproteobacteria bacterium
TTACGGTACATGCTAAACACAGGAAAGAGGCCGTGCATTTGCTCGAATGGCTTTCAACCGAAGAACCACAGAGTCTCTTTGCGGACGCCAATATGGAAAATCCTGCCAATCCCAGAGTCAAAGTTGATCCCATTGTTGCTGAGTGGGGTGAGTTCAAAGAGAACCCCATCAGCGTGGCGAAATATGGAGAGTATCAGGCTGCCGCGATCCGACTTATGGACCGTGCGGGATACCGATAAGACTTCACCATGCCTGAATCGGAAGCACTACATAGGCGAAACCTGGCAGATTTCTGCTGCTCCGCACTGAGGAACATGACACAGAGTGTGGACGGGTGGCGAGTGGCAGTTGCTGCCGTTGCTGGATTGGTGGCTGTTCCGCTTTTTGTGATCATCTCCTCACTGCTAAAGCCAACCCAGGGAATTTTTGACCATCTTGTCGAAAACGTACTTCCCGGAATTCTCACAAATACAGCCTGGCTTGTTCTTGGCGTATCTCTGGGTACTCTCCTGCTGGGGGTCTCACTCGGGTGGCTTACAGGGGTATGCGATTTCTTTGGCAGAAAGACGTTTTCGTGGGCGCTTCTTCTGCCGCTGGCCATGCCCACGTATGTTCTGGCCTTCATCTATCTCGGACTTTTCGACTTTTCAGGCCCTGCGCAGACTGCTTTCAGAGCTCATTTCCCCCAGAGCGGTTTCAGCTTCCCGGACATCAGGTCCACGGCAGGAGTTATTGTTGTCATGATCCTGGCACTTTATCCTTACGTGTACATGTTTGCTCGAAGTGCTTTCATGACACAAGGTAAAAGCTCTATGGAAGCAGCCCGCACCCTCGGTCTTACTCCGACTGAAACCTTCTTTAAAGTTTGTCTGCCCCTGGCTCGCCCTTGGATCGCCGGAGGGCTCATGCTTGTTGTCATGGAAACTCTTGCAGATTTTGGCGCGGTGTCCATTTTCAACTTCGATACTTTTACCACTGCAATTTACAAAGCTTGGTTCGGGTTTTTCTCCATTACCGCTGCGGCACAGCTCTCTTCAGTCCTCGTATTCATCGTCTCTCTGGTGATAATACTGGAGCAACTATCCCGACGTAGGATGCGGTATACCCAAGGGGGCGGCCTTGGCCTGGAAACGAGTCGAATCAAACTTGTAGGAGGCTTCAACTGGGCAGCATTTTTGTTCTCACTGTCAGTTCTCCTTGCAGGCTTCGTGCTTCCCTGTATTCAGCTGCTTTCATGGACCGTTGAGGTATTTCATTTAGAGTTTGGCAGCAGGTACTTCTGGCTTGTAGGCAAGACCTTATTTCTGGCTTCAATCACAGCCCTTGTCATCTGCTCTGTGGCCATAGTTCTAGCATATGCTAAACGTCGACATAAGGATCACTACACCTCTGGTTTGACGCGGATGGCAACCCTAGGCTACGCACTGCCCGGCACCATACTTGCCGTTGGCATCTTCATTCCAGTGGCAAAGCTGGACAGAGTAATAGTTCACTGGCTGAATTCATTTTTTGGCTGTGAGGCCTCAACTTTTCTACAGGGCACACTCATCATACTGTTCACTGCCTATCTAGTAAGGTTTATGATCACGGGTTTTAATCCCATAGACAGTGCGACACAAAGAATCACTCCCAGCATTGATGAGGCATCGAGGCTTATGGGGGTGAGGGGCTTCTCCCTGCTGCGACGCATCCACATCCCTATGCTCAGAAACGGTCTATTGACTGCCCTAATTCTGGTCTTTATCGAAGTGATGAAGGAAATGCCCATTACGCTCATGACTAGACCATTTGGCTGGGATACTCTTGCTGTGAAGATTTTTGAGCTTACTTCAGAGGGTGAGTGGGAGCGGTCGGCACTACCTGCTCTTGCTCTCCTCCTTGCAGGACTTGTTCCGGTCATCCTACTCATGCGAAAGTCGGAGAAATAGCTTTGGGAAGAGAAAATGCATTCTACGCTAGAAGTTAAAAATATATCAAAAGGTTACCATAACCATATGGTTATCAGTGACATCGCTTTCACCCTGCATAAAGGAGAAATCGGCTGTTTTCTTGGACCGAGCGGCTCAGGAAAAACTACTCTCCTCAGGACGATAGCAGGATTCGAGGAGGTTCTTTCCGGAGAAATATGGGTAGGGGGCAGTAGGGTAGCCTCCCGAGGATTCTCAGTACCTCCAGAGAAGAGACACATAGGGATGCTCTTTCAAGACTACGCCCTGTTTCCACACATGACAGTCTTTGAAAATGTGGGTTTCGGCGTGCGATCCATGAAAGACCTACAGAAGAAGACGTACATCATGGACCAATTATCAACCGTCGGTTTGGAAGGTGTGGCGAGAAAATACCCTCACGAACTGTCAGGTGGGCAGCAACAACGTGCTGCCTTGGCCAGAGCTCTGGCCCCGAGGCCCCGGCTATTGCTACTGGATGAACCTTTTTCAAATCTGGATGTGGCTTTGCGCGAGAGACTTTCCATGGACGTGCGAGAGATTATTAAGGAGCAACGTGCAACTGCACTCATGGTGACTCACAACCAGCAGGAAGCTTTTGCAATGGCCGATCGAATAGGTGTCATCTCCGACGGCAGCCTCCAACAATGGGACGACGCCCATGCCATATACCACAGACCCGCCAACGGATCCGTGGCCGCCTTCGTAGGAGAGGGGGCGTTACTGCCTGGAACTGTCATAGATAGCCGTAGGGTAGAATGCGGACTCGGGATTCTGGAGGGGTCATTCTCTTCGCCATGCCCAATAGGTTGTTCAGTGGACATCTTGATAAGACCTGAAGATGTCATTCATGAGGATGATAGTCCTTTCAAGGCGATGATTATTCACAAGACTTTTAGAGGTCCCAATATCCTTTATACTTTGAGTTTGAGAAACGGAGATTCTGTGCTCGCCCTAGTACCTAGCCATCACCAGCACCGAATTGGCCAAGAAATCGGAATCAGGCCCCAGGTAGAAGATATTGTTCTATACGCTAGAGGAGAGGTGTGCCTAACGGAAATGCCAGACCCGAACGAAAGGCATAAGTTTCAGGTTCACTGCTGAGCTAACTTCCTCAGAGTGAAAATATACCCTCTCAATGGTGTGGTAGTACCATGCATCCAGGAACTTTTCATCTCTTGCCACTGTATGACGAAAAGAGATAGTTGCCTGTTGATAATAAGAACGGTCATTATCTGCCTGTTTTCTCTGGTTAAATCTTTAACATAAATAGCAGCTATGTTTGTATTCGACCTTGGCGGGACAACTACTATATTTGGTAACGGACTCTCGAAGGGTAGACTGTGGATCAAGGCTTGTCATATGAAAACCGAGGGGTCTCCTAAGGAATTGACACCTATAACGCTTAGGGCAAAGCGACCCGAGAATATATGAAGAGCACATCTTGCCGAGGATCGGAAGCCGTGACATCCACCGTCACGCCGAGACGACATTCG
>CP070692.1:4108054-4111481 GCA_020353215.1 Deltaproteobacteria bacterium
TTCGAGTGAGCCTCCGTTCGGCCCGAGCTCACGGCCGAGTCCAGTCGAACTCCTCGCAGAAGTCCCCGCCCCTCCAGAAAATTGCCGGCTCCGTTGGGTTTTCCTAAGATATTCTTGTCGCTATGTACATAAACTAAACACTATGTATGTCGGACCTACCCAACAGGTAGTGCCTAGTGGTTCGTTCAACTAGTGGTGCGAGCGCATAGCACTCCACGCCCTGCGCTCGTTACCGCCGCGGACGCTCTTCGAGCTGCAACTGGATCTCGCTACGGAACTGTCCACCCCGGTACACTTCCAGGTTGAGGATATCTCCGGGTCGTTTCCCCCTAATGATTCTAATGAGACCGTCAGCCGTGTCCACGGGACGACCGTCTGCCTCCACCACCACGTCGCCACCTGCGATCACAATCCGATTACCCAATCGCAGTCGTCGGTCTCCTCCTTGCAGCCCAGCTTTGTGAGCCGGTCCACCGCGAACAATCTCCACAATCAGGGCTCCGCGTTCCACCCCAAGCTGCAGCGCCTGGGCATCTCCGAGAAGCAGAGTCGTCACGCTTGCGCCCATCCAGGGGTAGGCATAGTAGCCCCGGGTGATAAGCTCCGGAACGAGGCGTTTGGCTGCATTCACCGGGATGGCAAAGCCTATTCCCACAGAGACACCCGTGGGACTGAAAATGGCAGTGTTGATGCCGATCATTCTCCCACTGGAGTCAAGCAACGGCCCGCCGGAATTCCCCGGATTGATGGAGGCATCGGTCTGGATGATATCTTCCATAAGGGTGGCGTTTTGCGCCCGCAAGGTCCGCCCCAGAGAGCTGATGACTCCGGTTGTTAGCGTTTGTCCCAGGCCGAATGGATTTCCAATGGCCAGGACCTTTTGCCCCACCAGAAGTTCATCGGAATTTCCCATTGGAATCACAGTCAGCTTGCTGCGCGGCGCGTCTATTTTGATAACCGCAAGGTCGCTTTCAGGGTCCACTCCCACTAGCTTTCCTCGCCACTTGCTTCCATCGGCCAGGGTTACTTCCAGGCGACGCGCGTCTCGGATAACGTGATGATTGGTGAGAATGTATCCCTCCTCGTCTATGATGGAACCCGATCCGGCTCCCTGGCGCGGTACGATATTGAAGAAAAAGTCCCTTTCCACCGATAGCGTGGTGATGTTTACCACTCCTGGCGCGGCAACCTCATAAACATCTATATTGTTCTGCTCATCTTCGGTACTGGCTAAACCGATCCCAGTCAGGCCCAGCCAGAGTGCCAGACCCAAGACAACAAAGGTTGTTCTTGGCCACGTCAACTCTCCGTTCTCCCCTCCACCTTGAAGTGTCGCAGTTGAATTCATCCGAAGCAGGAGCTTCAAATATCCAAGAAATACAAGCCTTATTAGAGCCATGACTTGGTGCCCCATGGACTTCTTGTTCCTATGATCTGGCCTTAATGCCAGTCCCTTCTGTAAGGGACTGTCAACCGTCGCCAAAACCACCAGATGAAAAGTCCCACAAGGACAACAGCAACTACCCAGCTTAGTAGCTTGGGCCAAAGGGACACTAGACCCGGCAGAACCCTCCGTACCGTATCCGCAGGGATGGCAAAGCCTATGCCCACACTGGTGCCGGTTGGGCTGAAAATGGCTGTGTTGATGCCGACAACTTCGCCCTCTGAGTTGATCAGTGGCCCGCCAGAGTTGCCGGGATTAATAGCTGCGTCGGCCTGGATGACATCCCGGATCACCGAATCGCCGCTGATCTTGACATCACGGCCAAGTGAGCTAATGGTTCCCGTTGTCAGGGTTTGTCCCAGACCGAAGGGATTGCCGACAGCCAGCACTTTTTGCCCCACTCGCAGACTCTTGGAAGAACCCAGAGATACTGGTTTGAGTTGATCCGGCGGCGCATCGATCTTGATTACCGCAAGATCATTCTCACGGGAACTACTAACAATGCGAGCCTGCCACCTGCTGCCGTCCGCAAGAGTTACCTCCAAAGAACTACTTCCGCTCACAACGTGGAAGCTGGTCACGATATTGCCCCTACTATCTACTATGACGCCGGAGCCACTCCCTTCAGAGGGTATGGGATTGAAAAAGAAATCGCGACTAATACTGGTAGTGGTGATGTTCACCACGCCCCCGGAAACGGATTTGAACACACGGATGGTGTTCTCTTCGCTCCGAGTAAGGGCTGTCACCTCGCCGCCCCGCCCTATAAGGGGTAGTAGAATTCCAACGATCAGTAGCGGCCTCAGCCACGCATGGTTTCCACCTTTCCTGACTTTCATTTTCCCTGACCTCAAAATATAACCAGCCGCTCAGGTGCGGCTGTCCGTTTATCTTAAGTGGTTTTTTCCAGAATGACCAGGATAAACTCATTCCTCAGCGTTCCCCGGAGATATCGCGTACTGGCCCTCACTATTTCCGCAATGATTTTGCGAGATTCTGCAGAGAGGCCCGCTGCCAACCGCAGGGACTCCGGAGGCGTACGACGAATAGCAGGGTGTTGTAAGGACGCCCGCAAAGACGACCATATCCGTGGCCGCAGTAAGCCATTCATGAAACATCCGGGCTAGATTCTCTCCGTGATTTCATACCACCATGTGCCCAGGTATTCATAGATCGCCGCGGTTGATGCAGCCAGCGCCTTGTTTGAAGGTAAAAACCGCAGAGGATCGCCCAAGTTAGTCTGGCCCCTAAAATCGCACGGCGCCGGTACCGGGTTCATTCCGAGTGCTCTGAACACCCTGACAGAGCGGCCCATGTGGGTAGCCGTTGTTATCAGGATAAGTGGAGGCCTCATATCCAGCCTCTGCAACGCCTGAGCATTCTCATAGGTATCCCTGGACTCTCCCTCGGTCACGATTCGTTTGTCAGGAATCCCCAGAATCAGGAGAAGTTCGCGCATAATCTCCGATTCGGAAACCTTTACAAAAGGATTGCCGCTGCCTCCTGCAATCACAATGGTTGGCTGATCCATCAGGTGATAAAGCCGAACCGCTTCGAGAAGCCGCCTTATGGATCCCTGACTCAGGCGGCTTGTTGCAGGCAAGCTAGCTGTCGCAGAAACCCCACCACCGAGAACCACGAGTGTACCAACTCGGGGCAACTGTTCTGGAGTTAGCGGTGAATGGAGTGACTCTAACGGCCACAACAGCAAATCAGCAGTGGGTGCAATGCTAAGCAGATAGAAGAGCAGGATCCCGAGGCCCAGAACCACTTTTCCCAGACGTCGGAGTCTAACCAAGCAGAGGATGTAACCCAGTAGCAGGAGTAGAAGAATACTAGTGGGTGGCAGTATCAACCGCTTGACAACCTTGTAAAAAGCGAACATGGCAAATAGTGATCAGACCGTTGGCTGCTGTACCGGTTGGAAAAGGCAAGCACGTCTCCGGGTCGTTGGATGTTTCACTGAGACACGGCAAGAAGTGA
>CP070692.1:4111581-4114989 GCA_020353215.1 Deltaproteobacteria bacterium
TTTCTGACAGTCAGATACACAATCAGAGTAACTATTTGTACACCGTGACTCACACGGCGTTGTCTGTGGTGAAGAATTCTTGGGTATTGGGATTGCGAAAGTTATTAGAAGCGCAACTAGTAGTATTACGAGTTTTCTCATGGTGCCAGAACGTGCTCCACATTGAGAGTTTTTGGGCTGTTCTCAGATTACAGAAATGAATGGTGGAGTTGCAAGAAAAAAAACCTACGCTGACCAGACAAATCCGACAAATGCATAGTACGACACCAGGAGAGTGCCTCGTGCTGCCCGATTTCGGGTGCAGATCGCATTGGTGGGAGTTCAGCTATTAACGCTTTATAAAAACTACTCATCAGTTTTTCTCTAGGTTTCACGAACCGCTTTGAGGAACGGTCTGGCTACTATAGGTTTACAGACAAAACCAAACAGGCGCACAGCGAAAGAAAGCCCACTGCTCTAAGCCGCGGGCATTTTCGCTTATCGTTATGAGTTCTAACCGTCAGCGCTTCAATCAGAGTTCATATTCCCCCTCCATATCAAGAATGAACTCGTTTGGAGCTTCTCCAACTGTGACCTTGAATGTACCTTCTCCTTTGATGGTTTCCAGCTTGCCGGTTCCCCTGTACGTCTTCCAAGTGCCCGTTGTGATTTTGGAGCTCGCGTCGCGATGACCCTCAAAGCGGCTGTAGACTGAGCCGTGCTGGAAGTTGGTTGTTGCATAACCCTGCATGGAACCTGAACCCCCTGTGCGATCGTGGAAATTGACACTGCGGCGGGAGACAAACTCTCCGGCCACCCCCGGTGTGTACTCGAGCGGTACACCCTCCAGTTCAACCAACATCAAGCTGTGGTCTGGTTCGTCATGAACGTACAGTGCCTCTCTCCTGGTAACTCGCAGCTTATAAGTTGCCTTTCGTAGCATAAATCCCTCCTCTTACCGAGTGTAATTGGTGCCTGGACATGAGTACAAGGTAGTCCGACTCGTAGTGAAAGGCCGAAATCATTCCTTATCGAGGTCATTCCTTAAATCGTCATTCCCCTCCTTCATATTTGAAAGATAAGTTTACCCTGGCCCGGTAGGCGACAACCTTTCCGTTCTCGATTGTCATGTCCAATTTTGTAACCTCGGCAATTCTCAAATCTCTCAAGCTCTTGCTAGCGGCCTCAACAGTAGTCTTGGCAGCATCCTCCCAAGAAACATTGCTCGTTCCCACTACTTCAACTATTTTGTAAACGCTTGCGGACATCACTTTACTCCTTTCTCCCTACGGAGGCGGATGTGCCCCCATCATGTACCAGACGGCCACATTAAGTGTCCCCAGTTATGGTACCGATTACGGGGTTCTTGTAACACGTCATGACCTTATGAAACTACGATATACCTAATCCAGAGATCCCGTCAATCTGAAAGACTAGAACGATCAGAAATTTTCGGACAGCAGGGAGGAGGTCGCGAGTGTAACGTTGGCTATATGAAGTTCTCTAACGCTTTGGTGGGACTTCACCTAACGCTTTATGTTGCGAGTTTTATTCCTTTGATTCTGTTCCGTTGATATAGATCCACCCGTATCATTCCAGAGATCTTGTTTATCTCCGTATAATTCTTCTTATTCCATCTCGTTTGTTTGATTCCCCTGTTCTGGCAATCCTTATGAGCTATGGGTGGTGGTATGGATTTGATTCCTCGCTGTCATTGTGGCGGTTATCTTTACCGAGTCCGCTGGATTGACTGGTTGGATAGGACTGATTCTCCAAACAGAGTATTGATAAAGGCGCTCTTGTATGAGACCAGAGTCTTGTCCTTTCTCATGACCACGGAGATATAATCTGGTTTGAACAATTGGTCCATTGGTAAGAACTCCAACTTTCTTTGTTTCAATGCCGGTAAGTCTTTTACCACTGTGGCAAAAGATATGCCGAGTCCCATTTCGACGTAAAGAGAGCTCAACTCGACATTTGAGGATTCCATGACGATCTGGTAGTCAAGTCCGAGTTTCTGAAACCGCTTTTCAAGCATCCTGCGGCAGGTGTATCTCAAGTCTCTGGGAGGCAGTATTAGTGGATACTTGCTAATATGCTTCAGGGTGATTCGCTTGAATTGGACAAGTGGATGGCCTAAAGGTGCCAGCAGAACTGTTTCCACCTTCTTCCAGCGCAACGCTGTGAGGTCTTTAGGGACCTCTGATTGCAAAGCGAACCCGAAGTCAATGTCCCCATTCCATACGAGCTCGATAACGATTTGCTGAGAGCGGTCGAGTATAGTCAGCTCAACATATGGGTACTTCTGTGTATATGTTTCTATCGCGTGCGGAAACAGGTGGTATAGAGTTGTAAATGGTGCAGCTACTCTCAGATGGCCTTTTTGCAGGCCCTTGAGTTCGTTTAGCTCTTCTTTAAGATTATCGTACTCGTCTAGAATTGCCTCTGAAAATCTGTAGAATCTTTCTCCAGCGGAAGTCAGCCGCAATTTACGCTTGCCTATCCTCTCAAAAAGCTGACAATCTAGTTCCTCCTCAAGACTCTTGATCTGTTGACTTAGGGCTGATTGTGTCCGAAATGTGGCTTCAGCAGCTTTCGTAAAACTCCCGAGCTTGGCTACGTGGTAGAAGCCTATGATTTGCTGCCATTCCACAATTAATAACTTTCGTTAATGAACTTTATTAGAATAATTAATTTTGTGCATATTAATTTAGCAGAGATACTAGATATGAGCAATAAAGATATTACAGCCAAAATGGAGGTGAGCCATGAAAGATTCCTTGAGGCCAGGTCTAACTTTTGAGTTCAAATTCACGGTTCCAGAAAACAAGACTGTGCCACATCTGTATCCTGAATCATCCGAGTTCCAGGCTATGCCGAGAGTTTTGGCCACCGGGTTCATGGTGGGGCTATTTGAATGGGCCTGTATCCAGGCGATCAACTCCCACATAGACTGGCCCGAAGAACAGACGGTTGGTATCCACGTCAATTTGAGTCATACAGCAGCGACCCCTCCTGGCTTGACGATAACGGTAACGGGAAAACTGGAAGAAGTGGAGGGACGTAAACTCAGCTTTTCGATAGTTGCCGAAGATGGATTAGACAAGATCTCTGAGGGTACTCACGACAGGTTTATAATCAATGCAGCAAAGTTCAATGACAAAATGACGGCCAAGCTTGCCAGCGTCCGAGAATAAACCATAGAATTACCAACAAATTATACCGCCTGAACAGGAAAAATCACATGGACATGTTGGTAAAGGCCTTGAGTAGATTCTTAGACAATACTGAGCTTACAGGTTCTTTGGCGCAGATCCTGACCTATGTGTCTGAAAAGGGCAGAGTATCCTATCATGCAGTGGAGAAAATGGTTGGTGATAATGCCGAGGATGTTTTACTCCTGGGTAATGAATGGAGATTGATTCTTCC
>CP070692.1:4115089-4118487 GCA_020353215.1 Deltaproteobacteria bacterium
AGAGAAAAAGACAAAAAAAAGGCCGAGCGCCAAAAGGCGCCCGGCCAAACCCGGCTAAGGGAGGAAACTTTTACTGTGTATGTTCCTGGTGCCAGCGGATAGCCTCACGCTCGTACCAGATATCCGAGCGGATCTTGTATGCCCGGTCTTCCAGGATTCGGATAACCTTGCGCTTACTCATGAGGGCATCATTCAGCCAGGCGAGCCCATCTCTGGACCTTTTCAGCTTTTTGATCCTGTCCACAATCGGCTGCAGGTTTTCCTGTAGTCTCGCAATCTCAGCCTCGTGAGGGGCCGTCTTTGCTTGGATGCGAATCTTCTTACCCCGGCGCTCATCTGACTCTTTGCACCCTTTCAGCCAGAGATCATAGATATCCATCTCCTCGGTCGGAGACTCGGGCAGCAGACTCTTGGCTGTGCGGAATTGTGCGGTTTCCGGCTCTACAGGCTCAACCTCGGGAGCCTCTTTGCGGCCGGAAAGGACTTCCCAAAGTCGCTCCCAACAGCGCTCAACCTGGGCGCGTTCAAGCTCAGCAGAGCGTTTGATGACCGAATCATCTTCTATCCGGTCACGATACCAGCCGCCCGAACGCTCACACAGAATCCAGCGGGACTGGCTTAGATGCAGGAATCTGCGGGCTGGCTCGGAAAGCTTTGCCTCGAACATCCACTTTCGAGGCTTCGGCTGGATAAGTCCCTGTCTCCGCTGATATGCCTCCCAGCGGATATCCAGCCAAGTTTGCGGGTTAGCAGACTCATCTTCAAACCTGCGCACGTTGAAGATGTGTGTGTGTACGGTCTGCAAAGGAAGGACATATCCAAGCTCGTCCGTATGATACTTGCCGGGCGCTTTCTGCATCTGGCCGAAAACATTGTAACGGCCAACCGGCATCAAGCGGACAAGCTCCTCGCCCGTCTCTATGTCAAAAACGGAATCTTCCCACTCAACGAAAACTTCCCCGCGGTCGGGCTTGACTTGCTGAGCAACCGAAAGGGCCTCGTTTTTCTCGGCTTCCAAATGCAGAAAAGCCCCAACCGGCTCGCGGTCGGGGCCAATCGGCTTTTCCTGCCGAACTACCACAGAGGCCGTTTTTCCAGCCTCCTGCTTCGACTTTCGGCCAGGGCGCCGGATGCTGGCCAGAAACTCTGCATCGGCCGCAGAGTCGGCCAAAAGCATGTCGGCCAGCCAGTGGTGTGTTTCTTTTACTGCCATCGGTTGCTCCAAAAGGTTGTTCCTTCTGAATCTTCCTGAAACCTTCCGAAAAGCCTCAGGAAGCGCCAGAAAAAAAAAGCGATGGCCCCGGTCCCTGCGAGGGGACCGGGGCATCGCCGGGCGGGGCGCGCGGCTGGGTATGTCCGGGTTATACCCGGTTGGCTAGGTCACTTGCCAGCCTTGGCGAGCTTGACGGGCGCGGCGGCTTTGGCCGCTTTCTCCTCGTCCTTCACCTTGATCGCGGTCGCCTTGCCGAACAGGGCCAGCAGATCGGCCAAGTTCTTCGCGGTCGACTTGGGCACCACGATCGGGCGCTGGTTCTTGACCTCGACGATACAGCTGCCATCGGCCGGGTTGGCGGTCAGCTCGACATATCCACCGAGCTTGGCGCCGTTCACCATGGTGGCGATCGTCTCAGCGGCCAACCCCTTCTCCTCGTCCGCCTTGCGCTTCTGCTGACCCGCGCGGTAGGTCAGCAGGAAGTTCTTGGCGTCCTTGTCGAATTGGGGGAGATCGTCGTCGGCGTAGGCCGACAGAATCGCCGTTTTGCTGAGAATGGTCGCCCCTACGGGGAGAATGTCGTGCCCAGCCTGCCGAGCGTCGTCGATGATGCTGGCGTAGCTGCTGAAGGTCTTGACGTCAGTGGTTGCCATGGGAATCTCCGAAAGCGGGGCGGGAAAAAAAAACCTGGAACGGTGGCCCCGGATGCACCGGCAGGCAAGGGGGGATCAAGCAAGTCAGATGCCAACCGGCTAAGTGCCCGGAATCATTGGACCACTGGGCCGATGTTCAGTACAATCGGTGTCGTGGATCATGACATGATTGTCATAGCAGTGATATCGGGCAGTTAGGGAGGTGGCAGGTACGCTGCCCATGCATGGTAAAAAGATCCACCAGGTGAATAAAAGATCCATGGATCTTTTTTTATTCAATGGAAAAAAGATCCACCAGCGAAAAAGTTTAATGATTTCGCGCGGTTATCTTATGGGTAATTTTTTCACCCAGGGTGGGTAAATGATCCACCTGGGTGGTTTGTTGCCCTGGGTGGTCAAAGAACCACCCAGGGGGCGGGTAAATAGGGGGTTATGGCTCAAAATACCAACAACCCAAGCACTAATCATCACCGAAACATCTTGCAACTACTACAAACTGTGCCTGCAATAAACCAAAATAGTACCCCAATCACTACAAATGCCACTACATACACCATACTTACCACTATAACCCACTTCGATCCACTTCTTACCACTTCACTACTTGTGTCCACGAGATCATGCGATACTTAGAGCGATTTTTATATTTTACAAATATATAGGGTTTCTATGTTCACAGTCTTTATACCTAATGAGGATCTATGATATATACACAGTCATGCTAGTACAACAGTGCAAACATTGTGGAACTTGTTGGCCCCTAAATGAAAAGTATTACATATTCGAAGATAAGCTGCTCAGATTTGGCGATAAATGCAGAGAGTGCATTCGCCGCGCCAATAGAGAGTACATAAGGCACAGGAAGGCAACAGATCCGATATTCAAGATACGACAGAGTGTCAGCCGCTCAATATGGGCTAGCCTAAAATCTAGAGGTTCACGAAAAGAAACATCTGTAACAAAAGTATTGCCTTATACTATTAAAGAGCTAAAAGCTCACCTAGAATCACAATTCGAATACTGGATGAGCTGGGACAATTGGGGAGTATATCGTGTAGACACATGGGACGACAATGACCCCAGTACATGGACCTGGCAGCTGGACCACATCATACCACACAACGCATTTCCCTACACCTCGTTACATGACAAGGAATTTCAGGAGTGTTGGTCTTTAAAGAATTTGCGACCATTATCTAGCAAATTGAACGCTCAAAAAAGTGGTAAGTTGACACAGAATTTAGACGTGTTTATATTGAGAGCACCATGTTTAAAACAATCAGAACAAATAAATTCTTAAATGTAACATCAATAGTATTAACCACAGTAACGATAACTGTCTGGCTATTGACATCACATCCAGCAATGCTTTACTGTGGCCTAGCCTTATCGTTATACTGGGCGTTATTTTTCGGGCTATACCTCAAGGATCATCTTGACGAGCTACGAGACGGCAGCTATCAGAAGAAGGTAGAGGACAAGCGTAAGCTATGGGAGCTATTAAGGAGTAATAAGGTGAAACTTAGAGATAA
>CP070692.1:4118587-4121975 GCA_020353215.1 Deltaproteobacteria bacterium
GAGCCTGCGAAACAACGAGCACCTGGACCACCGGTATCTTGCCTTTGCGGGCTGGAAGGCTGGAGCCTGCAACGACGATATCACGGCTGAATGCTCAACAGCCTTATCGCTCTCCAAAATCGCTTCCGGCTATCTTGTCCAGAGACTGCTTTGCTTTCTCGCGAACATTCCCATCGTCATCATCGAGTACGGCAACCAGTGGCTCGACTGCACGTGGATCTCCGATGTCGCCCAGTGCCTCGGCCGCATAACCCCGAACTGTCGCATCCTCATCATTTAACCTGGCAATCAAAGGCACGACCCCGCGAGGATCTTTAATCTGACCCAAAGACCTTGCTGCACGGCTTCGAACCCCCCAGTGTTCATCATTCAGCGCAGAACTGAGGGGTTCAACTACATTCGTGCCGCCGAGCCTCCCCAGAGCTTCTGCCGCAGTCATTCGTACATGCGGCTCTTCATCTTTATCTTCGAGAATGGCGATCAACGGATCTATCGCCCGAGGGTCTCCGATCTTCCCCAGAGCCTGGATTGAATGTCTTCTTATCAGTGGATCCGGGTCATTCAGCGCTCCGATTAGAGGTTCTAGGGCTCGGGGATCGCCGATCTCGCCCAGAGCCTCTGCAGCCTGTCGTCTCACCAAAGGATCATCCTCTTCCAGCGCCCCAATCAGAGGCTGTACAGCCGGTTTACCCACACTCGTCAGAATCTCCACCGGTTGGATGCCGAGAGAAGCCGTCTGGGGCAAATCGTAGTCTTCATCCATGTAGCCTCGAACCCGCCGGTCACTCATTCCAAGGCGTTCGCCAATCTCATTCGCACCCAGACCTTCCCGCTGAAGAGTTCTTACCGTCAACAGCTCTGCCTCGGATCGGGGTATGAGCACGTAACCTTTGGCTTGCATGCATTGATCCATGTTTTTTCGCTCATCCCCAGTGGATCGACAGGCTGCCAGGTCAGATCTGACGATCAGATTGGACGTATCCTGTTGATACCAGACTCTTTCAGCACCGCATGTCATCAGAAACAATGCTACTACGCCGATAAGTGAAAATTTAATGAGATCAACCATGATGAAGAATCCCACCTTTGAGGAGCCGGATTGACTCAACACCCGCGAGGGGATGAGATTCCCTATTCGGATTTCTATTCGTTTGGGACGGTCTTCCTGCCGTGGGGGGACCTGAGCTGCAATTAGTCTGGCCTGCGGGCTTCCACCAAACAGTCCATGTGCTCGCCCTTCCTAACCATCTTCACCTCCACGAAACCTGCGGCCTCCAGGGCTTCTTTTATGTCATCGAATGTGTACGTATCGCCGCCCTCGGTATTCACCAGCATGTTGATGGCGAAAAAAGCTCCCTGGGGAGGATGGGTGCGGTCGGCATCCATCACGTGGTCTCGAATAAGGACCTTACCTCCCGGTACGAGTGCTTGGTGGATCTTACGGTAGAGATCGATGTTCTGCTCAGGACTGTTCTGGTGGATTATGGCCGAAAGCAATGCCAGATCACAGCCTGCTGGAAGGTCGGCCTCATAGAAATCCCCTGCCACGAGTTCAACCCGGTCAAGGAGACCTTCCTCCTCCAGCCTGTCGTTAGCCATTGGTATCACATCCGGCAAATCGAAAAGGACCGCAGTCATATTCGGGTTTTTCTCGAGAAACGCCATGGTGTAAGTGCCGGTGGCACCTCCTATGTCCAGAAGCCTTCTGAACGGTTCTAGATTGTACGAGTCGGCGATTTCTCTTGACAGCGTCCGCCCGACAACGTGCATCGCATTAATAAAGGCTTTGAGGCTGTCTTTCCCCCTTTCGGAAATAGGTTTTCTCTCCGGGTTTTTCCCGGTTCTTACGGTCTCGGTAAGACCGCCCCACATCTGCCAGAGCCCGCTCATATGTAGCACCATGGGAAGCTCTGTCCTAGGATGTTTAGAGGAGAGCAACTCACCTCGCTCCGTCGTACTGTAAGTTCCGTCCTCCTTGGAAAGAAGTCGCAGAACGACCAGACAGTCCAACAATCTGGTCAACGCCCTCTTGTCACATTCCAGATCCTTCGAAAGATCCTCTGCACTTGCTCCCTGCAGCTCCAGCAAGGTAAACAGGTCGAGTTCCGCCGCCGTTAGAATGATCCTGCTTTTCAAAAAGCCTCTTACCTCTTCCAAGACCTCGCCTTCAACCATGCCTCATCTCCTTAGGTGGATTTTTCAGGCAATTTAATCATAACGATGTGATTTATTCAAAACATTAAAAGAGCATGATTCCCGGGAGAGATATTTATACCAGACGCAAGAATTACTGCGCTTACCATTTTCTTGTATCGCATCGGGACGAAGTTTATTCCCCTCCGCAAAACCACCCCGTAGCTCAGCTACTTTCGGAAGGGGGTAAATCCCCATAAGGGCTCAAATAAGCGATCTGAAGCATTTGTCGGGTGGAGCACCTGAGAGTGCTCAATGCTGTTGAGCTAACGCTTCGCTCGAGGAAATCCCCCTTTACAAAGGGGGAAGATTTTGACGTGATCTCAGTGACTTCCCCCCTTTAGCAAATAGGGCTTCCCAAAAATCAATTTATGAACCTGATGGTGGATAAGGCTACCCAGCTAGAAAACTTGAATTTTGTCACAGGAATATCAGACAAATTCCCAAAGAGCTGCTGTTATTTGGCACTGGGAGGCATGGATTCCGGCGGGATGATACCACGTTGGCGCATAGTATCTCCCTTTTTTGGGAAGGTATGGAGAAAGTTGGCTGATGAAGGATGCCATTGCATTGAGGTTTAGGATGAGTTTGTGGATAGATATCAAAATATTAACCAGAAGCAGAAGCAGGCCTTCCCAAAAAGACTTCTTCCTAAACTGGGCCAAAACGCCTATAAAAAACCCGTCAAAATAGGGGGCAAAGAGCTTTTCTGGACACATAACCATTTAAAAACATTGTAATTTTTGTGGTTTAGGAAATGGCCTTTTGGGTGCCGAATAAGTAGCTGATATTATTACGTTTATGATTTTTGGGAAGCCCTATTTAGCAAAGGGGGGTTAGGAGGCTGTCCGACAACCGTTTTTTCAATGAATGGCTGTTGGAAATTATGTTTGAGTGAAAAACAGAATCTCCCCTCCCTTGGCGGGAGGGGATGAAGGGGAGGGGGATATAACCAATTGGAATCAATCCTCTTTCACCCTCACCCCAACCCTCTCCCGTCAAGGGAGAGGGGGTTTTGGGAGCTTCTCTAGAATGCCAAATTTCAATGATCTGAACTCTCAAGAACAGCGAATTAGGGAGTTATCGGACAGCCTCTTAGGGGGGATTTGAAAGACTTTCGATTTTCGTTTTACTTTCTTAATCAATTACGATTAGGTCTACACTTATTACGAGAAACCTCCTATTTGAGCGCTTA
>CP070692.1:4122075-4125427 GCA_020353215.1 Deltaproteobacteria bacterium
CGCCTGAGCCGATCTGAGTTCCCTGTACTGCCGAGCGTTCTGGATAGCTATGGCAGCGTTGATAGCGAATGTCTCCAATAGCTTGCAAACATTTTCAGGAAATGCTTGGGATGTGCGGTAGTTGAAGAACATCACCCCGACGACTTCGTCCCCCACTTTGAGTGGGATGCCGACCGATGATTTGACCTCCTCCCGGATCACAAACCGGGGTCTTTCCTCTTCTCCTGGCAGCTTCGGTTTTCGAATGCCTGTGCTGTACATCAGCTCGTCTGCCTGGGCATTGGGTGCCCAGTGGGGTTCTCCTAAGCGAGCGATGCGTGCCACCACGTCGTCCGCGTAGATCTCGGTGGTCATTGGCTCGCCCTGGAGTAGGTTTTCCTGGCCGCCTATGAATGGCGGGGTCACGAACTCGTTCGTCGATTCATAGTATTGGTACAAGGTCACGATGTCTGCGCCAGAGACTTCTAGTGCTTGGTTCGCGATTTCCTGGAGAATATCTCCTAGCTGGCCCTGTGATTCGATGGTCAGACGCGTCAGGGATTGGCCTACTTGATGGAGGCTGGCAAGTCTGTTTACTTCCTGCTCCAACAGCCTAGCGTTTTCGATGAAGCCCGCGGCCTGGTCGGCGAAAACGCGGAAGAAATTTCGTTCCCATAGCGTGAAACGCCGTGGCGCAAAGGTGTGCACTTCGATCGTGCCATGGGCTAGCCCCTTCATCCCCATCATTACCATCGAACCCGGAACTAGGCCAAGTTCTGTGATCAGCTCAGTCTGGCTGTCTTCTAGAGCCGTCATCGTTGCGTGTAGCGCATCAATGTCAAGTCGCCCAACTATCCCTATTTGGGTCTGGTTCAACCCGGCTGTGGCGGCGACTCTCAAGCGTTGGGTAGGCTCTTCAATGAGCCGAACAACGCAGGCCGGCACGAACAACAAACGGCGGGTGATGTTAGCCACTTCCTTCAGGAACTCTGGCAAGGATGTACGCTCAATGGCCGCCCGTTGCAAGGCCTGGGAGGCGTCCACCAGGCCCGCACGTCCGATGGCAATCAGGACTTGATGGGCGAGATCTGACAGGAGTTCCAAATCCGTCTTGGCGAAGCGATCGGGGTCTGGATGGTCGACGTTGATCACGCCGATGGCAGTGTCAGCCGGCATAATGGGCACGCAGAGCAACGATCGGAAGAGCAACCTGCCACCAGGTTTGGGACGCGCCAGCCGTTCGTCCGCCGTTACGTCCGGCACCAGTGCCGGCTGGCCGTGCAATGCCACCCAGCCGGCGATTCCCTCTCCCAGCCTAAAGGAACGAAGCTTCTTGTCCGGAGGAAGCGGGGTCGGACCCTCGCGGCGCGCCTTGAACTCCAGTTGCCCGTCCTGATTGACAAGCATGATCGAACCCGTCTCGACTCCCACCACGTTTAGCCCTTTGTCCAAGACTTTGGGCAACACCTGATCGAGACTTACAGCCGTGTCAATGTCGGCGCGGACCTCCTGAAGCAGCTTCAGTCGCCTAAGGGCCTCCTCTTGTTGCTCCAATGGCTTGGCATGCTGATTGGTAGTTTTATCCCCTGCCATAGTTTCTTCACCTTTCCATTCACACGTTCTAGGCGCGGGCGGCAAGTCCCATATCCCCCGCTCTGCGAACGGCTGGACTCCGATCCTGCAGTGCGTCCAGGGTCTGGCTTATGGCATCAGGCAGGGATTTTGGAAATTCACTTGGCGCCACCCGGCTTGCGCTGCCGCGTGCGCGTACTGTGCTCCGCACGCGAATGCTCATCCGGCTCAACTCCGAAGCGGCAGGCACACGATCCTCTTCGCTGTCGCTGCGAAAACGTTCTATCCACAATTTGACTTCATTTAGATCGATCTGTTCTGTCATCGCAGATTCTCCTATCCCAATTCGGCCAAAGTGCTCAGAAATCCGGCATTTTCTCGATCTCGCGGGGGGACGAGGCATTTCCAGACGGGCCGGGAACCTTTGAAGTGTCGTTTACGATGATATACCTATACTCGAATCTATCACCGCGATCGACCGAGTGTAAGACCTCAAAAGGTTTTCCAGTTTGGTCATAGGAAACACGCTCCCGAATCAACACCGGAGCTCCTTGATTGATGTGTAGGAGCCCGGCTTCCTCTGGCGAGGCACCAGATGCCCGGACGAGTTCGTCGGCGGTTGACATAGTCCGGTTATATTTGGCCTCGTATAGCTTGAAAAGGTGGGTCAAGTCCTCTTCCAGGATACCTGGACATTGCTTGGGCAGGAGATAGACTGATTGAATGGCGTAGGGGATTTCGTTGCCCTCTCTCAGTCTCTTGATTTGAATTACCTCGGCGTCGGCCGGAATGCCAAATCCCTCTTCTACCCTCCCCTTTGCTTCAGAAGCCTTGATGATTCCTTTAAGTAGCACTCTGGTGCTCGGCTCAAAGCCGGCCTGAGACAACTGCTCGGTAAAAGACGTGATTTCCCCCATAGCTTTTTCATACCTGGGGGTCACGCGGGTCACAAAGGTACCCTTGCCCGACACCCTGGTGATGTAACCTTCTAGCTCCAGCTCGGATAAGGCCCGTCTGATCGTTCCCCGACTGACATCGTAGTGTTCTTGCAGTTCATCCTCACTGGGGAGTTTATGGTTAATCGGCCAGGTTCCCCGTTCAATTTTTGATAGCAGTTCCCTCTTTATCGTAGCATAAAGAGGTTCTTTTCTTTCACTGAATCGATACATATGCACCCTCCAAACGTATAGTTTGTCTATAATGTTTAGACATACTATACCATGGATGAGCGAACTTGTCAAGGGGGTGCTGGATATTTGACTGCGTCAATCCCACTTGACAAGACATCCGGTATATAGTATAATAGGAGCAAATGATTTATATTATATATATTGTATAGACAAATGGCAAATCACAGTGCTACGCGGCGTAAGCGCTAATACTGACCGTAGTTGGATTGAAGTGAACGATTCTCCGAGTGACTGACATTGATGACGCGGGGTTGATGCTAGACGGGAGGTGAAGACCATGAAAGGCTTGTTTCGGGTTTTGGGACTTGCAATAGGAATTCGCTTTGCGCCTGACAATCACGTCGTTCCGGTATTACGGTTGGAACGATATCATCGGGTTGAGGGGCCTGGTTTCTTCCGGGTCGATCCCTTGCGAGAGCGAACTCTGCCCCCTGTCAAGACCAGCATACACATTGGCAACTTCGCCTTTGAGGAAGTCCTGAGCAGGGACAATATTCCCTTTAGGGTCACTATGACCGTTCTCTTCACCTTCGACCCTGGCTGCGTGCCTAAAAGCACGGCCGCTGTGCTGGTGCGGGGAGGCGGCAGCCTGTTTCAAATGATTGTGAAGG
>CP070692.1:4125527-4128878 GCA_020353215.1 Deltaproteobacteria bacterium
CAGGGGCTCCCCCACCCACAGCTGCGGAAGTGAACACAGGCCTCCCGCCAGTCACCTTAGAAAAGACTTCATGATCCTTCATCAACATAGCTGCCGTTGTTCTATGCAAACAATATTATGCTCGGATTAATAACTCGAAATATGAACTTCAGTGGAACAGCGAGGGGTGACTCCTCAGAAAGTATATGAAAAAAGCAGGGCCAGAACGACCGTGCCTCTAAGTACATCGTGAAGGCGAGCAGAAATCCTTCAGAAAGACTCCATTCACTGCAAACTCATTTTCTGTGACCACAAAATGATTCTGCCGCCTCTGGAACGATCATGTCTTTCTCTGCCTCGGTGGTGAGGCCGTCAGACATGGAATCCTCGCAGGCGTGTGCTAAACAACTGCCATAACCCCCAAGGTTTTCCCACTCATTATCACAACCGGCAGAGATCCGCTATCGAGCAACCAGCACTGTTTATGACCTCCCCAGAACCGGTATGTAGGTACAGATCGTCTGAGTCTACCATGCCGTGGTTATTGTCGCCAGTATCGCACATATCACCAGCTTCGTCTCTGTCTACCAGGTTAATTGAGAAGTTTCAGGACTTCGTCCAGTGTTAAGGTTGTCTTTTGCATCATAACATCGTTCAGTCTACGATATGGTAGGCTCCTGAAAACCCATAAGGAGTTTCGCGATTTCACATTTGAATAAGGCTGATTTGAAGCAAGGAAGAAAACATGAGCCTTGATGATTTCAAGAAGAGTTGTCTTACCTGTCGTGTTACGGGGAAGAAAGAGTCTCATTTCCGTTGTCCCCATTGCCTTGGCAAAGGGACTTGGCTGGACAAGGAAGCTGACCCTCTCCGCTCAATAGAGATCAAGTGCTACCAGTGTGGTGGAGACGGAGGCTCACCGGTTGGAAAAATTGCCTGGCTTGTGGCGGGCTCGGATGGAGGACTTAAGCTCTCTTTAGAACCCTATAGCCGTTCTGCCTCTCATATTTACCTTAACGTTCTAAAAACTGGCATTATCAAGGAGCACACCGGACGTTTTCACCATATGGAATAACGCGTCTCAACCACAACTTTGCATCATTCTCAGAAGATTAGGCCTTTTGAGCGCGTCGGGCAACAGCACGGCATCAACCGACAATTCCCTGCCTTCAACTGACCTCGGCC
Organism: Deltaproteobacteria bacterium; assembly: GCA_020353215.1. GTDB lineage: Bacteria > Desulfobacterota > Syntrophobacteria > BM002 > BM002. The sequence goes on from CP070692.1 coordinate 4,126,692, forward strand.
CCAAAACGGAGCCTGCCTCACTGAACACTGTGGTATGGAAGTTGCTCTTTCGCTTTGTGTTAGGCGTCCTCGTGTTATATCGTCGTTCCAAACAGACCGGGTATTGCCGGAACAAGGCGAGGTGTCTTTTGCTGACCTGGACAACTGATGTTTGAACTGGACAAACGATCGTATCCCCAGTCCCGCTCCAATTCAGCTATTGCGGAGTTGGTAAACGAACAAACGAAATCAGAGGAAGTGGGAATTCTGTGCAACCGAACCCGTCGACAACTGGGCTGCTTGGTCTGGGCAGGACTCCAGGGAGCTTCGGTCTCAGAAATGGAGGTATACCCTTGGACACACCCAAGATACCACCTGGACACCGATATCGTAAAACAGGGGTCGGATGGCCCGTAACCGTTCTGACGCCCGACGGCCCCATCAACGGTGAGATTCAAAACATCTGCCCTGCAGGCGTGCTCATGATCAGCAGGCAATCGCCCCCAATGGAGGCGCTGCTCAAGGTGCTTATCAAGGCTCCCGATCGGCAACCACTACAGACTACTGCCAAGGTTGTGCTGACGAGTAAATGCGGCCTTGGTGACGGAGTGGCTCATGCCCAGACGCTGCTCCACTTTTCTAAAATATCTCCGCTGGACCGAAAATTTCTCTACACTGCACTCCTTGATTATTGCCAAAAAAAGCTTGAAGTAGGTGCTCGGGAGCAAACGCCTGGGACTGGGCTGCCAATGCCTAAGGCGTCCGTGCCCAAGATGGCTATGCCCAAGGTGTCAATGTCTAAGGTCTCGGTGCCAAAGGTGTCGGACCCGAAAAACCGCGTGGTAGATTATGCTTTACAGGTCCTCGATGTGCGAATTCCAGTCTTCTACAATAAAGGAGGGAAAACAATCAAAGCACTTGGTAACCGCTTTTCCACAAAAGGTTGCCATATATACACGACAACCCCTCCGCCGGTAACTGCATTTTCACTGAGAATAGAAAATCCGCAGACCCACAAATCGATTCAAGTAGACAGCTCGGTCATTCGAGTCAAGCGTTTTACTTCCAAAGGCCACTGGGGGTTGATAGTTCGTTTCATGAATCTTACCGAGACGGGTAAAGAGGAATTCCGGGAAATCCTCAAAATCAGCGCTGCTGAGCAAGGCTATAAGAAAGAACAAAAATGCGCGAAGACACAGATCGGGCACGCCATCCGAAAATATTTTAAATTCAAGAAGGCCCTGGAGTGATATGCGCACGCAACCTTCAATTTGCGCATCCATTAGGAGAGTGGCCAGCAGGTTAATCGTGTTGAGCGAGATCTCGAGTGGAAAGTCCGAGGTAAGGGAATCCAAGAATCGGACGAGCGCAGCAGTCTTTATCGATTTAGCCATGGCACCATTGGGGTTTATCCTTTAAACCGCGAAAGCTGGAATTTTTCGTAAGGTTGGGCTCAAGATCTTTTTCTGATTAATCATTCCCATCTAAGCCTGAACGCCTACCGCTTGGCGTCTGTTATGAAATGTCTGCTCTGCTTTCTCACCATCTCTGAATTCCTCATGGCGTGCTCGAACTCCCCGTAATCTCCCACATCCTTAAAAACCAGCTCGGCATAGAATTCACAGCCGCCTGATAGCTTGATTAAGGTGTTAGAGTTCTGATGCTGTTTTAGGTATTTTTCCATCTCCTCTCTCTTGTTGGCGCTTATGAACGCTCCTATCTTGAACGGGTAGCCAATCTTTCCCAAGTCTAACAGCGTCGTATGCCTGGTTATTATTCCGTCATTTTCGATCTTTATCACTTTCCTGTAGATCGTGCTTAGGGAGGTGGAAAGGGCGGAGTGGGTGGTCAGGTGGGGAGCTAGCAGTCGTGGTCTTGAAGCAAGACGGGGGAGGAATCTCTTGGCTTTCAGCTGACCGCTCAAGTTTCAATACATTCCAGATGCCGCTCCCATATTTTTGTCTTGGCTCTGCAATTCATTTTCTTCCAAAACCCCAGCTTTTTGCTAATCTCCATTCCCCTAACTGCGTACAATGGACAATGCTTACGATCTGCTTCAACAGGACATTCTATCAAAAGGCCTAGCAACTTAGCGTTCAACTCCTCTTCGCCCATGAATCTGTCATCGTCCATTGGTGTTCTCCTGAGCTTACAGCGGAAACGAAGTTAAGCAGAAGCGGTTGAAATGTAAATCGGTTCAGCGATTGC
>CP070692.1:4128978-4132319 GCA_020353215.1 Deltaproteobacteria bacterium
ATACCCATCCAAGAAGATGGGGGAGCGGTACCGGCATGCGTACTAGAGGGGGAAACCGTCATTGTGAGGGATGGTGAATCTGATCCCCTTAGAAAGCTCATCGAACGAGTTACCCGGCCTGGTGATACGGGACGCGCCTTTGCAAGTGTGCCTTTGATAGGGAAGGGGAAAACAATCGGTGCTCTGGTCGTTGATAACCGGTTTCTCGTCAGTGAAAGACAAATTTCTCAAGACGACGTCAGTGGTCTCGAGGCATTTGCCAGCATGATTGCGATGAGCATCCAAAACGCCGAGCTACAAGCCCGGCTGGCAGAGGAACAAAGGCTGGAAACCTGGAAGGAATTTGCAGCTCGTGTTGCCCACATCATAGGGACTCGGATAGCCATAATAGAGGGTGTGGTGACGCAGCTTCGCTTCCGTCTCCTGGAGGAGAAGGCGGTAGAAGCTGAGCAACTGAAGGATGTGCAGCCTCTTCTTGGAGATTTGTCCAAGGGTATCCGCAACGCAGAGGCTGAGCTGAAGGATTTCCGTCGGTTCGCGGCGCCTTTGGTGTTGCAATTCGGGAAAGTGGATATTGCCCAGGTATTGAAGAGTGTGTTGCAAGAAGTTCGGTACAGCTTGAATTTTCCTGTCGAGTTGGTCCTGCCCAACGAGCCTCTCACCGTACAAGGCGATCCTGCCAGTCTCTCCAGTGCTTTTATCGAACTCATCAGAAATGCACAGGAGGCCATGCAGCAGGAGACTGGTAGAGCGTCCCAGATAACGATTACCGCAAGTCGAGAAGCATCGCCTACCTCACCGGGGACTGTCGCACAGATCGAATTTGCTGATTCCGGGCCGGGTGTTTCCCAGGAAGATAAGAAACGTTTGTTCGATCCGTTCTTCAGTACGAAAGGCAGAGGCAGTGGGCTGGGCTTGGCTGTAGTAAAGAACATTATCGAGCAGCATCAGGGAACAATAAAGGAGGTGGGGTTGCCTGGTACAGGAGCACGACTCATTGTATGCTTACCCTACACCGAATAGAACCATGACTAAACTAATTGAGTAAATGCGCTTATGAGAACCAAAATAGGTGCCGGTGCGAAAAGCGAATTTGCCCAAGGTTGACAGTGATAAGCGCCCGTTTTATTCGATTTCAAACAGTCAAGCACATAGGAGGGAAAAATGTATAGTATTCTCATAGTGGACGACGTGCCTGAACTCAGACAGCAACTAGAGTGGGCGGCCAGTGCGGAGGGGCGGGAAGTTGTGGCAGCCGACAGCGGCGAGCAGGCCATCCGATTGATTCAACAGAAAGATTTCGACGTGATCGTCACCGACCTAAGAATGGAAACAGAGGACGTCGGTCTGGATGTACTGGAGGCTGCCAAAGAGAAAGACATTTATGCTCAGGTGATCATGGTTACGGCCTACGGTACACCAGAGATCAGTGTTGAGACGATGCGCCTGGGCGCTTTCGACTACTTGGAGCGTAACGCGCCAGGCACCGACACCTTGTCTATGGTGCGTAGTAAGATCACGCTGGCTCTTGAATTTCGGGAGGCGAAACTGGGAGGGAAAAGCCAGTCATGAGCGAACAGCCGCCATCCAAGAACGAAGCTCTAGTGACATTTGCCCAGTTCTTCGAGACAGCCTTGAATGTATTAAGGCCTCCCTTCATGAAACTTCTCGTAGTTCTTGTCGTCGCTATGCTTCTGGCTCTTCTCCTCGTAAACGGGAACGTCCATCCAGGCCTAGGCTTGGGGCTGGTTGTTCTTGTTGTGTTAGTCTTTGCTTGCCTCGCTGCCGCGTTGCAGTACACTGAAATGCGAAATCGCCACATAGAGAAGCAAATGCGCTATTCCAGGCGAACTGAAGAGCAACTTAAGAAAGCTCTTAGGGAGGTAGTGACAGACCTGAAGGAGGAGAAAACAGGACAAACTCCCCTAACAGTGAGGCTCATAGAGATAATCAATGCCCGGTTTGACGCCGAAGAACTACGTTCGCTCTGCGCCGATCTGCATGCGATGTATCCGGATCGTTTGTGTGATCCCAGCCTGGACTACGATAGCCTGGTGGGTCAAGGCAAAGCGGCTAAGGCGCGAGAATTAGTGCTATACTGCCAAAGGCGAGGAATGCTTGATGAGTTGGCCTCGGCCATCCGTGATCGACGACCGGATTGAAAGGGTGAGTCCGGCTAGAGCTCCACTTGTGAATTGCCTCAAGGAACAGTTCAGCTATCATCAATCACCTTTGTAGCCGCCAGAGCTCTCGCTCGGCGCTCCCACTGCTGCTCGCCCTGGGCGCGATCGTTCTTTACCTCCTTGTGTCAGTTTTCCAACAACTCGTCACCAAATATGCTAAAATACACAAGAAGACATAGTGGCAACACAAAAGGCACCTGGCTTTTTGGTGATTACCCATAAGTCATTTTGTCAAGTTGTCGAGCGCTGGAGTCAAGGCCTTAGCCGGACTCCGAAACTATGCAAATCCGCTTGAAGGCTCAACTCCACCAACATGTGGGTAATCACCAATGGCTTTGGATTGACGCCTATCTGAGGTTCATGGCCCAGGGTAGGCGTTGTTTTTGCTTCAGTACATCCGGTCACCGGGAAGCAGTGGGGGGGTTGCTTTGTGACCTCGTTTTAACTCGAATACGGTTCAGTTAAGGATTATGTTAACATTTGTGAGCGGCGGAGAACCGCGTGTTATGTAAGCAAGTCTTGCCCAGAAAGTGAAGAATTTGCTATCTGGCAGGCCAAAACCAGCTTTACGTAACGCTTAACTGAACCGTATTGGTTCTAACTCCCTCAACCAATAAAAGTGTTCAATGTCTCTATCACTAATACTTCGAACTTGATACACCTTGAACTCCGGTTCGTAATGCAGGCCTCCTTCAATGGATTTGCGCGGCAGATTAAGAACTTTGAGTTTTGCATTATATGCATCCGTATAAACGTATTCGTTTTGCGTCAGTGCATATGCATCCTGAAGCCACTCCACTTCGAAATCATAAAATGATTCTATGCATCGGAATTCAGAATCAAATATCGTCACTCGTCCTGCGCTGGCTTGAGTGACAACGTAACCGCCATTACTATCTGGCTTCAATCCATGAGGATGACCCAGACCTGCAAGCGCTCTGGTTGTTCGGGAATTCTTCATATTAATCCTGATGATTTCGCCCTGGTGAAATAAACTTGCATATATGACCCCAGGTTCAGTTCGAGAAATCACTACACTATTGACATGCGTAGTCTGCTGCAAAGTCATATAACAGCGAGGACGATGGTCCATTTCAGGTGCAATTCTTCTTGCTCTCCCATTTGGGCGTAAATCATATCCATTTTCCGTTGCGATCC
>CP070692.1:4132419-4135722 GCA_020353215.1 Deltaproteobacteria bacterium
CTCGTCCGCTGATCATATATTTCTTCTAAAGGACAAGGTTTATTGCCGTGGATGCAAGGTAAATCATCTTCATGCAAAGAGTTTGGAGGATTTAACGGCATGTTCAACAAAATCCAAATAGAAAGGAGATGATTCCAATGGCAAGCCTGACGACCAGGAGGCAACCAGGGAGAAAGTGACGTGGCTTGGGTGGCTCAACAACCGGCAAGTGGAGATATTGATGAGAAATGCAAACTCACCTTGATCGCTGTGACAAAGGATATTTCATCCCTTAATGAACACAATCCTCTCCGAAACGGTAGTACAAGAGGTGGTAGCAGGTTCTCAAAGGACAAACTGTGAATTAGAGTATGTCATCTCTAGTTTCAAAACAAAAAGGCAAAGCCATTGCTGACCCTGCCCTTATTGTTTGACCAATGAATGTGGAATTACCTCCTGAACCTCCTTCTTGCCCCCGCCAGTCCAACCAGGCCGGAACCGAATAGCAGAATGGTTCCTGGCTCAGGGTTGGGTATGGGCTGCTCGTATTCTACGATATAGCCAAATACATTACCCAGATCATGATCGTCATTGCTCGGTGCATCGTTCCAAGTTCCGTTTCCATTGTTGTGAAAATTCAGGCTGTCCTCTGGCGGGTTGCCTCCGTAGTAATCATTCGGACGACCAGGTGCCCAATTTGTCCAGTCCCATTCTTCACCAGTGACCCAAGCCCATGTATCATCTTCAAAATACCCTTGGGTTCCATTGTCATCAACACGATAACCGCCGAGCCAGTATTTATCTAAACCGCTTTGAAAATTCCAAACCCAATCGGTTTCTTCTATTGTGGTGAGGGTAACAAGATGCCCGGACACACCGTACAGAGTCCTTGCCTCTGCCTCGGCTTTGGCTTCAACCCATGTGTATTCACCACTAATCGCTTCATACCAATGACCATTTACACTCCATTGACTTGGTGTTGCACACACCATTCCTGACAAGCCCAGAACCGACAATAGTGCGCACACAGAAACAAAGATTCTCATTTCTCGCTCCTTTCAAATGTTGAAATATCGCTTTAAAACAGTAGACTTTCATCTTTTAAGAAATCGACAAATCGCAAGCCGACACCCACCGAGTCTCTGGCGATCTGAAAACGTTTAGCCTCACACTGCAAGGCAACGGCCTCTTCTGATCCCGGCAGTGTGACGACCAGTGCCAGAGGTAAAATCTGCAAATCCTCAAGAATAGTGAACCTCTGACCATTCATATACTCAGTGTAAGCTCCACCGACACTGATATTCTTCAAGAGCACATCGTGCTCCAACACCTTATGTCCTTTCCTTATTCTCCACCTCGCCGGTAGTAAGATTTGCTTTCTCAGATGCTGCCTCTTTTCTGCTTGAGCTAGCCTCACTGCTCCACTACCACGTTGGTACGAATCTAAGAGATCTTGGAGGCTCTGTTGAATCAACGAAGAGAGGCTAAGGCCTTGTTTTTCAGCAAGGCCCAAGAGTCCCTCTTTGAGGGAATGGTCGAGCCTAAAGGTGACTGTTGATGTCATTCTCTTTCGTTTCATATTGCTGTTGCCTTTGGGCGCTGCTTTGTCTGTACTAATCATGAATTCTTGAGTTTACACAATTGCAGTCTAGAGTGTTTGTGTCCTGCTGTTGTGCATCGTCTTACTGAAAAATTCATGCCAACTAATATTCTTACTTTTTTCTGCAATATTTACGGATAGTTAACTAGTTCTTGTCCATTTATACGCATACGACGATGTCTTACAATGTAAGACATTTCGACCATTGTTAAGCCTAATGTCCAAGTTGTTAGATAAATAAATATAATAAAATTAATATATTAGCCGTAATCATTCTGGAAGGAAATATGTAAAGATGTCCGACACTGGATAACGTTGTAAGACATACCTGCGGGAATATTGGCCGTGCTAAAATTTGCAACAATTATAGAAGATGCTGGCAGGGTGGCGAGAAGACAATGATCTCAGGGAAAAGGGTATTTGAGAGTATAGGCTTCAACAAGTAATGCAAACTCACCTCCATCACAACGTAACTTTGCGTTCCATCCCTTAATGCACACTCTGCTGCATTTCAATCTGGCACAATATTTTGCGGGTTGTCAAGACAAGAGCACCGGATGAGGATGAGATTGTGCCCTAGGAACGGGAGAATCGAACCGCCACGTAAATTAGATCCAAGTTAGTTGTAGTTGTCAGACCAAGCAAGAAGTAACGTAGAAGTGTTGTCCAGTCGGATCTCAATTTCTACAAAAAAATTGTCTGTGACTCTGTTCTGTGGTTTTGACGAAAAAGCACAGAATGAAACCGCAGAATCCGCACAAGCCAGCCCCGAAATCATTGAGAAAATTACCTAAAAACCATGGGCACGTGTCCTTACAAGCCGGGGGTCATCGGTTCAAACCCGGTCCCGCCTACCATGTAAAATCAAGGGCTTACGACATATGTCCAAGCCCTTTTTCTTTGCATGAGAAATTGTTCCCAACACTATTCCCAACAAATCTGCCAAGTTTTCTCAAAGAGACCATTAACCTACTCTCAGTTAACAACATCCTCCCCCCTGGCAAATTCCGATAAATCACAAACAGAGCTTCCCGCTGCTCAGGCCGAGACCGACACTCGTGAATCAATCAAACCCGTGTGCCAACCCACACACAAAATCTTCAAGTTTTTCCTGGAGTCGAGGGGGTAGGGGGGGGTCGCTTTTTGTAGGATTCATCGTAACTTCCTTTAACTTCCATATCCCCTACCCCGCGCCCCTTGGTCTTTGTTAAGGGACTCCAACTCCCCATATTCAGTCGGGTGACTTTCGTTTACCGGTCAATACGAGAACAACCCCTGCAGCGAATATGGGGAGACTTACGGCATAGGCAATACGAAGACCCCAACGAGCTTGCCCATAGAGAAAAAGAAAGCCTGAGCCGAGAAACAGAATTGCAGCGACCATGTAGCGCCAATTTCCGAACATGTGAAGTCCTTTGGGTCGATGAAGTAGGCAGTGTGACTTTCATCTCAGGATAGCACACCGGAAGGAAAATAAACCTAAAGGCAGGTTTTGAAAAGAGGCATGGGATCTGTTCCTTGAAAATCAAATACCCACAAGGGCGGTGCGATAACAACCAGCCGGAAGTCGGTTGTAAATTGCAGCACCAGGCCAGGATGCCTGGGAAGGCACCGTGCTAAGGCACGTAGGTTTCGCCATTCCGAAAAAATGGCAGGTCTTCTTTTCCCTGGTCAACACCAGATGTCGGGAGTTAGTCTCAGACGATAAAGTGTGCATTAAAGTA
>CP070692.1:4135822-4139124 GCA_020353215.1 Deltaproteobacteria bacterium
GACCAGGCCGGTAGCCTTGGAACCACAGAAAAGACTTTATGATTCGTACCTCATCAAAAAGCAAACTATTTAGTGCTCTCCGTAGTAATTTCAAGATACTCGCATTATCATGGCTGGCATGCCCTCAAAAGGTGGGCAGCTTTCCGTCCTTGTTTCAAGCTCAGATATGGTCGATGGGTCTCAGGGGGCAAAAGTCAAGATTAAGTATGTTCAGGTAAGTCCAGAAATCCGACGGAGCTGTTTGCCCCGTCGGACTACAGCGGCGAGTTAACCAGCGCTACGCCCACTTTTGGCCCAGTTCGTCGAGCCCAGAGCGCCCAAGTTCGTCAGGGGTCATTACAATATGGAACTCCACGTCGGCGTTGAACGAAAGAAACCAGGGTTCCGCGTAGGCAGGAACCTGGGAAGGATCCTCCACGTCAACGATCATGATGGCCCCCCGCTGGCCGTTGTACTCTGTGAAATAGACTGACTCGGGCTTCGTCTCTTCGAGGATGCGGCTTATCTTTTTCCCAACACTGCCGTCCCTAACGGCTGCATTGAACTCGCGATGAGGAAGTTTTACATGTAGAAGCATTCGCATTTTGATCTCCTTATATTGTTGGCCCTTTCTAAACTTCTGGATCGTTTAGATGTTGGTCTACCCACTTGGTAGTGACCAGGGCGGTCGGATTGCTATATTCAGCCATCTTCACCACCTCCTTGTTCTTTTGACTTCGCTTATGTTCTCAGCCATCGTTGTTGGCACGGTGCAATTCACCCCTCAATCACCTCGTTATTTGAAGCAAGAATAACTTGAGGATAACCGCCATCAATACGAAAAGCTACTATCTTAATAGGAATTTTTGCAGAAAAAGAGAAAGCAAAGTAAAGAGCATCCCTGAGTGCACAGTATCAGCCCCGGCGAATAGGGCACCACATCTTGGGCAGGTCAAAATATCAGCGAATTTTCCCCCTAAGGAATGCAGAGAGCCAGAGCATAGCAACGACAGTCAAGCCTAAATATGTACTGCCATCGCGAATCAGCGGGGAATGCAGATGGTATTCTTTTACGTGGATCTGATTTCTTGAAACAAAGGTTCCTTGAACCGAGACGGTAGCCGAGCGATTAAAGATGACGTTGTCAACGCTCAAATTCTCTCCGGCGAAAGTGCTTATTAAGCGCAGCGAGTTTCGCTCACTATATTCCCCGCGGTCAATTTCCACATAACGACCTGGGCGATCACGGGAATTCCTCAGGGTCTTTACGAAATGACTGTCTGCCCTCTCTGGACCCATAAGAAGCAAAAAGGGAAGTGAGAAGTAAGCGGTGAGAAGAGCAACAAAAGCAAATAAGCGTATTACGGGTTGTAAGGTCAGTTCTGGAGGCGTTCTAATACTGCGTCGCCAACTTGCTATCAAGTATACTAAACCGAATGCAGTCAAGACGTGCGTGAGAAAACTTTCCGGCCAAAACAAGTCGAAATTAGTCAACTGCCAGTTGAAAGGAGCTACTAAATGCACACCGTTACCCCATTTTGTCTGACAGGCATCCAACAGCAAATGAAGAAGTGAATTAAGGCCCACGATTGCAAAGGTTTTCCAAAACTGTTTGGAAATCATAGCAAGTGCAAGACTGAGGAGAAGACAGAAGAGAAGCGAAGCCTGCACCGTACAATAGAGCCGCAAATCGTAGGGATCAACCCCGTTTGATGCAAACCTAACTAAACGCTGCAGTATCCAGGGAAGGTCGGGAAGGATGCACCCAAGGTAGATCCACTTGTCGTCAGCATCCGGTAATAAAGCCCTTGTAGTTAGGCCTTGGATACCCAGGTGTGCAAGAGTATTGGGCATAATGCCTTTCGTCTTTCTGTTTAGATTACATGTTCGGTAGACTTTGTAGTATCATGGCTAGTGTCATTCTTCAGAGTGTATTGTTATCTCGCGTTGCATAGATCAGTTTCCTTTTAGAGAATTAGAGCGATTTCAGTGAAATTATGCATGGAGTGTGCCTGGAATCGCATCCCAGAGAATCTTATCGATCCGATGCAAATCTACGTTTCGACCTACTGCCTGAATGAGACCAGTCGAAGGTCAGGTCTTCTCTTGACCGATCTTCCTGGTTTCATCCGCCGACATGGGTTTGAGGGTATAGAGTTGTCCGATCGTCAGCTTGCCGTTTGTACTGGTGCTGATTTAGAGAATTTGCGCCTAAGCTGCTCCCAAGAAAACTGTGGTTTAGTCCTAAATGTCAGCTGTGACTTGACATACTGGGATCTAAAGCTGTGGCAACGGGAGATTCAGTACGTCAGGAGGATGCTAGGCATCGCCCACCTTCTTGATGCCAAGTGTCTCCGTATATGTTTGGGTGGCCAGTCGTTTAGTATTCAGAATCTCCTAAGGAAACACCGTGATGTCATTCCTGAGAAGAAAAGGCAAACGGTGTCAGTCACCTCCCCAAGTGCAAGCATGAAAACAGTATTGTCTAAATTGGCAATGCGCTTCGCACATGTTCTTCGGAAGAACATGACATCACGCGTAAAAAACCTTGAAGCCAAGATGGGTCGGGCTGTTGCGTCGCTGAAAGAAATTATGCCAGCTGCTGTTAGTTACAAACTACCACTTGTAATAGAAAACCATTGGGGAATAAGCAGCAGACCAGAAAACATCATAGAAGTAATTGATAAGATCAGCTCACCCTGGCTAGGGACCTGTCCTGACTTCGGTAATTTCCCTCGTGACGTTGACCCCTGCGAGGGTCTCAAACTATTGGCTCCGTATGCCCTCCATGTGCATGCCAAAAGCGCTCGGTTTAATGAGGACGGAGACGAGATAGATATTGACTATGAACGCTGTTTAGAAATATTGCGCCAAAACGACTATGGCCAAACGTTTACTGTTGAGTATGAAGGTGGTGGAAACGACCTTCAAGGATGCCTAAAGACCCGGGAACTTATAATCAGGAATTGGCAGGGAAGTGTTATTCAATCGGGATGAGATATGTAAACTCACCTCAGTCACTTCGAAACTTCATATTACATCCGGGACTGTCGAAAAAGTCCAGACAGACCGTTTTGGCGATTTTCGCATCTATTAAAATCAACTACTTAAAAGTCATCACAAGTCAACCCTAACGTTGCAGACTCACACCGACTAAGATCGCCAGGCTCAAGCTATAGTACCCGATCTGCAGCTGTGCTCGCCTCGGCCAGGATCTCACGTACGGTGAAGTACGCTTCGTCCTGACCGAGCCTGTGCGCAGCCACATCTGGCGCACTCTAGCGCGTTTTTCCTCGGAGTAGGTCTGCAACGTTAGGGTTAAC
>CP070692.1:4139224-4142465 GCA_020353215.1 Deltaproteobacteria bacterium
GCGCCGTATCTGAGGAAGTACATGGCAATGGAATTGAATATCATGCCGGCAATCCCGATCTTGTAAGCCAGCCCCGGGATACCGACGATGGTAACCGTGGAGATAAAAGTAGCCATGATGGAGGAGGTCAAAACCACGGTCGGAATGGTTCGACCGGCGAGAAAATACTCCTCAAAGCTCTTTTCAGCCCGGCGCCTGTAGTAGATGCCCACCAGCACACAGAAACCAAGGTAGGCAACAATAATGGCAAGATCCAACCAGGTACCGTATCTTAGATGCATGAAACGTCCCTTTCAGCAAAAGATGATCACGGTGATTTTACTGCGAGTTCTCCTGACTGTTTTTCCACCTGCTCATGTTCTTCAATACTATCCCGCGTTAACTCCCTTAATCTGGATACTTTATAAGATTCATCTCCAGAGTCAAGTGTTTTCTCTGCAACACGATTTTGGCCGAAGCCAAACTTCAAGTTGACAAAAAGTTCTCAAAGGACTATGATGCTCCCGAGGGATAAGAAAACCGCGTTGTTCTCTGGGAATACTATTCCTCACGGATTTCTGAGATTCATAAGAGGCAAGCCAGACCAGCCAACGACGGGACTGAGCTAAGGAATTAAGGAACCTTATTAAATACAAAACAAGTTTCGAGGAATCATGGCCAGGCTAAAGAAACGCCGCATTACTGCGGAGGATCTGTATCGTTTTAGGCTCGTATCTGACTGCAGGATTTCGCCGGACGGGCGCCACGTGGTTTTTTGCATCCAGCGCGTAGACAAAAAGACAGAGAAGAAGTATACGAATCTGTGGATTGTGCCCACCGACGGAGGACCTGCCCGGCAGTTCACTCACGGAGATCAGTCAGACACCCGGCCACGGTGGTCGCCTGATGGTACGGAGATCGCCTTGTTATCCAATCGAGGTGATGAGAAGCAGTCACAGATTTATCTTATTCCTTTCCACGGCGGTGAAGCCCGGCAGCTGACCAACCTCAAAGGCAGCTTTGAAGCTTTCGAGTGGTCGCCCGATGGCAAGAAGTTCGTCTGCCAGTTCTGCAAAAGGGACGAGGAAGAGATCGAACGGGAAAAAGACGAACAGAAGAAGAAGTTGGGCGTGGTCTCGCGTCACATCACCCGCGTCTTCTTCAAAGAGGACGAGAAGGGATTCTTGCCCAAAGAACGCTGGCATATCTGGGTAATTGATGCCCGCACTGGCAGATGTAAGCAATTGACTGACAGCGAGGTTCATGATGAGTGGTCTCCGAGTTGGTCGCCTGACGGCAAGGAGGTCGTTTTCTGTTCTAACCGCGCAAAGGACCCCGACCTGAATCCGGATGCGATAGATTTGTTTGTGATACCAGCGGCTGGCGGGAACTTCCGCAAGATCAAAACCCCTCTGGGCTTCAAAGGAATGCCCAATTTTTCGCCTGACGGGAAATGGATTGCCTATTACGGTATAGAAGGGAAAGGGCAGTGGTGGAAGAATGATTCTCTGTGGGTTGTGCTTGCGGACGGGAAAGGAAAGGCGAGGAATCTAACAGAACAGTTTGATTTCAACGTGTCAAGCTGGACCATTAACGACCTGCCGGGCTCCCCGCCCATGATGCCACCCGCCTGGTCGAGGGACTGTAATCGGATTTACTTCCAGGTGGCACATCACGGAAATACCGTTCTTAAATCGATCGGCCCGAAAGGCGATAAGCAAGGTTTACAGACGGTGATCGGCGAGAAGGGGGTTGTGGGATCGTTCAATTTCAGCCGAGACCAGTCGAAGCTGGCCTATTTCCATGCGGACATGAAGAATCCGGGAGAAATCTGGCTGCGTGATATGGCCGCCGGACGATCTCGCAGGCTGACCCAGGTGAACGAGAACCTGCTTCGGGCCCTTGACCTGGGACAAATCGAGGAGGTCTGGTTCAAGGGTGCGGCGGGGAACGATCTTGAGGGCTGGATTCTGAAACCACCCCGCTTTCGAAAAGAGAAAAAATACCCATCAATCTTGGAAATTCACGGTGGTCCCGGCGTACAGTACGGAAATTTTTTCATGCACGAGTTTTACTATTTAGCCGCGCAGGGATACTTAGTCTATTTCTGCAACCCACGCGGCGGGAAAGGATATGGCGAAAAGCACTGCAAGGCCATCTGGAATAACTGGGGCACGGCGGATTACGACGATCTGATGGCCTGGGTCGATCTGATTGAAAAGAAATCCTACATTGACAGAAAGAGAATGGGCGTCACCGGTGGCAGTTACGGCGGTTATATGACTAACTGGATCATCGGTCACACCACCCGGTTCAAGGCGGCGGTGACCCAGCGGAGCGTCAGCAACTTCATCAGCATGTACGGCTCCAGCGACTTCAACTGGGCATTTCAATATGAGCTTGGAGACCAGCCACCCTGGGAGAATTTCGAAAATTACTGGCGGCAGTCTCCCCTCAAGTATATTGACAAAGTTAAAACCCCCACTCTGGTTCTCCACAGTGAACAGGATTTGCGGTGTGCCATCGAGCAGGGCGAACAAGTCTTCGTGGCACTAAAGAAATTGGGCGTGGACACCGAAATGGTGCGTTTTCCTGAGGAGCCACACGGTCTTTCGCGTGGAGGCCGCACAGACCGCCGTATTGAAAGGTTGAAACATATCCTCCGATGGTTCGACCGCTATTTGAAAGGGAAATAGGAGTTCCGGGGAAAGCACGCGTGCCCCTTGCCCATGCTATCAGATAGCAGAGGGAAAGTGCCGGGGATCATATCACCCCGGCTGAGCCAGCTGGTAAGAGAACCTGATGAAAGCAGGTGAAGAATGGAAAAAAAGATTCTAGTTGAGCCGCATGTGGATTCCATAAGGATGCCTGAGAATCTTAGGATCGGGCTTATGGTCTCTCAGCAGCGGAAGAAATGTCAGAAAATTCAGTGTACCTCGGAGTACTACGGGTTTGCATTTGGCCAGTCACCCTTTCACGTGCCCGAGCCTATCGCAGAAGCGTTGGCTAAGAATGCGCACAAGGGACATTACTCTGATGCCGAAGGAATACTGGAACTGAGAAAAAGCATCGCTGATTTCAACAGGAGGCATTTCAAATTGGAGGTTGATCCCGACAGAATCATTGTGGGGCCAGGGACCAAGCAGCTGATTCACATAATCTTCGACGTTGTCAAAGGAGACGTGATAATTCCTTCGCCGTCGTGGATAGGCTACTTCCCTCAGATAAAGCTGCTGGGCAAGCATTTTCATACATACCATCT
>CP070692.1:4142565-4145779 GCA_020353215.1 Deltaproteobacteria bacterium
GCCCCTCCAATGGTTCCACCACCCCCTGTGTCCAGCAGTCCCACTTGTGGGTAAAGATCAGTTTGGCAAAGGGGGATCGAGGGGGATTGTAATGGGAAATTTCATCTCAAAGAGCTAAAGAATATAGTAATCCGGCTTATGTACATGGGACAATCACGTTGCTTCAACAATCTATTGCCCGAAACGTCAAACCTTGATGAGTCCCTCCCGCAGGGCGGGAGGGCTTACCCACGCTGAACTGAGGTGAGGCGAATCCTAAATACGGAGCTCGGACTAACGGCGGGTGGGCGCTCAGGGAGAGTGCACGTCACAATGCGGAGGGATGACCCGGGCCTTTGCCACGCCTATCTCGAATCAACTGTTTTCCTGCAAAAGCAACACCGAATCTAGCAAACGCGTGCTTGCAGGCTACGATTTACCCGAAAATTGGCAATTTCTTCGGGCTCGATCGGCGCTCAACATCGAGGCAGGCAAACTGTTGTGAATACAGCTGGTTATAAGGTAGTCTTCGCCTTATGTTACTTTTCACCTGGAAACGATGCCGAAGTTTGCGGATTAAATAGCGACCGCAATATCAGGGTAAACCTTGAAGATCCATTGTGGCATAATCAACAGGTGAACAAGAAAAGCCCCACTGACCCTTCCGGTCCTTTCCGGACTGGTGTGGGGTCGATGGGGCTCAAGCCACAATCTTAATGATCCGGGAGACGCGCCCATCCCAATAGTAGGTTGAGGTCGTGTACCGAATACCATGACTGACGGAGGTAACCGGTGTGGTCTTTTACTCGCATCAGGCCAGTTGTTCAGCTGCTTTACGAGGCAATCACCGCGGTCACTTCAACTGTTAGCTCATCACCACGAGTGTAACCCGGCGGTTCTTGGCCCCATGGCCGGCAACGCTTTCGTCTGCGATAGGTTTCGTCGCACCGTAGGAGTAGGTGTTCATACGGTTCAGCGGAATGTTGTGGTTCAGGTGCAGATAAGACATGACAGCTCGCGCCCGAACCAGACCCAAGTGAAAATTGTACTCTTCCGGGCCGAGAGTGTCGGTGTGGCCCTGGATTTCAATGTAGCATTCCTTGTTCTCAGACTTTATCCTCAAGGCAAAGACGTCGAGAGCCTCCCTAGCCTCTTCGGAAAGCTGGCTGCTGTCGAAGCCGAAATGAACCATGTCGTCATTGAGTGTTACTTGGTACAAGAACTTTCCTTCAGCCTGCTCTCTTAAGTCTTCAACCCGTGCGATTGCGTCAACAACTGTGTCGGAGATTCTGCTTAGTTTCGCATTTTGCTCTGAGTCCGACTGCTCCAAACTGATTATCGCGGCGTTGTTGGCCGCTACTTGCTGTTGGAGCTCACCAATTTGTTTCTGAACATACTGTGTTGAGGTACATCCGGTCAACCCAAGCGAAACGATTGCCGCCAAGGCCATGATAACAAAAAACGATTTCTTCATGGTACCAGCCCCTCCCGTTAGAGTGTTACGTTAATTTATCTGTATGCAGGGTGGGGTTTTTGCAAAATCTATGCCCAAGACGTAGGCAGTCAATGGGTCACATTCAGTTGTGAGTACGAAAGCCGTTTAGGGGGGTGAAAACCGTAAGGAACATCAAGCACTTGAACGGCTGATCTCTTTAACCCCCAGCGTGTTGAAATAGTCATGCCATGGGATGGTTGGAACCTTTATAGAGTATTTCGCGGGTAGGAAAGGAATGGTAAATGCTCGGCGCAGTGATCCCCTAGCCCAGAGACTCCCCGTCCGCCGACGTCTGACCGAGCCGCTGTTCAAGACAGAAAAAAGCCCTCCATGTAGAGGGCTTCGCATTTCCAGCGTATTGTTTTCTCACTGGTGCCGAAGGGGAGACTCGAACTCCCACAGGCCTATGCCCACATGACCCTGAACCATGCGCGTCTACCAATTCCGCCACTTCGGCACGTCAAAATGGTATTGCCACTAAAGCAGAGTTAATGTATGCTAGCACACTTGCTTTGTCAAGGTCTAAACTGGCAGTGGTTCTACGGTTATCTACCGGGCAGTGGAGGCTCGTATCAGTCTTATGGAAGTGATTCACGGCATCGATCATATAGAGAGGCAGTTTCGTAATCCAGTACTTACCATCGGCAATTTCGATGGTGTCCATATTGGCCACAAGAGTCTATTCCAACGAGTCAAACAAGTCGCAGATTCGTTGGGTGGTGAATCCTTGGTGATGACTTTCGACCCCCATCCCATAAAGGTGCTCTATCCGGGAAATGGGCCGCCACTGATCACCCCACACGAGCAGAAGGTAGAACTCATAGAAGGCGAAGGCCTTGATGCGCTCATAGTTGTTGATTTTACTCGCGAATTAGCCAAGATGACGGCTCATGATTTCGTTCGCGTTATACTGTATGAGAAAATCGGTGCCCGGGCGGTAGTCGTTGGACCGGATTACCGTTTCGGCCATAAAAGGCAGGGTGACATCCCCTACCTTCAGCAGCTGGGCCGGAAGCTGGGCTTCCAGGTTCACGTGGTCACGGATCTTACTATTGACGGCAACGCAGTGAGTTCCAGCGCCATCCGTGAGCTGATCCTGGCCGGAGAGCTACAAAAGGCCCGAGGTATGCTCGGCCGTGATTATCAAGTTTCTGGACACGTGGTTGAAGGCCGGGACAGAGGTGGGCGTCTCCTAGGCTTTCCCACAGCCAATCTCAAGCTCATCGACGAGCTCACCCCGAAACCTGGTGTGTACGCCACTGAAGTATTTATTGATGGCGAGCGTCACGAAGGTGCCACCAACATCGGGTACAGCCCCACTTTCAAGGACGGGGCCTTTTCGGTGGAGACACATATCATTGACTTCAGCGGGGATATTTACGGTAAGATTATTCAGGTGTGCTTCGTCGAGCGAATTCGGGATGAAAAAGCTTTCTCCGGCCCGGAGGAACTTGCCGCCCAAATTCACAAAGACGTTCAGCGTGCCCGGGAAATACTCTCCCGCCATCTGGCTGAATCGGAGGGCTAAGTCCTTCAACCGTTCGGCCGTCCGCCTCCACCCGACTGTTACCAACCGACATCGAGGAAAAAGTGCCAGGGTGTTGAGACCGGTCTGCTTTAGCCCGGATATGTCATGAATTCCCGTCGCGAGAACGCGAAGATGGGCGTGCCACCTGGCAACCGTCCCGCGGTACCGCGGGATGGGTTCCGAGGCGTACCTGAACGGTACGTCGCAGGGGC
>CP070692.1:4145879-4149087 GCA_020353215.1 Deltaproteobacteria bacterium
AAAAGGTTTAAGGCGTAAGGCATAAGGAGAGGACAAGCTTTTTTAGATTGTTATTTGCCTTGTGCCCTGTGCCTTGAGCCCTGTGCCTTCACTTGGGGGCAGCCCAAAGCCAGGGCCTGCCGCGGCGTAGCTAGGCGAAGCCGGGTCCTTTGGGCCTGTATTTTTGGGCTTGGAAATTGCAATCCGATCCCTAGAATGCCCAATTCTGTAAGATTGATATACAAAGATCAGATGGTAAACTTGGTTCTTCCTTAACAAATGATCATCTCGATGAGGTCAAACTCATCCCAAGAGGGGACTGTTAATCTTGTTCCTCGCAGGGAGTACAAAAATGAAAACCCTTGTTTTGTTGGTGCTTGTGTTGGCTTTTTGCACCCACTGCACCGGAGGGAGTCCGCCATCAAATACCGATGGCGTGAAACAAAACAATACTGAGGCAGCATCGCCACCACACAGGACGACGGCGGCACAAGGGCAAAATAAGGAGAACCTTAGCACTTCTGAAGAATCCGGCGCGCTTAGAGTTTATATAGACCCGGAAACCGGTGAATTTACCACCCCGCCTGCAAGAGGAGTTCCCGCCACAAGAACGACACCGCCTTCTGCCGCCTTCAGTACGTCGCATGAAGGGCTGGAGGAAAGGCCCGCGCCAGGAGGCGGCATTATGCTCGATCTGAAAGGCCGTTTTCGCACCCCACTGACTGCAACCATAGACAGCAATGGTAAAACCAAAATCGAACACCAGGTCAGCGATGAGCAGGAGTGAAAAAGTGGTGCACCAAAAAGGGGTTATGATTGCTCTTATTGTAGCCGCTTTTCTGGCCGTAGCCTTTGGCAGCCCGCGTTATGCCCATGCTCAGGCAACGATAACCGTGGTTAATCTCGATGGGGCTGGTGAAGGGTTTAACGATTCTACTCCGGTTCCGCCAGTGGGCGGAAATACAGGGTCGACTCTTGGGGCACAACGATTTAATGCCTTTCAGTTCGCTGCGGATATCTGGGGTAACATTGTTGACAGCAGCGTGGAAATATCAATCGGCGCGAATTTCGATCCTTTGTTACCTTGCAGTTCCACATCCGGCATTCTCGGTCAAGCTGGCTCTGTTTATTGGATCCGCGATTTTCCAGGTGCACTGGAGGAAAATACATGGTATCCAGCCGCCCTGGCTAACAGTCTCGCAGGGACTGACCTCGATCCAACTAATCATGACATCGGTGCCACCTTCAATAGCGACATCGGTAAACAAGATTGTCTCCCAAATGGTTGGTACTATGGCCTGGATGGCAATCCTCCTCCAGGCGAACTCGACTTTGTTTCCGTTGTTTTACATGAACTGGGCCACGGCCTCGGCTTCCAAACAGTCGTCGACCTCGTTTCCGGTGCGAAGGCGAATGGTTTTGACGATATCTACATGCTCAATCTCGAAGATCATAGTACAGGCAAGTTTTATCCTGAGATGACCGATGCAGAGCGGGTCACAGCGAGCACCAACACTGGAGATCTGCATTGGGCCGGCGCCAATGTAATCGCAGAAAGCGGGGGCTTGACCGCGGGCCGCGACCCGAGCGGCCACGTGGAAATGTACGCGCCCAACCCCCAAGAGCCCGGTTCCTCGGTATCACACTTTAGCATCACACTCAGCCCTGACGAACTTATGGAACCATTCTTTACGGGTGCAAACCACGATGTGGGACTGGCCGAGGCGTTGATGCAGGACATTGGCTGGTTCTCCATCCTGGGTATCACTCCCACGGTAGTCGATCTGCCTACCGGCGATTCGATCAGTCTCGCAGCTGCCGGGGGCTCGCAACCCTACTCCTGGTCCATCGTCGCGGATGATGGTACCAAGGGAACTCTCTCATCCACCACCGGTGAACAGACCACTTACACAGCGCCAAATGAGGTTCCTGCCAGTCCGGTGGCCATCCAGGTTGACGACAATGGCGGACAGACGGTTACGGCCACAGTGAATGTTTATGAAGCTTCAACCCCACCAACCATAACGACTGGTTCAGCAAGTTCTGTTGGCTCGAGTTCGGCCACGCTAAATGGGACGGTCAAGCCGAATGGCTCGAGTACGAGCTATTATTTTGAGTACGGGACGACAGCAACTTATGGTTCAGTTACACCTACGACGGATGCGGGGTCAGGGGCCAGTGATGTTCCGGTAAGTGCTGACATTAGTGGTCTTGATCCTGAGACAACTTATCATTTTCGGATTGTGGCAACGAATAGTTTTGGAACGAGCTACGGCTCAGACCAAACCTTCGACACTCTCCCGATAACTTATGACTTGAGCGTGAATATTGAAGGTTCAGGCTCTGTGGTGCTTAATCCTTCTGGTGGCACCTACAATGCGGGCACGGTGGTAACCTTGACAGCCTCAGGTGTTGGGGACGGGGTATTCACTGGTTGGAGTGGTGCGCTGACCGGCGTAGATAACCCGAAAACCATCACCATGGACTCTGACAAAAACGTCACGGCCAAATTCATCGAGGTGGTAGAAGGAGATCCCGACTCAACGATCAAGAGTATAAGCGCCGTCGATCCTGACGACATAGCGGAAACTGCAGACAGGCCCACAGATTTTCCCTACGGGATGATTGAAATGACGATTGAAGTCACTGTTGTCGGTGATACTGCCGTTGTTACAGTCATTTTCCCAAATCCGGCCCCAGCCGATTACGACTGGTATAAGTACTCTGCAACCGAGGGCTGGATTCCATTTGGCCGCGATGAAATATCTGGTGGTGTTGGGGATGGAGCTGAATTCAATCCTGCCAGAACCCAGGTCACCCTGTACATTACCGATAACGGTCCCTACGATGATGATCCAACGGACGGGTTCATAAGAGATCCCTCCGGTCTTGGTAAAACTCCTGTATCGAATCCCCCTGCCGCAGCATCCGGCGGCGGCGGTGGCGGTGGTTGTTTTATTGCCACCGCGGCCTTTGGCTCGCCGCTGATAGGATTTAGCTGGATGTCACTACGGCTTGGTTTGGTCCCCACCGTTGGGCTAGGTATCCTTATGCTTTCTATGGTGGTCGCCTGTATAACAGTGTTACATAGGAAGTTAACCCAAACGTAAAAATACTGTCAAACCTCCACTATTGGGTCAGAATTCGCTTGGGGCTGGCACGGTACATGGCTGGCTCGAAGCCTTAATTTCACAGTCTGCGGACTTCCGCCACATTCAGACTTAGTGTT
>CP070692.1:4149187-4152395 GCA_020353215.1 Deltaproteobacteria bacterium
GTCTCCTTCAGTTCAGGATGAAAGGGACGGCTGGAAAACACTATGATGCACAGCTTGGGGCTTTTTCTCTTAAGTTCCCTGAAAAAACGGTCGTCAACCGACAAACTATCCAGATCCACGAGCATGACCCGACAACCACTTTCATTAACCTTATCCTCAAGATCTCTTAGCGAATGTAACGGTCTAGTGACGTACGACTCACGTTCCAGAACAGCGCACAGTTCTCTGTTCTGTTTCTCATTGGCGTTCACCACCAAAATGGGCGCCTGCATCAGGATCCTCAAGCTCTTCCGTTTGTCGAATTCTTTAAGATTGCCGAAGCGATTGGAGGTTGGTCACTGACTTTGTTCAGGGCAAATTCTAGGCCACTACTGTGAAGTAAACAGATACGGCTTGAGCAGGATGGGAAAGGACTGAAGAAGATCTATGAGATAACCAATTGAGATAATGCTGAAAAGTGCTCTGGACTCATTACTAAAACGAGGCTGTGATCAAAATATAAGAATACTAAAATACAGGTGGGGGAATTCTGCGACTGACAACGAAATCTGTCTGGATATCCGGACACAATACGACCATTTCAAAATTTATTTACTATAACGGCAAGTTATGAATTCGATATTCCGGACACCATTTCCCGGCTTCCGGACGGGGGAGAGCAAAACAGGGTGACACGGCGAGACCGCGATAGAGAAATGTGAAAGAGTTTATCAGGGGAGGGAGAGCCCGGGACATCACTGCTAATGCCTGGTCTCTTTATGGATTTGCAGCTTTTGGAGCTTTTCATACAGGGTGCTGCGACTGATCCCCAAACGCTTGGCTGCCTGTTTCTTGTTCCAGCCGCATTCATCCAGGACCTTCTGCAGCAGTTTTCTCTCGTGCTCTTCCAGCATGGTGGGCAGGGTTAGACTCTCGGCAGGGGAGGCGACAGCCTTGCGAGCCATGATAGGAGGTAGATCCGAGACCTCGACCCTCCCATCCTTGGCCAGCACTGTGGCGTGCTCGATGGTGTTTTCCAATTCCCTCACATTTCCCGGCCAGGAATAATCAAGGAGCAAGCGCATGGCCTCAGGGTCTATCTCCTCGATGTGTTTTTCTTGGTCTGAACTGAAACGGTCCAGAAAATGGCGGGCTAAAAGGTGGATGTCATTTCGTCGTTCCCTCAGCGGCGGCAACTCGATAGGAATCACATTGAGACGATAATAGAGATCCTCGCGGAAAGAACCTGCTTGCACCTCTCGGAGCAGATTCTTATTGGTGGCAGCGATAATGCGTACGTCCACATCCAGCGTCTTCCCCCCACCCAGCCGCTCAATTTTTCTCGTCTGGAGCACCCGAAGCAGCTTGATCTGAGCCGAAGAGGTAATTTCGCCGATCTCATCCAGAAATACAGTGCCACCGTCGGCCTGCTCAAAGCGGCCTGATTTCTGCTGGATGGCTCCGGTGAAGGCACCCTTCTCATGACCGAAGAGTTCGCTTTCTAGAAGTGTGGCCGGATAGGCGGAGCAATTTATGACTACAAAAGGCTTGTTCTTGCGTGGGCTCAACCGGTGAACGGCGCGGGCAACCAGTTCTTTGCCAGTACCACTTTCTCCCTGAATCAGTACGGTCGCATCGGTGGAAGCAATATCCTCGATCAGTTTGTAGATTAGTTGCATTTTGGGGTCTCTTCCGACGATGCCACGGAATTCCGGTGATGATTCAATGCGACCCCGAATCTCACGCATTTCTTCTTCCTGCAAAACGGCCCTTTTTATGACCCCTGCAGCCTGGCCCAACATGAGCCCGACCACATCGATTTCCCTTACGTCACATTCACAGTTTCCCGGACAAGCGACGACTAGTGCGCCAAGTAGTTGTTTTCCCTGAGGAAGCGGGATAACGGCCTGGCGCGCAGCACTGGCAAAATCCTCGGGAACTAGGGGAGGACTGAAAGCCTTGCTCCTTCGAAACACAGGTTTTGTCAAAGTGTCCAGAACTGAAGTTGCAGATTGTATGTGCTCAGACTGATAAACCGTTTTGGTTTCTTTCTCTGATGAAACAAAGAGAAGATCTCGATTGGAACTGAGGATCAGGAGCGCCAACTGACCGCATTTCAAGTTGTTTCGGAAGGTTCTCATCAGAAAAGAGCAGATTTCATCCAGAGAACGGAGTGCTCCAACCTCTTGAACAATTCCGCAAACAGTTAGAGTCTGATGGTGGGCACGCTCCAGCTCCAAGGTCTGCTCTTCAAGACGACGGGTATAATTTCCCAAACGGGCAACCATCTCGTTAAAGGATGTAGCCAATCTCCCCACTTCATCCTGTCCCTGGACTTGAACTCTGACATCTAGGTCACCTCTATCGAGTTCCTGAGTGGCCTGGGCCAGTGCTGCCAGGGGACGGGTTACTCTCCTAACAAAAAGCAGTGTCACACCCAGGGCGAGTAAAAGGATGCCCAGCGTGAGTCCGCTCATTTGCAACCACAGCTTTGTCAACTGTCTCTGGTAAGGCTCTTCCGAAAACCCGAGTCGCAAAACACCAGCTTTTCCTTCGAAAATAGGCCAAGCAATGTCGAGGTATTTATGCCCATCAGTGGAGGAAATCTCTTTAAGGCGGAATTGGTCACTGCCCCTGACCTGATTGACATTGATCAGTGAGGCTGGAATGCCCTTCAGAAAGGTATGAGCTAAGATTTCGCCATCTTTTACAATAAAAAGGTAGGAAATTGGAGGATTGCTGCGCATGTGATGATCTAGCATTTTTTGAAGAGCTACCATGTCGTTGATCAGGATTTTATCGGTAGCTTCAAGCACGATGGAATGAGCAATGTTTTCTGCTTGGGCGGCTGCAGCTTCCAAAAGGCTCTTGCTATAACGCTGCGAGACTATTAGCGAGATAAGAATGCCGCTAAAGATCACTAGAGCCGACACTGCAAAGAGGAGCTTGTTCTTAAGGCTGTGATAACGCATCGGGTGCTGTTGGCATCAAGGCCAGTTTCTTCTCCATTTGTCTGATGGCGTCGTACCATTCCTCTTTTGGAGGTACGAATCGCTCAATCATTAAGCTTTCGAGAATCTCATGCCCCTCAGGGCTCTTATGCATTGAAAAAAGCAACTCGCGGATGCGCGCTTTAACCTCAGGGGATAGATGTCGGGCAGCCACCAGGGGAGGGATACCATAGGGTTCTGATTTCTTGATGACTCTCGTCGAAGAGGTAAAAGCAGGA
>CP070692.1:4152495-4155698 GCA_020353215.1 Deltaproteobacteria bacterium
TCGGACAAGCTCTACTTTGAGCCGCTGACCGTGGAAGATGTGCTGAGCATCTACGAGAAGGAGAAGCCGGAAGGTGTTATCGTTCAGTTTGGCGGTCAGACCCCGCTCAACATTGCCAATGATTTGGCCCAGGCAGGGGTGCGGATCATTGGTACCGCCCCGGAGACCATTGACCTGGCTGAGGACCGGGATCGCTTCCGCCGGATGATGCGCAAGCTGGGCATTCCGCAGCCAGAGTCAGGCATGGCCAGCACCCTGGGTGAGGCCCTGCAAGTTGCAGACCGCATCGGTTATCCTCTTATGGTGAGGCCTTCGTACGTATTGGGTGGACGCGCCATGGAGGTGGTCCACGATGAGGAAATGCTCAAACACTATGTTTCTGTGGCAGTGGATGTGACACCGGAACGGCCCATTCTAATTGACAAGTTTCTGGAAAATGCCATTGAGGCTGAAGCCGACGCCATTGCCGACGGCATTGAAGCCTTTGTACCGGCGGTGATGGAGCATATCGAGCTGGCGGGTATCCATTCCGGCGACTCTGCCTGTGTCATCCCACCCATCAGTATCCCCACAAAGCACCTTGAGACTATCTATGAATACACCAGAAGGATTGCGGTGGAGCTGGATGTTGTCGGTCTGATGAACATCCAGTATGCCATAGCCAACGACACCGTTTACATTCTCGAGGCCAACCCTCGCGCCTCGCGAACCGTCCCCCTAGTATCAAAAGTTTGCAACATCTCCATGGCTCGCCTTGCCACCCAGCTTATGCTCGGCAAAAAGCTTGCCGACCTCGACCTCAAGCGCCAAACCGTTCCACACTTTGGGGTCAAAGAGGCGGTCTTCCCCTTTAACATGTTTCCCGAGGTTGACCCACTTCTGGGGCCGGAGATGAGATCAACGGGGGAAGTTCTTGGAATAGCCGATAGTTTTGGGCTTGCGTTTTACAAGGCTCAAGAAGGTGCGCAACAGCTGCTTCCTACCGACGGAACTGTTCTGATTACCGTGTCCGAAAGAGATCGGCCGGCTGTACTTGAAGTGGCCTGCCAGTTCGAGAACCTCGGTTTCAAGATCAAAGCAACCGTGGGAACCCATGCTTTTCTGGCTGAGCACGGCATCCAATCTGACCATATACTCAAGATGCATGAAGGACGGCCCAACATTGTTGATGGTATTATGAACAAGGAGATCAATCTGGTTATCAACACCCCAAGTGGCAAGCTGAGCAAGTATGACGACTCCTACATCCGAAAGGCTGCCATAAAATATAAGGTGCCCTACATCACCACACTCGCCGCCGCCCTGGCGGCAGCCAGGGGTATAGCGGCCTACCGCCAGGGGAAGGATTCGGTGAGGTCCCTACAGGAATATCATAAGGGCATCAGTTAGGTTGGCCTACAGCGGGTGGACTCAAAATGTTGCCTAGCGCGAGATAGTAGCCTCCAGGTCCAACCAGCTACGACTTTAGACTATGACCCAAGCGAGGAGCCGATCATGGGCGGATTGTTTGGAGCTGTTTCGAAGAACGACTGTGTGACTGACCTGTTTTACGGCACAGATTATCTTTCACACCTGGGGACCAGACGAGGCGGTCTCGCGGTGTATGATTCTATTGGATTTACCAGATCCATTCACAACATTGAGAATAACTATTTCAGGTCTAAATTTGAGGCTGATCTGCCAACATTTCGTGGCAATAGCGGTATAGGCGTTATCAGCGACTATGATTCCCAACCGCTAATCATTGGCTCGCATTTGGGAACATTCGCCGTCGTCACGGTTGGGAAAATCAATAATATAGAAGAGCTTGAACAAAGAGCGTTAAGAAAGAAAATGCATTTTTCGGAAACGAGCGGCGGGGTGCTAAACCCGACGGAACTGGCATCCATGCTGATTTGCGAAGAGAACTCTTTTGAGGATGGAATAAGAAATGCCCAGGAAGCAATCAAGGGATCATGTTCCATGCTCCTACTTACTAACAAAGGCATGTACGCGGCCAGAGACAAACTGGGGAGAACTCCCGTTGTAATTGGAAGAAAGGAAACCGGTTTTACCGTGGCCACAGAATCATGCGCTTTTCCTAACCTGGGCTATGAAGTCGAGGGATTTCTTGGCCCCGGGGAAATAGTGTTCTTGACAGCTGACGGGTACGAACAGCGCAACAAACCCGGAGAGAGCATGCAAATTTGCGCATTCTTGTGGGTCTATTATGGTTATCCTCCCTCTGAATATGAAGGAATCAATGTGGAAGCTGTACGCAACAAATGCGGGTCTGCCTTGGCAAGAAACGATGACGTTTCAGTGGATTTTGTCGCAGGGATTCCAGATTCGGGGATTGGACACGCGATCGGTTATGCCAACGAGAAGAAAATACCGTATCTCAGGCCGTTTGTTAAATACACCCCAACATGGCCAAGGAGTTTCATGCCACAGAGTCAGGACGTAAGAGACCTGGTTGCCAAGATGAAGCTGATCCCAATTAGATCGATGATAGAGGGCAAAAGGATTCTCTTTTGTGAGGACTCAATTGTTAGAGGTACTCAGCTCAAGGATAGTATTCAGATATTGTTTGACTACGGCGCGTTGGAAGTCCATATGCGACCCGCATGTCCAACCTTGATTTTTCCGTGTGAGTTTCTGAACTTCTCAACCTCTAGATCCACCCTGGATCTTGCCGGACGAAGCGTAATAAACGAAATGGAAGGCAGGGAGGATATAAACATGGATGAGTACTTGATTCCCGGTTCTGAAAAACACGTGGAGATGATCGCTAGAATTAGGCGTCGTCTGCAATTGACGACTTTGCAGTATCAGAGGTTGGCAGATCTCGTGGATGCAATCGGCCTGCCCAAGGAAAGATTATGTACCCATTGCTGGGATGGATCGAGTTATTTCTGAAACGATGTGAACTCATAACGTTCTGCGAGATGTTGCGGCCAAATCTGTCTGGTTCGCAAACAAAGGGATCACGTCTCCGTTTGACGTTTGGTTAACATTTGTGCGTAAGATGGGGTCAGATGGGGTCAAGTCTGCCGTTGACTCTTTGTTATCGTCGCCTCCAAGTCTTTAAAACGTCTTTGAAACTTTTTATCCGTATCCAACTGGCTTTTAACCCTTTCAATGATGCTGCTTACCGTACTGTAGCTTTCCATTTCAAAGCGACTACCGATTTGCTTCAGGCTTTCCCGCCGTGCTTTTCGCAT
>CP070692.1:4155798-4158988 GCA_020353215.1 Deltaproteobacteria bacterium
AGTCTGGGGGTATACGCCATGCTACCCCTTTATCTCGTGACCGAGCGAGGGTTTGATAGGTCTTGGGCCAATACCTTGGTGGCGCTTTCCCGTATCTCAGGTCTGGTGATGGCGTTTTTTGCAGGTTGGGCAACGGATCGCTTCGGTCCAAGGAGAGTCATGGCTGGTGTCTTTCTGTTAACCGGCTTGATGACTTTACTGTTGGGAACAAGTCCGGATCACTGGATCGTCATTATCGTCTTCGTACAGCCCATGCTGGCGGTTTGTTTTTTCCCGGCAGGTCTCGCTGCCCTGTCTTGCATAGGTCCTTCCAGTTCCAGGAACGTAGCCATCTCGCTCACGATCCCCTTAGCCTTCCTGCTGGGGGCCGGGGCTATCCCAACGACAATTGGAGTAATGGGTGATGCTGGCTCCTTTGGGGTGGGATTCGCTCTGGTCGGCGGCCTTATACTCATAGGCTTCATCTTGTCCCTCTCCTTGAAATTGCCCGCTGAGCACGAATGCCCAACGTCATTGTCCCGATAACATAATGTCAATCCGTGCTACCCGTCCGGTGCGCCCGTCTGGGTCAGTTGCACTGAAATCCTTGCATTCTCCATGGTCTCGTCACAGCAATTCATGAAACATCCGGGTTGGAGAGGTATGAAGCCTCGAGTCTGGAGAACAAGATTATGATGTTGCATGGATGCATCGTATGGTTGCGGAGAACCGTCGAGGAGGCTGAGACTGAAATATAGACCCTAACATTGCAAACCTGTTACCGGCTAAAACCAGTAAACTCGCACCAGAGTCCCGCTGGCGGGACACCCCGGCGCGTTTTTCCTCGGTACAGGTTTGCTACGTCAGGGTAGAGTCAGGCCTTCACAGTTAGGTGTGCCGTCGCTAGGCAAAAAAAAGACAGCGCCATTGCTGACCCTGTCCTCACTTCATGGTCCATGAATATGGAATTACTGCCTGAATTTCTTCCTTGCCGCTCCCAGACCAGCTAAGCCGGAGCCGAGAAGCAGTAGGGTTGCGGGTTCGGGGTTCGGGATGACCTCTACTTCCATGGCAACCCTTTTGATCGTGAAATCATTGTCGTACGCATCGGTTGACGGCGCAATGATACGCAGATTCGCTGACGAATGATTGCCAAGCGGGTACAATTGTTCGGGTGTTAGGCTGAACGAATATTTGACATACTTATTTTCAGGTTCCACCAAATCGAAATCGACTTCAGTGTACAGAACCTCGGTCCATACCAAATCCACAGAATCCCATGCTTCTAGGTCCAATCCCACTAGTTCCAAATCAAGATCCCTGGAATAGAGCTTGACGAACAGAGTGGCTGACTGCCAAGGGGAACTATGCTCTGAGAGCAGACCTTCAGCATCCATATCTAAAGACAGCAAGGAATCCGTATTTACTCCTGAGATGCCATTGTTATCGCGAAAATCAAAGCCGAAGTTATACACATCCCCTTCATAGACAGGTTGTGACCCAACATAACCTTCCTTGTAGACCATAGCCGATGCTCCACCTGACATTCCCAACAACAGCGCCAACGCGCATACAAGTATCATAAACTTCTTCATGTTTGTACCTCCTCTTAAAATGGGAGAAGTTGAATTGCAGAGATTAAGAAATCTAAACCGAGTAACATTTGTGGTTTCCTTTGATTCCATCCATTAGGCTTCTTTAGATAACGTCTTGGTGAAACGTTTCAATGAATCGCAAACCAACACCCACGGAGTGACTGGTAATCTGAAACCGTGTCACCCTACAGTCCAAAGCAACAGATCTGTGTGATCCTGGAAATCTGGCGACCAGTGCCAACGATTCATCCCGTAGTTTCTTGAAGAATTCAACATTCTGGCCGTTACTGTACTCCGTATAAGCGCCGGAGGCGCTGATGTTTCTGACAATAACGTCATGTTCTATCTCGTCTTGTCCTTGCCTGATTCTCCAGCGCGCTGGCAGAAGGACCTCCTTTCTCGGATGGAATCTCTTATCGTCCTGCCTTGCGTTCAGTGACAAATTGTCCCCGGAGGAATCCAAGTGACTTCTTATAATCCTTTCAAGCAACGAAGATAAGGTGCGACCATCTTTTACGGCAACAAGCTGGAGTTTTTTCTTGCGTTCCTCTTCAAGTCTGAAACTGATAGTAGTGGTCTTTCTCATTCGATACCTAACCTTTCACATTTGCAGCATTCTATAATCTTCATCAAAAAAGCTTCCGCGTTCTCTCAAGTAGAGTGTGTCTTTAGTGTTTTGATGATGTACGAGAGAATTGAACACTGTGTAATTCCTACTCACCTTAATTCTTAGTCCATGCGTAACCTGGAATTCGCTCACACATGTCGGATCGATTGATCTGAATACCAATGAACCAGTCTCGCCACAGCCTCCCACAATTGCCAACAGAGAGAACTTTTTGGCAACTGGGTGATTCTAAACGCGCGCTCGCTTTCGGGGTACCAGAAAGCGTCACTGCTAGTTAGCGCAACAACTGTGCCAGATCTAATGGCTCTTACGGTTGAGGTAGTGCTTGACTCACAATGTATTAAATTTACACACATTATTTTCAGAATTTTTGTTAGGCGCAAAAGAAGGACGACTTCTGATTGTGGCTTACTGTGTGATAACTGTTAGATATTCTGACTATATATTTGTCGTCTTGTCCGTAGGGATGGTTCTGCGGCGGTAAGCTTTAAAGGGAAAACGTTCTATAATGTACAACAGGGTATCACAATCTAGCTCCGGTAATCTTATGTAATACAATTATGAAAAGTTGAGTTCCAAGTGTAAGATAAATCGACACGACTGCTATAAACTCTCGTATTGCATTGTGATACAAATTCACCCATTTCTCAAATAGTCTCCTAGATAAGCTAGATTACGATCTAATTTTGTCTTACAAACAAGCATCCGCGTGGTCGAGTTTTCTTACAGAATACCTTGCTCGTCTCAGAAAAATCGTAACCGATCGTTGGGCGAGACAACGGAGGGCGGGAAGGAGATTACAATCTTGGTCGGGTGGAATTTGTCCGCAACCCTAGCCCGGAAATTTCATGAATTCACGCCCTGGTGTGACTGCGACCGCGGATATGGCCGTCCTTCCTGCCGTCCTCGGGTGTCAACCCCTGCGACGTACCGTTCAGGTACGCCTCGGAACCCATCCCGCGGTACCGCGGGACGGTTGCCAGGTGGC
>CP070692.1:4159088-4162276 GCA_020353215.1 Deltaproteobacteria bacterium
CAATAAAGCTTTTCGGCCCCAGCATGGACGGCCATCTCTTTCCTTCAATGATCCTGACTATATCTTCATCTGTCTCCGTTGCCATGAATTGTCGGTATGTCTTCAACCACAACTTCTTGTCTTCACATAAAAGCCCAAAAACAAACTCCTTATCCAGCCACTCCCATTTTCTTGCCACCGAAACAAACCCTTTATGACTGCTCCACACATACTCGTCTAGTCGGCCGACAAGTCCAGCTTCGAGTGGATTTCGGTGGATGTATCTGACCAACTGCAACAGATAACTGTCTCCGTCCACCAAAATGGATTTATACCTACCCCGAAAAAGCTGACCGTCGCATCCGTGGCGACGGTTGAATCGTTGGGTATACACACCATTGATATGGCGCATGCTTCGTGAAATGTTTGCATCCGGCGTATGGACAAGCAGGTGGTAATGGTTTGGCATTAAACAATAGGCGGCCACTCCGATATTCCACATTTCAGCCGTTTCTTGGAGCAGATCGACAAACAGCTCATAGTCACTCTTGTCGGTAAATATTTCTTCCGCCCGTCGACCCCGGTTCATCACATGATACCAAGCACCCGGATATTCTATTCTAAGTGGTCGTGCCATGAGAGCATCATACACGGTACTCGATATAAGAGTCAACGGCAGACTTGACCCCTCTAGACCCCTTACTCGTCATATATACTTAGGCCGCACAACGAAATACCGTCCAAGCGATGTCCACTCCAACGAGGCTGGCCCCAGATAGGCATCAAGACCAGTAGGGTAGATTTCCCAGTACTCGCCATTAACAGTAGCAAAATAGCCCTCGGGGGGCAGATTACTAATAACTTGAAAAGACATACGTTCCTCCTTTCTTAGAAGATCAGGATGATACCAACAGAGATTCTCACTAAGACCGACAGCCCATGCAAATTCGAGGCCGTGGCCAAGTTGCAGACCAAGAGGTATCGCTCCCCACAGACGTGATCAGACCTGCCATTGACTTCTACTGTAAGGAAAAGTACGAGATCGACTTCAGGGAGCTAAAGATTGACGAGGAACGGCAAGGCCCGAGGCTCGTTTGATTGACAGAGCAATGACCTCTTGCGTAAAATAACTCTTGAGCAGGGCTTCCTTTGACCCCACTCGGTGCCCCTTGTCTCTATCGGCCACTGTGCCCCTGGTCGGTGGGGGTTTCTCTCTTCCGACACCGGCAGCCGCTTCACAACTCACAATATCGTGTGCCAGAGTGAGTTCCAGCCGGGTGTGGATTTAGGGATGATATTTTAACTTATCGCAGTCCGAGATTTCGCATTTCTATCCACCCCCTCCATGCTGCTTCGGCTGAGGAGATTCCCTAGTAGACCTGGAACTATTTGCGTTGTCCTTTCGACTAATAAGTGTCAAGGATAATCAAGTCCTCTTTCAACTCCTTGCTGCAAAGAGCATCCATGAATGCAGAAAAGCGCCAATACGTTAGAGCTTAAGTTGGGTACCCTGTTCTAGTGAAGAGCTCTCAAGGACTTATGCTGGGGCAGGTAAAAGATTTTAGCCCTGGTGGAGCTTTTATCTGTTGTCAGATGCAATCGGAGCCTGGGAGGGCGCTGAAGATGACCATCAGGGTCTCCCCTCTGAGTCCGCCTTTGGAAGCTAAAGGGAAGGTGACCAGGTCAAATATTTACTGCGTTGATGACGAAACTATGTGTCATGGAATGAGTGTTAGATTTACCAGGATCTCTGACGATGACAGAAGATTCATCTCGTCTCTCATCTCGGGCTATCTAAACTCCGAATCTAAAGAAAAGACCTTCCCAGAAGGGCGGTTTCTATAATGGTAAGGGCCACTATCTCATCACAATTGACTAATTGGACTGGTCGGGGGGCTTTTTTTGCCAACAGCCCCAAGTGTTTCTCGACATGTTGTGCTAGATTAAATCACGTTTTTCAGGGGGATTCTTTTTATGACTGTGACAATTTGTGGTTGAGTAACACTATACATTCCCGTGCGAATGCCCTCATCTTCTATACGAAAGTCTACTTTTTCCGGGTATTTCTCTATTAACTCCACGCAATGGACCAACTTGCTATGGTCGAGAATGGTAGTGTCATCGGAAGGGGCAAGCTCTGTTATAAAACCGAGCGCAACGATGTCGGCAAGAGTATGGCCGTAAAGCCGACTGTTGAGTATTGTGCTTTCAAGCTCCGGGATCGTTCCAGGAAACTCCTGACGAAGAATATCCTCTATATGGCCTCCACCGGAATTTCGTGGGCCGAGTAAACGGTAACGCTCGTTGCAAATGTCCCGATGTGCCTTTGCCTTCCTGAAATACCCTGCCTTTTTATAGTGGTATTGTACGGCCTGTCCGGTATGGGCTGCCCTTTCATCGGCGAATACGATAAATAGACTGCCGCCGGGTTTTAAAAAGTTGTACATCGCCTTGAGTGACTTCTCCAGGTCAGGAAGAAAATAAATCATGTGGATGGCGCTGGCGGCGTCAACCGCTTCCGGCTTCTGAATGGTGATTCCCGTCTCAGTAGAAGTCATTTGATCAAAACCGGCCTGAATAGCGTGACCGAGATTTAAATGAGGCTGGGCCTCAACATATGCCACATAATCTTCTAGGTATTTCCCGTCCGGTTCTTCAATGTGCACTGTAACGTTCTGAGGAACGGACCCGGCGACCAGTGCAAATGTTTGACCGTCGCCTCCTCCGAAATCAAAGTAATGTCCTCTTTCCGGTATACTTTTTACATGATCACTCAACATCGTAACAAAAAGGTCGCGCTGATCTGTGCCCATCATTGAGACCCGATCTAGCGGATCAGGTTTCAGCAGTCTGGAAAATGCAAGGCGGTAAGCTTCTTGGTTTGTTAATCCACTGAATTCGAGAGAGAGAAGCCCCACTGCTTCCTGTAATCGAGCCTTTTGGCTTTTTGTTATTTCGCGTGTAACTGTAATCGGCATTCGGGCCCCTGAAAAAGTTTCTCCAAAAATATCGCTGAAGAGACTATGAATTCTATTAATGTCAACCATTCATTTGGGTGCAGCTTTTTGGGTTTTTTTCATAGTCTACAGACCTCGTAATTCTTAGTCAAATTCACTTGTTTTTCTATTCGATGGAGATTCACCGATTAGGGTCAGCTACATACCCCTCAGAAATGATAAAAGCGGCTTTTGCCTCAAGTGATGAAGGTT
>CP070692.1:4162376-4165555 GCA_020353215.1 Deltaproteobacteria bacterium
CCCCGAATAAGGTAGGCCAGGGCAATCTCAGGGCTTTTATCCTCGAGGATTCTGCAAACGTCCAGTGCCTTCTGGAAATTCCCCTCGTTGTAGTGCGCCAGGGCCGCCCTTTCATACGCTGCTGTTTTCTCCCTCAACAGCCCCGGATAGCCCCAGAGCATCATGGCGACAACAAGAAAAATACCGGCAGCCACAAACCACCAGGTCCGGTCAGTTCTGACCCTTTCCCGCTCAGCAAAATCAATGACTTCTTCTCGTGTCCTGGCCTCTGCCTCTCCGTGCCGGGTGGAAATGTGGGTCAGTGGAGGTTCCTCTATTGCTTCTGTTGCCTCAACGTGCTCTATGTAACTGAAAGTGGGATCTCCATAGAGCACATAACTGGCCCACACGATGGTTTCTTCACCGTATTGTCTGATCAGGGCCTGCCTGGACTCCCTGATTGCCTCACCAATACTCCTGCCCGCAAACAAGTACTTATAGAAGGTGAGAGCAAAGTGGCTGCTCGGTTCATCCAGTATTTCCCAAAAGGTTCCCACATAGTGTTTTACCCCTGCCAGAAGAAAGGAATTGGCCAACCCGAAAACCTCGTCTTCGAAGCTTACCCGCAACTTCCACTCCTCGGTACGCGCTGATTGGCACGCGTTTGAGAAGATCAGAGCCGGCATGGTACCTGTGCCGGCCATTTTCATGATGTCTTCGGCCTTGAAGCTGCCACCCGTCAATCTCCAGCCGCTGCGTCCAGCATGCTGCAAGTTGTAGTCTGCATGACCGGCAAAGTGAACAAAGTCGAAATTCCTGATCTTCTGCTTAACAAAACCAGGGCTGATACTCGACGCACACAGGGATGCGTTGACAAGGTCCATCTTGCCATCGGCATAATCACGTATCCGAGTCCCTTCGGTGTAGGCTCCCTTTAGATCGCCCACCGGATCCGCCAGGAGCAACATGCGCAGAGGTCGGGTTAGCATCCGGGGTGTTACGCCCGGGATAGGTTGCCGGGTCTTGACCAGCCGGCCCATGTTGAACCGCTGACAGAGAAACTGTTGACCATCATTCAGCAATTCCCACGGAACCTGAACCAGTTGATCATCAATCTTGATGGTCAGGTAATCGACAGCTGTCTCTCTCAGTGCTTCTTTGACGCTCACCGAAATCAACTCGTCGTGGAGCGTTTGCCCAATTTCTGTAAGCTTTCCCAAAACCTCAGGACTCAACCGGCCCTGGCGATTTGCCTTGTTCAAAGTACCTACTGTTTCGTGGCACTTTGCTTGAATCATTTCCATAGAGACTGGTATCTCTTCATAATGCCGTATGGTACTTTCTTCGCCCGGAGTCTGTTCGTGCAAACTGAGCTTCACGCATTCAGCCTCACGGGTGATCTCAAGCTCGTTCACTCTTGGGAGTTGTTTGCGTGAGGTAACGGTCGTAGACACTCGTGGGGTGACTCTTTCAGGACTGCCCGAACTTGATGAGGATCTCTTTGTTCTATTTTCCTGCATGTCCAGTATCCGTAATCTCGAACAGGTACGTCCCGAGCTGTTCACCATTTCCGGCTAAAGAAATGCTGTAATGGTCAAAAGGAATATCCTCAAAGAAAACCTGGTCTCCTTCTAAGGGGTAGGAGGCAATCTCCCTATCACCCTTTTTCAGGGTCACCCGCATCCTTTCAGGGTATCCAGCCGGTAAGTCCGGTTTAACCCGGATATGGGCCTTACCTTCACCGGCTTTTTCAATTTCAATCTCGGTATTGATCTCTTTGAAAGAGACCGTTACACGCACGAGATCCTCTGCGGCCACGGTCCTGGGCCCTCTAATGGGGACCGGCTGCAATGCTCCCCATGGCCCCAGCAAAGAATCAGTCACCCTGGAAACCGTGTCCTTTATAGAACGCCTGAATCTTACGATAAGCCCACCTGACCTGAAGCACTCCCTTGCTACCAGATCCACAGCAGCTTCTGTGACATTGTCCGGCACCGGTTCCAACTCAAATCGGTCCATTTCACCGACCATATCCTTTGCAACGACAAGCGTTTCCAGGCATAGTTGGCACACCGAGAGGTGTTCTTCAAGCTGAGACCTGTCTTCCCCAGATAGACGGCCCTCAGCATATTCCACAAGTGTTTCTTCATCAGGACATTGCATGTTCATCCTTAACTCCATTGAGCAAAGTGGACCCAATACGGCTGACACCCACTTACTTTCTCTCCCTAAACATATATACGGCAAATTGCATGTTTTCTTACACGTGGCCCGGGCTACGGTTCGTCATTCTCAGCCGAGAACACGTTCAATTTCAGTCTCTGAATCGCCCGATGCTTGAGTGTGTAGGCGTTGCCAACGGAAAGCTGCATGGTCTCCGCAACTTCTTTTATAGCTAGCCCCTGTTCAAAATGGAGCTTCAGGAACAGCCTATCTCGCGGCGCCAGCCGTTGCATGCCATCCTCGACCATACGCTGGCGTTCTGTGTCATCGTCTTCCGTATGGCTCGTGCCTTCATGGGCTCTCAATTCGGGCAACGCTTCGAGGGGTATTCTCCTTTTCTGCCAACCAATGGCATCAACTCCTTTTTTCCTGAGATGATCGATCACGGTTCGCACCGTGATCATCCTGATCCATGAGGTGAGACTGCACCCACTTTCCCCCCGATACTGTCTGAGTTTCTTGCATCGCCGCTCGAAGAGTCGCAGAAATACCGTGTTGTGTAGATCTTCGAGGTCGTGCTTGTTGAAGGGAACGTTCCTGGACATCAACGTGTACTGAACAGACCGGTAAACCAGATCTGAAAATCTCCGAACTAACGTTTCTGAAGCCTTCCTGTTGCCTGACAAACATCCTGCCAGAATCTGTCGGTCTTCTTCAAGGGAACGGTTCATTCGGTAATGACCCTATCCTGAGAGTTGACAGCCTCGGTCTCGGCATCTATCAATTCAGCCTTCGACATCTCGGGCATCACCTGCGTGATGCGGGCCCGTCCAATGACTGTATTATCTGAGCCGAGCATTTTTCCAGTCACCGGGTGTTGAATGGGGTCTTCTCGGAAAACAATTAACCTTCTTTTAAGCTTGATTACTTCCGCGCCGAGATCAGTGAATATGTCATCACCCTTTCGCTTGAGAATCAGGCCATCCACCAGGGGGAACTCCCGATGGAACTTGACGGCCATCCCTTCGGCCAGGGAA
>CP070692.1:4165655-4168830 GCA_020353215.1 Deltaproteobacteria bacterium
CTCTGGAGGGGGATTTCCTCGAGCGAAGCGTTAGCTCAACAGCATTGGGCACTCTCAGGTCCTTCACCCGGCAAAAGTTTCAGATCGCTTATTTAAGCGCTTATGGAGCGCCTTCCCCATGCACAGCCGCGCTAGAAGTGACCAGGCCGGCAGCCTTGGAACCACAGAAAAGACTTCATGATCCGTGCCTGATCGGAATGCAAACTACTCAGTGCTCTCCGTAGTAAGTCTCTGCACCACTTCTGCCTACGTGTGCGTGAATAGTCTGCTCGGACTTGCCTTTCCGCTGCCAAATGGGCTGTCAAAAAACGTCGGGTTCAACCTCCTGCGAGTAGTCTATTCCAGGCATACCAAACCCATGGTGTCGCAGGAATTCCTCCCGGAACCCGCCAATATCCGATATCCTGTCCAAGTTTTCCGTTGTCACCTGTTGCCATAGTTTCCATATCTCTTGCTGAACATCCTGGCGCATTTCCCAGTCGTCAAGACGTATTCTGCCCATGTCATCAGCATGGGGAGGGCCAGCGGTAAAAAGAAAATCGTGATAGAGCCTGTACATCTGCTGTATGCACCCTTCGTGTAGTTTTCTTTCTTTCATTACCTTGTAGAGTAGGGAGATATAGAGGGGAACTGCCGGTATCACCGCACTGGCACGCGTGACTAGGGCCTTGTTCACACTTATAATGGCCCTTCCTCCGAGTGGAGCAAGATGGGCATTGATTTCAGCCGCGTTTTCCTCCAAGTCTTTTTTTGCTTTGCCAATTGTACCATCACGGTAAATGGGTTTGGTAAAATCGGGACCGATGTAG
Organism: Deltaproteobacteria bacterium; assembly: GCA_020353215.1. GTDB lineage: Bacteria > Desulfobacterota > Syntrophobacteria > BM002 > BM002. The sequence continues at coordinate 4,166,465 of CP070692.1, forward strand.
GAAAAAGCAATGGTGAGGAAGTTTGGGGCCAAAGCGCCACCTCTCTGGAGCGTCTCGATCCAGACCCTCCAGTCCTCTCCACCCATGACTTTTACGGTGTGAGCAATCTCTTGCTCGGTTGCCGGGTCGGCGGTCACCTCCCTTACTTCACCGGTGAGAAAATCAACCGTTTTGGAGGTGAACTGTTCTCCAATGGGCTTGATCACGGATGAGTACAACTGCCCGGTCCTGGGGTCCATCCTTCTTGGTGCGGCAATACTGTAAACCAGAAAATCGGCCGCCCCCAGATTTTCCCGGGTGAGTTCCAAAACCTCCGCCTTGACCTCCTCTGAAAATGCATCACCATTTACGTTCCACGCCCCAAAGCCCTCTTTGTGCGCTTCTCGTTTAAACGACTCGATATTGTACCATCCCGCCGTGCCAAGCCTGGATTTTGTGCCGGGCCGTTCATAGGCGACGCCAATAGAAGAAGCACCCGAACCGAAAGCAGACACAATTCGGGCCGCAAGCCCATAGCCGTTGGAAGCGCCAATGACAACAACCCTCCCGGGGCTTTCGACTTTGTCGCGGGCCTTAACATAGTTAATTTGGGCCATCACCTGAGCCGCGCAGCCTAATGGATGTGCGTTCACACAGACGTTGTGTCGAATCTTAGGTTCAATGATCATAGCGTTGATCGATTTGGACGCGGTGATTGATGAATCATCAGTATCGTACTTGTGGAAAGCAGAGTTAGCAAATCATAACTGATTCGCCATCAATTTTGTATCCCCGACCGAAATCGGAAGTCCAACGGTACCCACTGCCTCTTTGCTTCCGCAGGACTGTATGCTAAAAAAAAGACATTCTTCGACCTTCAGGTGGCAGAAATACTGTTGGCGCATGGATGGGAAGGGCAGCCGATGAACGTAATTTGGATAGTTGCAGATACTCTTCGGCGTGACCATATTCGCGCTTACGGAAACAACGCAATTCGAACCCCAGCTCTAGATTCACTCGCGGCCAAATCGGTTCGGTTCGATAACCATTACGCAGCAGGCTTTCCAACCATGCCCGCGCGGGCGGACCATATGACAGGCCGGTGGACCATGTCGTTCATGGGATGGGAGCCACTGCCCGAGAGTGTCACGACCGTTGCGCAGCTTCTGGCGAGCAAAGGATTCCACACGGCCGCAGTTGTCGATACGCCTTTTTATTTGCGTGACGGCATGAATTACGACCGCGGTTTTCAGACTTTCCACATGACCCCGGGACAGGAGGGCTCCGGAGCCAAAGCGCTGCAGAGGGGATACCATGAATCTCAGGACGTGCGTGCCGCCTGGAGGTATGAATCCGACTATAACGCAGCGCAAACCTTCACCAAGGCCATGCAATGGCTGGAAAATCACTACAAAGAGGACTTCTTACTTTACGTTGATACTTGGGATCCTCATGAACCGTGGGACGCTCCTTCCTACTATGCTGGGCTCTACTGGCCGGATTACGACGGTGAGATAATCCAACCCGTTTACGGAAAGTGGCACGAGGCAAGTGGTTTTACCGAAGAAAAGCTCAGGAAAGCACATGCCACGTATTGCGGCGAGGTTACCATGGTGGACACCTGGTTGGGTTTCTTCTTACAACGAGTCGAGAACATGGGTCTGATGGATAGGACGGCGATCATCTTTACCTCAGACCATGGTTTTTACTTCGGAGAACATGACGGTCTATTCGGAAAAATGGTTTATGAAAAGCGTCCCGATGGGACCTTCCCTCTACTGGAAGACTGGGACAAACTGCATGAAGGGGGAAGCTGGGCCTACTCACCCCTTTACGAGGAGTTGATAAGGATTCCGCTGCTGATATACCTGCCCGGCCTGAGCCCAGGAATCTACCGGCATTTAACTTCGGCCGTCGATCTGATGCCGACGGTCCTCGATATTCTCCACCAAGAGATACCCGGTTTTGTTGAAGGTGAGTCACTGCTGCCGAGGGTTCGAGACCCATCTCTTCCAGGTAGAGATTTCGTTATCAGTACCATACCATTTGCAAATCCTGGTGATCCCGTGAGGTCTGTGGATAACTTCCTGCGGATGTTGGCGGCGCCCACCGTCGCCACGATTACCTCGGGGGACTGGTCTCTTCTCTACAGCACCGAGGCGGAATCCCCGGAGCTTTACAATTTGCAGTCAGACCCTAAGCAAGAAAGAAATATTATCTCCAGCCGGGGGGAACTGGCAAAGGAACTTCATCACTATTTGGTGAGATTCATGCAGGACACTCACGTCCCGGACCATTTGCAGAAACCGCGACTGAAACTCCATCTCTGACGACCTCAGCCTGGAAGTCCTAGTTGTCGTTGGCCCGCAAACGGTATTCAGTGACCT
>CP070692.1:4168930-4172105 GCA_020353215.1 Deltaproteobacteria bacterium
TGAACACAGGCCTCCCGCCAGTCACCTTGGAAAAGACTTCATGATCCTCCATCAACATGTCTGCCGCGGTTCTCTGCAAACAATATTATGCTCTCATTAATGAATACACTCTCCCAGTGAACTGGTAGGAGCAGCTTTAGCTCGATCGAACGTCACTCATTAGCGCCACTATAATCGTCAGAGCAAAGATGCTTTCTTTGTACGACAGACTTCATGTCATTTGCTTGCCTGTTGTATTCTCTTTAAGTGCCGTGCCGAAGTGTATTACGTTGTTATACTAACATCCCGATATTATTTAGAAAAGTGTAGTTTTTTGCATTGACATAGCAAGCAAATTCCTGTAACCTCAGTTCTAGCATCAACGAGCTTTTTGGCGCTAAACCCCCATCGCCTCTCTGCAGCTGCCGCCGGGTCCCTGTTCGTTATCTCAAGTTCCATACGGGTGTGGTGGGGGCTCTCTTCTCCGCCCCTCTATGCTGAAAATAGTGAACGCGGGAGTCACACGAATTAATGTTTATCTGCGTAGGATGTACGAATCAATTTGATTTGAATAACCGGGATGTCAGCGTCTCCCGCCATAGACGCAAGTTCTTTTTCTGCAGTGAAAAGTGCAAGGAGGAATCTGTCTACGCAAAGTTGACCGACCGTATTTGCGCTAGAGATGGATGCAGCGACAGGGTGCCAACGGGACACAGAATGCTGTGCCTGGGGTGCTACCGCATCGGAGGCAACTCAGAAGGAGCAGTTGGCTGGCCTGGTATGCGAGACAGAATAGATTGGGGGCGCAGAGAACAGGCAATTAAAGTGCGGATTCAGGATAAGGTGCGAGTCTATGGCGCTCAGGATATGACCCAGGAAGAGCTCCGCGCGTTAGTGCCGAGCCTGCAGAGAAATGAGGCGGTGTGAATTGTAGATGGAGTTAGACATCGCTCTACTTTCTCCATTCTTTGGCGTTATTCATATTGCAGGAGAACATCGGCAACGTTATTGAGATTCTCTTTTTATTTGTAGACTCTATGTTCCGCTCGTCGATGAGGCTATTACTCAGTAAGCGTCGGTATCGTTCGAAAAACAAGAATATCGTGTTGGCTATTTCGTTTAAGTTTCGCGGTTAACTGACAAGGAGACCTCTTATGCATCAGGACAGAAGCCCCTGTCTACAGTGCGAGCACCTAAAAATGGAAAAATCAGAGTGTGCCAAATCATGTAGAGAGTTAGACAAATTCCGGGAAAATCTACCACAGTTCTCGCTCTTTCCTGGAGACAATTTCGCGGCTGGTGGCATCTATACTCCGCCTGGCACTTTCGCCATCACGCGATCTGAGGAATAAGGGTAAAGACAGCCTTTGGCCCGGGAACTTGCTCTCTTTCTTCCCTCGTTTTGCTACAGTACGGTTTTTGCTATAGTCGATGCGGGCTTCTTTTTTCTGGCTGTGCTGCTCATCTAGTGCTCGATTAGTTCGCCCTAAACTCTATTTGCTACTTTTTAGAAATCTCCAAGGCATTCTCGGTCGAAGAACTAGGATAGAACCATGTTCTTTCCCGATTGTCTGTTTCTTTACAAAAGCGGTGAGGTGAGACCTACAGAGATCGGATAAGAAACTGCCATCTCGACCTCCTGTCCCCCCCACTGGCTCTGGGTTCGATCGGAGGGGTGCGTACATTAAGGCGATTTCTGTTCACAGGCTGAAATTCTTAATACAGGCTTACATTCAGTGAGGCTTATTTGTTCACAGTGCAAGAAAACGTTTGAAAAAGATTGGCCGCCCATGATCATAGCTTGTGGCCAAGGATTCTATTTTTTCTGCACCGTAAAGTGTAGAGATAAATGGGTCCAACCTGTTTCTTCAGAAAAGGACCTCGACAGCATTAGGCAACCTTAGACATAAAGCTATCTATCCCTCAAAGAACAGGTGGAGTCAGTGGCTCCGCCTGTTTTCGTTGTTCGAGGCGAACGGAAAGCGTTAGTATCTTCATTTTCCTACGGATTTGCTTCGTCTTCATATAACAACAAACCGAAACTTTTGTGGTCGCCCTATATCTTCCAGGTTTGAAACGATTTTGACCGGTTCCCCCATTTCGTGCCGAATCTGGAAATCCGGTCTTGGCGTTCGGGGTTGCATTAGCTCGTAACTACGCTTTACCCCTTCCCTGAAACACACAGTTCATTTCGGCATTCTTGCCTTTTGCCAGAGTCAGAGCTCAGAGGTACGTCTTGTCAGCAATCCAACCTTCGACAATCTGCTGGCAAAAGTCGAAATCTACTAAAATAGTACTGCCTTCATCAATCTCGAACTGAGACCTTTCTCGCAATCTTCTTAAGAAATTTCCTATTAAGTTAATAAGAATCAAACCATACCTTCTCCCGATTTTCCCTAACTTATTGGTAGGCTAATATGCGACTCAGAAAGATGGGACAATTAAGTTCTGTCTCGACATACTGCCTATCCTCGGACCAGTTCTGCCTGGGCTGAGAAATTAGCGAAAGGTAATCACAAAAGGAGCGGAATCAATGCCCGATAATTTCACTGCCATAAATGACCTTTTTGAACGTAGAGAGGGCTTGCGCCATGCAGATGGTTACGCGTACTTCTGTCGAAATTGTGGTCTTGAATGTAATGTGGGAGAAGCACAATTAGATTGTCAGGACGGAAGAATCTTACCGATCTATATCAAATGTCGTTTTGGATGTGGTAGCTCCTGGCGTCTTGAAATATTTCCTACGGCGACAGTGAGCGTACACTGAAGTGTTGGCGATTAGATGTATTATTGGTTGACAGCCAGAAGGAAAAGAGGAATCAAAGGCCAACATCTGCATGACACTTCGAGAAATTACGTTGACTGGGGTAGACTCCAGTCTTAGCGTAATCATCTGCACTGCGTGCCTATTTTCCCAACGGCACACATAACATACTTACCTGAGAATCGGTGCAGGGAGATACCCTGCACCGATATGTTGTGGCTGGCTATTCGTAATTCCTGGCAATCCATCTCGCCAACTCTGCCTCACTCACCTTGCAAGATACCTCTGGGCAGTGAGCTAGCCCAGATATTTCATGAATTCACGCCGTGGCGTGACTAGCGACCACGGATATGGCCGTCCTTCCTGGCGTCCTCGGGTGTCGGCCCCTGCGACGTACCGTTCAGGTACGCCTCAGGACCAATCCCGCGGTAC
>CP070692.1:4172205-4175370 GCA_020353215.1 Deltaproteobacteria bacterium
GTCGTGCACGTCAATGTAGCGAATAACTCCTTTCTTATCGATAACAAAGAGAGCTCTCTCACTGACGCCATCTGACCGTAAAACCCCGTACTTATCAGCCACAGCTCCGTGAGGGTAGAAGTCGGAAAGCACGGGAAACCATAGTTTCCCGCCGCCCATACACATCTGCTTGGTCCAGGCGTACAACGTGGGAATGTTATCCACCGTTATACCCAGAAGCATTGCATCGCTCTGGTCGAAGAAATCCTTGGCGATATTGTAGCCGGGCCATTGATCTGAACACACAGGTGTCCACGCAGCGGGAACAAATGAGATAACGACATTCTTCTTGTCACGATACTTGTGCAATGAGATCTCTCCCCCGCGTACCGCAGGGAGAGTGAAATCAGGGGCCCGGTCGCCTGGCTTCAACTTTGGCACGCTGTCCGTGGGTTTCAGCTTTTCCACCGGGTAGATATTTTCCTTGAAGTCTGGAGACTGGCCATGCGAGGCCGAAATCCAGGTGAACACAGCGAGCAGACCTAGTATCCATGCAACCGACACATGTCTCTTCCTCATCATGACATTCCTCCTAAGCGAGTCCAGAGAGTTTTAGCATCTTTTCGAGAAACTTATTGGGATTCCTGAAACCGCCGAGCTTTGAGTAGAAAACCTGGTGACTACCGTCCTGGTTGAGTTTGACACCAATGAAGTACGGTGTCCTCACTTCTCCCAAGGCCTTGTGCACTATGTAATCCTGGTCGGAGAAAAGAGGAAAGGGCACCTTATATTTCTTGCGGAAGAAGTCCACCTCGAAAGTAGTATTGCCGGTGCCGATACCGATCAGCTTGACCCTATCCTTGAGATCTTTTCTATCTTCAATAGCACGGTACAAGTCGTTCACCCGGAACGCTTCTTTCTGACAGAATGGTCAGTACATGTTGAAGATCTCGATTATCACAACCTGGGCCTTGATCTCGGGGACAGTGAATTGGCCGCTGGTGGGAAGTCCCAAATAGCTCCTGGCCCCATCATCTTCAGGCACGGTGAGCTCGAATGCGGGTAAAGTTCCACCTTGAGCCGGAGGCTCGTTGACTGCCAGGGTGGGATGAGTGATGAGAAGTGACAAAGCGGCAAGCGCTGCAACCAAGACGATCCGAATCTCGAGGGGCTTAAACATAGAGACGTACCTCCCTAGGTTCTTACACGAAATTATTGTTTGACAAAGGGATTTGATATTAAAAGGACCACACCTGTTTTGCTGTCCTTCACAATAAAACCACGGCTGAGGGATTTGTCAAGCCAAGCAAAACATGTTGACCCTCACTGAGCTTTGGATTAGGATTCTGTACCCTTGTCCAAGAACCCTGTGAAGAGGTCCCGGAAATATGAAAATCGTGGTTGACCAGAAGAAATGTCGTGCCGCGGGTGCTTGTGTGGTTGCTTGCCCTGAAGATGCCATCTTCATATCGGACGGTGTAGCGAAGATCGACGAATCCAGGTGCGATCTAGATGGAATTTGTATTCCGGCCTGCCCCCATGGGGCGATTCGTCTTTCAGAAACAGATTGAAACGGGACGACAATCTTTTCTTGCTTCAGAAGACGATATACCGCACTCTAGATCTTTTTCTCTCGATGTAAGCCCGCAACATTCGCCTCAGGATCTTGCCGACTACACGGGTTCGGACTTTAGATGGGCGGTAATTATGCTTTCCAACCTCCCAATGTAACCGCCGTAGAAGTGGTCCGCCCCCTCGATAACTTCGAGACGGGCTGCCGGATTCCAGACGGGGAGCATGGTTTCGATGAGGTTAGGTGGGGCAATCTGGTCCCTGTCGCCGGCGATGACCAGCTCCAATTGGGGGATAGATGTTACCGAACTGAAGTCCAGAAAAGCAACCGGAGGTGAAATCATCAGCATCTTCTGCACTTCCTCTTGTGCCGTTCCCGCGAGGACGTTCACCCAGGCGCCAAATGAGTAGCCTACCAGAGATATCTCCCGCTTCTCCCTCTGTGTCATGTATTTGAGAGCCGACCGGACATCCGTCTGTTCCCCCTGACCCTGATCGTACTCACCCTGGCTGCCACCAACTCCTCTGAAGTTAAACCGCAGCGTTGTGAACCCTTCCTGCAGAAAAACGCGGATGAGTGATTCCACCACTGCGTTTTTCATGTCACCGCCGTAAAGAGGATGCGGATGGGTCACCACTACACCTTTCTCTCCAGGCAAAAGGTTTAGGAGGCCTTCCAACTCAAGGTTGTTCGAAGAAAACCGAGTCTCTTTTTCGTCCATGATACGGGTTAGAACTTTCTAAAAAGCTCCGTCATTTGCTTTCTGAAATCTTCCGGGAGTGCACCAAGCTTGTCGCCGCTCAATACAGCAAAATCACCCTCTCCCTTGGCCAGGACGTTTCCTTCGCCGTCCTGGAGAATCGCTTCAGCCTGACAACTACGCGCTTTATCATCAGAAGTTATCTGTCCCTTTACGGTAAGCTGCACGCTTGCTGGGACAGGTCTCAGGTAACGTACCTGCATCCGCCTTGTTACGGAGAAGGACTTCTTGAAATATATGACGGTCCAAGACATAACCTCGTCCAGCAGGGTGGATATGATACCCCCGTGGACCATATTCTCCCAGCCAACATGGTCTTGGTTCAAAACCACGTCCGAGCAGACAGAGTTACCCTGCCGGTAAAATTCCATTTTGAGGCCAATGGGATTGTTGGTCCCGCAGGCAAAGCAACCATGTCCTTGCAGAATGGGAATCGGTGTTTTCTCTGGGAGCATTTGTTTGCCTTTCCATAATGGAACTGTCAAGTCGTTGCTCAAATAGCCTTACCGACGAATTGAAGCTTACTGTACAGACCTGCAGAGAACTTACAGAACACAAGACTAATCGAGGAGTATAAGCCTTCATGCTTTAGCACTCAACCCTTAAAAAGACCAGGAGTTTTCCCAAAAATTGATCGTTGATCTTTGCCAACTGAGATCAAGAGGTCGTTTGCCCTGATTCCGCAATGCAAATGCTTTCCTGGTGTTTCTTCTGTCGCTCCAAAGCTCACGGTCTGGTCATTTCAACCCCGGCTGTGGGCGGGGAAGTGGCACAGACCGTCCGCAGGCACTACGAAGAGATACCAATAAAGGCATAGGGGACGGCTGCGAAACAACGAGCATCTGAGCAACCT
>CP070692.1:4175470-4178628 GCA_020353215.1 Deltaproteobacteria bacterium
CTTGCAGAAAGTCCTGTGATTCGCTGCAGTTCGAAAGGCTGGTCCACAAGTCCCGCAACTGAGGAGCCGTAGCGCTCGATTTTGACTTGGATTTCCCCACCGCCCTTCGGGTACCACCCCCACCGAGCTATCGAAGCCTCACAGTGGTTTCCCAACTGCCTGGTTGTTGGAAGGAACACCTCTGCGAAATATTGGAAAGGGGGACTCCAGGGAACATGGGTCCCTCCTCTGACGGTCAGAAATGTTTTTCCTTCAGCCAGGGCCAGGGCAGGTAGGACTGTCTGCACTACCAAAGTGACAGCCCCGGCTGTGCCGATATTGAAGTGATAGGTGCCTGCGCGAACAGTACTGGGAAAAAGGGAAAGTTCTTGTGAACCCAATTCTGCCCCTTCCACACGAGCGTTGGTCACCGCAACGCAGGCCTGGACAGCAGTCAAATGCTGCGGCCGAAGGCCAGGCTTTTTTCTCCCGCCGCGGATATTGACCAGCCTCACTGGGCGACCGGTGATCATTGCCAATGACAGAGAAGTGCGGACGACCTGGCCACCACCTTCCCCGTAACCACCGTCTATGATGATGGGCTCATGTAGGTTCATCCTTATTCCCGTTTGTTCCGACTCTCAAGCCAATTGGATCTGACCCCCGACGGCGGGATCTTCGACCGGTCCATCGAAGATCCCGCTGTGCGGAAGAGGATCAGGTTTTCGATGCCAAAATGAAATCGCGGTGGTCGTTCTCAGAACGCCACCGCTCAAAAACCCAAATCTGAGAACCTATCTAAAATGCATCTCAGGTCTGCTGTTCAAAATCATCTTTTTCAGCACCGCATATGGGGCAGGTCCAGTCATCGGGAAGTTCTTCAAATGGGGTACCTGGGGGGATACCTCCTTCATCATCTCCGACCGCCGGATCATAGACATAACCGCAAATCATGCAGACCCATTTTTCCATAACCCCCTCCTTTCCGTATACTTTTGGGACTTCCTCATCGCTGCATTAACGAAAAACCTCAGACTCAACCGTCCGTACCGACAATCCGGCCCACTTTACAACTTTTACGAAGGATGATCAACCCCGCAGCCTCGCCTGAATCAACTTCCACAAACAGCTGAGATTTCAACCAGAACGTCTTTTGGTAGTCGAGAGACTTCGACAGTCTCTCGAGCTGGGAGAACTTCGGCAAAATATGAACCATAAACAGAATTGAATCTTGCAAAATCTTCCATGTTTTTTAGAAAGCAGGTGCATTTCAAGACATTTTGCACCGTCATCCCACTTGCTTCCAGGATCGCCTTCATATTCTCCATAACCCGTTCTGTCTGCGTTTCAATGCTTCCACTGACGACCTCACCCGTCTTTGGATCCAGGGCAATCTGACCGGAAATGAATAACAGATTGTCGAACCGTACTGCCTGTGAGTACGGGCCCACTGCCGCTGGTGCTGCAGTGGTACTGATGATTTCTCGCATTGCTGCAACCTCCTTTCTTTCGTAGGCCGGATCTTGCCCGGCTGTCTCGTGTGTGTTTACATGAGAACGTTTCTTATGAAATAATCGCGAACGAAAATCAGGGGTCGAATCCTTTGAACCGCTAAGCCCCAACTGGGTTACTGAAATGGCAACGGTATCTAGATCTCACCTTTGTGTATGGAATCACCCGTTATGTCACGACAGAAGCGCGCCAAACTAACCTCAGCCGAAAAGAAAGTCCGTCGACTTTTGGGCAGAGCTATCCAGCGCTACAAACTCATCGATCCAGGGGACCGCATTCTCGTAGCACTCAGCGGAGGAGTTGACAGTACCTCGCTCATCTGGCTGCTGCATGATCGTCTGCCACGAATCCCCATTGCTTATGAACTCGTCGCGGTGCACGTAGACCTAGGTTTCCACGGCGGTGATTACTCACCCGTGGAGGTCTGGACGGAGTCCCTGGGCATCTCTCATCAGATCATTCAATCTGAATTCGGTCCCAAAGCGCACAGTCCGGAGAATCTCGAGAACCCGTGCTTTCTTTGCGCCCGTTTGCGGCGGGTTGCTCTCTTTAAAGCTGCCAGTAACCTGGGTTGCAACAAGATCGCCTTCGGCCACAATCTCGACGATCTCATCGAAACCTTTTTCATCAATTTACTTTACGGCTCCCAGATTGCCACCATGCTGCCGCGGCAGGTCTTCTTTGACGGCGAAATCATCGTTATCCGGCCTCTGGCTCTACTGGAGTCGTCCACTATCCGCCGCTTTCACGGAAACCACGGTTTACCAGTCGCGGACAATCCCTGTCCTTCAAAGAACACCGGCGCTCGTCAGGAAATCCGAGAGATTCTCCAAGAGCTCTACCGGAAAAATCGAAAGATTCGCGGCAATATTCTTCACGCCATGCACAATGTCAACCTGGAATATCTCCCGACATATCAACCGAATCTAAAGTAATAAGATCTCCAATTTACAGAAAATGTAATTCAACCGTAGTGTTGAATTATTTGAAGTTGCGTGTGTTCTAACGGTTCTAAAACGTCATTGCACAGTTTTCGTCGGTCGATTACTCCCATTCTCCGGTATCCCATTGGTCTTTATTGAGTATCGAAAACCTGGGCCTCCCCCGCACAGCGGGATCTTCGATGGGTTCGAATGCTTTATTTGTTATTCATATGAAAGCAGTATCACGCCTGTAACCGCCAAAAATATTCCAATATATTGTGTAAGACTCATCTTCTCCTTCAAGAATATCACCGCCAGTATTATTGCAATCACTGGATATACGGCTGTAAGTGAAGCAATAATTGAAACCTTACCCATGTTGACAGCATTTAGGAAAAAGAGCATTCCAAGATACCCGATTATTCCCGTGATAAACGCTGGTGTTATACCTCTTAAGTCATAATCAATCCCTTTACTGATAGTACCGAATACTATTATGGCTACCAAGACGCCTCCCATCACTTCGTAAATTAGGGCACTTTTCGGGCTTATGTATCTGACGGAAACCTTAGGAAGAAATGCCCACAATCCAAAGCAAACCAGTGCCATGATCGAATTTAACAACCAACCTCGCATAATGACTTCCTCGTCGTCGGTTACTTGATAGTCTAGTACTCCAGTACGTCAATAACCATTGGCCTCTAACCTACTGTCGGAAGATATGGCCCGGATGCTTACTCCTTT
>CP070692.1:4178728-4181886 GCA_020353215.1 Deltaproteobacteria bacterium
TCTACCCGGAGTTGCGATGACAATGTCAACCCCATCCCTCAGCTGCTTCGCTTGTTTCTGGTAGTCAATGCCACCGAAAACGGCCACCATGTTGAGCTCAGTATGGGCCCCAAGCTTCAGGCCATCTTGGTAAATCTGCAGGGCGAGTTCCCTAGTGGGTGCCAGGATGAGACCAGCGGGAATGCCCGCTTTCCTTTTCTCAAAGTTATGCAAGCGTTCGAAAAGGGTAATGAGGAAAGCGGCAGTCTTTCCCGTGCCGGTTTGGGCCTGCGCGGCCACATCCAAGCCCTTTAAGGTGATAGGCAAGGAAAGGTCTTGGACTGGAGTACAACGAACAAACCCCACATCTTCGAGGCCTCGCCCGACCACATTAGACAGGTCAAAGTCGGTGAAAGGTCTACCAGTGGGCAAGAATGACTGGGAGGGCGGAGCGGTGGTGTCCTCGCCCGATCTTTTCCGTCGAAAAGGCGAAAACCGTTCAATAATTTGATTGAAAATCCCCTTTTTCCTTTCCGGGTGATAGTCCTGGTCGTTCTGGTTCTTGGAATAATCTTGGTTCAGTTTGATCCTCCCTGATCCACACAAGCGTTGCTCTCGAACGGGATGCTCAGATCATAGAGGATTGGATCGCACATTTCAAGTGCTCCGCCGGGATATGTACGCTACGAGTGATCGTCTTAGGTGGTGGGGAGAGAGTCGAGAAAAGCCAGGAGGCGTCCTCGTTCCGAAGGCGAGAGGTCGGCAAAGCTCAGGCCAACATCGAACTGATACTGACGTTTGGCCTCGATCCTGTTGTACCACAAAACTTGAGCCTCAATGGTCCACTGCTCTCCCTCCTCTGGGGTCGGCAGGGTGAGGACGACCGGCGTTTGTCCTTCTGGATCATTATCAAGGAGAATATGGTGTCCATCTATCAAGGTGTGGTTAGTTTGAAGACAGGCCCCCATAGGAGAGATGTCCGTTAGTCGGCCTCGGTTCTTACCGGTCCGGGGCGTCCGTTTTGCAGAGTCCCAGACGTGGAATTCCACGTCAACAGTCGCTTTATATCGAGAGTGTCGCCGACGATTGAGGCCCAAATACTTTCTAAGTCCCATGACGGAGCACCGAAGTTGAACCCGAACTCCCCCAAGCCAATTCGGGAAGAACCTTCTCAAAGAACCACCTGCGAGACTAGCTTTTCCCCCAAACATTAGAATATTTAGCGATAATCAACAATATTTGTCAAGAAAAAGCTGGATCAGGAGTTTACCCGAACAGATGACAATGATGTCTTTGGAAAGCGATCAAACCAAGGATTTCTCAGATCCATGAGTGAAAACGTGACCCTTGCAGGGGAGGCTGCGACATGACGTGCACCTGAGCCACTCTTATGGGGCTATATGCTAAAAAACGATGGGCAATACAAAGAAACCGTTTACCGCTCGCGGCTTAGCGCTTACGATTCACGGTTTCCTCCATCGGCGCGGCCGACGTTGCTTCAGGTAGAAGAACAGTCCTGTTGCGGCGCTAAGCAAGAGAAAGGTGAATATCAGAAGCTTTGCCTGACTCCAGGTCAGAAGCGCGATGGCATGGAGGGTTCGCTTGAAAAAACCGGCCGCTGGAATCTCACCATCGGCAAGAAGCGGTATATCCTTGAGCACCTTTTCATTTGAGGTGATCAGCACGTGTCCCACGGTCTGACCACGTTCAACCGGGGCCATCAACCGCTCAGGGATTTCTGCACGCCAGGAGACTTCTTCCTGTTGGGATATTGGAACGGTGACCACCCCATGTTCACCGGCAGCAAGATCCAGCCGGCCCTCAACTCCTTTCCAAACGGAAAGCTGTGCAAGCACCTCGCCCTTTTGGAAGAGTTCCACGGCAACAAAGTTGCGAAAGCCATAGTTAAGCAGCCGCCGTGCCTCTCGTTCTCGGATCGCTTCACTCTCGGCTCCCATCACCACAGCTATGAAACGCTGCTCGCCCCTTTTGGCGGTGCCTAGCAGGTGAAAGCCTGCTTCCTGTGTATGCCCAGTCTTTAGTCCGTCAACAGAGGGGTCCCTCCAAAGAAGGACGTTGCGATTGCGCTGGCGGATGTTCTCGTGAGTAAATTCCTTCAATCGATGGTACTCAAGGGCTTGCGGGTATGTCCGCACGTAGGCCCGAGCGAGTACAGCCATGTCCATGGCGGAGGTATACTGTTCTTGGGCGGGCCAGCCATTAACCGTCTGAAACTTGCTGTCTTCCAAACCGAGCTCGCGCGATTTCCGATTCATCCTGTCCACGAATGCTTGCTCACTTCCCTGAAGAAACTCCGCCACCGCCACGCAGGCATCGTTGCCGGACACTACGGCGATTCCCTTAATGAGCTCAACGAGTGGGATTCGCGTACCCGCACGCACAAACATTTTCGAGCCTCCCGTGCGCCAAGCCTTCTTGCTGATCCACACCGTATCCTCTAGCAAGATCTGGCCCTGATCAATAGAATCAAATATCAAAAAGAGGGTGAGCAGCTTAACAAAACTTGCCGGCTTCATACGTTTATGCGGATCTTGGCCGTAGAGAACCTGACCAGAATTGGCATCCATGAGAACGGCAGATTGGGCAGCGACGGCAAAAGGGTGAGGCACCTGCTGAGCGTCGGTGAGTTGCGGTGAGCTCAAAAGCATAACGATGGACAGGATACTGATGAGCACCACTGGTTGTATTCTGATTCCCGGCATGATGGACTCCTCGATAACATCTTGCCCAAGGGGCACGGGACTCATCAGTGTATCAATGAGCGCGAACAGCTTTGGAGCCACTATCGAGAGCGGCTTATAGCACAGGCAGAACAGCTTGTAAAGGTTCGAGGATTCTCACTCTCAATCCGCGCTGAAGACTATGCTAATAGTTCGGGTGCTCTCCAGAGAAGGTTGACCCGGATTTTCAAACTCCACCGCACCATTTCTCCCGGAAGTAATGAGATATCAGCCAACCGAAGACAGTCTTGGAACGAGCGTACAATTTCGTGCAGCCTTAACTCCCAAAAAGAACTGGTCTTTCCACGAATAAATCTCAATTACTACGCAGAGCATTAAGTAGTTTGCATTTAAATCAGGTAGGGATCATGAAGTCTTTTCTGTGGTTCCGAGGCTCCCGGCCTGGTCACTTCTAGCGCCGCTGCGTTGTGGGGGAAG
>CP070692.1:4181986-4185122 GCA_020353215.1 Deltaproteobacteria bacterium
GGTTCGTGGGCTGCCAAGGCCATCAAAGAGGCGCAAATCCTCGAAAAACGGGTACGGGTGGCGGCCTCTTCGGAAGACCGAAATTTCAATTACGTCCCTACAGACATTGCTTTTGATCCGGATGCGGTCTACGTACACATCACTTCCAACAACACTATCCGAGGCACCCAATGGCAGAGCTTCCCTGACACGTCCGGCATACCTCTAATCAGTGACATGTCTTCAGATATCATGAGCAGGACCTTCGACGCTGCTCCTTTCGGGCTCATCTACGCCGGGGCACAGAAGAACCTGGGCCCATCGGGTGTCACTGTGGTGATCATTCGACGCGACATGCTGGAACGAGTTCCCAATAGCCTTCCTACCATCCTAAAATACACGACTTTCGCGGCTAAGAAATCGATGTTTAACACCCCTCCGTGTTTCGGAATCTACGTCCTCCAATTGGTGCTGAAATGGCTCGAGGAAAGCAAAGGCGGCATTGCCGGGATAGAGGTCATCAACAGGAAAAAAGCAAAGCTTCTCTATGACTATCTCGACCAGAGTGATTTCTATCGGGGTACGGCAGACAAGGAGAGCCGTTCGCTCATGAATGTCACCTTCCGGGTGGCGGATGAGTCACTCGAGGAAACCTTCATCAATGAACTGCAAGATGAGGGTCTGGGGGGGTTGAAGGGTCACCGTTCTGTAGGCGGCTGTCGGGCGTCGCTCTACAATGCCACAAACCTGGAAGCGGTTGAGGCTCTGGTCTCATTTATGGCTGAGTTCGAACGGACATACGGATAGTTGGCTGATCTGGAAGTCAGTATCGACTGGCAAGAAGCTCTCCAGAAGTGAGATCATTTCGTTTCGCGTCATTGCGCCTCGCGGTCATTGGGTCGCTGTTTGATTGGATCACCAGATCATAGCTACGCCGTCTTGAGTGATTACTTTCTGGGTCGACACGGTCACTTGTTGACAGCGTAGCGTGAGGACTTAATGACTGTGACGAAGGACGCTTCGCGCTTCGCGCTATGCGACGACAGTTGTGCTCTTCTATTACCGCATCGATGACACCCTTGCAGTCGGAGCTCCCTGGTGGCGCTTTCTGGTTTGCCGAGCACCCATGTGGCTCCTCCTTCGGACCGGCACTACCTTTCCACCCAGCCATCCTACTACGAAGATGTGTTTGCGTTTTATGGTGAGAGCGTCGCAAGAGCGTCGGCGTCGGAACCTGCTGGACGTGGGATGCGGTAGCGGCATTCTCGCACTGGCAGGATTGAGGCTGGGGGTGGAGTGCGCGGTTGCCGTGGATCTCTCTCTGAAGGCCCTCATCACCAGCAGAGCCAATGCCCAGCTCAACCACCTCGAAAAGAGACTCTTACTGGTGCGGGGTTCAACTGAAGCAGTGGCTGGTCCCTTCGACCTGGTGTTGGCTAATTTGCCTATGCCAGTGCTGGTTGACAAACTGCCTGAACTCGTGCGACTCAGTGGAGTCGGAGCATCGTTGGTACTCTCTGGATTCCAGGACGTGGACAAACCTACCCTGGAGCGGGAAATGGTTCGGCACGGTCTTTCTGCGGATCACTGGTTAAGCGGTGATCTCAGCTTTTATGCAATTCCTCCATCCGGGAGTTTTACTTGGATGGCGGCGCTTATCCATAGGGTAGGCAGTGGGAAGTAAGCAGTGAAATTACTCGTCACCAGCTATCAGTCAGGCCAGCAAGCACATTCCTGCCGCCGTGGGAAAGGCAAGAGTCCCCAGGAGGAGTTCCCGGGTTCAGCTATTCAACTCCTGGCGAAGTCGCTCAGATACTCCCCGGGTGAGATGGATCACTTTTTCGGCCAGGGCTTCGCTGAGCGTCCCGCAGCCGCAACTAGGTGTTATCAGTGACTGTCGGAAGACAGTCGCCAGTGGAATCTCTTCCCCGGCTACCCGCTTCAGCTGCTGAAGGCAGCGGGATGCCAGGGAGTCAACGTTTTCGCGCTTGATATCATCCTCTTCCATCGTGGGCACAATACCCCAGGCCACTACACCGCCTCGCTCTATGAACGAGAGCAAATCCGAGCGATACAGGATGAAGCGATCAAAGTAATTGTAGGCATCGAAATTAATGAGGTCTAAAGAACTCCCAAAAAAAAGAGACCAGTCAGTATTTGCGCACACGTGAATTCCGGCCAAAGCAGAAGCCTCATGAATGTGACTCGCGACTTCCTCCAACATGTCGCGGACTTCTGTGGCCGATACGCTGATAAAGGCCGATGAACCGAAGCCGGCAAGCCCTGGTTCATCAATGAAAATTAAAGGTGGGTCTGAAAAGCGATCCAGGAGTTCTGCCTGCCACCTTGCTTTGAGTGCCAAGCTCTTTACTACCGTATCCCTAAGCCGTGGATCATACAAGGACAGTCGGTCCTCCGCGTCTCTCAGTCCCGAGAGCAACGTAAAAGGCCCGGTTATCTGCCCCTTTACCGAATTGGGAGCCGGCTGCTGCCGACTGAGGCGTTCCAGGAAGGAGAAAAAGGTTTTGCCGGTATCGTCTCCAAACCGAAAGCGTGATTTGCTCAGCGGTAGCTCGCCCTCAGTGACGGCTAAATATTCCTCATAGAAGTGAAGAAGCTCTTGTTCGAAGCTGGAACCGCTGGTAACAAACCAAGTGCGATTATTCTCGCAGACCAACCCGGGCAGGCCTTCGTTGTACTGCGCCATCATCTGTTCCAGCGGATAGGGTGAAAGTTGCGGCCACACGGGGATTTCGCGCATCTCTTCGAAAACCAACCCGATGGCCTTCCGTCGATCTCGATGCGGGAGACTACCAATCAGGGTTGCGGCTCCGCAAGGCAACCATTTCTTCTCGGGTTCAGACAATCGTTACGCTCCAAGTATGCCGAGGTCTTTTTGACTCCTCGGTCCATCATAGAATTACCCCGGCGATTTAACACAGAAGAAATCTACACCGCCGAAACTTGCATTGTTGGGGAATCCAAGAAGTAGGTATCACAACGTTGTTGGTCTGTCAACGCAGCGACAACAACAGGACTTTCCCCAAAAATGTCATTAGCGACCCAGGCATACGGGAAGGCTACTCCACAACGAGCAATGGAAGATCCCTGCAGGTAGCTGCAGGGAGTCTTCGAAATGTAAGGAAGATATCTGATC
>CP070692.1:4185222-4188355 GCA_020353215.1 Deltaproteobacteria bacterium
CCTTGAATGAAGAACGGATGGCAGGCATAGAGATTTATGGCGTAGTTGGTATTTTGCCGCCCCTGAGCCAACATCACCCGCGCCTGAAGCTCCTTGCGATCAAGCTGTAGGTACTCCGCCACAGTCATGGGATCACCAATCTCTTTGATCATGATCACATCCGGCCAGAAGCTGTAAACAATCATGTCCTCAGCCTCTTCGCCCATGCTCCGGAGCTGAAGCCGAATCATCAACAACCTATGTTGCACCTCGCTCGGGCTCAGCCCTTCCCAGTCCTCGGGGTACTCATATGCCCGTACAAGGTAAATGTCCCGTTTGGGAACTCCTGGAGGCGGGTTTTTGGGAATTTTGATGGAAGTCTTGTACTTGGTCATGAAACCGACGTCCATCATGAACCGGTCCAACCGTTTCAAGCCCTCGTTGCTAAAGATACCCGAAAGAATTGGGGCACCATTCAAGTCCTCGAAAGGCCCCCCGAGGTCGGTAAGGAAGAGACCGACCCCGGACCCGTCGTGCCCCTCCCTCATCACATCCAGTGCCTGGATGGCCATCATGGGAGACTGAGGTTCCTCACTGGTAACTGCAAACATACGGCACATGTTCTTCTACTCCAGTCTAGAATAAGATGTTCACTGCAGGGCCGGTCTCCGTACCGGCCAAGAAACCAGATTCTTTGCAGGACACTTGCATGGCGGGTACGGTGACCCGCCCTACTCCACTCGAGTAATAGACCTGATTCCTTAAGTACAGAATTTTGTGAATTCTATAAACCCTCAATTTCTTACAAAAGAAAAATGCCATGTGAGATGTCGGATTGATTTCCCCATTCCCAGATCTCGTATCTCATATCAGGTGGTTCATTGCCCAATAAGTTCGCAACGAGCAGCCAGGACCGCAATGACCTTCAGGCTTCAGCCACGCTTTTTAACTATCTGGGAGCAGATTCAGGCAGGAACTTCTTCGGTCCGCTTTCACCGTTCTGGCCCTGAATTGAGTTCTGACGCAGGATGAAGGAGCCGTCAAAGGTAAACTCTAAGGCTGGCGTCTAAAGAATACCAGTATCAGAAAGCGCCGCTCTCAATCCGAACGAATTTCCACTTTGAAATTTAGGCCACTAAGGAAAACTGTCATCTTCGACAATGTTCGCGAACTATAACAGAATTTGTTCACAAATTTCAAGCCCAAAATGTAATAAATATTTCATTTAACCGTTGTACATGGAAGATCATCTTCACATTTGGTATGGTACCTGGTAAGATGTGGGGGGCGGGAAGCCTGGTTCAAAATCCCCCCGCCCGTATCCCCTAAATGCGAAGCCGATGGAGGGCAGGCCTCAATCCCTTTTCCAAAGGGGGGGGCATTATGGGCTGGATTCCAGCCCTCGATAGCAATCTTCCCCCTTTAGTAAAATGGGATCGGGAGGGATTTTGAAAGATGGGGCCCGACCTTAAAACCAACTCATCTGAACAATAGCTCGGCACCGCTTGACTACGACAGATAAATCCATTAGGTACGGTGCAATCTTCACTGTAGGACCTAACCACAGCGGTGAGAAATATGTCTTCATCTACAGTAGCAAGTCAGCGGGTAGCCTCAGGAGTCAGTCAATTGGACAGGCTACTGGGGGGTCTTTACATTGGCGACAACGTGGTCTGGCACGATGATGCAGGGAGTCTTGCGCATGTGTTTTGCCTCAATTTTATTCAGGCCTCTCAATCCCAAGATAGACCTCTCATCTACGTCAGCTTCGACCGTTCACCCAAAAACCTACTGGACAAGCTGGGGACGCTCAGCGACAACCCAGCCCTCACCATTCTGGACTGTTTCACCAACGGCAAAGGAGCTGGTTCCCCAATCTTCCTCAAATTCTATGAGGAAGCGGAATCGGAACGGCCATGCAGTATCGTCCAAGTCGAAGACCCCCGGGATATGAACCACTTCATGGATGTTCTCTACGGCGTACATGCCACCAAGGAAGGAGACGTTCGTTTCGTTTTTGAAAGTATCACCGGCATGCAGGAACTATGGGGTGGCGAAGAACATATCATTAACTTCTACTCCCACTCCTGTCCCCGCCTGTACGAGCTGAACACCGTTGCCTACTGGATTGTGGAAAAGAGTGCCCATTCGCCCCGACTCCGAGCTCAAATCAACCAAATTGCCCAGGTTGCCATTGACCTCTCCATAAAAAGAGGCACCACTTCACTAACCATCCTCAAGGCTGAAAAGCGAAGCCTGGACAATCTCCACAGACCACACAACTACTGGACCAAAGATCTGAACGTAACCTTTGATACCGAAAGACGTACTTCGGGACGCGTTGACGTGGGCCTGGGTCTCAAGGAACTGCGTACCAAAAGAGGTTTGTCCCAGACCGAACTAGCCAAACTGGTGGGAGTGACCCCCAGCACCATCTCACAGGTGGAGAGTAACCTCATTTATCCATCCCTACCTGCCCTGCTCAAGATGGCGGAAGTACTGGCGGTGGAAATTAGTTCCTTTTTCGATGATCAAACCGAACAAAAGAAGCGGGTTATTTTTGCCGGAGTGGAAGCCACTGAGGTAAAGTTACCAGATCTGCCAGCGGGGTCTGTCTTCGCCAAACTTTTGTCTCCCGTTGACTTTCACCCCAAAGCCGAGCCGTACTTGATTGAACTGACCCCCAATAGCAGCTTGCCTTCCCATTTCTTTATCCACAAGGGAGAGGAATTTGGCTACCTGCTCTCGGGCAGATTGCAGATGAAGATAGACAAAGCCGCTTACAGCCTCCGCACTGGGGACGTCATTTACCTGACCTCCGAAATGCCCACCCACTGGAGGAATCCCGGCCCCGGTGTGGCCAGGTTGCTCTGGATCAAAATCAATTAGGAACCCCCACCAATAGAAAACCCGGGTCCCGTCCCTTGGGGATAAAAAAAAGAGACCCGTGTAGTAGTAATCGGGTCTCGTCAAAACGGTCGCGGGTTGGGGTTAGCTGTTTAGCACCGCCATGGCCTCTTCCAGGTAGCACTCGGTGAGAAAAGGAATACCGGTCACCTTGGCGCACTCTTCGGTAAGCGACATCAGCTCTTTTCGGGAAATGGCCGGCAGCGAGAAACAACGGGCACCCGCCATAAGCTGCTGGAGACCAACC
>CP070692.1:4188455-4191577 GCA_020353215.1 Deltaproteobacteria bacterium
GCCCACGCCAACAATGGCCATTGCGTTATTGTCTGCGCCCAGCAACGCCTTATGACCCCATGCCACCCACCGCCACTCACCCCTGGTGAAAACCCGCTGCTCCACGTAACAGGTATACGGTGGCCGGTACAGAGCCTCCATTGTCTTCGCTATCGCTTTTCTGTCGTGCTGAGATACCAGAAGCAGGAACTCGTCGCCGAGTAGGTCCTGCTCGGTTTTGTCGAACATGTCGCAGAAGGATGGACTAACGTATTGAAACCGGCCCTCGGCATCGAGTTTGATCACGAGGTCGGTTTGGTTCTCCACGAGGAGTCGATACTTCTCTTCGCTTGTTCTCAAGGCCTCGTCGGTGCGCTTGCGCTCTTCGATTTCTAGCTTTAGTTGCTCGTTTGCTTTCACCAGCTGGCTGGTTCGTTCCCGAACTCGGGCTTCCAAATTGTGGTGAATCCCTTGGAGCTCCCTTCCCTGCTGCCATTTTGAACCTAGTGCAATGGCAAAGTGCTTGATCTCATCCGGGAAGAAGGGTTTCCGCAAATAGAGCAGCTTGTCATAGGGCGGAACACGTCGAGCAATTTCTTCAGCGCTCAGATCTGAGTATGCGGTCACCATTACGATTTCTATGTTTGGATCCAGCCGGCGAAGTTGCTCTGCTGCCCATACACCGTCCGGACCAGGTGGCATGAGGACATCAAGAAAAGCAACGGCGAAGGGGTCTTCTTTCTCGACGGCTTCTCGCACCGCCTCCACTGCTTCATCGGCCTGTAGACAAAGAGTGAGTTCAAATCTATTGGGAGAGACTGCGGCGGAGAGGATTTCCCCGTACAAGTCAAGAATGTCTCGCTCGTCTTCGGCAGCAAGGATGCGCAGGAGGGTAGACTGAGAATCTTTCATGCTGTTGTGCCCCTTTGGTCAGAAAAATTCAGAAATAAGCGCGCCGAAAGGCTGAAGGTCTTCACCAAACGATGCCCCTCGATTTCAAGAGATCCAGCGCTGTGTCATTTCCCAATCGGGCACCAGCCAAATAGTCTTGAGTCGCTTTCTCGGCGAAGCCAAGCTGCCAGTAGGCGTGTCCCCGATTGACGTAAACTCTCGGATCACCTGGATTGATCTCCAAAGCTCTGTTGAAATCTGCAATCGCCCTGGCATACTTGCCTCGGTGTGAATGAACAGTCCCCCGACTATAGTAGGCAGACGCATTGCTCGGATTAATTTTCAAAGCTTTGCTGAAATCTGCAATCGCCTTGACATGCTGCCCCTGGCACCCGTGAGCAACCCCTCGGTCCAGATAGACCGTTGCATCACATGGGTTTAATTGCAGAGCCCTGCTGAAATCCACGATCGCCTGAGTGTATTTGCCTTTGCGCCCGTAGGTAATCCCACGTTCGTAGTAGGCCTCTGCAAAGCTGGGATTAATCTCCAGCGCCTTGTTGAAATCTGCAATCGCCCTGGCATGCTGCCCCTTATTTGAATAAGCGGACCCACGACCATAGAAGGCGATCGCGTCACCAGGGTTTACCTCCAGGGCCCGGTTGAAATCAGCGATCGCCCGAGTGTATTTGCCCTGATGACCATAGGCAATACCGCGATTGACATAGGCTTTTGCATCACGTGGCTTCATCCCCAGCGCTCGATTGAAATCAGCGATCGCTCTGCCATAGAGGCCTTCGCAGGCGTAGGCAGACCCACGATTGTAGTAGCCTTCTGCGAAGTTTGGATCAAGCTCCAGCGCCTTGTTGAAATCTGCAATCGCCCTGGCAAATCTACCCTTTTGAGCATACGTAAACCCACGATTTACATAGGCTGTAAGGTTCTTTGAGTCTATCTGCAAAGCTTTGCTGAAATCCGCGATCGCCTTTTCATACTGGCCTTCATGTGAGTAAGTAGTCCCACGACTGGCATAGACGTCTGCAATATTCGAGTGTAGCTTTTTTGCCATAGAATCAACTCCCGTTGCCTCTTCCGAAGTGGGGACCAAAGGAGTTTAAGCAAGGTTGGTGCCGAAGAAAAGGTTAAGCAAGAGAATTCGAAGATGAGCCTCCTAACATATTAACCTGAAACAGTAATCTCAGTAGATTAGGCGATGTCTCGGTTCTGTTGCGCAAGTCTACAGGTCCAGGTGAGTGCAAGAGAATGTCCATTATGCATCACCCTGTGACTCCAGGAAGAATCTAGTTATACAGGATTCAGGGGATTTCCTTTCGTCTAGGGACTTAACCCTATCAGTGTCTTGAGATCATCTCATGGAGAAACTGGCGTCCTCGACTTGAGATCCCTGTGAAGCGAACACCGATTCCCGACGGTTTGTTTTCCGTATCCAGACGGCCGAAATTTGACCAAACCACCTCACTTTGAACTGAAAGAAATTCTTCAGTGGATGCTTCAATCACCGTTTGAAAGGACTCATTCAAACCCAGCGGCGTCTGACAGGAGATGAAGGCGCCGCCAGTGCTGATGTCTCTGATTGCTCCTTTAATGGACTTGCCTCCAGCTTGAAGAGTACAGGGCCATCGGACCTCTTTCCTTAGGTGTGCCCGTTTGTCGGGCTTCTGGAACAGAGATCGGTATGTCTCGTTTGCCGAGTCAGTTCCTTCTGCATCTGAACTCGCTCCGATAGCTTTAGGCAAAGAAACGGTAAACACTACCTGGTTCTGTCCCTGGACGAAAGACAGAATACCGCCCATCTTCTTGACTAATCGATAACAAAGCGGTAGACCGATGCTCTGACCACCTTTACCCAATGGCAAGAAGAGTAGTTCCGGATCTTTGACTGTTAGCCGCGAAATTGGATTTTTGAACTCAATATGGAGGTTTTGATCACTTTCATAGGTTTTAATGAGTAGGGTTCCTCCCCTGTCAATGGCTTCCGTAGCATTACGAACCAAGTTAATGAAAATCTGTGTCAGCACATCTGGGTCTACGGATACAGCCATCAGAGTCGGGTCCAGATCCAATCGACACAGAATCTTTCGTCGTTCCATTTCCGGGGACAGCAGGTCGAGGCAGTCGCCGACTATGGTGTTGACGTGACACTCCTGATGGTTGATTTCCAAGGGCTTGAGATAGTTTCGGATTCTGTCCAACATTTTTTCCAGGCGCTGGGTCTCGCGTAAGATGATGTCGCA
>CP070692.1:4191677-4194790 GCA_020353215.1 Deltaproteobacteria bacterium
ATAGTCAACACCGACTCTGGCCAAAATGAATGAAAATTCTCCCACCTGACACAGTGTAAGACCGACTATGATCGCGGTGCGCAGAGGAAAGCCAAGGAAAAGTACGGCAGTAGTAGCAATGAGAGTCTTGAATATGATCACCGCCGCAGAGATTAGGGCAACCTGATCTGGATGTTTCATTAAAAAGCCAAGGTCCAGGAGCATTCCAATGCTGACGAAAAATAAACTGGTAAAGACGTCTCGAAACGGCACGATGTTGCCCAGCGCATGGTATCCGTATTCGGACTCCGAGATGATCAGGCCGGCCAGAAATGCCCCCAGTGCCAGAGAAAGCCCGGCAAGATAAGTCAGCCAAGCGATGCCGAAGCACATGACCAGGACGCTCAACAAAAACAACTCTCGGCTTCGGGACCTGGCGATCTGATAGAGCAGTCCCGGCACGATCCACCTGGCACTTGCTGCCACGAGGGCAAAAACACCTACACCTTTGAGTGCCAAAAAGGCAAGGGTTTTTCCTAAATGGACTCCTTCACCCCCTAATAAGGGTGTGAACAGGATCATGGGGACAACAGCGATGTCCTGGAAAATCAAAACAGCGAGTGCCATGCGGCCTTGGGGACTGTCAAACTCGGCCTTTTCCTGCAGAATTTTCAGGATGATGGCGGTACTGCTCAAGGAGATAAAGAATCCTATGAACACTGCCTCATTGAAAGGACGGCCCAATCGTATCGAGATAGCAAAGCTCACCATGAAGGTCATTATCACTTGTAGAGAACCGCCTAAAACCACCGACTTCTTCATGCGCATGAACTCTTTCAGAGAAAATTCAACGCCGATGGTAAAGAGCAGCAACACCACACCAATTTCAGCGAGGATTTCCACTTCATGGATCGCGCTGATGAGTTCAAATCCATAAGGCCCGGCGAGAATTCCCGTTAAGAGAAAGCCCACAACGGTGGGCAAGTTGACGTGCTGACAAACTAGAAGCACGACAATGGCCAAAGAGAATATGACTAGAACATCCTTGAATAACACTACTTCCATTTCAAATCCTGAACCTAAATTGAGTGATTCTTAATAAGCTCATGGCAAAGAACATATCTTTCTGCAAGGTTATGAATAAGGGGTATTCACCCATGAAGTAATCACCCTCACCGTGCAACCAGGTTTGGACCCCACCCTCACCCGCCCCCCGTCAAGAGGGAGGGAACTATTTGAAGACAGAATCAATTTCCCTCCCCCCCCGAAAAGATCTCGGGATCTTCGACTGGTGGGAGGGGATGAAGGGGATGGCGATATGAAGCCCTCAATTTAGCCTGAAAGTATTTCCGCGGTGAAAATGCTTAGCGGGCAACATAACCTCAAAAACCATTGGGTTTTATAATCACCATTTCAGACTATTACCACCCTTCCGTTTGAAAGCTATCCAATGGGCGGCTCTTTTCGTGACCTGAAGGAACCAGAATAGAAAAGGGGTCTTCATGCCCTGTTCTATTCTGGCTCCTCATCACATACGATTTACGAACCACAAATAAAGTTATTCCAATAACATATGAGGTGGTGGTTAACAAAAAATCCAAGAATGGCGACCAGCGTTTTCGCCACTATCCGACCAAGCATATAATCCATAAAGCTATAGAGTGGCAGGGTATGCTTGATGAGGGTTTGGCAGAATGTCTGAACGAGATAGCCAAAATGGAAAACCTCTCCCAAGCAAGAGTTGCGCAGATCATGGACCTAATGAAGCTCCCGGCTGAGGCTAAGGAGTTTCTGATAGGTCTGCAGAACCGAGCAGAAATTCTCAGATATGCCTATTGACTTTACTCATAAACCTTCTGTCATCAATGATTCGCCATCTGAGACAACGATACCTGGCAGTATCGCGGTGGGTTTTGTCAGCCAAATCTTCATTGCTGGTATTTCAGAAGGTTATCGGTTGTCTTGGAACAACGCTGACAAATTCAGCTTTTGACGACAATAATGCATGCGTCCGCAAACAGTCATATCTTCATTGATCCTGCAGACTTTCCTTCCTCGATAAAACCGTCAATCGTCAATGAGTTACAATTCACGAATATGGCGTTATGAACTAAGTCAATAGGCATTATTCTCAGATATTCTGAGAGAGGGCTGCGCAACAACCAAACGAGCAAAATAAAGCCCGAAGAACACACTCCCAATTGTAGCCAGGAGGCCTTTGTTGACGTGAGCTATCCGATAGTCCTGGTCTATGACCATGATGTCCTCATGCATATCAGAGAGTAGTGACTCAAAATGGCGCTCGCTCTTCCGCAGTTTCTCCACCGCCCACTTGTGCTGGGCTTCCGCTACTTCCAATTCAGCAATCTGCTGGCACATTTCATTCAATTCGCTTATAATTTGCTCTTTGTTTTATCATCGCTTTTCATACATTCTCAAATCTAACGAAAGGCTACTGTATAGCAACCCGAGACGTCTATGATTTTATGCTCTTCTTTTTCATCAATTTGAAGCTATGGTCCGTTCGCAGTACACGCACGTGATTCGACAGAAGCGCCTAGGCAAAACAGTCGGTTTTCGTGTCGGAAGCGATTTCTCCGAGACGGTCTAGCGAGTGTTTTCGAACATCATCGGAGCGGCTTGTCTTCGTTTTCTTGTTTCGCCTCACAATGAGGTGTTGCAGGGCAGCAAAGGTATCTTCTCTCACTTGGCGAGGCATCCTCTTGATCTACCTTCAGAAAAGCATAAAATCATAGGATGTCCCTCATCACTTCTTTCTCACGTTTCATCGCGTGTCTGGCTTTGTCAAAACAGCGCTTCTGCCGCCTATTTTTCTGACCGCAGCCTCCGCCCTAAACCCAAGCTTTCCCGCGGCAGTAACGCTTCGTTCAAACTGGTCCTGGGAAACATGGCCCCTGGGTTCAATGACGAGAAGTTTGCTCCCAGGTTTGAGGGTCTGCCAGATTTCGGTGAAAAAAGAGTTCTGATTGGGCACCTCATGGACCAAGTGAAGAGCGCCAGCAAAATCCACCTCACCTGCAAGATCTTCCACGTCAAGCCTGTCCGCTTTAGCTTGGCGAAGCTCTATTCTACTCAAAAGACCAGCTTTGCGAGCCCTCCGTTCCAAGACCGAC
>CP070692.1:4194890-4197990 GCA_020353215.1 Deltaproteobacteria bacterium
AACTAGCGCAGCTTGTCCCCATCGTCTAGCCTGGCCTAGGACACCGCCCTTTCACGGCGGCGACACGAGTTCAAATCTCGTTGGGGACGCCATTTTTAAGACGGTTCACGGTGATTGGTTGAAGGTCAAGCCCGGATCTTCTCGCCAGATGCGAGAAAGAGCCTGGTTTTTTTGTTAGTGGGCCGTTCGAAGTTCATGGTTCACGCTTGACAGTCCTCGCAGCCTCTCCCGGAATGAGCGGTGGTGGTTAACCCATTTTCCCAAACCATCCGCGCCTTACTAACCACTTGGCTATTTCCAGCACCGGCGAAACTGTGAAGGCCAAAATGATGGTGATCACCCAATAATCCAGTGGGAGGTTGAGAGTGCCAAATGGCTCTTGTAGGAAAGGCACATAGATGATTAAGACCAACAACAATAGTTGCCACACAATGGCCAGATTAAGCCATTTGTTGGCAAAGGGTTGATTCAGCACCGGGCGGCGGTCGGAACGGAAGTTGTACGCCTTAAAGAACTGAATCAGCACCAGTGAAACGAAAGTCATCGCCATCGCTTCTTTGAGACTGCGACCAGAATTTAACGCCCAGGTGAAAAGCCCCAAGTTGACTGCCGTTGACCATAATCCACCCACTACCATGAGGATAAGGACCGGCCGGGTGAAGATGCCGGTGCGTGGCTCACGCGGCTTGCGACGCATGAGGCCGGATTCGGGCGGGTCTACCGCCAAAGCCAAAGCGGGCAAGCCATCAGTGGCTAGATTGACGAACAGGATCTGAACGGCGCTCAAAGGCAGAGGCAGGGCAAGTACCGTAGCGCCTGCCATCAAGCCGATTTCGCCAATGTTGGATGAAAGCAAGTACATCAGGTATTTCTTAATGTTGTCGAAAACGCCCCGTCCCTCTTCCACCGCAGCCACAATGGAAGCGAAATTATCGTCGGTCAGTGTCATGTCGGCAGCCTCTTTGGTCACGTCCGTGCCGGTGATGCCCATGGCGATGCCGATGTCGGCCTTCTTGAGTGCCGGCGCGTCGTTCACCCCGTCACCGGTCATGGCGACGATGTGTTCTTTCTTTTGCAGGGCCGTGACTACGCGTAACTTATGCGCCGGAGAAACGCGGGCATAGACCTCGATGTTTTCCACCTGGCGATCAAACTCAGTTTCGCTCATTGCCTCCATCTCCGCTCCAGTGACAATGCGACCCGTCTTGAGTAAACCCAGTTCGCGGGCCACCGCTTGCGCGGTCAACCGGTGGTCACCGGTAATCATCACCGGCTTAATCCCGGCCTGCTCGCACTTTTGAATAGCGGCCATCGCCTCGGAACGCGGCGGGTCAATTATGCCCACCAGTCCCAGAAATGTCATTTCCTGTTCAGCGTTTTCCAGTGTTGCTAACGGTTTGAAGGCCACCGCCAGAACGCGCAACGCCTCACTTGCCATCTGACGGGCCGTTTTCAGAATCGCTTCTCGACTTGCACCCTCAAGCGCCACCTCCCCCTCTGCTGTCAGCTGCCGGATACATGTGTCAAGAATGATCTCCGGTGCCCCTTTGGAATAGGCTGCCACACCTTCCGGCCCGTCGTTTAGCGTGGTCATGCGTTTGGTTTCGGAGGTGAACGGGATTTCGTTCACGCGTGGAAATTGCAGCTCAAGGTCGGCCTTGTTCAATCCGGCTTTAGCGGCAACTACCACTAACGCACCCTCCGTCGGGTCCCCTTTAACGTGCCAGCGGTCATCCGACTCGCTATGGCCGATATGGGTGTCAGAGGCAAGCGCGGCGGCCCGTAGCAGCAGTTTCATCGGCTGGGAGGGTTCAACGGTGATACCATCGCGCGAGAACTGACCGTGTGGCTCATAGCCTGCCCCGGAGATGTTCAGCATTTGCCCGGCGACAAAGATTTTGCGGGCCATCATCTCGTCTTTCGTCAGGGTACCGGTCTTGTCGGAGCAGATAACTGAAGTGCTGCCGAGCGTTTCGACCACCGGCAGACGGCGAATAAGCGCATGGCGCTTGACCATCTTCTGCACGCCGATAGCGAGTGAAATAGTGACCACCGCCGGCAATGCTTCTGGGACAACGGCAACCGCAAGCGCAATACCGAAAATAAACATCTCAACGAAGGGTTGTCCCCGGAACAGTCCCAGGGCAACAATGATCGCCACCACCACCAAGGCGGCTCGTGCCAGTGTATGACCGACTCTGTTCAAATTCTCCTGCAATGGAGTCTTGCCGGACTCAACCGTTTTTAGCATCTGGGCAATCTTGCCGAACTCGGTGTTCGTGCCCGTCGAGACCACAACCGCGCGACCCCGGCCATAGGTGGCTGTTGTGCCGGCGTAAGCCATATTCTTGCGGTCGCCTAATCCCAACTCACCATCAGCAATAGATGTGGCGTGTTTTTCTACCGGAATAGACTCGCCTGTGAGTGCGGCCTCTTCGATCTGCAAATTAATGGCTTCAATCAGTCTGACATCTGCGGGGATTTTGTCACCTGTTCGTAACAGGATAACATCGCCTAATACCAGATCTCGTGCCGGGATTTGGACCTCCTGTCCATCGCGGAGGGTAACCGCCATAGGTGCTGCCATTTGGCGTAGCGCCTCGATAGCGCGTTCGGCACGATTCTCCTGCCCAAAACCCAACAGAACGGCAAATAACACAATGACGGCGATGGCGATGGCTTCAATTCCATGCCCGAGGAAGGTAGAGAACGCCGTCGCAACGAGAAGAATGACGATCAGCACATTCTTGAACTGCTCAAAAAGAAGCGTCCACGGCGAGATGCGGTGGACGGCTTGCAGTTCGTTGGCGCCGTGTTCCGCCAGACGTCGGGCCGCCTCAGCCCCGGTCAACCCGGCGGGTGTGGATTTCAGGCGCGATAGTACTGCTTCGGAAGAAAGGGTATGCCAGAGCGGAATTGACTCTTCAAGCGATGGTTTCATAGGAGCTGTACTCTTTTGTTTACTTCGCTGTACTTCATACTTATGATTTATTCTTTCTTTGTATTAGCAGCCCGACATTGATCATATGTTCCTCATAACATCCCAAGCACCGTTTCAAGCAGTGTATAACACGCCTGCGGGGTGCACCGTACGGTGCAC
>CP070692.1:4198090-4201190 GCA_020353215.1 Deltaproteobacteria bacterium
CGGCGCATATCTCCTCTGCGCTCTCTGCGGTGACTGTAGGAATAGGCCAGTGATCTCAGCATAGACTCGTGGGCTCGCCGGTAAAGTGAGCGCCTCGTGGCCCTTTGGCCCTTTGTCAGCTTCAGTACTTTGTGGTGGCGGTGGCGGGTTGTAACGCCACTTCTGGCACGTGGCAAGGGAATCCTCCTGTGATAGTAATTAGAACCCCTCGGATTTAACTGCGCCCATTGACTTCAGACTCCGGGTAGGAGCCTTCTTATCCGCTGCTTTGCTGTGGGATGGAGGGGTATCGTTTCATCATACAGCCGTTTCACTCGTTTGGGCTTCTTGCGGCGCAAATGGCTTTTACCGATCTTGACGCGCCTGATCTTTCCACTGCCGGTTATATGAAAACGGGCTTTGGCCCCTTTGTGTGTCTTGATCTTAGGCATCTGCAACCTCTTCCGTCTTTTCCTGCTTCACTTTTTTTACCGGGGCGGGAGAAAGGATCATGTTCATCGAGCGTCCTTCCATCGAAGTCGGCCTCTCTATACTTGCCTTTTCCGCTAGAGTAGTAGCTATGTGATCCAGAAGCTCCTTTCCCAGTTGGGGGTGTGACATTTCGCGCCCGCGGAAGAGCACAAGTACCTTGACCTTGTTACCCTTATCCAGAAGCTTGGTCACCTGTTGTATTTTGAACTCCAGATCGTGCTTGCCGGTTTTAGGACGGAACCGAACCTGTCTCAGTGTAACCGTTGCCTGTCGCTTGTGGGCTTCGCGCTCTTTCTTGGCCTGTTCGTACTTGAACTTTCCATAATCCATCATTCGGCAAACCGGTGGATCAGCGGTGGGCGCCACCTCTACGAGGTCAACATCGCGTTCCCTTGCTAGCTTAATGGCTTCAGTGGTGGGCATCACACCAAGCTGTTCACCGTTATCACCGATCACGCGGACCTCTTTGGCCCTGATCATCCCGTTGATGCGATACTGTTTGCTTATACGCTCTCGCGCCGTGTAATGTTTAACTATACTTCCCCTCCAAGAAAAGAGCTAGCTTCCCTTATAACACAATCCACGAAAGAAATCAAATGGTCTCGTGCGATTCTACGGCTGATTTCACCATTGATTTGAACTCGGAAACAGGCCTAGCCTTTATATTCTGCCCGTTACGAAGCCGGACCGAGACCGTTGAGCCGGTCATCTCCTCGTTGCCAATGATCAGCATGTACGGTACCTTCTGTAGTTGGGCTTCGCGTATCTTCAGATTCATTCGCTCGCCGCGGTCATCAACCTCAACCCTTATGCCTTCAATCTTAAGCTCGAGCGCAACCTCTCTGGCATAGTCGAGATTGGCGTCGGTTATGGGGATTACAACCGCTTGCACCGGGGCAAGCCAGATAGGAAACGCACCGCCATAATGCTCAATAAGACACCCCAGGAAACGCTCCATGCTGCCCAGAACTGTACGGTGTATCATGACAACACGGTGCTCGGCGCCATCGTCCCCGATGTAATTAACGTCGAACCGCTCGGGCAGATTGAAATCCACCTGAATAGTCGGACCCTGCCATGTGCGCCCCAGCGAGTCCTTAAGCGATATATCTATCTTGGGGCCATAGAAGACGCCCTCCCCGGGATCTATGGCATAGTTAATCTGAAGGCGCTCGAGTGATCTCTTAAGCGTTTCCGTAGCCTGTTCCCACACCTCCGCTGTGCCTGCATATTTCTCGGGGCGTGTGGACAGCATGACCTCGTAGTCGTCAAAGCCAAAGGTCTTAAGCATGAAGCTGGCGAATTCTATAACACCGACCACCTCTTCCTCCAGCTGGTCGGGACGGCAGAAAATATGGGCATCGTCTTGCGTAAATCCCCTCACCCTAGTCGTGCCATGGAGAACGCCCGATCGCTCCCAGCGGTAAACTGTGCCCAGTTCCGCCCAACGCAACGGTAGTTGCCGATAGCTTCGGAGCTGTGTCTTGTAAATGAGAATGTGCCCCGGGCAATTCATAGGCTTCACTACGTATCCTTGCCCTTCGATATCAATAGGCGGGTACATGCTCTCCTGGTAGAATTCCCAGTGTCCGCTGGTCTTCCAGAGGTCGACCTTGGCGATATGGGGAATATAGAGCATATCATAGTCACGCTTGGCGTGCTCACGCCTCCAGAAATCCTCTATTATATTGCGAATAATGGCTCCCTTAGGGTGCCAGTAGATTAATCCGGCCCCTGCCTCCTCGTGAATGCTGTACAGGTCGAGTGATTTACCCAGCTTCCTGTGGTCGCGCTTTGCCGCTTCTTCCAGCTTCTTCAGGTAGCTCTCAAGTTCGTCCCCGGTCTCAAAGGCAGTGCCGTAGATACGTTGCAGCATCGGCCGGCTCTCGTCTCCCCTCCAGTAGGCACCGGCGATGCTCAGCAGTTTGACGGCTTTGACCTCCCCGGCGGACGCTACATGAGGACCAAGACACAGGTCGACGAAAGAACCCTGGCGGTAGACCGTTGCCGTTTCGTCTTCCAGTTCATCGATCAGCTCAAGTTTGTAAGGCTGCGAATTAAACATCTCGCGCGCAGCGTCTTTGTTGACCTCCTCACGAGTAAAGGGCGGATCCGAGGCTACGATCTGATTCATTCCGGACTCGATTGTGATGAGGTCTTCAGGAGACAGCGAGCGCGGCAGGTCGAAATCGTAGTAGAAGCCTTCGGATGTTGCCGGGCCGATCCCAAGCTTTACATCAGGGAATAGTGAGGAGACGGCCTCTGCCATAATGTGCGCAGCCGAGTGGCGCAGTATCCCCAGCCGCTCTTCACCTTCTGCCTGGTCGATTTGCTTAGCTGCCACTACTATCCTTCTATACCCTGAAAATAGAACCTCCCGCGAGTGCAGAGCGAGAGGTCCGTATGATTCACGCTACTGTTGATCTCAAGTACAAGGTTTTAACGTATGCTCCGCTCAGGGCATTCGACTCGATTTGCTCACTCACGGTGTACCAGCGATTTCATGGTTGGACGCGAGTCGAATGGTGGGCGATACTGGATTTGAACCAGTGGCCTCTGCGATGTCAACGCAGCGCTCTAACCCCTGAGCTAACCGCCCTTAACACAACTTACAAATATAGTCCAAAGC
>CP070692.1:4201290-4204375 GCA_020353215.1 Deltaproteobacteria bacterium
CCTCCACCAGCCGGGCCATATTCATGACATCTTTCAGTTGCGAACGGCGGGCATCCCTGCTCCCTGGATCCTGAACATTCAAGGCGGTACCGCCGGTACCCATGTAGACTTTGTCACCACCAATCTCACAGTCGAGCTCGCCGTTTTCCGCCCGACCGCAAAGAGTGACCATAGAGGGTGCCTTGGAAATGACTTCTTGCACCAAGTCTGGCGGCACTTTGACGACCCGGGACGACTCTTCCACCTCTGCTCCCGCATCGCGAAAGAGGCCTCTTGCCTCGGTAAAATTAATTTGGACACCGATGTCGGAGAAAACCTTCATGGAGGTCTCATGGATCTTTGCAATATCTTCCTCAGTGAGAGGCCTGTACTGGCCCCCGGACAATCCTTTTCTTACCTTCATGCTCTCTTTTCCCTTCTACAAATTCGCGAAGCGGGTATTGTCTCCGGTCCGCTGGTAGCTGGACAGTAGCCCTGACCTAGTTCCTTCTACTGTCGCAACTGCGAGTTGGGCAGTCTCGACAAGGGTTGTATGATACGGACTCTTGGGGGGTTATCCCAAAAACCCCCGAAATTGACTTCCTCGGTTTCATCAGACAGGAATCCAGAAGTTCAACGTTTAACTGCTCGGGGTCAAAGATGTTGAAGAGGCTTTTCTGCTGGGTGACGGGCCAGTCACAGTAGCCAGGGCTGAAACGTAAGGTAACACTCCTGTCCTCAGCACGAAATCTGTTTTCCATGAGATCCTGGAAACGATCAATCATATTCTCAACTGCCACCGAACCCATCGCATCGAGAATGTAAGCGTCTGCAAGCTTTTGTTTGCCCAAGAGCCAGTTGGTCTCATTTTCCACACCAGTTCCAATGGTACCGACAAAACACACGATTTTTTCCGCATTTTTCAAAGTTTTGGCTAGCTTAGCGCTTGTGAATTCAACAGCTTCGTTAAGCTGAACCACAGCGTTATCCATTACGCTGGGCTTCACAATACGGTAGTGCAAGCTTGGCTTGATAAGCCGATTTAGTTTGTGCCTTGCAGTTCGCACTTTTTTGCTGATTGATTTAGGCAATCTCTTTATCTTCCGGCCGCCGAGAAGCTTGGCGAGTTCATCGTTCTCGATAGTAGGCTGAATCTGTATTGAAGTTGTTGTTCTGCCCATATATCTATAATTCCCTAGAATCATTACAATAAGTTAAGAGAATACTGCTCTTCTACCATTCAATGAAGAAGTGCCAGCGCTTCTGCAGCCATGTAGCAGTAAGCTGAACACCGGATCTGTTGATGGAGTAGTAGACCTGCGGCTGGCGGCGCTCAGACAGAAACTTTTGTGTATCTGGTCGGGACAGGCGCTAGAGGCCGTCTGGTAGATAATAACCTACAGAACGCAGGCACCTATAGGGCAAGTGCCGCACTCAAAAGAAGAGCGCAAGCCCCAGGTCGTTTGGAGAGAGGTTTTCTAAGGTGTGTTGAACTTAGGTTGGAATAATGTAACAGGTGTCGCAGAGATTTTCAAGGGATACTTTTCCAGGACTTTCCCCCAAATTGTTCTTAGCGGTCCAGGCATACGGGAAGGCTACTCCACAAAGAGCCATTCGCGCCATTTTATGGCAATGTTCCGTTCAACAAAGCACCAAATCTTCATACATGGACTGGCGGCGCGGAGATCGTGAGGGCAGGTTGCTCAGATGCTCGTTGTTTCGCAGCCGTCCCGTATGCCTTTTCTGATGTCTCTTCTGGGTGACTGCGGAAGGTCTGTGCCACTTCCCCGGCTGTGGCGGGGGGAGCCGTTGGCCTCGTTCCCCAGGAACGGGGAACAGGGAGGGGGTGCCCTCACCCGGCCACAGGCGGGCTTGAAGTGACCATACCGTGAGCTTTGGAGTCACAGAAGAGACACCAGAAAAGCATTTCCATCTTAAAATCAGGGTAAACGACCTCTTGATCTCAGTTGACAAATATGAACGATTAATTCTTGAGGAAAGTCGTGCGAGCTTGAGGGCTAGCCTTCCTCAGATCCTTCTAACAGGAAATGGCACACCGCCGGGTCGTAGATTTGTTCGCACAATATGCGTTCGTCTCTCTCTCTTTGATGACCTTCATCACCCATAATCGTATGCAACTCCAGCCGCGGAGAGTATTTGCTATTGGGCACAGAACGTCCCAATGCCTCAGCCATGGCACGCAGGTGATGGGGGGCCGTGCCACAGCAGCCACCGATGTAATTGAGCCCTATTTCTTTGGCCTTCAGAGCGTAATTGGCCATCTCAATCCTGGTTAGCACGAAAGGATCAAGCTCAAGAGGAAAGGCAACATGGTCCTGAAACTTCTGGATCTGGAAATATGGCCTCTCTGCTGTGCAGCGATATGCCACCGGTTGAGTGCCCACGAAACAGGACACTTTTCGACGCACCCGCACCGCCAAAGGAAGCATGTGCTCAGGGTCGCGAAAACAATTGATGCCTAAGATGTCTGCACCCAAGTCTTCAAGTTCCTGGAAAGCATCTTCTAAAGCCACTCTATCTAAGGTACGGTCCAGCGACTTGAAGCCAAGTGTAATCATAGCCGGTTTCTCGGTTGCTTTGATCGCCTCGAGGGCAATTCTGGCTTCACCCAAATACTCCAAAGTTTCCGCTATGAAAAAATCTATACCGTGGGAGATTTGATACTCGATCTGCTTGTCAAACTGACGTCTCGTTTCCTTATGAGAAGTCGGATCAGAGGGATCGTAGATCCAGGTGTTAGCCAGATTGCCGGCAACCAGACACCCATATTCCTTAGCAACCTCGTTGGCTATTCGTACGGCATCACTGTTGATCCTTTCCAGGGCGTCTACCTTGCCAATATCTTTCAGCTTCTCTTCATGAGCGTAGTAGGTCAATGCTTGCAGAACCTGAGCGCCTGCCCTGGCAAAGTCAGTCTGGAGCTGTTTGAGGGCTTCGGGATGTTCTACGACAACCTCAGGGGTAAAAGGCCCGGCGCTTACATACCCCCTACGTTCCAACTCAAATATGGCTCCTCCGTCCCCCAAGACAACATCTTCTTTCAACCAGTCGAGAATCATAGGAGTTCTCCTCTAAGTTGGGTAAA
>CP070692.1:4204475-4207547 GCA_020353215.1 Deltaproteobacteria bacterium
GGTTGCAATATTGCAACCGCTTAGTTATAATTAGCCATGATACTGAGCTTTTATACTTTTTTGCAATTTTGCAACAAGATTATTGACACGCAACACTTTCTCCACGACTCTTGTGACCAATTTCGAATAGGATTGTGACATGACCCAAACAACAGGTAGCCCTGCAATACAGGACAGTCCCTCTTGGACGCGACTCATATTGGACAGTATCGCCGACGGGGTGTTTACCGTTGATAAACAGGGACGGATTACCTCCTTCAACAGAGCCGCAGAGAGAATTACCGGTTTTCCGAAGGATGAAGCCATTGGCCAGTACTGCCACGAGATCTTCAGAGCCAACACATGCTTTGAGGCATGCCCGTTGAAACACACAGCTGAAACAGCTGAAACGATTATCAATCTCGAGGTAAACATTCTCAACCGCGACAACAAGGAGATTCCCATCAGCATCTCAACTGCGGTGGTCACTGACGAAAGTGGGAATGTAGTGGGAGCGGTGGAGACCTTCCGCGACCTCTCCCTAATCAAGGAACTGCATAAAGAGATATACAGACAATACTCATTCCAGGACATCTTGGGGCGTTCAAAACCGATGCTCAAACTTTTCCAGATATTGCCGGACATTGCGCAGAGCGATGCCACCGTACTCATAGAGGGAGAAAGCGGCACCGGGAAGGAACTCTTCGCCACCGCGCTCCATAACCTCAGCAGCCGCCAAGATAAGCCCCTCATCAAAGTAAACTGCGCCGCTCTCCCAGAGACCCTCCTGGAGTCCGAGCTTTTTGGTTACAAGAAAGGGGCTTTCACGGACGCAAAAAAAGATAAACCAGGCCGCTTTCGCCAAGCCCACGGCGGGACTATTTTCTTGGATGAAATAGGTGACATGAGCAAGGGAACTCAGGTGAAACTGCTACGTGTTCTCGAGCAAAAAGAGTACGAGCCCCTCGGCAGCACCAAGACAGAAAAGGTGGACGTTCGCATAATTGCGGCCACCAACAGAGATCTCATGGAGATGATGCATCGGAGGGAATTTCGCGAGGACCTTTTCTTTCGCATCAACGTTATCCGGCTCAGTATCCCGCCGCTACGAGAGAGACGTGAGGACATTCCCCTGCTGCTTGATCACTTCATTGAGCGCATTAATCTAAAGCAGTCCAAGCAGATAAAGAAGGCCTCACCGACAGCCCTGAAAACCCTTTTGAACTATGAGTTTCCGGGCAACGTCCGCGAGTTGGAAAACGTCATCGAGCATGCAACCATCTTAACCAAAGGAATCGAGATCCAACCTAGACATCTTCCTTCTTATTTAACGCGCCGGGATAAGGAACCGAGAGGTCCCGCCGATCTTCGTGACAAAGAGGATCTGGCGGTTCTCGATAACATCGAGCGGGATCTGATAATCCGGGTCTTGGAGCACCACTCTGGAAGTACGGCCGCGGCGGCAAAAGAACTGGGAATCCATCGTTCCACCCTCTGGCGAAAGATGAAGCGCTATGGACTTCTGCCCCAATGACTAGGTCCAGGTTAGCTCATTTGAAGGACGTTGAACCACCAGCTTGCCACTTGTCGCGTTACTTCGCCAGGCTTTCCAACTCACTCAGAACGAAATTCAGGTTCAGATGGCAGTTGCCGAATGCCATGACATAGTTGACCCGGAAGTGTGGGGACATCGTTAACTCTTAAGGCCGTTATAACGTTAGAGGACAGCCGCGCAGTTCACCTCGGCGCCCGATAGCCGCCCTGAACACCTTTGGGCGAAAGAACAATCTGCCATAACTGATTTTGCCTTGCTCGGAATGATCCAGCGCACGACAGGAGATAGTATTTCCACATCCTGTAGAATCGCTCTCCGTAGCTGTCCTTAAGAGAAGCCCAATTCATATGGAAATTCCGATACCAGTTCATGAGAGTCTTGTCATAGTCGGGACCTAAGCTCTCCCAGTCCTCGATGACAAACAGCTCTTCGATGGCAGCGC
Organism: Deltaproteobacteria bacterium; assembly: GCA_020353215.1. Classification (GTDB taxonomy): domain Bacteria; phylum Desulfobacterota; class Syntrophobacteria; order BM002; family BM002. The sequence goes on from CP070692.1 coordinate 4,206,452, forward strand.
ATATCTGTTTTGCGGATGGCAACATGGCATTAGGGAAAATGTAACGACTTATCCAACGGTCGGTCGTAACGCTGGAGCTGTTTCTCCCTATTGTCTGCAATAGGAAAAGGCCGTCGTCCCGCAAGTGTTCTCTGACCACTCGCATATAGCTGGCGTAGTTCTTGTAACCGACATGTTCGAACATGCCAATAGAAAGAACACGGTCGAATGTGCCTTCCAGATCACGGTAGTCCTGCAAGCGAATCTCAATTGGAAGATTTCTACACAGCTCATTCGCGTACTTCACTTGTTCCTCAGAGACAGTGATACCAACTACCTGGACATGATAGTGTTGAACGGCAAATCTAGCAGTTCCACCCCAGCCGCAGCCTATGTCCAAAACTCGCATCCCAGGCTGTAGCTTCAACTTACGACAGATGAGGTCTAGCTTGGCCACCTGCGCTTCTTCCAGGGTGGACGCATTTTCCCAGTAAGCGCAGCTATAAATTAGGTGCCTGTCAAGCATACATGCGTACAGATCGTTGCCGATATCATAGTGGCGCCACCCGATTTCAAATGCTCGTGACGGCTTCTGAAAATTGAACAGTTTCGCTTTCAGAACGTCGATAATAAGCAGCCTTTGCTTGGCTTTACTCTCCAAATCGTCCCGCACAATTCTATAAAAAAACTCGTCGAGCCTGCCACAATCCCACCATCCATCCATATAGGATTCGCCCAGACCGAGCGACCCCTCTGCCAGCACTCTTTCATAAAACCTATCGTCGTGGATCTGAAGATCCCAAGGACGTTTTCCGCCGATCTCAATGTCGGCTAAAGAAAACAGTCGCTCCAGTTTTTGGCGCGATTTGTCGTAAGACATGTGCAGCCTCAAAGGAATTTCTCTGTTCTTATCCAATGCTACGCAGAGTAGACTCTATTGTCTACTCCGCATCTGCCATTTCACAGAAATTTATGGAGCGATCCATCCCTTATTCTCACTAGCCCGGAGGTTTGATGGATTTCTGTCGCGAGACCGCGTAACTGGGGACCCGCCCCAAAGGTCAAACCTTGATGGGTTCCTCCCGCGGGGGGGGGAGGGTTTACCCACGATTGATTA
>CP070692.1:4207647-4210718 GCA_020353215.1 Deltaproteobacteria bacterium
CTCTCCCTGCCATCTTGACGAGCCTTCTCCAAGAAAGCAAACACGGCCTCCCTGTGGGCTTCAACAAACGGTTCATGTTCCACAGTCAAGCCGTTTTCACAGAGACTGACGGTTAGTTTGCTCAGCGCATCTTTAAGGGCGATTATTTCCATGGAAATCAGGGTGTTGAACAGGTCAAATCCAACGGCCATAATTCTCTGAGTCACGATCGCTTCTCCTCACTTCGTTGATCTAGAAAACACTATTTGCAGACTCTTCACCCTGGGGCATGAGTGGTTTCTTAATGACGTAACGCGTTAATTCGATACCACATCCGACAACTCAGTTCGTTGTTATTGATTTGATCATGTTTGACGAGGCATGCGGTATCAGATTCATCGTATTCAATTCTATGCGACATTGTGGTAAATACTTTTGCATGGGCAGTTACAGCCTCAATATGATCCCAATCCCGTAACGTGGCTAGGGGGTGCCAACAATGGCAGATACCAACCTGAACGACATAGTAGGCCTGATCGATTCTACTCGGGGAGAGATCATCTGTAAAGATTGTTTGGCTGAGGAAGAACGAGAAAACATCCCTGACGAAGAAACAATCAAACGAGACAATATCAAAACCGATGACGTCTATATTTGTGATCGCTGCAAGAAACAGCTCTGATCTGATCCCGCCTATTTTTCCACGTGGGTCCCGGTCCGCCGAATAAAAAAGAAATCCCCACCCCTACAACCGGACAGAGAGGGGTGGGGCAAGAAGGGAGGTTCCTACGGGATAGGGTCGGAGAAGGGAGAATATAAACCCTATCCAGCAACTAGTATAACCCACGTACAACGGTTGGGGAAGTCACAAAATGTAAGACAGCGGAGTACGTGGTCTGACAGTCTGAAAAAACTGGCCAAACCTGAGCACCGTTCTGGTCAGTCGGTCTGTTCTGCGTATTTCGCCCTCAGACTCCGCAGTCGATTCAGCGCGCCTGCCACCTCGAGCCTGCGCGGCAGGGCATACTCTCCCGAGGACCGTTTGCTCAGCACATCCAACCCCTGCACAGTAAGATCCCGCTCAAGCATCGCCATCAGTTCCCTCACCGGCCGGAGTCCGTTCATGTAGTTGTTCCGGAGGTAAACCAGCGACTTAGCAACTGCAAGCGTCTGAGATGGACTCACTAGTTGCTCCAGCGCAGTTAGGTCAATGGTGTTGGTCCCGAAGCCGATCCCCCGGGTGCCTTGCGTTGTGATCTTTACCTCTCGTTTTCCACGACTGGCATCAATGCTCGCCGCCATGGGGATGCGATCTCGAACGTCCCCAAAGGAAACTCCTCCCTCACTGCTTCTCTGTGTCTTTACCTCCGTGACTATTCTTCTGGCTTCAGCGGTCAGTTCCTTCGGCACGTATTCTTCCATGCCGATCACCGTGTCCGCCACATCGAAATAGTCGCCGGAACCTCCCACCACCAATACAGTGCTGACTCCTCTTTCCGAACATAGCAGTCGGATCTTGTCGATCAGCGGCGTGATTGGCTCTTTCTCTTTTGCCACCATTAACTGCATCCTGCGATCACGAATCATGAAATTGGTGGCTGATGTATCCTCATCTATAAACAGGGCAGTTGCGCCTACTTCAAGCATCTCAATGATGTTTGCCGCTTGAGAGGTGCTCCCTGAAGCATTAGGTGTGGAAAATGAAGTCGTATCCTTTCCGTACGGAAGATTATTTATGAATGGGCTTATGTCCACCGTCTCTATATTGCGGCCGTCTTCTGCTCTGATTTTCACTGCGTCAGACACAGTGACGCATCGCTCTCTGCCGTCGCCAGGGATATGATTGTACACCGAGCGCTGGAGCGCGTCCAAGAGAGTGGATTTCCCGTGATAGCCACCCCCAATGATAAGAGTCACGCCCTCGGGTATGCCCATACCGGTAACTTCACCACTGGTAGGCAGGGTGAAGGTGAACTGCAGCGACTCTGGTGCTCTGAAAAGTACTGCTGCTTCCTCTAGTGGCCGGTCATCGACGCCGCTCATGCGTGGCAAGCACGACCCCTCGGCGACAAAGGCCACCAGCTTGCTCGGTTCGAGCATCTGCCGAAGTGCGTCCTGATCCTCATTGACTTCCAGGTGTTCATAAAGCAGTCGATGGTTCAACTTCTTCATAAACAGAGACATTCCCACGATCTGCGGAAGTTCATGGAACAACATTACCAGGGCTTCCTTGGCAAGAATGGAACGTCCAGCCGCGGGCAGGCCTACCTTAAACCGAGCCTCCACGAAGCGCTCGTTTATCAAGCAGGAGGTACGGAGAAGGATTTCCTGACCAGGCGCATCAATCTGAATTAACCCGCTCCTGCCGGTGCCCCGCCGCTGCCTTGGACAAACCTGTAGGATGGCCTGGTGAAACTGCCTGGTGAGGTAGTCCCGCAAGCCGATCTCCCTGTTCTTGCCTTGGTAGGTATCTGGAGGGAACCCAGCCCGTGCTTGATCCACTCGAACCCGCATCCGACTGGGTTCTGCAAAGGGATCCCCCTGCACATGATCTAATAAGAGAGTGAAGTCATCGAACTGATAGGTACCCTGAATCTCCCTGTAGGCCTTGTATCCTCGTCGGTCAATGCGCTGGAGAATCGATCTTAGATCTGTTTTTGTTTTCATAGTGCAAACCAGACAGGTGGAAAGCTCATAACATGGACGGCTATTTGGCTGCGCCTTTACGTATAGTCATTGAGCCATTATGTCGTCGTTTCATTGGATTACTGGATCACAGCGCTGCCGTTACTAGTAATCACTTACTGGATCGACCGAGTGACCGAATGACTGCGGAGCGTAATGACTCGATGACCCCGCCAGACGCCAGCTCTAGCCCGGATATTTCATGAATTGCTTTCGCGAGACCGCGTAACTGGGGACCCGCCCCAAGGGGGTGGGGACTGAGCGGAGCGAGCGCGAAGAGGATGTTCGTGCCACCTGGCAACCGTCCCGCAGTACCGCGGGATTGGTTCCGAGGCGTACCTGAACGGTACGTCGCAGGGGCCGACACCCGAGGACGCCAGGAAGGACGGCCATATCCGTGGTCGCAG
>CP070692.1:4210818-4213887 GCA_020353215.1 Deltaproteobacteria bacterium
AAGATCTAAGCCTATAGACTTTGCAGGATTCAGGAAGTATTTTGAGAATAAGTATGATAACCAAGGACAGGGTCAAAAATGACTCTGTTTTTTTATGTAATTAAAGATGACTTATCTGGTAAGTTTATTACTTGCTAGATTACATTTTCTCCCTACCTGCTGAGAGTTCGTACACATCCTATCTTTTACCTTCATTTTTTGTATTTGTCTGTTTAGTCTTAGAATTAGTAAATCCAAATTATTTAAACAGCGACGTCTTAGACATAATAATATAACTATTAATTGATATCTATTGCCAATAACATAAGTTTTATTCTTTATATCGCTGTCTAATGTGTATCAATAAAACTCACAATGCCGGATCTCAATAAGAAAGAAATAATATATATTATAAACAAAATTATCACTATTATAGATGTGAACATTATACAATTCTATTGAATTTCATAGTGTGATGGATAATGTATTACATTGTAATAAAACAAACAGTTCTTGTACATCAATTAGTAAAATATTATATTGACAGTCTCATCGAATACATGTATCTTATATTCAGTTCACTCTTCATCCGGGCTTTATCCGACTAATCTAATTCCAATCTCTTGTCTTCCAATTATCGAGGGGGACAGATGTACCTTAAATGCCGCCATCCGACTCCCAATGGAGTTTTGTTTGCTCTGTTGGAAGTCCAAATCTAGCTTCGGTAAAGCTGAGTAGTTGCGTGGTATGGATGAAGAGCGTCTGACTTGGACTCAGCTCCATCGTCCTAGCGAGGCCTAGCCTAATAGGGCTTGGGGAGTTAGGGAAGAGCAGCTAAGGATCTTCGGAATGACTATTCCACAGTATTATTCTCTCCCTAAAAGCAAGGTTAACTGCTCCGGAAAAGCTATAAACTGACTCAAGGGCAGATAAGCCACGGTCCTTAGATATGAAGCGGTTTGGACCGAATTATGAAGACATCTAAAATCATCATTAGAATCGATTACCAAAAGAAAGTGAGGCTGCAGGCTATCGCAAGAAAACAAGGGCGTAGCCTCTCCAACCTGCTTCAACAGATTTTCAAAGACTTCGTGGATTCGTACGAAGGCAGTTTACCCTTGGTGGAAATCCCGAAAGACAGTGCAGAATAAACTTTCGTCCCATTGTCAAGGTGTCGGGCTCACACGAAATTGTAGCGTTGAGCTGTGAGTTGAGACGCATGCATATACCCAGAAAACCGGCTGGCTTGCTCTGTGCTGCGCCAATATGTAATTTCGCATAGTGGATTGCTTGGGCGGGAAGCTTATCTGAAGGGGGCACCCATTAGACCCCTTTATTTGCCTTATTGAAATTATTAACTCTTACCTCTCCTTTGACAAAGCTGGATATTCTTCCTCTCTTGTCCTCAGGAGTCCATGGTTTCATCCCCGCCGAAGAGGGATCTTCGACATTTCACCGTTCCAATAAGACAAAACTACACCGTTCAGGGTTCGAATCGAGCCGACCCGCTCGGGGTTGGGTCTTTACTTCGCCGTGTTGGCCAGTTAGGCTAGATCACTTGGGGTTTTTTTGATACGTCCCCCTCCATTCTTGGTCGAACAAGACGCTGGCGAGAGCGGTTTACATTGTGCGACAAGAAGAAGTTGCAAAATGATTTCAAAAAACCTAATATCTCCACGCAGGAAAGTGTGCGGGAGCAAGATTGGTCTGAAGAAAATTGCACCAGGCAAATTCGATCCTGCTGTAACCTAGCCCGGACAATTCACGAATCATGCCCTGGCGTGACCGCGGATATGGCCGCCCTTCCGGGCGTGCTCGGATTTGGAACCCAGCGAGGTACTGCTGAAGCTCCCTGGCCGGCTAACCTGGGACCACAAGGCGGGGCGGATCAGTACTCGCGGTAGCATTTCCAGGTACGTCTTGGATTGAAAGCCCTGTGGGTGCTCGGTGGCACGCTAGTTTTCACTGTCTCGCGACACCAATTCGTCAAATATCCGGGCTAACTAAGACCACACAGAAGATTGCGGATTTCAGATTTCAGATTGACGCAAACTTCAACCTGTAATCTTGGGCTCACAGACAAATACTCAACCAGGAATTAGAGGCACAAGTCAAAACTTCAGCATCTCGCAATCCGAAATCTACAATCTACAAGTTGTCACCACCATTTCAGTTCTTGCGCAGATTTCAACAGAGGGTTTCTTGAACCACAGGATGTCGAGCAAGGAATTCTGAATATCGAAGTGATCATTATATATCTCTGCGGTTCCTTGTTCTGCTGTTCATTATCCGCTAATCAATGCAGATGAATTGCATCAGCCTGTCAGATTGGGGCTTCTGAACTCTAGGGGGGTAGTGTGGATTTCAATGAACCACGGATGCTTGGCCGGACTGGACTCAAGGTGGGCCGATTAGGGGTTGCCGCGAGCTACGGGGCGCCCACCGACGCATTTGAACAGGCATTCGATCGGGGTTGCAATTTTTTTTACTGGGGATCGATGCGAAAGGGTGAGATGCGCAGGGCGATCAACAATATTTGTCGTAAAGGACAACGTGATCAGCTAGTCATTGTCATCCAGAGCTATTCTCGTTCCGCCTGGTTAATGGAAACCTTTTACCATCAAGCACTGAAGCGTTTGGGGCTGGATTATGCCGATGTTTTGCTGTTGGGATGGTACAACAAGCGACCCCCACAAAGAATTCTAGACCGAGCGCTTGCTATGAAATCGAAAGGGATGTACCGATTGCTGGGGATTTCCGGGCACAACCGAAAGCTTTTTCCTCAACTGACCAAGGAGGGTTTATTTGACCTCTTTCACATTCGTTACAGTGCCGCACATCGTGGAGCAGAATCAGAAGCTTTCCCGTATCTGGAAGGAAATAACACCCCTGGCGTAGCTACCTATACAGCAACCAGATGGGGCCAATTGCTGAAACAAGGGAAGATGCCACCCGGAGAGCAGGCGCCATCGGCTAGCGATTGCTACCGCTTCGTTTTATCTCACCCGGCAGTAGATGTTTGTTTGACAGGGCCAAGAAACCGGGAGCAGATGAGAGAGGCCCTGAAGACGCTAGATCTTGGTCCCCTGC
>CP070692.1:4213987-4217056 GCA_020353215.1 Deltaproteobacteria bacterium
GAATCCCCGCCTTGAGCGTTTCGGGATGGTGTCCCCGTGCCGTGACAATGGCCAGCGGCCGCTCCTTTCTGCAGGCATAGACAAACAGGTCCCAGGAAGGGGCTTTCCATTTATCGGCAGATTCCGCAAGGGCATCCTCGACGTCCTGCACAAACCACTGTTTCTGTCCCGGCTGCAGATCGTCTTCGGGAATGTCGCGGAAGTGGCTGTACGTCCCGTCGTAAACGGCGTATGCCTTCCAGGGCTCGATCTGGCCCAGCTCTGTGCGAATGTTCGCGAACTCGGAGGTGCTCAATTCCTTCACCTCGTTCGTCTTTTTGTTTTTCACGAAAATGGGCGTGCTCAAGAACATGATATTGTCGTCGAAATCAAAAAAATAGAAGCTTTTACTTTTGTCTTTCTGGTTGGCATTCATGACTTTTCTCCCTGAGCATTACAGCTCATTTGACGTCACATCGAGTTTCCATTTCTTTTTGATGAAATACCGGCTCATGCCGGCAAACCGGTGGTTATCGGCCAACATGGCCCGCAGTGCGGTCTTGACTTCATCTACCGATTTATCGTCATCGTCCAAGCGAACGAGCACTTGTCGAAGCATCTCCAGCATCTCGTAGTCCTGGTAACGGACTTTCCTGAGCTCCTCACGGTTGAGACCGTAAACCTTGTCAATGGCCTCTTGGCGGGCAGCGCGATGGAGCGACCTCGGGGCAATCTTGACCTTGACCTCCCTGAGATCGTCATCCACTTCGTAGACCAGCAGCGGTTCCGGATCAACCATGTAAGGGTCGATCAGGTCCGCGTCTTCGTCGATGGCCGCCTGTATGAATGAATTCAATCCTGGCGGGTTCTCCGTATCAAGCGGATCGGGCGTCATCTCTTTGGCGAGCGCGGCCAGACGCTCGTCGGTCGAGTTGGATCGGACAAGCGGTCCGCTGAGTTTCGTGCCGCTGATCGGGAAGTGGTTGCTTTTGAACCTCTGGTTGCAGATCTGGCAGGAATACAGGTAATTGTCGTAGCAATAGGCCAGCCACCAGTACACGTTCTTGGGGCGGAAGTGTTCCACGTCTCCGTGAGCGACGATCGAGGTGTCGGCTTCGCAGTAGGCACATTTGTCGTTACTTTCTTTGCGAAGCTGCTGCTTGGCGGCCTTCCAAAAGGTGGACTTAAAGGACTTGCTAGGAATGCTTCCTTCCTCACGCTTGAGCTTGAGAACCTTCAGGTTCTTTTCTACGCGCGATCTTCCCCGCAATCCCGATGGAATAGCACGCGCATATCGCTCTCTTGTCAATTTGATCATCGGTCGAATCCCCTGTTCAACTTGCTAACTATCCGAGAGCCGTTGCTTGATCCTGTCCAGCAATGCCGACCTCTTTCGATCGTGCTTGGTTATTTCACCCCACTCGGTCACTTCCGAAAGGTTCTTCTTCAAGACTTTTATCCGTCGCTTGTCTTTCCTCGTTTTGCTCGACTTGGACCGCAGCTTGCGAAATTCGCGGCGGTCGCACTGGACCCTGTGCGAATTGGCGGTTTCCACGCCAAATACGGGGCTCAGAATCAACTGATGAAGCAGCAGCTTGTTAGGGGCCCCTTCAAAGTGATGCAAGACAGGCGGGCCGCTGGGTTCTTCCCGCCGCAGGTAATACAGCTCGCCTTCACCCGCCTGATGGGCGGTAAGAGGGCTGTTCGTTGTAACGATCAACTGGAAGTTGGGCAGTTTGTTTGTCAGAAAGTCCACCAGTGTCCTCTGCCATACAGGGTGCAGGTGCAGCCCAAGCTCGTCGATCAGCAGCAGCCCTCGCGCCTCCAAAGGACGGTTGTAATCATCGGAGATTTTCGTGATGCGGTAGAGCAGATCGCCGCAGAAGCCGATGACGCTGCGATAGCCTGCGCCCAATTGCCCCAAGGGCACCAGACCCTCCGGCGTCTTGAACATCAGGGTGTGGCGGTCACGGTCGAACTTGTCGAACGTAACGTTCGGCAGCAGGCCTTCGAGAGCGTGGCGCATGATCTTTAAGCCGGCCGAAGCGCGGCGGGAGTGCAGATGCATCAACCACAACTCAACGGGGATCATCTGGGCATGGTCGGCGAACAATGTGGCGCTGGCCTGGGCCCTGAAGTGATGGAAAAGCTGCGCATCGATCCCACCATAACTCGATTCGCTCGAGTGGCGGGAGCCTCCATAGCCGATGGTCGGATAACTGCGGTTGGTGTGCTCGAGCGCGTCGTCGAGCCGTTTGAGCGACTCGGCGTTCTCATGGAGCAGTTGCCGTTTGCTCTGCCCTCGGCGCAGGGTCAGCGCGATGGTTCGCTCCTGTCCCCGGGCAGCTGTCAGCACACCCGAGATACGGCAGGATTCAGCCCCGTTGCGGACCCATTTGTCCGGATCATGCAACAAGTCCATCAGGCCTTCACTTCCAGCCATCAGCAGGGCAACCGCCTGCAGCACCGTACTCTTTCCGGTACCGTTATCTCCTACCAGAATGGTCCACTTTCGAACCTTGCCATCTTCGGTCTCGAAGGAAACCTCGGCATCCACCAGGCAGCGTAGATTTTCGATCCGGATGTTCTTCAGAAACATGGTCACTCCTCGTCAATAGGTTCTTCTTCTGCCTCAGCCAAATAGCAGCCGCTCGTTTTGCTCCTGCGAGCCTTCCTGGTAGTAGGGCTTCGTCCAGGAATCGTCCGGCTTCAAATATTCCGCCTCTTTGAACGCCGCATCTGACATCCTGTTCAACTTGTTTCGGGAACGGAAGTGGTTGAACATCCGCATGAATTCGCCGAGAAAGATGTCGGCCACGCGCGTGTTGCCGCGAATGATAATCATGTTCTCGTCGTTCTTGATCGTCGACGCTTGGCTGAAATTGGCCGAGCCCGTGATGACAAGGGGATCATCGGACAGGGGATCGATGAGCATGTACTTGGTATGCAGGTATTCGACGTGATGGTTCAGGCCGGTCAGTGTCTCAATGAACTGCTGGTAATCTTCTTCCCCGTTTCCTCGCTCCTTCAGAGTGTCTCCCCACGCGATGCAGTTCTGCGAACAGGCTTCCATGGCTTTGTACTTTTCCC
>CP070692.1:4217156-4220223 GCA_020353215.1 Deltaproteobacteria bacterium
AAAGTATTTACTGCAATGGTCCGGGCCAGGTTTTCGTTATGCGAAGCGCGAAGTTCCAGCTCAAAAAGTCCGAACGCCCCTACTAGTAGTAGGAAACTCACCAAAACGATTCTAAGAATGAGAGCACGATTAAGTATCGGCTCCTTGGGATCCCGGGGCGCACGGCTCATGATGCCCGGCTCCTTCGACTCGAAGGCCAAGGCCAGCCCTAAAAACAGGGCGGTAGTCATGTTGATCCAAAGAATCTGCAAGGGGAGGATGGGAAGGGCCACGCCTAGAAAAATGGCCAAGAGGATGACCAGGGCCTCGCCACCGTTGGTCGGAAGAGTCCATGCGATGAACTTGGTAAGATTGTCAAAGACTCCCCTTCCCTCTTCCACCGCCGCTTTGATGGTGGAAAAGTTGTCGTCGGTAAGCACCATGTCGGCTGCCTCTTTGGAGACATCCGTGCCAGTTATACCCATTGCAACGCCGATATTGGCCTGCTTGAGAGCGGGTGCATCGTTAACCCCGTCACCCGTCATGGCCACCACGTGATCGCGTCTCTGAAGGGCCTCCACCAGACGGAGCTTCTGCTCCGGCGACACCCGTGCAAATACAGCTGTCTTCTCCGCGATACCCACCAATGCCTCATCGCCTAGCTGCGAGAGATCATGCCCTGTAAGAACCTCACGGGTGTGAATGGAACAGGTTTCGCCACACAGCCCCAACTGTCGGGAAATGGCCGCAGCTGTGCCCGCATGATCGCCGGTGATCATCTTGACTATAACGCCTGCTTTTTGGCAAACCCCGATGGCCTCCAGGGCCTCCGGCCTTGGAGGATCGATCATTCCCTGCAACCCCAGAAAGACAAGCCCCTCGTGAAGGTCCTCGTGGGAAATGTGTGTGGTTTCAGCCGGCACCTCTTTGCGAGAAAATGCTAGAACTCTGAGCCCCTCGTCGGCCATACTTTCCACCTGGCCATGGATCCTCCGCGCATCGGCTATATCGACTTGACCGGAGATGTTCAAAAAAGCGCTGCAGTCGATGCACAGGCTCTCGATGGAACCCTTAACATAAATAACCCTGGGTTTGCCCGGCCCCATATCGTGGAGGGTCGCCATGTACTGGCGGGCCGATTCAAAAGGAAGGCTGTCTATACGCGGCATCTCACCATGCAGTACTTCCATAACAATATTGGCCTTGGACGCGCCCGTAATGAGGGCCCCCTCTGTAGGGTCTCCCTCTACGGTAAAGGTTTCGCCAATCTGCCTTACCATGGAATCGTTGCATAGGACACCGGCTTTGAGTAGCTCGAGTAAAGCCCGGTTAGCGGCCAAATCGGGGCCTCCGTCCTTGGGGGTCACGTTGCCTACAGGCGCATAGCCAACACCCGAGACATCGTAGCAAAAGCCGCCGGCGCACAGCTCGGTTACGGTCATCTCGTTCTGCGTGAGAGTCCCCGTCTTGTCCGAACAGATCACTGTTGTGCTTCCCAGGGTCTCGACCGCCGGGAGCTTGCGAATAATGGCGTGGCGTTTGGCCATGCGTGAAACCCCGATGGCCAGGGTAATCGTCATGGCTGCCGGCAGTCCTTCGGGTATGGCACCTACGGCAAGGGCCACCGAGGCCAGGAACATCTCAACCCATTCCTGGCCCCGCAAATATCCCACCAGAAAGGTGACGGTCGCCAAGCCAATGATCACATAAAGCAGTGTCTTGCTGAAGTGTTCAATCTTTCGGGTCAAGGGGGTAGCCAGTGTTTCGGCTGAAGAAATCATCTCATTAATACGACCGATCTCGGTGTGGTCGCCTGTGGCAATCACCACCCCTTTGCATGTACCATGGGTAACTAAAGTGGAGGAGTAAGCCATGTTTCGCCGGTCTGAGAGGCCGGTTTCTTCCGGAAGCACCTCATCTGACTTTTGAACAGGAAGGCTCTCCCCGGTCAGAGTGCTCTCATCGATTCGCAGCTCTCGGACTCCGAAGAGACGCAGATCAGCTGGGACCTTGTCGCCCGGTTGCAGAAAAACGATATCCCCCAGCACCAGATCCTGGGCCGGCACCTTTTGCCGCCTGCCTTCCCTTTGCACCACGGCGCTACTCACCATGGCTCGAGCCAGCGCGTCGATGGCCTTGAGGGCCTTGGATTCCTGGATAAAGCCGACAATCGCGTTGATCAGGACAACCCCGAGAATCACCCCGGCTTCCACCCATTCCTGTAGAAAGAGGGTGACCAGGGTTGCCACTAATAGAATGATCACCAGTGGCTGGTTGAATTGAAGCAAAAACCGGAGGATCGGTCCCTGCCCGGTTTTTTGAGTGAGTGTGTTTTCCCCAAAGGCCTTGCGTCGGGACAACACCGCCTCCTCGGTTAGACCTTTGCCCAGATCTGTTTCAAGGGTTTCGGTGACCTTTGTTATCTCACAATGGTGCCACACTTCCTCGGGCAATACCCGCATCAATAATACTCCTTCAAAATCAGTTGACAGGAGAGTGAAGACCTACAGTCAGATTGATAACGCTAAGGGTTTACCACCGGCATCGCATCTTGCTGGACCTGGCGACAAACCTTCTTCTCAATCGCGCAATGTATTAATAACAACATGAGGTGTCAACGGTAACGAACCCTGTGCATTGCTGCCACTCGCTGGATGTTCGGGCATCTCCTGGTCAATCTGAAAGGTACAGCCAGGCAACCAACAACGCGGTGTACCGGGTTTTGCCAGAATCGTCAGAATTTAGTGGCTTGAAATCTTGAATCTTTCTTCCAATGATCACATCCAGCCTCTCCAAGCAACGGCCTGAAGGTCGCTTGCTAGTTCTTGACTTTTGGCAGCCTGTGATTTCTCAAGTTTCTTCCCAGGTCACCAACAAACCAAGTTCCAAGATACGGCACCCTAATCAGGGCAGGTCAAGCAATTCAACGGAAAAGGGGCCCCTCTCAATCTCTCTTTACATTATCTCTGATATTGGCGGGCGGAGATTTCTAGAGGTTACTTCCCATTATTGGTGCCCGTTTGGGAGATGAGCTTGTCAAAGGTATGAAAACCATATCGTAAGTTTTTCGGCCTCTATTTTTCAGACA
>CP070692.1:4220323-4223381 GCA_020353215.1 Deltaproteobacteria bacterium
AGATCCACCACCTGAATCAATAATGCCGAAAGGGATCCAGCCTGGCAAAACGTGGTGCAGATTCATCAACCGCTCGTCAAAGACAGGAGTGTCGGTGAATACTGACATAATAGAAGCTGTTCCCGTCACATCTGACGCACGCCCTGGGCGGGTTATGCCTGCCGCCAGCAGCATGCACAGCATATCACCGCCACCTGTAACGACAGGAGTTCCTTCAGCGAGGCTTGTCAGCGCGGCAGCTTCTGGTGTCACTTGGCCGATTACATCGTAAGCAGGAAGAATCTCCGGCAATTTATTTATGTCTACTCCCACTTGCTGCGCTAGCTCTTCCGACCAGTCCTCCGTGCCGACGTCCATTAGAAATGATCCAGACGCTTCGGAATGGTCAGTGGCCACAGAGTTGGTTAATCTGAAATTGATAAAATCCTTGGGCAATATGAATTTCCAGGCCTGCCGATATATCTCCGGCTGGTGCACCTTGAGCCACTTGATCTTGAAGCCGAACCAATTTGCCACAGGCGGGCTACCAGCAGTTCGATAAGCATTGGCAGCCTCGGGCTTAGCTTTAAAGTCATCCACCAGTTCGGCACTGCGCTTATCGCACCACAATTGTACGCCGTGGCTAAGCAACCCACCCTCGGCGCTAATAGGGACGGTACCGTGCATTTGACCGCTCACCCCGACCCCCAGAATCTGCTGGGGTGAAACCTCAGCTTGGTCAATCGTCCGCTTTATGTTGGCAACTGCATTGTCCCACCAGATCTGAGGATCCTGCTCAGCCCAGCCCGGACGGGGAGTATGCATCTCTTGCGACGTACTGTCACTAGCCACAACGTGCCCGTCCAAATCGAGCAGCGCCGCCCGGGTACTCTGGGTTCCGATGTCAATACCCATCAGCAATGGTTGTGCCAAGCTGCTATCTCCTGAACTGGTTCAAGAATGGCTATCGTCCTTGATGACGCGCCTATAAGTCTCGACTAAGAATCGGGTACGGTCGCCACGATGCCGGGCTTTAAAATACTCGATGGGCACTCCATCTTCCGAGTAGGCTGTACTCTCAATCAGCATCAATGGCGCACCAGGCTCAATGTTGAGTAGCGTAGCTTCCAGTTCATTGGCCGCTACCGCCTCCATAAACCGCTTGGCACGCGCAATCTTCAAGTCATATTTGCTTCGCAACAGATGGTAGAGGGAGTTGTGCACCAGGTCTTCTTTGACCAGCCCGGGGCATATGCGCTCGGGCACACAAGAAGTGACAAGTAAGATCGGCTCGTTCAGTAAGAAGCGCAAACGGTCGATGTATAAGACCGGCTCGCCGGACTTCAGACGCAACTCTTCGGCTGCGATGCGGGGCGCAGATACGATTTCCATGCGCAGTACTTTGGTCACTACCTGGTAACCCTGCTCCAACATCGCATCCGTAAAACCATTTGGGGTTTGCAGCAAGCTCTCCAGGATTTTAGGCTCGGCTACGAAGGTGCCACGTCCTTTCTCACGCCGTAAGAACCCCTCATTGACCAACGCGTCAATTGCCTCGCGCACGGTTGTGCGACTCAAATTGAAGGTTTCGCACAATTCCCGCTCACTAGGCAGGCGCTCACCCACCTCCCACCGCCCCACAGCGATCTCGTCCCGCAACAACTCGCGCAGTTGATAGTGGTAGGGAATAGGTACGTTCTTGTCGATATCCTCGGCGGACATCCCGACCAAACTGTTACCCACCATGTTGACGACTCCAGATTCTCCTGTTCAATCGCCTATTTCCATTTCGATGCCCAGCTCGTCGAAGCCCCTCTGCAAAAGGCTGAGTATCTCCTTATACTTGGGGTCATCGAAGGGCGGCAGGACCATTGGCTTCCTGGGGAGGCCAGCGTCAAACCCCCGTGCATACAGTCCCATATGGGAAGCAATCGTGCTATCGGTAAAGTGCATCTTCTTGCTGAGATCCATCATAACCTGGTATGCTTTTTCCGACCGTCCTTGATCGCCTGCAAAGGTCGATTGTACCAGAACCGTCATGATTTCCGGCGCCCAATTGTTCATGCCAGCAATGGCGGCTTGAATTCCCATATAGTAGAATGGCAGCCACCCCTTCGAAGTCCCCAAGATGACTTGAAAGTCCTTGTGGTTGAGCTTAGCATCGTAATATACCGTGCTCACGAAACCGACGTCCAGGGGGCTATCTTTCATACCGGCCAGCCCCATCGCTTGCAGCTTGTGAACCGTGCCCAGACTAAAGGTGAAGCGAGAGGTGCCGGGGTTGTTATAGGCGTACACCGGCGTGTCCACGCTCTCGACGATTTCCCGGTAAAAATTGATAATCAGTTCCTCGCTGTGTTTGTAATAGAAGGGAGGGACCGCTCCGATGCCATCCACACCGATTTCGTCCGCAGCCTTGGCCAGCTCCAAGGTGGACTTGGTGTCAATGCAACCTACGTGCGGCAGCAAGATCTTGCCCTCAAAATCGGATGCGACTTCTTTGGCTGCTTTGAATACCTCGATGCGTTCCTCGTTGGTCATCATGGGACCGGATCCATAAGATCCAGTCAGAAATAGGCCATCAAGACCTTTTTCAAACATCCACCGCATGTGCCATTTCGTTTTTTTTGTATCCAAGTTGCCCTCGGCATCGAAAAAGGTAATGTTTGGAACTAGAGATCCTCTAATCATGGTTATCCCTCCTGATCTTCCTCCAGACTCCTGGTAAATTCGAGGAGTTTCTGGAATGTTTGATACTGCTTCTGATAAAGAGTATTTATATCTTGTCTGGGATGTAGGCGTCGATGAGTTACGGCTGGATCTGCGAAATCCTCGATACCGGATCTCAGCCCCAAGGCAATTAGTCCCAACATGGCAGCGCCTCTGGCGGAACCCTCCGCGCTTTCGGGCACGGCAATCGGAACACCGAACATATCGGCTGAAATCTGCAGCCACAGGGGAGAAGAGGTGAGCCCCCCGGTGACACGTATTTCATTGCATTGACCGTGGAGCAAAGACTGAATACTCTCGGATACCCTATAGATTGAGCGCGTTATCCCCTCCAGGACAGCTCTGAGAA
>CP070692.1:4223481-4226535 GCA_020353215.1 Deltaproteobacteria bacterium
ATACAAATCCAGAATTCGCCCTGCTTTCTGCTCGAAATCCGGGTCTCGGGGCCAAATCCAACTGCGATAACACCAGGGGCGAATGGCATCGGCCTTGAGCCAGCGCCACACCGTGGTGCCGCTGATAGAAGCGACAATGCCACGCTCCATCGCCTGCCAGGCGATTTCATCGCGGGTAAGACGAGAAAAAGGTACACCGAGATCTTTGGGCAACTGACAGGCCAAGGCCTTGATTTTCACAACAATCTCAGGGGGAAAAAGTGCGGGGTCGCCCACGCCGTGGCCGTTCTTGAAGACCGGCCAGACGTTGCTCAAAGAAGCGCTTGCGCCACTTCGAGACGATCTGACGGGGCAAATGGAGCCGTTCGCCAATCTCTTTGTTGGAAAGACCATCAGCGGCGAGGAGGACAACCTTGGCACGCATGACGTCGCGATACGGTGACGTATATTTCCGAGTGATTGCCTCCAGGTGGCTTCTTTCCTTCTGGTCCAGAGAGATCTCATATGGGCTCTTTCGTGGCACAATCTACCTCCCTTCTTGGGAAGCAAATATGCCACGAATAATATGAAATTGCAACTACGATACGTCATTGTATTTAAGGCGAAGTGTACTTAGGCTCTTGAAAATCATTTTTGTTTTACCGTTGATGAGTGGTCTCTGCACGATTTTTGCACACTGTCAGACACCCTATGGGAGGATATAGGCTGGGGTCCCATCTAGACTTTAGAAAAATCGTGAAATTTCGAAATATAAGGAGGAGGAGTACACCATGGGTAACGCCGAACTAAGAGGCCGAATCATAGAGATTATAGCGAATCAGTTGGGAATCGAGAAGGCGGACATTACGCCCCAGGCCAGTGTAGTTGAGGATCTCGGTGCAGATTCCCTGGATGTTGTTGAGTTGGTCATGGCACTCGAAGAGGAGTTTAACCTAGAGATCCCAGATGAGGAAGCTGAAAAGATCATAAACGTTCAAAACATCTTTGATTATATGAGAACCGCCATACAGACAGCTTAAAGAGTGCACTTTACTTAATTGTATCACGAGGACTGAATAATACTCTTCAAAACGGGTACTTGGCACAGCGGGGAGAAGGAGTGTGACCATGTTGATCAAGAAGAACATAGGAACCATCGCGGTGTTCGCCGCAGTGATTTTCCTTGGTCTATGCGGAGGAAACACCTTGGAGGCAGGGTCGCTTACGGTGGCCATATCAGAGAATCCAGTAAAACAAATTAACACTTTGGAACTGGAAATCAGCAACGCCAGAAAAAATCAGTTCAACATCCTGGCGCCGACCTCATTCTCCAAAGCCGAGGTGTCGCTCGATGAGGCGAAGAAGAAGCTGAAACGAGGATCTAAACCTTCCAAGATTTTGGACAAAATCTCCGAAGGACAAGTCCAACTTCGGCTCGCTGAAGAAGCGTCCCAACGTGCCAGGACAGTATTGGCTGAGGCGATCAAGGCTCGAAATCTTTCCAGAGCTGCCGGAGCTACCAATTACGAGAAGGATTATGCTAAAGCAGAGCAACAGTTTCTCAAACTCACCAAAGAGGTCGAAAAGAACAAGGTGAAACGGGCCCACAAAAACCAGCCCAAGGTTATTGAGATTTTCCGTAAGCTGGAATTGCGCGCAATTAAGGAGCAAACCATTGGCGAGGCTCGCAAGCTAATCAAGCAGGCTGAAGAAGACGGCGGAAAGAAAAAAGCACCAAAAACATACGCTGTTGCCCAACAAAAGCTGGTTGAAGCTGATGAGTTCATCTCAAAACACCGGTACCAGAAAGTAAAGATGCACGTGATGGCCAGCGAGGCTTTGTTTCAAGCCGAACGTCTAGGTCAGGTAGCAGAGCAGAGCAAAACGATTCGAACCATGCGACCCGAGGACATCATTCTGTGGGTGGAAGGAATCCTGCATGAGACCGCCAGTAAGATTTCTGCTCCTGATATGCGTAACGAGTCCTTAGGTACTCAAGTGGATAACATTCTACGCTCAATTGAAGCTTTCCAAGAAGATCATCAATACATGGTCGCCAAAACGAAGTCCCAACAGGCGGAAATTAAGGCCATGAAGAAAAAGTACACGGCAGAGGTGGAGGCCATGAGGGAACAAATTGCCGCGCTAGAGGGACGAACCAGAGAGGAACAGGTCGCAAAGGAGCGGCTAGCGGCAGAAAGGCGTGCTATAGAAGAGCGTTTGGCAGCAGAAAGACGTTTCAATCAGCTTTTTGTTGAAGTACGGGACTACTTTGAACCCGGTGAGGCAGAGGTCTACAAAGAGGGCAATAGACTGGTGATTCGTCTAAAGGCTATTCACTTTCCTGTAGGCAAGCACGTCATCATGCCCAACAACTATTCGCTGCTCAGCAAGACTCAGCGAGCCATCCGTACCTTTGGTGATCCCGACCTCGTCATTGAGGGGCATACTGACAGTACCGGTTCGGATGCTATGAATGAGCACCTGTCCCAACAACGGGCGGAAGCTGTACAACAGTACTTTGTGGCGAATGGGACCTTAGCAGAGGGTAAGATTGTTGCAGTGGGATACGGGTCCAAGCGGCCCTTGGCGTCCAACAAGACCCAAGAAGGGCGGGCTATTAATAGACGGATCGATGTGCTTATTACACCTCAAGCGCAATCAGAATACCAAGCCGGATTATAGTAGGATTGCGGGTTTTCGGAAGGGCAACCAGCGTAGGGGAGATGGGAGTCTTTATAGAATCAAGATTTTGCTTCTTCTATATTCTCTCTCATCCCTCTACGCCGATGGCCGAGGCTGACTGTAGGTCAAGGCTTGAGCCACGGCAATGAGCTGTTTCCCCTGGGTGATGCTCACTTCCCAGAGGCTCAGGGTCCGTTGACGATCGACAGGTCTCGCTTCGCCCAGCAGAACTTGACCGGAAAAGCCGGGACGTTCTTTACAAGAGGGACTTATTTATTTCTTCTCAATATCTGCGCAACTGCAGAAGTGGATAGGGCCAATTGTCGGGCGGTCTCCGCCAAAGAAAGCCCAAGCTCATCCACCAGTTTCATAGCCAAATGTCCCTCGATA
>CP070692.1:4226635-4229687 GCA_020353215.1 Deltaproteobacteria bacterium
TGCAGGAACTTGCGAGGGAACTTCAAATCCCCAATAACCGAGTTGTTGAGATCAACGCCTTCGACCAACTCGCGCTAGTTGAGCTCTTGCGTGGGCATGATGTGGTACTGAACGGTCTACCCAAGGCCTTTGCAGTCAATGTGCTAAGGGCAGCCATAGAGACGGGTGCTAACGTCGCCGATCTGGGGAGCCCTACGCCCGACCTTGAGAGTCTAGATGGGGCTGCGCGAAGGGCAAGAGTAACTTACCTTGCTGGCTGCGGTGCGACGCCTGGGATTACTAACATGCTAGCTCGTCGCGGCACCAATCGACTGGATAAGGTAGACCAGATTGACGTGAACTTTGCTGCTTTTCGCAGCTTTGGTTTATCACCGGCGCTCATCCACACAACCCTGTGGGAGTTCGATCCTGAGGTCAAGGAGAGAGCGTACTATGAGAATGGACGGTTTCACAGTGTGCCCCCATTTTCAGGTGAGCGTGCAGTAGATTTCCCAGAACCCATTGGCACCCAAAAGGTCTATTTTGTGCCTCATGGCGAGACACGGACCTTCCCCCGCACTCTTGGAGTTCCGCGGGTGTTCACACGGGGGTGTTTCCCTCCAAGGGTCATGCTCTTTCTTAGGTCGATTCTGCAATACGGTTTCTATAGGACCGAGGCCATTTCCATCAATGGCGCCCAAATCAGCCCTCGTGAACTCCTGACACAATACCTGCTCAACGTACCCGAAGGGAATGAACAAGATATATGGGCGTACGGCCTCGTTGTAGAGATAACAGGTCACGCATCTGGCAAACGAGTCAAACAGGTTTTCTGGACTACCCATCCAGGAATGGGTGAATGGGGTATTCCAGGAGCCTATAGTCGAAACGTTGCGTTGCCACTGGCGGTGGGCGTACAGCTGCTGATGGAAGGGCAGCAGTGTGATTATGGTGTTGGGCCTCCAGAATCCCTTCTGTCGGAAGAGCCTTTCTTCGATGCTTTGTCTGAGCGGGGAATACAGATTCATGAGAAGTTACTGAACGACGTGTGAAGCGGAATCAAGATTCGTGAGGGTGCGTTTGCTGGGATACCAGCGACGCCAAAAACTTATCATGCGTAAGGAGGAAAAAAATGAAAAAGCATCTTCTACTAACACCCTTGTTGATTATCGTGGCTCTTGTTCTCGCACAGTGCGGCTCCGGAGACGAAGAAGCTACACAAACTCCTGAGACTGCGGCCTTGGGGGGCAAGATGGTTATGACGAGCTGGGGGGGCATTTTCACTGAGACAACGGTCAAGAATTTCGCTGACCCCTTTTCAGAGGAAACCGGTGTCGAGGTTGTAGTCATCGATGCGCCAGGTGAACATGCCGCTCAGCTGCAAAGCCAATCGCAGGCAAATAGAGTCGAATGGGATGTAATCGATTCACTCGATGCTTCAACCGCATTTTTCCTTTGGGAGAATGATCTACTCGGCGAGCTTCCTTCGGATCTGAAGGCAAAGCTAGAGGAGATCTCAGTGCCAGGAGCCGTACTTGATTTTGGCATCCTGCAATCCAGCATTTCAGATATAATCGGTTGTAACCCGGAGGAGGCGGTCGCGTGCCCGACCACCCCTGCTGAGTTCTGGGATGTTGAAAACTTCCCCGGACCTCGCTCTCTACAAGAAGGTCCACATGAGGCGATGATTTGGGCCTTGCAGGCTGATGGAGTGCCTAGAGACGAGATCTACCCGATCGATATTGATAGAGCCTTCGCCAAACTGGAGGAAATCAAGCCACACATACGAGTCTGGTGGACCTCTGGCGACCAGTCTCAACAGGTCTTTCGTGATCGCGAAGTTGTCATAGGCACGATTTGGAATGGTCGTGCCAAGACTCTCATGGAGGAGGGGTTCCCTCTCCAAGTGAGCTGGGAAGGTAACGTTTACACGCCTGCATATACTGTACTAGTGAACAATGGCCCCAACCGCGAGGCGGCTCTGGCTTACATCGAATGGTACGCCACACATCCTGACGCTCAAGCGGCTTGGGCCGAAACCCTCTCCTATGGTCTCTCCCATCCTGACATTCCAAAGCATCTATCGCAGAGTGCAGCCGAGATGCTCCCAGAGTATCCGGCAAACTTTGAAAAGGCCGTGCCCGTTGATGTAAGCTGGTGGCTTGAGAACATAGATGAGGTCCAGGACCGCTGGAAGAATTTCCTTGCCGGAGGCGGGTAGGACGCATTCTTGTACTAGTATAGCAGGCCTCGCGAGACTTTGTCTTATTAAGCTCTCTAAAGGGGTTGAGGCAAAGTCTCGCGGGGTCAAGATGCACGTAATCCTGTTGGTGATTGGGTCGAAACCGACAGGTTGAGTCATTCTTGGAGAAAGGGATCACCATGACTAAGAGCGAGCAGGCTGACAGTGCAGTTCGCCTTGGACTGTCGCGATCGGTAGGAGAACAGGGACCAGGTTTTGTATGCTTATGGCTCAATGATGTGAAACCGGAACGGGTGTTCGAGTACTTGGAAAAGGTAGAGAAGCATGTCCTTCCTCTCTATCAGAAGCACGGTGTTCGACTCTTGGGCTGCTGGCGAGGAGGATTTGGCGTCAAGAGTAACCAGGTTATCTTCCTAATCGACTACGGAGACCTTGAGACCTACAACGCTCTTTACTCAGATCCCGAGTACGTAAAAATGGACGCGGAAATGGAGTTTATGGGGATGCGGGCAAACCTGGGTTGGCTTCTCAACCCAGTGGACTTCTCACCGATAAAATGACCGACCCTAGGTTCGATCCCTGGATCGAGCTCATATCATAAGAGGTCAAAGTATGGCTATAGAAGGCGGCAAACGTGTTCGCTTGCCGCAGGTGTTCCGTTGGCGATGGAATGTGAAGCCACCTGTATGGGTTGGATTAATACTCGTGCTTCCGCTATTAGTTGCGCTTGGCCTGTTTGTGGCGTACCCTCTCGTGAAGCTGATACTGGATTCGCTGGAGGACGGTGGGATCCGAAATTACCTGGAGTTTTTCCAGGTTCGGGCAAATGTGCGTGTCCTGTACATCACCTTCAGGGTCAGCGCGATCGTC
>CP070692.1:4229787-4232836 GCA_020353215.1 Deltaproteobacteria bacterium
AGAAGCGCCATAAGCACCTCCTGGAAAGAAAGAACGAGTTCCGTCTTGCCCAAGTTGATCTCGCTCGTCTCGATTTGCTCCCGAGTGCGCGAAGCATGAGAATCTGACAAACTCTCCTGGTCGAACAGGGACCGAAATGGCTCCTGTGCTCTGGACCGCTTGATTACTCCCTGAAAAAGATGAATAGCCTTGGTTCCTAGCTCTCTCTCCAGATCGGCCGTAACCACCTGGAGCATGTCATTAAAGAAGGAGACAACCGCTCTCCCGCTCAACTTGTCCAGGTTGACAGATGCTGAGCTGTCTTCACTTGTCACGCTAGTCCTGGGGATCTTACCGCCGGTCTGGTTGTCAGCACCGCGGGGGAATTTGCCGCTTTCATACTGAGAGAGATGCCGAATCAGCGACTGGGCCAAAGATCGCTGGGTATCGGAGGCCCCTGCCAGAGCTGCTATGACCCGTTTAAGGGTGCTACTGGTGGCCCTTGAACCCAAAAACTGAGATTGCTCCCGGAGAAGACCCGCAACCACT
This sequence comes from Deltaproteobacteria bacterium, assembly GCA_020353215.1. Taxonomy (GTDB): domain Bacteria; phylum Desulfobacterota; class Syntrophobacteria; order BM002; family BM002. Next base: position 4,230,316 of record CP070692.1, read on the forward strand.
TGGTTGAAGCCCCTGATCAAGGCCTCGTCTGAAACCGCACCCCCCTTTCGTTCAAGGTGAGCTTTAAGCTGGCCGACGTTGTCTTCCACACTCTGGTCCGGCCGGAAGCCCTTCAGGAAAACTCCATAATAGGTCGATTGCCGCAGGCTGCTTTCAAATGAGACAGTGGCCTTTTTGTTGCCAAGTTCTGCAGCCAGGTCGTCGATAATCAGCTGCAACACACTTTGATACAGCTTGATGATCATTGTTGCCTCGGCCTGTTTGGATGTCGCGGACGCCTTCACGGATGAGTCTTTGTTGAAAATGGCCCCGTGAGAAGCAAGTTGGGCGAGAGTACGGTACACGGCCAGACGCGAGTAACCTGTTTCTTTGATAAGCTGGTCTACACTCCGCTTGCCGTTCAGGAGCAATAGGATTCGCAGTTCCGCCGCGCTATATATGGATTTGGATCCCAGAGAACCCGGCTTGATCTGGAAAACTGTGTGGTCGTTGGGGACAAGTTTCCGGTAGCCCTTCCATTGCTCTGCCCCGGCCACGATCCGAACGGGATCTATTTCTAGACGTACATCCTCGACGTAGCCGTCAAGGCCATCCACAAAGGTAAACTTTGCCTCATTCCACGCCATCGCCTTTGTAATAACTTCTTTGAACTGGTATACGAGAATGCGGATAAGGTTTTGAGGAGAGAGGTAGCCGTTTTCAACCAGAATCACACCCAAGCGCTTGTCCATCGTTTGTGCCACGGTGAGCATCTCATCAAGCTTGGTTTTACTGATGAGATTGTTCGCCATGAGAAGCTCACCCAACCGCAGTCCCTTATCTGCGTTTCCGCTGGCAAAAACAATCTTCCCCTTCTTGAAATAAATACAACAGCGGCGATTTCCACCGGTTACCTTGAGTTGTCCCGTTTTTCCCTCAGTATGAATCATCCGGACGACAGCCGGCAGAGGGAAAGTCTTGACATCGCCATTGAAGGACATCGCTTGCCTCTAGTACCCCTTTGTATTACTTACACCCAAAGTCCACGAATCCAGCTTACTTGTCACCAATTTGTCCTCGTAAAATCCGATCTACGAATATGGAAATCCGAAACATGCTCACAACCATCGCTGGTTGAAGCGATCCCACAAAGTCAACTCTTATAGTAAAACTGCATACATAAAGGGCCGACCTCAACGGTGTCGAATTCTTTGAGGCGATAACTCCCTTGGATCTGAGTTCCATTTACCTTGACTTTAGTCCTTCCCACAGGCGTTAAGTGATAGCCGGTAGGCCGGGTGCTAATCGTTGCCGCCACTTTGGGCGTGAGAAGTCCGCCAATATGGATGTCCGCCTCGTGGCCCTTGCCTAGTTTAATCAGCTTCTTGTTGATCTTATACTCCTCAGAATTCCCGGTAATGAGAGAGAGAACAGCAGTCCGCTCGAAAGAGGAATTGGAGCTTGTCTCGTGTGCAGCATCGGGCTTGGGGGTTGCCGCCTCGGGACCTCCTTGGGCCACCTCAATGAACATGGTGGGCTCAGCAAGGTTTTTCTCCTCGGTACCTTCGGCGACGTCGAGGCCGAATACAAGGAGGTGTTTGCCGATGAGAATTTGATCTCCGTGCTTCAACTTGGCACTGGTAACCCGCTCGCTGTTTACAAACGTGCCGTTCTTACTCTGAAGATCAGTGAGAATGTAATCGTTTCCAGCTTCATCGACGCGGGCGTGATACCCGGAAACCAAAAGATTTTCCACCACAATATCGTTGCCGAGTTCCCTGCCGATAGTTTTGCTGCCCCCGTCGAGCGAGAATTCCTTCAACACCATTTCCTTGAATTTCAGCGTCAGTTGAGCCATGTTGTCACCCTATCTCTGCCGGTGGCTGCTCTCTACACGGCAGAGTTACCAAGATCCGAACAGCCTTTTGACAAACCCCTTCTCCTCTTTTCGTAGGAAAAAGAGGAGCACAGTGACATTGTCCAGCCCCCCTCTCTCGTTCGCCATCTGCACTAACTTGTTACAAATCTCATCGAGCGCTCCCCCCTCGACCACCAGCTTGTGAATCTCTTCGTCCGAGAGCATGTCGGTGAGGCCGTCACTGCACATCAGGAATAGATCACCCGGCAAGGGTTGCATTTCATAGACATCCGCCTGAACGTCCTCTTGGATTCCCACAGCTCGCACCAAGATGTGCTTGATGGGCATAGAAGAAAGGTTCGGATCCCAGTTGGGATTCTTTCGCATCTGTTCTGCGAGCAGTGTGTGATCCCGGCTGAGCTGCTCCATAGTCCCTTTTCGGATCAGGTAAATCCGGCTATCGCCTACATTGGCAGTTATCAGCGTGTCCCCGTTCAGATAGGAGACCGCTGCAGTGGACCCCATACCCTTGTACTGCCCCTGATCTTGAGACAGCTGATACACAACACGGTTGGCCAATTCTATGCTGTGACAGACAGCCGTGGCAGCCGCCGACATATTACCATCGTGGGCCTGCCTGGCCTCTTGGGAGGTATGGAAAGCCTCCATGTAATCCTTGATGCT
>CP070692.1:4232936-4235979 GCA_020353215.1 Deltaproteobacteria bacterium
TTCGCATCATTGATGGCAGGGTTTTGTCTGAGAAAGCATCAAATTTCTCTGCTGGCCCTTGCTGGGCTGAGATAGTGAAATAGAGGTCCCTCAGATGCACGTTGTTTCGCAGCTTCCCCTCGATCCGCAAAATCCTTCTTTCCGAGCGTCCTCGGGTTTGGAACCCTGCGACGTACCATTCAGGTACGGTTCGGGTCCAATCCCGCGGTACGATTGGACGGTGGCAAACCCTCTCCATGGTCTCGCCACTCCAATTCATGAAACATCCGGGCTATTAGACCACCCTCGCCGTGTTCAACCCTTCCGTATGCACTGGGCAAATTCCCGAAGAACCATTAAAGTAAGAACTAAGCCAGCACCAGATCTCTGAACCAAGGGAGTACCTGATTAGATAAGAGTAAGAGAGGAGGTTCCGATGGAGAGACTTTTCTTTGTCCTAGCGAGCCTTGAAGGAGGGCTTGCCGTTGTCCTGGGCGCCTTCGGAACTCACGCGCTCAAAGCCAGAATAGAGTCGGAGCTTCTTGAGGTCTTTGAAACCGGGGTGCGCTACCAGATGTATCACGCCCTGGCGCTACTGGCTGTTGCCGCGGCACTGGCACGCTGGCCTGCCTCTAGAGTCTTGACCACCGCAGGTTGGTCGTTCGTGATCGGGGTGGCTCTGTTTTCAGGCAGCCTGTATTTGCTCGCCCTTACCGGAGTCCGCTGGTTCGGGGCGATCACGCCTTTGGGCGGGCTGGGATTCATCGTCGGCTGGCTCTGCATGTCGCTGGCGGCATGGAAGAAATGATGTGGAGAAGCAGCACTCAGGTTATGTTCCGGCCTCGTTTCTCCAAAACCGCGACGTGCACAAAGGTTTCGCCCACGGGGACCTGCTCGATCGTAACATCAAAAAACAGCGCAGGGTCAAGGCGTGGGTGCCAGGCAAGCTCGCGCCCGGTTAGGCTCTTGGTTTTCAGGATCGAAGAGAGGGGACGCTTGTTCGTCGGGCGGAACACCGAACTCTGCAAACCAGCCCCATAGCTCAGCATGGCGAACATGACCATGCGTAAAGTCCTTCGGTGGGCGAAGGGGGCGTCTACCCACACCCAGCGACCACCAGAGTGGAGCACGCGGGCAAACTCACCCTGTACGCTGGAATCATAGGCAAACGAGGCTGGAAAAGTGGTAATTAGAGTGCCAAAACTGGCGTCTGTGAAAGGTAACTTCTTACCCTCGGCTCGGATGAGTGGCACATGAAGACCGGCCTGCTGCAATCGCTTCTTTGCAGCTCGGATCATCTGCGGCGAACGGTCCACTCCCGTTACTTGATAGCCTCGCCCAAAAAGTCGCCCCACTAACTTTCCAAGCCCACACCCCACGTCGAGTACAGGGGGTCCCGCCAGGTAGCGCTCAGCCACGAAAGTCCACTGGTACCAGAGACCACCACTTGCAAGCCGGGTTACTGGGCCATAGCTCCAGGCCAGTTTGGTGTACAGTTGTTCATAGAACCAGAGGACCTGACTACGCATGTTCCATTTCGCTCATCAGCGCAATAAGCAGCGAGACGCCTCAAAGGGTGGAAGACAACAGCTGGCGTGCTCTGGCTCGAGTCCCGCCTGCTCACATCTTGCGCTAGTCCGGATATTTCATCACGCCCCGGCGTGACTCCGACCGCGGAGATGGCCGTCCTTCCGTCCGTCCTCAGGACTCACACCCTGCGACGTACTGTTCAAGTACGTCTCGAGTCCAGTCCCGCGGTACCGAGGGACGATTGCCCGGTGGAACGGTCATCTCCACAGTCTCGCTACTCCAATTCATGAAATATGCGGGCTGGCAATGCACTCTATCTTCCCTCAGAGCATTGTCGTGCGAAGGTTCATTTAGTCGGTAAGATGCTGGCCACGGACATCAGTTATGGCTCCAGCTCGATCACTTTCGCCTGCAGAGATTTGCCGCTGAGGTGGAGCACGGCAACCGACACCGGTGAACTGAACGGCCCGGCCGTGCCCGGATTCAAGTAGAGAACCCCACCTCGCCAATCTATGGAGGCCCTATGCGTGTGACCACTGATGACTGCGCTGAATCCAGCTGCGCCGGGATCCAGATCCATATTGCTGGCATCGTGCAGTACGTAAAGCAAGACCTCTCCAATCTCCACCACTTCTGTCTCGGGAAGTCCACCGGTCCATACGCCCACGTCCATATTTCCTCGAACAGCAGAAACCGCAGCAATCGCTCTCAAAGCCTCGAGAACCTCCGGTTTACCAATGTCCCCTGCATGAATAATCAGGTCCGTACCTTCGAGAGCTTTTGCTGCCTCACGCCTCAAGAGACCGTGGGTGTCCGAGATGACTCCGACAGTGTAGTTACAATAGAGTTGATTCTTTGTGGCCACTTAAATGCCTCCTTGGTGCAACGGGGAGTATAGTCTCATGCCGTACGTTGCGTATTTCCACTGCAGATCGTTCTGTCTTTTTATGTTATTCTTTTCCCACTTCAGGAGCAATATGGGAGATAGGGTCGTTATTGGTTCGGTCTGACTTGTCCGGGCACTGGGGCTCAGATGTCGGATGGGACAATGGATGGTAACGCTTGTGAGGAGCGACACTGATGCTGATGGTTCTATGGACGCGTCTTTATTTCCTTTCTAGTATAGAAGTCCCTGACCGCAAGAGATCTAGGGTCAAGATTCGTTAAGCCAAATTCTTCTGCCCAGCCCATTGCTTCAAGGTATTCTGCCGCCGAAATCCCGCGACCGATCTCGGCGTAATCAAAGGCTTTATAGGCCACATAGTATTGATGCATGATGTTCACGTAAGTGGATTTCGGCAAGCTCTGCACGACCCATTTGACAAACTCCTTCGTCCCGGCCACACGGTTGGGCATGACCAAGTGCCTGATCATTAGCCCTCGGCCAGCAATTCCCCTGTGGTCAACCCTATGCTCTCCCACTTGACGGTTCATTTCGACGATGGCTTTCTTGGTCACTTCCGGGTAGTCTGAGGCCCCGGCCGAATACGTCGCTGCCTTATTGGCATCCATGTATTTCATGTCCGGCAAATAG
>CP070692.1:4236079-4239122 GCA_020353215.1 Deltaproteobacteria bacterium
GGATAGTTTCACAGATTACCGAACAATGATCAAGTGGAGTGGCATCGACAAGCCGCAGGAGCTACTACCCGACAGTAGCTTTGCCCGCTATGTGCCAACTGGTCATATCGTCTTTCTCCGTGATGGATCTTTACAGGCAGTGCGATTCGATATCGACAGTCCAGGCCCAGAAGCCATCTGCGGAGAGGCCGAGATCCTGATGGAAGATCTTGGCGTGACCGCATACGGTAGTGCCCAATTCGCATTTTCTCGCGATGAGGGTACCCTAGTCTATGCTCACGGACCCACTCCTTTCGGACTTCTCGAGGGGGAGCTGGTCTGGGTCGATCTTGGAGAATCGACGGCAACGCCCCTCCCAGACTCACGAAGGTACTACGACGAATGGTGCCAGCCGCGACTCTCTCCAGATGAGAATTGGATAGCTGTCACTCCTGCGTACGAGACGAATTTGTTACTCTACAAGTTCGGGACCGGGTATTCTCTGCCGCTGGCTGTCATGAAAGGATGGCAGTTTTGTGCAATCTGGGAACCGCAGCCTGATGGCAATCACGTAGTCTTCTCTAGTCTGGATGCTGATTCGCCGCCAGATCTCTACTGGCGCCTGTGGAACAATGGCGGTACACCTGAGCTAATCTATAAGGACCCAAACGCGACGGAGGCCTCATCATTCTCGCCGGACGGTAAGTACCTTGCATTTAAAGTTCACTACGTGCTTGAAACGAGTCTGGACCAGACTTCCGACATCTGGCTGCTTGATATTGAAACCAAGAAGATCACAAAATGGACGAATACACCACAATATAGTGAAAGCGGCGCTGAGTTTTCTCCTGACGGTAAGTGGATTGCCTACACGTCGGATGAGATGGGACAACACGAAGTATTCGTACGAGAGTTTTCCACACCCCGAACCGAGAAGATCGGGGCTGGTTTCGAGGCGGTATGGGGACCAGACAAACAAAAGCTGGAGCTTTTCTATCGCGACGGCAAGCAACTTATCAAGGCCCAGATACAAACCGAGCCGCAGTTCAAATTCCAGAGGAAGGCTCTGTTTGACGATGTGTACATGCAGGCGAGGTTCCCCGGGTATCGCAACTACGATATTTCCAAAGACGGCAAGCGTTTCCTCATGATCAAGCAGGTCGGTGAACAACCGGCACCAGTTACAAGACTGAATGTCGTAACAAATTGGTTTGAGGAATTGAAACGACTCGTACCGACGAGAAAGAAAAAATGACGCATTTACTGGGTACAGATTATTTAAAGATATTTGACTATCGAAGTGATTGTTAGGATTCTTAATGAGAAAGCCTAATGTGGAAAATAATAAGGAGCCTAACGGTCAAGGGATTGGTCCGACGCGGTCTTTTGACGGTTCAACACCAGGACCTGGTAGTCAGATTGGTTCTTTTCGTATTGAGCAGGAACTTGGCCGCGGTGGCGCTGGAGTAGTGTACTTAGCCCACGATACCAAGCTCGACCGATCAGTCGCAATTAAAAGTCTGCCACCTGAAGTAAAGGATAATCCCAAGGCCCTGTCTCGTTTTACTCGCGAGGCACGAGTTTTAGCATCATTGAATCATCCAAACATCGCCGTTATCCACGACAAACTTGAGGATGCCGAGGGCTCGGTCTACCTAGTCCTGGAGTACGTTCCCGGTCAAACATTAACTGAGCGAATAGCGAAGAAACCACTCAAATTGGAGGAGGCATTAACAATAGCCTTGCAGATAGCTGAGGCAGTAGCAGCAGCACATGAGCATGATGTTATCCACCGCGACTTAAAACCCGGCAATATTAAGATTACAGAAGAAGGAAAGGTGAAGGTCCTTGACTTTGGCCTGGCTAAAGTAGTTGGTGGTGAATCAAATGACCAGCAAACCACTATCACCGAGCCCGACCGGGTGATTGGTACACCGGCGTATATGAGTCCTGAGCAGACACGTGGTAAGCCAACAGACAAGCGAAGCGATATCTGGGCGTTCGGATGTGTATTGTATGAAATGCTGACAGCTAATGTTCCCTTCAAAGGCGAGACGATTTCCGATACACTGGCTGCAATTCTCGAACATGAGCCCAACTGGCAGACGCTGCCCGAGAGCACGCCGGCTAATATCGTGGCTCTATTGCGTCGATGTTTGGAGAAGGAGCCTCGACGTCGTCTGCGCGATGTCGGTGATATTGCCATCACAATTGAAGATACATCCATCGAATTGCGACGTTCAACACTGTCAAGCAAATCAGTAAAAGTTGAGCCCGCTCAAGCTGCAAAGTGGTCGAGGCGCGCATTGCCCTGGCCCATCACCGGCGCGGCTGTGATCATCCTGGTACTCCTTGGGATCATAATAGGACTCAAATTTGGGGGGGCGCCTGAAAAGAAGTTTGGAACACCCGTTTCGCTGCCCGTTGTAGAAACTATCAAGGCGATTGTAGTGCTGCCGTTCGAGAATCTTTCCGGTGATCCAGAGCAGGAATACTTCGTAGATGGCATGACAGAAGAGCTGAGCACTGAGCTTGGCAAGATTGGTGCCCTGATGGTCAAAGGTCAGTATTCAGCCAAGCGATACAAAAACATTGACAAGTCTATACCGGAAATCGCCAAGGAACTTGGTGTCGATGCCGTGATTAAAGGATCGGTCCTGAAGACGGGCAATGATGTACGTGTTATAGCGCAACTCGTCGATGGAAGGACGGACGCCCTTCTCTGGTCAGACAGCTACACGGGAATCCTCACTAACATCCTGGCTCTGCAGAGTGAAGTGACGCTTGCCATCGCGCGGGAAATCAAGACTGCACTCACACCCGAGGAAGAAAGGCGGATCATACGAACAGAACAGATAAATCCCGATGCCTATGAGGCCTTTCTCAAAGGTAAATTCTTCTACTTCAAGTTTACTGAAGAAGGTTTCAAATCAGCCGTTGAATACCTTGAAAATGCCATTGAGATTGATCCTAACTTTGCAGAAGCCCATGCATGGCTTGCGGGCGCTTATTGGTTGCCTTCTATCTGGGGATATTCCAGGCCTGAAGAAAGCTTTCTCAAAGC
>CP070692.1:4239222-4242260 GCA_020353215.1 Deltaproteobacteria bacterium
AGGCAAGAACGGAGAAGACCAAATGATTTCAGAGCAATCACACCCGATCGCAACCCAGGTTCATGGACCAGTCGCGGTTTATGAGACGAAAGTGCTGGGCCTGGGACGGCCCGCGCGGTTATTTCTTTCCAGCTCGTCAAGATATGGGATCCACATATGGGTCCTGCTGTTGGCGGTGGTTATCATGGCCAACACCCAGGGCTGTGCCACAATACCGAAGCGAAACCCCGTACCCGAAACGCAGAGCCAGATTGCACAGATACCTGGTATTCCCATGGCTAGAGTTTGGGGCGACGAAATTCCCCCTGACCTTGACAAGCGACTTGCTCTGTTAAAGGCTCAGATGCAGGCAAACAATCCCGAGGCACTATACCAACCGCACAATTACCTGGCTATCTCCGGCGGCGGTTCAAACGGTGCCTTTGGCGCGGGGCTACTGGTCGGCTGGACAGAAGCGGGGGGACGACCCGAATTCTTCTTTGTGACTGGCATCAGCACCGGTGCCCTCATCGCGCCCTTTGCCTTCCTCGGGCCAGCGTATGATATGCAGCTCGAGGACGTCTACACAACTGTATCCACAGAGGAGCTCATCAAGGTGCGCAGACCCCTGCAGATCATTACTGGGGATGCAGCGGCGGGTACAGAACCAATGAAGGAGCTCTTAGCCAGGTACTACACCCAGCAGATGTTGGCCGATATCGCCACCGAACATGAGAAGGGACGGCGGCTGTTTGTCGGAACGACGAACCTGGACGCTGAGCGGCCGGTTGTTTGGAACATAGGCGCAATAGCGGTAAGTGGAGATCCCAAGGCACTGGAGCTGGTACACAAGGTCCTTTTGGCCTCGGCGTCCATTCCCGCAGCTTTCCCGCCGGTGTATATCGAGGTGGAAGCCAACGGCCAGCGCTACGACGAAATCCATGTGGACGGTGGCACAGCCACCCAAGTATTTCTCTTCCCCGGTTCAGTGGATTGGCGCGGGGCTGCCGAGAATGTAGAAGTGAAGGGGAAATTGCGGGTCTACGTGATTCGAAATGCCTTCCTCGAACCCCAGTGGAAAGCGGTGAATCCTCCTAAGCTTTTGCCCATTGCCATGCGTTCCATCTCGTCGCTCATCAGGGCACAGGGTATTGGCGATCTCTACCGCATTTATCTCAGAGCCCAACGCGCAGGTATTGACTACAATCTGGCCTACATGCCAGCAACCTTTACGGAGAAGCCAAAAGAACAGTTCGACCCGGAGTACATGCAAAAGCTGTTCGACCTGGGATACGGGTTGGCAAAGAACGGATATCCTTGGGAAAAGGTGCCGCCAGGCATCGAACCACCGTAAGATAGTTAACCCAACCACTGGCTAGCTTTAGGGCCAACAGTTTCGTTGGTTTTCTGGCTGAGTTCGAAAGGTCAGAGGTAGGTCGCGGCTTTTCCCAAAGTGGAGATCTCATACCTTAATCGAAAGTCGGCCTCGCTTTGACCTACCCCAATATGATGTGTTAGCCTCGACCCTAAAAACGAGGGCGTTGCTCTTTGATTTACCATGGTTTCCAAATTGAGCTTGAGCGAATCGTAGTTCCTGTTGCTTCTGAATCTGGAGATTCCCCAAAATGGCGGTTTTTTCGTATTGACAGAATTTCTGAAATGGGCATAAGGTAATTCTATAGTTTTCGTCCTGACCCTACTCCAAATACGGACAGAATTTGGAGGGAAGAAATAAAATCGAAGCACTATAGCCAGATTCTCAATTCGCGTTAGAACTCTGTGTTCTCTCTGTGAATTCTTCATCAACTACCTACTCTCGTGCTCAATGCTGATTTATATAAGACGTCAGAAATCAGTGCTCATTTGAACGAAAACATGATCAGCTGTAAGGGTGGTAAGGGTGGGCTTTATGCCCGCCCGATGGGTCAAATTTGGTAGGTTTTCGGGCGGGAATCAATCCCGCCCCTACACCACAAGTTGAAAAGGACCCCTGATTATTTATGACGCTGTGTATAGATCGAATACAGCACAAGAACGCTTTTCGCTTCCGGTACTTCTGAGCCTCACTTTCTCTAGAAACCCTAGCTGTTCCAGTGATTGCATTTACTGCGTTCTCTAACAAGAAGCACAGGCCTGATTCCTCATCAAAGATGGTATTTCTGGGTCAATCTATATAGTTGTCTAGCCCTATTGAAAAAACGATTAGCAAGATAACATTAGAAGGAGGCGAACATGCCTGTCCCACAGGAAAAACGCAGCTACCCCAGAACTGAAGTTAGATGGCCAGTTGCCATGGAGATTGCTCAAGAATCCCTGACGGGAGCAATAGAGGACGTCAGTCTTGGGGGTGCCTTCATCCGTTGTCGGAATCCATTAAAACTTAACGATGTCTTTGCGATGGTAATCAATGTCCCCGACGTAGATAGCCCTATAGAGATTATTGCGGAAGTGATCTGGTCAAACATCCACGGCTCAGATGATAGAATTAAGCCACGGGGTATGGGTGTTAAGTTCAAAGATATCTGACCAGGACCGAAAGTTTACCCCTGCTCTAGCCTCAGACCACCCCGAATTCGAAGGCATCGACTGGAGAGAGGAAAGGTCCGAGGGGTAACTGCTCATGAGCGACATAATCAAAAGACTCAAATTCCACAAGGTCAAATCTAAAGGGGTCCCCGTTTGGCGTTTATTCATACTTCTGCTAATAATGGCGTATGGCTAGACCGTTAAGGATCGAATATCCGGGTGGTTGGTATCATGTGATGAACCGCGGCAGGCGGGATGAGCAGATTTTTCTGGAGAAGAGAGACTACCGGACATTCCTTGATCTCCTCATGGAATCGGTGGAGCTTTGGAATCTGAGAATTGTCGCCTATTGTCTTATGCCGAACCACTACCATCTGCTGGTTCAAACTCCTGAGGCCAATTTGTCGCGCTGCATGCGCCACATAAACGGGATCTATACGCAGCGGTTCAATCGATTTAACCAATGTGACGGATAACTGTTTCGGGGAAGATACAAGGCGATTTTGGTAGATGCTGACAGGTATTCCTTTTCC
>CP070692.1:4242360-4245396 GCA_020353215.1 Deltaproteobacteria bacterium
AAAAGCGATCTGCTCCGTGCCGAGGTTCGCATTGCTGAGCTGGAGCAGGAGCGATTGCAGGCCCAGAGTCAGCTGGAGGTTGCCCGCGCAGCACTTAACGCTGCCATGGGGGTTGAAATTGATCGCTCCTTTCACCTCACGACCACTCTGGAGTGTGGGACGGAAGCGCCAGGCGCTTTGGAAACCTGGACCAGCAGATCCATACAAAACCGCCCGGATTTGCAGCAGATACAATTTCAAGAAATGATAGCAGAGGAAGAGGTTAAAAAGGCCAAAGCAGCACATCTTCCCGGCTTATATTTGTCGGGAAGCTACGAGATCAATTCAGAAGACTTCAGTGAAACGGCTAATAACTATACCCTTGGCGCAGTGATGCGCTTCAACCTGTTCAGTGGTCTTGGCCTGCAGTCAAAAGTGCATGAGGCCATGGCGATGTTGCGCCAGACACAGGCCATAGCCCGGCAACTGGAACTGGGCATTAGGGTGGAGACCAGGCAGGCCTTCTTCATGGCACAGAGCGCCTATCAGCGCATTGAGGTAGCCCGAGTAGCAGTGGCCCAAGCGGAGGAAGGGTTACGCATCGTGCGAAACCGTTATGAGAGCGGACTCTTCACCATTGTCAATCTGCTTGACGCCGAGGTGGCATTGCAACAAGCCCGTACCAATCACTTCCGCTCACTCCATGATTTCGAGGTGGCCATGGCCCAGTTAAACTTGGCCGCCGGGATAATAGATGAAGATTTTCGGGAATAGCTCACCGCGGTGAATCCTCGCGCGGCAAAATCGCGTCATATAAAATCGCGCAGCGAGTCTACGAAAGGAGTGTATGATGCAACAGCGAGTCCATTATCTCTTTGCCGTTTTCATTCTCTTTTTTCCACTTGCCTGCAGCGATAAGATTGAACCTGGAACCACTACAGAGTCACCTGCGGTGGTGAAGGATGTGCCTTTGGCAACCGCGAGTATGGCCGACCAACCCATCATATATGAGGCCGTTGGTACGGTACGGGCCGGTATCAAGAGTAATTTGTCCAGTAAGCTATTGGGCACAGTGGAGGCAATTCATGTCCGGGAAGGCGACCGGGTTAAACAGGGAGATACGCTTGTTCTTATCGACCAGCGCCAGGTAAACGCAGGGCTCAGTAAGGCTGAGGCCGGTCTATCTGAAGCCAAGAAGGGCTTGGCTGCAGCCATATCTAACCGTGATGCTGCGCAAGCTTCGGAAAAACTTGCCCTTGCCACCTATGAACGATACGTGAATCTCAAAAAAGATGACTCTGTAAGTGTGCAGGAATTTGATGAAGTGGAGGCTCGCTACCGCCAGGCGAAAGCAGCACTTAGGCGTGCAGATGCCATGGTGGAAGCAGCCACTGCAAGAGTCAAGCAGGCTGAGGCTGCCGTTGTGACAGCCCAGGTCAGCAGAAAGGATGCGGTTATCACAGCTCCCCACGATGGTATTATCACCGGAAAAATGATTGACAAAGGTGATCTCGCCAAACCTGGCACCCCGCTACTGGCCCTGGAGACCACCCAAGGCTTTTGTGTAGATGTGGTGCTACCAGAGACATATATTGACCACGTGCAGCCTCGGCAGAAGGTATCAGTGAGGGTGCCGGCGCTCAAAACCGGACCCTTGGAGGGGAATGTCTGTACGATCGTGCCCAGTGCAGACCCGAGAAGCCGCTCCTTTATCGTCAAGATTAACCTGCCTATAGAAAGAAAGGTTAGATCAGGTCTCTTTGCCCGTGTAGAAATCCCAATTGGCCATACCAAGAAGCTTCTGATAGCCCAAAAGACAGTAGTTGTCCGAGGACAACTCACCGGCCTCCACTTGGTGGATTCTAACAACACGGCACACTTTCGCCTAATTCGTCTCGGCAAGACCTTCGGGGACTCCGTTGAGGTCCTTTCAGGGCTCAAGGAGGGAGACCGCTACGTTGTGGAGCCAACGCCGAGACTTCAGGATGGTGTTAAGGTTGAGGTATCCCCATGAAACAACAGGTGGGTGTTGCGGGTAAAATTGCCCGGTCTTTTATAGATTCCAAGCTTACCCCGCTCATCATCGTCGCCTCCATCCTTTTAGGGTTGGCAGCCCTTTATGCCCTTCCCAGAGAAGAGGAACCACAGATCATTGTCCCGATGATCGATATTTTTGTCCAGATGCCGGGCGCGAGTCCAAAGGAAGTAGAAGAGCGTGTAACAAAACCCATGGAAAAACTACTCTGGGAAATCCCCGGGGTGGAGTACATCTATACCACTTCCAGCCCGGGAGTCTCCATGGCGGTTGTGCGTTTTTATGTAGGCGAAGACCAAGAAGACTCCATCGTCCGGCTCCAGTCCAAACTGATGGCCAATTACGACCTGATTCCAGGAGGCGTCTCCCCTCCCATTGTCAAACCTCGCTATATCGATGACGTCCCCATACTTACCCTTTCATTCTGGGGAGAGGATGCCGACCATTATACCTTGCGCCGGGTGGTAGCCGAGGTTGAAGATCTGGCGAAGCGTGAGGACGATGTCTCAACCACGACCATTATTGGCGGCTATAGGAGACAAGTCCAAGTACTCCTGGATCCAGTTCGGATGGCAGCCTTTCACGTCGATCCTGGTACCATCGTTGACATGCTCAGGACTGCCAATCAGGAATCCAAGATTGGAAGTTTTCCTTCCATGGACGGTGAAATCCTCGTCCACAGCGGTGGATTTTTGACCAATGCCGAGGACGTCGGCCGGGTAGTGGTAGGAATCCATGGGGAGCGCCCGGTCTATTTGACCGACGTGGCCAGTATCGAAGACGGGCCTGAGGAGCCCGACCAATATGTGTTCTTGGGAACTGGACCGGCTGCTCAAGAAAAGAGAATAGCCGGGAAGCCACGCAGCAAAGCAGTATACCCTGCCGTCACCCTAACGGTTGCCAAACGCAAGGGTGCCAATGCCATTACTGTAGCTGAAAGTGTGCTACGCCGGGTGGAAGATAGCCGCGGTGTAGTGATTCCCGAAAATATCCGCATGACAGTGACCCGCCACTATGGTGAC
>CP070692.1:4245496-4248504 GCA_020353215.1 Deltaproteobacteria bacterium
CGTGAGATCCTGGCCGAGGCGAGCACAGCCGCAGATGGGGTACTATAGCGTGAGCCTAGCGATTTTAGCCGGTGTGGGTTTGCAACGTTAGGGTTTACTTGCCGTAGTCGGGAAAGCTTTCAAGTAGCGCTTTCTTCAAAACACCCGAGTCGGGATACCTCTCCTTGGGATCTTTTACCAAACACTTTAGAATGATCTCTTCCAATTCCACCGATATTCCAGGTTCAATCTCCCTTGGGCGCTCGGGTTCTTTCGTCAGGATGATGTCCATCAAGTCCTTCTCGTTGTCGTGATAAAAGGGCAAAAGCTCAGTGTAAAGGAAGTAAAGGATAACTCCCAATGCCCAGACGTCGCTGGCTATCTGACTTTCACCCATGATCTGTTCAGGAGCCATAAACGGTCTCGACCCCACCATGGTACTGCTGATCTCCTTATCCTTCAGCTCCTTGGCCACACCGTAATCCAGGAGTTTAACTGTGCCGTCGCGCCGAATAAGGATATTCTCCGGCTTGATATCCCTGTGCATAATTCTGTGGATGTGAGCATGGGCAACGATGTCAACGAGTTGGAGAACGACTCTCTCTTTTTCAGGTTCCTCAAGAGAACCCGCCATGAGCCCTTTCAGTGAACGCCCTTCCACAAATTCCTGCAACAACACAACCCGGCCGCGATGCTCCACAACATCGATGATCCTGATGGAGTTTGGGTGGCTTTCCAGGCGCCGACAAATAGCTGCTTCCTTGCGAAACTTATTGTTCAGTTTCTTATTGAGGGGAATCTTGGCCACATAGTATGGAGCGCGGCCCTCTCTTTCAACGTCGCGCACCTTCCAGACCTCGCCAAAACTGCCCAACCCCAGACGCTCGATCTTCTCGTATCGTTCGGCTATTAGTTCGGCCATCTTCATCAGGGAGAAAATATCACCGCTGAACGGAAAAACCCGCGGAACAAATTGTCTCAGAAATCTACCAAGGAATCGCTTCTCCTCCACCTGCCGTCCCACTTGTTGTACAGGCCCCGATCGCTCCGAGATGCCCACATTGGTACCCTCGTAACCGATGACGCCACCGTTTTCATCGCGAACCAGCTGCCCATTGAGAAGCATGGTAATCTTCCGGCCATCCTTTCTCTTGAAGTTCACCTTGAAATTCTCGATAAAACCGTCACTCTCGATAATCTCCTGAAAACGGTGGCGATCGTGTGGATTCCAATAGAGGTCCTTCTTGATGTCAATATTCAGGAGCTCGTCCCTGCTGTCATAACCCAGTAGCTTGATCAAATTCTCATTCACGTCCAGAAAACGTCCCTCCCGAGTACTCAGAAACAATCCGTGCTGTTCACCATCGAAGTATTCCTTGTACCGAGAAATCGCATCCCTCCGTTCCCTGTCCTGCTGGCGCATTCTGGCCAACACGCCAACCCGGCGCAATAGTAGGTCCCGGTCGGGGGGCTTCAACAGGTAGTCCGTCGCACCCATGTTCAAACCCTGAGCCACATATTCCTCATCAAATTTCTCCAGCAGAAGAACCACGGGCAACCCCCTGGTGGTACCTCTGTCTTGCAGTCTCCTCAGGATCTGGAGTCCGTTGAGTGCGGGGCTTTGAATTCCCAGGAGCACGACTTCCGGAAGCAGTTCCTGGGCCAGCTTCATCGCTGTGTCACTATCAGTGGCCACGGCGAGCTGGTAACCTGCACCCTCCAGCACCTCTCTCAAATCCTGGACATCTTGTTGCGGGTCATCGATGATCAGGACACGGCGGTCTGGCATTTGGCTATATCCTCCAGTAGTTTAGAAGTACCGCGAATCCGTTTGCTGAAACGCAGCAATCCCTCGTTTCGATACTGGCCAATCATCTGAGAGATTGACACTCATGTCATTTTATCATAAGTTGCCAGAAAATTGCGCAAAACAGAGCATCACCGGTTGTCGGCCGCCCTGGTTGGCCAGCTGTCTGCGTTAAGTGCAACAACTGCTGCAACGAATAGGAAGCGAGGAGAAGAATTGCAATTACTGGATAGCAAGAGAAAAGGTGGCAAACTAATAATCGATCAGACCCAGTTGAATAAGTACCTGGACCAGAAACTCCGTGATCTTGGCATGTTCATAAGTGGCGTTATAACTGCGCTGATCATTGTGAGTGTGTTGGTGGTTATCCAGACGTTTAGGGCCTCGGACGTCTTTCTCTACGCGCTTATCCTGTTGCCCTTGCTGGCTCGCGGCTTTATTTACACTCGAGTCGAGAGGAGCTTATACAAAAGGTTTGACGAACTCCTCGACCTCACAGTGAAGGCGGGTGAAAGTTGAAAATCAAAGAACTCCCCTTGCATTTCCTCACCTTGACCTCAGAGGAAATTATCTATTTCTGTGTGGCCATCCTTGCCATAGTAACCTTCGGTTCTGGTTTCACGCGTTTCTTTGCCTCTAGCTTCGCCAACCCACCCCCCAAGGAAGATGTCGGTTTCGATTTCAACCCCTTCACCAACCTGGACATTGTGGGCACCATCGTCTTCTTCCTGGGAGGTTTTGGTTGGGGTAGGCAGGTGGACGATCAGAAGATCAGATTCAAAAAGCAGAAACTGGGGTGGTTGATCTTATCCCTCGTCGCCCCCTTCGCCAGCATGGTACTTGCTCTAACGGCAGCATACATCAGACACTTCCTCTGGACGGACCGAGTCATCGAGATTCTGGTGGAGGTATCCGTCACCGTAACCGCCTATCACCTCCTGCCCATTCCTCCCCTGGCAGCCTCACGGCTGATCTACCTGGTTCTGCCCGGTGAGCGTATCTGGAGGCTGTTCTCAAGGGCCGGGCCCTTCATTATCCTGGCCATGGTCCTTTTCGACCGCTTATCAGGAGTACCCTTTCTGCGGGAAATGATGGCACCTGTGGTTGATGCGGTGGGGAGGTTTGCGGCCTATCACTAGCCTAGGCACAAGGTAGCATTACGTCATTGAGCTTCGCTGTCATTTATCGTCATTGGGTCATTTATCAAAGTAAAGATCCGACC
>CP070692.1:4248604-4251612 GCA_020353215.1 Deltaproteobacteria bacterium
GTCCCTCTCTCAACAACATTGACCGCTGACACATCTCCTTCACGGTATCTAAGTCGTATGAGACAAGAGCTGCGGTCCTGCCCTTGGTTTTGAACTGGTCCATCTTGTCGCACACTTCCTTGAAGAAGCTTTTCTATCCTTAGTAGAGGATGACCCTGATACCGGTAATCAGGGCTTCCGTAGTACCTCCTTGTGTGGCGTATCAATCTGTGCGAATATTCTCAGAAATTTCCTCCTCACGACCTGTTCGGAGAAATTTCCTTGCACGACGTTCAGACCATTCTCCGACAGTTTTTCCCACAGTGCCTGGTCCGTGTAGAGTCGCACAACCTCCCGTGCGAAATCTACGGGTTCATCGGCCCGGAGAATATCGGTACCAGGAGTTAGCCCCATACCCTCAGATCCTATGCTGGTGGAAACGCAGGGGACACCATATGAAAGGGCAGTTAGCACCTTTCCCTTGACTCCTGACCCGTATCGGAGGGGCACAACCATCACGCGCACCCAGTCGTAGTACTCTGATAAATCCTCGACAAATCCCACCAACTGCACGGCGGGGTCACCAGCCAGCATGTCAAAGCCGGGTCGGTCGCTCAAGGCATCCCGGAGCTCCTCTCCAATCACAATGAGGTTGATGTCGGGCAGGTCACGCCGGATGAGAGGAAATATCTCAGAATGGAAATAGTGAGTTGCATCTAAATTGGGCAGATGGCTGCTCCCGATGAATACCAAATCGCGCCGCTCTGTGAAAGGGTGCTTGCTGCCATACACCTCGCGAGGCAGGGGGATATGATAGATTCTCTTCAGGCCGTATTCACGTTCGAGCAACTCTTTCTCATCTTCGCTAACGACAATAGTCGCGTCAGCCTGTTCTATAATGGCAAGTTCGCGCTCTTTAGTTCGTTTAGCCTGTTCCAACATGACGGAAGACCCCTCCACTTCGGCCTGCCTCATCTCGCGCAAGAAATGTACGTCGACGGTATTAAAGATATACCGCGCATCTGGACAATATTGCCTTATCAGACTATTAAATGACATCGCCAGATATACCCGGGCTACCAGCACATGAGAGAAGCTACTGCCGTGCTTCGAAAGATAACGTTCGATTTGAATATATGGCAGATAAAGACATTGCACGCCAATCCTTTGCAGCATTGGCGTATACTTGGGGACAAAGCCCGGTGTGTGTTGGCCATAGAACACAACATCGTAGCCAGCCTCAACAAGGAAACGCATGTACCAGAAGGCATCGGCGCTACTAGAACCACGGTCGGGTTTTGGTATCAGGGCGTCTATATACAGCACACGTTTATGATTATATTTTGAGGTCGTCCGGAAATTCTCTGCGCTGGTATAGGGACATTGTTTCAGGACCCTCTGCCACCTCTCTACGAACATTCTTCTGCTCCGGGCTATCAAGTCGCCTTGCGCATATCTGCCATATGACACTGCTTCATAGTGCGTAACCTTTGACAACGGCTGTACGAATACTCTCTTACCCATCTCCCGGAGTTTGAAGGCGAAGTCAACATCCTCGGAATAAGCAGGAACGTAGTCGGTGCTAAGACCACCAACTTCGTGGAACTCTTTTTTTCTCACCAGGACACTCGCTGCAGAGCAGAAGTCAACCTCACGAAAGTAGGAGAATTCGGGATGGAGCGGGTTTTCAGACCGCCCCAGAGCCACTGCACATCCATCTTGACATATGAGGCAGCCACTCTCCTGCAATCGGCCGTCAGGATATATCAATTGAGACCCAACCAGACCAATATCTGGATGAGAAGACATAACAGCAAACAGCTCGTCCATCCAACAATGGTGTACGAGTATATCGTTGTTGAGAATAAGTAGATACTCACCGCGAGCTACCTCTGCCCCACAGTTAACACTCCGTGCAAATCCCAGGTTGGCTGCATTCCTAATAACCTGAATCCCGCTGATTATCTTAAGCATATCCTGCGTGTCATCTGCGGAACAGTCATCCACCACGATTACCTCAAATTCCACGTTCGGCCGCCTTTCGTAGATAGAATACAAGCAAGCATAGGTGTACTTGGACTGGTTGAGAACGGGAATGATGACACTTATGGCCGGCGACGGCACATCCGGAAAGCTAAAGGGTTCCCGCTTTGAGGCATTGTAAAATCCGGGGTGGGGACTAGGTTGCTTATGGGAGAGCTCCATCTCCTGCGGCTGCTGCCAATATCTGTAGCTGCCAATACTCCTGAATAATCTCCCACCACAATTCATAGCAAAGCGTACTAATTTTGCTTTAGTGCTCTGATTAACGGGCAGCCAGTAGTAAAAGGTTCTCACCGTCTGCCATACTATTGATGAGAACCAGATTCTGAATTTCCTGAAGAAGCTGCGCCAGCCTTCATTTCGAATGACCCTTATGCCAGTCAGCACGAGCTGGCCCCAGTAACGCCTTCCGGTACCTGTGGGCAGCAGTTTCTCAATGACTTTTTGATGCATGCTGGGAGAGGATTTGTTACTCACGTTTCCTTATCTCGCCCTTTTTCTGTTTTTCCTACGTCGAAGATGTGTCGTTACTTCTCTGAAGAAGCTTTTCCATTCTTCGTTCAGGATCACTCGGACACCAGTGAACCCAGGCCTGGAGTAATGACAGTCGTACGTGTTAGAATAGAGAAGACCTTGACTTTTTTCTGGCAATGGCCTGTAAACTGCATAACTATACTGTTCTTGGTCCCACCATACCTGGGCGACTTTCCATTTAGTTTACAATATCGCTAGGTAAGCATCTATTGCCTTTTCAGTATCACCCATCCTGACAATCCGGCCCTCGTTTAGCAGCATCGCGCAGCGGCACAGTTCGCTGGCAGCTAGCATTTCCATCTACTTCTCAACTTCATGACAATCTTTGGCTATCCCTATCACTCGTTGGGGCCAAATTAACCTCAGTGCCGGCCAGTCGACTCATCTTTGGCGTATAGGCCAAATGGGCCGAGTTGCTCGTCGATGCCCTGGTCAAAGCGACCATTATGATT
>CP070692.1:4251712-4254709 GCA_020353215.1 Deltaproteobacteria bacterium
ACCCCCAATGGCGGCGGTTGTTCGGTGGCATATGTTCCTGGACGTGCAGTAAGAAAACAAATTTCCGCATCTAACCGCCTGGAGAAATCAGCGCCAATGCGCAGCGATGTCAACGCTGCAGGCTTGCCGTCTGTGTAGATGACAATTTTCACTGTCGCCCTTTTCTGCCTGTGGCCGAGAGGTCGGCCGGTTGAAACACGACCTTTTCTCGCTCCGACTGTGTCTTAGGTCTCTTCAGCTTGCTTGGGAACGGTACACCCCGGCGGTCGAACCCCGGTTCCGAGAATCTCCCAACTGCCTCTCTTGAGCTCAGGACATTCCACGAACACGATATATTTGCAGGCGGCACAGATCGCTGGGCAGAAGGACTCGCGCATCGCCTGCCGGATGGCGGAGCCGGTAGTAATGAGGAAGTGGTTTTCACCCACTTCGGTCAGAAGCCCCGAATTCTTGAACACCCGAAACACCCTGGGCTTGATGCCGGCGAAGTACAGACCACCACCCCGTATCCGAACCTCGTCCAGGAGGACCTCCAGGGCGTGAATCCCGCTGGCGTCCAAAATATTCGCCTGATGCATGCGGATGAGCAGATTTGCCACATCAGGGTGATTCTTGAGGCGACGCTGGAAGTCTTCCAGTACGTAGGTAGCCGATCCGAAGAATACGGAACCCTCAATGGTGACAATGTCCATTTGACAGCAGATTGGGCCGTGAGCGGACCCCACCATCGTACCGGTCTTCAGGTCCGGCACGACAGAATGCATTCTAGGATGAGCGGTCTCCGCCAGGTGCAGACCGATGGAAAGCAACACTCCAATGTAAATTGCAAATTCAAGATGCAAAAAGAGAGTGGAGAGGAAAGTTACCACCAAAACGGCTCCATCGCCCCGGGTCGCTCGTATGGCCCTTTTGATATCCTCGATTGCCACCATATCATAGGCCACTACCATGAGCACCCCGGCCAGGGCAGCTACGGGGAGTTTCGAGGCCAGATGAGCAGCCAGCAGTATCACCGCCGCCACTGTAACGGCGGAAAGGACGCCACTCATCGGAGTCAGCCCCCCTGAGCGGAAGTTGACTGCCGAACGTGTGAAGGAGCCGCTTGCCGCATAACCACTGAACAACGCGGCACCAAGGTTAGCAAGGCCTTGGCCGATAAATTCCTGGTTTACGTTGAGCCGCTGGTGAGTGTGTCCGGCAATGGCCTTTGCAATTGACACTGCTTCCATGAGTCCAAGGATGGCAATGGCCAGGGCTCCAGGAGCCAGACTGGCGATTTCCACTCCTCCTGAGAAACGGGGTAGGTGCAACGGTGGTAGACTGCGCGGGAGTGTCCCCACCACCGCTACACCTTTTGCGTTAAGGCCAAAGAGGGCGACCGACGCTCCCGCCACCAGCACAGCGATCAGCGTACCGGGCCAAAAAGGATAGAGCTTCTTCACGACCAGAATCACTGCAATCGTGATCAACCCGAGAATGACTGTAATTGGTTGGGTCTCGTGCAGATGGTAGACAATCTGCAGGAGTGAGTCCAAAAAAACACTGCTCTTCTCCAACCGCAAGCCGAGAAGATGGGGAACCTGCTTAAAAGCAATCAGCACGGCGGCACCAGCTGTAAATCCCAGGATCACAGAATGAGAGATGAAATTCAACAGGGAGCCGAGACGAGCCAACCCCATGACAACCTGAACAACACCCACCATTAGAGCAAGCATGAAAGCCAACTCCAGATAGTTGACACTCCCGGGTGTGGCCAGTTTCGTCAGGGTGCTAAACACCACCAGGGAAATAGCAGTAGTGGGACCGGTAATTAGTTGGGCCGAACTGCCCCACAAGGAACCGATAATGGCGGGAACGATGGAGGCATAGAGACCGTACTGCACGGGTAGACCGGCGATGAGAGCATAGGCCATGGATTGAGGCACCGCCACCACCGCCACCGTTAGACCAGCGATAAGATCTCCCCGCAGATGGCGCCGGTCATAGGATTTGAGCCAGGCTAAGCAGGGAAAGAAGTCTGTCAACTGGACGTGCATGGTATCCTCACCCCTTGTCAGGTCCGTTCGCCAGGATAAGGGATAACTCTTCCTCAACAACATCCGCCCATCGCTGATAAGCATCAGCCACGGCAAAACTCCGGCCGCCCCGAATATTGGCACAATAGAGCCTTTTCACCTCCCCGGCTATCCTTTCCACCGTGTGCAGGTGGCCGGTAGGAACCGCTACAATCGTGTCCGCTGCACCGCACTTGCTCAATGCCTCAACCGCAACACGCATGGTAAAGCCCGAGGCCAAACCGTCGTCCACCAGTATTGCCGGATGGAATGAGAAGTCCGGTAGGGCTCGATTACCACGGAGTTTTTTCGCACGCCGCATCACTTTACTCGAGGTTAGGTCTATTCCCTGCTGAATCTCTTCTTCAGTGAGCCCCACACGGTGCACCAGCTCACGGTTCAAACGCACGGTCCCATCAAAAGCCACCGCCCCGTAACCGATCTCCGTATTCCATGGAAGCGTGATCTTACTCACCACCGCAATATCCAGTGGAAGATTGAGTCTGGCGGCCAGTTCTTTTGCCACCGGTGCCCCGCCGGCGGGTATGGCGACCACCATGGGCGCAATGGTGGCGTGAGGTTCAAGGATCGACGCCAATACCTCTCCCGCGTGGGTGCGATCTCGAAAAACGCGCACGCGATCTCGGAGTTCAGGCAAATCTATAACGTTTTCGGGAAGGTTCGCGTTCATGCAAGTTAACCCTTTTAGAAATTTCCTTATTGGCGGAGAGTTTATCAACTGCAACCTTTACTCTCAAGCACTAAAGGATCTGCCTTGACGAGGGTCCTGCTGGCACAATGACAGTCCTTTCCGCAAGAGTGTTTTTGGGGAGACTCCTAGGTCTTTTTTACAGGGCTTTCCCCAGAATTGTCATTAGTGACCCAGGCATAAGGGATGTCTACTCCACAACGAGCAATTCGCTCCATTTTATGGCAATATCCC
>CP070692.1:4254809-4257784 GCA_020353215.1 Deltaproteobacteria bacterium
GGGCATGCGGTGGTCATGGGCCGTCGAAGCAACGACTGGCAGGATAGAGACTATGTGCTGCAATGCTTTGGCAACAAGGAAGGTGAGACTCGGAAGGCTTACCGGCAGTTCGTAAAGGAAGGGTCGATCAGGGGCGC
Source organism: Deltaproteobacteria bacterium (assembly GCA_020353215.1). Taxonomy (GTDB): domain Bacteria; phylum Desulfobacterota; class Syntrophobacteria; order BM002; family BM002. Next base: position 4,254,947 of record CP070692.1, read on the forward strand.
CGACCGGATTTGGTTGGTGGAGGCTTGGTCCGTTCTATGGGCGGGTGGTCGATGGTGAAGGCCATGGGGCGGTTAGGCGACAGGGAAAAGGGCGATGAGCGCATATTGGGCAGCGGGGAATTTGTCGAGCAATTCCTTGTCCTTGAGCAGGCAGGTCAAAAGATCAAGCATCAGATACCCACCCATGACTTGGTTGATCGTGCTGACAAACAGATACGAGCAGGTTGTCGAAAAGAAAATATTGAGGTCGCTGCACTTCGATCAGCTAGCCGAAGCAGATCTGTATCGAGGCTACGAGCAGATTTGGCTATGAAACTGGTAAATGAGCTTGGGCTTTGTTTGGCGGAGGCCGCGCGACAGTTGGGCCTATCCACTTCTGCAGTTGCGCAGATATTGAGAAGGAATAAATAAGTACCTTTTGTAAACAACGTCCCGTCTTTCTCTAAGCCAGAAATTGAAGTGGGAGGAGAATGGTTAAGTGACTTCGTGAAACTAATCTTCTTGACCACAGCGAAGTATTCAAGATAATTTGAAAATGTTCCTTGCTGTTTCTCTCGTTGACCATTTGTCTACCGGGTTGCAGGAGCTGCGTTACTGCAAGCCCGAACCTCATCTGGCCAGTGAAACCTGCAACACCCAAACCACTAAACTCGACCCCCTAGGAGAGTAGAGCATGATAGCGTACAGGTGGTACGTGACGGCGCTCTGTGTGTTGGTGAATTTCTGCGCCTGTAGCCTGACTTTGACCGAGAAAGAGCCTGAGGTTAGCAAATCCGAGAGCCAATGTGTTGTCTGTCACACTGATGCGAAGAAACTGATCCGTCTGAGTTGGGAGATCGAAAAACTCAGACCCAAAAAGGGTAAGTCAGCTGAGACCTCTGGAGAAGGTTGAGCTGGTCCTCTGGCTCCGTTGGAGTCCTATGAAAAGATCTATGTAAACCCATCCTTCCTCAAGTCCGAGCACGGTGAAATAGCTTGCGAGAACTGCCACGGTGGGGACCCGAAAGATCCCAACTGGCAGACTGCTCACAAGGGAATCATCAAGGACTCCACCTTTCCCACTGCAGAGGAAGCCTGTGGAGAATGCCATGAGGAGATCACCGCCACAGCCAAAAAGAGCCTACATTACACCCTTGCTCCTTTCACAGAGACCATAAAGACTCGGGCCAACAAGAAAGACACCAAGATCCTTCATGAGGTCATGGAGGCCAAAGACAAGCACTGCGCTTCATGTCATTCGAGTTGCGGCCAGTGCCATATAAGTCGCCCCGATTATGTGGACGGCGGATTTCTGGAAGGACACCTATTTCAGAAGAAACCGCCGATGGATACCACCTGTGCTAGTTGCCATGGTGGAAGGGTATATGCGGAATTTACGGGAGGCAATGACGGGTATCCTGGAGACGTACACTATGCCAAGGAAGAGATGACGTGCATGGACTGCCACACGGCTGCCGAGATGCACGCAGATGGCAGCGGGGTCATGACACGTTTTGATTTGCCGCAGCGTCCGCAGTGTAGAAAGTGTCATGCAGATGCGGTTTCTGAAAAAGCCAAGACCAAGTCACACATCACTCATAGAGACAAGGTGGCTTGTCAGGTCTGCCATGCAGTTGCAAGCAAGAACTGCTTCAGCTGCCATGTGGGCACCGATACGAAAGGTCTCCCCTATTACAAGTGCAAAAAAACGGTAATGCTTTTCAGAATCGGGCTCAATCCGAACAGATCGCCACAGAGGCCGTATGAGTATGTGGTTTTGCGACACCCTCCGGTGGATCCACGACTCTTCGACTCTTACGTAAAGAACGCTCTTACTGGTATAGACAAACTGCCAACCTGGAAGACTGCTACCCCGCATAATATTCAGCGCATCACCCTGCAAAACAAAAGCTGCAACAATTGCCACGGCAAGGCTGGCCTCTTCCTGCAGAAAAAGGATCTGCCGGATTGGGAGCAGAAAGCCAATGCAAGGGTTGTCATTCCAGAAGGCAAGATACCGAAAGCGATTGAGGAGGTGGGAACAAGGCAGTAACGGTTGGATCACCATTGTGATCCCGTAGAGTTCTCCCATTTCATGGAGGGCATTCAGTAAGGACGATGAGGTTGAAAGCCTCAGGAAAAGGGAGGTGAGAGATTTTCAATCACAAGGCAATGGCAGAGACGAGATACCAATTTGATAATTAATTCTGAAAGGAGGGCGCAATGAGACAGACGAGAAGATCACTGCTGCTGTGCTTGACCTTAGTGTTTGTAGTCAGCACGGTTGCCCTTGCACAGAGCTACAAGTACAAGGTGAAGCATCCACACATGGGAGGGGATATCACGCCAACTGAGGCTTATGAGATGGTGCTCAAAAACCCGGAACGTACCTTTCTCGTTGATTGCAGGACCCGTGCGGAATACCAAATCATTGGCCATCCGGAAGGAGCCTATAACATCCCGTATACGTTCTGGACCGGCAACTGGGGTGGCAAAAAGTATGGCAAGGAGGCCAATCCAAATTTCGGAAAGAATCTGCTGGCACGTTTCAACCCCAAGGCTGACACATTGATAATATTCTGCCGGAGTGCCAGTAGGAGCTGCAAGGCCTGCAATGAGGCGGTCAAGGCCGGGTGGCCCGAAGACAAGGTGTTTAACGTACTCGGTGGCTTCGAGGGCGACAAAGTCAAATACAAAAAGAGTGCTTATCATGGGCAGCGGAAACTGGGAGGCTGGCGCAATGAAGGCCTACCCTGGACCTATCACATGGATAAGAAGTTGGTCTACCAGCCTGATCTCGCCAGTTAATAACACATAAACACACAGGCCCATTCTTAGAAAAGAGTGGGCCTTTTTCTG
>CP070692.1:4257884-4260853 GCA_020353215.1 Deltaproteobacteria bacterium
GGTCGGGGCTAATCCCGGGCCAAACAGGCCGCTGACTCTGGCGCAAGAACCAAGACAGTTGGGTTTTGCCATTTTGAAAGGAGTGTATGTATGACCTCAAAAAACGTATCTAATATCGTGTACGGAGATCGATGCTTAACCGCCACGATCCCTGGAAGAACAGAGATACTTCAGCCTCCGAATCCTTTACCGTCCCTGGCAGATCCGGCTGATGTAATCCGCAAAGCTCTCTATAATCCCCTTGACCACGATCCCGTTTCGAGTCGCGTTGGCCCGGGTTCTCAAGTGACCATCGCTTTTGACGATCCGGTGATTCCACAATTTCCCATGAAAAAGCCAGACTTTCGAGAATTGGCCATCACCGTTCTTTTAGAGGAATTGGAGAAAGCAGGCGTCGCCCCAAAAGATATTCGGCTGATCTGTGCCAACGCTCTTCACCGAAAATTCACCAATGGAGAACTCTCCACGATTCTAGGAGAGAAAATCACCCTTCGTTTCGGTCCTAATCGTCTGTATTGCCACGATGCTGAAGACCGGGACAATCTAGTTTGTCTTGGGGAGACCGAAAGAGGGTTTGAGATTGTGCTGAATCGGGCCGTAACAGAATCAGATCAGTTTTTTTACGTGAACATCAGCAGCCTTCCCTTTCACGGTGGATGGAAGTCCATCATGGTGGGGTTGAGCAGTTTTCATAGTATCCGCCACCATCACCGCCCTTTCAAGGGGGCCAGCGGTAAGTCGGTCATGGACGCTAGGAGGTCGGCCTTTCAGAAGCTCTTATGGGAGATGGGTGAAGTGGTGGACGCAGAGCTTGCTAAGGAAAACAAAAGGCTTTTCACAATTGAGTCGGTTCTCAACACTGCCCAGCCTCAAGAACTGATTGCCGTGTATGCCGGTCACATTCCGTCTGTACACGAGAAAACGTTGGATATCCTCTACGAACAACAGGTGGTCGAGGTTCCAGAACAGTTTGATGTGGGAATCTTCGGTATTCCTGATCAGGCTTACTATGCCAATCTGTCTTTGATCAATCCCATTCTGGTCAGGAATCAAGCTATCTCTTACAGCTTCGGCCTCTATCACAAACGACCCTTAATCAGAGAAGGTGGCATAGCCATTTTCGCGCATCCCTGTCTGAGGCAGTTTCATCCCCTCAATCACCCCTCTTACGTAGAATTGTTTGATCGGATACTTCCAGAGCTTCAAGATCCTTATCAGATATGGGATTTTTACGCTGAGGATTTTTCCCATCGCCCCGAATACATCCACAAGTACCGGTATGCCTATGCATTTCACGGCGTTCACCCTCTTATTTTGTGGGGACAAGGCGCTTTTGCTTTTGGGCATCTGAGCCGGATTTTCCTGGCCGGGGCTCAGGATTCTAATGTGGCACGGCGGATTGGATTCGAACCATTTGAAACGATCGAAGGTGCCTTAGCTGAAGCAGAAGCCACTCTAGGGAAGGACTGCAGCATCGTGCATGTGCCTATGCCCCCAATGTACATTCCGTCCGTGGGTGCTGATTGATAGTATACCCTCAAGAACCAGGCAGAAGACGGTCGTCGTATGGTTTTGTTATGTGATATCTTAGAGTTGCGCGCCATCTTAAAGGCTGACAGCTAAGTGCAAGCAAAAAACTATGCTTCCAAAGCCTTCATCCAATCATCAATGGTGATGCCTGGGATCTCGATGTCCTGACCACCGTAGAAGCCTTCCAGGATTGAATAGATTTCTGCTGTTTTCCTCCCCTCAAGCCCCGACTCCAGTTGGGTGATGGCATCCTCGGGGTAGCAGAAGAAATCACCCGAAATAGAAACATTAGCGAATTTACCATCCCTAATTTCAAAATCTGCCCGAATAAGTCCGCCAGGAGCTTTGTGCATCTTGTGCTTGACAGTGACCTCGGAACGAACTTTTATACGGCGACAATGGGCGCGTCTGCCCTGCCGATGCAGCCAGGTATTGCTTAACATCCTTGAGCCTAGCTCCTCCACCTTGGCTTGCAGTTTGGTATCCTTTTGACGGGGGACAAATGAACCCAACAACTTCTCAAATTCTTCGACTAAGAGGCCGTTTAATCTCGCCTCGTTCCAATGGGCCGCCTCGCTGTCACCCAGTTCCCGGCGGATGGTGGTGAGATTGTCTGCGATGCTCTTTTGCACCTTGTCACGAAATTTTTCGTCAGGAACCTTGAGAATTCGGGACATCATCCGATAGTCAAAATCGAGGATAAGGTTGCCAACAAAGGCGATACACTCACCAATCTCGCCAACCCCGCTACCGGATATCTTTCGGGATTTGACGACGACATCGTTAACCGGTTTGTATTCGGCCGGTATACCTACCCGATGATAGACATTGATAATGGGCTGAAGGAACTTACGATAGAAGGCCTCTTTTCTTAGTGGGACTGAAGGGTTTCCCTGGCGAAGAATGAGTTGCACAAAAAGTTGATCGCCATCGAGGTAAACGGCCCCACCGCCGACCTCACGCCGGAAAATCGGAACTCCGTGGCACTGACAGAAATCAACGTCCACCTCATGGCTCACATCCTGATGATACCCGATACAGACATATGGTGTAGATGGTGAAACGAGGACAAGCGACTCGCGTCCCAGATTGGCTAGGGCGTGATAGATCAGTTGCGATTCGTGCCACGGCATCTTACCAAGGTCATAGAGTTCCATGGTTACTTTTTTCTTTCACTTTCGTTCTAACCGACAATGTGCATATAATATTTCCATAGGCTCAGCCCTTGGCTGTCAATCTCGGACAGAACAAAACCTTACAACTGAGTATACATAGCGCGGCAGGTAAGCTTTTGGGGTGCTTTTCGACCAGGGGATTTCCATTTCCAAATCTGGAGCTACTCATTCTTTCTGTTGCTCGAAGCTGTTGGCTCACCGCTGAAGATTATTCTATCAGGGCTCGTTGAATGAGTTGAGTGATATCCATGACCTCCAGGGGTA
>CP070692.1:4260953-4263895 GCA_020353215.1 Deltaproteobacteria bacterium
CCTCGCCATCTTCAGTCGGGCCGAAGCCTTAGGCGAAGGCCGATCTTCCCTGTAGCAAGCTACAGGGTATTCTGGCGAAGGCGAATAATTTAGGCTAGTTACCAAACGGCCTGAGAAGATCAAAAGGCCCTGCCCAGCTATTCTTATTGAAACATGGCTAATGATTTGTTAATAGGTTTTATGGCTAAAGAAGGCAAGGCCCGGCGTGAAGAGCTCGAGAAGGGCTCTGAGAGGCAAAAAGAGGCTCCTGATTCGACATGTATGAGTGCCTGCTCGTTGCATGAAACAAGGATCAAATGATGGAACAGATCAAAACTCTTAATGTGGCGATTGTGGGCGGCGGTCCCGGGTGCAAGGCGATCATGGATATGATATTCGCCGAGAAGCTCAGCCAGCTTCGCATGAAGCTCATCGGGGTAGCTTGTACCAATCCCAGGGCTGCAGGGTATCTCTATGCCCAGGAGAAGGGGACTTATACGACAAGAGATTACCGTGACCTATACAAGTTCAAAGATCTCAATATGATCATCGAGCTAACGGGTCGCGAAGACGTGGCCGATGAGATCTCCCGAACCAAACCACAACACGTCCGAGTGATGGACCACGTTGCTGCCCATCTCTTCTGGGATATCTTTCAAGCGGAGGAGGCACTCCGGAAATCAGAAGAGAAGTACAAAACGCTTATTGAAAGCTCGCTGACCGGTATCTACATCGACCAGGACGGAAAGATCACATTTGCCAATAACGAATTTGCCGAGATTTACGGGTATTCAAGAGATGAGTTGGTAGGTATGGAATCGTGGAGGCTGGTCCATCCTGAGGATAGGGCCTTGACCGATGAGATGAGGGCAAAGAGGCTTAAGGGACAAGAAGCCTCCTCGAGATACGAGGCGAGGGGTCTGACAAAAGACAATCAAACCATATGGATTGCAAGGAGAAACACCCAAATAGAGTATAGAGGAAGGCCTGCTATATTGGGCAACATCGTGGACACCACGGAGGCCAAACGGGCAGAAAAGGCGTTGCAAAAGGCCCATGATGAGCTGGAACACCGTGTTGAAGAGCGCACCGCCGAACTAGCCAAGACGGCTGAACAACTGAGGCTCGAACTCGACAGACGAAAGCTTACAGACGAGGAACTACGTATCGCGCACAAGGATCTTGCAATATACGCCGACGAACTGCAGGCAGCCCACGAAGAGCTTTCTCGATGTGCCTATGCTGTGTCCCACGATCTCAAAGCACCCCTGCGAACCATCCACCACTACTCCGACTTTTTGGGCGAAGAGCTGGAAGCAACACTGAATGGAGACCAGAAAGCCTATCTTGATAACATCAACCGGATTGTTCTCCAAGCTGAGGAATTGATCGATGCTCTGTTGGCATTCATGCGCATCAGCAGGTGGAGCGGCCCGGCCGAGACAATCGATATTGGAGTGCTTCTCAAGAAACTGATAGCATCTCTCGATTTGCCGTCGAGTGTCGAAGTCGTGCTGGGCGATAACTGGCCCACGATTGACGCTGATCCCACCCTTGTACGTGAGATATTTCTGCATCTCATCAGAAATGCGGTCAGATTCAATCGTTCGCCTCGTAAGCGTGTCGAAATCGTTTGTCGGCCCGCACGCGGTAAGAGCTATCAAATGTCCGTACATGATAACGGCATTGGGATTGAATCTCGCTATTATGAGCAAATATTCGGCGCATTTCTGCGGCTCCACACCCGTACGGAGTATGAGGGCGCAGGCGTCGGCCTTGCCATTTGTAAGAAGATTGTAGAACGCCATGGCGGGCGTATTTGGGTGGATTCTGAGCCTGGCAAAGGCTCTACCTTCTACTTCACTATCCCGTCTGCTGCCTCCTGAATTTTCCTTAGTTTCCGCCCGACAACAGCCTTCTATAACCTTGTTTGAGCAGTAATTGGTATAACAGGTTGACAAAACCTACGATATTGCTTACAAATCTGCAACAAAATCGTTTGGTTGAGAGACCTTTGCACAACTCCTTTGCGCGGCAATTATGAACTTTTGGGGGCAACCATAGTTCTAAAGTTCGTCCTTTTTGTGGCAGATCTTGGTCCTGTCGGCCTACCTTGACAGTCACGACATCCTGTGGCAAAGTTATCTGATTGGAATAGCATGTAATTGGAAGGTAGATGGAGGTACTGTGATGAAAAGAGATCCTGACGCCTTACTGGGTACAAAAAGAATTGGTAGTTACCTCCCATGTGATGCAGAAGCTATCGGTCAAGGTTTGAGGGCTCAACAGCGGTTGGCTTCAAAGGGCATTAAGAAACCCTTGGGTGAAGTGTTGTTGGAATCAAGAGTCATTGCTGAAGACAATCTGAAAGAAGCCGTTCATCTCCAGAGATTGGATCGCTTGAGAGCATGCCCTCTGTTTTTCGGGTTGACCGATAACGAGTTACAACCACTGTGTGGCTACGTGGGTGAAGTAAGCCTGGCAGCGGGGGAGGATTTCATTCTTCAAGATACCGCAGGTGATAGCTTTTTTATGCTCATTGAAGGAAGGGTGAGGGTGTATCGTCGAGGGGAGTTTGGAGAAGAAATTACTCTACAAGAGGCTGGTCCGGGTGAATGTCTTGGTGAAATGGGCTATTTTCTGAATGGAACACGTTCAGCCTCTTCCCGTGCCTTAGTACCCTCTCAACTCCTGCAGATCAACTATGAAGTCCTTGGTGAAAATTTCGGCATAGCTCCCATTTTGATGAAAAATCTTCTAGGTATTGTGACGAAGCGGCTGCGTCACGCGGACCTCCTGTTTCAAGAGAGTTGGGAGAAAAGCCAGGTTGTGGGAAGCTCTCTGGAAAAACTCCGCAGCTTTCTGGACATGTCGGAAATTGCAACGCTCCAGATGGGTATTGAAGGGTTGATTCAACGAATTGTTCTTATGGCCAGCCAAGTAATGAACGCGGACCGCGCTTC
>CP070692.1:4263995-4266929 GCA_020353215.1 Deltaproteobacteria bacterium
CAGCGTATGCGCTTCGCGCACGGCGAGACGTGCGGGAAATGAAGTCAGGCGAGAAACAAGTGAATCTATGTCCAGATTATTACCTCTCTCGCGTTTCTCGCCTTTCACGCCCTTCTCGCGCTGAGCGAAGCGACAGTGTGTTACGAGTTTCGCAGCCGTCCGCTCTGCCTTTTCTGGTGTCTCTACAGAGTGACCGCGGAAGGTCTGTGCCACTTCCCCGGCTGTGGCTGGGGGAGCCCCTGGCCCCGTTCTGCAGGAACAGGGAACAGGGAGGGGACGCCATCCCCCGGCCACAGCCGGGCTTGAAGTGACCAGACCGTGAGCTTTGGAACGAAAGAAGAGACACCAGAAAAGCATTTTCGTTTCAAGATCTGGGCAAACTACCTCGTGACCTCAGTCGACAAAGATCAACGATCACTTTTTGGGGAAACTCCTGGTTCCTCGTAGATTCAAATATGCTAACCCTCGGGGGGAAGTTGGCCTGGCAGAGCGACCCAAACACCCATGTCTGCGATTGCAGCTAAAAATCTTCGCCCAAACGATACGCCGTCTGCAGGTACTCCAGGCGGGAATCGTAATCGACAGCCCTTACTGAATAGAAAGACACATGTTGAGCGTCTTCAATACCAGGATACTTGAGGCTCCAGTCGACCATAATTTTTCCCATTGCGTCCTTGCCGCCTGTTCGCCTGTATTCCTCCTCGAACAAATCCAGGTGCTTCAGTTCCTCATTTATTTCAGTCTGCTGGCTTTCGGTTTCGGCGTCGAAGTCGGCCAGATGCTGCTCCATTCTGTCTGTGAATTCCTGGATCGGACCCATCAACTCGTCCAGGTAGTCCTGGAGCAGGCTCACGTCCTTGGTGATGCCTAGGCTCTTGTACCCCTCGGGTCAGGCAAGGACCTTCATCTCGGCATGAACCTGGTAGGTCTTGCTCATATGATCACCTCCTTAGAGGTAATATGTTTGGTTAACGAGGATTGAAAAACTGATTCAATTGGGGGGCGGTTGTGGTAGATATTTTGCTGGGCAGGGTTTCCGCCCCGCCTTGTGCCCCTTTTTTTGGCCCCCATGAGCCAGCGCCGGATTCGTGAGGGCTTTTTTTGTTCTAGCATGAAATCTATAAATGAACGCCTATGTTTACTTCAGTAATTAGTGTAATTTGGTTAATGACTGATTGCACCAGTCCTCTTCTCCATCTGTGCGGGTGGATGGGCGAGGTGGAGTGGTCGGGTTAGCAGTAACAAGGAGATTGTATGGGAACTCAGTCAAAGATTGAGTGGACGCTTCATACTTGGAATCCCTGGCAAGGCTGTCATAAGGTTTCAGAAGCCTGCGCTAATTGCTATATGTACCGAGAAAAGAAGCGTTACGGGCAAAATCCAAAGGTTGTCGTAAGATCTAAATCTACGTTTTATGCACCACTGAATCGTAATCGGGATGGCAACTGGAAGTGGCCAGATGGTGACCGAATTTTTGTGTGCTCATGGTCTGACTTCTTTCATAGCGATGCGGACCAGTGGCGAGTTGAGGCGTGGGAGATCATCAAGCAACGCCCCGGCTTAGACTTCATGATTCTCACCAAGAGACCAGAGAGGATGGTGAGCTGTCTTCCACGTGATTGGAGAAACGGATGGAGCAACGTCTGGCTCGGGGTAACCGCAGAAAATCAAAAGCGAGCCGATGAGAGGCTTCCAATTCTGTTGAACATTCCGGCGGTCATTCATTTTGTGTCCTGTGAGCCGTTGCTTGAACAGTTGGAGCTTGCGAGCTATGTCGACGGATCTACAGGTAAGAACCTGGATTGGATCGTAGTCGGTTCTGAGTCAGGTCACAATCGCCGTCCATCTAGAGTGGAATGGTTCAGGTCGATTAGAGATCAATGCCAGCAGGCTCGCATACCATTCTTTCTAAAGCAGATGGAGGTAAAGGGTAAACTTGTTAAGATGGCACCATTGGATGGAACAATCTGGGAACAATATCCCAGCACCTCCACTATTAGGTAAGGTGACCTGATGGCCAAAGCAAAAGCATGGATTCTCTTTCTCCCGCTGATCATTATTCCCACTCTGGCCTGGGCCTGGTCTGGTATGGTTATGGGTATCAGTGATGGTGACACTATCAAAGTGATGCGTTCCCATAAGAGAGTGAAAGTTCGCCTTTATGGTATCGACTGTCCCGAGCGAGGCCAAGCCTTTGGAAAGAAAGCAATGCTCTTCACATCAAGCCTGGCCTACGGAAAGATAGTTGAGGTGGAAACTGTCACCACAGACAGTTACAGGAGCGTTGTTGGCATTGTGTATGATGGAGGAAGGCCGCTTAACGAAGACCTCGTCAAAGCGGGTTTCGCATGGGTATACACGGGGTACTGTGAGCGTTACATTTGCAACGACTGGAAGGAGATTGAGGCTCAGGCCAGGAAAGACAAGCGGGGGCTTTGGGCAGATTGTAAGCCGGTTCCTCCGTGGGAGTTTAGGCGGAAGAAGAGGAAACCATGACAAAATGCTATCTGTGCGAAGGGCAATTTGAAATCACCGAAGAGGTCTTTCAGACGGATGTGCTTTACGGAAAACTACACATCAAACGGGACATAGATTGGAAGGATATGGTGATGACCGTAGTCGTTAAAAACAGCAAGGATGAAGATGTTGTCCTTTGCAAGACATGCTTCGCCGGTGCTCTTTCTCGTTGTGCCCAAGAAATGCGAAAGACCAATATTCCTATGACCGCGGGAATCCAATTTATGGGTTTCTAGTTCTGTGAAGAATAGATTGTAGAAGCGAGAAGTTATTCGAATGAGGATCGGCCTCGTGGACTCTAGCCTTTAATTGGTCACCGCCCAAACCTATCTGGTGACCGTATGTTCTGTCTGGCACGCAGCTTGAGCCATTGGGAAAATGACATTTTCACTAGTCAAGATATGGTGTACACACAAT
>CP070692.1:4267029-4269959 GCA_020353215.1 Deltaproteobacteria bacterium
GGAGCCCTGCACCGGGCCAATGGAGGCTATCTGGTATTAAAGGTCCTGGACCTTATCAAATACTGGATTTCGTGGGAGGCATTAAAAAGGGCCGTCAAAGATCGAGAGATTAAGATTGAAGATCTTGGTGAACTCTACGGGATCTTCAGCACCAGAACCATCAAACCCACCCCCCTCCCCCTCAATGTGAAACTGGTTCTAACGGGAGACGCATATCTGTATCAGCTGCTCTACATGTATGATGACCGGTTTGCGAAGATGTTCAAGGTAAAGGCCCACCTGGACACCGAAGTAGACAGCACGGACGACAATCTCAAGCAAGGCGCCTGCGTAATGTCTAAGTTTTGCATCGACCAGGGGCTGCGCCACGTGACCAACGATGGCGTGGCACGAGTACTTGAGCACAGCATGGAAATTACGGGAGACAGGGAGAAACTCACCCTAAAGCTCGCTGACATCAGCGATCTGCTAAAAGAGGCGAATTACTACGCCGGGCTGGAAAATGCCGAACACATTAACAGTGGCCACGTGCAAAAGGCGGTTGAGGAGAAGAGGTTCCGAGCCAGTCTCTACGAAGAAAAGGTGCAGGAGTTGGTCAAAAAAGACATCTTCTGGGTAGAGACAGACGGATACAAGGTGGGCCAGGTGAACGGCCTCTCGGTGCTCCTAACGGGTGATCACGAATTTGGCAAGCCCAACCGAATTACTGCCACCGTCTCGTTAGGCAAAGGAGGCGTAGTGGATATCGACAGGGAGGCGAAACTAAGTGGCAATATCCACACCAAGGGTGTAATGATCCTCAGTTCCTATCTCAGGGAAAGATTCGCCCACAACAAACCTCTGAGCCTTTCGGCCAGCCTCTGTTTCGAACAAAGCTACGGGATGGTTGAAGGAGACAGTGCTTCGAGCACCGAACTCTACGTGTTGCTCTCGGCCATCTCCGACGTTCCCATTTATCAGGGAATCGCGGTGACGGGCTCTGTAAGCCAGAAAGGTGAGATCCAGCCTATCGGCGGTGTGAACAGAAAGATCGAGGGGTTTTTCGATATCTGCCAGCACAAGGGTCTCACTGGAAAGCAGGGAGTCCTGATTCCTGAGAAAAACGTAAAAAATCTGATGCTTAAACGTGAAGTGGTGGAGGCGGTGGAGAAAGGTCTTTTCCACATCTATCCAGTCAGCGCCGTGGAAGAGGGGATTGAAATCCTCACCGGAATGGAAGCTGGGCAGATACAGGAGGATGGTACCTATCCAGAGGATACCGTATATCGAAAAGTGGACGACAAACTTCGCCAAATGGCAGAGATGGAAAAGGAGTTCGGTAAGACAAAGGAAGAAGAGGAAAGCAAGGAAGAAGAAGAGAACGCTGAGTAGCCGGCGAGGGTAGTGCTCGATGCCGTGAATCAGGGGGCGCTGTTCCGACCAGAGTCGGAATCGGCGCCCTTTTCGCATGAGCGAAGGGTCAAAGGGTGAAAGGCATGAGACACGAGCGCTTGGCCGAGCTGAGTCAGAATTCTCCGAGGCACCAAAGGGTATGGGGAGAACGGACTCGACAAAGTTAACAAATCGCTGGATACGATCATGAGCGATTTGACAAGGGTTTACCCACGCCCGCAGTGGTCATTTTTGGGTGGAAGATAGTTCTCTTTACGGTTGAGTTGAAGAAACGGAGAAGATGGAGTAGAATTTCATTTGAGTGACAATGCTACCGCGAGAATTATAGCTTTGTTCAGTAGCGGTTGCCATGCGAAGGCGGCAAACGATGGCTCGCATAATTTACGATCTGGCCTCACGGAGCAAGGGTTGGTACCATGTTTATACAGATCTTGACTTTTGGGACGCCCGCGCGGTGCTCAGAGGCCTTGCCAGGGTGAAGAGAAATTTTGGAAAATCGCCACCGGGTGATCTTTTTCCTACCCAGGTGGTGGTTGAAGATCTCAGCCACGAGGTAAAAACCGGAATCGAAAGACGCCTCAAACGTGCCATCCCGTCGCCACCGCGCCACCTCATTGTCCAGTCCATTATTTTTTCCGGGAAGTATGAGTTTGATCGGCGCAAGTATTATCCGGACCGATGGTCGCCTGCCAAAGCGCTCTTTTTTACCAGGAAGCGTCTACCCATGAACCAGCCTGTGATCAATAGCCCCTACAAGTGGGTAGAACTTTCCATTCAGGGAAATACTGTTACCATTCAACAGCGCAGGGGTGCGCCACCGGAGAAAGCCCAGGGTGGCAGCCAAGGAGACAAATCCGCCTCGTACGGCCCCTCGTGCTTCTAGCCTTGGGAACGCTGGTTGCAGTCAGAGATTTTCAGACAGTAGCAGAACGAGTTTGAGAGGGAAGGGTATGACCAAAAAGGAACTAAGGGAAGGGCTCCTGGAGTTGGATCACCTCTATACTGAACACGCTAAGAATCAACTTGAGGAAAGCTTAGAGTCGAAAAACAAGCTCCGCTTGCGCCTCAAAGACTTATTCCTAGCTTTGAAACCGCAAATCAAAAAGGAAACCCGGCTCCCGTGGTACGAACCGACTTACAACTATGCCATGACTGGAAACTTAGACTATATCGAAGCGGTGAGAAGCGACCTGGCGCAAATGATGGCGAAGTATGCGGACTCGGAGTCCCATGAGGCGTGAAAAGACGCCGTTGTGACCCAGTCACTTAGTCATGACGCCACTCTGTCATTTGGCTTCGCCGTCATTAGGTCGTTACAGCGAACGACAATTAAGGACGGCGAAGATTAATGACAGAATGACTATGAATGACGACCACCAAAGGGAGATAACAGCACCTATCACTTACTGGATGCTGAACTAGCTCGGATGTTTCATGAATTGCAGTCGCGAGACCGTGAAGATGGGCGTGCCACCGGGCAACCATCCCGCGGTACCGCGGGATTGGACCTGAGGCGTACCTGAACGGTACGTCGCAAG
>CP070692.1:4270059-4272988 GCA_020353215.1 Deltaproteobacteria bacterium
AATGATTTCCCGAATGAGCTGAAAGGTATTCAAAGGTTTGTTGACCTAATCGTAAGGATCGACACTGCTTGTGGTCCGAATGAACTGGCCAAAGGAGGATTGGCGAGTTGGATCAAGTACCTCTTCAGGCACCCCTTAATGATGAGATACGGAAATATTACCTACCGGACATTTCTCGATCAGATCATCGCGGACCCGAGGTTAAAGTCGGTGTTGTCGGCTCCTCTTTTTGATGTTGCTGTGGGGCCTAGACAGGTATCTGCGGCGACCGCTATGTCGCTCTGGGGCTATTACCTGGACGGAGCCTACTATCCGAAGGGAGGGAGTAAGGTTCTACGGGATGCTTTCGTTGATGGTTTGCGCAGAACGGGAGCTGAGCTTGTTCCTTCTGCTCCTGTCTCCAACGTCACCCGAAAGAATAACAGATGGTTGGTTCGCACCGAGGGTGGGCAGGAGTATCTAAGCAAAGTTATCATAAGCAATGTTGATCCAGTGGCGACTATTTGTTCGCTCTTGGATCGGGAGATTGTACCAGATCGAATTTATAGGAAAGCAGACGGTCTTCAGCCATCGGGATCAATTATCTCGGTTTTCGTTGGAACGGATTTGGACCTGGTAAAGATGGGTTTTCCTACTGGGAACATCTCACAATTTGCGGACTGGGATCTTGGCTCATATTACGATGGCTGGCTTGGGAAATCCGAACCATCCGCTGAACGAGCGTTTTTTGTCAATAGCCCTTCAGTCAGGGATCCTGAGGGAGGTCACGCTCCCCAAGGGCACCATACACTGCAGATTCTGACGGGCTGGAACTATGAAGATTTTGAGAGGTGGGGTCATTTACCACCGGACGAGAGGGGAGAGGAATACGAAGAGTATAAGAAGTACATAAGCGATCTGTTGGTAAACAAGGCAGAGAGGTATGCAGAGGGTCTATCAGAACGCATAACACTTATGGAATGTATATCGCCTTTGGATTGTAAGGACCGCACTCGATCCATAACGGGAGCAATTTATGGACCAGCACACACCCCGTCGCAGATGGGACCTGGCAGGTTTCAGTCTCTGACGTGTGGGATCGATGGACTGTTCCTTGCAGGGGCTGGGACATTTGGGTGTGGTTTGTTCTACTGTGCGGCAAGTGGATTCTATGCAGCACAGAAAGCTGTGCATTACTTGGGGCATGTCTAAGGCCCGAGAAATCCAGTTTCGAGGATCTTCACTCAGTAATCAACCGCGGTTTCAGGCTGACAAGGGAACTTCGATCCGGTGATCCTTCTGTGTCTTAGACCGCTGTTCAAAAAGGCTGCAATGATCCCAGCGGATCGACGGCTACCCGGGAATCTAGCTCAACCTATTCTGGCCACCTTGCAAACATCGTACACATCCCCGCCCGGTCAATGGGCAGAGGTGATTGCTCGAGCCCGCCGTAGACTGGATTCATAACTGCAACTGGAGGTGGTCCGAAATGGCCAATTCCAAGGGCATGCCCCGCTTCATGTAATACAGTAGTTTCAGTGTCGACGAAGGGGAGTAGGGCATCGATGGCCCAGAACCACAAATCATTGTAGTAGGTCTCCACGTGAATCGTATCTGCGTAGTTGTCCCCATTGATATCCCGATCTAGGGAGACGAATGTCACCGTCATCCCCAGGGTGAGGGGCCCAAAGCAGACTGCGGGATACCAGCCAGCGATGACAATGTCCGCAGCAAGGAAGTTGCCGAACCCGTCGGCGGCAATGGGGCAAAATCCAAAAACATCCAAAATTGTCACGTCGCCGCCCAGGTAAGGCACTTCATCAATATCTATCTTTGCTAGACACTTCTCAGAATCCCAGGTTTTCATTGCACGGCGTATGGCTGCTCCGGTATCAATTTCGGAGATACCACTCGCGGTACTCCCCCAGGTGTCCTGATAGAGCCATGTGAGATTGTCATGAGCAGGGGCACGAAGTGGATCGTAAGCCGCCCACCTGCAGGGTTCCTGGAGGATTCGTAGAACACGTCCCTTCGGGCCATTATCGTCAGGACGACCCAGGCCAATCGTGAAGAATTCAATCTCACCGATGGCAAACTCATAACCGAGTTTAACCAGTTTTTGGTTTGCTTGTTCTGCCCATGTGAACAACTCCGAGTCACTCATTGTGTCCAACGTCTTTGCCGTTGTCGCGCTCACGGACATGATTGAAAAAACTAAGAGAATAGCTAGCCAAACCGTCAAAAATTTAGGAAAGCTCATGTTTTCTGCTCCTGATTCGATTTCTCCAAAGTCACAGTTGTGCTGACGGACAGATAGGGAATGAGAATCACCTCAATGGGTGGGTTTCCCCTTTGCAGGTATTTGTTTGTGCTGTTCCCTTTATAAACATAGTTACTGGCACTGGCAGTGATCTTCCTCACCCAATAACCCGTTACGGGAGGTGATCCGTACCTGCCAGTTGGGAATGCTAGATCCTTGGGCGCTGCAAGACCGTTCGACAGGATTTCTGGATGCAGCTGTATTCAGCAAATTGGTTTCACAGGCAGTGGTTCAGTAGACAGCTGGCGGAATTGAGGCGAGTCAGTAACTAGGGATAGAGACAAGAATTAGCACAATTGTCTTTCTTGTCTGCCCGTTCTAGGCAAGATTGGGCTGCAATGCAGGAACTGAAGTTCATTTTGGGGCGATCTGTGACCCGTAATGGGAGGGTGGCCTGGATTTGATCGATCACTTGATCAAAGGCCTACCCCAAGTGAAGTCCCGGTCCAGGAGCTCCCGGAGAAAACCTATGGCGTAGGCAACATGTGCAGATTCGAATCGGGCGTTCGATCGCTCTCGATCCCCAGTATTCTGAAGATACACACTCAATTCTTGAGAAATACAATATCTAGCGAGATTTCTTTGAATGTTAAGGTCCCATTCAATTCTTCGCTCTGCGTCCGTCAAATT
>CP070692.1:4273088-4276017 GCA_020353215.1 Deltaproteobacteria bacterium
GGTTGTAAGCTTAAAGCCTCTGATGGGTCCTTTTAGCCCATTGGCGGCTTTTCTTTTTCTGGAGGTGATCCCGTGAGCGCCGAAGAGTTCAAACGCAGGCTCACGGCCATCATGAGCGCGGATGTGGAAGGATATAGCCGTCTCATGAGAGACGACGAGGTGGCAACCATCCAAACCATAACCAGTTACCGTAGGGCATTGACAAATCTCATTCAGCAGTACAGAGGCCGGGTCGTGGACTCTCCTGGGGATAATATTCTGGCCGAATTTGTCAGCGTAGTGGATGCCGTAAATTGTGCTGTGGAAATGCAGCGGGAGCTCGCGGAACGAAACGCAGAGTTGCCTGAAGACCGTAGGATGAGGTTTCGTATAGGCCTTAACCTGGGGGATGTTGTCGAGGAAGGCGAACGGATCTATGGGGATGGTGTGAACATAGCCGCTCGAATGGAGAGTCTGCCTGAGGGGGGAGGAATCTGTATATCTGGGACCGTATATGATGCCGTTGAGAGCAAGATAGGCGTGGAATATGAGTATCTGGGGGAACAAGAGGTCAAGAATATCGACAAGCCCGTGAGAGCATATCGTGTTCTATCTGTTCCGGGAGCGGCGGCCCACAGAGTGATCAAAGCAAAAAAGGCTGTTGGTAAGACATGGCGTAAAATCGTTGTGGCCATGGCTGCTCTGCTGGTTATGGGAGCGGCAGCTGCGGCAGTTTGGTACTTTCACGTGCGCCCAGCATCTCCGCCGCCTAAGGTAGCCAGTGAGCAAACCCCGGCCCTTGAATTGCCCGACAAACCCTCAATTGCCGTGTTGCCATTTGTCAACGTGGGTGGCGATAAAGAGCAGGAGTATTTCAGTGACGGGATGACTGACGATCTCATCACAGACCTCTCCAAGGTCTCCGGACTGTTTGTCATCGCCCGTAACTCAGTCTTTACATACAAAGGCAAATCTGTGAAAGTTCAGCAGGTGGCTCAGGAACTCGGTGTTCGCTACGTGCTGGAGGGCAGCGTGCGCCGAGGCGGCAACAAGGTGCGGATCAACGCGCAGCTCATCGACGCCACCAGCGGCCATCATCTGTGGGCAGAGCGCTATGACGGCGATATGAGCAACGTTTTCGGTTTACAGGATAAAATCACAGGTGAAATCGTCGCAGCCCTGGCGGTGAAGTTGACATCGGGTGAGCAGGAACAGGTCGCACGCAAGTATACAAGAAACGTCGCGGCTTATGATGCCTTCCTGCAAGGCAGGGCACATTACGTCCGATGTACGCCCGACGATTATGTAGAGGCCGTTTCCTATTTTGAAAAAGCCGTAGATTTGGATCCGAATTACGGGCAGGCTTATGCCGCGCTAGCATTAACTTACTGGGAAAGCTCGCTTTATTTATGGACGTTTAGGCTGGGTGTGTCGTGGCCGGAAGCTCGCGAGCGGGCGGAAAGATATCTGCAAAGAGCCATGAAAGAGCCGTCGCCCTTGGCTCATCAAGCCGCTTCCAGAATGCTCATTGACTTGCATTTGCATGAAGAAGCCATATTTGAAGCAGAGCGCGCTCTTGCTCTCGATCCCAATGATGCCAGTGGCTATCTGGCGATGGCTTATGCCTTGATTTATTCCAGCAGGCCTAAGGAGGCTGTTGAGTTTCTCGAAAAGGCGGTGCGGCTTGATCCCCATTACACAGCCTTTTATTTGTTTGTTCTGGGACTGGCCCACTTTGTTATGGAAGAATTTGACACGGCAGTGCCTTTGTTTGAAAGGGCCCTCAAACGTAACCCCGAAAACTATGTGCCGCTGCTTCCTCTCGCAGCCGCTCGCGCTCACTTAGGCCGCGAGCAAGAGGCTGCGGCCGCGGTCGAGCAACTCCAAAAAGCCCTCCCAAATATTGTCACACTGCAGCTTGTAAAGAGAGTTCCGCTCTGGAGTTACAAGGATCCCGCAGATCAGGATCGTCTATTGAAGGGGTTACGCAAGGCAGGGATGCCGGAGACGCCTTTTGACGTCCTGCGAAAGGCAAGGTAGAAGCGACTATACGAGTCCCCGCTCCTTCCATATGGCAAAAATGTGCTTACACCTGGCCTCTGCTTCCTTGATGGCATCCTCAGGGGTAGCCTCACCCTTGGCAGCCTTCTCAAACATCGTTGTGATAAGAAATGTACCGTAGATCTCATCGGTGGCCGCGTTGGCGTAACCGGGGTAGCCCACGTTGGTGGCCCACTCCTGGGAATCCTCCAGGACCTTATATTTATCGGGAGGGTCAGCCTTGGGATCGTACGCGATGAGCGTTTTCAGATCGGGCACGGTATTGGGAAAGCATGGGAAGTTGTAAAACTCGCTGGCGAGAAACGCCTTTCTGAAGTTACCGATATAATCAACAAGGAATTGTTTGGCCCCCTGGATGTTCTCCGCGAACTTCCAGATGAGGTAAACGAACATGACGTGCTGCAGCCCCATGCGTCTTACAGGACCTGCTGGTGATTTGTCCAGCCAGATCTTCTTGGACATCTCGGCCATCTCCTTATTCTTCTCGGCGGTTCGGGTGATAGAGATGGCGTTCAAGGTCAAAGAGCCCTTGCCGTGGAGCATGAAGTTATTGTTGGAGGGGGGAAGCCAGTTGAACACCTCTGGTGTCATGGCTTCCTTGTAAAGAGCACAGACAAATTTGACGGCCTCTAAGGTCTGCCTTGAGTTGATAACCACGTTCCCCTCTTCGTCCTGAACCGAGGCCCCAAAGGAGTACATAATAGCCCGTACAGCCATACTAGAGTCGTCTTCCCCAGAAAGACCGATCCCCACCGGATTGCCGTACTTCCTCTTGATCTTGGCACCGCCGATCCGCACATTCTCCCAGGTATCGGGGTACACACCCACGCCATCCCACAGATCCTTGCGGTAGTTGATCGGGTCTGGAGCGTAGCTGTCAGAGAAGGCA
>CP070692.1:4276117-4279046 GCA_020353215.1 Deltaproteobacteria bacterium
GGAGTGGCTCGGCCGACACACGAGCCCAGGGCGACGCAATTCGTACAACACATGGTCGCCATAATTGGCACGCTGATAGAGAAGGAGCATGCGTACGAGATTGGCGGCGACGTGTACTTCGCTGTGGACACCTTTCCGGACTATGGCAAGCTATCCAAGCGGAACCTGGAGGAAATGGTTGCCGGCGCCCGGGTAGCCGTGGACGAAAACAAGAGAAATCCAATGGATTTTGCTCTCTGGAAAAGAAGCAAACCGGGGGAACCGGCATGGCCCAGCCCGTGGGGCAAAGGTCGTCCCGGCTGGCACATCGAGTGTTCAGCGATGAGCACAGAATATCTGGGCGTCAGCTTCGACATTCATGGTGGCGGGAAGGACCTCATTTTCCCGCATCACGAAAACGAGATCGCCCAGTCGGAAGCAGCGCATGGAACCAACTTTGCCAGATTTTGGGTCCATAACGGCTTTGTGAATGTTAATCAGGAAAAAATGTCGAAGTCACTGGGCAACTTTTACACCATCCGTCAAGTGTTGGAGTACTACCAGCCTGAGGTATTGAGGTTGTTTCTCCTTTCCAGTCACTACCGAAGCCCACTGGATTTCTCTGCTGGCAACATGGAAGAAGCGAACCGCAGTCTGGAGCGGCTCTATCATACCGTTGCCCAAGTGGAGAAGCGCGTTGGCGATTCTGTCGGCCAGGGGCAGCAACCCACCGGCGACAGCCCTGAATTCAACCCGTTGAGAGAAAAGATCGACCATGTTCCCAATCGTTTTCAGCAAGAAATGGATGATGACTTTAACACTGCTGCTGCTTTGGGACATCTCTTCGACTTGAGCCGGGCACTGAATCGCTTTCTGGATAGCCTGGGCAAACAGTCCCTTGCTGACGAGGAGGAATTGCTAGGACGTGGGGTTGAGAATTTGCGTGAATGTGGAACCGTTCTCGGTTTGTTACAACAGTCGCCCGCTGATTTTTTTCGCGAACAGAAACGTCTGTCATTAATGGCCTTGAACGTCAACGAGGAAGAAGTTGAAAGGCTGGTGGAAGAGAGGACACAGGCCCGAAGGGAGAAGAACTGGGCTCGAGCCGACGAAATTCGGGACAGGTTGGCAAGAATGTCAATAATTGTTGAGGACAGCCCCGGCGGTACTCATTGGAGAGTGAAGCAGGAAGCGCACAAGGGGAATGGTGCCGAGCGGAAAGGATAGATGCCAAACGGTGAGGGGAGTAACCGTTTATTCCACGGGATGGTTGCGTTCTTCACTTAATGGCTGAGACTAGGGGGCAACAATTTGCACTCTGCGCTGCGGGTCAAGATACGCAACCGGTGGGAGAGATTCCTGACTTCACCAATGGCAGTTTCGATTTCCTGCAACTCTTCGGAATCGGATCTGTCTTCGGCATTAAGGTGGGGTAGCAACCCGGCGTAGCCCTGGAGAACCTGGAATAGATCGTTAAAATCATTCGCCATTCCACTGGCCAGGGTGCAAAGAGCTTCCATGTGTGGTACTGGCGCAAGCTGGATCCTTTCCTTTTGCTCTCCCTCGCCTTGACAATCAGCGATACCGGTTAGGGCGATTAGACAAGCTGGTTTATCCTCCCACTGGATCAAGACCGAGCTGGCTTCCAGCGGTTTGACGAATCCCTTGTTTGTAACAATTCGGAGAGTATAAAAGGTGGATGAATCCCCGTTGTCTACCGTCCTAACGTAGTGCTCATTTGTTTTTTCTCGATCCTCAGGAAAAACATTGTCGAGGAAGAGTTTGGTCCCTAGTTCTTCTGACGAACAGCCTGTGATTTCCAAAAACCTAGAATTGAAGAATGTCGTCTTGCCGTCCTGAACAACCACAATCGCAGCACTAGCTTGTCCAAGTAACGAATGACACTTCTTCCTGGCCATGATTAGTTGTTCTTTGATTTCGCTCCACTCTTCATGAATTTCTCTAGATGTCAACGCCGCCTTCACTCTAGCCTTCAACTCGGGCAGGGAGAGAGGCTTCGTAATGTAGTCTGATGCGCCTGCATTCAGACTGTTAATTATCTCTTCCTCGCCGTCAAGAGCTGTTACCATCAATACGGGAATCTGTTTCGTGTCTTTATTACTTTTCAATATTCTGGTGGCATCTATCCCATTGAGAACCGGCATCATAATGTCCATCAGGATAACATCAGGTTTCAGAGCGCGGGCTGCATCTATAGCTTCCTGGCCATTAGTTACACCGTGGACCGTATATTGTTCAAGTTCGAGCTCGCCACAAACAAGCTCTCTGGTCACATCGTCATCTTCTACCACCAACACAGTTTCCGGTTTTTCACTGGATGCATGAGTTAAAGTCATGGGTGCTCCTTTAGGTCGAGAGTCTTACGATAACTAAGCAGATTCCATGCCAGAATCTACATTTGTAAGTGCGGGTGGTTACGGAAACGGAAAAAGATAGTCTCTGTGCTCCGCAATAGAGGTGGAAAGCAGACTTACGGCTCCGGCAGCAAGGCAGTTATACTCAGTTAAAGGTCGCAGGGTTCTAAACTTGCCCTGTCACCACCACACTTCTCTTCCACCACGAAACTTTGCCAGAGCCTCAAATATATCGCTCTGAGGAGTTACGGCAACATCGATGTGCATTCCAGTGGTGAAGCGAAGATTCTGTAAAACATCCGTATGCAAGGGGTCAACCATGGCAACGACAAGCCTGTTCCCCTTAACCTTTAAAGGATCCCTACGCAATCGGTAAGAATTGTCCCCCCCTCTGTAAGAATTCAGTAAGACAATTGACATGAGGCCGAAAGGTTCTTGTCATGAAAAATTGCGAGAGAGCTTCTTGAGAATAAACCGCCATACGAGTTTTTCGTAGTTGAAAAGAACCAACTAACCAGACCCCTTGTCCTTCGGAAACAAGTTACTTTAACTGGAGCTGAACCAGCGAGCGCATT
>CP070692.1:4279146-4282056 GCA_020353215.1 Deltaproteobacteria bacterium
TCCATATTTCGAACCATGAGATGACAAGGAAGATGATCAAAAGGAACTCGAAAAACAACGCCAGTAGTGTAAATTTTGTGCCTCTGGAGGGGGGCGGTCAAGGTCTGTGTAAAAGTAGGCATTTGAAGAAATACGGATCATAAATAAACATGTTTTGAAGCATTTTTTTATAAAATTGTCTTGGAAAAGAAATTTCTCTACCGTTCAACGTGAATACAGTAATGTTATTGATGTCGTAAAGAGAAAATCGTGGTTGTTATGTGTTTAAATGGGACATCCCGGTTCATATTGGAGTAGCGATATTTTTGGAGAGCGGAAATGGCAACAGAGAAATGTCCATTTTGCGGACAGGAGATTGATGCTGCAGCTACAAAGTGTTTCTACTGCGGAGCGGAACTGAATAAAGAATCGGTTCACAATCGCCTTGAGCAACTTCACGACCAGGATATACAGGCCGCTCGAAAAATCCATAAATCCCATTTCATAAAGGTTGCTGTTGTTTTAATCCTGATCGGTATTGTTTTTTTCTATCTTATCAGGACAAACTATGCAGAACCGAAAATCATTGCCGTGAGAAACAGCTCAGGATTGAATCTTTCTGTTGTGTCATTGATAGAAGTAAGTAAACCTGGTGAGAAATCAATTCGCAGGGGTGTGGTTATGCCCGTTGAAACAGGAGTAACGAAGGAATTCGAACGGCCTTCTTCACCTCCACCTTTACCGAAACAGGTAGTTATCAGTTGGACAGATTATGATCAAAAGCAATATGAACGGGAGATTTCACTTGAGGAAGTTCTCACTGATCCCAATGCACAAACCAGAGATACCCTCGTCTTCGAAATTACAGCATTCGGTGGAATTAAAGTTTATAGGGAGTAAACGCGGATGTCCTAACTGAAAAGAATTAATGTACCATTCAGGGAAAGGAGATGTCCTGTGAGTATCACAATTTCAAAAGAATCGGAAAACTTATTTGTTTCTACCATTAAAGGTGTTTTTACATACGATGACCAAAAGGAAGTCGAAAAAAATGCTGGCAGTAATATCAATCCTGGCCAGAAAATTAAACTTCTGATTCTTGCTGAGGAATTTTCCGGTTGGGGCAAGGAAGGTGACTGGGGCGATTTGACGTTTATGTATGAATATGATCCCTATGTTGAAAAAATCGCTGTAGTTGCCGAAGGTAAATGGGAGGATGAGATATTAATGTTCCTGGGAGCCGGCAGAAGACGGAGGGCTGCGGAATTTTTCCTTCCCAGAGAAACCCAGGCTGCACGAGATTGGCTCCAGAGCGAAAGCGAATAACAAAAAGAGGACATTATGAAAAAAACAGCTATAACTTTATTGATGATAGTGGTGTTGCTTTGTGGGTGTTCAACGACGCCGAAGGTCCCAGCCGGACGGTCCCAGGGCGAGGCGGCGCCTGTATTTCGCGCCAATAGGCTGCTTCCGAAAGAGGTTCTTCGTGGATCAAACTACCGGATAGCCGAACGTGTTCCTGTAGAGGAATACCAATATGTGTTCACTGTCAAGTCAGACTTCGGCGTGATCACCGCGAGGGGGCGGGATATGCTCGACCTGCGGCTGCGCGAGCTGAAATCGATTGAAGCCGCCCAGGAGTTGAGCACAAAACCGCATGTCGTCGATGGCATCCTCGAACCACTGAAGAGTACGGGGAAAGGACTGGAACTGCTCATCACCGAGCCACTTGAGTCACTCGGGCGTGTCCCCAAAGGCTTCGGTCTCATGGCCAATCAGTATCTCGATCCGGCGGACAGGCGAGCGGGCTCCTCTGAGCGCCGAAAGCTGGCCAACGAACTTGATTGTGATCCTGAGACGACCAACCCCGTGCTGAAGAAGCTGCTGGACGAAATGGCGATTGAGCTGGGCAGTGGAAGTCTTCTTACTCAAGCTACTATGTCTTTTGTTCCCGGCTTGAGCGTGCTTCCCACAACGGCGCAGATGAAGGAGACCATCGCCAATAACCCGCCGAGCGCGATCAACGACGAGATAGACAAGGAACTTGAGGCCGCCGATGTCGAGAAGTCTATTCGATCCCGATTTCGCTACTCGGCCGCGTACACTACTATGCAGCGTCTGCAGCTTATAGACCAATTCAGGGCTCTGGATGGCGTCAAGAATCGTGCGGCTCTCATCGAGAGTGCAGCCGAGGCACACACTGAGGCCGAGGCCCTCAGTTCCATCCATGAGGGTAAGATGCTGGTTGACCTTCGGGAACAAAAGCCAATCCGGCGACTGGAGTTTGTCGGGCTACCACTTGCAGTGCTCAACGATGGAACACATGTTGTGGTCTGTCCATACGACTACCTCACAAACACCCAGGAGTTGGGCAACGGTGTGGCCGTATACCGGACGTCCAATCCGAATGTCACTACAGTGCTTTTAACCGCCGGCCGAGCATCACCGGCTGCACAAAAAACATTGGAATTAGTTCGCTTCTGGATTGTCGAGAAAGGAACACCCAGGTTGTGATCAGGCGTAATGAACAAAGAACAGACATAATTGTAATAGTCACAATTAATAACAGAATAATAAAGACTGTATAATAGACTGATAGACGTCAAGGAGTAAGACCGATGATACGAAAATTGTTCGGAACTCTGATAGTTCTTATAGTGTTGGCAATCTTGTTGCCCACTTTGACATACTTCTATGTCAAAGGAAGTTGTGAAAAACGGTTCGACAAGGAACTGAAATTCTTCTCTATTAATGTTGAAGGTAAGAGGTTGCGAATCGAGTTCAAAGAGGTTGGAAGACAGATCAATATTTATGCAAAGGATTTCCCCTTTGGTGATTATTACGTAGGAAAAGACATCGCCGGACGGCGAGTGCTGTTTGACAAAGTCGCAGACAATGAATTTAAGGAAAAATTAACCAATAGCGATACCA
>CP070692.1:4282156-4285065 GCA_020353215.1 Deltaproteobacteria bacterium
ACCAGCAGCACTGTCACTCTGGAGCTGACTGCAGAGGAGATTGAAACGCTCGGTCAAGCCAACGACGAGATGATTCGCGGCATCGAGCTCTTCGAGGAAGGTGAGGATGACATCACCCAGGCCATGGTGGACACGAGCATAAGCAGCGCGGCGCTCCCCTACAACAGCACCCGGGGCAACAGCGTCGGCATCTACATGACGGAGTCGGGCTGCGCGAACGAGAACCGAATCACCAACTACGACCGCCTCTCAGGGAGCGAGACCAATCACTCCCGCAACGTGGGGGCGATCCTCCGGGCCGTATCTCCTAGCAGTTTTATCTACTGCCGCGGAGGCAATGTACTGCCAACTTTCTGGGATCTCATTGGCCCTCTTTTTACTTTTGGTCTTCGTCCGCCGATCGAAATCGTCACCATGTCCGCCAGCAAGAACGACAGCACGTCGTACAGCACTGTGGACCGTGACTGGGACAACTTCGTTTATTCGAACAACATCCCCGTGTTCAATAGCGGCGGGAACACCGGTAACGGGACCGGGAACGTTTGCTCGCCGGGTAAGGGCCTAAACGTAATCACGGTGGGCAACTACGACGACGCCAACGATACGATTCGCAGCGATTCTCCGTTCGTGGATCCCCAGACAGGCAACCAGAAGCCCGAGATCGTTGCACCGGGAACGAACATCACCGCTGGCGGCTTCACTATGAGCGGCACGAGCCAGTCCACGCCGCACGCCGCGGCCTTCGCCGCCGACATGATGTCAGACTCGACATATCTGAAGGGCAAGCCCTACCTCTTGAAAGCGAAGGTGCTCGCCAGCGCCACAGACCCGATCAGCGGCGGCTCCAACAAGGTGGGCCTCGGCGGGATCGACTTCGCAACTGGGCAGTGGAGTGGCTACTACCAGTGGTACGAGGGTGAGAACAACGATTTCGAGTACTTCGATCAGGCCGACGGCACCAATGACAACTACGTGTCTAAAAAGATCTACATCGGGAGCTACTGGGACCGGGTCCAGGTAGTCTTAAGCTGGCTGACACGCGGCACCTATACTTATGACCACCGGAACGACGCCCACCCGATCGGAATGGATCTTGATCTCCGGGTCTACGACCCGTACGGGCAGTACATGGGAGGATCTCACTCCTGGGACAACCCGTACGAGGATGTTGCCTTCACGCCCACGGTTTCCGGCTACTACACATTCAAGATCAAGCGCTATGCCAATCGCGATAAGGCCAACAATCTGCGAATGGGCCTGTACGTGAACTACTACTTTAACTAAGGACTAGCACTCGCCGAGAGCGCCCCACTGGCAGGCTTGCCGGGCTCGTGGTGGGGCGCTACCGACTCTCCTTTGATCTTTAGCATGCAAAATCTCATAGCGTTTCGGTGGGACTTTCTACAGCATACTTTAATCGAAAGTAGGCCGCTTTTTGACTAGCATCAGGACCTTTTGAGGGGCTGATCGGAGTCAAAACAGTGTATTAGGGGATGAGATATAAACTTCGGCCTCGATGAAGTAGGTGTACAGTACTCGCCAATAACCACACCTCAACACCCCTGAAAAACTCACCTCGATAGAATTCTCCTTTTTTGAGGTTTCTTTCTGACTGTTTGCAAGACCACAGAGATTCTTGCGTCTATGTTTAGCGAACGGAGCAGTACCATTATCCCGATTAGGGTTTCCAGAGCGAATAACAGAATGAATCGGAAAGAAAGGAGAACGGAATCTCGGTGAAGAGACTCATGGGAGTGCCAAAGATGTAGAGAGAGTCGGTCCTTTTTTGACCCATTCCAACCCATTGTGGTATAGTCAACCCAGCGAATATTGGTCTGTCGATCTAATCTAGATTCCCCCGCTGGACTGGCCGGAATATAGCATCTCATCGAGAGTCACACTTGGCCCCTTGGTCTTCAAGTCATATTCTCATGAAAGGATGGGTTTTCGGATCAATGGAGACCTAAGATGAGTGAATCTTCCTCCCGGATTTGCAAAACCACGTATTAGATAGGCTTCTGGATCGCATGCCATGAAACCCGGAAGAGGGAAGTCGGACCGGAGCTGTTGCCGTGTCCCCCTTTTCAAAAAGGGGGATTTCAAAGGGCCGGCTCCAATGAATGTTCTCATAACTCGGTATCGCCCCCAAAAGAATCGTTCAATTTAGGTTGCGTACAATACTATACCAAGCCCCCAGGGGGAAACGTCTGAGGTATTGGGGCAAGAAGTGATAGCTCCCCGGGGTCTGGGAAATCAGGTAGCAATTCTTGCGAGCTGGAGGGGGTTATCCCTAGGAAGCGACGTTTGGCTTTACTTACCTTTTTTTAGATCGATTGACCGTGTCTGCGGATGTATGCCGAACCGAGCGGAGTGATTTCATTCGTGAAGATTCGCAAGGAAACAGGACCTCTCCCATAAGCGGGCTGCCGGAGAGTCAATCGGATGTCGATGCCACCATGCAGGTTCGTGCTGGCGCGGAATATCTCTTTATCAAGCCGGAATATGTGATCCCCTTGCGTGGGGATTTCTTCTACGATCCAGCCCCGGCCGAGGGAAGCCCGGATGATTTCTATGGGCTCAGTGTCGGCTCTCGGGTTGCTGTAAAGTCGTTTGCTTTTGATATTGCCTACCAGTATCGATTTGGAAGGAATGTGGGAGAACACATCTTGGAAGGCTTTGATTTCTCGCAAGATGTGGATGAGCATACGGTCTATGCATCTGTCATCTTTTGTTTTTGATATTTTTGACAAGTTCTTTTAGGTAAGGTCGGTGTTATGAAATCCTCAGCAAAGTTTCTACTTCTTGTATGTCTTGTATGTACGATATCTTGGAGCAGCTTTGCCTATGGTGATCAAATCTATGAGACTCTTTATTTCAATACTGAAGACCGACTGACGTCTTTTCCTTTC
>CP070692.1:4285165-4288071 GCA_020353215.1 Deltaproteobacteria bacterium
CTGCGTCTTTTCGCCCAGTATGGCGGTACGGTTAAAGAGATCGACGAAAGGGATCTCCGCCGGGATCCAAGGGTTCAGGAGGTTTTTATCAAGCGAAGACCAGGGCAAAGGGTCGTCCTGCCACCGAACGACTACGATTCTCGCCTATTCGGCCACGTAATCTTCAGGCCCACTACAAGCACTTCCCAGGAGAGAGAATGCGCCGAACTGGCGAGCAAACTAAGAGTGGTAATGGAGCTTGAAGGATGAACAATTCCAGAATTGTTCTCCACAAGGCTGCCGAGATCCTCGAGAATGTCAGCCCCGTCCTGGAAGATGAAGTCGTTTGCGCCTACATCAGCCCGTTTCTGGAGCAGAAACAACTTTTATTAGACTTTTCGCTGTGTTACGGCACACCAGTCTATGTCTTCGACGAAGATGTCCTGCTGGAGCGGGCAGTGCAATTCACCACCGTTTTTGCACAGGAGATTCCCGGAATCCGTGCGTTTTTCGCCATGAAAAGCAACAACCACCCTGCAGTGGCCAAGAGTCTGGTGGAATTCGGCCTTGGTCTCGATGTCTCCAGTGGTCTGGAGCTCGAGACCGCCCTTGGTACAGGCTGTAGGCATATTCTGTTCAGCGGACCGGGGAAAGCGGAGGCGGAACTCGATCTAGCAGTAGCAAACGCTGAAGCAGTTACGGTGCTTATCGACAGCTTTGGAGAACTCGAGCGCCTCGAAGGTGTTGCTAGATTGAGAGATGTGGTGGTGCGTGCAGGGGTCCGCCTTACCACCGAGGAGAAGGGTATGTGGCGAAAATTCGGTATCCCCCTGGCCGAACTGGAAAACTTTATGACCAGGGCTGAGAACTTCAAGCACATCCGTCTATGCGGGCTTCAGTTTCACACCAGCTGGAATCTCACACCCTCCTCCCAGGTTTCCTTCTTGATTCGCCTTGGTAAAAGGCTCGCCGCCCTGAAGGGGCAACAGGCCAAGAACATAGAATTCCTCGATATCGGCGGAGGCTACTGGCCGTCCCGGGGCGAATGGCTCCACTTTTCCGCCACCCCCAAAGGACGAATCACCCAGATGGCCTTGCCGGACATCAGGCAACCTGAGCGCTACAGGTACCCCGCCGAACCTTTAGAGATTTTTGCTCGCGAGATCGGCCAAACCTTGCGCCAACACATCTTCCCCTATATCAACTGCGAAGTGTTCACTGAGCCAGGCCGGTGGCTGATCAACGATTCCATGCATATTATCTTGACTGTGGTGGACAAGAAGGCGGAGGATCTAGTCATTGTCGACGGTGGGACGAATATCGTGGGCTGGGAGAGGTTCGAAACTGATTATTTCCCGGTGATCAATCTGTCCAACCCTTCCCTTGTAGAGCGAAATTGCTTTATCTTCGGCTCCCTATGCACTCCTCACGATGTTTGGGGATACAACTATTTCGGCGATGGAATCGAGCCAGGCGACATCCTGATGGTCCCTAGTCAAGGTGCTTACACCTACAGCCTCAGACAATCTTTCATCAAGCCCCTTGCACCAGTATTTCCTCTGAAGAGCTGATATCGCACTTTAAAGGAGTTAAGAATGGTGAATAGTAATGAAAGTAGAACAGTGACTATTAGAGGCCTTCTGGTTCCAATGGCGTGGGACGATAAGGGCAATGTCACTGCCACGGCAATTTCGACTCACCTGAAAGAGGAATATCTTGTGGACCAGAACGCTTGGGGCGAGGCTTTGCTGGCTTTTCTTCGCCAGAGGGTGAAAGTCAGCGGATCCGTAGTGCTAAAGGAAGATGGCAAGAAGGTCATTACTGTGACGAAATATGAAGTGCTGGAAGAATGATAAATCAAGCAGTTTGGCCCAGGGTGCGGGAATTGTCCCGTTTTTTATAAAACAAACAATTAGGATTGAATAGGGAGGAAGAACTATGTTGGTGAGAACAAAAACTCTGTTCCTTTTCCTGAGCGTTTTGGGGATTGTCATGCTGATGGCAACCCTACCGATTTTTGCGGCCACGGAAGAAGTAGAGATTACTGGAACCGTCTTTGCCACTGAGTGGGACGCCAATGACAATGTAACGGCTGTTGTCATTGCAACAGAAGACGGTGAAGAAATCGCTGTATCCCCCTCGGGCAAGGGAATGGAACTCCTTAAGCTCGATGAGAAAAATGTAAAAGCGACCGGTTCAATTGTTACGGATGAAGAAGGTCGGAAAACGATCAACATAACCAGATATATCGTTCAGGAATAGAGCCACAAAGCTCTTCGTGAGACCGGCGACGGAATGCCTGTGTCAGCGGTCTTTTGAGAATGTGAGGGGAGGGCACAGTCCCCCCTCACTTGCTTAGCGCTGGGCTAGAAAACTCCCCCTAGGAGTTCACCATGCAAGAGAAAAGAATAATTCGTAGTCAGTGCGGGAACACGTTTATCTTTACCGTTGCCCAGCAGCAACGTTTTAACTCCCTCGGGTTTAATCCCCCGAAGCGTTGTGAGGAATGTCGTAAAAAGAAGATTAAAGACGGTCCGTCACGGCATGAGGTAAAAATGAAGTACAAACGTCAGAAATTTAGAAACCACTCGGAGGATGTTTTCGACCATTAGTAATAGCGTGTAAAAATAGATGGTTAACTCAAAGCTGACATATGGTAGTTCTTTTTCAGTGTGGCGCAGGGTTTAGATTTCCGTTTGACTCTTGTTTGCAGACGCTAAGTGCAAGAATGAGATTTGGCCCTTTTTGATTCTACCAGATATGGCACTAGACACATTTGACTTATCAGTTTAGTTCTCTGCTATAACTGTTGAGTATTTGAAAGCCAAAATTATTAACATCTCCAAACCTTATCTGCAAAATCTACCGGCTTACTATTATTCCCGTGCTGCCTTCACTGGTAAAAGATCCGATCTTTGATTAATTTG
>CP070692.1:4288171-4291077 GCA_020353215.1 Deltaproteobacteria bacterium
ACCTTGATCACCCAAAATTGACCCACCCCTGGGTTTGGTTAATTTCCTCCTCTGCACCCTTGTGAGGGTACTGTGGTCGTGGCTGACAACGGAGGGAGCCGTGGGCGACCGCAGTTGTCAGCCGGGGCCGGAGCCCCGAGGACTACTCTGTATCCTATCGGTACATGCGGTAGACTTCCTCCGCTTTTTGCTGATCGTATCCAATATCGGCTCTCGATATATCGTATATCCAGAGCGGATAGCTATAGCCAAGTTCACGAATCAGGAGACCGCCTTCAAAGTCCGTGATGGTGTGGATATCATGATCCTGCAGGCAGTCTTCGAACCAGGTGGTATTCTCTTGCGTGATGGCCGCGTCGATGGTTTCGAGACGACCCTTTTGCGGATTGTACACGGTCATTGTCATTTGTTTTGTCTCCTTGTCTCCCGTTGGTCCAGGAGTTTTCGTTGTCTGTTGCTGAGCGCCTACTTTTTCTTCAGCGTGTCTCTAAGCCGGTAACTCTCCCAAGTGCAGTTGATTACATGGGCCTTGTGCGTGATCCGGTCCAACAGCGCCGCGGTCAAAGTGGGATCCCCGAAGATCTGGGTCCAATCCCCAAAGCCCAGGTTTGTGGTGATGATGACAGATTTCTTCTCATGGCGTTGAGCGAGAACCTGAAACAGCAGCTCGGCGCCCTCCTTGGAGAAGGGAACGTAGCCCAACTCATCGACGATCAGTAGGCCGTAGGAGCCGTAGCGTTTCATCACCCGGCTCAGGAGCTTTTCGTCTCGAGCTTCGATCAACTCGTTGGCCAGAGCGCAGGCGGTGACGAAGCGGGTCCGCACCCCCTGCCGGCAAGCTTCCATCCCGAGGGCCGTGGCCAAGTGGGTTTTTCCAGTACCGCTGCGGCCCAGGAAAATGACATTGCGGGCCTCCTGGATGTATTGTCCCCCGAGAAGCTCTTTGATCTGCCGGATGTCAAGATCCGGAGCTGCCTCAAACTCGAAGGTCTCAATGGGTTTGATCAGCGGGAAGCGGGCGTCGTGGATCCGCCGCTTGCGGCCGTTCTCCATCCGGGCGGCCACTTCCAACTCACTCAGGTTGAGCAGGAACTCCGCGTAGTCCTCCTTACTCTCCCGGGCTTGACGCACCTGCGCTTCCAGATGACCCAGCACGGCTGAGA
This sequence comes from Deltaproteobacteria bacterium, assembly GCA_020353215.1. Lineage (GTDB taxonomy): Bacteria > Desulfobacterota > Syntrophobacteria > BM002 > BM002. The sequence goes on from CP070692.1 coordinate 4,289,335, forward strand.
GCTTCAGGGTCTTTAGATTGCTGATTAGTTGGGCTTTGACGGCGGCTTTCATTGCACAGCTCCAATCTGCGAATACACGGACACATCCGCTGAAGGCAGCGTCGGCCAGGTTCCCAAGGACCTCGGCGAGTAATCATACTCCTCCCCGCTTGCCCTGCGCAGCAGATGTTCAACTGCCTCTCTTGAGCTTACCCCGGCAGTGACCGCCGCCTCCACGGCCTCGATCACCTCCTTGTAACCATGCTCCTTAAAGAGCATCAACACCCCCACGAACTCTTTAATCCCATAGTTCGGTCCCTGGGCTTGGCGGAATCGCTCAAGGAGTTTTTCCAACGATGCCGGCCAGTCCGCCCTCCACTGACGGATTGGTCGGGCGCTTTCAAAGGCTTGGGGCCGCTGGCCGAGCAACTCCAGATAATGCATAGGGTCCAGTTGCCACTTGTTGTTGCCGTATAACCGCTTATGGGTGGCGATCCTTTGGCTTCCGTAGAAAATTTCCACCCGCTCCACATACAGCACCACCCGCACCCTCAGGCCCCCATAGCGCGTCGGCGCCGAGTAGCGGTTTTTGTCAACCACCACCGTGGAGTACTTGTCCACCTTCGCCGAAGCGGTATCCAGATTGCTGAAGGCAACCCTCGGAACCGACAGAAGATGTTCTTTTTCCTCCTCAAAAATCTCTTTCACCCTCTTGTCTCGACCTGCTATACGGTGATCCCCATAGGCAGCACACTCGGCGAGCAGGTGCGCGTTGAGCTCTTCGAGGCTTTCCACCCGTGGGATCGGCACCAGGAAATTGCGCCGCGCATAGCCCACAAGACCCTCCACACCTCCTTTTTCATGCGCCTGGTCCGGATTGCAGAACCGCGTCTCGAAGTTGTAATAGGCCCGGAACTTCTCAAAGTTCTCCTGAAGCTTGCGATTCTTACCCTTCAATACCTTCTGCACCGCAGTGCTCAGGTTGTCGTAGATCAGGGTGCGGAATACACCACCATAAAAGGAAAACGCCTCCATGTGCCCTTCGAAAAATGCCTGTTGGCGCTCGCAGGGAAAGCATTGCACAAAGGGTTTGCCGCTGCCCTTGGAGCGCATGCAAAACACCTTAAGCCTGGTGTACTCCCCGGCCACGATCCCATGACAGCCTCCCCAATCCACCTCGGCTTCCATGCCCAGCTCGGGCTCCAGAGGAATAAACACCTGCATCGGAGTCACACCCAGCCTCCTGCGCGCTTCGCGTACATATCTCCTCACTGTGCTTTCCCCGCCCTCAAAGCCGTACTCCGTTCGCAACCGGTTGTAGATCCGAACCGCCGTATGGCGCTGCTTCCGAGGCTGCTCCTTATCCTCCTTCAGCCACCGATCGATCGTTGTCAGGTAAGGCCCCAGTGCCGGGAAGGGCTGCCTGCCACGAGCACTGTATCCTTCATACTCTCCCCGCAGCGCCTTCTTGACCGTGTTCCGCGAGTGCCCCGTATCACGCGATATCTCCCTGATCCCTTTCCCGTAAACCCGATGCGCGATCCGAATGAAAGCGTACTGATCCACTGCCAACATCTCCTCACCCCCAATAAGCGGTCTCTAACCCCAAAGACCTCTTATCGGGTATCTGCGGGTGGGTCAATTTTGCGTCAGCGTTCGCCCCTCAGGTGGGTCAATTTTATCTTAGCGAAACCACTGGATTCCAAAACGAGCAATTTCCAGAACAAAGCTTCAATTCAAAGTGATTTTGAGCACATACGAGAT
>CP070692.1:4291177-4294045 GCA_020353215.1 Deltaproteobacteria bacterium
ACTATGAGTGACAGCGAAGCGTGATGACAAGTAAAACGGTCGCAGTAGGCCATTCAGGAAATATGGGGGCTAGCTGGAAGATCCCGGCTCTTGTTGCTTCTTCGCCTTCTCGTAGAGTTCGTAGAGTTCAGGAAAGTGTTTTTTTACGTGCAGTGCCGCTTGGTTGCTGCTCAACCCCTCCTTCTGAGCTATCGTCTTCACCAGCTGATCCCAGGCTTCCAGCAGTCGTTCGCTCTTTGTCATTTATCCTCCCCGGGATCAGTGGGACATGGAGAACCCGTGTGGTTTTCACCAGGACTAGTTGGGATCTATGCGCTTCAGCCTTTCTTTCTGTCGTTTACGGCTTCCGTTTCCTTGGACCGTCGTTGTCCAGCCGATGTCAACCTGTACAACTTCTCATCAACCCGACTGATCAACGTTTTCATGACCGGCTCAGACACTATTCCCGCTAGGTAGGCCTCCTTGATCCCATCTTTTTCGGTATGTAGTAACCTCTCCTCAGCACGGTGTAATTCGTCTGCAACGGCATTCTGATAATTGTCCACAACGTTTGCTATATCAGACCGCAGTCCCTCCAAGCGGCTATGCAAACGTTGCGCCAAGAACTCATAGTTGGGTTGCGACAGAATTCCTCGGCTGGCCAGCTGCTCCAGCTCGTCCAGGGCCCGGCCCAGGGCGTAGAGCTCTCCTTTCTTCGCCTCGTAGGCTTCCTCGGAAACAAGTCGAATCAGTCCCAACCTTCGGAGAAGCGCTTTCATGCTCAGTCCCTGCACTAGCAGGGTAAAGATGACTACCGCGAAAATCATCGTCATCAGGAGTTGGCGCACGGGCAGGTCCAGCGGCAGACTCAGTGCGAGCACCATACAGATAGCTCCCCGAATACCACCCCAGACGAGTACACCTTGCCAGCTTTTTGGCAGAGGCCGATCTACCTTTCCCACTAAGGGCGCAGTCAGAAACACCGCTGCAACTCGCCCTATTAGCATGGCAGCCACAGCCACCAGCACTGCAACCAACAGTGGACCGAAGTCAACGATCTTTACCTCTATCCCTATCATGAGAAAAAGCACTGAGTTGACCGCAAAGGCAGCGTATTCCCAGAAGTCACTTACTGATATGCGCGTCGTCGGTGACATGGCCGTTTTGGTGCTGTAGTTTCCCGTCATCAGACCCGCGCCTATTACTGCCATAACCCCTGAAACATGCAAGTGTTCCGCCAGCAGGTAGGCACTGAATGCCAGAACCGTGGTCAAGGTGATCTCGATGAGGTGATCGTCAACCAAGCTCATCACTTTGGCTATGGTCAAGCCCAAGAGCACCCCGATGCCCCCTCCCCCTACCACGCTAACAACGAAATGCCGCAGGGCGCCGAGCACTTGGTACTCGCCGCCCTGAATTACTCCCAAAAGCAGCCCAAAGAGCACAACAGCGACTCCGTCGTTGAAGATGCTCTCGCCCTCGACGATGAGGGAGAGGCGTCGTGTCACTCCAAGTTCCTTGAAGAGGGCAAGTACAGAAATCGGATCGGTTGCGGCCACTATGGCGCCGAAAAGAAAGGCATGGCCCCAAGAAAAATCAGAAACGTTGCCCCAGATCCGTATGCCGCCGAAAGTGATGACCCCGCTGACTACGGTAGCCAGTAGCAGCCCAGGCAAGGCCAATACTGCAATAGTCCGTCCGTTATCCCGCAGATCCAAGAGGTCAATGTTGAATGCCGCTTCGAAGAGAAGAATCGGAAGAAACAAATGGAAGACCAGTTCCGGAGTGAGGAGCATCTTGGGAAGGAGGTCCAGCAGGCCCAGAACGATACCCACTGCCACCAGAGCAATGGTGTAGGGCAAGCGGATGTGCTTGGTAAACATGGCAACCGCTGCTGCGATGATCAACAGCCACAGTATTTGCGCCTCAATCCCCAGTCCCATACCAGCGGGTCCCTCAGTATGCCTTTGTTAACCGTCGTTGGAAAAACTGCCCTCGTTTCTAAGGCAGTGATTCCTCCTGAGGCCAAACCGGTTCCTAATTTGCCTGCGCCAGTGTCCAAAGTTGCCGGATGTTCACTTGCCGAAGGTCGCAGCCGATGAGATTTCCTTCCTGTTCACCAGTCCAGCCACCCAGCCAACAATGATTCCCAGAACAAATGCGCGCAGCAGGGCAAGAGCTCGCGATGCGTATGCGCTCCAGAAAAGGAACCTCACTTGTACCACATCAGCATTTTGAACAACAAACGTCGCAAAGAGTAACCCCAGTAACAGAAATATGATTCGCCTGAGTCTCACAGCCACCTTCCTCCCGCACGCAGACCACGTCATTCGCTCTTGGTCGCTTAAGATACTGGTGGGGGGTATTACCTTAACCCTAACGTTGAAAACCTACGCCGGACAAAACCGCTAGCCCGCACATTTCATAAGTGTAGCGAGACCGTGAAACTGGGAACCCGCCTGTCGCAGATCCCGCTTGTCGCAGATCCCGCTTTCGAGGCGGGGCGGGGCGGAACGGTGGGGGACTGAGCGGAGCGAAGCGAGTGCGAAGAAAATGGGTGTGCCACCGTCCAATCGTCCCCCGGTACCGCAGGACTGGATCCGAGACGTAAATGACAAGGCTGTCATCAGGTCATTTGGGCTAACGCCCCTCATCAAGTCATTCGGTCGCTTCGATAAACCCATCACCAGAAATGACAAGGCCATGATTTCGCGATTTTGGCATAAGACGACACAGTGACCTAGCCCGAATATTTCATGAATCATGTACTGCGACCGCGGATATGGGCGTCCTTCCGAGCGTCCTCGGGTGTCGAACCTTGCAACGTACCGTTCAGGTACGCCTCAGGTCCAATCCCGCGGTACCGCGGGACGGTTGCCCGGTGGCACG
>CP070692.1:4294145-4296997 GCA_020353215.1 Deltaproteobacteria bacterium
GAGGGAACGAAAGGGCATTCCATCCATCACATCAATTGTATGTTTGGGGTTTTCACTCGTAATCGGTTCTTCTATGTCACCATCCGGTTGCAGGCCCATTTCTCTCGGATCACGTCTGAGAAAGAGGCCTGAAATAATGATACCCCCCAAGGTAAGTGTACCTAAAACCACGTAAGCCGTGCGCCAGCCATAGCCTAGGATCAGCCATCCGGACAATGGGGAAAAAAGGATGCCTCCAATCCCCAAACCCGCTTGAACGATACCGGACATGAAACCGCGCGCCTTTACAAACCACCTCGAAACTGTGGCCATGACCGGAACAGCCAGGACACTGACCCCGACGGCCCCCACCAGTGCATAACTCAGTTGAAACTGCCACAACGCCGTCACGCGTGACAATAGCAAATAGGATATCCCCAAGAACGAGCCCAAAGCTGTTACAACAATCCTTGGACCCAATTTGTCGGTGAGTCCTCCCACGACAATGATCATGAAAGCTTGAACAATGGTGGAGAGTGTTATGGCTAAGGCCATTTCTGCGCGGGACCACCCAAATTCGATCAGCAGTGGTTTAAAGAATATGCTGAAGACTGTGGTGAATGTTCCGAAACCGAACATCCAAATCATGAAACCCGAGGCCGTGATAACGTACCCATAGAAAAACTTCGGTTTCGTCACTGTCCCTGTCTCGTATTTGAGATTCATGGTTTTCTTTCAGCGTGAAGGACGTCCGATAAATGGAACAAGTATGGTCGGGTTCCTGGAGAACAATAGTTTTTTATTTTTCAAAGAATCCCTTTTCATATACCGGCAATAGCATGGGCAGCGGGATGCGATACGAGACGGCTTCTTCAGGACAATCTATGAGACAAGCACCGCAGTGGAAACACTCTTCCGGGTAATGCACCTCCGGGTGATCATCATCCATTTTAAAGATATCCCCAGGGCAAATGTCCTCACATACCCCACAACTTGTGCAGCGTTCTCTGTCTATCACTGGTGGCATTTTCTCTTCCTTTCATTCCTATTCAAACCACACGCTTTGTTGAAGACCATTGGTCTTGATTGTTCATGAGACAGGCCTCGGGTCTCTCCATTGAAAAAACGGTTTCCCATCAATCAGGCTGAGAATCAACATTTTATCCATTTCCCTGTTTTCTTCCGGATAGTCGACACGGATAAAATTCTCCCGTAACGTTTTTCGACTCTCTTTTCTTTCGAGAGCACACAACATGCTCGACTCGCCCACATGCATCAAATTGAGGGCTGAAATGCAATGCATCAATTCATGAAGATCTTTGGCCTTCAGGCTGTCCATTGCGTTGCGACGAACCCTTTGCATCTGAGCCAAACCGGCCCGGAGCAGCGATGCGTAGCGAACAGAGCCCCCATACCCCTTCATGGTATCCTGGCAGGCTACCAAAGCCTCCCTCCAGGACGCGCCGGTTTCCCGGGTTAAAAAGGTATCAAACAGAGCCCGCTTTTCTCCGATAGCATCCCTTACATTTTTGAGTTCACCGAAGCTCTCATCTTTTGCATGGTCGGCAGCGGACTCCCCGGCCAACCATCCCATGGCAAAAGCCCCTGGCGAGACACCCCGTTTGATATTTCCGATGGTATCTCCCGCTGCAAACAGACCGGGCAAGCTCGACGCACCTTTGGTGTCAATCATGATTCCCGCCCTCAACTCAGGTTCATAAACCGAAAATTCAACCCGGTATTTTTTGGGATCCATCTTCCTTTCTTCCAAATATCTGAGCAGCGCGACGTTTCCCTCATTCATGAGCGCCCATTTCATGTAATCCATGTCTTCATCGGGGGTTTCCGAACAGTTCATCAGGACAGGCCCCCTTCCCTCTTCATAAATCCTGCGCATGTCCCCCGGTGATTCCACCGAAATGCTGATTTTTTTCCGATCAACGCCCTCACTCACTCTCCCGATGGGCACCCCATGGGCATCCTCCGTGATACCGATCCAACTGCCTCTTCCTTTTTTATGGAAGTTTTTGGGACCGGTATGGAGGTATAAAAATTCCATTCCGCTGATTTCAGCGCCGGCGCGATAGGCCATGGCTACACCATCTCCGGTGCATTGGGGGTGGGTTGCCCTGTTGAATTCCCAGGAGGTCGGGCCCGGGAAGAGACGGGCAATCCCGCCCGTCGTCATAACCGTACTTTTGGCCAATATGGTGTAAAATTTAGACTCCCTCACACCTACCCCGACGGCGCCGGCAACCCTATTCTTTTCTCTGATGAGATCCGCGATCACCACCCGGTTCAAAACAGGAATATTCCGTTTCGCCATCTGCCTCGCAAAGAGGACTTTCTGGTCCCGGCCGGCCCAATGCAGAAAGGTGGGCACCCGGTGTATCTTTTTCACATAGTTCCATTCCCCATCTGTCCTGACTGGGAAACCCCACGTTTCCATGTCCATGAGCCGGTCTTTGATGGTCGTGGCGATGGTGTTGATGATGTCTCGATCCTGCAGATTTCCCATGGCCTGCACATGGTCCTCCACGAGCTGCTCAACGGTAAATCCCAAGGGTTCGTGATATTCGGGCATGTAGGACCAGGTGTGATCAACACCTGTGGCCGCATTCCCGCTCCTTTGAACATTGGCCTTTTCCACGAGCAGTACGTTTTCGCTGCCGCACACCTCACTCGCCCTTATTGCCGCCATGCAACCGGCCAAACCGCCCCCTATGACCAAGATCTCGACCTTGATGATCTCCTGATCTAATTTCATGTCTCTTCTCCTTTTACAACAATCCGTCGGGATATTTTTTAAGATCCATTGCGGTCATCGTTTTAGCCCTCACTATCCGCGGAGGGCGGTAATATCAAACTCCACG
>CP070692.1:4297097-4299922 GCA_020353215.1 Deltaproteobacteria bacterium
AGGAAGTTTCCTAGAATACTGGGTAGTGATCCGGTTATAATCTTCGTGTATCCATGAAAACACCGTAGGATGAAGCTGTGGCAAAGAGTGGAACGCTTCACCCACCGACCCACCTTATCGCTTGTGGAGTTTTCAGGGCAGCCCTGGAGCACCTCCAGTTGCAGCGAAAACACCCGCAGTTACGGTTGACTTTTCTGACGAGTAAACTCCACCTTAGACCAAAAGAGTTAGAGGTCGTTCTGTCACAAGAGATCATCTCCTCCCAGGAACGACATGAAAGAACCGTCTGCCTCTATGGTATGTGTTTTCCCAATATCGATGACTGTTGTGGGCAGCATGGTGCAAAAAGAGTTCCAGGGCTGCACTGTTACGAAATGCTGCTCGGCAGGGAGAAATACCAGCATATCATCGAGGAGACACCGGGGACATACTTTGTCGAACGAGATATCATTCTGAACTTTGATGAATATTGCCTATCACCCTTGGAACTGCACGATAAGGAGATGCTACGCTGGTTTTTCTCAAACTACCAAAAAGTGCTTTATTTGCGGCAGCCGTCAGATCCGGATTTGTTACCCAGAGTCCATAAACTGGCTGATTTTTTGCAATTGTCTTTGGTGACCAGGGATGCTGATTATTCGGAGATCGAAAGAATGCTCTTGGAGCTGATCTAGATAGGGATTTATCGCAAATTTGAATGATCGCTACATCTCAACCTTGAGTGGCGATAATGAAGAAGCCCAAGAATAGAAAACCGAAGAAAAAGCGACGGGTCTATGGACCCCCTCCACCCACGAAACAGAAAAGGAGATACGTTTGGCTAAATGTCAAGCCCGAAGACCTCTGGCTCAGGGTGAGAAGAGGAAAGACCATCTGGGAGGCTCTTCAGAAGACAGATGTGGAATTGCAGGGAGATTGCGGCGGGCTTGGGCAATGTGGGAAGTGCAAAGTCAAGATCCTTTCCTATATCGGCTCTCCCTCAGAGGAAGCCAAAGAAATCGTCGATGCAGAGGAACTGAAGACTGGAGTTCGGCTCGCGTGCCGGACCAAACTCAAAAAGGACCTAACGATTTACATCGGTGAACCCGAGCCGGACGTAACATATTTTCAGATTCTCAAAACCGGCCGTCGGCCCCCTTTCTATCTTGACCCCCTTTTGTCCAAACAGCTTGTCACCTTAACGCCGAATTCTGAAAGTAATGGACTCGCAGATTTTGACCGAATCAAGGCGGCCATGGGACCTGAATATCAGGACCTGAAACCATCGCTTCATTGCCTACGCGCATTACCTAAGATGCTGGAAGAGACCCAGTTCCATGGTGCTGCGGTGCTCCATGACCACACCCTCATGGCCTGGCAGAACTGGGAGCAAGGTGGACGTCGTTACGGGTTGGCCTTTGATCTGGGCACAAGCACCTTGGTGGGCAAGCTCATCACTTTGCTGGACGGACGCGAAATCGCTGCTGTTTCTCGCCTCAACAGCCAAGGCAAGTATGGCACGAACGTCATCAGTAGACTTCAGCATGTCATAGAACATGCAAAGGGCCTTCAACGTCTCAACGGGCTTCTTATTAAAGATCTGAACCGCATTACCATACGGCTATTAGAAGTGGGTAGGCTTTGCCCCGATGATGTTTTTATTGCGGTTGCCGCGGGAAACCCTACCATGCAGCACCTTCTCCTCGGAATCAGTCCGGCGGGAATTGCCCAGGCGCCATTCAATCCCGTTTTGACCGAAGGAATCATAGTGAAGGCAGCGGATGCTGGCCTCAGAATACATCCAGAGGCACTACTTTATGTCATGCCCACCCGATCCGGGTATATCGGAGGAGACCTGATCAGCGCTATTATTGCCTCTGGCGCCGCAGAACAAGATGATAAAATGATCCTTGGGTTGGATCTTGGCACCAACGGTGAGATTTTTCTTGGGAATCGAAAAAGGTTGATGACATGTTCCGCAGCGGCAGGTCCAGCTCTCGAAGGCGCCAGGATCTCCTCTGGGATGATCGCCAAGGCTGGGGCGATCGAAGGTGTGAGGATCGAAAATGGCAACCTCCGTTACCAAGTCATTACCAATATCAAGCCCAAGGGAATCTGCGGGAGCGGTTTGGTTGATCTCGTTGCTGTCCTCCTACATTGCGACATCATAAATGGTGAAGGTTTGATCGAACCACGTCGGGAATGGACTGAGGATCCCTTGAGTTCGAGAGTGGTCGAAAGGTCGGGAGTCTATGACTTTCTCGTGGCCTCGGCAGAGGAAAGTCTGGATCAAAGGCCGATTTATCTCACCCAGAAAGACGTTCGCGAACTTCAGCTCGCCAAAGGGGCCGTGGCTGCCGGCATAAGAACCTTGTTGGATGAAATGGGTATCGGGGTTCAGGACATTGACCAAGTCTATTTGGCGGGCGCACTCGGGAATTATGTTCACCCGTATAGTGCCATGCGGGTTGGCCTCATTCCTAGCGTTAATCCGGAGATCGTCGAATCGATCGGCAATGCCGCCAGCACGGGGGTTTCTATGGTCCTGTTATCCAAGGACTATTGGCGTATAGCAAATGATCTCGCCCATTCAATTGAGCACATCGAGCTCTCGACCCGGCTCGACTTCAACGAGCATTTTATCGAAAACTTGAATTTTCCAGAAGAGAATCTCTGGTAACCTGGCGTAAAGCGGGACGCCCTTAAAATTTTCAGAAATTCATTCAATTACTACGGAGAGCACTAAATAGTTTGCTTTTTGATGAGGTACGAATCATAAAGTCTTTTCTGTGGTTCCAAGGCTACCGGCCTGGTCACTTCTAGCGCAGCTGTGCGTGGGGGAAGGC
>CP070692.1:4300022-4302842 GCA_020353215.1 Deltaproteobacteria bacterium
CCGGCCGAGGGCTGTCTTCGCTATCGAGGACCATGAACAACACGTCCTTGTAGACGAAGTAGTAGTAGTTGGGGCCGTGCCGCTCGAGCCACAACTCCTTCCCCCCGGGGAAGCTCACGTCGTGATTGCCCCTCGTGTAGAAGAAGGGCATCTGCAACCTGCCTGTCATGCCCTCAACCTCTTCCCACATTTCGATCAACTCATCCTTGTCTTCAGTGTAACCTTCAATAATATCGCCAACATTGATCACGAACTCCGGCTGCAACAGATTGAGTTGATCTATGGCCATTTGAAAGGTGCCCAGCACATTTGCGCCACCGGTTCGGTCACCAATGACGGCAAACTGAAAATTGTCCGGATTATTCTTAAAATTCTCAGATGTCCAGGGTTTCGCCTTTGGAAATGCTGCTTGTTCATAGCGGAACGCAGGCGTACTGGATTTGCTCTGAGTGGTACTGCAGCCACTCTGCAGAATGATACCCGCCAGCAAGAGTACCTGAAAGATCAGAATTGATAATCGCTTGTACATATCTTCTCCTTTCTCCATTATAGTCGGCACTGTATCCGATCTAGTGTACAGATGCTCCGGCAGTCGACCATTGTTTTAAGGTTTGCTGATGATTAGCGGTTACTTGTTTACTTGCCTAAATGATGACTGAGAAATGCATCTACTTTCGCCAAAACCGTCTTTGCCTCCGGTGAGTCTGGCAGATTCGTCTGGAATACGTGGGGCATTCCACCGACCTGGTGGGCGAACCTGTTGTACACATTGTACAGGGCCGCGTACTGGTAACGAGGGACGATGTTCTCGACTTGGGCATCGCTCAGCCCCACTGGTTGAGGTTCAATGATTTCAATCTATTCGTCCTGACTTTATGTTGTTAAAGGACTCAGGGGACGTCCACTATGTTTGGTTACTTCTCTGGCGTCTTGAAGCGAAAGCAGGACGGGTTTGGAACGGTTTGAGCCCGAAGCAAATTTCCCGCCAGACCCCATTCGATGAAGTGTAAGCGGCCATCAATGGTAAAGTGGGCGCGGACCGTCCACAGATATTGACTCGAAGGGTCTAGAGAATCCTCCAATTGATGGTAAGGCACCGTCAACCCCTCGCGGGTATACACCAATGTGCCTGATTCTCCGGCAAGAGTCTTCCAGACACGCAACTCGTAAGTGACCACCTCGATTCGCTTGAGAACCCCCTCTTCATCCACTTTGAGATCTTCCGGCCGTGGGAATGGCTCCCAGCTAAAGGTCGGTTGCAAGGAATCCACCACCACAAAATCGCTATACAGGGCAAAAGCTCTCCTTTCCACCGGCGGGTATTCCGGGTGAAGGCCCACTACAGGGACCCCACCACAACCCGCTATGAAGGCGACGATTATCACCCGGAGCAAGACTCCTAAAACCGGGCGTCCCTGAGAGGAGATTTCCATTTTATACTTAGTCATCCGGAACATGCTTTGCTGCCACTGTTGTGTACTTCTCGTGCATTTTCAGTCAAACGTTATCGGATAAACCAGAAAGAAATCGTCCACGACCTTCTCAGCGAGACGAGGGACACATGAAACGAACGCATCAATGAAGAGCTCACCTTCATTATCATCCCATTCGGCGAACGTTCTTTTTTCGCTCATGCAAAATAGGGTCTGTTCGTACAATACTTCATTATTCGTAGGCCGAATCAACCGGGAACGTAATTCAAGGAATGCACTGGAAGGTGGGTCGATGGTAAGGAGCCCCCGTAGTCCACTTCTCTCAATCCTTATTTCCAAAACCGCATCGATACCAGGAATCTCCAGTCGATCATAGCTCACGACCTCGGCCCGGGTCTTCGGACCTTTGCCTCGCAAGTGAACAAACTTCCAACCTGTACGTTCGTTACCCAGTCTCGCAACAGTTTCCACAAATGACTCTTTAAGATTCATACTCCTAATCCTGGCCGTCGCTTCATTAAGTGCCGCTTCTGTCTTGTCAATTTCTTCTGGAGGCAAGGCTTTAAAAGCTCCATATACGCTTCCGGCGACAGCTGTGAATGGTGCGAACAACACGCCTATCAAGGTCCCGCCAGGGACTGGAGAAACAAAGCCGACCACAATCGGAGCTGCCGCTCCGACAACAAAACCTCTCTTGACTCCGCCCCACCATCCTCTAGCCGGCCTAACGACTTCAATTTGCGATCGATACGAGGAAATTACCACTCCTACGGTACCGATGTCCGAGCGGATTTGGTCGACTTCATTGGCTGGTTTGGTATAGATTGCAGGGGTGTGTGAACAACTTGTCAGAGCCCATGATCCAGCTACAAAGGCAATGGATAGCACTATAAGACTGAGAGAACGTTTCATAAACATATGCGGATGAGTCATATGTCAGACACTATGCAGAATTTCTGAAGATCTATTTCAGTTTTAGACTGTCATTGAACATCGTGTAAGGCAATCGAAGGAATCTCTACTCCACACCCTTCACGACCAAAAGGCCCAAGGAATAAAGGAAGCTGGCACGAATTTGTCGATTTGTCACTATATACTACCTTTACATGTGATGCAACGAAGTCGGTCTCCAGGGAGACGGGCTGGGTTTGACACTTCCGGGCTCCAGAAAGAAACGAGGGTAGCCCTCACCATCCTTTTCGAAACATTGAAACTTAGGAGCAGCTTTCGATATCTAGGGCTCAAAATCCTGGGGTAAAATCTCTCCGCGCTGAATTAAACACAACTTAACTTATCCTGACATTACAACATGTTAACATCTGACAGGCATATCGGAACCTGGTCGATCTTATTCAGCGATGTCCTCCCTCTTCTTTCCAGGATAAAT
>CP070692.1:4302942-4305756 GCA_020353215.1 Deltaproteobacteria bacterium
CAGCAGCCTCGGACTAGTGAACCGCACAGCTGTGTTAGAAGAGTCAAGCGAATTACCAGAAAGGTGAGAAAGCTATGAGCGATTTGTTCATCACGTTAGCGGTCCTGGGTGCTGTTTGGGGAGTTGTATCCTCTATTGTCATTACTTCATTTCTATCCAAGCGCGGTGTCAAGATCAATCTGCTATTCTTCAAGATCCTGGTGCTGAAATACATTCATCAATACCACAGAATCACTATGGAGGAGAAGGGAAAACCAGGCCCGTGGTTCTATTCGTACATTATATCGATGAATCTTGCCTTGGTTTTTGCGATTGCCGGGATAGCGCTTAAGTGAATCTGAGCTGCATCTCCTTTTGCGGTCACCTAACTAGTAGCAGGTCACGATCTCCGTGCTCCCGACACAATTCGCTTGTCTTGCTTCACTCCTTCTTTCAAAAGGCAACTCGGGAATAATGAGGCAATCATGGAATTCAAAAATGTATATGACGATGCTCGGCGCGCAGAAGCCTATGCGAAATTAGAGTTTCCCGGCACGTACTACTTAGCCTATCGAGATCTGCCTGAAATCATCTTCAAGCACGTCAAGGGAAGAAGGGCAATCGATTTTGGGTGCGGTACGGGACGTTCCACAAGATTTCTGCAAAAACTGGGATTTGATGCCGTCGGAGTCGACATCGCGGATGATATGATTGAGAAGGCAAGGCAAATCGACCCCAAGGGGAACTATATCCTTATCAAAGACGGTGTTTTCAGTCAAGTTGAGGAGGGTGCGTACGATCTCATCCTATCTGTGTTTACCTTTGATAACATACCTACAGAAAAGAGAAAAGTTGAGCTACTGCAGAGGGTGGGGAGCTTAATGAAGAGTGAAGGCAAGATAGTGAACCTGGTTTCGTCTCCGGACATATATGTTAATGAATGGGAGTCGCTCTCTACCAAGGACTTTCCGGAGAACAAGAACGCCAAATGTGGAGATAAGGTAAAGATAATCGTGACGGCCATAGATGATAAGAGGCCGGTGGAAGATATCATCTGGCCTGATGAAGATTATCGGGAGACGTACAGGAAGGCTGGCCTGAGACTGATTCAAACTCATAAGCCGCTGGCAAGAGAGAATGAGCCATTTGAGTGGGTCAACGAAACACGGATTGCACCGTGGGTCATTTATGTATTGGGAAAATCGCAAGTCGGGAGATAGACCCGGCCAGTGGACAGCTTTGGAAGAATGGAGCATAACCTAGGAGCAGCTCTCTCATGAACTCATCGGGCCAACACACTAATTTCCCTCCCTTGGAGACGCAACGCCTCTTCTTGCGAAACTTGACCGCCGAGGACACCGATTTCGTGTTTTGTCACTTCAGTGACCCTGCTGTCACTCAGTATCTCATGGACCAGCCCCCGCTCACCGAATATGAAGGAGCGCAAGAAATCATCCGGTTCTACCAAGAACCGGAAGCCAACAAGCGCAATCGCTGGGGCATTGTCCGCAAGGCGGATAACCAACTGATTGGAACCTGTGGCTATCACAACTGGCATCAACGCGACTGTCGCGCTGAGGTTGGGTACGACTTAAGCCCCACCTGCTGGCGTCAAGGTTATATGACTGAGGCTCTGCGGGTGGTCATTCCCAACGGCTTTACGCGCATGGGATTAAACCGGATTGAAGCTTTGGTGTATACCGGTAACACGCGTTCGGTTCGGCTTCTACAGAAGTTGTGCTTTCAGATCGAAGGCGCCTTGCGCGATTACTATTATCTGAATGCCATGTTCCATGATCATTACCTTCTCGCCCTGTTACGAAGGGACTGGAAAGGATGAATAACACGCTGTCCAGTAGCCGCGTGCAGCGGTAGATGTGCAGCCTCTTACTCCTGACAGTATTCGTTTGCCTGGGCCGCGGGTCACTTCACCTGCGAAGCTAAATCATGAAGCTCACTATTGAGATCAAAGCCGAGAACGACCTTTCACCGGAGAGGAAGGTCGCGCTTGACCAGATGTTTAAGAGGGAGTTTGGTCACCACACTCTGATTTATGCCTATCCCCGCTGGCACGTAATGGGCATCCTCGACGGGGGGTTGATCAGTCGGGTCGGGATCCTCAAACGCACGATTTCAGTGGGTCAGGAATTACTTCAGGTGAGCGGAATCTGTGGTGTAGTGACGGCTCCCGAGCATAGGGGTCGTGGCATTGCCAGTGCCCTCCTTGGTGAATCTGTAGCCTTCATCAAGAATAGGCTGAATCTTCCTTTCGCATTGCTAACGTGCAGATTGAAACTGGAGGCTTTCTACGAGAGGCTTGGGTGGAAGACGGCGAAGGGTCCCACCGTCTTCACACAACCTGACGGTGTTCGCACCTGCGCAGGCCTAACCATGGTAACGGAACTCGGACCGCGTCCCTGGCCCGAAGGCCCGATTGATCTGCGTGGCCTACCCTGGTGACCTGCTGGTTGCTCAGGGTCCCGTGCAATTCACAGTCAGCAGTAAATCAGGAGGCCTGCGCCCCGGAGAGCATCTCGCCCATCCACCCCGCGGATGACGCGCAACCCGCAGTACGGAAAACACGTAGCACATCAAGGATGCGCCAGGGATGGGTTCGAATCGCAGCGGCGAGGTTTACGGAGTCAGTATGCGGAACACTTTGAAATGCCAAAAGCAGGAGTCTTAAAATGACGTGGAACAAAAAGCTCGGGTTCATCACCGGATCGCTCCCGCTGTTCAGCGGGGAGGGTGGCTCTAACTCTCCGGCAGCAGATGCTGCAGCAGAAAAAGCCAAAGTCGCCCAGGCAATTCATGACTGCATCGAGTGGCCTTACC
>CP070692.1:4305856-4308661 GCA_020353215.1 Deltaproteobacteria bacterium
GGTCACGGGCCACGTCGCGCATCTCCGCCATGGAGAACCCCTTGGCAGTGAGCGAGGCAAGTATAACCGACACGTCCCCGAACTCATCGTTGACAAAAGGGCCGATGGTCCCTTCCGGCAATTCCCCCTTCACATCATTCATCTTGTTCCGCAGGTCCTGCCAGATGGGCTGCATGTCGAAAAAGCTGTCATACACCTTGACGTACACGATAGACAGGCCCGTTGTGGATTTCACATCGTAGATGTCTTCCACTTCCGGAATTTGACGGATGTACTCCTCCACCTTGCGGGTGACGAGATCTTCCATGCGCCGCGGGGACATGCCGGGGAAGTACGTGGTGACAACAGCATCCCGAATGGTTATGACGGCGTCTTCCTTGCTCGGAAAGTTTGTGTACATCCCAATGCCGGTAACGGTCAGCAGCCCTACCAGCAACATGACGAAACGCGAGTTTTTGAGAGAAAAGCCAGTCAGGTTCATGTGTTGCCCCTATTCTTTCGCCTGCATCAGCTTGACTTTCTGTTTATCATTCAAGTACGCCACACCGGCCGTAACCAGGATGTCCCCATCCTGAATACCGGATGAAAGAATCACATCATTATCCCTTACGGTGACTCCCTCTACGGATCTTTTCTCTACCGTCGAGGAACTTTCATCAAAGACGAACACAAAGTGCTGGTCATTAGGACCTGAGACGATGGCTGTGAAGGGGATTTGAAAACCTTTTTCGACTGGTTTTCCGGCCTGCGATGTGGCCTTATATTCAAAAGCGACCTCCACCGACATACCGGACCGAAGTTCAGGAAACTGCTCTTTGAGTTTTACCCTTACCGGGTAGGCATTGGCAGTCTGTGATCGAGCGCCAACCTCTGTCACCACCCCGTCCACCTTCCGATTTCTCAAGGTCGGAAAATAGACATCTGTTTCCAGACCATCTGAAACGCGAATAACCAGGTTTTCCGGGACCGCCACGGACACCTCGAACCCGCTTTCTTCTCCATCCAGGCCAAACACGGCTTTCCCGGCGGGAACCTCAACATAGGGCTCTATCTCCTTCAGTGATATGATCCCTTTGTACGGCGCCTTGAGAAATGTCTTGGCCAGATCTCGCCGGGCAAGCCCCAAGTTTGCATTTGCAGCTTTTACCCGGCTCTTTGCACCGTCGAAACCAGCACGGGCTTCATCCAGTTCCGCCTTGCTCGCATTATTTGATTCATAAAGAGCGCTGATTCGCTCATAATTTGCTCGCCTTTCTATGACCCGGGCCTCAGCTTTTTTCAATTCGGCTTCGGCGTTTCGGACCGCCAGGTCAAAGGGCTGGGGGTCCAATACGGCCAGGACCTGTTTCTTTTCGACGCGATCTCCCAGGTTGACTTTCACCTGTTCCACCGTCCCCCCCACTGCAAAGCTGAGATAGGTCTCGTCCACAGCCTTTACTACACCGGAAATCCTCCGAACATCAACAGCTCCCGTTTGGGACACTTTCATCCATTTCACCGTTCGGATAATGTCCGGTGGCCTTTCTTTCTCTCCGCACCCAAATAATGCCAACACGGGTAGAAGGAGCCATAAGATTTTCAGTAACAAGTGCTGATACTGTCTGCTGTAAAGCATCAAAGTCGACATCGGTACACCTCCAACATGCCTCCTGTTTGGCACAACAGGATCTACAATTCCTGCAAAGAGGAAATGGTTTCCTTGCTCGATACGCAGCTGTCATCTAACTGCAAACAGGTTTTCATCTGATCACCGAGTAATGGGCTATTGATTCTAGTTTGGTTTCTCGGCCTCTAAGTGCCCCAGTAGTGGGTGGCTCTGGCCTTCAGGGGGCTTGGTACGGCTGTAGGATAGCAATCTTGATCAATTGACCTTCTTTCAATGCTTGATCCTCGTCGACCCCGTTCATCACTGAGGTGGTTTTCAGATCCCACACGTTTTTAGTCCGCTGACAAAGCTGTGAGAGGGTCTCGTGCCCCCGAGCAGAGACAATGTGCAGACGCGTTTCTTTGATCGACGCGCGTTCTTGGGCCGTCATGGGCCGGAAACTGAACGCTGTTGCCCGGAGCGTCTCCCGGTAGCTTTCAGGGGCCAGCCCCATAAACTGATACAGCAACCCGCGATAGGCAATCCATAAGAATGCAAGATACGTGGGCTCTTTGCCGCTGGTGTCCTTGTAGGCCACCAGGTAAGCAGGGAGCTCACTGATTCGCATTGACTTGGAGGTAGTTGGATCGACTCCAAATTCGGCTTTTAAAGCCCTTGCAAAGGTCGCTGCTGCCTGCTCGGGGTCTGTACCTTTACCTGCAATGCCGAATACGAGCATGGCGTCCTTTTTGGGAGGCACTGCAATAACCGCCTGATGGGTATTCAAGGCCTTCCAACCCCCTGGAAAATTGATGGACAGATCTAAACCTGGATGAAGGAACACACGGTCCTGAAAGACCCCGACAGCTGGATTTGCGCCAACCAGCAACCCTTCCAGTCTGAGCAAGTATTCGGCTGAAGTGCGAGCCACACCTGACTGAGGGGTCCACTCAAGCTTCTGTCCATATTCTGTGACACGCTCCATGCGGTCAGGGGTTGAAGGGTGGGTATCAAAGAAGCTCGGTATCCTTTCTTCACCGGTTTTGAGTTCAACAAAACGCTCGAGCCGAGCCAAGATGGGCGCCAAGGCCTGTGGGTCATACCCCGCTGCTGCAGCGAGTTTCTGCCCTCCCCGGTCCGCCTCGTATTCATCCGACTGACTGTATCGGGCGATATACACCGCACCCAATGCAGTGACCGGTGCGTTAATCAGGTTCCCG
>CP070692.1:4308761-4311563 GCA_020353215.1 Deltaproteobacteria bacterium
ATCTCATCGCGCACCCCGCGATAGTGGGTCAGGGTCTCCTCTCCATCCCGGACAGCAGCCGCAAGCCTGGGAGGATCATCAAAAGGAACATGTATCACGCGGGTTTTGGCAGGAAATATCGGGCAGGTCTCTTGGGCGTGGTCGCAGAGGGTGACAACCTAAAATGATTGGCGAGATTGCCGCTACAACCAATACTAACGACCCCAAATATTCAGCAAATAATCTCCGGCTCAGACTGACCTTCATATACAATTCTCCTGCTGGTTGTTGTTTCTATGTTCTTCTAATGAGCAAATCATGCCATTTCAAACCCGCCTTATCTTCACTTTACACTCACAAAGGGCGGTGCCGCCGGAAATAGGATTGACGCTGGTAGCCAGAAGGGTGTTAATGTAGGTCCCCTTGCCCTTTGCCACCGAGCCCAAGCCCCAGTGACCGAAGCCATGACCGTGCCTGACACAGACGACACCGGGACGAACACCCTCACGGACTTTTACCTTGATAACAGCCTTGGCCTGGGGTGATTCCACCTCCGCATAATCACCGTCCTGAATACCCAGGTTCCGGGCGTCCGCACTGTTAATCTCCATCCAGTTCTCGCTTTCGATTTCCATGAGCAAGGGAAGGTTCTGGGTCTTGGATTGTTTGTGCACGCTCGACTTTTGATGGACCAACCTAAAAGGATAGCCATCGTCCGGAATGACTTTAGGTTCACGATACTCGGGCAGCGGATTGTACCCGTGCTTTTCGAAGTTCTCACTGTAAATCTCCACCAGGCCTGAAGGGGTAGCAAAGCCGTCGGTCAGATAGCGCCGGTAGCGCATTTCGCCGTCACAGAACCCTCTTTCTTTTAGCTCTTGCAGAGAAATCCCTACTGGTTCCAACTGTCTTGTAGCCCAGTCTTCCCAAGTTTCCCACTGGAAATAGTCACCGTACCCAAGCCGCTGCGCTAGACCCTTGCACACCTCCGAAAGGGGTAGGCATTCTCCCGGCGGATCGAGAATGGGCTGGGAGATTACGGTTTGCGGGTGAAGAGTGAGGTTGTTCTTGAGTTCGGCCATCTCATAAAAGGTCACGGCCGGCAAAACCAGGTCGCACTCCAAAGCTGTTTCACTCAAATACAGATCGAAGCAGACAGAGAATTCCACTGCATCGAAGGCCCTTTTTTGGGCACCGGGATCGGCCTCGGTCATGGCTTTGTTGCGATGGAAGAGAATCCAGAACTTGATGGGATAAGGATCATCCTCCATGATTGCCTTGGGCACCAGGCCGCTGGGCAAGTCCGGTGCCAATGGATAGCCCATGGCTACAGGCAAGGGTGGTTTTTCGTTTTTGGCCTTGGCCTCCTCGGGGATGGAGACAGCCGGGCCCAGGGGAACCCAGTCCTTGAGGATGAGATTGCCAGGGCCATCCACGTTGCCGGTTAAGGCGTTGAGGATATAGACTGCCCGCGAGGCGTCGAGGCCGTTATCGTAGTTGCCCAGACCCTTGAAGTTTTCCATGAGAGCAGGCTTGGTGGTTGCGAACTCACGGGTCAAACGGATGATGGTATCAGCCTCCACCTCGGTTATTGTTGCTGCCCATTCGGGTGTGTAATTCCTTTCCCTCAGGTGCTCCCTAAATTGCCGGAACCCACTCGTCCAATTTACCAGGAAATCATGGTCGCAGAGATCTTCTTCGACTATGACCCGGCACATGGCCAGGGCCAGAGCCCCGTCGGTTCCGGGCTTGATGGGGACCCATTCTTGCGCCTTCTCAGCAGTGGTTGAAAAGACCGGGTCGACCACCACGAGCTTCATGCCTCTGTCCACGGCATTGATAAGTTCCCGTTGTTCATAAAGGCCTTGAGGCGCGTTTAAAGGATTATAGCCCCAGAGCATGGCAAAGTTGCAATTGGCGTAATCCCTTACCGGATAGACATGCCCGTATACTGTGAGGGCGGCCAGCCGACGGTCCATCTCGCAAAGAGCAGTGTGTCCAAATATATTGGGTGTGCCGTAAAGTTCGCTCAGAAGATGCACCACGAAATTGACCCCAGGATCACGACCGTATTCGAATAAAACCGCTTCAGGGCCGTACTCTTCTTTGACCTCTATGAGCTTGTCAGCCATCATATCCAGGGCCTCATCCCAAGGGATGCGCTCGAACTTACCTTCGCCCCTCTTGCCAACCCTCTTCAAGGGGAACTTGATGCGATCCGGGTCGGTTACGAGCTGGGAGGCGGCTAACCCTTTTGCGCAGCGGGAACCCTGGTTGGCCGCGTCGTCGGCTCCCTTCTGATAAACTAAAGAACCGTCCTTGACATAATAGTCCATGACACAATGAAAGGGGCAAACAAAACACAAGCCGCGAGTTCTATTGGCACCTTTGATTGCTGCCAGCTCCTCATCCTTGTTCAGTGATCTCTTAGCCTCAAACATTACTTTGTCTCCGAAATCGAACGTCTCGTGGTAACTACGACACGCTCATGATATTTGCACCATCTTAAGAAATGAGCTCCATTGGGCCCATTCCACCTTAAACATTCAGTGGGTAGTTCCCGTACTCTTTAACTGCTTCCAGCATGGCCCAGATATTTTCGGTTGGAACATCCGGGTAGAGCATATGAGCGGGCATGAAGACGTATCCCCCTCCCGGTGCATAGGCCCTTATTACATCCTTAACCCCCTCCCTGACTTCTTCAGGAGTTCCATTAGGTAGGAGTTGCTGGGTATCAAGCCCTCCTTTGAACGCCACCCGGTCGCCAAATTCAGCCTTGATCTCAAAGGGGTTCATGCTGCCCACCTGCTGCATGGTGCTCAA
>CP070692.1:4311663-4314457 GCA_020353215.1 Deltaproteobacteria bacterium
ACTCCGATTACGCTGATGGAGCCGTTCTGTAGCCCCTGGACCCCAGCAGCTTTGGTGATCATCACGCAGCGGATCTCCAAGTACAACATGGATTTACCCTCGGCATATCCCATTTGCACCTCAGAACCGGTCCCAGAGGTGTATCTCATCTTGAGACCCCGGGAGGCATAGGCCGAGGCCAGAAACCCCTTGGACCAGGGGGTGTCATCTCCGTCCACAAATACCTGCTCGGTTCCATAGACCGATACGGTTTCGGCGTAGGCGGTGAGACCTCGCATCCCCATGGTAAGTTCCAACGCCTCTTCTACCGCACACTGGGTGAGAACTCCCGGGCGACCGGTCTGCGAACCCACCAGAATAGAAAGGGCATTCATCGGTGCGTAACGCCCCACGCCAACAGTGGTCTCCAACTCGCTGAAACCACGAAATGCTGCCTCAGCAGCATCTGCCGCCAAAAGGGAGGGGGTATCCTTGAGGTTGGTCACGTGACCCTGGTTGGATGGCGTTCTCCGTGGCCTGAGTTTCTGCATGGCCATCATGAGCTCGACCACGTTCATTCTTTTTAGAACATCAAGGATTTTTGCTGGTGTCATTCCTACCGACAAACGGACGATCTGGGAGCGCGGTACTTGGATATCCACCAATCTTCGGGCAAAGTCCCCCGAATCCACCGCCATTGCCTCTTCAGCTACGGATGTGTCTATACAGTGATCGGCGATCCAGGCGTCGATCATGTCAAAGTCGGCGCGACGTTTACCGTCCAGCTCCACAACCTTGCCGTTTTCTATCTTGATTCCAGGGGCCGGATCGTTTGGGCTGTCCATGGCCACCAAGCCCACTTCAACCCACTCTTTGATGAAGCCGTCCTTGTTGACCGGACGATCGGCCAGCACCTGGAAGCGCTTCTGTCTCTTAGCCATTGCGAACTCTCCCTATATGTATGGTGTGCCCAATGACTTTGGCTCTTCGCCCCAGGCAGTCAGGAGTTTATTGCCGACCTCTCGACCGGCGATTACGGCCTGTCGCACAGCACCTGAGTCACCGGTTACCCAGATAAAGACCTCGTTGGTCAGACTGGTTCCATGGGCAGGCGAACCGTAGCCGAGGACTTCGACATCTGCTGCCTTCACCGCCGTGTCGACCATCAGCATACCCACCACCGCAGGTGCACCGAGAATCAAACCGAAAGCCCGTCCTTCAGGAACCTTCAGGGCAAAGTTCAACACCTTACTTGCCCGCGCGGAGTACTGATTTTCGGTGTATCCTTGATCATTGGCGTATACATCACCAAAGAACTTGGGCAACATTTCGAGGGTGACTTCCACGGCACGTCGGGCATCGGAGACGTCCTCTGCACCAAAAATAATCAAATTGCCGTGACCTGCCTGGCCCTTCGTATCTCTCGGCATTTCAACCCGAAGGATTTCCGTGTTGGTTGCCTTGATCCCCTCATCGGCCGCCATCAACTGGGGACCCGCTCCCACGCGGCCGCCGATGATTCCAAGGGATTTGTATCTCTTGTCGAAATCCATCAACTCATGGACTATGGGGTCCAGGTTGGCAATGACAATACCCTGGGTGTCCCCCGGGCCGATGCCAACATACTCCGTCAACTGAGTGAGGTCGGCTGTCGGGAAGGGGTTGTTCTTGATCTCCGCCGGGGGGTTTGCTTTGCCGGCAGGGCCGGAACCCACCCGCCTCATGACTTCCTGCAAAACTCTGCTAATCAATTCTTCTTGCATCGGATGTTCCCTCCTGGTTATGTCCGGTTAAGCCAGTGATCCAGGATGGACCCTCATGGTTTCTGGGGGGCTTCCGGCAATACTTTTTCAACATCCTGGTGTGGTCTGGGGATCACGTGCACGGAGACAACCTCGCCCACTTTCTGGGCCGCAGCCGCTCCAGCGTCGGTTGCCGCTTTCACCGCACCCACATCTCCTCGCACCATGGAAGTTACGAGCCCGGCTCCGATTTTCACCTGTCCTACTAGAACCACATTGGCCGCCTTGACCATGGCGTCTGCTGCCTCGATATTGGCGACCAGACCTTTAGTTTCAATCATTCCCAACGCCTCTTTCTCCATTTGGCATACCTCCTGTAGATCCATATCTCAGAAAATTCTGGGACGGCTAAGACCAGCCGTCCCAGAAAGCCACCATGTCCGGCCTCAGGCGGCACCCTCCTCCGCTTCCTCCTTTTTCTGGAAGAAGCCGGGGAGCTTGGCCGACAGAAGGCCCGCGAAGTTGCCGATCAACATACAGACACAGGTATTGACAAGAGTTATGACGATATCACCCTCGTGTCCGCCCAGATTGCCGAAAAAGACGGCAGCACCCACGAACTGTCCAGGAATCGCTGAGAGCAGTGGAATGTTTCCTTCCATAGTCATGACGAAGCAAAACACTCCGATCCACACAGACAGCGCGATGAGGTTGCCACCACCGAATTTCAGCCACAGCCAGTAGAACAGCGCACCCTGCACCATACCTGCCACGTTGGCGGCAATAGATTTGCCCAGGGCGGTGTTATCACCTCCGGCATAGTAGAAACTGGCCCAAGCGGCGTAGCCGACCCAGGCCATCAGCCAGGGAACCCAGATGGTGATCTGAAACCAGAGTGCGCACAGCACACCTATGCTTATCGAAACAGGTAGCAAACCCATTTTTCAACCTCCTTCTACTTCGACTTGTACTGTTTTCCGAGAGCATCTGCCGCCCAGATAGCTGCTTCGACCAGGTCAGCTGTCACCGGGAACCAGGTGGCATGGATGGTTTCGCCCTCCGCCGTTGTGGCT
>CP070692.1:4314557-4317341 GCA_020353215.1 Deltaproteobacteria bacterium
GTCATCAGGTCATTTGGGCTAACGGTCGTCATCAAGTCATTTGGTCGCTTCGATAAACCCATCACCAGGATTGGCAAAGCCACGATTTCGTGATTTTGGCATCAGACGACATAGTGACCTAGTGACTATGAGTGACAGCGAAGCGTGATGACAAGTAAAACAGTCGCAGTCACGCCGAGGCGTGATGAAACATCCGGGCTAGGGCGTGGACAAATTGTGATTCTCCACTTCTTGACAGAAAGGAAGATAATGCTTAAATTTCCTACCGATTAAGTAGTTTTTTATCAAGCCAGTAACGCACCTCATTTCACATCTCTTTTGTGTGACGAGGAGACGGCTGTCGTTGGGGGGGGATATGGCTATCTGCATTAGTAGACGTTCGAGGATAGGAGAAGAGGATACTGACGTTTTCGAGAACCAATCAGAGATGCTCGAAGAGCTCCTCTCGGCCAAGATTCTTGAGGCGGATTCGTTGGATGAATTGGTCTGCCGCGAAGAAGATTTTCGCGGCGATGGGGAGGAGGACGAAGACGAGGGCGTAGCAGGCGGATCGGGAGATTCAGCTCGTATGCCCGAGACGAATGAGGACCAAGCTAAAACCTCTGCCAAGGGCCCGTTGGGACGTTTGGGGGACTCGGATACCAATGAAGATGATCTGTTTCAGGGAGATCTCATTAGCTGCTATCTGCAGGAAATTTCTCGCTTCCAACTCCTTACACCTGAACGCGAAATTGAGTTAGCGAAAACCATTAAGGAAGGCCAGAAGGCGTTGGTGGGCCTTATTTGGGATGAGCGTTCCGGTGGCCATGAATTTGACGCCCTGCGCCAGCAGCTGAGCAAGTGGCGCGACGAGTCGGTTAGTTATCCCGGGTTGCGCGAGAAAATGGTGGAGCACGCTCTTTCAGCTTTGAAAAGGGCCGCTGCTCAGGAGGACGCTTCTGAGGATCTTCGGCAGTTACTCGAGGAAGCTGAAGAGATTGCCTCAAGAATCGACATAGCGAAGAATGAGATGGTAGAAGGAAATCTGCGCCTGGTGTTGAGCATTGCCAAGCGTCACAGGGGCCGGGGTCTGAGCTTCCTGGACCTTATTCAAGAGGGTAACATCGGTCTGTTGAAGGCTGTGGCCCGTTATGATTACACGAAAGGGAACCGTTTCAGCACCTATGCAACTTGGTGGGTGCGTCAGAGCATCATCCGCGGGATTTATGACAAGACACGCACCATCCGACTGCCGGTACATTTCATCGAGATGAAGAGTTACTTTTTCAAGGTCTTTTACGAGCTGGTGAAAGAACTTGGTCGGGAACCGACGCCAATGGAAATTGCCGAACATAGCGGTTTGAGTCTGGACAAAGTGATGATGATTGTCCAGCTCTCCAGTCGTCCCATATCGCTAGAAGCTCCGCTGGGAAACGAGGAGCAGAAGCTGGGCGACTTCATTGCAGACGACAAAGCCGGGTCCCCATTGGAGCATGTGAGCAAGCACGAGTTGAGCGAGGTGACTAGTGAAGTCCTAAGTTCGCTTTCGGGTCGAGAGGAAACCATCCTGAAATCCAGATTCGGCATTGACGGCAGGCCCACGGAGACCCTAAAGACCATAGGCGAACGATTTAGCGTCTCTAAAGAGCGGATTCGCCAAATTGAGAAAAAAGCCATTCGCAAGCTACGTCACAGTTCTCGTGGCAATCGTTTGAGGAGCTTTGTCGACTAGGACCAAGAGCAAGATGCCTGGTGTTCGCCGAGTGGAGGGACACTAAATCTCTCCACTGTTTGGCCTCAGTCAATCTACTAAAATGTTTACCCTATACCCTAACGCTGCATACCTGTGCTGGCCAAAACCCCGCCCAGAAGGGGCGTGCGTGATCGTCCCGCCTTTGACGGGACGGGGCCGTGTTCGGTTCGGGCAGGATCTCAATTACGCTTCATTCTGACCGAACCCGCGCGGCAACATCCGGTTTATCCTGGCGCGTCTTCCCGCGGTACAGGTTTCCAGCGTCAGGGTGTGGTGTTCGAGACCTTGACAAACTGACAAAGACCAAACTATAAGAGGATAAACTGGGGTAGAAGCCCTAAGGTAGTAACCCGAGAGGATGTGAAATCGATAATCGGCCACCAAGGTTTGCCCGAAACCAGGCGCGGGTAAACTCCCGTGGCTTTTTCATTTATGGCCCAGAGGAATGCTAACTCTCAACACGCAGGTACGCCTTAATTGAGAGGATGTGGTGATGAAGAAAGTACTGACAATCGCCGGCTCCGACTCTGGCGGAGGGGCTGGTATTCAAGCAGACTTGAAAACCATCACTTTGCTGGGAGCCTTCGGAATGAGTGCCCTCACAGCCCTCACGGCCCAAAATACTGTGGCGGTGGAGGCTATCCATGATGTTCCGCCGGACTTTATCGCGGCACAGATTGATGCGGTCTTCTCCGACATCGGTGTTGATGCCGTGAAGACGGGTATGCTTTCCAATGCCCGTGTCGTTCAGTTGGTGGCTGAAAAGATAGCTGAACACAGACCCTCCATAGTCGTGGTGGACCCTGTCATGGTAGCCAAGAGCGGGGCCCACTTGCTGGCCGCTGACGCACGCCAGACCCTGACTAAATCCCTGCTGCCGTTGGCCACTGTGGTGACTCCCAATTTGGAGGAAGCCTCTGCACTAGTTGGTTGGAAGGTGGGAAGTGAAAAAGAAATGCGTCGTGCGGCTGAGCAGATCCACGGTCTTGGACCTGCGAATGTGCTGATAAAGGGAGGCCACCTCCACGGTGATGCGGTGGATCTCCTCTTTG
>CP070692.1:4317441-4320221 GCA_020353215.1 Deltaproteobacteria bacterium
CCCAATTAAACAGGCCAGAAGTGGAGTGAATCCTGCAAATAGCCGCCCCGTGGAAAGCCGATCAACCCATTTTCGCTAACCTTGATTTGTAGTTCTCACCTTTGGGCTCAATCTGGTATAATCTAAAACCTTTGCATAACCAAAGTCATACCAATTATTAAATCCCCTCAGACGAAATCCATAAATGACATTGTATGTGGAGTTGATATCGCATTGAGGTTCATGTTCAGAAACGAGGCGACAGGGCACAGCTACGCTTGGCCGATTACACGGGCTTAATCTGTATAACAGACTGATATATAAATAGTTTTGTGAAGGGAAGCACGCGATTTGCAGGCGTTCACATTTTGAACGTTCAAAATATGAACACACTCTCCGGCCCGTGTCAACAAGAAAGATACATTTTCAGGTATGATTCTCAAAAACCTGGTGAGGTTGGAAGGGTGGTTCTGTTCTCACATCTTTGGACCTATACCGTCTGCCTTTTCCTCAAACCTCTTGCCGCATGACAGGCACTCCAGATCATCTGGAAGCCGTTCACCACATTCGCACACCCAGCAGATCTGCTTTGCAGGATTGCCTACCACGAGAGCGTAGCCAGGAACATCTTTTGTCACCACCGCACCGGCACCAATGAAGCTGTACTTTCCAAGGGTTGTACCACAAAGGATAGTGGCATTGGCCCCGATGGTGGTGCCCTTCTTGACGAGAGTGGGCCGTGCCTGATCCATCTTGCGGATCTCTGCACGAGGATTGTAAACATTGGTAAAAACCATGGACGGCCCGCAGAAGACTCCGTCCTCAAGGGTAACACCCTTGTAGACACTGACATTGTTCTGAATCTTGCAGCCATTGCCTATGGTCACGTCCGGGCCAATTGCCACATTCTGCCCGATGTTGCATCTTTCCCCGATACGCGAACCGGAAAGGAGGTGGGAAAAATGCCAGATATTGCTCCCCGCACCGATCTCTACTCCATCATCAACGTGTGCAGATTCGTGCACAAAGTAGTTCAATCCGCCGCGGCGGACAGAGTCTGGCGGGTCAGCCAGTGTAATGGTAGCGCCATTTCTATCCAGGGACTCCTGGGATGCTTGGAGCACCCGCAAAACGCGGAGGCCCTCTCGGCCGTCGGTCTTTGGACTCTGTCCCCTCGCCATGCACTCCAGAAAATGCTGGCATTCTGCCCTGAGGGGTTCCTCCATATCAACTGCCACCGCCTCTCCATCCGCTTTGGCGGCTACAGGAATCCGATGCAGCCACTCGATTTTATGCGGATAAAGCTCGAGTTTTTTCTGGCTAACATCATCAAAGACAGCCATTTTTTTATCACCCACCACTACCAGTTTCTGCTCTTTGAAGGGGTGAAGCCAGGATACAAAAATGTGCGCTTTGACGCCGCTAGGGAAATCGAGGGCCGTCAGGGTGGTGTCTGGAATCTGGCGCTGGAGGTAGCTTCCTCCCATGGCATAGACGGTTTCAGGCATCTCTCCCAAAAGCATCAGTATTACGGAGATGTCGTGAGGTGCAAAACTCCAGAGGATATTCTCCTCAGCCCTGATCTTGCCGATATTGAGGCGGTTGGAATACAGGTACTGTATTTTCCCTAACTCACCAGACTCAATGAGTTCTTTGAGCCTGGTTACCGCCGGGTGATAGTGAAGGATGTGGCCCACCATAAGAGTCAGTTGGTTCTGCTCTGCCAGTTCAACCAGTTGCTGGCCATCTTCCTCAGTCAGAGCAATCGGTTTTTCCACGAAAACGTGCTTGCCGGCAAGAAGGGCTTCGCGGACAAGTGTGAAATGGGTTTCAGCAGGAGTAGCAATAACCACGCCCCGGATCTCGTCTCGCGTCAAAACATCACTCAGAGCCAGACACGTTTCCACATCAGGATACTGCTCTCTAAACTGGTCCAGGAGGACTTCGTTCTTGTCACAAATGAGTCTCAAAGCCCCCAGTTGGTGAAGATTGCGGACGAGGTTCTTGCCCCAGTAACCAGAACCGACAACGGCGACACAAGGGGCTTTGATGGCATCTACGCTAGTCATTCTTATTCCTCGTTGAATAATCGAGACCTTTCCTTGCCTAATCTGATATACCTTCCAGCACAGGGCGCAGACATAGCTCCGCCCCTTGAAGTACAACTCATGATCTGATAACCTATTAATTTAACTTAAAATATGTACCTGTCAACTTCTTGGCGGCCGAGGAGTTAGACCAGAGGCAATAGTCTGTCAGGTGAAATTCCTGTGGCCTCCCGTATTTTTCTTGCACCCTTCCAATTGCCATCAAACAGAAGAACAATATCAAAAGACCCTGGGTCATAGACCTTCAAATCTTCCCACTTGCTGCAGTGACCTACCAGAACTACCCTCTGAGTACTTTCTTTTATTATGGAATCCACAAACTCTTTGACGATTGGAGGACCAACAAAAATGACGCGAACATGGCCTTTGTTTTCAATTATCGCCAACCTTTCTGCCAATCTCCGCCGCATCCGGTCATATTCTGTCAGCCTCGCCATTACAAATCTGAACCCCAACCTCGATTTGGCCTCAATGCCCTTTGGGGTTAAGAGATACACATATCCTATTTTGCTCTGACTCTTGCGAAAGTTGCCGATCTTGACCAAGCCTTTTTCCAAAAGGCTCTTAAGAACATAGTTCACCTGTCCGAGGCTGACACCTGCAAGTTCAGCCAGTTGCCGTTGTGTAGAGATCTCTTGCCTATCTAAAGCGTCTAATACCTGGAAGGCCTTCTCGGTAAGTTCCATGTGGTTT
>CP070692.1:4320321-4323098 GCA_020353215.1 Deltaproteobacteria bacterium
TTATAAATTGCATTTTTCGATTCAATTGGGTGTCTGATGACATCGTTTTGTTCGTTTTTATACTCTTTGATTTTTTCCCTTCCGCCTACCAATTACATAACCTGCGAGGCGGCGCAAGCCAAATACTCTTTTAACCTACACCACTTTGCTCAAAACGCCACCATCACCCTCCGGCGTAGCCGGGTCGCCTACATGTGGGGTAGTGCGGCACTGTTGATTTCCATCTCATCATTATCCGTTAGCTCTAGCTTATGTCAGACAAAATCATTGATCCAAAAGATACTTCCGAAACCAATGCATGAGTTCCGTCATCGCATACTCTCCAGCTTGAACGTTATACTGATTATCCTTTCTAATAAACAGGTGTCCTGTTTCAGCAATGACTATTCGTTTAGATTCCACACCCAATTCTTGCATCTTGGCGTATAAACTGTCGCTTTGCTCTGTGATAAAATTTGCGTCTTCTTCACCATAGATGATCAGCGTTGGAGATGTGTTCTCGGAAATTTGAACCTCTAGCGATAGTGCTTCCAATACACTCTGCTCAACTTGTAGAGCCGGGAGCGTTTTCCTTACTTCCTCTTCCACATTCCAGTTATAGCCAGTAGGAAAGTACGCAACAACTGCTTTGACATGACTATGGAAGTTAGCTCCCACAAATGCTGCCAAGTAACCCCCAGCACTCATCCCCCATACACCAATCCTACCAGGATCAATATCGTATTCTTCTGCTTTTTCCTTGATGAACTGAACCGCTGATCGACAGTCTTCTACAATATGATCAAGCGTAAACCTTGGGCCACTTCCATGACGGATATCGAAAACCGTAAATCCGTTTGACAATAGCTGGGAAAAACTAAACTTTAACCCCAAATCAACAATCTTTTCCCCTTGGGTCACCTGAAAAAGCATCCATCTCGATTCTCGATCCCGCTACTTTTTCATCCTGACGAACAAAAATGGGGGAGTAAAAACCACCACTGTTGAAGAATAGAACCGCAGCCCTGTTGTTATTCTTTGGCTGTAATAAATCAAGCGTCAAGTCCATCCCAAACTTGTGCTTATATACAATATCTTTCTCGAGATCGATGTTTTCTTCCTTATACCCTATATCAATTTTCATTCTCTTCTCTCATTTTCTGCCGCCCAACGTGTTATTCACCTGCCTGCGAAGCGGCATTTCTGACAATTGTAAACCATAATTTCGGACTGCAATTTTGTACCGCGCACCTTCCTGCGAAGCATGTCAGGTGCAATTGGGGTTGGGCTGCGCATTGATCTTTAACCTTGGGATTGCGAGTTTCTTGCTAGTTGTCAATTTCGGTCTGGGCCGCTTCTATGGTTACCGGGGGGTGATATCACCAGTGGAAAGCGATAGCTCAAAGGATACGCCGTTGTAGTCCACCAGAGAAATGCTGTCGTCCGATTCCCAGGTGGCCTGGAGGATACTTGGATCGGAAGATTCCAGCACGATGGTATGGGTCAAATCTGCGAGGTTGAGTACCACCACGACAGAGTCGGCTCCGGGCTGGATGCAATCCTGGCGCAGGACATATACTACCCGGCTGCCGTCTGCGGATAAGGCGATCGATTTCACGCTCAATTCCAGGTACGGATGCGCCGAGCGGCCAACCTCACCCTGGTTCAGATCCCACAGAATGAGATGCGGTTCTCCTACAAGCAGCAGACTGGATCCGTCAGGAGAAAGCGAGTCTTTTCCGGGGAGGCCTCTTCCGGGGAGCACATCGACTTCAAGCGTCTCTATGTTCAAACGAGACTTCCTTGTGAACCAGGACCTGCACGGCATGCCGTCCGGGACGCCTTCCCGCGCCATGTCGAAGTAGAAATACTTCCCATCCGGAGACCAGAACAAGCCGTTGATGCCGGCAGCGCCGAGTCCGCCGCAGAACTGTCGCTGCTCTGCGACAGGAGTCACCTTGCCGTCCGGCCCAGTGAGCAGCAGCTGTTCGTATGCGATAGGTACGCCTGCAAGCTCATCGCCGACTTCGCTGATCAGTGTGCATTCGTAACGGATAACTTCAACCCGCCAGGACTGATCCGGAGAGGTGAAGACCTGCACACTCTCTGGGGCCGTGGCGGCCATCACCGCCGCGATCCAGGTCTGCTCCTCGTCAGTGGCCGTTGGCGAGGGGGGCGGAGAGGTGACAGTGGCCGTTGGCGAGGTGGGTGGAGAGGTGACAGTGACCGTCGGCGAGGGGGGCGGGGTGGTGGCAGTGGTAGTCGGTGATGGCGGCAGAGGCGTGGCAGTGGGGGACGGAGTAGGCGAAGCTGTATGCGTTGGCAGGGTTGTAGGTAGCGCTGTGGTAGGGGCTGGAGAGGATGTGCTGCAGGCCGTGAGAGCCATGATGATGAGTAAAAGAAAGATAAGGAGTTTGTGAGACATGGTGGTTCCTCCTGTGGGAGTGCTTCAGATAATGGAATTAAGTTTTTAGTATTGCCCAGGTGTTATGCATCCATGATATCTGGTTATCGGGATTGTAGCACCTGTCATGAATGTGACACCAATTCTTTTGGCTGAACTAGTGCTTAACCTCAGGTGCAAGAGGTTCTAAATTGTTTGTTGATGGTATTATGATAAGTGTTCACAGCGTTCTGAAATACCCCTTAGCTGGGACAATCATGTGTCACTTCCGTGTCACTGCCTCTTTTGTTTCAGTTGGAAGAATATATTTTGATTAAAGCCTTTTGCGTAGAAATTTCTCTTGGCAGTCCAACAATGGCGGAACCTGCCCAGTGGATTGCGACTAATGACCCGG
>CP070692.1:4323198-4325967 GCA_020353215.1 Deltaproteobacteria bacterium
AAAGGCTTGTATTTCCTTTGGAGGCTTTTTTCATATTCTTGGGCTTTTCTACAGTAACTGAAGGAGGAAAATAATGAAGAAAGTGAATGCACCCTTTCAAAGGATTTCGGTCTTTCCGTTTGTACTTCTCTTTAGTCTGCTCTTCTTGGTGATGCTGGCTAGTGTCGCACCTGCCAATGCGAAAACTTTCCTTGTTTCAATCTACGGTCAGGGAGTGCATGCCTGGGAATGGCCCGATGGGGCGAGTGTCGAGGTGATTATTTATCAAGATGAAACCAAAACAAGTGAGCTCTGCAGAGATGAGCAGACGGCTAATTCTGATGGCACGGTAAATTTTGATTTGAGTGGGTGCCTGGATTTTCAGCCGGGCAATTATGTCGAAATGACTGACGGAACGGACACCAAGACTCACGTGGTAGCAGGTGTGGCACTCACCGAAGTCGACATTGCAAACAACACCGTCAAAGGTACACTCGATCCTGCTTTGACCGATAGACGGGTGGGACTCCAGGTCGTGACAACGGGCCATCCGTGGACGACTATTTATAATGAAATGTATGCCGCACTAGCGGACCCTACAACGGGAGTGTGGGAAATCGATCTAACAGGACAATTGGATCCGCCGGGGACTCTCATCGCAGGAATGTACGTTGAAGCTATGTGGCACGACGCCGACTACCAGTCTACCCGTTACGGCTGGGGCCCCACAATGAATGTGTCATGGGAGGGCAATTTTGTGCATACCTGGAGCTGGCCTCCTGAAGTGGATGTCACATTGGAGGTTTATGATGCCCCCGGTGGTACGCGACTTTGCACAGACACGCAGGAGTCTCTTCCTGATGGCCAGGGATTTAATTTCAATGTTGGGTGCAATATTCAGCCGGGCCATCTTGTAAAGTTATCTGAATCTTCGCCAACCTTTTACATTGGTGCCGTATCCCACATCGTTACAAATCTCACCGTTGACTGTGCGGGAGATGTTGATGGCTACGTGACAGGCACTGCTGTACCAGGTTCTGGCATCTTGGTTCAAACCTGGGCGGGGATGCAGCATGTAATCACCAATGGGGCAGGCAACTGGATTGCAGGACCTTTTGACAACGAATTCCCGCGCGAGGGCCTTAGAGTAGTAAATCTTGACTGGTTGGATAATGGCACTCAGATCGACCGACAGTTTACTGATGTAGCATGCTTGTCTATGCCTGTGCAAGTCGACATCAAACCGGGCAGCGACCCCAACAGCATCAACTGCAACAATCAAAAAGGAGTCATCGCAGTGGCAATCTTAACCACTGATGTGTTTGATGCCACAACGGTAGATCACACCACGGTGACCTTCGAAGGAGCCAGTGAAACGCATGTGAATAAGAAAACAGGAGAGCCTCGCCTCCATGAGGAGGATGTGGATGGTGACGGAGATGCTGACCTCGTGTTCCACTTCCGTTTTGGTGACACCAATCTCACCTGTGATTCCACAGCAGCAACTCTAACGGGTGAAACCTTTGACGGAATGCCCATAGAGGGTGCCGACTCAATAAATATGGTTTCCAAAGGCAAGAAAGCTAAGAAATAACCAGCGTCTGCTAATCTCAGACATCAAGGGCAGGGTCAGAAATGGCCCTGCCTTTTCGTTAAGAAACTGTAGATTACTTAAATTCACACTTCTCATCTTGAGGCCTAGCTACAGTATCTTGGTTTTAACTAAGAAAATGCGGAGTTTTTGGCTCCGCTTTTTTCTTTTCAATATCTTGGGCTGAAGTTTCAGAGGGGAAAGTGTGCATTAAGGGATGTAATCCCCAGTTTGCTCTTTCCCTTCTAGCCCGCCTGAACTACTTCGAGGTTTTACTTTCACTTGACAGCGATCGCCTCCGTAACCTAATCTAAGGCCAGTATAATTCTCCCATTCTGCTACATTCTCGCGCTATATTCTCCGCTTCTCCACTGCTCTGGCTGGTCTGAAAGTTCCTAATAGCAGTCATTGCTTTCTACCCTCTGGAGGGGGAGTTATGAAGAGGGATTTCCAATAGTCTTAAAGTTTCAATTATTAGATTAACCAGGTACAGCTTTGGAATCACACAATTAGAAGGATATCACCACCAAGGCTGGATATATGTTCTTGAAAGTAACCGGTTTTGGTGTGGTCGCGTTGGCGATTCTGCCCTAGCGGGCCACGAGCCGCCTAGGAGAATAGGAGCATTAATATGGGTATTCTATTCCGACGAATCCAGATAAAGATGTACGGTGCTACTGATTTTGCGCCGCTGCGTACAGTCTTTTGGACGTTGATTCTACTTCTCTATTTAATTATGTGGTCCACTGGAGTTTCCGCCCAAGGGCCCGACGGTTATTTTAAGATCCAGATAGAAGCCGAAGGGGTAAGAGATGAGTTTCCCTCCACCGGGGCCACGGAGATAACCGGGAACGCCAGGGCCCCTGTTGGCAGCAACATCACCATCACCGTCAATCGGGCTCGTAAACTTGGGGGCATTTGTAACCAAAATCTGAATCATTGGAAGTTATTCTTGGATCCCAACGAAGCCCCAATTGAACCATCTGTTGCGAAGATGAGGCTGGTGGCCACCGGCATGATTGGAGAAGCAAAACAGGTAAGATTCGAAAAAGAGGGTTTCTATTATCTATATGGTTATGAACCCGATGCGCAGCACTACTGTAGGATCTTGATCAAACTGAAATTTCTTGCGATGCCTGAACAGGCTCCTCCACCGGAAGTCCAAGTTCGCGCGAGACTTGAGGACGAGGATGACCAAC
>CP070692.1:4326067-4328818 GCA_020353215.1 Deltaproteobacteria bacterium
GCCGTCACTCTTTTCGGCCACAATAAAATGCTGAGCCTTCTCTATGCGCCCGCTTGCGGTCACGATTTCCAGATCTAGCGGCTGGTTTAACAGAGTCGGTTCACCTGTGGTCACAAACCGGGAAAGACCAAGATGGTGTGCGTCCTGCAGGGTAGACGGTATGAGTGTGGTGATCAATTCGTCAATTAAGTCATCCGCCCGCCATTCGAATGTTTTTGTAAAAGCCTCATTTACATGGGTTACAATCCCTTGATGGTCGGCGATGATCACCGGCACCTCTTTTTCCGACATTAGCTCATCGATGGTAGCCATACCACTCCCCTTCTGCTGCAATCTACTTACTTTACCCTATTGTTACTTGCAGTTAAAACTTTTTCTGTCTGGACTCCCCAGGGACTCATGAAAGCGAGTTCGGCCAGATCAAAAAATCTTACTTGGCCACTTTTATATGCTTCTCCTTCTCATTCTTCTCCCCGATGGAGTTCAATCAGCCCGATTTCAGGAGGACACAAAAACCTTGCAGCCACACAGGAACTCCCGACACCGGCACTGGTATACCCCTGGACATTTCCGTAGCGCCACTTCCCAGCCCGGGCGTATTTCCTGGGGCAATTAGCATTCAGCCACACCGGGCCGATAAGGGGAAAGCAAATCTGGCCCCCGTGGGTGTGACCACAGAGATAGAGGTTGATCCCCTCCTCGTCAGCTTCTTTGATCATCTCGGGCGTGTGGACCAAGAGGATCTTGAACCCGTCCTCGGGAACGTTTTTCAGCGCCCCGGGAAGGTCATCACAGCCATAGTAGTGCGGGTCGTCCAACCCGACGAGCCAGACCCTATCTTGCCCGTTTTGCAGTTCCAGCGACTCATTGATCAACATTTTGACGCCCATTTGTTCCAGTACCGGAACCTTCTCAGCAAAATCGTGATTGCCGAGAATCCCATAGACACCGCCACGAGACTTTATGTGGGAAAAGATCTTTTCCATATTGTAGTAGACATTGTGACTTGGGCCATACACCTCAAAACGATAGTCACCGTTCAACAAACACAGGTCCACCTCCAAACCATCGATCATCTCGCAAATTCGTTCGGCCAGGCCGGGAAGCCCGTCCGCATGAATGTCGGAGAGGTGCAAGATCTTGAAGCCGGAGAATCTCTGGGGCAGGAAAGCAAAAGAAAATCTTGTTTCCCTGATTACAGGTCTAAGGGCGTTTCGCTCTCCTCGACGACGCAGGCCAGTGAACCGGAGCACACCTCCCAACAGAGAGTGCAAGCTGGTGAGGTTTTCAAAATGGAAGGAACCCCTCCCCTTCGTCAGCCAAGCCTCGAGGTGTCCCAACTCAATGGATTTTCTTTTCAGTCGCAAGTCTTCCATACCATGTTAACGTGAGCCAGAGGTTTTGATCCCCACTATCTCGCACCTGAGAAGATGTTCAACGCTCGGAGAAAATATCGAAACAAGAGCTTCAGATCATGACGCATTCCAGCTGTAACTGCATAGAAAGCTTCCGCAGAGTAGAGCTCGTCCTCGGTAGGGTTCAAACCATAGACCACGAAAGCCTCGGTCACGACCCCGGATTTGGACTGCAGGTAAAGGGCTCGCCAGTCTGAGGTAAGACCCTTGATTTCCTCTCGTGACCGCGGCTGAACCCCAACAAAAAGGAGTTCGCCTCGAACCACATTAATCATGGAAGGCAGGAAGCGAAGCAAGAGGTGAGAGATCCCGGCCAATCGGTGTCCTCTCTCAGCTTCGCTCGGCCCCTCCTCTGGCCCGAAGCTCCAAAGTCCAAAGGTGCGCCATTCGTATTCACTGCTTGGAGCAGGTAGGCGAACTACATCTTTTTTGTTAAGTACGGGGCCGCGCCGCAGCAACGTGAACCACAGGGCGGTGCACAACAGGAGTGGCCAGGTAAAAAGCAGCACCACAACGGCTGCAAGCCTCGACAAAGTCTTGGCAAACCAGTTGCGAATGAGTCTCCGGGAGAGGCTTCCCAGGATAAAATCATCGGCAACAGAAACATCCGCCCCCAGCCTGACATTGATCAACCGATTCCTGTCCACGATGACATCCGCCAGCTCCAGGGCTTCACCCACATAACTTTTCGGTAAAACAATAGCGTTTTCAACAGTACAATTCGTGTCCAAGACACAGTCACGGCCGACCACCGCGTTGGGTCCGAGTTTGACCCCCTTGCCTATCCGGCAGTTCTCCCCAACGTAGACCGGCGCGATGAGTCTGGCCGTTGGGTGCAGACTGACGTTTCTCGCCAACCTGATACCTTCGTCCGTCTCCTTGCCGGTGTGCATCAGATCGGAAAACTCTTTGTCAAAGACCCGGCGATGAGAGGAAAGCAACTCCTCATAAGACTGGACGCTTATGGGCCTTGGGGTTTCGACAACTTCAGCATCGCTGTCGAGCACCTCGAGCAAATGAGCTGCGACATCTTCTTGCTCCAGGTCTCCAGGCAGGTTGGCAATCAATGTACCAGAGAGTTTGGCCCAGCCGGTCCACTCCTGCTCCTCCTCACCCTCCTCTTTGGCGGGGCTGCGCCAACAAAACAAGACCGGTGCCGTAGGGGGGGATACCTGATCGCTGGCCACAAAGTTGATTTCAGGCAGTCTGTCCCCGTGCCCGAGCAGGACGGGCTCATTTTCGTCCTCGAATGCTAATCCTTTCAGTACCTTATATGGCCGAGCCGGATCTCGCGCCAGGTGGAACCTGAAGGTGCTGCCCCAGCGGGTGCCGTCTC
>CP070692.1:4328918-4331665 GCA_020353215.1 Deltaproteobacteria bacterium
GTATGTCTCATTCTGAGAGCCCGACGTCTCAACCTCCCCCGTTATCTTTAGTTCGTCATTTTGCAGATCAATGTTTACTCCATCACTGGCTACCCCAGGCATGTCGGCGAGCAGGGTCATCTCTTCCTCTGATTCGAAAATATCCACCGCCGGCGTGAAAACTACACCCGGCTTGGTCTGTTCTGCATCGGCTCGCAGTTCCTGTTTTTCTCTAACCTGTAGCTCCTTATCCGCCATTGTAATCACCTCCTCTGTTATCACATCAAGATCGGCTCATTGGGGCTTTACCTCAACCTGACGTGGTTTTGCCTCTGCTGCCTTGGGTAAAGTCACGGTAAGCACTCCATTTCTGCATGCCGCAGTCACCTTGTCGGCGTCCACCCGAGTGGGTAGGGAGATAATACGCCGGAATGTCCCTGCCTCGCGCTCCCTGCGGTGGTATGAAACCTTTTCGCCTTCAGCGGCAATCTTCCTCTCCCCCTTGATGATGAGGTTGTTTTCCTGTGTAGTGATTTCAATTTCTCCTGGAGCTACTCCTGGAAGTTCAGCTCTGACATAAAGGTTGCCTTGGTC
This sequence comes from Deltaproteobacteria bacterium, assembly GCA_020353215.1. Taxonomy (GTDB): domain Bacteria; phylum Desulfobacterota; class Syntrophobacteria; order BM002; family BM002. The sequence goes on from CP070692.1 coordinate 4,329,492, forward strand.
CTCGGACACGTTGAGAGCGGGGAAGACTCCTGTAGAAGAAACGGCTCCCTTCCTGCCCGTAAAAGTATCTAAGAGTTTGTCCATCTCCCTTCGGAGACGATCCGCCTCAGCGAAGGGCTCCCGATGCCAGCCGTAGAGTCCGGGTCTCCATCTAACAACTGCCATTGTTTTCCCTCCTTTCGCAAGCTTTTTGGAATTCGTTTCCGCCTGCCTGGATTCAGGATGCGCCGCGGCAGGCTAACCAATACAATAAACGAAACTCGAAGTTTGATGTCATCGAAAAAATAAGTAGCCCCTTCGATGGTGTCAAGTAGGACAAGACACTTTTTCACACTTACCCCCAGAGCCCGGATTACGCACAGCACATCATGGGTTTCAACCGCTGCGTTCAAGGGATCGATAGAGATTTATCTTCGGATGGTTGAGATCCAAAACGATCGGCTGTTGTACGGGGGGAGGGCCAACCTGCAGGGACTTGACTGCACTTCGAGATAGGCCTATATTTTTGATGTAGTCAAACACTGCCGTCTACAAAATAAGCAGGGATTTGATATAATGCCGCAGTTCAGAGGGCCAATGAACGGTTTGTTGTGGGAGGGATACGATGAGAAGAAACTACTATGTCATTTTGGGTGTCAGTCCAACGGCCGACCAACAGAAAATCCAGAAGGCTTATCGAACGGTTGTCAAGAAGTTTCACCCTGACGCAACCGGCACTCGGGAGAGTGCTGAGAGATTCTTAGAGATTAAAGAAGCCTACGAAACTCTTACTGATGAAGTGAGGCGAAAAGAGTATGACGAAGAGTTCGCGAGACGGGGATCGACGCTGAGAATAACTAAAGTCCCCGAGATCGTTGAAAAAAGAACCACGCTTTTTGATCAGATGGACGATTATTTCTCTTTGGTCGATGAGTTCTATTCGGGATTCTTGCCAGGATTCTTTGACAGGGGATTGGGAAGGGGGAAATCGTTGTACCTTGAGCTGATTCTCACTTCCAGGGAAGCCTCTCAAGGAGGTCTATTCCCTGTTACGGTGCCAGTGGTCGAGGACTGTCCAAGGTGCGGTAAAGCAGGCCTTTTGGGGGAGTTTTTCTGTCCGGTATGCCGTGGGTATGGGAGAGTGCAATCGAACAGAGAGTTCTCTCTAAGAGTACCTCCCAGAGTTAGTCACGGAGCGGAGATAAGACTCTCGATGGAGGACATCGGTCTGAGGGACGTGGTATTGCACGTAACGGTTCTGATTGACAGATCATTAGAGGACGAGGAATGGTGAGATATATATCAACCTAGACCTACGCCATATCCTTCCACAATCTGCCAGCGTAGATAGCAAGTATATATCCAAGCTAGATATCACTGTATTTACTATCACTGCTGTCCGGTTTCTTTATCCCGATAACCAACACACCTGAGCTCGATGGGGCAATCCTCTGCCTTGGTGCCGGTCAGCAAGATGGTATGATCCGAGGTCAAGCCCTTGGTCTTGATCACCTTGCGCCGCTTAATGACCCGGTACTTGATCCCCTTCTTCATACGAGTGACAAAGAAGACCTTTTTCGCAGTGAGCTTATGCAGCCAGTTAAAATCCAAGTAAGCCCTGTCCAGCACTACAATAGAGAAGGCAGGAAGTCTCAAGAGTCTAGCCACTGTGATATCGGCCACTTTGGCGGCTGTAACCTTCATAAATGCTGGGATGTAGCGGTCGTGATCCAATAGCGTATGCAGTTTGATGCCGCTTTTGGTGGTGCGGAACTTGGCCTATGGGAAAAGTGAGAGGCACAAATTTACCGTCGTAGTATCAAAAGTGTAGAGTTTGTTTTTGAACCGAAACTTCTTTCTGGGTGCAAAGGCGGCACACTTGGCATACTGGTGCTCAAACAGGGCTTGAAAAAACTCAACTGGGCGCTTTTTGTTGGCATCTGCAAGGGTTGTCCTTTTAACTGGGCGTATTCCTAGATGGTAGAGTCGCGCAGTTTGAAATTGGAATTGATGCACAATGTCTCTCAGGCTGGATCTTCCTGTAATCTGGGCAAACATCATGACAACAAACTGGCCCCAGCGGTTCAAAGTCCGGTACTTGCGCTTGGGACGGAAGCCATCTCTCTCGATTTTGCGAAAATCATGTCTGTTAAGAAGATGAAGCAACTGATGAAAAACTGTGTTAGAATGTGCCA
>CP070692.1:4331765-4334505 GCA_020353215.1 Deltaproteobacteria bacterium
CCGATCCGTTCTTTGGCCGAATGGATCCTGGATAGTCGTTTTATACGGCCGGTCCAAGAGCGAATCGATGCCATTCTGAGTTGGGTGGATGCGTACCAAACCGATGGTGTTGTCTCTTTCACCCAACTTCAATGTCGTCAGGGAAACGGTGCCCTCTACAACATTAAGAATAGCTTAATGGAAAAGGGCATTGTCTTCATGGATCTCGAGGCCGACATCTGCGATCCCAAGGCTTTTTCACCCAGCAAGACGAGAACGGCCATAGAGAATTATTTTCAGATGATGTCTTGACACATATCTCTGCCTTTGTTATATTTGAATATATGTTCAGATATTAGAGGAACTGCTATGAGCCCTACCAAAGCAAATCTGGTTGAGGAGGGAGGTTGTCAAGTTCGGATGGTCCATCTGGACAGGGTCACCCGAGCCCGAAAAGAGGCGATACCTGAAAGGGAACTGGATCGATTGGCCTTGGTCTATAAACTGCTCGGGGAGCCGTCTCGGCTTAAGATCGCCATGGCACTCAGAGGGGGTGAGATGTGTGTGTGTGACTTGGCGGCCCTACTGGGCATCAGTGAATCGGCCGTGTCTCACCAGATCCGACGCCTCAAGGACCTGGCATTGGTCAAGAGCCGTCGTGAAGGCCAAATTCTATATTATTCCTTGGATGATCACCAAGTGGATGAACTGATCCGAGTCGGTCTGGACCATGTTCGGGAGTAGGGGATGACCTTTCTTTTAAACACTATCATGGAATCATGGCACCTGTTAGAGGAAGCGTCGGTCTATGTCCTCTTCGGCGTCTTTGTGGCCGGCCTGATGCGGGTTTTTATTAACCCAAGCAGAGTGGCTCATCATTTGGGTCGGGGGCGATTCCTTTCGGTCTTCAAGGCCGCACTCCTGGGGATTCCCATACCCCTTTGCTCCTGCGGGGTTTTGCCCGCTGCGGCATCCCTCAGGAAACAGGGGGCGAACAAGGGTGCCACCACGGCGTTTCTCATCTCCACACCGGAATCGGGCGTGGATTCCATCGCCCTGACTTATGCCCTGCTGGATCCTGTCATGACCGTTGCGAGACCCGCTGCCGCCTTTGCAGCCGCATCCGTAGCAGGTTTGGCGGAGAATTCATTAAATCGCAAGGAAATGGATAACACGGTGCGCCCTGACCTCAGCTGCCCGGTGGACAGTTGCTGTGATGGATTGGACTGTCCACCCGAGCAACACAAGACCCATCATGGTTTTTTTGAGAAGCTGAAGTTCGGTATCGGCTATGCGTTTAAAGAATTGTGGAACGACATCGCGGCCTGGTTCCTGGTAGGATTGCTCCTGGCCGGGCTGGTAACCGCACTCATCCCCACCGAAGTTTTAGGTCGGTATCTTGGGGGTGGCTTACCTGCGATGATCATTATGCTTGCGGCGGGTATTCCCCTCTATATCTGTGCCACGGCCTCAACACCCATTGCCGCGGCCTTGATCCTAAAAGGGATCAGCCCGGGGGCGGCCCTGGTTTTTCTTCTTGCCGGCCCTGCGACAAATATAACCTCACTTACCGTCCTTTATGGGCTATTGGGAAAGAAGACAACAGCCGTTTATCTCGCTGCGATTGCCGTCATGGCGGTGGCGTCCGGTCTAGTCCTGGATCAGATCTATTCATTCCTGGGGATCTCGGCCCAGGCCATCGCAGGACAGGCCGCGGAAGTGGTTCCTCGTTGGGCCCAAATTGCAGGTGCTCTAGTTCTCCTCGCATTATCCGTGAAACCAGTCTATCGGGCCGTCCGGTCCCGGATTCCGAAGGGAAAGACCCGGGTAGAAGCCACGGTATGCGGCTGTTCCTCAGAATCGTGCCAGAACGAGGCGGGCCCCATCACGGAAGTTTCTGTTCTTGCTAAAGGACCTAAACATCTTTAACAAACCGTCATTTCGAGCCCCGCCCTACAGGATAAACTCCACGAGGAATCTAAAAAGATGACATCTTAGTGATTGGGAAGTACGTTATAGTTTGGCTACTATACCCTCAAAGTGATATTTTTTTTGAATGGATGAGAGTGTAAAGCTCAAATGACAAAATCCAAATGTCAAATAAAATCCAAAATCCAAATGTCTCAAAAAGAGGCAAACAGTGAATGGTAAAAAATTATTAGTGAGCAGCGGTCAGTACTCAGAAACCCTTCCGTTTTTTTTCGTTTTTTCGTGATTATTTGTTTTGGGTTTTAACATTTGACATTCATTTGGAATTTGGGCTTTGACATTTGGCATTTGAATTCATTGTATAAATATATGTGGACTCATTTAGGGTCATCATACAAACCACCCTTTTCTGGGGTGTGATTTTCTTATGAAAAGATACCGGGATTTCAATTCCTATTTGAGGGAGATATTCGGGGAGCGTGTGCAGAAGATATCCATGGATGCGGGGCTTGGGTGCCCAAACCGAGATGGCACCATCTCCGAAGGGGGATGCATCTATTGTGACAGCCTGGGCTCCGGTACCGGCGCAATGATCCGCCATCACCTGACTATCGATGAGCAGGTTACGAAGGGCCGTCGGTTTGCAGAAAAGCGGTATGGGGCCAAAAAGTTCATCGCCTATTTCCAATCCTTCACAAACACCTATGCTTCCCTGGAAAAACTCAAAGGCCTTTATGATCAAGCCTTGATGCATCCGGGCATGGTGGGACTGTCCGTGGGGACCAGACCGGATTGCGTTGATAGGGATGTTCTGGGACTCCTGAGTTCTTAT
>CP070692.1:4334605-4337338 GCA_020353215.1 Deltaproteobacteria bacterium
CTCAACTGAGCCTCTGGCGGCTGTCCGTACAACTTGCGCCACCTTCCTCAACTGAGTGGACTCCCCGCTGCGGTCGTCGCCCCCTGCCTTGTTAATGTCCTCTCTTCATCACCCCCAGGTCTTGCCTGCTCCCTAACCCGCTAGACGCACCGCTCCACTAACGCTCAACCCCTATTCAGCCCCTCCTCTGCCTTCTTTCACTCACTTTCCGAGATGTCTCTGATAGTATCTGAGCTGCATTGACATGTTGGTGAAATGGGTGATCCATCATAGTCATGTTGACGATTTCCCACACTTCGTAGGTGCCAGCAGTGGAGGTTGCAGTATAAGGATTAACATCAAAGTCCTGTCCATTTATTTGACCGCGCCCCATCCTCATCGTAAGCACGAACGTTTTTCTTGGCAGAGCACCAATGTCTAAGTCTAACCTTTCTGCGTTTGGATTGATGGAGAAAGGAACACTCTCACTCAAGGGACTTCCCTCATAGGACATAGTCATAAGGGTAACCGTCTGCAGCGCGTTTCTTCCCCGATTATGTGGCAGCGACAAAAGCCTGGAAGTTCCTGGTGATTGATCTGCCCGGACCAAAATGTCAATTCTCTCTCCAGGTGTCAACAGGATTTCAGTAATTGGGTAGGGTTGGTCAAGGAGATTTGTATCGGTTCCCACCAAATACATGGTGTGGTTTTCTAGACTGAGTTTGTAATACCTGGCCGTACTTGCGTTCAGAATTCTCCATCTTTGCACCTGACCAGGCCTTATAGGCAGTACCGGGTTAACCTGACCATTCACCATCACAACATCGCCCTCTTTCCCCTGCCGATAATCAGAACTTGTGTGAGGCGCAGGTTCAGAGCCACTAAGACTTATGTCCTTCAGGATGAGGATATGCGTTTCATAGCTTGAGAGCACGCCAATGTCATCCTCCACAACCAAAGCACCTGCAAGACCTCCCCACAACTGTTCTGCAACAAGGCCATGCCTGTGAGGATGATACCAGTTTAGGTTGCCAGCTTCATGGTTCCTAGTATCATATTCGAACAGAAACTCCTCGCCTGGCTCAAAATGGAGAAAAACATTGTCTGAGTTCCCGGATGGTGACACATGCAGACCGTGGGTATGGAGATTGGTTACGTTGTTCTGAAAGCCCAAGATGCTTGTTTCACTTGTAGGGAGCAGTGAATTCTTAAAGTGGAGTTTAAGTAAGTCCCCCTTGTTGATACGAACCGTAGGTCCCGGGAAAGAGCTGTTGTATGTAAGAAGATTCGCCGTCGTACCGTTGATGTTTACGGAAGTGACCTTCGCGTCGACTACTGCCTCAAAGACCCCAGGTGTAGAACTCACGTTTGCCATTTCCACAGGATCTCTAAAAGGACCTCCCGGCGGAGGATCAATTGTACCGCCACCGCCTCTGCATCCACCACCATGCCTTCCACCACCTTTGCATCCATCACCGTGCCCCCGCCCGTCTATACGATTCAACGGAGTGGCATCGTGCCGTGCTGCCAGCCCTCCAGCAAGGGCTAACGACGACAGAATAATAAATTCTCTTCTACTGATCTTCTTGCTGGACATAATCATTCCTCCTTACATTAGACTTCATAGGAAATATTTGCCACATTGTACGCGCTGCGAGCACACGCGCCTCAGCGTCGTAGGAAGTCATCGCCATTTCTTATCGCCAGTCGTCATCACAGTGAGGGCAGTGATGACCACTATCGCCGTGGGAGTCCCTATCGGGTTTTTCATCGGTATCGCCACCGGTCAGTTGATCTACCCGCTCGAGTGGAAGGGCTGGTGATGGTGTAGTTTTCGGGACGAGCCTGTCCGTCGCCGAGGCAGGGGCAGGGTTGATGGTGTCAACCTGCGTGGCTGCGGCTTCTGCGGTGGGCGACAGCGTAGGTGGAACTGGTGCGTCAGTCGGCACGGGTGTGCTGATCGGTGATAGCAAAGGTAGAGTCGGGGTCAGCAGCAGGTTAGGTTCATTACGCTCAGGGAACACTGATGACACTGCCAGTAAGGCTGCAATGATACCCAAACCGATGATGCCCATCACAGCCATCAGGCCCAGCATCAATAATGGTGGCCTGCCGCCCGACCCGCCTGGGCCGCCGTGACCTCCACGGCCCTGATCGAGCAAAGAGCGTTTGAGATGCTGGCCAAAGGCAGGGCGCGGTGCCAGATCAATATCAGCCAGTTGTCCCGCCAGGCTGAGAAGTTGCTTCAACTCTTCAGGGCCGTCCTCGGTCGGCATCGGCTGCCCGGTCAGCACAGCGTCAATATGAGCTGAGAGAGCAATTGCCAATTCTTCTTCATTCATGTGCTATTTGTCACTCTCCTCGATCAGTTGCCTTAGCTTGCGCAGGCCCCTCAATAAAATGACGCTCACTGTCTTCTCATTCAATTCTAGAATCTGGGCGATTTCCCGATTGGTCAGTCGCCCGGCAAATTTCAGGGCGAGAATGTCCTGGTCGCGTGGTGATAGGGTACTCATCTGTTGCAGAAGCCTTTGTAAGGCTTCCTTGTGGATCACCATCTCTTCGGGCGACCGGGTCTCAGCCGACACGTGGGCGATTTCTTCCAGTTCGATGGCAATACCACGCCGGCGCTGCTGCGCTTGGTGGTTGATGACGGCGTTGCGAGCGATACGGAACAACCAGGTAGAAAAGGCCCCTTTGGCTGGGTCATAGCTTGCCTGGTGAGCCAAAGCTCGCTCAAAGGCCAGGGCAGTC
>CP070692.1:4337438-4340157 GCA_020353215.1 Deltaproteobacteria bacterium
TACCTCTTTATACCACCAAAGGACTATCCAAGCGGCCCTTCATAGTATCTTTGGGGCGGGACCTCGATCACACGGGCCAGCCACACCAATTCATGAATTCTCCGGGCCAGAAGAAATCCGGACCGCTTTTTGCATGTGATGGCTACGGCTAGGTTCACCGGTTGGTCGTCGCTGTTCATTCTCTGTTGTTGAACGACCCAAGATAGCCACCAAATTCCAATACCAATTGGTGAAGCGCCAAACTGGAGGAAACTGATTAGGGCTCCGGGCGACGGACCAATTAGACTACCAGTCTACAGTCATTGCCTTTTTTTTGTAAACGCAGTAAAAGGACCCCTATGAACGATGCCGTTGCCCTGGTTCTGGCCGCGGGCAAGGGAACCAGGATGCATTCCGACCTTGCCAAGATCTTGCACCCCATCTGCGGGCGGCCGATGCTCGCCTACGTACTGGCATCGGTGCAAGAGGTGGGATTCGGCAGGGTACTGGTAGTGGTGGGACATCAGGCTGATCGAATCCAAGAAGTTTTTGCAGCAGCCCCAGTGGAATGGGTTTTGCAGCCTGAGCAACGTGGGACAGCCCACGCAGTTCATAGCGCCCTGCCTCAATTGGGCGAATTTGATGGCATGGTGTTCATTTGCTGTGGAGATACTCCTCTACTCACCGCCAAAACGCTGCGCTCTTTCCTTCGTGAGCACGTAAGAGCGGGTGTTGATCTCAGCATACTGAGCATGGTATTGGAACATCCAGGAAGCTACGGCCGGATTATGAGGGATTCTCGGGGTGGGGTGACAGGAATCATTGAAGCGAAGGATACCGGCGCCCAAGAGCGAGACATTCGGGAAGTGAACACAGGGATTTACTGTGCCAGCGCCGACCTGCTACGTGCAGTCATACCCTGCATCGGCAATTCCAACTCCCAGGGGGAATACTATCTCACTGATGTGGTCGAGGGAGCACTTGAGCGGGGCTGGAAGGTGCAGGCCCTGCCCGTGGCTGACCCCGAGGAGGTTCTGGGCGTGAATACCAGGGAGGAACTGGCTGAAGCAGCCGGGATACTCGCAAAGCGTCGGTCTCAGCAGAGTAAGAATGGGAGTCAACCATCGCTAGAGATTCATAGTAGTTAGTACCGTAAACAGCTGGATCTTCCAGCTACATATTCGACCATACGACCGCAACAAAGAACTCGTCAGTGTTTGCATGAAGGGCAGCTGGCAACGGACATCCGAGCTACGATAATTTTCAACCCATGACTCGAGGGAACCATGTGCGGCATTATTGGACACATCGGAAAGAATGATTGCGTGTCACTCCTTATCGAGGGCCTGAGACGTCTCGAATATAGAGGCTATGACAGTGCTGGTGTCGCGGTAATCAGCGACGGCGCCATCGACGTGCGCCGCTGTCAGGGCAAGTTGCGCAAGTTGGAGCAACTGCTCGACAAACGTCCGGTGCGCGGCACGGTGGGCATTGGTCATACCCGTTGGGCCACCCATGGTCCCCCTTCGGATATCAACGCCCACCCGCACAGGGTTGGCCCCATCGCGCTAGTTCATAATGGGATCATTGAAAACTATCTTCCTCTCAAGAAAGAACTCACTGAGATGGGCTGCAAAATTCAGTCTGAAACGGACACGGAGATCGTAGCCCACCTCATAAACAACCAAATTGCTGCTGGTGCTTCATTTGAAGACGCAGTAAGGGAGAGTATTCGGGTCATCGAGGGCTCGTATGCTCTGGTGATTCTCAATGAAAGGGAGCCGGAAAAACTCGTTGCCGTGAGGAAGGAGAGTCCTCTGGTCGTGGGATTAGCCCCCGATGCTTTTCTGGTGGCTTCGGATATACCTGCCATTCTCGGCCATACCCGTGAGGTGATCTTTTTGGAAGATGGTGAAATGGTCATTCTCACCTTGAGATCCTGTGAAGTTCAGGGGGAAGATGGGAAAGAACTCGAAAAAGAGGTGGCACACATCACCTGGAACCCTGTGATGGCTGAGAAGGCCGGATACACGCACTTCATGGAAAAGGAGATCTACGAGCAGCCCCGCGCTGTGATCGACACCTTTAGGGGCCGTGTGAGCGAGGTTTCCGGAGAGGTTTTTCTGGATGATCTCAATCTAAGCGACGAATTTGTCCGCTCATTGGAAAGGATTATCATCGTAGCATGCGGCACTTCGTACCACGCCAGCCTGGTGGGAAAATTCTTGCTGGAATCGTTTTGCGGATTGCCGGTGGAAGTGGATTTGGGTTCAGAGTTTCGCTACCGTGATCCAATAATCAATGCCAGGACACTGCAAGTGCTCATCTCTCAGTCCGGCGAAACTGCGGATACCCTGGCTGCCATGCGGGAAGGCCGAAGCAAGGGTGCTTTTCTGTTGGCGATATCCAACGTGGTGGGCAGCAGTCTGGTACGGCAAACAGACGGGATTCTTTATACTCATGCTGGCCCGGAGATTGGAGTGGCATCCACCAAGGCCTTTACCACCCAGTTGGTGGCGCTTTACCTGTTAGCTCTGTACCTGGGTGGAAAAGTAGGGAAGATCTCTGCGCAACAAAGTCAGGAGTCTATCCTGGCGCTGGTCAAGCTGCCGAAAAAGATGGAGGTGGCTCTCGGAGAAGACAAGAGGATCCAGGATATTGCACGAGAATACGCCAATGCTCGAGATTTTCTCTATCTCGGGAGGGGCATCAACTATCCTATCGCTTTGGAAGGAGCTCT
>CP070692.1:4340257-4342976 GCA_020353215.1 Deltaproteobacteria bacterium
CTGATAATCTCTGATGGCCAATTGCAGGGCATCGGCACCAAGGTTGGAGCAGTGCAGTTTGTTTTTTGGAAGTCCCTCGAGGGCCGCTGCTACTGATTTGTTGGTTATCTTCTGAGCCTCATCAATGGTTTTTCCCTTGGCCATTTCGGTGAGAATGCTGGAGACCGCAATGGCGGCACCGCAGCCAAAGGTGAGGAAACTGATATCATCGATGTAATCATCCTTCACTTTGATGTAGATGCTCATCATGTCGCCACAGATGGGATTGCCCACTTCCCCGACTCCATCTGCATCCTTCATCTCACCCACGTTTCTGGGGTTCTTGAAGTGATCCATCACTGTTTCTGAATACATAGAAAACCTCCCTGCCTGTGCAGTTAAAAGTAGTTATAGATAAGCTAAGTAACCATTTGCTCTTGTCAATGGTGGCCTGTGTACTGGGCAATGCAAGGTGGATTCGGCTTTGGGCCTTAATTCACCCTACGAGTCATAACACCGTAGGTCGGATCGTTCCCGCGGCAGTCCCGCTGTAGCGGGGTTGATCCGACGTAAAAGCAGGATTGAAATTGTTGTCGGGTGAACTCCACCGAGGCGGAAACCACCCGACCTACGCTTGAGATTGCGGTGGGTAAAGCAGAGCGAACCCACCTCTCATACCATTGCAATGTACCAATGGAGATACCTCTCCGAAAGAATTCCCGGTGAATTCTTTAAAGCCTACCGACCCACTAGATATAATATAACACCCAGAGGGAAAGGGTGAAAGGGTGGTGGTTGTGGAGTGGGATTATAGAAGAAGTTTGATAGCATCAAGCAAAATAGAGGTTTTTTTCTTAACACCCACTTGAAAATGTAAGATAAATTCTTATTTTTTTAGCAAAAGACAATATTACACTAGATAGTGTATTTTGCTAATTTGCTGGAGAAATAACCACGAAAAGCGTTGCATTGGCAGAATCGCCGTCCCTCAAAAAAAACGCCTCAAGAGGGAACATGGGAATGCTTGCCGTGATCCCGCTTCCGGCTTATGGGCAATGAGGTGAAGGTGAATGGCAGTTAAATTTCAGGACTATTACGAAATCCTTGGCGTTGGGCGGGATGCCAGCGAGGGTGAGATCAAGAAGGCTTATCGCAAGCTGGCTCGCAAATACCACCCTGACGTCAACAAGGATAAAGAGGCCGAGGAGAAGTTCAAACAGGTCAACGAGGCCCACGAGGTACTGAAAGATCCTGAAAAACGAAAGCTCTACGATCAATTAGGCCCCGACTGGCAGTCCGGCCAGGAATTCAAGCCGCCGCCCGGCTGGGAGGATGTCCATTTCGATTTTCAGACAGGACCGGGGGCAGAAGCATTTGATTTCGGCGGCGGCTTCAGCGATTTTTTCGAGACGCTCTTCGGCGGCCACATGGCCGGTGGGGGTGGCGCCAGAGCCAGGCAAGCCTCGTGGGTCATGCGTGGCCAGGACCAGGAGGCTGAGATTGAAGTGAGCCTCGAAGACGCCTATCACGGTGCGAACAGGACCATCACGCTGCAGGGACACGAAATTGACCCTCAGGGTCAGGTACGTCCTACGGTGCAAAATATACAGGTGAAGATTCCGCCCGGGGTTACCGACGGAACGCGCATCCGGCTGAGTGGCAAAGGCGGCGAGGGCATGGGAGGCGGCCCGCCAGGGGATCTTTACCTCAGGGTGAAAATCGAGCCTCATCCGCGCTACAGGGTTGAAGGGCACGACCTCGTGGTTGAAGTGCCGGTGACGCCCTGGGAAGCAGCCCTAGGGGCTACGGTAGAAGTCCCGGTAATGGATGGTACGGTTAACCTCAAGATTCCAGCTGGTAGCCAAAGTGGACAAAAGTTGCGGCTGCGCGGGAAAGGCCTTCCCAAGAAGGGTTCGCAGAAGGGAGATCTTTTTGCCCGGCTAAAAGTAGCGGTTCCCAAGAATCTAAATAAGAGAGAAGAGGAATTGTTTTCAGAAATGGCCAAAGTATCCACCTTTAATCCGCGGAAAGGGTAGAGGGAAAAGAGAGAATGGGTACAATCCACTACCAGATAGTACACTATCGATACCAGAGTCGGCCCGCATCGAGAAATTTACTCACTGCGGATGAGTTGGCGAAGTTGGCTCGGCTGCATCCCGACATGGTAGAAAACCTCATTGAATGGGGGCTGGTGGATCCTGAGGAATCAGAGCCGGAGTTGCTCTTTCCGGAGACGGCAGTGCCCAGGATCTGGAGGATAATGCGTCTCCGGAGGGATCTCGGCATAAACTGGGCTGGGATTGGCGTGATTCTGGATCTTCTCGATAAGATAGACCATTTGGAGCGAGAGATTGCTTGGCTTCGCAAGCAGACATGATGAGAGGTTGAGAAGACCATTAGATAGTAAATATGCATAGGGAGGTTTTTTCGTGGACCCGAACAAATTAACTCAAAAATCACAAGAAGCATTGCAGGAGGCACAGAGCAAAGCCTTGCGTTTTGGTCACCAGGAGGTGGACGGCGAGCACCTGCTTTTGGCATTGTTAGAGCAGCCGGAGGGTCTTGTACCTCGTCTCTTCAATAAGATGGATGTGCCGGTTGAAAACCTCAGGGCTGAGGTGGAAGCCGAACTGCAAAAACGTCCCAGCATCTCAGGGCCGGGAACCGAGGCGGGGAAAATATATGTAACGCAGAGGCTCAACCGCGTTTTGATCAAGGCGGAAGAGGAAGCCAAGAGACT
>CP070692.1:4343076-4345790 GCA_020353215.1 Deltaproteobacteria bacterium
TCGTAGGCAAAACAACCTGTACCACCACCCAACTCTACAATGCGGCGCGCCGGGCCAACCATTGTCGCAACTGCCCAATTCAGAGCCACCATATTGGGCCATTCAAAGCTCTCTCCTTTTGCGACTCTGGCCACCTTCTCGGACCAGTTGGCCGGACCCGCTTCAGGGTTTTCCTCATAGGATATTGCGCTCGAAGGGTTGGCAATGTCTTGCCCTTCACCTTGCCGCTCTGATGGCTCCAGTCTTTTTATATCGAAGCCCACCCTGTGAAAGGCTCGTTTAATGGCGCGTTCCACTTTACCGGCCACAATAGATTTGCCTTGAGTCGCCTGCTCAGACGAACTATTATAGATTGGAGTATCCAGTTTACCTTTCCGTTTGAGTTCCACGTAGGGTTCAATCGTTTTCAGCATTCGCTCCCACTGCTTCTCCTCAGTATAATCACGCATGACCCGTTCAAAGCCGCGAGCGGCTATTTCGCGTCTTTCTTGCTCGTGGGCCAGGTAATAACGGGTTAACTCGATGCACTCTTCAATGGTGTCGAAACCCACCACTTCTCTGCCCAACTCGAAAAGATGGCCCAGTCTGCACTTGTTATCACATATTTCCATCACGCCATTGGCCGGTAACGCGTACGTCCTTAGGTTGACCGGCCCAACCGAATTGTGCAGGTTCCAGCCAATTTTTGCGCGGACATAAAAAGAAAGCTTTTGTTCTGCTGGCAAGAAACCTGCGGACCATCCACGCCCCCTCATGATTGCTTGGGGAAAAGCTGCATGAAGCTGATCTAATCTCTGTTGGCGCCAAGAAGATTCACGCTCTCCCAAGAATACAAGGTCAACATCTCGCTCGCCCTCTAGAATGCGCTCGACCGTCATGCTTGGGTCGAGTTCGCTATCAGGACAGCAAAGAGGCAAGAAATCACACCTTTTCACACCCCAGCTTTGATAAAGGGGAACACAGGCCGCATTTCCAGAAAAAGCAAAATCAAAGAATTTCGCCACCGGTTTGGAGAGCATTTCAGAAGACTCAGGATCGTCCCAACAAATATATACATTGAAGGTAGGGAGGTCCTTCAACCATTCAGGATGAATGTTGGCACCATTGAAGTTGATAAGCACGTCACGATCGGAAGCCATTTCCACTAATTGCTGATAAATGTTGAGCACATCTGGATCACGTCGACGCCACAACTCATCGAGTTGCTGGAATGTGTAGCGCGGTGCAGGCATTCTTGGCACATTGCAGAATGGCTCTACCTTGAAGCCACGCTGGCAGTGACGTGCAACAATATCTTGGTGCCATTGGATGGCATAGGAATCCCATCCTGAATGAACGAATAAATAGCGAAGATGCTCCATACTTAAAGAATCATTTAACATTTTTTTTATATCTACATATGATCTGTGTGTGCGATGCATTTGTTGATTGCTATTAACTTCAAATTGTCTTCGTATTTGAGGGATAAGCGTCTTAATAGTAAGTATTTAAATGAACTGGTTAAGTTGGTCGTGCCAACACGTTCGTGCTGTGAGAGAAATTGCCAGCCTCTTTGAGCAGTGCCCGCCGATTTCGAAAGGGCTGACCATCTTTCTCACTACATAGGATATATCCCAGAGACTCCAACTGGTCAGCCAAATCCCAGGCGTAATAACCTGCGGCAAAAAGCGCTTCTTGACAGAATTCGATTAGAATATACGGGCGATGGCGCCGTAGTGTCCGCTCTGCTCCGACCAAGAACTGAGGCTCGTGCCCGTCCACATCAACCTTCAGAAAATCCAATCGATCTGGGTAACCTCCTGCCGAATGAGAGTCCAGCCAGTCATCCAGCCGCATGAGCTTTACCTTTTCTCTTAACCGGGGTGAGTTGTCTGCGCACCAATGAAGCGTTGCTGAGCATTCGCCAATGGCAATTTCGACATCCTTATTTTCGTCCGAAAGGCCTATGCGCTCAACAGTAACATTCTCGATATGGTTCTTGCGCAAATGCCATTCCAATCGCGACATATACTCCCGAGTAGGCTCAATAGCAATTACCCTACCAGATGGGCTGACCAAACGAGCAAGCAACAAAGTGAAATAGCCAAAATTAGCTCCCACATCCAGGATGTACATACCTGGTTTAACTAGATCCCTAATCAATTTGACCGAATTCGATTCCCAGACGGCTCCAGCTGCAATCTCCCGATCAAGGTAACGGTCCAGGCACAGTCTCCAACGAAAACCCAAATGATCAACTTCTGTCCAGCCAGTCTGGGGGAGGTTACATTGCTTTCTTACATTGTAATATTGTTTCAACTTATCTAATTGATTGGAGAATAGGCGAAACAACATGGTGTTAATAAATAACCTAGGATCTTTTGCTTGTCCGCCAAGCAATCTTGGGCTGCAATGCAGACCTTATCACATCTTGGGGGTATCCCCGGTTAACCCCGCTACTTGCTTCAACTCGCAGGAGGGTTACAACTCCGTTACCTGTGCAAGAGCGAACGTTGAAAATCCCTGCCCGGATACGCAACTCATACGTTCTTGGAGCAAGTAGATTTGCCGGAATGACAGCGAAGGACTCGTAGTCTCCAGGTTCCACAGTCGGGATTGCTTCAGCATCATCGTCGTGAAAGGAGCGTATCAGGATGTTGCCCTGATCATCGCACAAATCAAAGTACACTCTAAGTCCTGCTGTCCTTTCCAATACAGAGAATTGAACTGTGATC
>CP070692.1:4345890-4348601 GCA_020353215.1 Deltaproteobacteria bacterium
AGGCAGCCGAAATCCATCCACGTTCCCTGGTCGTGAGAGCGATTCGAAACGTTCTGAACCGCATTCGCGATACGGTTCTGAGCGGCGACGGGTCTGTTGCTCCCGAGCGTTTCGAGCGATCCAACCTGATAAACGAAATTCTTGCCGAGGTCAATCACCTAGCAGAATTTACCCTGCAGCGGGTTATCAATGGCGCGGGTATCATCGTCCACACTAATCTCGGACGTTCTCTCCTCTGCCAAGACGCTCTTGATCGCTTGCAGCTTGTGGGCAGCGGCTACTCCAATCTGGAGTATGACTTGCAGGCCGGTACTCGAGGATCGCGCCACATTCATGCAGAAGCCATTCTCTGCGAGATCACTGGAGCTGAAGGCGCACTGGTGGTAAACAACAACGCCGGCGCAGTCCTTCTCACCCTAAACACTCTGGCACAGGGCAGGGAGGCGGTGGTCTCGCGAGGGGAGTTGGTTGAGATTGGCGGCTCATTCCGAATTCCCGACATTATGGCCCGCAGCGGTGTCCAACTTAGAGAAGTTGGGTGCACCAATCGAACTCATCTACACGACTACGAAGGGGCCATCGGTCCGGAAACGGCACTCCTGTTGAAGGCGCACACCAGCAACTATCAGATTATTGGATTCACTGCGGAGGTCGATCTGGCCAGCTTAGTGGTCTTGGGACAGAAGCGTGGGGTGCTGGTCATGGAAGATCTGGGCAGCGGTTGCTTTATTGACTTGAGCCGTTTTGGGCTGCGTCCAGAGCCAACCGTACAGGATACGATCCGGACGGGGGTGGATGTGGCTACCTTCAGTGGCGACAAACTGTTGGGTGGGCCCCAAGCAGGGATCATCCTCGGACGTGGTGACGTGATTGCTCGACTGCGGCAAAACCCACTTACCCGTGCGCTTCGCGTTGACAAGCTTACGCTGGCGGCCCTTGAGGCTACCCTGAGACTCTACCGAGACGAAGAGATCGCGGTCAAGACAATTCCTACCCTAAGAATGATTGCCACGAATATGGAGACCTTGGAGAGCCGCTGCCAACGATTGCTAAAACGTTTAGCGGCCGAGGTATCGAGCCAGTTAGAGATGGAAATCGTAGATGGTGCCTCGCAGGTGGGTGGGGGGGCTCTGCCGGTTCAAAACCTTCCCACCAAGCTGGTCGCCTTCAACTCCCCAAGAATCTCAGCTGCCGGTGTGGAGGCTTACTTTCGTGGATATTCGCCTCCGATAATTGGCCGGGTTGAACTGGAACGCTTCCTCCTAGATGTACGTACCCTGCAACCGGAAGATGAGGAGGTCATCGTTGCTGCAGCCGCGCAACTCGAAATCTGACCGGGATGTCCAGGAATTTCCTGTTTCGATTCAACGGGACAACTGAAACCACCCAACCCGGCGCGCAAGACAGATCCAAATCACCAAGACACCGAAGTTCCAAACCAAGATGGGAAAGGAGTGAGCTATGGGAGTCAATCCCATCGAGTTGACTCCGGGCGATGTGGTGGCCCAACGAGCAGTTTTTCAACAGTATTTTGATGGCCTATCTGGAAGTCAACAAGTGACTGTGTTCCCTCCTTTTCCCGACTATAGCCTGCTCGGTCAACACCGTGCGCCGAAACCGTTGTTGAAAGGAACAAATGAGGTCGTCCTGAGCCGCCGGCCTAACTATAACCGGGAGTTCGGTTGGTTACTGCTTCCCTTGATTCGAGGCGGGAAGATACTTGGAGTTCTTCTCTTGGAAGACTTCGATGAGGGACAAGTGAGTCCCGAGAGGTTTCAATTCTTGGAGCGGTCCGTGCGGCTTTGTCTCGACAGACTGTACTGGGAAAAGCGAGGTTGTAGGGATACGGAAACCAGACTCTGGCGTCGAGAAGTCTTGACCGACGAGTTGAGCCGAGCCATTGACGGGGCTGAAAGGGGCTCCAGTCTAACTCCGCGACGGTTGCTGAGTGATGGTCCCTGTCCAGCCCAGTTTACCGTGGTCTGTCTTGTTGTATCACCGTCCCCGGCTCCGTGGTCTGGAGCGGGTCCATTTTGGACACAACTGGGGGGTCAGGTGGCAGATTCCTTGCCGACCGGATCCATGGCAGCGCATTTGGGTGGTGGCTATGTGGCTATCTACTGGCCAAGGGCGAATACTGGCGATGTCCAATTATGGACAGAGAGTTTGCTTCCTGCACTGGAAGAAGGTGCTGAACGGGCCCAAGCCGACGAAAGCAACTGGAGTCTGGCCGCAGGCATAGCCGATTTTCCGGAGGACTTCTATGACGACGGACCTTTCCTTCCGTGGGACAAAGGTGGCTTTGGCGACAAACTCACCGCAACAGAAGAAGTAATTCGACGGGCGACGTTGGCGGCGGCGATGGCACGAACTCATACGGATGCAAAAATACTTACTTATCACTCTCTTCGCACCCAAGGGCTGCTACCGAAGCTAGAATCGGCCATAGAAAAAAGGCTCACCCCGTTTTGCACCAACGACGAGCGGGGGGCTCTTCTCATGGTCAAGCTGAATGATTGGAACCTGTGGCAACAACAGGAAGGTTCAAAAGTAGCAGCAAGCAGGGCGAATCAGGTGCTGAAGGTCAGTCGAGGTGGTTGTCCCCGGGACGCAGTGCTGGAATGGGCGGGTCCGGATCGATTCGCCATATTCCTCGCGGGAGCGGATGTGCATTCAGCGCATGAGTGCGGAATTTCCATCCGAAAGCTGGT
>CP070692.1:4348701-4351412 GCA_020353215.1 Deltaproteobacteria bacterium
TGGGAAGTCGACCCCTGCAATCTGTTCCGGATCACATGGAAGAACGAACCTGTGGACGTAGGCGGTGGATTCGGCAGCCCCAACACCATGGAGATTCCTTCAGTCTTGTCCGGCGTGGATGCCAGGATTATCGCCCTGGTGGGCAAGTGGTTCCCCACGGGCTCCCACAAGGTCGGGGCCACTTTTGGTTGTCTGATTCCACGGCTCGTCACGGGGCAATTTGATCCCACATCCCAGAAGGCCGTTTGGCCGTCCACGGGAAACTTCTGCCGGGGAGGCGCGTACAATGCTGCACTTCTGGCCTGCGAGTCCATTGCCATCCTGCCTCAGGAGATGAGCCCGGAGCGGTTTGAATGGCTCTCCAAGCTCGCTGGGGAGGTCATTGCCACGCCCGGGTGCGAGAGCAATGTGAAGGAGATATTTGATTGCTGCGGGGAATTGCGAAAGATCCGGGATGACGTCTTTATTTTCAATCAGTTCGAAGAGTTGGGAAACCATCTGTGGCATTACGAGGTCACCGGGCATTCCGCCGAGGAAGCCCTTGGAGAGCTTATGGCACCCAACGACCGCTTCAGCGGCTTTATCTCTCAGACAGGTTCGGCCGGGACCATTGGAACCGGTGATTACCTCAAGGAGGTTTTCCCGCACAGCAAGATCGCAGCGGGTGAGGCCCTCCAGTGCCCCACACTTTTGCTTAGCGGCTTCGGAGGACACCGGATCGAAGGTATCGGGGACAAGCACGTACCCTGGATCCACAACGTCAGAAACACGGACATGGTCATCGCGGTAGATGATGAGGCCTGCATGAATATCATGCGTCTCTTCAATGAACCTGAAGGCTGGAATTATCTCAGCAAACAGGGAGCGAATGAGGAACTGGTGCGTCAACTTCCGTTGTTGGGCATTTCCAGTATCGGAAATCTCCTGTGTGCGATCAAATTTGCCAAATACTACGAACTTACCGCACGGGATGTCGTGATGACCGTATGGACCGATTCCACCGATCTCTACGAGAGTCGGATAAGGGAGATGGCGGAGGCTCACGGTCCCTATTCGGAGCAGGAGGCAGCCAAAAGTTACCACCGCTATCTCCTGGGTGAGTCTACGGCCCACATGAAGGAGCTCACCTATTACGACAGGCGTCAGATACACAACCTGAAGTATTTCACTTGGATTGAACAACAGGGAAAGGAGCTGGAAGAGCTCAACGCCCAGTGGTACGACTACCCGGAGTACTGGGAAGGAATTCACCGACAGGTGCGGGATATCGATAGACTTATAGAGCGTTTTAACGAGCGCACGGGGCTCGTCCCCTGAGCCGGAAGTTTTTTTGATCTCTTGTAAGCCAAGAAACTCATCGGGTGACGGAGGATCATGACGTGATGTCGGAAATACGTGTGTCTGTATTCGAAGGCGCGGGGACTTCTCCTCAGATCAGGACAGTGACTCGACCGAAAGTTCCTGACAAAGCGGCCCTCATCAAAGTGGGTGCATGTGGGATATGTGGCACTGACCTGCACATTCTCAAGGGGCACTGGCCTAAGCCTCTTCCATGGCCTCTAACACTGGGCCACGAGGTGGCAGGCGTAATCGTCGAAAAGGGTCCGGCGCTGGAAGAGGATTTCATGGGAAATCCCTTGACGGTGGGCAGTAAGGTCATGTTGCCTCCTCTGATGCCGTGTGGAAGGTGCTATTACTGTGTGCACTATCCGAAAAGCGCGAACAAATGCCTAAACCCGACCTATTACGGCAGATACCTGTCCTTTGACAAGCCGCCGCACCTTTGGGGTGGCTGGGCGGAAATGGAATATGTTGACCTAGAGATGCTACCCGCTACGAAGATCTACCGCTTGCCGGATGACATGTCCTTAATGCTTGGGTCCCTCTCCGAGCCGTTAACCTCATCTCTTCGCGCCTTCAAGAGGGCGGTATCAGTGGGAGGTTTTCAGGTCGGGGATACAGTGGTCATTCAAGGTTCAGGACCCATTGGTGTCTTGGCCATCGTGGCGGCAAAAGAAATGGGGGCCGGACGGGTCGTGGTCATTGGTGCGCCGGAGAAGCCGCGGCTTGAATTATGCCGTCAGTTTGGCGCGGACGCGACCATTTCCATTGACGAATTCACCGCGGCTGAGTCAAGGGTCGAAGCTGTTCGAGATGTGGTTAGAGGCTTTGGAGCAGACGTCGTTATGGATTGCAGCGGACATCCTTCAGCCGGTCCCGAGGGCATGGAAATGCTTCGCGACGGTGGAACATACGTTGAAATGGGGCAATTTACCGATGCCGGTTCGATTGACACCAACTGGCACCGAATCTGTGTCAAGGATATCAACGTACTGGGTAGCTGGGCTTTTACTGCCAACGACATTCCTTTAGGTATCGGCATGCTCCACCGAGCAGCAGATCGCTACCCTTTTGATAAGCTTCAGACCAAATTTCCATTCTCGGAAGCGGGAATTACTGAAGCGATAGAGAGCGCCATGGACATGCGAGTCGTCAAGGCGACCATTGTCCCCCATGAAGGGATAGGTTAGCGCGGCTCGTGATCGAGGGGCTCAAGTAGGCATTAAGGTTAATCATCGGCAGCTAGGTATAGTTGTTAAGATTCCTGGGCTTTATTGGGGCAGATTCCTATAGAGCATTTCTCGTCCGTTTCCCGGCAAAACCATCCTGCCCGCGCGGGCCTCCACTTTCTGTACCTTTCCGGACAATCC
>CP070692.1:4351512-4354222 GCA_020353215.1 Deltaproteobacteria bacterium
CCAGGAGGTAGATTACGTCCTCGAGAAAATGAACGATGAACTGAATCGCGGCTTTGCCAGGCGGGGCTATCAAGTGCTGGGCTGGACAGAGCTCGGTTTCATCTACCTTATGTCCACAATTCCCATTGACGAGGTTGCCGACCTGAGGGGTAAAAAGGTCTGGACCACTGCAAATTCGCCCATGGCTAACGCCGTGTTTGTTAGGGCCCAAGTCTCACCCGTAACCATTAGCGCACCCGATGTCTTGGTAGCCCTTCAAACAAGACTCGTTGAGGTGGTATACAACTCTCCCTACTACGCTTTGATAACCCAATGGTACACACGGACCCAATACCTGATCGATCTGCCGCTCGCCTACATTGGAAGTGGACTGATCATGAGCAATAGGGCGTTTTCCCGGCTTCCTGCCGAACTGCAAGCAATAACCAAGCGGGTCTCCGCCAAGCACCTTCTTCGGGTTACTGCAAAGACCAGACAGGACAATGAGGATGCGTTGAACCTGATGTTCAAACGCGGTGTCCAGAAAATCACGGTGGAACCTGTACAGGTCGAACAGTTTAAGCAACTACTTGATCAGGCCGTGAATGACATTAACCCCAAACATCTGTCCAGAGACTACCTCCGGAAGGTCAGGGAGGCTCTTGGCGAGTTCCAGACCCTCCAGAAGTGAGGACCATGACAACTCCCGTTTCTAAAGCCCTACAAGCGACAAGCCAACTCTTTGGCCACCTGGAAAAATGGATACTCGTACTTCTCATCAGTCTCCTCGCTTTCTTTTCAGTCCTCCAAATCGTCTTGCGGAACTTTTTTGCCACCGGCCTGGTCTGGAGTGACGAACTCTTGAGACACGGTGTGCTCTGGGTTAGTTTCCTGGGAGCGACTCGGGCCACCGCCGAAAATAAACACATCCGGATCGACCTCCTACCAAGATTGTTGTCAGATCGTGGCCGATTCGCCGTCGGCCTAGCATGCTCCTTCTTTTCTTGCCTTGTTTGCCTCGTCCTGTTCTGGGCCTCCTGGAACTTTGTTAAGGATGAGCGCTTGTTCGCAGGCACCGCCTTCGCCTCCATTCCCTACTGGTGCTTAGAGGTGATCTTTCCCTTCAGCTTTGCACTCATGGCTCTCAGATTCGGCTTTGGTTTCATCACCGGACTGATCAGAGGTCCGGACGGGATTGAGCCATGAAGGCCCTGTTATCCTTGCTACTCGCGGTGCTGGCGCTCTCCGGAGCCCCTCTCTTCATCGTCATTTCGGCAGCCGCCCTTGTCTGCTTTTACCTTCTGGGAGTCGATCTCTCCATAGTTATCATCGAAATGTACCGCCTGGCCGCCAATCCCATTCTCATTGCTCTGCTGTTCTTCGCCTTTGCCGGATACGTATTGGCGGAGAGCGGCGCCGGCGAAAGATTGGTCGGACTCTCAACCGCCGTTCTGGGTTGTATGCCCGGAGGTCTCGCCGTGGTTTCGTTGCTGTCCTGCGCTTTTTTCACGGCGTTGACCGGGGCATCCGGAATCACCATCGTCGCCCTTGGAGGCCTACTGCTACCCGCCCTGCTGGGAGAGCATTATCCAGAAGACTTTTCGCTGGGTCTTCTCACCAGTTCGGGTAGCCTCGGTCTGCTCTTTCCGCCCAGTCTGCCCCTGATCATTTACGGAGTCGTGGCTGGCGCCAGCATCCCTGAGCTTTTTTTGGCCGGCTTGGCGCCTGGAATTTTCCTTGTGCTTCTTCTCTCCATTTACAGCATGTACAAGGGTGTTCGCGCTGAGTGCAGAGTCATCAAGTTCAGTTTTCGCGCCCTAATTGACACCAGCAAGCGTGCCTTCTGGGAGATCTTGCTTCCGGTGGTGGTTTTTGGTGGGATCTTCAGCGGCTTCCTGGCGCTGAGCGAAGCCGCCGCCATCACTGTCTTGTATGTACTTGTGGTGGCTCTGTTGATCAATAGGGACGTTAGTCTGAGGCAAATGCCCACGGTCATAGTAAAGACCGTAATGATGGTGGGCGGCATTATCATCATCCTGGGCGCAGCTCTGGCATTCAACAGCTTCTTGGTTGACCAGCAGATACCGAGAAAGATTCTGCTCCTGATCCAAACTCACGTGAAAAGCAAGATCGTGTTTCTGCTTATTATGAATTTTTTTCTCCTCCTGGTGGGGTGTCTGCTCGATATCTACTCTGCCCTGATCATCGTGGCCCCCCTCATCATCCCCATTGCGGAAGGCTACGGCATCGACATGCTCCACCTCGGTGTCATCTTTCTCACCAACCTCCAGATCGGCTATTCCACCCCGCCCATTGGGATGAATCTCTTTATTGCCAGCCTCAGATTCGAGAAGTCCATCATCCGTCTCGGTATCGCCTCACTTCCGTTTCTGGGGATCCTCCTCGTGGCCCTTGCTGTTATAACCTTCGTGCCAGCATTGAGCCTCTACCTAGTCAGGTAGATTTGCCGGTCAACCGCGATTATTCACGATACCCACCTGGGAGAAATCATGCCAAATCTCCAACAGACTATCGTTTCCAGAACGAATATTGCCATACGGCTCCTCTACGCTATTCTCTATCTGGTGGTGTTCGAAATCATAAAACTCATTATCCAGCTCACTGTTGTTTTTCAGTTCATATATCTTCTCATAACTCTTCGGCATCATGATCCAAGTAGGAAGTTCTGCAACAAGGTTGCCAACTATTTATACCGGGTGACCCGTTATTT
>CP070692.1:4354322-4357023 GCA_020353215.1 Deltaproteobacteria bacterium
GCATGTTACTATTTACAGTAATAGTGTATGGATTATCATCACCCGAGCCATCTTTTTTCCAATCATTAAACGCCCAAGTGTATGGGGTTGTTGCATTTGCAATGGGCGTCAGAGTGACCACTGTACCCACTGGAAGAAACAGGCCACCCAGGTTTAGGCAGTCGTCGTCGGACGAGCATGTTTGACTCCCTGTCCCCCAGTCGACGAATACCGAATTAACGCCCGGATCGTGGAACACCTTCACTTTAAGTTCTACGCCTGCGTCATCATTCGTGATCGTCCCCCATCCTTCAGGGTCCGATACGGTTACGCTTCCTCCGGTGTTGTTGACGTTTCCAATGAGAAACTTAAATCGTTCATCAGCTTCAAACTTAGAGTCGTCGTTGATCGTGACATCCACATTCATTATTGTCATCCCGGTAGTAAAAACCAAGTCTGTCTTCGGAACGGCAATGTAATCGTTATCACCGGTTTCATCCTCGGCCGTATCGGGATCTGTATAAACTTCAACGGTGACCTCATCAGTGCCCGCAACCGCCGGGATCACGAAAACCGAAAATGTGGCCTTGCCATCAGCCTCGTTCACCGTCGCGTCGGTCACAGATACGTCATAGACACTGGCATGTGCAAATCCCGCAAAACCGAACATGGATACGCATATGCTGAAAAAGGCGATGGTCATCAGACGCGACCATTTCCTCCTCTGCTTGGTTCCTGAAGATGTTGTTTTGTCGTTGGGCTCTTGGTTATGAGATGACATGTTTTTTTCTCCCCCTATTTTGTCCTTTCACAAGCAAAAAAAGGCACCCAAGGCGCCAGTTATTCAGCCTTCCTGTAGCCTACCCTTACAATGCTCCGTCCCTGATTTGGCCCAGTCCGGCGGCCGTATATGCTATAAGAGCGCAAGGTGGTTTTGGTCATATCCAGTGTGGTCCCTTCCGCAACGCCCTCTTCAACGGCCAAGAAACGCGAGTTCCCATCCGGGTCTACTAAGTTGTTTGCAACTTGAGAAACGGTGTTGTCCCAGTAGTCATCATTGAGAATATCTTCTCTTGCCACCCCTGGCACCAAGGGCCGTATATACTCATTACCAGGAGCAGTGGGTTCAAGATTCGGATCCTCTTCCATCTTCTGGGCGCACTCCATGGCTGCTGCCTCAGCTGTGTATAGGTTCTCTTTATATAGCCTCTCGTTCCCAGCAATCTGAATTTCCACCTCTGTGGTTGCCGATATGGTGATGCCGATAAGCGTGAGGAACACCAGAATAATCAAGGCAACAACCAGAACAGTTCCGTCCTCGCTCTTTATCCATTGATTCCTTTTCATCGGATTATCCTTTCTATCAAACATCAAAGTCTGCATGGTCCTTCTCCATATTGGGCCTTATTTTCAATTGGACGATCACAACAGCTGGGGTCTGACACACCTCAACTCAGTTGTCCTTGAGGCCCCATGCTCTTGCAGGCTGACCCGTACGGTGATGAGCTTGGCATTGACCCCGGGTACATCAGCCACGTCATAGGTGAGCGTATAGCCCCTGTCGAGCGCGGTTCCCCCGAGGAGTGGGTCATCTATGTTGGTCCCGATGTCTAAAAATGCATCGTTATATGGCCTGCTCATAAGAAACTCGAGTCTGTCTTGGGCCAGAGTTGATCCTTCAGTGAGGCGATAGCCCAATTGATTTCCCCGGATGGCCGCACTCTGCATGGAGGCGACCGCCAAAATGCCAAAGGTCAAAATGGAGATGGCCACAATAATCTCCAGGAGGGTGAAGCCCGCCTCTCCCACTCCCAACCTGTTGTGTTGCTCTCTTCGCATGATTCCTCTCTCCTAAAGCAGCCCTAAATTTCTGCATTTGATATTGGTCGCCAGACGCCTACGGCGAAAGTTATCACCCGCTGGCCCAAAAATGGCGTTTTTCGGGTCCTGTAAATCGTAATACGTCTCATTATCCACATATCCCAGGTCACCTCTTCCCGTCCTGGCCACAATCGTTATCTGCACAGATCTCATGAGCAGGCGATCTGTTGTGGTGGTCCCGTCTTCTTTCAGGTAATCGAAATGCAAGGCGTCGATGTTTTCTGCTACCATCTCCTGCCCTGAACCCGTGTCGCGGACAATTTCCATAATTCCATCTCCGTTAAGGTCTGCTAGGGTGTATGTAATGTTCTCCCCCGGATCGCCGGTATCCCCATCTGCAACGGAATTAGGGTCTTTTCCTCTTAAATCCATGGTAAAGTGGATGGTGTTTGCGGTTGAGTCGTCCTCAATTCCTGCATTGGCACTGCCGGTTGGGTTGCAGCCCGCCATCCTGATCTCCTTGGCCATGAAAAACATGGCCGCCCGGAGATTCTGCTGCATCTCAGCCAACTCATCTTGGACCACGAACGATTTCTGCTGCGAGTAGTAGGCCGAGTAAACACCGGCCATGACGATGCCCGCCACCAACATGGCCACCAGAAGCTCTATTAAAGTAAATCCCTTCTCATTCTTCACTTTTCATTCCCCTTTTCTACTCTGTTATTCCCACACCGCGCCGTTGAACCGCCTCAGAACGATAACACCGGCCGGACTTGGCGTTCCCACCCCAAACACCGATCCTTTGTTATTGGACAGATAGACGTAACCCAGATTGGGGGCGGTTCCTCGGGGCGTGAAAATGGCTACAGGGTTCGGCGCATAAGTAATGACCGGACCAAAG
>CP070692.1:4357123-4359812 GCA_020353215.1 Deltaproteobacteria bacterium
TTCCTAGTCTTTGGGAATAATCATTTTGGACCTTAAGCTCGGATTCGTAATTTCCAACTTCCCCAATATATTTAAATAGTTGTCATGAAGAATACCCCGGAATTCACGACACCGAGCCAGGCGGCAAACTCATTCCAGGAGGAACCCTATGGAGCTTTCCAATAAACCTGTGGCCAACCCCGTGGTCGTGCTCAGGGAAGAGTTCGACGACTGGGCCGTCCTCTTTAACCCGGATACTGCCGAGGCTGTGGGGACAAATCCCGTTGGTGTCGCCATATGGAAACTCATGGATGGCAAGCGGAGTCTCCAGGAGATTGTTAAGGAAATAGAGGACCGGTTTGCCGATGTACCGGACGCGGCCATCGATGAAGTGGCAGCGTTTGTCAGCAGACTGGTTGAGAGTGGTTTTGTGGGGTATGATCTGGAGGGTTTCAGCGAATGACCGGGGAATCTCCTCTGACAAATAAGCCAGATATCAGAATCATGAGCACGCCGCGCTCAGTGGATGTAGAGATCACCTCACGCTGCAACCTGCGCTGCCGTTACTGCTACTATTTTGATAACCCGGAGGTAGAGTATCGTGACCTTCCTGCTGAGGAGTGGCTAAAGTTTTTTGACGAGTTGGGAAAATGTAAGGTCATGGATGTCACCATACAAGGAGGCGAACCCTTCATCCGTAAAGACCTCCCTTTGCTGATAGAAGGGATAGTCCGGAACAAAATGCGTTTTTCTATCTTGTCCAACGGTACGCTTATTAATGAGGAGATTGCAGGCTCTATAACCAAAACAGGTCGGTGCGATTACGTCCAGGTATCGGTGGATGGCTCTAAACCAGAGACCCATGATTCTTGCCGCGGCGAGGGATCGTTCTTTAGGGCTATTCGTGGCATACGAACCTTACAGCGCCATGGAGTACGTGTGACAGTTCGCGTCACCGTCCATCGTCACAACGTAAATGATCTGGAAAACACTGCCCGCTTGCTCCTGGAAGATTTGGGGTTGGCGAGATTCAGCACGAACTCCGCAGGGTCCCTTGGCACATGTCGCCGGAACGCTGGTAATGTCTTATTGACGACCCGTGAACGACAGACTGGTATGGAGATATTGAAGCGCCTTTCTGTGAAGTATGATGGCCGAATATCCGCGACGGCAGGTCCCTTAGCCGAGGCTCGTTTGTGGTCTAGAATGGAAGACGCATATGCAGAGGGATCTTCGCCTTTTCCTAACGGTGGACGATTGACGGCCTGTGGGTGCCCTTCCAACAAAATTGCGGTTCGCGCCGATGGCGTGATTATCCCCTGCAGCATGCTACCCCACATGGAATTGGGTCGGGTCAACCACGACTCCTTCGAGGAAGTATGGCAGAGCAGCGCAACCCTTAATATGTTTCGTCAGCGGCACAAGATACCTCTGACGGAGTTTGAGTTCTGCACCGATTGCCCGTACCTTCCCTATTGCACAGGCAACTGCCCGGGGCTTGCTTACTCTCTTACCGGTCAAGTGGACCACCCCAGTCCTGATGCCTGCCTGCGGCTTTACTTGGAGGACGGGGGTTTGTTACCCAAAGCAGAGGATAAAGCCATCTGACGACCAGAGCACAAGACACCAATAGAGAAAACCAGATGACCGAAATGCCAAGCCGCAAAGACCAGGAAACTGAAAAGGGAGGTGTGCTCCCTCTGAACCAAATCTATTTTTACTTAACAGAAGGTTGCAACCTGGCCTGTCGTCACTGCTGGCTGGCACCCAAGTTTGATCCGGATGGCAGCCGATTCCCTACCCTACCGGTCGAGCTTTTCGAGACAGCCATACGCGAGGCGAAACCTTTGGGGCTCTCGACTGTGAAACTGACGGGAGGTGAGCCGCTCCTGCATCCTCAGTTCGTGAGATTGCTCGAAATCGCGCGGCGTGAGAATCTGAAAGTAAACATTGAGACAAACGGCATGCTTTGTTCTCCCGCGATAGCTGCGGAGATCCGGAGATTCCATCGGCCTTTTGTGTCAGTCAGCATGGACGGGGCTGACGCAGCTACCCACGAGTGGGTGCGCGGTGTTAAGGGCTCATTTGCAAAGGCAAAGAAGGCTGTCCGCGTATTTGCAGATGCGGGTACGCCGCCGCAGATTATCATGTCCCTCATGCGCTGCAATGCTGACCAGTTGGAACCCATAGTCCGGATGGCTGAGGATTTGGGTGCCTCCTCAGTTAAATTCAACATTGTACAGCCCACCGCCCGCGGTAAGAGTATCCATGAAGGAACCGATGGACTGGAAGCAGACGAAGTCATAAAATTGGGTCGGTACGTGGAAACAAAGTTGGCCTCAAACACCAAGCTTCGACTCCATTTTGACTATCCCATGGCTTTTCGTGCCCTGAGTCGCATTGCCTCCGGGGATGGATGTGGCGTATGTGGAATCCTAAGGATCCTGGGCGTCATCCCCAGTGGACATTACGCCCTGTGCGGTATCGGCCAACACTTGCCAGAGATGGTTTTCGGAACGATCGGAAAGGACCCACTTGACGAGGTGTGGAGCGAAAATGCCACTTTGAATACACTGCGAGTCGGACTGCCCAGTCGACTAAGTGGCGTCTGTTCTCGGTGCTTGATGAAAAATCGTTGCTTCGGCTGCTGCGTTGCGCAAAACTTCTATCGCACCGGTAGTCTCTGGGCACCCTTCTGGTTTTGCGAGCA
>CP070692.1:4359912-4362595 GCA_020353215.1 Deltaproteobacteria bacterium
TGACCACGCCAAGGTTGAGCCTGCTGAATTCGTTTTCCTTCATGGATCGGATGTCGTGGGCTCGGCCGAAGGGTACAAACATCCTGTCCATATACCTCTCCGTATTTTGTCTGAAACGGCGGAGTTCGCTTGGAAATCCCTTCGTGATCTCCCCCTCGCCCCCGAGTACTGATCGTCCCACAAAGAGGGTGGGGATGTCAGCACCTTGGCGACCAAAATCGGCACCGGCAGCCATAAACAGGTTGTAGGCACCGGCTTTGGCAAGGTCGTAGAAGAAGACTCTAATGGATACCCCGTTCTCCCTGGCCCATTTCGAGAAGTCGTGGTGCAGGAGTTTGCGACAGTAACTGCAATCATAGGAAAAAAGGTGAACCGGGATTTCAGAGGAAACCGCACCCCCGTTGAAAATAATTTCTCTTCGTAAGCGCCGGGCCGCATCTGAGATTGTGTTGGAGGTGCGGACGTTACTCCCTTTAGGTACGAGAGTAAACGTATCAAGCACGGTTCCATCCGAGGAAATGGCGCGCACGGTCATGGCCCCTGCGCTGACGTCGACTCGGCAATAATGGTGGCGGCGCGCTTCGGCCTGAGAGGGAAAACTTCGATCTTTTTTCATCCAGATGAGCTCAGCCCCGGCACCCCCTGATATTACATAAGTCACGCCGTGATACTGAGAGCGTTCATACATATGCCAGCTGGCGAAAACGAGGTCTACCTTGTACTTGTGGAAAATAGGTCCCCACACATCTTGAAGTATTTTTGAAGAACGCCCGCGGCTGATGTACACCGGGTCATGAAGGAAGACCACACGAAAGGGTGCATTCTGCACCTCCTCTCTTGACAATTCGGCTTCCAACCATTTCACCTGGGCGCTGTCAGCGTCCATCGACGAAGCCGGCTGCATCCCCCGAGCATCCCAAACATGCATGCCGAAGAGGTGAACGGAGCCCCAGTTGAAATGATAGTAACCACGCCGTAATCGGGGAAAGTAGTCGGCATACAATCCCCGACCGAGGGCGTAATCATTGTCACCCACCACTGGGTAAAGGGCGGCTCGACGCAGAACTCCAGAGCCGATTCTGAAGAAATCTTCCCATTGTTCTCTCCTGTGACCCTGGTCGACCATGTCTCCCAAGACAAGGCAAAATGAGGGTTCGCTAAGGATCACTTGAGAGATCACTTCCCGGTAGTGTCGATGAGTGCCCGTATCTCCGGGGCGCGGATCTCCATAGACGGCAAAGGTGAATGACTCCCCCGGACGGGCTGCGGTTCGGAACTGATAACCAGGATCGCCTGCCGGGGTGCGAATAGTGCCATCTTCACAGACAACCTCGTATCGGTAGGTACGACCCGGGGCCAGGCCGGAAATCCGAATGAAATGGGCCAGACGGGCTTGATCAGACAGAAACGTCTGAACCCTGCCACTGACGTGTACATGAACGGCAGCTTGCATGGGTTTTCTGAGGTGAAACGCTACTGTGGCCTCCTCATCGGTTATCTCCAGCAAATAGGGCCCAACCGCAAAGCCAGATCCGTCTCCGAACTGAGCGTCCCCCTGGCTTCCCTGCGCCTGAATCGCCAGAATCCACAATAACAAGGGAATAGCTAAGGAAAGTAACCGCTTCATGTTTCCAACCCTTCAGAAAGTAGACTTTCCGCTTTGCTTCGGATCTGGCGCATGATTGAGGGGCTGTAGCCCACACGGATAAAACGCAGCCGGCCTCGGGGACCAATGACTACTGTGGTCGGAAGGACTTGAACCGAGTACTTTTTGGAGACTTTAGCGCCATGGTCGAGGAGGATGGGATAATCGATCTCTAGCCTCCGTGCTATCCGGTGCACGGTATCGAGATTTTCAGGATCAGAGCACACACTGGCGACGACCACTCCCCGCGGCTCCAGAGCGCGATGCAAGGTATTGAGCCCGACCTTTTCCTCTTTGCAGATAGTACATATGGTCATCCAGAAGACGAGCACCACAACTTTGCCTCGGTGCTCATTTAGGTAGAAGCGGCGATGCGAGAGGGTATCCAGGCGGAAGTCGGGCGCAAACCCAGGCAAATCCCCATTCTGGCTGCAGCCTGCCAGCAGCGCGGCTATGACCAGCAAGCGTCCCCATCTACTACTCATGGTCGCCCCTGTTGTTCTCTCCATCGCCTTGATTGCCGGCCCGGTGTCGGCGAATTAGACGCTCCACCGAACCAAGGAGGTGTAAGGCCAGAACCGTCAACGTACCTGCACTCACCGCCATGGCCAAAAACAGTGGAATCTCGCTACCTATGGAACTGGAGTTAGGGTTGTATCCTCTCTTCACCTGCCACACTTTCCCTCGCAGATTTTGTCTCGCCAACTCTTCAGCTTGGTTCTCCAGAAGCCGGCCGCCTGGCATCGACCTCGGCTCGATCTGGCTGAGACACCCTGTTTCTATCTTACGCTTCATCCGATAACTCCAGAGCAACACCTGGCAATCCATTCAAAAAATATTTCTTCGTGGCCTTTGAGCTCATACCGCCATATGGACCCCGGAGCATGGCGGCAAGGGCCTTTGACGCCTTCGGGTCCCTTCTTAACATCTGCGTCCGAACGATGCGGAAGAAGATCTCCGCTTCCTTCCGCTTGACATCGCACTTTCTCAGGTTTCTGTGGAGGTACTTTTCAATTTCCGACACTTCGAAGAGTACGC
>CP070692.1:4362695-4365374 GCA_020353215.1 Deltaproteobacteria bacterium
ACTAAACATCTTCCCGAGCGGCCGAAACGCCAGGGGGTGATCAAAGTAAAGGCGGAGATGTGTTTCCGTCGAAAGTGTGTTTTCCACCCACCGCCCCAGTTCTACAAACTCCTCAACAGTTAGTCCCTCCCCGGATTCATGTATTTTTTCGCCTCTGGACATAGGCTGAACCACATTGAACTTCACCGAGCCTGCACCTAATCGTTCAGCCAACCTGACAACGTCCTGCAGTTGGTCTTTATTTCTCCGCATGATGCTCATAATAACCTGGGGCCTGCAGTCTGCATTTGCCAGATTTCGTATGGCTTCCAGTGCACTATCGAAACATCCTGCAACCCCACGTACCCACTCGTGGGTATCATGGTCCGCGCCATCCAAGCTGACCGAGACAAAAGGATTCTTGCAGGCGGCCATCTTGTTTGCCAGTTCAGGGGTGCAGAGAATCCCATTGGTCTCCACCGTGAGACTGAGGTCTTCTGTGCTAATTAATTCTAGTATTGCCGGAATCTGCGGATGCAACAGAGGCTCGCCGCCGGTCAGCTTGACGCCCAAAAGACCAAGGACCTTTGCCTGTTGCAGGATCGATCGAAAAAGAGTGAGGTCGAGCGCTGGAAACGAACGATCCCCATTTTGGTACTTTGGTGCGAGCCAGCAATGTCGGCAACGAAGGTTGCACCCCTCGGTTAGATAGAAATATAGTTGCTTCAACGGAAATGTTTGACTTTCTGCTCGTTGCTTCATCTCGAAACAATCTCACCAGTGGAACCAAAGGAGCCATTGGGTCTTATTGGTTTGTATCGCTCAGCCTGGGAAGCCTTCCCCCCGTCTCTAAGAATCGCTTGAGGCAGCCATCCGGGCTTGGATGATTCACTTGACCGAAGACCTCATACGCAAGCGCAGGGCAATTGCCCGTGCAGTAGTTGATGTAATTGCAGCCTTGGCAATATACAAAGCTGTTCAAAGAAATACTGCGTCTCTCCCTCAGACGCGTGAGCTCGGGATGGGTCCGCCACACCTCGCCAAGATCATCGTGGTTGATCCTACCCAGGTCCATATGGCTCAATTGCACACATGGAACCATCACCCCATCGGCGCGTACACCCAACTGACTCATCGGTCCGTTGCAACCGCTGAGCCGACCTCTTTCCGGAAGGGGTTCACTCCCTTCTCGATGGGCCGTCTCCATTGCCAACCAAGTTGTCCCCTCTGCCAAAGGCCCCGCGGTCGCACTGATAAGCCCATTGTATTTCTTGTTGAGTTGCTGAAGAGCCTGCATGGCAAGCGAGCGTTCCTCCACCGAAAGCTGGACCTGGTCGGCATTCTGCTTACACAGCCCCAAATGGCAGGCAGAATTGGTTGAGAACCCCGGTAGTTGTATTTCTTCCAACAAGAGTCGGGCAAGGTTTTCCAGATCGAGGACATTGTGTTTGTGGATGGTCACTCGAACGGATACGCGGAGCCCGTATTTCTGGAGGCAATTGATGCCTTGCATAGCTTTGAAGAAGCTGCCTTCTCCCCGACACGAATCATGGGTAATAGGGACTGACCCGTCGACGGAGATCTGGACTCCGTCGCAGCGACGAGTTGAAGCCAAGAATTTCGCCATCTCGTCGGTGATCAGGGTACCATTGCTCAGGATGTTGAATCGCATCCGATTCTCAACAATTCCTTCGATTAGGTCCTTCAAATCGTTCCGACAAAAGGGTTCTCCTCCCTGAAGGGTCACCTTCATGATCGCGTAACGATTCAATTCCTGAAAAAAACGCAGCCATTCTTTTTTGCTCAGCTCCTGACCAACATCTCCCGCACCTGTAAAATGGCTGCAATAGGTACACCGCAGATTACAACGGTTAGTTATCGCTAGATCGACAGACCTTGGCGTTCTCATTACCGGCATGGTCATTTCAGCGTCTCGCACCCCACAAGTCCACGCTGGGCCATAGTCTGGATAAAATTTTGAACATGGTTCTCGGCTTCATTCGGTACATCCTCGAAGTGCTCCCGCACGTCCTTTACCAGGTCTTTCAAGTCGTGGTGACCATCAAGGCGCTTCCATACGAAAACGCCGATGGGATTTAGGCCAAAGGCGTTACCGGTGTCCGGATCAAAGAGAACCGCCCAGTCATCAAATTCCTCTCGGAGCACTACCAAGGGATTGGCCACAGGCTTTTCGAGGTCCTGCACGAGTCTACCTCCACTCCTCTTTTTTCATTGGTTTCTTTAAATTGTCCGACAAGTACTTCAAAAAACTCCACGTAATCTCAGCAAAGTTTGTGCCAGCGCATCTGGAATTGGCTAATGTCGACTCGGAAATACCCCTTTCCTTCCCACCGGAGTTTGCATCGGAATTCCATGTACCCGTCATTCCGGACGAATCCACCAGTGGTGACGAGATCCGAAATCCCAATTAAGTCAATAGAGTCGACCGGCTCTGAAATCCGCCTTGCGTGCAGATCTGCGGGACTTGGCCGGGATGCGGAATTAGGGCACAGCCTCCCGGGGCGGGGAAAGCAATCAAGGGACTGCCTGTTCATCCCCTCCCACTCAGCTGAGCTCGTCGGAATCCGCCGGGATGAGGTAAAATCCTCCTGTTTGCTCAAAGGATATAGTCCAACTCTTAGACAGTATTGAGTACCTGATATTGTCAAAGATATCGCTTTATCTCGCCCTATGGAGACA
>CP070692.1:4365474-4368142 GCA_020353215.1 Deltaproteobacteria bacterium
TGGTGGTGGTGGACACGGGAATTAAGATCATGAAGGCCGTGAGGCTGGTGGAGGCATTTGATATCGGTTTATTTGAAAAAGAGAACCATCGCTTTTTTTTCCTCAAAAACGCCGACGCCGAGGACGCGGTGAAGATCCTGAAAGAGGTGTTTGCGCCTACTATCGGAGGCCGCAAAGACGGGGTCAAGTTCATTCCAATAAAGCGGCTGAATGCTTTTCTGGCCATCAGCCCCGATACGGGAATGTTTAACAATATAGAACAGCTGCTGTTGAACCTGGATGCGACCACTGAAGGCATCGAACCGCGTATTTATGTCTATTTTGTCAAAAATGGAACGGCACTCAATCTGGATAGCCTCTTAAAACAGGTGTTTGCAGAGGCCATAACCACCGGCGAACGGGAAAAACCACAACCCCTGTCACCCGTTCCCATAAGGCCGGCCATTAAAGCCACGAACCCGTTGTTGAAAGATGGGGTGAGTGGAATTAGGACCGTACAGACAACATCACCCCAGCAAGAGGCCGCTCCGACCGTGGAGGTCAAAGAAGAAACAACCGAAGGGGGTTACCTGAAAGGCACAATCAAAATAACGCCTGATGAGATTCGTAACGCCCTGATTATCGAGGCGACCCCGGCCAATTACCGTGTGATCATGGATGTACTGAAAACCATCGACGTGTTGCCTCGGCAGGTCCTCATCGAAGCGACCATTGCCGAGATCGACTACTCTCTTTTCACCGAGCTGGGCGTCACCTGGCAGTATGTGAAGGGGCAAAGCGTCGGGACAGGATTGTTAACCCTTACTTCGAGTGGCGAAACCGGGCTCCGAGTTGCCATCGGCATCGACGACAAACTTAGAGCTACCCTCAGCGCCCTGGAGCGGCAAAACAGGGTGAACATATTATCCTCACCCCATGTCTTGGCCTCAGACAACCAGGAGGCCCGCATTGATGTTTCAAGTGAGATTCCAATTGTAAGCGCCGAGACGGTGGTGCCCACGGGCGGTCAATCCATCGTGACAACCACTGTCCAATATCGCGATACGGGCGTGCTGCTTACCGTTACCCCGCATATCAACGAACGGGGGTTGGTGACCATGGACGTCTATCAGGAAGTCAGCGAACAATCTGAAGACGTAACGGTCGCTGGCCAGGCTTTTCCCTCCTTCTTTAAGCGGGCAGTAAGCACCTCCCTGACGGTCCAAGACGGCCAGACCATCGTATTGGGCGGTCTGATCCGTCAGAACAAAGGCAAATCTTCCTCGGGGATTCCCGGGTTGGCTAGAATCCCCGTCATTGGTTTTATTTTTGGTTCGACAAGAGACTCTTTTGACAAAACAGAGTTGATCATACTGCTGACGCCAAGAGTGATTACAAATCTGGACGACGTTGACGATGTTACGGATGGATTCAAGTCTAAGGTAGATTCTGTCGTCACGGATATGTATGAGACACGATCCATTCCTTTTCCCCGCTCGAAGAGAAAGAGTAGCCCGGAGGTAATAGAAAATTGATGTTATCGATACCGACCGGCGCATCGGGGACCTGGGATAACATGTTGTAACCATCCATCTCGAAAAGGGGAACTTTACCGCTGTGGGCGGGTGGGTTACAAATTCTGAAGTGGGCTGAAATCTCAACAGGTAGGAGGTCAAAGTGGATAATGATTCCGACATGGGTCGGAGGAGATTTATGGAGATGGGGATCTATGCCATCACCGCTGCCATTGCTGCTGTAAGCAGCGGTGCCCTAGGACTTTTTACCATCGGGCCATCTCTCAGGAAAAAGCGCTCCAAATGGGTGGAGGTGGAATTCGGAAACCCTCCATCTGCTGGCGCAACTTTCAGCAGAGTGGTTTTGGAATATGAGACAAAGGACGGCTGGTTGACAGGCCAGGTAAGAAAACTGGCATACGTGAAAAGAGTAAGAAGAGATCACGTCATTGCGATCTCTGCAGACTGTAGCCACTTGGGATGTATTGTCACCTGGGACGAAGGTCAAAAAATCTTCAAGTGCCCGTGTCACCAGGGCAAATTTGATGTGAACGGCAGGGTGATCAGTGGTCCGCCTCCCGCTCCGCTAAAAAGACATAAAACACGTATGGATAATGGCAAACTGTTTCTGGCGACCGAACCCGTACCATACGGAGGAGATGCGAGTGAAAGTGTTTAAGCGCATGTATTACTGGGTAGATGAGCGGACGGGAATGCACAATTACCTTGAGAAAGGCCTTCTGGATAGACCCGTACCCAAAGGGCTGAATCTGAGTTTCTGTTTTGGAGGCATCACATTTTTTTTATTCTTGGTGCTTGCCGTCACCGGATATTTTATGACCATGTATTATGTTCCCTCTCCAGATCAGGCTTATAAGACGATTGACTATATGACTCAAGAGGTTTCCATGGGCCATGCCATCAGAAGCGTCCATTACTGGTCTGCCAATTTAATGATTGTAACCATATTTCTGCATATGATACGGGTATTCATTTATGGGGCCTACAAGAAGCCGAGGGAAATGAACTGGATTTCGGGCGTATTGCTTTTCCTGTTGGTTCTGGCCTTTGGTTTTACCGGATATCTCCTGCCCTGGGATCAGAAAGCGTATTGGGCGACAAAGGTGGGTACGAGTATTGTGGGCACAGTTCCCTTTGTCGGTGAATATGTCCTG
>CP070692.1:4368242-4370900 GCA_020353215.1 Deltaproteobacteria bacterium
ACCGCTGCTGGTGCCAAGCCATGCGAGGGCATGTACTTTCGCCTGGTAACCCACGGTGGTGATGATCCGTTTTGGGCCGTTGTGCAGCAGGGTATGCGCGATGCAGCCGAGGAATTGGGCTGCGGAGCAGATATCGACCTTGCTGGAGGCGACCTAGCCAACCAACAGAAGAAGTTCGAGGAAGCGGTAGCCTCCAAGCCGGATGGGATTGCCGTGGTCATCAACGATGACACAGCCTGGGATAAGCCTGTTGCTGACGCCCTGGCCGCGGGGATTCCCGTAATCGGTATCAACAACGATGATACACAGGGTGCGGCAGGCAACGAAAGGTTGTGCTACATCGGCCAGAGTGAAAGACGGGCGGGCTATATGATGGCCTTCAAGGTCTTCTCCGAAGCTCAAGCAGCGGGCGTTGATCTAGCCAATGCGCACGTAGCCATGTTTGCCGAAGTACCAGGCGCTGCTTACGCGACCGTCCGATCCGCGGGAGTCAATGATGCCATGGCAGAGTTTGGCATCACGTCCTTCGAATTGGCCGATGCCGGTGGCCTGGAAATGACCACGGTGGAAAGCCGGATGACAGACTATCTGGTCGCCCACCCCGAAACCACCTTCTTGCTGGGAGCAGGCGGCATCTGCACCGACCGGCTGATGAGCGCCTTGAAAGCTGCCGGGAAAGAAGTGGGCGATGTCTGGGCGGCCGGTTTTGACGCCGCGCCAGGGACTGTGGAAGGATTGAAAGAGGGGTACGTGACCAACTCGATCGATCAGCAGCAGTACCTGCAAGGGTATCACGCGGTGACCACCCTGTACCTGTTTAACAAGTACGGTCTTACGCCGAATATCGACACGGGCGGATACCTGATCACCAAGGACAATCTTGGATTGATCGAGGAGTTGTCAGGAACGTACCGCTAAGCCTTCCGGCCATTCTCAGAACTGGAATCTGTGGGGGCAGGCATTGGACCTGCCCCCAGCAGATCCATTGAGGACAGTGAAATGCAAAGGTTGAGGATCAAACCAATCACTCTCTATGGACTTAACACAGCAATCACGTTCATTGTCACCATCCTCATTTTTTCTGTCTTTACCCCGGATCATTTATTCTTGGACCCCAGGAATCTGGGCTCTCTGGCGAAACTAACACCGGATATCGGCATTGTCGCCCTTGGAATCGGGATCCTGATGATCTGTGGGGAGTTTGATCTTTCTATTGCTTCCGTACTGCCATTCTGCTCCTACATTTTTACGCAGCTTTTGATACTTGGGATCAACCCCTTTATCGGGCTAATCCTGGTACTCCCGATTGGAGCCTCATTTGGCCTGATTAACGGGATCCTTGTGGTTAGCACTGGGCTTCCTTCTTTTATTCTCACACTAGCCACCATGCTGTTCTGGCGCGGTTTGCTCTATGGTGTAAGCCGCATGATGCCGATAAGCATCCTGAGCTATATCTCCAACTACCCTGCTTTCGAGAACGTGCTAACAGGACAGATTGGTCCAATACCGGTGCAGATACTCTGGTTTCTGTTCTTCGCGGTGATACTCGGTCTTTTGCTTCACCAGAACAGATTCGGGAATTGGGTGTATGCTACAGGGAGTAACCAGGAAGCTGCCAGGGCTATGGGGGTCAATGTCCGCCTGGTGAAAACCCTTTGCTATATGATCATTGGCGTTTTGTGCGCTTTTGTGGGTGTGATGCAGTCCGTTCGATTAGGCTCCTTTGCAGCCACCCAGGGAATCGGCTTTGAGCTAAAAACGATCGCGGCGGTTGTTGTGGGTGGAACCTCTCTCACGGGCGGTGTGGGCAGTATGCTGGGTATCTGTTTGGGCATATTTATTATTCGGATTGTTGAGAACGGTCTGATATTGATGCAGGTGCCTGTGTTTGGAGTGGAAACCTTTATCGGTATTGCCGTAGTCGTGTTTGTGGTTATCAATAACTATATGAGCCGGCAAGTCGCTCGCCAGGCTGGTTGAGGTTCAAGCTAAACGCATATTCTTGAGGGAAAAAGCTTATGTCCATGAATGATGATAACTCCAAAGTCCTGCTTGAAATGGTAGGCATTCATAAATGGTTTGGCAAGGTCCATGCCCTCCGAGGTATCGACTTTGAGGTAAGAAAAGGGGAAGCCGTGGGTCTAGTGGGGGACAACGGCGCGGGGAAATCAACTTTGATCAAAGTTGTTTCAGGATATCACCGCGCGAGTGAGGGCCAGATCTTTTTTGAAGGCAAAGAGGTGAAACTATCCTCTCCAAAGGATGCCCGAGCTCTGGGTGTGGAAACGGTCTATCAGGAGCAGGCTCTGGCTCCTGATCTCAGCATCGCCAGAAACATTTTCATGGGCAGGGAACCCAGTAGGGCTTTGGGTTTCATGGATAAAAATCTCATGAATACAGAGAGCATGAATGCACTATCTAGCATCGGACTGCATCTCCGCTCACCGGATCTTACGGTGTCTACCCTTTCTGGAGGGGAAAGGCAGGGAGTGGCCATCGCGCGAGCCCTTCATTTCGAGGCCAAATTGGTCATTCTTGATGAGCCGACGATTGCCCTCTCAGTCAAAGAGGTTCAGGAAGTGCTGGATTTCGTACGAGAGTTCAAGGAAAAAGGGATTGCGGTGATCTTTATTACCCATACCCTGCATCACGTGTACT
>CP070692.1:4371000-4373646 GCA_020353215.1 Deltaproteobacteria bacterium
CTGGCAGAAATCCGCTTTTCAAACAGAAACTGCTGCCCTTTCCCGTCGTCGCAACGACCTTGAAAACCCTAGCTATGAATCTGAAAACCGCCGGAAAAGAAATCATTGTATAGAGTGCTTTTTCCACCATTCTCACGATAGAACTAGCCCCCTTCCGCCTACAAGCGATCGAATCACGTCGGTAAAGGTTTTCTGCGATTCTTCGATGCGAA
The DNA here is from genome assembly GCA_020353215.1 of Deltaproteobacteria bacterium. GTDB lineage: Bacteria > Desulfobacterota > Syntrophobacteria > BM002 > BM002. The sequence continues at coordinate 4,371,213 of CP070692.1, forward strand.
AGAATTTTTCACTGACCCTCCTAGCCTTTTCACTTAATGTTTTCTGTACTTCTCTATTGGTCATAATATTTTCAATCTGCTTCGCAAGCAGTCCGGAATCGCTATTTGTGACAACAACTCCGCATTCGTGGCTCTGAAAGAACCAACTGCAGTATGAATCCCGCGGCGCATGAACAAGTATTGGCTTTGCGACGGATAAGTACTCCCCCATTTTCCCGGGAGCAGAGGTTCTTATGACTTCCGGAATTGGCGAACTGAAGGCCAAGGGCAGAAACAGGATGTCCGCTTGACGCAACACCTTTGGAATTTCCACCTCGCTGATGTGGGGGTGATAAATCACTCCAGGTCCTGCCACCCCGCGATCGTTGAGTTCCCGCTCCGCTTGCGAGGTATAGATGTGGAACCTGACATCTCTTCCCCATATAAGACTCATCGCTTCCACCAGATTTCGTAACGCATCATCATTGGCATGATACACAGCACCCGCGTAAACTATATTGACTGTTTTCTTCTCGAATACTCTTTCCGCCTTGTCCAGTTCATTAAGATCATATAGAGGGGCTGGGTTCCGAACCAACGCGCTTTTGAATCCATACCTTCTGGCATACGGCTCCTGGAGATATTCGTTAGGCGCTATGATCCCCGCGGCTCGTTTCGCCGTCTCTCTTTCAAGACGGACTGAAATAGCACGAAAAGACCCAATCCACTGATAAGCATAATCGTCGAACATGTATCCAACGAACGGAATTCTTGCCATCTGGCTCGCCAAGCACCCCGCTGGTATGTCATACATGTCTCCCGAACATGCAATCAGCAAGTCACACCCTTCATTCAGAACGATTCTTTGTATCTGTCTTGCCCTGCGGAAGATAACCCATGGTGTGTTGATCCATAATCGCACGATATCCATACTGTATCTTGGAATTACCGGAAACTGATATATTGGAGGCAGATAATAGTATCGTGCAGGTAGTCTGCGAGTCGACACAATATCGGGAGACGAGGAATCGACATAATTTCTACAAGAGATAAGGCAATATGCTTCCGGGGGTAACCCTTTCAACAGCCTATAAAGCACCACAGCTTGCCCCGAGGAGGATGGAGGAAGGATATGCGAGATGATTGCCGTCTTATGCTTCTTGGGGTAAGCCATCTAGACAAGGATAAAACAAAGACAGCCTAGGCGCTTTTTGCTTGTATTAAGTCCGATTTGAACACACAAGGCCTTCTTTAAGATTTGCGGACTCACCGTTGGATTATTCAGCCTTTAGAACTCCATCTTATCCAGCGATTTCATGGACTAATTTCTTGATCTCTTGACTTTTCTGTGCAGTGTCAAAAGTACGGCGCGCCAGTTCAAGATTTTTCTGAACAAACGACATGGTCATGTCTTCTGGGCCATCAAGCGCTCTTATGATCTTTTCTGACAGGGCAACAGGGTCGCGAAGGGGAACAAGAAAACCATTGACCTCGTCTGTGACCCACTCTCGTATGGACGGAATATCTCCCATGACAATGGGTGTCCCACAAGCCATAGCCTCAAGCATGCAGTTCGGCAACGAATCATTTGAAGAAATAGAAACCATCGTATCAGACGCATTGTAGTATAGTCCCATTAAATCCCAGGGAACTTTTCCATCGCACCTCACGTTTTTCTCAGCTCCAAATTGCTTCGCTTTCTGCAAATGCTTTTCCCATTCCTGCTCCTCATCGTTCCCCGATAGAAACAAAAATAGCGTATCGGGATGTTTTTGAATCACCATCGGAATTGCTTCAACAATAATGTCGCTGTTCAAGTAACCTCCCAGCCCCCGAGGCGAAAGGACCACTTTCTCAAAATCTATTTCCAGTTTTGTTCTCGCTTCATCCTTTACCGAGGGTCTGAACCGATCTAGATCGACGCCGGGATATCTAATAAGCCTTATTTTGTCCTCTGCCGCTCCGTATTCGACGCACGCATTGAGTGCAGACGCAGAGTTTACCGTGATGGCTTGCGCTCTGCCCAGTCCATATGTAACCAACGCTTTCTTAAATCTTCTCTCGATACCACTCCACTGTGCCCACCAAGTGAGGTCACCGTTCCAGAAAGTAATCACAAGGGGTATCGTTTCAGGCAGGAAAAAGGCGAGATAGCAGGGATATAAAAGGGTCTGCAAGAAAATGATGTCCGGCTCGAACTCTCTTACAGTCCTTTCAAGCACCTTGAGATCTTTGGAAGCTCTCGCTACTTCATGCCGTATATCGGATGACAAAAAGAAATCTTTGACTCTTGTGAAACCATCAATCTTCCTTCCCCGAAGAAACAACCTTATTGCCCCGGACTGCTCCTTGATCATAGAGAGTCTTCTCAAAAGATATCCTTCACTCCTTCTGGAGTTCTGCCCTGTAATGCTGCCCTCTTCATTCAGCCTAGTACTTTTGGTAATCTCAACTC
>CP070692.1:4373746-4376386 GCA_020353215.1 Deltaproteobacteria bacterium
ACTGCCCTCACCGAGGACAGATAATGAGTGTACGTTCAGACCCCGCATGAGCGCTGGGTAAACAGCGGTGCATCCCTAGGATCCCGTCCTTGAAGAATGATCTCAATGCCCCGGAACATCTGGCCTGAGCTCCAGGCGTTGACGACCTTACCTCCCGCCACCTCCACTTCGATGCGCAGGTGGCCCTCTATTCTTGTGATCGGATCGATCGTAATTCTTTTAGCCATGATATTTAGTCTCCTCTCTTTCCCTGCAGTATCGGAATCGATTCATGGATGTGCCCGGTTCTAACTTACAGGGTTTCAAAAAATGGGCTCATCTTGTCCCAGAAATCCGGTTCACTGCACCCGATGCAAGGATGGCCCGCTTCCACTGGCCAACTCGTGCCGTCATTAAACTTGGCGGTGGGGCAGTTGTTGAAGGTCTCCGGACCCCTGCATCCCAATTCGTAGAGGCAGTAGCCCATTTTGGCCTCTTCGGAGCCGAATTCAGTGACGAACTCACCATTTTCGAAATGGCCTCTCCGGGGGCATTGATCATGAACAGTTTTTCCGTAGGCAAAGAGGGGACGACCCAGGCCGTCCAGTTCGGGGAGTTTCCCCAAGAGCAAGTAGTTGACCACGGTGCCGACAAAGTTCACTGGATTAGGCGGACATCCGGCGATGTTAACTGTCTTTATCCCAATAGCATCGCCCACGCCCTTGTAGCCGCCCGGGTTGGGAGCAGCTTTCTGAACCCCACCGTACGTGGCGCAGGCCCCGATGCAAATGGTTGCGGCGGCCTGCTTACAAACGTCGTTGGCAATCTCCAGAAAGGTGCGGCCGCCAATCTTGCCATAAGCCCCGTTGTACTTGGTGGCCACGGCACCCTCCGCCACGCAGATGAATTTGCCTTTGTATTTCTTGACCGCAGCATGCAAGGTATCTTCCGCCTGCTGACCCGCCGCGGCCATGATCGTTTCGTGATACTCCATCGATATTATTTCCAGAACAAGAGTATCGATCCATGGATACATGGTCCTCAACACCCCCTCGGTACATCCAGTGCATTCGGCAAAATGCAGCCAGATCACCGGCGGACGCTGTTTGGGAGCGGCAAAAACTTCCGCCACCTTTGGCACCCACGTGGCATTCAGGCCCATGGTAGCTGTCAGGAAGGTACAGAACTTCATGAACTCTCTCCGAGAGACCCCTTTTTCTGACAGCCTGTCGTAAAACTGCTTTTCTTTCTTCATCGTTTCCTCCATCCACATTGTCCGGTTGCTTCCCATCGAACTCTCCAATCCAGCAACAAATCTCGGCGCTCCCCCCTTTCTCACAAAATAATTTGATTTCTTCTCCCTATTTCTTCATTGAATACTCTTCTGCAACGGTGTGACCATCCCACTTCATGTCGCTCCCGTGAACTTCAATTTTCGAGGCAAGACCAATCTGTGTGGTAGACGGCACAAAAGGACTCCAACGGCACCAAGGTGTGCTATTCTGCTGGGGGACTGAGTTCTGCAGGAGTCGTATTCAGAGCCGCTGGCGCATACTAGAAACGAAGTCAAAAGCCTGTACCCGATTTTCAGGGTGACTCTTCAAAACTCCCCGGTACTGTCCGCAGCCTTACTCTTCAGGAAAATGTCAAAATAATTAGTAAGATGGTGGATTATACGTATCGTTTAATTTTAGCTTCTAGTCGGTTGACTTCAGTGTCTTTAACGATATTCTTAGTTGAGTTGAACGCGCCCGAAGGCTCTGTATTGCAGAGAGTGGATTACAAGAAACCTTATAGGTAGATCAGTCAATTGGTTTCTCAATATACACGAAAAGCATGGGTTGTCAAGAACACGTTCACCGAAGCTCCCAACTCGATGGGAGGCGAGGGCTTCTGAGGAGGCAATTGCCGTCCTGTGCACACCCTTCCTGAGTCTGGGGCCCATCTTGGGATCAAGCTCTAATCTCGGAGACTCTTTTCCACTATGGTAGCAGTGGCCTCCTGGAGCTTTTCATCGATTCCGTGGAAGACTTGCAGTAATTGTCTTGCTCGTGGTGTCAGGGTCATGCCGCGCTTGCCCGGCCGAATCTCCACCAACGGCTCGCCCAGACGCTCCTCAGAGACCCGAAGTTTTCCCCATGCGGCTCGATAGGAAATGCCGCAAGCCTTGGCAGCCTCCCGCAGTGATCCTTTACGATCTATCGCCTCCAGTAACATGCACCGACCCCTGCCAAGAACCAGCGCACCGTCTTTTTCCAGCCACCATTTTACCATGAGGTCCATGATGCCCTCCTGAGTCACCAATATCAGCGTTCCCAAATCACTTATAAGCAAATACAGGGGTTTCCCCAAAAATTGATTGTTGATCTTTGTAAACTCAGGTCACGAGATAGTTTGCCCTGATGTTGAAATGAAAATGCGTTCCTGGTGTCTCTTCTGTCGTTCCAGAGCTCACGGTCACTCTGAAGAGACACCAGAAAAGGCAGAGGGGACGGCTGCGAAACAATGAGCATTTGAGCAACCTGTCTTTACTATCTCAGCCTGGCTAGTCCATGCATGAAGATTTGGTGCTTGGTTAAAAGGGACATTGCCATAAAATGGCGCGAAAATGGATCAGCGAGCACTAACCGCAGTCCCGCCATGGGGGACTGCGGGACTGCG
>CP070692.1:4376486-4379120 GCA_020353215.1 Deltaproteobacteria bacterium
TGAGCGGCAGAGGCGGCTTCCTCAGATAGAGGCAGATCCAGAACAGCTGAAAGAAGCCCTGATTAACCTTCTGGTAAATGCATGCGAGGCGGTGGGTGAGGGAGGTTCCATAGTCATTCGTGAGGAGGAGGGTGTAGCTGAGCCCCTCGGCCAGGTGGTGGTTATCCGGGTGAGCGATAATGGCCCCGGTATTCCCGAGTCGCTTCAAGACAAGTTATTCCAACCTTTTTTCAGCACCAAAGAGGAGGGGACCGGCCTGGGATTGAGCATTGCTTTTCGTATAGTGGAGGAACACGGGGGCTGGCTTAGCCTCAAGTCCAGGGAGGGCGGAGGGGCGACCTTTGTCATCACCCTTCCCAGTAAGGAGGAAGTGGTTTGGCCAAGATCCTGATAGTTGACGATGATCCACAGTTGAGGCAGAGCTTTGAGAAGCTCTTGCTTCAGGAGGAGCATACAGTCCAAACCGCAGCCACTGCCGAGACTGGATTAAACGTCGTCGGAGAATCTCCTCCCGATCTGGTCATCATGGATGTGCGTCTGCCTGGAATGAACGGACTGGAGGGCTCAAGGGCAATGCGCAAACTTGAGCCCAAGCTACCGATTATCATCATGACCGCTTACGGCACAACAGAAACCGCCATACAAGCCACCAAGGAGGGGGCATTCGATTATGTGCTGAAGCCTTTTCATATCCCGGACATTCTGGTTGTGATCAAAAATGCTCTCGAAGCCGGTCGAATCATGCGTTCACGGGTGGAGATGGACGGGACTTCGGACACTTCGTCGCCGGATGCCATCATCGGCAGAAGCAAACCTATGCAGGAGATTTATAAGGCCATCGGCCGGGTGGCTTCCACCGATGCTACTGTCCTGATCCGTGGCGAGTCCGGCACGGGTAAGGAACTGGTGGCTCGAGCCATATATCAGCATAGCAAGCGGGCCGACAGACCTTTTTTAGTTATCAACTGTGTGGCCATCCCCGAGACCCTGCTGGAGAGCGAACTTTTCGGTTACGAGAAAGGGGCTTTCACTGGGGCTGTGAGTCGACGGGTGGGAAAAATCCAGCAGGCCAATGGTGGTACAATTTTCCTGGACGAAATTGGTGACATGCCCCTTAGCATTCAAGCCAAGATTCTGCGCTTGCTCCAGGAGAAAAGCATCGAACGGTTGGGTGGTCGCGAGCCCATTCCCGTTGATGTCCGCATTATCGCCGCCACTAACCGTGATCTGGAAGCTGCCATCGCTCAAGGACGCTTTCGTGAGGATCTCTACTTTCGTCTCAAGGTGGTAACCATCTGGCTGCCGCCTCTGCGGGAACGTTCAGAAGATATTGAACCTCTGGCAGACTACTTTCTTGCCCGGCTATCCGCAGATATGAAAATGGACAATCCGGGAATGACCTCGGAAGCCAAGTCTGTGTTACGCAGTTATTCCTGGTCTGGAAATGTTCGTGAACTGGCGAATACCCTGCAGAAGGCCTTAATTTTCAACCGGGGCGTTCCTCTTGGCGCAGAAGACTTGAGCAAGGCTATTCATGGTGGCCCTGAAATCAAAAGTGTAGACAAGGATTCTATAACTGAAACTATTAGACAATGGTTTAAACAAAGGATCGCCTCTAGTCACGATGAAAATCTCTTCGACTCTCTCATAGACGATACCGCAAGCATTGTCATAAGCGAAGCCCTCAACCTTACCGGCGGCAACAGATCCCGCGCCGCTAAGCTATTAGGACTTTCACGGCCCACCCTTCAGGCCAAGATCGAAAAAAACCGCCTCAAGATTGAGACCTCGGTCAGCAGTTCGCCTTAGAGAGCTAAGCGCCCGTCATTTGTCACTGGTCATTCTATATTCGTCATTGGTCACTTGCTACGTCTCCGTGTCACCGAGTCATTCTACTGACAGCTACCCACTGCCTCCTGTCTGCTGAACATTGCCCCATGCTCCATGCACCCTGACCCCTGATCCCTATTTTTTTACAGGTTGTAAAAGATTCCGGCAGTCAGCCCGGCTGCTTCGCCTCCTGAGCAATTCATAATCAACATAATATCCACTACATAGGTGCTTCTCCATGCCTGGCATGCCGATTGCTCATTGGCTTGAATGTGGTTGAAGGTGAGAAGACCAGATTCCCGACAAAACAGTGCTCACCTGTCTATTAGCGAAAGCAATGTAGATAAGGGCAGGCAGATTGGCCATGAACACCCCCGTCATATTGCTCGTCGACGATGACGTCCCTTTTGTTGAGGCCATGACCAAGATTCTGAATAAGAAAGATCTTCCCGTTGTAGCTGCCCATAGTGGCCAGGAGGCCTTAGAAAAACTTGCTGAAGATAGCACCATAGATGTCGTTCTTCTGGACGTGAAGATGCCGGGAATGGACGGGGTTGCAACTCTTAGAGAAATCAAGAGGTTACATCCTTTGGTGGAGGTCATCCTGCTCACAGCCCACGCTGCGGTTGAGTCTGCCATCGAAGGCATGAAGCTAGGTGCACATGATTACCTGATCAAGCCTGTCGATCTCGATGAGCTGGTGAGTAAAATAAAGGCAGTCCAGAAGAAGGTGGTGCGGACCGGGAGGTTGATTTCCCTGGGCAGGCTGGCTGCCACCATTGCTCACGAGATCAACAATCCCCT
>CP070692.1:4379220-4381847 GCA_020353215.1 Deltaproteobacteria bacterium
GGACGAAACCGCCGAGGTGCACATCTAGCTGCCTGATTCCGGCCACAGCGTTCTGCCTTTTGCTTGACAGCGTGTTGCGGCGTTGTTAGTCAAAACCAAGGACAGAGATACACTCAACCTTGCTGATTTCAACGGACCTCGGCTCGAAGCCGAACAAGCCGCCATCGACAGCCGAGATCACGAGCCGATCCCACTGGACCCTTGGCACGGTCCCTCGGCCAAACACCCGGTGAAAGTCGACTGGGGACAACAAGCTCACATAGGTCTCAAATGGCTCGCTGCTGCTCAGTGCCACAAGGTTCGTCTCAGCCACCATCTCGGATGCGGAGAAAAACCTCAAGCTGATCGGCGTGGAATGCCCGAAAACACTCCATACTGGATAGCTGATCTGCAGCGTCAGTCTGATGAGACTACACTCTGAAGGCTGAGCCGGTTGTATCGTTAACTCACAATTGTCTCCGTCTGCCGAGAAAGGTAGCCGCTCGCTGCGGAGTTCCCCGGGACTGGTGCCTCGTTCCAGGAGCAGATGGCCTGAAGCATCGGGATAGGGATCAGCCAGTCGGAAGTTGTCAAACAAGTACTCAAAGATGAGGGGGGTGCGGGCAATGGACTGGACTCCATCCACCGCCCAAACTCCAACGTCGTCTACACTGTATATCACATCAAAGGTGCCAGGCTCTTGCTCCAACGCAGCCACATACTGCTCCTGCAAGTGTTCGGAGCTTGCCACATACGACTGCAAGAAGGGTGCCACCATGGTACGCTCGGCCACTACTGGAATGTAGTTCTGGTATGGATATGCGAGCAAGGATCTTTCAGGATGCTGTGCAACCAGATAACGCAGCGAAGGGTCAAGCGGAGAGCTGTTGGCCTCCCGCAGCGTACTCAGTCGCTCTCCGAAAGAGAAATCTCCCTGCACCAAGTTCAGTCCAAATCGGACGGGACTCAAAGTACTCTCTGGCCATAGCACCACAAAAAGAGCAAAGACTGCAGCCCACGTGACAAAGAGCCTTCGGGACACTGGATACCTGCCAAGGCTCAGGAAGGTCAGGAGTATGGGCAGCGTTCCAAAGGCTACATGGGCAACATCACTCCTCACCGTTGCTGACTTGAGGAGGGCCAGAGAATAGATCAACAGACACAAGTACATGCTCCCCTCTTCGAAGGCGGCGGTCCGAATGCGGACCAGGATCACCAGCGTCGTCATGGCCACGAGGGTGATCCACAGGATCGTAGTCGGGGAGGGAAGAACCCATCCTACACCAAAGCTGCGTGAGTAGATCGCAAGTATCTCGAGCGACCGCAGTTGGTAGGCAAAAATGCCTGGGTACCTATCGGACGAGAGTTCGTAGAGGAAGCTGATCGCCAAGTTCGCGACCAGGTAAGTGCCGATCGCGATCGCCAGCAACTTGAAAGACGTTGTCGCGTTGTTTGGCCATCCACTCGGTGCCAGCCAGCGCACCCGTGAGGCCAGTGCACAGACGATCGAAACGCCGATGATCGTGATGATGGCATAGATGCCCGCCTCAAATGATAGCAATTGAGTAAGGAAGGCCAGGATTCCTGCGCCCAATGCAGCAAGCATTTGTCCTCTTGGCTTAGCGCAGACAAGACTCCAGTAGAATAGGAGCACAGCTAAAAGACCCGCGAGCACCCGGACCGACATCGTGCCAAGCATCCCGGTTATGGCCAATCCGAAATAGAGGAACGCAGCCTGAAATGCGCCAAGGGGTCTCATCAGCAGTACACAGATGCCTAGCAGGCAGATAGCTAACCAGACGACTGCAATGTGGGCGCTTATGTTTCCGTCATACACGGAGCCATGTACGTTCAGGCGAGCCCCAGCGTAGCTGATGAGTTGGTACAGGGGGCCATACGTAAAGAAAGTGTCTCGCCCCGCCCAGTCGCCCTGATCGAGGGCAGCGACCAGGCCCATCTCCCAGGATGAATCCGCGGACCACACGGGTTTGCCGTGTCCCACTGTGAAGAAAGCCCAGGTCAGTAGGTAGACGGTCATCACCATCACGACTATTAGCCTGCCCCGCCAACGTTTGGATGGCTCTGCCGTGGCGACGTTCGGGGTGCTTGCCTGCTGCACCGCTGCTCGTCGTGCCCTCAGATCTGTGGCCATTGCTCGGAATACCTTGAGGTACGGAAGAATTGTCGTCTTAGTCGGCGACCCACCATCAGATCCCAGAGATCGTAGTATCGGCGCACTCCCCAACAGAAAAAGCCCAGGAGCGGCGTCTTGAAGACCAGGTATTCAAAGTGTGACCGTCGTAGTGAAAGTTCGAGCCAGGATGCAGCATTGTGCCTGGCAGGTCTGAACAGAGCAGCGAGAGAGTCGATCTCTTCGCCGGCTGTTCCAAAAGATGCAGGAACCGTTCCCAGCCCGTGACTGGCACATAGGGCGATGTGCCTGACGTTCTCTGGCGCGAGGCCCATCAGGCGAGCCGCTGCCGCATCGAGGCCGACCAGATTGGCAGAGGCAAGTAACACGTTCATCTCCTTGGGGCTTCCTGACTTTGGCCCATTCCCTTCAAGGGCAACTGTGCCATCCATCACCGCGAATCGAGGCCGCACAATTGCATTCACATCGACCAGGGCCTCGGGAAGAACCAGATGAT
>CP070692.1:4381947-4384564 GCA_020353215.1 Deltaproteobacteria bacterium
CTTGCATTGTCTTCACTGACAATGATGTCGGTGTGTCACTGGAGCAGTTCCTATTCAAGCCATTTGTGAGGGCCATCTATACTCCGTCCTGCTTCAGAAAGGACCTGGGGCGAAAACATGTCCGCTACAATGGCTTCAAGGAGCTTGCCTATTTGCACCCGGACCATTTTCAGCCGGATGCCTCTATCCATGATCTCTTGGGCATAGACAATAACGAGCGATATGTCATCCTCCGCCTCAATCCCTTGGACGCCTTTCATGACATTGGGATCGCCGGGTTCTCTTCCGAGGACAAGCTGAGGTTGGTTCAAGCTCTGGAGCCACATGCCCGTGTCTTCATCTCCTCAGAGGCAGAACCTGAGCCCGGGCTGGAGAAATACACCATCCGTATCCCGCGTCACAGAATACACGATGCCGAGTATTACGCGGAGTTACTGGTTACCGACGCGCAGACGATGACAACCGAATCTGCTATCCTGGGAACGCCCGTAGTCCGCTGCAGTTCCTTTGCGGGAGACAACGACTTGGGAAACATGGTGGAATTGGAGCAGAAGTATGAGCTAATCTTCAACTATAGCCAGCCTGGCCAGGCAATCGCCAAAGCAGCGGAGTTAATTAGGCAGTCTGACCTCAAACAGCAGTGGCGAGGCAAGAACCAAGCACTGCTAACCGACAAAGCTGATGTTCTCAAGTTCATGGTGGAGGCAATCGAAGGCTATGCTGCCGGGGCTGTGTCGGAGCCACGACATAGTCGACCATCCAAGGTATAGCGACCGCGAACCTGAGACCACCGTTGCTTCCCTTCCCGGCGTGATTCGTTTTGTAAGAATCGTTGTGTTCTGAGGACTGCAGCAGCTCTTTTTCGTACGTAGTGCGATTGCCTCCGCTAGGTTCAGTTCAAGGTAGATCGGATTCGTTTCGTCGGTTTGCCCTTTGGTTTTACGAGCGGTGCGGCCCGGCGGACTGACCCGGCAAAGCCGGCGATGATTCGTTTTGTGGGAACTTCTGCTTTCTCCCGAATTCAATAGCTCTCTCCCATACGTAAGGCGGCCGACTCGATTCTCAAAGTACACACGATTCGTTTCGTCGAGCTGCCATTGTTTCCTGCGAGCCATACAGACCGGCCGACTGACGCGTGGAGCAAATGACAGATAAAGCTCAGATGCCAAAGCCCAAGTGACAAACCAAGTGCAAACGAGAAAGCCGAAATGGCAAATGAAGACCACGGATAGTCGGGAGTTGGTAGATGGTGGAAAAGTTCGCAACTCCCTGCAACTCCCTCTTACCCTGAGAGGGAGAATGCCTTCCAGATTCCTAGTGTTCCACAACTGGGATGTTTCGGCAGGGCTAGGGGCATCAGAATAGAGGCCGTGCTTGCGGGCATTCCGGTTGCCTTTCTGGCCACCGCGTTTCCTTCTCACCCGTGTTTCGTTTGCAGTCACGTTTCGAGAAACCTCACCTTCGGGACTTAATCCGTCAAGGTAGCACATATGTTCCAATCAGAGATTAGCATGAGTTCTTCATTTGAGCAAGGAGAAAATGTCGCGTCGTGGAGTTTGTGGGGTGGGTTGCTTGAGTTTCTAGAGTTCGTTGGGTTTCAACGGAGATACGGTGGAGACTGTTGGAGACTGATAGAGATTAGTAGAGACACATAGGGGATGCTGGAGGCTAGAGATTGGTGATTGAGACTAAGACCTCTGGAGGCTGTTGTAGAGTTTCAGCAGCTCTTCTTCCTGTTTCTGCCAATTGTATTTGGCTATTGCTGCCCTCAGGGCATTCCTGCCCAGCCTCTCTCTTAATTCAAGATCATCCCGAAGCTTGATTATGGCTTCTTTCAGGGCGTGCTCGCCGTATTCCACGGACAGGCCGACCTCTTCCTGTTCGGTTAGCTCGCCGGAATAGGTTCCTTTCGTACAGATTATCGGTCTGCCACAGACCATTGCTTCAAATTGCTTGTTTCCCAGTCCAGTACTGTTATTGAGATTCTTGGGGTCAATCATCCAAAAGACACAATCAGCGTCCATAGTCATGGGTATCACTTCATCAAAAGGAACTCTGCCCAAAAAGGTAACATTCGAAGTCCTGGAGCATTCGTCCTTAACGGCCCGGATATAGCCTGGCTGACCAATGCCCCCAATAAGACAGCGGACACCCGTCAGTCCTTTCGCCGCCTGAACAAGCATAGGAATTGCCCGCCCCTCGTGCAGGCCACCGATGTAGAGCAACGTGAAATCTTCGTTATCAGGAGGCTGGTATTCCGGACCCTGCAGAGGCTTACAGTTCATGATCACCGAGATCGGCTTGTCCGTAATAGTCTCAAAGTACCTCTTTCGGGCCTCGCTAATCGTGATGATTTCATTCACTTTCTTTACCAGTCGTTTTTCCAGCCACAAAAGCCTATTGGCTATCCAACTGGGAAACCTTCTGGCCACCATATGGCCGTATATTTCGTGAGCATCGTAAATCAGAGGCAACCCAAGCTTTCGTTTAAGCCTGATGCCGATAGCCAGTGTATCAAAGTCATGACAATGGATGACATCAAAGTGTTCTTCCTTGTTCAGCGCTAGAGCCCGATCACAGGCCTGCCTTTGCCACAAAAGCAAATTGGACCCGACCC
>CP070692.1:4384664-4387278 GCA_020353215.1 Deltaproteobacteria bacterium
CATCACCGTGGGGTCAAGGGCGTGGACCTTGTGGAGTTTGGCCACCGTATCCATCTCCTGAAACAGATCCAAATTGTTGTTGCTGGCACAACTGTCGGTTCCAATCCCCACAGTGATGCCGTGTCTCAGGAGTTCAGGAACGGGGGCAATGCCTGAGGCAAGCTTCATATTGCTTTCTGGGTTATGGGCCACCTTAACGTCAAAGGCCTTCAGGAGCGAGATATCCTTTTGAGTGATGGCCACGCAGTGATCAGCAATAAGCTTCGGGCTGAGAAAGTCAATCTCTGCCAGGTGCTCGGCAGGGGTTCTGCCGTATTTCTCCCTGAGCTGGGCGACCTCGTGTTCTGATTCTGATAGGTGAATGACCATGGGCGCACCGTTCCGGTCAGCGATGGACTTGGCCTTCTTAAGCAGATCGGGAGAGCACAGATAGGCAGAGTGAGGCTCCACGGCTATGGTAATCAGGGGATCGTCTTGCCATTTAAGAATAAGGGACTCCGTGTACTTCAGGCCTTCTTCCACAGGACCATAGTTTGGGGACGGAAAATCATAGAGGACCTCGCCGACCACCGCCCTGACCCCGGCTTCCTTGGCTGCACGGGCGACGGCGTCCTCGAATAGATACATGTCGCAAAAAGTGGTTGTGCCTGAAAGGATCATCTCAGCACAGGCAAGGCGTGTCCCTTGATAGACCGCCTCATGTGTCAGCCCGGCTTCCGCAGGAAAGATGTGGTCGTGAAGCCAAGTCATCAGGGGCAGGTCATCGGCTAGACCCCGGAAGCAGGTCATGGCCGCATGTGTGTGAGTGTTGACCAAGCCAGGCATGATAATACCGCCACGGGCGTCAATGATTCTCTTGGCCTCATACGTTTTGTTCAAGGCTGCTTCAGGGCCAACCTCCACAATGCAATCTCCAGTGACGGCGAGGGCTCCCTTGTCGATTAAGCCGTTGTCAGGGCCCATGGTCAGGACCCAGCCGTTTCTAATCATGATGTCAACAGACTGCATTGCTGTACGACGCTACCTGGTCCCTCTCCCCACTTTAATCCTCTTGACTCACCTTGCCCTATCCGGTGCCATCACATATCCTGGTTAGCCACATGTATCCGGCAACCTTTCAATAACGCCCTCGATCACAGCCTGCACGCGGGGCGCAGCGCCCTCAGCCGTGGCAATGATGTCATCAACCCGACAAGGCTGCGGGTCGTCGGGGAGATTCATGTTGGTAATCACCGAAAGGCCAAGAATGGCCATGCCTCCGTGGGCAGCAGCAATCACCTCTGGGATTGTGGAAAGCCCCACGGCATCGGCACCGATGGTTTTCAGAAAGCGAATTTCAGCTCTCGTCTCAAGAGAAGGGCCAGGAAGCCCCACGTAAACCCCTTTCTGGACACGAATACCGTTTTCAAGAGCCGCCTCCTCCGCCATAGAGACGAGTTTCGGGTCATAAACTTGAGTCATGTCTGGAAAACGCGGGCCCCACTCGTCCACATTTGGCCCGATGAGGGGATTGCTGCCCGTCAGATTAATATGGTCCGCTATGACCATGATGTCTCCCGTATTAAGCGAGGGATTGATCCCCCCTGATGCATTCAACACGATAAGTGTCTTGACCCCCAGCAGCTGCATGACTCTCACCGGCAACGTAATGTCCCTCATACTGTACCCTTCGTAATAGTGGAAGCGGCCCTGCATGGCTAATACCCGCTTTCCTCGTATACTTCCAAACAGCAGGGCTCCTCTGTGCGTGGGAACTGTAGAGATTGGGAAATTCGGAATGTCGCGGTAGTCAACGGACACCGCCGTTTTCATGTGGCTCAGACTCTCAGCCAGACCTGTTCCGATCAGCAATCCAATGTGCGGGTGCTGTCCTATCTTGGACCGAACAAAACTGGTGGCTTGAAAGACTTTATTCTTGAACGATTCCATGGTAAGGGTCCTTTCATACAGCAAAAATCGGTGGTACCTTAGAATAGACATATCCTTGGCGTCAAATAGAAATTAGTCCATAAAGAGGCTCTGTCGGGTCGGTCGGCAGAATTCGTGATGCCATCCGTGAGACATATCTTTGTTGTCGGGCTAATCCTGGCTTTCTACCTTATGATTCTCTATCTCTTCTCAGTTGAGAAAGGATGGATCACTTGGAACTTGAGATTTTCTCCAGCCAGTGCAAACTCCCAAACAAAGTCATTTGCCTTGGAAGATGAAGAAAAATGGCTCAACGGCTAACCAAAACCGGTGTTGTAAAGGCCGTCCATGGGCGCATGGCCTTGGTCGTCACCAGACTTGAGCCTGAATGCGAAAGCTGCAAGGCCAAGCATACCTGCTCATCCTTTGGAGGCGGCGGGGCAAATATGGAGGCAAGGGCCCGAAACACGGTCGGGGCGCAGGTTGGCGATGTTGTGACCATAAGCATCGGGAGCGGCTCCTTTCTCAAGCTGACATTTCTCATTTATATGGTGCCCATCTTGGCCCTTGTGGGGTGCGCACTTTGTGGATACGGGCTAGCTGCACTCTTTGAAGGCAACAAAGATCTCCTGGTGGGCGGCCTAGGCGCCTTTGGGCTTTTTGGTTCATTTTTCTGGCTCAAGAAAAAGGCCAATAAGCTTTCTGC
>CP070692.1:4387378-4389990 GCA_020353215.1 Deltaproteobacteria bacterium
ACACCGGTCTCGACCTGGTCGCCATCGCTGTAAGCTAGGGGGAAACTCACTGTGTCTGTATCTTCGTCGTAAAAGGCGATGTAGAGATTTTGGGCATCCATAAGCCTGGCGGCCTGGGTATGGATTTGCTCCAAAATCTCGTCAATGCCCAACGTGCTGACAGTGCGACCAATCTCGGTCAAGACCTCGAGTTCTTGAATCTTGCGCTCAAGGTCCTGGCTGATATGGATGGCAATAGTTGCCTGGCTGGCAAAGATTTCCAAAACCCTTCTGATTTCCTCAGAAAATGAGAGGGGCTCTTGAGCATTGACAAACAACACTCCCACTACCTGCTCTTGGCGCTTGAGCGGGATTGCGGCAAAAGACTTGACGCCCATATCAATGGATTCTTGGCGTATCGTCGGGCAACCTGGCGGTGGGTTGAGGACGTCTTCCAGGTAGAGAGGCTTTCCTGTTCCAAGCACATGTCTGCCGGTTCCTTCTGCCCGAGGCGGTACCTTCAGTTCATCTTCCAAAGGGCCACAAGCGTGGCATTCACCGAAACTGTCTGCATCCTGTCTGTAAAGGTTTATGGTAGGGGAAACCTCTTCACCCAGGATGGCGTTGATCCCTTCGGCAACCCGGTCTAGCACTTTGTCCAGGCTCTGTTCCTGGACCACTCGATGTAGGTTTTCCAACTGATCGTTGAGGCGCTGCCTGGTCTCGAACAACCTCGCGTTCCGGATGGCGACGGCTGCCTGGCTGGCCAATGTGAACAGCAGGGAAACCTCGATCTCGGTGAAATCGTGTTCATCTGTATCATTCAAGTAAAGAACGCCGATCACCTTTTGCTCAAGCTTCAGGGGAACGCCGATCATAGACTGAACACGATCATACATCTCAGGATTAACGAGCGGGTCCTGATGAATCTTGGGAAAGGCCATCACTTTGCCGGTTGCAAATATCTGCCGGGTAATTCCGCCCTCTCCATCCAGGCGGGGCGGTGGGTGGTCGAAGCCAGGTGGGTGCTCAAAGCTCTGGATCACGGAACGTCCATCTTCAGTGAGCAGGTAAATGACGCCTGCCGTTGTGTTGGTTAAATTGATCGCACCAGAGACGATTCGCTGTAGGATCTCGTCTACCTGTACCTGCGGTGCGCCGATGATCCGATTGCCAACATCGCGCAAGAGTTCGAGGCCAGTAGCTCGCTCGATCGCGATGCCCGCATGACGTGCTAGAGCGTCTACCAGGCGCCGGTCATTCTCGGTAAACCCGCCGTATTCGTCTTGATCGGCGCTGATGATTCCAATTGTTTGATCGCCAGCTTTCACCGGGGCGACTAGCATAGAGCGAGGCTTATCTTGTTTGTCCCTGGCAGGTACAAATCGAGGATCATCCGTAACGTTCTCGAGTACCAGGGACTCACCATGTTGAAAAACCCATCCGGCTAGCCCTTCATCTGGCTTGAAACGCCGGGTCATGATCTGCTTTGAGCGTAAACCGTGGGTTACTTGAGGCACTAGCAGAAGTTCGTCTTGCTCCTTTTGCGGGAAAAAGAAGGTGCAATGGGTGCAATCAAGTTTATCTGCAATCTCGGAGACAATCGTCTGCAACAAGCCCTGAGTATCAAACCTGGTGCCGATGTCTTCCGAGACGTCTTTGACGATTTCCAGGTCCTGGATTCGGCGCTGGCTATCATCATAAAGGCGTGCATTCTGAATGGCGATAGCCGCATGACTGGCTAACGTAGACAGTAGGGAGACCTCGATTTCAGTGAAATCGTGGGGTTCTGTATCGTTCAAGAAGAGAACCCCGATGGTCTTGTCCTCAACTTTCAAAGGTGTACCGATGATGGCCCCGACTCCCTTTTCTGCCAAGGCCGGATTAACAAGCTCGTCCTCTCCGATGTCCGACACGGCTATTGTTTGCCCCGTGCTAACGACTGTCCAAGTCATCCCCTTCTTCTGAGACAACCGAGGGGGAAGATGTCCAAAACCTTCGGGGGCTTCGTATGAACGGATGACGGCTTGTTGGGCCTCGTCAACCAGATAGATAACGCCAGAGTCTGTCCCGGTCAGTCGCATAGCACCTTCCACAATGAGAGGCAGGGACTTATCTATGGATGTTTCTGCACTGATCGTTGCACTGACTCTCTGAACAAGGTCAAGGGCGTCGGCTCGTTGTCGCTCTTGCTCGAGGAGACTGGCAATCTCAATTGCTACTGCCGCAAGGTTGCCAAAAGAAGTGATGGTCTCAACCTCTTCCGGCTCGAACTCGTGTGGCTCTCGATAGCTGACAAATAGCACTCCTGTGACCTTCCCACTCACTTTGAGAGGGAAACCAGCCGCCGATTGTACACCTTCTCTAGTGGAAAATGGCCCCGCAAATTCTGAAGCGGGGACGTTTTCAGCGGTCTGGGGTTTTCCTCTGTTGGCGACCAGCAGCGCTACTTTGCCCCGGTCAGGTCTGTGCCGCTGAAATGTCTCTCTGTCCCGTAGTCCATATCCTGCTGCGACACGGACTCTGCCTGTCAAAGGATCGTATATATGAATAGTAACAATGTCGGCTCCTATCAGCTCAACCATCCGTTCAACGGCCTTCTGTAGAACCACCTGCGGGTCAAGCTCCGCAAT
>CP070692.1:4390090-4392691 GCA_020353215.1 Deltaproteobacteria bacterium
CCAATCGTCCCGCGGTACCGCGGGACTCGGACCCGAGACGTACTTGAACAGTACGTCGCAGGGTTCGAGTCCCGAGGACCCCCGGAAGGACGGTCATATCTGCGGTCGGAGTCACGCCGGGGCGTGATGAAATATCCGGGCTAGAGAATCGTTTCTTGCGCTGCCATGCAAAGGGAGGCGCTGAGATGGACTGGATTGCCATCGCGCTAGACCAGCGAGAGGATTTGGATCCGAGCCTTTGATACCCTCCGGGGGATAAAGAACAATACGAATACCCCAAAGGCCAGCTCACGAAACTTGGCACATTCTGCAAGCCGGACCGTCTAATCGCTAAAGCTGTGGGTGTTACCCCTAAAATGGCCTGCAGGCTAAACCGTGACCACAGAATCCTCGGTACCGTAGTCGTTGATTTCATAGCCGTCTGCAGCCCAGTCATTTTCCCATCGCTCCTCGTCCACGAAATACTTGAATCGATAAGTTCGACCCGCTTCGAGGGAGACGGTTGTGCTGAACCTGCCGCCTTTTCGGGGTTTCATGGTGTTGGCTGTGGGACTCCAGTCGTTGAAGTCGCCGCAGACTGAAGCCGTTGTTGCGTTGAGCTCGGGCGGGAGATCAAAAGTCACCCGGCATGAGCGTCCTGTCTTTGAGTAGCTTTTCTTTATCATCGCCGTTCCTCCTATTCTCCACTTCAGGGTGTGCAGCAAAGGTGCCTTTTGATTGAGGGAATATATGAACGAATTATGCATCCATGTCAACATGAAAAAAACCAGTGGTGTCTGGATCAATGAAGAACCCTGGCCCATCGAAAATCCCGCTACGCAGGGGAGGACCAGATTTTTGATGTCAAAATAAGAGCTCATTCCCTCACAGCCCTTCCTCTCCCAACTCGTAGGCGCGAAAATTGCATTTTTCTCTTTGGCGTAGGCATATAAATTATCTTAATATGTTACAGGTGATCCGATATGAATAAGGGGGAATTAATTGATACTCTAACCAACACTTTGGGAATCACAAAGAAAGCGTCGAGAACTTGCGTCGAGTCCGTGTTTGACAGTATGACTGATACCCTGGTTAACGGAAGGAGAATTGAAATCCGCGGATTCGCCACGTTTAAAGTCAAAGCGTATCGGCCGTATAGAGGTCGCAATCCGAAATCCGGCAAGCACTTTCGGGTCGCCGGTAAGAAACTGCCGCATTTCAAGATGTGCGGCGACTTGAAAAGCAGAATAAATAGACAAAGGCGCTGACGGCAGGGGTAGTTTCTGTAACCAAACGCGGAAGCCTCAAGCTTGCTTTCTTCAATCCACTCCTGGTATCAACACTGGTATCCTACGGTTCCTTCTTGGCTTTGTACTTCTCGATCACCTCCTTCAATTCAACATATTCCTCGCACCCCCGGCGCAAGCTTTATCCAGTACCTTTAGCCGTTCTTCAGCTTTAGCAGGCTGATCAGTTTCCAAAAACAACTCTCCGAGATATTCATTAGCACCTCTGTGCTTTGGGTTGAATTCCAGGGCGCGACAATACTGTGCGAACCCTTTTTCAGTCATCTCTAGTTTGCGGTAACTGAAACCGAGTCGGTTGTACGTATCAGCATTGTCAGGACTATCCTTCAGAGCTCTGTTGAAATACTGCACGGCTAGTTCGTAATCGCCAGCCTCTACTGCCTTCTTACCAGGTGCAAAATTAAATGGAACTGAAGAAGAACGGCGAGTGGGCGTACTGTTGGGAACCCGCCGCGTTTACATTGTCTGGAGTCACTGCTGAGGTAAAGAAAATGGCAGTTATGAGCGTATAAAGACTACATCGTACTTCAAACTCCTTCAGACTTGTCTACTAGCATTATCAGTCTATCTTTCAATCGGAGTGACAAGATCTTACAGGACATGATAAGATGAGTTTATAGCGTACTGCGAAATTCTAAGTTATTAACATACTTAGGTCAAGCCAATGAATTCAAAAGGAGATCAACCTCCGATCCTGTTGATTATGCAACACGGTGCTGTTACTCTGAACTCAGCGGAGTTCACCGTTGTAACATCACAGTATTGCACCACGGATCCGGTCTATTCTTCTATTTGGCCCCTTATCCCTCTTATTGGAACTTCTGGAGGTTACGCTCATGGTTGACTGCGTACATGCAGGTGAGCAACTCGTGGTTGTGTTATACGTTCGCAACATCAAGGAGTCCAGTGATTTCTATGAAGGCCTCGGTTTCGAAATCACCCGTGACGAAGGAACTTTCATGGAACTCAGGTGGGAAAAAACGCTGTTGTTTCTTGAAGAAAGGGGCGACGCACCACCTCCGGACTCGAATCCCGTTGGTAATATGCGGATTATGGTTCCCAATGTGGACCATTATTGGGCTTTGTCAAAGAGTATCGGAGCAGTGGTGATAAGGCCGATCGAAACCCGGTATTATGGCTTGCGAGACTTCACCATCGCAGGACCAGACGGACTTGGGCTTCGTTTCGCTACTCGTCTTCAGGACCTCCCCAGCGAAGTTGAGGAAAACGGATAGCCGTGAAGCAACTCAAGCAGTAACCGCTCTAGTGTTTTGTCCCAGAAATAACTTTATAATTATGTCTCCATGTGCTACCT
>CP070692.1:4392791-4395391 GCA_020353215.1 Deltaproteobacteria bacterium
GGATTGGTTCCGAGGCGTACCTGAACGGTACGTCGCAGGGGTCGACACCCGAGGACGCCAGGAAGGACGGTCATATCCGCGGTCGCAGTCACGCCAGGGCGTGAATTCATGAAATATCCAGGCTGGTCGTGCTCCCCGGGGCATAGCGTCCTTTGACAGTTTTTGACTGTTGGAAAAACCATGATAAAGAAATTTGTATAATTTGTGAACGACGTTCCGAATAAGCATTTGCTTGAACAATGAAATAATAGCGATTTTCAGAAGGCTCTGGAACTCTCATAAAAGGCTGGCAAGTTCTCTGCTTTACGTGTTTTTAAACGAATTTGGCACCGTTAGGGTAAAGAGGTTCGACAAGGGCTGGAAATCTGCTTGCAAAGAGGCCGGTATAAGTGGTAAGACATTCCACGATTTCCGAAGAACCGCAGTTCGTAACATGGCCCGTGCGGGGATACCGGAACGAGTTGCCATGATGATCTCAGGCCACAGAACAGGATCGGTGTTCGACCGCTACAACATCGTGGATGGCAAAGACCTGAAAATGGCTGTCCAGGAGCAGACAGAGTACCGTATTACTCATTCTGGTGACATCTTTGGTGACAGTGCAAGGAGTGCCGTCCGCAAACCCAAATGCCCCCGTAGCTCAGGTGGATAGAGCACCGGATTCCTAATCCGGGCGCCGCAGGTTCGAGTCCTGCCGGGGGCACCAATCATTTCAATAGGTTATAGGTGATTTGGCCTTCTTCATATTGAGCACTTACTTATTTTCCAACCGTATTCCCAACCCGCTCAGGCCTGTGTCCTCGCGAATCTCTCGGTGAAGACCATCCTGGAGACCCTCGCCGCCTTCCACACGCCCACCAGGCAGATCCAAACCTCCATTTGGCTTGACGAGAACCAAGAATTTGCCATCCTTCAGAATCAGGACTTTTACCCCCACTGCTGGCCTTTGCATATCTCCCCTCCACTCTCAACGGATTTTGAGGGACAAACCCTCGCTTTTATATCTAGTCCCCTGTTGGGAGGAGGAATTAAGAAAAGAATTTACGTGGGATGAAAAATGTTGGCCTGCTGGTGGGTAAAATCCTCAGCTCAATTTTGTTTTGTACTCGACAGCGTCTCGAGACTGATCACTGGAGATTTCCCTATTCTGCGAGGGAAATCTCTTGGGAGAGATAATCTAAGCGAGGGCGATGCTTAAGTGGTGATGGCAAGAGGGTCTCCGGCTTGATCTTAGCTGGGATTTGGGAGAAGCTGCATGCTTGGTTGACCTCAAGTTAGCGTTCAGTTCTGACCTCTAGCATTTCCTTAAGCATCCATACGGCGTTTGGGAGGACTTCACCGGCACTCTCGTGGAACCTTAGGTGGGCCAGGCGGTCAAACGGTGTTTCGCCCTGGTTAACGATGACGAGGCGTGCTCCAGTTTCAAGAGCAACTCTAGGCATGTCAGCTGCAGGAGTCACAACTAAACTGGAACCGACAACGATAAACAGATCACAGTTCTGAGAGTGTTCGTAAGATTCAGTTAGGTCTTTGGTGGGAAGCTGATCTCCAAAGTTCACTATGCTCGAGGCAAGCCTTCCACCACAGGAGCAACGATCAACCCCGGCTGATCTGGGAAGAGTTTCTTCGCAGCGGGGACACCTGAGCAAAGCGATGTTTCCATGCAGCTCAGCAAGAAGCTCCGGTCGAATGCCGGATTTGAGGTGCAGATTATCCACGTTTTGGCTGATGAGAAAACCCAGCTTTCCCATCTCCTGCAGTGCGACAACAGCGCTGTGCGCTTCATTAGGCTCTACCGCCGACCAGTCCAGGTCCATGGGTCTTGGCGGCAAGCCCTTGTCTCTTCGCGTCCAGACTCCGTCAGGCCCTCGAAAATCAGGCAGCCCCGACTCCGTGCTGATGCCGGCGCCGGTAAACACCACAAGCCTCTTGGACTCGAACATCCACTGCGCTAGCGTTTCAATTCTTGTATCAAGATCGGCAGGGTTAGCTGCCATTTTGGGACTCCTTAACAGGATCCGCTCAAGCTCAATCCAATTTATGCATGCAGTGGTTGCTTGTGCAAGCGAAAATCCTATTGGACTAACCACGAACCCCAAGCCTCCTCTCGCGAGGACAAGCGGTCAGCACCCTGTTCATCCAAAGGCTGACTTGTCTCGCTCCATTATATTGTGTGAATTTGAACTGTGGCGGATGCTTCAGCAGTAATGTTATATACACTCTCCTACTAATCCAGTAGGACTTCATTTAACTCGATCAGGAAAGAAGTTTTAGATTAGTCCCTCGCCACGGGCTGTAAAATGAGGGTGGTGAAATTTGGATATACCATGTCGTCAAACAAAGAAAGGCTCCCCTAGAAGGGAACCTTTCCATGTCAACCAAAGAGAATAGGCTTGGCGCATCAGGTCCTTGTGTACTAAAAAGTCATATCCACTCCCCTACGGCCCCAAAGAGGTAAGCCGTCTTCCCCTCGTAACTCGACTGTCACTTGATCGATGGTGATGACTTGGGCGACATTAAAACTGCTGCCGTCCATAGTCTCAACTGTGCAAAAAGCTACTGCAACCTCATCCCCTGGTTCAGGACGATCTACCTCCAAT
>CP070692.1:4395491-4398081 GCA_020353215.1 Deltaproteobacteria bacterium
GGCGAGGGAAAAGGAACGAGTGGAGGGCAAAACATGAAAAAAAGGCTTCTTCTCTATGGGATCCACGTGAAGTGCGCAGGGGTTACCATAAACGAGCGAGTAGTAGCGCCCGTCAACATTCTCCCTGACGCCGCAATATCCCCTCTCGCCCTCATCCACTTCACATGCATGAGGACAGAGTTCGCAGCGAATGCGGTGATCTCCAAGAGGCGTATAAAAGGGGGAGAGTTTTCGACCGAGAAATCCCTTTTTCAATGCCAGAGCCTGCACCCGGGATGCAGTCGCCATCAGGGCAAAAGGTTGCAGGCTGGCGCAGACAACAGCGCATCTGCTGCACTGTCTCAAGAAATCGCGTCTGCTAATTGGACTCGGCATAGCGAGTCAACTCCCCGCGAGTCAGGGCTTCAGAATAGTCCCACAAAGGCGGCCGAATAAGAATATTGGCTGTGCAGAGGCGAGGTACTCATAGATTCTCTGCCGAGAAAACGTCAGCGGAAAATACGTAGATCTCAGTATCTTTTTCTTTCCAGGCATTCTCGGGCAGGCCGGCCTTGATGCAAGTATGTTCCAGAAAGGCGGTGCGGTCCCAACCCCACTCGGTGGCCACCTGGGGCAACAGCAACCCCGAACAACTACCCTGGATCATGTAGATGCCGTGCACTCCCACCTCTATTTCTTTCACATTTGAGATCCGCCGAAGAGGTGTGAGAACAGAAATCTCCAGGTCCAGTGATTTCAATTCCTTTTCATCCACGGGTGGAAAGCGGGGATCCTCGAAAGCAGCGGCCACCGCCATATCAACCACAGTCTTGGCCAACGGTTGTTTGGCACGAATATGGCCGATACACCCCCTAAGTTTGCCTTGTTTGTGAAGGGTTACGAAGGCGCCCCGGGGTTCGTTAAGGGCCGGAGAGCTCAGCTCAGGTTTCGGTAGTTCCTCACCGTGGCTCTTTGCTTTGATGACCTCGCGGGCAAGGTTGAGCAGTATTCCTTTTTCCTCGGTAGTAAGTTTCAGATCCGTTTCGTTGGGATGACCCTTTGTAGGCTGGACTCTCGTTCTCTTTGGATTAGCCCAAAAAGCAGCGGCCATGTAACCCACCACCCCACTGTGATCGCCGGTTACATCGCCGGAATTGGCATAGTGCAGCACTTGACTCTTGTTCGCCCCCAAGCTACGGGCAATCAGCATGGCGGTTATCATGGGCCCACCACCGCAAGCCTCAGCCTTGCCCGCGGCCAGATGATCGCTCAAACCGCGGGGGTCGAATCCAGTGATCTTGTCCAGCACGAGTTGATCCAATCGGCTGGCCTTCTGATATGGGTGAAAGTGGGAAAGGTCTGAGCTCGCCACCACCAGCGCGGATTTCTTCTCCAAGCACTCTGCCACTGCTTCCGCCAACCACTGGCAGGTGGCGAAGCTCTGGTCGCCCATCACCAAGGGCACAAGCTTGAAGCCAGGTAGAAGCACTTGAAGGAAGGGAAGCTGGATTTCCAGTGAATGCTCCTGGGCGTGAGCCTCAGACACGTATCGGACACGACTCTCCCGCTCTTTCAATGCCAGAGCCAGCTCACGGTCGAGTGGCACCACTCCCAGTGGGGTACGATACCCCCCTCGATCATAAATGGATACTCCGGAGAAGTAGGCTCGATGGCTGGGTGCAATGACCACTACGGTGTCGAACTTGCGCTTTTCCAGGAGTTTGTAAGCGTAAGCAGCGACCTGTCCCGAATAGCGGTAGCCCGCATGAGGCGCTATGAGTGCGATCAATTGGCCCTGTAACTCTGCAGCCGAAGCCTGGTCCAAAAACCGCTGGACTTCTTCCTGCAAACGAGCCGCATTCCCCGGATACCACGCTCCTGCGATCACCGGTTCCCGGATTTGTTCTGATGGTGTCATCTTACCCTCCATCGCTGCCGCACGCTGCGCGGCGTTGAGGGGACAGACAAAGTGGAAAGCAGTCAAGGTGGTAATTAACAACAGTCGGAGAGCCATTTTCTCAACTCAGACCCTCTTGGTACTGAAGGCAGGCATGACGCAGCATGAACCAACGCAGCTACACTTCGCGCGAGTATTGGCAAGGTGAACGCATTCTAATAGAGAGTCCTGATCCGTGTCAACAAGAAGCCCCGGACGGGATTGTCAACCGGCCTTCGCTTGAGTTTACCCTGCCGTTGCAAGCCTGTACCGAGAAAAAAAGCACCGGAGTGTTTCGCCAGATGGGGGGACCAGCGCACAAGTTCCTCCTGGGAGGATTTTTGCCAGTGTAGGTTTTCAACATTCGGGTATAATGTGTTTCGGCCAAGGTAAACCTCGGCAGAGGAACGGGATGTCAGGATCAAGGAACTATCTGGATAACGTAACCGTAGTTTTGCACCAGCCCCGCATTCCTGAAAACATCGGAGCAGCGGCGCGGGCGGCATGGAACATGGGAATCTCCCGGCTCGCCTTGGTGGCGCCACAAAACTGTGACCTTACTCGCATTCTGAAGATGGCCACCCACGCAGCGGCTGATTTGGTGGAGAACATGGAGGTACATCCGGACTTGGCCACCGGGCTGGAGCCGTTCCACTACGTTGTGGGCACTACTGC
>CP070692.1:4398181-4400768 GCA_020353215.1 Deltaproteobacteria bacterium
AAGCCTACGCCAGTAGGCTCTTGGCCTTCTTCTCGTCATCGGCTCACTCCCGCTGCTTCACATGGCAGTATATCCAAACTTGGACAACGGCAGTGACGATAGCACGCGGCGGCAACACTTGAAAGATGGGTTGGTCAGACGCTTACGTTGTAATTGAGCCATCGGCCTTTGGGGGATGAAACTCCTGCTGTTCTGAAGGAGATCGCAGAACAGTGAAATATGATTATCATCCGGATAAGCGGCTTTATGCCTAAGGTCCGGACTTCAGCGGGATGGACCCGGAATACCCCAAGACCTTCCCCACCTGATTCTTGAAATCGAAGGGCGAGCCAGGGGGCAGATATACCCTCACTCCATCTCTTTTGCGCCCCTTGTCTGGCAAGCAAACCCCACGGATACCTTTATCCGCCCTCACTCATCCTGCCACCAGCGAACCATACAGGCGGGAGAGAAACATTCACAATGTCATGGACTGGCTTTATGCTTGACACATAAGGTCGCAACCCATAGAGTACCACTCCGAAAAAAGGAGTTCCTATCACCTTCAGGATGTTCGCAAAATATTAGGATTTGACAACTAGATATGTAACTCAAGGGGCGTAAAACGCCGGAAAGGGGATTTACTATGAAGAGCAGCGCGAAGGTTGTTGGGTTTGTTTTTCTGCTTCTGCCGGTGCTGATGTCCTGCGCGTCCACCAAGCTCACCCATGTCTGGAAAGACGAGGCCTACAACGGCAGGCCAGTCGCCGATATCCTAGTGCTCGGAGTCACCGATGAGGATGCCATCCGGCGGACCTACGAAAGCAAATTCGTCGAGAGCTTGCGGGAGGCAGGCGTTGAAGCCGAACCTAGCTTTCCCCTGCTCTCGGGCAACTATAAGCTCAAAAAAGAAGAAATTGTCGCGGCGGTGAAAAAGGTCGGTGCCGATTCCGTTCTCATCACTCATCTGGTCAGAGTGGATGAAAAAGAGATTCATACCCCCTCGCAGACCTATGTGGTCCCCCGGTATGGCGGCGGGTATTATGGCTATTACGGGCGGGGCTATGATTACGTCCACTACCCCGGTTACTCGAGGGTGGAAGTGAAGGTCGTCCTCGAAACCAGCCTGTACAATGCGGCGGATGAAAAGCCCATGTGGTCAGCAAGATCCGAGACCATCGATCCCAGTTCGGAGGAAGCTCTGATCGATTCCGTCATCAGCGCGTTGGTAAGCGATCTGAAGGCCAAAAAGCTGTTGGCGCCGAAACCAAAAGCCAAGTAGCCTTTTAGGCGTTGGGCGCGGCCAAGTTCAACCGGCCCGGTATGCGCCGACGAGAGACGTGACCGGCTCTGTGTGCCGGATATCGTATATGGAAGGTCGAATCACGAAGAGTTGTTTGCCAAATGCCTGCGATTTCCGAACCATTGGTCTTCAACGTAGAGCGGCTGAATGCAGAAGAGCCATTGCACGATTCGAAATTCCTTATCGATCAAGCCGGCAGTTCCGAGGGAAATCATCGCGGCTGAAGCCGCTCCTCCGAGACTGTCTGAAACGGCTTCCGGCCAATGATCAATGGCCGCTGACAACCCACCTCGTGTGAAACCTCTCAAGGTCAAAGTCTCACGGTCGATCAAGTCGGCCGCTCCCAAGGCCACCGGCTGGCCTGACATTTGAAAGGTTGAATTCGGTACGATTCACCATATCGGATCAGCTAACTTCAAGCGGTTGCAGAGGACGGGCAGGCGCTCCGCCACTGAACCGAGGCGTTCAATGATAATTATCCTATTCCTGCATGGTGACTGATCTGGATATTTCAACAATACCAGATGAATGTTTCACTTCCCCGAAAAGGAATCACGCGGCTCTTAGTCCTCAGTAGGAATAGGTAAATGAAAAGCACGGATTCCAGTTTCTAGTCCACGCTGACCTCCAGAAAGTTCACATATTTTTAATCTTCACTCCCCTCCTGAGATCCAGCGACCATATCCAGGCTCGAATCAAGGACAAAAAGCTGCCCGCTATAAGCATAGCCCCAGCTTAACAAGTAGCCAATTCGATTGGAGGAATGCAAAAAGCCCCGGTCACGGCGGAAGGTGGCCGGGGTTTTTGTTGTGGACGCCAACGATGGGTGCTTCTGTTGACACGCCTTAACATGTTTTGGCAATTTAAGTCTTAGCCGGTGCACGTCCAGCGATGCTATACACACTGTCCTACTAGTCCGCCACACTTACTCGATCTATGAGAAGGTCTTCCGCCTTTTGACCTGCGCCAAGATGTGGGCCGTACTCTCTGGGACTGATACTGTGCATTAAGGGATGTAATCCACAGAAGGTGAGTTTACATTTCTCACCACATTGGCGCACTTTTTCCGAAAAATCCTACCAGAATAGTTGTCTTTTAATCAGCATTGGTTATGCTCCTATAGATTTCTCGCATTGCCTTGAGCACGAGAACTATCACCAAGCAAGTTCGTTAAGTACCGCATAAAATAAAGGAGTAACAAATGGCACTTCCAAATCCTGGAATGAGTATAGACTCAGAACATACGGCCCTTGTAATCACCGACCCACAGAACGACTTTCTCAGCCCAGAGGGGGTCACTTGGGG
>CP070692.1:4400868-4403455 GCA_020353215.1 Deltaproteobacteria bacterium
TGAGAAACATCGCCGATATTGAAACTGTCTTGACAAGGGGAGCGACGATTTCCTCAACCCTTGCCTCCTTCCGCCCAAAAGAAAGAGTCAAATCAGGCAAACGGTGGGTGACCCCGAAAACTTTTGTCGTAGAAGTTATCAAAGGGGATAAGGTGACCAAAATGAAATTTAAGCATGCAAGGAGGGACACAAGCCATGTTAATCGCAAGAAGGCTTCGTAAGAGTAAAACAGCATCTGTCACGCTTCTCATACTGGTTCTTTTGATTTCTTCCGCCACGTCTAGGGCAACTGAGGTTGTATTCCCGGATGTCAGAGAACCCGATAAACTTGAACTGGCAGTCGGGAAATCCATCATTCTTAAGAGCCCTGATCCGGTTAAACGCGTTTCTATAGCTGCTCCTGAAATCGCCGACCTGGTCCTCTTATCTCCTTATGATATTCACGTTATCGGAAAAGCCGCGGGAGTCACTAATGTTGTTTTATGGCAAAATAAGAAACTTTCCACTGTCTATAATGTGGAGGTAACTTATGATATCTCGAGGTTGAAGCAAAAGCTTCATGACATACTCCCCGACGAGAAGGATCTCCGCGTCATTGCAACGCATGACTCTATCAGCCTTTCCGGTACGATATCCAGCAACGCCAATCTTTCTCAGGCCTTGGTTTTGGCTGAGGCATATGCACCGGAGGGCAAGGTTCGAAATTTGCTCAACGTTGCCGGTGTGCACCAGGTCATGTTGGAAGTACGAGTAGCCGAGATGTCGCGTAGCCTCATAAGGAGATTGGGAGTTAACTTCAACTATGTTAGAGGAGGAGATTTCGGGGTCAGTTTACTTAGCGGCCTGACGAAACTGGTAGATCCAGATAATGCCCATATTGATGCAGGCCCACTTGGGCTCCTTGTTTCTCCATCAGTCCAGGCTCTTTTTCGCTTTAATAGCGGCAGTGCCACCTGGACAGGCTTTATTGATGCCTTGAAGACGGATGGCCTTGTTAAGATCCTCGCGGAACCGACACTCATTGCCTTAAGTGGGCAGCCAGCTAACTTTTTGGCAGGAGGGGAATTTCCCGTTCCTGTCCCGCAGGGACTGGGGACTGTGGCCATTGAATACAAGCCCTTTGGCGTAGGGCTTTCCTTTACTCCAACTGTTCTGAGCAAAAACAAGATCAGTATCAACGTTATGCCGGAGGTTTCTGAACTCGACTTTTCGACTGCCGTGGCCTTTCAAGGATTTGTCGTGCCTGGATTAAGCACAAGGAAGGTTTCAACTGTGGTTGAGCTTGCTGATGGTCAAAGTTTTGCGATCGCGGGTCTTATCAAGGAGGCCATCCGAGACAATCTATCCAAGTTCCCACTCTTAGGGGATATTCCTATTTTGGGGGCCCTGTTTCGAAGCCATAGTTTTCAAAAGAACGAGACAGAACTTATAATTGTTGTGACGCCTCACCTGGTAACGCCTCTTGATTTGGCGGATCAGACCCTACCAACGGACTACTACATTGAACCCAGCGATACCGAATTCTACATCTGGGGATTGATGGAAGGAAGGGAGAAAGGGCAGTTAACGGAAAGCAATATAGGAGAACTGGACGGGGAATTTGGACATGCAATGCCTATAACCAATTAGGCTTGTGAGAAGACAAAATAAAGTGACTTTATCGAAAACCCTTACCGAAAACAAACAGGAGGAGGGGCTGATGTATGCCAGATACCTTATTCTAATTAGTATGATTGCTGTCTTCGCAGTCTGTTCAGGATGCGGAGAAACGCTTCACTCAAAAAGGCAAACCATGTTGGATAGAAACTGGGGAAGCTCTTTCGAATCCGCAAAGTCCAATCAGATATTGGACCCTGAAGCTGGGGAACACCTGGATCCGGTCACGGAATTAGAGGGGCGAGCAGCCGAGAGCGTAATGGAAAAATATAGGAAGGGATTCAAAACTGGAGCACCGAAGAAAGTTTACAATCTCAACCTTGGAAGCATAGGCGCCATTGGCAAGTAGTGAGAGGAAGCTAACGTGCCTGCGAAAGGGTGAAAATGAAGATGAAGATAAGGGGGCAAAGAGGCGGGGCGGCTGCAGAGTTTGCCATTGTCCTTCCGATTCTCCTTGTACTCCTATTCGGGATAGTTGAATTAGGCGTTCTCTGTTATGACAAAGCGGTCATTACCAATGCCAGCCGCGAGGGAGCCAGAGCGGGAATAGTTTACTCATTCCCGGACCCAATACCCGACACAGAAATTATAAATGTCGTTAGTAACTACTGCAGCGATCACCTCATAACCTTTGGTGCAACCTCTGTCGTCAATACTACGATAACGAGAACCGGTGATTCATCCGGCGATCCCCTTTCGGTCAGTGTTGCGTACAGGTATGATTTCTTGGTCCTTCCCAATTTAGTCACCGCTCTAACCGGGGGGATCAATCTGGTTGCCGACACGGTGATGAGGATGGAATGATCGAAAGAGGAACACAAGCGAGATGAAAAAAATGTTACGGATATCAAACCTAAGAGATCAACGGGGCGTGACCGCCTTCATAGTCTGCCTAGCCTTGGTTATACTTTTAGGTTTCGCGGCTCTTGGC
>CP070692.1:4403555-4406140 GCA_020353215.1 Deltaproteobacteria bacterium
GATGAATCTCACAGAAGAAGAAGTGAAATCTCGGCTGGCGCGGGACATAGCAACCAAGCAGTTCATCGATGAGCAATTTGCCAAGCACGTCGAAGTCTCTGACAAGGAAATCAAAGATTACTATGAAAGCAATCCGGACGCTTTCAAAGCACCTGAGCAGGTGAGAGCGAGTCACATTCTGATCAAAGTCGAGCCTCAGGCGGACGAAGCCAAAAAGGCTGAATCACGCAAGAAACTTGAAATGATCCAACAGAGGGTAAAGAAGGGTGAGGATTTTGCCGCTCTTGCAAGAGAGTTTTCCGAGGGACCAAGTAGCACAAAAGGTGGGGATCTAGGTTACTTCAGACGGGGACAAATGGTGAAGCCTTTCGAAGACGCGGCCTTTGGGCTAAAGCCCGGGGAAGTTAGCGACATTGTAGAAACGAGATTCGGATATCATTTGATCAAGGTCGTCGATAAAAAACCTGAGACCACGATAGGTTACGAAGAAGTCAAAGAAAGAATCGAAGCCTTCCTTAAACAACGAAAAACGCAAAACCAGATCAATCTGTACGTTGAAAACTTGAAGAAAGACGCGAAAGTGGAGATATTTTTGGGGGAGGAAGGAAAATAGCTGAAGCCTCATTCAAGGTCCTCGAGGTCGGATGTGACCCTTGGGTTTCCCGGAGAGGGCGCAGAGTCTTTTACCCTTGGGTGTAGTCTTTGGAATGATGAACCAGCGGTCCATCGGCTGCCTTCGGACAGTAGATTGCGGAGTCGTAAACGAGTATGAGTAAGAAACAGACCACTTTGCGAATACTCATGGTGTTTCCTGAGGTGGTTCCTTTTGCTAAGACGGGCGGTCTGGCTGATGTGGCCGGTGCACTCCCTTGTGCCCTTAGCCAACTTGGTTGCGACGTACGGATTGTTATGCCGCTTTACACTCGCTTGCTGGGCCAGGTGATAGCAAGCGGTCCCACGATGGAAGATTTGTCCGTTCCCTTCGGTTCTCAGATCCTAGGTGCAGATGTGTATGAGGCCAAGCTCAATGACGACGTCCGCATTTATTTCATCCGCAGAGACGAGTTCTTTGATCGTTCCCATCTGTATGGCACGGAAAAGGCCGAGTACTTCGATAATGCTCAACGTTTTGTCTACTTTTGCCGAGCTGTTTTGGCACTATGCCAGGCTGTTCGGTTTCGACCACAGGTGGTTCACTGTCACGACTGGCAGAGCGGCTTGATTCCCGCCTATCTGAAGCTCTCGTTTGGATCTGTTGGTTTCTGGACCGAAACAAGAAGTATTTTCACTATCCACAACATTGGCTATCAGGGGCGGTTCGGTGCGGAGCTCTATCCATTGACCGGACTTCCCTACCACTTCTTTGATGTGGGCGGCATTGAATTCTGGGGTGATATCAACTTCATGAAAGCAGCTATTGTGAGTGCCGATGAGATCACCACGGTAAGTCCCCGCTACAGTAAGGAAATTCAGACGCCGGAATATGGCCAAGGTCTCGAGGGTATACTGCAGACGCACCGCCGGAAGCTGCACGGTATCATCAACGGGGCGGACTATCAGAACTGGAATCCCGAAACCGATCCGCACATTGCTGCTAACTACTCCAGGGACGATTTGCAGGGGAAGCTTACCTGCAAGCGCGACCTTTTACGGGAAGTCGGTCTTCCGAAAAGACTTATGAAGAGACCGCTCCTCGGGGTGATTTCCAGGCTGGCTGATCAGAAGGGCCTCGATCTGCTGGCGGAGGTCATTGAAAAGGTGGTGGCCGAAGATGTGGGTTTGGTGATTCTCGGTAGGGGCGAGGAGCGGTACCATTTGCTATTGACCGAACTTGCCAGTCGCTATCCACGGAAGATCGCCGTTCGGTTGGAATTTAACGAGCGCATGGCTCACCGGATAGAGGCCGGAGCCGACATGTTCCTCATGCCATCCCGCTACGAACCCTGCGGGCTAAATCAAATGTACAGTCTACGCTACGGGACGGTTCCCATTGTTAGGGCAACCGGAGGTCTCTACGACACCGTTAAACCGTATGATCCGAAGCGGGGGGAGGGTGTTGGTTTTCGCTTCACCGCCTACAAACCGGAAGCGTTCTGGCAAGCCATAAAAAGGGCCATCAAGTTGTTTAATCAGCCAAAGACCTGGCGGAAGATCATGAAAAACGGCATGGCCAAGGACTTCAGTTGGCAGGCCTCAGCCCTCCGTTATCTTGCTCTCTATGAGAGAATCCTGGGCAAACCGTAAAACGGATTCGCCTTAACGTTGCAAACCTGTACCGAGGAAGAACGCGCCAGGGTGCGCCAGATGTGGCCGCGCAAAGCCTCGGACAGATCGAAGCATACTTCGCCGTAAGTGAGATCCTGGCTGAGACGAGGCACGGGCGCAGATGACGTGTTCTGAGACGAGCCTAGCCCGCATATTTCATGAATTACCACGCAGAGCATTAAGTAGTTTGCATTCAAATCAGGTAGGGATCATGAAGTCTTTTCTCTGGATCCGAGGCTCCCGGCCTGGTCACTTCTAGCGCCGCTGCGTTGTGGGGGAAGGCGCCCCCTCCCTGTTCTCCCCGCAGCTGAGCTACGGGG
>CP070692.1:4406240-4408821 GCA_020353215.1 Deltaproteobacteria bacterium
CCCGAGGCTTCAACAGACCAAATTACCCTGGACCATTGCTCGGGTAGCTACAGAGTCGAACCAACAACTACTCCGGCGGAACTCGCATCCGCTGGTCTATTGCACCATCGTGGCGCACTGAAATATCCGGGTTAGACCCTTTTCGACAAGCTCTCGGTACAGAGGCTGATCCGCTGTGCCGTTTGTTGTAAGACTGCAGGGAATTCCCTTATTTGAAGCGTACTCCACCATGCGAGGAAGAACTTTGACGAGCGTGGCTTCTCCGCCGGTCAGGTGAAGGTGCTGCACCTCACAACAAACCAGCTCGTCTATAACATGCTTGAATCTCTTGAAATCGTAGTCTTTCCCTTTTGCGGGCCAAGATCTGCCCTTGTTTGGCAGTATGGTATTGCAATAGGTACAACGCAGGTTACAGCGGAATGTTAGAAACAGTGTCACCCTGTGCAGTTTCCGTGGCAGACCTGGGTTGGGAGATCGAAAGAGATCCTTTATCTCTTCGGTCCGTTCAATGCGATTTTCCGGATATATCAGGTCAAGAAGCTGCTCTGAGCCTGGCTCGCTACCATTCATCGTTCAAACCCTCAGACAAACACCGATCAGGATTTTGAATGGAATTTGTTACCCGTCAGCACTCTTTCAAATCCCGTACCACCCGAAAGCCTACGCTGTGGTGGCGACAAGCTCTGTCGAGTGGGACCTCGGGCTGAATACTATAATGGTCCCAGCCTGTGCCCATGGCCAGGAACATCTCCTCTTGTTCATCAATCGGAGTCGAAGTCCACTCCCAAACATTTCCCACCATGTCGGTGCAGCCCAGAGGGCTGTCTCCGTGAGGGGAATACAGACCCGCAGGGGTCGTTCCTCCGACGCCACTTTCTCTCACATTACACCGATCTGCGGGGAAGCTGTCACCCCAAGGAAATCTGTGGTTCGTACCGCCATAAGCAGCGTAAAGCCACTCGTGATAGGTGGGCAAACGTCCTTGCATAAATTCCGCACAGGCAAGGGCATCGTCGTAGCTGACAAAAGTGACAGGGTGGTTCCCTTGATGCGTTGGCGGCAAGTTGGCGTTGTCCCAATGCGCTAGAAAAACTCCATGCCGGTGAAACCGTGAAACCGGTGAAACCGGGGTCAAAGCTTAATTATTAATTTGAAGAATTCTTCATCGCCTGGTATTCTAACTTCATGGCCCGGCCTTTGCGCATAGAGTTCCCCGGCGCTTGGTATCATGTGACCAGCCGGGGAAATGAGAGAAAGAGCATTTTTGCAGATGATCAGGATCGGCGCAGATTCCTAGAGATACTCGCCAGCACTGTTGAAACCTACCGCGTGCAGCTCCACGCTTATGCATTGATGGCAAACCACTTCCACCTTCTGCTGGTGACGTCTGAAGCGAACCTCGGCTCCTTCATGCAGCGGCTCAACACAGCCTACACAGTCTATTTCAATCGTCGCCATCGCAGAGTAGGGCACTTTCTGCAGGGGCGCTACAAGGCCATTCTTATTGATGCTGACTCCCATTTAGCCGAGATCAGCCGCTATGTCCATTTGAATCCGGTGAGAATCAAGAAGTATTCGCGAAGAGAAATCGGGTTCAAGAAAAAGGTACTTTCTGCCTACTTGTGGAGCAGCTATCCGGGATACGTCTCTTTAACGAAGCGGCAGCCTTTCATGAGTCATGACACGGTAGTTTCTGTAGTGGGAGGAAAGGATGATGTCAGGGGACGGAGAGCTTACAGAGACTTTGTTCTCGGTGGCATAGCGAAGGACATGAACATCACCTATTGGAGCGAGGTGCGTGGCCAAGTGGTGCTTGGTTCAGATGAGTTTCTCGAGTGGATACGGGAAAAGATCTTACGGAAACAAGCAGGAAAGGTGGCGGCGGACAAGGCCTACAGCGGCTATGGTGAACTTCTGCCTCGAGTTGATGTGCCGGCAATTGCCGGCAGAGTAGCCGAGTTGTTTGAGGTTGAAGCGGAGGCGTTGCTCATCAAGCGATCTCGACACCGGCAGGCGCGTCGATTCCTTCTGGGGTTGTGCTATGATCTTTTGGGAGGAACAATGGCTCTTGCTGAAATTGGACAGGAACTCGGTCCAGTGGGCGCTGCGGCACTATGTCGAAACCGGGTGATTCTTCAAGGTGAACTAAAAGACAATAAGAAACTGTCAAAGAAATACAGCAGTGTTTTAAGAGAATTACGAAAATAATTAATAATTAAGCTCTGACCCCTTATTTTAGACCCCTTATTTTATTCACCTCGACACCCTGACAGTCACGAACCCATTTGTGTCACCAAGAAAGTGACATGCTCTTGCCATCGGTTTTCACACCTTCCTGCTCCGTTGGAAAACCGTATCTCCACGATTCTTACCCTAGTGAGAAGTATTTTAGGTTTATCCTGAGGTACTCTGAGGTACAACGCCAAAATAGGTAAGTTTTTGAGAACACGATAAAAAGGAGGAATATCCTGCTGTTAGCGCATCCTGTGATACGGCCTCTTCACAGATGCACTGTAATAGGGAGACGTCTGACTCTGTGGCGATGCTCCTCCACAGTGATAACGGCGCCTTCCTCTAGAGC
>CP070692.1:4408921-4411499 GCA_020353215.1 Deltaproteobacteria bacterium
CAGTGACCCATCAGCTCTATTCATTCAGCAATCACAGATCCTCTTCCGCTCTCACACAAACACAATCATCACACGGGTTGGCCGCCACGAAAACCTTCACTCTGACCCAGCGTCGCATCTTTTTCCCGGAACATCATTGGCAGAGCTTGACAATGGCACTTTTAGCATTGTAGTATTAAATAACTAAAATAGAACATTATGTAACAGGAGGTTACCATGAACAGGAAGTCGCTAGTGGTGGTAATGGCCATTTTGATCGGCGTTACGTACGGCTCTATGGCCAGAGCTGGAGGGCACAAGGACATCGTTGACACAGCTGTTGGCGCGGGCTCCTTTAACACCCTCGTCGCGGCGGTGAAAGCTGCCGACCTGGTTTCGACGCTCAAAGGTACGGGTCCATTCACGGTATTTGCCCCAACCGATGATGCTTTTGCCAAGTTGCCGGCAGGGACGCTCGATGATCTTCTGAAGCCCGAGAACAAGGCAAAACTTCAGGGAATCCTCACGTATCATGTCGTTTCAGGCAAAGTCATGGCAAAAGACGTGGTGAACCTCACGTCAGCCAAGACCGTGAACGGTCAAAGCCTGGCCATCAGCGCAACAAAAGGTGGGAAAGTCATGGTGGACAATGCCAATGTGGCGAAGACTGACATCGCGTGCAGCAACGGTGTCATCCACGTTATAGACACGGTGGTATTGCCCAACTGATCGCAGATTTCGGCTCTCGGGGGCAATGACCGCACGGTTTTGCCCCCAGAGCATTGAACACGTGATGGGGCAGCGCCCTGAGAGAAGCACTAAATGGATATAGAAGAAGGGGCTACAGACAAAACCTGTAACCCCTTTTTTCTAACTGACTGGTTAGACTACGCCCCCATCTTTCTGACAGAAACACACTCCATGCATACCCCGGAAGCGGGTATTTGTGCTATATAAGTGCCATGATCAAAGCAGCGCACAGATGGTGGGCGCGGACCATCTTCAACCCCTACGTCGACCGGCTCTTAAGAGAGAATTTCAGCAACTTCTACAGGGTCAACGAGTACCCGACCATCCCCGATGACTGCGGCCTTGTGATCACGCCGAACCACATAAGCTGGTGGGACGGGTTTTTCATCTATTACGCATGCAGGAAGTTCCTTCGCAGGAGAGGCCACATCCTGATGCTTGAGAGCCAGCTAAAAAGATATTGGTTCTTTCAGAAGCTCGGCGCATATTCCATCAACCCCCAGGGGCCAAAGAGCATCGCAGAAACCACCCAGTACACACGGGAACTACTGAGCAACCTTGAAAACTTTGTCGTGATCTATCCCCAGGGAGACATCGAACCCTATGAGAAGCGTCCCCTCGCCCTGAAGAAGGGTCTGCACTTGTTTATCGATACGAAAGCAGCCAAGGTGCGTGTGCTCTTTGTAGGATTTAAGATTCAGTACTACAATCAGAAAAACCCTGCTGTTATAATGAGATTTGGTGATTGTCTTGCCGCCCAGTCGATTGTGCAAGACTTCAACGTGTTCGAAAACAAATTCTACGAGAACCTGGAACTGCTATCTCAGGCCGCCTTTACTGGTACCTTTGCGGGCGACATTTTCTAGGACAGGCAGTCGGTGGTCTTAACGAGCACTCATTCGTAGGCTCACGCCTGCACCGTCCCTACAATGGACGCAGCTTTGGCAGCTTTTTACATCCTCGGAGCGCTTCTCGCGGTCACCACCGGTGTAACCATTTACAACTTTTTCACCGCTCCAAGACTTCTCGACATCCCCTACCCCCTCACTACCGAGCCTTTCGTTTCCATTCTCGTACCTGCAAGAAACGAGGAACAAAACATCTCGCGCTGCCTTAAAAGCATTCTCGCTCAGTCCTACAAGAACTACGAGGTGCTTGTGCTCGATGACCGCTCGGAAGATCGAACCCCCGAGATCGTCAAAGCATTGGCCAATGACGACGACAGGGTTACGCTCCTTAATGGCAACTCCCTTCCCTCCGGGTGGTTGGGCAAGAACTGGGCATGTTTTCAGTTATCGGAGCGCGCCCGAGGGGAAGTGCTCCTGTTTGTCGATGCCGATGTCACGCTTTCACCGCACGCGTTGCGCTCCGCGCTCCACATGAT
This sequence comes from Deltaproteobacteria bacterium, assembly GCA_020353215.1. Classification (GTDB taxonomy): domain Bacteria; phylum Desulfobacterota; class Syntrophobacteria; order BM002; family BM002. The sequence continues at coordinate 4,411,035 of CP070692.1, forward strand.
GGAAGAGAGCGGAGTGGAAATGTTATCGTGTTTCCCCCGGCAAGAAATGGCAAGCTTGGGTGAATGGCTCGTCGTGCCTTTAATGAACTGGTTTCTCCTCTCCTTTCTGCCCCTCACGAAGGTCCAGTCCTCGCCACGTCCCTCTTTTGTCGCCGCCTGCGGCCAATTCATTCTTTGCAGAAGACAAGCCTACAAGAAGATAGGCGGTCATCGCGCGGTGGCCGATCAAGTGGTAGAAGACATGGAACTGGCAAGAAGGCTGAAAGAAGAGGGCTATCCTGTCATGGCCGCGCTGAGCCGTGACTGTGCTACCTGCAAGATGTACGGCGGATTTCTGGACGCCTTCCGGGGCTTCTCAAAGAATTTCTTTCCTGGTTTTAACGTATCCCCATCTCTGTTCGTCCTCGTCCTTCTCCTCTTTCTGGCAATGTTCTTGCTGCCAATTGTCTTGACCTTCCTGCACGC
>CP070692.1:4411599-4414138 GCA_020353215.1 Deltaproteobacteria bacterium
TTGTCAATTTATTCTGAAATTCTATCCCCATTTCTTACTCAAATAATCTGAAAATCTACACCTTATATTTTCATGTTTTTCCCTCTTGTTGATCTCGTGATCCAGAATACCCTGAAGTTGGGTGTTTAGCGGAGCGACGTGAGAGCTTCACTGCGCACAATTCACCGCACATGGTACAGGTCTCCCCATCCGAGCTCAAACTCACCCTTTCTCTGGCCCAGTCTGGATCGATAGCCTCTGACAACATTCCGTCCCAGTTAAGATCACGGCGATAGATGGACATCTGTCGGTCGCGCTCGATGGCCCCTGGAAGACTCTTAGCGATATCAGCTGAATGCCCGGCAATGCGGGCAGCAATCACCCCGGCTCGTACATCGTCTGCATTAGGGTGACAGAGGTGTTCGGCCGGTGTTACATAGCAGAGAAAATCGGCTCCGGCTGCAGCTGCGATCGCCCCGCCAATTGCCCCGGTGATGTGATCGTAGCCAGGAGCAAGGTCCGTTGTCAGCGGTCCCAGAAGGTAGAAAGGTGCTCCATCACAGAGTTGCTTTTCCATTATTACATTGGCAACCACCTGATTCAAGGGCACATGGCCCGGCCCCTCGATGATCACCTGCACTCCACGTGCTCGTGCCCGGCGGGCTAACTCTCCGAGCACAATGAGCTCCTCTACCTGTGGCCCATCAGTAGCGTCCACCACAGTTCCCGGGCGAAAACCATCTCCCAGACTGAGAGTGACGTCATAGGTGTGGGCGATGTCCAGAAGCGAATTGAAATCTTCGTAAAGGGGATTCTCTTTGTTGTTCTTCTCCATCCATTGCATGAGAATGGAGCCCCCACGACTGACAGAGGGCATGAGGCGCTCACAGTGGTCCAGACGGCGGACCACTTCTCTGGTCACTCCGCAGTGAACGGTAATGTAATCGATGCCTTCGGCGCACTGGGTCTCAATACTCCTGAGCAGTCCATCGGCACTCATTTTGGATAGGGACTGCCCTTCCAGGCGCAAACGGATGGCCACCATGTAGATTGGTACCGCTCCTACCATGACCGGTGAGCGCTCCAGGACCATCTGGCGCACCTCCTGGAAATCAGGGCCAGTAGAGAGATCCATCACCGAATCAGTACCGGCAGCAACTGCTGCGTCCAGTTTTGCGATCTCGCGTTCTATCCCACTGCATGGCCCGCTGGTGCCGATGTTGGCGTTGACCTTAGTCCGCAGCCCTTCACCGATGGCCAGAATATGCGCAAATTGGTGCCTTTTATTTTTCGGAAGTACAGCCCGCCCAGAGGCGATAAGCTCCCGGACCTTCTCAGAACTAACGTTTTCTGCGGCAGCGGCCTGCTCCATCTCAGAACTAACTTTGCCCACCCTTGCTATCTCAAGCTGCGTCATCTTACGTTCTCCCTCCTGAAAACAAAAAGGCCACTCTCATAAAGAGCAGCCTCTGGCTGTGCACTAAACCTCTCGCCGATCCCTTCGCCAGTATTACCCGGATCAGGTTGAGGGGTCTGATCTCAGCCTTAAAAGGCACCCCCTCGGCTGCTTATTCTTTTCTTATCTCTATATTACAAAAATGAGTGACATGATGTCAACACATTCAGTTAACAAAGTCTATCTTAGCGCGGGGTTCTGTTCCTGCAAAAAAAAAGATATGTTTTTGTGATGGTGAGGTGTTTTTTCTTGACAGGAGCCTTTTAATGGGTGCCAATGTTTCTGGTCGAGCCGAATTCAATTTTATAAAATGTTACATTTTGTAGTTGTAAGTTTTTCGGTTTTTTCAAACGGGCTAATCATAAAATAAAAAATAAGTTGTTGAATTATCAATAATTCGTTTGATGATGGGAAACTAATTTTGCTGGTGTGACGTTCGAATAGGATAAATCATTGAAATCATAGCATGATGCATAATAAATGCCACCACGCAGCTAATGGGTATCGGTGTCCATATCTTTTTTATGTGAGCTTCCTTTCGCTTCCAATAATCTTTTCAAGTTCTCTCCCTCTTCTTTCATGTGTTTTCTGACACTTGAAAGACCACGCTCAATTCTTCTCTTAGCAAAAGTCCTTGCCAACCAGCCAATTCGGTAAGTGCCTGTAGCAGTGAAGACGCAAGTCCCTTCTTTTGGTTCTATAATAAACTTGTTATTCGGGAAATATCTCCTCAGAAACCGAGATCCCGGCACATATTCTATTTCACTGTTTGGAACAATCTTTGTGACAACGAATTTCAGCTTATGCAATTTACCGTGAATGTACTCTTCAGCATAGACAAGAGATCCTTCCTCCCAAGGCTTTCCTTTTAGCCAGCGTAGAGCTACATGGTCTTCAGGATGCCAAGCACGATAGCCTTCGTCATCAACAAGATTAACAAGGAAATCAAAGACGGTTTCAGGAGTTGTCCTAATTTCTATGGAATCTGTCAAGGTTACATCCTTCATCAATCCCATGTCTCATCTCCTCACAAAAATTTCGAATCTGAGGTCATAGAATACATCTTCAACACGAAAGCATTTAAGGTAATTTGAAACTTAAGGA
>CP070692.1:4414238-4416765 GCA_020353215.1 Deltaproteobacteria bacterium
CTTTGCCGGTTCTGGCTACCAGAAGCATGTAGTCAGCTACATGGGCATCGGGGACGAAGACCTTCTCTCCGTTGACAATATATTCTGCGTCTGACGCTTTGGCGTAGGCAGTGATTTCTGAAGGCCTGTACCGCGCAGAAGACTCAGCCATGGCGAAAGCCCAGATTCTTTGACCCGTAGCTATAGGGGGCAAGAATTCGGCTTTCTGCGCGCTGGTGCCAAACTCCAATATGGGTAGAGCACAGAGAATCACCGTCGAGAAGAACGGCCCTGGAAGTATATTCTTGCCCATTTCCTCCACGATTGCTACCAGGTCTATGAATTCGGCATTACTACCTCCATACTCCTCGGGAAAGACAAGGCCCAGCCATCCTAGTTCGGCCATCCTATGCCACGTCTGGGGGTAATAGCCAATCTCACTTTCCTCAAGCTCCCTGATTTTGGCCTTCGGATACTCGTTTGCCAGGAAGTCTCTGGCCATTGTCTGTAACATCTTTTGTTGTTCTGAGAAGTTGAAGTCCGTTTTCTCGCTCCTCTGCTTAGTATGACCTGGGAAGGCCAAGTTTGAATTGCCCGATGATATTCTTCTGTATTTCGCTGGTGCCGCCGGCGCAGGCAAGACCTGGGAAGGTCAAGTAAAGACGCTGCATCCGACCCTGCAACTTCGTCCACCTGGAATCTAAGTCAACTTGGGAGTATGCACCTATAATCTGCATCCCAAAGATGGAAAACCGCTCCAGCAGGCGGTCGAGAAATGCCTTGTTCCTAGACGATTCATAGATAGGAATAATCCCCTGGTCTGCCTTCCATGTTATCTCGTAGCTGAGCACCTTCATAACTTCTAGCTCAACCGCTATCTCGGCGAACCTGCGTCTGACGATTGGATCCTGAGACAGAGGCTTTCCATCCTCAATTCTTCGCTTAACATATGATGCAAGTTCGTCAAACACCCTTCTGCATGTTCCTAGAGCTTGAGGGAAGGCTGTGTGTCGCTCAAACGAAAGGGCCTGCATCAGGTAATACCAGCCCCTATTCTCATCGCCAACAAGATTTTCAGCAGGAACCCTCACGTTATCAAAGAAAACCTCGTTGAAGCTGTGAAAGCCGGCATGGTTATAGAGAGGCCTGATGGTTATGCCCGGGCTTTTCATGTCCACGATCAGCAGGCTTATGCCGTGCTGCTTCTTTTTTGCATTGGGATCCGTTCGGACAGCCAGCCAGCACCACCTAGCGCGGTGCGCACAACTGGTCCATAGCTTTTGCCCGTTGACTAGGTAGCTGTTTCCTTCCTTGACTACGCTGGTCTGGATGTTGGCGAAATCAGAGCCAGCATTTGGTTCGCTGTAGCCGGTGCACCATACCCCATCTGGCTCGCCAGACGCGATGAGCGGGATGTATTTCTTCCTCTGCTCGTCGTTGCCAAACAACATAAGGCATGGGCCCACCCAATCAATGGCACCTATCCCCATTCCGGTTCCGGGGATTGACCAATAGCCGGCCTCCTCACGATAGACAAATTGCTCCCAATGGGATGCGCCACCGCCGCCGTACTCCTTAGGCCATGCCATCGTGAGCCACCCTTTCTGGGCAAGTTTCTTAGATATGGACATGGCGAAAGCCCAGTCCTCATCTCTGCTCTCCTCCTCAAGTATCCCAGCAACCCAGTCTTCCGGAAGCTCAGCCTTGGCGAACTCTCGGACATCTTTTCTCAACGTTTCAGCTTCTTCTGGTATCTGGAAATCCATAGACAATTCATTCCTAATTCTGTGCTGCAAAATAGCGCTAATCTACATCCCATATTTGCACAATCCTGGCCTTTTGGCTATCTCCAGTAAGAGGGCAAGAGATTGAGATAATCATGGCGGCCAGATACGGCATTGGCACAAAGGACGCCCGCATGGGCTGCGCCGTTGCAACCGTTATCCCAATAGCCCTCGACACAGTCTCCAGTGAAAAACAGATTTGTAACCAGAGGGTGCCTTATGGGGAAGCGGCGATCGCCTACAAGGTCAGGCGTATAGGCATAATAGGCAAAGGGGCAGGCTTGCACGTAGTACCAGTCGAGGATATCGTCGAAGTGGGGATACTGGGTTCGCAAAAAGCGAATTATGGCATCGGCCTGCTGTTGAAGATGGTATGGGTCGCGCAATGCCTCAGGGACTGTTATATCTGCGCCCTGCAACAGATACCGTCCCTCAGGGGCCCGACTGGGGTCCGACATGCTGGCCTGCTCAAAGCCGAAAGCTGGAGCCCCTCCCGGGATATCTAGATTCTCGGCCCCTGGAAGCACAGTGCAAAGAAACTGGCCCCTGGGATAGTCCTTCTCCAGCGGCTCCTTGAGGCATACATTCACTGTAACAGCTCCCGTGGCATACATGTTCTTCGCCCGCTGCATCAAGTCTCCGACGAAATACTTATCAGGGATGATGTTGAACAAGTGGTAGGGAGGGGGATTGCAGACCACGTTGGAGGCACTGATTTCCTCGTTGCCCTTCTTGCCCTTTACCACGACCCCCTCGGCTTTCCA
>CP070692.1:4416865-4419390 GCA_020353215.1 Deltaproteobacteria bacterium
GTATGGATCCCCAGCTTTTGGGCGAGCAGGGGAAAGAGGAGATTTGCTGATTTCATTATCACGGAATCTTGTTTCAATGAGGAGAAATCGATGGATGCATTATTACTATCCAGATTGCAGTTCGCTGTAGCTACCTATTTCCACTTTCTCTTTGTCCCGTTGACCCTCGGACTTTCCCTAATCATTGCCATCATGGAGACTATCTATGTCAGAAGCGGAGATGAGGATTACAAGAGGATGGCCAAGTTCTGGGGAAAGATATTCCTGATCAATTTCGTCGTGGGCTTGGTAACCGGAATCACCCTGGAATTTCAGTTCGGGACAAACTGGTCCAGGTACTCCAGTTATGTGGGAGACATCTTCGGTTCTCTACTGGCCATAGAAGCCACAACCTCCTTTTTCCTGGAATCCACGTTCATTGCGGTGTGGGCCTTCGGCTGGAACCGGCTGTCACCTAAGATGCATTGCGTGAGCATCTGGCTGGTGGCGATAGCCGGGAGTCTCTCAGCCGTGTGGATTCTCATTGCCAATTCCTGGATGCAGCACCCGGTCGGCTACGTGATCCGAAACGGTCGTGCTGAGCTGACTGATTTCATGGCAATTGTCACCCAGAAATTCGCGGTCCTGACGATCTTACATGTTTTGAGTGCCGCCTACATCCTGGCCGGCTTCTTCGTCCTGGGGATATGCGCCTATAATATACTGAGGAAGCAACACGCGGAGTTCTTCATTAAGTCTTTCCGGGTTGCTATTGTCTTCACTCTCATCTTTGCTTGTTTTGAGATTTTTGAGGGACATCTCCACGGTGAGCTTCTCAGGTGGACACAGCCCACCAAATTGGCCGCCATGGAGTCCCACTGGGAGACCACCTCCAGCGCACCCATGTACCTGTTGTCCATCCCGGATCCTGAAAACGAGCGTAATCTGCTTGAGATAGGCAAAATTCCTTACGTACTGAGCTTGCTCGCAACTCACTCTCCGACCGGTGAAGTCCAGGGACTGAGAGACTTCCCAAAAGATGAGCGGCCGAACGTGTGGTTCGCCTACTTTCCATTTAGAATCATGGTAGGCCTTGCCGGACTCTTCGTTATTCTGGCGGTTGTGGGGTGGTTTAAGCGGAACAAGCTAGAAGCAAGTCCACGCTATCTCAAGATTATGCAGTATGCCATACCGCTCCCGTATATCGCAGCGACAATGGGATGGACCCTAACTGAGACAGGCCGGCAGCCTTGGATCGCCTACGGCCTCATGAAGACCTCTGACGCAGTTTCGCCCATTGCCACCTCTCAAGTTGCTATCACGCTTGGGGGTTTTATCCTCCTTTACTCTCTGTTGGGATTGGCGGCGTTCTATTTGATCGCCAAATCCGCCAAAAAAGGACCGGAGCCTATAGCTGCATCAAGCGAATAAGAAAGGAGTAAGAAGCCATGCTGGAGACCATCTGGTTCATACTTTGGGGAGTCCTTTGGGCCGTCTATTTTATGTTGGATGGCTTTGATCTGGGCCTTGGGAGCTTGATGCCTATTCTGGCAAAGAATGACACAGACAGGAAAATCATATACGGCTCCATGGGGCCATTTTGGGATGGCAATGAGGTCTGGCTAATAACTGCGGGGGGAGTTACTTTCGCTGCCTTTCCTACAACTTACGCAGTTATGTTCAGTAGCTTGTATTCAGCTTTGATGTTGATCTTATTCGCTCTGATCATTCGGGCGATCCCATTCGAATTCCGAGAACAGATTGACCATCCTGGCTGGCGAAAGCTCTGGGACACGTGTTTCGTCATAGGCAGTTTCTTGCCGGCCCTGCTACTCGGTGTGGCATTCGCTAATATCTTCCGGGGGATTCCCATTGATGCAAATGGCATGTATCACGGCAGCCTATTCACACTGCTCAATCCTTACGGACTTCTGGGAGGGGTGTTTTTCGTCCTGCTTTTCTTTGTCCACGGATCCATATGGCTCGCCATCAAATCAGAAGGCGCACTTCACGATCGTGCAGCGTCCATGGCGGCGAAACTCTGGGTGGCCTTATTGGTTGTGGCTGTGGTGTTTCTGGTTGCAACGGCTTTCTCCACCAAACTCTACAACAACTACATGAGAATCCCTCTCCTCTTTGCCATACCACTCCTGGCTGTGGCGGCTCTCCTTTTTACCAGGCTTTTCATTGCTAAAGCCGCTTTTTGGAAGGCCTGGTTTGCTTCGAGCCTCACCATCGTCGCGGCTACCATGTTCGGTGTGGTCGGGCTCTATCCGAGCCTACTCCCTTCCAGCCTCAATCCAGCCTATAGCCTGACCATATACAACTCGGCCTCCTGCCTGTTGACGCTGAAGATCATGCTGGGTGTGGCCCTGGTTTTCGTGCCAATCGTCATCGGTTATCAGACCTGAGTATATATCTTCTTCAAAGGCAAGGTGCGGGAGGAAGACCTGGCCTACGAAGAGGCATATTGAAACTATATTTTAGGCAGGTTAATTAATCGTGGGTAAACCCTCCCGCCCTGCGGGAGGGACCCATCAAGGTTT
>CP070692.1:4419490-4422010 GCA_020353215.1 Deltaproteobacteria bacterium
GTTGGAAATGTCACCTTAGGCTGCCAAAAAACTTGACACAAAATGTAAGATCTTCGTTTATGAAGAGTCCTAGTTGGCAGTTGCAAGGGACATATCATCGGCACCGGCTGTGGTAGAGCGTAGATCTTGGTCTGCCCCTACCAGGCGTAGATCCACGAGCAGCCGATTTACGATATCCTCCGTCCGGTAACTTTGTGCGCGTTCTCTGGCTGCCAGGCGCATTTCCTTTGCCAGGTGCGGATTCACGAGAAGCTCGGTTGCGTAAATGGCCATTTCCTGACTATTTTCAGCGAGATAACCGTTTTTTCCATGAAGGACAATATCCCTCGGCCCCTTGGAGTTGAAGGCAACCACCGGAAGGCCACAACTAAGTGCCTCAAGCACCACGCAACCAAACGTGTCAAAACGGGAGGGAAACAGCTTGACATCGGCTGCATTGTACACCCGTGAGAGCTGCTTTTTGCCGAGCCAACCCAGTCGAATCGCATCTGGAATCGCCCCGAAGAGTTTCTCTTCTGCAGGGCCGGTTCCGGCCACTGCGAGCCTTACTCCCTGAACACGCCTTCTGAGCTGATCCATGACGTGAGGAAGCTCCATGACCCCCTTTTCCTCGCTGACTCTTCCTGCGAATAGGACCACTGCCTCATGGCTGCCAACACCCGGAAAGAGGTCCTCTCGGGCGATCGGCTGTGGCCGAAACACCTCATCTACCCAGTGGGTCGTTCGGAACAAATTGGCTTTCGGGATGCATATTGAATCACCCGAAAGCCAGTCGAATTGCTCGTTGTTGAGAACGAAAATCCCGTCGTAGGCTCTGTACATAGCACGCAGCAGACCCCTTACCATGTCCAGGTTTTTCTTTTCAAATTGCAGTGTCCTGCGGGCGAAATCGATCCAGTCCGTGTGAAGGTAGAAATAGGCGGGCACTGCAAAGGCATGCTTTAGATAGAGGGCGCCAATTCCCATCAGTGCTTCTGTGGAGCAAATGATTCGGTCATAGCCCCCTTCTATGAAGACGTTACTCAACTCCATCAGGTCGAACAGACGGGCCCGTTGGTCTCGGTAGAAGGGAATCGTGAATTCGCTAAGCGGCTTTAGGACCACAAGATGGTCATCCGGACCAGCATCGTTGGAGCAGACCGCGAAATCTATCGGCAAGTCCCTCCGCTTGACTTCTTCGTGCATCAGCCGAAGAGCGGTTGCCACACCGTTGCGATCAAAAAAGGTATCGGTGAGCCAGAGGGCGCGTTTCGGATGCTGATGGCGACCGGTGGCTGTGGAGATTTCCTTGAGCAAGGTTCGACTGCTGTACATCACCTTGTTGGTGGCAAAGGTGGCACCACAAATGAGGAGTGCGGCCAGGAACGGGAACAGCAGATCTTCCGTCCACTTGTCGATGTTCGATTCCATATCGTCGACGAGTTCGTTTTCACTCGATCCGAAAAGGGTTCTCAGGTCGCATGGGATGTCAAACTTCTCAATGGCCTTCATCAGCTCGGCCGGCGTGAGATCGACTTCTTGTGCATGCGCATGGAATTTTTCGCCGATGCAGGCGGCGAGGATTTGGTTCACTTCTTGGAAAATTTTGGGGGCTGTTTTGTGTAGCTGCTGCACGAAACGCGCCTGACTCTTACTGCGCTCCACAGCGACCGCATCAAGCTCTCGAAACAAGGGCAGAAATGGCTGCAAGGTCACGCGTCTTGCCAGGAAGTCGGGCCTCCTGCCGTGTAAAGACTGGTGAAGCATTTTGAGGAATAGAGACGAATATTGATTTCGCTTGAGCTCCATCATCACATTGGCGATGAGGAGCGCGCCGATCTTTTCATTTGCGGAGCCCCTTTGCAAGAGCATTCGGATCAGTCCAGGTTCTTCCATCTTCAAAGCAATTTGAGACGCGTGGTCCAAGAACGTTGCAGTGAGCTTCTCTCCGGCGTCGTACAATCCATAAGGTGCGGTGTTGCCATCCCGCAATGCCTCGATAACCAGAGATGAGATGGCTTCGCCCTCTAAACGACGTGACAAATCGGAAACGTGAACCAGTGTTCCGGTCATTCCGGCAAACAGCCCCATATGGCAGTCCGAACCTCCGGTCAGCCCCTTGGAATAGGGATGACGGCAGTAGGTGTGGGGCGAAATGCCGGTCTTTCGGGACATGGCATCGATCCGATCCTCTGTCAGCGTTTCCAGCCATGCGGCCATTAACAGGTTTTCCCACGCGTCACGATGGCCATTCAGCACCTCGAAGTTGTCGAACATCAGAGTCAGTTTCTCCAGGATGTCTATTGTTGGCATCGATGCGGAACTGGGAAAAAAGAGAGGGTGGGCCAGCACGGTCACGAGATTCTGTTCGGTTGCATAATCCAAGAAATGGTAGAGATTACCGCGTCGCCGGTTGAGTTGCTCTTCTTGTCCGGGATCGAAACCGTATACGAGGACATGCGAGCGCGTGTCGCATTCCGGCATGTGGCAAGTGAACTCGGCACCCACCACCACATCAATCCCGCGATCGAGTAGCTCGAA
>CP070692.1:4422110-4424625 GCA_020353215.1 Deltaproteobacteria bacterium
CCCTCGTTTCGGAAAGCACCTCCTCCGAATCAGCACGCTTAATATAAGGTTGAATCTTTGTATGTTTATCAAACAACGGCTTCAAATCAGACGCAAGGTCTCTGATAATAGGAAAATTGGGAAGCGGCGCCAATGTCAGCGCCTGCTGTGTTACATCGAGAATCTGGGTATTGCAGGCTAATCCAGGTTTCCCATTTATTAACATGGCGCAAGAGCCACACACGCCCATGCGGCAAGAAAAACGCCATGCGAGGCTGGAATCTTGGGTCTCTTTGATTCGATGGAGTCCGTCCAATATTGTCATACCCCTTTCGACTTGGACGGTAAATTTCTGAATGTGGGGAGCTTCGTCGCACTCAGGATCAAAACGACGGATATAGAAAACTATGCTGCGTTGTTTTTGCGTCTCTCCTTCCATGTTCCCTTTCCTAAAGCATTATGTCTACGGCCTTTGCTGCGATAGCTGCAATACTGCCAAACATGAATAAGCAGATACCAATTATCCAGAAGAAGATAGTGATAGGCCGCTGGAAAGACTTCTTAGGCCCTAGCTCAAAAAGAATAGTGCGTAGCCCATAGAACCCGTGGTAAAGCGCTGCTGCTAACATAATGATATACGTCACAGCAAAAAACAGAGACGTGTTACGAAAACCGACGTTCTCCCATGCCACCGAAGAAGGCCCCGCTGGGTTAAAAATGCCGAGCAGACCGTCTAAGTGCATGATCGCCATGTGCAAACCGACCAAGCAAAACAGTGCAATGCCAGAAATGATAAACCATGTCCAATAGACTGTTTCCCTCATTGTTGCCTCCTCAATGGGCTAGGAATAGAAAATCGTAGCCCCCGGCAAGTATAAGAAGAGCGCTCAAAATCATTATCACTACCAGTAAAGGTCTCTGAGTATTTATGGACGAACGGTAAGGATATATTGGCTCTTCCGCCTTTCCCACTGCGAGGCCTAATTCAATGAGTATGAGCCGAATACCGTTCAAGGCGTGAAAAGCAAACCCGCAGAAAACCAAGCTCTCCCCGATTTTGAAGAGCGGATGCTTGAGACTATCCATGGCAGCAATCCAGGTCTCCGGTCCAAAGGCTCTAAGGGAGCTTTCAAAGATATGCATCATGAAAAAAAGCAGAAGGCCAACCCCCGTGATCCGGTGGATGCTATAGAGATAGCGCTCGATTCCCCATCTTCCACCGGCCAGCCACCCCAATATTCCCAAGCGGTTATCATGCCTCGTTTCATTTGCCATCGCTTTATTCCTCAATATTTTCTTTCCACCGGTTTCCAACGAGAAATATTCACCGGTTTGTAATCGAGTTTTGGTCCATCCTCACCGCAACGTGCCAAGGTATGCTTAAGCCAATTGTCATCGTCGCGGTTTGAAAAATCGGTGCGCGCATGTCCCCCCCGGGATTCCTCTCGCGCCAAGGCCGCGGTCACTACTACTTCAGCTAATTCAAGTAGGTTTTCTGTTTCCAGTACATTTATGAGGTTCGTGTTGTAGATGGAGCTTTTATCTTTTATCGAAATGTTATCAAAACGTTGTTTTAAAGTTTTGATTTCCTGCAATGCCTTACCCATTCCCTCACCGGTTCGAAACACTCCCAAGTATTGATCCATGGTATCGCGCAGCTCGCGCCGGAGATCATAGGGGTTTTCAACACCTTTCTTTTCGAGTAGACTCATGATTCGATTTGCCTCACGGTCAACCTGGTCAGCGGGCAGCTTCGGCAGCGGTGGATCTGTGTGCAAATACTTGACTGTTTCTTCTCCGGTTATTCCTCCCCATACTAAGCACTCTGCAGTAGAATTGGACCCTAAACGATTGGCGCCATGAACTGAAATACAGGCAACTTCACCTGCTGCCCACGCACCGGTCACTTTGGTTGCCCCGTTGCTATCTGCCTCAATGCCCCCCATACTGTAATGAGCCACAGCACGAACTGGTATTGGCTCCAGGATTGGATCCAAGCCAATAAACTTCATACAGACTTCCCGGATCAAGGGCAAACGATGGTTAATCGTATCCGCACCCAAATGGGTCAAATCTAAGTGGATATAATCGAGTCCCTCGGGACCTTCAAACCCGTTACCTTCTATTATCTCCGTCATCTCAGACCGCGAAACAATATCGCGCGGAGCCATTTCCATTTTTGCAGAAGCATACTTCTCCATGAAGCGATCCCCGTGCGCATTGCGGAGATATCCCCCTTCACCCCGGCATGCCTCGGTCATAAGAATACCTGAAGGAACAAGACCGGTGGGGTGAAACTGCACAAACTCCGGATCTTCTAAGCAGAATCCTGCCCGGTAGGCCAACGCTTGACCGTCTCCGCTGACAGTCTGGGAATAGGTAGTGAATCCGTAAAGGGTACCAAGACCACCGGTGGCAAAGATCAGTGCTTTTGCACGAAAGACGATGAATTTTCCGGTGGTCATATCAATAGCGGTGAGGCCACAGAACTGTGAATCCTCCACAAGAACCGACGTGGCAAAGACTTCGTCGTATC
>CP070692.1:4424725-4427235 GCA_020353215.1 Deltaproteobacteria bacterium
GGTGTTTCATCGACCTGCTTGATCATAAGAAATTTCTTGCCGTCCTTTGAGACGTCATAGTTGCGATGCCCGGGGAATCTGGTCTTTAAGAACACGTCGTCGAATAAAATCTCTTTCTCGATTTTGAACTTTGGCTCGATTTGTATCCGAGCTCTTATGAATTGCTTGCCGTCGCGGTAGAAAAGATCCATCTTTTGTTTGTCTGGATGCCATGCCGTCTCGGAGCCAATCCCAATCTTCTCAGTTTGGCCTTTAGGAAACTTTCGTACATACACTTCGTGCTCTCCCATCTGATCCGATGTGTACGCAATCCACTTGCCATCAGGGGAAAAAGCGGCGCCCCATTCATTACATTGTGGTGTATTCGTCCATTTCGTGAGCTTCTTGGTTTCAGTTTCAAGAAGCCAAACATCAGATGTCTGATTCAGACCCATTTCGAGCACGTACTGACATGTGAAGACCAGATACTTGCCGTCCGGCGAGAATGATGAGGCAAACGTTGCATTTGGATCCTTATAGAGAAGCTCAGGTGTGTCGCGATTTTTCAACGGACACCAATAGATATCTGGCGGCGAATCAGCGTCCAGACTATAGAAGACTACGTGATTGCCACCGGGTTGCGGTTCCCATACAGCACAACTTTGATATCCTTTCATGACAGTCAGCGGCAGAGAGTATCCGATTCCGAATTTGTATAGTAAAAGATTCGTTTCATAGGAAGGAGTAACAGCTATCGAATTCTCATCCGGTGAGAGCCGTGGTTGGCTCCATTCATCGTAGTACCTACGTGAGTTTGGGATGGGTGTTACATTCGGTTCTTCAGGATCAACCCAGACCATCTCTCCCTCAAGAAGTCCGAAAGGAGTGGAACCGCGAACATAGACTAAGGTTCCCTCATCGTGAGAAAATGCAAATTGAGCACTGCCCCACTGGGTCACGCCAATATCTTCAACCAGGATATCAACCTCTCCACTAATGGCCTCAGGGCCCGGGTGATCGATATCGAATCGAACTGCCTGCATAGATCCTCCACGGAGAAAAACTACATGGCCGGTTGACACATAGCGGGCAAAGCTGCTGTTAGGCAGTAGCTCCTGGGGCTTATCGATGTCCTTCCACTTAATCATTGTTCGGTAATCTTTAAAACTATTCCCACCCCAGACTGTATAAAGCACTCCTTTTCCTTCCGGAAGAATATCTGGCCACGATTGTCCGTGTTCCCTGTTGTTCGGGTTTACGCGTACAACGTAATCCCGACTCTTTCCGAAAGCAGCGACCTTTTTAAGGCTGACATGATAGATTGACGAATAAATAATGAAATCATCCTGTGACCAGCTTCCTCCACAGGGCAATGGAGCAACTCTGCAAATGAACTCCGGCACCCCGCCCTGGATCCGTACTCGCATTAGAGCATACTCGGCTTTAGACTCGTCCACAGCGAAGAAGCCAATCCATCCACCATCTGGTCTAAAGAACGGACATGTTGCTCCCTCTGTACCACGGATGGGTTTGTACTCAAAATCATTCATCCTGTCACGCAGGTAAAGGCGTCGGGTGCCGAGAGCATCGACACCGACATAGACGAGGTATCTACCATCCGGTGAGATTGCAATTGAACCAGCTCTGGACATTAGCAAAGAGGTCTGTGGAGACAATGGCTCGGGATGGACCTTTTTTATGGCTGTCACAGCGATCTTCTCTTTGAGTTTCTGGACCGTTTCTTCCGGTTTTGTCTCTGTTTCCGTGCCAGGTGTCTCTGGGAAATTCATCTGTTTTAGCACTTCGTCAAACCTTGGATCTTTGCGGAACGGATCCCAAATAGGCTCAGCTTTCAATAAGACCGCCGACCAATGACGCTGTTCGATAACCTTGTTGAGCCAATCGAAGGCGCTATCCATATCACCTAGGTATGCATAGGCCACCGAAAGCACCGAACCAGGGACATGTTCTTCTTTTGATCTATCGAGGGCTCTTTGAAGGAGCGTTTGTGCCTCACGGGTATTACCTGCCGCTGCATAAGCGCCAGCGAGTTGAGCTACTGACATTGCATCTCGTCCTCGAAGCGTGGCAGCTTTTTCGTATAGGATTACGTTTTCTTGAAACATCAACTTCCTAATATGAGGATTTATTAAGCCGTAGTGTGCTGGCAGAAAGTCTGGGTCCATTTGCAGGACTTCGCGCACTTGTTCGATAGCTTCGTCGTTCTTTCCTGCGAGGCATAAAAGAGTTCCTAAATTGGTGTTAATTATAAGCGACAGAGGTTCAAGGTCCTTAGCATGCTTGATTTCCACAAGGGCCTCATCGAAGCGTCCCATCCATCCTAGGAAGAGGGCATACCAATGGCGGGCTGTCGCGTATTGGGGATTAAGCTTGATGGCTTGCTGGAATTCTCGCTCTGCCTGGCTCCAATCCCAGTCATAACAGGTGACTGCGAATGCCAGTGAAGCGTGGGCTTCGCCAAGCGTCTCATCAATTGCCAAGGCCTGCAATGCTTCGCTCTTCGCTTTGGG
>CP070692.1:4427335-4429836 GCA_020353215.1 Deltaproteobacteria bacterium
CGGTGAGTGCGGTCCATGCTGTTCTGTCGATCCGACTGGAATGAGGACTGTCTTATAGTCTTCGAGAAATATCTCAAGTTCTCGGTTGGTCATTTCTGCCAAAAACAGAGTGCGTCGCTTCATAGGATTATCCTTAGTTCCTTTTACTCAACAATTTACTCGATGATCTGTCCGGTCTCTTTGTCGCTGAGAATCAACTTCCGCCTACCATCAGGCATGTGTTCCTCTTTGACCACGAAGTATTCTTCTTCGTACTCGGCGGGCGGTATCTCAGGCTCTGGCTCTCTTGCCCCTCTCCATACTTCCAGTTCCAGTGGTCAATCCAATCTGTACCCAACATAGTTATCTTGTATATGGCTACAGGATAGTCCCCCTCTTGGGTGTTGTTGCGTGATTGAGCGTTGCTTTCAACCGCCAAGACGCCAAGGTCGCTAAGAAGACGAGGGAAAAATAAAGAAAACTTGGCGTTCTTTGCGTCTTCGCGGTTCATTACCGCCGTTACAGGTAACAACACTCAACGGGGGGACCACCGGCTACAGCTCCTGTGAGAAGTCAATTTCACTCCCCTTCAGCAAAGGCTCGCAAAACTTCCTGGCGGGGCACTTTTACCCCGACTGAGGACGTGAAGAACACAGGGAATCGGTTTGAACTCCGTGCCCTCATTCTCTCTGCGTCTATACCGCCATTGATCATTGCTCTGGCGGCGGGTTCCACCATAGGTCGATGGGTTTCTTCACACCCTTGGGGCGGAAAGGCAGTTCTACCTTGCGGCCGGTGCGTGCCGATTCGTATCCAGCGTAGAGGACCTCTTGTACAACTCGGCCGTCTTCACCGGTGGCGATGGGTTCCTCTTTGCCCCGCACACAGCGGGCGAAATGGGCCATTTCCTGCGGGAAGCCATAGTTCCACAGCTCCTCGAAGACCGGATAGGTCCAACCCTTGGTGCTGGGGGCTTTCTCCACAGCGTAACCGTAGCCATACTCGCTGAATGTCGGCAACGCATTGCCCATATGCAGGTTGGCGTAGGTCACTCCGCCGTCGCCGTAGACCTCGATACGGTCATCCATGCCACCCCGACGGGCCCAACTGTCTTCTATCAAAGCCACGGCGCCGTTCTCAAACTCGAGAATGCAGATGGTATTGTCCTCACCTTTAGTTATATCGCCGTGAACGTAGGTACCCATCTGACAGGTGACGCTCTTGATGGGCGACCGGTCCAGGAACCAGTAGCAGAAAGCAATGCCGTGGCAGCCCATATCCATGAACACGCCACCACCGGCCAGGTCGACGTCCCAGAACCAGGGAGCGTGGGGGCCAAAATGCTTCTCGCTTTGCTTGACCATGTAAATCTTGCCGAAAGCCCCTTGATCTGCCATCTCTTTGGCTTTGACATACTTGGGGGTAAAGTACAGCTCCTCGGCGTACATAAAGAGCACTCCCTGCTTCTTGCAGGTTTCAACCATTTCATCGGCCTCTTCAAGGGTCATACACAGAGGCTTTTCACACACCACATGCTTTCCAGCGTTGGCTATGTCGATGGTCATCTGGGCATGGAGGTGGTTGGGTGAGGTGATGGTGACCATCTCGATATCTTTCTCCTTGAGCATCTCCCGATAGTCGTGGAAGACACGCGGAATCCCGTACCTCTTCGCCAGTTCCTCTGGATGGCCAGGGGTGGGCGAGGCCACAGCTACCACTTCCGCCTCCTCTGGCATGATCTGGAAGGATGCGGCGTGGATATCAGCTTCAAACTGGGAGCCGATGATCCCAACTTTTACTTTGCCCGTGTTTGCCATGTTTGATTACCTCCGTTGGTAAGAGAGCTACCTCGCTACGAACGGCATCTCCTTATTGGATATAGGAGGGGCTTCCCATAAGTTACCAGAAAGCCCCTCTTAGCTAACTGTTTACTGGTTCTTCGGATTGTTGGGGCTTGTGTCCAAGATGCGTTGCTGGAGCAGGGCAATCTGGTCCAGGGCTTCCTGGCAGCTCGTGGCCCCGATGTACGCCAAGTTGATGAAATTCTGCTGGATGTCGAGCAACTGGGCGTACTCAGGATAGGTCCAGACGTCCATGCCGTAACCGTTGGAGATGCTCTCCAACGACGCCCAGCGGGCAGTATCCGGCTCCGCAGTCTGATTTTCAAACAGATCAGCGCGCGCGCTGGCGAACCCGGCGCGCGGATCGTCAACCAACCGCTGCTGGACGTCTTGCCCCATCAGCCACTCCAGGTACTGCCAGGCAGCATCCTTGTTCTCCGAGAACTTGTTGATGCCAATACCCTGGGACCCATAGGTGGCAGCACAGCGCCTCTCGCCGGTGCCTGGATCCTCGTGGCAGGGGAAGGGTGAATAGGCCCACTTGCCGGCCGTTTCGGAAATATCTGGATTGTCCATGGCGCCGGCAAAGCTGACCCAGGTGAAGTTCATCGCGTACTTGTCGGTAAAGGCGCCATTTAGCAGCTCATCCACGAACCAGTTGGCGGTGCCCGGGTCTACAAC
>CP070692.1:4429936-4432422 GCA_020353215.1 Deltaproteobacteria bacterium
CCACCGAAAAGAAATCCAGCATTTCCTCCGGCGCTATTGTAGGCAATATCACCTTCTTCCTCATCAAGCTTCCAGTATGCAATCAATTCGAGAGGTAGCGGTATTTCTTCGCACAAATGCTCAGCAAGGACCTTCATATCTTCAACATCGACAACACCATCGCCCCAGGGCATCGGGCCGATATCACACAATGGGTAGTTTTCACTCCAGTGGTTAACCATGATACACATGTCGGCCGCATTGACAATCCCATCGTCGTTGAGATCAACAACGGGAATGATTGCCGTCTGCCATAGGTCCCCGTTGCCTAGTCCACCTGAACGATCCGAGTAGAAATAGAGGGTACGACCATCCGCCGAGAGGGCGGCATTACCAGCGCCAATCGACAAAGGGAACGGAGTGGACCAGTTGTCTTGTATTGTCGCCCGTTGGGTCATCCAAAGATCCCAATCTCCTACCCCGCCGATCCGATCGGATGTGAGGACCAAGATACGGCCATCGGCAGAAATTGCCGGCTTGCCGTCCCACATCCCACTGTTCACCGGAGGTCCCAGATTGATGGGTTCTCCCCAGATATCAGAGGTCTTTTCTCGTCTCGACACCCACAGGTCGACCCCTTGTCCGCCGGGCCGAAAAGAGGTGAAGTAAAGCGACAATCCATCATACGATATACACGGATAAAGGTCATGGGATGAACTGTTGATGGGAGACCCAAGATTGACAGGTTCACCCCAGTCATCCTCTGTGGTCGCCCGCGTCGTCTTCCATATGTCGCAACCACCTAATCCTCCAGGTCGGGGGGGGTAAGCCCAGTAGTCCGCGAAGTAAAGCGTCAGTCCATCTGATGAGATGCTGGGAGAGTATTCAGTAGCAGAGCTGTTGACGGGTGGACCAAGATTCTCTGGTTCTCCCCACTCGTCCTCTGTGGTGGGCCGGGTCGACACCCAGAGGTCTCCATTGCCGTATCCACCAGGCCGCGAGGAGGCGAAGTAGAACGTCAGGCCGTCAGAGGAGATACTCTGGCAAATCTCGATAGAGGAGCTGTTGACATTCGGCACCAGAACAGGCGTGCCGAAGGTGAAATCGGCGTTGGCCGCTCTCACGTTAAATACGAGGGTAATGGCCGTGGTAAATAATAGAAATCTTATCGTGGAACCAGTCAATCGTTTCATTGTACACCGTCCTTTTCTGAGTAAAGCAAAACCTCTTTCGAAAACCAGATTTTGATCCAAGCCCTGTTCTTAATGGCTTCCACTTACTATCCTCCAAAAAATTACGAATGCTGCGCGCTATTTTTAAAAAAATTATGTAGATGTTGATTAATGCTTAAATATCCTGCCAATCGGTTCTACAGATTTGATGTTTTGCTGAATGTAGTGATATATAGTATTATCAAGGCGTTTCTGCGAGTCCAAGACGGTGTTGATCTGTTTTCCTCAAAACACGAGGAACGGAATATGGGATACAATGACCAGACAGACATGGGGGGATCCCGGGAGGCATTTCTCACGACCCAATGGTCTCTAATAGAGAACATCAAGGCAGACCAGGACCGGGACAGAATCCTCATTGATTTCCTGTTGAAGCAATACTGGAAGCCCGTTTACTGCTACCTGCGCAGAAAAGGATATGATAACGAACACGCTAAGGATCTCACACAGGATTTCTTCCATGAAGTCGTCATAAATAGGGATATGGTTGGTCGGGCTGAACAGACTCGAGGCCGCTTCCGGTCTTTCTTGCTTTTTGCCCTTAACGAGTACCTTACTAAACAGAATATTAAAGAGAGAGCCAGAAAACGCATCCCTAAAGGGAAATTAGTTTCTCTCGAAGCAGCCGAGGCGCCCACGTTACCGCAGAGTGTGGAGAGAGCATCTGCAGAGGAATCCTACCACTACGCCTGGCTTTCGGATTTGCTGGAACGTGTTCTTGCAGACATCAAAGCCGAATGCCACCAAGAGGGGATGGAAACCCACTGGATACTTTTTCACCAGCGTGTTGTAGAACCCATCATGGGTGGGCAGGCTCCTAAATCTCTCATTGATCTTTCTCAAAAACATGGTGTCAGCGATGCGAAGAAGGCCTCAAATATGATTGTCACAGTAAAGCGACGTTTTCGAACAGCGCTGATACAGCATGTCCGTCGTACACTCCTTTCAGGGGACCTGGCGTCCGAAGAACTGGAAGAATTATTGCAGTATCTTCCAAAAAGCGCGCAGCATTTCAAATAAATAAGAGGATATTTAGGTAGTGGTGTGTTGAGAAGCGAAGCCCCAAGTGGGGCGATCAGGCTTTTCGCAAGTGCACCAACCGATAATATGAGGACTACCATGAGGCAGGAAGATTCAATATTTGGAGCTGAGCCCGACGACTTGAAGAGACTTGTAAGGTTTGGTCTAGAGCCAGATGACACCGGGGCCGAAGAAGACACTTCACCTCCAACCGCTTCGGTAGACGAACTGATGGAGCGTCCCGGCGCTAAAATC
>CP070692.1:4432522-4434999 GCA_020353215.1 Deltaproteobacteria bacterium
ATGAGGGTTTCGAGATCATCAACTCTGAAGGGTTTCACCAGGTAGTCAAGGGCACCCAGTTTGGTGCACTCCACCGCGTTTTGTATGGTGGGATGCCCGGTTATCATGATCACCAACGTGTCCGGATAGGCAGAGCGTATGTGCCTTAGGACGTCAACGCCGTCCATACCTGGCATTTTGATGTCAAGCAAGACGATTTTAATGGGATACTGTCCCATGATCTCAAGGGCTTTACTGCCGTCGGCAGCAGTGTGAATCGACAGGTCCTGTTTCTCCAGGACCCGAGAAATCCCCGCGCGCACCACTGCTTCATCATCGACCACGAGAATCTCGGTTTTTTTCTTAGTCTTGGCCATAATCGGCTAGCTTCCCTCCAGAGATCGTGGGGAGCGACACCTTAAAGGTGGTACCTACCCCTGGTTTACTTTCTACTTCCACTGAACCGCGGTGTGCCTCGGTAACACCCTTCACAATGGAAAGACCAAGGCCAGTGCCAATAATCTGCCGGGTCTGAGGGTGTTTAACCCTGTAGAACTTGTCAAATATCTTGGAAATTTCCTCCTCTGCGATGCCTACGCCGGTGTCGCTGACCCGTACCTCCAGGTATTCCTGATGCGGGATTGCTGAGACAAGAACTGTGCCGCCGTCCGGGGTATAGTTGATGGCGTTACTGATCAGATTGGTGAAGACTTCTTCAATGCTTCGTTCATCTGCCTGCACTAAGGGCAGGTCCTCCGGTAGCTCCAACTCTAGAGAAAGTCCCTTTTCCTCAGCTTTGGATCCCATCAGAGTTACAGTTTGCTGCAGGATATTCGCCAGGTTCAATGGAACTTGCTGCTGCACTCCATGGCCACTTTCAATTCTGGCAACATCAAGCAGGTCGTTGATCATGTCCAACAACCCCTGGATCTTGTCCTGCGCACGGTTCAGGAGTTCTCTCTGCTTGTCTACCAACTCCCCGGCTAACCCATCCAGAATGACCGAATGTTGCTGTTTGATGGCCGACAGGGGAGCACGCAGTTCGTGAGACACATGGTGGACAAAATTGGACTTCATTTCATCCAATTCTTTAAGGGAGGTGACGTCGTGGAGAACCGTGACCGTACCAAGTACCTGGCGCTCGGGGCCGTAGACCAAGGCAGAAAGAGCACGGAGATGCTTTCGGCCCAGGATCAATTCCTGGGCGATACACTCTTCTTCCCCTTCGGCATTTGCCAAGAGACGCTTGAGTGCATTACCCAGATTGTCATCATTAATATAGTCCGATAGTGCTCCTCCCTGATTCACCAGCGGCATAGACTCCAGGAGTCTTGTGGCCGCTGGGTTGTGAAGCACCACCTCCAGATCAGGGGTTGTAACCACTACCCCGTCCGCCATGCAACTCACTATGGTGCGGACGCGGCTCTGCTCCGCGGCCAGATCGTAAAGGTTTCTGGCCCGTTCTTCCTGAAGCTGCCAAGCCCTCCGTTCGAGCGTTTGCTTCTCCAACGCCCTTCTGACCACCAGGACGAGATGGTCGGCCCTGAAGGGTTTGGTGATAAAGTCGTAAGCTCCCCGCTTCATACATTCCACAGCACTCTCCACTGTACCGTGTCCGGTGATGATTATCACCGGGATATCAGGGTAGCGCTGACCGACTATCTCCAATACCTCAAGGGCTCCCATGACTGGCATTTTCAGGTCACATAGAACAACATTGGTGGACTCACGCTCAAGCACCTCTAGAGCCTCTCGGCCATTTGCTGCAGCCAGTACCTCAAACCCTTCAGGGCTGAGGATGCGGCTACAACCCTCCCGGACCACCTTTTCGTCGTCCACCACCAGAACAGTGGTATTGCCAGTCATATATTGCCTCGATTCACCCAGCTGAAAACGGCCCAAAGCCCCCCAGGATCGTGCACCTTAGTTGCCGTTTTCTAAAACAAGTCCTAAGCGAAACCCTGATCTGCCACCTCGGGGATCACTGCCTGAGACTCCAGAGGAAGCCTAATGATGAAGGTGGCACCAGGACCAGGGGTACTACCAACTTCTATGCTGCCGCCATGTCGGTGGATGACCCCATAGACTACGGAAAGCCCTAGACCGGTCCCAACGCCTACCGGCTTGGTGGTAAAAAACGGTTCAAATATCTTCTCTCTGACCTCGGGTGAAATGCCAGGACCGGTGTCGGTGAATGTTAAGACCACCTGTTTCGCTTTCAACTCTGATGCACTGCTGATTGTTATTCTGCCTCTCCCCTCCATGGCATCTGTAGCATTGAGCATGAGGTTGGTGAAGACCTGCTCGAGTTCACCAGGATTTCCTAAAATCTGAGTCAGATCGCTTTCCAGGTTTTGAATGATCTCGATATTGTGAAAAAGGGACTGGTGCTGCAAAAGCGCTACGCAATGGCCAATAATCTCATTAACATCAGAAAGAACCCGCTCGTCCAATGACTGCCTACTGAATTCCAACAACCGTGCGACAATCTGTTTGCA
>CP070692.1:4435099-4437559 GCA_020353215.1 Deltaproteobacteria bacterium
GAAGTCAATTCCGAGTCTCATAGTTATAGGGTCCTTGACTTTTGCTTTATCTTTGCTAAGAATTCTAGCATATATTCCTCCTCATGAGTGTCCAAATAATTCAATCGCCCGCCAAAAAAAACTTTGCGCTAAGAACATTTTTCGAACCGCAAAGTAAGACGTTTTCTAGCCCTGTGAAGGCCCTGATCGGTCAACTCGAAGCACCATGGAATGGGAGGAGCGATCAGGACTCAGCTTGACGGTTTGTTTCTTCCTGGTTTCCACTGACTGCTGAAAGCTTATTGCCGACAGCACGAGTCCAGAATTTGCTATTTCCGGATGGCCACAGACTAACAGGAAAGGGGATTTCACATGAGAAAACTCATTTTGTGTCTGGCCATGTTCATGATCACGCAACCAGCCGCAAGTGCGGCCTTTCTGAAGGGTTCCGTGGAATACAAGGATTTGGCCCGGCTCTCTGGTGAAGGGTTGCAGGCATTGAAGGAAACTGAGTTTTCCGTTTTTTTGGCAAATGTGCGCTTGGCCGCCGCCAGAAATGCGGGGGAGGATGCGAGGGAAGCTTTAAAGAAGGCCGAGAATGAGCGTGAGAATGAGCGCTTGAATCTGAAGGCCGCCGAGGCTGAACACAAGGCGGCGGAGGCCGCTCAAGACGGGGATCGCCTTTCTAAGGCGAAGCAGAGTGTGGAGAGGGCGAAGGATGCTGTCAAGCCTGCGGAGCTGTTGGTGAAATGGAGGCAAAAGGCCTTCGATGCTTCCAAAGCGGGTGTGAGGAAGGCTAAGCTAGCTTTGGAGGTAGCAGAGACTAAAAGGGACATGGCGCGAATCGATCGCCTGGTGCTGGAGGGTGTTCCCACTTCGAAAAAATACTCGAGACCTGATTATGAAGCTAAATTGAAGCGGGTCCAACAGGACCATATGAAGGCGATTGAAAGAGAAAAACGCGAGATGTCGGCGGCGGAACAACTCAGGGCACAGTATGAAAAAGCGGCAGCTCTGAAATAGGTGAGGAGATAGAATTGATGAATGCGTTTGTCATGAAATGGCAGGGTGTATTATGGTTGTTGGCAGCAGCAGCGTTAGGCCTTGTGGCTTGTTCTATCCTTTTTAGAGTGACGGGGGTTTTCGCCCGAAGGACCGAGACGGTTCTGGACGACTCCCTAATCAGACATTGCCGCCACCCCTTGCAACTTATCCTACCCCTCCTGTTCATCCATTTTCTGTTTCCGGTCACTAGGCTCCCCCAGGGAGTGTCGGTCTTGCTCAAACAACTGTTGGGGGTAATCTTGATAGCCTCCATCGCCTGGCTTGTCATCAAGCTAACGTATGTTTTTGAGGATTTCACGCTGAACCGGTTCAGGATTGATGTCAAAGACAACCTTCAAGCCAGAAGGATTAATACCCAGATTCAGATTCTAAAAAAAGTCGTGATCGTCACCGTCACAATCGTGGGCCTGGCGAGCATCCTGATGACGTTCGAAAAGGTCCGTTATCTTGGAGGCAGCCTCTTGGCGTCCGCAGGGATTGCCGGACTTATTATTGGCCTGGCGGCCCAGCGATCCATCGCCACGTTGCTGGCCGGGATTCAAATTGCCATCACCCAACCTATTCGGATCGATGATGTGGTGATCGTGGAGAATGAATGGGGCCGGATTGAAGAAATAACACTGACGTATGTCGTGGTCCGCATCTGGGATTTGCGGCGGTTAATCTTGCCGATCACGTATTTCATGGAAAAACCCTTTCAGAATTGGACCCGGGTGACGGCTGATATCTTGGGCACCGTCTTTCTTTACGTAGACTACACCGTACCAGTGAAGGTGATCAGGGAGGAGCTTCAGCGAATCTTGAAAGCGACGGACCTTTGGGACGGGCGGGTCTGGGGTCTCCAGGTGACCAATGCCACCGACAAGACACTGGAACTAAGGGCCCTCATGAGTGCTTCGGATGCCTCGAATGCCTGGAATCTCCGCTGTGAAGTCAGGGAAAAGCTGATCGATTTTGTGCGCTGTAACTTTCCCGAAGGACTGCCTAAATTCCGTGCGGAAATCCGGGAAGAGCACGGCCGCGAAACAGATTCTTCTGACGCGCCGTGATAAACTCCATAGCGAGGATGATGTTCATGACACGTGTCTAGGCTTCCTCAGGTCCCGGTATCGAGGTTGCGATCTGCCCCGGTTGAGCTACCTATGTGGTATGGGCGCGAAGAAGTCCGCCATTCAGCCGGGATCATGTTCTTATGTGGCTCCAGCAATATCGGAAGGACGGATTGCGCTGGTACATGCCCGCGTTGATTCGAAACATTTATGGCAAAGACATTGATCCAAGTGACGACATCTCCGACGGTTGGCGCCTCATGCAGCAAATCAACCAGGAAATTAATGGCTTGAAGATGCGTATCGAAGAGGAGAATTAAGATGAAATTAAAAGTATATCAGGTAGCTGCATTTCTTTTGCTGTTTT
>CP070692.1:4437659-4440106 GCA_020353215.1 Deltaproteobacteria bacterium
GACCTTGGTATCCTCGTCACCGCAGGCTGTCTGAGTTATCGAGAAGAAAAGTGTCCCGGCCAGCGCGACCACAAACATGCATTTCAATTTGGATAGGCACATGTGCGTTACCTCCTCAAGGCTCAATGATGGGTAGTGTACCCTAAAGATGGACATGCTTGTATGATTATAGCGGTACGGGAATACGGGAACAGGCAGGGGAAGGGGAGGGTAGGAACAGGTAAGTGGTGCGGGGCCGCCTATGCGGCAGCAAGGCCTGACAAGTGCGTACCGCGAACCGACTAGGTTTAGAATCGTCCCTACGCCCCTGTGGCCGACCAAGGATGGATCTGAATAAGTAGAATGTCCCCTTATTCCTTTACGCAGGGTTGGTCCGTTGACGAAGAGACTTTTCACGTCCGTGGATTTAAAGACCATGAGGTCGATAAGTAAAGGCGCAACTCTACATAGGGGTGGCTGCACATTCGTAGTATGGGCACCGTACGCTGATAAGGTCTCCGTTGTTGGATCGTTTAATGAGTGGAGGAGGGACGTACATCCGATGGTCAGACAACCGGATGGATGCTGGGCAGCGGATGTGCCGGAAGCCGGACCTGGCGACGAATACCGATTCCATATTGTGGCGGGGGATAAGGAATTCCTCCGTATCGATCCATATGCACGAAGGGTAACAAGCTCGGTGGGCAATGCGGTGATTCCCCGCCCGATGCCACGGTCCAAAGCCCCTTCGTTTACCCCCGTGCCGCTGAATGAGATGGTCATCTACGAACTTCATATTGGAACTTTCGGAAAGAAAACAACGGAGCCTGGACCGGGCAACTTGGAGGGGGCTATTGAGCGATTGAGGCACTTGAAGGAACTGGGCGTCAATGCTATTGAAATCATGCCGATCAATGAATTCGCGGGTGGATACTCCTGGGGCTACAATCCTTCCCTTATTTTCGCTGTCGAGACCGAGTACGGGTCGCCACGCACCTTCAAGGAATTCGTGGACGAAGCGCATAAGTTGGGGATCGCGGTCATCGTTGACGTGGTTTACAACCACTTTGGGCCGGACGATCTAGATTTATGGCAATTTGACGGATGGAATGAAAACGGAAAAGGAGGGATCTATTTCTATAACGACTGGCGTGCGGAAACCCCGTGGGGTGAAACCCGCCCAGACTACGGGCGAGAGGAGGTTCGGCAATATCTTTGCGACAACGCGCTCATGTGGATCAAGGAATTCGGTGTAGATGGGCTGCGCTGGGATGCAACAGCCTTCGTGCGGAATGTCCATGGAAGAGACAATGATCCAAACAATGATTTGCCGGACGGCTGGATGATGATGCAATGGATCAACCGGCAGATCCGCAAAGTTCGCCGCAGCACCTTCACCATCGCGGAGGATCTTCGCGGCAACCCGTATCTGACGAAAGCACCTAAGGATAGTGGAGCCGGATTCAGTTCACAATGGGACGCTAGATTCGTAACGGCCATACGCGCCGCCCTATGTGGTCCCGAGGATCAATCGCGAAACATGGATGCGGTTCGTGATGCCGTCATGCACCGCTACTATCTCAACGCCTTCGAACGTGTGATCTACACGGAATCTCACGATGAAGTCGCGAATGGAAAAGCACGCGTACCGGAAGAGGTGGACCCCGGCAAAGCGTCTTCCTGGGCCGCCAAAAAGAAATCCTGCCTCGGCGCCGCCATAGTGTTCACTTCCCCAGGCATCCCGATGATTTTTCAGGGACAGGAGTTTCTTGAGGATGATTGGTTCCACGACCAAGACCCGTTGGACTGGTCCAAGAAAGTGGAGTACCCGGGCATTTTCCGACTCTACCAAGACCTCATTGCGCTTCGCTTAAACCTTCACGGCTCTACACGCGGATTATTCGGCCAGGAAGTTAGTGTCCATCACATTAATCAGGATAGCAAAATCATCGCCTACCATCGCTGGGATAAAGGTGGGCCCGGAGATAGTGTCGTCGTGGTGGCCAACTTCTCTGTGCAATCCCAGACGGATTATCTAATCGGATTTCCGTCGGAAGGAGAGTGGATTGTGCGGTTCAACAGCGATAGCAGGATTTACGATCAGGAATTCGGTGACGCGGGAGCGACGACCGTGCATGCAAAGGCGCCCGGCCAGGATGGATTACCGGCAAAGGGGGCACTGGACATTGCCCCCTACAGCGCTCTTGCTTTGTCACAGTAGAAGAAGATGAAGTGACTATCAGGACTGAAGATGAAGATGGCTACTTCTCAATATGTGGCTTCACATAAACAGGAGACATAGCATGAGCGAAGCTGATGGCCTGATTTGTGTATACCTGCTCAATGGAAAAGGGGGCGGTCTCGAAGCTGGTTATGTTGAAATGGGGAAACCAAACAAGCGACCAAATCGACAAGCCCTGCCCATGAAAAAGGAGGCGAGACAATGAGCGTGCTTGCGACGAAAGACG
>CP070692.1:4440206-4442650 GCA_020353215.1 Deltaproteobacteria bacterium
GTTTGGGCAACAGCCCGTCAAGGTGTGATCCCTATCTGTCGATGTCTCATAAGACATACATGTCTCACGTTATATATCGAGACATTCGAGAAAAGTACCATCTTCCTGATTTACGATACATATGATATTCTGAAAAATCAAAGTAAGTTGATCAGCAGTTGTCCTTGAAGTGTCTCAAGGATGTCTCATGAAAAACGTGATTAGATCCGTCAGTGTCTTGTTGCCCCATAAGTTAACTAATTGATATAACTTGAATTTAATCCGGCCAATCTTCCCGGCAATTGTTTGGCACGAATTCTGAGTATTCGTTTTTGCAGGATCATGCAGTCTACCTGTCGCAGGCGAATGCGCGATCCACCGCAAGATGGTTCGAAGTTTCTAGTTGGAATAGAAAACAACGGTTGCAGCAACAAAAAGGAGGATAAATGTCTGAGACAAATTGCCCGCTCTGCGGATCACAGAGTTTCTACGTGAAGGACGCAGAGGATGAATACGAGATCTATGAGTTTGACCTGAAGGGGGGCGAGATTGTTTTCACCCCCGAAGCCGGAACATCTGAACTGCCAGAGGTTGGTGGAGACACGGAAACTTTTTGCAACAGATGTGCCTGGCATGGAAACCTCAAGTCACTGAGGCGCTGAACTTCTCATCAGTCTTAGCCCGGATGTTTCATGAATGGCCTACTGCGACCAAGGATATGGACCTCCTTCCGGGCGTCCTCGGGCGTTGAACCCTACGACGTACCGGTCAGGTACCCCTCAGGTCCAACACCCTGCGATTGCCCGGTGGCAAGCCCATCTCCGTGGTCTCGCCCACAGCAATTCATGAAACATCCGGGTTAGGGCAGCAAAGCGACTATGAAATCTTCCGCCTTTGCGTGCTGACTGGCTCTCGTGTCTGACCGGGCGGATCACAATTTACACTTTAGGAAAGTGTTTTTACTGGACATACTAATCAGTGGAGGCGAAGCAATGAAGAACTCATGGAAATGTACCAAGTGTGGCTACACTCTGGAGACGGATGCTCCCCCCGAGAAGTGTCCGGCTTGCAATGAATTGTGTGAATTTGTAAATGTCACCTGTTATATTCCCGACTGCGGCGAGACGGGAAGTGATCCAAGGCTTGGCTCCTAACGAATATTATGCGAGAGACAGGAGAAGAACATGTCAGAAACTGTGCAGCTTTATTCACTCAGCACCTGCAGTCACTGCAAAGCAACCAAGACCTTTCTGAGCGAGTGCGAAGTCAAATATGAATTTACCGACGTGGACTTGCTTACAGGTAAAGAAAGGGTCGCCATCCTTGAGGATATCAAGAAATTCAACCCGAACTGCTCGTTTCCGACTATCGTTATTGGAAAAACGGTCGTGGTGGGATTCAAAGAGAAGGAGATCAGAGAAGCTCTGAGGTTGTAGGGATTCATCAATCCAAGGATCTGGTTCGCTGGAGGAGGTGAATGAAGACTCACAAAGTTACAGTTTTCCGTCCTTACCCATTTCGGGTCGGGCAGAAGATCAACATTGAAGGGGGTCCGCGAAGCGGTGATTGGGAGGTGATAGGGATCACCGACCGAAAGATCAGCCTACGATGCCCAATTTCCAAGCGAGAGTTCGACTGGAACCGATTCTGCTATCTCGTGGATGAGCTCGAAGACGCCCAATGGCCCCGAGAAGATTAGCTGGTCGACAGGAGAGTGAACCACCGGTTTATCTTTGGCACTTCAGTGGGCTCGCAAGTTAGGAATTGAGCTTCTTACTGCAACTTTGATGGCGGGGCTTCGTCTTGGCAGTCATGTCCCAATAGAATGCCTGTAGATCTCTTTAAATTATTCAACAAAGGAGGTTTGGTGATGAAAAAGGTATTAATTGCGTTCGACAGTAGGACTGGACACACTCAGAAAATGGCTGAGTATATGGCTGAAGGGATTCGCATTAGTGGCAATGAAGCCGAACTAATGAAGATCAGCGGCATCAAGAACCAAGAAGACCTGCAAGGATTCGATGCATATGTGTTTGGTTGTCCCACGTATCATCGGGATATGACCAATGGCATGAAGACTTTCCTCTTTCTGGCTCAAAAGGCCAATCTGGAAGGCAAGGTAGGCGGGGCATTCGGCTCGTATACCCATAGTGGCGATGCGCCCAGCATAATCTTCGATACGATGGAATATGTATTCAAGATGGATATGGTGGCCCTCGGTTCATTCAATTTCAAGGAACATCTCATCGATACGCCGGACGGAATCCGCGCCTGTCAGGATTACGGCAAGGCTATATGTGATAAATGTGGGTAATGAACTGACTCTGCGAGACTATTCCCGCGTCAGTTCCCAAGTGGGACCGCGGACTGGACGGAGGGTAGGGCCGCGGTTTCTTGTTGACCGCGGCTTGTTGGTTTTCCGGCTGGAAAGATTTTACCCTAGCCCGGATGTTTCATGAAACATC
>CP070692.1:4442750-4445186 GCA_020353215.1 Deltaproteobacteria bacterium
AACACTGTTGCTGGCTCCTGTCTCCCTT
Organism: Deltaproteobacteria bacterium; assembly: GCA_020353215.1. GTDB lineage: Bacteria > Desulfobacterota > Syntrophobacteria > BM002 > BM002. The sequence goes on from CP070692.1 coordinate 4,442,779, forward strand.
TCAACGACCTTTATTGCACGACTTCGAGAAGCTAAATCTCTTTGCTGACCCTGATACAATCTCAATCCTTTTCCAGCTGATACCATGGACACTTCGCCTAAAGGCGCCTCACTGGCGTAGACAACAATGTGTTCTTCACCGTATGGAGGGGTTACTAGTAAATGGAAACGATCTCTCATACCGGGGATTCTGTAGGCTTTTCCCCCTTCAAAAAAGTCACTCGTGCGATATTCGTTGGGCAAAAGTTGAACGATCCGTCCGCTTGGAGTAATATCAACAATCCTTGCGTAATAGTCACGATTGCCCTGGAAGAAGACGGTGACACTCTCGCCCACCTTATATTCATTCTTGTCGGTCCATACCTTCACTGTAAGAGGCGCTTCTTTAGCCATTATTATGTGGGGGGTTAGCTCAGATTTTTTCGCCCTTAGCTCATATAGAACCTCTGCCTTGATCCAGACATGGTAACGATTATTCCCTTCCACGCCATGATCTTTCTGTTCAAGAACGATGACAGAGCCTTCGGCAGCGGACGTTATCAAATCATACTCTAATTGGAAATTCTCAACCACGGTTTTTGATTGGATATGGCTCATGGCTGCTTCAAGGGCTTGTCGCTTTGCATTAGTAAACGCAGCAGCCCTTGTTTGGGCGAGGGTCATATTCTCAGAAAGATAAGCGTAGCCGTCAACCAACTGAATGCAGGATCTCTTCTCTCGGCCTGAGATATCAATCTTGCCAAGCGCATTTTGGCCCCTCACCATTTGGGGCAGAGCTATGAAAAAGGTAATGAGTGGAATGATTAGGAATCTTCGGCAAGTAGCCATCTCAGCTCAGTCCAATTGAGCTCCTGCGACATTATTCCGTGCCTATTTTTTGGTCTAGTGTCGGATTGGAAATGTCGGGGCGCCTGTGGTCGTGGTAATCAAAAACTTACAATCTTCTGATCGCTAATAAAGGTGTTTCGCCTCCCACTACCTGCCAAGGATTACAATCACCTTTGCAGGATCTCCAGTGACCATCGCCTGCTGCTCTCTTCCGTAGTGTCGCCTGGCAGCGTATGTCATTTCGCGATCCAGGTAAACCTTGATTTCGCTCAGCGTGATCCGGCTGTCGGCGTTCCCATAGCGTTTGCCGTCGGCACCTCCATAAAGCGCGTCGAGAAGATGCTTCGTGAAGAGACCGTGTTGAGCCTCCTTGTCCCAACTTGCGACCTGGTCTTTGCGAGCCGCCGTCACGACGGTGAACTCCACTTTCGGCTGCTCCTTAGGAACCACGCGAATCGCGGACGCGTGCCGGACCAAAGTCCCGCGAGGGGTTTCTCCTGAAAAGCAGGCGTCCAAGAACACCGTCACAGACCGCGCCTCCAACTTGGCCAGGTTCTTATAGAGTAGTTGTGCAGGGTATCCACGAATCTCAGCCGAATCCGGATCCCCGTCCACTGGCAGGAGGTATTCGCGTCCATCCTTCAATCCCGGGGTGCCGTGCCCGGAATAGTAGACGTACACGTCCGAATCCCGAGGCCGCACCCATCGCCAAAGTTTCCCCCTGTGGGTTCTAGCGTTACCGAACACGGCTTCCATCTCGGCCAGTGTCACGTCACGCATGTAGATGACATTGCGCTCGTTGATTCCAAGGATCTCGACGACGAAACGCTTCATCGCTTCTGCGTCGTTATGTGCAAAATCGACTGGCGGAAGGCGATCCCCATATTTCTTGTTGCCGATGATGACAGCGACGGCATCCGGATTGCCAGGGGACAGCGCACCTGTGGCGATAGCGGGCTTCGGTGCAGTCGCACGCTTTTGAGCAGACGGAGAAGCTGCCGGTTTTGGTCCGAATGTGGAATATTCTTTAACAATGGAGCTGAGTTCTTGCTCGAACGTGGTCCAGAATTTGCTCAGCCCTAGGCGCACAGCGGTCGGTGGCGGCTGCAATCGCCTCTTTTTGCCTGACGCAGCTCCTTTGCTTCTGAGCCGCAGCCCAACTGAGACTTGGATACCCTCCCCTTTTTCAATAACGAATATGTTGGCCAACACTTCCTTGGACGACGGGTCCAGGGTGACCCACCAACTAACGATACCCACGTCCTTAGCAATGATGGACCGCATTTCTTTCGTGTCGGAATCTTGTACCAGCTTCCATTCTGACATCGTCAACGGGACCGGTGCTGGCCCGGTAAAGAACAAAAACCCGGTCTCGTAGGACTGCTGCTCGACGACCATTCCGAGTCGACTGGCGGCCAACTGTGCTGCCATAAACCCCTGTTGTTTGGTCGCCTCAAAAAAGCGATGCCCATCGCTCTCGAGCGTGCGGTCGTTCACCTCCTTCCACGCGCCCTCCAATTTGAGTATGGCCCTATTGTAGCTCTTGTCGGAAACACATGCCGTAATAGCCAGCATGAGCGA
>CP070692.1:4445286-4447718 GCA_020353215.1 Deltaproteobacteria bacterium
AGGCTCGACTGGGAATCCTTGTGCTCCAGGACCAACCGCATCGGAGCTACACCGATCGTCCCGTTGCGAGTGAGGTCGACAATCAAGTCCTCAGTGATGCCATAACAGAGGTACTCGTCATCAGCAGAGCCACGATTCTGGAGATATAGAACAGCCAACCGTCGAGGGGCGTCTACACCGTCATCAGGAGGGCCAAATATCGACGACCAGGATTTGAAGAGCAGTGCTGCCAGAATAAAAGCCAGCGGTATCGCCGCCAGCAGAGCTGTGCGGCGGAAGCGCTGTCTTCCAGTTGTAATCCTCGTTGTCGAAGTGGCAAAATCTGTGGTGACTGCACGTTTCAGATCACTGATCATCCCGTCAGCGTGTTGGTAACGTAAGGCAGGATCTTTGGTCAGAGCTTTGTCGATTACGTTTTGAAGCTCCGCCGTTACACCGGATTTGAAACGAGCAAGCGGTTCTGGTTCTTCATTCACAATATTGTAATGAACAGCCGCCTCGTGCTCGGCCGCAAATGGCGTTCGGCCGGTGATCATCTCATATAAGACAACACCAACAGAAAAAAGATCGGAGCGGTGATCTGTCGTCTCACCCTGAACCTGTTCCGGCGACATATAGCCGATCGTCCCAAGTGTCGAACCGGTCTTGGTCAGTTGTTTCTCGCCGGCTACCATCGCCAGACCGAAATCGACCAACCTTGCTCTGTTATCCTTGTCGATTATAATATTGCCCGGTTTGATATCTCGATGCACCACGCCAGCTTCATGAGCCTTATGCAATCCTTCCAGGATTTGTTTGGTATGGTCGATGGCATCATCGATACCGAGCTTTCCTTCTTTGATGACTTCACGAAGTGACAGCCCTTCAATATGGGCCATGACGATAAACGGGCGATTCTGATATTTTCCGACTTCATACACCGGTATAATATTGGGATGATCGAGTTTTGCGGCGGCTCGGGCTTCGCGAGTGAATCTTTCTCGCAGGTCCTTATCACCGGCATAATGATGGGGTATGAATTTGAGCGCGACCTGACGTTTGAGTTTGGTATCCTCAGCCAGGTAAACCTCCCCCATCCCGCCGGCGCCGATTTTCTCTACGATCCGGTAGTGCCCGACCGCGGTGTCTTTCGTCAAAGGAACATGAGTCTGCGTCTTGCCGTCATCAGGTTCCACTAGAGCACGGTCCATTTCTGCAACGGTTGACGCGGTACTATGATTTCGCTGGCGATCGGCTTCTGTTTCTCTGGCTGGCCGGGCGGCGCCCTCTCGGGCATGAGATGCATCAAGAAGATCCATTCCGGCTGGATGACTTCCCGAACCGTCCTCTGGGAAGAGTCATTATCGTTCCAGACGCCCCACCAATGGAGGAACGCAACGTCGATATTCCCGCGGTCTATGTCATACGAGCGGTAACCCTCGAAGTCATCCAGCGAAGCATCCCTGCAATGAAACAGGTTCCACCCACCGATGGTGAATAGAAACTCGAGATGTTGTACATTGCGATGGCGATCAATGGTCTCTCCAGTGTTCTCATCCTTTTCCCAGTAAGGGCCATGACGGGTTGGAAAGACCAGTAGCTCAATCCCGGAAAGCTCTATTGCTGCCGTCGAGTCGCCCCGTGCAGACACGACCCGGATGCGGCTTTCGATCTCCAAGTAGTACTCGGATGCTTCCAGTTTCTGTGCGGCATGTGGGGTACACACCAGAATACCTCGACGATTGTGTTTCGTGTGTGCGGCAACGATATCGGCATCGAAGTGGTCTAAGTGAGCATGGGTGACGGCAATCAAATCAACGCTGTCAAACGGAGGCCGCGCGGCGGTCATAAGCTCGACCACGCTATCCGGCGGCACCTGACACCAGGCGGACTCCCAACCACCGAACAAAGCATCGATAAGGACTTTTTTACCTTCACACTCAATCAGAAATCCCTCGTTACCCACGTAAGTGACCGTCAGAGGCAGCTTCTCCTTGTCTTCTGCGCGGGCTAATGGTGTCAGGACCAACCCCAACAACAGCACATATACCAAATCCTTCACGTGCCCTGCTCCAGAAGCGCCTGTATACGACTGTCCCAGTCGCTCATGATTCCCTTAAAACGCGGCAGTTCACGTAGGGTATCGAGATCGGGATCGACCCGCGCCCACCAGAGCTCCAAGTGCCCTCTTTCAACGGCAGTCTCAAGCCATTGAAGCGCCAGAGCAGTTTCACCCATAAGTGAATAGGCGCAGGCGGAGCGGTAAGCGATGTCTGCCCGTTCAGGTTCCAGACGGCGGGCATATTCTATTTCATTTCTGGCTCTTTTCAAATCTCCCAACCGTGCCGAAGCCAGTGCACAAAAGCAACGATGCATCCCCAAATCGTTAGAGGGATGCGCTAACCGTGTCCCCCGGGCTGCGAGCAACTGCACTTTTTCCAAGTGATATTCTG
>CP070692.1:4447818-4450249 GCA_020353215.1 Deltaproteobacteria bacterium
AATCGTGATCAGCTCATGATCGCGATGAATGAGATCCTTCGCTCCCTCCACAATTATGTAGCCTCTGCCCTGTCTCTTATCGATCACACGAGGAGGCTCCACAAACAGCTTTATGCTGATTCTGGCAAGTTTGCCGATTATCACTCAAGAGTCTCGAGCGAGTTTGCCCAAGATCCTCTAGCCCAATTCGTCAAGTGCCTTCGGAAGTATTGTCAGCACTACAAAGCTCCCAACCTTGCCAGCGATCAGTCTTGGGAGCGTGGAGATAAGAGAATAACCAGAGCTTTCAGCCTTTTGCTGGAGGATCTCACAACGTTCGATGGATGGTCGGCCACTGCGAGGAGGTACATGGACACGGCAGGAGAACGAATAGACGTCTTGGAGGTCGCAACTAAGTACCACGCCAAGGTTATGTCCTTCTACGAGTGGTTTCAGTCTCGCCAGTCGAGAATCCACGCAAATGAGTTGAGACGGCTTAGAGCGAAGGAAAGAGAACTCCTACTGCTCCAACTGGATATCAAGATTGATATGCATCTTGCTATGGATAGACAAGGAATCCCCCACACAGGGGTTGACGTTTTCACGTCAATCTTCACATCTAGGGAGTTTGAAGAACTTGACAGCATACCTCCTGACTCGGGAAAGCAGGCGACTCGTGCTATCGAGTTGCTGGAAGAGAGATTCTTCCCTGTTCCTGAGGAGATCAAACGAAAAATCCATGTCTTGTACCAGAAACCACAGCCGTATACCCAAGAAGGGAACGCTTCCAGTTGATCCTGAGCTTTCACGACTCTCATTAGTCGCTGGCCATATCACAGACTCCGGGGCAGCCGCTCCCCCCGGCGCAGTTGGACGACAGGATGCGTGCAGAATCGCGCCGGAATCATCAGGTAGGCGCGCCTGCGTATCGAGGCAATCCAATGACAAACGTAGTAATGTTCGGAGCCAAAGAGAAACAAAAGCCCTATCCCAAAGTCAATTTCGTCGGTAACGGAGAGTCCCCACTGTTCTTCAGTCGAACCAACTTCAACCTCTTTCTCACTCCCGAAGAATCCGAATTCGTATCATTGGCTACTCTCCTCGAGAAATCGAACGAACGAGAGAGCATGCTAGCCGTTCCCGATAGAACTGTTGTTGATGCGATGAGCGAACTGGTCCTTTCACCGGATTGCTGCTATCGCTGTACTGAACAGATGGCGTGCTGCCCATTGATCATAAGGTCAACAGAGCAGAGGGCCCTCACTGTCGAGGACAAGCATCTGCCTTACACGTGGTGGCATCTCAGGAACGACACTGAGATGGACTCCTGGCGCACTGAGTGCGCTTTCTTCCAATCGCTCCTGGATCTCACCGAAACCAAGGCTGAGCGCAGATTCCTGCAGTTCTACCTAGACGCCCATATGCAGTTTTATGCAGGCGGAGCAGTGATGGGTTTCGGACTTTCCGGCGAGCTGGAGTGGTCAGGCTTTGCTTTCTTTGAGCGTAATCGCGATATCATTGCTGATATTCTCAGTAGTGAACCGAGTCGCCGCGTTCCCGGTCATAGAGGTTGGGGACGGAAGCCGGGAGGAGTGCCTTCGACCGTGGCGTTCATATTTGGCGAGGAATATGACAGGTCCAAGATTCTGTCTGCAATTGAAGAAGACCTACCTGGTTCTGTCAGGTTCCTTTGCGAAGAATTCCGCAGACACGGTGGAACAGGATTCGAGGCGAAGATCGCAACGGCGAACAACCTGACTCCCCTAGAGATACATGACCTTGGCAGATGGCTCAGACGTCCTTTGAGTCAGTACCCCGCCTTGATACCACAGGTATGGCTGCGGCACATCCATGACCCCCAGCTAGGCCCCAGCGATCCGCTCAAGGATGAAGCCTACTCTCGAGTTGACTTTGTCGTGCTGTGGAATCGAAAACGGGTAGTGATCGAAATCGATGGTCCGGAGCACTATGCCGAGTGGAACGCTGCACAGAAGAAGTGGCACGTATCCGAGGCGACGTACACACGCAACCTCCAAAGGGAACGACGCCTAAAGAAGCAAGGCTGGCTGTTCTTCAGGGTCAGCAATCAGGAGGTCGAGGAAGCAGATTCCTGGAATGATATCGACCATCTGCTCGGATTCTCTGAGCTGGTCCAAAATGAAGAGTGGCCCCCTGATTACGACGGCCTGTTCTGCTAGCTGAAGCAAGAAGCCCACCCATTTTACTCCTTGGGCCAGATGCTCACCTCGCCACCACCCCGGTGGGCCGGTCCCATCTGCCCACACACCGCCGGCCCACCTTGGCACCTCTGGCCCCTTGCCCGCTCCCTCCATCTCCGTGTCCCCCCAATCCTCCCCAGCCAAAGCCGACTGAAAAACCGGGCCAACGTTGCCCCCCCCGAACGTCGGTGCTACAATACGCCCAAACAAAACGCCCTCCGGCGCACACACGC
>CP070692.1:4450349-4452778 GCA_020353215.1 Deltaproteobacteria bacterium
CTTTCAGGCTTGAGCACCAGGTTGCCCCAGTGAGAGCGGGTCCACTCGCACAAATCGTCAATCTCTTCGCCTTGGGGGCCCTCGGTCCGGCGCGGATAGAACTGACGTGTCCAAGGCGTTCGCTGCACGATATCTAGGTGAAACCGATTGCGATGGGGACCTGCGATGACTTCAAACATGCTCTTCACATTTATCGGCTCGGTGCCTCGAGGGTTGATGACCCGTTTCTCTCGAACAGCCTGCAAAAGCGGGGTTAAGTTGTGCTTGCGGTGCAGAGCCAACAGCACGTCAGTGTTGAAATCCATGAAAATTACTGAAACAGGCTGGCCCTGTCGACATACCAACCCCTTTTTCAGCTCCAGTTCCTGAGGGGCTGTCAACACGCCCGAAATTCCATGGAAGGTGTTGAGACGTTTGGCCAGGTTCCTATTTTCCGTTACGCTTTCCAAGGTCTCTTCTTCGGCTACCACCGCAATCAGCCCCGGATTTCTGCCCTCGCGAGCCTGATGTGCTTGAACCAGCATCTCCACAAACCCGTCCACCGGAAACAACAACGGATGGTCAAAGTCCAGGTCCACTCCGATCGGGCGAATTTCATTGAGCCTTAGCCAGACGGCCTTGCCGATGATTTGGGTAATGCGCTGATAGTCCCATCCGCCCGGGCTGCCGAGATTCCATTCGGAATGATATCCAAAAAAATCTTTCAATTTCTCATCCTCATCTGGTTCGTAATGATTGACCGCAGAGACGCTGAGAACGCAGAGGGAGACCAGTTTCTCCTGATCGGGAGATGACGATCAGGAAAAAAGCTCAGCCCTGCGGGCAATTTACATCCTGACAATCTGTTCTATACCCCCATTAGTAATTCATTAGAGATTCATGGTTTCAAAGCGTTTTTCAATCAGATGAAACGGCAGTTCTCCCCCTTGCAAAAGTTGTCTGTGAAACTGATCCCGACCCATCCTAATACCATAGGTCTCTCTCAATTTCATAATTTCGTAACGGCCTAAGCTGTAACACAATTGATAACCAGAATTCAGCCGGAAACGATCTATCTGGCTGTTAGCCTCTTCTTGGGTAAATCCAGCCGTTGTTAACAATCTCATAGCATCTCCCCTGGCAAGTATGCCGGTGGTCAATCCCACGTCGATTTGACATCGCGCAGCTCTCCATAGCCTTCGCTTACAATCGACCAAATATTCGATTGGGGTGTCCACATAACCATACTCAGTCAAAAGTGATTCAGCATAACAAGCCCAGCCTTCGTAGAAAAGAGGCGACTCGATTTGACGTCGTACTCCATTTTCCAGTCTCCTTCGAACACAATCCAACAAGTGGTGTCCCGGGAAGGTCTCATGGGCAGCGAGGAATTTGTATTCCCGATGAAGCCGCCTCTTGAGAAGGTCTCCGGCTTCTTTGCCTTTCTGCTGTGCTAGGCGAGTTGTAATATAGAACAGATCCCTTTCCCCGGCATCTGCACCAAAGGCCGCGCTGAAAGAAGCCGAACCGCGGACAGATCGAAGATATGTTGGTGTTTCACAAAGTTCCAACGACGAGTTCGAATCAACTTCCCTGAAACCGTGCTCGCGGAAAAAGGAGGCCAATTTTTCTATTTCATGTTGATACAGGGAAATGGTGTCCGTTTTCTCGATATCCGAAGGACAATAGGCGTGATATAGCTCTCCCCATGACTTGCCGGGATCTATGTTCACTTGAAGCCTCTTTAATTGCTCTACATTTTCCTGCCATTCTTCCATGGCAATCTGAAATACTTCAGGAAAGCTTCGGAGAGACAGGAAATGGTCTTTTAGTGTGGCCTCAAGAGCCGGAACAACAAATTGTTGATCCGGAACAGGAAAAAGACTGCGCAAAGACTTGCCAAAGGCATCTAAGGAAGACCAAGCCTTTTGAAACCCCTCTGTGACATGTCCACAGCTTGCCTTGGCGAAGCCCTTGCTGATTTCGGTGAGGTATCTCTTACAGTCACTCAGCATGGCACGCGCAGCCTGGTGATAGGTTTTTGGCACGCTGTCAATGTTGTCAACGGCCTGTTGCAGTAGCCGGGGAATTGCTCGCAAGCGGCCCAATGCCCTTTCTGTTCGTTCTGCCGGACTTGAGGCCGGCTTTGTCAACGCGTGATCCAGGCCTATGAAAGCTATCTTCAAATATAGCAAAGGGTTATTGCGCCAGGACTGTTTCATTTCCAGCTCTATTAGAATCCCGGCCACATTTGCCTTTAGGAGTTCAAGATCTGTGAGCTTTTCGAAATCGTTCTCATGACTAGCCAAGAGGTCGAATTTATCTTGAAATTCTCTGAGATTGAAAAGTGATTCTTCGATTACATCTGCATCGAGATTATCGGTCTGGTCGTAATACTGGCTGGCCCTCTCGGCTCGAGGAAGAAAGTGGAATTCATCACTGGCACACAT
>CP070692.1:4452878-4455305 GCA_020353215.1 Deltaproteobacteria bacterium
TCCACCTTCCTCCCCTGGCGGAACGAAGGGAAGACATTCCGCTGCTGGCGCATCACTTCCTGGGACGTTATGCCGAGACCCAGGCAAAATCCATCAAGAATTTCTCGGATGAGGCAATGGAAGTCCTCGTGCACTACGAGTACCCCGGAAACATCCGTGAACTGCAAAACATCGTTGAGCGGGCCGTTGTCCTTTGTAACGGAGAGGAAATTCTGGCGAAGCACCTCCCCCAGGAACTGGGGCAATATTCTTTCAAGGTATACCGTCAATCGAGCCGTCAATTCCCAACGTTGGAGGAAAATGAGGTGGAATATGTCAGCTGGATCTTGAAACAGGTGGACGGGAATAAGACCAAGGCCGCCGGGATACTGGGGATCGATCGGGTTTCTCTGTGGCGAAAGTTAAAACGCTGGGGATTGGATGAGAACGCCGAGGAGGCGTCTCCGTAAAAGTTCACGGAGTGCGGCGAGAAAGTCCCTATCTCAATACGAGGTCCACCACCTCCTCGACGCTACCGGTGAGAACCACCTCAAGATCCGCACGAATATCGGCGTCGAGGTCATCGAGATCAACTCTGTTTTTCTCCGGAAGCACAACAGTCTTTACTCCAGCCCGGCGAGCTGCCAGCAGTTTTTCCCTGATCCCTGCCACGGGGAGGATTCTGCCAGTCAGGGTCAGTTCCCCGGTCATGGCCACCTTCCTTTTTGCCTGCCTGCCTGCCAGCAGCGAGATTAGGGCCATGGCTACGGTGAGCCCTGCCGAGGGTCCGTCCTTGGTAATGGCGCCGGCAGGTACATGGATGTGGATGTCATGGTGGGAGAAGAAATCCTCCTCAATTTCGAAGCGGTCGGCGTTGCTCCGGATGTAACTTAAGGCAGCCTGAGCCGATTCCTGCATGACCTCTCCCAGGGAGCCGGTGAGGATCAATTTCTTATTGCCTTTCATCTTGGTAGCCTCTACAAAGATGATCTCGCCGCCGGTTTCTGTCCATACCAGCCCGGTGGCAACCCCGACACGATCTTTAGCCTCGGCAACCTCGTAGTAGTACTTCCTCGGCCCGAGATATTCCTCCACTATCTCGGGAGTGACGAGCAGAGATTTCTCTTTTCCTCCATGCTGCAGAACTTTTCGAGCGATCTTGCGGCAGATCGAACCGATCTCCCGCTCGAGGTTCCTCAGGCCGGCCTCTCTGGTGTGTTCTCGGATAATTTTCAGCACTGCCTCCGGGGTAAATTCAGGGGGAGAACCGGAAAGGCCCGAAGTGTCTATTTGCCGGGGCACGAGGAACTCAAGAGCAATGCGTTTCTTTTCCTCATCAGTATATCCTGGCAGAGCCAAGAGCTCCATCCGGTCGAGCAGAGGCCTGGGAACAGGGTCCACCAGGTTGGCGGTGGCGATGAACATCACTCCGGAAAGGTCAAAGGGCACATCCAGGTAATAATCCAGGAAGTGCTCGTTCTGTTCGGGGTCTAATACTTCGAGAAGAGCGGAAGCCGGGTCGCCCCGGAAGTCCTGGCCCACCTTGTCGATCTCGTCCAGCATGAAAACCGGGTTCCTGGACCCGACCCTGCGGACGGCATCTATGATCCGGCCGGGCATGGCGCCAGCGTAGCTCCGGCGATGTCCCCTGATTTCAGCTTCATCTTTCATCCCACCCAAAGCCAACCGAATAAATTTTCTCCCCATGGCTGAGGCGATACATTTTCCCAAGGAGGTCTTTCCCGTGCCCGGCGGTCCAACAAAGCAGAGCACCGGACCTTTAGGTCTATGCGCCTTTTGTTTTTTTGCCAACGCCTGGCTCACCGTGCTCCTTACCTCATCGATCTTCAGGGGCTTGGCCAGGTAGTGGTAGGCGCCCTTTTGCAGTGCTTCCACCGCGGATGGTACTGTGGCGTACCCAGTGATTATAACCACATCGGTTTGGGGATATCGATCCTTCACCTGCTGGAGAAGCTCCATCCCATCAACCTTTAGCATCAGCAGGTCGGTGAGAACGAGATCGAAGGAACCCTTCTCCATTTGCTTCATGGCTTCGGCACCATTTGTTGCCTCGGTTACCTGGAAGCCTTCTTTTTCCAATATGTGCTTCAGATTGGCTCGAGTGATTTCTTCATCGTCCACCACCAGGAGGCGAAAATCCCTTTGGATTTCCAGGGTGCGAACCGCAAGGTACTCAAGGATTCGCTCTTTCACTGGGAAGAGACCTGCATGTTCTCTGTTGAGAACCTTTTCAACATGATGGAGATCAAGGTTGTCCTCGGTATGGACATTCCAGGGGAGTGACACCAGGTATTCCAGATGGTTGATGCCGATGGCGTACTCAGCTGCTTCCGCCGGAGTCTTTCCGAGCTTATCCAGTTCTTTGACAGCGTAACCTTCTACCGAAGGCGGCATCTTCGCCTTGAGAATTTCCTGCCGCAGCAGCTC
>CP070692.1:4455405-4457817 GCA_020353215.1 Deltaproteobacteria bacterium
CCAAGTGGTGCACAAGATGGTGTGCCCGTTTCAGCATTACTCCCAACCAGGTAACTTTTGTGGGCTTCCTGTTGGTCGTTCTTGCTACTGTACTTTTCGCCCGTGGCAACTTCGGCTGGGGATTGCTGGCGGGCTGGGTGATGACCTTCCTGGACACGGTTGACGGAAAGCTGGCCCGCGTAACCGTAACTTCGAGTCGGTTCGGGCATCTTTTCGATCATGTGATTGACCTCGTCCACCCACCAATCTGGTACGTGGCTTGGGGCCTTGGGTTGGGTGTATCCCAAGTGGGTTTACCGGACCTATCGCTGCAGAGTGTACTATGGATTATCGTCGGCGGCTATATCGCTGGACGACTCGTTGAACTCGCATTCACTCAGTGTTTTGGCCGATTTGGAATATTCTGCTGGCGACCGGTGGATTCGTATTTCAGGCTCATTACCGCGAGGCGTAACCCCAACCTCATTCTTTTGACGGCAAGCGCTGCTGCGGGACATGCTGACGTGGGTCTGTTGGCGGTGGCCGCTTGGACCGGACTCACCAGCCTCTTCCTCATTAGTCGCCTGCTTATGGCTGGTTATGCTCGGATAGCCACCGGCCCTTTGCGTACGTGGCTTCTGGATGTTGACCAGGGTTCTCACGACGGCTCATTGGCGGTTAAGGTGTTCACCCGCCGAACGGTAACACAATCAACGGATAAGCATGTCTAACCTTCCCAAATCCACGGGTGTTAGAGGCCGGTAAAGCCGATGCCCGAGCCATGCACTCGACTGCCGCACCACCTGAATCCGGGCAAGGCGCTTCGCGTCGGTTTGATCAGCAATCCCTTGAGCGGCGGTAACCGGAAGGGCCTACAGGCAATTCGGGACCTTTTGGTTCGGCATCCACAGGTCTTCCATCTTGAGACCACAACACCCTTAGACGTGGGAGAGGCTCTCGCCGAACTCTCCCGGAGGCAGGCCGAAGTCGTTGTGGTAAACGGGGGAGATGGCACCGTGCACTCGGTTCTTACGGAGTTTTATCACCGTCCCTGGCCTGGGCAGAGTCCCGTATTAGCACTCTTGCGGGCAGGCACTGCGAGTATGATAGCCAGAGATGTGGGGCTGAGCGGTTCTCGGCGTGCAGCGCTCAAAAGGCTTTTGAACTGGGTCAGCAGCGGGCAGGGTAGGGCAGTTGTCATTCAACGCCCAATCCTGAAAGTCGAAGGCGCGCACGATCAGAAACCGCTCTACGGAATGTTTTTTGGAGCGGCCGGTATTTGCCAAGGGATTCGATACTGTCTCGACCGGGTCCATACGAAGGGGGTCGGGGGTCAGCTGGCAGCCGGTGTGACGCTGGCCCGGCTATTAGTAGCTTCAGCGCGCGGGGACAGGAGACTCCTCTTCCCTGTCCCAGTTTCGGTCGGTTTGGACGGCGGATCTCAGGAGGAGCGAGAGTTTCTTCTCATTCTCGTTAGCACCTTGGAACGCCTATTTCTGGGCATCCGGCCTTACTGGGGGACTGAAATCGCGCCTCTTTACTACACCGCCCTCACATTCCACCCCCGGCATCTGCTGAAGACGGCACCGACCCTGCTGTGCGGGAAGAAAAGCCGTTTTGGCACACCGGAGCACGGGTACCACAGCCACAAGATCCAGGCAGCCCGTCTAACCTTTAACGGAGATTTTACCCTCGACGGTGAGCTTTACACGCCCGATGCTCGATCAAACCCTATTACCGTCACAGAGGGTGGGAAAGCCTCTTTCCTGAAATTGTGAATATGACAGTTTCACCAAGACTCCTTACGATCATTCGCGAAGCCACATCAAGGGAGGTTCTGCCCTCGATAAAGAAGCTCACCGAAGAGATTCTTGCGCGCTACAGCGATGCTGTTCAAGCGATTCTTTTCTACGGGTCCTGTTTTCGTAAGGGTGACGATACGAACGGAATTGTTGATCTCTACGTTGTGGTGGACAATTATCGCCATGCTTACCGCAGATGCTCCTATGCCTTTCTAAATAAGGTCTTACCACCTAACGTATTCTACCTTGAAGTCCCTCACGAGGGATCTGTGAGGCGCGCCAAATACTCTATCTTTTCCTCAAGCGATTTTCAGCGGGGGGCTTCGAAACGCTGGTTTCAGCCTTACCTTTGGAGTCGCCTTGCGCAACCCATGGGTCTCGTGTATGCACGCAACAACGATAGTGAAGAGGGCGTATACAACGCTATGGCCCATGCCCTGCTCACCTTCATCACCCGGGTGCTGCCGGCCATTCCTGCGCACTTTACCGTCCGAGACCTGTGGTGCAAAGGGCTTGCACTCACATACGGAACTGAATTGCGGGCAGAACAAGGAGATAAGGTTGTCGATCTGTTTGATGCCGCCCCCCATCATTACGAAGTAATCACCCGAACCGCATTTGATGACCTCTC
>CP070692.1:4457917-4460319 GCA_020353215.1 Deltaproteobacteria bacterium
GCATGAAATGACTTCGAAGTCTCCCTGAGCGATAAAGGACCTTTTATGCCCGTTTACCGGTCTCACGCGAACGTTCTCGATCGGGTTTGGAACTTTTTTTTCAGATTACACAGAAAAGTTGTCAAGTCAAAAAGTGACTTTTTTCCATTTTTTTTTGAAAGGCGTCGAACGGAACGGAACTTCGATGGAGCTGTAGGAAGTGAGGCGTGGTCGGTGCAATCTGCTTGGTTGTTAAGAGGGGACGCCAGCCAAAGCGGGATTTGCGCTGGAAGCTACTCCATATCGATTGAGACTCCAGCAGGAATTCTAGCCGCAGTCAATACTTCTATAGTCATGGCGAGCAAAGCTACGTGAGCTGGTAGCACGCGAGCTCACCCAAAGAGCCTACAACGACCTGCTTGTCAAGCGTGGGCTTCACAACGTTAGGCTCGAAGTCCTGCTGATGACTCAAAAGTACCTCTCCCGTCTGTAAATCCAATATATGAAAACATCCGTCATTCGTACCCACGTAAATTCGCTCGTGTTCGACGGTCGGATTACAGCTCAGCCAGGGACTGCCGCCTTCAAACCTTTGTCGCCACGAGACTGCACCTGTTCTTAGATCGTAGGCACTTAGACCTAGAGTGCCACAAAAAGCCAAATGCCCCTGAAATCTGGCACGTTCGTGAAAACCGAAATCAGGCTCCTGTTTTCTCCACACAAGATCCCCGCTATGAATGTTGAATGCTATTCGTTCTTTATCGTAAAACTGGATGAACATGTCGCCAACTATATTTTGCCCCATACCAGATTCCTCATGCGGTGGCCCTTGGACCCTTACAATATCTTCTCCAGTACGGTAGTCGACCAATCGAAACTCACCATCGTTGTCGTAGTGCCACAGATAAGCGTCGAACACCCCAAACTCCCCTTGTGGATCCGGCCATTGCCAGACTATGTCAAGCGTGTCCGGATCCAATCCCAGCCAGATTCCAGACTCACGGCTCCAGTAGATGGGGCCGGAAGCGATAGGGTGAAAAGCTTGTATGCGGAAGCCGAAGCCCTTCTCGACCAAAGTCTCACCTGTCACAGAGTGGAGTTTCCGAGCGGCCGTGCCATCCAAGAACAGGTCATTCCCATAAGGAAAAAAGATGCGTATCTCATCGTGCTCGAACTCTCGCTCCCATGCCAGTTCACCCAATTCAGTCAAGCCTATCATTGCAGGCACGCGCCCCCGGCGTACATTGAAGGCAATGTGGTTCTTGACAAAAAACAGAAACGAACCTAGAAAGGATCCATTAACCTTGTATTGCCACAAACGTTTCGCTTGCATTGCTAAATGGGAGAAAGCAAAACCCAGTCCACTATCCTTAACGGTTTTCCTTGCCGAATGATTTTATCAGTTGGATCAAACTTGACACCACCTTCTAGAGGCTCTTCGCTCCAAATAACTTGCCGTGCAAGATCAGCTCAACCGGAAAATTATTGCCGCCGAACAACTTTAAATCGGATCCCCCAGTCACCGGCGTGACAATTGGAATAGACGGTTATATAACAGTAGATGCAACCGACGATCGGCGCGAGACCTACGGTGTATATCCGAAGTAATCGTGCCGGGCCGCTCGCGGTGGACCTTACCTAACCGCCCATTGTGCGGAGGAGCTCGATATGGATGACCCAGTAACAGGTCAGAGAACCGATAGGGTGCTCTTTGTGTGGATTCTCCTCGCCGGCCTGGTTGGCAGTCTGCTTGGCTTGCCTTGGACCTTCGCAATCCTGAGAGATTCTTCCACTGTGTGGCTGTCAGCCGCAGTGGAGGTTCTTTTCTTCCTTACACCGGCGTCTGCAGTAGGAGTTTGGTTGGGCAAGAAGGTAGGTCTGGGCTCCAGATTGAGGGATTTCGTTTCAGGAATGCCCGGAGGCTGGGAACGTGTGCGCTCGGGTCTCCTGCCGGCGATGTTAGTCGGCGTGACATTTGGAGGCATCGGGTACTTCGCCCAAAACTCGATACCGGAAGGTGCTTTGATGCCGGATTTGAGCATCCCGAACACCTTCGAGTGGTTTCTCAGATGTATCAGTGCGGCACTTACTGAGGAGATCTTCTTCCGATTTGGTCTGATGACCTTCTTCGTTTGGGTTATCAGGTCAATCGTCAAGAAACCAGCTATTGATGTACCGTCCCTCTGGATTGGAAACCTTCTGTCTGCCCTTGTATTTGCCGGCGCACATCTCCCCCAGTTAACGTCTCATGGTTTGAGTCTCTTGATTCCATTCGTAATGTTTAGCACCGGTGCAGGCATGGTTATGGGATGGCTATACATGCGATATGGACTGGTCGCGGCCATTGTCGCTCACTTCATCGGCGACCTGATGGTATATGTGATCCCAAGATTGATGGCCGTAATCGTGTGACCTCTCGACTT
>CP070692.1:4460419-4462811 GCA_020353215.1 Deltaproteobacteria bacterium
CAGTAAGGTCAATGGGTATCCCACACTCCTTTTTCAGCACAATGTTGAGTCAATGCTCACGAGGCGTCATTTCGAAACGGCTCAGAATCCTATTAGCAAGTTATTTTGGTGGTCACAGTGGATTAAGATGGATTGGTATGAGAGAATGGCCTGTCAGAATTTCGATGGTGTAGTAGCCGTTTCGGGAATTGATCAGGAGGTTTTCAGGGAACGTTTTGCTGTAAGGAATGCTTATGCCATTCCCACCGGAGTTGATACGGAATATTTCTCACCCACGAAGGATTCAGTCTTAGAAAACAGTCTGGTTTTCACCGGAGCAATGGATTGGCTTCCCAACGAAGATGCCATTCTGTATTTTGCACGCGAAATACTCGGTAAGATCAAAGAACAGATTCCCGACGTAAAACTGACAGTAGTAGGAAGAAATCCCTCTCAACGACTTCTCAATGAGCTTGAAAGGCACCCTGAAATAGAAGTTACAGGCTGGGTCGATGATGTCAGAGCTTATATCGGCCGCAGCGCCCTCTACATAATCCCCTTACGAATAGGTGGCGGAACGCGGATCAAGGCTTACGAAGCCATGGCGATGGGAAAGGCCATTGTGTCTACTAGCATTGGAACAGAAGGCCTTCCAGTGAGCGATGGTGAAAACCTCGTTCTGGCAGACAGCGCCGAAACCTTCGCTGACGCAGTTGTGGGACTTTTGAAGAACTCCGAGAGTAGAAGGGCCATAGAGAAAGCCGCCCGAGAGTATGTTGAAAAGCATGTCAGTTGGGAAAAGGCGGCGGAGGCCTTTGCGAATATCTGCAGACGGATTCCTCAGATTCATCACGGATCCACTCTGAAGATCTAGTTCGACTTTCTTGAACACATTTGCGCTAGTTATCCACGAAAAGGCTCACGGGGACTTAGAGGAAATATGCCAAATCTAGTTGGAATTTGGAACCCTAACATGTCTGAAGAAGCTATCCGGGAGGCTCTAACGGAACAACTCAATAGAACCCTTGTCCCAAAAGTATCTTACAGTGAATTCGTTCAAATCCGTGGTGGTTTCGGCATGGGGTTGCAAGACCACGGCATCCTGGGAAACGGCATTCAGCCGGTTCAGACAAAAGATAAAAACATTTCACTGATATTGGACGGTGAATTATACAACGCTGAAGAACTGAAGCTCCTTTTCCGGAATGAACTGCCACACCGTTCCATGTCTTCTCCGGAACTCTGTCTCCACTTGATAATGAGATTCGGCAGTGAGATCGTAAATCAGTTCAATGGCCTTTTTGTTATTGTGATCTAC
This sequence comes from Deltaproteobacteria bacterium, assembly GCA_020353215.1. Lineage (GTDB taxonomy): Bacteria > Desulfobacterota > Syntrophobacteria > BM002 > BM002. The sequence goes on from CP070692.1 coordinate 4,461,717, forward strand.
GATCACCGCGTTCCGAAAATGACGCTGATTTCTGACCGGTTCGGTTTTCGCCCCCTGTTTTATGTTCAACGTCAGAAGGCTGTCATCTTTGGTTCGGAACTAAAGGCTCTGTGCGTCATCGATCCAGAGCCTCGCAAAATCGACGAAATCGGCACACTGGAGTTCTTTTGCTTCGGCTCGCAACTTAATGAACGTACCTGGCTTCAGGAGTATAGGCGCTTAACTCCCGCCACTATTCTCACTGTGGACTCCAGCGGTATACGAACACATAGATATTGGGTATATAGATATCAAGAGAATGGACCAACTCTCGACCAGTGCACATATTTTACCGTCTTTAGTAAGCTTCTGGACCGCGCGGTAGAACGCTGCATGCGGGGATCGCATCGGATCGGGGTTTTCTTGAGCGGAGGTTATGACAGCCGCTCGATGGCTGCATCTATACGGAAACATCATTTGCCTATTCCGGCTTTTACCTTTGGCTATCCCGAATCTAGAGATATTCGTTACGCTAGCATGCTGGCGGATCGTCTAGGATTAGATCATTATCCACTGACTAGCAGGGATCCCTACCTCCACAGGACTTGCCATGCAATTGTTTGGCGCACAGAGGGGATGTCCTCTTTTGCTAACTGCACATCTATTCGATATCATTCATTAATGAAGGAAAAGATGGACATCATCCTGTTGGGATTCCTCGCTGAGTTCAGCGGTTCCCACACGTGGCCGCGCCTTCTGCTTGCACGCTCACGTCAAACAGTAGTGGACCTGGTCTTTGATCGGATGCTAGGAAGAGGACTGAACACTGTACGGAGGGTATTCAAGCCTTCGTATTTCAAACGCACATTTGAGGACTTGCGCGATTGCTTCAGGAGTAGCTTTCACAGTATTGAAAACAATCACCCCTTGGACGTGGCAGACTGTTGGAGCTTTACGAATCTTCAACCGAGAGCCGCGTACCATTCGCCGAGCGTCGACCGCTATCTCTTTGAAGCCCGTGCACCTCACATGGACTTCGATTTGGTGAGTTTTTTGCTTACGATTCCGCCGTATTCTCGCATTGAACAGCGAGTTTACAAGAAAATGATCTCTTAC
>CP070692.1:4462911-4465292 GCA_020353215.1 Deltaproteobacteria bacterium
AGCTTATCACTTTTACTTTAATTGCTTGACGCCCGTTTTTTGTTTCTTTAATTTCAAATTTAACTCGATCACTACCTCTCAAACCAAAGAAACCATGGTCAATAATGTTCGAACCATGAAAGAATATGTCTTCCTGTCCGTCGGATTGGATAAATCCGTAGTTCTTTTTCTTGTTAAACCACTTTACGACTCCTTCTAACATGTTCCTTACTCCACCAATCATTAATTCAAGTTGCAATAGTCACAAAAATAATAAAGGCATTGTCACTTCTGACTCTGCCTTCAAAGTCCGGTGATATCTTTGTTCTATCAGGGAATATTATATAGGTTTTACCTCCGATCCCCGGAGCGGATTTTCAGGATGAAGATAATATGAATCCTTCAAATCATGAACTATTTATATATTGCAGATGAATACAAATTTGTCAATAAAGAAACCCATAACTTCATAACTCACTTAATTGATTATAAATTCAATTAAAAAAATTGGGATGAAGGATTGAATATTTCATCTTGAACTAAACAAAAAAGGCAGCGACATAATGCCGAGCCGATCGCTTAACGTGTTGAAGAAAAGTGAGAAAGGACCGTCGACTTCGTATCAGCGGTCCTTTTCTTTCTGGAAGAAATTTTCCAAAATGGTTAGAGGCTACGCTTCCTAAAACGTTCTAATATTACACGATAAAATAGCAAACATTAAAGAGTTTTCAACACGTTAAGCGATCGGCTCGATATAATGCCTCAGCCTTTTGTATTTAAGCGGACTCTTCAGTGAATTATAAATATTTAGATAAGGCTACTATCTTATCGTCCATTTGACTCTTCGAAGCAACAGATACTTTCCCATTGTTTCCCCCCTGTTATTTAGATTATCTTTGTCAAAGTGAAATAAACCTACAATGCTGCTCGCCAGTTCAGTTCCGCGACCAACCAGTGAAAACCATTTTTTACCTCAAAATGTTGGTCACACTTACATATTTTTTATCTAAGAGCAATTTACAGTTCAATTCAGGCTGTAGAATTCCATTAAATTCCAACACTAATTTGAAAGATGTATCCTGCCAGCATTGAACCGAACAGACCGAAGAAAATATACAATACAAATATGGATTTTCTTACCAGAGCATACACGGCAAGTGCCGCTGGGATTGAGGACACAGCACCGGAAGTAATAAAAGCCATTGCCGCCCCAGAGGTCATTCCCATTTTCATGAGGCCGGAAATCAGGGGAATGGCAGCATAGCCGTTGATATAAGCAGGAATGCCTACGATAGATGCAAGCGGAACCGCAAAGGTGTTTTTATTGCCAACAACACTCGCAATCCATTCCGCCGGTAAGTAGGCGATCATGATGCTTTCCAGAAAGAATGCGAAAAACATCCATTTGCCCAGAAAGACACCATTGTTAATGATTTCTTCCATGAAACGGTCTCGACGCTCCGGTTTTTGCCAGAAACGCCAGAATACTTCAACCTTTGCATTGGCATCAAAAGACGGCTGACAACAGCTACACCCCTGAGCCCTTTTTAAAGGTTGGAATAAAAAACCGATTTGTTGCAATCCAATTACCGTAAATCCTGTGGCCAATCCCATGCCGATTGCGGCAATTGTTTTAGCAATCGCAAATTTTAAACTGATACCGGATGCGGTAAGAATAAACATTTCCGGGTCCATGATCGGAGAAGATATACAAAAGGCCATCACCGGAGCCAGGGGAACACCGGATGCCAGCATAACGGCGATCAACGGAATCACGCCGCATGAACAAAAAGGTGAAAGGGCACCAGCAAGGGAGGCAGCAATAATTGTCACCCAGGATTTACCGGAAAACACCCGTGCTATATGGGAATCGAAACCGGTTGCTTTCGCATATCCCGCAAATGCTACGGCAAGAAAGAAAAATGGCGCGATACCTATCATGGATTGCAATGTAAAGCGGAGACTCTGATAAGCCTGGATTCGATCCAGGATAGCCAGACCTGAGAATGCCATAACCAATGTGATAAAAACTCGATCTGTGATAAAACCGTAAAACCGGTAAGTGGGTTTTGATACCTGAATGGTATTGGAGAGTGAATTCATAATATTTCCTCCGTCTCATTATTTTGTATTTCCGGAATAATAGAAATTTATACTTAAAATTTTTTCCTTTTATTTCTGTTTGTTAATATAAGTTGAATCTGCCGCGCAGCACTCTTCGGTTAAAAAGGAAACAATTCCATCAATATGCTCGAATTCGATGAAACAACGCAGTACGGTTCCCTCCCGCTCTTGCCTCACCAACCCCACATTTATCAGGTGGCTGAGATGATGCGAAAGCGTTGAATTCGGTATGTTCAAAATATTTCTAATTTCACCGACCGGCAATCCGCTTTCGCCTG
>CP070692.1:4465392-4467764 GCA_020353215.1 Deltaproteobacteria bacterium
CTTACTATCAGGGATTTCTCCTGAGAAGCGGGAGATCGTCTTGCAAGCGATCCGCCATCATAACGTCAAAGAGTTGCCTCCCGGTATGGGGCCAAATCAACTCCTTTGCGCTCGACTGTTGCGCGACGCCGACAAACTGGACATTTGGCGCGTTATTATCATGCAGCGCGGTAGGCAAACTGAACTTGCAAGTGTACTGGACGGGAATGTACCTGTTGACTCTGCCTACTCCTCCCAAATAATCGCCACCCTCAAAGCCGGCAAGGTCGCAGACTTCAGCGCAGTGAAGAACCAGAATGACATGAAGCTTTTGCGCTTGGGCTGGATATTTGATCTGAACTTTGCCCCGTCCTGTAGCCTGGTGTTGAAGAGGCGCTACATTGAGAAACTGTGCCGTCTTCTACCAGCCGTCCCAGAAATACGGGAACTCAAGGAGTACCTTATCTCGTACCTCAAGAACCGCATTGGCACGGTTTAGTACGCTTTCTGAAAATTCTTAGATATCAGTGGTCGGTATCGGGCTAGGGGTCAAATTGCTGATGCGGCCTTCTGGAGTGAACCTTTGCGCCTAATGAGCGAATCCACCACATGGTGCAGGTCGTCAAAACGGAACGGTCGGCGAATAATAGCATCAAAAGGAAAGTGATCGGGTTTGCTACCGAAGTCCAAACCTGTGACGAGTGCCACCGGTACCGAAGGTTCTCGCTGTTTGACGATCCGCCCCAGTTCCCATCCGGACATCAAGGGAGTAGAGAGATCAATCAGGATGAGTTGGTAGCGATCGTTACTGAACTTCTCCAGACCGTCCAGGCCATCTGCTGCTGTGGTTACTCGGTAGCCCTTTGAGGCGAGTAGAGCCGCGAGAAGAACGAGAGTCTCCTGGTTCTGCTCCACAACCAGAATATGGGCTTGAGGTGCCCTACTTGTAGAGTTGCGCATCGGTTTCTCCCAATCACAAAGTCCCAAGATCCTCCTGTCTGCGCCAACACGACTTGGCCGGCAGGAAGAGGTGAAGTTGCGTGCAGACTTCCAATATAGGAATCTTATACCTTGGCTGTTTGCAGACAATCATCCCCAACCCGGTGGACGTGAACGACCTCGGTCACAGGGAGATTGCCTATGTCGACAAGCGCTCTCCGTTCCAGCTCGTCATCGCTGACGAGCTCTCGTACCTGTGAGTAGATTGACCGACTCATAAACCCTGTGCCGCCAGGACCGAAGCGAATGCCAAAATCTACTCGTTTACGGTCAACAGGCAAGAGGTTCTCAATTAAGCTCTTGGAGGCCCAGATGCTTCCCCCGTGGGCAAATTCACTCAGTTTTCTTGTTTCCACCAGGGTGTTTCCCATGACAGTAAACTCGAAAGCCAGTGAAGAAGGTACGGTTCCCAACCACTCATCACCACAGTGCAGTCCCATGCTCATCTGCAGGGTATTGTTCCAGGCTTTCTTTACCTTCCAACCTCCGTCGAAAGCTTTCACTACTTGTTGCAGAGCTTGGGCACACAGCAAAGCCTGGCAGAGGTAATTCTTGGGGGAGTCCGGCTCCGAAAGGAAAAAACCAACGACTCCCTCGTGGAAAGACCGTCCCGGAGTGCCACCGTGCTTCTTAAAGCATTGGTGAGCCAGTAAGATGATCTCGGTTATCAAATCGAAATACTCAGTCGGAGGAAGAGCGGTACGAAGATGAAGTTCAGATTCCAACCGTGCCGCCAAAATGCATAAGGGAGTTAATGAAGGGATCCTCGCGAAAAGAACAGCCTTGATGAGTTTCTCTCTCCCCAATAGGAGGTCCAGGATCTGATCAAGCTGCATCGTGGCCGGTGTGTAAAGCAGGAGGGTACCTTCTCGAAAATCACTGGAAAAGAGAGTATAGTGGATGGTCTTACCACTATCGAGTTCCAGGGCCAGCTTTTGCTGAGAAATTGGGCGATCTCTCAAAGGCTCCACCTTCCGCCACAACTCCTTCAACTCCTCAGTGGCATTAGTCTCGAGGTCAGAACCTATCTGCTCAACACCGTGTTCTGTCAAATCTCTCTTGGCCAGGTTTATATGGACAGTGACTATGTCCTTCCAGTTAGCAAACCGCTGCGCAAATTTCTCCTCAAGAAAGAGTCGGATGATATTCCGCTTTGCCGCCGACGGGATCTTCTGCACCTGCTCTTTAAATAAGAGCCGCTCCGCTCTCCCATTGATCGAGATTATTTCCCAGCGTCGATTCACCAGTATCGCTGGAAAAACTATCTGCGCAATGGACTGGAAGCTGCGTTCATCCACTCCCCCAGATTCCGTTACCGGCAACTCTGGCTCTGCGTCCGAGAAATGCGCAGCAATTTCAGATATCCTGATCCCCGCGGCTTTGAGTTCGCGAAT
>CP070692.1:4467864-4470232 GCA_020353215.1 Deltaproteobacteria bacterium
TCTTCTTTGTCACCCGTCTGAAGAGAAGGATCAAGTACCGGGTTGTGAAACGTCGCAAGGTCATCAAGACCAAAGGCTTGACCTCTGATCAGACCATTCTGCTCACTGGTACCAAAGCGAAGGATTGTCTCATCCAGCTTAGACGTGTTGGTTACCGCGATCTTGAGACCGGACAGCATTACGTGTTTGTAACTAATATCTTTCATCTTTCAGCGAAGACTATTGCGGATATCTACCGCGAGAGATGGCAGGTAGAGACGTTCTTCAAATGGATCAAGCAGAATGTAAAGATAAAGAGCTTTTTGGGAACAAGCAAAGATGCAGTGATGACGCAGATATGGGTTGCCATTATCACACTCCTTCTGCTTGCTTACTACAAATTCCGTGCAAAACTAAACCATAGCCTTTCTCAAATCCTTAAATTGCTTCAGTTGAACCTTTTTAGCAGGCAAAATGTATGGCAACTCTTTGACCCAGGACCAACAAAACACATGCTGCCAAATCACGACCAATTGTTATTCGATTTCAACCACTTATAACCGGACAGCTCTGAATCCTAATAATTCTTTCGCACTATCCGCTTAGCTTCACAGTTTGAGCTGGACGAAATATATCGTCTGGCGGATCGTCCCGCCAGACAAAATTTACCTCACGGACAACGAAGGATACCGATTTCCATAACTCGTTGAGTCGATGAGTTAATTCGGCCAACCGAGATGGGCCCTTGACCTGACCAACACTTAAGTGGGGAGCGAAGCCGCTGGCGAATCGGTTTACATCATCGCAGTCGGGCACGATGCTCCGTAGTATGGATTGCAGTTGAATTACGGATTCTTCGGGGTGCGGCGCCAACCAGATGGTGTAATTTCCCCGCCCGTGTTCAAAGTAACCAAGCTTATTGAGTTGGATCTCGAAGGGCGTCACCTTCCGACATGCCCTGGCGAATTGCTCAGCTAAGTCGGTGAACTCCTGTAACGGCCGAAAGGGATAAATCAGGGTGATGTGCGGCATCCATCTCCGCAACTGCCGATCGTGCTTCTTTCGAATTGCCTGGATCGGCGGCCATAGATCATTGGGAGGGATTATCACTGCCGCCGTTTTATGGGTTTTGGGAAGCATTACCGCATCGTGCCAAGTTTAACCTCGCACCCTTCAAAAAAAGACTCCGAAATCCTAATCCCGTCCTGGCAACGCTTCACACGGCGAGAAGGTCGAAGTCCATAACAATGACGAAGATGTCAGTCTGTTTCTCCCCACGCTTTGGCGCTGCGGTCAATCTTCTTTCTTACCGTAGCCCACGTCTTGGTGGTCAAAAAAGAGTCGGGCCACCGATTCACCATACGTTGGAACATTTCAAAGGGGACGGCGAAAGTAATCTCATCTGTTTTAAGGAACTTCCGGTCCGAAGGATCCCAGCCACCCAGAACCGCCTTCAATTTGCCCTGGGAGAGGTACCGAAGAGGCCAGGTGACAATATTAGAACACCCGGCGCCGAATGGTGAGTACACCACCTCGAAATCGTTGGTGACGAAGGTGGCCAACTGATTGAGGCCTCCAATTACTTCCGGTCTGGCGAAAAATACTACCAGTTCCGGTCTCTCACTTTCCTGGAAGTGAGTTATGGGTTTGAAAACACAAAACCGAGCCGGGGCAGGTCGGGGATCGATAGTGGTAAAGAAGTGTCGCGTTATTTCTGGTGATTCCAGATAACGCTCCCCTTCCATCAGGTCGGGCATGCCAGTTGAAACGTAGTAGGTAATGAAGTCCAGTTGTGGCTTGAGGAATCCAAGATAGAAAGCACCACCCAAGCACCCGAAGCGTTCCCGGTCAAAAAACGCTGCAGTTCTTTTCTTGCGAGCACGCCACATGACTCCTATGACGCAGGTAAAGTTGCCAAAGAGATTCCCCCAGTCCACCTCCCCTTTTGCTTCCTTTTCCACGGAGGGCAACTCCCCGGGGTTGGGGGAAACCCCCTCCTTCGGCTGCTCATCAATATAGTACATGCCCATGGGTTCTTCGCTCAGCCCAAGCGTCTCAAAAAAGTCTTCAACATCCTTCCGCTTTACTCGTGCTGTCATGCTCCCTCCTTCTGCAAAAAAACAGGGCTAACCGAGATACTGTGTTTTTCCCGGTCTTTTTCTTCGTCTGTGGTTCGCGCCTCTTTGTAAGAGAATGGTATACTGAACCTGCGCATGTATAGCATGCTTTTATGAATCGCTCTAATCGTTTGGAGGAATCTCATCCGGTTGGGTCGAAGGTAGCGGCCCTGAGCAAAGCCAACATCACGGAGTACTGAAGCACTGAAGATTGCGGATTTTAGATTGCAGATTGAGGCAAGTTTCAACATGTACCCCTGTCTCTTGGGCGG
>CP070692.1:4470332-4472682 GCA_020353215.1 Deltaproteobacteria bacterium
TTCTCTATAGTGATACTTCTGGCCGTCCTGCTGGTGATGACGTTGCCTCCATGCTCTGTGTAATACTTGGCCAGAGGATCTATCAGCGCTGTTTCAAGTGTTCCATACTTGGGATACAGTTGGGTAATCCCGGATTTAACCCAACAGGGGAAGGAACTGGCTAAATAGCCCAGGCTGACATTCTTCGCCGGAATGTGGCTGCCGATGGACATAAATCCATCAAGGATTGACTGGGCTAAGGGATCTTCAACACTCCTGCTGATCCAGTCGCTGAAAGATACATCCACAAGCTTATGGCATTCGTCTTCGGATATATCGGCCAAGCTGTTTACCGCTCCCAGCAACTCCTTCTTCGTCTCGTCACTCATGTCCATACCGACGATGAAGGCGAAGAACGAGAACAGGTTATCCAGCCCTTGCTTCGGGTCCATTTCGAGGACCTCCATTTGACCGGGCTTTTCCTGCGTGACTTTTCCCACAGGCCAGGGCACCAATTTGTATTCCAGTGGCAATCCCAGGAGAGAGAAGAGCTTATAGATACTGGTCTCCTCTGCGGAACCGACTAATGACACGATAAAATGCGTAGCACAGTCCACACGGCAACCGTGGAAATCAACTGAGCGGTAACGACCTCCCAGCACCGGGGCCTTCTCTATAATCGCTGACTTCACCCCTTCCTTAGCCAGCAGACAACCGATGGACAGACCACCGGGCCCTCCCCCCAGGATGATTACATCGAAATCCTTCTTCATAAACGTACCCCCATTATAGCAAGCGTCCCTGCTCCTCCCAGGGTTTCCTCAAACCGAGATGTTGCGCTATCCTTTTGTAGCAGTTATATCCGGAGCCACCGCCCAGACATTTCTGGACTGGCTCGCCTTTCAGCGAGGATGCAGCTCCTCAATGATGCTCAGGATCTCCGGGTCTATCATAAGTTTCAACATTTTTGTCAAGGCATTGTCCTTTGCCGCTTCCAAGAACTCGGCATATTGCTCCGCAGTCATCTCATGAGATGTATCCACTTCTTCCTTGACAGTCTCCAATGCTTCCTCTTCTGCGGTCTTTGCGAATTCCATGGCAAAATCAATGGTCTCAGGCCATACTTCGTTCTCTATGATGTCTTGTACATCCGCTGGCAAGCTATCCCAAACATCGCTGTTGATGGCGCACAGCCTGATGTAGACGGCACCAGGCATAACAAACATGTGGTTCGCTGTAGTCAGAACAACCACGGTTGTCGCACTGCAGTGTCGCTGTATACAGAGTGACGTTTCTCCTTAGTGTGCCTTTTCCTTCTTCTGCGAGTTGATCAAATGCGCTGAGAATATCGGCGTGCGAATGACCAATTGCCTCGGTCAGGGATAGTGCACTAATACCAGTGAAGTTCTGCGACCAGTGCTCTAGGGCAGCGTCGAGTACTGTTTCTTTCAGTGGCATTTGCCTAGCCTGGCAATCCCGGCATGGTATCCAACATGTGAAGATACACAGAGCTGCACGACAATGATTATATCACGTCAATAAGCCTGTAACCGGTTGAGATATAATTGTTCTTTTTCTGTCAGCGGATTTGTCAACGAAATTAGCAGCACCTAATGTCACTGGATGGTACTGGATGAACTGAAGAAAGGCCAAATCCTGTATTCAACGACACGTAGTGACACACGATGGCACGTAGGACGTACATTTTACACACAGAATGTCGGGGGTTCAAGTCCCTCATCGCCCACCAGATTCGTCTTTCGAAAGGTCTTTCCTCTCCTCTTAATTTCCGCTTGTTAAGACAGGATTCTGCGCTGCTATACCTGTTCAATTGAGTGTTCAGCTTCTTTACCTCATAGATAGTACCATTTACCCAGTTGATACCCCTCGAAAGAGCCATTGTATACCATTCCAATGTAGGTATGATAAAGATCGGGTAAGAAAGTTGTAGATAGCATTCCAAAAAGAATAGAAGAGCATAGCAATTATCTTATCTTGAAACAATACACAGCGATGGCGACAGGACATGGTAACCACGGGAAAGCCCCCACAGGTTGAGTCAGCGCTTCAGGTGCTGGAACCACGACGCAAGCAGAAAAGCAGGCAGCACCGGGAATTACCTGAGAGATTCTGGCATCAAGAACAAGGTATGATGCCTTCAGTTGCCTTAGTATCACCCTATAAGCCTATAATATGCGGAATTGCCGACTACTCATACTTCCTCACCAGAGAGGCCCCGCCACACCGCTGGGATGTTCTATCCTTCAATCTGGCTAACTATGGAGTCCCTCTCTGCGAGGAACAATCATCGGCCGCGAAATCTGTCTGGTACGGCATTAACAGCCGTGACGATTTCTCAGCAGCATCCATA
>CP070692.1:4472782-4475117 GCA_020353215.1 Deltaproteobacteria bacterium
CAAAGCAGCTCACGGCTGTGATTTCATGGGGGCGAGGGCGCCGGAAGGAGCAACCGCTCACCAGCGCATTATGCATGGTAAGCCGGTTTAACGCGGATTAACATGGGAGGAGATCTCGATGGGCCTATTCCGAAAAGGCCCGAGCCTATGGAAGCGGCTGACGGACGGCATGGCGCTGCGTGAGCTCTGGAGCCAACTCCGGTCCGAAACAAGTTCCACCTATGGGCTGTATTCCAGGAAGATGGAGTCCGAAACCTTCCAGCCCATGCCCCGGTGGCCGCAGTTTGCGCGAATTGCAGCCGCCATTTTCTGGGAGTTATCCGCTCCGCGACGCGTTTGCCTGATACTGGGACTTCTGTTGCTGGTAGGCGGAAGGCAGTTAGGGACCCAAGGACTCGGTGCGTTGCTCGTGCTTTTGGTCCTGGGTCTCGAGCTCACCGATCGCATGACGATGAAGCGGGATCTGGAAATTGCGCGCGAAATACAGGCATGGCTGGTGCCCAAAACTCCTCCGCCGGTGACAGGCACCGACATCGCCTTCATAACTCTGCCGGCCAATACCGTTTCCGGCGACTACTATGACGCATTTCTCCGGCCTGCGCCGCCGGGACAGCCCGCAACGGAGCGCCTGCTGCTGGTTGTAGCCGATGTAGCCGGCAAAGGCGTACCCGCCGCTTTGCTGATGGCCACGTTTCATGCCAGTCTACGCACGCTTGCCATAAATCCGACGCCGCTGGAGGAGCTGGTCTCCAATGTGAACCGTTACACCTGCGCGCACAGCCTCGGTGGCCTGCGTTTCACAACAGCCTTCCTGGGGGAGTGGGATAGGACAACCGGAATGCTGCGTTATATCAATGCCGGACACAACTATCCCGTCCTAGTGCACAGCGGTGGCACGATCGAACGGCTGGAAACCGGAGGATTGCCGCTCGGGATAAATGATGAGGCTCCCTACCAATCAGGAGAATCCCTGCTCGGTATCGGAGACCGCCTGATTATCTTCACCGATGGCGTGGTCGAAGCCCAGAACGCAAAGGAGGAGGAATATGGCGAAGCGCGACTACTCGAACTTTTGAAGTCGCCGCTTGAGGAGGGCAGTACTGAGCTTCTGGAGCGGCTGATGGCTTCGCTTGATAGCTTCGTCGGCACATCCGCGCGCTACGACGACATCACCCTCCTCATTCTGCGAATCCTCCCTGGAGCCTGACACTGCTTCAGGAACTGGTCTAACGGAGTCTACCGGATGCTCCTCAGCCAAAACCGAGCTGCATACTTTGAGCAAATCCCGCATGTAAGCCTCGACGATGCCGTCGTCTTCCTGGCGAGAAATGCAGGTTAATTCTTGCCATCCGACACAGCGACCAATAGTGTGGGAAACCTCCCGAGATCCTCGCACCAAATTCAGCATATGATCCACAGCCATTCCTGCAAAGCCTACGGTGCCCACTCGCTCGATCTGCATATCCCCAGGAAAATCTTGAATGCACCCGTGTTTTTGAGTCAACGTTTAATCCGACAGCCGCAATCCCATCCGCCAAGAGCTTCACGAATGTTGAGGACCACAACATATGGGGGTCACCCACTCAAAACCCTGAAGCGTCAAAAAAAGAAAAAGAAACCTCTCGAAAGCTTCATCCCGGGATTTGCACGACCTCCTCTGCGGAGCTCCGTGGCGCCCTTCCATAATCCGTTTTTTGGGTAGACACATTCTTTCGGCGCAGTATTTGCCCCATTAGCCAATTCTCGGTTCCTCCGGTGACTGTTCCCGGAGCTTCCCTCACCGTTGACGCGCTTCTATCAGCAACTCCCCCACTGCCTTCGTGCCATCGATTACGCGCTGCTGTAAACAGATCAGCTAATGAGCATTTTTGATCAGACATGTGAGCAACACTGAACTGACACGCGAATTACCCAAGTGTATAAGGGGTGTGTTTGGAGCTGCCCGATAGAAGTCTGACAGGATCTTGTGGGAGGCGGAATGTCCACTGGCTTTGGTAACAGCCATTTCTTCTCTCCATATTTAGGAAGACAATGAAAAAAACTCCACAAGAAGTCACTTATGGGAGCGTCTGGCCGGAACTCGGGAAGATATACAACATTAAGGTTGAGAACGGATACACGACTATCATCGTCAAGCCGGGCGAAGACGTCAAACAGCGATCAATAGAGACTAAAGAAAAGTTTGCCAGCCAGGAATGATCCTTTTGTCAAGCCGCAGTTTGATCGGGAGGTTCAGAGCCTTCTCCTGCGTCATCCTCGTTTGATACTACTCTTTGCCGGGGTGCTCCTGCGTACTCAACCGGATTCCTAAGCACGGCACCAGGGTCCAAGGACC
>CP070692.1:4475217-4477513 GCA_020353215.1 Deltaproteobacteria bacterium
TCGTTGGGACTGCATTCAGTTCCGCTATAATCTGGTCAGTCGTATGGCCGACTGGGATACAGTACCGTTTTGTGCAAGGGAGGGTGTAGGTTTGTTTGTCTTTAATCCACTAGCCGGTGGACTGCTGGCAGGGGGCTTATATGAGCCGGGGGGCAAACAAGTTGTCTCATATACAAAGAATGGACCACGTCCGGATAAAGGACGTTTTGCTGATAACCTGTACTATCAACGTTACTGGTCTGACAGAAATTTTGAAGCCATTGAAATGCTTGGAAATATTGCTAAGAAATATGGTCATGCCCCAACTGACGTAGCTTTAGCCTGGATACTTTCGCATAAAGAATTAACCTCAATACTCAGCCTGGTTGATTTCCCTGATCAGCTTAGTCAGAATGTAGCTGCCTCTGAAATAGAAATGTCCGACGAAGAAAGAGCCGAATGTGATGCTATCTACGAGAATATGGTAGCTCCAGACTGGCTTTCGCAAGAAGTGGGAGAGGCAAGATTCCCGGGTTTTGGAAAAGAGGAATTTTCATACTAAGTGGAGCACGGAGATTGCAAGTTATTATCGAGGTTAAGTGTAATAGACAAAGTTAGTTGATTATCATTTTGACATACTATGACACTTGTATATTTACGTTAGCCTCGAAATGACGGGGAAATAATACGAAAATGCAACTAATTTTACGTTTTGTGTGTCCTAAGAAGAGATAAGTTGAACCTAGTCTACGAGAAAGGTGTTCGTTACTGTGTTTTATACGGTGAAGTCCATGTCAAATCCCTTAATCTGGAAGTAGTTGCTGTTTTGCTGCCTTCAGAGACGGCTGACATGACGCTGTGAAGAATGATCCGTGTTGGGATGTTCTCACTCTTCTTTCGACTAGGTAGGGGTTTCATAATGAGGGGGCTGCGTATCGCTGATTTTCTGTCGTCAGCCCAGCAACGTTATGCGCCATCAATCTACTGGTTGTTTCAGTTTCTTGATGTTGCCCCGGAACATGAGGGAAAAGGTTGATAGTGGCCTGAATACATAATCGATCGGACCCGTTTGGCAAACGATAATATCAAAGGCCGGAGAACCGAAAATATACGGGATTCAAAATCAAATCGAAGGAGGAAGTTATGGTAAGTCTTGAAGGCAAAGTTGCACTGGTCACGGGAGCAGGAAGCAAGCGAGGCATGGGTCATGCCATCGCGGTACGATTGGCCCGTGAAAAAGCCCACGTAGTCGCTGTTGACAGGGAATTGGCGCCTAAGAGTATCTGGCCTGGGGATGAAAATTGGGGAGGTTTGACCGAAGTCCTTTCCGAAATACGGGCTGCGGGCACCGATGGCTTATCGATCGTGGCAGATATCAGTAACCGCCAGGACGTCGATAATACTATAGCCCAGACTTTGGAAAAATTCGGGAAAATAGATATCTTTGTGCAGTGTGTCGGTATTCGCGGGCCAGTATCAACGCCGATCATGGAACTCGATGAAAAGGTCTGGAGACAGCTGCTGGATGTGAACCTCACGGGTGTCTTTCTCATCTCTAAGGCAGTAGCCAAGACAATGATACCCGATGGAGAAGGAAAGAAAATGGTGTTCATTTCTTCCCTCGCTGGGTCGCGGGGTCATGCGGGTAGTGGTGGCTACTGCGCTTCTAAACACGGCGTCATCGGGCTGGCGAAGACCCTCGCTCTCGAACTAGCGAAGTACAAAATAAACGTCAATATTATTAGCCCCGGCGTATTCTCAGGTACCAATCTGAGGGACGAGTCCATCGCCGAAGCGGCAAAGGCAGAGGGGCTCAGCGTCGCTGAGTTCCTGAGCAAACGGGCACAGGGAGGGGGCGGGCCCGGGATGATGATACCACTTGGCCGGTCGGGCACGATGGAAGACATCACCAACTTGGTCACTTTCCTAGTTTCCGACCAATCGAGCTACTTCACCGGCGAAGACTTCAGGATCTGCGGCGGCCTTGGCGTTTCCTAGAGCAATTCAATTGGGGCACTTCGAGAACTACTCAAGTGCCCCTTCCCCTTTCCTCATCGCTTCTAGCAGGCTCACACTTCGCCCAGCGATTTCAGTGTGGCCAGCACCTGGCTGACGTTCTTCTTAGAGCCGGAGCGGCCTACGACGTAAAAGTGCAGATATATGATATGGCATACCAGAGGATATTGGAGTCAGGAATCATTACTGAGTCCAAGAAAGCTAATCTTACTATAACCTGAAACCGCAGGAAATTTCCGGCACTGGTGCCAATAACTGGACAGTCAATAGCCGCTATAAAAAGGTAAGATGTATTTCACGC
>CP070692.1:4477613-4479890 GCA_020353215.1 Deltaproteobacteria bacterium
ATTTGTCATGAAAAGGGCCACGCAAACCGCAAGGCTGGTGAGGAACGGAGTTTCCGGACCGTCGAGACCAACTTTTTTCCAGGCCGCAGTTTCCAGAGCCTGGAGGACCTGAACCAGCAGGCTTTTGAGTGGGCAACCGTCCGCTTGGACAACAGGCCCATCGCGAAGAGTGGCCTGATTCCCGCCAAGGCTTTCGAGTATGAACGGGATCACCTCATCGAGCTGCCACCCCATCTTCCCGCGCCCTACCTCGTCCATAAAAGATCCACAGACCAGTATGGCTATGTCTCGTTTGACGGCAATTTCTACTGGGTGCCGGGCACGAAACGCGATGAGGTTAGGGTGTTCCAATACAGCGATCTGTTGAAGATCTATCTGAGACGAGAATTTTTAATCGAGTACCAGCTGCCTGTGGATGGGATGAAGAACAAGCGCTTCAGTCCGGAGGGACTTCCAAAGCCCCTATACGAACCCAAAAACCGCAAGAAGCCCACTATGGAGGAGGAAAAGAGGCTGCGTGCCATGGCAGAGGTGGTAGGAGCCTACCTGGATTTCGCCCTCAAGCCCAAGGGTGTCCAGCGGCACCGATTTGTACGAGAGCTCTTCGCCTTGGCACGAAAGATGACCCCAACCCTTTTCATCAAGACCATTGAACGCGCCCTTAAGTATCGGATTTCCCGTATCGAGATCATCCAGCGTATTGCACTTTTGTACCTGAACCAGAGAGCCGAGACGCTCCCTCAAGTGGAGGTGGATGAGAATTTCCGAGAGCGAGAGGCCTACATGGAAGGGCGCCTGACCGAAGAACCGGATTTCTCCCCCTATGACAAGTTGTTGGAGGAAGGCAATGGATGAAAAACTTGTCAAGATGTTGAAGTATCTTCGCCTACAGGGTCTGCTTGCGCATTGGGACGAGTACCTGACTTTGTCCCAGAAAAAACGATTCTCTCCAGTGCATCTCCTCAGACACGTCCTGGAAGAGGAATACAAGATCAAGCGAGACAATGCCCGGGATTGCAGGCTTAAAAGAGCTCGGATTCCCGAGCCCTTGGTCATGGAGACCTTTCCATTCCACAAGCAACCGAAGCTGAACAAGAAGAAAATCCTGTCCCTCTACGACGCCTTCGACTACATGGAGAAGAGTCAGAATATTATCTGGTTAGGTCCTACGGGATGTGGCAAGACGGGGCTGGCTACCAGTTTCCTCATCCAGGCGATTCATCGTGGGAATACGGGACGGTACATCCTGTTTCCCGAACTGATCGGGGAACTGTATGCATCCGTGGCGGACCACTCTGAAGACAAAGTGATCAAGCGTTACCTGTCCTACGATTTACTGCTCATTGACGAGGTGGGCTATGTGGAAGTCGAAGCTGTCCAGGTTGGCCTCTTCTTTACATTAATGCACAAGCGGCACAGAAGAAAACCTACACTCATCACCTCGAACCTGGGTTTCAGCGAATGGCGGTCCTTTCTCAAGAACGATCACCTCACCGCCGCACTGATCGATCGTCTCACGGAGAAAAGTCACGTGTTCAACATGAAGAATTGCAACAGTCTGCGGCCGAAGCTGAAAGAGGATTCATGACCTTCCGCGAGAATATGGACAGTGGGGTATCCCCGGGAAGTTGCGGTTGTCGGTGAAAGAAATCAAAAGGAGAATCCCGAGCCATGGACAAATCATTACTGACCCCCATGCAACTCAACGAGAATCCCGAGCTCGCAGCGCTCCTCACCCTCAAATCCAACTTGGATATTGCCCAGCTGGTTTTGCTGGCCACCTATCCGGATAGCTGTGAACCTTCGTATTCGGAGGACCGCCGCAGCGAGCAGGAAGCCTACGCCAGCTCGATCCTTTACCAGATCGATGCCTTGGAGGGCATAATCAACGAGTACGTCGAGAGCGTCCGGCGACTGCGGGAACGGCGGAACCGAGAGCCTTGCGAGAGAGACATTTCATTCTGAGGAGACTCCCCGTGCCTCAACGATTTTCGAGCCATCTCCTCAGGTCGCTCAGAAACGACCTCCCCATCAACGATCTCATCAGATTCCACCTGGACCTCCCTTCGAAGGAGCGCGATGGATATCTCCGCTTCCTATGTCCTCTTTGTAGTGAATTCAACACGGCGACGAATCCCAGGACCAACCTGGCAAGGTGTTTCCGCTGCGCCGTGAATTTCAATCCTATAGAAATGGTTATGGCGGTCCAAGGATGCAAATTCGTAAATGCCGTCAAGATCCTTATCCCTCTACTTGAAGTGCAACGAAAGTCGGTGC
>CP070692.1:4479990-4482266 GCA_020353215.1 Deltaproteobacteria bacterium
CCAGGCGTCAAAGTTCTACACAAATAGCGAACTCACCGAGTCATTCAGGTGTGTCCGTTTGATGGCCTCACCAAGCAGCCCTGCAACCGTCAGCACCTCGATTTTTTTGCATGCCTTCGTCTCCGGTTTGAGAGGAATTGTATCAGTGACGATCAACCTCTCGATGGCGGACTGTTCAATTCGCTCAATGGCAGACCCGGAAAGCACCGGGTGAGTGCAGCAAGCGTTGATGGAAGCAGCGCCCTTCTGGGCCAAGGCTTTGGCCGCCTCGGTAAGGGTACCGCCGGTATCCACCATATCGTCGAGAATGATGGCCGGCCTTCCCTCTACTTCGCCGATGATGTGCATGGCCTCGACCTTTTGATCTTTGTCCCGCCGTTTGTCGATGATGGCGAGGTTGGCATGCAGACGTTTGGCAAAGGCCCTGGCCCTCTCCACGCCGCCGGCGTCAGGGGAAACGATCACCAGATCGTTCATAAAATGCTGCCTTATGTAGTCCAGCAGCACAGGTGCTGCAAAGAGGTTGTCCACCGGAATGTTAAAGAAACCCTGAATCTGATTGGCATGCAGATCCAGGCAAATCACCCGATGTCCACCGGCCACGGTAATGAGGTCTGCGACCAGCTTCGCGCTGATGGGCACCCGTGGTAGTACCTTCGAATCCTGGCGGGCATATCCGTAGTAAGGTAAAACAGCGGTAATGCGCCACGCAGACGCACGCTTGAGCGCGTCCATGATCACCAGCAATTCCATCAGGTTGTGGTTAACAGGTGAGCACGTCGATTGCATCACAAAGACGTCTCTGCCCCGCACGTTCTCACCAATTTCCACCATGATCTCACCGTCGCTAAAGGTACGGACGGTACCTTGTCCCTGGGAAATCTGAAGATGCTGGCAGACTTTTACAGTGAGCTCCGGATTTGAATTACCACCAAATAGCTTGAGTCGGTCCAGTAGCATAGCCAAATTTTTATGATAAAGACCTAAAGGTCGCCTGTAGAAAGCTCAGGGCTGACACCTTGCCAACAGTATTGGACCGGAAAAGCAAAAGCATTTAAGGCCGGTACGGAGACCCACCGTAATACCTAGAGCCGGCGAATGCATCTTCAGACCCGGTGTCTTGGTTTGCTTCTTGACAGCGCTTCTCCACAGAGTCATGTTGGAACCGGATCACGAATGGTTCTCAAGTCCCGTTGGTTCACCACAGAGCTCTGTGTTTACAGTCCTTCAGCCTCCTGACCGGGCACCGTCAAAGTGAGCCTTTCATCCACGTCCAACAACAGATTCGTGGTGTCTAAAGTGTGCGCCACGAAACTAGTGAACTCGTCACTTCCACGAAGAAGACCATGGGCTGCCCTGGCTTCACTTTCCGAGGCGAATAGGCCAACCAACGTCGGCCCGCTCCCTGTCATCGGTGCTGCCTTAGCCCCTGCTGACACGAGTGTTCGCCTCCAGTCATGCAGCTGCGGATAGCGGCCGAAAATCAGTGGTTCAAAATCATTAACCAGCAAGGGGAGCAGATCCTGAAAAGTTAACTGCTGCCGGTCTAAAAGTCGCTGGCGGTAGGCGGGCACCTCTCCTGGAGCAACGTCTCCAAGAAGACTGAATTTAGACCCATTTGCCCGGGTTGTCAATGTCAAATTCTCGTAGGCCCACCGAGTAGAGACCTGAAAATGAGGACATATCAGCACTGTCCATAGTGTGGGCACAATGTCCAGAGGTGTTAGTATATCGCCAATGCCCTCGGCCATTACCACGCGGCCCAGCAGAAAGAAAGGCACGTCCGCTCCTAATTGAACCGCCAGAGGATATAACTCTTCCTGCACCAAAGGGCGGCCGAAGAGTTCGTTTACCGCAATCAAGGTTGTGGCTGCATCACTGCTGCCGCCCCCGAGTCCTGCGCCCACAGGAATCCTTTTGGTCAGCTCGATTCTAATCCCCTCAGAGTGGTGGCACCTACTCAAGATTAACTGTGCGGCCCGGAAAACCAGGTTCTCCTCTCCCTCAGGCAGGTCGCTGTTTGGACAGCGGAGTTCAATACTGCGGGAGGTTCTTTCCAATCGCAACTCGTCCCAAAGACTGACCGGAATCATGAGCGACAGCAACTCGTGATAGCCGTCACTCCGTCTTCCGAGCACTCTTAAGCCGAGGTTGATTTTGGCAAAAGCCCTTGCAGTGATCTCTGCGCCGCTATTTGGTTTTTTGGACATACCGCAGCCGCAAGTCGTAGAGTATGTGCTGGAGGAGATTCTCCTCATCTGAGGTGAGGTTCCCCC
>CP070692.1:4482366-4484640 GCA_020353215.1 Deltaproteobacteria bacterium
AAAGATTTGAAATTGAAACGACTGGATGTCATTCACGCCGGAGATGAAACATTTCCGATGACCCCAAATATCCGCGCCGTTGCTCTGAAAAATATATTGACCGACATTAGGCCGATGAAGTAGTGCAGTCGCATGCGAACAGGGTGAGCCCGGATTATTCACGAGCCGAGATTGCCGCAGACGTTTCAGGAGCAAGGATTATGGAGTAAGCAGCAGGGACCTTGCGCCCTGCTTGTCCTGAGTAACATCGAAGGGTGCCCTGCACCCTGCTTGTCCTGAGTAGCATCGAAGGGCGCCGCGATTTCAGTATTCGTCATTCTTCATGAATTATGCGGGCTCGTGAAGGATGTGATAAATGGAGGTGAAGGTTTCAATGAATAAAAACAAAGGACTGATTACGCGTCGACATTTCCTCAGGGGAGCAGCCTGCGCCGGATTAGCTATGGCCATCGACTTTCCGTCTGCATCAATGGCGGGAAAAGGCAACGGTCCAAAGACCAGGGTCGTCTTGGTACGGGACGAACAGGCATTGAACGAAAACGGTAAAGCCAATGGGCAGGTCATTCAAGAGATGTTGGACAGCGCTGTCAAAGCGTTACTCGATGAGCAAGACGTTGTGAGCGCTTGGAAAGAGTTGGTCAGACCCAGTGATACCGTTGGAATAAAGAGCAATGTTTGGTACCAACTGCCCACGCCTCGTGAATTGGAGCAGGCCATTTATCGACGGGTTTCAGAGGCGGGCGTACTGAGCCAGCGTATCGCCATCGACGATCGGGGTGTTTTGAGTAACCCCATTTTTCAGAACTCTACCGCCCTCATCAACGTCAGGCCCGTACGCACTCATTTCTGGTCGGGCATTGGGGGATGCATGAAGAATTACATCATGTTTGTCCCCACACCATCCAGTTATCACAGAAATAGCTGTGAGGATTTGGCAGCCATTTGGAAGCTGCCGGTAGTCAAAGATAAAACGAAGCTCAATGTCCTATGTGTCCTACAGCCACTCTTTCATGGCAGAGGGCCTCATCACTTCAGTCGAAAATACCTATGGGAGTACAAGGGACTTCTCGTTGGAACGGACCCCGTAGCCGTGGACACCATGGGCCTAAGGCTTATTATGGCGAAGAGACTGGCGTATTTTGGAGAAGAAAAGAAACTGGGGACGTTGCCCCTTCATGTTGAGGCTGCTGACACCAAACACAACTTGGGAACCAGTGACCTGAATAGGATAGAATTGATCAAACTCGGCTGGGAAGAGGATGTTTTGATCTAAATACGGCCTTCTGTAATCGCTCCCTCAGGCCTGTGTATCGATGCCTAATCTGATCGTTTTTCACCGCAATCGCCAATGCCTTGTATGTGCCAATAAGTGTTACGAGCCTCTTGGCCCGTGTGATTCCCGTATAAAGTAGGTTTCTCTGGAGCATCAAATAATGTTGGGTCACCAGCGGAAGAACCACCGCTTGGTACTCGCTCCCCTGCGACTTGTGCACGGATATGGCATAAGCTAGAATAATTTCATCAAGTTCCCTCCATTCATAGAGGATTTCCCTTTCCTCGTATTGAACCCAGAGCCTTCCTCCTGAACGGTCTAATCTCGAGATGATACCAATGTCTCCATTGAAGACTTCTTTGTCGTAATTGTTACGGACCTGCATGACTTTGTCCCCAACTGAGAACCGCCTCAACCCACGAACCAGTCCTTTCCTCGAGGGATTGAGCCGATTCTGAAGTAATCGATTGAGTTCTTCAGTGCCCAGCGGGCCCCTGTGCATGGGCGTCAGGACCTGGATCTCCCGTCGAGAATCGAGACCGAACCGTCTCGGAATTCGGTCTGCACAAAGCGTCAGGATCGTCTTCTGGATCTGCATAGGGTCGGTTTGAGAGATAAAATAGAAGTCAGCAGGTTCTTCTTGCCTGCTTTTGGACCATTGGGGCATCTCACCCTGTCGGATTCTGTGTGCATTAACCACAATGCCGCTTTTGGCGGATTGCCGAAAAACCTCCCGGAGTACAACCACTTCAGCCACACCGGACGCGATAATATCCTTCAGGACATTTCCCGGTCCCACCGATGGAAGCTGGTCCACGTCGCCTACCAGAATCAGAGAGGAGATTGGAGAGATCGCCTGAGTGAGGTGGTACATAAGCGGGAGGTCCACCATGGATGCCTCATCAATTAGCACGATATCTGCCTTAAGTGGACGATTTTTGTTCCTAAGAAAACGGCGTCGTCTGGGTTGGAACTCAAGGAGTCGATGGATGGTTTTTGCC
>CP070692.1:4484740-4487003 GCA_020353215.1 Deltaproteobacteria bacterium
TACATCTTGGAGATGGCAAAAATGATGCTGGCGAAGTCCACATTTACGATACCTCCACCTGGAATTTGGAACGCGTCATCATATCAGAGATGCCGACTGCTTTATCATTTTCCCCGGACGACACCATGCTTGTCATGATCGGTCAATCTGGAGCCGTGCTTTGGAATTGGCGTCTAAGCAAACGAATCTGTAGCTGGCCCAGTCAACTCAATATTGGTGAGGAGGCTGATGTTGCCTTTTTTCCGGATGGCCGTCGCTTGGCCATCGCCGGATACAGCGAGTTGAAGATCATCAACCTTGACACCAATGATATCGATTTTCAGGAACCTATCCCAACCGAAGGAGTACCCGTAGCCGTGTCGCCCGATTCGCGTTATGTAGCGATGGGCTCCGGATATGGCCATGGCGAGATTAAGGTGCTGAAGACCGCCTCGTGGAATCAAGAGCCGCCACTGACGGGACACAGGGATTGGGTAAGCTCGTTGACATTTACTGCAAGCAGTGACTGTTTGATAAGCTCTAGCGCCGACAACACCCTCCGCGTTTGGGACATGAATCGGCGGGATACTACTAGAGTGCTAAAAGGGCATCATGCACCGGTATACTCTTTCTCACTGGCATCCGATGAGAAACGTGTGGTGAGCGGAGGTCGGGATGGACAAATTCTCGAATGGAATCTCCAGGCGCCACCGCTTTGGCCTCGAGAGCATCTGTTGGAGGAAAAAAACATTCGACAAGTGGTTTTTTCATCGGACAGCCAGTCATTCTACACGATCAACAAAATTGGATCGATCAGCATCTGGGACGCGGAAACATTCAAGAAACAGCGTTCGTTTTCTCCAAAACTCGGAGCTGACAGCTCGATTATCCTGTCGCCGAGCGGAGACCATTTGATTGCAGGAACCGGATCCGGCGAGTTGTGTGTGTGGGAAACGAAAAACCATAATGTCGTCGCTCATCGAAAAGCTCAGTCAGGACTGATTCTCCCGGTGGGATTTTCCGCTGACGGCACATTCTTGGTGACCTTGGAGACTGAAAACAACATACTTTTGTGGAACGCCAGCACCTGGCAATTAAAATCTAGGAGCCCAAGCGGTCCCGACATTTTTAGGTACAACCAAATGTGCAGTGGAATTCCAGCGGATTCAGATATTCTCCTATACCCAGGCGACAGGGATTTGATTTGGTGGGATCTCATGCAGTTGAGGGAAATCACGCGGGTTCGTGTTCACCCAAGATGGTCAGGCTCCGTTACCGCCTCACCGACCGAACCCTTGTTGGCCTCATCTTGCGGAGACCCTTTCATCTACCTGTGGGACTGGCAAACCCGTCAATCAGCAGGCCAACTACGTGGCCTCAGAAGCAATTTCGTTGTTGCCTTTTCGGCTGATGGGCGGCGTTTGCTTTCGGGAAGCACGACTCAAGGGGCAATCACCTTGTGGGATGTCTCTACCCGGCAGGAAATTTCGCGTTTTGGCAAAAGCTCGGCACAAGTATCAAGGATTGGATTTTCCCCGGACCTCAATACGATCTTCGCAGTAGACAAAAAGCAAAACGCCTATTTTTGGCGCGCGCCTACATTTGAAGAAATCAACGACCTGGAGGCCCAGCAGCGCCAAACAGAGAAGGAGTGAATTCAGTGGAAGGCACCATCGTCTTTGTGATGCACATAAATAGGATTGAATTAGTCCTGTAACAAGATATTGGCAGGAGAACCAAATCAGGAATGAAGAATCACAATCACAAATGGAAAGGAGGCTATAAAAAGTTTGAAGCTGAAGTAGCGAAGAGACAAGGGTGAGATGAGAAGTACGGAAAAAGCAGCCGGTGAGTGCCGCACTCCCATGCAAAAGACTCACCGGCCCGGCCCAACCCAGGCGAATGGTTTGCGCGCCCGTGTCGAGGCTCATTGTATGATACTGCAAACCGAGAAACAGAACAATAATGGAGAAATACATCATGGATTCAGACACAAAACCACCGTTTTGGTGAATGAGTCGCGCCGACAACTAATCACAAATAAACAGTACAAACAAACCGTACCCCAGAGCCGCCTTGTGCGGCGTTCTGACGAAAGGAAAGTAAAATGAAATACAAAACTCAGAAAAACCTACTCATGATTACGTTGTGCACCATATCTGTCTTTAGTGCCCATGCGCTAGCCGTTGTCGTACCTGCTGGATCTGACGATGGATTGTCAGCAGCCATTGCAGACGCAGGCCCCGGTGGTAAAGTGGTCCTGGCAGCAGGTCTGCACAAAATT
>CP070692.1:4487103-4489347 GCA_020353215.1 Deltaproteobacteria bacterium
GACTCGGCCGTGAGCTACATTCGGCCTGAGCGACTCGACCTGAGCTCGCCGACAGGTCTCGTCGACACGTCTCACTGTCGAAGGCGGGCCGAACGTAACCTCGCTCGAAGCCCTCCCTTCGGTCTGGGCTCAGGGTCGAAGCCAGCCGAGTCGAGACCCGCCCTACATGAGAAGAACGCTCTTTCGGTTCGCGACATTATACGACACAGAACTGGTTTGAGCGAGAAACTTGGTGCATTAGGTATATTAGATGATGTTGAAACGTGTAAAACCAGGGAACTAGGCTCAGCATGACCAACGTTGGTGAATTTGTAACGCTGGCTTTACGCTTTGCTCCTTGCGCGTTGATCTATGTTTTGTTCGGTTCCAGTTGCGTTATCGAGATTCGTGACTATCTTTCAAGAGTCGGCATGCGGAAAACCAACGTCGCTGCAAATATATTGCTAAACTGAATCAACAAAGGAGGTTAATGATGGCACGTTTGCTTTATATAGAAGCTTCACCTCGCAAGGAGAGATCATCTTCAATCAAGGTTGCCAAGACTTTTCTCTCGGAATATCAGCGCACCCATCCAAACGATGTAGTAGAGACGCTGGATCTGTGGAATACGTCTATACCCGAATTCGACGGACCCGTCATTGACTCCAAGTATGTCATACTGCATGGCCTGGAGCATACGAACGAGCAGAAACAGGCCTGGAAGGCGGTGGAGGATATCATCGCGCAATTCACCGCTGCGGACAAATACCTCTTCTCTTTGCCCATGTGGAATTTTGGTATTCCCTACAAACTGAAGCATTACATTGACGTTATTGTGCAGCCCGGATACACCTTCAGCTTCAGCCCTGAAACGGGATATCAGGGCTTGATGACCGGCAAACCGATTGCGGCCATTTACGCCAGCGGTGGTGCTTACGGGAATGGTACGGGCATGGAGAGCTTCGACCTACAGAAGTCTTATCTGAAACTCATTCTCGGATTCATTGGCTTTGGTGACATTCAGACCATAGCGGTGGAGCAGACTTTGTCGCCTCCTGAGGTCAAAGACAAACTGGTGGAAGAAGCCAAGGAGAAGGCGAAAGCCCTTGCGGCGAACTTCTAATTGCAGGGATAATGCGTCTGGAAAGCGGTGAGCGGTAAGCAGTCAGCGGTTCAGGGTGTCCCGGTCTACCCTCGAAGGCAACCTGGACAATGTCGAAAAGGTCGGGTATTATGCCTGATCTGTGTGGAGCCGGACCAAAAGGGAATGGCGGATGGACAGTAACGGTTCCAGCCCCCTCTTGGTGAGATCGAAAGATGTCTCGCTGGACTGAAGGGGTTCTTGTGATTGACGGCTGGGGGGAGTGGCAAGCGAAGAATAGCTATAGAAGAAGGACTCTTTTTGGTTTTATAATGAATTAGTAAGGTCTTATTTCTGCGCAAGACGTGAATTCAGACGGCCCGAGGCAACGCTGGGAAAATGAAGGAGGAGGTTTCATGGCGGTTATTACCATTAATAAGGAATGTGGGACGGAAAGTGAGAAGGTGGCAACCCTCTTGGCGAAAAAGCTGGGGTGGGAATACATAGGCGACCAGCTCGTGGCCAAGATTGCCAAGGAACTGCATATCTCAAAAAGCGAAGTAGAGGCGTTTCGTCGGGATGCTCAATCCCGAATTCTTCGTTTCGTGGACCGATACACATGTTCCCTCATTCAAAAGGTTGTTGATCGCGAGCGCGGCTGTCTGGACGATAGTTCCTATTTCGATGCCACCAAGGGGCTGGTGGAAAAGATTTATGAGGAGAAACAGGCCATTATTCTTGGCTGGGGCGGTCAGTGTCTCTTGCGGGGCAAGCCCGATGTGCTCCATGTGAGGCTGACCAAAGATGAAGAGGGGAAAATCGAAACGATCATGAAACGCTTCAAAATAGACCGCAAGGCAGCCCAGGATTACATTCACAGAGAAGAGGGCGATGCAAAAAGCTTAATCAAACATTATTTCAATGAGGACTGGAAGGACGCGAATCTCTACGATCTGATAGTTGATGTGGGAAAAACTTCTATTGAAGATGGCGTTGATACCATCATTGTCAACCTGAAACAGAAGACTGGTTACGCTGCGGGCTGATTTCCTGACTCTGCCAATCAGCCCATTCAGTGACCTCCGGCAAAGCCGGAGGATTGATGGTGAACCGCTCAAAGCGGTCATAAAGCCATGAGCCACCTGAAGGTGGCTGTCGTAAAGACAGGTTCTAATAGAATTGCC
>CP070692.1:4489447-4491690 GCA_020353215.1 Deltaproteobacteria bacterium
CTCAGCGCGAGAAGGGCGTGAAAGGCGAGAAACGCGAGAGAGGTAACAATTTGGACATAGATTCACTTGTTTCTCGCCTGACTTCATTTCCCGCACGTCTCGCCGTGCGCGAAGCGCATATGCTGGCGCGAATGGCTCGTTGTGGAGTAGCCTTCCCGTAGCCTGGGTCGCTAAGGACTTTTTTGGGGAAAGTCCTGGCAAGATTTACATGCCGTTTTGGTGCAATTTATCATGAGGTTTGGCTGGGGTAAGGTTGGCTCAAGGAGAAAGAGATGACGGATTGGCAGGAGCGATTGGCTAAGAGGCTTGAGGCGGCAAGGGGAGAGAGGCCTGTTGATCTCCTTTTCCGTGGGGGAAGGGTGGTCAATGTATTCAACGGGGAGCTGACCCCAACATCAGTGGCGGTTTTCGACGGGATCGTGGTGGGATTCGGAGATCGACCGGCACGTGAGGTGGCAGATGTGGACACCGCTATTCTCGCTCCGGGGTTTATCGACGGCCACGTACATCTGGAAAGCAGCCTGCTGGTGCCGGGAGAATTTGCCAGAGCCGTGGTGCCACACGGTACGACAGCCGTGATTGCAGATCCTCATGAGATTGCCAATGTTGCAGGTATGCAGGGCATTCGGTTCATGCTGGAGGCGAGTGAGGCTATTGGACTGGAGGTCTTCTATATGGCCCCCTCCTGTGTTCCGGCCACTCCCTTGGAGACGTCGGGCGCAGAACTGAGCGGTGGAGACCTTGAACCATTAACCACCCAACCCAGGGTCTTAGGGCTTGCTGAGGTGATGAATTTCCCCGGCGTTGTGCATGGAGAGGTGGGAATTCTCGACAAGCTCGAGCGCTTCCGTCACAAGATTATTGATGGACACTCCCCCGGGCTTGGGGGAGCTGAACTGGATGCTTATCTCAGCGCAGGAATCGGCTCGGATCACGAATGTACCCAGTTGGAGGAGGCCAATGAAAAGCTTGCCAAGGGTATGCACATCATGCTTCGGGAAGGGAGTCAAGCGCGGGACCTGGAAACACTGGCGCCGTTGGTAAATTCGCGGACCGCGGGCCGGTGTATGTTGGTCAGTGACGACTGCCACCCGGAAGATCTTCTGGAAAACGGTCACATGAATCGAATCTTGAACCGGGCGATGGATTTGGGCCTGGATCCGGTGACAGCGATCCAGCTGGCCACGTGCAACCCGGCAGGTTACTTCCGGCTGCGATCTTTGGGTGGTATTGGGCCGGGTTACCAGGCGGATATAGTGGTGCTCCGCTCGTTGCAACCGCTGGAAGTCGAGCAAGTGTACAAGAAGGGAACGTTGGTCGCAGAAAAGGGTCGATGGCTGCCAACTGAGAAACAGGGCAAGTGCGAGACTCAATTGATCTCCATGAATCTACGAGAGGTGAAAGAAGAAGACTTTCGCATTCGGGTGGAGGGGAGAAACGTAAGGGTGATCCGTCTCGCCGCGGATAGCCTGATTACAGGTGAGGAGATTGTGGCGGTACCAGAGCGCGGGGGTGAGGCTGTCAGCCAGCCGGATAAAGACCTGCTGAAACTGGCGGTCATCGAACGGCACCGTGGCAGCGGCCGCAGGGGGGTGGGATTTGTCCGCGGTTTCGGCTTTCGTCGAGGCGCCCTGGCCTCAACCGTCGCCCATGATTCTCACAATCTGGTGGTGGTTGGCGCCAACGACTCCGACATGGCAGTGGCGGCCAATGTTCTGAGAAAGCTGGGGGGAGGTCTGGTGGTGGTGAACGACGGGCAGGTACGGGCCAAACTGCCCCTGCCTGTCGCCGGTCTGATGTCCACATCTCCTCTGGAAGAGGTGGTAGCCGCGAAGATAAAAGTGAACCAGGCTGCTCACGAACTCGGTGCCACGGTTGAACATCCCTTCATGGCCCTGTCATTTCTGGCTCTTCCCGTCATACCGAAGCTGAAGCTCACAGATCAGGGACTGGTGGATGTGGAGAACTTTACCCACGTTCCCCTTTTTGTTTAAAGGATGCAGAGCGAATGGCGCAGGGTGTATCAAGCAATTGTTCCCTACGAAGATTTCCTGAATGGCCTACTGGCCACACAGGGCCTACCCTACAAGAGCCCCTCGCAAAAAAGTCCAAGATATGTCCTAAATAGAACCGGCCACAATTTGTGGCCGAATAAACGTCTGATATCATTATAATAAATCGTGAGTAAGCCCTCCCGCCCTGCGGGGACTTATCAAAGTTTGACCTTTCGGGCAATAGATTGT
>CP070692.1:4491790-4494031 GCA_020353215.1 Deltaproteobacteria bacterium
TCAGTTCACCCATTTGCGGTTTCTTTTCAAGGAGTTTTGGCTTCGGTTGTGTGGGTAATCTCAGCTTCAATCGAGAAAGCAATAAGAGCTGCTCTTTGTTTGGCTCCGTATACCTTGGAAGCAATAGTTCTCGGCCATCGGTCGTAGGAAGATGAACATCAACCAGTTGGATTGGTGCAAACGTTTCAAGTACAGACCGCACCGTCAGCCCAGGCGCCAGGGCCTTCAAACGCTGCCGCAATGTGACATGAAGACAGTACGCCAGGAAAGCCACAAAAATATGCGCCTCGATACGCTCGTCTTTTTGATGATGGATAGGGCGCAATGAAAGATCCATCTTTAGAGTTTTAAAGGCTTGCTCTACTTCCACTAAGAGCACGTAGTACTTCCATAATGTAGCAGGATCTTCTGAAGTAAGATTCGAGCGCAAAAGATATTGTCCTTCCCGTCTACGAACCTCTCGAAGTCTGTCTTTACACAATCGGAAACGGAAAGTTTCTGGGGTAACTGGTTCATGCGGCTTTGGTAACGATATTTCCACCAGCCGAGCAGCATTGCCGGCTTCCTTTTTGGCCGCCCCGATTTTCATCAGCAGTCGGTCACGATCCAGCTTCTGACCACTGAGTTCTCTAAGTCTGTTCCAGTATCGTTTTAGGCGGCGACGCCGTATACCCCGTTCTTTCGCTTCTCGACTTGTACTGTGCGCCAATACGTAAAGTTCATTATCCTGATTGAGTAGCTTTACACTTAGGCTATCCCGCACCTTTTCCCAAGGAAGGGGTAGCAACTGCTTTTCCAGTTTGTTCAGTCGACCTTTTGGCGTGCCCACCAGATAATGGATCGGCACTTCCGACTGTCGCATTTCGGTCAGGACTTCTTCGGTTGGAATACCACGATCCATGATCCATACGCGGCGAGCCTTGCCATGCTGACGCTCAATCTTGTCAAGAAACTGTCGTAGCGTTGTCCGATCGCTTGTGTTTCCTGGCATCACTTCGTAAGAAAGTGGGAATCCCTCTGGGGTTACGACCAAAGCGATAATTACTTGGACGCAATCGGATCTTTTGTCTCGACTATAGCCGTACCGGCGCTTCCCCGTGCCTGGCGGATCACTTTCGAAATACGTGCTGGTCAGGTCGTACAGCAGCACATCAAATCCAACATGAAAAAGATCCTGCCACTGTTGTTTCAGAAAACAGAATAGGCCTTCTTTATGTACAAGTAGCTTGTCCAGGCACCGATAGAGGTTTTGATAGGGGACGACATCTTCTTCCCCCAGTAGATTCCCTATAGCAGTCTTGCCATACCACTCACGATGTAATTTCCATTCACTCCCGGGCTCGATCAGCTGATATGAGACGAGAATCTTCAGGAAGTTCAACCATCGAGTTCCTTGCCGGCTCGGTGGCAGCTTCTCGGCCCAGTAATGATCCAAATGCAATTGATCCCAAAGCTGTAGAACCATCCAGCAAGCTCCCCATTGCCGCGGACGCTCCAGCCTCATCCGGTTTACGTGAACATGAATGATGTCGTGTTCATCCGATTGCACTTGACGATCTTCAGGAAACAGCGAAACCTTGCGTGGCGTTCGCTGGCCTTTTTCAAGAATCTCGATCGAACGCCACCAAGCTTCTCTCTGACTGTCATTAATTTCACCCAGATAGAGAACATGCTTCTGTACCACCCTTCCACCGGAGATTCGGTGGTTTTCAACAATGCTCCAGTAGCGGTGTTCTTTACCGTCTTTTTTTCGCCGGGTCATCCGCAAGAACATGCGGATATTGTCTATATATAGAAAGTTGCTGCAAGGGGGTAGGTCTTCACTACACCCGCTTTTTGCTCATTTTGAAAGACACGTTTGTTGATTTGTAAGGACTTGCGAGGACAATAATTGTTAATTTTTCTGATTTTCGACCTGAGTTGTCAAAGTCGGGTTAGACTTTTGACCTTCGACTGCATTTTCGGAACAAGCGACATTAATAATGGGTATCCCCATTATGATATGAATCTTCTTTGACACTTAAAAGTAGCAATCCTAATATTGTTATTAATGAACCTAACGTTGTATGGGGAAACCGATCAATTATTGAGGATTTAGACATGAGCGATGAGAAAGACAAGGCATTCGAATTAACCGATCTTCATCCGGATCACGAAAAGCATCTTTGTCACATTTCAAGCCTCAGGAACATGAGGACCGTAGGCGAACTGGCAAAAGATGCAAAATATGTATGTGTGATC
>CP070692.1:4494131-4496352 GCA_020353215.1 Deltaproteobacteria bacterium
GTGGGGGATATGTTTGCGTTCAAATACTATTCTAACACGCGGGCGGAGCAAGAACTTGGCTGGAGTCCAAGGTATTCATTTCGTGACAGTGTTGATCGCGCGTGGCACTTCTACCGTCGGGAGGGACTGGTAAGATGAAAATAGCTTGCCGTGGTCATGAGCCATGGAACGATTGAAAGTAACCGAAAACCATGTGAAGGCCGCAAATCGGCAGTTCTATGATGCGGTGGCTGACCAGTACGAGGAGATAGACGGACGCCGCTCCTCGACGTTGGAGACTTGGCTTCGCATGAATCTAACTGTTATCCGCAAACGAGCGCCTGGAGGTTCTCTTTTGGACATTGGGACAGGCAGTGGCCTTGTGACCCGTTGCGCCGGAGGGTTGTTCGTCCTGAGGGTCGGGATAGACTTGTCATCGAGGATCCTTGTCGCCAATCGAAATGCTTTTGACTTCGGAGTGACAGCAGACGTGGGCGGGCTCCCTTTTGCCGACAAAAGTTTTGATGTGATCACTTGTTTTGCGGTGCTGCATCATCTCTATGCCTTTGAGGGTTTAGTTTCCGAAGTGGCTAGAGTGCTCAAGCCGGGGGGCGTATTTTACTCTGATCACGATTTGGATGTTTCTTTCAGCAGACGGTTCCGCCCGCTGCTTCTGTTGTATAGGAGATTTCACAATGCTGAGTCAAAGTATCGAAAAGCCAGCGATGAGATAACCCAAGAATTATATAATCTAACTGAATGGCAGGAAAACGGGATAGATTCGTTGGATCTAATTCGGTCGTTTCAAAGGGCAGGATTCTCGGTGGAAACCAAGTTTCATTGGTTCGGCCTTACCCCCGCCCTTGATAGAGTGCTGGGCACAACGCCACTAGGGCGCGGCTGGGCACCTCTTTTGTCAATTGTGGCCATAGGAGGGAAGGCGTGAGAGTCGGCTTGTATGTCCCATACATATCCGATGAAAACACAACCCCAGCGCTGGGACCTCTGTACCTGATAGCAGTTATGGAACAGAACGGCTTCAAGGCGAAGCTCTTTGACGCCAGGATTGATAGACACGCCTTTCAGAAGCTTTTGGCATTTAACCCGGAAGTTGTCGGAGTGAGTGCAGTAACACCTGGCTATTTGGATGGGCTTCGTGCGTCTGCAAGGATTAAAGAGATTCTTCCCGACGTTCGCATTGTCTTTGGTGGACCACACCCGTCCAGCCTTCCCGGAGAGGTCGCGATTGAGCCCTCGGTAGACTATGTGCTTGTGGGTGAGAGTGAGAAGACCTTCCTTGACCTTTGCAGAAGGCTCAGAGACCGGGCGATTTCACCTGCCTCTTTGAGGGAGGTAAGAAATCTCGCATTTGAGGCAGATCATGAAATCGTTTTAACCGAGAGAGCCCCGTTCCTTTCGGCCGAGGATCTGGATGCCCTGCCGTGGCCCGCGTTTAATCGGATGAACTTAGTTACGTATTTTTCCGGCACCCAGGCCCACGGTCTCTTCAGGCGGGGCAAGAGAATCTTGCCTATGATGTCTGCTCGAGGCTGTCCTCACAGATGCACATTTTGTTGCCGGGTGATGGGTAAGAAGATACGCAACCGCAGTATTGAATCGGTGATGGCAGAGGTGCGCTTCCTCGTGGACACCTATGGCATTGACGAGCTTTATTTCGAGGATGACAACTTTACGATTCAACGCGACCGGGCTCTCGAAATCCTTGAGCGAATAGCAGCCTTCAGACCAGCAATCTACCTGAAATTCGCCAACGGCATTCGCGCTGATATGGTGGACAGGGAGATTTTGAGGGCGATGAAGAGGGCTCGCGTCTATTCCCTGTCGTTCGGAATTGAATCGGGGTGCACAACAACGCTTACGAAGATGAAGAAGAGTCTGGATTTGGACAAGGCGAGACAGAACATACTGCTGGCGAAGTCAATGGGGTTTCTTGTCGGTGCTAATTGCATTATCGGCTATCCGGGCGAGACAGTTGAAAACGTTGCAGAATCACTCGAATTTTTCTTCGGCCTTCCGCTGGACAGTATGGCCATTGTTAATCTTGTGCCTTTCCCGGGTACGGAGGTGCGGGAATATTGTGAAGGGAAGGGATACCTCACCAAGGAGGCGAGAAACTGGGACAACTATTTCTTCTCCCTCAATAACCCCCACCCACTCGTTGAGACCCCGCAGTTGCCTAAAGGGGAGTTAGTAAGACTTGTCCATAAAGCATACCGGAGGA
>CP070692.1:4496452-4498652 GCA_020353215.1 Deltaproteobacteria bacterium
TCATCTTCAGGCTCAGCCCTTTCTGGTTTGGTCGTCTCAGCCACCTTAACCCGTTCAACTGGTGGTGGTTTCGGCTCCATTCTCTGGGCCACGACCCCTGGCTGAACCTGTGGCGCGCCCTGCGGGAGGCTCACCAGGTCCACCTCAACGGCAGACGGTATATGAGGACGGGTGAATTCTAACTCTGGCAACAGAACAACCCCTGAGAGAAGAAGGACGTGGCAAAGAAGGGAAAGGGCAATCATCCCGATCCATGCTCGGTCTGTGTAAACGCCCTGGGTCAGGACTTCTGGATAGGCAACCATGAGCTCAACCCGCGTTGCTCACGATCTGGCGTGGATGATAAGCCGCGGTCCAACATGGAAGGAGGGCTTGGGACGTCAATACCCGTACACATTATCTCTTTTTGTCTGTCTCTTTCAAGGGTTCTGTGACCATCCCGAGCTTTTCCACCCCCGCCAGCTTTACCTCAGAGATCACACGCACCACGACCCCATAAGGCACGCTCTTGTCTGCCCGCAGGTAAACCTTCTGGTCCGGACGGCCCTGCAAGATCTTTTCCATCTTCCCTTGAAGGGATTCCAGGGCCACCTGATAGTCATTGATATAAATCTGTTGGCTCCGGTCTATCGAGATGACCAGATGATCCTTTTCTGCCGGCAGAGGCTTGGAGGTGGTCTGGGGCAATGACACGTTTACCCCTTGCATCATCATGGGGGCTGTGACCATGAAAATGATGAGGAGGACCAACATCACATCGACCAAGGGTGTGACGTTGATATCTGACATCAAGCGGCTGTTGCCGCTTCCCATCGCCATTCCCCTATTTCCCCTTACGTATGATTAATTCTCGTTCGACCAAGTTTAAGAAATCAGCCGAGAAATTATGCATCTCAGATTCCAGGACGCGTACCTTGCTATTAAAATAATTGTAGGCCACAACTGCCGGTATCGCAGCGGCCAAGCCTGCAGCCGTGGCGATGAGCGCTTCAGAGATTCCTGGTGCCACAACAGCCAAACTGGCAGACCCCCGAAGACCAATGCCGCGAAAGGAATTCATGATCCCCCACACCGTCCCGAAAAGCCCAATGAAAGGGGTGGTATTGCCGGTCGTTGCCAGAAACGATAGGGCCCTGTTCAAGCCCGTGAGTTCCACGTTGGCGGCTCGTCGAAGGGCCCGTTTGATATTGTCAACAGCCGCCACATCTTGGTTTAACGTGGTGCCCCCTCCTTTTTCACCCTCTCCTGATGATAATTGGGAGGTATTGACTTTCTTGAGCTCAAGATAGGCGATACGAAATACCCGCGCCAGAGGGCTATACCGCAGTTGTTTGGAGGCTGCAAAAGCCTTGGAAAGGCTTTGCCTGTTCCAAAAGAGGTCGAGAAAATAAGCCGATTCCTTCCTGGCCTTACCTATGAGCCGATATTTGTAGAATATAATGGCCCATGAGGTAACCGAGAAGAACAAGAGAAGTAACAGAACAAAACGAACCATGAGTCCAGCGTTGAGAATCATCTGGACAATATCACTGCTAGTAAACACGGGCATAGTCGTTATTCAGTCCATCAAAGGGGTTTCATGAACAAATCCCAAACCTTTCAAGACCAGAAATCCGAGGCAACACGCAACGCTTGGGCCAAAACGGCTCCGGGGTTGACGCTCGGTGGACGTTACATAACGTCCTGCGAGGTGTCAAGTCAATTTACGGTTGCGTTCATTGGCCCTATTGTATAGAAAATAGGGATGCAAAAGCCTTATTGACGGACTTTCACCAATGACTTGTAATAGCCGGGACGCCCGATTTGATTCTCTTGGCTGGTCCCTGACAACTGGTTGCTGAGAACTACTAATTGAGCTTGTGGTTCAATTGACGTAAGATCGAACAGAAAATGGCCGTGAGCCGAAGGCGACTCGGAACATCATGAAAGCCATCGCCAATCTGCTGTTTGAAGCGAGAATCTTGAAAAAGCTTCCACGCTCTGGGTTTCACTTCTTGGGGGTTGGTGGCGAATCAGTCGCTGAACATGGCTTCCTTACGACCTTCATTGGGTATGTTTTAGCACAGATAGCTCCAGGCCTGGATCAACTCAAGGTGCTTCAAATGTGCCTGCTTCATGATCTTAGTGAGGCCCGGACCGGCGACCTCAACTATGTTCAGAAACAGTATGTTGCGGCAGACGAGGCCCGGGCCGTGGCCGA
>CP070692.1:4498752-4500939 GCA_020353215.1 Deltaproteobacteria bacterium
GCGATTACTCCTTCGCTTGTGGTCTTAGGCAAAAAGAGGGGAGTCTACCATGACCTATCCCCAGTCACGGTGGGAGACCGATTTTGGGGATTGAAAGCGGGATGCAGGTGTGGTATACTGGAAGTGGACCTCGTGAACACAATCACTTACCACACGAAAGGGGGTCATCATGGTAGGCAGACTGGAGCGTGTGGCTCTTAGAGAGATTTGGGAAAAAGAAGACAGGGATTTCACAACCTGGCTTGAGAAGAATCTGGATATACTATCAGAACACATCGGTTTTGAGTTGTCACCGTTGGAGCGGGAAAAGTCCGTGGGGACGTTCTCAGCCGACATCTTTGCTGAAGGGCCAGATGGTGCAACCGTAGTAATCGAAAATCAACTTGAGACAACTGACCACGATCATCTAGGAAAACTCGTGACATATCTGTCTAACCTTGAAGCAAAGGCAGCCATTTGGATAGCCAGTGCGCCCAGACCAGAACACGTAACCGCAGTCAATTGGTTTAACGAAATCTCACCGCGTGATACCTCATTTTTCTTAGTGAAAGTAGAAGCTTATAGAATTGGCGATTCGGAGCCCGCCCCTCTTTTCACGGCAGTCAGTAGCCCTAGCCAGGAGGCGAAACAACGAGGCGTAGAAAAGGAGAAGTTGGCTGAAAGGCACCTAAAGAGGTTGGACTTCTGGGAACAACTCTTGGAAAAGGCGAGGAGTAGAACCCCACTTCACGCGAATATCTCACCGAGCAAGGATTCTTGGGTTGTGGCTGGAGCTGGGAAAGCTGGAATGAGCTGGGGCTACTGTATCAGGATGAATGAGGGTTCAGTAGTACTCTTTATTGATCTTGGCCCAGACAGAAAAGACGAGACAGATGCAATATATGAAAATATCCTCGGCGACCGAGAGACTATAGAAGCGCAATTTGGGGAACCTCTGATTTGGGACCAAGTTGAAGGCAGACGAGTTTGCAAGATAACATCCATCTGCAGCATTGGCGGTCTTAGAGATACCGATTCCTGGGATCAGATTCAAGAGGACATGATAGATAGGATGATACGTTTGGAACGAGCGCTGAAGCACTCACTTTCAGGGATATAACTACAAGCAGCATTACGGTGGAAACCACTAAGATTTTGAAAACTGGTGATATTGTATACTGAGTTAAGCGAGAAAAGAGGCACCCATGGAAACCGTCCAAGCCCAACGAGACCGAAAAGTCTATGCACTTGGAAAAGAGTTCGTGTTAGATTTGGGAGTTGTCACACCGGAAACGCTGGAAGAGCATCTATCTCATTCAGGAGACGAACGTCCAGACAGCACATTGGCTGGCATCTACAGGCACCTCTTAGGGTCGGCTCAAAGCCCAAATATGAGTCCCAACGTTATTGGGCAAGCTATCGGCGGTATAGACAAGCTAGATGCAGTGCTAGGTGGATTTGAGCCAACGGCGGTAATGGAGAAATATGGCAGCAATTGGGAGGCAGTGCTAGGAGACATCATTACTCAGTTAAGACCCCAGGGAAAAATCCGCCGCAGCCCAAGGAGTCTATGGCCCCGGTTCTGTAAGACCATCACGTCTGGTGCGGAGTTCTTGGCGCAATTCAAAGATGCGTCGGATTTCTATGAGTGGGTTGACCTTTTTGACCAAGATGATAGAGTGCGCCCCGCCCTTCCGATGCTCCTGAGCTATGAAATTGATGGGTTCGGCTTTCCTGTGGCCTGTGATTTCCTCATGGTGCTGGGTTACTCCAATTTCGCCAAACCGGATGTTCATCTAAAGAAGATCTTTGTAGCGCTTGGGTTGTGTTCGTCAGAAGATGACTACCAGATTTTCAGGGCAGTTCTGCGGGTTGCCAGAAACGTCGGTGTTACGCCATATAATGTTGACCAAGTGTTTTGGCTCATCGGCAGTGGAAACTTTCACTTCGTTGGTGTGAAGATTGACCGGAATCGAGACAAGTTCATCGAGTATGCTAAGGAGTATCTGCAAACTCAAGACTAATAAATGTGCACACCCCCTCCTGAACTCGCGGCCGATTCGTACCCACTCGACGCGCAACCCGCGCCGGTGCGCGATGCGTTTCACTACTATCTCTGCGTGCTCATGGTCGAAACCGGCAAGATGCGGCTGGTGGAGAAGGTTCCTGGGAAAACAGGGATGATCTGTGTGTTTGCAACGACAAGTG
>CP070692.1:4501039-4503217 GCA_020353215.1 Deltaproteobacteria bacterium
GGGCCATCAGGCACAAGTCGAATTGCCACCTGTTGTCCCTTTCGGATTTCTACTTCCCTCTCTCCGTCCAGAGCCAGAACGGAGGGTGTGTGCAGGACTTCCAGCTCTTCACCCAGGTCCATAGTATTCTGCTTTTTTACTAATACCGTGGTTATGATGCCCGGTGCCACCGGCGCGGTAACGGGTCTGCCATGATTCCCCAGTTCCAGGCAGAGTCCTAGAGGTTCTTCCGGTCGTATCGGTTGAAGTAAGCCGCCAATAGAAGAAAGCCCAATATTGTCTGGTTCAGCCCTGTTCAAAAAGATTTGCCGAACCTTGGTCATATCCCATATGGCTCGTGAGGCTACGAAAACATCGTCGTAGACCACCGCATCCACCAAGGCCAGATCCACGACCTCGCGATCCAAAATTACCTCGAGTTTCGTATGCGAAAATGTGCTCTCCTCAATGGACACCAGCTTCCTGGCGACCAAACCTGCTGCCAGACCTCCTATGGTTCCCTCGATCATCGAAGGGAAAACATTGTTGGTCCCTGTCGAAATGGGAATGATGGGAACTGAACCGTTCCCTTTGGCAACAGCCCGATTAGTTCCGTCTCCGCCTAGGGTTACGAGACAGGCAGCACCTTGCTCTTCCATAAGCCGGGCTGCCTGAATCGAGTCTTCCTGATTGCCTTGCATCCGAAAATCCGAGAGGACGTAAGCGCGCACATTTCTTTCAACCTGGCTCAAGGCCCGGTCTACGATGCCGAAATAGTCAGGCATATAGCAGATCCGGTCCACTCCCGCAGCCGCCAGACCAAGGAGAACCCGACGCACAATACGGACTTTCTCCTGATTGTCGAATACACTTCCATAGGCTACCAGTCGGCGAATATCCTTTCCCGATGCCGGATTGGCAATGATCCCCACAAGTACCAAGGTAATGCCCCTCCATATTGCGCAATGGAAATGTTCCGCTTGTGAGTCTTTACAACTAGTCAGATCAATTTATTCCAAAAATACTCAGCAACCATCTGTGGACATGATTTCGAGACCACTCGCACTTGCCCCCATCCCGTCCGGGTATCTTTATTCCGGGTACAGGATGGGGGCGAATCAAAAGTCGTCCAAAACAGGGCGCCCTGGGATTCAATACTCGTCTAAACGTTTTGTTTCCCAGTTCGATTGCTATTATCCACCCGTTACCGTTTTCACCGCCTCAATGATCTGGCCTTCACTGGGGATGAATTCTATCTCCAGTGAAGGAGAGAAGGGGACCGGGGCAAAAGGTGCGGCTACGCGAAGGATTGGAGCATCCAAGTAATCGAACGCCTTTTCGGCTACTATGGCTGCGATCTCCGCGCCTGAACCGGCAAACTTCACTTCTTCGTGGACGATCACCAGACGGTGCGTCTTGCGGACGGATTCCAGGATGGTCTCTTCATCCAGCGGCGAAAGGGTGCGGGGATCGACAACTTCCACGCTGACCCCGTCAGAGGAAAGTTTGTCTGCCGCACTCAGAGCAAAATGGACCATTTGCGCTGTAGCCACGACTGTAACGTCGTTTCCCTCCCGTTTTATGTCGGCCTTCCCCAAAGGTACACTGTATTCCCCTTCGTCCACCTCACCTTCCACTCCATAGAGCATCTTGTGCTCCAGGAAGACCACAGGATTATCGTCGCGAATGGAGGAGATCAACAAACCCTTGGCATCGTAAGGGGTGCTGGGCATCACCACCTTGAGACCGGGCACATGCATGAACCATGCTTCCAGACACTGGGAATGCTGGGCAGCAGCGCCTATTCCTGCACCGCAGGTGGCCCTCATTACCATGGGAATTCTTGCTTTACCACCGAACATATATTTCATTTTAGCTGCTTGGTTGTAAAGTTGATCCAAAGCGACCCCGATGAAGTCTACAAACATCAATTCGACCACCGGTCGTAGCCCGGCTGCTGCCGCACCCACTGCAGTTCCAATGATGGCGCTCTCGGTAATGGGTGTATCACGGACTCTTTCTTCACCAAACTGATCCAGCAGTCCTTGAGTTACGCCGAAGATACCTCCATAGACGCCCACGTCCTCTCCGGCGACATAGATGTTCGAATCTCGCGCCATTTCGACTCTATGGGCATCATTTAAAGCCTGGGCAAAACTCATTGTTGGCATTGAACAACCCTCCCTTCAGTGAATCAGA
>CP070692.1:4503317-4505482 GCA_020353215.1 Deltaproteobacteria bacterium
GCAAACCGTCCGGACGGATCGGAGCGGTTAGACGCACATTCGCTGAGACTTCATGACTCCCGGCGTCGCGTTCCATGCTCTATGTGGTTTCCTGGCTGGAATCGTCAGCAGGGGTGTGGGTTTTCACAGTGGTGCCCACCAGTGCGTACGTTTCAGTCCGGTAAGCGGTGATAATGCCAGCAATACAGATCAGGAAAGCGCCAGCCCATGTAAACAAATCGAGAGTTTCACCCCAGAATATCCAGCCGAGGAAGGCGGCAAACACCACATTGCCATACGTAAATGGCCCAACCTGGGCTGCCGGAGCAAGGCTGTACCCTTTGGTGAGCAGGAATTGTCCAATTGCGGCCAGCAAGCCCATGAGAATGAGCAGCAACCAGACTGCCGGTTGTGGTGACCGCCAGGACCAAACCAGTGGCACCGCGGAAGTCACGGTGCCCAGGAAAGTGAAATAGAATACGATCCGGATGGCGGGTTCCGAAGCAGACATGCGTCGGATGCTTACCATGGCAAGGGCTGCAAGAACTCCCGCCCCCAAACCCACAACTGCCACTGGCTGAAAGAGTCCCAGTCCCGGCTTGAGAATTAGCACAATACCGATGAATC
Source organism: Deltaproteobacteria bacterium (assembly GCA_020353215.1). Lineage (GTDB taxonomy): Bacteria > Desulfobacterota > Syntrophobacteria > BM002 > BM002. The sequence goes on from CP070692.1 coordinate 4,503,924, forward strand.
CGATAAGTATTGCGCCCCGCACCTTCTGCGAGACGGGCTCCCGGATCCAGAGATAGGCCATTACCGGGATAAACAGGGGGCCGGTGGCAGCGAGAAGAAAGGCTTCTGACAGTCGCAGGTGAGCGATCGCATAGAAGAAACAATACATTGCTGCCAGCCCTGCCATGCTGCGCACCAGGTGGAGTGGGAAATATGCTGTTCTGACTCCCCCCGGGGGGCGGCTATACAAGATCCATGGCAGAATAAAAATGAGGGCACACAGGTTGCGAAAGAAGACAACCATCTCGTTGGTGAGTGAAGGGGAAACAACCTTCACAAGTGCCCCCAACACCGAAAAGAGGAAGGAAGCAGCCAATACGGCCAGAGCGCCGGCCAGAGGTTGATTCCGGTAGATTGGTGCTTTCATCGCAGGATTCATCGGACTTCCAGGGGATTGGATTTGACAACCCTGAATAGCAGAAGAAAAACGCACACACAAGAGGAAAGAAGGGACTGAGATGGCGAGAAGATGCAAGTGGGCTGACACGGATCCGCTCTACATCGAATACCATGATACTGAGTGGGGTAAACCCGTGCATGACGATCGAGTGCTTTTCGAATTTCTCATATTGGAGGGAGTTCAGGCGGGGCTCAGCTGGTTGACCGTCCTCAGGAAGCGTCAACACTATAGAAAGGCGTTTGATGCTTTCAATCCCCAAGCGGTAGCAGGATACGAAGCGAACAGAATCAGGGAATTGCTCTCTAATAGAAGTCTCGTCCGAAACAAACTCAAAATCGAGGCAGCGGTTCAAAATGCAAAGTCTTTTCTGGCTGTTCAACAAGAATTCGGTAGTTTTGACGCATATCTATGGGACTTTGTGGGTGGAAAGGCGTTGAAGAATGGATGGAAGACTGAAGAGGAGATTCCCGCCAAGACCCAGGAATCCATAAAATTGAGCAGTGATCTGAAAAGACGTGGATTCAAATTCGTCGGACCGGTAATTTGTTATGCCTTCATGCAGGCTGTGGGCATGGTAAATGATCATGTAGTTGATTGTTTTCGCTATCATCAGGTGTGAATGTACCGTCGGTCCGAATGGGAGAAGAGCCGAAAAGCAAGGATAACCTGTTTTGTTGAGGCCTGGTGCCGCTTTCAGCATTTGACAAAACCTGCCGATTATATTATGGTGCAGAAAGTCATTCGAATAAGAATTCCCCTTGTGTGAGGCAAACCGCTTGGATCCATGGTGCTGGACCGAGACGGGAAGGCTTTTTCCCCTGAGAAGGAAATCCCATTTGGCCCTCTCGCCTTGGTCGGGAGGTTTTTTATTTTCCCGGCGTCACGTGTCTGTACATACTGCCGTTTCCTTCCGGTCTCCAGTTTGGCCCGTCATGACGTGATAGTGCGTCCACACGGGAACTGAGTGCAGGTTTGTCTGGCAGCGGTCTACCCTTTGGCAACCTAGTTTGTGCTTTCTTGAGAGGTAACTGAGATGCGACAGCTCAAGCCGAGAATCCAGGAGAAACAAGAAAAATTCAAAATTCAGGACCGGATCGAAAGTATTTTGGCGGAGAACAGG
>CP070692.1:4505582-4507740 GCA_020353215.1 Deltaproteobacteria bacterium
AGAAGATCAAGTCGGGCGACGTCAAGATCACGGGGAAGAAGGAAGCGTTCGGAGAGTCTCTGAGCCTCCTCGACACCTTTCCATTCTGGTTCAATATCGTGACACCCTAATATTTCTTGTCAATAATTCTAAATATGATTTGGGCTGACTTCGGGTTTCGCGCTGCTTGCGAAACCCGAAGCACTCACGTTACAGACACATGCTCTAGATTACACGTTTGTGGCAGCGATACAAGATTGTTGATAGTAAAAAAGATCTACAGGCGCTATTGTGATGAAGGCCATAAGATTTTTCAAATTCGTTAAAGTATTTGTTGTCTTGGGGCTTATCCTGCTGATGAATGGATGTTCACACCAACCCGTCAGTAAGGAGGAATCGAGGCAGCGGGTACTGGAGGAGATGAGGATATACATAGGAAAGATCCAGGATCCGAAGAGGGTTGAGCAATTACTAGTGTTGGTGGACGCGTTGCAGCAGGACCTCGCTGAACTGAACCGGACGGTGCGTAAATTTGGCAGTGATATGCGCACGCTCAATGTAAATTATGACGCAACTCGGGAGGATTTCGACAAGATGTTGGATGAGTACAATACGACCAGAAAAGGGAAACAGCGTGAGATTCTAACATCGTATTTAAAGATGAAGGAACTGACGACACCGGACGAATGGAAATCCCTTGCCAAGTCGGAGGAAAAGGCTCTTTCCAAGGGTCTGCGTCGGACACTTTTGGATAACCAATGATGTGGAGGTATAAAAAATGTTAATCGGACTTATATTTAGTTTCTTAATCTTAGGGTTTTTAGGCGATTTGCCGGGGAAAGAATTTATTGATACGCTAGGTGGCCTGGTAAAAGAGAGCATTTCAGAGCCCGAACGCCAAAAAGAGATAAAATGGCTTGTAGACGATATGGAGAAGGAATTAAAAGATTTCAACAAGCAGCTTAAGAAGTCAAGCAAGACTCTTGCAAAACTTAATCGGAATCATAACTCTAGGCGCGAAGATCTTGAGAATGTGCTCGATGAACTCAATGGCAGAAGGATCAATTCTCAGGAAAAGCTTCTGGAGATTCGCTTTAAAATGAAAGAGCGTATGAGCCGTGAAGAGTGGCAGGCAGTGTTTAGTGGGAATGAAGAATAAGACAAAATGGATTAAGATACTCATTTCCGCTTCTCTACTCCTGCCTACGCTCGTTGTAACCGCATTGGCCGCTGAGGTGCTCCCCAACACAGGAACTGCATACGGCCCTACAATTCCACTGCGCGTTGCGACTACCTGCCCTGATTCCCAAGGCGTGCCCACGGAGGTCTCAGTCGGGATTTACGTGATCGACGTTATGGAGATCGACGACGCGAGACAGACGTTCACGGCTGACCTGCATTTCACCTTGCGGTGGCACGACCCACGGCTCTCTGCCGAGACGCTTGGCAGCTCTGTGGCTGAGCGAAGCCTACGGCTCGGTGAGATCTGGCATCCCCATGCGGACATCATCAATCAGCGCAACCTCAAGAAATACTATGAGGACCTCGTAAGGGTTGACGCCAAGGGCAACGTCATTTATAGGCAACGGCTCTTCGGCGAGCTATCCTCCCCCGTCGACCTCAGGGATTTCCCCTTCGACAGTCAGGTACTGCCCATCAACGTCGCCTCGTTCCGCTACGGCCCTGACCAGGTTGCATTTGTCATGGACGAATACAGGACGGGTCGGGTCGAGACGTTCTCCGTGGCCGGATGGTCGATCGAAACGGGTGAGGGCCGGGTCAGTGCCGAGTACATCGCTCCGCAGGACCGCAGGCTTTCGCGCCTTAACTACCAGCTCGTGGCTCAGCGCCATGTTGGCTTCTACATGTGGAAGGTACTGGTTCCCTTGACGTTAATTGTCTTTATGGCAGGAAGCGTGTTCTGGATTGATCCAGCATCGCTAGGGGCCCAGGTTGCCGTTTCTACTGCCTCAATATTTACGCTGATAGCATTTCTGTTCAGCCTCGGGTACCTTCTGCCGCGGGTGTCATATCTTACACGAGCGGACCAGTTCGTGTTGGGCTCGACTCTGCTCGTATTCTTGGCCTTTGGCGAAGCGATCGTGACCGCAAAGACAGCCAAGGGCGGTAACCCGTCGCTCTCGCGCACGATCGACCGCTGGGCCCGCGTCATCTACCC
>CP070692.1:4507840-4509976 GCA_020353215.1 Deltaproteobacteria bacterium
AACAAAATCTATATAAATTATACCTAAAATTAATTAATCAATCAACCGTGTCGAAGTTTAATTAAACCTCATATATAAAATCGGGGTCAAAACTAACACCTTGTGCACTGCCTCAGGCGGCATGAGTTGCGCCCAAGCGACAGAGGTCGCAAGAGTTATTCAACAACTCCCCTAGACAAGCCTCGATTTGTGGACGGGCGGCCTTCCGTTGATCTAGAACCGGAATGAGAGCCCTGCTGTGGTAGTGAAGCTATTTCTCAAGGTACCGGGTGGGGGTTGGCTGTTATAGATATCGAGGATGGTGAACTTGAAGTCGAGCCAGCCGATGATGGGTACCGTAAAGTCAAGGGCGCCACGGACCAAGTAGTTGTCCGTCCAATCATCCACCGCGGGGAGGTATTCTACCCTTATTCTGAGCTTCGAGCCATAGGGCAGCTTCGCATCCAGGTCGCCCCCGAACAGAATCGTGAAGTAGTCATTGGTCTGCCCATCAAAATACTTCTGGTAAACATAACCGGGGCCAGTGCGGCCGGAAATGACGAGGTTTTCTCGTTTGACAAAGCGGTAGCCGAGGCCCACGTTGGGATCCGTACGGAATCTTATCTGCTGGATTTCGTCCCGCTCGGCCGACACAGCGGCGAAGCTGAAAAGCCGTTCCGATAGGGTGTAGTCGAGACGACCACGTCCAAAGATACGATCCTCATTCTTGACGCGCTCTTCGCCCTGGGTCTGTGTTGTGGCGTAGCGGTAATACGCGCCGAGGAAGAGTTCTGTGGGCTCTTTCTTCCGTTCGAACTCCAACCCTACCGCAAAAGCATTGGTTTCTGTGCTGGCATCCGTGTAAGAAAAGGCCAGATCAAAGTTCGCGTTCCAGTAGCGATAATGGACGCGCAGCGCCTCCAATCGGGAGGTTTCGTACTTCTCCCGCGTCAGTGAGCGGTAGATCTGTTCCACGGGGATTTCTGTGGCCTTCTCGGGGCTCTCGCCCACGAGCAGTTTGCCGTCCTCTAGGCCCCATGCCCGCCCGATCACAATTTCCTCTTCGCCGTAAAGGATCACGAACTCCTTATCCGACTTGAGGCGTTCGACGTCGGCCCAGGGAATCACGACCGCCCCCTTTCCGTAAACGGTTTCAAACGCCACGCCCTCGGCCGTGAATCCCACCACGGAACCCTCCAGATCTTGCCCTTTGACGGCTATTTCCGCTCCCAGCCCAGCGGTAGCCAGGCCGAGCGAAAAAAACATGAGTGAAATAATGCCTATCCACCATTGCGCGCGCAGTAAGCGCGGAATAGCAAATGACTGAATGAAACGAGCCTTGGTAATCATGACGAGACCTCCCTCTTCAGGTGTCTATTTTGATAAGGACCCCGACTTTTTGGCCGAAAGATATGAAAATTGTTGTTGTGTGTCAACGGGCAAATACGGGCAGAGAATCCTCTACTTTCAAAAATCTGCACGTGCCCTTGTAGAAAGCAGAATGGGATATATCTTTGAGTGAGAAAAGCAACTTTCCTCATTGAATTAACACTACCGAAAGGTCTGACTTGATGGGATCCTTATGAGGGTCCTAGGCATAGGCTCACCGCAGAGCCGCCCATGGTTGTGTCATATTTTTTCTCGTCCCCGCACAAAGTGCGGGGACTGAGTGGTTTTCCATCGCCGTCATCTCAACGGCGATGGAAAAAATACTTCTCTCTGTGACCCCTGCCCGCCATTGCTCTCGCTCAGGCGAGGCAGGCGGGTCTGCGCCTCTAGCGAAGCGGGTGGTGATATTCAGCTCACTGAGTCACAGAGCAAAGCTTGGATCACCAGCTCAGCTGATCGCTTATAACATTAAAGGAAAGGAGCAAAACATAGGAACACAAATCGCGTTGGTTTTTTTGATATCGGTCCTAGGAGCGACAGATGTTCATGCCAGAGTCCTGACCAAGAATATTTCCTATCAGCATGATGGCGTTGCGTTGGAAGGATATCTGGCTTACGAAGATTCCATTAAGGGTAAGGTGCCTGCCGTTTTGATTGTCCATGAATGGTGGGGCCTCAATGACTACGCGCGCAACCGCGCCGAGCAGTTGGCTGCCATGGGATACGTGGCTTTTGCACTGGATATGTATGGGAAAGGAAAGGTCACCC
>CP070692.1:4510076-4512204 GCA_020353215.1 Deltaproteobacteria bacterium
ATGGAACGCCTCCCAAAATTTACGGCCGCAGCCGTCCAGGCCGCCCCTATATTTCTTGACAGGAAGGCCACTGTTGAGAAAGCCTGCCACCTCATCAAGGAAGCAGGGAAAAACGGTGCCGCACTCGCCGTTTTTCCGGAGGCCTACATCCCGACCTTTCCTTACTGGCCTCGAGCCCTTCCCCATCCGGATCGGGAATTAAGTCTTGATGTCTACGCGCAACTCTATGAGGAAGCGGTCGAAATACCCAGCCCTGAAGTCGACCAGCTTTGTGCTGCTGCCAAAGAGGCAGGGATCTATGTCATCGTGGGGATGACGGAACGAGAAATCGGTGTGTCGGCCACCATGTTCAATACGCTCCTCTTCATTCATAAAAGTGGTGAGGTTCTTGGAAAACACAGGAAGTTGGTGCCCACCTTTGAAGAGCGCTGCATTTGGGGCCAGGGGGATGGAAGCGACTTACGTGTCTATCCCACGGAAGTGGGGAAATTGAGCGGTCTTATATGTGGTAACAACCTCATGACATTGGTGAAGTATGCCCTATTGGCGAAGGGAGAGCAGATCCATGCGGCCGTCTGGCCCAGTTTAGGCCGGATGAAAAATTACGTGGATCTTTGCTCAAGGAATTACGCCTTGGAGGGCCAGGTTTTTGTCATTGTCTCATCCGGCTATATCACCGAAGATATGGTTCCCGACACCTTCTCCTTGAAGAAAAAGACTCACTGGGATGTGGCCGGCGGCAGTGGCATCGTCGGCCCCAATGGCGAATATGTGGCTGGTCTGGTCTATGACAGAAAAGAAATTATTTATGCGGATATTGATCTCAGAGACATCGTCAAGAACAAGGCCATCCATGATGTGGTCGGACATTATGCACGTCCCGACGTGGTAAGCCTTTTGCTGCGAGAGGAGCCCTATTCGTTGATCCAAGAAATGAAACCCAAGGGGAAAAAAGAGCTCCTTGAAGATTCCAACGGCCGTTCCCTGCCCTTCAATAACCGCGCTCCCAATCGATAACATTGGTCATGGGTCGGCCTTCTATAAAGGCCTTTAGATTGTCACAAAGCAGTTTCAGCGCTCGGGATTTGAAGCTGTCGGTGCCCCCCGACAAATGGGGGGTCATGAGTACTTGCGGGTGCTTCCACAGACGCTCGTCAGGTGGGTGTTTGAACTCGCCGGTATAGACATCGAGAACTACACCACGAAGGTGATCGGCGTCCAGCGCCTCGATGAGCGACGCCTCTTCCACGATTTCTCCCCTTGCAATGTTAACCAGAACCGACCCCGGTTTCATGGCCCTGAAAGCAGCTGCATCGAATAGACCTTCCGTTTCCTTGGTCAACTGGCAACAGATGGCTACGAAATCACTTTTCGAAAGTAACGTGTTAAGACCGTCAGGTCCGCGTAAATCCGAAAACCCTTCGGGCAAATCGGTTGAACCCTCTCCCGAGGCTTGCTTTCGCGTTCCAACCACCCGCATGCCCAAGGCGGCGCACAATCGACCCACTTCGCGTCCGATGCCGCCGACACCGACAACACAGACGGTCTTGCCTGCGATGGAGAGGGGCGCGTAGGATGGACGACGAAACTTACCCGTGTCGCGGTCGAACCAGGCCCTCTGAAAATCCTTGGCGAAATGTAGTATACCCGCCACGACATATTCGGCAATAGGGAGGGTATTTCCAGCCCCCCGCGAGGTAGAGACAATGACGTCGCTTCCCCAAACATCACTTCGGTGAAGGTTGTTGGCTCCTGCATAGAAATGATGGAACCATTTTAAGTTCGGCGCACGCCGTCTGACATCGAGCGGATAGGGCCAACCGCACAAGAAGACATCCGCTTTGGCCAGCATGGCGTCACGTTCCTCACGAGTTCCCTTACCGATGCGATCGGACCCCACATAGAACCGCGTCACATAGGGCGGCCAGGTCTCGCAAATTTCACCGTTGAACCATCCTTGGGCGTCGGTCAGGTTGACGGACGGATCGACCACTTTGATGGACGCCAGGTCCGCCTCACCAAGGGGTTGAATGTTGAGGACTTCAATCATATCTCTTTTTGCCCTCCTATTTAAAAGGGGATGGGTTGTAATGAATCAGTGTCCATCATCCCTGTTTAAGTTCGAATT
>CP070692.1:4512304-4514431 GCA_020353215.1 Deltaproteobacteria bacterium
AGTCCTCCTTTGATTGCCTATCCAGCGTGTATCACAAAATCCCTAGTGTTTTATGGCTAGTACCTCTGTACTACATATATAGTCGCTGGAAATCTGGAAATCCCTCGCCTCCTTTCCCCAACTCCACAAGCCAACATATATCACTTAAGAATGGATAACACGGTATGCAACCCCCACCTTTCCATTATCAACCTTGTGGGAGAGATTGTCAATATACTCACAAGTAACCTAAATTAACCTAAGTTGACATTTCCTCTCATTCCCACATATTTTGCATGCGTGTTTGGACCATAGATTTTCGCCCCATCTTCGTGTCTGAACGCCGTCAAAGGCATCGAGGAAGTCAACGGGCCGGTGAGAATGGAGTTGCCTGAATCTCCTGGACGGGGTATGCTTCTGAACAGAACTGCTAGCCTAGCTCTGGAGCGCATCGATAATGCAAAAGAAAGAGGTTAGTCATGGTTGATTTGGATAACATCTCCAACTACCGGCAATTTGACAAGTTAGGAATGCTGGATCACCTGCACGCGTTCCCCGAGCAGTGCCAGAAGGCCTGGGAAAAGGTACAGCGGTTTGAGCTCCCGCATCTACATACCAGAATATCCAACGTCGTTATCCTGGGGATGGGTGGATCTGCCATCGGCGGGGATTTTGTGCGCCGACTGGCAATGACGGAAGCCAACGCGTCTGCCTGGGTGCACCGGGACTACGGTCTGCCGGCGTTTGTTGATGAGAATACTCTGGTCATCGCCTCCAGCTATTCCGGAAACACTGAAGAGACGCTTTCTGCGTTCACCAAATCACTGGGAACCCGGTCCAAGAAGCTGGCCATTACCTCAGGCGGCAAGCTCAAGGAACTGGCCCAAAAGGAAGGCATTCCTGTTTTCATCATCGACTACCAGGCGCCTCCTCGAGCTGCCTTCCCCCACAGCTTTGTTCCCCTGGTGGGCATTTTTCAGAAGCTCGGTCTGCTCGGAGATAAGTCGGCAGATATGCAGGAGGCCGTGGACGTCCTGAAAAGGCTGTCGGGAGAGTTGATTGAAGCAAACCCCCTCACATCCAACCCAGCCAAGCAGCTGGCAAGCAAGTTACACGGGCGGGTAGCAGTGATATACGGGGCCGAGATGCTCTCGGAAGTGGCCCGCCGGTGGAAGGGAGAATTCAACGAAAACAGCAAGACCTGGGCCTTTTTTGAAAGCTTCCCTGAACTCAATCACAACACCGTGGTCGGCTACGAATTCCCCCCTGAGGCGAAGGAAAGGATACTCGTGCTCATGCTGCGTTCATCTTCGCTCCACCCTCGAAACCAGCTTCGCTACGATGTTACATCTACACTGCTAGCCAAGGCGGGAATCGCTCACGAATTTGTGGAAGCCAGAGGGAAAAACACCCTGGCGCAGATGCTGAGTCTGGTCCTCCTGGGCGACTATGCCAGCTTCTACCTGTCAATGCTCAACGAAGTTGACCCCACATCGACAGACGCCATAAACCTCGTGAAACAATTCCTCGCACAGTCCCCCATTTCAAGTGACTAGCCTGCAGGGACAGGGCGCAGTAGGTTGGGAGAAGTGTGTGGGCACGATTCGCCCAATCATACAGGTGTCAGATGACTAGTAAGAAGAGGGGGCTTTGCAGCCCCCTCTTCCTTTCGAGGTTCGAGCTATCTCGATAACCACCAGTTCCATCGCTCTGTCCACCAGCTGGAAGCTGACCACAAATACGTTTGGGACACGCTCTCTGTCACCGTGGTAGAAGACACAACCTCGTCCTCACACTCGACCTCCATCCAGACTACCCCATGGGCGGCTACCCAGATGTCGCCCGAGAAACCGCAACCAGACCATGACCACTCGGTCTCCCAGGTGTCTGGGTCCGTGGAGTTGAATCCGTAGTCAATACCGTGGGGGAACTGGCCGGGGGCGTCGGTATACATGGTTCTCCCGCCGCGCGTGACTTCGGGCAGCGGGTCGTAGCCCACCCAGAGATGGGTCTCGCCAAGGTAGTAGCCCGGATCCACGCTGTAAGTGACGTTCACACAGCCACCCGCATAGTCGACGGAAACGTTTCCGACCAGTGTGCCCTTGGTGAGGTCGTTCTGCCCAGCACCGGCATAGAGATCCAACACGT
>CP070692.1:4514531-4516638 GCA_020353215.1 Deltaproteobacteria bacterium
CTGAAAGTTTATAGTCCAACCAACATTGTTCGAAGCTGTAATTCTTCACGCCATTTTGAGTGAGCAGGGTATGATAGGTTTCTAGTAACCTTACTTCAGATTGGCGACGTTGCGCTGATGGTATAGAGCTGATCAGAAAATAGGCAACATCGCTCACACCTCTTCCCTTGCCAGTGATTTGCCAATCCACCACCGTAAGCCGCGGGTCAGTGTCCTGTACCCCAAACAGGAGGTTATCGACATGAATGTCTCTGTGAATACAAGTTAGTGGTGCACCTTCCAGTTGATTCAAAATTGTTTCCATATTTGAGCCAAAACGATAACCGACATCGAAAAACGTGTCTGGAAGTTGGTGATCCGGGAATAAATCCGCAATTTCTTGAGGGTATTGTGACCACCATTCTTGATACGGATAATCCGCAAGGGATAACAACCAACTCATCTCTTCCAACTTTGGGCTATTCCACCAACTGGCCTGCATCCTGGCCATTTCCTCAATAACAAGCTCCATGTCTGTTGGATTACAACCGGTAACAAATTCTACCGTGCGCAAGTGGCTCAAATCCTCCAGAAGGATAATAAAAACTCCTGTTTCCGGCTCAATGTCACTATAATAACATTGAGGAACAGGGAGGTTCCTTTCGATCGCAATCTCATTATAAAATCTGACCTCTCGTTCATAGGCTGGTTTTGAGGAAGCACGAACCTCTGGGTCAGGAGAAGAAAATTTTCCAACTAGAGATGTTGGTGCAGTTTTCTCTGACTGGGAATAGTCGATTTCAAAGCGAACCAAACTTCCAGTAAAGCCTTCTTTCTCGCCTATTCGCTTCATCTTAAACGACTTAACCACTGCTTGGTCGATTGTTTTTGTGCTACGTAATGCCTCCGTTAGCCAAGCTGAAGTCGTCACCTCCGGGCTTTCGGGAATACCTATTTTTTTGGACATCCGATTTATCCTATTCTGAGATTAGTACCGTTTGTCACCTAATTAAGTTGCCTTCAACTTAGCCATATAACTATATGAATATCTGGAGTATTTTCCGCCTAAACCGCTTCCGTATAATGCTCTCCCGAGGGGTTCTAGACGGAATACTTTCCGTCTAAATGTCTCTAGCAGCGTAATATACGGAATTACCTTGAAGGTAAAACACGGATAACGAGGGCACGTTCTTGCTGCGCATCGTACCCGTCCATAAGAACCATCCCTGAAGAAATATACAGGAAGTTTTCTTAAGAAAAACAACCGAAGGCAGCACCTAATAAAGGGCCTTCGGCAGGTTCTGACAGAGTTTTTCGCTTACCGCCGCTTCGATGAGTAAGTAGCGACAACTATTCTGATCTTATTATACCATAAAATAGATATTTTTAACCTTAAAATTCTTCTTAACCAGCTACTCATCAACCACGCATTGGGAGACTCTGAGTTGGGTAGCAACCGCCGCAAGGCACCCCCAATTCAGAGGGCTCTGCCAGATTGGTGAGCCAGGGGAGGATATCAGAAGGAGTGTGAGTGGGCCATCCACTACTACGCCCCCACTGCAGGCCACGAGCTGGTGGCACGCCGCGACCTGATTCCCCCCGAGGCGGACCATCCCCGCGCTAGGGCTTGGTACTACGCGCTCCAACTCGGCTCCCTGGAGTACAAGCTGCCGCCCATCGTCAGCCATCGCTGGCGGCGGGTCACCTTCATCGCCACCAGCGGCGACCGCTTCATGAACGCCGTTGAAATCAACGATCTCTTCGAGCAGGAAAGCCCGGTTGGTCAGCTATATGTGAAACTGAAGGAACTGGGCATTCCGGTGGAAAGAGAATGGTGGATTGATGAAGAAGGGACTGCCTACGTGGTGGACCTAACCTTGCCTATCGAGGGTGGCTGGCTGCCGGTCACCTTTGGCGACCGACCCGCCCCGCCCCGGCCAGCGGCCTGCGCTTCGCCGCCGAGGCCGAGTCGGAGGCCTGCCTGAGGGAGGTACGGGTCAGGCTGTGAGCCTCGTGAGCCCTGGCCTGAGTGTGTTGGTTTTGACTGAATAACTCGGCTCGTATATACTGGACGGATACCCCAAGGGAACGCGAGAGGGATCAATGGGGTGCACTTCACAAATGAATT
>CP070692.1:4516738-4518841 GCA_020353215.1 Deltaproteobacteria bacterium
GATGGCTCACTCAGAACCACAACTCGGCCACTTCCAAATGTAAATAGTCGTATGTTGCGTTCTAAATCTCAGAAACTCGGTCTGCTTGCATAGCAAGATCTCGGCATGTGGGCCAGAACTAAGCTGAGGTGATGGGCTAAATAGCGTCCACCGCGAATAGCGAGGGGGCGGTTCCACGTATGACGTCACGTACTGTACGCCAAATTCTGACATATAGTCCATAAGCGTATTGGTTTCGATCGCTCGTAGAAGGTCGTAGTCTCCCACTAGCCCCTCAAGTTGAAGCACGTCTCCATTTAAGAAATAGGCGAAGCTCCCCGCTCGATCCCCCATTCCAAAGACAGCCGGAGGCGGAACGTCTTTGTTTAAAGCTTTTGCCACTAGATAGTTTTCATACTTGAAAGAAGGCCCAATCGGTTCTCTCCAATATCCCCACCTGATACCTACTATAGACATACGGATAAGCAACAAGGCTACAACCGCCTCGGTTATGACTCGAACAGGGATACGAAATGTGTCATACTTCTTGAGGTGCTGCTCTATGCGCTCAGAAACATGGGGAATGAGGAATACACTCGCCAACAAGACAGGGTATGCGTACCACCTCCACAACACCCAAGATGTCCTAAAAAGCTGGTAGGCTGTGAAGACGATAAAGAAACTGGCGACAACTATTGGTACGTACGCGCTTTCCGAAAGGGAAGCCTCACGATTCTTCAGCTTGATAAAAAGGGACCACGAAACGTATCCCACCGAGAATAAGAATACACCTGAAAACACGACCCACAGCATACCGTCAACCGGATTGTTGGGGGATATCATTTGCGCCAGGAAGTTGGAGTTGAAAAGAAAAGAGTCGTTGCGCATTGATTTGGCGAGGCCGGACGTGGGGATCATATGACCGAACACCATGTAATTATAAATCAAGAGCAAGCACCTGTTATGAAGGGAAGCAATCCAAGTGCCAGGGGCTTACTCTGATTGTTCGGAGTGCGGTTTGTCAGCAGCACGAGGGCTAGAATCACCAAGATGAGAAAGACCGCGTCCAATCTTGCTAACTGGACCAAGGATAATATCAAGCCCAAAGCAACTACTTTTTTGAATCCCGATGAAGCGTGCCAGGGCCTGATCTGCTCCAGCTTGATCAGCGCGATGACCAGCAGAGGAAGCAAAATGGTAACTTCCATACCTGTGCTGCCAAACGAGACGACACACGCGAGCAAAAGGCCGGCTGCCAGAGTGTAGGAGAGGATTGAGTATCGGAACAGGTAGTGTAGGCCCAGATAGCCCGTGAGTGCGGCGAGAATAACAGAGAATGTCCCGATAGGGCGTAGGACCAATATGGGATCATCCCAAATGATAAAAAAGGGGATCAGTACGATCAACCACAAGGGGTGAAACCCGTTCGTGACGCTCTTTCCATCAAACGTTAGCCTACCGGTTTCCACGATGTTTCTGGCGATCTTGAAATAGTAATAGGCATCGTCGTCAAATATATCTATGAGTTCTCGCTCGTGTGAAATCCAGAAACTTGTTATGCTCATTAGCGCATAAACGCTAAGGATTGCCACTGGTAGGTATTTGATGGAGTCCTTAAACCGGACCTTGTTCACGCAGCCTGCTCCTTATTCTTCATACTATTTTATGTGAATGGGCCCAAGAGTGCAATGCCCAATAGGTCCCAATTGGAGGAAATAGGCATAGCCTTACTGAGTGGTATCAGCGTGATGCGTGAAGACGTGAAACGAGAAGGCGCAAGAACGTAGTTCAGTCACTGCCAGGGTGGGGTGCGAAGCTTGGCTGAGGAGGCCCGTCGCCGTAAGGCGGGGGCCGATTTCGTCCTGAACTCTGAGTCCTGGCCTCAAGCCGCCATTTTTCGAAGAGCGTGGGCGGTTACATCGCTAAACGCATAGAACGTGTTGGTGTCGCATAGATAGTTGGCTGCCAGATGGGGAAGACGGACGATGAGATCTTCGGGCCGTGGCGGGCCGAACATATAGCCGTCGAATTCCAGATCGTAGGACAGATAGCCGATGTCCAACGGCGAGCCATTCACGATGCCCAGCATGCTAAGATGGGGGAATTTGCGGCGAACGGCCGGCA
>CP070692.1:4518941-4521044 GCA_020353215.1 Deltaproteobacteria bacterium
ATCCTGGACGAGGCGAGCAAGGCCGCAGATGGCCTGCGCTGGGGCGAGTTTACCGGTTTTGGCCGGTAACAGGTCTGCAACGTTAGGGTTATGGCCTGCGTAATGCTCGTCGAACGGTTTTCAGATGGAACTTGCTAAGAAATCAACCAACGGACAATCACTGCGCTGGCTGTTCAAGCGGGCCAGGACGGCCCGTTCTTGGGTCATACTGGCCGTTGGACTGGGATGGGGCAGTGGCATACTCCTTATCGCCCAGGCTCGGCTGTTGGCAAACATCGTCCACGGTGCGTTTATGGACAATCTGCCACGCAATGTTTTGTGGCCTTATTTTGTGCTGCTTTTCGGTGTTGTCATCGGGCGGGCAGTCTTAGGATGGGGACGTGAGGTTGCAGGGTTCTATGCTGGGGCCAAAGTCCGGGAAGAAGTGCGCCTTTCGCTCATGGAGCACATCTTCACCCTGGGCCCCGCCTACACCAGTAGACAAAGAACCGGGGCCTTGGCCAGTTCAGCCATGGAGCATGTCGAGGGCTTGCATGACTTTTACGCCTTTTATCTGCCCCAGTTGGCAATAGCGGTGATGATACCAGTTGCGATCCTTGCTTTCGTATTTCCGCTTAGCTGGGCAGCGGGAGCCCTTTTGCTGCTGACCGCCCCCTTGATCCCGCTTTTCATGGTTCTGGTGGGCATGGGGGCTGAGAGCATCAGCCAGCGTCATTTCCAGGCATTGGCACGCATCAGTGCCCATTTTTTGGATGTGCTCCAAGGCATAACGACGCTCAAGCTGTTTGATCGCAGTCGTGGAGAAGAAAGAACCATTGCCAAGGTCTCAGGTGACTATCGCCGACGAACAATGAGCGTGCTTCGGGTTGCTTTCTTGTCATCCGCGGTACTGGAGTTCTTTAGCTCCATCGCTATTGCCCTGGTGGCTGTCTATCTGGGGATGAGCTATCTCGGCTATATTCATTTTGGGGACTATGGCAAGTCCCTGACGTTGGCCGGGGGATTATTCATCCTTCTGTTGGCACCCGACTTCTACCTGCCGCTAAGGGAACTGGGAGCACATTACCATGCTCGGGCCGAAGCAATAGGAGCCTCTGAAGAAATCCTGAAAATTCTAATGATTCCCAGTCCCCACGTGTCCGGAAAAACCATCGCTTTGGACGCATCGGGCCCCATTAATATCCATTGTCGGGATCTCTATTTAGCTTATGAAGAGGGTAAACGACCTGCTCTACACGGGGTGAGTTTTCAACTCAAATACGGAGAGAAGGTGGCTCTGGTGGGGTCTAGCGGGGCGGGGAAGACCACAATCCTCAACCTGTTGCTGGGATTTCTCCATCCGGATCAAGGACGGATAATGGTCAATGAAACTCCTTTAGCCGATCTGGATCCGGAAGGCTGGCGTCAACACATCGGTTGGGTCGGACAGAGTCCCGTTCTGTTTCACGGAACGATTCGGGAAAATATCCGGCTGGGGCGACCACAGGCATCAGAGGAAGAAATAGAGCAAGCTGCCCGCTCTGCAAGGGTATTGGAATTCACTCAGCATTTATCGGAAGGACTGGATACCCTGGTGGGGGAGCAGGGATTGGGGCTATCCAGGGGACAAGCCCAGCGAGTCGCCTTGGCCCGCGCCTTTCTTAAAGATGCCCCCATCCTACTGTTGGATGAACCTACGAGCGGATTGGACAGCGAGAACGAAAGACTGATTCTGAATGCCCTGGAAGAGCTCTCCATCGGGCGAACCGTCCTGATGCTTACCCACCGATTGGCAAATATTGAGAAAGCTGATCGGATTATGGTGCTGGCGGAGGGGCAGATCGTCGAACAAGGAACTTATTCAGCATTGATCCAAGCCGGGGGTGTATTCCAGCGGCTGGCGCATCGCGGCAATTACGACGCAGAGCATTAAGTAGTTTGCATTTAAATCGGGTAGGGATCATGAAGTCTTCTCTGTGGTTCCAAGGCTGCCGGCCAGGTCACTTTTAGCCGCAGCTGTGCGTGGGGGAAGGCGCCCTCCCTGTTCCCCGTTCCTGCGGAACGGGGCCAGGGGCTCCCCCACCCACAGCTGCGGAAGTGAACACAGGCCTCCCGCCAGTCACC
>CP070692.1:4521144-4523246 GCA_020353215.1 Deltaproteobacteria bacterium
TACGCCCGCCAAAGGGAGCGCAATATGAACAATTAAGATTACAGTGGTCTGTAATGGAGATGCGAAGGTAGTCAATCTTGCGGGAGAACCTGTCAACGACTCCTTTCACAATCCTTGTCCTTTTCCACCGCGAGATGGACCTCTCTAACCACCAAGCAATCTAGCCCGGATATTTCACGAATCAGTTACTCCGACCGCAGATATGACCGTCCTTCCTGGCGTCCTCGGGACTCAAACCCTGCGACGTACTGTTCAAGTACGCCTCGGGTCCAAGTCCCTGCGGTTGCCAGGTGGCACGGTCATCTTCACGGTCTCGCGACACCAATTCGTGAAATATCCGGGCTAGCAGAGCAGCTGTCTGGGACAGAAATCTTTGCTGCCCGCTAATTCTAAACTCCTTTGCCGAAGTGGCATTTGGGATAAGTGCATTCGGGACAGTCTTTGCAGAGACCACCGTGGCCAAGGAAGGCGAGTTCAGCCTTGCCGATCTTCTCACCTGTAAGAATTCTGGGCAGCACCAGATCCAGGACTGTGATCCGATGGTAGAGCCCGCAGGCGGGTACACCCAGTAATGGCACCTCACCCAGATAAGCCACAAGGAACATGGAGCCGGGAAGTGCGGCAGCACCATAGTTGATCTCAGATGCTCCTGCCAACCGGATACCATTCTGGGTAACATCATCAGGATCCACACTCATCCCGCCGCTCAGCAAAATAAGGTCGCAGCCACGGTCTAGTTGGCTAGCGATCACCCGGCTGATCACCTCGACGTCGTCCGGGGCAAAGTCAAGGGCGGCCACCTCCGAGCCCAGCGCTTCCACCTTCTCGGTAAGAACAGGAGCAAAGCGATCCTGGATGAGCCCGTGATAGACTTCATTTCCGGTTATCACCAGGCCCACCCTGGCTCTAAGTAAAGGACGAACCGAAAGTACTGAACCGTTCTGCTTGGCAATAGCCCCAGCCCTCTCAATGGGAGCTCGCTTCATCACCAGGGGAATGGCCCTGGTGCCGGCAACCAGATCGCCCTCTCTGACCAAAGTGTGGTTATGCAGAGTAGCGCACATCACCTCATCCACCATGTTGAAGGAGGCAAGAGCGGCGGTATTTACAGCGAGCAGACCGTCTCTTTGTGCCAAAAGACTTATCTTCCCTTCCTTAGGGCCATCCTTCCAGCCGACGCCGTCTCCAGCTAAAGCTGTAGCCATGATTACGGCTGCTTCGTTCTCATGGATTTCATCTTCCGACAAATCAATGACGTAAAGCTGATTCTTGCCCAGCTTTTGTAGGTGACAGAGATCAGCCTCGCACACAGTGTGACCTCGCCGAAAGGCAGGACCTTTGAACTCGCCAGGGCGGATCTCTGTGATGTCATGAGCTAGTTTGCTTCCAACCGCATCTTTCAACTCGATGGTCTTAAGTGTCACTTTCTTCCCTTTTCAGTTCATGGTGTCATTAGCTCAGTCTATTCTTCGAAATCGTTCTAATCGTAGGATCGCGGCTGGAAAGCCGCTCCTACAGAAAATCTTATGTTTGAACTCTGAGACTCAGCGGTTCTGACCTCTTGCTGCCCGCTGCTTTCTGCTTGCCGGAAACAGGCGCCCAGTTCATCTCAGGCCAGGTAACCTCCCGAGCATCTTTGAAGTAAGCTCCATTGGCACAAGGCTGGCAAAGGTTATCACCATTAACAGCTACTTCGCGGTGATCCCGGACAACCTGGCCGCAGCGGTTGCAAGAGACCTTCCTCCGAGTGGGACCGGGCAGGTCGAACTCACTCAATGGAACTTCGACTTCTTCCACCCGGAAAAGCACGCTGTCAGGCATCCTCTTGTAAGCCTCGAGCTGCTGCTCATATTTCCCTAGGACTTCCGGAGCATAATGGGAAGCAAGGTCACGGGCGTCTTCGGTGGAGATCACCCGAAAGGCTTTGCCGGTTTCCAGGTTGACGAAGGTCGCGGCCATGATCCCATAGTCCATAAATTTCAATGAGCGGCGCCCCAACTTGGCGCCAGTAACATGAGCCACCGCGTCACCGGTACACCGGTCCATCTCGACGAATACGATGAGCTTTTTAATCTGCTCAAGGCTGGTGGGATCGTCCAAGT
>CP070692.1:4523346-4525439 GCA_020353215.1 Deltaproteobacteria bacterium
AATCGATCATCCTAGCTCCGGGTTTCCCCCCATCTGTTATTACCAAATCAACGAAAGCAGGGTGCGAACGCTCGTGAAAAGTTACCTGGAGCAGGGAGATCCCGTCCTGAAATACGCGCTAGGCGCTATGGAGGAAAACGACTTGATCCCTGCGGTGATGGACTTTCCGCGCTTCAATCTGGAACAAAGACTGGTGATGGAACAGTGCGGTCTCATCGATCCTGACGACATTTATCAATACATCGCCGAGGGGGGCTATTCCGGGTTGGTTAAGGCTTTATCATCTCAGCCCGAAGAGGTGGTAGATATCATAGAGACCTCAGGGCTGCGCGGCAGGGGTGGCGCTGGCTTTCCCACCGGGCGCAAGTGGAGAATCGCAAGAGCCACGGACACGGACGGGAGAATTGTGATTTGCAACGCTGATGAAGGGGACCCTGGCGCCTACATGGACCGCACCATTCTTGAGAGCAACCCCCACCAGTTGCTGGAAGGTCTCACAATCTGCGCTTACGGAGTTGGGGCGGATAAGGCCATTATCTATGTCAGGGCAGAATACCCCCTTGCCGTAAAGACAATGAAACAAGCGATCAAGAGCGCCAACGAACTTTCTCTTGTTGGGGCCTCCGTTCTGGGAACATCGTTCAATCTTGAAGTTTCCGTGTTCCAGGGCTCTGGGGCCTTTGTTTGCGGCGAGGAGACTGCGCTTATCCAGTCTATTGAGGGAAGGCGTGGGATGCCACAGCACCGCCCGCCATATCCGGTGGAAAAGGGCCTTTGGGGGCGATCGACAATAGTAAATAATGTTAAGACTCTCTCCTCTGTGCCCTCAATCATGGAAAAAGGCGCAGATTGGTTTAGAGCCATTGGAACTGAGAGCAGCCCTGGCACCGCCATTTTCTCCGTGGTCGGTAACGTCAAACACGCAGGCCTCGTGGAAATTGCCATGGGAACAAGCCTCAGGACACTCATCTTCGATGTCTGCGGCGGAATTCCGAAAAAGAAGGGTTTCAAGGCAGTACAGATCGGTGGACCCTCAGGAGGCTGTTTACCAGAAAGCTTTCTTGACACTCCCATCGATTTCGACTCCCTCACCGAGGCAGGGGCGATGATGGGTTCCGGCGGCATGGTGGTGATGGACGAAGACAGCTGTATGGTGGATGTGGCCCGGTATTTCCTGGACTTCACCCAGAAGGAATCCTGCGGCAAATGTACTTTTTGCCGACTTGGCACCCGCCATCTTCTCAATATTCTGGACCGCATCACCAAGGGCGAAGGGGAGGAAAAGGACCTGGAGCTTTTGGAGATGCTGAGCGAGGATATCAAGAGTGGCTCGCTTTGTGGGCTGGGAAAAACCGCTCCTAATCCGGTACTCACTTCACTCAAGTATTTTCGTGAGGAATACGAGGCCCACGTCAAGGAAAAGCGGTGTCCGGCCCTCAAGTGTCGGCCTCTCACTGCTTACTATATAGATCTTGAAAAGTGTGCCCGGGGATGCGACGTCTGTGTGGGCTGCTGTCCGGTGGAAGCCATTTTCACAACCACAGGAAGGAAGAAGGCGGTCGACCAAGAGTTATGTGTCAAATGCGGGGAATGTATGGTGGTCTGTCCTCCGGAATACGACGCGGTGGAAAAAGTTTCGCCGCCGGAGTTAGCCCCCGTCATCGAGCGACCTCCTGGGAAGAAATCGGCAAGCAACTGATCAAAGATCACCTCCATCACCTTTAAACGAGTGTACCGAATCACGTTAAAGTAGAAACAACCATGGTCAATCTGATCGTCGACGACAAAGAGATCAAGGCGAAAGAAGGAAAATCCGTTCTCCAGACGTGTCTTGAGAATGGGATTTTCATCCCGAATCTGTGCTTCATCAAGACGAGGATGCATCCGCACGCCTCGTGCAGGTTGTGCTTTGTGGAGATCGACTCCAATAGCCAGCCGGTGACCTCATGCACCGAGCAAGTCCGCGAAGGTTTGCTGGTGAGGACCGACACTCCTCCGGTGAGACGCCTTCAGCGTATGGGCTTCAAACTGCTCATGTCCGCGCACCACCGTGACCCAAAGGAGTGTCCGGTCAAGGGTAGCTGTCAGCTAAT
>CP070692.1:4525539-4527626 GCA_020353215.1 Deltaproteobacteria bacterium
GATTACATACTTTAATGCACACTCTTTGGTTTGAGATCCTACTACCGCATATAGTAGTTATCCCTTGAGAGTTTGATATAAAAATTTCTGTTATCGATGTGAAATTTTGGAATTCTCCAAGACTTTGAGATATACAAATCATATCTAAAAACAAGCTTACCGACATTTAGAGGAACCATTCTCCTCCAATTGTGGCTAAAGTATGCTCGCCTGCAAAGCCGCATAACGCGTATTTCCTTTCAACAAAGCTTCATGGTTCCCTTGCTCGATAATCCGGCCCCTTTCAAGCATCACTATTCTATCCATAGAATGGAGATCCACCAAACGGTGAGTAATCAGCAAAACGGTTCGGTCTGCCGTCAAGCCGTGTAAGACTTTCATCATCTGCTGTTCAGTAATTCGGTCCAGCCCTTCGGTGGGTTCATCCAGTACCCAAATGGGGGCATCCCGCAAAATGGCCCGGGCAACCGCCAATCGTCTCGCCTGACCGGCGGATAGCAGCTTTCCTGCCTCGCCAATCCAGGTATCCAGGCCATCGGGTAAGCTGTCCACAAAATCAATTAACTGGGCTGAATCCAAAGCCTGACGCAGATCTCCTTCGCTTGCCCCGGGTCGGGCAATCTGCAGATTCTCCCTCAAGCTCGAGTTAAACATGTGCAGTTGCTGCGAAACCACAGCAACATAACCCCGCAGATCGGATTCGCTCAGGGTGCGGATATCATTGCCGCCTAGTAGAATTCGTCCGCTTGTGGGGTTCCAGAAGCGAACGAGCAGATTAACCAGGGTAGACTTGCCTGCTCCTGTTTCTCCGATAACTGCCACCCGCTGACCATGAGAGACATGAAAATCCACCTCGCTTACTGCCAATGGCCCATCATCAAAATAACGGAAGCTCACCTGGTCAAACTTCAGGTCGAACTGTACCGGTTCGGGGTTAGATTTTTCTGGGAAACTTACCGCCGGCTCGCTGTTGACGATCTCCAGCAACCGGTGACCGGCTTCACGGGTTTGTCCCAAATACTGAAAAGCTAAAGGCAAAGGTAAAACGGCCTCAAATGACGCTAACACCGCCAGACCCAAGAGAGCCAGATTAGCCCCATCCAGCACATCGCGATTCACCAGGTCAACTCCCAGATAGAGCACCGTCAGCACCGCAAATCCTGAAAGCAATGTGATCAGTGCAGTCGAGAAACCTCTGATTTGACTCATCTGCAATTGGCTCTGGAGCAGCGCCCGATTACTTTCCTCCACGTTGTTCAAGTGACGATGGTGCCCGCCGAAAACCAGCAATTCAGGCAAACCCTGCAACCCTTCAACGATTCGTACTCGCAAGTCTGCAGTTCGGAGAGGTAGTTGCCGCGCTGTTTGCTCACTGACTTTCGCCGCTACAACCGGTACCGCAAACCCAGCTGCAAAGAGAAATAGAAAGGCGGTCCCAGCGATGACCGGATCGAAGATCCATAGGAAAGAGAGCACAATAATCCCTAGCAGGAGGGCAACCACACTGGGAGACAATACCCTTACATAAAGGTTATCCAGGGCGTCGATATCAGCCACAATGCGGTTCAGTATATCTGCGCTGCGGTACTGCATCAGGCAACTGGGAGCGAGTGGTTCTAAATGTCGGTAAAACCAGCTTCTTAAACTTTCCAGAATCCGAAAGGTTGTATCATGACAAACAATGCGCTCAGCGTAACGGCCTGCAGTGCGAACAATGGCAAACAAGCGTACCCCGATGCTGGGGTAGAAAAAATTAAAGAGGTAAGCGGTGGCAACCGTTAAACCGGCAGCAGCGGTCGCAGAGATGAACCAGCCGGCTAACGATAGAAGACCCACACTAGCGGTGATGGTAAGCAAACCAAATAGGGTTCCTAAAGCCATCCACTTCCAATGGCGATAAAACAACTTAATAAAAGGACCTAATTCGCCATTCATTTTTTGCCTTGTTTGCTCCGGCTTCCAATAGAACTATTAATGAGAGCATAATATTGTTCGCAGAGAACCACGGCAGCCATGTTGATGGAGGATCATGAAGTCTTTTCCGAGGTGACTGGCGGGAGGCCTGTGTTCACTTCCGCAGCTGTGGG
>CP070692.1:4527726-4529806 GCA_020353215.1 Deltaproteobacteria bacterium
CGTCCTTCCTGGCGTCCTCGGGTGTCAGACCCTGCGACGTACCGTTCAGGTACGCCTCGGGACCAACACCCTGCGGTTGCCAGGTGGCATGCCCATCTCCACGGTCTCGCGACAGCAATTCATGAAATATCCGGGTTTAGGTTCTTCCGGAATTCGCTTGGATGACCATCGAGTGGCAATATCTTTTCACCTTGCCCCTATCAGGCCAGGATGTGCGACTTTGGGAAGAAGAATACAGAGACGATATGCTAGAATGGGTTGGCCCCATACCGCTTGGTGATGGTCACTTTGCCTATGATATCTGGATTAACCCAAAAACTGGAGAGGACGTCGAAAGATGTCCTTGGCTGAGAAAGCTGCCCAATAAGAATCAGTACATTTGTCGCATTCATGATGTAAAGCCGAAACACTGCAGAGAGTGTCCAAGATCGAGAAAGTATGCCGAGAAGACAGGGTGCAAGGGTTTTGAGAAATAGTCAATTACACGAGACGATTGAGAATTTGGTTGAGGTTAGGCTATGGCTAGTTCTGTAAGTCGAGTGGCTCTAGTAGAAACCAGTGATCGAAAACAAGGGGTAAAGGCATCACTGCAGGCCTTGAACACAAACCCCGTAAAAGGAAACAGGGTCCTCATCAAACCCAATTTCAATACGGCCGATCAGACTCCAGGTTCCACCCACAACGACACCCTAGTGGCCTTAATAGAAGAGTGCTGGGAAATGGGGGCTAAATCCATTAGTCTCGGAGAACGTAGCTATCCTCCTACCCGGAGAGTAATGGGGCAAAAAGGGATTTTGCCAAAATTGGATGCAATGCATGTCGAGGTGATTGATTTCGATGACCTAGAAGACAAGGATTGGATGGAGTTCAAGCCGAGAGACGCTCATTGGTCCAACGGCTTTCGAATTGCCAGGCCCATTCTCGAAGCAGAGTGTTTGGTCTCCACCTGCTGCCTCAAAACACATCAGTTCGGTGGAATATTCACGATGTCTTTGAAGCTTCACGTCGGTGTGGTTCCCACATTTCGTAATGGCTACGAATATATGGGAGAGCTTCACAGCTCACCTCATCAACGGAAAATGATTGCAGAGATCAATAAACCCTTTAAACCTGATCTCGTGGTTCTTGATGGAATCGATGCGTTTGTTGATGGGGGCCCGGCTACGGGAAAGCGAGCAAAATCAAGTGTGTTTCTCGCATCTGAATGCAGAGTTGCGACAGATGCTGTTGGTGTTGCCATTCTGAAATTACTTGGCAGTAATGACAACATTATGAAGCGAAAGATATTCGAGCAGGAGCAGATTGCCAGGGCCATTGAACTCGGATTGGGGGCATCATCTCCGTCGGAGATCCAGTTATTGGCAGCCGATGAAAAGAGCAAGGCCTACAAAGAACGTGTTAAAGGGATACTCCATGAGGGCTGATTCTTCAGATGGGCTGTTCGGATCGGGAAGGCCTGATCCCTCAATTTGGCCACCTAGCGGCCTAGGCCCAGTTGTAAAACTTTGATCTAGCGAAGGGATAGACTACCCGCGAGGAAGTCCATTCGCATGACACAGTCAGATACTGAACTGCTGTTCGGCTTGCATCTTCACCAGAGAGTTATCCAGGATACCGTCCTAGGAGCACAGGAATACGTCTGGATTGCCACTGCAAACCTCAAGGATATGCATGTACCAATTAAAGGAGGCTTCCGGCCGGTTCTGGAGGTCTTCGACCAGATGGCGGAAAGAGGGGTAACGTTCAGGATCGTGCACAGCGATCTTCCCTCCCGCCCGTTTCGAAAAACCCTCGAGCGTTTCCCAAGATTGATCGCAGGGGCGCTCGAACTCCAGATCTGCCCGCGATCCCACTGGAAGATGGTCATCGTAGATGGCCGCAGCACCTATTTTGGTTCAGCCAACTTTACCGGAGCAGGACTTGGCGCCAGGAAAGAAGACAAACGCAATCTGGAACTTGGAGTTCTTTCCTTTGACTTGGATTGGGTAAGAAAGATCCAGTCCCTCTTTGATTCTTTTTGGATGGGGCTTTATTGTGAGGCCTGTGCTTTGCGGCGGCAATGTCCTGATCCCATTGAAAC
>CP070692.1:4529906-4531966 GCA_020353215.1 Deltaproteobacteria bacterium
CGATATTGATGTGGATCTGGGTGGTGGTAATGACCTTGGGCCTGATCGTGATGATAGTGATGGGAGTGCACCGTGCTGCCCGCTGGTGGCGGGACAAAAGGTCTCCCGCTCCATCCTCGTCGGCTCCGCCATCAGAGGCAGTGGTAGACCGACCGACCCCGCCACGGCGGCCAGGGGTAA
Organism: Deltaproteobacteria bacterium; assembly: GCA_020353215.1. Taxonomy (GTDB): domain Bacteria; phylum Desulfobacterota; class Syntrophobacteria; order BM002; family BM002. The sequence continues at coordinate 4,530,087 of CP070692.1, forward strand.
GTTTTGGGGGATGCGGGCTGTTATTTGGCCTGGGCTGGACCGCGTTTAGCCTTATTTTTGTCATTGTCCCGTTAGGGCTTCTCATTACAGAGTTGCACACGGCCATCCTGCTCCAGACCACCGGGGTCACCACCGAGGCCGTGGTGATCAGCCGTCGGATTGATGAGGACTCCGAGGACGACACCTACTATGTGACCTACGATTATTGGGTGCCGCTACCCCAGGGTGACCGGGCCCGGTTAACCCAAGAAGAAAGCGTTGACTCTGATACCTATCAGGTCCTTGTCCCGGAAAGTCGGGTGACCGTACGGTACGCTGCTACCAGCCCGGAAGTAGCCCGACTAAAAGGTCAATCCAAGGTCTTCGAGGTGATTCTTCTGATCGCCTTTATGTTGTTTGGCGGACTTTTTGTGGCGATTGGAGTGTGGCTCGTCTACTCAGCCTGGCAAGACATCCACAATGGGCGCGTGCTGGCCCAACATGGGGAGATTATCACTGGTAACGTGACGGATCGCTGGATAGAAACTGACTCCGACGGCGACAAGGAATACTGTGTGGCCTTTTGTTTTTCTGTTCCCGGTGAGCCAGAGATCACCACTGCTGAAATTAACCGCACTGCCTATGACACCCTGCAAGAGGGTGACTCGGTGCAGGTGCGCTACGTGCCAGGTAAACCAGAGATTTGCCGGTTAGAAATGTAGCCAGATATTTCTATGCACGGTCGACCAGCTCATGGCGGCTACGGCAGTGGTCGGAAATGAACTCCGGGTCACAGCCGATCAACACCTGCACCAGGCTACCAGCATTCCTGCGTTGTGGTACGGGGAGGATAGAGTATGACTGAAACGTTTGACCAGCTACGGTTACAGCTCGAACAAGCCAGGCAGGCGTTGCAGGCCAGTGAAGCACGCTTTCGTAATATTATCGAGAGAAATGCCGATGGCATCATCATTGTGGACCGGCAAGACATAGTGCACTTTGTCAACGCGGCGGGAGAAGGACTGCTGGCTCGACAGGCCGAGGAACTCCTGGGCAAGAGCTTTGGTTTCCCTTTGGAGGCAGGCGAAACAACGGAACTGGATATCGTGGGTGAAGACGGACAGAAGACCGTGGTCGAAATGCGCGTGGTAGAGAGCAAGTGGGACGAAGAGCCGGTCTACCTGGTGTCTTTACGCGATATTACCGAGCGGGTGCGAATGGAGAAAGCCCTGCAAGAGAGCGAAAAGGAGTATCGTCAGCTCCTCGAAACCCTGCAGGAGGGTGTTTGGGCTATTGACAAAGACGCTTATACTACCTTCGTCAATCCACGCATGGCAGACATGCTGGGTTATTCTGTAGCAGAAATGCAAGGGAAACACTTGTTCTCATTCATGGATGAACGTGGCGTGGAAATATGCCAGCGCAACCTGGAACGCCGCCAACAGGGAATAAAAGAACAACATGAATTTGAGTTGCTGCGCAAAGATGGCAGCCGGATCTATACCCTGATGGAGACGTCGCCGATGACTGATGAGGCCGGAAATTATGTCGGAGCGATTGCCGGTGTGATCGACAGCACCGCGCAACAGCGAGCAGACGAGGCACTTTTGGATACCTTAGAGAAGGCACGACAACGGGAAAGGGAAGTCTCTGCCCTGTTGGAAGGTTCTCGTGCTGTGCTCAAGTATCAGGATCTCGAACCTGCCGCCCGGGCGATTTTTGACGCCTGTAAGGATTTGATTGGCGCTACCTGTGGCTACGTCGCTCTGTTGACTGAAGATGGACGGGAAAATGAGGTCTTGTTTCTGGACACGGGAGGGGTGTCTTGTAACGTTGATCCCAACCTGCCAATGCCCATCCGGGGAATGCGGGAAGCGGTATGCCGTACTGGTCATGCCATT
>CP070692.1:4532066-4534116 GCA_020353215.1 Deltaproteobacteria bacterium
ATCCAGATAAGTGCATCGGTTGCAAGTACTGCGAGTTTAACTGTCCCTATGGCGTGATCTACTTCAACTGGCGTGCCCCACACCAGTTCTGGAGGCAGAGCGAACAGTTGATCAAAGGGGTCACCTCCGCCCCGGCGGAAGAGGCTAAAAAAGTCAACACAAAGGTTTTGCCTTACTACAACTCGGAGCGGGATGCCACGCTGCCCGGAATCCGGCCAAAGGGCGTGGTGGAAAAGTGCACCTTTTGCGATCACCGTGTCAAAAGAAATTTGCTGCCTTACTGTGTAGAAGCCTGTCCAGCTGATGCAAGGATCTTCGGCGACATTCAAGATCCGAATAGTAAAGTCAGCCAACTACTTGGCAAATTTCGGAATTTCCGCTTACGCGAGCAGCTCGGCACAGAGCCTCATATTTTCTACATCCGGGACTTCAACCCCGCTCACTACCAGCCGACTAAAGGAGGTGTCTAAATGACGGAGAAAAACAACAAAGGAACAACTTTGGTGTGGCTAGGGTTGCTCGGCATTGTCATTGCTGTCGGACTGGTTGCCGCCTTCCGCCTCTACACTGAAGGACACTACCTATTCAATACCAATGACGTAATTATCTGGTCACTGCCGCTGGGAGTGTATGTTTTTCTCGCAATCACCAGCTCGGGATTAACCCTCCTCGCTGGACTCCCTCTGTTTTTCGGTCTGAAGCAGTACGAACCCTTTGCGAAGCGCATGGTTTTTTTGGCTATCGCCACGCTTTGCGGAGCCTTCGTTTCCATCGGCCTGGAGTTGGGAAATGTTCCGCACATGATTTACATCATGCTGTCGCCAAACTTCTCCTCCCCTATCTGGTGGATGGGCTTCATTTACAGCGTCGAGTTGGTGGTGCTGATTGTTAAATTCTGGAAGATGCACACCGGCGACTGGCACAGCTCTTTCAGCCGATTTCTGGGAGCTGCCTCTTTTTTTCTGGCCCTGGCCGCTCCGCTGATGATTGGCTCGGTATTCGGCCTCACCGAATCCCGGGTTACCTATTTTGGCCCCGTAATGTCGATATACTGCCTCCTCATGGGGTTGCTTAGCGGTCTGGCCCTGTTTATTCTCTACAGTGGCGTCGTTGAAAAAGTGACGGGCACATCCCTGCTGCTACAACAGGCAGGACCTTTTCAAGAAATCGTGGGGATCTTTCGCTACGTAACCGGAGTGGTGGTGGGTTTTACCTTAGTAAAGTTCATCATCGAGGGGTCCACCGTGGTGCCGGAGTTCCTCGTATATAACAAGTTTGCGCACGCCTTCGGGGCTTGGCAGGGTTTACACACTGAGGTCATCCTCGGGCTGTTTCTTCCTTTTGTTCTGATGCTGATCCCCGCAGTACGAAAGTCTCGAGGAGGCCAGATGGTCTTCTCGGCCCTGATAACAGTCGGTACACTGGCTATGGTCATGGAAATCCTGCTGGCAGGTCAGAGCCACCCTGTGGGCCCGAAGGCAGAGCAATTCCCTGAGTTCATATCCTATTTTCCTAGTGTCTGGGAATGGCTGGTGTTCTTGCTGTCAGTGGCTGTCATGCTGCTTCTTTACACCCTGGGTGAAAAGTATCTGAAGCTGGAGGCAACACCTGCTGAGGCAAAATCTGGCATATAATAGCACATAGAAAGCACCTGATTTCTGGCTGTTCATGAGAAAATTTCCGCCCCTCCCCCTCTCCTCTTTCTCTTAAAGCTCTCCTCGGGGGGAGGGGATAGGAATTAAAAATAGACGCCACTGTCATTAAGGATACTAAGATGGAAAGGGATGATTTGATATTTCGCCAGCGTGCCAGGGCAGATTCATTCAGACTTCTGGCCGAATGCTATCGCCTGCCCAATAGTGAGCTGGCAGATGGCATAAAGGACCTGGAAGATAACATTGCCACTGTCTGTTCAGAAGCCGCTCCCTATGTGCAAAAAATGAAGGAAGAATTTGAAGTTGCAGGCGACCTCGAAGCCTTGACTGTTGATTATGCCAGACTTTTTGTAGGTCCATATGAACTGCTAGCACCTCCCTATGGATCAGTTTAT
>CP070692.1:4534216-4536255 GCA_020353215.1 Deltaproteobacteria bacterium
GTAGAATTACCTATTTGTATCTCCGGGATCTCACTGAACGCATTGAGATAGAACGAGAGCTCCGCAAGGCCAACACTTTTCTCAATAACATTATTCAGAGTTCCGTGGATGGTATCGTGGTTGTGGACACCAAGGGTAATGTCCTTGTTTTCAATGAAGGGGCCGAACGCATCTTGGGCTACAAGGCCGAGGAGGTCGTGGGCCACTCGGAGGTGCTTCTAAAGTTCTACGATATCGATTTGGCTCGCGAGATGATGCGGCGGGTGCGCAGCAATGAGTATGGCCCACCTGGGAAACTCAACCCAACGCGTATTTCCTTTACAAGCAAGAGCGGTGAGGAGGTACCGGTGAATTTCACTGCTGCCACCATCAAGGAGGAAAATCGGGAGATTGGTAGCGTGGGCATTTTTTCTGACCTGCGTGAACACGAACGGTTACGGAGAGAGTTGGACGACTTGCGTGAAAATGAGCGGATGCGGCGGGAGTTGGAAGAAACCCAGAAGCAATTGGTGCAAGCCGAAAAAATTGCCTCTCTGGGCCGGTTGGCAGCTGGTGTGGCCCACGAAATCAATAACCCCCTGGCCGGCGTGCTTATTTATGCTGACATGTTGCTGAAGGAACTGAAGGGCAACGAGCAGTGGCGCAAGGACCTGGAGGAAATCATTAGTCAAACACTTCGCTGCAAACAGATTGTCGCAAGGTTGTTGGAGTTCAGTAGGCAGTCTTTGGACGAACGGGTTCTTTTTGATGTCAACACGGTTATCGGCCATTGCGTAGAGCTTTTGCAACACCAATCCCTTTTTCACAACGTGGAGATAAAACAAGACCTGGAAAGCGATCTGCCACAGATTTTAGGAAATCCTGGTGAACTCGAGCAGGTCTTTACCAACCTGATGTTAAACGCCGCAGATGCCATGGAGGGCAGAGGTATAATGACCATCAGCAGTGGCTCAGAGCTGGAAGCGCAACAGGTGCTCCTGGCCTTTGGCGACACGGGCCCTGGTATTTCACCCGAGGTGAGGGAGAAGATATTTGAACCGTTTTTTACCACCAAACCCGTTGGCGTAGGCACTGGTCTTGGGCTTTCCGTAGTTTATGGGGTTATTCAGCGGCATGGCGGCAGCATAGAAATTGATAGTACGCCCGGTTCTGGCGCCACCTTCATCATAAGACTTCCTCTGGAGTCCCCGGCAGTGATTCCCGGGGTGAAGGATCAGGGCTTCGCTTAGAACTCTTTTTAGACGACGGCAACGATGGCGCAGGACCCGGGAGGGGTGGATCGTCTTCAGTTGGCTGAATAGAGGGAATATATGACTGGCAATACCACTATCTTGGTGGTGGACGACGAGAAGGTGGTCCGGGATGGTTGTGACCGCATCCTCAGCCCTGAAGGGTTCCAGGTGCTGGCTGCAGAAAATGGCCGGGAGGCTCTAGAACTGCTCGAGCGCGAGTCCGCCAACGTAGTCCTATGTGACTTGAAAATGCCGGTCATGGGCGCCCTCGAGGTACTGGAAGCAGTCGGTCAGCGGTACCCAGATATCCCGGTGATCATCATTACCGGTCACGGTACAGTGGAGAGTGCGGTTGAGTGTATGAAGCTGGGAGCGTACGACTTCATTACCAAACCCTTCAGGGCCGACCATTTGGTTCTGGTTGTGCGCAGGGCGCTGGAGAAGCAAACGCTCGAGCGGCGGACCATTCAGCTTCAAGAGGAAAGGGCCAGAAGCCTCTACGCTCTTGCCACGGAACAGAGCCGTGTCCGCACCATCGTAAGTTGCATGGCGGACGGGGTCCTGATCACTACCCCTGACCTGGAGGTAGTGCTTCACAACCCGGCGGCCACAAGACTCCTGGAGTCCTTACCCACGGAGAATCAGAGAGGAGCACTATCAGACTACATTAATGATGAGAATCTATGTAAGGCCCTCAAGAGTCTCGTGGCAAATGCCGAAGGGGAAGAAGAATGTGTTGCCCAGGAGTTGACCCTGGGCCGAAAATATCTTCGGGCACTCTCCGCTCTGGTCTACGGCCCCGAGCGT
>CP070692.1:4536355-4538392 GCA_020353215.1 Deltaproteobacteria bacterium
GCCCGGATCAATCAGTATCACAGATCACCTGGAGGCTATGGGGCCGACCAGATGGGGGTCTTTCCGTCTTCTGCGTAGAGGATGAGGCGGGGTGAGTTCTCCGCCACCATGATCCCTGCGCGGACTTTCCCCTCCGAGTCGAACAGGGCCAGGGTGGGCTCGTCGTTCACCATGGCGAAGACAGCGCGCATTTCGCCCTGTCCATCGACCAACGTGAACGCCTCCGCACCGATCACGGGATCCTCGACGCTCAATCCGGTCAAGAGAAGCGTCGCCATGAGCATCACGACGACGACCCCCACCAGCTTGATCCGTCGATTCTCCCTCTCCACCTTCTCCAGGCGGTGACTGAGGGATTCTGTTTCCGGCGCCATGATCTTCCTCTCTTTGTTGGTATCGGAATGGCTGCTCGGAGGGGGACGATCTCCTCGCACGCTTTTCGCTAACTCTCTATCTGGCTGGCGGAGAGGGAGGGATCGTCGCGTTCGTCGCATCCGCTCCTCACACGACATCCCCGAATGCCCCTGCCCGCCCTGCGAGCACTGCCCTCATGATCTGCAACGCTCGCCTGCTGGCGGAGAGGGAGGGATTCGAACCCTCGGTACGGTTCCCCGTACACACGCTTTCCAAGCGTGCTCCTTAAGCCAGCTCGGACACCTCTCCCCACAGAAAACTGAAGTCAGGTTTCCTCGGAATCTCTCCTCAGCTTCTCGAAGAACGATTTCAGAAGATGGCTGCACTCCTCAGCCATGAGCCCTTCTTCCACCTCGGTATGGTGGTTCAAGGCCTCGGGCTCGGACACGTCGATCACCGACCGCAAAGCCCCTCGTTTGGGGTCCCTGGCCGCAAAAACCAGGCGCTCGATCCGGGCCAGAAAGGTGGCCCCTGCGCACATCAAGCACGGCTCCAACGTAATGTAGAGCGTGGCACCTTCAAGTCGCCAGCTTCCCAGCGTGTTGGCCGCGGCGGTGATGGCCAGAATCTCCGCGTGTGCAGTGGGATCCTGCAGGGCCTCGTTCCGATTGTGCCCGCGCCCCAGCAACCTGCTTCCCGAAACGACCACCGCCCCCACCGGCACTTCGCCTTCCTCCGATGCCAGGACGGCCTCGTCATAGGCCATCTGCATCCAGCGAAGATCTTCCTCCTGCGAAGGGTGATTCGTGGACATCTCGGGATTCAGCCTGTCCATTTCAATTGGTATCGCTCTCGGCCTTCTTGATCACCGGCATGGTCGACGCGATGGTCTGCGCAATTTCGGTAGCCACCTTCCGGATGGGAGGCGGGTCGGGAACTGCATCGGCACTGGTCGTGATGGCCTCTCCGGACCCGGTGGCCCGCGTATTGAAGCTCGGGAGATACGCTACCGACTGCTCCGTCTTGAGATCGCTGGCCGACCAGAGCAAGGTACCGTCCTGGCCATAGAGGTGCAGGTGGACCCCCACCGAGGTATCCGAAGTTCCTTCCTGATTGGGCTGGAGCTTCACTTCTTCCCACTTGGTGATCTCCATGCCGATCAGGGCGTCGTAATCCGTAGCCGCCAGGACCCTCTCCACAACGTTCTCGTCCACTGTGAGCTTCTTCTGCCAGACGCGGACCAGCCGGTCGAAATCCTCTCCCACCCCGACTCGCTCAGCGTCCCTCTCGAAATCATCCTTCAAGACGAAGTGGTAGATCCCGGCCTGGTAGAGCGCCTGGATCATGGTGGTGGCCATCTCATCGGCTTCCGGATCCCCGGTCTTGTTCACGAACCCGAGGGACGCCACCGTCTCCACGTGGTAGTCGTCGATGTTGGGGGCGAGTTCCGTGGCCACGCGCCCCGCGTCGCTCGTTCCCGAGGATGCCTTGCAGCCAACCAGGGCAACCAGGGCTGCAATCACCAGAACGAACAGTACTCGTGTCATTTCGCACCTTCCTCTCGGACGGGGACTTGGGCCCCTCCGGCCCAGGCACGCCATCCCAAAGATACATACGGCCCCCCAGGGACCCCGGTTTCCAAGATAACTCCGCTTCCCCCAAGCATCAAGCGCCCCCTCCGGA
>CP070692.1:4538492-4540522 GCA_020353215.1 Deltaproteobacteria bacterium
TCGAGTAATGTGCAATTTCCCAGGCGTTCAGTCGGGCTTCATATTACATCCCTTAATGCACACTCCGCTGGAATTCAATCTGGGACAAGATATGGCGGCCTGTCAACTTTTGCTCTTCACCCTCCCCAAGAGATTTCCCGGCTATCTTGCGTTTTGAGAGGCGTACCATACAAATGTATGCCAAGGAGGTAATCGCCGATTGTGGAGCGGATTTGAGCCCTAGAATGAGCAGAAAAGAAACCCCCACCGACCAAGCGTATGGCCGATGGGGGCTGCACAGAAGACATTCTGCTATCTGCTCATTGCTATAACTATCTAAAGAAATGCTCCAAGGGTTTTTCACTTTGCCCGTGACTTTGCCCATGAGGTCAAAAAAACCCTAATTTTCCCTAACATTTCCCAACTTCTTTAGGCATAAGAAAAGCCAGCAATACAGCCTAATCACGCTCTATCACTGGCTATGTCGGATTTGCCGTTTTCGGACTGAAAATCCTCGTGTCCCCAGTTCGATTCTGGGCTTCGGCACCACTAGTTATCTCTTTTTTCAGGGACTTGGCTCACAGTGCCGAGTCCTTTCTTCTTTGGGGAATTGTCTGTCCACTTCTTCATGCAAATGGTTCTGGTCAGGAATACTCATTCATGTCTGTACAGGCATCTCACCAATCGACCCTCCAACCACTTCCATCAGCCCACGACGGCAGGCCTCGAAGGATTCGTCAATAGGAAAAGCTAGCTCCCGTTTGGGGCCGAACACAAGAGAAGAGATCTTCAACTAGCAAAAAAGTATTACCTGTTCCTGATCTTAAGTTGCTACCTTCCTCGCACTTTTCGTAGAAACTTCCCACCCCAACAATAAGACGAAAACCACACCTGCTGCCGATTGTCTGGGTCCAAGTTGAAGGCTAAGGTGAGTGCCTAAGAGAAATGAGAACGATAACCCCTTTTTTTATCTCCTCCTCAGCCCCCATTGGCTGCATGACCGGTCGCGGGGGGCTTTTGCTTTTAACACAAAGCGCCCATCTTAGCTAGGATCGGTTGGGCACGAGGCCATGATGGAGAATCTTTTGGTTCTGGCATTCAATCCGGGAAAAGCACAAAGCCCCAGGCTACATGCCGGAGACCAGGGGTTCACAAGTTCGAATGGATCGCTGGAGGACGTTAGATGGCACATGCTAACTCAACTGATCTAAAGTGGTATGTGGTTCAGTCAAAACCACGTGAGGAGAAGCGCGCTGCTCACTACCTGAAGGAAAAGGGCCTCGAGGCTTATCTCCCGCTCATAGAGGTGGCAAACACACGTAGCCTTCGCAACGTTGTAAGAGAGGAACCCCTGTTTCCAAGTTATCTTTTCTGCCGATTAGATCCTGGAGTCAGCCTCGCATATGCGCGCTGGACGCAAGGCGTGGCAAAATTGCTCCCAGAAAGCTCCAACCCCTTTCCGGTGGAGGATGAGTTCATTGATGCGCTTCGAAGTCTGGAACAGAAGGACGGTGTCATTCGCAAAAAGGTACTGAAGAGGGATGACCAGATCCGTGTAGCTGGCGGGCCCATGAAAGGCATATCCGGTATTTTTGAGCACTGGTCCTCCGACGAAGGACGCGTCAGAGTGCTGCTCAATTTCGTTAATTACCAGGCGTCAGTTGAACTGCATCATAGCTATGTTGAGAAGGCGTCTTAACACATTGCAAAACTCGAGCGGAGATCCTTTTAGGAGCTTGCGATATGGAAATTGTAGGTTTAATCAAGAACATCGAAGAAATTAGTGTTGCACTTGGTGGAGCAATCTGTATTTATTTCGGCTATCGCCTTTTCGTCCTGGGAACAAATCAGACATTCAACATTTTTGCAGATATGAAAGGATGGAAATTCAAAGCGGCAAACATAGCCCCCGGTGGTTTTCTGGTCGTTTTGGGTTCGCTAGTAATATGCTCTCTGGTTACTACCAGGGTGATATCGGTCATTCAACAGGAAGCCATTCGAAACAGCAACGCCAGCAAACAAATACTGTATGAATTACGTAAGATGAATCA
>CP070692.1:4540622-4542644 GCA_020353215.1 Deltaproteobacteria bacterium
ACTACCAGGCGGTCCTTGGTTGGGAATCATAACAAGGTCTCACATGGGGTTCCAGCAATGCTGAAGGGGTTGGTATGCCTTTTGTGGAAAAAAGTTGCGTCTTTACCCAAGGTGTTGATAAGATTGCGCTGTATGACGTGTACTTCTTGATGCAATTGGTTACCTTTTCCCAAGAAGAGGGGTCACTTGGGGAGTAAAAGGGACTGGCGCCTACAAGAAGCGACCACTGCCGCATAATCTAGGTGTACACTATTAATGAGATCCTGCAAAAAAGACCTGGGTCGGATCTGTCCTGGGGAAGGAGTAGATTCGCCATGAAGGGTGTGTGTTCAAAGAGGCTCAGAGTAATGACCATGATCAGTTGGGGGATCGTCACGGGGGTGATGCTTTCCTGGAATGGCGTCATTGCATCGGAGGAAAACAGCAGGGCAGAGAGAATCATGAGGATCTTCCGGGTGATTCATCGCGACCCGAAGACCATGGAGGAGATGATAAAGCCGTTTCTCACCCCTCAGGGTCTGATTGTCAGTGACAGCAGAACCCACAGTCTGGTCGTGAAGGATCGGCCTGAAGTATTGCAGAAGGTTGAGGAACTCTTGAAGCATTACGATCAGCCGGGGCGGGCCCTGATGGTGCGCGTGGAATTTCGAGGACGTTCCAGGGCGCACGAGACTGACTTGGCAGCTGGGGGACGAGTTCGGGTTGGAGATGTGGAGATCGGGTCCGGGCGTGCGCCTGGAAGGCGGGCGGGAGCGAGCATATCGCTTGGGACAGGGCACTTGGACACCAGGCAAAATCGGATCTTCACTCTCCGGGTTCTGGAAGGTGCGCCCGGAAGCATTTACTCGGGGCGTGTGATTACACGGACAGTGTGGTTTCTTCACTACGTATGGGACCACGGTCACTTGGTCCCGGGAACGGTTTTCCAGGAGGCGCGATCGGGGTTTTCCGTGACGGCTTACCTGAGAGGGGCGGACCGAGTGGAGTTGGAGATCGTCCCCCAACTCGAGGTGCTGCTCGAACAAGACCGCAGAACCCTGGCCTTCACAGAGGCTTCAAGTCGATTGGTGACGCGTCTGGGCCAAGCCACCGTCCTTGCCGAGGTCGATGAAAGGCATCGAGCGCTCTACCGGGAGGTATTTCGCGGATTCGCGGACGAGGAAAGAGAGAGGGCCCTGACCATAGTGCTGACGCCGTCGCTGATCGAATAAGATCTATTTGATCCCGGAAACCCTGGTCTTCTCTCTCCCGCTCCAGCGGTATCGCTCGAGTCCGCATAGTCCACATTTAAGGTTCCGCGAATCCGCCCACAAGAATGTCGCCTTTGCATCCATGGCTGCCACTGGTAAGGTAGACCTCTATAATGTCCTTACCGTCCGGACCGACGTAGCAGTTGACTCTGGCTCCGATCTCCCACCCACGGATGTGGCCGGTTGCCGAAATTCCACCACCTTCAGAGTTCCCCGTGGTTTTACCGGAATGGCCCACTCCTGCGCTATGCATGGCGGGGCCTGAACAGGGGCGAGGATGAACTGAATAAGTGCATTTGCTGCCAACGAAGAGAATAGAGAGCGTCTCATCGCTTCACCTCCCCGTGAAGAAACGAGACTCAATAGCCGGGTATCGAATAGTTCGGGTTATTTGATCGCTCAATTGCTCCAGCGATTTTACAGCTTGCTCAAGATAGAGGTGGAGATTACGCTTGTTCAATGGGAATGGTTTCCGAGACACAGGGTATATCCGAATACGCGTGAGGGTTTTTCTTGGGACGATGAAGACTGGTGGATAACCATTTTCTCACATCCTGGAATCTTGCCGGAGGTCATGGGCGGATTTTTTGAGTGGTCTTTTCATTCTGGCGCAGCGTGGCAGACTTCTCCTGACTGGCTAATGTTGCCTTTGGACAAGATGTACAATGAGTTGAAAAGAACGAGAGATCGGGACAAAAGATTTGAAATCTATAAAAGGGCTAACGAATACATCGCTGATTATGCGTTTTGGGTGTTTACCGTAGCCCCACTG
>CP070692.1:4542744-4544761 GCA_020353215.1 Deltaproteobacteria bacterium
GGACGGGAGCTCCTACAAGGATAGGTTTGGCTTTCTTTCTTGCTTCTGCACTGCCTATTCCCAAGGATCCTATCATAGGATTTACAAATACTAGGACCATAATGCCGTAGAAGATTCTGTCTCTCATGATGCCCCCTTTCTGTGTGTGAACTTGAGTTTACAAGGCCGAGATCGAACCCTTGGTTAGAAAAATCATTCCGTTCGTCAAATTAACCTTTTCAATCCTGTGGGATTCAGGAAAAATCTTCAACTTTTGCTTTAGAAGTACATCGGGGATGAACAGAGGTCTCCATACCCGTCATAGGTAGAAAGTGTTCTACTCAAGCTCGTATTCATTTACAATAGTCACAAATGTCTAAGGGGTTAGAATAGTCAATGAATCGATAGGGCAGAAAACCATTACTCGAAGAGAATGATCATAGGGGAGAGGATGGCGAGTGTCAAGGAGAAACGAAAGAGAGCCTCGCCCGGGGACTTGACGGAAGCAGGATATACTCGCGCGGCGGTAGGACTGTGAACGGCTACTACCGATGATCCTGGCCTAGTAGGTCAGCTTTCCGTCAACGCGGGCCTCAACTCTTGTTCAAAAAATCGCCTTGCTTTCACTATTCCATCATTCTGGTTGGACAAGGGACCATTTGGGGTAGGTTGTCGGGGGTTTTGCCTAGCTTTCAGGCATTAACAAAACCCTCTGGCAAATGACAAGTGAGATACTGGGCAAATTCGCAAAATATGGCTGATGGCGAGGTATCGGCCATATCTCCGGTTCCTCTGAAGCTAAGATACTTCCAGAATTACAGCCTCAGTCATTTCTGTGATGAAAGACTGGTGAGTTTTTGGAATGACTTGGAACTCTGAGGTATCGGCCATGGATCACAGGTTTGGCAGTAGTTGAGATATGGATAGGTGATGTCGGGTGTGATAGAGCTGCCAAACGGGCGCAAGGAGATCAGAATTCAGGTTCCGATAATGCTATCTGTGCCCTCCACTGTTTTGCCCGTAGCAGGTGCCCCAAAAGGGGCTCCCAGAGACGCTGGATAGCACCGTCTCAAAGTAATAGTTTAGTCCCTTCTTTAAAATGTCGCACGGTGTGAAAGACCTAGGGCTTGGGATTAGGTCACAACCCAACCACTGAGGAAAGTGTTGATCGCATATTTTTGGGAGAGAAAGAAGCGACTCAAGAGGAATTGTTGTAAAGTGTGGCTTGAGCTGTGGCGGTGTCTGTTTCGAACAAGGTTTTAAAGAAAAAGAGGGGATGTTGCTTTTGGCGCTTGGCTGTCACCAATAGGCTAGGCAATACGCTGTGCGACCTGGAACCCTGCTGTGAGCGGGTGCCAAAGCAGATTTTTCGAAAAATCACCAGGGGACGCAAGGAGCGTTCGGCATGGTTATTGGTCGGTTGGATTTCGGGACATTTTAGAAACGTAAAGAGACGGTGATACTCTTTGGTTGGATCTCGTAAGCGACGTCTGAGGATTTCCGCCTTTTTATCCCGCAGTTCCGTTGAACATATGGATCGTATTCGAGCGTAAAATAGTTTCCGCAATATGTTTGCCTGATCGAGGTTGACCTCATCGTTGAGGAGTTTCTGTCCCGTATCGCAGGCCTCTTTGAACAAAGCGACAACCCGGTCACAAAAACGGATCGCCCGCTTGTCCTGGAAGCGAGGCCTTCTTAACAAAATCTCTTGTTTAATCTCCTTTGCTTTGCGGAGTAAATGTGCCAGGCAGCTTTGACGCTCTTTGGCGTTGACGGCATTGTAAGCTGCATAACCATCCGTGTTCAGGATCCCGTTGAATTGATCACCAAAGATGGACTGGACCACCTCGGAGGAGCGGTGAGGATCGATCAGATAAAGGGCCAGTTCATCGTTACCCGCATACCAGATGTACTGGTTTGTCCCATCTTCGCGCCAATGCGTCTCATCAGCATGAGCAAAGGCGGATGCACGAACTTTTTCCTTTAAATCCTCATAGAGCGCGGCTCCCTTGCGAGTTGCCGTACGATCAAAGTTCAT
>CP070692.1:4544861-4546872 GCA_020353215.1 Deltaproteobacteria bacterium
GTCTGGACGCCACACCCCAGGGGGCCGAGGATTTCAAGGGGAACGTCATCTCTCACTTTTACGACATTTCTTTCGTTGGCCAACGCGAAGTTGGCAAAAGAGGACTGGCAAAAAAAGGACCCATGGATGACTTGATCGCCTTTTCGCAAAGTGGTGGTTCCGTCTGGGCGCGCACCGTTGAAATTGTGCAGGAAAAAATTATGACAATATGGGTCGTTCCCCGATTTACATGACGGGCATGTCCCGCAGCAATCCCAGCTTAATGCCACGTGATCGCCCGGTTTTACCTTGCTCACCCGCTCACCCACCTTCTCCACAACGCCAGCCCCTTCGTGTCCGAAGACCGCCGGCAGCGCACGTTCGGGTGGAATCGGTAAATGCATTTCTCGAGCCACCAGATCCGTGTGGCAGATGCCAGAGCCGACGATCCGAACCAGCACCTCATCATCATTCGGATCATTCATTTCCAGTTGTTCGATGCTGAACTTTCCCGACTGCTCAAAAACGACCGCGGCCTTAATTTCCATTTTTTCACCTCCTCTAAGACGATAGTTTCGGGCCTTGAAATATGAATCGATTTCTTTTAGGCTTTCATCACATAATCACTTTGCAAGAGCTTATGAAAGGCTCCTTCCAAGGCCATTTGCCGTAAGCCCTCCTTCTTGATCTATTAGCTATTCTTCTTGCCTCGCATTCTTGACAGAAGGCATTACACTAGAGACCCAAATATGCTTTTCTTATCAGTTCTTCTTCTAGAAGCTGTTTGCTCCCTCCTTCTAAGATAACACGCCCGTTTTCCAACACGTATGCCCGATCAGCGATCTCCAGGGTTTGTTGGACATTCTGCTCAATCAGGAAAATGGCAATGCCCTGGTCTTGGAGTCCCTGTATGATGCGAAAGATCTCCTCCACCACCAGTGGTGCCAAGCCAGATGAGGGCTCATCAATGATGCACAGACGAGGCTTTGACATTAAACCCCGTCCCATCGCGACCATTTGCTGTTCGCCACCGCTTAAGGTTCTGGCTAATTGCCCTTGTCTTGCTTTTAATATGGGGAAAAGTTGATAGACCTCGTCAAGATTTTTTTGCTTCTGTTTCCACACACGTCTCATATAAGCACCCATCTCCAGGTTTTCCCGCACCGACATGTCGGGAAATAGTCTTCTGCCCTCGGGTATATGGGAAATACCCAGTTCCACAATGGCGTGAAGTGTTAACGCATCTATTCTCTTGCCAAGGAACGTCACACTACCTGAAGCTGGATGCAGCAAACCGGATATGGTATTGAGCAGAGTCGTTTTACCGGCTCCGTTGGCGCCAATCAGGGCGACTATCTCCGCCTCATCGATCTTTAGAGAAACGGCCCATAATGCCTGAATCTTGCCATAAAAAGTATCTACGTTACTAACTTCCAGCATGCGCCTTCTCTCCCAAATAGACCTTGATAACTGTCTTGCTGGTGGCGATCTCCTCTGGTGTTCCTTCGGCAATCTTTGCACCGTGATGGAGGACCATAATCCGGTCACATACGCTCATAATGGCCCTCATGACATGCTCGATCATGATAATGGTAATCCCCTTATCCCGAATCTTGGTTACCAATTCCATAGCCTGGGCTACCTCAGCGGGGTTTAACCCCGCCATCATTTCGTCAAGCAACAATAGTTCGGGATGGGTTGCCAACGCTCCAGCCACTTCAAGTCGCTTCTGGTTGGCCAGGGTTAACTCTTTGGCAGGAATCCCTTTCACAGCGGATAACCCCACAAACTCCAATAACGTTGTGGCTTCCCTAACAGCATCCTTTGATGACATGCCGGGTGACACCCCAAAATAGGCGCCCAGTGCCACATTGTTAAGAACCGGCATATGGCCGAAAACTTTAACGGTCTGGAAGGTCCTTGCCACGCCCATCCTACAGATTTTATGGGGCTTTAAGCCGGTAATGTTTTCGCCTTTAAACCTTATGGTCCCTGATTTGGGCGTGAGAGCTGCCGATATTAAATTAAACAG
>CP070692.1:4546972-4548971 GCA_020353215.1 Deltaproteobacteria bacterium
TATGGGATGAGGTATATTATACCCTCCTTCTTTAATGAGCATTTGCCCGGAAGGCATAAGGCTCCCACCCTTGGAGATCAATCCCTAAGGAATGGGAGCCTCGTACCTCTTAGCTAACTGAGGTTGTCAAACATCATTACGGTGATGTTACACTACCTGATTTTGTTCTATTCCAGTATCTCCGTTCCTTCGAGATCGAAATTGAACAGCGAAAGCAGCCACTCAGCCGTCGGCGTCTCGCCAACGGGTTTTACCTCTGTCCCCGCGGCTGGGACCGGTGTGCCTTCCAACTCCAGACCAGTTCCATTGCTCACGAAGGCGTGCTCGGTGAATGGATCCCACTCTCCATTCATCATCTGCTCTCTTCTTTGCTCAACGAGTTGTACAATTTCATCCGGAATCAAAGGCAGTGCAGCTGGACTTATGGCCCCAATGCCCACCTTGTTGTCGTTCATGATGTCAACCGTGGCAACCTCTGTACCATCAGCCAGGACCATGGTGTCATCCATGCCCAGGTACAGCACCGTTTCTGGATTTTCATTGCCAGCCAACCAATCCTGGACCATCTGGTCGTAAAGGACTTCCCAACGGGTATCGAAAGACACAGCCACAGTATCCGTATCCGACCAGCCGTAAAATCCCACGATATCCATGTCCTTGCCTACGAACCAGATACCCTGTTCCTGGGCAACGTCCAGTGGAGACCCGGAATCGGTCTGTTGGGTTAAGACATCAACATCATACTGGGTTACCAGGGTTTCCGCGATGTCTCGCTCTTCCTGAGGAAGGTACCAATCACCGACGTACTTCACGTACACCGTGACATCTTTGTCAAGCATTTCAGCTGCATCCTGCACCCCAAGATAAAAGCCAGCCTGCCGCCTGATGACCTGAACGGAAGGAAATGCCGAGACGATGCCAATATTGCCCGTCTGGGTTAACGCCCCAGCCACGAGCCCTTCCAGATACAGCGCCTGATATTGTCTGGGGAAGTACCTGATGAAGTTCCTCTCAGTAGCCAAATCGCTGGCGATGACGGATGCGAAATACACATCCGGGTACTTTTCGGCGATTTCCTGCAAGGGCAGCCCCATGAACTCCGCGTTTCCTGCCACGATGTTGGCCCCATCGGCGATCAATTCTTCACCGTAAGGAACTGTGAGGTCTGGTCCTACTTCCTCTCTGTAGACGTATTCTACTTCCGGATATTTTTCGGCGATGCGCTTCCCGGCGCGATCGTGGGCTCCGGACCAGGTCGTCCCTTCGATAATGCTGAAATGTTCGATCGCCAGCGTAACACCCTCCCCTACAGGAGCTTCTTCAGGTACCTCTTCCGCCTCCTCCGCAGGAGCCTCTTCTTCCACCTCCTCCACAGGAGCCTCTTCTTCTACCTCCTCCACAGGAGCTTCCGTAGGTGCTGCCGGTGCACACATCGTGGTCCCTAAAGCCACCACGACCAACAATATAGAGATTACAACTAACCTGAATACTGTAATCCCCTTCTGCCCAAAAAGTTTGCGGTTCATTTCTATACTTCTCCTTTCACTCAGTTGTTTATTGGGAGCGGCTTTTACATGCAGTTATTCGCCTTCTGACTTTTCACCATGCCTGCCGCCTGCTTCCCCTCCGTCTGTAGTAGTTTTCATTTTACGAAATTATCAGGTGCCTGTCAAATCAATGTACATCTTGTAAGAATTCATTACCGGGGCGCTTCTATCACTCAACTTTCGCTTTTGAGTGACAAGCAAGTTGGTCATCAAGAAACAAGGTATCATGTTGACATACTACTCCATTAGGCACCTCCTCTCATCAAGATCACAGCCAGAATAACGATAATAATGAGAACTGCAATGATAATCCAGGTCACCCGGGAGGTTGAGAAGAATTCGCTGACCATGTCCTTGGCAACCGAAGCCGCAAACTGGGTCTCCGAGGGTGGGGTATATTCAACCTCCTCCCCTGTGGATTGGGCTGCCACGCGCGCCTGCAAAGCCTGATT
>CP070692.1:4549071-4551038 GCA_020353215.1 Deltaproteobacteria bacterium
CACAGGGTAAGGGTGAAACGGTGAGGTAAGAGCTCACCAGCTCCGGTGGTGACACCGGAGGCTCGGTAAACCCCACCTGGAGCAAGGCCGAATAGGAGAGCGTTGAGGGTGGCCCGCCCAAAGCTCTCGGGTAGGTCGCTTGAGACCTTGAGCAATCGGGGTCCCAGATGAATGATTATCATCCGGCAGAGAGTAATCTCTGACGGATACAGAACTCGGCTTATGACCTGCTCTGTTCTTCCTTTTTTCTTTTGGAGGAATCTCTAAACCCCTCGGCCTCTGCCTCTTTTGTTCCCTAACCATATCGTTACCATGCGTGTTGTTGCAATAATTCCTGCTGCCGGTGTAGGACGGCGGATGGGCGGCGCTGTTGAGAAGCAGTTCTTGTGCTTGGGAGGAGTTCCCATCGTTGCCCATACGCTTGGAGTATTCCAGCGAAGTCCATTGGTGGACGGCGTGGTGCTGGTGGTGGCAAGCCATCAACGGAGCCACCTGACTGAAAAGGTGCTGGAACCGTATTCCTCGGAAAAACTCATAGCAGTCGTAGACGGTGGCCGGGAGCGTCAAGATAGTGTTGCCTTCGGCCTGGGAGCGGTTCCTCCGGAGTGCGAGTTGGTGGTGGTTCATGATGGCGCGCGACCCTTGCTAAGCCACGAATTGCTGGTTTCCGTGCTGGAAGCCGCGCAAGTTCATGGTGCCGCGTTGGCGGCCACCCCAGCCGGTGATACTGTGAAACGGACAAAAGATGGCTTGGTAACAGAGACTCTGGAGCGGGACACCATTTGGCTTGCCCAAACGCCGCAGGCTTTTCACGCAGGCTTGATTCGAAAGGCCTACAAGGAGGCTGTCAAGGCTCAGATAACATCAACAGACGACGCTGCCCTGGTGGAGCGTTTAGGAGTGGCTATACATGTAGTTCCGGGCTCGTCGGAGAACATCAAGGTCACCACCCCGGCCGACCTGATCGTGGCCGAGGCTCTTCTTGCTGTGAGGACCACGAGCAGCGAATCTGGCGGACGATAGGAGGCAGGTAAGAACCAATACAAAGTAAACAATGTCCACTTCGTCGCGTGGAGGAGGAAGAAGCAAGGAAATGTATATTGTGGCAATCGAGATGGGACCTGCAGTTCGCCATGGGGAAGGCCGATGATTCGTGTGGGATTTGGATATGATGCGCACCGCTTGGTACCCGGAAGACCTCTGATTCTGGGCGGCGTGGACATTCCGTACGATCGTGGCTTGGAGGGACATTCCGATGCCGATGTCTTGCTGCATGCTGCCTGCGACGCACTCCTTGGTGGAGCTAACTTGGGAGATTTGGGTCGCCACTTTCCGGACACTGACCAGAGGCTTCGAGGCGTGTCCAGCATAAAGCTCCTCAGACAGGTTGGGCAGATGGTCCGCAAGGCTGGCTTCGAGGTGCAAAACTTGGACACGACTGTGGTCGCCCAAGCGCCGAAGTTGGCCCCACATACTGACTCCATGGTCGGCGCTATTGCAGATGCTCTAGAAGTGACTTTACAGCAGGTTAGTGTGAAAGCCACCACCACCGAAGGCATGGGATTTGCGGGGAGTGGGGAGGGTATCGCCGCATATGCGGTTGTGGCACTCCAGGAAGTAGCTAAGAAGAGATGATCAAGGGGAAATGAGAATGGACATCAGGATTTACAACACGCTGAGCAACCAAAAGGAACCGTTTAATCCCCTGGAGCCTGGCCGCGTGAATATGTACGTGTGTGGGATTACGGCCTACGACTTCTGCCACGTTGGCCATGCACGATCAGCCGTTGTTTTCGATGTGATCTACTCTTACCTAAAATACCGGGGCTATGACGTCGTCTTCGTGCGCAATTTTACTGATGTTGACGACAAAATCATCAAACGAGCCCAGGAAGAGGGTACAGATTCGCACACGATTGCTGAACGCTACATAGAAGCATTTTATGAAGATATGGATAGGTTAGGAG
>CP070692.1:4551138-4553084 GCA_020353215.1 Deltaproteobacteria bacterium
GGCCCTTGCTGGGCTGAGATAGTGAAATAGAGGTGGCTCAGATGCACGTTGTTTCGCAGCTTCCCCTGCAAGGGGTGCAATTTCACTTATCGATCCGCAAAATCCTTCTTTTGATAGTACATTACGGATATCGGCCTCGGCTTTTTGGCGAAACTCCTGGAAAACAGCAGGAGCGGGAAACTTATAAGCGGGTCAGGATAATGCGAGTTTCGTTTGCCCTGGCCGACCCGGTTTGTTCATTTCGTGTGTAACAAATCCTCGAACAGCTTTTTGGACTTTCATTTTCTTCGGGATATGGCTAGAATAACTTTAACTTTTCGAGAACATAACAAAAACAACGAATAACGGAGATGACTGCACAATGCAATTCCTTGGCACCGACAAGTATTACCTCAATCCAGAACTCAAGGAGATCGTAAATATTGCTATTGCCATGGAAAAACCGTTGCTGGTTACTGGTGAGGCCGGTACCGGTAAGACTCAGCTGTCCTTCGAGATTGCCCGAGCCTTGGAAATGACCCTAGAGGAGGCTCGCTGCAAATCTACTTTTAAAGGTGAGGAACTCTGCTACGTCTATGATACGGTCCTGCGTTTAAACGATTCACGCTTTGGCGCCGGAGAAAGTGGTCGGGATGTAAATAACATCTGGGACTACCTGGGGTTTGGCCCCATCGGGCGAGCCTTTCTGGCTGCGGAGCGGCGGGTTCTCCTGCTTGACGAGATCGACAAGACGGATTCTGATACCCAGGACAACCTACTCGATGTGCTCGAGGATGGTTCATTCATCATCCGCGAGATAAACCACAAGGTAAAGACCGATCACATGCCCGTAACTATCATCACCAGCAACGCCAAGAGGGAACTATCCGATCCTTTCCTGAGGCGCTGTTATTGCCATCACATACCTTTCCCTTCTATGGAGGAGATGAGCGAGATCGTCCGGCTGCACTACCCGAAGGTTCCTGCTCCCTTGCTGGATTCAGCCATGGCTATTTTTTACCATCTGCGGGAGCAAGGCTTTGAGAAACCGCCCGCCACCGCAGAGCTTCTAGACTGGCTCGGCGCTCTGCAACTCAACGACGCGAGACCGCCGTTCACACCGGACAATATTCCTTTCCTTGGAACCATGCTCAAACGTACCCAGGATTTGCTGCAGCACAAAGGAATGGTGCGAGAAGACCAATAGAGCTTATGAAGTAAACTACGATGTTCCTTCCCTTCTTTTATCAACTACGTGAACTGGGTATCCCTGTCAGTCTGCGTTATATCCTCGAATTCTACCGGGCTTTGGAGAGGGGACTTGCCCCGGATCTGGACCGGCTTTTTATCTTGATGAGACTAATCTTCGTCAAGAAAGTAGAGCACTTTGATATCTTTGAACAGGCGTTCGCTGTCTACTTCTTCGGTACCGAAGGGAAAGATATTCCTCGGTTTTCGCGAGAGGTTTGGGAGGATAAGGCCTTCCGTTTATGGCTGGAAGAAGAGATGGCCAAAGGCTCTTTGCCGGATGACGCCATTGAACGGATATCGCTGCCGGATCTGCTCCAGCGCTTCTGGGAAGTGGCCATGGAGCAGCGAGGCAAACACCGGGGTGGCCACACTTGGGTTGGCACCGGCGGTACATCAGCATTTGGCCACACTGGCGGTGAACGCGAGGGTGTCAGAGTCTACGGTGATTCTCTGCACGGGTCCGCTCTCAAGGTCATAGAGACTCGGCGCTACGTGGATTATTCCGCCACCGCCCCCCTTAGGTCCGAGAACTTGCGTCAAGTTCTTGCTGCCCTCAAACACATGGCGCCTGCAGGCCCACTCACCGATCTGGATATTGATGAGACCATTGATCGTTCCTGCAGAAATGGCGGGGAGATCGAGCTGGTCTTCAAGAGAGAATTGCGGGATCGTATTCAGCTGATGGTGCTGTTGGACAACGGCGGAGCCTCGATGCG
>CP070692.1:4553184-4555110 GCA_020353215.1 Deltaproteobacteria bacterium
TAAGGTATCGAGCAATGAAAGCTCTCAATCCGTCAAGCTGGTTGTTGTAGGTCTTAGGTTTTTTGTCAAGTATGTTTGTAGGTATGCCCTTATGGAATTCCTGGTTATTTGGTCATTACAGAAATTGACGAACCTCAAGGCAATGTTTCGATAGTCTCTAGCCACTCTTTTGGGTGGTCTTTCGTCAATTGTACAGTACACCAAAAACGCCTGAATTTCGCTTCTTTTGACAGTTAATGGTAGCCCGGGAGAGATTCGAACTCTCGTCAGCGGGTCCAGAGCCCGCCATGCTTGACCGCTACAGTCGGCGGAGTAATCCTCCTCCACCGGGCTTGCCGGGCTATCTAAAAAAAATGGTTGCCTTCTTAATAAATTTCTCACAAATCCCACAATGGATGAAGGTAAAAGGTGGATTGAAAGTGACCATTCATTAATATTCTACTGACTAACACAAAATTCATGGAAAAAAATCGCAATATTTATATATTAAAACATTCAATCCCCTAATTTACGGCGAGCCAGATGGACTGCTTCTGACTCTAAGCCTGACGAAGAAAAAACTGCAGGGATGGATTTCTCGCCACTGAACCTTGGAGGAAAAACTGTGCAGGAAAAAGGAACCCGGCAGCGAATTGCAGAAAAATGTGCTGAATGCGGTAGCACAAACCTCGTCCACGACTACGATACAGGCGAGACTATTTGCGGAGGGTGTGGTTTAGTTCTTCTCGAACAGACGATGGACAAGGGTCCAGAGTGGCGAGCTTTCACCCAAGAGGAGAAACAGTCCAGAAGCCGCGTCGGAGTGCCCTCCTCCTATTCTGTGCACGACAAGGGATTGTCCACCGCAATAGGACGCTTGGACCGCGACGCTTTTGGACGCAAGCTTCCTCTCTCCACCAGACTTCAGATGTGGCGACTACGTAAGTGGCAGATACGATCTCGGGTTCACTCTTCCGTGGATCGAAACCTCGCACAGGCTATGGCAGAGCTGGACCGCCTCGCGGACAAGGCTTACATTCCGGGACCAGTAAAAGAGAAGGCCGCTATTGTCTATCGTAAGGCTCTGGACAAGGGACTAGTGCGTGGAAGATCTATCGCCGCTATCGCCGCTGCTGCTGTCTATGCCGCTTGCCGATCTACTGGAACTCCTAGAACCCTTCGAGAGATAGCAGAAGCGAGTTTCGTGGACAAAAAGGACGTTGCTCGATGTTATAGACTTCTTCTTAGGGAGCTAAAGGTTACTATGCCCATTGCTGATCCTCTCACTTACATCTCCAAAATCGCTGAAAGGACCGGCATTTCAGGACAGACTCAAGGTTTAGCCATCAACATTCTTCACGAAGCCAAGAAAAGACGTGCCGCAGCTGGGAAAGACCCAATGGGGTTGGCGGCCGCCGCCCTCTATATTGCTTGTTTGCAAAATAATGAAAAGAAGACTCAAAAGGACATCGCTGAGGCGGCTGGAGTGACGGAAGTCACTGTGAGGAATAGGTATAAGAGTTTGAAGCGGCAGATTGGAATAAAGCTGCCCGACTAGAGTAGTTTCTCCTCTTCTGCTGGTTCTACTGCTGTCGGGCCCTTGTAACCGCAATTTTCACAGACGTATTGACTAGGAGTTATCCCGTACATTTTGGGGTAAGCGTCAAAGCTGCTGGAGAGCTTAATATTGAGGCTACCGCAATTTGGACAGAGTTTGGGGGTATACTCTCTGACTTTTTTGCGTTTCAGTCCCCCGAGTACCTCGCGAAAATCTTCGAGTTTGCCCATGCCTATTCGCTCTTTTAAAATCTATTGGATTTCGATATTTTCTTCGGGATAGCCCAGTTGTATGAGATACGATCGCGCCTTTTCTCGGTGGTCGCCTTGGAGGAGGATTTCGTTGTTTTTTGCTGTTCCTCCGCAGGCACAATAGGTTTTGAGTTTCTG
>CP070692.1:4555210-4557130 GCA_020353215.1 Deltaproteobacteria bacterium
TACCACACTGTACTTGCCAGGTTTCCGAGGCATTCTCCTTCTCCTCTTCTCAACGTTGACAGACTTTTGTATCGCTTCCAAACCCCCGGGTCAAGGCTTTTGTTTGCCCATCAGTGGCGGGTTGCGAGCCAGAGAGAAGTCGCGAGTCACGGTTCGTTACGCGTGCAACCGAGGAGATAGGTTACACTTTAGACCGGGTACATGGGTTACACATTTTGGTTTGTTTGGTACGTCTGGGGGTAATAAGCTGTGGGTTGCAGTCCCCCTGAGTCAGTGTCATAAAGGTGGCCCAATAGAATCGAACCGAAGTACACTTGACTACGGTTTTCATCGACCCGTCTTAGGCCGAGTCGAGCACCTTTTAGGGCTTCTCCTATGAACCGTGTGCGTCCGCACCACTTAATCTCCCCATTGGTGCGGACTCTCCGGAGCTGATAGCCGTCTGGATAGGAGGGCTCGGTAATGGTCTTTGGATACGACACATGGGAACGACGGTACAGTTGAGCTGGCTTTTTCATATCCAGTGCTTCGTGGGGGCGTTGTTCGTTGAACTCCGTGCGCCACCGATTAAACCGTCGTTGTTGAGCTTTCCGGGTGGCTGCAGCCGGGTGGCAGGCTTCCTGCTTGAGCGTGAGATGCATCCGTTCGTGGATGCTATTTTGTTCGGGATGACCTGGTGCTATCAACTCCAGCTTAATGCCCAGCAAGATCCACCAGACGCTGAGCCGGGACAGGCCACCTGCACCCGTTGACGCAAAAGGAGTGCCGTTATCAGTGCGAATGATCTCTGGCAACCCATAGTGCCGAAAGAGTTGGTCAAAGACCTCTCTGGCCACTGCACAGCGTTGATTTGGCAGTGCCCTGATTTCCAGGAGGTAGCGACTATACAGATCACTGACCGTTAACGGATCGCAACGCTGACCATCTCCCGTACGAAACCAACCCTTGTAATCTACGGCCCATACATGATTAGATCTCTGTGCTTGAGTCAAAGGACCTTGCAGACAACGCCTAGGGCGTCTGCGTCTTTTTCGTGGTTTGATCGCCCCCGCACGATCCAAAATAGTACCAATGGTGCTGGCAGCAGGGATGGGCTCAGGCCAGCCGTGCTCTTGCAACATGACTCGAATCTTCTTCGGGCCCCATCGGGGATGCTTCAACCTTTCCTGTATGATACGGTCCACCCACTCTTGGCTCGTCGCGTGGGGACACCGCAAAGGCCGTCGACTCCTCTCCCTCATCCCCTCCAAGCCATGAGCCCGGTAACGCCCTATCCACTTGTATCCTGTTTTTCGACTGATTCCATAGTGGCGACACAACTCAGCTATCGAATACTCCCGTTGCTCAACTGCCAACACAAATCTAATCCGTTCTTCCATAGGCAACACCAGTTTCCACGCCATAGATCACCTCCATGGCGTATATTATGTGTTACCTATGTACCCGGTCTATTCTGTTAGCTATGTACCAGGTTTGGACCCCCCCACCTAACCTCCCCCTTTAAGGGGGAGGAAATATTGTTGGAGTTTCCCTCCAAGGGGGAGGAAGTATTGCTGGAGTTTCCCGTGGAGAGAGGAGGAACTTGCTTGGGTACTTCACTAGAACCCTGGGATCCTCGACCCCTTGCACCCTCGAATCCTCGGCGGATTGCGGATACGACGCTGGCCGGTGGGCCGAGGGGCTGCAAATGTCATTGCGAGGGTGCCGAAGGCAGGCGAAGGAATCTCGGGCTTGAGGCT
This sequence comes from Deltaproteobacteria bacterium, assembly GCA_020353215.1. GTDB lineage: Bacteria > Desulfobacterota > Syntrophobacteria > BM002 > BM002. Next base: position 4,556,950 of record CP070692.1, read on the forward strand.
TTCGAGTCCCGATTCGGCGTTTATCACTTAAGCACTGTGTTTTTGGGTTGGCACTCCTATGGTGGTGGAAAGGGAAGGGGTTCATGAAAGCACATGACGTGGTGAGAAGGCTTAAGGGGATCGTAGGTACAGACTGGGTCAGAACGGATGATCTTACCAAGTACTATTACAGCGTTGACGT
>CP070692.1:4557230-4559136 GCA_020353215.1 Deltaproteobacteria bacterium
GGCAGTTCGGTGAGATCCACCCCAAAGGTCATGTCAAAGCCGACGTCCAGAACCAGATCAAGGGTGAATTCACCGTTAAGCTCAAGGCCAAGTTCGGCCATTTCGGCGGCAAGGTCGCCTTGTTGATCCCCGGCCTCGGGATCCCCTGAACTGAAATCAAGGCTCACGCCAGCCCGGCGCTCGGTTTCAAAGATCACGTCGAAGCTGAGGACGTCACCGACCAGGTTATGTGTGACCTGAATGCCGGAAGCACCGAGATTTGAAAGGGCATCGGTGATGGCCCCATCGAGCGTGTCGGCGCTGCGCGGGTCGTCAGAGTTGAGCAGGGCATTCAAGGGGTCAAGCAACGTGTCCGAAAGCAACCCGCCCAGATCAGCAACCTCACCGAGTGAGGTGTCGAAAAATGGAAGTTTGACACCCAGTTCGTCGCCCATGTCTAGGTTGTCGCCAAAATTCGCCAGTGCCTCGAAGCCTGCGGACAGTGCATCATCCAAAGCATACAGGGTTTCGAAGTCCTGGACGGTCACATCCGGCGTTTCGCCAAAGAACTCCCCACCTGCCGTCACAACCACGGTAGGCTGGACACCAAGGCCAAGGAAGCTCGCCTGGACGGGAAGGGTGACGTCCAGGGTACTGGAGACTGTGGACACAGCCACCAAGGAATCGATCGGTCTGGTCTGCAACTCACTAAGTGTGATGCCTGAATCGCTTGTATCCGGATCTGTGAAGGCAACATCGAGTCCGGCATCTATAAAGAAGGTGCCGTCGACAACGTCTGTTTCGAGGAAGCCAATATCGAGATCGAAATCAAGGGTCGCGTCCACGCTGCCGGTGACCGAGAAGTCCCGCACCTGAATGAAAAATGTATTGTCCGTCAGATCAACACCGAACAGGAAATCGAAAGTCAGCTCGGCATTCAGATCCAGCGCTGGAGAGTCCTCCAAAAATAGACCCGCATCCAGGGCGCCCTGACCCAGGTCCACTTCGGAGGTGACGGTGACCGTTTTGTTCAAGAGGACGTCGAGGAGCAACGTGTCAGGATCAGTGCTCGTGTCGGAACCATCGATCACGTCAAGAACATCCCTGCTGTCCAGTGCGCTCGCAAGTCCAGCGCTGTCTGGATTGCTTGTCCCCAAATAACCTGTCGCGGGATCGAGCAGTTCGTTTTCGATGATGGCGCTGATATCCAGGGCGGAACCCAATGCCTGGTTGACAACCGGGATATTACGCCCCAGGTTTTCAAGGGCCTCAAGATCTTCGGCAAAATCCTTTAGCCCTGTAAGGCCGTCGGAAATAGCATTTGCCGCCTCTGACTCTATGGCCACGGCATCGAGGAGGAAACGAGGCTCTAAGGGCTCAATGAGCGCCTTGCGCCGTTTCTTGGCAGCAGCCTCCTCCTTACGCTTTGTTAATCTCCTGATCTGTCTGGCGAGTCCCATGGTGACCTCCTAGTCTGCTGAAGGGCGGGTTAATGTGTGAGATGTTTTGTGGTGCGGGAATGCAGTCAGATGATATGGGTATATGTTGGATATGGCTGATGGCAGGGCATTGATTTTGGCGGAATCAACGTGAAGCAAGATGGCCTCTAAGTAGATGGTTTGCCTAAGGTGTTTATGGACCGAAAAAAGAGCGAAAAACCCCATCGCTGAACTACTATCGCCTATTGATATAGGACCAAAGCTCTAAAGATCCTGATAGCCCGTCAAATGAATCAAAATGTTGGATTTTTGGTGCTTTTTTTTGTACGGAGAGAGGTTGTACTTAGTAAATTGCTTGATCGCCCCGACGACCTTCTAGCCGCTTGGCCGCTCGCTCGAGCTCTGGGAATGTCAAATCCAGTCTGTAGCAACGGTAAGCGATTCAGCTTTCCCACAAGACCGCCATATTTGTCAAGGAAAAATCTCTA
>CP070692.1:4559236-4561136 GCA_020353215.1 Deltaproteobacteria bacterium
TGGATGTTTGTTTTTCATTCGACGTTGGATGTTCGATGTTCGACGTTCATCTTTACAAAACAACCCTATACGGCGTAAATGTAACCTGTGAATGCTTACAAAACAACTTGGCACTTATGGGGGCGCCCACCCGACATTGTTGGGCGAGGAGAGTTTGGTGAGATTGAACCCGAAAGCTCGGCTGTTTGTTACGATCTTTTGTGTGGCAACTCTGTCACTGTGTCCCACGTTGGTCAGTCCAGACGGTAAAACGAAACGAATCGACTGCGATGCCCATGCCGGCCCTTGCGTCGCTTATCTGGAAGCAACCCTGGTAAGTCTGGAGATGAGTCCGAAGCCGGTCAAGGCCATGCAGGAACTCACCTTCACCCTTGGTATAGGCGGGGAACAACCTGCTGCCAATCCGTACATAGATCTGGGAATGGTTGGGATGGACATGGGCAGAAATCGGGTGAACCTGACGCCGGAAGCGGACGGTGTTTTCCGAGGTACAGGGGTCATCGTCCGATGCCCGAGCGGCCGCCGGATCTGGAAGGCCACGGTGTTCGTTCCAGATGTGGGTTCGGTGGAGTTCGTCTTCGATGTTGTCTACTGAAACCATCTATTTTGTCGTTCTCTCGGCAGGCTTCGCTCTCGGCTTTGGCCACTGCATCGGCATGTGCGGGCCGATAGTGGCTTCTCTATCTCTGAGTATGAGGGGAAGGAAGGTTCTCGTCCCCCATCTGCTCTACAACGCGGGGAGAATCACAACCTACGGCTTGCTCGGTGGGATTATGGGAGTCGCAGGATCGTTTACCCGGGTTGTCACCGAAATAGCCAGTATTCAAAAAGGTGTTATGATCTTCGCCGGCTTGTTGATTATTATGTTGGGACTTGCCATGGGAGGATGGATTCCTCTTGGTAGAATTTTTGGAGAGGATTGTGCGCCCATGGGTTTCTTGGCCCGTGAATTCGGTAAAATGTCCGAAACCCGATCCACCGTTGCTTTTTATCCTTTGGGCCTTTTGCTCGGCCTACTGCCCTGCGGGCCGGTCTATACGGCCCTAGTTGCAGCGGCGAGAGCCGGTATGGAGGCCACCCATTCCCTGAATGGTTTCATCATTGGGATGTCACTGATGCTGTGTTTCGGTCTGGGAACTGTTCCGGCCCTGCTCCTGGTCGCCAAGCTCGTCGATCTCAGGTGGTTGAGGAGCAGAGAGATCATCTACAGAATATCTTCGGTTATGATGATCGCTGTCGGAATCTACTTTGTCGTTCGGGCAATTCGATATTGAGATGGAAGTGAACTCTGATATGACTATAATAATCTTCGTCCTCCTCCTCGTGTCTCATTTCCTGGGAGATATTGTTTTCACCTCCTACAGGCTAGCTATCCTCAAACGCGATTCAGGTCTAATCCACCAGATTGTGGCAATTGGAGGTCACAGCAGCGTTCATGCTGTTTGCGCCGGGGTGTTGCTGTTTGTATTCAATCTGGACTGGCTTAAGGGTGCACTTCTGGTCTTGGCGCTGCACTTCGTGATTGATTTCATTAGGTGTCGAACGGAAATCAGACTATACGGTCCCGGCAGATTGTTCGTGAAGCGCTCAGAGTTGTTCGCGTGGATTTCGGGTAAAAGTGGGAATCCTGAGAAGATGACGATAAGCAAACTCTGGCCTTGGATTCTAATCCACGTTCTGGACCAGGGGGCTCATCTGGCAAGCCTGTATGGCATCGCCGTTTTGATTTGAACGGACCGCAAAGTTCGTGGCTGAATTGGACCTGGGAATCGCAGCCAAGATCGATTTGGCTGAGATTTCGGGCGCCGTTCGTCAAGGCTGGGATGACGGCACTGGTGGCTGCTCTGGTGGTGGTTTTGATTGGGGCCGTTCTATTTTTTCGGGTCAGCAAGCCGAAGAT
>CP070692.1:4561236-4563130 GCA_020353215.1 Deltaproteobacteria bacterium
AGGAAGTTAAAGCTAAAGCTATTCTGAGAAAAATCATTGATGAGTGTCACCGTATTGCCGAGATGGCTTTCGAGCCAGGGATAAAAACTCAGGAGGTTCTGAATAGCTTTCAGACTTCAGCTTTGGGCATGGATGGTAGGAGTTCCATGGGTTCTACCGTCAAAGAACTTGCCAAAAGACATGTGAACAAGATTGAGAGTGCATGGAAGAATCAAAAACCTCTTCTCGGCATTTCTACCGGCTTCAAGAAATTAGACAGCCAGACTCTGGGATGGCAATCACCTGACCTGATCATCATTGCGGCAAGGCCAAGCCGGGGAAAAACTGCACTCGCATTAGACTTGGCAAAAGCCGCTGCCCGGAGTGGACACAAGGTTTACTTCGCCTCTTTGGAGATGAGTGCAGAACAACTCGTCATGCGATTGCTCTCTGGCGAGTGTGGCATTAGTGGTCGAGCCTTGCGCTGTGGCCAGTTCCCTGAAGGTGATTGGTCTCGGATAGTCATAGCCAGTGGAAGGCTGGCAGAGCTGGAGATCATCATTGATGATACCTCTGCAATCAGTGAACTGGAGTTAGCCCGAAGGGTACGGCGAGTAAAACCGGCCCTTTTGGTGGTGGACTACTTACAGCTTATGAGAAGTGCACAGAAGGCAGACCGTAAGGATTTGGAGATTGCAAATATCACAGGCTGCCTCAAGGCCCTGGCCAAAGAAGTGAATATTCCTGTGATTCTTTTGAGCCAGTTAAACCGCGAGGTGGAAAAACGCAGGGACGGCTGGCTTCAGCTTTCAGATTTACGTGACTCTGGCGCTATTGAGCAGGACGCTGACCTTGTGCTTGGCATCCGGCGCGATCCTGACAAGACACCAGAGTCAGCAGACCTCATTTGTCTGAAACATAGAAACGGGCCGCTTGGCACCATCAAGCTTGTATTTCGTGAGGAGTTGGCCAGTTTCGGGGATCTGGCCCAAGAATAGGATTTGTGGTGTGCCTGCTAACCAGCCCCGGCAGGCGGGTGAAGGGGGAGAGATTCAAAGTGAAGCCGAAGATGGATAAGAAACCGGATGAGGCAGACCTCACAGCAATGCTGGAATTCACCAAAACCGGCTACCTCAAAACAGTATATCTCTGCGCGTCATCTGACCAAGCTCAAAAGTTGCTTGAGACAGCGATTCAGAGACTCATCAAGCCTTGGCACTGGAGATGGTTGCGCGGCCTCTTGAAGTGGGGTTAGGGGAATGAGAAGGCCGGACCTAGAAGTGAGGTAAAAGATTTCCTTTCCGCATCTGTATCTATATCTGTATCTGTATCTATATCTGTATCTGTAGGAAAGAACACAGTGTGCTGTGGCGAACAAGAAATCCTAAAACAACTCGAAAAAACCCCGCTGTGGCATATGCCCCCTCTTTATAAGCAAATCTGGCTTTACCTGTTGATTCGAGCGAATCACGAAGGATATGGGGTATTTGCCGATGGGGGCATCCAAAATATCAAGCCCGGTCAAATAGTCACTACCTTAAATCGCATTGCTGCGGAGAATTCTTGGTACGTGAGAAACCGCAAAAAGAAACCGAATAAAAAAACGGTTCGTGAAGCCCTGAAATGGTTCAAGCAGCAAGGTATGGTGAAACTCGAAAGTAACGCCTATCGCACCCTTATAACACTAGTGGAGTAGCCTGTTGGCGACATATGGACAGTGCGAAGGAAACGGAAACAGGCCGTTAGCCTTAGAAAAAGCTCTTTGACAAATATGAATCCCGAAGGGGTCGGTGAGATAACAACCAGCTGGGAGTAGGTTGTAAATCACGAAAGAAAACAAATCTCTGAAAAGAGAGGGATGAAACAGAGTGTCCTGGTACAGCCAGGTAGGGAGCCTAACCGAAAGTTGGCGTTT
>CP070692.1:4563230-4565123 GCA_020353215.1 Deltaproteobacteria bacterium
CCCCAGATTATTGCCAAATAATGTAACTTTTGTTTGTAGGTGAATTTTTCCATTTTGGGCCGAAAAGGCTCGAGACCCAAGAAAAATTTTATGTCGTGAAGTAAGTCAAAGAGATCCTTGGGCCTAGGGATCTGGGTTCTTTTGTAATCGAATTCCTTTTTGAGAATTGTCCTGATGGTTCCGCCCATGACTGTAACAAGGTGATAAGCTGCGGTTGCCATCATTATGAATGCCGCAATGCGGTGAACGAACCTTGCGGTCTCGACTCCCCCGAAAAGCGCTATCATGTACGGCGCCCAGAAGACGTCGCTAAAATGCAAGGGAAGTCCTGTTGCCGCCAGGACGAGGAAGGTAGTAGAGATGAGAAAATGCTGGATAACGATATGAACAGAGTAACGAGGCAGGTCTCCAGCCGGGTCAGATGTTACATATTTGTAGATGTCTCTTGGTATGTGTCCAACTCCCTCAACATAGGTGAAATAATCCTCTTTGACTGCAGTTCGTTCAACGCCGGCAGCGGCGGTCTCGGTAGATAGGGGCATAAAGGCCTCCAGAAATCATTTCTTTTCTTTTTGTTTTGCCTTTCCTAGCCAGGACGTGCCGTTTCTAAGTAAGAATCTAATACCATCTTTTTTTCTGCCGAACGTCTCAAGAAGCATGAGGCCCACCAAACTAAAAACAGTTCCATACAAGGCAAACCTGAGAGAGAGATTCATAAAAAAGACAATGGGATTTTCTTCCCGTTCAGTGGTTGGATGGACGGCAACCTGGACAAACCAACTATTTGTTTCCTCGTGGCACTGGGCACAGGTTCTTCTGAGGTTCTTTTCCTCCACCGTGGCCCGCCGGTCATCCTTTTTGTAAATGTCATGGAGCTTGTTTGAGGCATGGCAACTTATGCAGTCTGCGGCATCTTCACCCCCCAGGGTCACTATCTTGCCATGGATTGATTGTTTATAGGTTTCAACCGAGGTTAAACCCCTCTCCGAAACCTTAAATTTCTTCATCAACTCAACATCCTGATGGCATTTGGCACACAACTCAACAATCTCTTGTGGTGGTCGGGAGGTTTTTCTTCCCAGGCGGTGGGTCATGTGTTTGTAGGCCTGGCTCACCCCCTTTTCTTCATGGCAGTTCACGCACCTACGCAGAGACGCTTCGAAATCAATCCTTTCTGCCGCAACTCTGGTGTACATGGGGTTGAGATGGCAGAATTTGCAGTCAGGTTTCGCTTCCTTTAGCTCGGCGGAATCTCCTGGTTTAACCGCATGGGCACTGTCATTATATGTTTCTATTATCTTTTCATGGGAAAATCTCTGCTTGGAAAAAGGAGTTGTAATGTGGCATTGAGTTGCACAGTTGACTGGTTCGGTTACAGGATCGTGAGGAACTTTCTTGATATAGGTGTGGCACTCACGGCATGAGACATTCTTGTGAACCGTATTAGTAAAAATTACTTCGTCCACATTGTAGTTGACAGTTTTGCCGGTCTCATCGACTCTCCCGAGGAAGCGATATTTGTGACACATGAGACAATTGTCTTTGTCAGCTGCCTCTACATAGAAACTTATCGACAGGGAGGCGAATACCAGCATGAGGAATGTAGCGCTTGTCCGGATGATTCTCAGTGAACTCAAATCTCAACCTCTAATATCTACGTTATTTGTATAGAACCTAGACGTTGTTTTCCTCTTGGCAAACGCTCCTTAGCCAGTAGAGGAGTTCCTCCATATCCACCGGTTTACTTAAACAGGAAGAGATGTGGCGACTCATGGCCTCTTCCAGTTCTGGATGGAACGGGCGGCTTGACAGGGCGACGATGTGTACCCCGGGGTTTTTTCTCTTCAAATCCCGGAACAAACGGTTGTCTACAGGCAAGTTGTCCAGGTCCAG
>CP070692.1:4565223-4567103 GCA_020353215.1 Deltaproteobacteria bacterium
GGGCGTCGTGGCCATCGGGTAGACATCTACACGCGCCTTCGCGATCCAAGCTGCCAACAGACAATGGCGCTGTATAGTAACGTGCGGCTTATTCATCTGAGAGCCGGAAGGGCCGGAGGCATGAACAAACTTGACATCTACCCCCATTTGGCGGAGTTCTTTCAGGAGTTGGAAAAATTTAGACTGGGCGAGGGGCTTCAGTATGACCTCGTACACAGTCACTATTGGCTATCCGGTCGAGTCGGAGACTTGGCGCAGAATCACTGGAGGGTGCCTCATATTGTGACGTTTCATACACTTGGGGCGGCGAAGAATGATATATTCGGTGTAGAACAGGAACCGGTGCTTCGGGTGACCACTGAAAGGCACCTATCGACAACCTGCCACCGCGTTTTGGCTGGGACAAAAAGGGAAAAGGGACAACTGGTAAGTTACTATGGCGCAAGTCCCGATTCGATCGGGGTGGTTCCATGCGGCGTAAATCTGCGTCTTTTCCATCCCAGGGACAAGGCTAAGGCACGTGAGCAACTGGGTTTTAATGATCATGAGTCGCTCCTATTGTATGTCGGTCGGTTTGCGCCATCCAAGGGTGCGGACAAATTGCTTGCAGCATTGCCCTACCTGCGGAAGCACCGGCCGATCCGATTGTTGATCGTTGGTGGGAACGGCAATCACTCACCGGAGGCGAAGAAGCTAGAAAGATTGTCTCATAAATTGGAAATTCAGGACCATGTCAATTTTGTGGGAAGGATTGAGCAGGAAGTTTTGCCCACATATTACAATGCCGCAGATATGCTGGTGGTGCCATCTCGTTACGAAAGCTTCGGGTTGGTAGCGCTGGAATCGGTGGCGTGTGGGACACCCGTCGTCGCAACTCGAGTAGGCGCCATGGACAAGATCCTTAGGGAAGGCGAGACAGGTCATGTGGTAGAGAATGGCTCTCCCCGTGCCTTGGCAGACGGAATAGAAGCGCTTATCTTGGCTGAGAATGGGCTACCAGCCGATGTGATTCGTGAATCGATCCTGGAATTCAGCTGGGAAAATGTGGCCTCAGCAATGATTGAGGAGTATGAGGGCGTCCTGAGAAAACATCGAATTCAATTTGTCTCAGGCCTGGGTCCGCTAAGCTGATTAAAGGTTTCAGGAGCTCCTAACGCTGAAACCTGAACACTGAAACATTCTTTCTGATACCTGAAACCTTGGTCACTGTAATTTGAGTTTTGTCATTTGGGATTTAAACGACTTCATTTTGGAAAAGGAAGACACAGAAAATCAATCTCAGTTTTTCAAATACTTGTAGGACACCCCACTAGGCTACGATTTGCCACAACGAACAGCTAACGACAATCATCGGACATCATGCTTTTTTCCCTCTCTTTAGGATAAACCCGATGAGGACAGCCAACGCCAGGGTCGTCACAGAACCAACAATGCCTGCTGATGTAGTGCCAGAACTCACGGCAGGCCAGGCCTCCTCTTCTTCGGCTCCGCCGACCGAAGGCTCGCCCGGCGGTGTCGGTTCATCCGACCTGAATCCGTAATCAGGAAGAATAGCAGTCTTCTCCTGAACGTTTTCGAGGAGCGGAATAACCCCTTCCGAAGGCCCGGGAATTTCTGACTTACCATAGATCTTTTTTATGGACCATTCAAGGCCATCGGGATAGGTGGAAGCAAACCAGGAAAGAACACCACCCGTGAGCAGTGCAGCAATCGCAATCCCCACAAGCACCTTCCCGATGGAGACGCGCGCCAAAGGCTTCGCTGTCGCAGAGGATTCAAGGATTTCCGGCCGTGCCTTTCTCACAAATGCACAGAATGCGGCTGTCACGACGCCTTCTACGAGACCAATCGCCAAATGAATGGGTTGCATGAGGAGCAAA
>CP070692.1:4567203-4569071 GCA_020353215.1 Deltaproteobacteria bacterium
ACCGTGGCATCGTATATCCTCCGGTCAATCCTTATGACACCGAAGCCGGCACCGATCACAGCAAGCAATCCGCTCACAATCTCCATTCCGGTGATCTCCTCCAAAGCCAATTCCGCTGCCACGCCAAGAAGTGCCCCTGTCAGAGCACCCGGAATACTAAGATCTCGATCTTCTGTCATCTTCGCCTCCTACAGATGATTTTGGATCATTATAGCATGTCATACGCCCTAATTCTCCTCAAGAAATACACAATTTCACAACAGCGCTGTAACAAACCCCCGATACAAGTACAGAAAGAGTTAGATTTAGGAAAGGAGGTCTATGTCAAGCTACTTTGAATCGGAGCTGCATAGAATCATCGCGATGGCAGAAGAGAATGAGAAGATTGCCTCAGAATACTCCCGTAAGTTCTTCAGGATATTCTTGACTGTTTCAGAAGCGAGAGAGATACTCGAGATCATTCAGAACTGTGAGGAATACGATGGCTACCAGTCAGAAGGAGCTTGCCGATCGTCTTCCGTTTCTTGACCACTGTTTGACAACGATGGTCAATCCCCGTTTACAGGTATCTCAGGGCAATACTCGTCAGCGTGGACCAATTGTGCTCTAGCCAATTCATCAGACGCACGCCGTGCTTTAGATACCGCAGATACTCGTCGGCGTCTGGGTTGGTGGCATAGAACTCAGCTATGGTCCAATCCAGGACATATATATTGCTCATGAGGATCATTTGAGGGAGATTCTGCAGCTCAAGATTGCTCAAGGGTCCCAGGACTCCCAGATCCCTGGCTGTCTTCTGATAAGAGACCAAGAAGGATTTGACCCTATCAAGGAGCACGTTCCCATCAGAACTGGGTGCCCAAGTAGCGCAAAAATAGGTTATCGCCAGCCCGACATCAAAACACCTCGCATCCAGCTTGGCCCAGTCGAAATCAAACAATCCAACTACGTCACCATCCAAGAATTTCAGATTTCCCGGGTGGAAGTCTCCGTGAATAGCGAGGTGTGGTAAGGTGTCGTAAACCTCTCTCGTGGGCAAAAACATGGATTTCTGCAAGATTCCCGAGAGATAGTTGCTTTGTTTCAAAAAGTAGCGATCAAAGACTGAATCGCGGGCCGTTTGGACATAGCTCTTCCATTGTTTCTCTATCACAGGAACCCGATCGATAATCCTCGGCTCGCTCCAATCGCTTGTGCCTTTCCAGCCATAGATTGTGTTGTGGTATAGCGCCAACACTCGTGCCCCGTTAGTCAGCTCCTCGCTGGTCCACAGCGGCGCGTCCCAGGTGTACTTGTCCTCCCCTGGCAGATAATCAAAAATCGCCACAATGGATGCCGGGCTCTCATCCGTGACCTGCTCAACGACCTTAGCGTGGGTTGTGCCGTATCTTGTTGTCAACACCTTCGGGGAAAGGTGGAACCCTCTCAGGAGAAGTTCCTCCATCAGGGCGTGTTCGAAGCGGATCTTATTCTCATGGGTCCCGGTTCTATATAGCCTCAACAGGTACTGTTTTCTCCGATCGTGCTTGAGCATCTCGATATCATAACTAACATTGATGTAACCGAGTTCATTGCGAATCGTGCTTACCAATTCACCAAGATCATAGTGTTCGGCAAGAATCCGCTTTAAGAACCCGAATGACTCTGTAGATGACAATCGAAGGTTTGTTCGTCCATGCATCTGCCGTCCTTTTTGTAACCTTGGTTTTGAGATCTAATCCAGCGATCCTCAGAAAGAGATCAGCCACTTCCGTCAAGTTCTCCCCTTTGACAACAGGGGGATCAGGGGGGATTTCAAGATGGGGCAATTCTATTAGAACCTTTCTTTACGACAGCCACCTTCAGGTGGCTCATAGTTTTATGACCGC
>CP070692.1:4569171-4571010 GCA_020353215.1 Deltaproteobacteria bacterium
GGTCTAGCGATTCAAGGAGGAGCGTGGCAAAAGGTCGCGCTTGTGACAACAGGCTAATGAGTACAGAACAAGGAAGCGATAGACGCCATCATGCCAGGGTAGAAGTGAACTGGCCTGTTGTTATCCTGACCCATCGTGGAGCCACGGTGGGAGAAACGATCAATATCGGCGTTGATGGCGCGTTTATTTTCTGTCCGGTCCCTCTGCTTCGAAAGGAAAAGCCCAAGCTATTCATCTTGGCTCCAGTGCGGCAGCCCATGAGTGTTTCTGTGGAGGTGACTTGGTCGAACCTTTACTCTTCAGAGCAAGATACTCCGCCCCCCGGCATGGGCGTCCGATTTACACAAATCTCAGATGTTGACCGCCAATATCTCCACGAGATGGTAGCAATCGCAAAGCACTACGAGAAAAAGGCCGGCCGCTTGGCTGGCCAGAAGTAGATCGGGCGACCGAAGAGCTTCAGAAAACCTCTCTACAAAAACTCACAGCTAGCCCGGACATAAGTGTCAGCTTCGTCTGGTGTCCAAAAGAATCATGGGAATGCTTGGTATCCATCATCCCACTTGCCGCGCCGCAGCGGTGCGAGAAGAATGCGCCCCAGGACCAGAGCAAAACGGGCCAGCGCTGATGTCCCATGTTTCATGGAACCCCGGGCTGTCCTGCTGATGTTACATACGGATCATCCTAATCACTTGTGAGTTGACACACTCATAAATCTCCTCATCAGTGCCGTAGATGTCCACAATAGTCCTGTGGTTAATCAACTTCTCGATGATAAATGAGGTCATATAGAGGCTAATGAAGTTAGGACGACGCACGACTGTCCTTAATGGCGCTATCTGATATTGGACCTCGAAGTCCTCAGCCGCGATAAGCGCCTTGATGCAGCCAGCCATCTGGCGTTCCAATTCTTTCTTGTTCTTCGTCTCGATGAGCTTTTCCTCAATCAACTTCATGGCGATCCGGTTAGCTAGATCGTCACCTACTTCGTAGAGTTGATTGAGGGCGCTGGTTCGCGCCGCTTCCTTGGCAGAGTCCAGCCGTGAAATAACACTGGTCTCCCTAGTATTTGGTCGATAATCTCTAGCCATGCCCTTACACCTCGCAAAGAATCTCCACCGCCATCCCTAGATTATTCACGAATCTCCTGCCAAGGCGAAACGCGTTCTGACACGTTCTTTCTTGGCGTAGGTTCGCAACGTTACGGTTGACCTTGCTTATCCAAATAGCTCTTGAGAAAGCTCAGTTTATCCTCATCCATGGGCGAAAAATGCACCCCGACAATGTGGCCTTCGCCCTTTTCGTCCCGCTTCGACCAAACAACCTCTCCCTGCAGTGGAATGACACCATATCGCGACGACTTTAGCTGGGTACGAAACACACTGCCGACCTTGATGGACGTTGGCGAGTGCAATCTCATTCCCCCCATATTCAGGCTAAGAATCCGAATCTGACCCGATCTCGAACCCTCTTCCGCTGTTTGCTCCTCCTGGGCCAAAACATCCTCTGGTTTCCGACGATGCTCTGGCAGGTTCACTTGGATACCTGCCCCTTTGAGCAGCGGGTGGAGGTAATCCAACAATCCAGTCAAGCGGATGTTGCTTTCCGTTGACCCTTCTTTTTCTACCCGAACCTCAAGGGCTTTTTGAAGACTGGATATCTCGAGCAGTAAAGCGTCAAGTTGAATCCTGCGCTCCCTATTCATTCCCGAGGTATTTATGGCGTTAATCAGGGGGCGGAGGGTGAATTTGATCTTCTTTTCCAGAAGATCAAGATCTTCTTTCGTGGAGCCTCCCATGCTGCGGGCCTATGTGGTGGGTCTCACCTGCGCAACCTTCC
>CP070692.1:4571110-4572897 GCA_020353215.1 Deltaproteobacteria bacterium
GCGGGATTTTTCTTGTGCTGAAAGTTCCGGCTCAGGCTTCTCGCCTTTGGCTGCACCTTCTTGGGTGGCACAGCCAACACAGAGAAGAAATAAAAGAATCAGAAGACCGAATATGGGACCACCAGCAGGTCTCAAATGCATTGGATCAAGCTCCTCCTCTTTTTCACGGGTTCTTTGATTTTCTTCTATAGGAGAAGTGGCCTCATATGTCAATGAAGAGGCGTCGAGCAGACCCTCGGAAAGGAGGAATCTTGCATGAAAAAAGGCCCAGCCGGGCAAAGCCAGGCTGGGCCTTTAGGTTAAGGTTTATACCACGTGTCGCCCGTATGGGCCCCACACTGACTAGAAGAACCAGAGAAGCTCAATCGCGAAGCGCATGGAGGTGTCATCCGAGGATTCTCCGGCTGCAAAATCAACACCGTGAGCAATGGCGTCCAGGGCCTGGGTAATGTCCTCTGCACCGTCACCCGGGAACATGAATGCAGCGCCGCCCTTGATCGTGACCTGGTCATAGAGCTTGTAGGAGAGTTCGTTGTTCCACTCGATTCCCATGAAGTCACCAATATCGACATTTGTAAGGCCCAAGCCTGTGTAGTAGGCTTCCACCGGCTCTGACTCACCAAACCACATGGCCATCACATTGGTCTTGTAGCTCCATCTCCCAGATGCTAGATCAATCCCGCCACCGATCATGGTGAAACCCGGGTTGTCAAAATCTGCACTTCCAGTGATCCCACCACCTGTGTAATTCGTTGTTCCGTAATAGGCCGGAAACATGCTGTATTCGATCTGACCCAGAAGCGGAACCCCGTCGTGGGAGATGGCCTGCTCGCTCCCATAGCGCGGGGTGAACCGGCTGATGCCAACGACCTCGGTCCAGCCTTCGAGGTCATCGTCTGCAGGATCATCATCGCCTGTGAGATAGTAACCGCCGACATGGGGCTCAAACTTATCCATACCGACCCTTTCGCTGAGATCGAATGCGATGTCGGCAAACGCACCCCATGACTTTATATCGGCATCTGGCGCAGCAGGCGCCTTTTCGAAGTCGCCAAATGCATAAGCAACTTCAAACAAGGGTTTCATGATGCCGTACGTCCCCTTTCCCTGAAGGCCTGCCACGTGGTGATTAATACGCTTATCACCTGTGCGGTTCCGATGGAACATGTACACGGCTTCCAGATAGGTGGGATTGAACTGGCGACCCAGTTTGCCGTAATAGAAGTCCCGGTCCACATCTTTGCCTTGCACAGGCGCTCCAATTGGGTTGGTGAGACCGGCGGCACTCGCGGCATAACCGGCTTCTTCTTCCAGCTTCTTGATCCACCAGGCCTCCCACTTCCAGGCGTCGCAACCGCCGACTAAACCGAGGCCGGGATCATCATCGGCATAGATGAAGCCACCATAGCCGATGTCCACGCCCCTGGCGTCCCATCCACCCCGCAAACGGGAATGGATCGCGGGGAGATTGAAGCTCGCATTCAGGCGTTCTATACCGAACTGCTGGCTCTGGCGTCCAAGGGCAAAGTCGGTCCGGTCGGCAGCGGTGGCTTGAAACAGGGTGTCAGTTTCAAGCATGAAGTAAACGTCCCAGTCCTTGTCCTTGGCAAAGTTAAAGAAGAGGCGGTCTTCATGGCGGATATAGTTGTCCTTTACTGCGCCTGCACCCTCGGTGAGGTGGACTCTGGTGCTATCTGAAAGGACTACCTGGTGGCCCAGAGCCCCGGCCGCCAAGGCCTCCTCGGGGTCAGTCAGTCCATCACTTAGACCAAAGTCCCGATCGACCT
>CP070692.1:4572997-4574753 GCA_020353215.1 Deltaproteobacteria bacterium
TGATAATCGGCCCATCTCTATTATTATGGGCCAGAAAGCCATTGCAGGCAGAGATTTAACACTTTGTCGCTCTCGTCCCTACCCAAGGCAGGAAGATCATCCAGTTGCCAGCGATGAATTAGCTGGCAACCAAATCCTTACCGAGCAAAACGATCCCTCCCATTTCAGGTCCGGCGATACTGTTCACCGAGGATAGATAAAGAGCGTCCAATTTGGAGGATAAACTCTGAGAAGCCTCTTTAGAGAGGCAGTTGGCTATTGGTACGTGATTCGTTCTTTGGGGGGAACAAGATAACTTGCAGAAAAAGATCAGAGTAATCCACATCATCACCCGACTTGACATGGGCGGGTCGGCCCAGAACACTCTGCTTACCACCCAGAACCTTGATCCAGACCGTTATGAGATTGTTCTTGTCAAAGGCTCCACTTTGGAGTCAGGCATGCCCACGTCCGAAAGCCAGGTGCTTCACAATCAACTGGCGAGCGCGCGGAATCGGGGAGTAAGAGTTATCAATCTTCCTTATCTGGTGCGTCGCGTCTCTCCCTGGAATGACCTCAGGTCTTTGGTCTGGCTTCTGATCTTCAGTCGCAGATACAAGCCGGATATTGTTCATACCCATACCTCAAAGGCCGGTTTCGTCGGCAGACTGGCAGCATGGCTTAGCAGGGTTCCAGTTATCGTCCATACCCCACACGGGCATGTGTTCTACGGTCATTTCGGCCCGTGGTTGTCTCGATTCTTTCTTCTGGTGGAAAGGTTGCTTGACAGGACAACCCATCACTGGATTGCCCTCACTCCTAGGGAAGCCGGAGACTACCATCGGTTCAAGGTGTCCAAAACGGAAAAAATCTCTGTCATCCACAGCGGGGTGGACGTGAATCGGTTTCAACGACAGCCAATTGATCGTCTGCAGAAGAAGAAAGAACTCGACATTCCCCCCGATACATCAGTCGTCGGCTTCGTAGGTTGGCTCCTGCCTATTAAGGGTACCACCTTCCTGGTGCAAGCCATGGCCCAAGTGTCCCAGCGCCATCCATCTGGCTTGCTGGTGCTTGTGGGCAACGGAGAAGACATTCAGCTCAAGAAACAAGTGGAGAGCCTGGGCCTCGAGGACAAAGTACTCTTTTTGGGTTGGCGTTCAGACGTAGAAGAAATCATGTACTGCTTTGATATGCTGGCCCTCCCTTCGCTCAACGAGGGTATGGGTAGGGTACTCGTTGAGGCCATGGCGGCAGGCTTGCCCATCGTGGCCAGTCGAGTTGGAGGCATTCCTGATCTGATCCAAGACGGAAAGAACGGTGTCCTCGTCCCGCCGGCGAATCCCGCCGCCCTAGCGCATGCCATTTCCGAACTCCTTGACGATGGGAACAGGAGGAAACGAATGGGAGAGGCCGGCCGAAAGATGTGCCGTCCCTACAGCACGGAGACAATGGTGAAGCAAATCAGCGGTCTCTACGAACGCCTGGTGGAGAAGTATGCTTGCTGTTGAGAATCCCGGCTCAATTCTTGCTTATTGGACGTTGGCGAGCCCATATCATGTGGAGGAGATCATCCAGAGTGGATCGGAGAAGCAAGTCATTGAAAGCTCTTCTCGTATCCTTAATGATCCTGCTCTATCCATACGCGGGATGCGCCAACGATCTATACAAGCCGCTGCCGGGGGTGCTTCACATCCATTCCCGCTTCAGTTCAGGAGATCATTCACTTGGGAAACTGGTGCGAATGGCGAGCCAGCGGCAGCTCAAATATCTGGTC
>CP070692.1:4574853-4576598 GCA_020353215.1 Deltaproteobacteria bacterium
ATACTGGTATGACGAGATCTCTTGTATCTTTCAAGGATCAGAGCACCTTGGAGCCATAATTATATATCGGACGGACAGGGTGAGGCACTCTTGCCATAGCCGTCAATGTCATCCACCCATTTGTGGAGCACCGCGACAGTAACCGTAAAAGCCATCCTGTCCGCCGAAACCATGAAAACCTTTAACCGTTCAAGTCAAGTCCGGTCCCATGTTATGCCTACAGTGAAAGTTTTATTTCATATAGATCCTGGACCATATTTCGCCAGCGACCCAAAGGCCGATCCTTTGCAAAGGCAGCTTCCAATGCATCGTGTTTCTGCCATTTTTCAACGAACTTTGGCCAAATCATCGAGTAATAACTGGCCCGTTCTTGCGGTTTGACTTCTTTATTGCGCAGTCGTTTCGGTAAATAGATTTGTGATGTTCTCATTAAACCCATGGCCATCCGGAGATACCTGCGACCGATACCGAAGTCGGCATGCTGTCCGGCTGCATCTCTTCGTTTGTAATCGGCCATCAAATCTTCCGGGCCATGGAAGCCCAGATGAAAGGCTGACCTTGTAACATAGTCCTTGAGAATGCGATTGCAGCGCTTGGCTACTTTACCGGTATAGGTGTTGCCCTCAGGACCGCCGGATTGTTTGACCCTGGGGATAATGCCTGCGTTGGAGACAAGATTGTTGACCGGTTTCTGCTGATAGGGATCTCCGATCTCTGCCGTGACTCCGGCTGCCAGAACGATTCCAACGCCCCGGACGGTTGTCAGAAAGGCACCCTGAGTTTGGGATAAATAAAGAGCAATTTCTTTTTCCAGTTGCTCAATATTTCCCCGCAAACACCTAAAATGTCTGACGTGATGAGCCAGAGAAAGCTGTAAAGTGCCCATATACTCATCCGGTGTGATGAGGACCGCTTTGGCATATTCTTGAAGCTTAGCAGCAGTATGCTCAGGTTTTGACATCCCCTTTCGACGAAGGATTTCAGTGAGCTTTTCTGTCTTGCGACGACGGATTTGACGTGCACTGAATCGATCTTCCATCAGGTATAATGAGCTATTTGTAAAAGCCACGATTCCACTCTTCCTATCATCCAGAAACCCTGGAAAGAGCCGATCTACAACTGTATGGATTTGATTACGCACTTCCGTGGACATCACCACGAGCTTCCTTCTATGACGAACCAGGGTGCGGAGGTTTCGATAGATGCCCGATTGTGCGGGTGAGCAGTTGGCCCGACGATTAAGTAGCATGGAGGCAATACCCATTAAATCCAAACGATCCGTACTGGCTTGAATACTGACCCGTTGTTCCTTGGCATCATGGGCGTTAACACCGGCCACCAGCCACCCTTTGCAACGTAAAGTGTTTGCAAAATTCTCCGCATAGGAATTTACATCTTCACCGCCAAAGAAAACGTGTTTGCGCCTAACACGACGGTGACGGCAAGAACGGCTTACCTGATCGGTCAGATACTTCACCCTATCTGGTGAGTTCTTCACAGAGAAGGGTTTTCTCAGAATATGGCCATAGCCGTTACAAAACATCACCACATGATCCTTTTTGGCAAAATCTATAGGTACACACATGATTTTGGAATTGTTTCCTGCATCCTCAAAAAGATGAAGCAACTCTTGACTTTGGTTCGTATAAATGGTTTTCTTTTTCATGGTGGAGCTCCTCCTTTTTAATATTGCAGCTGCATCATTGCAGACTGCTCACATATTATGCCACCAGTGAGATCTGGAT
>CP070692.1:4576698-4578423 GCA_020353215.1 Deltaproteobacteria bacterium
GGCGTTCTATTCAAACGGCAGATATTCGGATTAGGCCATTAGGGATCTCCCTCTCCCGAAAACGCAGTGAGCAAGAGAGAATACCCTACACCCTTCGAAAGAAGCAAAGCAATAAACTTAATAAGGTAGGTCTGGAGGTTCTGGAAAGGCGTCATAGCCATGTCCGCCTCGCACGCACCACACACGTTGTGGGTTGTTGGTCTTGTTGCCAGCGATGCTGCCGATCCATTTCACATTGCCATCTGCGAAGTCTACGTAGTATGCATTGAGATCGTCTACAGATGTAGAAGTCCAGTACCTTGTGGCCTGCACATTATTACTGAAAGGATGGCCGCTGGGAAGTTTCCTTCCACTTCCATCACCACCCATACTCACCAAACTTGCCAACTCTTCCACAGTGGGAAGACGCCAGCCCTTGCGACGGCCTACCTCCTTCTTGTAGCAATAATCGCGAGCATAATGCCAACGACTCACTGTTGTATCTGGATTCCGTTCCCAGACGAGTCCAGTCTCCTTGTCCAGCACTGCGTTATGGCCCAACACCATTTCAAACCGCTCCGAGCCAGATATTATCTGGCTCCAAGTAGGCGAGATCTGATCCAGAGTTTTCATCGTTGGACCAAGCGGGGCGCTCGGCTCCAGATTACCAGCACTGATAGACATCGGCAAAGCCAACATCGCAGCAATAAAGGCCATTGCAATCGCTATCAGAAACCGTGATTGTTGCTCTTTTCTCATTTTTCTTCCTCTCCTTCTCATCAAATTGCAGGTATTATCGACGAACAAGTCCTTGCGAAACATCCCCTTTCAAACTGCCTCCTCTGTTCTCAAAGTGTCTGGTTGTTCTCCGAGTTTTCATTATCAGCCCTTAATGGCATTCGGCGAATCGGCAGATCTTAGACAAGGCAGTGAACGACTTTTCAATGCCTTCCGCGACCGCTGTATGGTTTCTTCGAAAAGCTTAAAAGGCTCTACTCTAAGAGTCTTTACTTCTCCAAGTCTCTTGAGAATCTGGAGATAAGGTTGGCTGACACATTGAGTTCGGGCACGAGGTCGGGATACAGCTAAGGTCCCCTAATGGCCAGTGCCTCGCAGCTCACTCTGCACTTCCATTTCCTACATATCAGGTTCGCTGCGCAACTGGGCAAATTCCGGAAAAATCCTGTTGAGGGGGAAATGGGAGGATACAGCTCTATACTAGTAAGGACTACAACATGTAGAAAGGGAAGAATTGATGACTAGCGGAACATGGACTGTTCGTAGGAAATAGAGTAGGCGTCTTGAGAACTCGATCAACCCAAAATCACACACAGAAATCAACAGACTCAGAGAAAATATCTCAAGCTCCCGATGGAACAGAAACTGCTCTATTGGGAGCTAAGATGGCCCATTTTAGGGTTCACTTGTTGCTCCTGGCAAAAAAGGTGTTACGGGTTAAGGAACGGGACATAACCTGAAGCTAGGATACTACCAGCTTAGCGATTCGGTCAATAGAAAAAAGCGAGCTTTATTACATTGCGTCGGTTGACAAGGAAGGGTAAATTTGATGATAAGAAATGTAAGTCTCTAAACGTTCTGCAGCTGCATTTAGGATCGAGTAATCTGAATTTTCCGACCACAATGGTAGGGCTTCATATCTCATCCCTTCATTCACACTTTTCGCTTTAGCAGCGATATTACTACATGTTGGGACAGGCCAGAAAGGGCAAAGGTTGTGATTAAAGT
>CP070692.1:4578523-4580247 GCA_020353215.1 Deltaproteobacteria bacterium
GTATGGCACAAACCTTCTCTTTCGTGCTCTCGAAATGCGGAGAGGGCTTCTTCCTTGCTCAAAGTCTCCATCCCGGATAAGTCGGGTCCCACAAGAAAACTCTTATCGAGGCCCTTTAAGATCTCGGCCAACCGGCCGCCATCGGGAGACAAGCTGACTCCATAACAGTATCGCTTTTCCTGTTGCAATGTAAAGTGTCGACAGATGCAAGCCACCCGGGCGATGGAGGCGACAAATCCGAATATCTTGTCAATCTCCTCGATTGGGACTACCTGGCCAAAGTGGGTTTTCTTCTGCCGGCCGGTAATAATGCGGGCAATCATACTCCTTATCAACTTAGGAGTCTTGTCAAGACGGTTGAGATACTCTATACCTTTTGTGATTTGGTCAGGATTTGTGAAAAATTCTTCAATCATCCTGCGCCGTCGAATATCGCTCAATAGCTCGTCAGAATAGTTGCTTGCCTGCAAATACCACTTCTTTCCTTCGCCATGTTTTAGACAAAATTCACACATCCCGCATCCTCTTACTTTGTCAAATTAATCCATTTGGCCTTGTTATACTCACAGGCCGGTCCGTTTCTGGTTTGTTCTCAGCTCGACACTAATAACTGGGATTCAGGACGACATAAGAGGGACTAGGGGTTCTGCAGGTCCACACAGATCATCTGGTCACCGTTGCGCAGGAGCAATTTGCCGTCGCTGATTGCGAGAGGGGCCCACGGCTCATCTTTCTTGGGAGGGAACAGTTGGGCCTTGGCCAGCTCTCTGTATCCGTTGGGGCTGGGTTCAATCATATGCAGACCGCCGTCTATGCCGTTCTGGCTGAAGATCAGCCCGTTGGCCACAACCATGGCGCCGTAGTGAAAGTTTGGGGCCGAGCCCTCTTTCCACCGCGGTTTGCCGTCGAGCGAGAGACACGTCATCCCCTTGGGTTTGCCGCAGTTGTGAAGGTAGAGATGTCCGTCGTATAGAACCGGTGGGTGTATCTTGCTCCCGATTTCTTCGGTTTTCCACAATTCTCTGACGATAAAGCCGTCCCCTTTACGCTTGACCTCGAGCATGATCGAGACCGGGTCATAGCTGCCGTTGTAAGAGCAATCCGTGAGGAATATCCTGTTGTCATCGATGACGGTAGCTGGAGCGATGCAGGCGAAAGATGTGAGCCCTGCATAGGTCCATAACGGTTGGCCACCGGAGGCATCGAAGGCAACCACCTCGTTCTTGACGGCTTTGTCCTCCCGGTCGCACGGACTGATCATGATTACTTGGTCGACGCCGTCGATGGAAGCCAGCACGGGGGAAACATGGCAGGGGCGGCCGGTGAGTTTTCGACTCGCCCACCGCAGCGCTCCTGTCCTCTTGTCGAAGGCCACCACTCCACCCTTCCTGCCCTGGGGCGCCACGATTACGGTATCCTTGTAGAGGAGGGGCGACTGGGCTACTCCCCAGCCCGGCTTCTTGGCTTCGAACTGCTCCAGCAAGTTTCTCTTCCAGACTGCCTGATGTGTTCGTCGACTAACGCAGTGGAAATGCCCGAAAGGCCCGACCGTCCAGACATGTTCCTTATCGACGGTGGGAACCGATCGCGAACCGGGATGAGAGTGTCTACCTGGCGCATCATAGGAAAAGCTCCATTTCTCCTTGCCATTGTCCAGATCGAGACAGCGAAGGATGTCGGACTTGTTGACGACTCGGTCGAGAATAAACACTTCCCCACCTTGA
>CP070692.1:4580347-4582071 GCA_020353215.1 Deltaproteobacteria bacterium
TCCCCTCGGGGATTGCCGGTAACGTGAATGGGGACATTTTTAGGAAGGTCCGCATAATCCTGCCACAATCGAGCATTTTCCTCACCCCAAGCGAAAAAATGGGATACATACTGAATCGCCACGGGGGAAAGACGGCGCGAATAATAGGTCTCCGGCTGCATGTGGACCAGGGCCTCCTCATCCCAGGCTGCGATTTTGTGACCGAGCTTCTTCATGATGCGAAACATCTTGATGCTGCGGGCGGTCATGCTCTTGGAGAGATAGATGCTTCTGGGAAACGAGGCAATATGAAAGTCGAGTTCCAGGCGGGAGCCGATTACGGAGGCAAAGCCTCGCCGCGCAGCAATGCAGGCAAGGAGAAGTTTGGCATCAAGTTCGCGAACCTGATTTTCAACCGGAATGATGAGAGATGGTTTCGTCGATGCCATGATGTTACGTTCTTTCCGGCTCGTCTCCCTGCTGTAGGAGGAATTCAGCAAGCTTGAAATCGAGCTCAGTATCAATGTTTACCATGAATTCATCTATGACAACGAAGGAGGTCCTCGCACCCTTAATATTCTTCGTATTGAGGATGCATTCTCTGGTCATGACATAGGCAACGCCGTTTTTGTGATATACCGGAGTAAGCTCCTGTCTGGCAATTATGTTGGCCCCGGCTTGATCATAGAAATCCAAAACGTCCTTTTGAATGACGAGCTGTTTCAAGGGATGAGCCTTGGAGTCAGTCTCGCTCACCGTCCATACGGCATCATATCCACCCTCAATAAGTCTCAGCACCGCTTCAGTGACCTGGTCCGCCTTGCGGAACGGAGAAGTGGGTTGCAGCATTACCACCACGTCATATTTCTTGCTGTCAGCTTTTTCACAGTGCACCAGGGCATGATGCAAGACAGGCCCGTCGGCAACAGTATCCCCGGACAAATGCTTCGGTCGCATGAAGGGTACCTCCAAACCTGACTCGCGCGCAATCGCCGCGATCTCAGGATGATCGGTGGAGACAACAGCCCTGTCAACATAGGGAAGTTCTTTCACTACGCACCCCACAATCGCAACAAGGGGAACGCCATTTACCGTTCTAATATTTTTGAGCTTCACTCCTTTGCTCCCACCGCGTGCCGGCACCACAACGAGGATATCTTTTCCTTTGAGCATCAGTCAGCTACCTTTCCCACCCAAATCACCGTATCGGTATTGCCACATCGTTCTAACGCGGCGATGTAAGGCGCTTCCAGTTCTCTGAAAAGCTCTTGAAACGATTGATTTCCACCCGGCCGGCCTTGAGACAGCCAGGTGAGGTGATTTTCAAGGCCGTATCGCTGGTAATTGATCAGTTCAACGGTTTGGTAACCATTATGTTCCATCAGCCGTCGCAGAGAAGAGGGTGAATACAGATAGGGATGCTGGCTTTGGAAATAGAACTCTGCAAACGCCCGGCTGTGGTACAGTGAGAGCAAAGGGTCCGAAAAAGAGGGTGCTTCGATAATGAGGAAAGAAGTATCCAGCATTAATCGTCTAAGGCCGGCAATGAATTCAGAAGGGGACAAGATATGTTCCAGGATATGAAACAGGCAAACAAAGTCATAGGATCTGGATGTTTCCAGCAATTCCTGCACATCGCTATAGTGCTCATCAGAATTGATGGTTCGGCTATGCAAGGTATTTTGATCTTTGTCAACCGCAGTGAGGTGAATTGTGGGGTAGCTTTCTCTGATTGCCTGCAAAAA
>CP070692.1:4582171-4583864 GCA_020353215.1 Deltaproteobacteria bacterium
TGGCGGGGCTTCCGTCATAGATGGCGTTTCAACCACCGGGCCAATCGTATGGGCAGCTTCGTGGAGCACAAGCGCGGCGAGGACGGCTTGTGGCGGGCATTTGTCGTACACGCAGCCGCATCCGGCTCAGCCCCCGATAAAGGCGCCTTCACCACCTTCTACACCAAGATCAAAACCAGTGGCGTAAGCTTCCAGGCAGGATGTTGTGAGTTGTTGATTTCCACTGTCGAGGAGAAACTTGTGGCCATCAACGCGTCGGTCAGCGTGGAGCTGGCACCCGAGCTGGTGGGGGTGGACGTTCGCACCGTCGTCTTAAACGGGTTTGATATGCACGCCGCGCACGATGCCGATAAGCTGATGACGCTGGTCCTTGAGGTCACGGACCCAACGGAGACTGACGGGACGTCAGTTGAATTCAAGATCAGGGGGGGCTTCAGGGTGGATTGCAGTTCCCCGGAATGTGACGAAGTCATCCGTACCGATGAGAATAGCATCCGGGAACGGTTTGATCATAAGTGGACCGACTCGATGGAAGAGCTGTATAGGCAGTTAGAGCGAAAGTACGAAATGTTACCCCCGCAGATCGCCACGCACCGGGAGACGGACCTCTGGGGCTCTAATGACGCCGCATTTAAGAACCCGAATCACGACCAGGTTCTCGTGTCCGACGTCGTGCCGCCGCTGGACGAGGTCGTCTACTACAGGCTCTTCGTCCACTATCTGATCGTGGCCGGCGAGGACCAGAACCTGAACGTCAAGCTTTTGGACGAGCCACCGTCAAAGGAGTACCGGTGGGACATGAAGACGGAACTGAACCTGGAGGACGAGAACGTGAAGCCGCAGACCGTCGAAATCAAAGGCGAGGAGGGCTACCAAGGCGGCGTCCTGGCTTTCAAGCAGGTTGCCATGTCGCTCCACCGCGATTTGTCTGAGGATGGTAGCATTAAACCGTGGCGGCACGCCAAGGCCATGCACCTGTTGGCCTGGCACATAGCTGTGACAGACGAAAACGGGTCGGAGACCGAAAAACCTACCGCCAGCGTCGACCTGCTATTCCAGAACTGGAAACACGGGATGACGCTTACGCGCATCCCACTATCGCTCCTGTCGTACAGGGATGCTGGCCGTGCGGGGTTTGGTTGCCGTCTGGCGCTCTTGCAGTTCAAGGATTACGAAACACTCGCCCCAGATAGCTACACAGACGAGATTGATTGGCCGGGCGGCGAGCTGTTTGGGGTAGATTCAAGCGGTAAGAGGAGATTCCTTGCTCCGAGACCTTCGACCCACGAAAGGGCCTCGAAGATTAAGCCTGTTCCGCTTGAATAGCCCCCTTCGGGTTAGATCAAGGCGAGCTCTCTGATTACGTACCTGTCCCCAGAAAGGATGGCAGAGGCGAACCGAGCCATTGCTTTTGCTCTTGGTCTTGATGCCCCCACCCTCTGGTCGTAAACCGGCGCCCTCGTCTCCCGAAGAGGCGAAAAGCTTACAGCGACTCTAACTGCGACTATGGGACTGACCATAGGATCCCGCCTATTGGGCGGGATCTTTGCTTCCGCACGTAGTTCTTGGGAGGTCGGGCGAGAAGGGGCACTGAGTCCAGCGCCAGGGCAATTAGGTATTGCCAAACCACGAGATTTACAATATAATTATATGCGGATGTCATCTTATCATTACCAGTTTGCGGGGTAAACCC
>CP070692.1:4583964-4585648 GCA_020353215.1 Deltaproteobacteria bacterium
ATCCCGCGGTACCGCGGGATGGTTTCCAGGTGACACGCCCATCTTCGCGGCCTCGCTACTCCAATTCATGAAATATGCGGGCTAACCCTGCAGTTCCTGGAGTCGGCGGACTCGGTCCACCACGGGTGGATGGCTGTAGTACACGGAAGCGTAGAGGGGATGAGGGTGGAGGTTGGACAGATTTTCTTTGGAAAGTTTTATCAGAGCCCCGGCCAGATCCTTGGGCCGTCCTGTGAGGTTGCAGGCGAACCTGTCAGCTTCCCTCTCGTGTCTTCTGGAGAGAAAGCTCAACAAAGGCGTCAGCGGATAGGTCAACAAGGTTCCAAGAAACGCCAAAAGAGCCAAGCGCGCATACAACGAAGCCTGCTCCAGGCCCACCAGACTTGGCGTGCCGTCCCAGGCAAGCAGTTTGAAAGCAAGAAAGATCGCTGCCAGTGCCACAATTTCAGTCACGATAATCCTTTTTAGGACGTGCTGTTTCTTCCAATGCCCTAGCTCATGGGCAAGAACCGCCAGGATTTCTTGGCGGTTCATGCTCTCAAGCAGGGTATCGAAAAGCACGATACGCTTGACTCTACCTATCCCCGTGAAGTATGCGTTCGAGTGTCGGCTTCGTCTCGAAGCATCCACCTGCAACACACTGTTCACTCTGAACCCTGCCTTTTCCACGAGCGAACGGATCTCGGTTTCAAGCCCCTCGACTCGCACCGGCTCAAATTTAAAGAAAAGCGGTTCAATGACGTAAGGTGATATATACATGAGAAAAATACTGAACAAGAGGAAAACGCCCCACACCCACAACCACCACCATCCCGGGCTGTAATGCACGAGAAAAAGGGCGGCTGCAACTAATGCCACCAGCAATACTGAGGAAATGACAGTGGACTTTATAAGATCGTTCAACCAGAGTCGTCCTGTCATGGTATTGAACCCATAGCGGCTCTCTATTCTGAAGTTGCTGAACAGGCTGAATGGGATGCCGAAAAGGGTCTCCGCATACATGAGTCCCAGAAAAAAGAGCACGCCCCTGCCCACAAAGGACTCTGAGAAACTAGCGATCCAACCGTCATAGACAACAATCAGACCTCCGAAGAAAAAAACGAGCACAAGCACGTTGTTGAGAATGGATGCGACAACACCCAACCTACTGGTCTCAACCGTATAGGACGTAGTCTGTCGCAGTATTTCAGCATCTATGGCGCCGCCAAATTCGGGTGGAACCCTCTGGCCGTGTTCTTTTAGGTACCTCAGATTCAAGAACTTCAGCCAGAAAGACACGCTTAGAAAGGACAAGTAGACAACCAGGACTAATGTTTTCATAGCGACAATAATAATTGATCCATGTTCGGGAGTCGACCCCGAGCTCGGATGTTTCATGAATTGCTGTGGCGAGACCATGAAACTGGGAACCCGTTTGTCGCAGATCCCGCTTTCGGGGCGGGGCGGAACGGTGCAGGACTGAGCAGAGTGAAGCGAGCGCGAAGAAATTGGCCTGCCACCGGCCAATCGTACCGCGGTACCGTGGGATTGGACCCGAACCGTACCTGACAAGGCTCTCATCAGGTCATTCGGGCTAACGCCCGTCATCAAGTCATTCGGTCGCTTCGATAAACCCATCACCAGGAATGGCAAAACCATGATTTCGTGATTTTGGCATCAGACGACATAGTGACCTAGTGACTAT
>CP070692.1:4585748-4587432 GCA_020353215.1 Deltaproteobacteria bacterium
TCTGGAAGCTGAACATTTTGAAATCCTGTCCCACCCCGAGTCGTAAAATATGTTCATCATAATCGAAATTCGTCGGTGCCATCTCATCCCTCCGGGCCAGCATCTCGTAGTCGAAGGAGATGTTCATGCCCCAGGATGAGGGATATGACACATAGCCTCGTATTGATTTTTCGCGTAAGGCGATCGGTATCGATGGGTGGAGATCGAGATTGTTGTGGTAAAGCCGGTAAGAGAAATTCAGCCTAAGGTTACGATAGAGTGTTGCCGCGAGTGTACCGCTGCTGTGAAGCACATCGCGGTGATACCCAAGAAATCCGGGCCCGGCGTAGGTGTTCTCGAACATGTACCAGACGCGAGACGTCATCTGTCCATCCAGCGTAATACGGTGAGCGAGATCACCTGACGTCCGGAAACCTTCGTTGTTGCAGAGACCGAACTCAACGCCAAGGTCCAAGGCGGGATTTGGGTTCACTCGCCCCTGGACAGTGAAGATATTGGTTTCGTAGGCGGGTTCCAGCGGCGAATCGGCTCTTTGTTTGTTCAGAAAATTCCCTCTTATTCTGTATTTGGAGTTGAAGGCATATCCAGCGTGGACGCCGACCTCTTTGGTCTCCGGAACGATCCGCGGCGTTTTCATGAGAAACGACCCGAGGTCCACATCTCCCAGCCTGAAACGCACGCCGGTCCCCCGGCCATACGTGAACCGCTCGGCAAGAGGGGAGAGGGAATATAGCCGGTCACCGAGCTCCACGCTAAAGTCTCTATCGTGATAGTCGAGCCGGTACATATCCCTCATTCCGTATACGCTCGCGTCCTTCGCATTGGGGCCGCGGAGCAAGAAGTCGATCTTCCGAACTCCTCGCTCATCCAAATCCCCCGAGCCCGAATATTCCAGCTGCATTCCCTCGGAATCCTCCTGGCCGACAACAATCAACCGGAGTCTGCTGGGGATTGTCTGACGCGGAATGACAGCTTCAACAATCTTCGGAAGGATTTCGACGAACACGGTCCGCTTCTCCGATACAACGCTCTCTTCGGGTCCGGAAGCCAGGGCTTTGATCTCGAGAACGTGGTTGGTCTTCCTTTTCAATTCGGAATCGGTCGCCACAGTGACGGACACTCCCGTCGAACTTCCGGCATCCAAAGCGATCGAATGCGGATTGATCACAACGGGAAACTCGGGTGAAGTTCTTGCCTCCACTCTCATCTCTGTCCTGCTGTTTCCGCCGTTGGCGAGACGAAGGCGAACCTTGTACTCATCGCCTGCTGTTACTATTTCCGGCCTCTCCTCAATGGTGGCATCGAGTTTGATGATGCGAAGCACAACGACGGAAAATGACTCCCTCACCTCGATCCCGCTTCGCCCTCTTTCGAAAACTGAGTAACTGATATCATACCTGCCGGGGGGGCACTCCTTGGGAACCAGGAAGGTGACCAGCCTCACCCGGGTTTCATCGATCCCCAACAGGATGGGCTGGCTATAGGGAATAAGGGGGCGCCACTGTGGTACCACATGGGGAAGTTCGAGTGTCTCCTCGAGTTCGACACGGCGCCCCGCCGTGTTGGAAATGAGAAAGCTTCCGGTGACGATCTTACCGGGTTCGACCTCAATCAACTCTGGGGATGTAAGCCTCACCTCGACACCGTGCCCGATGCCCTGTGCCAGGCCGAGAGCGGGCATGAG
>CP070692.1:4587532-4589201 GCA_020353215.1 Deltaproteobacteria bacterium
GCGGTAGTCTTCTGACCATGCACCTGGGACCGGATGATATTTTGGTGAACATCGATGTGGAGTTTGTCGACCACCTTTCAACCGATGAGCTGGAAGCTACAATTAACCGCATTGAATCTCGAGTGAAAGAAGTCGTCCCCACAGCAACCAAGATCTACATCGAGGCCAAGGCCGTCAAAAAAGAGTTGGCTGGTGCCACAAAGAACAGCTGAAAGCAAATCATGCCCGAAGCTTTTAAGTCATAGGAACAGAAGTTTGCTCACACAATCCAATGCATTTCAATAAGCGGCATCTGAATGTATGACTCTCTCTCCAACCCAAGAGGTTCACACTTGACATCTTCTCAAAGATAATCTGTTTCTTTGCATCCAATGCGCACCAGTCTTATTATATCGACACCTTTGAACTGCATATTATGACTGTAATCTTGTGATCTTGACTTTCCCTTGCTGGTGGTTTAATCCCCCTAAGGCGGTGCAATGCCGGGCGATACAACTACCATTTCACTAACAGGAGGCATACAATGAAAGCAGCAGCAAAGAAGAGTAATCATTGGGGACGAGCCGCGCGAGTCTTTCGGTGTAGGGCAACCACAAGCGTGGTTGCGACAATCGTCTTGGCTCTCCTGTGGGGTCCTGTTCTCGCGGCTGAGCAGGCAACTACTGAAAATGTTGCTGCCACTCCGGCACCCCAGGTTCCGGAGGACGAGTTTGGACGGGGCTCTCCCCGGGGAACTGTCAAGGGCTTTTTCTTCGCCTGCCGCGAGGGCGACTATGAAAAGGCCGCGAACTATCTTGACCTGCGCCGTATCCCAGGCGATGGTCCAACCCTTGCCCGCCAGATTAAGACAGTGCTCTCACGCGTTCTGTGGGTAGATTTTGATGCATTGAGCCCGGAGCACGCCGGGAGGTCGACCGACGGCTTGCCCACGTACCGTGAACGGCTTGGTACCATCGACACGAAGGTGGGCAAGGCTGATATTCTCCGACAGCGTGTCCCACGAGAAGATGGCGTTGCGATTTGGAAATTTGCTGGGGCCACTGTTGCGCAGGTTCCAGATCTTTACAAGGAGTTCGGCTACGGAGTACTCGAGCGGTTTCTGCCAGAGTTCTTCTTCAATATACAGTTTCTGGATATCGTCCTCTGGCAGTGGATTGGCCTTCTCGTGCTCGTGCTGTTCACCGCAGTCGCCTCTTGGCTCTTGACAATTGTCACAGTGCGGGCCCTTAAGCCTCTGGTTGCGCGCACAGAGACGCCCATTGACGATCGAATGCTCGCCGAGGCAGCTAGTCCGATCCGTCTGGCGATGGGTGTCCTGGTCTTCCACATTGGGGTCGTTTTGCTAGGTCTCGGTGTTCAAGCCAAAGCATTCATCTCAGCTCTCCTTGGTGGACTTCTAATTGTGGCTGTGACCTGGCTGCTAGTTCGGGTGACCGATGTGCTCTCTTCGATAGTCGAGGAGCAACTGATCGAGAAAGGTCGAGTCAGCGATACAGCCTTGGTGCCACCAGGCCGAAAATTTGTCAAGGCTATTGTCGTACTTTTGGCCTTAGTCGCTATCCTCAGCAACTTCGGATTCAATGTTGCCGCACTGGTGGCAGGTCTAGGCGTGGGTGGTATCGCCATTGCACTCGCTGCCCAGAAGACCATTGAGAACCTCTTCGGTGGC
>CP070692.1:4589301-4590970 GCA_020353215.1 Deltaproteobacteria bacterium
GCCTCCCGCCAGTCACCTTAGAAAGAACTTCATGATCCTTCATCAACATGGCTGCCGCTGTTCTATGCAAGCAATATTATGCTCTCATCAGTAAGTAACCACTGGTTAAACGGGCTAAACCGGCTCAACCGATTTACCATGAATGTTGGTTTCTGAGAGAGTCCTTCAGCTTTCGGGGTGTCTTGCTGTTCGCCAGAAGTGCCCGGCGGATGATGGAATCTCGGATCCAAATCGGTCTGCGTGCAATCAACTGCAGAACTTCAGGTGGAGTTAGGGATGAGCTGGCCAGATTCTGAACCAACGCGCGGGGCACTTGAGGGCGCTGTACGAGCTGTATCAGGACCCGTTTGTCTTTTGCAGTGAGCACCGTAAGTTCACGCAGCACCCGACCTTCAGTGCTGAGGAAAATCGAACTGGTGTCACCATCAGATAATCTTTGAAAAGCTTTGCGGAAGGACTCACGAGCTTTGCTGCGGATCTCAGAAGACAGGTTGACGTTGGTCATTACCCTGCGTAATTCTACGAATGGGAGATAGTCAAGGATTCGGCAGGCAACGCTGTACGGGACATGAGGATTGCTAAGGAGCCTGCGCTTGATGGTATGACTAGCGTACCATTTGGGAGTCCGGCTTATTTTTTCCAAGAGATGGAGTGTTCGCGCCCTGTCGATAAGGATGAGGATCTCGGCCTGAGATATGTGTGGGTTTTCTACAAATGCTTCCAGAATCTCGTCACTGCCGTCAGACAGGACGAGTTGAAACGCTTCTCTGGGAGCGATGCGGGCGAGGTGCCGCCGGAGTCCGAGTGGCAGTCGTGACCAGGTGTTCACATACTCCGCTTGCCAAGGCTCGGATTCGAAGGGTTGATTCTCCTCTCTCATGCTCATTTACCTTGTTTTGCTTGCATGACTATCGATTGCCCATACAATTTCCACCTAGCCTCTACCGAGCAAAAAGGAACAGCTTGCTCTGGCCAGACGCGTGGTTTTGTTTCCCTTGTCAGCAACTGCCGGAAAAACCTGAAGATTCGACTCAGGTGGCATTGTAGCAAAGAGCAATGGACTGTCAAATCTCACCCCGGTGTTTGTTAGCAGCAAAATTGGGCAGTCGGAATGATTTTTCCCTTGACACTGGGCGATGCTATTCGTTAGCTTATTATTAGTCTGGATGCTTTGGAACCCGGAAGACTCGTCTTCTCCTCGGGCTCAGCACCAAGATAATCGTTTGCACTAATCATAGCACTCTGAGAAAAGACCCCTTCACGGCGCATCTTCACAAATATTGGGGCACGCAGAATCCTACTATCACATTGATAATCCCGATGTTTAGTGATTTCTTAGGGTAGCCCTGCAATCAAGCCGAGGGCGAGCTTGTGGGCTCGTTCAAGTCGGAGCAAGAGTAGCTGACACAGAGAGTTGCCAGTCACATGGTCCAAAGGCTTTCTGTGTTCAGAATAAAGCCTAGCCCGGATGTTTCATGAATGGCCTACTGCGACAACGGATATGGCCGTCCTTCCGGGCGTCCTCGGGTGTTCCTTCGAGTGCCTCAGGACAGGCCAACCCTGCGACGTACCGTTCAGGTACGGTTCGGATCCAATCCCGCGGTATTGCGCGACGATTGGACGGTGGCAAGCCCATCTCCATGGTCTCGCCACAGCAATTCATGAAACA
>CP070692.1:4591070-4592736 GCA_020353215.1 Deltaproteobacteria bacterium
GGCGAAGGGCCATGCTCGAAGATATTGCGAGCTTAACAGCTGCGCAGGTAGTCAGCGAGGAGTTGGGCATCAAGCTTGAAAACCTGACACTGACTGATCTTGGCACTGCAAAACGGATTACTGTTGATAAGGACAACACCACCATTGTTGAGGGCGGTGGAAGTCGTGAAGCCCTCGAAGGCCGTGTGAGACAAATCAGAGTCCAGATTGAGGAAACGACCAGCGACTATGACCGGGAGAAGCTTCAGGAACGGCTTGCCAAATTGGTGGGAGGTGTAGCCGTTATCAATGTAGGAGCAGCCACGGAAATTGAAATGAAGGAGAGAAAAGCTCGGGTAGAAGATGCCCTCAATGCGACCCGTGCAGCGGTCGAAGAAGGCATTGTACCCGGAGGTGGTGTGGCGTACATTCGTGCGTTGAAGGCGCTCAAAGACCTTACGTTGATCAGTGAAGAGCAGTTGGGCATCAAAGTCGTGAAACGTGCCCTTGAGGAGCCGCTCAGGCAGATTGCCATCAATGCAGGTCACGAAGGCTCGGTGGTAGTTGGACGGGTTATGGAAGGGACTAACGGTTTTGGATTTAATGCTGAAACCGAAAAATATGAAGACTTGGTGAAGGCGGGTGTCATCGATCCAACCAAGGTGACTAGGTTCGCCTTGCAGAATGCAGCTTCTGTGGCTGGACTGCTTCTTACCACCGAAGCGGCAGTGGCTGAAAAGCCAAAGAAGAAGAAACCTCAAACACCGGCAATGCCACCCGAGGACATGTACTAACTAATACGCCCGACCGCATAGAAGATTGGCCCAAAGAGGACTGTTCACCCAATAATGGGATCACGTTTCAGGGTCCCACATACCGAGGACCGTCCCATGGGGACATGGGAATAGAAGTCGATACAATGGTTGCGTGTTTTGCAGTTTAGGCGTACACATATGAGGGGGAGTTGCCATGCCTACTTATGAATTCGTGTGTGAGAAATGCAAAAAGAACTTTACGCTGACCATGAAGGTTGCAGAGCATGACGAGAAGAAATTCCGGTGCCCAAAATGCAAAGGCAACAAGGTGAAGCAGCTCATTTCCTCCTTTCAGACCATAACTTCCAAAAAGAGTTAGGGTTTCATTACATATCTGGGAGGCACCTAAATATGACAAAACAGATATCTTTTTCAAAGTATGAAAAAGAGCTGCGCCCACAATACAGACAAAGTGTGAACAGTGCCGAGTCCACTGAGGACGTGAAGAAATTTTTCGCCTACAGTACACACGAGCTTTTAGAAACAGCTCTGCAAGGAAAAGTGGCTGTCGAATACGAGGATATCCGCCTAGAGCCACATCGGGAAAGCGGTTTTGTAATCAGCAGCCGATTGAGGGACCTGCAGCAGTTTGACTCGGTGTGGAACCGCTCAGATTTGCCACATATTGTCAAGCGAATGGCAGAATTCGCAATCAAGCGATACAAGCACCTTGAGAAGCATCGAGACAGAACAGAGTCGAAAATATATCCGATTCCTGGATGAAAAACTCCTGTTATGCGGATCTTTCTATCAAACAGTGATCGTTTAGGTGAGCCATAAGCAGCCTTCAGTTTCAGACACTGGCTTCACTTTCATAGAAGACCACTGAGGATGCGTAGTTGAAGAAGGGCTCAAGTCGTTCTGGCTTTGTT
>CP070692.1:4592836-4594497 GCA_020353215.1 Deltaproteobacteria bacterium
GCATAAGCGAACGCACCTTCAGAGATTGGCTGAAGGAAGGTCTGCCCCACTTTCGACTTTCCACGGGAACCATCCTCATAGCCTACCGAGATATTGACGCCTGGATGGAGAAGTTTCGAGTGGATGGGAGCAGGGTCGATGCGATTGTGGATGAGATCACCCAGGGGTTCAAGGGGTAAAGTTGAAAGAAAGGAGGTGCAGCATGATTGGACACGCGGTATGCAACGACAGCCATCTCATCAACCCACCATTTCCTACGAAAGCAAATGCCATGGTCTATACGGATCAGGCTATTGCCTGCAGCTCCTGCGGCAGAGAATACAAAAGCGGCTTTCTGGTCGAGATTCGCGATATGGGCCTTTACTGTTCTCCATGCTTCAGGCCAGCGTTTGTCGAGTATTTCTATGAGCATCCAAGTGAGGAGTTTCTTTTTATTCGTGGGGTGTGGAGTTTGGCCAGTCGGAAGCGCAAAACGAAACGATTAATTAGGAAGGGCACAAGATAAGTGAAGCGGGGCTGGCATAAGCAATGGCGCAAAAGCAAGGAATCCGATGTCTTCGCTCATGAAGGTCTATGGAAACTGTGGAGTCTCTGCTTGATGGAGGCAAGTTACAAATCTCAATCAATAAGGGTGGATGGTTTGCTTAGGTCGATCCTGATCGAGCCAGGACAGTTTGTTACTGGCCGCTACAAACTGCACGGCGACTACCACCTGTGGCGGAAGGGATACAAGAAGAAAAAACCGTCAGCTCGCACTCTCTGGCGTTGGCTGTATGTAATTGAAGAGATGGGAAATCTTACAGTTGAATCTTTCACCAAATATTCACTCGTCAGCATACTAAACTGGAACAAGTACCAGGGTGAGGGGGAGTGTTCCACGGAAGTGTTTCACGAAAATGAGGGTAAGAATGCCAATTTTGGCAACGATTTTCAGGAAAAAAGTCAAAATCTGACCATCAAAAAACCTCCGTCAATCCCCTATGCTCCTACCACTTGTGATGATTGCGAAGAGAATCTGACCAACGGGTGTCCAGCGGCGTGTCCAACAGGTGTCCACTATCTAAGAAGTATTAAGAAGAGTAAAGAAGAAGGCGCTGAAGCGCCCCTCTTCTTTTGCCAGTTATTTTCTATTCCAGAGTCCTACCTACAAAAGCTTCAAAAGGAATACCCAGGCCAGGTAGATAGGAAACTAATAGTAAGGCTTTGTTCCAAGATCGAAGATTACTGTACTGACAATCCTAACCGCTACAAGAGGGACAAGCATGGTCGTCTTAAGAGCCCTAAGAACGTACTTCGTAATTGGTTAGAGAGAGAGCTGAAAGATAACGAAAAACCAAAGTGCCTATGAGCCGTTCGAAGAGGATCTATGACCACAGTGAGAATGCAACCACAAAACATCGAAGCAGAGCACGCTGTCCTCGGTGCCATACTCCAAGGGGGTAAAACGCCCTCACTTTCGCCAGAGGATTTCTACAGACCGGCTCATGGATTGCTTTTTAACGCGATGCTGACTCTGGAGGCAAAGGGCGAACCTATTGATTACCTGACCGTCAAGGCGGAGTTGGAGCGGTTGGAAAAACTTCAGGAGGTCGGCGGTGTCTCCTACATTTCAGGGCTAACTGAACAGGTACCAGTAACAGCGCACATCGACTGCTATGCGG
>CP070692.1:4594597-4596212 GCA_020353215.1 Deltaproteobacteria bacterium
TTTTCTGCCGGCAGAAAAACTCAGAAATCATATTGAGTGCCGATGTCGCACACCATGATGACCACGTCTGTATTGCGGCCGCGAAGATCCTTTACCAACCCTTCGATCACCGCCTTGCTGGAGAACCCCGCCTTTCTGAAAACAGCGATCGCTGCCGGCATCTCAAGAGGCAGCTCCACCACCAGTTTCTCCAGTCCGAATTCGCTTCCCAGCTCCACCATTTCATTGATCAGCAGAGTTCCCAGACCCTTGTCGTGGTATTCCGGGGCCACCACCACTCGAATATTGCCGATGTGCCTTTTCCAGCCGTGGGGAATCCTATGTAGGCTAATATTCGCGACAACCCTTTCGCCAACGAACGCTAGCAGCGGAAAAGCCTTGTCGTAGTCGATGTTTTTGGTCCAGGACTCTATTATCCTGACATCAGTAACATCGTGGCGCAGAAAAAGGCGTTGCTTTTCCGGAAGTGACTGGAAGAAGGTAATCAGTCCTTCCCTGTCCTCAGCCACAAGAGGCCTGAGCAGCACTGTACTGCCGTCCTTGAGCCTACACTCCTTCTGAGATGTTCTCACCATAGCTCCCCCCCAAAAAAATCTAGAAACTCACATCCCTGCTCCCAACCGCTCTGCCAGAAATTCAGGCAGTTTGGCCCTACGAATCTTGTCCTGGGCCGTGTGCAGATCGTAAGCAAGCGACTTGAATCGGACGATTTCCGGTTCGTTGGAAAAAACGAGATAGGACGCCTTCCAGTTGTGCTGCCGCGGCTGGCCGACACTTCCTGGATTTATCAGGTACATATGTTCCGGATCCAGGTGAAAACTGTCACCTTGGATGTCGAGCTTAGAAATTTTCCCCCGGACGTCCCGCTCCCATACAGCACATTTGTGGGTATGCCCAAAAAAAGCGATTCGCACCCCGGGCGTTTTCTTGCGCATATAGTTAAAGACCTTTCTCGCCTGGAACAGGTAACTGATGTATGCATCCGGGTTTCCGGGAGCACCATGAAAGAGGAGATAGCGGTTCCAGAGCAACCGCGTGTGTTGGAGCTTTTCGAGGAATTCCTTGTGCTCGGGGCCCAAGGTTTTGGCTGACCAGACAACAGCTTGGTAGGCCAGGATATTAAACCCCTCGGCGAACTCGATTCGGGTGACGGCTCGATCATGGTTGCCCAGAATGCTCACGATGTGCCGCTGCCGTACCAGTTCAACGCACTCTGCCGGGCTGGCATTGTAGCCCACCAAATCACCGAGATTGACAATCGTCGATATACCTTCCTCGTCAATCCCTTTCAGCACAGCGGTTAAGGCCTCAATATTTGAATGAATATCCGAGACGATGGCAATTTTCATGGAATCTGGCTATCGGATCCTAAATGCTGGTCACTAGATAATCGTCATTTGATGTGGGATATGCGATCTGCCATGTGAGATAGGCGAGTACACTCGAGCACTCATTCCACATCTCAAAACACACATCCGTCTAACGGAGTCTCTTTTGAAAGCTCAGGCCCGCAGTAAGATACGGACTTCGTAGTGAATCACTAGTTACTCGGGGTAAACCTCCGAGTAAAACCCCCTCGATCCCCCTTTACAAAGGGGGAAGATTTTGGAGTGAT
>CP070692.1:4596312-4597909 GCA_020353215.1 Deltaproteobacteria bacterium
CGGATTCATTTATGAAAGAAACTTGCTTCAAAATAGCTTCATCTTTGTTATTATTGTGGAACGCTCTGACAGTTAAGACCGATAACCCAATGGTGTTTTAAAAACCCGTACGTTAGCATGGTTCCGGACTCTACGGTCATTACATTGGTGACGTGATCCTTACTTTTCAGTGATTCACGATCCCGTTTAGGAGACTTTAAATAGCAAACCGATCCGGGTCAGAGCGCACCAATTATATCACCCAAAGGAGGAGCTATAGAATGAAAAAATCCGCTCAAAAAAAACAGACTAAAGCACGAAAAAAGAATTCGAAAAAGGTGAATCTGGATTCATTACCTCTTGTTCATATCAATGCAGCCGGAATCGATATCGGTTCAGAGGAACATTGGGTAGCGGTTCCTAAAGACCGAGACGAAGAACCGGTTCGCAGGTTCGGCTGCTTTACATCAGACCTGCATGCTATGGCTGATTGGTTAAAAAAATGTGACATCGACACTGTTGTCATGGAATCAACCGGTGTCTATTGGATCCCCTTGTTCCAAATACTCGAAACGCGGGGTTTTGATGTCAAACTGGTTAATGCCAGACATGTAAAGAATGTTCCAGGCCGTAAAACAGATGTCCTGGACTGTCAATGGTTGCAACAATTGCACACCTACGGCCTCCTATTAGGCTCCTTTCGCCCAGAAGACTCAATTTGTGTGCTTCGCAGTTACTGGCGGCATCGTGACAATCTCATTCGTTATGCAGCCGCTCATATTCAGCACATGCAGAAGGCCCTCACAGAGATGAATCTCCACTTGCATAAAGTCATTAGCAACCTTACTGGAGTGACCGGCATGCGCATAATCCAGGCCATCCTTGCAGGTGAACGTGATCCTTTGAAGCTTGCCCAAATGAGAGATCCTCGGATAAAAAATAGCGCCGAAACGATCGCTAAGTCTCTTGAAGGAGACTATCGTCAAGAACACCTATTTGCCTTAAAGCAGGCGTTGGAACTCTATTGTACCTATCAACATCAAATCGAAGCTTGTGATCAAGAAATAGAAGCTTATTTAACCCAATTGGATTCTAAATGTGATCCAGATTCTACAAAAAAGTATAAATCAAGTAGGTCAAAAAACGACCCTTCTTTTGATTTAGGCTACCATCTTTATCGAATAACCGGCGTGGACTTTACGGAAATAGATGGATTAGATGTTCTCACTGTTCATACTATTCTCACTGAAGTAGGTCTCGATCCTGATGCCTTCGGCACAGAAAAACGCTTCGCTTCCTGGCTTGGGCTTTCCTCTGAAAACCGGATTACAGGAGGTCGAATCATCAATAACAAAACCCGAAAAGTCGTCAATCGTGCCTCTAAAGCTTTCCGAATGGGCGCTAATTCCCTTCAAAACAGCCAAAGCGCACTCGGTGGGTACTTTCGTCGTATGAGATCCCGCAAAGGAGCACCAAAAGCCATTACAGCCACCGCTCATAAACTGGCAAGAATATTTTTCCATATTTGGAAAACCGGTGACACTTACCAGGACCTCGGTGCTGACTATTATGACCAAAAATACAAAGAGCGTGTTATAGAAAATATGAAAAAAAGAGC
>CP070692.1:4598009-4599604 GCA_020353215.1 Deltaproteobacteria bacterium
CGCTCGGCAAGCAGGTCTTCGACATCGCGAAAGCTGAGTGTGAACCGATGCTAGAGCCAGATGGCATAGCTGATGATTTCAGGGGGAAACCGGTGGCCTTTATAAGTAGAATCCATCCGTCTATTGTCGCTGAAGTCAGCGCAACTTGACAGTACCCTCCCGGTAAAGTCGTTCGTGTGCTTGGCATTGAGGATTTAACGTTGCAGGTGGAGGAGATTGCAGAGTAGCATCAGACTCGCTTTTCTTTCTGCGGAAAGACAGGCGAGGGACATCTTATTATGGAGGTGGTTATGGATCCTAGAATGGTGTTGTTGTTTGGCGTGGGTATTGTCCTACTCTACCTTTGGAGCACCATCAATATTCTGAGAGAATATGAGAGAGCGGTCATCTTCAGGCTCGGTCGTCTTCTCCCCAAGGCGGAAGGGCCCGGCTTGGTTTTTGTCTTCTGGCCTATATATAAAATGGTTCGGGTAAGTCTCCGAACCGTAACTCTCGATGTTCCGCCCCAGGACATCATCACCCGAGACAATGTTTCGGTAAAGGTGAACGCCATCGTCTATTTCAGAGTCATGGATGCACCCAAAGCTATCGTTGAGATTGAGAACTACCTCTATGCGACTTCCCAGCTCGCTCAGACAACCCTGCGATCCGTACTGGGGGAGGTGGAGCTGGATGATCTGCTCAGCAGACGTGAAAAACTCAACATAAAGCTGCAGGAGATTCTCGATCAGCACACGGATCCTTGGGGCATCAAGGTAGCGCTGGTGGAGGTCAAGACTGTCGACCTCCCACAGGAGATGCAGCGAGCCATGGCGAAGCAAGCGGAAGCCGAACGCGAGAAGCGGGCCAAAATCATTCACGCCGCGGGTGAATCCCAGGCGGCGGCCAAGCTGGCGGAAGCCGCGGGTGTGATAAGCACGCAGCCCATTGCTTTGCAGTTGCGCTATCTGCAGACGCTGACTGAGATCGGAGTGGAAAAGAATACCACGGTTGTATTCCCTCTCCCCATTGATCTGATAAAAAACTGGCTGGAACAATCTGAGCAAGGCAAGAAAAACGATGGATAATCGAGCAACTGCAGTGCGCGAATTGCCTGTGGAAGGGTTTTCCATGATCGGCAAAACCGTATCTCACTACCGGATCATAGAGAAGCTAGGCAATCTGACTATACCGGGTGTCGTCTACAAGGCGCAGGACCCTTCCCCGGGCCGCTTTGTCGCCTTGAGGTTTCTCCCTGAAGCAATACCTAAAGAGCGCCACGCACTGGTAAGGATTCTTGAACACCCCAGATCGGAAGCAGGATCAGTACCGGGGTTGACTATAGAATTAACGAGCCCCAAGATATTGGCACCGTAGCTCCTACTCAACCCTCAATATTGTGGCTATCACATTTGATGATGCCTTAACTTGACAATGCCCACCGCGCTGCTTGGTCTTGGTTTCCAATGTTGTGCTGTTGGTGCGCTCCCGATACAACTCTAGGACTTCGGGACAATAACGACCTGGGGAAGGTCAATATCCTGACATCCATAGTCAGTGGTTATGGGACGGCAGAAAGGTCAGAGGCCGCGCGGGGATTTGTCTGCCCCGCCACC
>CP070692.1:4599704-4601293 GCA_020353215.1 Deltaproteobacteria bacterium
CCGTAGCCCCATCCGAACAGCGGTTTTTCCTGGATCATTTGGATAGATGCACCGTACCCAATGATTCTACCCTCAGCAGTTTCTTCCTTGTTCAGCCGCTCCCATGCCCAGGCGACCGAGTCAGCCAACACGCTACTACTCAAGAGGACTATTAACGGAATGACAACGATCATGAGGCGGATGATCACTTTGGGATACAAGAGCATCAATGCCAAGACCACAACTGATCCTCCCAGCCAACTACCCCGTGAGAAGGTGAAAAAGACGCAGAAGAAGGCCATAGCGACAACAGAGAACAACACGTAGCGCTGTCTACGCGACCGGCTGACCAGTGCATGCTGCAACAGCAGAAGCGAGAGGAATATCAAGGTCGACGAATACACTGCGGGATTGCCGAACGTGCCGACAGTTCGTGCCCCTGCCTTTTGGAGCCAGAAGCGTGGTAGCGTCTGAGGTGCAAACCAACTGAGGAGCCCTATGGCCGATTGAATGAGCACGGTGAAAAGGGCTACCCACAAGAAACGCTTTAAATCCTTCTCTGTTGGTGCTAACAACCTGACCAACAAATACATGCAGATGGGAACCAACGATCGGTCGTAGAGATTAAGAAGCTTCGGTGCGGGATTATCGCTGAAGACGAGTATATTGGCGAACACCAGCGCCGAAAAGATCACCAGTGCCAGCTCTGGAGCTCCCAGTCGGACCGGCTCACGCCTTTTCTTCACGCCCAGCCAGTCGGAGAGGATGACAGAGCCCAGCGCGACCGGGATCACGGCCCGATGAAGCAGCCAATAGATGTAACGCCCAGCTACCCCGGGTGCCCGCACAATAAATGGAAACACCAACATCCAGACCAGGACGGCTATGAAAGGATAACGAGTGAAAAGGATGATCCCGGGTACCAGAAAAGCCACAAGGATCGGGAAGGGCCAAGCCTCGTTGGCGATCAGAAAAGCCAGGAACACGCCTAGCGCCAACCCCAGAAGCAAAGGCAGCCATCTGGGCAGCAAACGTGCCTGCCAGAAATAGGCCATACCCCGATCGCCAAAGATCAGGGTGACAAACGTCTTTTTGTAAAATGAGAATCTTGATACCATAGCTCAACCTGCATAACCTAATTTCTGCAAATGCTTTCTTCCCAAAAAAAGAAACCACGTATTAACCCAGGGCGGGTTGATCTCTTTCCAACGCTCGGCTGCCCGTTGGTCGAACCCCGCCTGGCCCTGCCTGAAACCACGACTCACAACTCTCTGTTCCAACATTGCGTCTTGAAAGTCTACCCCGAGATAGGTACATAATTCCTTGATGCTGTTTTCTGGGTCGGTCACAACGTCCTCGAATTTCAACAAATAATACCTGCCTGGGTAAAGCGTCTGGTACTCGAAATGTTGCCTCACGGCCCTGAGCCACGTGTAGGTTACCTGGAGCAGTATGTAAAGCGTGAAAAGGGGCCCGCTCTGCTGCAGTTGTTTGTACGGAAAGGTACGCGGTAGTTTTTTTCTTCTCCTCGACTCGGAGGCAAAGATCCCGCGTGGATCTCTAAAAGTGTGGATGACTCTAGAGTTCGGAAACCATTCCAGTAGGGTAGG
>CP070692.1:4601393-4602968 GCA_020353215.1 Deltaproteobacteria bacterium
AACATCAATCTTTCCACCAAAAGCCCAAGAATCACGGAGAAAACCATAGTCAACAAAAAAGACCAGACAAAGGGAATCTGGAAGTCCACCACTATCCAGAGACAGATGTAAGCCCCCATCAACACAAATTCACCCTGAGCAAAGTTGATCACGCTTGTAGCCTTATAAATGAGCACAAACCCCAAAGCGACCAGGGCGTAAACACTTCCAATGACCAGGCCGGTGACCACAAGTTGACAAAAGTGTAACAATCCGGGACTCATCGCAACTCCTGAAAGCGCCATACGGTCAATAGGCAGCGGAAAGCAGTGAGCGGCAAAGGGTAAGCAGTCAAACCGTTTTCACTTCTCAAAGCCGGATTTCAAGTTCATCCGTGCTTGCTCATCCAGTTGATGGCTATTTCACCCCTTTTGCGCTTCGATCTGTCTATGCTCCATGCAGCCTGCCGTGCGGTTATCCCCCCAGAATCCTTTTCCACCAGGGACCCCTGTCGGCGGCAGCAGACTCTTCCGGGGACTTTACTTTTCGCACCAGCAAATTGGTTCTCAAAGTTGCAGTCTTACCATCCTGGTAGCGAATTTGAGACTCGATTTCCAAACTCTGAACATCACTATACAGGGCGGCAATCTCTTTGTCGTATTTCTCATTGATGAATTTGCGGCGAACCTTTTTTGTGCGAGTAAGTTCCTCGTCATCTGGATCCAGTTCTTTGTAGAGAAGCAGGAATTTCTTGATTCTAGCCCCTTCCGGCAGACTACGGTTGACCCGAACCACCTCCCGCTCGATGAGTTCGTAGACCTCAGGCTTGGCAGCCAGATCTGTATAGGTGGTGTAGCCGATCCTGCGATCTTCGGCCCATTTTCCGGTATGCTTAAAATCAATACAGATCATGGCAGTGACCCAGGGCTTCTGGTCTCCGAGCACGACAGACTCAACGATATAGGGGCAGAACTTCAGCTTGTTCTCTATATACATGGGCGAGAATTGAGTCCCGTCCTCAAGCCTCATAAGGTCCGAGATACGATCAATACAGACCAGGTGGCCCTTTTCATTGATGTAGCCCGCGTCACCCGAGCGCAGCCAACCGTCTCTGAGGGTGTCGCTGGTAGCCCCGACATCTTTGTAGTAACCTTTAAAAAGGGCCGGACTCCGGGAAACGATCTCGCCCACCCCGGAGGGATCCGGATCGAGAATTCTGATTTCAGTTTCAGGAATGGGCTTTCCCACACTGTCGAAATCAATGTCACCGTCCCTGTGAATACAGGAAATGCCCGAGATCTCGGTCTGGCCATAGATTTGTTTGAGATTGACGCCCAAGGCATGAAAGAAACGGAACACATCCGGTCCG
Source organism: Deltaproteobacteria bacterium (assembly GCA_020353215.1). Taxonomy (GTDB): domain Bacteria; phylum Desulfobacterota; class Syntrophobacteria; order BM002; family BM002. The sequence goes on from CP070692.1 coordinate 4,602,742, forward strand.
AGAGCTGCGCCACCGGTGGAGGCGCTTCGCAGGCGGGCGAATCCCAGACGGTCTTTAAGCGCCCGGAAGATCAGTAAGTACATGAGGCCGTACAGCAGGCGCCAGCTCAATGAAGGCTTCTGCTGGGCGAATTTGAAGTCGGCCAAACGATAGCCAACAGGCATCGCCAACTTGTAAGCAAGTCTCTTGGCCCGGCTTGCATCTAGGTACTTGACCATAACGGACCT
>CP070692.1:4603068-4604635 GCA_020353215.1 Deltaproteobacteria bacterium
ATGCTCAACCCGGACCGAAGGAGAATCACCTTTCAACAGGTAGAGTTGGGGCTGTCCGAGGCCATGGCGAGGGAAGAGGGGCGGAGATGTTTGAGGTGCGACATCTGCAAGAGGTGTGGCCTCTGTGTCAGTATTTGCCGCGATAAGATGGAAGTAGATGCCCTCCAATTTGGTTACTTGGATTTTGACCAACCTGGCTTCTCTGATTTTAGGATCACCGCCGAGAGATGTATTTTGTGTGGCGCATGCGCAGCAAATTGCCCTACCGGAGCCATCGTGCTTGAAGATAGCAACGGCGATCGTCAACTCAGCCTCTGCGGTACCATTCTTTGTCGGGAAAAGTTGGAGTACTGTGAGAGATGCAACGAGGTCCTGGGACCGGCCAGATATCTTGATTATGTGAGTAAGCGCACAGAGAAGATCAGCCAGGCCTTCGGCGGGCGGAAACTGTGCTCGGAGTGCGCAAGAAAAGCCACCGCAGAGTTCAAATCAGATATGTCTATTCCAACGGTAAGGAAAACTTAGTGACGATTCACTTGCAACTAGTCAAAAGTGGGGGCTGGGTTTATCGCCGCCAGTAGAGTGTGCTGCTGAGATCAAGCGGTAGAGGATGAACCTCGCATTTGCATGTTGAAGGCTTTCTTTGGGAGAATTCACGTTTCTGTGAAAGGCTTTGTGGTCTTCGTGTCCTTTGTGGTAAAAGTGAAACTAATCATTGCATCGGCCGAAACTAAATTGAGACACCAAAAAAGGAGGCAAAAATGCAGCCGTTTCGGCAGGGTGATAAGGTCGAGATTTACCGAAAATCGGATGACGAAAACTGGGAACAATACATGGAGGAGTATATTGGCTTTCATGGGTTTGTTACGGATCCTGACACGGTCATTAATGACCCCGAAGCACTCGTTCGTGTCACCCTAGACGGTACCGGCGGCACCCATCGCTTTCCCCAGGACTGTCTCCGCAGGCTGGAAGAAATCTAGAGATCGATACCGCAAAAAGAAAGGGCGGGGTTTAGCCCCCGCCCGGAACTCCCTTCCTGAAAATGTTAATATACTAATTTCCATTTACCCTTCCAGATCATTACCATAACCATGGAGTCGGTGCCCAAACCATTGTGGTCGTTGGCGGTGATGTTATAGATGCCGCTGACACCAACGTAGTTCTTGGTTTGTTCAATAGCATCCCGAAGTTTCCATTTATCCGTGCCGACCTTTTTCATGGCATTGGCAACGATGTAAATGGCGTCCCATGCATATCCTGAATGGGTATTGATAGGAAACTGCTTGTCATAGTCATAAACCTCATTGTAGAGGCGGACGAATTCGGCAATGGTCGCTTTTTGCCGGTCGCCGGGCGAGAGTTGATCAAAGGCCATTAGTTTGGTAGAGGGCATAACATTGCCTTCGGAAGCGCTCCCGGCCAGCTCGATGTATTTGGGGTCCGGTAGTCCATGACACTGGATGAGCGGTAGCTTGATGGCCAGCTGCTTAACGTTCTTGGCCACGATTGATCCAGCAGGGCCAATAGTCCAACAGACGATGACCTGTGCGTCGGTGTTCTTGAT
>CP070692.1:4604735-4606296 GCA_020353215.1 Deltaproteobacteria bacterium
TTTTCTGCCGGCAGAAAAACCACGGCTAACCCGTCGAGTCAACCTTGACCGGTTTTCTTTGGGGGTCTCAACGTCACTTGAAAAATTCCTACGGCAATGAGGGTGATGATGCCGAGGAGGCCCATCCGACGTACTTCCTCGAGGCTGGTGGAACTGGCCAAATAGCGGTAAAGTACGTATCTGGGATCCAACTCAAAAGATTTGTCAAAATCAGCATCGGCTAGATCAGAGTTCCCGAGTTCTCGGTAGGATTTGGCCCGAGTTGCATAGGCGTTAGCGGTTGTTCGCGCGTCTCCTCCTAAATGGATCGCCTTGGTGGAGTCGCGAATTGCCTCCTGAACCATTCCATTCAGACGATAAGCCTCTGCTCGCTGACCGTAGGCACTTGCCTGTTGTGGGTCCAACTCGATGGCTCGACTGAAATTGTCTATGGCCCCTTCCAATCCTCCGTTCTTCAGGTAGGCCGAACCCCGCATCCGGTAGGCTTCCACTTCTTCCGGAACGAGCTCGATTACTTTGGTGTAATCCTGCATAGCCTTTTCGAACTTCCGCTGGTAGTAGTAGTGTAAAGCTCGTTTTTGATACGCTTCCACCAGGTTCGGGTTGAGCTCAACAGCTTTGGTGAAGAATTCGATCCTCGTGTTGGCCATCGAGCTCTCGAGACCACGTTTGAAATAGTGCATTGCGTCCTGCGCCCAGGCCGCCGAAGTGGTGAGAGTCATATACGTCAGCATCGCAATCAGTGTTCTTTTCATGGCCTTTGTTCCTCCTGCCAGCACAACGGGAATCCTCCCATCCATTTTCGCCCTGTGACCTGGTCAGATAATGTCGATAGGTATCGATGTCAATACTAGCAATATCCTTGCCAGCTTTCTTTGAGTTCTTATAGTGCCAGTTGTTTTCTCACCACACGATGACCTTGAGCCCTGAAGCGAGTAAGGGATCGACATTCAAAGTGCTTTGGCAGTAGAGGATTCCCGGCGTCGGCAGAGGTGTTGCAACCACTATTCATGGCGCATCAATCAATGCATGTCCCTTTCCATCCCGTCCTCATCCGTAGGGGTGGACCTCATGCCCACTTGCTATGGAAGATGTCCAGTTTTGCGGGCGGAAACAAACCCCGCCCCTACGCAAGATGAGAGGATGATATGCGCAGTAACTCTTGGGTTTTGTATAGAAAACCCTCCAGTGCTTGATGTTGGACAGAGATGGAAACAGTGGAGTGATGGGACGCCAGGGTGTTGCGGCGACGTTGCTACGGAGTTCTAGCCAGGATGTTGCATTTGGAATAGTTTACCCTAAGGTTGCATGCCTGTACCGAGGAAAAACGCGCCAGGGTGTCCCGCCAAGGCGGGACTCTGGTGCGAGTTTGCCGGTTTTGGCCGGTAACAGGTTTGCAGCGTTAGGGTTTACCCTAACGTTGCAGACCTACTCCGAGGAAAAACGCGCTAGAGTGAGCCAGATGTGGCTGCGCACAGGCTTGGTCAGGACGAAGCGTACTTCACCGTACGTGAGATCCTGGCCGAGGCGAGCACAGCCGCAGATGGGGTACTATAGCGTG
>CP070692.1:4606396-4607955 GCA_020353215.1 Deltaproteobacteria bacterium
GTGCGACCACCTACCAGTCTCAGTGGTGGGCGGCCCCTACCACGCCTGCTTTCCCGACATGATCAACTCAGTCGCCAATCTCAAACACACTGGGCCAGGTAGGATCTGATTAAGATACCTAATGTTCGCTCCCCCATCAGGAAGAGTATCCCCAATATTGTCCACCTCTATGCCTCTGTGTTTGAGCAGAAATCTCAGATGCTGAGCTTCCTCTTCCAGAAACTTTCTACCCCCTATGCCGGTGTAATACTTCCTCAGGTCAGATTCGTCCTGGGACGACTCTATCGTTGCCATCCAGCCTTCCCCATAGGGGTCTTGTTGCAGCAGTTCCGGATGCTCGCCCAGCTGAGGATTCGCTCGCACCAGACGCCCCGAGAGTGGTGCGGTCAGGGGGATAATCCCTGCCTCGGTACGCACTTTCCCACAGAGCCGATTCTGCAGTAGCATTGCATTCAAACCATACAGCTCGACCTTCGACGCAGCAGGAAGCACATACGCCAGCAGCTTGTCAATCCCCAGCTTCCAAGTCTCGCCCTCATCGCGACGGATCCATAGATGGGCCGGGTGCAGACGCAATTCCTCGTCCACCTCACCAGTCGAAAAGGTGAAAAAGGGAGGCTTCTTCGAATCGGCGCTTGGTGCCGTGACACTTTCTGATGACGCCGACACTCTGGATCTGACTCTTTTGCCCCGGAGTCTTTCTTTCTTCGACTTGGCCTGGGATCGCATCACCTCATCGAAGTCACAGTGCTCGCAGTCATAGTCCAGCGCACATAACTTGAAGGAGATAACTCCGGCGGTCATCCAAATGCAGCGATTTTGCGCGGCGCCAGTCTCAGATTTCTGTCGAGTTGAAACTCTTTTTTTCATAATTTCGCTCTGCCTTTTTGATCGATCTTAGTTAGTAGACCATTCTCTCACTCACTTTCTTGATGTTCAATTGCTGTCGTACTCGTCCCGCGTCAGTACGCTCCCTTGAAATCCGGGTGCTCTCTGTGAACCGGCAATCGGTTCACAATCCACCGGTAAACTAAGATCTCAACAGTGACGATAGTGACTACCAGGATCAGCTCGCTCCAATTCAAGAATTCACGGTGCGGAAGTTTCCAGTTGAGCGCGATCATCGACACGTTAAAGCGATTGACGACCACCCCGAGGATGGCAAAAAAGGCCGTAAACCGGACCAGGCCCACATTTCTGTTTCTGACTCCATAGGCGAAGAGGAAACAAGGGAGAAGGACGAAGATGATGATCTCCACCAGGAACCAGTGCCCGTAAGACGTGTTCAGCAGGCTCCAGTGGTCTCCACGCGCGATACCCATTATCTTCAGTCCAAGATAGGCAAATAGGGCGAAGGAAGCTGCCTTCCCCAGACCGAGGGTGAGGTTGGGAAGGCTTGCCAAATAGTCCGGGCCGACCCTGTGTTTAAGGAAGCGGGATGCGAGTGTGCTTTCGACGATCACGATCGACAGCCCCGCGACGATGCTGGAGACAAAGAAGAATACCGGGAGAAACGTCGAATACCAGAGCGGATGCAGCTTTCCAGGAGCCAGGAGGAA
>CP070692.1:4608055-4609603 GCA_020353215.1 Deltaproteobacteria bacterium
CGAAATTGGAGATCTGCTGGTCCGGATTGGTCTACAGAGTGGAACTCGCCCAGAAACAATCCTTCTTGAGTGCCCCATACGAAGGGAAGTGTGAGGGTGAGATTTGCAGACCGGCCAAAGAAATCTATCGAACGATAATACCCGAAGAAAGCGGAATTCAGGTCGGCATCAACATTCTCAAAAGGCAGCACGGGATGAAAAACGATCTCTCCTCGCAAGGAAGTATAGCCAAAATACACCGCGTTTGAGGCCTTCGGGGTGATCCAGTAGGCTCTTGGTTCAAGTTCCTGGGCATGCAAGTTGGACACAAGGTACAGGCAAACTACAAAACAGAGGGTGGTTATCTCCTCTTTAACTCCCATAACGTGATTCTTCCAGTTCGTGCTACTGTTTTCTCCCGTCTGTTATCCACCTTTCGGTCAAAATAGAATAACGAAGGCATTAAGTGGAGTCTATTGATCTCGGGTGAATTACTCCGCTTCGCGAGATGCGTCTAGCGGTGCGAAATGAATGGACCCTGTGCTCTATTTGACGGATACTGAGTATCGAATTCGGGGAGTTGATCAATAAGCTGTTACTGGATATTGGCGCGGTACTGATAGCGTGTAGCCAACCAGAAAGAAAGTATCTTGGGAAAATGATCCTCGGAGCCACAAAAAAGCATCAGCTTTGTGGGATTTGTCCTTCTTGCAGCGCTCTCGCTGTCAATGGGCGGATGGACACGGACTCCCTGCAGGAAGTGCAGACAAAGCCGGTTTTGTTCTACGATCCTGCGCAGTTTCCGAACGCAAAACCCTGGACGTTTGAAAATTTCAAAGACAATCCTGACAACAAAGGATACGACCGTGGCATCGAGGTCTGTATCGCTGCAAGAAAGCCGCAACGCGTCCCCGAGGAAGACTGGCTGCCCATCGAGCGAAGGGACTTGGAAACAAGGCCCCGGTTTCGGCTCTACGTACCCAACCCGGAAGAGATGAAGAACTGGACTCCGCCGAAGGCGAAAGTGATCAAAGACCGAGTGAACTTGCAAAGGAGATTTTTGAAATGAGCTGTCTACGATTACTGAACAGAACCATTGTGAGGGCCAAACAGACTCGACTTATCATTCTGGTTTGCGCTCTTTTTGGGTGCGTCTCCGGAGCGCTTGCCTTTGATCATCCCTCTCACATGACCACTGCGGCCATTGCATTCAAGGAAATCGAACGTAGGAACCCTGAACTCATCGAGAAGCTCGGTCTCCTCTTCATGGTGCATCCCGACGCGAGCGCGTTCTGGGTAGCCGCCGGAGATCCGAGAGGCGCAGACCGCGCCAAACGCATGTTTATCGAAGGTGCGCGATGGGCGGACGATAACAAAGGGTCGGTGTACGACCGTCCTACCTGGCACTCGGCACGGTGGGCTATCATTGCGGAAAACGCCCCCCCTGAAGCAAGAGCCGCAGCGGAGGCTCGCAAAGGCCGTCCAGCCGGACAGGCTATCGAAGCCCTGATACTGAATTACATCATGATGTCGAGCGCCGAGACGAGTCCCAACGAACGCGCACTCTCT
>CP070692.1:4609703-4611224 GCA_020353215.1 Deltaproteobacteria bacterium
GCTATAGTTTTTATGCGTACTTTCGCCCCTCTCCGAGTCAGAGTTACTCCGTATTCAGCCACAGCGGACATAACAGCTTTACCGGGATGCCGGAGAAGACCGCGAGTATCGGATTCAACGCCTCTACAATGTTCAGAAATGCGTTGAGGTTTGGCTTCAGCTTCCAATCCTACAATATCGTGAATAAGAAGCTCCCGTACCGCGATTTTCTCTTTACGACCCTGGACCTCACGCTGCCTAACCGTCACCTGATCTCCTTGAAGGGTCGTTATCTGAGGTTCGACGACCTCGACCGGGATGAGCACTCCTTCTTCGTTGCCTACACCATTCCGTTTGGCATTCCCGCGATGAAAAAGACCAGCCTGGGCGTGCTCAAAGGAAGGATCGTCGATGCCGACCACGCCTCGACACCTCCCATGCCAAACGTCGTCGTCTCCGCAGGGGAAATGACTGCCGTGACCGATCAGAATGGAGAGTACATATTCCCAATGATGAACCCGGGCAACTACTGCCTGAAGGTCGACCAAAGGACGGTGGGGATGAAGCGGACAACATCCAAGCCTCCTCCACTGTCAGTAGAGGTAATCGGAGGCAAAACAGTGCATCAAGAGATCGGAATATCGACGACATGCCATATTACCGGTACAGTCGTATTGTTGGCAGCCGACCCGAGCAGGACGTCTGCAGAGAGACTTACCACTCAAGAGAACGGATTTTACATTGCGGGGAATGGAGAGAGTCACAGTGCGCCATTGACGAGGGATGATCTCATCGAAGTTGGAGGTTTGGATAATATACTGGTACAGATCTCAAATGGCGAAGAAGTCTTCAGTGTGCGTACCGATGGAAAAGGGCGGTTCTCTTTTCAAGGGATACGCCCCGGGAAGTGGAAGCTCACCGTGTACGATCAGGGATTGCCCCAGAACCATCAGTTGGAGCAGGCGAATTTCTCAATCAGTCTCGAGCAGGGGACTTCGGAAACCATCACCGTAAACGTCCTACCACGAATCAGATCCGTTCGGATGCTCAATGGTGTGGGATCGTCGAGGGGACAGTAACTAGACTTGAGCAAGCCTGTGAAAAGTCGATGGCTTCGGAGTGCTTTCGACGCATGACGATTTGCTACACTCGCCACCCTTTCAGTCTATCCTGTGCTTTCTTTGCAATCTCATTGCCGAGGTTTAGCTCCAACGACTTTTCATAGTGCTGAACGGCAGGACCGGTTTTCTGCATCCTTGCACAGCACTTGGTCAGGCCGTCCCACACGTTCCAGTCACGGATGTGCTTCCTCGAGCCAACCAGGACTCTTGTAGGCTGAAGACAGGAGACATTTTCCACTATTACTTCACTGCATAGACTTCTCCTGGAATCTGAGGAACTTCCACTCGCAGACTTGTTTGAATCTGTTCATGACGTTTGAAGTGACCCTGTTGTGGATCGTTTGCCAGAGTTTGTTCACGATGCTGGAATTCGACCGCTTCTCGTCGCCGTAGAAATTGAATCCTACAACAATGAACACTT
>CP070692.1:4611324-4612844 GCA_020353215.1 Deltaproteobacteria bacterium
CTGATTCTCGCGGGCTTTGTGCTCCTTGTAAAATCTTGGAGTGTCTTGTACAGGGCCCAACTCAACCATAGTCTTGCTATCACAGGTCCTTACGCCAGGATGAGACACCCCCAATACGTAGCATTCATAGTGATCATGGTGGGCTTTCTGATTCAATGGCCTACCCTGGCGACAGTGGTGATGTTTCCAATCCTCGTCTTGATTTACGTCCGCCTCGCCCGGCGGGAGGAAACAGAGGTTCTGACTCACTTCGGTGAACGATATGCACGCTATGCAGAGAACACACCCCGCTTTTTTCCCCGACTTTGGGGAACGGGACCACTGGTTCAATACTGACAAAGAAGGGCTGCCATGAAAGAACGCGTCAGAGAAAACAAAGGGCTTGATAATCTGCAAAAGGCGCCTACAAATCGTGCCGAACGAACGGACGCACCCAGCCCGCTCATCACGATCTCCCTGCCCATCCGGGGTATGAGCTGTCTGGCCTGCGCTCGCAAGATTGAAGAGGCTCTGTCAGCCTGTCCTGGTGTTGCTGAGGCTGAGGTGGATTTTGTAAGTCGGGAGGCACTGGTCAGTTTCGACCCGCCTATAGTCAGATCAGACCGTTTGAGGGCAGCCGTGGAGGGTGTTGGGTATCAGGTCTTGGAAGGGGATATGGAGGACTTGGATGAAACCAGTACCCCCTCCACCGTCAACCTCCTTTCCAGCCCACGCCCATATCTGGTGGGTGTTGTGGCCGCGCTCAGCGTAGTCGGGTTCTACTTGGGCCTGCTTACCCTGACATCCGACTGGTATAACGCCAAGGCCGAGTTCAGAGAGTATATATTTTGGATACTCGCCCTTTCCGTTGGCCTGGGTGTTCAAGCCATCTTGTTCTCACTCTTGCGAGCATGGCACAAGGGCGGGTCCGTGAAGGCGGCCAAGTGCACTCTGGCCGCTTCCGGAGGCATTTCCACCACCGCCATGGCGGTCTGCTGCTCCCATTACATTTTACCCCTCTTGCCAGCACTTGGCCTACCATTCCTTTCCACGGCCGCGGCGAGCCTGGCAGATTACCAGACCTATTTCTTTCTGGTGGGCGTTATTTCCAACCTATTCGGGATTGGACTCATGGTCAGAATGATGGACAGGAACAGAATGATTCAGCTGGGAGCCTTTATGAGTCATTTACGCTTTGGCGTTCTCCCAGTGAATCGACAATGGAGGTGAAACCGATGAGAACTTTAAAGCCTTATTCACTATTGCTGGTGTTATGCCTAGTTACTCTGACGACGATGTTGGTCTCGGTCTCTGACGCAAGCGCCTATGATACAAAATCGAACCGGGAGAACAGGGTGAGAGTAGACGTCAGGCCTGTGAAACTCAACCCAGGGGAGCCGGCCAGATTTGAAGTGAGAATGAGTACTCACTCCGTCAATCTTAGCCAAGATATGGTTACGGCCGCCATATGTAGGGACGACCAGGGACGCGAGTACCGGCCTGTGAGCTGGCAAGGTTCTCCTCCCGGGGGTCACCACCGC
>CP070692.1:4612944-4614464 GCA_020353215.1 Deltaproteobacteria bacterium
TCAGACGGCTCTTGGCCTTTCAGCAAGGAGACCAAGAGGTTCGTGGCTGTCGTGGCCATCTCGTGGATCGGCTGCCGGACCGTTGTCAGCGGGGGCCAGATCTGGCGGGACAGCGGGATGTCGTCGAATCCGGCAACCGATACATCTTTGGGCACGCGCAGGCCCTTTTCGAACACCGCTGCATTGGCTCCGGCAGCCATTTCATCGTTGTTGCAAAAGATGGCCGTGGGGCGGGGATCCCTGTCCAGCAAATCGTAAACTGCCCGAAACCCCGAGTCGAAGTGATCATTGCCCTACCTGGTGAGTGAAGGATCGAACGCGACCCCGAACTCGGCCATCGCGGCTTTGTATCCCTCAAAGCGGTCGTGGGTAGCCTTTTGTTCGGTTGGGCCCACCACATACCCGATCCGCCTGTGCCCCAGCTCCAGAAGGTACCTGGTCATCTGGTAGGCACCCCGACGGTCGGTAGTCGTCACGAATGGCCAGGGTTTCTGCTGGTCAGAGGGGGTCAGGCGCACAAACGGAACGCCGAGATCGTAAAGCCTTTCCAGGAGCACAGTCACATTGTCGGTCGGCGGCGTGAAAATGAAACCATCGACCGCTCGCTGGGAAACCGTGCGCAGGATTTCCTGGCTGTCCTTTTCTGTGCAAACGTCGCAAGGATGCATAATCGTGCTGTAACCCGCCTCGCGAGCTGCCTGCAATACAGCTTTCTGCACATCCAGGATGTAGTGCCAACTTGCGTTGTGGTAGATGAGGCCAATGGCGTACGCCTGACCCGTAGCCAGGCGCTTGGCTGACAGGTCGACGACGAATCCCAGTTCCTCAATGGCCTTCAAGACCTTGGCGCGCGTCGAGTCGCGAACAAAGGGCTCCTCGTTAATCACCCGCGAAACCGTCTTGACCGACACGCCCGAGTGCTTTGCCACGTCTCGGATGGTCACATCGTTGGCTGCTCTCACCATTCTGCCCCACCCCAAAACTGACACCGGTGTCAATTATACACCCAAAAGACCATTTTGTCAAGGGGGTAGCGGCCAAGATTCCGGGATTTCGACCCAGATTCCCGGATTGGTCAGCATCCAGTGGCCGTGCCCGATCCTGGATGATACTGACCAGAGCCTTCTCGTTCTTGCTGGCGGCAAATCTGGTCCCCCTCTGAGAGATGGCATGGAACCAACCCCGCTGGTATTACCTCTTGGTATGACTGGACAGATTCCCTAATGTGTGGTAGAATGAGACAGTACTGCAACTTGGGGGTGTATGATGTCTACTGGAGCCACTCTGGTGCGAAAAATCACGATTTCGCTGCCAGACAACCTGGTTGAGTTCGCCGACCGCGAGGCAGCCCGCCTCAGTATCAGTCGTAGCCGGGTGATAGCCCAGGCTCTGTCCCAAGTCAGAGCCGAAGAAGAAGAGCGGCTCGCGGCTGAAGGGTATCGCTTCTATGCACAGGAGGCGAGCGAATTCGCAGAGGCTAGCGCGGCTGCACTAGCGGAGGCTTTGGGCAATGACGGTTA
>CP070692.1:4614564-4616083 GCA_020353215.1 Deltaproteobacteria bacterium
GGTGTCAACATGTCGTTAAGACGCTTGATATGAAGTCCTACCCTGACATGCTTCTCATGGCGGCAGAGTCAGTGCATCGGAAGCTTAACGAGATGGGTGAGTGTGCAGTTTGGCTGCGGGATACCTTCGAGAAAATGAAGCCTGAGAATCCAGCGGTGATCGAGGCCTTGACTGCTCTGGACACACCTATACTGACCACTAACTACGACGACCTCATTGAGAAGGTCACGACTTTGAAACACGTGACCTGGAAGAATCCTCGTATAGTCACACGCGTGGTGCGCGGCGAAGATCGGCGTGTGCTTCATGTACATGGCCACTGGGACGAACCTGAATCCGTGGTCCTGGGGATTCGGTCCTACGACGCCGTCAAGAACAGCGAGCACACCCAGGCGGTAATGCAGGCATTGGGTGTGACTAAGAGCCTGGTGTTTGTAGGCTGTGGTGAAGAGGGCATGTCCGATCCAAACTGGGGTAATTTCCTTTCCTGGCTGAAAGCCATCGAGATCCGTACCGGGGTGGAACATCGTCATTACCGGCTGGTGCGCGATCAGGACAAATTTGAACCGGATGGTCGGCTTTTTCCTCTTGTTTACGGAGAAAACTACGGCGATCTCCCGGCGTTTCTGGAAAAACTACGCCCGGAACCGAAAGAGCCTGCAAAGACCACATCCAGGACGATGGGCACTCGCAAGCGTACATCTTTGCCCGAGAGCGTGCATTACTATATCAACTGCTTGGCCGAGGACTGCGCAAATATCACCTTGCTCGGTATGGGACGGAGTCTGCAAGTGGAACTACCCATCGCCGAGGCTTATGTCCCGCTGCGCACGACTCTGGCCCGGTCTATAGAGACCCGTGCCACAGATAGGTACAGGAAAGACCATGCCGAGTACGAGGAAGACCTGGATCTGGGGGAGGTCTTCCGCAAGACAGCAGCATTGGGGCATCGGGGCGTGGTCTTATTAGGAGAGCCGGGCGCAGGTAAAACAACCGGCGCATGCCAACTCGCCTGGCGTTTGGCGAGCGGGCAGAGTCTATCCGAAAACCTTGGATTGCCTGCGGGCATGACTCCGGTTTTGCTGCGATTTCGTGATCTCACGCGGAGGGCCCTGGGCGCGAAGAACGGCCTCCAGGTCTTTCTGGAAGAAGAGACCTACTGCGCCGAAGCGCCCGAGCACCTCAAGTCGCCAGGCCAGGATCTGTGGAACGGGAACGCCGGCGCACTGCTCTGGATTCTCGACGGCTTAGACGAGGTGGCCGATCCAGATGCGCGCAAAACGGCGTCCGAGTGGGCGCGGCGGGCCTTGAAAAAGCGTCCCGATGACTGGTTCCTGGTCACCTGTCGTTTTCAGGGCTACTTCCGCAAGGGCGTACCGCTGGGATCAGGATTTGTGGAATTCCATGTACGTCCACTCGACGATGCACAAGTGGAACGGTTTGTGTGCGATTGGTTTGGCGCAGCCTACAAGAGACTTCTTGGAGAGGGAACACAAGCCGAGGAACGCTCGGCAGCGGA
>CP070692.1:4616183-4617694 GCA_020353215.1 Deltaproteobacteria bacterium
GGAGAGGTAGCCCCAAGCCATGAGCTGGTTAAGAGCCATATCTACCCTGATGACCTGAAGATTTTTGAGAAGGCACATGCGACAGCTTTTTACCGGAAAGACCCCCATGACATTGAGTATCGCATTATCCGCAAAGACGGGGTCCTTCGCACGGTACACTCCATAGCAGAGGTCGAATGGGACGAGGAAGGCAAACCTTTAAGGCATTTCGGTTGCCTTCAAGACATAAGCGAGCGCAAAAAGGTGGCGGAAGAACTGGTTCAGCAGATGCAGATTGAGATGTTGGGCGCGGAGATAGGCATGGCCCTTGCCAGGGGCGACACATTGCAAACTCTACTGCAGCCTTGCGCAGAGGCCATGGTAAAACACCTGGACGCTGTCTTCGCTCGTATCTGGACCTTCAATCAAGCGGAAGACAGGTTGGAACTGCAAGCCAGTGCTGGGCTCTATACACGTATCGACGGCTGTCGTAGTCGCGTGGCTCTCGGGGACTCCAAGATCGGCGTTATAGCGCAAAAGCTCCAGCCAGTGATTACCAATTCGGTCATAGGTGATCCTCTTTTCATTGACCAGGAATGGGCTGAGCGCGAGGGCATGGTGGCATTCGCTGGTCACCCTCTGGTTACGGGGGGCAGATTAATGGGGGTGGTGGCTATTTTTGCCAGAAAACCTCTCGCCGATACCACACTGAAGGCGCTGGCTTCCATCTCGGATCAGCTTGCTTTAGGCATCCGGCGCCAGTGGGCCGAGGAGGCGCTGCGGCAATCAGAGAAAGAGCTCCGTTTTCTCTCCTCTGAACTCTTGAACGCCCAGGAAAAAGAGAGAGCTCGGTTCGCCAGGGAACTCCACGACGGCGTCGGTCAATCACTGAGTACCATGAAAGTGAGACTAGAAACCCTCGCCAAAATAGCCAAATCAGACTTGAGGAGCATACAGGTTGAGGATCTGGAAAACCTTGTTCCCATGATTCGCCAGACAATAGAAGAGGTCCGCAACACCAGCATGGATCTTCGCCCCTCCACCCTCGACAGTCTGGGAATATTGCCGACCATTGATTGGTTCTGCAGGGAATTCCAGACCACTTACCCGGTTATCAGCATCCAGAAACAGATTGATATCGAGGAAAGCGAGGTGCCCGACTTTCTCAAAATTATTATCTACCGGATCCTGCAAGAAGCCCTCAACAATGCCGCCAACCACAGCGGAGCCGATCTGGTGACAATTTCTCTGATCAAAACAGACGGGGAGATGATGTTGGCCCTACAGGATAACGGCCGGGGATTTAACCTGGAAGAGGTATTGTCAGTGGATACTGCCAAAAGGGGCTTTGGGCTTACCAGCATGAAAGAGAGAGCCGAACTCTCAGGCGGCTCTTTTGCCATCGAGTCCAGTGTCGGGGAAGGAACAACCATCCGAGCAACATGGAAGATTTAGGGCATAAGGCGCAGGGCACAAGGCACAAGGCGCAAGGGCAAAAATTTAGTAGTCAGTAGCCAGTAGTCAGAATCCAG
>CP070692.1:4617794-4619276 GCA_020353215.1 Deltaproteobacteria bacterium
CATACATGAGACGGTAAATGGCTGTCCTCTCCCATGACAATACGACCGTTTTCGCGAGGCCTTTCGGCATGACTCTCACCAGCCGGCAATAGACGTGGACACTGTTGAAATGGTGTTGCAGCCAGCTCTGTATGACCTTCACTCGCCGTGCCGTCTTTTCGATTTTTCTTCCTTTGAGCTTCATCGTCTTTTTGTCCTCTGTGCACCCCAAGCTGAGGCAACGGTATCTGCCCCTTCTGATACACATAGACGCAAGAATCTATCGACTCTTTCAGGGGACTAAGAGAAAAGTGGATGAATGGGGGGATCTTATCGAGGTGGGGTTACTTCTGATGTAGGTCGAAGAAAGTCATTGTTGTCCCGAGACAGGATTCGAATTTCGTTTTCGTCAACCTAGCAAAAATCCGGACCCAGAGAGCCCGGCTTTGGATTGCGTCTGGAAGAGACTTTTGTTCCCGGTATCGAATGAACCGGAGAATTCAGAATCCAGAAGTCAGGAGCCAGAAGTATTCGGATGTCGCTTCGCTCCTACGAATTTTACAATTTGAATTGAGCGAAAGACCCATACGATATTCTGAATTCTCGATGCTGACTCCTGGATTCTTTGTCGGATTGATTTCGGCAAAGCCTGCTGACTCTGACCTGGCCCTGAGGACCAGGTTTTCTAAAATCTAATAAAGGGGAGAGGGGGTATTGAATGTTTGATTTTCTCATAACTCGACCAAATAAGAAAAAAGAGAGGCAGGAAATCACTCCTGCCTTGTCCTATGCGTCGTTTACAGTGTTTCAGGCCTTGCGCTTTACTGGTGGCGCTTTCGTTAAACGCACTGTAATGAAAGTGACCGTCAGACACACTAAAGACACAATCAAAACCAAGGTGGGTAAGAGGCCGATCTTCAACGCCACCCAGCTCATGCCTACCAGGGGCAGCAGGCTCCATCGTACCGCCGCTCTCAACGTGTCATGTCTGGCGACGAGGTCAGCGAGTGGTGGTGAGTGTTCGTAATAGAACTGCACGAACGCCTTGCCCAGGGAATTTGTAATAAGAAAGCGGTCGCGGAAATCACGCAGGATCTCAACGTGAGGTGCCATGGCTGAGCCATAGGCTGCGGTGGCGATGAAGCAGCCGCCAACGTCTCCTCCTCCACCGTCAAATGATGAGCCCGCTGAAACCACACCAACGCCACTTGGATCTACTATGATTCCGTTTGCGACCCCATCGATGTCACCATACTCCATGTCCCCATCTTTGAGCTGCAAAGTAACCTCAGTGCGAGCAGCATTGATAGTCGCATGTGGGTACCATCGCCAGCCATGTATGGAGTCGTACTTATACCATCTGGCTCCATCTGGTAAGGGCTCGGAGAAATAGACGGTCACTTCAACGGAATCGCCAGCGTTGTGTACCTTAATCTTAAAGCTGATAAGCCCGAAAGGCATCTCCTCCGGCCGAATAGCTGTGTCAGCAATCTCAGCTGGATG
>CP070692.1:4619376-4620855 GCA_020353215.1 Deltaproteobacteria bacterium
AGGCAGTCCTGCGGGTGTTTGGCGATTGCCATCTCAACGATTGTCCGTCGGACCTGTCTGACTTCGTCGGTTTGAGTATGTACTACCATCCCTTCTTGGACAGCGGTGGTACAAGAGGTGGGCAGCCCCCTTATGCCTTCGATCTGAACAATACACAGGCGGCAAGCTCCATATGGCTTCAGATCTGGATCATAGCATAGGGTAGGTACATGGATGCCTGCTGTCTGGCTCGCTTCGAGGATAGTCATCACTCGCGGGACGGTGATCCACTGACCATCAATTATCAGGTTAACTTGGTCCAATTGTTCCTCCTCAATAGTTTCGCCGTAGTGTACGATGGGAAATGGCCCCTCCTACGATCCGGGTACCCGCTGTGCGCTGTAGCACTGTCACGCCCTGCGAGGCCGTAACCTGTTTCCCGTCTATCTCCAGCTTTAATGTTTCCATTCCCATTATAAAACTCCCTTTTTAAATCTTCTTTACCCCGTCAAACTTGCAGACATCGTAACAGATGCCGCACTTGATGCACTTTTCCGTGTCTATTGCGTGCGGCTGTTTTCTTTCCCCGCTTGTCGCTCCTGTGGGGCAGTTCTTCACGCAGACATGGCAGCCCGTGCAGTTATCCTGGTCTATGGTGTAGGTGACAAGCTCCGGGCAGACACCGCCCGGGCATTTTTTTTCATTGATGTGAGCGTCATACTCGGATTTGAAGTAGCGTATGGTGGTGAGCACTGGATTGGGGGCGGTCTGTCCCAGCCCGCAAAGCGATCCTTTTTTAATCGCGTCACCCAATTTGGCCAGCAACTCCAGATCACCCGGCTCTCCCCGTCCCTGGCAGATATCCTCCAATACGTCAAGCATTTCTCCCGTGCCGAACCGGCATGGCATGCACTTTCCACAGGATTCGGAATGAGTAAAGGTTAGAAAATATCGGGCCATTTCCGCCATGCAGGTGTCCTCGTCCATGACGACCATTCCACCGGAACCCATGATTGAACCGGCCTCGGCTAAAGATTCATAATCCACCGGCAAGTTAAGCATTCGTGCGGGAATGCACCCTCCAGATGGCCCGCCGGTTTGAACCGCATTGAGTTCCTTGTCCCCTGGAACTCCTCCTCCGATGTCATAGATGATCTTTCCCAACTCTATGCCCATAGGAACTTCGATAAGACCCGTTCGATTGACGTTGCCCGCCAGTGAAAACGTCTTGGTCCCCCGGCTTTTTTCTGTCCCGAAGCCAGCGTACCACTCGGCACCCCGCTCCAGGATGGCCGAGACATTACTCAGGGTTTCCACGTTATTGATGTTGGTGGGCTGCCCCCAAAGTCCTGCTTGCGCCGGGAAGGGCGGTCGTGGACGTGGCGTTCCCCGAGCGCCTTGGATGGAAGCCATTAATGCCGTCTCTTCGCCGCAGACAAAGGCCCCTGCACCTTCCTTGATCTCTATACTCAGCCGGAAACCGCTTCCCAGGATGTTTTC
>CP070692.1:4620955-4622429 GCA_020353215.1 Deltaproteobacteria bacterium
TTGATTGCCGATTGTGCTGCCAAGGCCGTGGCTGAGAGCAACCCCATCGATGATCAGCGCGCGACTGCATGGTATCGGCGGAAGGCGGGCGCAGCGCTTGTCGCCCGGGCCCTGAGGCAGGCCGGCGGTCTTGATAAAGAGGAAAGGAGGTAACGTGACGATGAAATATACACTCTCATTCACCCTAAACGGTGACCCGGTGGACGTTCTGGTCAAACCCACTGACACGCTCCTTGACGTACTCAGAGAAAACCTGAACGTGACGAGCCCCAAGCGGGGGTGTGATTCTGGTGATTGTGGTGCCTGCACCGTTTTTCTTGATGGCGAACCGATCCTTTCATGCCTGGCCATCGCCTTGACAGTGGCTGGCAGGGACATAAAGACGATTGAATCCTTCACTTCTAAGGACGGAGAAATGCATCCCCTGCAACAATCGTTTCATGAAAGCTACGCGGCTCAATGCGGCTTCTGTACGCCGGGTATGCTCGTATCCTCAAAGGCGTTGCTGGACAAAAATCCTGAGCCCACTCGCGATGAGATCGTGGAGGCCATTTCCGGTAATATATGCCGTTGCGGGACCTACCATGAAGTCATTGAGGCCATTCAAGTCTTCGCCAGCGGCGAAAGAAAGGAGTAGAAAAATGTCCACATATGTCGGTAAACCCATACTACGATATGATGGAGTGGGTCATGTCACGGGCAGGACCACTTACGTGGATGACGTCCATGTTCCGGGGATGCTCTACATTAAGGTCCTGAGGAGCCCGGTCCATAAGGGTGTTATCAGAAATCTAGACGTCTCGGCCGCTGAAAATATGCCCGGGGTTGCAGGGGTCATCACGGCGAAAGACATTCCCGGGACCAACGCTTACGGACTCGTGCCGGACCAACCGGTCTTTACATCTGAGAACATTCGTTACAAGGGTGAGCGCATTGCTGCCGTGGCCGCCGTTGACGAGGATACGGCCATGGAGGCCGTCGAGAAAATTGGATTGGATGTTGAGGAACAGACACCGGTCTTCGACCCTGTCGAGGCCATGGAGCCGGATGCGCCTCAAGTGACACCGGATGGCAACCTTGCCGAGTTCAACAGCGGCAAGAGTCGCATTGTTCGCTTTGGTGACGTGGAAAAAGGTTTTGCTGAGGCGAAACATATCGTCGAAGGCCGATACACGCAGGCTACCAACGATCATGTTTCTATGGAGCCCCATGCTTCGGTCGCCTACATAGATTCCACTGACCGGCTCGCGATACACACTTGCAGCCAGGATTTGTACTTTCATTTGGGCATGTTGAGCGCCATTTTAGACATGCCCATGAACAAGATCCGTTACATAGGAGGCACAATCGGAGGCGGCTTCGGGGGAAAAAATGATATCCACTGCGACCATGTGGCTGGCGTCATGGCGCTCAAGATCCGCAAACCAGTAAAGTATCGGCTTACCAGAAAAGAAGACCTGCTTTACTCCACAAA
>CP070692.1:4622529-4623993 GCA_020353215.1 Deltaproteobacteria bacterium
CCCCAATATAGAGTAGGACATCAGGCTTCAGTTCGTAGTAGTTGATTCTGGGGACGAGATCCGTGCCTCCGGCCAGGACAGTGGCCCTGTCGCCATGCTGGGCGAGCAGCTTTACGGCCTCGTCAATTTCTGTTGGCGCAAAATACTGAACATCTTTCATAACCTCACCTCCTTAAAAACGTTTTGCAAGATCCACAATATATTAAACCGGTTAGTGGCTTTAATGCCGCTACCAGACCCGACACAATTGTTCAAAACGCTGAGTTGTCGGTTGATTGAAAGGTTATCCAGACACGCGAAAACAAAAGATTACACTCAGTGAGAAGTTCTACTCAGATTTTCAATCTTGTGAACGGTTGGTTTGTTAATGAATAAAATGACAAATGATAGGGGTAACTAATTGGAAACCAAAGCTCAGAAAGGTTACGGTTGCGCACGGAAGGATAAACCGTGACATCTCAAAAGTCAAAGGGAAATCAAGCCCCCCATCTCTCCCTTCGGCTTCCGGCTTGCGGGCCCCAAAGCTCGAAAAGTGGGTGAACGCTACAGATGGGAGAGCCCGGAGGAAGGGCCCCATAATCTAGAAACAGGCCATCACGCCAAACAATCGGAATATATGTTCTGGCCCAGCCGTTTTCTGGCGGCGAGCATAAAAAAATAATTGACAACACCACTAAACCGTTTTACTAAACCGTTTTAGTTCCAGGCAAGGCGCGCCCTTTTCGTTGGATAAACCAATCACCACTCATCCCTCATCAACACCCATTGCCCGATGCAAAAAGCGATTACCGATCTGGACAACAGGGTCACCATCAGGGATATCGCAAAAAAGGCGAAGGTATCCCCTTCCACGGTTTCCATGGTTATTAATGGTAAGCCGGGGGTCGGGGAAGAGACCAAATATCGTGTTCTGAAAGTTATTCAATCCTCTAATTACAGACCGAACCTGGTGGCAAGATCCCTCGTAAAGGGCCGTTCCCATTCTATTGCCTTCCTGATCAAGAGCACGAAGCATCCCATTTTTCCTGAGATTGCCGCGGGCGTTGACGAAACCTTAAAGGAGTACGGCTATTCCTTGAGCATTATCTCCACCTATGACGACATCGAATTGGAATCCCAAGAGATTGAGAACATAAAGGCAAGGGGCATCGATGGGATACTCACTTCTGCTGCCCTTGTTGATGACGAAAATCTGGTGAGGTTGGTCAGTTCCGGTTTTCCCGTCGTCGCCGTTCTTCGGCGCACCTACAATTGTGACGGTCTCGACTACGTGCTGGTTGACAATGCAAAGGGGGCCTATCTGGCAGTGGAGCATCTTATTCGTCTGGGTCATCAGCGAATCGCTATTATTAAAGGACCCTCCAACACCTCTACAGGAATTGAACGATTTGATGGCGCCATAAAAGCCTTCAAAGCCTATGGCGTATCTGTTTCAGAGGAACTGGTTGATGAGGGAGACTACCT
>CP070692.1:4624093-4625549 GCA_020353215.1 Deltaproteobacteria bacterium
ATTGTTCCACCCAGCGCAACTTGAATGATCGCGGCCGGAAGCAGGCAAAGGCCATCGGCGGTTGGCTGCGCTCAAATGGCATAACTGTGGCGCGGGTCTATTCAAGCCAGTGGTGCCGTTGCCTTGAAACAGCAGAACTGCTCTCGATGGGGTCGGTGGCGGAACTGCCGGCCTTAAATTCATTTTACGAGCTGACGCAGGACCGCGAACCCAATCTGAAAGCGCTGAGAAAATTCATCGCGCAACAACCTTCTGACGGGGTACTAATAATCCTGGTGACACATTTTGTTACGATTTCAGCCATCGCCAATGAGGCCGTCTCGTCCGGTGAGGGTGTTCTCCTTGAGCTTAACGAGGATGCTCCCTATGAGATTGTTGGTCAGTTGAATTTCGGCAATCAGTCCTCTTGATTTGTGCCAAGATGGTCGTTTTTCCGTCCCGCGTTCTGCTACAAGGGTGAAGTCTCAAATCCGCAATCTAAAATCTACCCTATGCCTGCTGCAATCTGCCAGCCGTCTTCAGCCTTCCTATGAGCTGTGAGCTATGAGCTCATAATGTCTTCCGACTTCCGATCTCGTCTCGCCCGACCTCCCGTCTCGCTCGTCTCGCCGCATACTGCCTTGCACCCTGTGCCCTATGCCCTCTCTCCGACTTATCTTGACCCGACCTCGGCCCCTATTCGAGTATTCTGCTTTCTCCCCGCCTGAAGCTTCAGCCGGAGGATTTCGCTGGGACGCCAGAGGCGCATACGGGGTCCCCAGGTGCCCGTACCGCGACAGACGATGACCGTCATGCCGTCAACCTCATACCGCCCCTCAAGCAGCGGGTAGGCGCGTTTGACTAGATAGTCGAAGGGCCAAATCTGCCCTCCGTGGGTGTGGCCGGAAAGCATCAGGCCTACACCGGCTTTCGCTGCCTTGTCGGCCTGCCACGGCGTGTGGGAGAGAAGGATGGTTGCACCCGGAGGTCGACCCGCGAGTGCCTTCGTAATGGGATCCCCGCCCTGACCAGAGCGGCGGATGGCTGTCAGATCGTCTACGCCAACCATGACCAGGCCGGGTCGAACTTCGGCCCAGCGGTTGAGCATTAACTGAAAGCCGGCCTCCTCGATCAGAAACGCACTCCCATTGTTACGATGGTGGTACTCGTGGTTGCCAGGGACGACCCAGACACCAAGAGGTGCGGAAAGGCGACGCAAGAACGGAAGTAGTTCGCCTTTGGGCTTGCCGTGCCCTTCGAAGAGATCACCGAGCAGGATCACGATGTCGGGTTGCTGCGCCTGCACTTGGGCGACGCGCGCTTCCAGCCACCGCTGGTCGAGCAAATTACCAAGGTGCAGGTCGGACATGGCTACGAGCACCGTGCCATCCATCTCATCGGGAAGACCGGATAAATGCACCTCATAGTTTTGCACCACCGGCGGCCGCAGGCCCTGGACAAGTGCGACCACCGAAAG
>CP070692.1:4625649-4627096 GCA_020353215.1 Deltaproteobacteria bacterium
CCGAGGCCCAGCAATTGCCAGAGTGGCATGGTGATGGGCAGCCGGATCAGATAAACGATCATGCCCATCACCATGGCTCCGTCCGCATACCGGTCCAACACCGAGTCCAAAAACGCCCCGCCCACGCTTTGCTCCCCTCTGAGCCTGGCAAACTGCCCATCGACGCCGTCCAGGACCTGAGCGATCGCGGCAATCAGGCCGGCCAACCACCCCAACCCGAGCGCAAATACGACGCCTCCCACCATCCCCAGGCCCGCTGAACTGATCGTGATCATCCATGGCTGAAGCCATTTAACTCTGACCAACGTGGGCGTGATGCGAGCAGACAGGTAACATTTAATCCATTTAAGTACCCATCGATCGGTCGGCTTGGTCTTCCACGTACCCGAAACAGGACGCTCATTCAACATTTCTTTTTCAATTCCCCACCCTCATTGGCCTCGATATGAAACTGTATATTATCTCTGCTCACATGAGTCAAGAACAGATCTGAGCGTCTGGTTCTTAACGAATGAGCTCTCCCTGCAGCAAGTTATAGGGTATCACGTCGGCTCGTGATACTCGCCGACGAAATTGAATACAAATAAATTCGAATTCATCCCGCGCTGCAAGCAGCGGGGAATTCGAACCTAAATTGTTAAAACTTGAAAATAAGACCCTAACCCTAAGAATCAAGATGGGTTTTTCAAGGGCCTGGCAATCGTGTTCGCGCGTTATCCCATGCACAACGCTTCGATTTTTAAGCGACAAGAGGGGATGTAAAAAGGCGCGTTTTGTGACGAGGGCTCTATTGACAAGATGAGATTTATGTTTACCTTAGACTATAATGTTCAAATCCTGAAGATGTTAACCCGCCCAGAATATGGGGCCATGAGCCGGGTTGCACAAATTGTGCTCCGGCTTTTTTGATGGAGGTGCTCTATGAAAACAGAGGTGAATATTCCTGGAGATGGTGTCTCTGAGATGAGCCCGATTTTTTTGAAAGATGCCTTTTCCAGACTGGACGAGAGCGATGATGACAAGTTCTATTCAAGGGATCGTTTTGTGAGTCACCTTGATTCCCTTGCGTTGGACACCGTGGAAACGTTGATCGGAGAACTGGTGGTTGAGGAAAACCCGGTCATTTTGGATTTGATGGCAGGATGGGATTCTCATCTCCCTGAAAAACTTAGGCCCTCCAAAGTGGTCGGTTTAGGTCTCAACAAAAACGAGCTGTCACAAAACCCGTCTCTTTCTGAAATCATTACCCATGACCTCAACAAAGACCCAGACCTTCCCTTTCCAGACCATACTTTTGATGCCGTGATCAATACCGTATCCGTGGACTACATGACCCAACCACTCCAGGTTTTTCGGGAAGTCGGTAGGATTCTCAAACAAGGGGGTTTGTTTCTGGTCATCTTTTCAAACCGAATGTTTCCTGAAAAGGCCGTCAAGGTTTGGCGGG
>CP070692.1:4627196-4628640 GCA_020353215.1 Deltaproteobacteria bacterium
ATGCAGAGATCACAATCTACCTAGGCGGAGCAGAGCGCGTCTGCCGGATAAGCGAAATTGCAAAGGAGGCAGTGGCAGGAAACCATGCTTCGGTTTCAGTAGACTGATCTGCGGTGGCCGGATCGGACGTCGGCCCTGCGAAAAAGAAGCATTGTGAAAAGCGAAAATGAGCCATAGGAGGTCTTGATATGGAACTTAGAGACTATTTTGCATCAGTGAAGGGCCGTGGCGTGCTGGCCACCGCAGACGGAAACGGCCGGGTGGATGCGGCTGTGTACGCCGCTCCCCATTTTATGGATGATGAGACTATTGCCTTTATCATGCGTGACCGTTTGACTCATCACAATTTGCAGTCCAATCCCTATGCGACTTACCTTTTCATGGAAGCAGGAGGCAAATTCGCCGGGAAGAGACTCTTTTTGACCAAAACCCGGGAAGAGCAGGACACCGAGCTTCTGTACTCCCTTCGGCGTAAGGAGTACCCTGACGACGACCGTGAAAAAAAATTTCTTGTCTTCTTCCAGGTCGACAAGATCTTACCGCTCATCGGGCCCGGCGGGAAGCATGGCGACAGCACCGCAGAAGCACATGCGCGTTCAACCACTGGTTGAGCATGGGTCGAGGGAGATAAGGGCGCAACCGTGAAACCGGGTCCTACGGGCCTGGTTACTGGCCGGCGAGTTTGAGTGAATCGATTGGCTTAGTGAGCGATCTGGTGAATAAGGGTGGCCGGAAAAAGCGTATTGATTTCGCATGATCCGTATGTCACAATTCCACGAACAAGCCATTAAATCAGACGCGGACATGAATAGGGGGGACGCGGCATGGAACTTCCTGTGACAATGTATTCACTCAGCACCTGCACTCACTGTAGGTCCGTCAAGAAATTGCTGGATGAGTGCACGGTTCAATACGAATTTACCGACGTGGATCTGCTGAAAGGCAAAGAACGGCAAATTATTCTTGAAGATGTGAAAAAGTTCAATCCAAAATGTTCCTTTCCCACCATTATCATCGGGGAGACGGTCATTGTGGGATACAAGGAAAAGGACATCAAGGAGGCGTTAGGAATAGAGTAATGGACGTTGAGAAGCTATATGAGGCGCTGAAAAAGGTGCAGGAGCCCAAAGGTTATTATTTCAATGAGGACAGGACGAGGACAATGGAACTCCTTGAAGGGCTCCTGGAAAACAAAGAGAGGTACGGCTATATGGCATGTCCCTGCCGGTTGGCGTCGGGTGATCGGGAATGGGACAAAGACATTATCTGTCCTTGCGTGTATCGGACTCCGGATGTTGAAGAATACGGAAGTTGTTACTGCAACCTCTACGTGTCAACGGAATGGAACGAGGAAAAGATCCCTCATGACTATGTTCCGGAGCGGAGGCCTCCGGAAAAGACTCGCTTCTGATCAAACCCTAGCCCGGATGTTTCATGAAACATC
>CP070692.1:4628740-4630175 GCA_020353215.1 Deltaproteobacteria bacterium
ATGATGCATGAGACCGGAGGCGTGGAAACAACCACGAGAGATGAGGTGAGATATGGTGCGGCCAGGTAGGAATCTGGGATCCGGATATGCGGCGATACAACGCGTGGGTGCTCTGCTGTTCTGTGTTGCCGTCGCCTTAGTGCCGAAACACTCTGCCGCCCAGCCAGGAGAACCACTTCTGACTCTGCAGCAAAGCATAGGCATCGCCCTGGATCGCAACCTTGAACTTAAGGTGGCCCAGGAGGAAGTGGATGTGGCTTGGGAACAACAGAGAGAGGCGAGGACAAACTTCTTACCCAAATTCAGTCTCGAGTACGGCTACACCCGTCCCAGCGAAACCACTATTATGTTCAGCGGGGTAACCTTTGTAAACAAAGATCAGCACCAGTGGGCCCTCAATGGTCATATCGACCAGCCCCTGTTCACAGGTTTCGCGAACCTGTCCATCTATCAGTTGGCCAAATTGGATCTAGATGTAGCCAAAATACAACTGGCAAGAACCCGACTCGACATTATACTCCAGGTAAAAGAGGCATATTATGAGATCCTCAGCGCCCAGAAACTTCTCGAGGTGGCACGGCAATCGGTACGCCAACTGCAAGAGGGGGTACGGGTGGCGGAGAACTTCTACCGGGTGGGTATGAGGCCCAAGGTCAACGTTCTTGATGCCGAGGTGCGATTGGCCAGGGCTGTGCAGGAAACTATTGTTGCTGAAAACGACCTCGGGGTGGCCAAGGCTATTCTCAACACGATTCTGCATCGACCCATAACTTCTCCATTTTCGGTGGAGGATATCCTTTCAACGGAGCCCTATGAAAAGACCTTTGAATCCAGTCGAGAGATTGCTCTGAAGAGTCGGCCGGAAGTCCTAGAGGCAGAGAAGAGGGTCATGGGCGCCCAGAAGGAAATCACCTTGGCAAAAAGTGACTACTACCCA
The DNA here is from genome assembly GCA_020353215.1 of Deltaproteobacteria bacterium. Taxonomy (GTDB): domain Bacteria; phylum Desulfobacterota; class Syntrophobacteria; order BM002; family BM002. Next base: position 4,629,678 of record CP070692.1, read on the forward strand.
ACCATAAAGTGGTCTCTCAATTACTACCGGCGTGGAGACGACCCGACGGTCGACGGCAGCCAATTCACTGATCGGGAGTTCTGGGAAGCGGGAGCCATGGCAACCTGGACCTTTTTCGAATGGGGTAAGACGCGGTATGCTACAAATCAAAAACGGGGTCGACTGCGTCAAGCCGAAGAGACCCTCGTGCAGGTGAAAGACGCAGTTAACTTAGAGGTAAAGACCGCTTTTCTGACGGTGCAAGCCGCGGAGAAAGCCGTCAACGTGGCCAAGAAGGCCATAGAATCCGCTGAGGAGAATTTCCGCATCAGCGGTGAGCGTTACAAGGAACAGGTGGCCACCGCTACTGAAGTGCTGGACGCACAGACCAGGTTGACGCAGGCCAGAACCGACTACACCACAGCCCTCGTCGCTTTCAACCTGGCCCGGGCGCGTCTGATCAGAGCCATGGGGCTGGAACGAGAACCCTGACCTAGCCCGGATGTTTCATCACGCCTC
>CP070692.1:4630275-4631705 GCA_020353215.1 Deltaproteobacteria bacterium
ACCGGGAAGTATACGAGAGTCACATCGAAACTCACAATTGTCCAACGGGCGATTGTGACATCCTCACTCCAGCCCCCTGCCAGATGGCCTGTCCTGCGGGCATCGATGTCTCGAGTTACGTAAGCTTGATCGGTCAAGGGCTTGATGCGGAAGCTGTGGCGTTGATTCGAAAGGACAACCCTTTCCCTTGGGTCTGCGGTCTGGTTTGCACCCATCCGTGCGAATACATGTGTGTGAGGGGGCGAATGGACAGCCCTGTAGCGATAAAAGATCTAAAGGCCTTTTCCGCTGAGAGAGCCATGTCTGCCGGGGAATACATCAATCCCGCTAAAGCTCCTGACAATGGCCGCAAAGTATGTATTGTCGGCGCAGGACCAGCAGGTCTCACGGCTGCCTACTATCTGGCTTTGAAAGGTTATGGGGTTACGGTAATTGAGGCCTTACCCATGGCCGGTGGCATGATGATGGTCGGCATTCCCCGCTATCGGCTGCCCCGAGAGGTTATCGACCGGGAAGTGGCCATGGTCGAGGATCTGGGGGTTGAAATTCGCTATAACACCAAATTGGGCAGAGATACCACCATGGAGGAACTGAGGCAGGAAGGATTCGAGGCCTTCTTCATAGCTGTGGGGGCTCATCGCTGCTACAAACTGGGGGTCGCAGGGGAAGAAGATTTTTCCCAGGTAGTAGACGCCATAAGTTTCCTCCTTCAAGTGGCAATGGGTGAAAGACACAAGCCCGGTAAGAGAGTGGCTGTCGTCGGCGGTGGTAACGTGGCCATAGACGCGGCCCGAACCTGTATCCGGCTGGGCTGTGAGGATGTGATCATTCTCTATCGCCGAACCCGTTCTGAAATGCCTGCAAGTGTCGAGGAGGTGGAACAGGCTGAGGAAGAGGGAGTAGGCTTTGCCTTCCTGACCGTACCGGTCCAGGTGGTTGGTGACGATGGTCAGATAGCGGGCCTAAATTGCCTTCGAGCCGAACTTGGAGCCGCTGACAAGAGCGGGCGGAGAAAGCCGGTACCGGTGGAAGGGAGTGACCACCTGTATGAAGTTGACGCAATCATAACGGCCATCGGACAAATGACCCCCTCTGAGGGTCTCGATTCATTGGAAAACCTGAAATGGTCCAGGCGCAACACGATTCTGGCCGACACAATAAGCGGAACCACCGATGAGGATGGTATGTTTGCCGGTGGGGATGCGGTTTTGGGGCCAGCTACTGTTGTGGAGGCCATCGGTGCGGGAAAGTTTGGCGCTGCAGGTATAGACCGGTATCTCCGAGGTTTGCCTCAACCTAAAATGCCTCAGGTACCTGTGCGTCACCACAGAGTGGAGTGGCTTGAGGTTCCGGCAGTCACTAAAATGAGCTTGAGTCGACCCGAGATGCCCATGCTCAACCCGGACCGAAGGAGAATCACCTTTCAACAG
>CP070692.1:4631805-4633229 GCA_020353215.1 Deltaproteobacteria bacterium
TAAATATGGGAGGTCAGAATGAAAGACTACCGGAGTTTAAATCACACGAGATGGGATTGCAAGTATCATGTTGTTTTCATAATCGAACTCTCTTGGCCCGGGCATGTCATGAATGGCCTACTGCGACCACGGATATGGCCATCCGTCCGTCCTCGGGTATTCCTTCGCTAGGCTCGAGACAAGCTCGGGACAGGCGGGACAGGCAGGACAAGGGGCGACACCCGAGGGCAGCCGTCCCACCAGAGGCGGGACTATGGTGCGAGAAAATCGATTCTTGCTGGCATGGGTTTGCGACATCCGGGTCAACACCAATGAAATAGGTAGGGTAATTAAGCTGAGGCTTAGCCGGGAACTAGAGGTCAATTTTCATCCAGGACATTGCGAACCGCACGAAGAAGCCATGTGACATCATAGGGCTTGCTAATAAAACCTTTGGCACCGGCTTGCAGGATTTGTTCAATCTGCGCATCAGAAGAATCCCCACTGGCAATGAGAGCCCTTACATGGGAAGAGCTGTCGAGCATCTGTGCGAGACACTTCTTGCCCCCCATTCCTGGCATGAATAGATCCAGTACGACAAGATCGATCTGGCTTTTTTCTTTTCTGTAAAGCTCCAACCCCCTCTCTCCGTCGGTAGCAGTCAAAACAGTGTAGCCGAACTGTTCGAGTATCTCCCGTCCAAGGTTCAGGATGGATTCCTCGTCATCCACAAGCAGGATGGTCTCTTTACCAAGCTGGAGGGCCATCGTTTGTTCTTCAAGTTCAGCAGTTTCCCGTACAGACCGAATTACCGGCAGATAGATCTTGAAGGTGGTCCCCTTTCCAGTCTCACTATGGCAGGTCATGTAGCCGGCGTGGCTCTTCACGATCCCATAGACAGTGGCAAGGCCAAGGCCCGTGCCCTTGCCGGCTCCTTTATTGGTATAGAAGGGTTCAAAGATGTGCTCCATCGTCTCTCTGTCAATACCCAGCCCGGTATCCGATACCGCTATCGACACATAGTCCCCTGGCTTGGCCCCGGCGTGACTTCGACAATACTCTGCGTCTAAAGTGGTATTATCTGTCTCAATAATAAGCTGGCCTCCTTCAGGCATGGCGTCTTTGGCGTTGACTCCTAGGTTCATCAACACGTGTTCCATCTGACCAGGATCTGCATTGATTATCTTAAGGCCTTCGGTCAAATTGAGTTTGATATCAATCATTTTGGGGATGGTTCTCTCTAGCAAAGGTATTACACTCTGGACCTCATGGTTTAAGTCGACGGGTCGCAGCTTACTTTCAACCTTACGACTGAATGTGAGTAGTTGTTGGGTAAGATCCCCACCCCGCTTTCCGGCGCGCACAATCTCTTTCAGTTCAGCATAACCAGGTTCATCGCTTGTCTTCTGCAGGAGGAGCAACTCAGCATAGCCCTGAACAGCCTG
>CP070692.1:4633329-4634730 GCA_020353215.1 Deltaproteobacteria bacterium
CGTCGACGGCCTTCACGTACTTGGGTTCCTCCCTGCCGAACAGGGCCGAGAAAAAACCCATTCTCATGGGAAACCATTTTCTAAGATGTTGGACCTCGATAAGGTTATTCGCGTCGCCGCCTTTCATGATTCGTTGACTCACTCTCAACCGGTCAGGTGGGTTTCACTCTTTAAGAACGCCAGGATGCCCCCCTGTTGGACGATATTAATCAACTCGGGTGATAATCGCGGACCTTTTGACTCTTTATCTTTGGTCAGATTTCTAACCAGCGAGTTTTCAAAATCAAGCTCTAACTGATCTCCTTCTTCAAAGATTTCGGGAACTCCCTTGCAGACCATTACAGGCAGGGCTATGGCCATGCAGTTGCGGAAAAAGATCCGGCCAAAGGACTCGGCTACAACGCACCCAATACCCAACCGTTTTAAATTGGCGGGGGCCGACTCCCTGCTCGATCCGCAGCCGAAGTTCTTTCCTGCAACGATCACATCCCCGGGCTGAACCCCTTCGGTGAACGCCTTATGGATATGCAAGATGGTTTTTTTCTGCTCCTCCCAGGGCGCCTGGGCCGAAAAGCTCGGGGCCATATAATCAGTATTAATGTGGTCTCCAAATTTCCAGACCTTACCGGTAACAATAATACTCATTGTAGTTTGCTCCTTGTATTTGGGTTTCTGGCTCCATGAATAATAGGTCTTTCAGACATCCTTGTTAAAAGGATCTGCTTGGATAGTACTTCTTATGAAAGGTATTTTCTTGGGTCCGCAATTTTCCCTTCAATGGCTGAAGCAGCTACCGTTTCAGGAGATCCGAGGTAGACGAAACTCTCTGGAGAGCCCATCCTTCCTTTGAAATTTCGGTTAGTACTTGAAATCGCCGTCTCACCCGGTGCGAGAATTCCCATATGCCCTCCGCCGCACGGGCCGCAATTGGTCGTCCCGAGCATGCCTCCGGCCTCCACAAAGGTCTGAATCACGCCGGATTCCATCGACTTCAGCAGAATTTCTCGCGAGGCAGGAATCACCAACAACCGGGTGTCGGGATGCACTTTCCTCCCCTTGAGAATCGCCGCGGCCCGCTCAAGGTCTTCCACACGGGCATTTGTGCATGATCCGATAAATGCCTGTTGAACGGGAACATCACCCACCTCAGAGATAGGTTTTACATTATCGAGGCCATGAGGACAAGCAATTTGGGGCTCTAAGGAGGACACGTCCAATTCATAGACCTCTGCGTACTGGGCATCAGGATCAGGACCAAAGAGCTCAATCGGTTCATTGGCCCGATCCTTCAGATAGACCACTGTCTTGTTATCTGCCTCGAAAAAGGCGAACTTGGCACCGATCTCGACCCCCATATTGCTGATGGTCATTCGCTGGTCAATGCTGAGTGCACTGGCGGTC
>CP070692.1:4634830-4636228 GCA_020353215.1 Deltaproteobacteria bacterium
GATACTTCTTTCGATAAACGAAAGACTGCGATCATCCCGTTGCGGGAAGCGCTTCTGGCAAGAATAAGGTGAAACAGCTTCCTTTGCCGGGTTCACTCTCTACCGAAATGGTCCCTCCCAATGCCTCGACGGCCATTTTACAGAATGCCAGTCCCAGCCCAGTACCGGTCTTCTGACCCAGCCTTCTGAGTCCAGCCTGGGAAAATTTCTCAAATATTTTACCATGGTATTCCATTGGGATCCCCTCACCAAAATCCCGAACAGAAACTGAAACGGCCCCTTGTTGCATGGCAGGCACCACGCTAATAAGAACCTCTCCCCGGGGACCGGAATGCTGTATGGCATTGGACAGCAGGTTTGAAAGGATACGCTCGAGCAGACTCTCATCGGAGATGATCGTCTGAGCCTGTGGGTCGACCGAGACACGAACAGACTTTTCTGCTGCCTCCAGTATCGGAACGTAGCGATCGACGGTGAGGCTCATCAGATTGCCGACATCCAAACTGGTTCTGTTGACACGCATGCTTCCGCTCTCCAGTTTCGAGATTTCCAAAAGGTTGGTGATCATTTCTGAGAGCTTGAACTGGTTGCGTTTAGCGAGTTGAATGAACTCACTTTGTTGTTCGGTCAGTGGTTCTTCAGAGCTGAAGCCCACGACATCGAGCGCCATCATGGTGCTAGTAACAGGATTTCTCATGTCATGCACAATCATGTTCGTGAGGTCTTTTTTTAATGACTCCAGTTCCATGAGCTTCTTGTTCGTCTCTCCCAGCCGCTCCCCGCTCTGCTTCAGATCCCGGAAGAGAAGACTGTAGGGTTTCACCAGGCCCGTCTCGATCAGGGCTTTGTAGACGAGATAGAACGAGATGATTTTCAGGTAGTGACCTATGAGGTTTGAAAAACCGTATGCGTGCACGTAGAACGTGAACGCCAATTCCGCGCAGATGGTCAGGATGATGGATGCTAACAGCAGCCGCAAGACATCCCTATCGAAGTATCTGCGTTTTTGAAAGAGAAAAGCAACGGAAATCAGCAGGATAATGGAAATGAAATACTCGCTGAGTTTCTTGAATTGGGTTAATCCCCGCCCCTCAATAAAGCAATCGGGAAAGATGTTCCAGTAGAAGATGGAACCAAGCAGAAAGACGAAAACCACAGCAAATCCAATGACTACAGCGTGACTCTTGAGCCTTCGTCCCAGAAATATGGGTGCAATGAGAAGCGAAGTGCTTTCTACATACCTGGCAGCAATCCACAGTTGGGTCGGCAAGTTTGTGTTCGCTGTGCGGAAGATTCCCATTCCTTTATAGGCAAGTGTATGGAGCAGATCCGTGCCGCCGGTGAATAGGTAGGCAATGCCCAGGAACAAGAGATAATTGTTATCCATAAACCGGCGCG
>CP070692.1:4636328-4637717 GCA_020353215.1 Deltaproteobacteria bacterium
AATTCGGTCGTTTCAAAGGGCAGGATTCTCGGTGGAAACCAAGTTTCATTGGTTCGGCCTTACCCCCGCCCTTGACAAAGTGCTGGGCACAACGCCACTAGGGCGCGGCTGGGCACCTCTCCTGTCAATTGTGGCCATAGGAGGCAAGGGGTGAGAGTCGGCTTGTATGTCCCATACATATCCGATGAAAACACGACCCCAGCGCTAGGACCTCTGTACCTGATAGCAGTCATGGAACAGAACGGCTTTAAGGCGAGGCTCTTTGATGCCAGGATTGATAGACACGCCTTCCAGAAGCTTTTGGTCTTTAACCCGGAGGTTGTAGGAGTGAGTGCGGTAACCCCCGGCTATTTGGGCGGGCTTCGTGCGTCTGCAAGGATTAAAGAGATTCTTCCCGGCGTTCCCATTATCTTTGGTGGGCCACACCCGTCCAGTCTTCCAGGGGAGGTCGCGGCTGAGCCCTCGGTAGACTATGTGCTTGTCGGCGAGAGTGAGAAGACCTTTCTTGACCTTTGCAAACGGCTCAAAGAGCGGGCGGTTTCACCTGCCTCTTTGAGGGAGGTAAGAAATCTCGCTTTTGAGACAGACCATGAAATCGTTTTAACCGAGAGAGCCCCCTTCCTTTCGGCCGAGGAACTGGATGCCCTGCCGTGGCCCGCGTTTCATCGGATGGACCTAGTTACCTATTTTTCCGGCACCCAGGCCCACGGTCTCTTCAGGCGGGGCAAGAGAATCTTGCCTATAATGTCTGCTCGAGGGTGTCCTCACAGGTGTACATTTTGCTGCCGGGTGATGGGTAAGAAGATACGTAGCCGCAGTATTGAATCGGTGATGGCAGAGGTGCGTTTCCTCGTGGACACCTGTGACATTGACGAGCTTTATTTCGAGGATGATAACTTTACGATTCAACGCGACCGGGCTCTTGAAATCCTTGAGCGAATAGCAGCCTTCAGGCCGGCAATCTACCTGAAATTCGCCAATGGCATTCGCGCTGATATGGTGGACAGGGAGATTTTGGGGGCGATGAAGAGGGCTCGCGTCTATTCTCTATCGTTCGGGATTGAATCGGGATGCACGGCGACACTCACGAAGATGAAAAAGAATCTGGATTTGGACAAAGCGAGACAGAACGTACTACTGGCGAAGTCAATGGGATTTCTTGTCGGTGCTAATTGCATTATCGGCTATCCAGGCGAGACAGTTGAAGACGTTGCAGAGTCACTCGATTTTTTCTTCAGTCTTCCACTGGACAGTATGGCCATTGTCAATCTTGTGCCTTTCCCGGGTACGGAGGTGCGGGAACATTGTGAGGAGAAGGGATACCTCACCAAGGAGGCGAGAAACTGGGACAACTATTTCTTCTCGCTCAATGACCCCCACCCACTCGTT
>CP070692.1:4637817-4639206 GCA_020353215.1 Deltaproteobacteria bacterium
TCTATCGGACTTGCTCTCTCAACTCCTTTTTCGTGTTCAGGAAGATAAAGACACCTACCAGTTCTTACGCTTTGCGGCGCTCTACCACGACATCGGAAAGGTTTTCCATAGAGATCGCCACGCGATACTTGGCAGACACATTATTGAAAGCCCTCCCGACCCTAACGGGGACGAGGAGCTTCGGAAGTTTCACGAGATTCTGGGTCACAGCGACGAACGTTTTGCCGAGATGATTCGGTTGATCGGACACCACGACCTTTACGGTGTACTGTGCACAGGAGAGGCCTCCAGACCGGTTCTTATCGATGTGGCCGGTTTCAAGCCTGACAGGCATGCTTGGAGTGCATTAGGCAATCTCTTCGTCTTGAACATAGCTGATATTTACGGCACACTTCCTGATTTCGTGCCGGAGAAGCTCCGATTGATGGCCGAGGACTGGTCATTCGTATCAGGTTTGCTGCCTTCTTCAGGTGATGCCTTTGTCTATCGGAAGAAGTTTGAAGACAGGATATATGCAGACTCTCAGCATCCCGCCTATGCGGCTGAGCGAATCTGGAGGCTGCTGACAGCGGCTACTCTCCTGCTGCCGGTCAGGTCTCCTGAGGAAGAAGGCCTATTTGATGATGAAGCTGAGAAGCAACGTTTTGTTGAAAAGGTGACACCGGGGATGGTTAGAGATGCTCTAAGGGCTGAACTGGGCCCAGGCCTTGCCTCCTTCTGCAATGACTTCTCCTTGGTGTGCAAATTCGATTATACGCTTCGGTTTATAGTCCGGCTCTCTCATGCGTGGGTTTCTCGTCAGTTGGACCGTGCCGCAGAGAGGCCGGACAAAGGTCGCCGAAAGACACCGAAGGTAAGACAGACAGGTAAACGCAAGGCAGATCAGCTTTTGCCAAGTGAACTGGCCGCGATAGTTGTCGAGCTGTTTGTGCGCCTCGTTAATAACTACCGTGACCTGACAGTTCACAAACGTGGTTGGCCACAAAGAATCGGTATTGAACTTATGGGCCTAACCAGATCTCGCGAAATTGAACAACGGGTGATCGACCTTCTTCTGAGTCCGAGACGAGCAGAGGGGATCAACTGGGCGGCAGACGAGGCAACGGCTTGGTATTTCGTGTGATTCGTGCCTACGGACTGGAGATGGTTGAGTGCCGGATTCCACCAGACGACAGAAGCCCACCCTTTTAAAGTGGACTGGCCGGAATGGTGGTGATCGGGCGCTATATTCTTATATGGTACACCCGGCCTGATGAGCAGGCCGGGCCACCCGTCGCCCCACCATGAGTGCAATTCACTTCTCCCCTGGCATTACCGAGCCGAAACACCAGCCTGGATTCCACGTAGTATTAACTGTGGCGGATCGTGAGGTTGCTTGCGCAACGGTGC
>CP070692.1:4639306-4640689 GCA_020353215.1 Deltaproteobacteria bacterium
GCGTGTCGCATAGACGGGGTAATGCGTGGAGAACTGGTCCTTTTGATTTCGAATCCAATTCGGTTGTTTCCTCTTACGACAAGCAAATCCAGTTCAGCGCCTGCATGTGTTGCCCAAAAGAAACACTCTTCGGCATCGGCTCGAAGCCGCCTGGTGATCTGATCGATAACAAAGCCTTCCCACGAAGCGCCGAGCTTGGGATGTCCTTCGACATCACGTAAGGTTCGAAGATTCATCAACGTGTGAAGGATGCCGGAGTCGCGCAGGTAAACCTTGGGTGACTTAACCTGACGCTTGGAGATGTTCTCATACCAGGGCTGCAGCTGTCGAACCACGAGAGACGCGGTCAAAACCTCCAAATAGTTTCTCACTGTGGTGTCGGCCACGCCGAATGACCGGCCGAATTCGGAAGCATTCCATACTTGGCCGTGATAGTGTGCAAGCATGTTCCAGAAGCGCTGCATGGTGGTCGAACGCACTGTTATTCCAAGCTGTGGCAGGTCTCTTTCAAGAAAAGTGCGTATGAAGTCACGCCGCCATTTGTGACTGGCTGCATGAGTGCTTGCGAGATAGGATCGCGGAAAGCCTCCTCGCAGCCAAAGATCGGTGCTTTTTTCGATACCTACCTCGTCCAGGCTGAACCCATTCAGTTGGTGATAGGAAACTCTTCCTGCCAGGGTCTCTGAACTGCTCTGCAGCAATTCGGGGGAAGCGCTGCCTAAGATGAGAAAGCGGGCGGGTGTCTTGGACCTGTCCGCCAGCACCCTCAGGATAGGAAAGATTTCAGGAAGCCGCTGGATTTCATCGATGATCACCAAGCCCTTGTGACGCTTCAATACGAGCATCGGATCAGCGAGTCGGGCGAGGTCTTCCGGATTTTCGAGGTCATAATAAGAAACAGCAGCATGGGCCTGCTTAGCCAATTGCTGTGCCAGGGTGGTCTTCCCGACCTGCCGCGCACCGACAATACCAACAACCGGATTCCTCTTTAGGAGCCGTTTGACATCATCCAACTCTTGATTGCGCTCAATCATAGGCTCGAATATACCTTGAAAATTCGGTAATAGCAACAGAAATTTCAAGGTATTTTTATCAAGGGGATACTTGTCTACCGAGGGCAAGCACTCGGAAACGGTTCAGAGGCGCAGCCTGTTTTTTCGGGACTTTTTTGATTCCAAAGATTTCCCTCTTTTGCTCACACTGTGGCATTCCGGAATCCGCCGGAGGCGGATGTCCGGAATCCAGCCAGCCACATGCAGGTAAAGAATTCCTCTTTCATAAGGGCACCAATCATCGTAGTCCCCCTTTTTTAAAGGGGTCTGGGCCTGCCCGCCATCGCGAGCCTGCTCGCTCAGGCCCGCCCCGCATCGCAAGGCTTCAGCC
>CP070692.1:4640789-4642171 GCA_020353215.1 Deltaproteobacteria bacterium
CAGGACCGATGCCCGCGGTGCGTTGGGGGGAAGCCTTGACGAGGCTATAAAAAGGGCAAACGCGTACCTGGAAGCGGGTGCTGATGTCGCCTTTGTGGAGGCGCCTACCTCCCTGGAGGAGATCCAGAAGGTGATCGCCGAAGTAAAAGGGCCGCTATTCTATAACTGCACCGGCATCTCCCCCTTGCTCTCCGTTGAAGAATTGCAGGAATTAGGGTTTTCCATTGTCATTTATCCGGGCGCAGGTCTCGCTGCCACCGTCAGAGCGGTGTATGATTTGATGGCGGATATAAAAACACGCGGTACCCAGGCCATGGTGGATTTCGGCAGCAGGATGAGCGGCCACACCATCGCTGATCTCAACGCGTTTCTCGGTGTTCATGAAGTAAGGGAATGGGAGAACGATTTTCTACCGGACGAACAAGTCCGGAAGAAATACGAAGCTACTCTGGGATATAAGCTTTAAATTTTACTAGAATTTTAAGTTGACAGTAAAAATGTGGGGTGTTAGCTACAATAGCATAAAGGTGAGACAAGGGGGCAGATGTTTGTATGATGAACATCCGGCACTTTGCTCGGTCACACCAAGAATGCTTCACTCTTTTTCCATGATCACCTTAACTGAGGGAAAATCCCAATAACCATTCAATAGGCTGTCCCAAAACCGGATATATATAAACGATATGAGAAAACAATGGCCACTGTGATTTTAGCAACGCTTGGTGATCAACTACAAGAGTGTAAAAGGGAAAGATGTGTTGAAGAAATGCTGAAGTCCGTTGTAGAGGATTCGCTAAACACAGGATATTCGTAGGATGAGATAATGGTCTGTTGGAATTAATCTACAAAGGAGGATAAACATGGGAATGACGATGGCCGAGAAGATACTGGCCAGGGCTTCAGGGAAAGAGACGGTGCATCATGAGGATTTTGTGACCGCCAATCTGGATATTGTGATGGGGCATGATCGGTCTTTTTGGGCCGCATACAGGGTGATGATTGAAAATGGTGTCGACAAAGTCTGGGACCCGGATAAAATTGTGGTCATTCTGGATCATGCCGTCCCGGCTCCGAATATCCGAGCCGCTGATGTCCATAGGGAGATCCGTGAGTGGGTTAAAGAGCAACAGATCAAGCATTTTTATGACTGCGGGGTGGGGATCTGTCATCAGGTCTTACCCGAGGCAGGGCATGCCCTGCCCGGTCGACTGATTGTCGGCGGTGATTCACACACGACGACATACGGGGCCGTTGGAACTGCCTCATGCGGTATCGGCATCTCTGACCTGGCTTATGCGATGGCCAGAGGGAAACTTTGGTTCATGGTCCCGGAAACGATCAGGTTTGTTTTGAAAGGGAGCATCCCCGAGGGTGTTTCTGCC
>CP070692.1:4642271-4643645 GCA_020353215.1 Deltaproteobacteria bacterium
TGCCCCCTGACACACTTGATATTGCATCAACCTCATCCAGAAGACGCCGCTTCCGACTGCTGATTGTAATTTCCGTGTCTCTCAGCTCTTCAAGTACTCCGTAGGACAAGGCGGCCGCTCGCGTGCCTCCGCCGGAGAATGTGAGGTAGACAAGTAGCTCATCCGAGTTGCCGGGCCTCTTCATAAACCTTCCACGATAGCCTAGGGTAGGGTCGTATTGTTCTAAACGCGGATTGAGAGGATAGTGCGCACAACCACCCCCAAACACGACTGCAAATAATAGACATACAAGAAGATGTGTATTGCCTTGTGAGAACATTCTTTTTGAATGCATCATAGGCCACCCTATAAGGTTCTCTGCATTGGTGAGAAAAACCAATGGAGATCGAGACAAGGGAATTACAATGACTACCGCGCTTGTTGAGAAACGATCGTCAACGTGATTCTTTCAACAACTTCTTTCCCGTTCTGCCTGATAACCAACAGTATCCCGTTTTCACCCGTTGGAAGTATGCCAGGGTATATGGTTGATTCGGTTGACTCCACATGTGGATCTCTGAGCGGGGGGCGTGCCAACATCTTAAAAGGCGAAATCACTTTTGAAAACGTAACTCCGGCAAGAATGGCATCGGGCGGTATTGTTGAGCCTCCTATATCCTCAGGCTTAATGCCTTTAAACACAAAGCCGCCCCGAGTGCGGCCATTGTGAATATAGCGCGTCATATTCCAGTCAATTTCAAGATTCTTGTGGGTTCTGTTGGTGACACTAAGACGAAACGAAACAAAAAATTTATGCCCCCTAGTTAGCGGCTCTAATTGGGCTTCATAATACTCATTTTCGGCATTTTGAACTATGGGAGTGCTTCTCCAAACCGTTGATGGGACACATCCTGTGCAAACAAATAGGATAGAGATGATACTCAATGCCACCTTTTTCCCCATGGGTCACCTCCCTGCCAGTCTAAATTGTATATTAGGAAGACAGATACAAGACTGATAAAGCATGGCTTATACGTCTAAGACCAGAAAATAGCTATTTCATGGCTTCTCACGAGGCCACCAAGATTGATTGAAGCTATCAAAAGGGACAATTCCAGTCTTCTATTTCTCCTCCTTTTCTTTCACCCCTTTAGCCTTCAATTACGATCGCTCTCTCATGCCGAGCAATGCCATCATTTCCCTCGGTGTCATCCCCTTTCGACTCAGTGTTCATTTTCTGATCCAATCATTTCAGCGACCGTGTCATAAGCAACAAGAATGGGTTAAAGCCAGAAGCTACCTAAGGCAACAACAGCGAAGAGGCCGGGGTAGATAGCGCGGGCCCAGCGGTCGATCGTGCGCGAGAGCGACGGGTTACCGCCCTTGGCTGTCTTT
>CP070692.1:4643745-4645110 GCA_020353215.1 Deltaproteobacteria bacterium
TGGAGAGATTTGAAAAGGACATCAACGATCTCAAGATCGTTGCCAGGATCAATCAGGATATCAGGCTCGGGGCCCATATGGGAGTGAGAAGCACCCCCACCGTCTTTATCAATGGCCATGTTTCCAAGGCCAGGACTTTGGAAGCTCTCGAGGGAGCTGTCAGGAAAGAGTTACAAAGGACCAGAAAAGGTCCCGTGGTAACCGATGGAGGGAAAGGGTAGGGGGACGTTGGTAGGTTTCGAAGGTTTTTAGAAATCAACCCCCACAGATCTTTTTTCCCAGCTCCGCTGCAGAGGTCTGACCGTATGCTCCCCGAAGCACCTACATACACTTTCACCCGCTCCCGATTCCTGCCGAATGAAACAAAAGCCTTCTAAACCTACCGACGTCCCCCATGAGAAATAATTAATCGAGGACAATTATGAAAAACCAAGCTGTTATTCCAAGCAAATATTTAGTTGGTCTCGCCTGGGCATTGGCCTTGTTCGGGCTTTACCTAACCAGCCTGCACAGCTACCTTCTTTTCCACAGCCTGGTCGAGATTTTCAGCATTGTCGTGGCCTGTGCCATTTTCATGGTTGCCTGGAACTCCAGGAAGTTTCTCGACAACGAGTATCTTCTCTTCATCGGAATATCCTATCTGTTCGTCGGCGGCCTGGATTTGATCCACACATTGGCCTACAAGGGTATGAATGTGCTGCCGGGATATGGCGCCAATGCACCAACCCAGTTGTGGGTTGCCACCAGATATATTGAAAGTCTCTCCCTTCTTATAGCGCCGGCATTTATAGGACGAAAATTGCGGCCCAGCCTTATTCTAACTGGCTATTCTCTTGTCACTGCTCTGGTGCTGGGAACCATATTCTATTGGCGGATTTTTCCCGATTGCTTCATTGAAGGGATTGGGTTGACACCTTTCAAGAAGACTAGTGAATACCTCATATCTGTCATACTCGTCGGCTCCATTGCCCTGTTGATCAGAAAGCAGATGGCATTCGACAGGCATATCTTGCGATTATTGGTCGCATCCATTTTATTCACCATTGCTGCCGAACTGGCCTTCACCTTTTACGTTAGCGTTTATGGCATTTCCAATTTGTTCGGGCATTTCTGCAAGCTCATATCTTTTTACTTGATCTACAAGGCCATCATCGAAACCGGTCTTACCAAGCCATATGACTTACTGTTCAGAAATTTGAAAAAAAGCGAGGAGGCACAAAGAGAGGCTCGCGACACACTCGAACGGCGGGTGGAGGAGCGCACCTCCGAACTCCGTGCCAGCGAATCGCGTCTCAATGCTGCCCAGCGTATAGCTCAAATAGGGAGTTGGGATCGTAACCTTCAAGAGGACAAACTTTACTGGTC
>CP070692.1:4645210-4646574 GCA_020353215.1 Deltaproteobacteria bacterium
GGCTTGTTTTTGAAACTGAGCCCCGGCCAAGATTCCATACGTATTTTCGGTTTGGAGTACGTGACTCGCCATGTGGAGCCCGAGGCTTGGCTGAAGCTGTTACTTCTGGCCTTTCGAGGAATAGATCAATTTTGCGAGCGCAACGGTGCCCCTTACGTGGTCAATTTTCATGATCTTGGTCTCGTTATTGACCGCCGCTATCAGGCCCTCGCCGAAGAGCTATCCACTCTCAGCGTGGAGAGTGTCTTCCGTGATCGCAGACTCCTGTCTCGGCTTAACAGGGCCGGAGTGGGACTGGGTTTGACATGCAGTCCCAACGGACGGGTTGTAACACCATACTATGAGGACCGGTTGCAAATTCAAAAGATTCTTGACCGGGTTACCAGTCAGGAAGATATTTTGAGATTGAAGAATGTCTATCATCGAGAACTGGCCCGGCTCAAGAACCACACCCACCACACCGCTGACTACCAGAAGCTTCTCAGCAAAGCGTACCACGAACGGTTGCACAATCTCGTTGAGCTGACCCTCAAGAGAGCTCAAAAGAAGATGCGCCAGCAACGCAGGTTTTCGGGAATGGAGCGGGTTTTTGCGGAACTGATGACCCTGGCAGAAGAGAACGCTTTCTCACAAGAGCAGGTACAGTTGGTGAAGGATCTGTATGAGTTCAACCGCGATCGGTTACGCAATCACAAACTTGAACTTATCTATCAAGACATCAATAGTTGTTCGCGAGCCGAGGAGTTAATGGAACTCTGGGCAAGAATCCGCGCTGAGCTTATCAACAATCGCCGTCACTTGGGCCGGGAGTTTGAAAACCTTGTCACCAGACGCTTCGACGAGCAACTGGAACGGTTGACTCATTCTTGACCCTGACGCTGCAAAATGCCGTTCCCACAAAGGAAATATCTTCAAGAAGGAACAAAACCGGAAAGTTGAATTCTCACCGTAACATTGGGGGCCACGGCGGTGAGGAAAGGTGAGATTCTCCCCCTGTCGCCGCATCACCATTTCATCGCCTCTTCTTGCTAGCCCGTATGTTTCATGAATTGCAATCTCGAGACCGTGTAACTGGGAACCCGCCCCAAAGGGGTAGGGACTGAGCGGAGCGAGCGCGAAGAGGATGGGCGTGCCACTGGGTAACCTTCCCGCGGTACTGCGGGATTGGTTCCGAACCGTACCGGACAAGGCTGTCATCAGGTCATTTGGGCTGACGCCCGTTATCAAGTCATTCGGTCGTTTCGATAAACCCATCACCAGGAATGGCAAAGCCATGATTGCGTGATTTTGGCATAAGACGACACAGTGACCTAGTGACTATGAGTGACAGCGAAGCGTGATGACAAGTAAAACGGTCGCAGTCA
>CP070692.1:4646674-4648038 GCA_020353215.1 Deltaproteobacteria bacterium
ATGAAAGTACAAATCCTGGCTGCAAGTGTGTATCGCGAGCCGGTCAGTGGAATCTATGTAGGCGACCGAAGCATGGGGCTCCATGGACACATGATCGTTGGTAGCCTGCGTGTATCTGCCTTCGACGATATGTTTCGCCTCAGCAAAGCCTTCTTCCACGTCACCAAAGCGAACAATACGACTCTTGCCACTGTTGAACTCGGCAAGGTTCCCTTCCGGTGTCACCTGCGGCGCACCCGGCTCCATCGCCTCGACAGAGTCGAAGACCGGCGTCTCTTCCTCCATATCCAGTTTGATTTTCTCGACGGCCTCCATTGCGGTATCCTCGTCAACGGCGGCCACGGCGGCAATGCGCTCGCCCTTGTAACGAATGTTCTCAGATGGAAAAACCGGCTGGTCTGGCACCAGTCCGTAAGCGTTCGTCCCAGGAACGTCCTTCGCCGTGATGACACCTGCAACCCCTGGCATATTTTCGGCAGCTGAGACATCTAATTTTCGGATAACGCCCTTATGGACCGGGCTACGCAGGACCTTAATGTAGAGCATCCCCGGAAGATGGATGTCATCCACGTAAGTGGTCCTTCCAGTGACATGACCGATCCCATCGTATCGTAGTATGGGTTTCCCAACATATGTGGACATTTTTCTACTCCTTTCTATCGCCACTGGCGAAGGATTCGATGGCCTCAATGACTTCATGATAGGTCCCGCACCGGCATATATTACCCGAAATGGCCGCCACGATCTCATCGCGAGTGGGCCTAGGGTTTTTATCTAGCAATGCCTTTGAGGATACGAGCATCCCCGGCGTACAAAAGCCGCACTGGGCCGCGTAGCTTTCATGAAACGATTGTTGCAGCGGATGCATTTTTCCGTCCTTGGAGGTAAAAGATTCAATGGTCTTTATGTCCCTGCCGGCAACTGTAAGGGCGATAGTCAGGCATGAAAGGATCGGTTGCTCATCGAGCAAAACGGTGCACGCACCGCAATCACCAGAATCACACCCTCGCTTGGGACTCGTCACATTTAAGTTTTCCCTGAGGACGTCAAGGAGAGTATCAGTGGGTTTGACCAGAACGTCCACCGGGTCACCATTCAGGGTAAATGACAGCGTATATTTCATGGTCAGGTTACCTCCTTTCCTCGTTTTCAATGCCGGCGGCCTGCCTCAGGGCCCGGGCTACAAGCGCTGTGCCCGCCTTCCGACGATACCATGCGGTCGCGCGCTGGTCATCGATGGGATTGCTCTCGGCCACGGCTTCGGCAGCACAATTTCTAATTAAGGCCTCGTCGAGAACTTTGTCCTTGAGCATCTCTTCGGCCTTTAGGCAACGTAATGGCGTCGGCGCCATGGCCCCTAAGGC
>CP070692.1:4648138-4649493 GCA_020353215.1 Deltaproteobacteria bacterium
TTGGGCCACCATGGACCGGAGGCTTGGTTGCCTCATATCGTTGGCCGCCTCCGAACCGAGGCCGGCAAAGCGTTGGCAAAAGAGGTATTGAAAACCGCCTCAGATGCGTGGTGGTTTGAGGAAAAGGAAGGTCCTGGCAAAGGGGCATGATTGAACAGCCTGCTTTCCGCAAGCCCCGGGCTTTGGTCGGGGAGCTTCACATGGGACTTGTTGTCCCTCGGCGACAAAGTTCTTGTTCTCATGGCGAGAGAATTGACCTCATGTTGGGGGTTCAAATGTGATGACCTTTGAATCCATTATAGGCCAGGAGCGTGCCATCCGCCTGCTGAGCCGGATGCTTCAAAACGGGCGGCTTGCCCATGCCTTGCTCTTCACAGGCATTGATGGCAGTGGCAGGCAAACCACCGCCAAGGCATTGGCCATGGCCCTCAACTGCGCAAACCCTGTCGGCGTGTCGGCGTGCGGCGTGTGTCGATCTTGCCAGAAGGTGATCTCGGGCAATCACCCGGACGTTATTATTGTCAGGCCGAGTGGTGCCTTCATCAAGATTGACCAGGCACGTGCATTGCGCAAGCACCTGAGGTTTGCTCCTCTCGAGAGAGGCCGCCGTGTGATTATCGTCAACGACGCGCAAACCATGAACGCTGAAGCGTCCAACGCCATGCTGAAAATCTTGGAAGAACCTCCCAATGATACACACATTGTCCTCACTGCATCCCAGACCACGGACTTGTTGCCAACGATTGTCTCAAGGTGTCAGAATATTCATTTCAGGCCCATTCCCGTTGCAGAGATCGCCGACGTGCTTGTTGCCCAGGGCAACCTTAATCAAGACACGGCGATAGCCCTTGCCATCTTGGCCAAAGGAAGTCTAGGGAGGGTGTTGTCTGCGGATGCAAAAAAATGGATGGCCTGGCGGGAGCAGTTTCTGGGGCGTGTCGGATCGGTTTCAAGGGAGCCTATTCAGGAACTTTTTGTGTTTGCCGAGGCGCTGGCACACGATAAGGCGAATCTGGAAGATGCGTTGGATATGATGACGACTTGGTTTAGAGATGTTCTTATGTGTAAATTTCAGCCCGAAAAAGTCCTCAATGGGGACTTTATGGAAAGTATACAAGGGGCCTCAAGAGAATTCTCTGTTGATGAGATCCTGGAGAAAATGGCAGCGGTCTTTGCTGCACAATCAGCCATTTTGAAACGTGCCAATCCTCGCCTTGCCTTAGAGGTCATGATGCTGTGTCTCCGCTTAGGAAACGCTAGGGGCGACTCGCTGCACGGGGAGGCGCCCGTGGGTTTGGAGGGATAAGAAAGGCAAAACATGGCTAAGATTGTCGGAATAAGATTCAGCCCGCAGG
>CP070692.1:4649593-4650940 GCA_020353215.1 Deltaproteobacteria bacterium
CGGGCTTGAGATAGTTTCGGATTCTGTCCAACATTTTTTCCAGGCGCTGGGTCTCGCGTAAGATGATGTCGCACTCGGACAAACCCGGGAATTTTCGTTGAAGCCGCCGGGCGAAACCTCCAATGGACACAAGTGGATTTCTGATTTCGTGACTGACCTCCGCGGAAATTGCTCCCAGGGTTTTGAGCTTTTCTCTCTGTACGAGAGCCTTCTCAAGGAAAATCCGATCGGTAATGTCCACGATCAGACCCTCCAGGTGTTCGCCTACATGACCAGCCGTATGCGGTGAGGAGGTGATGGATTTGAAAATCGAGTGTATCAAATGGCCCTGCTTGTGGATAAGCCGGCACTCGACGGAGAAGGGGGATCCACCAGAATTGAAGGCGTTGTCCAATGAGTTCTTGATCCGCGTACGGTCTTCAGGATGAATCCTCTCCAGAAGCCAGTTTGGCGTATTCTTCGCCTCTTCGGGAGTAAACCCCAACATAGCGGTGCAGGCTTGGTTGATAAATTCAAGTTGGTAGTCCTTGCGGATCACATAGATCAGGAGTGGGAGGTTTTGGACCAGGTTGGAATATCGCTTCTCCGCCAGTTTTACTTGTTCTTTTAGTTGCTGACGTTCCTGGTAGCGTTTCAAGCAGAGATTTAAATCATCGATACTGAAAGGTTTCTTCAAGTAGTCATAGGCCCCTATTTTGATGGCTTCAACTGCATTATCAAGAGTGCCATACCCAGTGATAAATACCACCTCGAGAACTGGGTTTTGCTGCTTCAACTTCAAAGCCAAATCCAGCCCATTTATCTCAGGCATATTGAGGTCTATGAAGGCGAGACCAAAAGATTCTTCTTCAGAGACAGCAAGTGCGTCTCGAGGGTTCGTACGGATGATAGGGTGATACCCCTCAAGTCTTAGGGCTTCTCCTACTATGAGGGAGAGGGAGGAATCATCGTCAACCACCAGTATTCGTTGTCCAGTGGGCTTCATTATTTCCATTGGGATCGCTTTCAGATGTGGTTGTACAAGCTCGCATCATTCACGAACGACCTACTACCACTTAAAATGGCCGTCGTTAGCTGCAGTCCTCCTCGCACCCTGAGACGTACTCTGCATGTATGCGTCCCAGCCCTGCGGTTGGTGGCCCGTCGTTTTCCATGGCCTCGCGACACAGTTTCAAGAATAATGCGGGTTAGAAAGTTATTAACCAGAGCAGAAAATAGTTTGCATTTTTATATACAAACATATATCATACGAGCATGAATTTTCGAGATGCTCGTTCGCTTCCTGCCATCGCCCAAGAGGATCTTCGCCAGAAGGCGATCAAGGCTGTTTTGGATGGTAAAAAGCAA
>CP070692.1:4651040-4652382 GCA_020353215.1 Deltaproteobacteria bacterium
AAAAGTTACCTGGTTGGGAGTAATGCTGAAACGGGCACACCATCTTGTGCACCACTTGGCGGGCCGCGGCCATGCCCATTTGGTTATCAGATCGGTCACCCCCTTATAAGACCAGGCAAAAAGCCGCTCCTCCAGGTCACGATAGGTTTCTTTGGTCACCGGCAAAACGAATGGGGGATCCGACTTTCGGAGTCTTTCCTCGTAGGCTGAAGAAAGCGTCTCCGGAGTTTCATTCTTTAAGCCACCTAACGATTTCGGAGAAGGTGTACCTTTAAGGAGTTCTAATGCCTCCACTGCCTTATCGGACGGAACATGGGCGGCTACCGGTATCCGTGTCTCAGAAGGACCCGCCTGGAGCACCGTATCAGTCGCCTCAATCAATCCCTTGATCACCCGGTCGTCATATAGGTAATCGCCCCGGATAAGCAGTACTGAACTATAGGTATGGGCCGGAATTAACTCAAGGTCTTCCAGAAAATCGTTCACCCCCGCACGCCTGAGGACCCGCTCTAAGCGCTGGCGCGGAGATAAACCCCAGAGGAGAATCGGACTATCCGATAGAATGAACGCATACATAGGGTGACCCCACCCTTCAAGGCTCCTTTGAAACCGGGCAAGCGCTGGGGGCTGGCATTTTTACTGCGGCAAAAAAGTGTACCGAGAACTCTCATTCCCGAGAATGTTGTCCTTGCGAAGAGAGCAACCGGGAATCCAGAGAAACGCCGGAGGCCGGATCGAATATAACATCAGAAAACTGGCGAGACTGTCGAAAAAGTCCGATTACTGCCTTTCGAAGAAATTCAGACATAATAATTTCAATTACTTACGAGTCCCAAAATCACGGTTTTAGGGTTTTTCGACAGTCTCGGCAGCTTCCATTGCCGGGGTTTACTAATTAAGGGAGATCATTATATAATGAAAAAATGGAGTATGTAAAGCCCG
The DNA here is from genome assembly GCA_020353215.1 of Deltaproteobacteria bacterium. Classification (GTDB taxonomy): domain Bacteria; phylum Desulfobacterota; class Syntrophobacteria; order BM002; family BM002. Next base: position 4,651,983 of record CP070692.1, read on the forward strand.
CTCTGGCGGCAGCCCTTAAACACCAGTGCATGAACCGCCTCGATTTCTTTCGGATCGGTTTCCCTCGGAGCAAGGATTTTTTCTTATAATACCAAAAGCTTATGCAATCTAGACGAGCGCAGTTTCTCACCGATATGCAGTTGCTCAAGCGGTACGATTTTTCTGGCATTCGTTTAGGGTACTTCCCTGGAAATGTCGAGACGTCTCTCAGTGCCAACAGGCTGTGGAATGGTAGGGTCTCAAAGTGAACGACAGACTCACCTCTGAGAAGGAAGTATTCACCCTTGCGCATCTTTCGGACCCTCACGTGTTTTCGCCGAGCAGGGTGAGGGGGCGTGATCTGCTCAGCAAAAGAGCATACGGGTATCTCTCATGGCACCTGCGCCGCCGCGCCGAGCAT
>CP070692.1:4652482-4653819 GCA_020353215.1 Deltaproteobacteria bacterium
TATAAAATATGAGGGACGGGGTTTAATTAACAGATACGTGGCAGTTGCTCCCCACTTAGCATATCCACAATGCGTGTCCCACCAATTCCAGTTTGGAGAACAACTCTTCCAGGATGGTCGGAGACGACCTCACCGATTTTGCAGGCCTCCCGGCCCAGACGATGTCGGTGCATGGCACTCAAGACCAGGTCTGCATCCTCCGGCGCCACAAACACGAGCACTTTGCCCTCGTTGGCCACATACAAGGGATCCAGACCCAGCATCTCACAGGCCGCATTCACCGCAGACCGTGTGGGCAGTCTCTGCTCTTCCAACCTTATGCCCACCCCCGATTGCAGGGCTACCTCATTGAGAGCAGTGGCCACCCCCCCTCGGGTGGGGTCTCTCATGACGTGAATTTTCCGGCTTGCCGCCAACATGTCGGCTACGAGGGTATTGAGTGACGCCGAGTCGCTCTTGACTCCTGTTTGGAACGAAAGCCCCTCACGGGTGGAAAGCACTGCAACGCCATGGTCACCCATTGGGCCATTGATTAACACCACATCGCCTACTTGTCCATTCTGGCCGGCCACCTCCACCCCAGGAGGAATCGCTCCGATTCCGGCCGAGTTAATATAAATTCGATCTGCTTTTCCTCGCGGCACCACCTTGGTGTCTGCGGCAACCACTTTGACTTCTGCCTCCCGGGCCGCAGCCGCCATGGAGTCCACCAGCCTTTCCAGAACAACCACTTCCAAACCTTCCTCGAGAATAAAGCCCACGCTAAGGTAGAGAGGTTGGGCACCCCGCATGGCCAAATCATTCACCGTTCCATGGATAGCAAGGCTGCCGATATCACCTCCCGGGAAAAAGATCGGATCAACCACGTAGGAATCCGTGCTCATGGCCAGACGCATACCTTTGATGTCCAGGAGAGCGCTGTCATTCAGTTCACCCAGTATGGGGTTCTCCAGAGCCGGAAGGAACGTACCAGACACAAGTTCTTGCGAGGCCCGGCCGCCTGCACCGTGATCCAGTTGGATCCGTGAGACCTTCATGGTTCTTCCCTCGATCTTCAAATCTAAGCCTGGTTTGCCGGTTCAGAACAGCCCCAATGAAACGAACAAAAAACCGGCGACCACGGACATACTACGGAGAGCACTAAATAGACTGCATTTTGATCAGGTACGGATCATGAAGTCTTTTCTGCGGTTCCAAGGCTGCCGGCCTGGTCACTTCTAGCGCACCTGTGCGTGGGGGAAGGCGCCCCCTCCCTGTTCCCCGTTCCTGCGAAACGGGGCCAGGGGCTCCCCCACCCACAGCTGCGGAAGTGAACACAGGCCTCCCGCCAGTCACCT
>CP070692.1:4653919-4655235 GCA_020353215.1 Deltaproteobacteria bacterium
ACCATTTACGGTGACCGGAACCAGTAGCCCAACCGATACCAACGCGGTTTACGAAGGATCTTGGGGAGAACCCGATTGGGAAATTCCACAATACGCATATGTCACCATGGAGTATTTCCCGCATTGGTGGATAAGTGAATGCTGCGATAGCTTAGGTAATAGATTCCCTAGCTATGATGCAGGTCCACTCATCAAGGGCTATTACATCTTCTGGGCATATGGAAAGTGCGGAGATGGTATAGCGCCCGCCGTTCGGGACCATCGCATTACTATGTGGCCAGAAGGACCAATACCGGGACCACCCTGGTTGTTGAAAGGACGGCAGGAGTGGCTGGCAAAAGAGAATACATATACTTTCCCCAGGATGTCCGCCTATCATCGATAGAGATGATGGAGGCCGTGATCCTGGGTGCTGGTCGCAGGATCAACTCGATCAAGGCGGGAAGGAAAGGCGGTCACCAGTTCTCGGAATCGGTGTACGCCGCCTGGGGTGAGGACATCGAGGGAGCGGCGGCAGAGATGGTTGTCGCCAGAACCCTCGGCTTCTACTTCACCCCCACCATCAACACCTTCAAAGCTCCAGATGTCGGGGCCGAGATCCAGGTCCGCTCCTCTTATAGGAAAGACGGATCGCTGATCATCCGCCCTCATGATCCGGACCACCACTATTACTTCCTCGTGGTCGGATCTTGGCCCTTCCACCAAATCGTCGGATATACCCTCGGAAATGTCGCCAAGGAGGCCCGCTGGGAACGTGCCCCAGGGGGGCGTCCACCTGCGTATTTTGTTCCCCAACACCAGCTTTGCCGCTGCTGGCCAGCAAGGGAAGGATGGGAGGACGATGCCGAAGAAAACCCATGATTACGTCTGGTGGTGTAAAGGCTGTGGGGACAAGGTGTTACGTCATGCTATAATTGATGTATTGACACTTCATTACGAGGATGGCAAAATCGTCAAGAGGGAGACAGTCAAAGGGCATATGCGTAACGGAGCAGCCTGCCAACCCATCGCCCAGTACCCCAAGCTAGAGAAAATTCGACTATGACCTCCAGATTTTCAGTCATTTGCCGTGAGTGTGGTGGGCAGGGAGAACTGTGGTGCGACCAAATCCTGGTTCTCGGATTGGAATGTACCAAGTGTGGCATGAAAGAGATCGCCAATAAGGTGGGCGGAAGGCTGTTTGTCGTGGAGGGTAACGGAGAGAATGGGGAAACGGCTTGAAGTAGGAATGAGAGTCCGATCCAAACGCGATTTCGTCGGTGTCCCCAAGGGCACCTACGGCGTGATCGATGAGGACTACGGCACAGGAGTCATGG
>CP070692.1:4655335-4656651 GCA_020353215.1 Deltaproteobacteria bacterium
TCTGCCTGCAGGGTGCTGCAAAAGCACAGGTGCCCTATATTCTCAGGATCCGGCTCGCTCAATAGGTTCGAAATCATCTCGTCATGTTGGGGAGAGAGGAGTTCACTGATACTCATGCCGACAATGTCTTCCTTCGGCAGTCCGGTGATTTCCGCCAGCCGGGAGTTAGCGAAGATGACGCGATGGTTTTCATCCGCCATGAGGATGCCTTCTTGGGTCATCTCCGCAACCAATTCGATCTTTTTTTCCGCTTCCACCCGCCGACTGATGTCACGAACGGCCTCAAACCCTCCGATGACATTCCCCTCCGCGTCGGTGATGAGGGAGGCGTTAACGACCACTGGAATGTCTCTACCCTGACGATCTCGGATCACCCGTCGAATCCCGGCGATATGACGTCTGCCCTCCATTGCCTGTATAAGTAGACAATCCTCTGTGCCACATTGCTCTGTGCACAGTACCCTGGAGCAAGCCATGTGTCCCACCACTTCTTCGCGGCTATACCCTGTTAATCTTTCCATATGCTCGTTCATATGAGTGATGACCAGATCGGGGCTAACCGTAAAGAAAGGAGTGGGAAAATTGTCGAGAATGGAGGCAAGCGTAGCAAGCTGGCTCTGAATCTCGGGTTGAGCCTCAATATCAGAGTGAATATCCCTTAGAATGGCAACGCATCCAGCGAACTTCTCCGCCTCGTCCTTCATAACCGTCGCTGTAATCCAGAGAGACAACTTACTTCCCTGGTGATTTCGCAACTCCAGCGGCACCGGGTTCATAAGTTCGCTTCCGGTGAAACACTGCCCAACAACACGTTGTTCCTTCTCCGAGTCGATCTGCAGAATTTCCTGCCAAGGTGAGCAGAGGTTGTCGGGGTGCAACGAACAACCGAGAAGCTCTTCCGCAGCACTATTCAAAAATATCACCCGTTGCTGACTGTCCGTCACTACTACCGCATCGGGCAAGCTGCCAAAGAAGCGTGAACAATACTTAAGATCCAACTCGGCAGGGGGAGTGATTTTTTGTGAGTCAATGCCTGAATAGGTGTCAACCTTTTGGTCTAAAGCCATATTGTTGTCCTTTGCACCATGGCAAACAAAAAGCGAACACCGGGCCTGGGTACCGCAGGCGCCAGGTGGACTCTAGTTATAAGGAACAATATGCTTGTTCAAAAATGTACAAGCCGATTATAGTAGAAGTCGCCATCTTTTGCAAAATGAATCTAACAATTCATCATACCATACAATATACATATAAATTAATTAACATAACTTATATTCTAGTGCTTACATCTCTCTTGACAAATCAAATGACAATGT
>CP070692.1:4656751-4658060 GCA_020353215.1 Deltaproteobacteria bacterium
CGGATAGAGGCAGATCCCGAACAGCTGAAAGAAGCCCTGATTAACCTTCTGGTAAATGCATGCGAGGCGGGGGGTGACGGCGGTTCCATAGTCATTCGTGAGGAGGAGGGTGTAGCTGAGCCCCTCGGCCAGGTGGTGGTTATCCGGGTGAGCGACAATGGCCCCGGTATTCCCGAGTCGATTCAAGAAAAGCTATTCCAACCTTTTTTCAGCACCAAAGAGGAGGGAACCGGCCTGGGATTGAGCATTGCTTTTCGTATAGTGGAGGAACACGGGGGCTGGCTCAGCCTCAAGTCAAGGGAGGGCGGCGGGGCGACCTTCGTCATCACCCTTCCCAGTAAGGAGGAAGTGGTTTGGCCACGATCCTGATAGTTGACGATGATCCACAGTTGAGACAGAGCTTTGAGAAGCTCTTGATTCAGGAGGACCATGCCGTACTAACCGCAGCCACTGCCGAGACTGGATTGGACGTCGTCGGAGAATCTTCTCCTGATCTGGTCATCATGGATGTGCGTCTGCCTGGAATGAACGGTCTCGAGGGCTTAAGGGCAATGCGCAAAGTTGAGCCCAAGCTACCGATTATCATCATGACCGCTTACGGCACAACGGAAACCGCCATACAAGCCACCAAGGAGGGGGCATTCGATTATGTGCTAAAGCCTTTTCATATCCCGGACATTCTGGTTGTGATCAAAACTGCTCTCGAAGCCGGTCGAATCATGCGCTCACGGGTGGAGATGGACGGGACTTCGGACACTCCGTCGCCGGATGCCATCATCGGCAGAAGCAAACCGATGCAGGAGGTTTATAAGGCCATTGGCCGGGTGGCCTCCACCAATGCCACTGTCCTCATCCGTGGCGAGTCCGGCACGGGTAAGGAACTGGTGGCTCGAGCCATATATCAGCACAGCAAAAGGGCCGACAGACCTTTTCTCGTTATCAATTGTGTGGCCATCCCAGAGACCCTATTGGAGAGCGAACTGTTCGGTTACGAGAAGGGGGCTTTCACTGGGGCGGTGAGTCGGCGGGTGGGAAAAATCCAGCAGGCTATTGGTGGTACAATTTTCCTGGACGAAATTGGTGACATGCCCCTTAGCATTCAAGCCAAGATTCTGCGCTTGCTCCAGGAGAAAAGCATCGAACGGTTAGGTGGACGCGAGCCAGTCCCCGTTGATGTCCGCATTATCGCCGCCACGAACCGCGATCTGGAAGCTGCCATTGCCGAAGGACGTTTTCGGGAGGATCTTTACTTTCGTCTCAAGGTGGTAACCATCTGGATGCCTCCTCTGAGGCAACGTTCAGAAGATAT
>CP070692.1:4658160-4659465 GCA_020353215.1 Deltaproteobacteria bacterium
CAGAGACCCGATGGCGAAAGGATTCTCTACCTCAACGGAATCCCTGAAGTGAGGACCGATCTGAACAGCGTGAGGACCTTCAAGCTGATGGGGGCCCTGCCCACATTGCTCCACGAAAATCCCACAAGGGCCCTCATTGTCACTTTCGGTGCCGGGATCACCACGGGAACCGTGGCGATTTCTGCGGATAGGGTGGATTGTGTGGAGCTGGTGGGTGCAGCCCGGGAAATAGCCCAGCATTTCTCCCGGGAGAATAATGGGATTATGAAGAGGGATGAAATCGATCTGCATATCAACGATGCCAGGCATTACCTCTTGACCACCCCAAGGAGATACGACCTCATTGTGGCCGATGCCACCCATCCCAGGAGTTATGACAGCTGGATCCTTTTTACCAAGGAGTTTTACGAATTGGTCCGTAAACGTCTCGAACCTGATGGGATCTTTTGCCAATGGATTCCCTTGCATGGCATGGACCTGAAGCAGTATATGGCTATTGTCCATACCTTTTTTGCCGCCTATCCGCACACCTCCATCTGGACCATAGGGGAAGAGTACTCCCTGTTAATAGGAACCCCTGAAACGCTCCAGATTGATTTCACCCGTTTTGTAAAGAAGATGCTCAATAAAGAGATGCGCTATGATCTGATGAAGGTGGGCCTTGAGAATCCCTTTAGATTCCTTTCCCATTTTACCTTGGGAGAAAAGGGCGTGGAAAAGATGCTAATGGGTTTCCCTTCTGTCATAACGGATGATTCCTCTCAGCATCTCTTTTTCAAGATAACAGCCACACCAGAAGAGATGTATGACAAATGGCTCTCCCGCAACTACCAACAACTACACCTCCACCGGGAGTCCATTTTGTCTCACCTCACCAACGTGGGACGCACGGAGAGCCAGAGAAGACGTGTTATGGACATGATAAGAGCGTATGAGAATAGGAGATATTGAGGCTGTCGGAAAACGCCCATCTGCTGCGTTACCCTCATCCCTCGTCACTGCGGCGTACTCCTCTGTACGCCTCATTCCTCGGGATTTCGGAAGCCTTGCATATGGACATTTTCCATCAGCCTCCCAGTAACCGGTTTTTCGATATTCTCGTTAGCGTTATGTTCCAAAGCATCTTTGCGTAATTAAGGTCGTACACGTAGGGTCATTGCGAGGAGCCGCAGGCGAGGAAGCAATCTCTACCAAGCTAGCGAATAGAGTAACTTCCACGAAATGAGATTGCTTCGCCCCTGACTCTATAGGGGCTCGCAATGACGGGCGAGGAATCTCACTCCTCGCAATGACTTTGTTGTTTTT
>CP070692.1:4659565-4660868 GCA_020353215.1 Deltaproteobacteria bacterium
AAAAGTAAAGGCACCAAGATATTTTCCCTGGTGGGCAAGGTGAAGAACACCGGTCTGGTGGAAGTGCCCATGGGTACCTCCTTGAGGACCATCATCTACGACATTGGCGGAGGCATTCTCAAGAACAGGCAGTTCAAGGCGGTGCAGACCGGCGGGCCTTCTGGTGGTTGTGTTCCTGAAAAGCTTCTCGACCTTCCGGTGGACTTTGAGAAGCTTACCGAGGCTGGTTCCATGATGGGCTCCGGGGGCATGATCGTCATGGATCAGGACAACTGCATGGTGGATGTGGCCAGGTACTTCCTTGAATTTTTAGAGGAAGAGTCTTGCGGCCAGTGTGTGCCATGCAGAGAGGGGATTGGACATCTTCTGAGGATACTGACGAGGATATGCGCTGGTGAGGGTCGGAGTGGCGACATAGAGATTCTTGAGAAGATCGCGAAGACTGTATGCAGTCTCTCACTTTGCGCGCTGGGGGGCACGGCTGCCAACCCTGTCTTGAGCACTCTGAGGTATTTCCTAGACGAATATGAAGCCCACATACGTGACAAGAAATGCCATGCAGGTGTCTGTAAAGGGCTTTTCTATTACGAGATAAACGAGGAGAACTGCAACGGTTGCCACGTCTGTTTCAGAAAGTGCCCGCAGGAAGCCATTTCAGGTGAGAAGAAAGAGGTCCACACCATTGATCAAGAAAAGTGCATCCAATGCACCATATGCTACGAGGTCTGCAAATTCGACGCAATAGATATCAAATAGCATCAGCAAAAAAGGGGGCGTGCTTTCGGTTAAGTACGAATAGCCTGACAGTAGTTCCAGAGTAAGCACAGGCGCTAAAACGGGTGAGAAGAATGGAGAAAAAAATAATTAGCTTCTTTCTGGATGGCAAAGAAGTAGAGGCCAAAGAAGGAACCACCATTCTCAGTGTTGCTGAGGATCACCATATCCACATCCCCACCCTCTGCAACCACAAGGCCCTGGAACCTGCCGGACTGTGCCGTTTGTGCACTGTGAGGGTGTCTAAAGGGAGTTGGTCGAGATTTGTGACCTCATGCAACTACCCAGTGTGGGAAGGGATGGTGGTCGAGACCTCCACCGAGGAGGTTATCGAGCACAGGAAGATGATCATGGAGTTCCTGTTGGCCAGGTGTGCCAACAACGAGTTCGTCAAAGGGCTGGCTGCCCAGTTCGGTATTGAAGCGCCAATGCTCGAGGCCAAAGACGACGACTGCATCCTCTGCGGGCTTTGCGTCCGGATGTGCGAGAGAATAGGTGCTCGGGCAATTGACTTATCCGGCCGCGGCAC
>CP070692.1:4660968-4662267 GCA_020353215.1 Deltaproteobacteria bacterium
CCGACCGGACTGGATGACCCGGTCTGGAATCAAGCCAAAGCTGTCCAGATTCGTTTTGAGGGCAAAGAGAAATTCGAGGGCAAGAAGGCAAGCGTGACCACCAAGGCAGTCCACACAGGCGATAGCATTTATTTCCTGTTTAAATGGAAAGATCCAACCTTGAGCGTCACAAAAGGAGCCTGGAAATACGATGGTGAAAAATGGATACACATCAAGAGCAATGAGGATCGTATTTCCCTCTTGTTCGAGATTAACAGGATCAACAAGTTTGCCACCAAGGGTTGCGCCGTTGTTTGCCATGTGCCGGAAGGAGCGCCAAATGCGAAAGATGGTAAATTCGGAACTTCTTCTGCGGCTGAAAAGGGAGATTTGTGGCACTGGAAAGCGGCTAGGTCCGACCCGGCAGGATTCGCCGACGATACCTGGGTGACCGTAATAAGCGCGAAAAAAGGTGGTCGCAAAGGCGACGCGGGCAGTGGTGGTGACAAAAAGAACAGGACCGAAGACAAGTCCAAACCTATGTACGTGCTAGCTCCTGGCAAACAGCTCGGTAAGCATGGAATCCTGCTCGCGGCGGACGCAGTGGAAATCACCGACTATTCCATCTTCATGCCTGGTGATGTGATCACAGATCGAATGCCCAAGAAATACCAGGGGTCACGTGGCGACATCAAAGCAGTGAGCCGCTACGACGGGCTCGGCTGGACTGTCATGCTCTACCGGAAGCTGGACACGGATAATGATGATGATGTTGCCTTCAATACCAGGAAGAAGTACAGCTTTGCCATGGCTTTGTTTGATGATTCTGGCGATGAAGATTCCTATGACTCTGAGATCCTGACTCTTAAATTCAGTCGATAAATATCAGCGTCTTGTGGAAGCGATTAATATCAGCTCAGAGAAACTAACCTGGAGACCGCCCTGTGAGCCAGAGAAAGTCAATTAGCTTGACTATTGCCCTAGTCCTTAGCGTTGTGCTCTTGGGGCTTGATCAGTTGGGCTTAACTGCCCAACTGATCATAAACGCCATCCATGTCAAGCAAGCCCCAATCGGATTAGATGACCCAGTCTGGGAAAAGGCCAAAGCGGTACTAGTTCCCGTCAAAGGCAGAGAAAGCCTCGGTGGCAAAGAGGGCACCGTATTCACCAAGGCCCTCCATACAGACGACAGCGTTTACTTTCTTCTTAAATGGTTGGACCCCACTAAAAGCGTAATCAAGCAATCATGGATGTTTGACGGGGAGAAGTGGATCCATCTCAAAGGCAACGAAGACCGGATCGCCCTCTTATTCGAGGTTA
>CP070692.1:4662367-4663660 GCA_020353215.1 Deltaproteobacteria bacterium
GCCTCGGGACCAACACCCTGCGGTTGCCCGGTGGCACGCTCATCTCCACGGTCTCGCGACAGCAATTCATGAAATGTCCGGGATAGAAAACGGAGAACGCCAGCCAAGTAGCGCTGTACATTAGGAACCAGAACCCAGAAGTCAGTAGCCAGGAGGTTGGGTACGAGGTATAAGGTACCCAGTACAGGGATAGGGAAGCGAGTTGACTGATCCTGGTCCCCCGTACTGGATCCCTAGCTATGAGCTTTCAGCTATAAGCTGAATAGGCCCCATGCCTTACGCCCTGAGCCTTGAGCCAACAAACCAATGACCAATGACAGAGGGTAATACCTCTGACCAGGACGAATAGATGTCAAACATCCTTGCGACTATCTTGCCCATCTTCGTGATAATTCTCCTTGGCTGGAGCCTTCGTCGCTTTGATTTCATGCAAGAGGGATTTGTGAAGCCTGCCAATCGACTCGTTTACTTTGTTGCCATACCGGCCATGATCTTCCGCGAGATCGCCAACTCCGCGTTGGCGGAACACTTCAGATCAGATCTGCTGGTAGCCACACTTTCACCGATTTTGCTGGTCTTCTCCGTTGGCCTCATAGTCGTGCGAAGGGTGAAACTGCAAAATCACCAGGTGGGGACCTTTCTTCAATGCAGCTTCCATGGCAACCTCGGTTATATTGGATTGGCGGTGGCTTACTATTTTCTGGGTAACGATGGTCTCACCAGAGCAAGTATACTGGCCGGCTTTGTCATGCTGCTGCAAAACTTCCTTGCAGTTGTGGCGCTCAGCCGTTTTGGTCGGGCGCCGAAAGAACGGTCAGCCCCGTTTCCCCTTATTCGTCAAATCCTGCTCAATCCGGTGATTATTTCGGCCATGGCGGGGATGACCGCTTCCTTTTTGGGACTAAACCTACCGCTAATGCTGGATCGCAGCCTGAAGATTCTGAGTGGTATGGCGCTGCCCCTGGCTCTGCTGGTGATCGGTACGTCCCTTTCTTTCGCCCAGATGCGTCAGCAGCTACGACCGACGTTGGTAATCTCGGTTTTCAAATTGTTACTACTTCCAGCATGCGGGCTGATCCTTTTTTATCTCCTCGGATTCGAGAAAAAGGACTACCTCCCTGCTCTTATACTTCTGGCCGCGCCTACGGCGACCGTGTCGTATGTTATGGCTTCGGAGATGGCCGGAGACGCGGACCTGGCAACGGCAGCCATTTCTGTGACCACTCTCGTGTCAGCACTGACCTTCATCGCCTGGCTGGGAGTGACCAGTTGAACTGAACCAGCGAGCGCATT
>CP070692.1:4663760-4665032 GCA_020353215.1 Deltaproteobacteria bacterium
CTGGAGCAATCGAGATGCAGGAAAAGTCCTTCCCCAAGCTGGTCCCGTCCGCTCTGGAAGAACATATGACTGCGAGGGCTGCACCATTTATTGACGCAATCTTCGGGACTCCCGATATTCAGCCTTGGTTCAGAGTCGTCCCTCATGAGGAAGCTATACCACATTATGTAGAAGTATTTCCCAGTGAACTCTTTACACACCTTGTTGAGCACGCCGGCGAGACAGGGCTCGCAGTCTGCGATTGTTACTGCCGCGCAAGATCCAAGCGGTATGGAGGGGGCTGCGATTCGCCGAAAGACGAAATCTGTATGGCTTTTGGTTCATATGCAACAACCGGCATCGAGATCGGGGCCTTTCGGGCGGTTACCAAAGAGGAGATGATGAAGATAGGCCGGAAGACCCGTGATGCTGGCCTGATCAGGCAGGCCTTTACCTGCGAGCATACTACGCTTATCTGCAACTGTTGTGACTGCTGTTGTGGCCTTCTGACCTTACTCAAATTAGGTATGCCTCAATCTACACTCAAGTCAAACTTCCGGGCCCAATTCAACTGGGAGCTCTGTAAGGGTTGTCACAGTTGTATAAAGGCATGTCGTCTCGATGCTATCACCCTCGACGGGAACAATGTCAAACCTGTGCTGAATCCGGAGAAGTGTCTTGGATGTGGTTTATGCGTGGTAGCATGTCCCAATGAAAACGCAGTGACCCTCAAGAGAAAGCAGGAAGTTGTGAAGTACTTCCATTCCTTAGAGGAAGTACTGCGCTTTAGAGCTGAACAGACCGGACGAATGGAATTATATGAACACTATAATGGCCAGGAGATGCTCTAACCTTATTGGTTTATCGTATGAAGGTTAAGTGCCAAGATAGTCTACGATTCTTTCATATAAGGGAAAGGCCATCTGGTAACACTTATCGGACATCTGCGTGCCCTGAGCGCACACAGTTCGAATCGAATCGCCGGCAAAGTAGAGCCCCTGGATATTTGGCGACTGAATATCGATTTCCGTTGGTACACGGGCCATGGCATATCTTGTGTTGTTAAGAAGAAGGTTCATGCCCTCGAATTCGATAGCTTTATTAAAGCCGGGATAGGCCTTTTCCATTCCTACTTTAAACCGCCTGTGCGCTTCCCGTACTTGCTCCATGCGACTGGGGATGCCGAAGGGCGTTGCATCCAGGGAACCATAGATACAGGAGCATATTAGCTGCTTCCCCGGCGGCTCGTTGATGACGTTAATAAAAGAGCCCAAGCACAGATGTCCCACATCG
>CP070692.1:4665132-4666393 GCA_020353215.1 Deltaproteobacteria bacterium
ATGCTCGTTGTTTCGCAGCCGTCCGCTCTGCCTTTTCTGGTGTCTCTTCAGAGTGACTGCGGGAGGTCTGTGCCACTTCCCCGGCCGCAGCCGGGAATGAAGTGACCAGACCGTGAGCTTTGGAACGACAGAAGAGACATCAGGAAAGCATTTTCATTTCAACATCAGGGCAAACTACCTCGTGACCTGAGTTGACAAAGATCAACGCTCGGATCTAGAAGGAGGAACTTATACGGAGATCAGTATAGAGAGGCACTAAGAACGGTAATAGATTCTCTTGGAACGCACTGTTTGGTCCGAGCGTCAAAGGAGATCAGTGATCCGGAAGAACCGGGGACTCATAATGATCTTTCAACAAACCACCTGCACGAGATCACCCTACTTTTTGGTCACGCTTGCGTTCATTTCTCTCCTATTTTCCGTTGGCTGTTCAAAGCATCTGGTAAGAGCTCCGGATAAATTGGCGAGTTATGACATCACTTTTACAGACGAGGGCGTTGAAGCCGTCGACTACCAAAATATGTCACAGCAAGAATGGTGGGAATCGTTCTATCGACACATTTGCGATCTTGAGTCAGGCGATATCGGGTATTACATCGGGTTTAAGTACGACAGTCAGTTCGAGAAACTACTGGAATTAATGAAGAAGGAAGGAAAAGCCTTCTATACTGATCAATTGGGAATGGTAGAATATTTAGATCTCGGGGACAACTCTGCACAAATTTCCAATGTCGTGTATCTTCGCATTGTGGGTGTCCGGTCTCTTTCAGCTTCTAAACAACTAGAACTTTTGATTGAAAAAGGAGTTGAAGTTATGCGGGAAACTATCCCAGAGCAGATCAGATCAAGCGCTACTCTCACTGGAGGCTCAAAAGAGCAAGGCACACCCTGGATTCTCTATCGTTTCAAAATATCAAGGCTCATCGAGGTTCAGAACGCCCTTTTCAACAAAGCCTTTCTGCTCAGTTCTGACAAATATCACTGCATTACCTCCATTGATGGCTTAAGAAGGATGCGTTTGGCCGAAGGCAAGAAGCGCTATGGCGACCTGATACTTCCTGAAAGCAAAGGGTATGCAACACTCGAAAAATTATTCACGAAAGCACTTGCAGACTACCTTGAACACTATGCTAAACCTACTGAATCCCAGTAAGTATCAGACCGAAGCGATGGGGAACTCCGTTCAACAACCAAATGTCAGGATTTGCTGTATCTCGCCCACGAAAAAGTCTAGCCCGGATGTTTCATGAATTGCTGTGGC
>CP070692.1:4666493-4667748 GCA_020353215.1 Deltaproteobacteria bacterium
GGGCTTTCCGCCCGTCCGAGCCGGCGGTCCGGGCTGTTGTTCCTGCTTCTTCTAATGGCAGGACTTTGCACACACGCATACAACGCTCAAGGGGCGGAAGATGACACTACTGATGTGAATCAGGCCCAAGCGTTGTCGCGGGCGTGTCAACGCGTAGCTGAATCCATTATGCCTACGGTGGTCCGCTTGACAAAAACCCAGGAATTCGGTTCGTCGAAAGATGATCCTGCACACAGCTCAACCAGGCCAATGCCCTACCGAGGGTCGTCGTCCGGATCGGGTGTGCTCATCGAGTTTTCAGCGCGAACCAAATCCGCTGTCATTCTCACCAGCTATTCGAACGTTCGGGATACCACGGAAGTGACCGTGGAAATGGCTGACGGCCAAAAGTTCAAGACCGCAGACGTGAATGGAGACGCAGATACGGACGTCGGGATCATCCGAATCAAGGGCATAGAGAAAGCGAAGGTTGCCGATTTGGGTGATTCGGACCAGGTGAAACCGGGCCAGTTGATCCTGGCCGTGGGTCACCCGTTCGGATTGCCCGCCAGTGTCACTATGGGCATTATCAGCGGGATGGGGCGTCAGGTGCAGGCCGTATATCGCTCGACGATGATACAGACCGATGCGGCCGCGAATCCTGGCAGTGCAGGCGGGCCGCTCCTGAATCTCGACGGCGAGGTGATAGGCGTCGTTTCCGCCATCCACAGTCTGAAGGGCGGATTTGACGGAGTCACTTTTGCCGTCCCCATCAATCAGGCTCGCTTCATTGCTCAGCAACTGATCCAGCACGGCCGCGTCTCTCGAGGCTGGCTTGGTTTGAAAATCCAGGGCCTGACGCCCGAATTGCGTACCGAATTGTCGGTATCTGTGGACGAGGGTGTTCTGGTAGCGGACGTTGAAGCAGAATCGGCGGCAGCCAACGCGGGAATCCAGAGGGGAGACATCATCGTGGCATTCGCCGGGACAGAGATAGGCCGTCCCAATGATCTGCCGATGGCGATTGACCGCACACCGATCGGCACGGAGCAGGAACTCAAGTTAATCCGTGACGGCAAAGAACTCTCTGTGTCCGTTGTCTTGGAAGAGATGCCACTTTAGTGTATGAGACATTGTATGAGAAGTAGGGGTCAGCCTGTGAACTGGGGCAGAATTGTCCTGATACAAGGGCTGACCTCGCTTCCTCTGCATATTATTCTCATATCACAGGCTTCTTGTTTTCTGTGGTAAGTTGGAGATATCCAAATGAAGCTCC
>CP070692.1:4667848-4669099 GCA_020353215.1 Deltaproteobacteria bacterium
AACCAAGATAGACAGAACAGGCTCAAGGCTATGGAGATGGAAACTGTGTTCTCTCTACAAAGAGCTTTCGTTATGCCTACCTATGGAAGCCGGACACCGAATGACATGGCGGTGCACCTCAGAGCAGCCTCAAAACCCTGCCAATAGAGTGGTGGTCGGTCATTCTCATCAGGAGCGGTTGCCACATCCTGCATTGCTCTATAGATGACAAGCAGCTTGTTCTCTATACCCTTGCGGAGCCAGAACGGACTATGGAACGGACTATGGGCTGAGGATTCCGCCTTCTCCACCGAGAAGCTGCCACTCTCTGTTAACAAACCAATACCAAATGATGTGGCAACACATCGCAAGGCAGCGTCAAAACCTTGATGATAGTCCACCGACTGGCTCTGCCCCTTCAGAACTACGATGGTAGCCAGCAGGATGTTCTTGATATCCTCGCTAAACCATAGGGGGTCAGAATCAGGGTGTGGTAATTGGGTACTCAGCGACAGAGAAACGTTTTTGGGCGATAGCAGGTTAACACCGAACGAGGTAGCGACGCACCATAGCGCCACTTCAAGCCCCTGACTGAAGCCGTGATCGTAATCCACTGATCGGGTCTGACCCTCTGGAGCAGCTATGGTAGACAGCGTTACTGCTCGGATCACCGACAATGTCTTTTCAATGTCCTCACAAGACCAAGTCTCCTGCCGCAGTAACGTGGTTTCGAATGATTGGGTGATGTGCTCTATGGCGGACTTGAAACCTTGATCATAACCTATCGACCGGCCATTGCTCCCTGAGGCGGTTGCAGTCGCATTCATGACCGACTGGGTCGCCCATAGGATATTCTCAATATCTTCCCGAAGCCAAACCTCCAACCTCATTGGATCGCTCCCTGCACTGGATCATTCATTTCACCAGCACGACGCCTGTAAATTGCGACCGGAGGAATTGCCATCAACAGGAACTGAGTAGAAGTCAGTTCCTCTACTGTCCATTCTTTCCGCTCCTCACAGGGATCTTGTGGCTGTCAAATGTGAACGGCAGGGGTGTCTCCTCGAGGGGAGACAAAGTAGACAGTAGTGTTAGATCGCTGCTCTCAAGGTCCTCCAGGCCGGTCACGAACCCTGCCTGGATTGCCTGCCGAATTAAGTGCTCTACCGGATAGCTGGCCAGCACTTTCAGAAACGCTTCAAGTCGTCTGGCTCGTATGACGTCTCGTCGGGCATCCAGCATAGCACGTTTGAACTTTTCAGGAGCAACCAT
>CP070692.1:4669199-4670447 GCA_020353215.1 Deltaproteobacteria bacterium
GTTGATCCGGCCGGCGTGTCTTATTTTGCGTTCAGCGCCCTGGCTGCCTTGGCATAGTCCTTCGGCTTGACCCAAAGAATCATCCCGTAGCGCCCCTTTCCCGCCGCAACCGCATCCGCCGCCGTCACGTTGATCTTCTTGGTGGCCAGCTTCGTGAGGTGACACTTCAAAACACAGACGAGACTAGCGAAGTAAAGGTGTTTGGAATATCTGAACAATTCGCCATGCTGAATGATCCTTATCAGGTAGAGGGAACTGCAGGTACAGCAATATCAACAGGTGAGGCCAAAGTGAATTTTGAGGCACAAACAAATCCTGCAGTTATTCTGAAATGGACTGCAGGCACAGGAACTTTGTCAGTAGGAGATACAATCGATAACAGCATAAACGGTGCTCAATCAACTTTAGTGCAAATCCTAGAGGGAGATTCCACTGCAGGAACAGGACTATTCAACGCATCCAACGCAACCGCCTGGTCAGATTCAGCACAAACTTTGGACGATTCGCCAAGTGCAGGAGATTGGAGTGCAACCTACACAGTAGGCTCATTAGTAGAATTTGATTACTTAATCGATTGTAATGATAATGCAACCACTGGAATAACAATCCAACAGTTATACGATTACATGAACGCCAAAGCAGACGAGGCAACCATTGACACCACACCTTACGATCATAGAGAGGTAATGTATTGGGCTAATGGTGAAGCAAATCCTTTGCCACTCGTAGGCACAGCAACAGGATCACCTAACAAATTCAAAACCATTCGAAACGTGGCCGATACCGCAGGAGTGGCCTTATACAATTTCACAGGTGGAAACTCCAGCATTGACTTTTTCACAGGAAACGACGGCTCAACATGGACGCCAAGCGCAACAGTAACCTTGTTTGTAAAAGTTGTTGAGGGAGATTTCGTTACCAATAACCCAGGCGCAAGAGTTGGAATCCATAGACAATCAGACAACAGTGAAATTTTCAATGGAATAACAGACGCACAGGGAGAAGTTTCAACCTCATTCAATTACACGAGTGACGTACCAGTATTCATTCGAGTGAGAGATGAATCATTCAACTATGTCAAAGTGCCAGGAACGATCACATCGTCAGGCCTGAACACGACAATTTCGACAGGAGACGATGATATATATGCAGCAACATAGTGAGATTTGATATGGTTTTAAAATTTACATCAGAACAGGCACTAAAAAGATCCATAGCAAAAGACTATTCAAAGAATACTCCTGAACA
>CP070692.1:4670547-4671791 GCA_020353215.1 Deltaproteobacteria bacterium
ATGACTTCATGGTAGGTCCCGCAACGGCATATATTACCGGAAATGGCCTCCACGATCTCATCGCGAGTGGGCTTAGGGTTTTTCTCCAGCAACGCCTTTGAGGATACGAGCATACCCGGCGTACAGAAGCCGCACTGAGCGGCGTAGCTTTCATGAAACGATTGTTGCAGCGGATGCATTTCTCCGTCCTTGGAAATAAAGGATTCAATCGTCTTTATGTCCCTGCCAGCCACTATCAGGGCGATGGTCAGGCATGAAAGGATAGGTTCGCCATCAAGCAAAACGGTACAGGCACCGCAGTCACCAGAATCACACCCCCGCTTGGGGCTCGTCACGTTCAGGTTCTCTCTGAGGACGTCAAGCAGAGTTTCAGTGGGTTTGACCAGAACGTCCACCGGGTCACCATTTAGGGTAAATGAGAGTGTATATTTCATCGTCAGGTTACCTCCTTTCCTCGTTTTCAAGACCGCCGGCCTGCCTCAGGGCCCGGGCTACAAGCGCTGCGCCCGCCTTCCGCCGATACCACGCCGTCGCGCGCTGATCATCGATGGGGTTGCTCTCAGCCACGGCCTTGGCAGCACAATCGGCAATCAAAGTTTCATGGAGAGCCTTGTCCCTGAGCAACTCTTCCGCCTTTAGGCAACGCATTGGCGTGGGCGCCATGGCCCCTAAGGCAATGCGTGCCTCATTGCACTTTTTTTCGGCCATATGGAGATGAACGGCCACGTTCACCACGGAGAGTGTCATCGCCTTGCGACGTCCGAGCTTCAGGAAGACGGTTTTACCCTTAACAGGCGGGACGTGTATCTCGATAAGTAGCTCGTCCGACTTGAGTACCGTCTCACCTGATCCCGTGAAGAAGTCCTTAATCGCGACCGTTCTCTTTCCCCCTGCGCCGGTAAGATGCAACTCTGCGTCCATGGCCAAAAGGGGCGTGGCCAGGTCCGCTGCCGGGGAAGCGTTTGCAAGGTTACCGCCTATCGTGGCGGCATTTCGCGTTGCAACGCTGCCAGACAGCTTCGCTCCCTCAGCTAGCGCGTTCGCTTTTTCAGCCACCAGGGTATCGGAAGCCAGTTTGGCCGTCGGTGTGGCAGCTCCGATCACCAGTTTTCCTTCCTCCTCCTTGATGTAGTCCAAACTCAGCGCCCCAATATAGAGTAGGACATCAGGCTTCAGTTCGTAGTAGTTGATTCTGGGGACGAGATCCGTGCCTCCGGCCAGGACAGTGGCCCTGTCGCCATGCT
>CP070692.1:4671891-4673102 GCA_020353215.1 Deltaproteobacteria bacterium
TTCCTGTTTGACCATCACCATGAGCACGGTGGCAAATTCATCTGCCACATCGATATTAGAGGAGAAGGGGTGTTTCCACTTGGAGAGCAAAACACGTCCTATCTCATGGAATATGGAAAAAGAGAGCGCATCTCTTGTTATTTTTTTGTCGTCTATAACATCATAAAGGTGGTACACGTACTCTGCACACAGGACAACCCCGGATCTATCAACGAAAGCTTTCGGCGCACCACATTGTTTGACCCCGATGGGGAATGTGTCGAACTCAAAGAGCCGATGGAGCTGTCGCTCAAACGCCCGCAGGATCTTGTTGGCCGTTTGCATCTGGTCTGCGGTGCCGCGGGCTGCGCGAACAGTGACCGTGACCACCCTGGTTTCAGTTCCCGTGCGATTGTCAAACAGAAGGTAGTGGTCCCCCGATTTCTGGGTCGTCACTGAAAATGAGAGGCGCTTTTCCACTCGCCCCATGAACAGGGGGCGACGCTTGTCAGACGACGCCCGGTAGCTCTTCGCATCTACAAGACCCACCAGGATATCACCATTGCTCTCCACCTGCACGGCCACAACCGCGTCTTTTGGGAGATTCCTGAGTCTGATCCCTTTCCATTGTCCGCTGGGCACATCCACATTGAGTGTCACGGGCCCGCTCACGGCAAAGGCATTGAGGCCCAGGGAGCAAAACAAGAGGGTGAAAAGGAATGTTCTGAGGAGGGTTGGCATAAGAAATTCTTACCATCTGGGTTTGAGCCGGTCAAGCGTTGGAGGCTCCTTTTCCTCGGTGCCTCACCGCAATAGGCCTAAATCACAGGCGTGGAGACATGATATGGAGAACGCAAATGTCCATATTTCACCAGCGTCCGTTTTTCTGTTGAGCAATAGGTAAACTTTTACCCAATAGTGGGATTATATTTCCCATTTCTTGGCATTGCTTTACATAAGGGCAAATTTGAAGTCCACCCTCGAATTTAACTCTCTTAAATCTCAATGAAATTTTGATGGATCCAACTCGCAAACTCAGGCATGAATTTTGCTCTAATATTCATATTTTAGGCTATCGATCGGCCCAGAAAAGACTGAATTTAATTCATAGGAAACTTATAGAGATTTTTCCTTGACAAATATGGCGGTCTTGCGGAAAATCTGAATCGCTTACCCTTGCTAGAGACAGGATTTGACATCCCCAATGCTCTATCGAGCGGCCAAGCGGCTAG
>CP070692.1:4673202-4674402 GCA_020353215.1 Deltaproteobacteria bacterium
TGTTATCTTCTGCTGACGCAGCTCCTGAAGAACGCTCAGCCCATTTTTTTTGGGAAGATTGATGTCCAGAATGATCAGGTCATGAACGCCATCAAGACCCATCAGCAACCCTGTTTCCCCATCCGAAGCCAGGTCGACCGCATAACCCTCTTCCTGAAGACCTTTCTTGATGAAACTCGAAACTTTCTTTTCATCTTCCACTAAAAGAATTCGCATCGGTTGAATCACTCCCCTATTTAGGTGCCGCTATTAGTTGGATTATAGTCCCAATTTCACGAAAGTACAGCCCCAACTACTTATCAGGGGAAACAGCTTGGCGGTTATTGGCATTGTCCACCCATGCCAATGTCCGACCTTCCAAGAAATCATAAAACGGGTTGTGCCGCAAACGCAACTACTTGAAATGGGTAACGGAATGGCTGCATAATCTTCCTGAAGGTCACAGCCTTCAGACCTTTCTTGGAAATCTCCTTTATCCTTCTATTTTTCTTTTCTCAATGAATTGACAATGATCGGCACCGCTGGAGGAGTGCGCCGGCTGCCCTTCGTGATATTTCGAATCATCGAAAGGTGGTTACCCTCAACAGTTAGATGGGGAATCCCTTTGAGGCGCGTCGATTCTACCGTCACCAAACCGTCCCCCAATCCATGGGTCATGGATATCATAAATGCGCCGAAGGCATCAATCTGTTTTTGTCGTTCTTCCGACGCCTTTTGCCGTATCTTGTTAAGCCATCGGGAAATGTCGCTCGGGCTCCAAGGGCTGGTAATTCCGGCGATAATCAATGTATTCACCCCTTCTGGAAGGGGCCGGGCATTTAACTCGGTTAAAAAGCGGCTGCCCGGCAGCAAGTCGATTTTGGCTTCGCCGGCTCCATCCAGAATGCTTCCTAGCCAGACAGCTTCACCTTTTGTCAACCGGGCTAGGTGATCGCGTATTTCGGCAAACACCCGGAATCGCGCCATCTGCGACCCGTGGTTGGGTGTCCCCACCATGATGAGGGCAGCCACGTCAGGAACCTGCCGGCTTTCGGCTGCGCGGTTATATTCTATTTCAGGACGGGTAAGCATTTCTCGGGAAACAAGGCCGCCCATGCTGTGGGCCACGATGGAAATGCGCCGGATGCCGAGCGGTTTGAGGCCTTTCAACTCCTCGAAAAACATCCGGGCCGACGCCACGATGGGCTGATCGTTGGGATA
>CP070692.1:4674502-4675702 GCA_020353215.1 Deltaproteobacteria bacterium
GGTTTTAAGGTTTCAACCAGATGTGTACCGTCAACGTTCGAGACAAAATGCGCCCGCAGGCCAGGATGTGCGTAATGGGCCAGCGCCGCAGTGACCATCTGCGGACCCAAGTCCGAGCCGCCGATACCTATGTTTACCACGTCGGTGATTGCTTTGCCTGTGTGCCCCTTCCAAGCGGACGAGCGGACCGCTTCACTAAAGATACGTATCTTCTCAAGAACTCGGTTCACCCCGGGCATAACATCTTTTCCATCAACAAAGATTGGTCTGTTTGAACGGTTGCGCAGGGCAACGTGTAGCACCGCCCGGTCCTCTGTGGTGTTGATTTTCTCCCCGGAGAACATTGCTTGAATCTGTTCGGCCAGGTTGGCTTGCCGCGCCAGCTCTACAAGTAGCGAAACCGTTTCTTCCGTGATCCGGTTCTTGGAGTAATCGAAGAGTATGTCTCCTAAGCGTAACGAAAACCGCTCGAAACGTTTGCGGTCCCGCGCAAACAGATCGCGCATGTGCAAACCAGCAACTTCCTTGTAGTGCTGTCTTAGAGCCTCCCAGGCATCCAATTCGGTTAGTGCAGACATGGCCAATCCTCCGTGGTATGTCACATTCTACCGGGTAAGGTCGATGATCTCCATCCGGTTGTTCGCTTCCGGGTGCTTCGACGACGGGCCCTCGGTCAGCACCACCAGGTCCCCTTGTAGGCCATGGGTTTGCAGCCACTGCCGGGCAAACGCATTCCAGTCCTCCGGGTGATCAGGCTCGTGCACCGGATAGACCCCATAAGAGAACTGGAGCCCCTGGTAGGTGGACTCTTGCGAGCTCACGGCCGTTACCCATACAGGGAGTCTGAATCGGGTGATACTTCTTGCGGATGCCCCGCTCCTCGTTGGAACGATCACGGCCGCCGGTGAAACGCTTTCCACCGTGGTCTCAACGCAAAAAGAGATAAGATCCCGAAGGTCGACACGACCGTGGCTGGGTTCCGTTCTTAACGCTTGTCGCACGAAGTGGCTGGGACGGTGGGGCTCGATGGCCGCAGCGATTTTAGCCAGCATAGCCACCGCGTCCACCGGATATTTTCCAGCAGCCGATTCTCCGGAGAGCATGACACAGTCCGTACCGTCAAGGATGGCGTTCGCCACGTCCGTTGACTCCGCCCGGGTGGGACGCCGGTTGTCGGTCATGGACTCCAACATCTGGGTG
>CP070692.1:4675802-4676990 GCA_020353215.1 Deltaproteobacteria bacterium
ATGTGTTCCAGAAAGTCGTCTTTGCGCTCAAAGACGAGGGGAGGGCAATAACGACCTGATAAAAAAGCGAAATAGGCTGATGGTTCGATGGGCAGACTGCGCGCCAGCAGGCTGGTGCTGTCAAACGGACTGAATTCTCTGAAGCACTTTACCCGGAAGTATCTAGCCGGTAGCACCGTATACCCCAAATGCATCAGCAGGGCCAAGCGATGGCAGCCGTCTGCCAAAAAATAACGAGCGGAAACAAGTTTACCAGTCGGAGGAGCCGATCTAGCGGCCGTCGGTGGCAGAATCCGCTCCGCTGTTTTGAGGGTAATCGGGAATTGGGGATCCACGCCGTGGTTGGTCATACTCTCGTATAATTCCGCGGCCTTGTGAATCTGGTCAACGAACTCGGCCCATAGGCGCTGGGTATTACCTGCAAGGTAAGGCCGGGTACGGATCACCTCGGAAGCGACGTGCCAGGTATAGTAGGGACTGTGCTTGACGAGACCGGCGAATGCCTCAAAATCGGAGAAGAATAGGTCGCGATGTTCGGCGTAAAAGGAGAAGAAGTCTCGCCGCACGAGGACATCGTATCTCAATGGACTAATGAGAGCAGCGATGTCTATCCCTCTCTCTAGCTCGGGGACGTGCAACCAGTACCAATAGTTTCCGACACGCATGGTTCTCCTGAAAACGTTGGCGGTCGCCCCGAATTTTCTCCGCCAGCGCAGTTTACCTACTAGTGGAAAAGAGCTTGTCATCGGTTCGATACCTGTCTGACTGGTTGCCAGTTCCGCCTCGTGCCAACTCGGCCAGATCCGAGATATGGGTAGACCATGTTGGCGATGAGCCCCATCGCCATCCACCACACAGTTGTTCCAAACTTATTGAATCGTATCATGTCCATGAAATTGCTGACGATGATGTGATCAATCATGACAAGCCACAACAGGACCAACAGTCCTCGGCTCCAAAGGCCCTCACGGGGCAGCCAGTGCCGAACCTTAAGGCTGCGGAGCAGCCAATAGAACAGGGGAAAGATGTAAAAGACAAAGGTTATCAAGCCTGTTTCCGCCATAACGGTCAGGTAGGTGTTATGTGAAGTACTCGTGCCGCTAACGGCGATCTCCAACACGCGGGTTTTGAAGCGCTGATTGTAGAGGTCATAATCACCGTAGCCCCATCCGAACAGCGGTTTTTCCT
>CP070692.1:4677090-4678276 GCA_020353215.1 Deltaproteobacteria bacterium
TGCCGGAATGGTCACCTTTGATCCGAGGAAGAGGGGAGAGCTGATCCGCACGAATGGTCAGGGAACGTCAAATGTCCTCGAAGCTGCCAGGCATTGGAAAGTGAACCGCTCTGTTATCGTAAGCAGCGCATGCACTGTGGGCCTGACATATTCCCAGGATCATGTCTTGGATGAAGAGGCCCCTGTTGTCGAAAAGCTCGTTAAGGCCAATCCTTACATGGAAAGCAAAGTGGTTGCTGAGCGGGAAGCATTACGCGGGGCACAGGAGCGGGCAGTGATCGTCGTGAATCCCACAACTGCTTATGGCCCGGGGGATTGGACGCTTAACTCCGGAACGATGGTGGTAAAGATTGCACGCTCTGCAGTTGTGCCTGTACCGTCGGGCGGAAGCAATGTGGTGGATGTCGATGACGTGGTGGAAGGGATCATTTTGGCGGGCGAGCGGGGCCAATCCGGGCGCCGGTATATCCTTGGTGGAGAAAACCTTTCCTTTAGCCAGACCTTCTTCACGATTGCAGAAGTGGTAGGTCATCATCCCGTGTTTGTACCCCTTCCCCATTGGATGTGCAGACCAATGGCAGGAACAGCTTGGGTTGTCGGATCGCTTATTGGTAGCCGGTTTCTGACCCCTCAGATTGTGGGGGATATGTTTGCGTTCAAATACTATTCTAACACGCGGGCGAAGCAAGAACTTGGCTGGAGTCCAAGGAATTCATTTCGTGAGAGCGTTGATCGTGCGTGGCATTTCTACCGTCGGGAAGGACTGGTCAGATGAAAATAGCTTGCCGTGGTCATGAGCCATGGAACGATTGAAAGTAACCGGAAACCATGTGAAAGCCGCAAATCGGCAGTTCTATGATGCGGTGGCTGACCAGTATGAGGAGATAGACGGACGCCGCTCCTCTACGTTGGAGACATGGCTTCGTAAGAACCTAACTACTGTCCGTAAACGAGCCCCTGGAGGTTCTCTCTTGGACATTGGAACAGGCAGTGGCATGGTGACTCGTTGCGCCGGGGGGTTGTTTGTCCTGAGGGTCGGGATAGACTTGTCATCGAGGATTCTTGTCGCCAACCGAAATGCTTTTAACTTCGGAGTTACAGCAGACGTGGACAGCCTACCTTTTGCCGACAAAAGTTTTGATGTGATCACTTGTTTTGCGGTGCTGCATCATCTCTATGCCTTTGA
>CP070692.1:4678376-4679560 GCA_020353215.1 Deltaproteobacteria bacterium
AGCGGAATCTCGATATCGAAGTCCTTCAGGTCATTGAAACCATGAGGATTCGATATGTTGAGCAAGGAAATCCGTTGCTTCCCGGACACAAGGAGATGGTCGATAACGTTCGCAATAACAGGAACGAGTACGGAGAACCGCAAAAGAACCGGATGAACTGGATCGGTGATGTAAAACCGGCCGAGAAATCGGATGTTGTTTTCTTCGTGGGTTGTAATATGGCGTATCAACAGCCGGAATTGGCGAGAATGACTTCGGAGATACTCAGTAAAACAGGAAACTCGTTTATGGTGCTGAAGGACGAGTGGTGTGCCGGAAATGAGGTATTCGCCATTGGAGAGGTAAAACTGGCCCGTGAGTTGGCTGAGCATAATGTGCAGGCCATTGAGGACACCGGTGCAAAGACGGTCGTCAGCGGCAGCGCCGAATGCTACAAGGCCCTCAAGGTTGATTATCCCAAGCTTCTGGGTAAATCGACCGAAGAAATACCCTACGTGGCGATGCACATCACGGAGTTCGTTGACCATGCGATCAAGGATGGAAAAATTAAATTAAACAAGAAACGCCCCCTGAAAGTCACCTACCATGACGCATGTAACCTGGGAAGGCTGAGCGAGCCGTGGCAGGAGTGGACGCCGAAATATGACGGGACCATCCCCGTTGGTAAGATCTGGAGGCGTGGCGACAGGGGGATTTATGATCCCCCCCGCAACGTCATTAAGGCCATCCCGGGATTAGAACTCCTGGAAATGGTCAGAAGCAGGGGTAATGCGTGGGGCGCCGGATGTACCGGTGGGGTCGATGCGGCGTTTCCTGATTTCGCATTATGGACGGCGAGTGAGCGCATTGAGGAAGCTGTGGCGACTGGGGCTGAGGCGGTTGTGACCGGCAGCCCTAATGAGAAACAACTTTTAGCCAAGGCGAGTGAATCGAAGAAAGCAGGAGTGAAAATTCTCGATTTTGTTGAATTAGTCGCGCAAGCAATATAGCTCGAGGAGGATAATTATGGCACTGCCAAAAGAGGCCTATGAGGCATTGCAATCTATCGTCGGACCGGAGTGGGTCAGTGATGACCCTGCGATTTGCGAAGCGGACCGACCCAAGGGGAGACTGAAGTCCAAGGAAATTCCGCTTTATAAACCGGACGGTAGTATCCAACCGGTAACGACCGAAGAGATCCAGGC
>CP070692.1:4679660-4680841 GCA_020353215.1 Deltaproteobacteria bacterium
GGCAATCATCCCTCGTTCGTGCTGATGACATATGGCAACGAGCCGTCGGGCCCCAGGCACGAGGAATACCTCAGGGGATGGCTGGAGCACTTCAAGCGTCTCGATCAGCGCCGCAAGTATACGTGTGCTTCCGGCTGGCCTGTCCTTGTCGAAAGCGATTTCCACGTCATGCCTGGGCCGCGCATCCAACACTGGGAGGAGCAACTTCGATCGCGGATACATGCCCATCCGCCGGACACGGCAGCCGACTATCGTCACTCCGTGGCGCGGTTCAAGGTACCGGTTATCAGCCACGAGATCGGCCAATGGTGCGTCTACCCGAACTTCGAAGAGATCCCGAAGTACACTGGTTTCTTGAAGGCACGTAACTTCGAGATCTTTCGCGATTTTCTGGAAGCCAACCATATGGGTGGCTGTGCTCGGGATTTCCTTATGGCCTCCGGGAAGCTGCAAACACTGTGTTACAAGGAAGAAATCGAATCGGCGCTGCGTACGAGCGGCATGGGCGGCTTTCAATTGCTGGACCTGCATGATTTTTCGGGTCAGGGCACGGCTTTGGTCGGTGTCCTCGATGCGTTCTGGGATTCAAAGCCGTATGTGACTGCGACTGAATTCCGCCGATTTGCCTGCGAGACAGTCCCGCTGGCAAGAATGGCCAAACGTGTTTTTACCTTAAACGAAATATTCACGGCAACGATCGAGGTAACGCATTATGGTCCCACAGACCTTATTGATACGCCGTTGCACTGGATGCTCATGGACAATAAAGGCAAGAAAATCGCTGATGGAGATCTCCCCACCAAGCAGATCCCGACTGGTCAACTAACGCTGCTGGGCGAGGTTGCAGTGCCGCTTACAGAAATTGATGCCCCAGCCAAACTAAATCTGGAAGTATGGCTCGATGGTACCGACTACGCCAATGATTGGGACATTTGGGTTTACCCGCAGCGAGCGGCAGCGGATTTTTCGTCCAACGTTTCTCCGATACGGGTTGTTCAGTCACTGGAGCAGGCAACGGTCGAGTATCTCGGGACTGGTGGAAATGTGCTGCTACTGGTCTCGCCAGAGCGCGTTGATGAGAAATCAGTGATCGGGTTTGCACCTGTGTTTTGGAATACGGCTTGGGCATGCGGGCAGGCACCGCACACACTCGGCCTTCTCTGCGAGCCGGAGCATCCCGC
>CP070692.1:4680941-4682115 GCA_020353215.1 Deltaproteobacteria bacterium
GCTCCTACAAGCACCCCCAGGATGAGTACCATGATAACCAGCCAGTAGCCGCCAGAGGGAAGGCGCAAGGTGTCAAGTACAGTGCGGTCGATCTCACCATATGTCAGTTGAGGCGACTCGCTCATATCTCCTGTACCACCTTCTTCAAGTAGATCACTGCAGGTTTGGCGTTCAGGTATCCCATCACCTGGTACGCTCTCTTGTCTGCGACTTTCTTCCTTACTTCGCTTTCCACATCCATCAGGTTGCCAAAGGTAAAAACCCCGGTAGGGCAGGTCTGCAAACAGGCGGGCGTAACTTCCCCGTCCAGGATTTTTCTGCCCTCATTTTTTGCCTTATTGTGAGCGTCCTTGATCCTCTGAATACAGAAAGAGCATTTCTCCATGACGCCCTTGGTGCGAACAGTGACGTCGGGATTGAGCTGCAAATTGAGCGGTGCCGGCCACTCCCACACGAACCAGTTGAATCGTCGTACTTTGTAGGGGCAGTCCTGGGAGCAAAAACGGGTGCCTATGCAGCGGTTGTAGATCTGGTTATTCAAGCCTTCCTTGGAATGGTGCGGGGCGTAGACCGGGCAAACAGACTCACAGGGAGCATTGTCGCAGTGTTGGCAGAGCATGGGAAGAAAGGTGATTTTTCCACGACGCTCTGGGTCTTCATAACGCTGGATCTGGAGCCAGGCCATTTCCCTACCTTGAAGGACTCGCTGCTCTCCAACGACACCTAGGTTGTTTTCTGCGTAGCAGGCAACAGAGCAGGCACCGCAGCCTATACACTTGTCCAAGTCCACCACCATGGCCCAGCGATAGTCTTTGTGGTCATGAGGGGGATAGAAATCCCTCTCTTTCCGGTCATAGCCTTCTGGGATGGGGAGGGTGAGGGGAAATTCCCACATACCAAGCCCATGTCTTTCGTGCGCTGGCTCATGGGAAAGCTCTGTCAAACCAACGGATAAGGCAATCTTCCTTCCGTGTTGAATCCGACTGCCGTCTGTGTGGGCCACCTTTATGGATTGCCCAGTTTTCTTGATGGCAACGGGTCCAGCGGTGAAAAACGGAGCGCCAGAACCCGATTCCAACTCCAGCGGAAGGATGTTGATGGGGTTGAGACCGATTCCCCTGGCATAACGCCCATAGGCTGTATGGCCCTGGCCAATGGACATCACCAAGACGTC
>CP070692.1:4682215-4683377 GCA_020353215.1 Deltaproteobacteria bacterium
GGCGTGGGCTCAACATGAGGTTATCAAGGAATTTGACCCCAGTGCGGCAGAACTTCTGAATACCATTCTCCAACAGAAGGAAAGGGAGAAGGAGGATATAGAGAAGGCTAAGAAACAGGGAGGTTAGATCTGCGCCCCGCCTTAGCTTTGGGCCGGTCTTTCGCAATTTCCTGCCACCGTAGCTCAGTTGGTAGAGCAAGGGTTTCGTAAACCCTAGGTCAGCGGTTCGAGCCCGCTCGGTGGCTTTCTTCTATCTGCCTTTGCTCAATATTGCACGAAAGAAAAGTCAAGAGGGGTTTTGTTAATAGGGAAGGGCATTTAGGCCTGCCGGATTGGCGTTGCGGATCAGCGGCCGAGCGTCAGCTAGGACCGACTGCATCTGCTTGTTAGATCAGTCTTCATTTGCTATTTTCGCCTTGCACTGATCACATAGGCTTTCCTTGATTTTCACAACCTCTTTAGAGAGATGTACTGAGTATGGCAGTGACATGGCCAGGTTAAACAGGAATGTTCCCACCACAAGCAAGACGGAGAAGACAAGTGCATCGTCGTCTTCTGCTTTGACCAGGCATGCAAAAAACGAAATGAGGAAAAGAGGGCCACCCAGAAATACTCTTATGATCCGGAATTTACCATACGCACTTCACTAGGACACTCCTGCCTGCCACAAGTCCAATAATCCGCAATTACCTCTAATGGCGGAATATCTATGATGAAACGAAATACGTCTCTCTTTGGCAAAGGAGTTTGCGCTGGGATGAATTTTTGCACCCCACGAGCACCCGAAAAAGTCTTCGGTTACACAGTGCTTGAACAAGCCGCCTGCCGTTGTTAGCCCACGACTTCACCCCTAGCGGCCATTCCCGTGACGGGATGGTCGACGGGGAAGACTTCCAGCTTCACCATCTCTCCTTTGTGGGTGTCGATGACAAAAAACCGCTTATCGAGATGCTTATCGAGATACTTCCTCTTGCAGTCGCACATGGCCTTGATGATTAGGTTCACGTTCTTTGGATCGTCGTCGGACATGCCAAAGCGGTGCTCCGGTTCGGCGCCGTAGACTTCTAGTGCCTTGTCCACAGCGTTCCGGATGGCGATCCTCTTCAACGCCGAAGTGGGATCCTTGAGCTTGCGCACGCGCTCCTTTTCCGCCTCGTCTTCC
>CP070692.1:4683477-4684634 GCA_020353215.1 Deltaproteobacteria bacterium
CGCATACGGGGTCCCCAGGTGCCCGTACCGCGACAGACGATGACCGTCATGCCGTCCACTTCATACCGCCCCTCAAGCAGCGGGTAGACGCGTTTAACCAGATAGTCGAAAGGCCAAATTTGCCCTCCGTGGGTGTGGCCAGAAAGCATCAGGCTTACTCCGGATTTCGCTGCTTTGTCGGCCTGCCACGGTGTGTGAGAGAGAAGGATGGTTGCACCCGAAGGTCGACCCGCGAGTGCCTTCGAAATGGGATCGCCGTCCTGACCAGAGCGGCGGATGGCTGTAAGATCGTCTACGCCAACCATGACCAGGCCGGGTCGAACTTCAACCCAGCGGTTGCGCAGTAACTGGAAGCCGGCCTCCTCGATCAGAAGCGTACTCCCATTGTGACGATGGTGGAACTCGTGGTTGCCAGGGACAACCCAGACACCGAGAGGTGCAGAAAGGCGGCGCAAGACCGGAAGCAGTTCGCTTTGGGGCTTGCCGTGCCCTTCGAAGAGATCTCCGAGTAGGACCACGAGGTCAGGTTGCTGCGCCTGCACCTGGGCGACGCGCGCTTGCAGCCACCGCTTGCCGAGTAACGAACCAAGGTGCAGGTCGGACATGGCTACGAGCACCGTGCCATCCATCTCATCGGCAAGACCGGACAAATACACCTCATAGTTTTGCACCACCGGCGGCCGCAGGCCCTGGACAAGTGCGACCACCGAAAGCACCACACCGGCAACCAACGCTATGCCTCGTAACGAAGGCGCTAGCCTGGGCACGAGAAAGCCGAACCCGGTGACGAAGTCCATCGCAAAAAGGCAGACAAAGAGAAGGAATAGCACGGCCATCCAGTTCATGCCGAGCAACTCCAGGGTCTTAGCAAGGGAGCCTGTGCCGTGGTGACCGTAGACGCGGCCCAAGAAAAAGCCAGCCCAGAGAACCAGGCCTGCCCCGATGAGAAGCTTTCTGGAAACGTACCGCTTAAGAACGGGCACCGAGGCGGCACGCCAGAAGACGTAAATGTGCATCACTGTGATGGCGGAAATAAGAATGAATCCGAACACGGGCCCTCCACCGTGTGAAATCCAGATTTCATGAATCTGGATATTCTATCTGCGTCGCATAGTTTTTAGAACGAAAAAACGCCACAAGCTGAAATCAAGGTGTTG
>CP070692.1:4684734-4685880 GCA_020353215.1 Deltaproteobacteria bacterium
GCTATGGATGTTAAGTTGATTGTCCTGGCGCTAAGATAGGGATTCATATGGGTCGATCGGAATTACACTCTGCCCTTTGCTTAAATTAAAAAACAACTAGTCTTACAGGTCCTTCCAGCTGCCTATTCCTCTTGTCAACTAAGTTGTCGCCGACCTGGTAACCTAGTTTCCCCCTCTTAACTTCCCGGATAGTAAAGTATTTTATGGAATATGTCCCAAATCGTGGCAACCTAGTTGACGATTTTCTAATGGGGGGGGAATACGTTATCCTCGCATTACTTCCATCTGAATAAGAAATATCATTTAATATTAAATAGTTGACAATGAATTCTTTACCAACCTTCTGCTTGGCACGGCTGTTGCCCTAAGGAAAGGTAAGAGCTTTGACAGCTAGCTGAAACCAGGGAACTCATAACTGACTGGGAAGTTATCAACTCAGCGAGTTTAGCCTTTTGTCAATCCTGAACATCCAAAATGATGGGATGAGTGCAATGATAGAACGTCGTCTCAGCTCTTGTTTGCTTTTTAGTGAAGGGAAATGCCCACATAAGCTGATAATGCAGAGGTTGTATCTCGTTCCACAATTGCTGAATGTCGTTGAAACTAAGGAATACGAAGACGCCTGTCTTGATTGTAGGCAATTCTCAAAACGTCTTATTAACCTGGCCGAGACCGAAGAGAACCCTCTCACGCTCGAACCGACAACAGTGGGAACGTAGTTGATCGGCGATCTTGGTAGCCTTGCCCCACCCCTTCATACTGCCCACCCCATCTCACTTTCCTTCTGGTTCCCTCCGGCTGAGGGTTTTGCAGGCAAGCACTCGTTGACAGACCGCCATATCTTGTCCCAGATTGAATTCCAGCCAAGTGTGCATTAAGGGATGAGATCTAAACTTTCCAGTGATCAAGGTAAGTCTGCATTTCTCGTCAATATCAACACTTACTTGGATGACGACGATAGAAGGCGCGGAATAACCCGGAATCTGGCAAACATGAAGTTTACGTTGGATAGGTCTACTCTCCGGACGGCTTTTCGTCTTGCTTGTCAGCTTTTGTCTATGGTATCAAAGCATTAAATTTGGTTGCAGGAAGAAGGAAGACTACCCGTCTGACCCCAATCCGGCATGACTTCTGCTGGAGAACAAA
>CP070692.1:4685980-4687125 GCA_020353215.1 Deltaproteobacteria bacterium
CCTCGTACAAGTCGGCCGCTTTTCCATAACATTCCTTTGCCCGTAGGTAATCACCCTGCGCCAAAAGCGCATGTGCCATGGTGCTTAATACCGATCCTGCTTTTTCGCGATTTCCAAGAGTAGTGTATATGTCCAAGGCGGTACTGCAGCTTTCCAAAGCCTCATCGAATTCACCTTTGAATATGTGTGCGTGCGAGATACTATTCAGCAGCCAGGCCTCGCGATCTTTGTTTCCATATTCACGCACTAAGGAAAGAGCTTTATTCCAGGGCACCAGAGCACTATCCGGGAAACCCATTTCGTTGTATACACGCCCCATTGTAGTCAATGTCTGAACAGTGGTATGAAGATCATCGAGCTGCCGGCTTATCGCTATCATCTGGCCCGAGAGAACGAGAGCCTCGGCAAACCTCGATTGCGTTCTGTAGACAGAGATGATTCGTCTGAGTGCCGCCGCTTCGCCGGCCCGATCACTCAGTTGCTGTGATATTTTCAGCGCCCGATTCGCGTTCTCCAGCGCGTTACCGTAATGGTATTGCCTCTCCCGTACAGCTGCCAACAAGCGATGGATGCGCGCTTCACTTGCCAACAACTTTCGCTCTCGTGCCTCCAATAGAGCTGCTTCAAGTTCGACGTTGGCTGAATCATACTCACTCTGATACATCAACACAATAGCAATCCCCTCGCGTGCGGAAAGAAGCGTGGGGTCTAACTCCAATGCCTTGCGATACAAACCCAACGCGGCTTCCACATCAGCTTCGTTGATCTTGCTTTGGAAGGTAAACTTGCCACGGAGATAGTAGTCATAGGCTGCCGGGTTGGCGGCGTCGGGTTGACCTATCCCGGATGCTTGGACCCGAAAAGAATCGATGTCAAGAGCTGAGGCTATTCCCTCGGCCAGCCATTCCTTGACGTGCGTCAGACTGGTCAGATTCTCGGTCCAGCGGTCAGCCCATAAGTTTTTTCCACTACGCATATCCACCAGCTGAAGCGAGACGCTGATCATGCTGTCCTGCTTGTGAATAGAACCGTCAACAACCAGGTTGACGTGCAGCTGCTTGGCTATCTCTTTCAGGCTCGACTGGGAATCCTTGTGCTCCAGGACCAACCGCATCGGAGCTACACCGATCGTCCCGTTGCGAGTG
>CP070692.1:4687225-4688356 GCA_020353215.1 Deltaproteobacteria bacterium
GGCCTGGGCACTGAGGATGTGGTTGCAGAGGAATTTGGGGCTGATGCTGCCTTCCGCATGTCTCTCAACTTTGGCGTGTCATTGAAAGCGCCGGGTGAGGTGGAAGTGGCCTTTTTCAACAGACCCAACTATCTGGGTGCCCTGACAGATGACAATCGGGAACTGGGCCTGGAATTAGCCAGAGTGCTGACGGAAGGAGGTTTGGACACACAGTTTGTGGATGACATCAAACTCCATGTGTGGAGAAAGATGATTCATAAATGCTCACTCTCCTCCATATGTGCCGTCACCGACAGGTCCATTGGAGAGATCCTGGAATACCCACCCGTCAGAGAAATAGCCGATGCCTGTTTCAATGAGGCGATGGCCGTCTCCGAGGCCATGGGTTATGACCTGGGGGAGAACTATATCGAAGCGTCCATGGGCTATCTGGAGAAGGCCAAGGCGCACAAGGATTCCATGTGTTACGACCTGGCCAATAAGACGCCTACGGAGATAGATTTCTTGGGCGGGAAGATCGTGGAGTATGGCCGTGCCAAAGGCGTCCCGACACCCTATTTTGTGACCATGACCAATTTGGTTAAGGCCCTCGAAGACAGTTACCTGTCAAAATAAGCAATCCACTTACCGGCCTCTTAGCTTATGCGTTTATGAGGTAAACCGACCCCTGTCGTGTGTCCTCTGATACACTCTCCCAGCTTCCCAGCCTCTTAGCATCCTAGCATCCTAGCTTTCTAACTTACCACCTAAACAACGCTGCCCCGGCGTTGTTTTCTTTGACAAACTGACGAAAATTTAGTTAATTGGGCCCTGCATATGAAATAATGGGAGATGAAAAATGGACATGGCGCTCATCGCAGTAGTGATAGGCATTGTTTTGGGGGTTATAGGATCAATTATAGTGAAAAAGGCCTTTGGCAAGAAAGTCCCTGGCGAGGGCACAAAGGAACACCAGATTTACGCCTTTGTGGAAAACATGAAATCTGTGGGCGAACTGGTGGTGTTCAAGGCGTTTACCAAAGAGATCGTCACGACGGCTGAAAATTGGCTCGGTAAAGTGGGAAAGAAGTACCTTACGTGGCTGATGTCCAATATGAAGATGGCCATGGTTTTTCAATTTGAAATAAATTT
>CP070692.1:4688456-4689582 GCA_020353215.1 Deltaproteobacteria bacterium
GCTGGAAGAGAAATAGGTAGCGTTACGCAAGAAGAGTTTCCGGCCGTCGGAAGGTTTATGCGTTTCCTTGGCGGGTGATCCGAAAGATGTAATCGGAGAGCTGTTCTACGGCAAGTTCTTCTGTTTGGCCAAGCAAACCTTGAAAACGGGAAAGTGCGGTTGACAATTCATCCAGGGAAAAACCCGGATAACGGTGGCGCTGGAATTCGGGCCGGTATTTTGATTTTGGCGCGTAAGACTTGACGCGCTTCACTGCGCGGCGCTTGGCAGCCATGAAGCGCCCGTAAAGCCTATCTTTCAGGGCGGGTTCCGTGAGGCGGGGGCGATCCTTTACAACTTCTTCCAGTGCATCGAGAATTCGCTCACAGGCAAAGGGGCCGTCCCGGGCTGTCAGATAATATTCCATGAGCTCCCTGCGCTCCTTTCCCCCAGCGGCGCCGAGGTCCCCTGACAAGACCTTTCTGAGCGTCATCACTACGTCATCATAATTGCGGCACTGGTGACTCAGAGAATTAGGCAGCCGATAATAGCCGCAATCATAGTACTCGCTGAACGTTGCCTGATAGGAAACGGCCGGAACACCCAAAAGATAGGCTTCTATCCCGGTGGTGCAGCCATTGTGGACAAGGGCTTTGGCGGCCATAAGCCAGGGTACCACGTTACCCTGGTTACGGACCCATACCCGGCTGCATTGAGATGCGATTTCATGGTAGATTTCTTGGCTCTCGGTGGGGTGGGGTCTGACAACAATTTTGCTGGTGGGGAAGTCTTTTTCTAAGGCCGGAATAAGCCGCTGGAAGTCTTCAAAAACTGCCTGTTTGTGATTCCGCAAGCCTTCGGCGTACTTCCGGCTCATTCCGACAGCTCCGCGACCAAATCGTGGCTCTTCACCGGGCTTGCCTGCTGGAAGAAAGAGATTCAGGATGGGATAAAAGGCATTTACATTGCTAAAATTAGTGTTGAGAAGGATAAAATCTCCGTAAGCCGCGCGCAGTTGTTCTGCCTCGTCCGCAAAATAGTCGGTGATTTCAGGACGAAGCATATCCCCTCGGGGATTGCCGGTAACGTGAATCGGGACATTCTTAGGAAGGCCCGAGTAATCCGGCCACAGACGGGCGTTTTCCTC
>CP070692.1:4689682-4690807 GCA_020353215.1 Deltaproteobacteria bacterium
TGGACAAAGAGCAGTCCGATGCTCAATCTGTCTTCCCGCATTACTTTGAGAAACACAAGACTGACGGGGTTGATTATATTATCTATGTTGGTGCGTCCATGACGGAGACCGGCAAGCTGAACACGTTTTACCTCAAAAACCTTGCTCTCTGGCAACTCATAGTGGCTTGCGGGATGGCCTGGAACACCGAACGAATTAAACCGGAACTGAAGGTACCTTTGGATACCTGCCATCTCATTCTGGTGAATCACACCCCGCTCTCTATCCGGTTCCGTTACGACGAGAAGCGTTTTGATGTGGATGGTGCTTACGATGTCAGGCATGAGATCATCAAATCCCGAATCGATAAGGCCGTAGTCAAGGGAACTCGTGATAGACTCACCCAACCCGGCCGTATCGCCGTCGTCTACTCCCAGGCTGATGAAGGATTGGAGACGCAACGCCATATCGAGTATCTTCAGGCGAAGGGAAGCCTGTTGGATGATCTTGAGTTTCTTGATATCGAGGATCTCCCCGGGGTGAGAGGTCTCAAGGCCCTGAGGGTGGGTGTCAATGTAGAGGAGGGAGTAATGATCCAGGCGAAGGAGATGATGGTTCGATAAATCGTGTCAAAAAAAAGACCGGATTCTTTATTGTTGACAAACCCAAAGAAGAGGCATATATTGCACGTAACTATGATTGAAATACGGAATCGGTATGGCTTTTCGGAAACTCTCATCTAAAATCCTCGCAGTGATTTCGGTTTTATCCCTTGTGATCCCGAGTGCTGTCACAGCAAACGCCATGTGCTCATCGACCTGCGACTGCTGCAAGCAGGCAAAAAATGGGGTTTCGTGCCATGCAGTCTCTTCAGTTTCGTCTCCTCATCAAGCGCATGGGGATATCCCGAGCGTATTTCGTGATGGGGGTCATTATGACCCATTTACGGGTTTAACCAATCCAGCCGCCATCTGCTTTGAAAGCATCGGGAGCGTCCCATGCAAAATCACTGCGGCCGGGGAACTCGACGACCATAAAGGCCCTGCCCCGACAGTGCGCTTGGCCGAACGCTCCCAGACAGTCTCACCCGTTCTGGTCCATTCAGAATTGATTCAAGGTGATCAGTCATTCTTCGGGACCGGATTG
>CP070692.1:4690907-4692026 GCA_020353215.1 Deltaproteobacteria bacterium
GAGAAAGCTAAGCCGACGGGCCTTCGTTTCTCGTTCGCCAGTTGCTGCTTGTACTCCTCCTGCGACCTGGACAATGCTTTGGCTTTGAGTGCTACCGTAAGCTCTTCGGCAGCCTGCTTTCGGCGCTGCTTGGTTCTCGCATTTTCTCTTTCGATCACTACATCCAACTGTCGAGTATGGATGTCTATGAGCCTTAGTACCTTTTTGATTTCTCTTATCTTCTCTCCTATTTCATTCTGTCGTTTTTCATCTTTCTCGGCCTCTAGTCTGACTTCTAGATTATCCAGCTTTTCCTGCAATTCCGCTTTGATTTCTTCTTTCCGTTTGTCGGAAAAGCGCTTTTCGTCTCTAAATATCGCCCCGAGCTCCGGATTATGAAATGCCTTCATACCTCCCGGGAACTGCTGGTCCATCTCAAAGAACCGATGGTACAAACTGACGAGCACCGCCACCAAGAGGGGAAGAAGCAACAGTGAGAGCTTTAGCATCGTAAACGTAAAAGACAGGCGAACTGAGTCAGCCGAGACGTTGGCGTGGAGGTCTTCCGCGGTTCGCGCCCCTTGCAGCATAGTGATGTGCATATAGTTCTCTGCCAGATCGAATATGCCCCCGGCAACTGGCAGCAAGAACAGCGCCAGGGTCCACCGGCTCGGCCCTTTCTGGGGGGCGTTAGTCAGGCAGGCGATCGCACTGAGCAAGAAGATGACGTAGACTACCGGAAAGGCAATATCGAGCTTGAGCAGGTGCGCCTGGTAGTGTTGAACAGCACTTTGTACACTTCCGGTGTGTTTTCCCCACTGCTCGACAATGGCGATGAATTCATCTTTCTGGTATTCCCGTTGGATCTTGGCATGAGCGGGTTCGCCTCTGGCTCTGAAATTGTCGGCGTCTGTAGGAAACAGGTATAGAGAGAATAGGAGGCCAAGTAGAAGAAAAGCAATTGCAATTTTCACGTCCGCCATTTTTCTGTAAAACTGGGTCATCTTACCCTCCTTGTGTTTGGACATCGGTGAGACAAGCGCTCACGGTTTCAGGCTCTACACAAGCTACGCAGTTGTTCGCTGCTATGAGTATACTCACTTCCTGGATAAGGACAAATCACGATGACCAGCATCCAGG
>CP070692.1:4692126-4693232 GCA_020353215.1 Deltaproteobacteria bacterium
CGGCCACCATTTCCGCAGAATCTGCAAATCGATTAACATTGAGTGAAACGGATGATGGGACCAGTGTTTGTCCTTTATCAAAGATTTTGAATCGATCAACGGCAGGTGTAGCAATGCCTCCGACAAATGAATCCCTTCTAATACAATTCATGAGGATGATTGTTGTTGAACCTTCCTGAGTCGCTCAGGGATCCCCCATTTTTTCATCAAAAGCCGGGTGCTGGGGGGAACAAGAGCTTCCCAAGGTTCTTCAACAACCATACGCTTCCGAATATCAGCCCCGCTCAATCCTTTTTTATGAAGCGGTCTCTCCCAAAGTATTTCTGTCTTCAGTCCCAAAGATTCAAACAACTCGAGCTTTCGCCTTCCCCATTGATCGTAAATGGTCAGAAAGAATGTGCTGTCGATCGGGACATAGTATTTATACAACTCCGGCATGTTAATGGGAAAAGGTACCACGGAAAAATCTACGAGGGATATACCCTCCTGGGAAATGGCATCCCGGACCATGATGTAGCGCTCGAAATAGTTCAAGGGATTGGCTGCTGGGCTACTACGCTTGAGATCAGCGGCATCCTCTCTGGTCTGGGTCGGATCCGGGTTGGTGATACCAACAACCAGGTGCCGACATCGCTCCTTTCCTGCCATCAAGTACTTGAGGTGATCGTTGTGCAAGACCTGAAATCGACCATGGATGACGCCAATATCCAGCATTTGGCTTACCTCACACGATTACGATGGGAAACTCTTGCGAATATACCGCCCTTTGTCAGGCATCCTTCCTATCCGCTACCCCCGGATGAACGGGGGCCAACTTGGAGACTTGAAATAGTCGTTTTATAACCAACAGGTTTATATACAAGGCCAAGTAAATGATCGACACTATCGGCATGGGCGGCCAGAACAAGGTGCCAAAGCAGGAAAGAACCGTGATGGTGGTCCTCGTCCCTTTGTTAGCGAGACTGTTGGCCGGGGTCGACACATCCAGCCGGATCCCTAAGCTCTCTGCACGGGCAGTGGAATAACTGATCAAATTGCTGCCGATCAGAGCCAGAGCGCCGAGGACCAGTAATTGCCAGAGTGGCATGGCGATGGGGAGCCGGATC
>CP070692.1:4693332-4694425 GCA_020353215.1 Deltaproteobacteria bacterium
ATCACTTGTTTTGCGGTACTGCATCATCTTTATGCCTTTGAAGATTTAGTCTCCGAAGTGGCCAGAGTGCTCAAGCCGGGGGGAGTATTTTACTCCGATCACGATTTGGATGTTGCCTTCAGCAGACGGTTCCGTCCGCTGCTTCAGTTGTATAGGAGATTTCACAATGCTGAGTCAAAGTATCGAAAAGCCAGCGAGGAGATAACCCAAGAATTATATAATCTAACTGAGTGGCAGGAAAACGGGATAGATTCGTTGGGTCTAATTCGGTCGTTTCAAAGGGCCGGATTCTGGGTGGAAACCAAGTTTCATTGGTTCGGCCTTACCCCCGCCCTTGACAAGGTACTGGGCACAATGCCATTAGGGCGTGGATGGGCACCTCTCCTGTCAATTGTGGCCATTGGAGGGAAGGCGTGAGAGTTGGCTTGTATGTCCCATACATATCCGATGAAAACACGACCCCAGCGCTGGGACCTCTGTACCTGATAGCAGTTATGGAACAGAACGGCTTTGAGGGGAGGCTCTTTGACGCCAGGATTGATAGACACGCCTTCCAGAAGCTTTTGGCATTTAACCCGGAAATTGTCGGTGTGAGTGCGGTAACACCTGGCTATTTGGGTGGGCTTCGTGCGTCTGCAAGGATTAAAGAGATTCTTCCCGGCGTCCCCATTATCTTTGGTGGACCACACCCGTCCAGCCTTCCCAGGGAGGTCGTGGTTGAGCGCTCAGTAGACTATGTGCTTGTCGGTGAGAGTGAGAAGACCTTCCTTGACCTTTGCAGACGGCTCAGAGACCGGGCGATTTCATCCGCCTCTTTGAGGGAGGTAAGAAATCTCGCATTTGAGATAGACCATGAAATCGTTTTGACTGAGAGATCCCCCTTCCTTTCGGCCGAGGATCTGGATGCCCTGCCGTGGCCCGCGTTTCATTGGATGGACTTAGTTACCTATTTTTCAGGTACCCAAGCCCACGGTCTCTTCAGACGGGGCAAGAGAATTTTGCCTATAATGTCTGCTCGAGGCTGTCCTCACAGGTGTACATTTTGCTGCCGGGTGATGGGTAAGAAGATACGCAGCCGCAGTATTGAATCGGT
>CP070692.1:4694525-4695569 GCA_020353215.1 Deltaproteobacteria bacterium
TGCATGGCCTTGGCGTGCCGCCACGGTTTAATGCTACCATCCTCAGACAAATCGCGGTGGAGCGACATGGCAACCTGCTTGAACGCCAGGACGCCGCCTTTGTAGCCTTCCTCGCCTTTGATTTCGACGGTCTGCGGCTTTACGTTCTCGTCCTCCAGGTTCAGTTCCGTCTTCGTGTCCCACCGGTACTCCTTTGACCGTGGCTCGTCCAAGAGGCTGACGTTCAGGATCTGATCCTCGCCAGCTACAATCAGATAGTGGACGAAGAGCCTGTAGTAGACAACCTCGTCCAGGGGCGGCACGACGTCAGACACGAGAACCTGGTCGTGATTTGGGTTTTCAAATGCAGGGTCATTAGAACCCCAGAGGTCCGTCTCCTGGTGCGTGGCGATCTGCGGGGGTAACGTTTCGTACTTTCGCTCTAAGTGCCTATACAGCTCTTCCATCGAGTCGGTCCACTTGTGATCAATCCGTTCCCGGATGCTATTCTCGTCGGTAAGGATGGCTTCGTCACATTCCGGAGAGCTGCAATCCACCCTGAAGCCCCCCCTGATCTTGAATTCAACCGACGTCCCGTCAGCCTGCGTTGGGTCCGTGACCTCGAGGACCAACGTCATCAGCTTATCGGCATCGCGCGCGGCGTGCATATCGAACCCATTTAAGACGACGGTGCGAACGTCCGCCCCCACCAGCTCGGGTGCCAGCTCCACGCTGACCGAAGCGTTGATGACCACAAGTTTCTCCTCGACAGTGGAGATCAGCAACTCACAAAAACCAGCCTGGAAGCTTACGCCACTGGCCTTGATCTTGGTGTAGAAGGTGGTGAAGGCACCTTTGTCAGGGGCTGAGCCGGATGCGGCTGCATGTACGACAAATGCGCGCCACGAGCCGTCCTCGCCGCGTCTGTGTTCCACGAAGCTGCCCATACGATTGGCCCGGTGGTTGAATCGCCATCTATGACGGAAGCCCCGCCATAAGACGGCCGTCGAATCTGAGTAGTTTTGGTCAGTCATGCTTCCTCCTAAGCTTACGTGCCACCTCATT
>CP070692.1:4695669-4696713 GCA_020353215.1 Deltaproteobacteria bacterium
ACAAGCGCTGTGCCCGCCTTCCGACGATACCATGCGGTCGCGCGCTGGTCATCGATGGGATTGCTCTCGGCCACGGCTTCGGCAGCACAATTGCTAATTAAGGCCTCGTCGAGAACTTTGTCCTTGAGCATCTCTTCGGCCTTTAGGCAACGTAATGGCGTCGGCGCCATGGCCCCTAAGGCAATACGTGCCTCAGCGCACGTTTTTTTGGCCATATGGAGATGAACGGCCACGTTCACCACCGAGAGTGTCATCGCCTTGCGCCGACCGAGCTTAAGGAAGACGGTTTTACCCTTCAGGGGCGGGATGTGGATCTCGGTGACAAGCTCGTTCGGCTCGAGTACCGTCTCGCCAGACCCAGTGAAGAAGTCCTTAATAGCTACCGTTCTCTTTCCCCCTGCTCCGGTAACATGCAGCTCTGCGTCCATGACCAAAAGGGGCGTGGCCAGGTCCGCGGCGGGGGAAGCGTTCGCAAGGTTACCGCCTATTGTGGCGGCATTTCGCGTAGCAACGCTGCCAGACAGCTTCGCTCCCTCAGCCAGCGCTTTAGCATTTTCAGCCACAATAGCATCGGAAGCCAGCTTGGCGGTCGGTGTGGCAGCTCCGATCACCAGTTTCCCCTCCTCCTCCTTGATATAGTCTAAACTCAGTCCCCCAATATAGAGTAAAACCTCCGGCTTCAAATCGTAATAGTTGATTCTGGGAACGAGATCCGTACCTCCAGCCAAGACGGTGGCCCTATCGCCATACTCGGCGAGCAGCTTTACCGCCTCTTCAATTGCTGTTGGGGCAAAATACTCCACATCTTTCATAACCTCACCTCCTTAACCATGTTTCACAAAATCCACAGTACATTAACCGGGTTCATGGCTCTAAGGCCGTTACCAAACCCTATACCATTGCTCACCATTCTGGTTTGTCGTTTGGTTGAAAGGTTATCTAGATACGCGAAAACAAAAAATTACACTTAATAAAAAGTTCTACGCAGATTTTCAATATTGCGAACGGTTGGTTTTTCAATGAATAAAATGACAAATGATAGGA
>CP070692.1:4696813-4697844 GCA_020353215.1 Deltaproteobacteria bacterium
ACCATGTCAAATTCTTCTTCAACCCTCCTGCCAGTTTCGTCGGTGTAGCGAATAAGTTGGTTTCCAGTATCATCTACTTGGACAATGTTACTGATTTTGGATTTGATGAAGCGAACGCCTGCCTCTTTGGCCCGGTTGTAGTATCTGTCAAAGTCTTTTCCCTGGGTTCGCACATCAATGTAGAATATGGCCGTGTCAAGTGAGTCCTTGCTATGCTCTTTGGCCACAATGGCTTCTTTTATGGCATAGGTGCAGCAAACTGCTGAGCAATACGGTTTGGTCCCTGGATGGACATCCCTGGAGCCCACACACTGAATCCAGGCAATTTTCTCTGGTTCCTTTTCATCGAACGGTCTGACCAAATGCCCACTGTATGGACCAGTTGCGGCTAGGATTCGTTCAAATTCCAGGCTAGTCACTACATTAGGTGATTTGTTGTAGCCGTAGATATCGCGGTCACCCGGGTCGAATACCTGACAGCCAGAGGCTAAAACGATGGCGCCCACCTCAATTTCCACCTCTTCGTCCACTTGGGTGTGGTCTATGGCGCCGCTGGGACAGAAGTCGGCGCAGATCTTACAATCACCGGTAAGAAAGTGGGCACACTTGGACCTATCTATGGCCGGGATGTTGGGTACTGCCTGCGCATAGGGGACATAGATAGGTTTTCGGCCTCTCAAGCCTTCATCATATTCAGATGGTATGGGTCTGATTTCTTTTTCTGTTATTTCGGAGAGTTTGATGTGGCCGGTGGGGCAGATAAAGTCACAGGCGCCGCAAGCGACACATGCTTCCGAGAATTTGTCGAAGGGGATTGCCACCTCCATTCGCGTGCCCCGGCCGGAAAAGTCAATTGCCCGAGCACCTATTCTCTCGCACATCCGAACGCAAAGCCCACAAAGGATGCAGTCGTCGTCTTTGGTCTCCAGCATTGGCGCTTCAATACCGAACTGGGCAGCCAGCCATTTGACGAAATCGTTGTTGGCACACCTGGCCAACAATAACTCCACGATCATCTTCCTGTGCTCGAT